>CBDBQC010000001.1:0-230737 GCA_965209205.1 Dehalococcoidia bacterium
GTATCAGTCTCAACAGCCCCCCGGGCCGGGCCGGCGCCGCCCGCGACCGGCTGGCCCCGGCCCGGCCCTCGGGTATAGTTTGCGCAGATCAGCAGTCGATCTGCCGGAGCGACGCACCGCGGCTCGGCCCCGGTGCATGATCGCCGCGATGCGTCGCCACCCGCCCCCGGCGTCCCGGGCCGGCGGGAGCGATCCATCGCCGAGAGGAGCGGACATGGCGGCCCGAAAGTCCGTACCCGTGACCGCGGCCGGGCTCGCGCGGTTGCGCTCGGAACTCGACGACCTGCGCATCAACAAGCGTCCCTCCGCGGCGGCGCTGATCCACGAGACGCTGGAGGAGTCCCCCGGCTCGCAGACTGACGGCGAATACGAGGGCGCGAAGAGCGAGCAGGCGTTCATCGAGGGGCGCATCCGCGCGATCGAGGACATCCTGGCCAACGCGACGCTGATCAACGAGGCGGAAGCGCACGCCTCCGACATCGTGCACCTGGGCGCGACCGTCACGGTGCGCATGGGCCGCAAAACAGCAGCGGTTCACCATCGTGGGGATGGCGGAGGTCGACCCCGCACACGGCTTCGTCAGCGACGAATCGCCGGTCGGGCAGGCGCTGCTGGGCCGCCGCCCCGGCGACACCGTGGAGGTGGCGGCGCCCGCCGGCCCGATCACCATGGAGATCGAGTCGATCGACTAGGGCGGGCGTGGCCGCAGCGCGAGGTACGTCCATGGCAGCGTCCCATGCCTGACCAGCGGTCCACGCCCGACCAGCCCAGCGCGCGCCTGCTCGACCTGCGCCGGCAGCGTCGCGAGAAGGCGGACGCGCTGCGCGCGGCCGGCGTCGACCCGTACCCCGCCCGCGGCGGCGGCCCGCCGACGCGCATCGCGGAGGCGCGGACGCGATTCGAGACCGCCGAGGCCACACAGACCACGACCGACGCGCCGCCGGCGCGCGTGGCGGGCCGAATCACGAACCTGCGCCGCCTGGGCAAGCTGGCCTTTCTGGACCTGCGCGACGGCTCGGGCACGATCCAGATCATGTGCCGCCGCAACCGCCTGGGCGACGACTGGCCGCTGCTCGGGTCCTGCGACCTGGGCGACTTCCTCGAGGCCGCCGGCGCGCTGATGCGCACGCGCACGGGCGAGGTGTCCGTCGACGCGGCGGAGCTGCGCCTGCTGACCAAGTCGCTGCGGCCGCCGCCGGAGAAGTTCCACGGCTTGCAGGACGTGGAGGCGCGCTACCGGCAGCGCTACCTCGACTTGCAGGCGAACGACGACTCCCGGGCGGTGCTGGTGCAGCGCTCACGGATCGTGGCGGCCGTGCGGCGCTTCATGGAGTCACGGGGGTTCTTGGAAGTGGAGACGCCGGTGCTCCAATCCGAGGCGGGCGGGGCGGCGGCGCGGCCCTTCGCGACGCACCTGAACGCGCTCAACGAGGAGCGCTACCTGCGTATCGCGCTCGAGCTGCATCTCAAGCGCCTCATCGTGGGCGGGATCGACCGCGTCTACGAGCTGGGGCGCATCTTCCGCAACGAGGGCGCCTCGACGCGCCACAACCCCGAGTTCACGATGCTGGAGTCGTACCAGGCCTACGCCGACTACCAGGACGTGGCGCGGATGGTGGAGGACCTCGTCGCGACAGTGGCGGAGGAAGTGCAGGGGGCGACCTCGGTGCAGTTCGGCGCCGAGCGGCTCGACTTCGCGCCCCCCTGGCGGCGGCTCACGATGCGTGCGGCGCTGCAGGAGTACGCCGGCGTCGACTTCTTCGACTACCGCGACGCGGCGTCGATGACGGCGCTGCTCGAGGAGCAGCGCATCCCCGTCCCGGCGAACGCGGGCTGGGGCAAGCTGCTCGACGCGCTGGTCTCCGCGACGGTGCAGCCGCGGCTCATCCAGCCCACGTTCCTGCTGGACTATCCGGTCGAGATCTCGCCGCTGGCCAAGCGCCGCACGGATGATCCGTCGCTGGTGGAGCGCTTCGAGGTGTTCGCGGCCGGCCGGGAGCTGGGCAACGCCTACAGCGAGTTGAACGACCCCATCGACCAGCGGGAGCGCTTCGCGGCGCAGGTCGCGCTGGCGCGCGCCGGCGACGACGAGGCGGAACTGGTCGACGAGGACTTCCTGGTCGCGCTGGAGCACGGCATGCCGCCGACGGGCGGGCTGGGGCTGGGCATCGACCGCTTGGTCATGCTGCTGACGAACTCCGAGTCGATCCGGGACGTGATCCTGTTCCCGTTGCTGCGACGGCGTGGTTAGGGCAACGGGCCTGCCGGCGACGATCGTCGGCCGGCTGCAGGACGCCCCGGCCGAGCTGCGGGAGGGGTCCGGGCCATGATCCGGCACGGCACGGTCACGGCGTTCGTCTGCGATGGCGGCGCGACGTTGCTGCACTGGCACGCGAGCAACGGCATGTGGCTGCCGCCCGGCGGGCACATCGAGGCGGACGAGGATCCGATCCGGGCGGTCCATCGGGAGGTGCTGGAGGAGACCGGCCTGACGGTCGAGGTGCTGCCGACGGCGGCGCCCTTCCCCTACGCCGCGCCGCCGCAGCTGCCGGCCCCGGCGACGATCATGGTCGAGGACATCGGCGATCACCCCGTCGATGGGCCGCACCAGCACATCGACTCGATCTACTTCACGCGGCCGGCGCCGCCCGGCCAGCCGATCCGGGCTGGCTGGACCTGGGTCACGGCGGGCGCCTTGCGCGAGAACCGCCCGCTGCCCACCCTGCCCGATGACCGACCGGTCGAGATCGCCGAAGATGTACGGGTGCTGGGGCTGGCGGCGATCGCGCGAGCGCTGGACGGTTAGGGGAGATCGACGTGCTCTCGATGCAGTGGATCCGTGAGGCGCCGGACGAGGTCCGCGAGATGCTGGCGCGCCGCGGGACGACGGCGCCGGTCGACGAGGTGCTGGCGCTCGATCGGGAGCGGCGCTCGATTCTGACGGAGGTCGAGCAGCTCAAGGCGGAGCGCAATCAGGCGGGCAAGGCGATTGGCCGGGCCCGCGACGCGGCGGCGCGCGACGCGCTGATCGCAGCCCAGCGGGCCGGCGCCGGGCGCATCGACGCGCTGGACGAGCGCCGGCGCCAGGTCGACGCGCAGTTGCACGACCTGCTCGCGCAGTTCCCGAACCGCCTGCACCCGGACACGCCCGACGGGCGCGGCGAGGCGGACAACCCGGTGCTGCGGACGGTGGGGCTGCCGCGGGCCTTCGGCTTCGCGCCCAGGCCGCACTGGGAGATCGGCGCGGCGCTGCGCATCCTGGAGATCGAGCGCGCCGCCGCGATGGCGGGGACGCGGATGTACGCCCTGCGGGGCCAGGGGGCGCGGCTACAGCGGGCGCTGATCAACCATCTGCTGGAGCAGAACGAGGAGGCGGGCTACGAGTCCTGGTACCTGCCCAATCTGGTGCGCGCGGACGCGATGTTCGCGTCGGGCCAGTTGCCCAAGTTCCACGACAACCTGTACCGCGACGCCGAGGAGGACTTCTACATGGTTCCCACGGCGGAGGTCCCGCTGACCAGCCTGCACCGCGACGATATCCTCGACGCGGCGGCGCTGCCGCTGCGCTACACGGCGCACACGCCCTGCTACCGCCGCGAGAAGATGAGCGCCGGCCGGGACGTCCGCGGCATCAAGCGCGTGCATCAATTCGAGAAGGTCGAGATGTACCAGTTCACGACCCCCGAGGGGTCGGCGGCGGCGCTGGAGGAGATGGTCGCGCACGCCGAAGGGCTGCTGGCGGGCCTGGGGCTGACCTATCGCGTGTTGCAACTTTGCAGCGCCGACCTCGGCTTCAGCGCGGCGATCTCGTACGACCTGGAAGTCTGGGCGCCGGGGGCGGCCGAATGGCTGGAGGTGAGCAGCATCAGCAACTGCCTGGACTTCCAGGCGCGGCGGGCGAACACGCGGTACCGGCCCGAGGGCAAGGCGTCGACCACCTTCGTGCACACGCTCAACGGCAGCAGCTTCGGCATGACGCGGGTGCTGGCCGCGATCCTGGAGACGTACCAGCGCGAGGACGGGGGGGTGGACGTGCCCGACGCGCTCCAGCATCGGATGGGGCGGCTGATGCAGATCGAGCCGCCCGCGGCCCTGGGCGGATGACGCCCCCGCGACGGGCGCGCCCGCGATGATCCTGCGACGGCTGTTCGGCAGGGCGGCGGCGCGGCCGCCCTCGCTGGCCGAGGGGCTGATCGCCCCGCTGGCGCAGGCGGGGCTGCCGGCGGTCGTCGTCGAGGGGGAGGCGCCGGAACGGGCGGCCGGGCTCCGGCCCCGCGTGGCCGGCCGGGGACTGGTGCGTGTGACCGCGGGCGGTCCGCCCGACTTCGTGCGCGTCACGTCGGAGGGCGGCGGCGACGCGCACTTCGTGCGCGCCGCGGCGGTTGGCTTCCACTTCCTGGTGCGACGCGAGGGGCGGCCGGAGTCGATCGCGGGGGCCTGGGGGGTCGAGGGGCGGATCGTGGCGCAGCGCGAGTTCCGGCACCTGGGGATCGCGGAGGGTTTCCATTGGGAGGCTCCGATCGGCCACTCCGACGTCGCGCCGCCGCAGGCGGTGGCCGCGGCCGACGCGCTGGGCCTGGCGCCGCTCCCCCGCAAGGCGATCCTCACGCTGCTGCAAGAGCCGCGGACGCTGGTGCTGGAAGTCGCGCCGGCAGTCTTCGGCGAGGACGGGGAGGCCACCGTGATCCGCGCGTCGGCGTTCTTCGCCGGCCGGACGGAGATCGGCGTGGCGGAGGTGGAGCTGATGCGGTCGATCTGTCGCGCCCTGGCCGGGCTGGGCTGACCGCCCCCGGCGACGGTTAGCGCTCGACCAGCGCGCGGATGCGGTCGCGGTTGGCGGCGACGTCGACGGCGAGGTTCAGCCCCTCGACGTCGTCACCGCGCGACGTGATGAACGAGATGATGACGCCGACGAGCCGGCCGTCGGCGGTGATCAGCGGGGAGCCGCTGGTTCCGCGGGTGACGGCGGCGTCCGTCTGCAGAACGGGGAAGTCGCGGAAGTTGCGCTGATGCGCCGCGACCAGGCCGCCCGCCACGCTGACGCTGGTGTCGGCGCCGAAGACGTCGCCCAGGGGGAAGCCCCACGACCAGACGGCGGTGGCCGGTTCGGGGCTGGCGGCGGTCTCCCAGTCGAGCCGGGCGACGCCGTCGGGAATCCCGGAGACCTCCACGACGGCGATGTCGAGGGGGCCGTCGACGGCGACGACGAGCGCGGTGCGCTCCTCCCCACCCGGGAAGTGGACCTGCACCGTGTGGCCGTTCTGCACGACGTGCGCGGCCGTGATGATCCGCGTCTCGCCCACCAGGAACCCGGTGCCCTCCCGCGTGCCCCGCTTCAGGAAGACGGCGGCGGACCGCGCCTCGGCGACGCTGCGCGCCACGGGCGGCGTGCTCGCGGACGGCTGCGGCCAGGCGGCGGCCTCGTCGAGCAGGAGCCAGAACGCCTCGCCGTTGTCGAGCCTGCCGGCGTCGTTGAGGTCGGCCGGACGATCGGGCGCATAGGTGCGGAAGCCCTCGGTGTCCGCATCCCAGGCGTGGAGGCTGCGGAGCGCGTCCGCGATCGGAGCCACCGCCTCCGCGACCGGGGTGCCGCCGGGTCCGCTCCACATCACCAGATTCCAGCCCGCCAGTAGCTCCTGCACGCGCGCGGCAGCGAAGCTGGGCCGCCGCCATTCGACCCCGGCCGGATCGTCGACGCGCAGCCAGAGGCCCTGCCCCAGGCCCACCCGGTCGCTCTGCACCGGCCCCTCCGCGAGGCCCGGCGGGTACGACGCCCACGCTGCCGCGCCGGCGTCCCAGGCCAAGATCCGTGCGATCGGTTCGCCCTCGGTGGCGCTCGCATCGCCGAGGGGGGAGTCGGCCGTCCAGCCTCGCAGGCTCCAGCCGGGCGGCAGATCGACGCGCTCCACGGGCGGCAGCAGCGTGAAGGCGGCCTCGCGCTCGGTCTTGCCCGCGTCGTTGCGGACGACCACGTCCAGCAGGACGGGGGCGTCGAGGTCGCTCCGCGGCGCAGTCACCGCGATCTCTCCGACGGCGGCGTCCACGACGTCGGCGGTCAGGAGCTCGCCCTCCGCGTCGCGGAACGAGACGCCGGCGCCCGACAACGCGTGGCCGCGGATGCGCAGCGTCGCGCCCGGCGGCGCTTGGGCGGGCACGACGGCGCCGATCTCCGGGCGACGGTCGGACCCGGCCAGGAACACGGCGGCGCCGCGCGCGCCGCGCTCCGGCGCGCCCACGACGAGGTCGGGCAGGCCATCGGCGTCGAAGTCGCCGCCGGCGAGGTGCGACCCGAATCCCTCGCCGGCCGGGCCGCTGAGAGTCACCTGGTCGATGCGCTGGAGGGGGGTGGGGCCGCTGAGTGGGATGGCGAAGCCGCTCACGAGCGAGACCCGGCGGTTGTCCTCGAAGCCGAGCAGCAGGTCGGGCGCGCCGTCCAGGTCCACGTCGCCGAACGCCATGGCGACGCCGAGGTCGGCATCGGTGACCCGGAAGCGGACGTCCTCGTCGGACTCGAGGTCCAGCGTGCGGTCTTCCCGCGGGAAGGGCCCCGAGACGGCGATCAGCAGCGGGTCATCGTCGTCGTCGTGGATGGCGAGGAGGAGGTCGGGGACGCCGTCGCCCGTGAGATCGGCGGCCATAAGGGCATGGCCGACCCGCGACGCGCCCTCGACGCGGAGTTCGGCGCGGGCAGCGGGCAGCAGCAGCCCCGACGAGCCGGGGCCACGCGTGAACGGGCCGAAGCGAATCGCGACCCCGTTGAACCCGCTGCCGAATCGGGGACCGCCGTCGGCGCTGTCGGGCGAGCCGCTGATGAGGTCGTCGTGACCGTCGCGGTCCACGTCCGCGACGCTCAGCGAGCGCACGGGCTCTCGCGGCCCCAGCCGGATGAAGGGCGGAGCCGTGACGGGGGCCGCCCCCGGTTCGAAGAAGGTGGGGCCGCCGAACCGCACGTCGAGACGACGGGGCCCGGCGGCGCTCCCGATCAGGGCGTCGGCGACGCCGTCGCCGTCGATGTCGCCCGCGGCGAGGGCGGCGCCGAAGCCCTGCCCGGCGGCTCCGCGGTGCAGCACGGGCGCATCGCGGAGGGCGGGCGCGTCGCCGTCGGGGAAGACGGGCCCCGACAGCCCGTAGAGGGCGCCGCCGCCGTCGCCGGGCGCGCCGAGCAGGAGGTCGTCGTCGCCGTCCGCGTCGAAGTCGGCGGCGGCCATCGGGCCCAGGCCGCCGCCGTAGGCGACGCCGTCGATGATCGCGGTCGCCGTGGGGATGAACGCCATGGACTGCGCGCGGCCGGGCGTCGGGAGGGCGGCCAGCGCGACGAGCAGGGCGAGCGCGGCGGCCACGCGGGCGAGGGACTTTGTCATCGGAGCGCCGGGGAATCCTGACTCTCGGAGCATACGGGTTGCGCGAGTCTATCCCAGGCTCGCGGCTACCGCAGGCGGATCGACTCGGGCCAGCGCAGCGTCCAGAGCACGATCAGCAGGAACCCGACGGCGGCGCTGCCGGCGATGGCGGGCCCGATACCGATCGACTCCGCGACCCACCCCAGCAGGATGTTCCCAAACGGCACCACGCCGATGACGGTGGTCATGAGACCCAGGGCGCGGCCGTGCGCCTCGGGTCCGGCGACGGAAGTCACGAGGGTGAACTGCATCGCGGCGAAGCCCCCCAGTCCGCAGCCGCCCACGATCAGCCCCGCGAGCGCCAGCGGGTAGCTGTCGGCGAGCGCGAAGAGGGGCAGGGAGGCCAGCGCGAACAGGGCGCCGCAGACGTAGATGGGGCCGCGGCGCGGATTCGGCCGCGACGCGATCACCAGCGCGGCGACCATCGAGCCGATCGTGGCGGCGGCGCTCAGCAGCCCCGTTGCGAAGGCGCTGATGTGCAGATCCTCGGCGAACTCCGGGATGAGGGGGAAGTGCGAGAAGTAGAAGAGGTTCATCATCAACGTCACGCCCAGGATGCTCACCAGCGCGCGGTGGCGGGGCAGCAGGGCGAGGCCCGACCGCAGGTCTTCGCGCCAGGGGACGCGCAGGACGTGCCGGCGAGCCGGCGATTTGACGGTGATCAGCACCGCGACGGTGGCGATGACCAGGACCAGGTTCACCACGTAGGCCTCCCCCATGCCGATCAGGCTGATCATCGCGCCGCCGGCGAGCGCGCCGACGACGCCGCCCAGCGAGCTGCTGAAGGCCTCGAGTGAGAAGGCGTTCGTGACGAGTCTCGGCCCGACGATGTCGGCGACGAGGGCGCGGCGCGTCGTCAGGTCGACGACCCAGCTGGCGCCGGCGACCAGGGCGAAGGGGCACAGGATCCAGATGCGCATGGCGTCGGCCAGCACCAGGACGGCGGCGGCGGCGCTGAACGGGATCAGGATGGCGAAGTACGCGATCGCGATCAGGCGGCGGTCGAAGCGGTCCGACACGACACCGCCCACCACGCCGCCCACGAAAAACGGAGCGAACAACGACGCGCCGACGATCTGCACCAACAGGGGGGACTCGGTGAGCTCGGCCGTCAGGAACAAGATGAGGAAGACATGCATCCAGCGCGAGATGTTCCACAAGATGCCGCAGAACAGCAGACGCGGGAAGTACGGGGCGCCGAAGGCCGCCAGGATCCCCGGCCACGCGCGGCCGGCGCCGGGGGGATGCTCGTAGCGGGTCACGCGGGTGCAATCACGGGGATGCGTTCACCGGGGAATGATGGACGCGGGCCGTCGCTCGCGCCACACGCGACGGCGCCGCACCGCTTGCGCCGCTCACTCGGCGTCCGCGTAGACCCGGAAGCCGTAGTCGTTGTAGCGGAACCCGGGGCGCAGGCTGGAGCGGGCGGCGACGCGCGTGAACTTGACCCGGTGCCGCCAAGAGCCTCCGCGGCTGACGCGGCGCTGTTTGGGGTCGGCGTGGGACGCGTCGACCGCGGGGGCGCCCGCCGCGGGGGGATCCGCGTAGCCGCGCCGGTAGGCGTCGAGACACCACTCGTGGACGTTGTCGGCCATGCAGCGCAGCCCATAGCCGTTGGCGCACTCGGAGCCGGGAACGTGCGGCGCGGCGGCGGCGGCGATGCCGGCGAGCCGGGGCAGGTCGGCGGGGTCGGCGTTGCCCCAGGGCCAATCGACGGGGCCTGCCGGGTCGGTGCGTCCGCCGATGGCCGCCCACTCGCGCTCCGCCTCGCCGGGCAGGCGCAGCGGCAGGCCCGCGGCCCGCGACAACCAGGCGCAGTAGGCGCCGGCGTCGAACCACGAGACGCCGACGACGGGCTGCGCCGGGTCGTCGAAGCCGGCGTCGCGCCAGAACGGCGGCGGCTCGTGACCACCCTGCCGCACGAAGCGCGCGTACTCGGCGTTCGTCACGGGCGCGACGGCGGCCCGGAAGGGCGCGACCCGGACGCGATGCGGCGGACGCTCGTCGGGGCGGCGGTCGGCGCGGCCCATGGTGAACGTCCCCGCGGGGATGTCGAGCAGGCGCGGCGGCGCGACGGCGACGGATGTGTGCATCGCCATCAGTCTAGGCCGCCCGCTTCCGCCGTCAGCGCGTATCCTGCCTGCGCCACTCGCGCGCGCGGCGTCCCAGCCGGCGACGAGGTGGCGCACCCGGAAGCTGGGAGGACGACCATGCCCGAGAACCGCCAGATCACCATCGCGTCGCTGCCCGAGGGGCCGCTCGAGACCAGCCACTTCGCGCTGGGCACGGCTCCCGCCCCCACGCCCGGCGACGGTCAGGTGCTGTGTCGCACCCTGGCGCTCACGATCGGGGCCGGGCAGCGCGCCCGCCTGCAGGGCGCGAGCTACGCCGGGCCGGCCCAGGCGGGGGCCGTGATGGACGGCTCGGGCGTGGCGCGCGTGGAGGCGTCGAACGCGGCCGCCTTCACCGTCGGCGACCTGGTGGCGGGCCGCACCGGCTGGCAGGACTACTCCGTCCACGACGCCGCGGCCCTGGAGCCGGTCGAAGCGGGGACCGACCCGGCGCTGCAGCTCGGCGGGCTGGGGACCAACGGGCTGACGGCGTACTTCGGCCTGCTCGACGTCGGCGCGCTGCGGGAGGGCGAGACGGTGGTCGTCTCGGCCGCCGCGGGGTCGGTCGGCCACATCGCCGGGCAGATCGCGACGCTGCACGGCTGCCGGGTGATCGGCGTGGCCGGGTCGCCGGCCAAGTGCGCCATGCTGACCGACGACCTCGGCTTCGACGTCGCGCTCGACTACAAGGATCCCGGCTTCCGCCCGGCGTTCCGCGAGGCGACGCCGGACGGGGTCGACGTGTACTTCGACAACACGGGCGGCGACGTGCTGGGCAGCGCGCTGCGCCGCATGAACCTCAAGGGCCGGATCGTCTGCTGCGGCGTCGTCAGCCAGTACGACACGGCGAACCCGGCGCCCGGCCCGCGCGGCATCCCCGGGCTGCTGATCACCAACCGTGTGCGCATGGAGGGCTTCCTGGTCTTCGACTACGCGGAGCGCTACGCCGAGGCGCGGCGGCGCATCCGCGAGTGGGTCGGCAGCGGCCGGCTCAAGCTGCTCGTGAGCGAGTTCCAGGGGCTCGACGCCGCGCCGCAGGCGTTCGTCGACCTGTTGGCGGGCGCGACGACGGGAACGACCATCGTCCGGCTGTGACGTCGGCCGGCTGTGACGTCGGCCCGCGGGGCCGCGGACGCGCCTCGCGTAGCATCCCGGCACGAACACACCGCTGATCTGGATGGAGGAACCCGATGGCGAACAACAACGACTGGCTGGCACGCACCGTCGAGGCGGCGATCGACCCCGACCTGCCGATCGTCGACCCGCACCACCATCTCTGGGATCGGGCCGGCGGCAGCCGCTACATGCTCGAGGAGGTCGTGGCCGACGCCGCGACGCACAACGTGCGGCAGACGGTCTTCGTCGAGTGCAACTCGATGTACCGCGGCGACGGCCCCGACGCGCTCAAGCCGGTGGGCGAAGCCGAGTTCGTGCAGGGCATCGCCGCGCAGAGCGCGAGCGGCCGCTGGGGGCCGGCGCGGATCGCGGCCGGGATCGTGGGGTCGGCCGACCTGCTGCTGGGCGACGCCGTGCCGGGCGTGCTCGAGGCGCTGAGCGCGGCCAGCCCGCAGCGCTTCCGCGGCGTCCGGCATCGGGCGGCGGGGCCCGATAACCACCCGATCGCGGGTCAGCCGGCACACCGCCCGCACCTGCTGCTCGACCCCGACTTCCGGCGCGGGTTGGCGCACCTGCGCCGCTACGGGCTCTCCTTCGAGGTGTGGACGCTGCACACCGATCTGGCCGACGTGGCCGACCTGGCCGCCGCCTTCCCCGACACGCCGCTGGTGCTCAACCACCTGGGCGGCCCCATCGTGGCGGATGCGGACCCGGACGAGGTCTTCGCGGCTTGGCGACCGAAGCTCGCCGCGATCGCCGCGCATCCCAACGTCGTCGTGAAGCTGGGCGGCATCCAGATGCGCGTCAACGGCTTCGACTGGCACGAGCGTCCCAACCCGCCCACGTCGGATGAACTGCTGGCAACGAACCGGCGCTGGTACGAGTACGCGATCGAGCAGTTCGGCCCGGCGCGGGCGATGTTCGAGAGCAACTTCCCGGTCGATAAGACGTCGTGCAGCTACGGCGTGCTCTGGAACCAGTTCAAGAAGCTGAGCGCCGGCTTCCCGGCCGACGAGCGCGTCGCGATGTTCCACGACACCGCGGCCCGCTTCTACCGGCTGCCGCTGGCCGCCGAAGCCATCGGCTGACCCGCCCGGCCCGCGACGCTCAGTCGTCGTGGACCGCGCCGGTGACGCCGGCCGCGAGGAGCTCCTCGTAGGCCGCGTCGTCGAGGCCGAGCTCCCGCGCCAGGATCTCGCGCGAGTGCTCGCCGAAGCAGGGGGCGGGCGCCGGCGTGGGGATGGCGGCCCCGCCGAGGCGCCAGGGGCCCACAGGCATCCAGTGTGTACCCGCCTCGGGGTGCGTGACGCGCTGCAGATAGCCGCGCTCGCGGAACTGGGGGGCGGGCTCCCCGAAGCACTCGCTCACCCGCGCAGCCCGCGCGGCGCAGACGCCGATGGCCGTCAGATCGGCCTCGGCGCGGCGGGCGTCCTGGCCCGCGCACCAGCCGCCGACGATCGCGTCGATGGCGGCCTCGTTGGCCTTGCGCGCGGACTCGGTGGCGAACCGATCGTCGCTGGCCAGGTCGGGCCGGCCGATGTGCGCGGCGAGCGCGCGGAACGTCTCGTCCGACTCGGCCGCCAGCGCCAGCCACTCACCGTCCAGCGCGGCGTAGAAGTTGTGCGGTGCGTGGCGGGGGTGCCGGTTCCCGCCGGGGCGCCGCACGACCCCGTTGGCCTCGTACTCCAGCACCGCGTCGCCGACCTGCAGGGCGACGATCTCCATCATCGAGGCGTCGATGCGGATGGGCCCGCCCTCCCGCTCGCGCCGGCAGAGCGCGCCGAGGATGGCGGCGGCGAAGTAGTACCCGGCGGCCGGGTCGGGCAGCAGCCCGCCGGTGTTGGCGCCGGGGTCGCCCTCGTAGCCGTGGATGGCGGAGAGGCCGGCCATCGGCTCGATCGTCGCGCCGTTCGCGCCGTACTCCGCGAAGGGCCCGGTCGCGCCGTATCCCGAGACGGAGGCCCAGATGATGTCCGGCCGCTTGGCGTTGAGCGTGTCCAGGTCGATGCCCCAGCTCGGCATCACATGGGGGCTGAAGTTGTCGGCGACGATGTCGAATTTGGGCAGCAGCTGCCAGAAGATCTCCAACCCGCGGGGCTGCTTCAGGTCCAGCGTCAGAGAGCGCTTGTTCAGGTTGACGACGCTGTAGCCGGCGCTCGTGTTCAGGCGGTGCTGCCGGATGGCCGGATCCCGCACCGCCTGGGGGACGGGCGCCCCGGCGCCGCGCCAGACGTCGGGGCGGGTGGGGGATTCGATCTGCACGACGTCGGCGCCCAGCAGGGCGAGTTGGTCCGTGGCCCAGGTGCCGGCCCAGGCCTGCGTGAAGGCCAGCACGCGCACGCCGGCCAAGGGCAGGTTGCCGGGGGCGGCGCCGGCCGCCGGGGAGGAACGGGGCGGTCGCGCCGGCGACGGGTCGATCTCGCCGCCGTGCTGGCCCAGGCGGGGGGCGGCCCGGCGCAGGGTGGCCGGCATCTGCGGCATCCGCGCGAGGGGGCCCGGGGCGTGCGCCGCCCGCCCCTCGACCTCGGTCACCACGAAGTACCGGCGGGCGTTGAGTTGCTCGGCGTCGCGCAGCGCGGGGATGTCGTGCATCCGGCCGGTGATGCAGCGCATGTCGAGCAGCCCGTGCAGGAGTTCGTCGCAGGGCCGGTCCGCGATCGCCTCCGCGAAGCGCAGCCGCAGTCGCGTTTGATCGGTGCCGTGGCGGCCCAGCAGGGGAGCGTACTCGGGGTCGTCCACCAGGTCGGGCAGGCCCAGGAAGCGCATCGCGTCCGCGTACCGGGCCCAGTCGCCGACGCCGAGGTTCATCAGACCGTCGGCGGCCCGGACCAGTTGCAGGTCCTGCCCGCGGTGCTTGCGCCCGGCCCAGCCGTAGTCCTGTTCCGGATCTCCGCTGAAGATTGCCCCGAGGCCCTGGGGGGCCGTCGTGGCGCAGACCGCCTCGAGTTCGCTGACGTCGGCGCGCAGTCCGCCGGCGCCCCGCAGGCGCCGGAAGAGCGCCGCGGCGGCGGCGTTGAAGCCGGCCACGCCCCCCAGGTAGCCGGTCTGGCGCACGGGGAGTTGCAGCGGGGGCTCCTCGACGTTGCGCGTGATGTGCGACCAGCCGCTGCGGGCGCAGGCCGTGAGGTTGTCGCCCGGCGCGGCGGCCAGCGGCCCCTCCAGGCCGTGCGCGGTGATCGACAGATGGACGCCCGAGGCGGGCAGCGCCCCGATCGCGGCGGCGACGGGCTCGGGCCACGGCGCAACTTGCGTCGTGACGAGGAGGTCGGCGCCGGCCGCCAACTCGGCCGCGTCCGCGTCGCCCCGCACGACGCGGGAGCGCTTGTTCCAGTTGGCGTAGGCGTGCAGCAGGGAGCGTTCGGGGCCCGGCCGGTCGTCGAGGAAGGGCGGCTCGCGGCGCAGCGCGTGGCCCTCGGGCGGCTCCGCGAGGACGACGTCGGCGCCCAGATCCCCGAACAGCCGCGCGGCCCAGGCGCCGGACAGCCGGTCGGAGAAGTCGACAACCCGCAGGCCGTCGAATGCGGCCTTCATCGTTGTCCGGCCCCTTTCCGCATCGCCGTCCCAGTATGGGAGCGGCGGCGGCGGGAGGGAAGACCGTCGGCCGGCAATCGACAGGGAAGGGGCCGGGCACGATACTGTGCGGCGCGCCCAACAGGTCGGAGTGCGTCATGCCCGAGAGCACGGTCCCGGAGCCCCTGCGCCTCGCGGCGGCGGTCGCCTGGCGGGTGCTCATCGTGGGAGCGGCGATCGTCATCGTCGCCTACATCGTGGCGCAACTGCGCATCATCGCGATCCCGTTCTTCGTGGCGCTGCTGATCGCGACGCAACTCACCCCCGTGGTCGATTGGCTGCAGCAGCGCCGCATCCCGCGCTGGATCGCGGCGCTCGTCGCGCTGCTGCTGGGGCTGTCCGTCATCGCGGGGCTCACGGCCGCGCTCGTCGGCACGGTGATCGCGGACTTCGATCGCCTCGACATCGACTTCGAGCGCGGGGTCCAGGAGGTCGGCGACTTCCTCGTCGAGCGGCTCGACATCCCCCAGGAGGACGTCGACAACACGATCGACAACCTGCTCGACAACCTGCGCAACAACACCAACACCATCCTCGGCGGGGTGTTCAGCGGCGCGTCGGCGGCGATCGAGCTGGCCGCCGGGGCGATCCTGGCGCTCGTGGTGCTGTTCTTCGCGCTCAAGGACGGCCGCCGGATGTGGGAGTGGTCGCTGCGGCTCGTCCCGGAGCCGCGTCGGCAGGACGTGCGCCTGGTCGGGGCGCAGGCCTGGTCGATCCTGGGCCACTACTTCCGCGGCACCGCGACGGTCGCGTTCTGCGACGCCACCTTCATCGGCATCGCCTTGCTGGTGATCGGCGTGCCGCTGGTGCTGCCGCTGGCGGTGCTCACCTTCTTCGCGTCGTTCATCCCCATCGTGGGCGCGGTGGCGGCGGGCGTCGTCGCGATCCTGGTGGCGCTGGTCTCGGAGGGCTTCACCGCCGCGCTGTTCGTCGGCGTGGCCGTGCTGGCGGTGCAGCAGTTCGAGGGCAACGTGGTCGCGCCGGTGTTGGTGGGACGGCAGGTGTCGCTGCACCCCATGGTGGTCATCCTCTCCGTCACGACCGGGGCCATCGTCTGGGGGGTGCTGGGGGCGGCGATCGCCGTGCCGATCGTGGCCGTGACGACGGGGCTGGTGGAGTACATGCACACCCGTCCGCGCGAGCCCGGCGCCGACGTCGAGGGGGCTGTCGAGGGGGAGGCGCCGGCCGGCGGACCCTGACGCCGGCCGCGACTCAGCCGCTCACGATGCGGCGGTCGGGGCCATGCTCCAGGCCCAGGAAGCGCAGTGCGTTGAGGCCCAGGACCTGGGCGCGCTCGTCGTCGCTGAGGTCGCCCATGGTGCGCTCGATCGCCGCCGCCGAGTGCGGCCAGGTGCCCTCGGCGTGGGGGTAGTCGTTGGCCCACATGTAGGTGTGCATCAGCCCGAATCGACGGCCCAGCGCGAGCCCGGGCGGATCCTCGCCGAAGCTGGCGAAGAAGCTGCGCTTGAAGTGCTCGCTGGGCAGGTGCTGCATGCGGGGGAACGAGTACATGTGGTGCTTGAAGTAGGCCTCGTCCATGGCCGTGCAGGCCCAGGCGATCCAGCCGATGCCGGCTTCGATCGTCGCGAAGCGGAGGCCGGGGTACTTCTCCAGCGCACCCGAGGCGCAGATGTTCACCACCGGCTCCAGCGACTGCCCCAGGGCGTGCACGGCGTAGTTGATCACCGCCCCGCCGCGTCCGCGCGCGCCGCGGGGGTCCTTGCCGGTGGCGATGTGGATCGCGACGGGCAGGTCGGCGTCCTGCAGGGCGTCCCAGAGCGGCTCGTACTCCTTGAGGTTGTAGTTCGACTCCGATCCATCGCCCGCCCCCCAGATCGGGCGGTTGGGCATCGTGACGCAGCGGAAGCCCATGTCGACGGCGCGCTCGATCTCCTTGAGCGACCCCGGCATGTCGGCCGGGCTGATCGCCGCCACGGGCACCATGCGATCCCGGTAGCCATCGAAGGTCTCGTGGGCGTAGTCGTTCCAGACGCGGCATTGCGCCTGCGCGAGTAGCGGGTCGGGCGTGGCGTACATGGCCAGCCCGCGGTTGGGGAAGATCAGTTCAGCGTCGACGCCGTCCTGATCGAGGTCGCGGATGCGCTCCGGGATCGTGTAGCCGGCGTCGGTGCGGAGTTGGTCCTCCCCCTCCAGCTGCAGGTCGCGCACCTTGACGGGCCGGAAGCCCTCGGCCACCTGCCAGCGCACGCCGTCCTCGTCGACGATCTGCCGCGGGATGCGATCGCGGTACTCGGGCTCGATGCGCGCGGCCCAGAGGTCGAGCGGCTCCTGCGCGTGCGAGTCGGTCGACATCACGAAGTACTTGTTGGGGTCGCCGGCGCGGGCGGTGCGCGTCCAATCGGCGGTGCCGGGCGTCTCGCTGCGCCAGGCGTTCGGGTCGGCGGCGGGCCTGGGGGCTTCAACGGTGGTCATGTGCGTCTCCCGTCTTCGCCCGCAGGCTACTCCGCGACGGGCGATCTCTCCAGCCCGACCCCACCGCCCGGCCTTGCGACGGGGTCGGCAATCGTCGAGGATCGGCGAGCGCCACGATGGCGCTCCACAGCGGCGCGCCGCCGTTGGGCACGGGAGAGGCAGGCTTCGCGATGGACATCGGGCTGATGGTCGAGGGGCAGTGGGGGCTGACGTGGGAGCGCTGGCGGCACATCCTGCATCTGGCCGAGCGGCTCAAGTTCCCCAGCCTCTTCCGCTCGGACCACTACATGATCCGGTCGCCCGCCGACTCGCTGGAGGCCTACCTCTCGTTCGTGATGGCGGCGCAGGAGACGACCTCGCTGCGTTTCGGGCCGCTGGTCACGCCGATGACGTTCCGCACGCCCGTCGACGTGGCGCGCATGGCGGGGCAGATCTCGCTGCTCAGCGGCGGCCGCTTCGTGATGGGGCTGGGGGCGGGCTGGCACGAGCCCGAGCACGTCGCCTACGGCATCCCCTTCCCGCCGCTGCGCGAGCGCATGGACCGGCTGCAGGAGTCGCTGGAGCTGATCCGCGCGCTGTGGCAGCCGGGCCCCACGACGTACGAAGGCCGCTACTACCAGGTGCGCGAGGCGGACTGCCTGCCCAAGCCCGACCCGGCGCCGCCCATCCTGGTCGGCGGGATGGGCGAACGCCGCACCCTGCGGATGGTGGCCGAGCACGCCGTCGAGTGGAACAGCGTCAACCTGCGCCCCGAGGAGGTCCGGCGCAAGCTGTCGGTGCTGGCCGGGCATTGCGAGGCCGTGGGCCGCGACCCGGCGACGATCCGGTCCTCGATGATGATCTTCGGGCTCGCGGGACCGACCGCGGCCGTGCGGGACCGGGTGACGGCGCGGGTGATGGAGCTCAACGGCGTCGACGGCGACCCGGCCGCCTACCGCGCCGAGGCGGCCGCCGACGGCAGGTGCGTCGGCGGGACGGACGAGTTCGTCCAGTGGCTGGGCGCGCTGGGCGAAGTGGGCCTGCGCGAGGTGCAGGTGGAGCACTTCCTCTACGACGACGACGAGATCCCCACCTGGCTGGCGGAGGAGGTCGCGCCGCAGGTCGCCGGCATCTGAAGGACGCGCCTAGCGCATGACCGCGCCGTCGATCAGGTACTCGCCGGCGGAGACGTAGCTGCTCTCATCGGAGGCGAGGAAGAGCGCCAGCCGGGCGACGTCCTCCGGCTCGCCCGCCCGCCCCAGCGGGATATCGCGGATGATCGACTGCGGGTCCGCGTCGTAGGCGGGGAGGTTGTGGATCATGGGCGTTTCGATGATACCGGGATGGATGGAGTTGACGCGGATGTTGTCGGGCCCCAGGTCGCGCGCGGCAGACTTGGTCATGCCGCGGACGGCCCACTTGCTCGCGCCGTAGCCGAACGAGTTGGGCGTCGCGAGCATGCCGGCGACCGACGAGATATTGATGATCGAGCCGCCGCCGGCGTCTCGCATGGCCGGCACGACCGCCCGCATGCCCAGGAACACCCCAAGCTGGTTGATGTCGATCACGCGGCGGTAGTCCTCCAGGCTGGTCTCCATCAGCGACTGGACGGGGAAGATGCCGGCGTTGTTGATCAACACCGTCAGGCTGCCCTCCTGCGCCACGACGTCCGCCACCACTTCCGTCCAGCGATCCTCGTCGCGCACGTCCTGGTGCAGGTAGCGGCAGCCGTCGATCGCGGCCGCGGTGGCGCGGCCCTCGTCGTCGAGCACGTCGGTGATCACGACCGCAGCGCCCTCCTGTGCGAACAGCACTGCCTCGGCCGCGCCCTGCCCGCGCGCGCCGCCCGTGATCAACGCCACCTTGTCATCGAGCCGTCCGGCCATGTCGCACCTCCGTCGCGAAAGGGTAGCGCGCGCGGGCGTCGTTGTGGCATCGCCGCGGTCGCGGGGCCGCGTGCGGGGCGGCGCGGCTGGTAGTCTGGCCCGCCCGGTTGAGACGAATCCGAACGATGGGAGCGAGCGAATGGCCGAGCGCATCTACGCCGTCGTCGAAGGGGGGCTTGAGCCGCTCACGGAAGAGCCGTTCTCGTCCGAGGACTTGCTGCAGGTGCTTATCGCCGACCACCCGGAAGTGCTCGACGGGGAGCAGATCCGTCCCGACGACCCCCGCCGCTGGATCCTGGTTGAGCGCGAGAAGGGGATCGCCGAGGCCCCAAACGCCGGGGAGCGGTGGGCGATCGACCACCTGCTCATCGATCAGGATGCCGTGCCGACGCTCGTCGAGGTGAAGCGAGGCGCCAACAGCGAGATTCGCCGGACGGTCGTGGGGCAGCTGCTGGAATACGCAGCGCACGCAGCGCGGACGTGGCCCGCCGACGATCTGCGGCGGATCTTCGAAGAGTCGGCGGAGGATGCGGGCGCCGCGCTCGGGGAACTGCTCCAGGCGGGCGGCGAACCTGACGCCGACGCGTTCTGGCAGGCCGTGGCCACGAATCTCGCGGCGAAACGGCTCCGCCTGCTATTCGTGGCCGACGACATCCCGGATCCGCTCGCGCGAGTCGTCGAGTTCCTCAACTCGGCGATGCCGGACGTGGAAGTGCTCGCGGTTGAGATCAAGCAGTTCCGCGGAGAGCGCGGGCAGACCCTCGTGCCGCGCGTGATCGGGCGCATCGCCGCTGCGCCCAGGAGTGGCAGCCGGGAGCGGTCGTATACGACGCGCGCGATCTGGGAGGAGCAGTTCCCAACGGCTGAGGCGCGGAACGCCGGGAACAGGTTGCTGGACGCTGCGATCGATGCGGGTGCAGTGCTGGAATGGGGCTCGCACGGCGTCAGTGTCCGCGCGCGGTGCTCCCTGTGGTCGCAGCCCGTCACGGTCGCGTGGCTGTATCCCCGGGAGGATACGGGCTGGATGCGGACACGGAGCTTCTCGTTCGGGGACTCGTTCTTCGAATATGAGGGCGTCCCCGACGAGTTGCGGTCGCTGCTTGAGGAGTGGGCGGACCAGTTCGCGGACGACGACTTCACAGAGGATGTCTCCAGCAAGGGGGTCCGCGCGTATGCCGTGAGACACGCCGCCGCCATCGAGAACATCGACCTGTTGACGGAGCGGCTGCAATCGATCCTCGCGAAGCTGGCGACCCTCTGAAGGGCGGGGGGCTAGCGCATGAAGTGGGCGCCGTCGATCAGGTATTCGCCGGCGGAGACGTAGCTGCTCTCGTCCGAGGCGAGGAAGAGCGCCAGCCAGGCGACGTCCTCCGGCGTGCCGGACCGCCCCAGCGGGATGCCCCGGCTCATCGACTGCCAACTCGCCTCCTGCGCGGGGTCGCCGTGGACCATGCGCGTGTCGATGACGCCGGGATGGATGGAGTTGACGCGGATGTTGTCCGGACCGAACTCGCGGGCGGCGGACTTGGTCATGCCGCGGACGGCCCATTTGCTCGCGCCGTAGACGAGCGCGGTCGGCGACGGAGTCATGCCGGCGACCGAAGAGATGTTGATGATCGAGCCGCCGCCGGCCGCTCGCATGGCCGGCGCGACCGCCCGCATGCCCAGGAACACGCCGACCTGGTTGATGTCGATCACGCGGTGGTAGGCCTCCAGGCTGGTCTCCATCAGCGACGCGGCGAGCAGGACACCGGCGTTGTTGACCAGCACCGTGAGGCTGCCCTCCCGCGCCACGACATCGGCCACCACTGCCGCCCAGCGATCCTCGTCGCGCACGTCCTGGCGCAGGTAGCGGCAGCCGTCGATGGCGGCGGCGGTGGCGCGGCCCTCGTCGTCGATCACGTCGGTGATGACGACGGCCGCGCCCTCCTGTGCGAACAGCGCCGCCTCGGCCGCACCCTGCCCGCGCGCGCCGCCCGTGATCACGGCCACCTTGCCATCGAGCCGTCCGGCCATGTCGCACCTCTGTCGCGGAAAAGTAGCACGTGCCGCGTGGGGGGCGGCGCGGCTGGTAGTCTGGCCCGACGCGTGATCCCCGCCGGTCGGGGGCGTGACACGAGCGGAGGGCCCATGGCGGAGGCGACGGGCGCGGAATCGACATGGGCCGCCGCGGCGGACGACGCGACGCCGGGCGGCGTGGGCGAGGTGGCGGCGGCGGCGGCGCGCATCCGCGAGAACGTGGCGCGCGTGATCGTGGGCAAGGACGCGGTCGTGGAGCACGCGATCGTGGCCCTGCTCTCGGAGGGGCACATCCTGCTCGACGACGTGCCGGGGCTGGGCAAGACCATGCTGGCCAAGTCGCTGGCGCGCTCGCTGGGGCTGGGCTTCCGCCGCATCCAGTTCACGCCCGACCTGACACCCGCCGACGTGACCGGCAGCAACGTCTACAACCAGGCGACGGGCGCCTTCGAGTTCCGCCCCGGGCCGCTGCTCACCCAGTTGGTGCTGGCCGACGAGATCAACCGCGCCAGCCCCCGAACGCAGTCGGCGCTGCTGGAGGCGATGGAGGAGCGCCAGGTGACCGTCGACGGGGAGACGCGGCACATGCAGCGCCCCTTCCTGGTCATCGCGACGCAGAACCCGGTCGAGCTGGAGGGCACCTTCCCGCTGCCCGAGGCGCAGCTCGATCGCTTCCTGCTGCGCCTGCGCATCGGCTACCCCAGCGCCGAGGAGGAGGACGACATCCTGGCGCGCTTCGAGCGGGCGCAGCCCCTGGACGCGCTGGCGCCCGTCGTGGAGGCGGACGCGCTGCGAGAGCTGAGCCGGGCCGTGGAGCAGGTGCAGGTCCACGAGCGGGTGCGCGGCTACATCGTCGAACTCGTGCGGGCGACGCGCGAGGAGGACTCGTTCGAGCTGGGCGCGAGCCCGCGAGCGTCGCTGGGGCTGCTGCGCACGAGCCGCGCGCTGGCCGCGATCCGCGGCCGCGCCTACGTCCTGCCGGACGACGTCCAGGAGATGGCGCGCGTCGTGCTGCCGCACCGGCTGCTGCTGGGCGCCCAGAGCCGCCTGCGCTCCCGCACGAGCGCCGACGTGCTGGAGGGGATCATCCGCGGCGTGCCGGTCCCCGTGGAGCGCTGAATGGCGGCCTTCGGGGGCCTGGGCCTGCGACCGGAGGAGCGCCTGCGGTCGCCCGGGGACGACGCGACATCCGACCGCCGGCGCCCGACCGACCCGGGCCGTTTCGTGCAGACGCGCGAGAACCGCATCCTGCGCGAGGCCTGGATCCCGCTCACCCTGCTCGTGGTGATCATCGGCATCACGTTCGGCGAGATCGTCATCGCGCTGGTCGGGTCGGGCGTATTCGTCGCGGGCTGGCTGGCGCGGCTGTGGGGGCGGCTGGCGCTGACCCGCCTCGATGTCGCGCAGGATCTGTCGCAGGACCACGCCTTCGTCGGCGAGTCGATCCGCTACCGGATGCGGATCTCCAATCGCAAGCTGCTGCCGCTGCCCTGGCTGTCGCTGCGGACGGAGGTGCCGGAGGTGCTGGCCCCGCTGGGCCGCAACCTGGAGCCCATCGGCACGCCCAAGATGGCCCGCCTGGACCGCCTGACGGGGCTGCGCTGGTACGAACGGCTGACCTGGGAATACACGATCCCGCTCAACCATCGCGGGTACTTCGCCTTCGGGCGCACGGCGCTGCGCGCGGGCGACCTGTTCGGCTTCTTCACGCGGGAGCGCGTCGTGCCGACCGCGCTGACGCTCTGGGTCTACCCGCGCGTGCTGCCGATGGACCCGCTGGGCCTGCCGGCGCGGCGGCCGATGGGCGAGGAGCGCGGCGCCGACCCGCTGTTCGACGATCCCGCCCGGCTGCGCGGCCTGCGCGACTATCAGACCGGCGACCCGCTGCGCCGCGTGGACTGGCGCGCCACGGCGCGACGGCAGGCGCTGCAGACGCGAACCTACGACCCGGCGAGTTCGCCCTCGCTGCTGCTGGCGCTCAACGTGGCGACCATGCCCGAGGCCTGGCAGGGCTTCTACGGCGAGCTGTTCGAGCGCGCGGTCACGGTCTGCGCGTCGCTGGCGACGGCCTACGCCGACGCGCGCGTGCCCTTCGGGCTGGTGGCCAACTGCACCTATCCGGGACGCGACGGGACGATCCGCCTGCCGATGGGGCGCGCGCAGTCGCAGATGATCCGCGCGCTGGAGTCGCTGGCGATGGTCGACGTCTACGCCGTGGCCCCGATCGAGCGCGTGCTGGAGGACGAGAGCCGCCGCATTCCGCAGGGCAGTAGCGTGGCGCTGGTCACGGCCATCGTGACGCCGTCCCTGGTCGTGACGCTGGCCGACCTGCGGCGCCGCGGCCTGGCGATGTCGGTCATCTGGGCCGGGACCGACGACCCGCCGCGCCTGCCGCAGGGCGTGACGCTGCACGATATGCGGTCGGCGCTGGCGGGCCGCCGCTTCTACCGGCCCTTCGTACCGGGCCTGGCGCTGGACGCGCCCGAGCCCTTCGACCGGCCTCCCGGCGACGGCGCGCCGGGCGCCGGGGCACCGCTGACGGCCGAGCGCCGGGAGTCACTCGCGCGCGGCGCCCACGGCGGCGGACCCGGCGCGGGCGGGATCGGGGCCCGCCCACCGGCGGCGGCGCCGGCGCGCGGCGCGGCCCCGTCGAGCCCCTGGCAGCGCCCCGCGGAGCCCCCGTCATGAGCACCGCGCTGCGCTGGCTGGCCGGCGACGACGTCGACGCGCGGGGGGCGGTGGCGGCGGCGTCGGTCGTGCTGCTCGAGGGGCTGCTGCTGATCGTGGTCGCGGGAGTCGTGCCCCGCGCCGTCGGCGCGCACGGGGAGATCCCCTCCGGGGCGGCGGTGCTCGTGCTGCTGGGGGCCGGCGCCTTGTACGCCCACCGGCTGGGCGAAGCCGACCTGCCGGGGGTGCGCCGCTGGCTGCTGGGCGTGGCGGTGTCGGTCGTGGCGCTGCAGGTGGTGGGGCGGGTGGACCTGTCGGAGACAACGCAGATCTGGTCGTTCGGCTGGGCCGCCGACGTCACCGACCCCGAGAGCGGCGCCTGGCGTGGATCCCAGCACCTCGACCACGTCCTGAGCATGGCCGTGCTCACCTTTGCCTGGTTCCGGGGCGTGGCGCTCGGCAACTCGGACCTCGGGGAGCGATCGCTGGCGCAGCTGGTGCCGATCGCGGTGATCGTCTTCACGATCGGCTTCCTCGCGGGCGACGGGGCGCAGATCGTCGACCGCGTGCGCGTCGCCGCGCTGGCCTTCCTCGCCGTGGCCCTGCTGGCGGTCGCGTTCCGCAACGCGCAGCGGCTGACCGCGGGGGGCAGCTTCGGCGCCGTCGGCCTCACGTTCATTTCCACCCTCGGCGCGATGCTGGTGGTGGCGATCGTGTTCATGCTGATCGTCACGCTGCTCGTCGCGGCCGTGGGGGGCAGCGGCCTCGCGGAGCCCGTGACCGACGCGCTGGGCTGGCTGCTGCGCGTCGTCGCGACGGGCGTGGCCTGGGTCGTGTGGACCCTGCTGTGGCCGCTGCGTCAGTTGATCGGCTCGGGCGCGCCGCCGATCCCGCCGCAAGAGGTCTGCTTCCTCAACGAGGCCGGCGAGCTGGAGTGCCTGACCGAGCTGCGGCGGGACCTCGACCTCGAGCAGAACACGAACGGCGACGGCACGGGCGCCGTGGCCTTCCGCGTGTTCGCCGGCATTGGCTTGGTCCTGGGCCTGACGATCGTGGCGGCGCTGCTCTTCCGGCAGATCTGGCGGCGGCGGCGCACCCCGGACGAGGAGCGGGAATCGCTCTGGGCCGAGGCGGACCCGCTGGGCGACCTGTGGGCGGGGCTGCGGGCGCTGGGCCGGCGCTTGCGTCCGCACGGGCGCGCCGAACAGGAGCCGGGCATCGCCGGGCTGTACCTGGAGATGCTGGCCGACGCGCAGCGCCGGGGGACCGCGCGGCCGGCGGCGCGCACGCCGCGCCAGTTCGCGCCGACGTTGGAACGGCTCTACCGCTCGGCGCTGCCGGGCGAGATTTCGGAGCGCTTCAACGAGCAGCGCTACGCGGGCCGGGAGCCGCCGGCGAGTGACGTCGCGCGGCTGCGGCTCGCGTTCGAGACGCTCCGCGACGGGCCGCCCGGTTGAGCCCGGCGGTTAGCGCTCGATCAGCTGCAGGCGCGCGCCGTGCGCATTCTTGGGGCTGATGAACGAGATGCGGTGCTCGTCGCCCGCAGGGTCGGTGACGACGCAGCCCTTGGCGCGCAGATCGGCGACGGCGGCGTCGAGGTCGTCGACGCCGAGGGAGAGGATGAAGAGGCCCTCGCCCTTGCGCTCGATCTGCAGCCGCACGGGGTTGCGCGGGTTGTCGTCGATGGGCTGCACGAGTTCGAGCAGGCTGTTCTCCATCGGGAAAAGCGCCGCCTCGAAGCCGCCGGGGTTCTCGTGGCGGTCGCTCAGCGTCAGCCCGTACGTGTCCTGCCACGTCTCGATGGCGGCGTCGAGGTCGCTGACGGCGAGCACGACGTGGTCCACGGTGGTGATCTTGTATCCCATGGTGCTTGGGTCCTTTCGGGTTGGGGGACGGGCGCGGGTCTGCCCGTACCAGGGATCACCAGAGATAACCCATGCCGGCCGCTGTGGCTATCGCCGCCGGCGGCCGGGGAGGGCCGGCGGCGACCGCGATCGCTCAGGCGATGTCCGGGTCGAAGTCGGTTCCCGCATCGCCCGCATCGACGATGGCCTGGTACTCGGCCGGCGAGAGGCCGATCAGCTCCGTGTAGACGTAGGCGTTGTCCTGCCCCAGCGCGACGGGGGGGCGCTCGTGGTGCAGCGGCGTGGCGGGGAAGCGGTACGGCGGGTTGTTGAACAGATAGGGGCCCAGGCCGTCCGGCAGCGTCTGCGGCGAGTTCAGTTCACGGGCCTGCAGGTGCGGGTCGTCGAAGACGCGCGAGGCCTCCAGAACGGGGGCGGCCGGGACGCCCGCCCGTTGCAGCCGGTGGAAGAGGTCGTAGTCGTCCTGGTCGCGGGTCCAGGCGGCGATGTGGGCGTCGATCTCATCCTGACGGGCGAGCCGGTCCGCGCTGGCGTCGAGCGCGGCGTCGGCCCAGGCGGGCGAGCCCATCTCCGCGCGCAGGGCGCGCCACTCGTCGTCGCTGGTGACGGTGATCGCGATCCAGCGGTCGCCCCCGTCGTCGGCGCCGCCTGGCGATTGGCAAGGGTAGAGATTGTGCGGCGCGAAGCCGTAGATCGAGCGGTTGCCGACGGGCGCGGGCGGCGAGCCACGCAGCGCCTGGTGCATGTAGGCCTGCGCCACCATGGGCGCGGCCGCCTCGGCCTGCGCGAGTTCGATCAGCTGTCCCTCGCCGGTGCGGCGCCGATGCCGCAGCGCGGCCATGATCGCGAAGGCCCCCTGCGACCCCGCCATGTGGTCGCCGGCGAAGATGGCGCTGGTATCGGACGGGTCGCGATCGGGGTAGCCCCGCAGCAGGGTGTGCCCGGTCACGCTCTCCAGATGCGCGCCCAGCGTGCGCGCGTGGCGATAGGGGCCGCTCAGGCCGTAGCCGGGGGCCCGCAGCATGATGATGTCCGGCTTGATGGCGCGCAGCGAGTCATAGTCGAGGCCCAGCTTCTCGGCTGTGCCAACCGCGTTGTTCTCGACGAAGACGTCGCTCTGCGCGATCAGCGGGCGCAGCAGCGCCTTGCCGCGGTCGCTCGTGAGGTCGATCGTGACGCTCTTCTTGTTGCGATACAGCTGGACGAACGTGGGGCAGTAGTTCCAGGGGCGTGGGCCGGGCTCGTTGTTCGGGTAGCCCGTTCCCCACGCGAGGGCGCCCGTCATCATCTCGCGCGGCGGCCGCGCGCGCCCCCCACGAGTCATGGGCGCGAAGACGTGCACGTTCTCCAGCTTGATCACCTCGGCGCCCATATCGGCCAGGATGCAGGTCGCGTAGGTGCCGGCCCACACGACGCAGAGGTCCAGGACGCGGATGCCCTCCAGGGGCCGCGGCGCGCTCACGACGCGACCGCTCCGTCCGCCGACGCCGCCCCGTCCGCGATCAGCGCATCGATCTCGGCGGCGGCCAGACCGGCCTCGGCGAGGACCGCGCGGGTGTGCTGACCCAGCCGGGGCGCGGGCCCCGTGATCGCCCAGGGCGTGGCGCGCATCAGCACCGCGCGCCCGGGCACCTCGACGCGCCCCAGGTCCGGGTGGTCGAGGGCGGCGAAGAAGTCGCGGCCGCGGAAGTGCTCGTCGGCGTACAGCTCGTCGACGGTGAAGAGCGGTCCGCAGAGCACGCGATGCTCACGGGCCAGCGCCCAGATCTCGCGCTTCGTGCGCTCCAGGCACCAAGGCAGGAAGTAGGCGTCGAATTCGCCGACGGCGTCGGGGTCGAATTGGACCGTGGGGTTCTCCCACTTGGGATCCTGCAGCCAGGCCGGGTGACCCAGCATGGCGCGCACGCGGTCCAGGTGCTGAATGGCGCCGACGAACATCACGTAGCCGTCGGCGCAGTGGTACACGCCGCTCAGGACCTGGAAGCCGCCGCCGGGCGTGCGCAGCGACTTGCGCCCGGAGAACTGGTTGCCGATCTGGGCCGCGTGCCGGCGATCGGTGCCGTTGAACTGGAGGTCGGCGAGGGCGAGGTCGACGTGCTGCCCCAGGCCCTGCGTCTCGCTGACCGTGAGGGCGGCCATGGCCGCCGCGGCGGCGCTGGCGCCGCACTGCACGAGGGCCGCGGTGCCGTACATCTTCATCGGCTCCGCGTCGGCGACGCCCATCGAGTACATCTCGCCGCACATGCCGAACAGCGTCAGGTCGGTCAGCTTGTAGTCGCGGTAGGGACTCTCTTGTCCGAAGGGCGCGAGCGAGACCAGCGCGACCTCAGGCTTGCGGGCGTGGATGCGCTCCCAGCCGACGCCCAGCCGGTCGAGCACGCCGGGGCGGAAGCTCTCCAGGACGATGTCGGCGCCGTCGACGAGGCGCAGGAACGCCTCCTGCGCGGCCTCCCGCTTGAGGTCGAGGACGACGGAGCGCTTGCCGGTGTTGAAATAGAAGAACGTGCCGCTCTTCTCCCGGTGCGGCGCGCCGCCCGGGAACGGACCGACGCCGCGGCTGGGGTCGCCGCCGGGGCGCTCGAGCTTGATCACATCGGCGCCGGCGTCGGCGAAGAGCTTGCCGGCGTAGGGGCCGGCGATCCACTCGCTGAGGTCCAGGACGGTGACGCCGTCGAGGGGACCGGGCATGAGGCACTCTCCCGCGGCTCGCCGGCGACCGCTCCCGGCCGTCCCCGAGGCACGCTGGCGGGATGCTACCCCATGACGCCGCCAAGAACGCGGAGGCAGGTATCCGCCCCAGCGGGTATTACTAGGGGAGCGTGATCCGTCACGCACGACCGGCGACACGCGGGGCTGGGCTCCGGCCCGATTCGCCCGCGCTGGAAGGGACCACGAACGCCGTGCCTACCGCTCCCGCAGGCCGCTCCCCGGTCTGGCACCCCTTCACGCAGATGGCGATCTTCGACGCCGAACCGGCGCTCGTCATCGAGCGGGCGGAGGGCAACCGGCTGATCGCGACCGACGGCCGCTCGTACATCGACGGGGTGGCCTCGCTGTGGTGCAACGTGCACGGGCACGGCCGCCCCGAGATCGTACGCGCGATCCAGGAGCAGGCGGCGACGCTCCAGCACAGCACGCTGCTAGGCGTCAGCCACCCGCGCGCGATCGAGCTGGCCGAGCGGCTGCCGTCACTGCTGCCGCCCGGGCTGACGCGCAGCTTCTTCAGCGAGAACGGCGCCAGCGCGGTCGAGGTGGCGCTGAAGATGGCGGTGCAGTTCTGGGCCAACGCCGGAAAATCGGAGCGCCGCCGCATCATCGCGCTGGAGCACGCCTATCACGGCGACACGATCGGCGGGGTCAGCCTGGGCGCGCCGGGCCGCTTCCGCGACCCCTACGCACCGCTGCTCTTCGAGCCACTGCGCTTCGACAGCCCCTACGCCTTCGGCATGCCGCCCGGCACGACGCGCGCCGAGGCGACGCAGCGATCGCTGGACTCGCTGCGGTCGCTGCTGGAGCAGCACGCGCACGAGAGCGCGGCGGTCATCATCGAGCCGCGAGTGCAGGGCGCCGGCGGCATGATCGTCTCCGGCGAGGGCCACCTGGCCGGCGTGCGCCGCCTCTGCGACGAGTTCGACGTGCTGCTGATCGCGGACGAGGTCGCGACGGGCTTCGGCCGCACCGGCGAGATGTTCGCCTGCGACCTGGAGGCGATTACGCCCGACATCATCACGCTGGGCAAGGGCATCACCGCCGGCTACCTGCCGCTCTCGGCGACGGTCACGACGGAGCACGTCTACGCCAACTTCTACGACCCCGGCAACCAGCGCACCTTCTACCACGGACACACCTACGCCGGGAATCCCATCTGCGCCGCCGCGGCGCTGGCCAACTTCGACGTGTTCCAACGCGCGGACGTGCTGGGCCGCGTGCGCGAGCGGGCGGGGCTGCTGGAGTCGCTGCTGGCCGAGCGCTTCGGCGACCATCCGCAGGTCGGCGAGGTGCGGCAGCAGGGACTGATGGTGGGCATCGAGTTGGTGGCCGATCGCGCGTCGCGGACGGCGTTCCCCGCGGCGGAGCGGGTCGGCGCGCGCGTCTGCCTGGCCGCCCGCGAGCGCGACGTGCTGCTGCGCCCGCTGGGCGACGTCGTGATCCTGATGCCGCCCCTCTCGATCGAAGCCGGCGAGCTCGCGCAGATCTGCGAGGCGGTGGCCCATGGGCTCGATGCGATCCCCGACGCGCTCCGCCTGGGCTGAGCCCCTG
The DNA here is from genome assembly GCA_965209205.1 of Dehalococcoidia bacterium. Taxonomy (GTDB): domain Bacteria; phylum Chloroflexota; class Dehalococcoidia; order Bin125; family Bin125; genus TK10-74A. The sequence goes on from CBDBQC010000001.1 coordinate 29,307, forward strand.
CGGGCGGAGCTGGCGGCGCTGGAGGCGCGATCGCTGCGGCGGTCCGTGCTCACGCCCGACTCGGGCCAGGACGCCGAGGTCGAGATCGCCGGCCGCCGCTATGCGCACTTCACGTCGAACAACTACCTGGGCCTGGCCACCGACCCGCGGCTGAAGGCGGCCGCGCAGGCGTCCGTCGCGCGCTACGGGACCAGCGTCACGGCGTCGCGGCTGCTGGCCGGGTCGACGCCGCAGCACGACGACCTCGAGCGCCGCCTGGCCGCGCTCAACGGTCACGACGCCTGCCTGCTCTTCAGCGCCGGCTATCTGGCCAACCTGGGCGTGATGACCGCCCTGACGGGCCCCGGCGCCGAGGTCTTCAGCGACGCCCTGAACCACGCCTCGATCATCGACGGCTGCCGGATGGCGCGGGCGCAGGTGCGGGTCTATCCGCACGGAGACATGGCGGCGCTGACGGCGCTGCTCGCGGCGAGCGACGCGGCCCGCAAGATCGTCGTCTCGGAGACGGTCTTCAGCATGGACGGCGACATCGCGCCGCTACCGGAGTTGGCCGGCATCGCGCGCCGCCACGACGCCGCGCTCGTCCTCGACGACGCGCACGGCGTGGGGGTGTTCGGTCCGGGCGGGGAGGGAGCGCTGGCGCACTTCGGACTCGACGGCCGGGATGCGATCGTCGTCGGGACGCTGTCGAAGGCGCTGGGCTCGGTGGGTGGGTTCGTGGCGGCGGAGGGCGACGTCGTGGAGTACCTGCTCAACAAGGCGCGCCCGTTCATCTTCAACACGGCGCTGCCGCCCGCCGCGATCGGCGCCGCGCACGCCGCGCTCGACATCGTCGCGGCGGAGCCCGAGCGACGCGCCCGCGTGCGGGCGCTGGCCGACGACCTGCGGGCGCGGCTGCGCGCGCTGGGCTTCGATCCGGGACCGTCGGCCTCGCCGATCGTGCCGGCGATCGTCGGCGCCGCCGAGGAGGCGCTGGCCGTCGAAGCGCGGCTGCGCGCCGGCGGCGTGCTGGCCAAGGCCGTGCGCCCGCCGACCGTCCCGGAGGGAACGTCGCGCATCCGCTTCAACGTCATGGCGACGCACAGCGACGCCCACGTCGCCGCCGTCAGCGCGGCCCTGGCGCCGGCGTGAGCGGCGAACTGTACTTCGTCACCGGCACCGACACGGACGTCGGCAAGACCGTCGCGACGGCCTGGCTGGGCTGGGCGCTGCAGCGCGCCGGGCGGCGCGTCGCCCTGGTCAAGCCCTTCCAGACGGGCGCCGTCGACCCCGCCCGGGAGGGCGACGAGGCCGTCTACCGCGCCGCGCTGGGCGACGCGGTCACGCTGCGCACCCTGTCCACCCTGCCGGAGCCGCTCGCCCCGTCGATCGCCGCGCGACGGGCGGGCGTGACGCTGTCGGTCGGGGAGGCGCTGCGGGCCTGCCGGGCGATCGGCGACGCGCACGACGTCACGCTCGTCGAGGGGGCCGGCGGCCTGCTCGTCTCGATCACGGACGAGACCGACATGGCCGGCCTGGCGGCGGCGCTGTCGGCGCCGCTGGTGCTGGTCGTGCGGCCGGCTCTGGGGACGCTCAACCACACCCTGCTGAGCGTGGAGGCCGCGGAGCGACGGGGCCTCGAGGTCGCGCTAATCGTGGTCAGCGGCTACGCCTCTTCCGCGACGATCGCGCCAGCCGTCGTGGAGGCCGAGAACCTGCGCTACCTCCAGGAGCGCCTGCCGACCGTCCCGATGCTCGTCCTGGGACGCCAGGATCCCACGGCGGCGGGCTTCCCCCGCGGGATGCCGGCCTGGCGCCTGGGCGCGGCGTCGCCGCTGCTGGCGCCGCTCGGGCTGGCGCCACTGAACCTGGAGAATGAACTCGCCCGAGCCCGCTGGCCCTGATCGGCGGGCGTGGATCGTGGGCGGGAAGCCGGGCCGGCCGGGTCGGCTCGCGCCGGAGGACACCCGAGAGGAGAGCGACCGTGCGCCGCATCTGCATCAACCTGGCCTGGGATCCCACGCAGCTCGACGAGTTCCTCGCGCTGGCCCGCGCCGCTGACGAGGCCGGCGTCGAGTCGCTGTGGCTGAGCGAGGGGTTCGGCCACGACGCCTTCTCGGGGCTGGCGCTACTGGCCCGCGAGACGCGGCGCGCGAAGCTGGGCACCAGCGTCGTGAACGTGTACTCGCGCACGCCGGGCGCCCTGGCCCAGCACTTCGCGACGATCGATGAGTTGTCGGGCGGGCGGGTGCTCGTGGGGCTGGGCGCCAGCGGCCCGGGCGTGATCGAGCGCTTCCACGGGGTGCCCTTCGAGGCGCCGAAGGCCCGCATCCGGGAGACGGTCGCCCTGCTGCGCGCCTACTGGTCGAAGCAGCGCTTCGACCACCCGGGCCCGCGCTTCCCCGTCCGGCGCGCGCTGGTGATGGGCGCGCGGCCGGTGCAGCCGTCGCCGCCGATCTTCCTGGCCACGATGCACCCCGGCATGGTGCGCATGACGGCGGAGGAGACGGAAGGCTGGCTGCCCAACTGGATCCCGCGCGACCGGCTGGCGACCGAGATCGCGGACGCGCGCCGTTGGGCGGCGGACGCGGGACGCGACCCGGCGGCGTTCACGGTGCGCGCGCCCGGCGTCGTGACGGTCGTCGAGGATGCGGAGCGGCTGGCGCAGTCGCGGGCGCAGTCGGCGGCGACGCTCGCCTTCTTCGCGGCGCGCAACGGACCGCTCTACCCGCGTCAACTCACCCGGCAGGGGTTCGGCGAGGAAGCAGCGGCGATCCAGCGCGCCTGGAACGACGAGGGGCCGGCCGCCGCCGCCGACCTGGCGGCGGCGATCGCGCCCGAGTTCAGCTTCAGCGGCTCGCTCGACGACTGTTTGGCCCGCATTGAGGCGCAGGCGGCGGCCGGCGTCGACTTGCACGAGGTGCGGGTGGAGGGCGCAACGCCAGAGCGCCGTGCCGAGATCCTGCGCGCCCTGGCCGGGTAGCGTCCGGCAGCCGGCCGGGGCGGGCGCGGTGCGATCTACGGGTCGCCGTTGAAGGGCGGGTAGTCGTCGGTCAGCAGCGAGAGATACGCGTTGACGCGCGTGGACCAGCGCAGGTAGTACACCAGGAACCGCGCGAGGCCGGCCGGTCGCTTGCCCGTGATGATGATCACGATCCAAAGCACGATCGTGCCGATGTCCGCGACGAGGCCGAGGACCATCAGCGCGATGAAGTGCGGGATCGCCAAGAGCAGCCGGAAGAAGGTCGTGAGCCGGTTGCCGCGCTCGCTGTAGTCAACCTGAATTCGAGCCGGGTACTGCCGCTCGTCGCCGCTGAAGGGCGGGTACTCGTCGGTCAGCAGCGAGAGATACGCGTTGACGCGCGTGGACCAGCGCAGGTGGTACACCAGGAACCGCGCGAGGCCGGCCGGTCGCTTGCCCGTGATGATGATCACGATCCAAAGCACGATCGTGCCGATGTCCGCGACGAGGCCGAGGACCATCAGCGCGATGAAGTGCGGGATCGCCAAGAGCAGCCGGAAGAAGGTCGTGAGCCGGTTGCCGCGCTCGCTGAGATCAATCTGAAGTCGAACTGGGTACTGCCCTGTCGGTGCATCCATCGGTCGGCCCTCCCCTGGTGGCGTGCCCCGGCGTCGTGCGCGCGCCGGGCGCCACGAGGATAGGGCGCGGCCCAGGGAGCCATCCCTCGTTATGGCCCGCCGGCCCCGGTCAGGGGATCAGGCCGCGGTCCTTGAGGTCGATGATCGCGTCCCAGTCGTAGCCGAGTTCCAGCAGGATCTCCTCGGTGTGCTGGCCGAACTCGGGGGCGGGATCGCGCAGCGCCCAGGGCGTCTCGTCGAAGTCGACCGGCGAGGCGACGGCGCGGGTCTTCTCCGCCATCACCGTGCCGATGGCCTCGTCCAGGGCCACGGCGTTCTCCGCCCGATCGGCGAGCGTCGCGAAGCGCGGGTCGTGCTCCCACTCGGGGCGCGCGACGGCCGAGCAGAACCGCGGCCAGAAGCGGTCGCCCTCCATCATCAGCAGTTGCATGTAGCCACCCTCGCGCGTGCGGAAGGGGGCGATCAGCAGGTTGGGGTGCTCGTCGCGACCGCGCGGGACGACCTCGACGCCGGTCAGCGCCGTGCTGATGTCCCAGCCGATCGTGTAGGCGCCGGCGCGCAGCAGCGAGACGCGCACCTGCTGGCCCTCGCCGCTGCGCTCGCGGTGATAGAGCGCGGCGCTGACGCCGGCCAGCGCCTGCATCGCCGTCGTGTGGTCGCCGAGACCGGGGCGGATCCCACCCGGCGGCCCGCCGGGTTCCCCGAGCAGATGCGCGATGCCCGCGCGCGACCAGAACGCCCCCACGTCGAAGGCGGGACGGTCCGCCTCGCTGGAGTGCAGGCCGTAGCCGGTGATCGACGCGTAGATCAGGCGCGGGTTGCGATCGCGCAGGGTCTCGTAATCGAGGCCGGCCAGGGCGAGGCCGCCGGGGCGCAGGTTGGTGATGAAGACGTCCGCTTGGTCGGCCAGCCGCCCCACGACGGCCGCGCCCTCGTCGCTGCGCCAGTCGATGGCCAGCCCGCGCTTGCCGCGGTTGTCCAGATCGAAGGCGGCGGAGAGGTCGGCAACGCCGGCGAGGGCCCCGCGGAAGGGATCGGCGTCGAGCCCCTCGACCTTGACCACGTCCGCGCCCCAGTCGGCCAGGACGCCGCCGACCGCAGGGCCCGCCACCCAGACCCCCAGTTCGACGACCTTGACGCCATCCATGATGCCCACCGCCGGCCTCCTTGCGCTGCGCCGGCGGCTCAGCCTTCAAAGAAGCGGCGGGGGTTGTCGACGGTGAGCTGCTCGCAGACCGCCGCGCTCACGCCGCGCTCGCGCAGGCCGGGCAGGAAGCGCTTGTGGATGAACTGGATGCCGTCCGGGTTCATCGGACCCCACTCCTTGTCCCGGAACGCCGTGGGCGCCAGGACGATGCCCAGCGGGTAGTCGTGCGAGAGGATCAACTGGTCCGCGTAGCCCCGCTCGATGAGGGCGGCGCAGGTGCCGGCGCGCACGGCGAAGGGCGGGTCGGGCATGGGCAGACGGTCCAGGCCTACCCAGTAGCCCCGGTCCATGAGGCCGGTGAGGTAGTGCATCGAGTCGGTGTCGTCGCTGTGCCCGATGATCACGTGGCGCGGGTCGACGCCCTCCTCCTCGAACACCTCCGCTTGGCGGAAGCCGATCTCCAGCTTCGCGCCCGCGTGCGTCGTGATCGGGACGCCGGTCGCCAGGTGCGCCCGCGCGACGGCCCGCGCCGCCTTCTCGCCGAAGCGCGAGAGCTGGGGCGTGTCGTCGTTAGCGAGCTTGAGGATGCCGGCCCTGATCGCCGTCCCCTCGATCCCCTGCTCGATCTCCTTGACGAACAGCGCCGTCATCTCATCGACGGTGCGGGCAGCCATCGAGCGCGACGGGTCGAGCCAATGACCGGTGCAGGCGATGATGTTCACGCCGCTGCGCTCGGCGACGTCGCGGATCAGCCGGATGTCCCGGCCGAGGTCGATGGTCGTCACGTCGACGAAGGTCTGGACGCCGCCCGCCTTGGCCTCGGCGAGGATGCCCGCAGTCCGCTCGATGTACGCCTCGCGCCCGCCGAACAGCTCCGGCCAGGCCTGCCAGAAGCCGGCCGAGGCGGCGGCGACGTGCTCATGCATCAGCGTGAAGCCGAGGTCGGCGCTGTCGATCGGTCCGAGAACGCCGTTGATCGTGGACATGGCTGCCATCCCTCCGCGTGCGCACGGACGGCGCCGCCCGCGCGCCGTCCCGTGCCCGCCGGGCAGTCTAGCCCTAGGATGCCCCAATGAGCGCATCGACCGGACCGGCCAGAGCGCTGACCTTCGGCGAGGCGCGGGTGACGCCCGTGGTGGAGTTGATCATGCCGACCTCGGTGCGCTGGCTGCTGCCGGAACACCCCGACCCGCGCGGCCTGCGCGACGCCGCCGCGGCGTGGCTGCGCCCGCGCTTCATGAACGAGCGCGGGCACCTGCTGCAGACGATGCAGGCCTTCGTCGTGGAGGCCGACGGTCTCACGGTGGTCGTGGACACGGGCATCGGCAACGACAAGGAGCGCCCGGGCGCGGCCCCGGAGTGGCGCCGGCGCTCGGGCCCGTTCCTGGACGACTTCCGGGCGGCCGGCTTCGACCGGGATGCGGTGGACCTGGTGGTCTGCACGCACATGCACGTCGATCATGTGGGCTGGAACACGCGGCTCATCGACGGGGCCTGGCAGCCGACGTTCGCCAATGCGCGCTACGTCTTCGCGCAGCGGGAGTACGACTACTGGCGCGCGGAATCGGGAGGGCCGGACGCGGCGGCGGAGGCCGCCCCGGAGGCCCTACTGGACAACCCCGCGTCGCACGGCGCCGCCTTCGACGACAGCGTCGCGCCGATCGTGGCGGCGGGACGGGCGGACCTCGTCGACGCGGAGCACCGGCTATCGGCGTCGCTGCGGCTGACGTCGAGCGCGGGCCACACGCCGGGACACGTGACGCTGGAGGTGCGATCGGGGGGCGCGCGGGCGCTGCTGATCGGCGACGCGATGCACAGCCCCATCCAGTGCGCCGCCCCGGACGCGCGGCCGGCGCTGGACACGCCCGCGTTCGCTCCCGCGGCCCGGGCGCGCCGCCGGGCGATCCTGGATGACGTGGCGGACGCCGAGGCCGTGATCGCCGGAGCGCACTTCCCCCCGCCGGGCTTCGGCCGCGTCCTGCGCGACGGCCCGGCCTTCCGCTTCCAGCCGGTGGGGAGCTGACGATGTCCGCCTGGCAACGGCTGCGCGCCCTTCTGGGCCGCCCGGAGACGGAGGCCGGACCACAGTCCACGGACTACCTGTGGGACCCGCACGACACACGCTCCCTCGAGGCGCTGCGACGCTCCGGAGATTCGCGGCTGAGCCCGGAGCGGCCTCGCCCGCGGCCGGTCCGGCCCGCCGCCCTGCAGTCCGAGGTGGACGGGCCGGCCGCCCCCCTGGAGGAGCTGCCGGAGGCCCCGCCCGAACCGTCGCCCTTGCTGCGACGCCGGTCGGTCGTGCTGGGCGGCTCGCTCGTGGTGGGAGCGCTGCTGGCGCTGGTGATCGGGACGGCCGCCGGCGCGATCGGATCGGGGACGACCCAGGCCGACGTCGACGCGGCTTTCGAGTCGGGCTTCGCCGACGGCCAAGCCGCCGCCCGTGAGGGAGCGGAGGGCGGCTAGCGGGATTCTCGCCGTGTGGCGGCTACTCCGTGAAGTAGCCCCCGTCGGGGTGCAGGATCTCCCCGGTGAAGTAGGACGACTCGTCGCAGGCGAGGAAGAGCGCCGCATCCGCGATCTCCCGCGGCTGGCCCAGGCGACCCATCGGCACGTCGGCAAGCAGGGTGCGGCTCAGTTTCTCGTTCTCCTGCGCTACGCGCGTCATGTTCGTCTCGACGTACCCCGGACCGATCGCGTTGACGCGGATTCGCTCCCGGACGAGTTCCAGCGCCGCGATCTTGGTCAGCATCCACACGCCGGCCTTGGAGACGGCGTACGCCGAGCTGCCCTCGCCAGCACGCTTCGCGTAGATCGAGGCGATGTTGATGATCGATCCGCCGCGGCCCTGGTCGATCATCCGCTGCGCGACGGCGCGATCGGTCAGCATGACGCCGGTCAGGTTGACGTCGAGCACGGTCTGCCAGGAATCCAGCGTCTGCCGCGTGATGTGCCAATCGGCGGGCGAGCCTTCTCTGCGCCATCGCTGACCGCTCACGTAGCCGCCAAAACCGATGCCCGCAGCGGCCAGGCAGACGTCCACGCCGCCGAAGGCATCGACGGCGACCTGCACCATCGCCAGGCAGTCCGCCTCGCTGGTCGTATCGGTGCGCACGAAACGGGCGTCGCGGCCGGCCTCGCGGACGAGTCGCACAGTCTCCTCGCCTTGCGCGGCGTCGAGGTCGGCGACGACGACGTCGGCCCCCTCCTCGGCGAAGCGGACGCAGCAGGCGCGACCGATCCCGTTCGCGCCGCCGGTGACGATGGCGACCTTGTCCTGCAGCCGACCGGCCATGACCGTTCCTCTCTTCGCGGCTCGGGCCGCAGCCCGGGCGATGCCCCGCGGCTATGCGGTGATGCGTGCCACCTCGTCGTGGACGCCCTCGAAGACGGCGCCGGTGGGAGCTTGCGTCCCGTCCATCGTTAGCTTGCCGGCCTTGATCGCGGCGCGGGCGAGGTCGCTCAATTCCTTCGCCCGCGCCGGGTCGCCATCCACGACGTAGCGCGCCAACTCCTGGATCGTCGCGTAGGTTCCGACGATGCGGTAGTCCACGTCGTCGGCGGGCCGGCGGTGGAACTCGAAGCCGCCCGGGCCGACGCGGACGTGGAAGCCGAGCGTGCCGCCGGGCGCGAGGTGCGGGGGCGCGTCGGTGTACGCCTCCGAGATCGAATAGGGCGCGGCGAGTTGCTCGGGCGTGGCCGCCTCCGCGCGCCGGCGCATGGCGCGCTCGAGGGCGTCGATCCAGGCCGGGCTGGCGAACTCGACCAACCGCGGGGCGGGCGCGTCACTCATCGGTCCTCCTCCGGATCGGTCACGGCGCGGTGAAGCCGGACCACGCGCAGTCTAAGGGACGCAGCGCCGCCCGGCGGGGCGGACTTCCCAGCGCGGGCTGTCGCTCGTAGCATAGGCGCGCCCGGCGGTGGCGTCGGCGGCCCGAATGCCGGCCGAGGCGCGTCGCTCCGGGAAAGGAGTCACGATGACCACCCCAATTCGCGCGCATGTGATCGTGGGCGGCTTCCCGCCGGGACAGCACGCCGGACACGACATGGACTACGCCCGGCTGCGCATCCTGCAGGCGCTGCAGGCCAACGAGAACGTCCACGCGACGGTGAGCTCGGACTACACCGACTGCCACCGCTGGATCCGCGACTGCCAGCTGCTGGTGACCTACGTGGCCGGCCCCTACGCGGACGACCACGAGGCCGGCGTGATGCGCGACTGGATCGCGGACGGCGGGCGCTGGCTGGCGCTGCACGGCAGCACCGGCGGCAAGGCCGCGCGGCTCAACGGCGAGGGCGCTCAGCGGCGGATGGTCAAGGCCTCGTACCACGACGCGCTGGGCGGTTTCTTCCTGACCCACCCGCCCATCCGTGAGTTCCAGGTGGACGTCCCCGACCGCAACCACATCCTCACGCACAACCTGCCGGAGTCGTTCCGGATCAAGGACGAGCCCTACATGATCGAGGTCCTGCACCCCGAGACGCGGGTGCTGCTCTCGACGTCCGAAGTGCCGCCGCCGCCGGCGGAGACGCAGGAACTCTACGGCGGCGACACCTCGCTGCTGCCCGACGGCAAGTCGCGGGCGCTGGGCTTCGTGCGGGAGATCGGCGCGGGCTCGATTGCCTACGTCGCGCCCGGCCACTGCCACTCGCCGCTGACGAACATGCAGCCCACGGTGGACGTCAGCATCTCGCCGGACGGCCTGCCGCCGCTGCGCTTCCGCGGCCCCTGGGAGACCGAGCCCTACGAGACGCTGGTCGGCAACGCGATCGCCTGGGGCACCGGCGTCGAGGGGTAACCCTCGCTCCGACGAATAACGAGGGCTGACCCTCGCTCCGACAGGTGAGGCGGGGTAACCCTCGCCCGGCCTGATGACGCGGGGCTAGCCGCCGCCGCGTTGCAGCTTCGCCATCAGCGCCGGCTCCAGCGCGGCGATCGCGGCGGCGTCGCCGTCGAGGCGGATATTCAACTGCGTCAGCGTCAGGGTGCCGCCGGGCAACGGCGCCCGCTCGGCGCTCCAGGAGACCGCGTAGCCCTCGCCGATCATGCGGGAGGCGTCGTCGTCGCCGGCGTCGTCAGCAGCCGCGCCGAGTTCGGCCAGGTACGCGCGCAGCAACCACTCCGGCACGCCGCGGATGCGCAGTTCGATCCGGCTCACGCGCGCCCAGGCCCGCCTCACCCGCCGCCGGCGACGGGCGGGAAGATGTCGATCTCAGCGCCGGCCGGCACGGCGGCGCTGAGGCCGCCGACGTGGCGCACGTCGCGCCCATCGAGCATCACCGCGACGTAGGGGCGGACCTCGCCGGCGTCGGAGAGCAGGCGCTCGCGCAGCGCGGGGAAGCGCCCGATCAGATCGTCGATCACGTCGCCGACGGTTGCCGCCTCGCGGTCGGGCAGCGACACGCTGCGCCCCCCCACGATGGGGCGCAGCGTCGCGTAGACGCGAACCTCCACGGCCGCTGCCGGCCGTCGCGCCTCAGGCGATGCTGAGCTCCTGCAGCTTCGCGTCCGGCACCACGCCGTCCTCCCAGCCGCGCGCCTCGTAGTACTCGGCCTTCATCTCGTCCAGCTCGCAGACCGAGTTCGCGGCGGGCCCGCTGCCGGGCTCCTTGAGGAAGCGCTCCGGCAGGGAGTCGTCGCTCCCGTCGAAGCCGGCCAAATTGTTGAAGCGGCGCTCCAGGTTGTAGATGCGCTCGCCGGTGGTCATCACGTCCTCCTCGCTGAGGGGGATGCCGACGATCGCCTCGTACTGCTGGGCGTACTCCGCGGCGCCCTCGGCGAAGGCGGAGAACTTGCAGAGGTCGAGCGAGTCGCTGAAGGCGTGCAGGTCCTGGAAGATCTTGAGCAGCGCGCCCTTGCCCTCCCAGGCTAGGGGGTCCGTCTTCACGGGGATGCCCAGGATCTCGGAGGCCGGGGTGTAGCCGCGCAGGTGGCAGGCGCCGCGGTTGCTCGTCGCGTAGCCAATGCCCTCGCCCTTGATGGCGCGGGGGTCGTAGGCCGGGACGGCCTGGCCCTTGACGGCCATCGCGATCTCGGGGTGGCCGTAGGCGGCGGCGGCCTTCGCCGTGCCCAGGCCCAGGGTGTCGCCCGGACCCTCGCGCATGGCCATCTGCTCGGCCAGCTGCACCATGCCGGCGCCGTCGCCCCAGGCGAGGCCGGGTCCGGCGACGTAGCCCTTCTCGCTGGCCTCCATGTACATCGAGATGACGTTGCCGATCTCGATCGCGTCCATGCCGTAGTCGTTGCACTGGTCGATGATCTTGGCGACCACGCCGACGTCGTCGTTGCCGCAGTTGGCCCCCAGCGACCAGGCCGGCTCGTACTCGAAGGACTCCATGCGCAGGCCCTTGTACGGGCCCTCGGTGATCTCGACTTCCTTCTTGCAGGCCACCGGGCAGGCGTGGCAGGTGGGCTCGTCGACCAGGACCGTCTCGCGGACGGTCTCGCCGCTGAGCTTCTCCGCCCCCTCGAACGTGGTCAGCTGGGAGTTCTTCGTCCCCATGCCGCCCATCGCGTTGACGACGTTGGTGAGCACGTTCGTGCCGTACACCGAGAGGCCGCCGGTCTTGGGGCCGGTGACCTCGCTGTCGATGATGGTCTTGAGCGCGACCTTGTGGGCCTCCCGCCACTTGTCGCGGTCCTCGGCCTTGGGCATCGTGCTGCGGTCGGCCTTGACCACGACGGCCTTGAGGTTCTTCATCCCCGCCACGGTGCCGGTGCCGCCGCGCCCGGAGACACGGTCGTCCTCGTTGACGAAGGAGGAGAACAGCACGCCGTTCTCGCCCGCCTGGCCGATCGCCATGACGGACAGGTTGTCGCCGTAGCGGTCGTTGAGGATCGAGATCGTCTCGTGCACGCCCTTGCCCCAGAGGTCGCCGGCCGGCCGCAACTCGACGGCGCCGCCCGAGACGTAGGCGTAGACGGGCTCGGCCGACTTGCCGGTGAAGAGCAGCGCGTCGAAGCCGGCCCAGCGCAGCCGCGCCGCGCTCCAGCCGCCCATGTGGCTATCGACGACGGTGCCGGTCAGCGGCGACTTGGTGACGATGGCCAGGCGGCCGCTCATCGTCGCTTCCGTGCCGGTCAGCGGCCCGTTCACGAGGCCCAGCAGGTTGTCGGGGCTGTTGGGGTCGGTGGCCGGATCGTTGTCGTAGACGTACTTCACGCCCAGGCCGCGCGCGCCGATATAGAGCCGCGCGTCCTCCTCGTTGATGCCCTCGTAGGCCACGCTGCCGCTCGACAGATCGATGCGTGCCACGTGGTTCGCGTATCCACCCAATGCCATGGTGATCCCCCAATTCGGCTGCGCAGTCCTCCGGTACGGCTGCTGTGCCGAATGATAGCCCAATCACGCCCAGTCGCGCGCGGGCCCGGCGCCCAGGACGCTCCGGTGAGCCAGCGATGCGCTCGCGGTACGGCTCCGAATGCGCTTGCGGCCGGAGCCCTAGACGCGGTAGCGGTGCGGCCCGAAGTCCGCCTCGTAGAAGGGGGAGACCATGCGCCCGGGCGGCACGATGGCGTCGATGCGGGCGCGGTCCTCGTCGCTGATCGTGACCGCGGCGGCGCCGAGGTTGTCCTGCAACTGCTCGACGGTGCGCGGCCCGATGATCGCGCTGGCGACGCCCGGCTGCTGCTCGCACCAGGCCAGCGCGAGCTGCGCCAGCGTGCAGCCCTTGTCCCGCGCGATTGGGGCGAGCCCGTCGACGACGTCGAAGAGCCCGTCCACCCAGCGGGCCTTCTGCGGTCCGCGCAGGTCGCCCTGGCCGAAGCGGCTGTCGGCGGGCGGCGGCGCGCCGCGCGAGTACTTGCCGGTCAGCAGCCCGCCGCCCAGTGGGCTCCAGGGGATCAGCCCGATGCCGTAGGTCTGCGCCATGGGGATCAACTCCCGCTCGATGCGCCGGTCGAGGAGGTTGTAGGGCGGCTGCTCGGTGACGAAGCGGTTGAGGCCGTACTCCTTCGACGCCCAGAGCGCCTCGACGACCTGCCAGGCGGCGAAGGTGCTGCTGCCGATGTAGCGCACCTTGCCGGAGGTGACGAGGTCGTCCAGGGCGCGCAGCGTCTCGTCGATGGCGATGCCCGGCCGCGGGCGATGCAACTGGTAGAGGTCGATGTAGTCGGTCCCCAGGCGGCGCAGGCTGGCCTCGCACTGCTGGATGAGGTGCCGGCGGCTGGTGCCCTGCATGTTCGGGTCCTCGGCGTCCATCGCGCCGTGCACCTTGGTCGCCAGGACGACGCGGTCGCGGGCGCCCAGCGCCTTCAGCGCAACGCCCGTCGCCTCCTCGCTGCGGCCCCGGTTGTAGACGTTGGCCGTGTCGAGGAAGTTGACGCCGGCGTCGAGCGCCTGGGCGACGATCTCGTTCGTCGCCGCCTGATCGGTGCGGCCGCCGAACGTCATGCAGCCCAAACAAATGCTGCTGACCTGCACGCCGGTGCGGCCGAGCGCTCGGAACTCCATGTCGTCTGCCTCCACATCCTCACGACGATCGCTGCTGATTCGCGCCGCCGCACCCGGATTCTAGTCGCCGACGCCCCGGCAGTGCGCTAGCGTCGTGCCAGCGGCGGCGCACGCAGCGATCGGAGCAGGCGGCGATGGCGATCGAGACCGTCGAATTCGGCCGCACCGGCCACGAGAGCACGCGCGTGCTGTTCGGCGCGGCCGCGCTGTCGCGGGTCGACCAGGCGACCGCCGATCGCGCCATGGAGTTGATCCTGGAGCACGGCGTCAACCACATCGACGTCGCGCGCGGCTACGGCGACGCGGAGCGGCTGCTGGGCCCCTGGATGGAGACGCACCGCGACCGCTTCTTCCTCGCCACGAAGACGCCCTCGCGCGACTACGACACGGCGCTGTCGGACATCCGCGACTCGCTGGCGCGGCTGCGGACCGACCAGCTGGACCTGATCCAGCTGCACAGCCTCAACCACCCCGACGAGTGGGAGCAGGCGCTGGGGCCGGGCGGGGCGCTGGAAGCGGCCCAGGAGGCGCGCGCGTCAGGCCTGGTGCGCTTCATCGGCGTGACCGGCCACAACTGGACGATCGCGGCGCAGCACTACCGCGCCCTGCAGCGCTTCGACTTCGACTCGGTGCTGCTGCCCTGGAACTGGTTCATGCACGGGTCGCCGCGCTACGCGGCCGACTTCGAGCGCACGCTGGCGCTGTGCCGGGAGCGACGCGTGGCGGTGCAGACGATCAAGTCGCTGGCCCGGGGGGCGTGGGCGGCGGGCGGGCAGCGCACACATTCGACTTGGTACCAGCCGCTGGAGGATCCGGCCGACATCCGGCTGGCGGTGCGCTGGATCCTCGGCCGCCGGGAGGGGCCGTCAGGACCCTTCCTCAACTCGACCGGCGACATGCACCTGCTGCCCATCCTGCTGGAGGCGGCGGCGGCGGACGGCCCGGCCCCCAGCGACGACGAGATGCGCGCCATGGCCGACCGCGTCGGCATGGCGTCCATCTTCGGCATCTGAAGCCCGGCGGCACGCCGTGGAGCGGACGCAGAAGCGCCCCCGGCTTGGTATCGTCGGGGGCGTTGGGGGTCGCCCGTTATCGGGTGACGGCTGCGGGTCCTACCGCGTACCCGAGGCCCGCAGTTCGTCGGGGTCAGATCCCGACTCCCAGCGCAGTGTAGACCAAATCGTCGTCGTCTTCACCACAGCCGACAGCGCCATGGCCGACCGCGTCGGCATGGCGTCCATCTTCGGCATCTGACGCCCGGCGGGCGCCGGGGAGTCCGGCGTCCGCGCGATGCGCCGCTAGCGCTGGCCCGGCGCCATGTAGAACCAGATCCCCTGCTGCGCGCCCTGCCGCTTGATCTCCGCCCGCGCCGCCAGCAGCAGCGCCCCGGCCTCGGTCTTCTCGAAGAACCAGGCTTCGGCGCCGCGCGGTCCCGGCTCGGGCCCGTCGGTCAACTCCAGGGCGGCTTCCTCGTAGTAGGAGCGGATGTCGAGCGACACCCCCACGGTGTTCTTGCCGGGCAGCGGCGCCGACTTCCAGTCGGCCCCGTCGGCGATCTGCTGCAGGGCGGCCAGCGCCTCCGGCACGGTGTCCGGGTCCAGCGCGCGGCCCACGTTCGTGACGCCGCGGCGGGCGCGGGAGCGGTCGTAGGCGGCGCGAATCCCCCGCGCCTCATCGACGGCGGGCGGCAGGTCGGGGTCGAAGCGCGCCGGCATCGGGCAGCTGATCGGCTGCTCATCGGCGACGATGGTCTCGGGGTGGTCTTCCAGCACCGGGCCGGACTCGCGCTCCAGCAGCGCGAAGGCCCGGCGCAAGACATCGTGCTGGAAGGCGGCGTCGTTCGGCTTGCCCAGCGGGCGTCCGAGCGGGAACTCGCAGTGCAGCGCGCGGGGGGGCCGCATCCGTTCCGGCATGGCCCGGATGCCGGTGATCGCCACCGTCGAGAGGCCGGCGGCCTCGAAGACGTGCGCGAGCGTACAGACCGTACGCGTGCAGAGCGGTCAAACGGGGGTCAGCAGCACGACGTCGACGCCGTCGGCCTTCATCGCGGCGGCGCAGGCGGGGCCGCCGTCCAGGCGCACCTTGGCGAGGTCGTCCGGCTGGTTGCCGGCGAAGGCGAAGTGCCGCGGCGCGACCGAGCCGATCGTGCCGTCGGCGGCCAACTCATCGAGCCGGTCCAGCGGATAGACCACGTTGGGGTCGATCGTGAAGCCGGAGCGATCGAAGTTCTGACTCCAGTGCCCCAGGACCAGCTGGCGCTGGCTCGCGTCGAGGGTGCTGTAGTTGGTCGCCCAGGGGGTGAGGGCCTCGCCGCCCTCCGGGTGCAGCGCTGCCGTCGTCACGACGGCGACGCGCGCCTCGGACAGCGGCGGCGGCGGCGTCCAGGCCGTCTCGGCGAACTCGGGCACGGGCAGCTGCGACACGTGCGCGCGCATCATCGTGTCACCCAGTGGTCTCGCGGGCATGGGGGGCTCCAATCGTGAAGCGACTTACCTCGCGGCGCCCGGCATTCGCGACGCCGGCGCGGGGCTCACTCCAGCGCCCCGCAGGCGGAGAGGTCGGCGACCTCGTCGTCGTCCATGCCGAGTATATCCCGCAGGATCTCGGCCGTGTGCTGCCCGATCATGTGCGCCGGGCGCATCTCCAGCGGCGCGTCGGGCAGCTGGAAGGCGTGCGCCGGGGCCCGGTAGGGGCCGATGTCGGGGTGCTCCACGGTCTGCCAGAAGCCGCGATGGGCGAGCTGCGGATCCCAGTCCATCAACTCCTCGCCGCGGGCCACCTCGCCGGCGGGCACGCCCGCGTCCTGCAGCAGGCGGGTGACCTCGTCGGGGCGGCGGCCGCGCGTCCAGGTGCGGATGTGGCGGTCGAGTTCGTCCTCGTGCTGCTTGCGCCCGTCGAGCGTGGCGAAGCGGGGATCGTGCGTCCACGGCGGCGATCCGATCACCCGCACGAAGGCCCGCCACTCGTCGTCGCTGAAGACGGCGATCGTGCACCAGCGGTCGCCGCTGCACGGGTAGGCCCCGTGCGGCGCGGCGGCGACGTGGCGGTTGCCCAGCCGCCACGGCACGCGGCCGTTGGTGAAGTAGTCGAGCATCAACGGGGCCGTCATGGTCACGGCGGCCTCGAACTGGGAGACGTCGTAGTAGCCGCCGCGGCCGGTGCGGCGCTGGTGATCGACTGCGGCCAGCAGCAGCGTCGTGTTGAAGCGCGGCGAGATGAAATCGGTCAGCACGCTGACGTCCTGGGGCGCCTCGTCGGGCGGGCCCGAGAGGTGATGCAAACCGGCCAGCGCGACGAAGTGGGTGCCGCCGCCCTTGACCGCCCGGTGCGGCCCCGTCTCCCCCTGACCGCTGCAGGTGAGCACGATGATGTCGGACTTGATCGCGCGCAGATCCTCGTCGCCGAAGCCCATCCGTTGCATCACGTCGGCGCCGAAGTTGTCGAACACGATGTCGGCCCAGGCCACCAACCGCCGCGCGACCGCCTTGCCCTCCTCGCTGCGCAGGTTCAGCGTGATGCCCAGGTGGCTCGTGCGCCGCTGCGCGTGGTCGCCGCCGCGGTTGACCCCGAAGACCCCGTCCTTGTGCGGCCCCACCAGGCGGATCGAGTCGGGCCGGGTGACCGACTCGATCGTCACGACCGCGGCCCCGTAGTCGGCCAGCGGGCGCGTCGTGACCGGCCCCGTCATGAACCAGCCGAAGTCGAGCACCTTGATGCCGGCCAGCGGCTTCGGGTCGGGCGCTGCGGGCGGCGGAGCCGTTCCGTTCACCGAGGCGGCGGGGGACGGGAGGGTGGGCAGGATCTCCGCGTTGTGCTCACCGATCAGCGGCGCGCGACGCCGCAGCGTGGGCGGCGCACCGTGGCCCACGGCCCAGGGGCCCGGGTAGGTCAGTTGCTCGCCGAGGTCGTCGTGCTCGAGGGGCTGCCAGAAGTCGCGCGCGAGCAGCTGCGGGCTCACCGCGAGGTCGGCGGCGTTCTGCACCGGGATGATGCCCATCTCGGCTCCCATGCTCCACTCGTAGATCTCCGTCTTGGTGTGGGTGCGGAAGAAGCGCGCGACGAGGTCGACGACCGCGTCGTACACCTCCTGCGTGATCGTGTCGACGGTCAGCAGATCCCAGTCGATGGCGCTCACGAGCGGGTCTTCGAAGCCCTCCTCGGCCATCCAGGCGAACAGCGGACCGCTGCGCTCGTTGCCCCGGTTGCCGGACCAGATCACGTTGACGACGTGGCCGTCCTTGCAGGGCCAGGTCCAGGGGAAGTTGAGCGCGAGCGGACGCTGCCCCATCAGCCGGTTGACGCCCTGCATGTCCCAGGTCGCGAGGACCTGATAGGTGGACTGCACCACCGAGTCCCGGATCGCCACGTCGACGTGCTGCCCGCGCCCGCTGCGCAGCCGCTGATGCAGCGCCACCATCGCGCCCACCGCCGCGTCGCCACCGGCCAGCAGGTAGGACATCGAGTGATGGCTGACGTGGTAGGGCGGGCCCTCGGGCGGGCCGCAGATCGACATATGCCCGCCCAGCGCCCAGGCCACGATGTCGGGGGCCTTGTAGTCGCGGTAGGGGCCGGTCTGGCCGAAGGGGCTGATGGAGACCAGGATGCAGCGCGGGTTGATGCGCTGCTGGGCGTCGAAGCCGAAGCCCAGCGCGTCCATGCGGCCCGGCGCGAAGGACTCCACGACGATGTCCGCCGTCGCGACGAGGGCCGCGAACTGCTCCTTGCCCTCGGGCGATTCCAGGTCGACCGTGATCCCCCGCTTGTTGGCGTTGAAGGCGAACCAGTAGAGGCTCTTCTCGGGGTCGGGTTCGTCGTGGTAGTAGGGTGCGATGCGGCGGGCGGGGTCGCCGCCCGGCGGCTCGACCTTGATGACGTCCGCGCCGAGATCGGCGAGAATGCGGCCGGTCAGGAAACCGGACTCATCCGTCAGGTCGAGCACGCGGTAGGGGCTGAGCATGCCGTCCGACATGGCGGCAGTGTAGCGGCCCGCCGGGGACACTTGCCGAGCCCCCGGCCGAGTGGAAGACTCAGCAGGTGCGGCGGTCGCGCCGCACCGGAGGGATCCCGCCATGGATACGACGAGCGCTCCCCTGGAGAGCCAAACCGCGGACGTCGTGACAGTGGACGCGGTGGTCGTGGGGGCCGGCTTCGCCGGCATGTACATGCTGTACCGGCTGCGGGAGCTGGGCCTCACGGCGCGGGTCATTGAGGCCGGCGACGACGTGGGCGGCACCTGGTACTGGAACCGCTACCCCGGCGCCCGCTGCGACGTGGAGAGCCTGGAGTACCAGTACTCGTTCTCCGACGCACTGCAGCGCGAGTGGAACTGGACCGAGCGCTACGCGCAGCAGCCGGAGATCCTGGAATACGCCCAGCATGTGGCGGACCGCTTCGACCTGCGCCGCGACATCCAGTTCAATACGCGCGTGACCGCGGCCGCCTACGACGACGCCCGGCAGCGCTGGATCGTCGAGACCGACGCCGGCGATCGGCTGTCGGCGCAGTTCTGCATCATGGCCACCGGCTGCCTGTCGAAGCCCAAGTGGCCGGAGATCGCGGGGCGGGAGTCGTTCCGGGGCGAGGCGCACCATACGGCGCGCTGGCCGCACGAGGGGGTGGACTTCGCCGGCAAGCGCGTGGGTGTGATCGGCACGGGCTCGACCGCGGTCCAGGCGATCCCGCGGATCGCCGAGCAGGCGGCGCACGTGACCGTCTTCCAGCGCACGCCGAATTTCAGCGTGCCCGCGAAGCAAGAGCCGCATGATCTGGAGTTCGTCCAGCAGTACAAGGACGAGTTCCAGGCGCTGCGACGCAAGGCGCTGCGCACCAAAGGTGGAATCATCGCTCGTCCGCCGGCCGAACTCTCGGCCCTGGAAGTCGAGCCGGAGGAGCGCGAGCGACGCTACGCGGAGTCCTGGGAGGAAGGCGCCGGCGTGCTCTCCACCTTCACCGATCTGCTCACGAACGAGGACGCCAACGAGACGGCCGCCTCGTTCATTCGCTCCAAGGTCCGGGAGATCGTGCACGACCCGGCGATCGCGGCAGCGCTCTGCCCGACCGACCACCCCTACGGAACGAAGCGCCCCTGCCTCGACACCGACTACTACCAGACCTACAACCGCGACAACGTGCGGCTCGTCGACGTGCGCAAGTCCCCGATCGAGACCATCACGCCGACCGGCCTGCGCACGCAGGACGAGGACTTCCGCTTCGACACGCTCGTCTTCGCCTGCGGCTTCGACGCGATGACCGGGGCGATCCTGGCCGTCGATATCCGCGGGCGGGAGGGCCGGTCGCTCCGCGAGAAGTGGGCCGCCGGTCCGCGCACCTACCTGGGCCTCTCGATCGCGGGCTTCCCCAACCTGTTCACGATCACCGGCCCGGGCAGCCCCTCGGTGCTGGCCAACATGATCGTCTGCATCGAGCAGCACGTGGACTGGATCGCGGACTGCATCGTGCACCTGCGCGATCGGGAATTGGCCGCCATCGAGGCGACACCGGCGGCGGAGGACGCCTGGGTCGCTCACGTCAACGAACTCGGCGATCAGACGCTCTACCCGCGCGCCGAATCCTGGTACGTCGGGGCCAACGTGCCCGGGAAGCCGCGGGTGTTCACGCCCTACGTCGGCGGCCTCGATGTCTACGTGGAGAAGTGCGACGCCGTCGCCGCCAACGACTACGAGGGCTTCGCCCTCTCCCCGCGGGCGTCCGCCCCGGTGGCGGGACGCTAGGCGTGGGACCACTGGCGGGCCTCCGCGTCGTCGAATTCGCCATCGCGGTCCAGGGGCCGTTCGCCGGCGGCTTCCTGGCCGACATGGGCGCCGACGTCATCAAGGTCGAGCCGCCCGGCGGCGACCCCAACCGCTGGCACACCGGCGTCAACTGGACGCTTCCCCCGGAGACGCCCGGGGCGCAGTTCCTCTCGGTCTCACACGGCAAGCGCTCGATCGCCGTCGATATCCACACCGATGTCGGCCGCGAGGTCGTCTACCGCCTCATCGACCGCGCCGACATCTTCCTGAGCAACTTCCGCGAGCCCTCGCTCGAGCGGATCGGCATGGGCTACGAGACGCTCGCGGCGCGCAACGAGCGGCTGATCTACGCCATCGCCAACGGCTTCGGCCATCGCGGCCCGGACCGCGACAAGCGCATGACCGACCAGTTCTCGCAGTCGCGCAGCGGCATCGCCCGCGTGACCGGGGAGCCGGGCAGCGCCACCGTGATCCCCGGCAGCGTCATCGCCGATACGGGTGGCGCGATCGGGCTGGCGCTGGCCATCATGACCGCGCTGGCGGCGCGCGAACTGCACGGCGTCGGGCAGCGGGTGCGCACGTCGTCCTACGGGATGATGGTCTGGATGCAGGCCTGGGAGATCAATCACACCTCCGTGACGGGGGCGCTGCTGGGACGCGACGGCGCGCACCATGCCAACGTCCCGGGCATCGTCGGCCTCTACGACACGGCCGACGGCGGGGCGTTCTGCGTCGGCATCAACGGCAACGAGGCCTGGCGCGAGTTCTGCGACTTCGGCGGCATCCCGGAGGTCGGCGCCGACCCGCAGTGGGACTCCTACGACAAGCGCTCGCCGACGACGAACTTCCAGTACGCCGACCACGCCGCGGAGTTGCGGCCGCACGTCGCGCGGGCGATGCGCAGCCGCACGACGGCGGAGTGGGAGCAGTTCTTCGACGCCCGCCGCGAGGACATCATGTACCAGCGCGTGTTCGACTACGAGGACGTGCTGCAGGATCCGCAGGCGCTGGAGAACGGCTACATCGTCGAGAAGCAGATCCCGCACGTGGGGACGCGCCGGATGACGGGGCACCCCATGCAGTTCAGCGAGACGCCGGCCGCGGCGCAGCCCTGGTACTCGGAGCTGGGGCAGCACACGGCGGAGATCATGACCGAACTCGGCTTCTCGGCCGGCGACATCGCCGCGGTCGAGGCGCAGAAGAATCCCGGCCAGCCGATGTCGCGCCGGGGACGGGCGCGGGCTCGCTAGACTGCTCTCCGCGTGCCCGTCACGCCCGAGCCGCCCCGCGAAGGAGCGCCGATGGTCTGGCAGCCCGAGATCGAGGAATTGCGACGCCGCCACGTGCTGGCGGAGGGGATGGGCGGCCCGGAGGGGGTGGCGCGGCAGCACGCGCGCGGCAAGCTGACGATCCGCGAGCGGCTGGCGCTGCTCGTCGACGAGGGTTCACTCCAGGAGATGGGCAAGCTGCAGGGCGGCGCCACCTATGACGACGACGGCGCCCTGCTGGACTTCAAGCCCATCGGCAGCGTGCGCGGGACCGCGCGGATCGACGGGCGGCGCGTCTACGTCAGCGGGCAGGACTTCACGGTGCGCGGCGGCTCCGCCGGCGGCTCGGCCCGCAGCGACGACGGCGGCGTCGATATCGGCCACGGGCATCCCGGCGCCACCCAGCTGCTGTTGCCCACGGTCAACCTGCTCGACGGCGCCGGCGGCAGCGTGCAGGAATACGCGGACCTCAACCGCACCTACATCCCCGACGGCGATTTCTGGGAGCACCTCTCCAACATCGTCAGCCTGGCGCCGGTCGTCTCGGCCGTGCTGGGACCGGCGGCGGGGGGCCTCGCCCCCTTCCCGCCGATGAGCCACTTCAGCGTGATCGCGAAGGGGACCGGGCAGGTGTTCCCGGGCGGCCCGCCGGTCGTGAAGGCGGCGCTGGGCATCGACATCGACAAGGAGGATCTGGGCGGCTGGAAGATTCACACCCGCGTCAGCGGCGTCGTCGACAACGCCGCCGACGACGAGGCGGACGCGATCGCGCAGGTCAAGCGCTTCCTCAGCTACATGCCCGACAACGTGTACGAGATGCCGCCCCGCGTCCGCAGCGGCGACGATCCCAAGCGCCGCGACGAGCGCCTGCTCTCGATCATCCCGCGCGACAATCGCAAGACCTACGACCCGCGCGTGATCATCGACGGGGTCTTCGACACGGGCTCCTTCTTCGAGATCGCGCCCGACTACGGCGGCTCGCGGATCATCGGGCTCGCCCGCGCCGACGGCTATCCCGTGGGCGTGATGACCAACAACCCCAAGCGCCTGGGCGGCTCGATGGACGTGGCCGCGGCCGAGAAGTCGACCCGCCTCGTCCAGATCTGCGACACCTTCCACATCCCCATGGTCGTGATCATGGACGAGCCCGGCTTCCTGGTGGGGGTGGAATCGGAGCGGCGGGGCATTGAGCGGGCCGGGGCGCGGCTGGTGCACGCGATCTGCCAGAGCCGAATGCCCTGGATCTCGTTCCTCTCGCGGCGCACCTTCGGGCTGGCCGGGACGCTGCAATACCGGCCCGGGCCGCACCTCTTCCGGCGCTACGCCTGGGTCTCCGGGCGCTGGGGCTCGATGCACATCGAGGGCGGCACCGACGCCGCCTTCCGCCGCGTCATCGCCGAGGCCCCGGACCCGGATGCGAAGCGGGCCGAGATCGAGGACGGCTTCCGCCGCGTCTCCTCCCCGTTCCGCACGGCGGAGGCCAGCGGCCTGGACCTGATCGACCCGCGCGACACGCGCGCCATCCTCTGCGACTTCGTGGACATGGCGCAGGGCGTGATCAAGACCCAGCTGGGGCCGACGGCGGGCCCCTCGTTCCGGCCCTGATGAAGCCCTTCGAGGAACTCCAAGTCGTCGAGATCGCGGGCTCGCAGGCGGGGGCCCTGGCCGCCAAGCTGTTCGCCGACTACGGCGCGCGCGTCGTCAAGGTCGAGCCGCCCGGCGGCGACCCGCTGCGCGCCAACGGCGAGCCCTGGGGCGGCATGGGCTCCGAGTTCGCCTTCTTCAACACCAGCAAGCGCTCGGTCGTCCTGGATCTCGACGGCAACGCCGGGCTGCGCCGCCTCGCGCCCCTGATCGAGCGCGCGGACGTCGTCATCGAGAGCGCCGCCCCGGACCCGCTGCAGCCGCGCACGGCGTCGCTCGGCGACGAGCAGCTGGTGCGGGTCTACGTCTCCCCGTTCGGCCTCGGCGAGCCGGCCGGGCCGGGCGGCCCCTACGCGCGCTATCGCTCCAACGTCTTCACCGACGACGCCATCGGCGGGCACCTGTGGGTGGGCGGCGACATGGATCGGGAGCCGCTGCAGCGGCGCGGGCTGCACACCCACGTGCAGGCCGGGCTGCACGGCTTCATCGGAGCGATGGCGGCGCTGCTGGCGCGAGAGCGCATCGGACGCGGCCAGACGGTCGATGTGTCGCATCAGGACGGCATGGCCAGCCTGCACCAGCACACGACGACGATGTGGACCCACGGCGGCCACATCATCGAGCGGGCCGGCAACGCGCAGGCGGGGCCGTGGCATCCGGCCGGCGTCTATCCCTGCCGCGACGGCTACGTCTTCCTGGGCCACGCCACCGGGGCCAAGCTGGTCCCCTTCGTCGAGGTGCTGGGCCACGGCCACCTGTTCGACGACCCGCGCTTCGCGACCGACCCGGCCCGCGCGCGGCACAAGCGGGAGTTCGACGCCGCCCTGACCGAGCGGCTGATGGAACTGACCGTCGAGGAGGTCACCGAGCTGGGGCGGGCGGTGTTCTCGCCGATCGGCCCGGTGCCGACGATGCTCGAAGTGCTGGAGGACGAGCAGTACCAGGCGCGCGACTTCTGGGTCTGCCTCTCCCCGGAGCCGGCGGACGGCCCCACGCTGCGCTTCCCCCGCGGCCCCTTCTTGATCGACGGCCGGGGCGCGCGGCCCACGCTGCCCCCGTTCGGCCCGGACGCGGAGGTGGCGGAAGAGATCGCGACGGATTGGACGCCGCGGCAGCCGCCGGCCGGCCGGGAGTCGCTGACGACCGGCCCGCTCGACGGCCTGCGCGTGCTCGACCTCACGCGGGTCTGGGCGGGGCCCATCGCGGGGCGCCTCCTGGGCGACCTGGGCGCGGACGTGATCCACATCGAGTCGCCCTGGAATCGCGGCTACCGCGAGGCCGACCCCATGATGGCGACGCTGGGCCATCTCTTCCCCGACAATGAGCCGGGCGCGCGGCCCTGGAACCGCATCGGCGGCTTCAACAAGCTGGCGCGCAACAAGCGCGGGCTGACGCTGAACCTGCAGGACGCCCGCGGGCGCGACCTCTTCGCAGCGCTGGTCGCGCGCAGCGACGTGGTGCTGGAGAACTACAGCCCCCGCGTGATGCCGCAGTTGGGCTTCGATTTCGCCGCGCTGCGCAAGCTGAACCCGCGCATCGTGCACACGGCGATGAACGGCTACGGCGCATCCGGTCCCGGCTGGAACCGCGTGGCGCTGGGCCCGGTGATCGAGGCGGCGGTGGGGCTGACCGCGATGACGGGCTACGCCGACACGGGGCCGTATCGCTCGGGCGTGGCCTGGGCCGACCCGATCGCGGGGCTCGCCGCGGTGAGCGGCACGCTCGTCGCGCTGTGGCGCCGCGAGGCGTCCGGCGGTGCGCCGCAGCAGGTCGAGACGGCGATGTCGGAGTCGATGGCGGTGGCGGCGGGCGAGGAGTTGCTGGCGGCGCAGGTGCGCGGCGCGAACGCCCCCCGCATCGGCAACCGCCACCCGGTCTACGCGCCGCAGGGCGCCTATCGCTGCGCCGGGCACGACCGCTGGCTGGCGATCAGCGTGATGACCGACGCCGAGTGGGTCGCGCTGTGCGACGTGGCGGGCATCGGCGGCGACCTGCGGGCGCTCGACGCCGCCGGCCGCCGGGCGCAGCACGACGAGATCGACGCCGCCATCGCCGGCTGGACCCGCGCGCAGAGCCCCGGCCCGGCGATGGCGCGCTTGCAGGCGCGCGGCGTCATCGCGGCGCAGGTCAGCGACGGCCGCGACCTCGTGGAGGATCCGCAACTGGCCGCCCGCGACTTCTGGGCGGAGTTGGACCACGCCGACGCCGGCCCGATGCGCTACCCAGGCAACGCGATCCGCCTGAGCGAGACGCCGGTCACGTACCGCGTCGCGGCGCCGGGGCTGGGGGAACACAACGCCGAGATCCTGCGTCCTCTTGGAGTGTCGGACGAGGAGTTGTCGCTGCTGGAGGCCGAGGGCGTCATCACGCATTCGCCGCCCGAGGCGCCGTCCGAGTAGTGCGCTGGAGCCCGCCGGGCGTCGCGTTGTGAGCGATCGCGCGCGGGGATAGGCTCGCGGCGGTGGCGGCATCGTTGTCGTGACGAGGGGATCGCGTGGGCCGGATACTGATCGGGATCGCGGGCATGATCGCCGTCGGCGGCGCGCTGGCGCTGTGGGGCGGCGCGGGGCCGCTCGCGGGTGACGTGAGCGCGCACTCGGCGCGCCCGATCGAGAGCGACGCCCCGGCCGGGCGCGATCAGGAAGAGCCCGCCCCGGACCCGCCCTCCGACCCCGAGCCGGACACGCCAGAGGACGACCCAGCGGACGAGCCCACGGACGAGCCCACGGACGAGCCGGAGGACGCCCCCGCCGGCGAGCCATCCGAAGAGCCCGCCGAGACCGCCAGCGAGGAACCGGCCGCGACGCCCGACCCCGCGCCCGCCCCGGCCTTCGACCCGGAGGCCAAGACGTACGTCGTGCAACCCGGGGACTACGTGAAGCGCGTCGCCGATCGGCACGGCGTCACGATCGGCGACATCCTGCGGCTGAATCCCGAGGTCACAGCGCCGGGCTTCCTGATCCAGCCGGGGCAGGTGCTGGTGCTGCGTGAGGATCCCCAGCCGGAAGCGGCGCCCGCGCCCGCCCCGCAGGCCGCGGAGGAGCCACCCGCCGAGGAACCCGCAGCGGTGCCCGCCCCGGCCGAGACCGAGGCGCCCGACCCCGCGCAGGAGCAGGCGCCGGCGCCGGCCGCCGCTCCGGCCCCGGCGGTCGCGGCGCCCACCCCACAGGCCGACCCCGCACCGGTCCAGGTCGCACCAGCCGGCGGGCGCCGCGATCTCGTGGCCGACATCGGTATCGGGGTCGCGGGGCTGGCGACGGGGATCGCCCTGGCGCTCATCGGCCCCTGGCTGCGACGCCTGAAGCGGGGCTACTGACCGCTCGCCGCGCTACCCCCGGCCGAGCAGCGGCATCTTCGTCGCCATGATCGTGATGAAGGGAACGTTGGCGTCGAGCGGGAGCTCCGCCATGTAGACGATCGCCTGTGCGACGTTCTCCACGTCCATCGTTGGCTCAACCGCGACCGTGCCGTTCGCCTGCGGCACCCCGCGGCGCATCCCCGCCGTCATCTCCGTGCCCGCGTTGCCGATGTCGATTTGGCCGCAGGCGATGTCGTACTTGCGCCCGTCCAGGGCCGTCGATTTTGTGAGCCCGGTCAGCGCATGCTTGGTCGCGGTGTAGGGCGCCGAGTTCGGCCGCGGGCGGTCGGCCGAGATCGAGCCGTTGTTGATGATCCGCCCGCCGCGCGGATCCTGGTCCTTCATGATGCGGAACGCCTCCTGCGTGCAGAGGAACGGCCCCGTCAGGTTCACGTCCACGACGCGCTGCCACTGCTTCGCCGTCAACTCCTCCAGCAGCAGCGGGGGGGCGCCGCCGCCCGCGTTGTTGAACAGCAGGTCGAGCCGGCCGAACTCGGCGCGCACCCGCGCGAACAGCCCCGCCACCGAGTCCGCCTCCCGCACGTCCGTCACGACGGGCAGCGCCCGCGCGGCGTCCACGCCGGCCAGCTGCTGTGTTTCCTCGAGCCGCTCCGCGCGCCGCCCGGCCAGCACGACCGACCATCCCTCGCGCAGCAGCGCCAGCGCCGACGCCCGCCCGATGCCCGACCCCGCGCCCGTCACGACCGCCACCCGCGTCCTTGCCGCGCCCGTCATGCCTGCCCGCCTTTCTCTGCCTGCGTCGCGCCATTCATCACGCCGTAGGGGCGTGCCCAGCCGAGCCCGGCCAGCGTCCCCGCGCGGGGACGGTACTCGCACCCCACCCAGCCGTCGAAGCCCAGCTCATCGATCAGCGCCAGCAGGAACGGATAGTTGATCTCCTGCCGCGCGTCCGGCTCGTGGCGGCCGGGCACGCCGCTGATCTGGAAGTGGCCGATGACGTCGAAGTGCGCACGGATCGTATCCGCCAGGCGGCCCTCCATGATCTGCATGTGGTAGATGTCGTACTGCATGCGCACGTTGTCCCGCGCCACCTGGTCGATGATGCGACGGGCCTGCGCCGAGCCGGTCAGGAAGTAGCCGGGGTTGTCGACCGTGTTGAGCGGCTCCAGCAGGATGCGCACCCCGCGCGACGCGGCAACATCGGCCGCCCAGCGCAGGTTGCCCACGAACGTCGATTCCGCGGCGGCGCTGTCGCTGCCGCCGGCCACACAGTGCACCTGCGCGCAGTCCAGGGCGGCCGCGTAGTCCAGCGCCGTCATCATGCCCGACCGGAACGCGCGCTCCTCGCCCGGCACGGCCGCCAACGCGACGGGGGTGTTGATCAGCACCGCCTGCAGCCCGGCGTCGCGCAAGCGCGCGGCGAGGCTCGCCGCGGGCTCCCCGTACGGCGCCTGGATCTCGACCGCCCGGAAGCCCGCCGCCGCGGCGAGCGCGAAGCGGTCGAGCAGGGGCGACTCGCAGAACATCGACGAGAGGCTCGCAGCGAGGGCCAGCATGGCGGCATGCTAGCCGACGGCCGGGGGCGGGGGAGCCGCCGCGTGCCGTGGCCCCGTCGCGCGGCGAGGCACGGCCCGCTCGGGGAGCAATCCCGGGGGCGCGGCCGGTCGTATCTACCGCGACGGATTCCGCCGTCTGTGCGACAATCCCCCCGCACTTGCAGAGCGCGAGCGGAGCCCCGGGCGCACTGCTCGCACTTGCGGAGTGAAGACCATGACCCGACACCGCCTCATCACCTCGATCCGCAGTCACGCATACGATTCCCTCGCAGGGGTGCTCGCCGCCGGCCTCGCGCTCGGCGTGGCCGAGTTGGTCGCCGGGATCACCGGCGCCACGTCGCTGATCACCGCGGTCGGCAACGTCGTGGTCGACTACACGCCGGGCCCGCTCGTGAAGTGGGCGATCGACACGTTTGGCACGGCCGACAAGCCCATCCTGCTGGCCTCCATCGTCGTGGTCTCGCTGGGGCTCGGGGCCGTGCTCGGCCCTGCCGCCCGTGACCGGCGCTGGGTGGCCGCGGTCGCGTTCGGGGGCTTCGGCCTGGTCGGCGCGATCGCCGGCGCCAGCGACCCGCTCTCGTCCGATCTCGGCTCGTTCCTCACCGCGGCAGCCGCCGCGATCGTCGGATGGTTGGCCGTGGACCGGCTGCTCGACGCCGCCACGATCGCGGCGCCGGCCATCGAGACGGACACGGGCGAGGCCGGCGCACCGGCCGACGCGACCCTCGGCCCGAAGCTCGTTGATCGGCGCCGCTTCCTCGGCTATGGGGTGGCGACCGTCGGGGGCGCCGCGCTCACCGCCGTGGTCGGCCGGGTCGTCTTCGACCCCGCCGGCGAGATCGACGACCAGCGCGCGGCCATTGAGCTGCCGACCGTCGAGGACTCGCCGGCGCGTGAATCCGCCACGGCGGACGACGAGGACACGGAAGCGGCCGAGGCCGCTGCGGACGCCGCGGCAGCGGAGGAGGCTGTGGCGGCGGCAGAGGCCGCAGCGGCGGCAGAGGCCGCAGCGGCGGCGGAGGCAGCGGCAGCGGCGGAGGCGGCGGCAGCAGCAGAGGCCGCAGCGGCGGCAGAGGCCGCAGCCGAGGCGGAGGCCGCGGCAGCAGCAGAGGCCGCGGCGGCGGCCGAGGCGGCAGCGGCAGCAGAGGCGGCGGCGGAGGCGGAAGCCGCAGCCGAGGCGGAGGCGGAGGCGGCGGAAGCCGCGGCGCAGGCGGCGACCGCGGCCGCCGCAGAGGCCGCGGAGGACGAGGTCGAGGCCGCGACGGCGGCCGCCGCTGAGGCCGTGGCGGCGGCCCAGGCGGCAGCGGCGCAGGCGGCGGAGGCGACAGCGGCGGCCCAGGCGGCAACCGCAGCCGCTGCAGAGGCCGCGGCGGAGCAGGCGGCGGCGGCAGCGGCCGCGGTCGCCGCGGCGGCGGAGGCAGCAGAGGCCGCGGAGGCGGAGGCGGCGGAGCGGGCGGCCGCGGCGGCCGCGGAGGCCGCAGCGGAGGCCGCCGCGGAGGAAGCCGCGGCAGCAGCAGCGGCGGAGGCCGCGGCGGCGGAGGAGGCGGCCGCGGCGGCAGCAGCCGCCGCCGCCCAGACCATCGTCATGCCCGTCGAGGGTCAGTCGACGCTGATCACCCCGAACGACAAGTTTTACCGGATCGACACGGCGCTCAGCACCCCGCAGGTCGACGTCGACACGTGGACGCTCGACATCAAGGGCATGGTCGACGAGCCGTACACGCTGGACTTCCAGCAACTGCTTGAGATGGTCGAGATCGATGAGTCTGCCACGCTGGCCTGCGTCTCCAACCGCGTCGGCGGCGGGCTCGTGGGCAACGCGATCTGGCTGGGCGTGCCGCTCCCGAAGCTGCTCGAGCGGGCCGGCATCCAGGAGGGCGCGGACCAGGTCGTCGGGCGCTCCGTCGATGACTTCACCGTCGGCTTCCCCACCGAGGTCGCCCTGGACGGTCGGCCCGCGATGGTCGCGATCGGGATGAACGGCGAGCCGCTCCCCGCGGAGCACGGATTCCCCGCGCGCCTCATCATCCCGGGACTCTACGGCTACGTCTCCGCCACTAAGTGGCTGCGCGAGATCGAACTCACCACCTTCCGGGACTTCGACGCCTACTGGATCCCGCGCGGCTGGTCGAGGTACGGGCCGATCAAGACCCAGTCACGCATCGATGTGCCACGCAATAACAAGGCGATCGCGGCGGGCCCGACCGAGATCGCCGGCGTCGCCTGGGGCGGCATCCGCAGCATCGACCGGGTCGAGGTGCAGGTCTCCGGCGCCGATGGACCGGAGGGCGAATGGCGCGAGGCGCAGCTCGGCGAGCGGCTCACGCAGGCCAGCTGGCGGCAATGGGCGATCGAATGGGACCCCGCGCCGGGCGCATACCGGATCGCGGTCCGCGCCACCGACGGCACCGGAGAGACCCAGACCGCGTCGGTCCGCCCGTCGAAGCCCGACGGCGCCAGCGGCTACCACAAGATCAACGTGGACGTCGAGGAAGCGTAGCGGGGTCACAACCGGCGGCGGCGACGGGGGCGCGCCGGCCCTCGGCGTCAGAACGTCGGCGTGTCCGCGCCGAACCACTTCCGCAGGAGCGCGTTCAGCGATCCGTCGGCCTTCATCTCGCCGATCGCGGCGTCCAGCTTCTCCCGCAGGTCGTCGGCGCCCTCCTGGATGCCGATGCCGACGCCGCGGTCGATCGGCACCTGCGGACCGACGGCCGCCAGCCGACCGCCGCTCTCGGCGATGCTCTCGGCCGCGAAGCCGCCGTCGACCAGCGCCGCATCGGCCTCGCCGGCGAGCACGGCCGCGATGGCCTCCGGCGCCGTCTCGTACTCCCGCATCGTGGCGGCGGAGCCGGCAAGGTAGTCGTGCTGGATGGTGGCCACCTGGACGGCCACGACGCCCGTGGCGGCGGCGTCACCGGCGCCGGCCAGCGCCACGTAGACCGACGGGCTGGGCGGCATGTACGGCTGCGTGAAGTCGATCTGCTCGTCACGCTCGTCCGTGATGCTCATCCCGGTCATGACGGCCTCGAAGTCGCCGTCCACCAGGTTGGGGATGGAGCTATCCCAGTCGTTGACCACCCAGGTGCACTCGAGATCGGCCCGGCGGCAGAGCTCGTCGCCCAGCTCGCGCTCGAACCCGTCGATCTCGCCGTCGTCGTTGATGAAGTTGTAGGGCGGGTAGGCCCCCTCCGTCGCGACGCGGATCGGATCGTCGCCGCCGCAGGACAGCGACACAGCAGCGAGGAGGGCCAAGGCGGCGCCCCACGCAACCACCCGGAACGTGATCACCTGCAGCCACCCTTCGAGCGCCGCGCCGGCGTGTCCCGTCCGGCCCCTCAGCCGTCTCCAGATACCGACATCATCTGCGCGACCCTACAGATTCTCGTCGAAGAAGGCGACGATGCGGCGGCGGTACTCATCCGCGGCGGCGGTCGCGCCCTCGCCGTGCTCGGCCGCGGGGATCAGCCACAGCGCCTTGGGCTGCCCCGCCGCTGCGAAGATGGCCTCGCTGTCGGCTGGGGAGATGGTCTCGTCGTCGAGGCCGTGCATCACCAGCAGCGGCGTCGGCGCGAGCGCCGCGACGGCCCGCTCGGGCACGATCTCCCCGGCGTCGATGCCCGTCCGGCGCTCGGCCAGCCACACGGTGATCGGCGCGAACGGGAACGCCGGCAGGCCGATGAAGTGCGTGAAGCTCTGGCCGACGGCCGAATCGACGCTGCGGAACGACGCCTCAGCCGCCACGGCCCGCACCTCGTCGCTGCCCGCCGCCGCCAGGATCGCGCTGGCGCCACCCTGTGAGATGCCCAGCAGCCCGATCGACGCGGCGCGCAGATCGGGCCGGGACTTGAGGTGGGCGATCGCGGCCAGGACGTCGTCCTGCTCGTGATAGCCCAGCGACACGTAGTCGCCGCCGCTCTCGCCGCGGTTGCGGAAGTCGAACAGCAGCACCGTGAAGCCGGCGTCGAGCAGCATGTCGGCGTGGGGCAGCATCTCGCGGCGGTCGCAGCGATAGCCGTGCAGCAGGACCACCGCCGCGTCGCGCGTACCCACGGCCAGCCAGCCGGCCAGCCGTGTGCCGTCAGCGCTGTCGAACTCGATCGGCTCGACCGCCGCCTCCAGGACCGGGTAGGCGGATAACTCCGACATGCCGTCGCAGACGTCGGGGTGGAGGGCCCGCTCGGAGCCGACCCAGGCCACGCCCAGCAACAGCACCGCGGTGAGGGCCACGCTGGCGCCCATGTAGGCGTTGGCCGCCAGCTGGCGGCGCGGGCGGTCGATCGGTCGCAGCGCGCAGTAGGCGTAGACGAGGGGCGCGGGCACGAACAGCCAGGCCACGAGCAACGCCGCGAACGCCCCGCCGCCCAGGCCCATGACGGCCGCCAGCACCCCGGCGAGCGCCAGCACCAGCCCGATCACGACCCGCAAGCAGATGCGCCACATCATCGGGGGATAGCAGCCCTGGTCGGGGGCCGCAACGTCCTCCCCGGCAGGGAGCGCCGCGCCGCCGCCGCGCATGCGGCCGGCCCCGCCGGCCCCTGATACGGTGTGCGCCAGCCGGGGCCGGGGTCGCCCCCGCCGATGACACACTCTCCCGGATGCCCACCATGCGACGCTTGCTGCTCGCCGCCCTCGCGATCCTCTCCCTCGGCGTGTTCGCCGCCTGCCGCGACGCGCCGCCGGCGACGCCGGCGGAGGAGCAGGTGCTGACGCTGCTCTACTGGCAGGCCCCCACGCTGCCCGGCCCCTACCTGGCCTCGGGCTACAAGGACCAGGACGCCGGCGCAATCACCCTCGAACCGCTGGCCAGCTACGACCCGGACGGTACCCTCGTGCCGCGGCTGGCCGTCGACGTCCCGACGATCGCCAACGGCGGTGTCGCGGCCGACCAGACGTCGATCACGTGGACGCTGCGGGAGGGGCTCAAGTGGTCGGACGGCAGCGACATGACGGCCCGCGACGTGGTCTTCACGTGGCGCTACTGCACGCACGCCGAGACCGGCTGCACGAACGCCAGCGCCTTCGCGGGGATCACGTCGGTGGAGGCCGTCGACGAGCGCACGGTCGAGATCCGCTTCGACGCCCCGACGCCCTATCCCTACAGCGCCTTCGTCGGCGCCGGCACGCCGATCATCAGTGCGGCGCAGTTCGCCGACTGCGTCGGCGCGGCCGCGCGCACCTGCCACGCCCAGAACACCGCGCCGCTGGGGACCGGCCCGTACCGCATCGTCGAGTTCACGCCGAACGAGGGCGCCGTCTACGAGCGCAACCCCCACTACCGCGGCGACGCCCCGTACTTCGACCGCGTCGTCCTGCTGGGCGGCGGCGACGCCGTCTCGGCGGCGCGCGCCGTCCTTGAGAACGGCGAGGCCGACTACGCCTGGAACGTGCAGGTCGAGCCGCCGCAGCTCGCGGCGATGGAAGCGGCCGGCCTGGGCACGGTCGTCGTGGCGTTCGCCGGCATCGTGGAGCGGATCGTGGTCAATCAGACGAATCCGGATCCCGCCCTGGGCGACGATCGCTCGGACTATCTGGACGGGGCGAATCCGCACCCGTTCCTCACCGTCACGCCGATCGCCCAGGCGATGTCGATGGCGATCGATCGCGTCCACCTCGCCGAACACCTCTACGGCTCCGCCGGCCGGCCGGCGTGCAACCTCGTCGCCGCGCCCGCGCGCTACGCCTCGGCCGCGAACGAGGGCTGCCTCGTCCAGGACATCGAGGGGGCCAAGCGGCTGCTGGACGAGCACGGCGTCGTGGACAGCGACGGCGACGGCGTGCGCGAATACCAGGGCGTGCCGCTGCGGATCACGTACCAGACGACCGTCAACCCCGTTCGGCAGGAGACGCAGGGACTGATCCGCGGCTGGTGGCAGCAGATCGGCATCGAGGTCGAGTTGCTGCACCACGACGCCAGCGTCTTCTTCGGCGGTGATCCGGTCGTCGAGGAGGCATCGTTCCGCCGGTTCCTGGCGGACGTGCAGATGTACGCGACCGGTCCGGGCCCCGATCCGCAGGACCATCTCTCGGGCTGGCAGTGCAGCGAGATCCAGGCCAGCGACAGCGGCTGGGCCGGGAGCAACAACCCCCGCGCCTGCAACGCCGACTACGACGCGCGCTTCGCCGAGCTCGCGCAAACGCCGATCGGGCCGGAGCGTGACGCCCTCGCCCAGGAGTTGAACGACATCCTCGTGCAGCGCTACTACGAGATCCCGCTGGTGACCCGGGGCTCCGTCTCCGCGCATCTGGACACGCTGCGCGGCGTCCGCATCAACGGCTGGGACAGCGAGCTGTGGAACATCGCCGAGTGGCGCCGCTGACGGCCCGCGCCCGGCGCGGCCGGGTTGGGTCCGCGGTTGTGGCGCCGGGCCGAGGGGGATAGAATCGGTCCGGTTCTCGCCAACACACCCAGAACCGCTGGTGCATCGGCACTGGTGCATGGAGGAGTTGAGACGATGGCTGAGCAGATCAAGGCGAGCTTCCGCGCCCCGCAGTGGAGGGGCTTCGTCACGGTGTTCGCCCTCGTCGTCGTGCTCGCGATCGCCGCCGCCTGCGGCGACGACGAGCCGGAGCCGGCGGCCCCCGCGGAGCCCGCCGCCGCCGCGGCCGAACAGGCCGAACAGGCCGACGAGCCCGCCGAGCAGGCCGAGCCCGCCGAGCAAGCGGAAGAGCCTGCCGAGCAAGCCGACGAGCCCGCCGAACAGGCCGAGCCCGCCGAGGAAGCCGAGGAGCCCGCCGAGCAGGCCGACGAGCCCGCCGAGCAGGCCGAAGAGCCCGCCGAACAGGCCGAGCCCGCCGAGGAAGCCGACGAGCCCGCCGCACCCCCGGCACCCCCGACGCCAATGGAGATCGCGGCGGACGGTGTCACCGTCGGCGAGATCCTGTCGGTGCTCAACGAGGCCGAGGTCGACTGCGTGCGACAGGGGATCGGGCCCGGCGTCGTCGACGCCGCGCAGAACGTCCCGGTGACGGTCGGGGTGGCGAGCGGCCCCATCGCGGCCCCCATCTTCAGTTGCGTCTCGGCCGAGAACGCCGCCCCGATCGTCGCCGCGCTGCTCGTCGCCGAGGTTGCTCTGAGCGCCGACACGGCCGACTGCCTCGTCGGCGTCCTCGCGGCGACCCCCGCGCCGCACTTCCCGGTGACGCCCGAGGCGGCGGGGGCGATGCTCGCCTGCATGACCGAGGACGAGGCCGGGCGCGCCGCGGCGGTCTTCGGCATCGCGGAGGAGGAACCGGCGGCCGAGCCGGCGGCCGAGTCGGCCGGGTCGCTGCGCGACCTCGTGCTCGACACCTCGACCACCGGCCAGGATCTGATGGACGGGATCTCGGAAGCCGAGAGCGACTGCGTCCGTGCGGCCCTGGGCGCCCAGTTCTACCAAATCCTGCTCACCACGCCGATCCTGCTGGCCACCTCGCAGCCCGGCGCCGCGGCGCCGCTCTTCGAGTGCCTCGCCGTCGAGAACGTCGTGACGCTCGGCGTTAAGTTCATGGCGGCGCAGGCCGGTGGATGGAGCGCGGACACCGTCGGCTGCATGATCGACGTTGCCCTCGAATACCCCGACGCGATCCTGATCGGACTGGGCATGCCCGCGAGCGACGACGCGGGCGCGGCCGCCGCCGCGCAGCCGTACTTCCTCGACTTCTACGCCTGCTGGACGGTGCAGGAGAAGATTGACTACCTGCTGGACTTCCAGGAAGTCATCGACGCCCTCACGACCGCCGAGCACGACCTGATCGGCGCGATCCCCGAGGCCGACGTCGCCTGCATCCGCGACGCGCTCAGCGACGCCGAGTACGACACGCTCCTCGCCGGCACGGTGCACGAGGCCTTCGATGTCTCCGACGCGGTGGCCGGCTGCATGTCGGATGAGGCCTACGTGCGGTCCTTCGTCTCCATCACCGAGACGACGACCGGGCCGCTGAGCGAGGAGACGACGTCCTGCCTCACCGAGTTCGCGCGAGAGCACCCGCACTACACGGTGCTACTCAACGCGCACGCCTACGACCCGGCGGCGACGGACCCCGCGGTGCTGGCGGAGGTCGCCGACGACGGCACGAGGACCTGGGAGTGCATGACCCCCGAGGAGATCCAGCGGGCGCAGCAGGTGGGCTTCAGCGCCCTGTCGGGGTAGCGCCGCGCCGGGCCGCCGAAAAATCTTCCGCCCGGCCCTAGCGTCGGTCGGGGGGTCGGGGGCACCCATTCGTGGGCGGGGCGAGGCAGCCGCAACCCCGCGTGCACGATCTTGCACTCCTTTGCACGATGTCGGCCGATCGGCCCGGGGTCTGGTGGGGGTGGGAGGGCGCGTCGCCTCGCGGGGGGACACGCATCGCGGCGTCGAGTCCCACTATAGCGGACTTTCGCGTGGAGGTCGAGGGGTGGGGCCGGGGGTCGGGGTGGACGGCGGATCCGTAGCCCGAGGTGTGGTGGCGTACCCACCCACTGCCTGGCGCGTCAAATGTAGTGCTTGAAGGGCAACGGGGGTGCGGTTGCGATCGGACCAGCCGTAAGGACCTCGCCCACAGCGTCGGCAAACCTTAGGGTGACCGGCATCCCGTCAGAGTGCATGCAAGCGTTGTAGTTCAGCTTCGTAAGGGCCATGACGTCCCCGAGTACAGTGTGCAGGTCGGCGTTCCCGCGGCAAACATCCACCATCAGAGGTCGCGGCACTTCTCGACCAGGATAGGTCTGCAGTCGGGGCGTGTAGCCACGCGTCCACAGATAGGCTACACTCTCTGACAGCAAATAGGCGAGGCCGCGCAATATCGGATACGAGCCTGTCCGAAAGAGCTTTAGCTCGCTAGCCTCCCGGATCCGCACCCCCGTGACACGTGTGGAGTTGCCGGCAGCACTCAGGAAGCCTGCCCACTCTTCATTCCGAAACTTCACTCTTCCGTGTATGAACAGCTCGCGAGGCGGTTCTCCTCGTTCCTGGGAATACGTCTTGATTGCTGTCGTGAGAAGCGAATGCGCGGCACTCTCACTGAGGTGGAATTCTCCCCGGCGCTGAGTCCCCCAGGGCCCGACCGCACCTCGGAAGACGAATCCGTCTCCCGAGTCAACGAACATCTGTGCCGCGCAGCAGGCGGAACGGTGATCCGCGCTGACATGCTCCTCCTTGAACACCAGACCCACGTAGCAAACGCCGTCGCGCACACTTGCTGCCTTCCAAGGACGCCCACCAACCTTATAGAAGGAGCTACTCGTCAGGTTCCATGCGATCGCCAATTGTGTTGCGGCCTCACTCGCATTTGCGGGTGTTACAGTCCCACGCTCGAGCGTTTGCTCTCGGATCACTTGGGTTGGCGCACGATGCACCAGCAGCTTAGCCTTCAACTGGTTGTGGAAGTCCACTTCGTAGTAGTACGGCTCCGCTTCCTTGTGGTCCGATTCGAACAACGACGCTTGAGTACGGAGCACGCCTGCGCGTTTCCGATTCATCGCTGAGTTAGTCTCGATCGCCTTGTCGGTCTCGACGAAAGCGCGCGGTCGACAGTATCGGTAGACGGTCTCCGGGATGACAACGAACCAGAGGTCAGGAGTCGTCTCCTCGCTCTGTAATGCGTCGATGATCCGAGACGCGAAGACTTCCACAGTGCGAAACACTCGCTGATGTTGATCTTGCAGGTAGACCGCCTGCTCTATCTCTGCGTCGGATACCTTAATCGTGATGACGGGCTTGTCGTCCCAAGGGATGCCATACACGGCCTGGAATCCAGGGAACATCGGCCTGGCGGGGACTTCCATGGGTAGGGAAATTGGCCCCTGTACTCGTCTTACCCAGCTCTGATATAGTTCCAAGCCCCGACTGGTACCAATCACGCCAACACGGACCCCATACGGACTCCCGTCATCAAGGGGACCGAACACCGTCAACCCATCCCGGGGATCCTCCATCTGACCGCCAAAGCGGAACAACAACTCTGGCTCAGTCAGCCTAATCAATTCTGGCATCGGACTACCATTCCTAGGCCGGATCCATTTCCATCGGATCTTGGATAGTATCGGGCTCTCGAAACGACACTGGGCTCTGGAAGCCGACTGGAGTTGCCGAGACCTCAAGACATGATGTCCGCGACATCGGGACTGCGACCAAGTCTTCGGTCGCGAGCCAAGCCATCACCGCCAACAGGCGGTCACGCCAAGCGTCGTTCCACCAGTCCTTGCACTGGCTTCGTCGAGCGCGGTGGAGCCTCGCAGGACTGTCCCATATGCTTCTGCCATCATCGGAGAAAAGAACATGTGGCAGGAGGGCAAGCACCGGCATTGGTTTGAACAGCGGTCTTGCTGTGATGCCGAAGTGCCAATATCGCAGGCGGCGCTGGCCATCGGAGCCTCTCCAGGACTTGTGGCCGACCAGCTTTCTCCAAGTGGCCTGGCCGCTGACATGCCTGAAGGCGACCTTGTCGCCGTCAAGCAACCCGCTTGGGAAGAACAAACAATGGGCTTGGTTCGCCATTGCGTGTCGGCCGAGGCCACGCTGTGTACAGAGTTGCTCCAGTCCGAGTCGATACAGTTCGACGGTCAGGCGCTCAATATCAAGGTCGTCAAGGCGACGTAGTCCGTCCCCAGGGCTGACCCCGGGTGGCAATACCTCGGTACTTCCGACGATACGACATGTGTCGGGGAGGTGGGCATCGACTTCGCCTGCGCGTGCGAATGTGACGACTCGCCGCTTCACTGTTTTCGCTGGCCAGGGAATCCCCCTGGCCGCCGCCCGGAGGTCTCCGGTGCCCGAGATGGCGTGAACGTACAGTGGTGAAGGCGCACTAGCGATCGGGAACCAATTGCTGACGTACTGTTCAGGGATGTCCGTGACCTCGGTGGACAAATCATCGGAATCCCTCCATCGGGGAACTCGCTCCGCGGTCGGATTGTCGATGTCCTGAGGCACGCCATCCCTGGCGAACTTCTGCAATAGGGCCCGCAGGCCTGCTGCCCAGTCCTGCTGTGCCGGGATGATGTTGAGTCGAGCAATCTCGATGTTGGCGTCTCGCGCGGGAAGGTCATCAATCCCTATTGGAATGATGAAGTCGTGCAAGCCGTGGTCCCTGGCGACGTTGGCAGCCACACGTAGTTCGTTTAGCGGGCCCTGCTTGGCGTTTGAACTGTTGGAGAGGATGAACACGACCTGAGCAGCGCTGCCCCGAATAGCTGTCTCGGCATCTCGCCAGAAGTCCTCCCCACCCTTGAAGTCGATGAGATCACAGAAGACTCTGTAGCCCTGCTGAGTGAGCTTGCCAGCGAGCCACCTGGTGAACAGATTGTCCTCGGGGTTGGCGTGGCTGAGAAATACGGTGTCGCGCGGCATCTCGTGACTCGGACCAAGCACTCTCTGATAAGGTCAGGCGCTCAAGCTTCTTCGCGAACAGGTGTGCTAATCAGTGTATCACCTCCGAGGGATGGCTGGGGGGAACCGTCGCGCATGCATGCGGGGAAGGGGCTGTCCGTCCGACTAGGCGCTGGAGCCCAGGGCCGCGGCGACGCGGGGACACGGATCCCGGGGCTCCATGCACCGTTTCCTCCGCGACTGCGCCCCCGAACTGCCCCGCAACGACAACTGCGCACGCCCGACCGGCCCCGATGCCGTCGGGCGGGTCCGGCACCCTCGCCAGCCCCCCCCCCCCCCCCGACCTACCACTGGACGAACATGGGCATGATGACGTGGATGTAGTTCTCGCTGCCCTCGGGACGGAGGACGCCGGGGTTCGACGGGCCGGTCGATTCGAGGGCCATGCGGCCGCCGCCCAGCACCTGCAGGACGTCCTGGAGGTAGCGCGAGTTGAAGGCGATCTTGGCCTCTTGCCCCTCGACATCCGCGTCCATCTTGCCTTCGTGGTCGCCCTGCTCCTCGGCGCGCGCGCGGATGGTCAGCGTGCTGGCGCCGTCGCCGCCGGCGCCGACCTCGAGTCGCACGATGCCGCTGCCGTCGCGCGCGAAGACGGCGGCGGTGCGCACCTCGCGCAGGAACTCGCCCGCGTCGAGGATGGCGCGCGTCTGGTACTCGGCTGGGATGAGCTGGTTGTAGGCCGGGAACGTGCCCTGGATCAGCTGCGCCGTCAGCTCGACGTCGGAGAGCCGGAACAGGGCCGTGCTGCGGGCGCCGTTAATCTCCAGCGCGACGGCCTCCTCGCGGTCGGCGAGCAGGCGGCTGAGCTCCTGCAGGGCGCGGGCCGGGATGATCACCTCCACGGTCTCGGCGGGGGCCTCGGCCGTCGTGACGTGGAAGACGGCCAGGCGGAAGCCGTCGGCGGCGGCGAGCGTCAGCCGGTCCTCGGCGATCTTGAGGTGCACGCCGGTCAGCACGGGCCGGCTGTCGTCGCTGGCGGCGGCGAAGACGACGTGCTCGATCGCCTCGCGCAGCGCGCCGGGCTCCAGGCGGATGACCTGGGCGTCGCTGATCGTGGGGATGGGGGGGAAGTCGTCGGCGTCCATGCCGCTGATCGTGGCGTCGTTGCGGGCGCACTCGATCTGCGCCCGCTTCGACCCGGCGGCGACGCTGAGCGTGATCGGCGCGCTGGGCAGCGTGGCGATGAAGTCGGTCAGCAGCCGCGAGGGGATCGTGATCGCGCCCTCCTCGGCCACGTCGGCGGTGATCCAGTTCGTGATCGCGATCTCGAGGTTCGTGGCGGAGAGCTTGAGGCGGCCGTCGTCGGTCGCGATGCAGATGTGCGACGTCTGGGGCAGTGTGCTGCGTGTCGCCACGGCCCGCGCCACGACGTTCAGCCCGCGCTGGAGGGTTTCCTGATCGGTGGAGATGCGCACGATATCGTCCAAAATTGTTAATCTACGTACTCAATTGACGCCCCTATTCTATCCGGCCATCTGGACCGAGACGATGGGCGCGGCGTTGTTACGCAAAGCCGCCCGGAAATAGCCGTGGACAGCCGGTGGATAAGGGGGACTACGCGGGTCCCGCGGCCGCGAAACCGGCCTCCGCCAGCTCGATCGTGCGGTCGATGACCGCGTCGTCGTGGGCGAGCGAGACGAACATCGCCTCGAACTGCGACGGCGCCAGGTTGACCCCGCCGGTCAGCGCGGCGTGGAAAAAGCGGCCGAAGGCGGCGCCGTCGCAGGCGGCGGCCTGGTCGTAGTCGGTGGGCGCGTCGGCGCGGAAGAAGCCCGTCAGGATGGATCCCACGCGCGCGACCGCGTAGGGCACGCCCGCCGCCGCGGCGGCGCCCTGCAGCCCGTCGGCGAGACGGGCGGCGCGGGCATCGAGCGTCGCGTAGACGCCGGGGGCGGCCAGCGCGTCGAGCGTGGCGACGCCGGCCGCCATGGCCAGCGGATTGCCCGACAGCGTGCCCGCTTGGTAGACGGGGCCGTCGGGCGCGAGGTGGTCCATCAGCGCCGCCGGGCCGCCGATCGCGCCGACGGGCATGCCGCCGCCGATGACCTTGCCCAGGCAGGTGAGGTCGGGCCGGACGCCGTAGCGCTCCTGCGCGCCGCCGGGCGCGACGCGGAAGCCGCTGATCACCTCGTCGAAGATGAGCAGCGCGCCGGTGTCGGAGGCGATCTCGCGCAGCCCGGCGAGGAAGCCTGGGGCCGGCGGCACGACGCCCATGTTGGCGGCCACCGGCTCGATGATGATGGCGGCGAGGTCGCCGGCGTGGTGGTCGGCGGCGGCGCGCACGGCGTCGAGGTCGTTGAACGGCGCGACGATCGTCTCGGCGGCGTAGGCGGGGGGGACGCCGGCCGTGTCGGGCAGGGCCAGCGTCGCGACGCCGGAGCCGGCCTTGGCCAGCAGGCCGTCGGAATGACCGTGGTAGCAGCCGGCGAACTTGAGCACCTTGGCCCGGCCCGTGATGCCGCGGGCGAGGCGGATGGCGGTCATCGTCGCTTCGGTGCCCGAGCTGACGAAGCGCACGCGCTCGATCGAGGGCACGACGCGCGCGATGCGGCGGCCCAGCTCGGTCTCCAGCTCGGTGGGCGCGCCGTAGGCCGTGCCGCGCGACGCCGCCTCGGTGATCGCCGCGACGACGGCGGGCGGGGCGTGCCCCAGGATCAGCGGCCCGTAGGCGCAGACGTAGTCGATGTAGCGCCGGCCGTCGACGTCGATGAGGTACGGGCCCTCGCCGCGCGCGATCACCGGGGGCCCTCCGCCCACGGCCTTGTAGGCCCGCACGGGGCTGGAGACGCCGCCCGGCAGCACGGCACGGGCCTCGGCGAAGGCCGCCTGTGATCGCGGTCCGATGGCGGGTGGTTCGCTCATGAGCTGGGGACTCCAATCACGTCGGGCAGGGCGCGGAGGTCGGGGAAGCGCCAGGTGGGCGCGTGGTACAACCGCTTCTCGCGGTCGGCGTCGGCGTAGCGGCGCACCCAGTACGACGCCATGCCGGCGGCGCGCGCGCCGGTGACATCGGCCAGGGGGCTGTCGCCGACGTACAGCACCTCGCCCGCCTCGACGCCCGCCCAGTCGGCGATCGCCTCGAAGAAGGGGCGGCGCGGCTTGTAGGAGCGCACGCCCTCGGACGAGATGACGCCGTCGACGAGGCCGCGGATGCCGCATCGATCGAGGGCGGGGTCGAGGTGCGCGTCGTCGGCGTTGCTGGCGACGACGATCTTCAGCCCGCGCCCGCGCGGCGCACCCATGCGCAGCGCGTCGATGACCCCCGCGACCTCGGGATACGGCTGCGCCTGGGCCAGCAGGTCGAACAGGAAGCCCGTCGCGGCGCGCGGGGCGAGGCCCTCCACGTCCGTCTCGCGGAAGGCGTGCGCGAAGTGCGACGTCCAGGACTCGGCGAAGGGAATGAAGGGCGGCTCCGGCCCGGCCAGCGGCTGGTCGGGGTCGCGGCCGTGGGCCTTCCCGAGTTCGCGCGCGTGGTCCGTCCAGGCCTTCCAGACGGCCTCCCCGGTGGTGTGCGTGACGCCGTGCTCGCGCAGCAGCGCGTCGACGGCGGGCGCGAAGCGGCGCTCGTCGAAGTCGAGCAGGGTGCCGTAACAGTCGAGCGCGACGACGCGGATATCCCCGGGCCCCGGGTGCGGCGGCGCCGGCGGCAACCCATCGGGCAACGCCGCGGGGCTCAGGGGCTCTGCGATTCGCGCAGCCACCGGGCGACCTCCTTGGCGTGATAGCTGATGATCAGGTCGGCGCCGGCGCGGCGGATACCGGTCAGCGCTTCCAGCGTGACGGCCCGCTCGTCGA
The DNA here is from genome assembly GCA_965209205.1 of Dehalococcoidia bacterium. GTDB lineage: Bacteria > Chloroflexota > Dehalococcoidia > Bin125 > Bin125 > TK10-74A. The sequence goes on from CBDBQC010000001.1 coordinate 72,165, forward strand.
GCCAGCCGTTGGCCGCGGCCGCCTTGATCATGGCGTACTCGCCGCTGACGTTGTATGCGACGACCGGCAGATCGGTACGCGCGCGGGCGGCGCGGATGAGGTCGAGGTAGGCCAGGGCCGGCTTGACCATCACCAGGTCCGCCCCCTCCTCGATGTCGAGGTCGATCTCGCGCATCGCCTCGCGGCCGTTCGCGGGGTCCATCTGGTAGCTGCGCCGATCGCCGAAGGCGGGGGCCGAGTCGGCGGCCTCCCGGAAGGGGCCGTAGAAGGCCGAGGCGAACTTGGCCGCGTAGGCGAGGATCGGGGTCTCGGCGAAGCCCTGCTCGTCGAGCAGGCTGCGGATGGCGCCGACGCGGCCGTCCATCATGTCGCTGGGCGCGACGATGTCGGCCCCGGCGCGGGCGTGGCTGAGGGCCGTCCGCGCGATCAACTCCACGCTGGGGTCGTTGCGCACCTCGCCGCCGGGCCCGATCAGGCCGCAGTGGCCGTGGTCGGTGTACTCGCACAGGCAGACGTCGGTGATCACGACGAGGTCGGGGTCGGCGTCCTTCAGCGTGCGCACGGCGCGCTGCACGATGCCGTCGTCGGCGTAGGCCTGGCTGCCCTCGGGGTCCTTGCTCGTGGGAAGGCCGAAGAGCAGCACGGCGGGGACGCCCAACTCGCGCAACTCCGCCGCCTGCGCGGGCAGGGCGTCGGTCGAGAGCTGGAACTGCCCCGGCATCGGCCCGATGGGTTCACGCACGCCGCGCCCCTCGGCGACGAACAGCGGGTAGATGAATTGCGACGCGTCCAGCGCCGTCTCTCGCAGCATGCGTCGCAGCGCGGCCGTGCGTCGCAGTCGCCGGGGGCGGCGGCGGAGGCCGGGACCGTCGCGCGGCGGGGCGGATAGCCCTTCAGACATGGGCGGGGGCATGAGCGTGGTCATGATCGGTCTCCCTTCCAGCGTGCTCGGTCAGCGCGGCTACGAGCCCGGGGATCGTGTGTTCTCGCGCCACGACGTCGACGCGCAGCCCGGCCTCGGCCGCGGTCTGGGCGGTGATCGGTCCGATGCAGGCGATGGTCACGTCGCGCAGCAGTTCCGCACGGCCGTCAAGCAGATCCAGGCAGCCGCGCACGGTCGACGAGGCCGTGAAGCTGGCGACATCGATCTCGCCGGCCTCGATCCGCGCGACGACGGCCGGGTCGGGCGTGACGGGGCGGCGGCTCTCGTACACGGGCAGGTCGTCGACCTGGGCGCCGGCCGCGCGCAGCCGCGAGGGCGCCACGTCGCGCGAGCCCGCCGCCCGGGGCAGCAGCACGCGGTCGCCCGCGCCGACCTCCGGCGCCAGCACATCCGCCAGCGCCTCGGCGACGAAGCGATCCGGCACGACGTCGGTGCGCAGACCGTGCGAGCCCAGCGCCTCGACCGTGGCCGGCCCGATCGCGGCCAGCCGCACACCGCCGAAGGCGCGCGCGTCGAGGTCGGCGGCCTCAAGCGCCCGCCAGAAGGCGGCGACGCCGTTGGCGCTCGTGAAGACGGCCCAGTCGTAGTGGCCGGCGGCCAGCCGCGCGGCCGCGGCGACGGCGAGCGCCGGGTCGCGGGGGACGATCTCGATGGCGGGAAATTCGATCGGCTCGGCGCCGGCGTCCCGCAACGCGGACGACAGCTTGCCGGCCTGCGTGCGGGTGCGGGTCACCAGCACGCGCTTGCCGAACAGCGGGCGGTCGTCGTACCAGCGCAGGCGCTCGCGCAGCGCCGCCACCTCGCCGACGACGATCACTGTCGGCGGGGCCAGCGCCGCCGCCTCGGCCGCGGCCGCCAGCTCCGACAGCGGCGCGGCGACGGTGCGCTGCCGCGGCGTCGCGCCCCATTCGATGGCGGCGGCGGGGGTGGCGGGGTCGCGGCCCTCGGCGATGAGCCGGGCGGCGATCTCGGACAGCGCGCGGCGCCCCATCAGGAAGACCAGCGTGTCGACGCCGGTCGCGAGGGCCCTCCAATCGATCCGCGAGGCGGGCTTGCCCGGCGCCTCGTGCCCCGTGACGACGGCGAACGAGGAGGCCGCCTCGCGATGCGTGATGGGAATCCCGGCGTAGGCGGGCACGGCGACGGCGGAGGTGATGCCCGGCACGACCTCGAAGTCGACCCCGGCCGCGACCAGGTCGTCGGCCTCCTCGCCGCCGCGGCCGAAGACGAAGGGGTCGCCGCCCTTGAGCCGCACGACGCGCTTGCCCGCGCGGGCCCGATCGACGAGCAGCCGGCCGATCTCCTCCTGGGGGACGGCGTGTTCGGCCGAGGCCTTGCCGACGTAGATGCGTTCGGCGTCGGCCGGGGCCTCGGCAAGGAGCGCCGGGTGAGCCAGCCGGTCGTAGACGACCACGTCGGCGCGGCGCAACCGCTCCCGGCCGGCGACGGTGATCAGTCCGGGGTCGCCCGGGCCCGCGCCAACGAGGCTCACGAAACCATCCCCGGGAGTCACGACACCGGCTCGGGCAGGAATTCGCGCGCGCCGCGGGCGAGCAACCGCTCGCCGGCGCGGCGGCCGACGGCCTCGGGATCGGCGTCGGGGCCCGACTCCTGCACCGCGATCACCTGGCGGCCCGTGATGTCGATGGCCCGCGCCAGCAGCGACACCTCGCCGGCCCGCAGATGCGCCAGGCCGCCGATCGGCACGGCGCAGCCCGCCCCCAGCGTGCGCAGCAGCGCGCGCTCCGCGCGCAACGCGGCGCCGGTCGGGGCGTGGTCGATCTGGGCCGCCGCGTCGTGAGCGCGGGCGTCGTCGTCGCGGATCTGCAGCGCGATGACCCCCTGCCCGGGCGCGGGCAGCATCACGTCGATGGGCAGCAGCTCCGCGACGGCCTCCGCCCGGCCCAGCCGCTCGAGCCCCACCGCCGCCAGGATCAGTGCGTCGTACTGGCCGTCGGCGAGCTTGCGCAGCCGCGTATCGACGTTGCCACGGATGTCCAGCGGCGCGACGTCGGGCCGGGCCGCGAGCAACTGCGCGACGCGGCGGCGGCTGCCGGTGCCGACCCGTGCGCCCGCCGGCAGCCCGGCCAGGGTCGCGCCGACCAGCGCATCCCGGACGTCGCCGCGGGGCAGCGTGGCGGCGATGGTCGTGCCGGGGAGCAGGTCGCCGGGCACGTCCTTGGCGCTGTGCACGGCGACATCGATGCGCCCGTCGAGCAGCGCCTCCTCGAGTTGGCGCACGAACACGCCCTGCCCGCCAATCGCCAGCAGCGACGCCGACGCGTCCCGATCGCCGCGCGTGCGCACGACGACGGGAGCCGAAGCGACGCCCCGGCCGGCCAGCGCCCCGGCGACCGCGTCGGTCTGCCGGCGGGCGAGCGCGCTCCCGCGCGTGCCCAGTCGCAGCGCCGGCACGTCAGTCGTCCTCAACGCCGAAGACGCGTCGCAGGAACTCGGCCGCGGACTCGGTGTCGTCCGCGTCGCGCAGGTAGTGGATCGGATCGTGCAGCAGCTTCTTGACGATGGCGGCGCTCATCTTGTCGAGCTTGTCGCGGCCGGCCGGATCGAGCCGCAGGTCGCGCGCCGTGCGATCGACCTCGGCCGCGCGCACCACAGCCGCCCGCTCGACGATCGCCTTGATGGTGGGCGCGGCGCGACGGTCCTCGAGCCAAGCGGCGTAGTCGTCGGCGGCGTCGGCGACGATCGTGCGCACATCCCCGGCCGCCCGCTGGCGGCGCTGCAGGTTGGCCGCCGACACGCCCTGCAGGTCATCGAGGTCGAACACGCGCACGTCGGCGAACTCGCGGATGCGCGGGTCGACGTCGCGGGGCACGGCGACGTCGATGAAGGTGCGGGGGGCCACGCGAATGGCACGCGCGCGCTCGATCAGCGGCGAGTCGATGAGGAAGCCGGGCGCGCTGCTCGATGTGATGATGAGGTCGGCCGCGGCGATCGCCTCGGCCAGGCGATCGAACGGGACCACCGCGGCGCCCAGGTACTCGGCCAGGCCCTCGGCGCGTTCGCGCGTGCGGCTGGTGACGGTGAGGTGCTGGATGCCGCGGTCGCGCAGGGCGCGCGCCGCCAGCATCCCGGCCGCGCCCGCCCCCACGACGAGCGCCCGGCAGTAGGGCAACGCCGGCACGTGCTCCCGCGCCAGGTCGACGGCGGCGCTGCTGACGGAGACCGCGTAACGCCCGATGGGCGTCTCGGTGCGGGCGCGCTTGCCGGTGCGCAGGGCGTCGTGCAGGAGCCGCGCCAGCGCCGCGTCGAGCGACCGCGCCTCGGCGGCGTCGCTGAGCGCCTCGCGCACCTGCCCCAAGATCTGGCCCTCGCCCAGCACCTGGGAATCGACCCCGGAGGCGACGCTGAACAGGTGCCGCGGGACCTCGGCGCCTTGCAGGCAGTAGTAGGGGGGCAGGTCGCCGGGGAACGACAGTCCCTTGAAGTCGGCGAGTTGCTCCATCAGCTCGCCGGGCGGCGTCTCGCTCGCCCGGTGGCCGGTGTGCACGTAGACCTCGGTGCGGTTGCAGGTGGAGAGCACGACGCCGTTGCCGTACCGGTCACGGTATCGCTGCAACAGCTGCGGGACTTCGTCGCGCTGCAAGGCGACCCGCTCGCGCTCGTCGAGCCTGGCCGTGCGATGGCTGACTCCGGCGGCGATCAACATGCGCCCGATCCCCCTCCGGTCGCCGCACCCTGCGCGGCTTCCTGCGCGGCTTCCTGCGACGCGAAGTCGGCCGGCGGCGGCGCGGCCAGCGGCGCCCCCAGCCTCGCCAGCAGGAGGGCCTTGGCCTGCCCCGTGCGCCGCTGCGCGAGCAGGGCGCGCAGGTTGCCGTCGATCGCGCGCTGCCAGGTCTCCTGGCTGATCTGCGGCAGCAGGCCGCGGGCCTTGAGGTCGGCGCGCACCTCGGCCAGCAACTCGGCCAGCGGCACGAAGTCCTCACTGAAGTAGTCGCTCAGCTCCTCCCGCACGCGGCGCGCCATGGCGGGGCTGCCGCCGCCGGTGGAGATGGCGATCGTGATCGGGCCCTGCCGCACGACGGAGGGCAGGATGTAGTCGCAGTTATCGGGATCGTCGGCGGCGTTGACCCAGATGCCGCGGCGCCGGCCCTCGGCCCGGATCGCGGCGTTGGCGGAGCGGTCGGCGGTGGCGATGAAGACCATCTCGAAGCCGGCCATGTCGCCCTCCGCGTAGGCGCGCGCGATGTGGGCGATGCGGCCCGCGTCGGCCTGCGCCTGCAGAGCCTCGGCGAGTTGCGGGCTGATCACCGTCACGTTCGAGGCCTCGGCGCGTAGCAGGACGGTCGTCTTCTCCAGCCCCACGGCGCCGCCGCCGATGACCAGGATCGGCCGCTGCCGCACGTCGACGAAGATCGGGAAGTAGGGCCCCATCAGCCGCCCGCCTCCGCATCCGGCTCGTACGCCGACGTCAAGCCCACGAGCAGTTGGTCTTCGAGCACCGCGACCCGCTCCCAGAGCCCCGCCGTGGCGTCGGGGCCGAGGCCGCGGTTGACGGCGTAGAGGCGCACGGCCTCGTCCATGCTGCGGCGGAAGTAGGCGAAGGCGGCAACGGCGTCGGTCAGGCGCACGCCCTCCCCTTGCAGCACGACGGCGTAGCGGCGGCCCAGGGCGCCGCCCTGCTCCTCCAGCGCGTCGCGGCCGGCGTCGTCGGCGAGGTAGCGCTCGACGAGGCCCACCGTCTGGCGGCCCAGCTGCGCGAGTTGCGAGCGGCCCATGTCGGAGATGCCGTCGAGCCAGCCGCGCTGCGCGGCGTCGGCCTCGCGCAAGCGGGCGCGGATGCGGCCCACGGCGTCGCCGTCGAAGCCGGCCGCGCCGGCCAGATCTTCGCCCGCGGCGTCGATGATGCGGCGCAGCCCGGCCGCGGCGAAGCGGCGGTGTCCGCCCGGCGTGCGAAACGTCTGCACGAGGCCGGCGTCGGCCCAGCGGCGCAGGGTCGATTCGTTGACGCCCAGCAGGCGGCTGGCCTCACCGAGGCCGAGCCACTCGGGCTCCGGGCGCCGCTGGCCGTGGAAGGTCGCCACCCGGCCGTGCCTCCGCCGCATCGGACATCCATGCGGTCGCTCGCATGAATGTCCCTAAATCTACGCAAAGCTGCGCGAACGCAGCGATTCTAGGCAGCCCTGGACCTCTGGACAACACCGCACGCGACAGTGCGCGGCCCCACCCCCTCACCCCGCCCGGATCTGACGCAGGGTCCGGGCGACCTGGATCGCGGCTTGGGCCGCCTCCTCGCCCTTGTTGCCGGACGAGCCGCCGGCCCGGGCCTCGGCGAGTTCCGCCGTGTGCGTGGCGAGCACCTCGAAGATACAGGGCACGCCGGTCCGCAGCGACACCTCGCCGATGCCGCGGGCGGTCTCCTCGGCGATGAGTTGGTAGTGGTCGGTCTCACCGCGGATGATCGCCCCCAGGCAGATCACGGCGTCGAAGCGGCCGGTCTCGGCGCAGGCCTGGGCGAGCAGCGGGATTTCGAACGACCCCGGCGCCCAGAAGACCTCGACCGCCTCGGGCGCCGCCCCGCGGTCGGCCAGCGTGCGCTGCGCCCCGTCGAGCAGGGCGCCGGTGATCGCTTCGTTGAAACGCGCCACGACGATGGCGAAGCGCAGGCCGCCGGCGTCGTCGGGCGAGGGGCGCGCGGGGCCGGCCACCGTCAGGCGTCCGTGCGCCGGGCGGCGCCGCGCTTGGCCGCCGTCTTGCGCGCCCGCTTGGCCGGCGGGGCCGCCGCGGACGCGGGCGGTGCGACCGGGGCGTCGAGCAGGTGGCCCAGCTTGGCCTGCTTGGTGGCCAGGTACTCGGCGTTGTGGGGGTTGGCGGCGGCGATCACGGGCACGCGCTCGACGATCTCCAGGCCGTAGGCCGAGAGGCCGTGGCGCTTGGCCGGATTGTTGGTCAGCAGGCGGATCTGGCTGATGCCCAAGTCGCGCAGGATCTGCATGCCGATGCCGTAGTCGCGCCGGTCGGCGGCGAAGCCCAGGGCGACGTTGGCCTCCACCGTGTCCAGGCCCTTGTCCTGCAGGGCGTAGGCGCGCAGCTTGTTGTGCAGCCCGATCCCGCGCCCCTCCTGCTGCATGTAGATGAACGCCCCGCGCCCCTCCTTGCCGATCAACTCCAGCGCGATGTCCATCTGCTCGCCGCAGTCGCAGCGCAGCGAGGAGAACACGTCGCCGGTCACGCACTGCGAGTGCACCCGCACCAGCGACGGCGCCGCCGACGACACGTCGCCCATGACCAGCGCCACGTGCTCCTCGTGCTGGCCGGGCACCTGGTAGCCGATCACGCGGAAGTCGCCGAAGCGGGTGGGCAGGTTGGCCTCGGTGATGCGCTCCACCAGCTGCTCGGTGCGCAGCCGGTAGCGGATGATCTGCCCCACGCTGATCATCTTGATCGCGTGCCGCTTGGCGAAGCGGGTCAGTTCGGGCAGGCGCGCCATCGTGCCGTCGGCCTTCATGATCTCGCAGATGACAGCGCCGGGCAGCAGCCCCGCGAGGCGGCAGAGGTCGACGCTGGCCTCGGTCTGGCCGGCGCGGACCAGGACGCCGCCGTCGCGCGCGCGCAGCGGGAACATGTGCCCCGGCGAGACGAGGTCGTCCATCGTGCTGTCGGGGTCGATCAGGACGTGGACCGTGCGGGCGCGGTCGCCGGCCGAGATGCCGGTGCTGACGCCGGCGCGCGCCTCGACGGAGATGGTGAAGGCGGTGCCCAGCGGCGCCGTGTTGCGATCGACCATCATCGGCAGTCCCAGCCGGTCGATGCGCTCGCCCGAGAGCGCGGTGCAGATCAGCCCGCGGCCGTACTTGGCCATGAAGTTGATATCGTCCGGCGTCGTGAACTGCGCCGGGAGGCAGAGGTCGCCCTCATTCTCGCGGTCCTCGTCGTCGGTGATGATCACGCTTCGGCCGCCCTGGAACTCGGCGATGGCCTCCTCCACCGTCGCGAACGGGCTCGGCGCCGGGCGCGCGGCGGCGCGCGGCTTGCGCGCCTTCTTCGATGGCGTGCGGGGGGCGCGCTCGGACACTACGGGGCCTGCCTTCCGTTGGACCGTCGGGGCGGGGTCAGGATGCCGCCCCGATGCCGCGCGCGGCAAGCAACTCATCCACGTAGCGGGCGAGGATGTCGGTCTCGATGTTGATCTCGTCCCCGGGGGCGCGCCCCGTGAGGTTGGTGTGCTCCTGCGTGTACTGGACGAGCGAGACGGCGAAGCTCGTCGGGTCCTTGTCGACGATCGTCAGACTCGCCCCATCGACGGCAACGGGGCCCTTGACCACCATGTAGCGCAGCAACTCGGGCGGCGCGTCGTAGCGCGCGATGACCGCGTCGGCCTCGGGCGTCAGCGATCGCAGGCGGCCCGTGCCCTCGACGACGCCGCGCACGATGTGGCCGCTGAGGCGGTCGGCGGCGCGCACCGAGCGCTCCAGGTTGACGCGGTTGCCGGCGACGAGGGTGCGCAGGTTGCTGCGCCGGTAGGTCTCGGGCATCACGTTCGCGAAGAATGCGCCGCGGTCCAGCTCGGCCACGGTCAGGTCGACGCCGTTGATCGCGATGCTGTCGCCGAGCTGCGCGTCTTCGAGCACGGTCGTCGCGGCGATCCGCAGCGTGCCCTCTCCCGCCTCCTGGACGACGCCCACTTCCTCGATGATGCCGGTGAACACAGTCGGCCCTCCTCGTGCGGCGCTAGTCGCGCCGCGTCAGCTCGGCGCGTGTCGCGATCTCCTTGATGAGCAGCACGGCGGGCGACTCATCGACTCCCGTACCCGCCGGCGGGGCGACCGCCCGCCGATAGTACCGGTAGCCCCGCGCCGCCCAGTCGGCGCGCGTCCAGCCTTGCGCCTCCGTCTGCGGACGCAGGATGGCGAGCGCCCAGCGCCGGCCGCTCCCCGCCGCCGACGCCTCGGCCGTGTCGAGCAGCCGCGCCGCCAGTCCGTGGTCGCGCCAGGCCGGCGCGACGAGCAGGTGGTCGAGGCGGGCGCGCGACTCCGCGGGCGCCGCGCCGGGATTGTCGAGCGTGGCGCTGACGCCGCCGACTACGGCGTCAGCGTTCAGGGCGTCGCCGGCCAGGGCCACCCAGGCGGCGTCGCCGCTGGTCGATGCGGCGGCCGCGGCGAACGCGGCCTGCAGGGCGTCGCGCGAGGCCACGTCCTCCGCCAGCGCCGCCACGGACGCCGCGTCGGCGGGCGTGGCGCGGCGGATCGAGAGCGCCTGCGGGGGGGCGGGCGGCACGGGCCGGGCGCTGACGAGCAGGTCGCCGCCCAACCGCTCGACGTGCACGTCGCGCAGTTGCACGACGTCGGCCATGCGCGCCGCGCCGATCCCGACGACGGCCGCGGCCGCGTCGCCGCCGATCACCATCGGCGCGACGACGGCGCGGATCTCCTGCACGAGCCGGGCGTCGAAGAACGCCCCGTGGACGCGGCCGCCGCCCTCGACGATCAGCGAGACGACGCCCTCCCCGCCCAGCCAGTCGAGCAGCGCCGGCAGGTCGACCCGGCCATCCGCGGCGGCCGGGAACTCCACAACGCGCGCGCCGGTCGCCGCGATGCCGGCGCGCCAGTCGGCGCGGGCGGCGGGGGTGCAGCAGACCACGGTGCGCGCCACGTCCTGCTCTGCGAGCACCCGCGCGCCGGCCGGGGTGCGCCCACGACTGTCCAGCACCAGACGCAGCGGCTGCGGGATGGCCGCCGGGGCTGGGCTCGGGCGCGCCGTCAACTGCGGGTCGTCGAGCAGGATCGTGTCGACGCCGACGAGGATGGCGTCGTGCCGCACCCGCAAGCGGTGCGACCAGGCGCGCGTCTCCGGCCCGCTCACCCAGCGCGAGTCGCCGCTGGTCGCGGCGATCTTGCCGTCGAGCGAGGCCGCCCACTTGGCGATCACGAAGGGCCGGCCCGTGCGACGGTGCTGGGTGTAGGCGCGATAGTGCGTCATGGCCGCGCGCGCGCCGTCGCCGCCGCGCACGATCAGCCCGGCCTCGCGCAGGCGGGCGATGCCCCGCCCGTCGACGCGCGGATCCGGGTCCGCGAAGGCCACGACCGCCTCCCGCACGCCGGCGGCCAGGATCGCGTCGGTGCAGGGCGGCGTACGGCCCTGCACCGAGCAGGGCTCCAGGGTGACGTAGAGCGTGGCGCCGCGGGCCTCGTCGCCGGCCTGGCGCAGCGCCGCGACTTCGGCGTGCGGGCCGCCGGGCGGCGACGTCGCGCCCTCGCCGGCGACCCGGCCGTCGCGCACGATCACGGCCCCCACAGCGGGGTTGGGGCTGGTGCTCCCCAGCACTCCCCGCGCGAGCTCCAGGGCCCGCGCCATATGGCGCGACACGCCGTCGGCGGTGGTCACCACTCGTCCGCCTCCTCCCAGATGCGGCTCGCCAGGGCGGCGTCGGGGCCCGCGTACTTGTCGCCCGGCGCCGCGCCGTAGGGGCGCTCGGCGGGCGAGCTGAGCGGCTGGAAGGTGAACGCGCAGATACGCATGCCGGGGTACAGCGCGACGGGCATGACGCCCAGGTTGCCGAGCTCCATCGTCGCGTGGCCGTCCCAGCCGGCGTGAAACAGGCTGGCCGTGCTGTGCACGATGATGCCCAGCCGGGCCAGGCTGCTGCGCCCTTCGAGCCGGGCCACCACGTCGGGGCCCAGACGCAGCCGCTCCAGCGTCGTGGCGAGGACGAGTTCCTGCGGATGCACGATGAACCGATCCCCGGGCGCGAGATCGACGCGCCGGGTCGCCCCCGTCGCGGTCGCGGGGTCGCGCGGGTCGATGCAGGCCTGCTTGTTGCGCTCGAAGATCAGGAAGCGCGAACCCAGGCGCAGGTCGACGGAGTCAGGACCGATGCGCGCGTCCAGCCCGTCGTCGGGGTCCAGCGCGATGCGGCCCGTGCGCAGCGCGGCGCGAATGTCGCGGTCGGAGAGCTGCACGCCAGGACTCCTCGATCACCGATGCGAGCGCCGGCTGCGATCCGCGGCGCCCGGCCACTCGTGTGACCGATCTTCGCACGCCGGGATGGGGCAGCGCCTACCCGGGTGGGCGGCGTGGACAGCGCGCTAGGCCGTCCGGCGGCGCAGCCAGAGCGCCGCCGCGAGCCCCACCGCGACCAGCACGGCGAGGGCGATCTCCAAGGGCCGCATGAAGCCGGGGCGGGACTCTTCCACCAGCACCGCGTCGGGCTCGACATCGTCGCCCCCGGCCTCCGGGGTGCGGCTCGCCGCGACGCCGCTTGCCGCGTCCTCCGCGTCCCCTGCCGATTCGGGATCGGCGGCGGCGGCCGGCGCAGCGTCGTCGGCGGGGGCGGCGGCCTCCTCATCCGAGGGTTCGCCCTCAGCGGCGGCGGTGGTGGCCTCCTCGTCGTCGCTCTCGGCGCGATCCTCGGCAGCGGCGTCATCCGCGGCGGATTCTGCGTCGGCGGCCTCGTCCTCGGAGGCCTCGTCCGCGGCCGGCTCGGCGTCGGCTTGCTCGGTCTCCGCGTCCGGCTCCGCCTCCTCAACGTCGGCCGACTCCTGCCCGGCCGCGGTGTCTTCCTCGGTATCGGCCTCGGTTGCGTCCGCCACGCCGTCGGCTGCGTCGTCCGACGCTTGCTCTGCCGGCGCTTCGGCCTCCTCCTCCGACGCCTCGGGCGCCTCGACCGGCTCCGCAGCGGCATCCTCGGCAGCATCGTCCGGCCGCGCGGGCGAGGCCGCCTCGGCCTCATCAACCTGCGCCGGTTCCGGATCGACTTCCGCCTCCTCCGACGGCTCCACGTCGGCCGCGGGCGCATCCGCCGCCTCGTCGCCGGCGGGCTCGGCGGCGGCAGTCGCCTCAGCGGCGGAGTCGTCGGCCGCCGGCTCGGGCTCGGCGGCGGCGGGCTCGTCGGCAGTCGCTTGAGCGGAGTCATCGTCGGCAGCGGCGTCGTCGGCCGCGGCCTCAGCGGCAGTCTCGTCAGCAGTGTCCTCAGTGGTAGCGGGCGCGTCGTCGGCCTCCACTTCCGCCTCGGCCGGGGCGGCCACGGCCTCGACGGCGGCCTCGGCGCGCTCCTCGACCTCGCTCTCGGCCACGGCGGCGACGCCCGGTGCCGGCTCGGGCTCGGCGGCCTCGTCCTCCGCCTCTGCCTCCCTGCCCTCTTGCACGGCCCCGTCTTCCTCATCCTGCTCCGCCACGGCCGCGGCGGTGCGCTGGGCCGCCGGTTCGTCTGCGGGCTCGTCCTGCGCGGCCACGCGAGCGGCCGCGGCCGGCGCCGGGTCGTCGGCGGCTTGCTCGTCGGCCGCGTCCGCGGCGGCGGCGTCGTCCGCGGCGTCAGCGTCTTCCGCGGCGACCTCGCCCTCAACCGGCGCGGGGTCGTCGTCCGCCGGCTCCGGCGCGGCCTCTTCCTGCACCAGTGCTTCCTCGGCTGCCTCCGGCTCGTCCTCGATCCCGGCGGCTTCGACCTGCGCCGCTTCGGCTTGCTCCTGCGTCGCCTCGTCCTGGGACTCGGCGGGGGCCTCGGCAGCGGCGGCAGGCGCGGCCTCGGCAGCGGCGGCAGGCGCGGCCTCGGCCGCGGCCTGCGCAGCGGCCTCGCCGGACTCTTCCGACTGCTCGGCGGCGGCCACGACGGCGGCCTCCTCGGCCTCCGCCGCGGGCTCATCCGCGACCGCCGCAGCCGTCTCGGTCGCGGCGGCGGATTCGCTCCTGGGGTCGCGCAGGGTGGCGCCGCCGTCCTGTCCGAGGTCGACGATGACGACGGCGACGAGCGCCGCGGCGGCCAGCACCGACGCGGACGCGGCGAGGCGCGCCGAGAGCAGGCCGCGCCCCATGCCCGCGACAGCACGCCGCGGGGCGGCGGTGCGCGGGTGTACGTCGCGTGGGGCGAGCGTGTAGCTGCGCCGGGGCTCGGGCGCGGGCAGGGCGGCGAGCAGCGCCTTCATCTCGCGCAGGTCATCGACGTACGCCTGCACGTCGGTGTCCTCGCGCAGCACGCGCGTGAGTCATCGACCTCGCCGGGGGACAGTTCCCCATCGACGAAGGCCGAGGCCTGCGCGTGGCGGTCGGGCTGACGCCGGAAGCGACGGCCGATCACGAGGGACTCCTTCCCGCCGGGGAAGCCGGCGCCCCGTGATCGGCCTGACGCCCGCGCCCGCCGGGCAGTTCCCCCCGGTCGGTCAGGAAGACCCGCAGTCTGGCGCGCCCGCGACTGATGCGGGATTTCACGGTGCCCACGGAGCTGCCCATCGCGGTCGCGATCTCGTCGTACGCCAGCCCGTGCACGTCGGAGAGGAGCACGGCCTGACGCTGCTCGGCCGGCAGCGTCGCGAGGCCCTGCTGGATGACGGCCGCGGTCTCGGCGCCCATCGCGCGGCCCTCGGGCGAGCGTTCCCGCGACGGCGGCGTGACGGCGTCGCCCCCGGCCTCGATCATCGAGTCGAGCGAGTCGGAGGGACGGCGCTTGCGCTTGCGCAACTCGTCGCGGCACTGGTTGCCGGCGATGCGCAGGATCCAGGCCTGGAAGGAGCCGCCCCGGTAGCCGCCGATGCCGCGCCAGGCCGACACGAAGGCGTCCTGCGCCGCGTCCTCGGCCGCCGGCGGCGAGGAGAGCATGCGCAGGCAGAGCCCAAACACCGGGCGCTGGTAGCGCCCGACGAGGGCGTTGAACGCGCCCAGCTCACCCTGCTTCGCGCGCTCGGCGAGTTCGTCGTCCGTGGGGGCGGGGGGCGGGGTCGGCATGGCTGGAGGCGTGGACTCCTGGACGGGCAACCGCCGCGCGGCAGCGCGCGCAACCCGTCGATCCACGCGGCGACGCCGAAGTTTCGTGGATTGTACCAGCGGCCTGCGTCCGCCCTACCGTCGCCGGGCCCGCCCGCCGTGCGGCCCCCTCTTCGATCGCCCGGGCCGATAGCCCGCGTCCGACCCCGGCCCTAGGCTAGATCAGCCGGGGCGATCGCGACAGACGGCGCGGAGCAGCATGCAGCGACTTCGGTACGGCCCGGCCCGCGAGATCATCGAGACCGTCCTGCTCGCCCTCATCGTGTTCCTGCTGGCGCGCGCCGTCGTGCAAAACTTCCAGGTCGAGGGCTCCAGCATGGCCCCCACCCTGGAGCACTCCAACTTCGTGCTCGTCAGCAAGCTCGCCTACGGGCGGGTCAACCTGGGCCCGCTCGACTTCCTGATCCCCGGCCGCGACAACGGGGACTTCCTCTTCGGCGGCCCGCAGCGGGGCGACGTGGTGGTCTTCCATTCGCCGTCCGACCCGGACCGCGACTTCGTGAAGCGTGTCATCGCGCTGCCCGGCGACCGCGTCGAGGTGCGCGACGGGGAGGTGCTCGTCAACGGCCGGGCGCTCGAGGAACGGCAGTACATCCGCTCGGGCCCCACCTATCGCTACCCGCAGGCCGGACTGCCGCTGGTGGTGCCGCCGAAGCACTATTTCGTGCTGGGCGACAACCGCAACGCGAGCCAGGATTCGCACGTCTTCGGACCCGTCCACGAGCGGCTGCTGGTGGGCGCGGTGATCTTCCGCTGGCTGCCGCTGGACTCGATCGGCGGCGGCGGCAGCCACGACTTGGTGACGGCCGGCGGCGGCGCCGTGCCCGAACCGGGCGACGTCCGATCGCCGCCCCGCACCACCGCCGCGCACCTGGAGGCCGCACAATGAGCGCCCACGCCGACGGACTCGATCTGCTGCGCCGGGTCGGCGCGCTGCTGAGCGGGCACTTCCGCTACGCCTCCGGGCGCCACGGGGCGCTCTACGTCGAGAAGTTCCGCTTGCTGGAGGACCCGGCGGCGACAACCGACCTCTGCAAGCCGCTGGCCGCGGGCCTGCGATCGCACGGCATCGAGCTGGTCGTCGGCCCCACGACCGGCGGCGTGGTCGTGGGCTACGAGATGGCGCGGCAGTTGGGGCTGCACGTCTTCATCGCCGAGCGCACGGAGGACGGCGACACACGCGCCCTGCTGCGCGGCTTCCGCGTGCGGCCCGGCCAGCGCACGCTGATCGTCGACGACGTGCTCACGACCGGCGGCTCGCTGCGGCAGACGATCGCGGCCGTCGAGCGGGCCGGGGGGCTGCCGGTGGCGGTCGCGGTGCTGATCGATCGCAGTGCCGGGCGCACCGACTTCGGGCTGCCGTTCCTCGCCGGGATGACGCTCGACATCGAGTCGTACGCGGCGGCGGACTGCCCGCAGTGCGCTGCCGGCGAGCCGCTGATCGAGACCTGAGCCGGCGCGACCGCGGATCCCGCGATCGCTCAGACGTAGACCGACAGATCGGCGGCGTGCACGAAGAAGCCCGGCGCGACGCCGGCCGCATCGGCCAGCACCGACATCAGCACGATGAACAGGCCGAAGCCGGCCGCGTTGGCGACGAACACTTCGCGGCGCGCGGCGCTGGGCGCGGCCACCTCGATCGCGGCGTTGCTGGACACGAACCACGCCAGCACCGTCAACATGCCCACGGCGAATCCCAGCGCCGGCACGACCATGAGCGCCGCCCCCGCAGCGGGGAAGGCCGCGTAGCCCATGGTGCGGACGAGCTGCGGGCCCGAGACCCTGCGTCCGAAGACGAACTGCAGCACGAGGTGGGTGCTCAGCACCCACAGCGCCCACAGGGCCAGCCCCGAGACCAGCCCCAGCAGCACCTCGCGCAGGAGGATGCGGCCCGTCGACAGCCCGTCGACCTCGACGATCAGCCAGAGCCAGCCGCCCAGTCCGGCCAGCAGCAGCGCGCTCAGCACGACCAGCGTCGCGCCCAAGGTCTGGCTGGCGTCGTCGCGGACCTCCGCGAAGACCGTGGGGTCGAGCCGCGTCATGCGGCGCACCCGCTGCATGATCAGCCGCAGGTCGATGATTTGATCCGAGGACGAGGCGGAGGAGACGCCGGGCAGGCGGCGCGCCGTCGCGAGGAGGACGGACCGCCCGCTGGCCTGATCGGGCTCCGCGGAACCGGCGGCCCCCCGCGGCGGCGAGACGAACCGCGATCCGCCAAGAGACAGGGTCATGCGATCACTCGGATCCCATCGGCCCACCGGTCACCAAGACCCGGGGATCAGTATACACCGTGACGCCCGGCCGCGGGCCGCCTACCCCGGCGGCGGTCTAACGTGTACCCAGCCGGGCCGGCCCCCGCGTCCGGCCCCCATGCGCAGAGGAGCCCCCATGAACGACGCCACCATCCCCACCCAGGACCCCTACGCCCGCACCCGCGTGCCCGTGCTGGACAGTCACATGGTCTGCGTCGACGAGGGCCGCGGCGACAGCATCGTATTCCTGCACGGCAATCCCACGTCGTCCTACCTGTGGCGCAACATCATTCCGCACTGCACGGCGCTGGGCCGCTGCCTCGCGCCCGACCTGATCGGGATGGGCGAGTCGGGCAAGAACCCCAGCGGGTCGTATCGCTTCGCCGACCACGCGCGCTACCTCGACGCCTGGCTCGACGCGATCGACGTGGGCGACAACGTCACCTTCGTGATCCACGACTGGGGCTCGGCGCTGGGCTTCGACTGGGCGCGTCGGCATCCAGAGCGCATGAAGGGGCTCGTCTTCATGGAGGCGATCGTGCGGCCCGTGACCTGGGACGAGTGGCCCGACGCCGCGCGCCGGATCTTCCAGGGCTTCCGTTCGGAGGCGGGCGAGGAGATGGTGCTGGTGAAGAACGTCTTCGTCGAGCGCGTGCTGCCGGGCAGCGTGCTGCGCGGCCTGAGCGAGGAGGAGATGGCCGTCTATCGCCGGCCCTACGCCGAGCCCGGCGAGTCGCGGCGCCCCACCCTCACCTGGCCCCGCGAGATCCCGATCGACGGGGAGCCGCCCGACGTGGTCGCCATCGTGCAGGCCTACGCCGACTGGCTGAGCGCCAGCCCGCTGCCCAAGCTCCTGATCAACGCCGAACCGGGCGCCATCCTCAACGGCGCGCAGTTGGAGTTCGCGCGCGGCTGGCCCAACACGACCGAGGTCGCGGTCCCGGGCAACCACTTCGTGCAGGAAGACTCGCCCGACGCGATCGGCCGCGCCATCGCGGAGTGGTATCCGACGCTGTAGCCGGGGCCTGGCGCTACCGGCCGGACGCTACTGTCCAGAGAAGGTCGGCGCGCGCTTCTCCAGGAAGGCCTGGATGCCCTCGCGCCCGTCGGCGGTCGTCGTCATACGCGCGATGGCCTGCGTTTCCAGCTCCATCTGCGTCTCCAGCGTCTCCACCAGACCGCTATGGAACAGCCGCCGCGCCGCGCCCAGGGCGACGGTGGGGCCGGCGGCGATCTCCTCGGCCGTGGCGGTGGCCTCGGCGAGCAATTCGGCGTCGGGCACGACCCGGGTAACGAGGCCGTACTCCTGCGCCTGCGCGGCGCTCAGCATGGGATTCATCAGCGTCAACTCCAAGGCCCGCCGCAGCCCCACCTTGCGCGGCAGGAAGTACGTCGAGGAGCCGTCGGGCGTGAGGCCGGCCTTGGTGTAGGCCATCGTGAAGCGCGCCGATTCCGCCGCGATCACGATGTCGCAGGTGCAAACCAGGCTCATGCCCGCGCCCGCGGCGACCCCGTTCACCGCCCCGATCACGGGCGCGTCCCCGCGCGTGAACCGCGAGACGGCGCCGTGCAGGTAGGTGGTCACTTCCTTCATGTGCGCGGGCAGGTCGTCGCCCTGCGCCGCGAACGACTTGAGGTCGCCGCCGGCGGAGAAGAAGCGGCCCGACCCGGTGAGCAAGATGGCGCGCACGTTGGGATCGCTGCTGGTCGCCAGGGAGGCGTGCATGAGGTCCAGCCCCAGCTGGAGGTTGAGCGCGTTCGCGGCCTCGGGCCGGTTGATCGTGATGTGCGCGACGTTGTTGCGCAGCTCGTAGGTCAGTGTTTCGTAATCCACGGCGTGCCCTTCCCGACGGCCCCGGCGAGCCCGGCTCGCGACGGGGACGCAGCAATCATCGCCGTCGCGCCCGGCGGGGGCAATGCGCCCCGGGCCAGACGCCGGCGCCGGAGCGACGCCGGCTGCGAAGCCGCGCCGCGCGGGATATGCTCGCACCGAGAACCCGCTCGGCCGGCGCCCCGCGCCGGGGCGGGCGAGATTGGGGGCCCTGATGTCGATCGTGCAGCGCTCGCGTGGTTTGCAATTCTCCTTGCTGGGGGATTCGGCGCGGGAGTTCATCAAACCCATCGTGATGCGGGGGCTGCTGTTCAAGGAGCGCGTGCAGTCGGGGGCGATGTACCCACCCCTCAACGACGGCTTCCAACAGGATCCGTATCCCGCCTACCGCACGCTGCGGGCCAAGGATCCGGTGCACTGGAGCGAACTCACCCACGGCTGGGTGTTCTCCCGCTTCGAGCACGTGGACGCGATCCTGCGCGACCACAAACGCTTCGGCTCCGACGAGCGCCGCGCCGGCGGGGCGGCGCCGCCGTACGACCCGCCCTTCCCCGAGGGCCGCAGCCTGCTGGTCATCGACCCACCCGACCACACGCGGCTGCGGGGGCTGGTGTCGCGGGCGTTCACGCCGCGCGCGATCGCGGACCTGGAGCCGCACATCACGCAGATCGTCGATGAGACGCTGGCGGCCCTGCCCGAGAACGAACCCTTCGACCTCATGGAGCGGCTGGCGCATCCGCTGCCGATCACGGTGATCGCGGAGATGCTCGGCGTCCCGCCCGAGGACCGGGACCGCTTCCAGTCCTGGTCCGAGCGCGTGGCCCGCATCCTGGAGCCGACGATGACGGCGGCCGAGATGGACATCGCCCTCGCGGCCGCCGCGGAGCTGAGCGACTACTTCCGCGTGATCATCGAGCAGCGCCGGGCCGAGCCCCAGGACGACCTCATCAGCCGCCTGATTGCCGCCGAGGAGGAGGGCGAGAAGCTCTCGATGGACGAGATGCTGTCGATGCTGCGCCTGCTGCTCGCGGCCGGCAACGAAACCACGACCAACCTGATCGGCAACGGCATGCTGGCCCTGCTGCGCCACCCCGGCCAACTCCGGCGGCTGCAGGAGGATCCCAGCCTCGTCGAGAGCGCCGTCGAGGAACTGCTGCGCTACGACGGGCCGGTTCAGACCGACGGGCGCACGGTCCTGGAGGACATGGAAATCGAGGGCAAGCGGCTCAAGCGCGGCCAGCCCGTGATCCTGCTGATTGGCTCGGCCAACCGCGACGCCCGCGTCTACGAGCAGCCGGCCGCGCTCGACATCGCCCGCGAGGGACCGCCGCACGTCGCCTTCGGCCGGGGCATCCACCACTGCATCGGCGCGCCGCTGGCGCGGATGGAGGGGCGCATCGTGCTGGCCGCGCTGGTCACGCACTTCCGCGAGATCCGGCTCGTCGAGACACAGCCGCGCTTCAAGGACAACGTCGTCCTGCGCGGCCTGCGATCGCTGCCGCTGGAGGTCGAGCGCTAACGGAAGCCCGCCGCCGGCTGCGGCCAGATCACGGCGCTCTCCAGCAGCAGCCAGAGCCCGTCGCCGTGGTTGACGGTGGAAGCGGTGTTCACTCCCGGCGGGCCATCCGGGCGGTAGCTGAGGAACCGCTGCGCCAGCGGGTCGAACACCCAGACCGCGACCACGGCGGCGCCCAGCGCCCGCGTGACCTCGGCGAGCGCGACGCCGTCGGGGCCGGTCCAGCCGGCAAGGTTGAATCCGGGGACCAGCGACACCGCCCGCTCCCGCCCCAGGCCCGGCATGCGCCAGATCGCGGGCCGCTCCGCGTACACCCAGAGGCCCATGCCGGCGCGCAGCACGGAGAGCCGGTTCACCGACGCCGGGACGCCCCGGCTGTAGCCCAGGAACGCACGGGCCGGGGCGTCCCAGACGTAGACCCGTGTGACCGCGGGCAGCGCCGCCACGATTGGCGCGACCGGCGTCTCGTCGCCCGTCCAGGCGATCAGGTTCCAGCCGGTCAGCAGCGCCACGTCCCGCGGCGGCGGCGGCGCGGGGGTGAAGCGCTCCGCCGAGCCCCCCGCGAGCGGCGTATCGCCCCCGGCGATCAGCACCCGGCCGTCGGACAGGCGGGTGGCGCTGTGGAGGCTGCGCGGGGCCGCGACGGGCGGTAGGCGGTCGGACTGTCCCCGGCCGACGGGGAAGTAGAGCTCGGCCCCCGCCGCGGCCAGGATGGGCGCGCCGAGCCCCCCGACGATCAGCACGCCGCCGCCCGACAGGAGCGTCGCGGTGTGCCCCCGGCGGGCCCGGTTGAGCGGCGCGAGGGCCGTGAACATGTTGCTCGCCGGGTCGTAGATCTCCACCTCGGCCAGGGGCTGGAAGTCGGCCGTCGTTCCGCCGCTGATCAGCACGCGGCCGTCTTCCAGCGCGACGGCGGCGTGCTCGCGGCGCGGCATGGCCATCGCTCCGGCGGGCGCGAAGGCGCCGGCGGCGGGGTCGTAGATCTCCGCGGGCACGGCCGCGCCGTCGGGGCCCTTGCCGCCGGCGATCAGCACGCGGCCGTCGGGCAGGCGGGTGGCGCTGTGGCCGGCGCGCCCCGCCGACATCGCCCCGGTCGCAAGGAAGACATCGCGCGCGGGGTCGTAGATCTCAGCGCTGGCCAGCTCGGACCCCGCGCCACCGCTGATCCCGCCCACGATGAGCACGCGGCCGTTGTCGAGCAGCGTGGCCGTGTGCAGCGCGCGCGGCTCCCGCAGCTGGCCGGCCGGCACGAACGCCCCGCGCGCGGTATCGAATCGCTCCGCCGTCTGGTTCGGCTCGTGGGGCCGGCTGTTGCCCCCAGCGATGAGCACCGTGCCGTCGTCGAGCAGCGTGGCCGTGTGGCCGCTGCGAGGCAGCCGCATGGCGCCCGCGTCCTCGAAGACGCCGGCGTCCGGCACGAACAACTCGGCGGCGTCCGTGTTGCGCGACTCGCCTTGCAGGGTGCCGCCGGTGATCAGCACGCGCCCGTCGGCCAAGGCCGTGGCCTGATGGGAGAAGCGGGGGGTGCGCAGGTCGGGCAGCAGATCGAACTGCGACGCCGGCTGCCCGCCGGCCGGTCGCGCCGGGACCAACGCCCCGGTCAGCAGCGCGACGCAGAGCAGGACGATCCCGATCAACGCCCGGCGGCCTGATCGGCGGTGGAGGAACATCACGCATCCCGAGCCGGCGACCACCCTGACCGTACAGCGCGCGGGGGCCCTGTTGCCAGCCCGCGGGCGCAGCGGCGCCGGAGCTAGGCGCGCTGCGACAGGAAATCGGCGACCAGGGCGCCGAAGCGGCCGGGCTGCTCGATGTGCACGGCGTGCCCGGCATCGGGCACGATCGCGACCCGGCCGTCCGGCAGCCGCTCCGCCATCGCCTCGGCATGATCGCAATACGCCGGGTCGAGCGCGCCGGCGGCCAGCAGCGCCGGGCGCCGCAGCCCGCCGAGCGCGTCGAGCACGGGGGGATCGACCCCGGCGCCGGCCGCACGCAGGCTGGCGGCCAAGCCGGACGCGTCGTTGCGCAGGCGCTGCGCACGCAGCGCGGCGCGGGCCGCGGCCGGCAGCCGGCGCTGGCTCCCCCAGATCGGCAGCGACTGCCAGTGGTCGACGAACGCGGGCACGCCCTCGCGTTCGATGCGATCGGCGAGCGCGCGGTCGCCGGCCCGGCGGGAGGCGCGCGCCGTCGCATCGGCGATGCCCGGCGAGGCGCTGACGACGATCAGCGCCGAGACGCGCTCGGGCGCCCGCAACGCCAGCCGCAGCGCGACGCGCCCGCCCAGCGAGTAGCCCAGCAGCGCGAACTCCGCGACGCCGCGGTCGTCCATCGCCCGCAGCAGCGCGTCGATGGTGGATGCGATGTCGGCGGCGACCGGGCTCCCCGGCGACCCGAGCGAGCGCCCGTGCCCCGGCAGGTCGGCCGCCAACTGACGCACGCCCGGCCATGCGTCGCGGAAGGGGCGCCAAGTGGCGGCGGCGCCCGTGAAGCCGTGCAGCAGCAGCAGCGGCCGGCCCGCGCCCGACTCCTCGACGTGGAGCCACGCAACGGGCGAAGCCTCGCTCATGCCAGCGCGTCCCGGACGCGGCGCCAGATCGCCTCGTGCAGAGCCGCGTTGGCGGCGCGCTCGGTGGTCACCTCGATCAGCTGCGCGCCGTCGCGGCCCAGGGAATCGGCCAGCGCCGCGCGGTACTCCCACGGCGTGCCGGGCTGCGCGTAGTCGAGCCCGTACTGCGCGGCGGCGTGCTCGAAGCGCAGGCCGTGCGGCGTGCCGAACAGCGGCTCGAACTCGGGCACGCGACGCGCCTGGGGCAGCATCGAGAAGATGCCGCCGCCGTCGTTGTTGAGCACGACGATCGTCGCCGCCAGCCCGAAGCGCCGGACGGCGAGCAGGCCGTTCATGTCGTGGTAGGCCGAGAGGTCGCCCACGACGAGGGCCAGCGGGGTCTCGGGCCGGGCGGCGGCGATCCCGAGCGCCGTCGAGACCACCCCGTCGATGCCGCTGGCGCCGCGGTTGCCGTAGACGTGCAGCGGCTTCGGGCCGGGACGGAGGACGGTGTCCAGGTCGCGGATCGGCATGCTGTTGCCCGCGACGATCGCCGCCCCGGGCGGCAGCGCGTCGAGCAGATCGTGGATGGCGCCGGGCTCGGTGAGGCCCTCGCCCAGGCCCGCGTCAACCGCTGCGCAGGCGCGACGCTCCCCCTCGCGCCAAGCGCCGAGCCAGGCCGCATCCGCCGCCGGGGGCGCCGGCCGGCCCTGTAGCAGGCGGCGGCAGACCTCGGTCGGATCGGCGTCGATGGAGCGGGTGGCGCGTAGATCGGGGTCGTTCCAGCGCCCCGGCTCTGCGATCACGATCTGCTCCGCGTCGTCGAGCCCGGCCAGGAACGCGCCCAGCGCCTTCGACGTCGGCGTCCTGCCCACGCGCAGCACGACCTCCGGTCGCAGCGTGGGGCCGGCCGGGGCGCGCAGCATCGCGTCGTACCCGGCGATGACGTAGCCCCGATCGTGCGGGCCGCGTCGCAGTTGCGAGAGTGGGTCGGCCAGGATCGGATAGCCCAGGCCGGCGGCGAGGCCGGTGATCGCCTGGACGCGGTCGGGGGCGTGCTGGGGCCCCGCGACGATCAGCCCGCGCCGCCGCTCCCCAGCAGCGCCGCCAGCGCGGCGATATCGCCGGCCGCCGGCTCGACCCGCGGCGGCGGCCCCGTTCGATCGGGCGCGAGCACGGCGGGCGGCGGCAGGTCGGGGATGAGCGGCTCGCGGAAGGGGAGGTTGAGGTGCACCGGCCCGGCCGGCGCGGCCGTCGCCAGGACTGGGGCGCGGCGGCCCCAGTGCCGGGCCGCGGCGTCGGCCGCGTCGCCGGCGACGGGCAGCGGCAACTCGGCGAAGGCCTTGGCGTGGCCGCCGTACACACGCAGCTGATCGACGGTCTGATTGGCCCCCACGCCGCGCAACTCCGGCGGACGGTCGGCAGTCAGGACGACCAGGGGCAGCCCCGCCGTGGCGGCCTCGGCGACGGCCGGCGCGAAGTTGAGCGCCGCCGTGCCCGACGTGCAGAGCAGCGCGACGGGCGCATGCCGCGCCTGCGCCAGCCCCAGCGCGAAGTAGGCGCAGGAGCGCTCGTCGAGGTGGATCCAGGTGCGCAGGGCGGGATGGCGCTGCACGGCCACCGCGATCGGGGTCGATCGGGAGCCGGGGCAGAGGCAGAGGTCGCGCACGCCGCCGGCGACGAGCCCGTCGGCCAGCGCCGCGACGAACAGGCCCAGCGCGCGCTCCGAGGCGTCAGCGGGCGGGGGGCGCATCGCCGCCGATGGCGACGCCCAGCGCGTCGCGCACCGCCACCATCTTGAGACGCGCCTCGCGCCACTCGAGTTCGGGGTCGCTGCCCTGCACGATGCCGCAGCCCGCGTACAGCGCCGCCCGCCGCCCCCGCACCAGCGCCGAGCGCAACGCCACGACGGCGTCTCCCTCGCCGCCGCGATCCCCGCGCGCCCAGCCCACGGGGCCAGCGTACCAGCCGCGGTCGAAGGGCTCCAGCTCGGCCGCGCGGTCGGCCGCGCGCGGGGTCGCACCGACGGCCGGCGTCGGGTGCAGCAGGGCGATCAACTCCAGCAGCCCGCGCGGCTCGGCGAGCGTGCCGCAGACCGGCGTGAGCAGGTGCGATAGATCGGGCAGGGTCATCAACTCGGGCGCCGCCGGGACGTGCAGGCGACGGCAGATCGGCGAGAGCCGCTCGCGCAGCGCCTCGACGACGAAGGCGTGCTCGCGCCGCTCCTTGCCGTCCTCCAGCAGCCAGCTGCCGTCGCCGGCGGCGCGCGACGTGCCGGCCAGCGCGGCCGCGGCGACGCGGTCGCCGCGCAGGCCCACCAACTCCTCCGGCGACGCGCCCAGGAAGGTCGAGCCGCCGCGCCGGAGCGCGAAGATGGTGGCGCTGGGGAAGCGGTCGCGCAGGGCGCGCAGCACCCGCGTAACGTCGATGGGGGAGTCCGCGCCGGCGCAGATGCGACGCGCCAGCACCTGCTTGCGCAGCCGCCCGGCTGCGATCGCGCGCAGCACGTCGCGCACGCTGTCGTCCCACCAGCCGTGGCCGGGGTCATCGTGGACGTGCAGACGGCCGCCGGCCGGGGCCGGCCCGTCCGGAGCGGGGCCGCCGGGGCGGGCGCGCAGGGCGACCTCGGCCAGGGCGGTGGTCGGGGGCACATCACCCGGCGCGGCGACTTGCAGCTGGACGCTCGTCGCCGACGGCCGGCGCTCGAGCACGACCGACGGGGCGACCCAGGCGCCGAGCGGCCAGTCGCGCCAGACCGCGTCGCCGGGCGGCGTGGCGTCGGCGAAGGCGAAGCCCCCGGCCGCGAACGGCGCCACGGGGCGGGCAGGCGTCGGCGCCCCCGGCACGACGACCGCTGCATCAACGATCTCGCGCCACCAGCGCGCCGCCTCGGCGATCCGCCTGGGACCCGACACCTCAATCGCCGAGGCCGCGCCGAGCGCCAGCAGCCCGAAGTCCTGCGCCGGCTGCTCCCAGTAGAAGGCGTCGCAGCTGGTCGCGGCGAAGGCGTCGAGCAGGTCGGGCAGTGGGGCCGCCTGCGCCGCGACGACGAGCGCGCCCTCGTGGCGCGCGGTCGCCTCGGACAGCGGCGCGCGCAGCGCCGACAGCGGGGATCGCGTCGCGGCCGGGGAAGATGGCATACGTCGCTCCGAGTCCCGCCCAAAACCGACCGGCGGGTCGGTTTTCATGGTAGGCATTCGACGCGACGGAAGGAAGTCCCCCGTGGCGGCGAGCGGACGTTCGGCGTCACACGCCACTCAGCTGAGCGCGGCTTCGAGCTCCAGCGCCCAGGCCAGCAGGCGCTCGTCGTCCCCGGCGCGCGCGATGACCTGCACGCCGACCGGCATCCCCTCGACGGCGCCGGCGGGCAGCGCGATCGCCGGCAGCCCGGCGTGGGTCCAGGGCAGGTTCATCCGCGGGGCCCCGGTCGCCTCGAGGCCGGCCGGGGCGGGCCCCGGGGCGGCCGGGGCGATCCAGGCATCGATGCCGGCCGCGGTCATCCGCCCGGTCAGCGCGTCGCGGAGCTGGGCGGGGCCCGTGCGCGCCGCCGCCACGAGGGACGCGGTCACCCGGCGGCCGCGGTCGTAGAGGCCGGCCGTGCCGCCGCGATAGAGCGCGCCCCACTCCGCGAACCAGTCCCGGTGGACCTCGGCGAACTCCGCGGCGATGAGGTCGGCGTGGCGCACGTTGACGGCCTCAATGTCGGCCAGCGCATCGACATCGATCACGCGGTATCCGGCCGCCCGCAGCCGGTCGATCGCCCGCTCGAACGCCGCCAGACCCTCCGCCTCCGCCTGCTCCAGGTAGGCGCCTCGCGGCACGCCCAGCGTGGGACGGCCGGCCCGCGCATCGGCCGGGGCCCAGTCATCGAGCAGCGCCGCGGCGGCGAGGACCGCTCCCGCCACATCCTGCGTGAACGTGCCCACGGTGTCGACGGTGCGCGAGAGCGGGATCACGCCGTCGCTGGGGACACGCCCATAGCTGGGCTTGAAGCCCACGATGCCGCAGAACGCCGCCGGTCGCAGCACCGAGCCGATCGTCTGGGTGCCCAGCGCCAGCGGCGCGATCCCGGCGGCCACGGCCGCCGCGGAGCCCGAGCTGGAGCCGCCGGGGGTCCGTGCGCGATCGTGGGGGTTGGCGGTCGCGCCGGCCTCCAGGTAGGCGAATTCGGTCGTCACGGTCTTGCCCAGCACGATCGCCCCCGCTCGGCGCAGCCGCGCGACCGCCGTCGCCTCGGGCATCGCGAACAGTTCGGCGGGCAGGGCGCTGCCGCCCCGCGTCGGCAGCCCGTCGACGGCAAAGATGTCCTTCACGCCCAGCAGCGCGCCGAAGAGCGGCGGCCGCCCGCTCGCCCGCGCATCCGAGGACCGCGCGCGCAGCGCCGCGACCTCGGCGCGGACGCGGTTCACCCGGCCGGGCTCGGGCACGAAGGCGCGAAGCTCGGACGCGGTCTCCGCCGCGCGCGCCAGGGCGGCCTCGACGTGCGCGTCCAGATCGATCCGGCCGGTGCGCAGGTCGGCGACGGTCTGGGCCAGGGGCAGCGGACGCACGAGCGACGGCATGGACGCAGATTACGCCCCGCGCGCATGGGCGAGGAGGGCCGCGACGCCGCCGAGGTCCTCGGCGACGTGGGTGGCCCCGGCCTCGCGCAGCGCGGCGGCCGTATTGCGGCCCGCCAGACCGATGACGGCGCGCAGCCCGGCCGCCCGGCCCGCGCCCATGTCGGCCGGGGAGTCGCCGGCGAGGACAGCCTCACCGGGCGCGGCGCCGAGCGCCCGCAGTGCGTGCAGGACGGGGTCGGGCGCGGGCTTGCCCCGGCCCGTCGTGTCCAGGCCGACCACGAGCTCGAGCCGCCGCTCCCAGCCCAGCCTGCGCACCAGCGCCCGGCCGCCGTCCTCGTACTTGTTGGTGACGACCGCCATCGGCACGCCGCGCGCGTGCAGACCGTCGAGCAGCGCCTCCGCACCGGGCAGCGGCGGCGTCCGCGGCATGAACCGATCGAGGTAGCGGTCCCGGTAGTCGCCGGAGATCGTCTCCGCCCACTCGGGCCCGATGGACAGCATCTGCTGCAGCATCACGACCATCGGCGGCCCGATGTGCGGCAGCACGTCTTCCGACGTCAGGCGGTAGCCGTAGCGGGCGCAACTCTCCACGACGGCCGCGGCGATCAGCGGGTCCGAGTCGGCCAGGGTGCCGTCGAGATCGAACAGCGCCGCGCGGACGCCGGGGATCGGGGCGAGCGCGGGACTCGTCGACACCGGCGCTCAGGCGGGCATGATCAGGCGCCAGTCGGCGGAGCGGTCCGACTCGCGCACGGCGGTCAGCAGCCGCCCGCCGACGGCGATGCGCACCTCCAGCGGCGGCAGCGGCAGCACGCAGCGGTCGGCGCTGGGTGTCTCGGCCTCGTAGACGGCGGCGGCGATCAAACGCTCGATATCGGCCGGATCGTGGCGCAGAGCCGCGGCGGCGTCGGCGAGGGGCAGGGCGGTGGTCGGGGCGGGGTGGATCGTCATGCCGGCAGTGTACCCTCCTCGTCCGCCGCGGCGGAGTCGGCGGCGAGATCGGCCGCCGCGCGCCGCTCCGCCTCCTGCCGGATCGCCCGCCCGATGACGTAGTAGGAGACCGCGAACAGCCCGATCGTCAGCGGCCAGGTCGCGACGCGGCTCCAGAGCAGGTAGGCCTCGGTGCTCAATGCGTCGAGCAGGATGATGCGGATCACGGCCGTCACGACGTTCTGCGCCGCCCAGGCCAGGCTGAGCATGATGAACACCCGGTGCCGCTCGGGGATCCAGTCCCGGAGGCCGGGGAAGATCTCGCGCAGCAGGACGCCCATCAGCGGTCGCCCCAGCACGACGCTGCCCAGGAAGGCGCCGGTCCACAGCACGTCGCCGATGGCGTCGCTGGCGAAGAACGCCTTGTCGCTGTCGACGATGATCCCCACCACGCCCGCCCCGCCGACGATCACGATCCCGCCCACGGCCAGATAGCCGATGAGACCGCTGCGGCGCGTGCGCAGGAAGACGATGACCGCGGCGGCCACGCCGGCCGCGATGGCCCAGCGGGTGTCGGCCAGCCGGTCGACGAGCAGGAACGCGGCGATCGGCGCCAGGGTGAGCCAGAAGCGGTTGTTGATCGAACTCGTCGCGAGGATGTCGCGCGGAGGGCGGGCGGCCCGGCGACGCCGGCGGGCGCGGGTCCGCGCGGCGGCTTCGTCGCTGGGGGGACCGCCGGGGGCGTCGGGCATCGCGCGGCCGGGCTCGGCGTCGGGGTCGGAGGACATGCCGACAGCCTACGTCGGCGCCCGGCCGGGCACAGGACGGCGCGCAGGGGTAGCATCGGCGCATGGTCATCACGCTCGGCCCAGCCGCCGCGACGGCGGCCCTGCTCGGCCTCTTCGTGACGGGGGCGATCGCATACACCGGCGACGCCGGCGATCCGCGCCTCATCGCCTGGCTACCCTTCGTGGGCGCGCTGGCGATCGTGGCGCGCGACTCCGTCTTCCAGGGCAGCTTCCGCAACCGCCCGCGCGACCGCATCCCCGGCATCGCGTTGCGCGACGGCGCGATCCGCGTGCACCTCTCGGACTTCGAGCCCATCGCCACGACGCTGGCGATCCTCACGGGCCTGCTGGCCGCGGGCGCGATCGGCTTCCACGACGCCAACGGCGGCGGCAGCGGCTGGGCTTGGTCGGCGTTCGCGCTGGCGCTCGCGCTCAGCATCGGCTGGCGCCTGGGCCGTCGCCCGCGGCAGCCCGACCGCGATCGCGACGACCGCATCGCCGAGTTCTGGGTGAGCACGATGCGCGGCTTCGCCGAGCGCGGCCGGCGGCGCTAGCGGCGCCTCAGCCCGCGCCTAGACGAGCCGCCGTCGCCGCGACCACGCGCCGGGCGCCAGCGGATCGTCGTCGTCGAACGGGGACGTGAAGCGCACGCCCGCGCCGCTCAGGTCGTCGCCGGTCAGGTCCTCGCCGTCGGGCCGGACGCCCTCCGTCACCCAGCGCGTGAGGTCGAGCAGCGCGCGGAGGACCTCCGCCTGCTCGGTGAAGTTGCAGTGGCCGGCGCGACGCACGACGCGCTGCACCAGGAAGTCGCCGTAGCCCGCCGCTTGCACCTTGCGAGCGTAGGAGCGGTCGAGCGAGATCGGGGTCCAGAGGTCGCCGCTCGTCTTGACGGTGAGCAGCGGCGCGCCCAGGACACCGCTGGCGACGCCCAGCGCCGGGTCGTCTCGCAGGCCGGGCGGCGCCTCGAAGCGCACTGCCTCCGCATTCAGCCGCTCGACGTCGACCCCCGCCTCCGGGCGCGCGCCGTAGACCACGTCCCGCGTGTCGAAGCCCGCGATCGACCCGTCGTGCTGGAGGATGACGCCCGGAGGCGGCGATCCGCCCGCCAGGATCGCCGGCCAGTAGACCGTGCCCAGCGCGAAGTTGATCTGCCACTGCTGGGCGAGCCCCTCGCGGAACCCCCAGCGCGGCCCGCCGCTGAGTTCCTCGATCACCGCCGCGAATTGCTCGCCGAGGGGAGTCAGGTTAAGCCCTCCGTCATCGACGGCGCCCAGCGGCGCCGCCCAGCCGATCAGGCCGCTCGCGTCGGTCGACGACGGCACGTCGCCGATGAGCCAGCGGGCGACCGCGTGCCAGCTGGCGAGGTAGTCCACCACCTCCGCGTTCGAGAGCGCGCCGCAGAGCGCCAGCGCCCCGTCGATCTCGCCGGGGAACTCCTGCGCCATGAGTTGCGCCGTGCCGCCGCCCATCGAGCCGCCCACGCAGTAGGTCCACTGCGCCGGCCCCACCTCGGCCTCCGCGATCTCCTTCACCGTGAGCAGGTCGTCGACGCCCCGCGCCGGCACGTAGCCAGTCGCGGCGTAGGTGCTCGCCGCCCAGCCCGCGCCGAAGGAGGTCAGCAACTCGCGGCCCGGCGGGAAACCGCCGAACTCGATGTGTGTGCTGAAGCCGGTGCCGACATCGTTGAGGCCGCCGACGCCGCGCCCCCAGAGCAGCAGCGTGCCGTTCCAGTTGTCGGGAATCTCGAAGCGATAGGCGGCCCCGTCGGCGTAGCCGAAGAACGCCCGCGCACCCGGCAGCGGCTCGAAGGCGGGATCCTCCAGCGTACAATCGGCGCAGACGCGGTCGGGCATCAGCATGCGCCGGGCCGGGTCCGGGATGGTCGGGGCGGGCGGCTCCTCGCCCTGCGCCTCCGCCCGCTCCTCGGCCTGTGCGACGGCCTGCGCCTGCGGCTGCTCCTCCGCCTCTGCCGCGGCGGCGTCCGCGGTGGCTTCGCCCGCGGCGTCCTCGGGCTCGGCCTGGGCCTGCGCCGCGGCCGCCCGCGCCTGCTCGGCGTCCTCCGGCTCTGCGGCGGCAGTGCTCTGCTCCACCGGCGCCGCGGCGGCTGGAGCGGTGGCCTGCTCCGACGACCCGTCCGCGGCGGCCGGCGCGGCGGGGGGGTCCGGGTCGTCGCCGCAGCCGACGAGCGCCAGCCCCGTCGCGCCGAGGGCCAGCGCGCCCCCGCGGCGCAGCAGCGCCCGGCGACTGAGCCGGTGGGGTGGCGCGGATTCTGGCGGCATGATGGATCCTGCCCGGTCGCGCGGGGAAGGTCCGGGAGGGCGATCCACCGCCACGATCCACGCGCCGGCCCATCCTACCCCCCGTCGCGCGGGACGGCCGCGCCGCGTGCAGGTGTCGTGACTGCTTGTTGCCGCCGGTTGTTGATAGCGGGGGCCGCCGGTATCGTCCGGGAGGCTCGCCGCGCCTCCAGACGACGCCGAACGCGCGCCCGGCTGAGGAGTCTCTCGGTCATGAAAATCCACGAATACCAAGCCAAGGCCATCCTCGCGGCGAACGGCGTGCCCGTGCCGCGCGGCACCGCCGTGACGACCGTGGGGGAGGCGGGCGCCGCCGCCGCCGACCTGGGCGGCAAGGTCGTCGTCAAGGCGCAGATCCACGCCGGGGGACGCGGCAAGGGCCGCCTCGTCGCATCGCAGTCGCGGACGGCCGCCATGTACCAACGGCTGGAAGCGGACCCGGCCTCGACGGAGGGGGCCGTCAAGGGTCGCCGCGTGGGCGGCGTGCGGCTGGCCGACAGCGCCGCGCAGGCCCAAGCCGAAGCGGCGAAAATCCTGGGCAAGTTCCTGGTCACGCATCAGACCGGGCCCGAGGGCAAGCAGGTGCAGCGGCTGCTCATCGAGGAGCAGTCGGCCATCGCCGCCGAGTACTACGCCGCCGTCCTCATCGACAGCGCGCTGGGCGCCCCGGTGATGATCGTCTCGACCGAGGGCGGCCAGGCCATCGAGGAGGTCGCCGAGCGCACCCCGGAGGCGATCATTCGCGTGCCCATCGACCCCGAGGCCGGCTTCCCGCCCTACCGCGGCCGCCAACTCGCCAAGCAACTGGGCATGCCCAAGCCGGTCATCCTGCGGGCCGGCAACCTCTTCGCCGGGCTGTACAAGGCGTTCCTCGCGACCGACGCCTCGCTGGCCGAGATCAACCCCTTCGTCGTCACCGAGCAGCACCGCGTGGTCGCCGTCGACGCGAAGGTCAGCATCGACGACAACGCCGCCTTCCGGCAGCCGGTCGCCGGCCTGCGCGACAAGTCCGAAGAGAACGCCATGGAGATCATGGCCGAGGAGGCCGGCATCGGCTCCTACATCAAGCTCGACGGCAACATCGGCTGCATGGTCAACGGCGCCGGTCTGGCCATGGCGACGATGGACACGATCATGCTGGCCGGGGGCGAACCGGCCAACTTCCTCGACATCGGCACGGTCAACCGGGTGCAGCTCGTCGTCGATGCGCTGCACATCATCAACCTCGACCCCGACGTGCGGGCGATCCTGGTCAACATCTTCGGCGGCATGGCCCGCGTCGACATCGTCGCCGAGGGGCTGGTCGCCGCGGTCAACCAATACGGCATCACGCATCCCATCGTGGCGCGGCTGAACGGCTCCAACGTCGAGGAGGGGCGCCGCATCATCGAGGCGTCGGGCCTCGAGTTCCTGCTGGCCGACGACCTCGGCGCGGCCGCCCGCACGGCGGTCGCGGCCGCCGTCTGACGCTGGCGCGCGAGGTGACGCGCGACGTGAGTGAGGAATCGCAATGAGCGTGCTCGTCGACCGGTCCACGCGACTGATGGTGCAGGGCTTGGGCACCGAGGGGCAGAACCAGATCCGCCGCTCGCTGGCCTACGGGACGCCCGTCGTCGCGGGCGTGCACCCGTCGTTCCGCGGCGGCGCGGAGTTCGAGGGCTTCCCGGTCTTCGACACCGCCGAGGAGGCGGTCGCGGCGGCCCAGCCGAACGTGTGCATCATCTTCGTCCCGGCGCCCGGCGCAGCCGACGCGATCCTCGAGAACGTCGCCGCCGGGGTGCCGCTGATCGTCTGCATCACCGAGGGCGTGCCGGTGCACGACATGGTCCGCGTGCGCGCCGCCATGGCGGGCGGCGCGAGCCGCCTGATCGGCCCCAACTGTCCCGGCCTGATCACGCCCGCGGCCACCTGCCGGGTGGGCATCATGCCGTCGGCGGTCTTCCAGCCCGGCCGCGTGGGGGTCGTCTCCCGCTCCGGCACGCTCGTCTACGAGGCCGTCGACCAACTGACGCGGTTGGGGATCGGGCAGTCGAGCTGCGTGGGCGTGGGCGGCGACCCGATCATCGGCACCTCCCAGGCCGAGGCGCTGGAGATGTTCAACCACGACCAAGCCACCGACGCAGTGGTGCTGATCGGCGAGATCGGCGGCACCGCCGAGCAGGCGTCGGCGGCCTACATCAAGCGCCACATGCGCAAGCCCGTCGTGGCCTTCGTGGCGGGCGCGACGGCGCCGCCGGGGCGTCGCATGGGCCACGCCGGCGCGATCATCGAGGGACGCAGCGGCACCGCCGCCGCCAAGCTCGAGGCGCTCTCGGCCGCGGGCGCGGTAATCAGCCGCAGCCCCGCCGACATCGGCCTGACGATGCAGCGCGTGCTGCGCGATCAGGGCCTGCTCCAGGCGTAGCTCCGCGCCTCAGGGCTCCCGGAAGGCCGGCGACCACTCGGCGCAGCAGCCCGTCCCGATGGTGAACAGCTCGCCGCTGGCCGCGTCGATGACGAGCACGCCGACCGACCGATCGGCGCGGTTGATCGCGCTGAACGCGACGAAGCGCGCGTCAGGCGACCACTGCAGGTCGAAGAACACGACGCTCGGATCCTCCAGGAGCAGCCGCGTCTCCTCGCTCGCGATGTCGCTGATGAAGAGCCCGTTCGACCCCTCCGGCGGGCCCAGCGTGACCCAGGCGACCTGGTCGCCCCGCGGCGACACGGCGATGTCGACGGGGATGCCGGGCAGCGTCAGCCACTCTTGCAGCGCGGGCTCCTCCGGCGTCCCGATGAACACCTTGTTGGTGTAGGCCACCCAGAACGTGCCGTTGGTCGACGCCTGGATGAAGCCGAGATCGTCCGGGAAGCCCGTCGAGTACTCGAGCGGCAGGCAGGACCCGCCCGCGCAGATCTCCGGCGGGGCGTCGATCTCCGGGGCGGGGAAGCGGGCCTCGACCTCGAAGCCCACCGGGGCGAGCAGCACCAGCCCGCCCACCTCGCGCGCCAGGATGAGCCGATTGTCGGGCGACTGCAGACCGGCGCCCACGGGAACGCCGCTGCGCGCGCCCGCGAACGGCGCCTGCAAGGTGGGACCGAGCAGGTTCACGAGCGCCGGCGTGGACGGCGCGTCGGGATCGTCCGCGGGGACGACGGCGAAGGACAGCACGATGCCGTCGTTGGACAGCGCCATGTCGAAGAACTGCGGCGCGATGCCCTCAGGGAGGAAGTCGAACAGCAACTCCCCCTCGGTGGGGGGGTCGGTCGTGAGGTCGAGGTAGGTGAGCCGATCGCGCTGGCCGACCACGACGCCGGCGCGGGTGGGCAGCCAGGCGATGTCCTGCACCCGGCCGTCGAACTGCCGCGTGATGATGAACGCCTCGACCTGGAGCGGATCCACTACCACGACCACGTCGCCGCCCTCGCCGGGGCCGATGAGCGCCAGCGCGTAGCCGGAGGGCGGCGGTCCGACGAGGGCGGGGGACGGGCCCGGCGTGGCGCCGGCGGGCCGCGCCTCGTCATCCGGCGGCGCCGACTCCGCCGGGTCTGCAGCCTCGGTGTCGCTGCCGGGCGCCGCCTGCGGCTCATCGGGCGCGGCGCCGGCCGTGAGGTTGTTGACGCCGCCCTGCGCGATGTAGCCCTCGGGATGCTCCACGAAGGCGTAGAGCATGGGCTGGACGCGGGGGCCCCACAGCGAGTCCTGGGCCAGCGTGTTGCCGTGCAGGTCGGTGTTCAGCACGTCCAGACGCGCCGGACCCGCGGCCCGATCGAAGTAGCGCTGCGAGAAGTCGGGCGCGGCCTTGTCTCCGGCGCCGACGATGAACAGCATGGGCACGGTGACGCGGTCGTAGTGCTCCAGCGCGTCGAGCCCCTGGAAGCGGTTGGGGCTGGAGATCGCGAAGATCGAGGCGACGTCGTCGCGGTCGGCGGCGACCTGGATCAGGCTGGTGCCGCCCATGCTCGCGCCGCCCGCGTGGATGCGGCGCGCCCCGTTGGCGACGGCGTAGTCGAACGCCGCCTCCCACTCGCGCCAGATGTCCTGGGTGGCCTCGCGCTTCGAGTCATCTTCCGTGTTGCAGCCCGACTCGCCGTGACAGCGGAAGTCCCAGATCAGGACCGTGTAGCCGCGCTCCGCGAATCCGTCGACCATCTGGTCCCAGTCGCGGCGGCTGCCGGTGAACTGGTGCCCCAGCAGGACCCACTCGTCGCCGCCGCGGCGCAGTTCCGCCTCGATCTCCACGCCGTCGCTCGATTGCCAAGTGAACACCGTGGCGTCGGGCCGGCGCTCCCCCCGGCGGTCGGCCGAGGGGGCGTCGTCCGCCGCGTCGCCGCCGCAGGCCGGCGCCAGCAACAGCAGGGCCAGCAGCAGCGCCGGCAGCGCCGCCGTGAGCGGGCGGAGCGCCGCGCGCCTCCGCCGGGCCGGACCTCGACCGCTGGCTGGCGACATCGCGCTCCTCCTCGCGTGACCGGCCGGCGAGCGGGCCGGGGGCCGGCGGGCGCGCCAATAGTAGGACGCTCGCGCTTGTCACTCCGGGCGGCGGTGCATCGCGGCGCCTGGGGACGGCTGGTAGCATCGCCAGTGGAGGGTTCGCATAGTGGCCTAGTGCGCCCGCCTGCTAAGCGGGTTTCGGGGCAACCCGATCGAGGGTTCGAATCCCTCACCCTCCGCCAGCCCAGCCCTCCCGCCCAGCCTGCCGGGCCAGCGCCCGGCGCCGCCCCGCCAAGGCGCCCCGCGGTACGACGATGAAGACCTACCACCTCTGGACTGTCGGCTGTCAGGTGAACGTCGCCGACAGCGCCCGGCTGGGCGCCGGGCTGCGACGCCTGGGCTGGCAGCCCACCGACCGCGCGCCCGACGCCGACCTGATCGTCGTCAACACCTGCGCCGTGCGCCAGCACGCCGAAGACCGCGCCGCCGCCAAACTCGCCAACCTGCGCCCGCTCAAGCGGCGCAACCCCGATCTCAAGATCGCCGTCATGGGCTGCATGGTCGGACCCAAGCACGACGCTCTGCGGGCGCGCTTCCCCTACGTCGACGCGTTCGCCCAGCCGCAGCACTTCGACGACGTGATCGGGGTGCTCGACCTCCCGGAGGACGTGCGCGCGGCGTCCGACCTCGGCGGCGAGTTCTGGCCAGCGGTGCTGCCCGATGCCGGCCCGCCCGACGGCGCCGCCGCGGTCACGGCCTACGTGCCCGTGATCGAGGGCTGCGACAAGTTCTGCACCTACTGCATCGTGCCGCTGCGACGCGGGCGCGAGCGCAGCCGCCCCATCGCCGAGGTCGCGCGCGAGGTCGAGGCGCACGTCGCGCGCGGCGTCCGCGAGGTCACGCTGCTGGGTCAGACCGTCGAGGCCTACGGCAAGGACCAGCCGCCCGTCGATCCGGCGACCGCGCACGCCGACCTGGCCGACCTCATGCGCGCCCTGCACGACCTCCCGGGCTTGCATCGCATCCGCGCCCTCACGTCGTACCCGCCCGACATGACCGACCGCATCCTGGAAGGCATGGCGGCGCTGCCCAAGGTCTGCGAGTCGTTCTCGCTGCCCGTGCAGTCGGGCGACGACGGCGTCCTGGCGGCGATGCGCCGGGGCTACCCCACGCACACCTTCGAGGAGCGGGTGGCGAAGGTGCGCGAACTGATGCCGGCGGTCGGCATCAGCACCGACGTCATCGTCGGCTTCCCGGGCGAGTCGGAGGCGGCGTTCGGTAACACGCTCGACCTGCTGGACCGGCTGCGCTTCGACAAGGTGCACGTCGCTGCCTACAGCCCCCGCGCCGGCACCTACGCCGACCGTAAGCAGCCCGACGACGTTCCGGAGGCGGTCAAGAAGGAGCGTCTGCAGGCCGTCGAAGCGCTGCAGCGGCGCATCAGCCTGGAGATCAACGGGGCCTACTGGGGCCGCGACGTGGAGGTGCTCGTCGAAGAGCGCAAGGCGGGCGATCCGGTGCGCGCCGGCGGGCCGCCGATTGAGCGGCTCACGGGGCGCACGCGGGGCGCCAAGCTGGTCCACTTCGACGCGCCGGCCGGGCGCATCCCGCTCGGCGCCCTGCTCGACGTGCACATCACGCGCACCGGCGCCTGGTCGCTGCAAGGCGAACTCGCCGCGGCTCCCGAGCGGATCGTCGCGGGCGCCTCCGTCGCGGGCGGCGGGTAGCTCGGTGCCGGCCGCCCGCCGCGATCTGCCGCGCCTGGACGTGGCCGTCCTCGTCGTGATCCTGTCCGTCGTCGAGGGGGAGTTGCGGGTGCTGCTCATCCAGCGCTCGGCCCCGCCCGACGAGGGCGCCTGGGCGATTCCCGGCGGGGCGTTGATCAGCAACGAGTCGCTGCAGGCCGCCGCGACGCGCAAGCTGGCCGAGGAGACGGGCGTGCGCGACGTCTTCCTGGAGCAGCTCTACACCTTCTCCGACCTCGACGACTACGCGCCCGGCGGCGCCGTCGCGGTGACCTACTTCGCCCTCGTCCGGCACGAGGGCGTGCGCCTGGCCGAGCGCTCCGCCTGGAAGCCCGGCTGGTTCGCGCTCAACGCCCTGCCGGTGCTCGCCTTCCACAACGAGCGCGTCCTCGAGTTGGCGCGCGCGCGGCTGGTCAGCAAGCTCGAATACACCAACGCCGCCTACAGCCTGCTGCCCGAGTTCTTCCCGATGAGCGACCTCCAGGAGACCTACGAGTCGATCCTGGGGCGCAAGCTGGACAAGCGGAACTTCCGCCGCCGGATGCTGGCCTCGGACCTGCTGGTCGCGACACAGCAGACGGCCAAGGCGGGCCGGCATCGCCCCGCGCGGCTGTACCGCTTCGCCAGCCGCACCCCGGTCGAGTTCTGACAATGCCGGTTGTGGGGCCGGGGAACGAGGGCCGGTCAGTCAGCGGCGCAGGTAGGGGACGACGCGCGTGGGGTTGTCGGCCGCGCCCGGCGTGGCGACGGCCGTGTTCACGATCACCCGCCCGTCGGCCCGGACGTCGACGGCGTACGTTGTCATTCCAAGCGGCGAAGGGGTGAAGACACGGACGCCGGCCATGGTGTAATGCCCGCCGTGACAGGGATCACGAAACCATCCACGGCGCGCATCGAACAGGTAGTCGCGCCGCCAGGGGATCGTGCAACCGCTATGGGGATCCTGCCAGGACAACGCCAGCAGGCCGCTCTCGCCGGGGAAACCGTGCAATCCGTGCGTGCCCTCCCCCGCTCGCAGATTGACGAGGAAGAAGCGCCCGCGGTCCGCGCGCAACGGGTCATCGCCCGGCGCGGGAACGTCCTTCGCCGCGATCTGGAAGAACACAGGCTTGGGCTGGGTCTCCGCGCTGGGCCGGACGAAGACCAGCAGCGCCACCGCCAGCGCCGCCAAGCCGAGCGCCAGCGCCGCGAAGAAGGCGGCGCGTGGAACCGCGCCGCGTGCGCTTCGCTGCGGGATCGGCGGGACGGCCATGGGCTGATCCTACGCCCGTGAAGCGATCGCACCGAACTCGGTGTCTGGCACCGCCGTCACGCGGCCCGTACGCTGCCGCAGCCAGCCAGCCGCTGACAGGGAGCCCCAATGCCCAACGTTTCGAACCCAGGCAAGGCCGTCATCTTCGACGTCGGCGGCGTGCTGATCCACATGGACTGGAAGGTTTACGACCGCTTCGGCGTCGAGCATGGGCTGCCCGAGCGCGAGTGGCTGCGCATCCTCCACCAGACGGAGGAGTACCAGGCCTGGCAGACCGGTCGGGGCAGCGAGGCGCAGTGGCACGCCTCGATCATGCGCGAGCTGCGCGCCCACATCGGCGACCGGGCGGAGGCGTTCGTGGAGGCCTGGCAGGCGCAGCCGACCCCCCGCCACGAACCGAACATCGAGATGGCGCAGGCCCTGATCGACGCGGGCTACACCGTCGCCGTGCTCAGCAACGCGGGCCCCGACCTGCGCGACCGCATCGACGAGACGCTGGGCCGCCGCGTCGGCTGGCACGACATCATCTGCTCGGCGGAGGTGGGCCTGGCCAAGCCCGACCCGGCCATCTACCGGCTCGTCATGGAGCGGCTCTCGCTGCAGCCGGAGCAGTGCTTCTTCATCGACGACATCCGCGCCAACGTCGCGGCGGCGCAGGAGGTCGGCTGGACCGCGCACCGCTTCAAGGGCGACTACGCCGCCCTCCAGGCCGACCTCCGCGACCACGGCTACGACTGGTAAGGGGGCGCGCCGCCCCAATCCACCGACGCCCGGCAACTATCCACCACTTCTGACGTGTCCCAGTAAGTGTCTCCTTGACACTTACTCGGCGCAGCGGCGATACTGGCCGTGAGGACTTCGTGTCAGAGTGACACGAAGTGGGTCGGCCCCGCCCGGCCGGCGGCGCGTCCTCTGGATCGGTGTCCCACCATGTCCACACCACGCCACGGCGGCCCCGCGAAGGTCGTCGCCAGCGACTACGTCGCGCCTCGCCTGCCCGAGGATCTGCCCGACGCCTACTGCGAGGGCGACATCGCGACGGTGCCGCTCGCCGAGGAGCCGCATCGCGTCTCCTGGCAGCCCGAGATCCCCGAGCGCTACCTGTCGATGCCGGCCGACGAGCTGGCCGACCGCATCCGCGGCGTCCGCGCCGCCCTCGGCGAGCGCCTGCTGATCCTGGGCCACCACTACCAGCGCGACGACGTCATCCGCTTCACCGACTTCCGCGGCGACTCGTTCAAGCTGGCGCGCGAGGCCGCCGACCGGCCCCAGGCCGACTACATCCTGTTCTGCGGGGTGCACTTCATGGCCGAGAGCGCCGACATCCTCACCCGGCCCGACCAGGCCGTCTTGCTGCCCAACCTCGCCGCCGGCTGCTCGATGGCCGACATGGCGCAGCCCCAGGACGTCTACGCCTCCTGGGACGAACTCACGAGCGTCGTCGACGCCGAGCGCACGATCCCCATCACCTACATGAACTCGGCCGCCTCGCTGAAGGCGTTCGTGGGCCGCAACGGCGGCGCCGTCTGCACCTCGTCGAACGCGCCCGCCGTCCTGCGCTGGGCCTTCAAGCGCGGCGACCGCGTGCTCTTCTTCCCCGACCAGCACCTGGGCCGCAACACCGGCAAGCGGCTGGGCATCGACCCGGTCACCGAGATGGCGCTCTGGAATCCCGCCCTGCCGATGGGCGGGCTGGAGGCCGGGCAGATCACCGACAGCCGCATCCTGCTCTGGCAGGGGCACTGCTCGGTGCACGTGCGCTTCAAGGTCGAACAGATCGAGAAGGCGCGGGCGCAGCACCCCGGCTGCCACGTCGTGGTGCACCCGGAGTGCACCGAGGCCGTCGTCGACGCCGCCGACGCCGACGGCTCCACGGAGTTCATCATCCGCTACGTCAAGGACGGGCCGCCCGGCGTCTACGCCGTGGGCACCGAGATCAACCTCGTGCACCGGCTCAACGCCGAGGTCCAGGCCGAGGGCAAGACCGCCTTCTGCCTCGATCCGGTGGTCTGCCCCTGCTCCACGATGTACCGCATCCACCCCGCCTACCAGGCCTGGGTGCTGGAGGAGCTGATCGCCGGGCGCATCGTCAACCAGATCCGCGTCGATGACGACACCCGCGCCTGGGCGCAGGTCGCGCTGCGCCGC
Source organism: Dehalococcoidia bacterium (assembly GCA_965209205.1). Lineage (GTDB taxonomy): Bacteria > Chloroflexota > Dehalococcoidia > Bin125 > Bin125 > TK10-74A. Next base: position 112,096 of record CBDBQC010000001.1, read on the forward strand.
ATGCTGGAGATCACCTAGCCCTGCCCCGGCCGCCCGGCAGCGCCGACCGGAAGCGACGGCCCATGCACTACGACTACCTCATCCTGGGCTCCGGCATCGCCGGGCTGTACGCCGCCCTGCTGGCCTCGCAACACGGCCGCACGGCCGTCGTGACCAAGGGCCCCATCGAGGAGTCCAACACGAAGTACGCCCAGGGCGGCATCGCCGCCGCCGTCGGGCCGGGCGACAGCGTCGCCCGGCACCGGCAGGACACGCTGACGGCCGGCGCCGGCCTCTGCGACCCCGAGGCCGTGGATGTGCTCGTGCGCGAGGCGCCCGACCGCATCCGCCGCCTGACAGAGCTGGGCGTCCCCTTCGACAGCGACGAGGGCCGCGTGGCGCTGGGCCGCGAGGGCGCCCACTCGCGCCCCCGCATCCTGCACGCGGGCGGCGACCGCACCGGCGACGCCATCGAGACGGTGATGGTGCGCCGCGTCGGCGAGGCCGGCGTCGACGTGTTCGACCGCCACGCCGTCACGCGCCTGCGCCTCGACGCAGGCCGCGTGTGCGGCGTCGAGGCGCTGGACCCGGACGGCCGCAGCGTGCTGCTCAACGCCCCGCGCACGATCCTCGCCACCGGCGGCGCGGGCCAGCTCTACACCCTCACCACAAACCCCGCCGTCGCCACCGGCGACGGCGTCGCGCTGGCCTGGCGGGCGGGGGCGGTCGTGCGCGACATGGAGTTCGTCCAGTTCCACCCCACGGCGCTGCGGCTGCCCGGCGCGGCGACCTTCCTGCTGACGGAGGCGCTGCGCGGCGAGGGCGCCGTGCTGCGCACTCCGGCATCGGCCGGCGGCGGCGGGCGCCGCTTCATGCCCGGCTACCACCCCCTGGCCGAACTCGCACCGCGCGACATCGTCGCCCGCGCGATCGCGACCGAGATGCGGCGCACCGGTGCCGACCACGTCCTGCTCGACATCACCCACGCCGACCCCGATTTCGTCGCCGCGCGCTTCCCCGGCGTGCACCAGCACTGCCTGCGCTACGAGCTCGACATCACCCGCAGCCCGGCGCCCGTCGCGCCGGCCGCGCACTACTGCATGGGCGGCGTCTACAGCGACCACTGGGGCCGCACGACCCTGCCCGGGCTCTACGCCTGCGGCGAGGTCGCCAACACGGGCGTGCACGGGGCCAACCGGCTGGCCAGCAACTCGCTGCTCGAGACGGTGGTCTTCGCGCAGCGGGCCGTCGAGGCCTCGCAGCGCGACGACGCCGCCGCGCCAGCCCCGGCCGGCACCACCCCCCTCGACCTCGCCTGCGAGACGGCCGCGCCCGATCGGGCGGCGCTGCAATCGCTGCTCTGGGCGCACGCGGGCATCGTGCGCGACGCCGACGGCCTGGCCACGGCCGCGGCCGTGATCGACGCCTGGGGCCCGGCCCGGCCCGGCGTCGAGGGCGCGACACTGGCCAACATGGCGCTGGCCGGCCGCCTGATCGTCGAGGCCGCGCGGCGCCGGACGGGCAGCCGCGGCGCCCACTATCGCAGCGACGCGCCCTCGGGTGACGCCATGGGCGACGCGGCCGGGGACGGCCATCTCAGCTTCGTCCGCGCGGGCGCCCCATGACGCGGCAGGACGCCGGCCTCTCCCGTCCCGCCCCACTCGATCGCCTCACGATCCGGGCGCTCGTGCAGGCGGCCCTGCAGGAGGACGCGGCGCAGCAAGACCTGACGAGCAACGCGCTGGTCCCCATCGACCAGCAGGGCCGGGCGGTCGTGGTCGCCAAGTCCGACGGCCTCGTCTGCGGCCTGCAGTTCGCGCTGGAGACGTACTACGCCGTCGAGCCGCGCGTGCGCTGGATGCCCGCCGTGAGCGAGGGCCTGCGCGTCGCGGCGGGCGCGACGATCGCCCACGTCGACGGCCCGGTGCACGCGATCCTGCGTGGGGAGCGCGTAGCACTGAACTACCTCGGACGCCTGTCCGGCATCGCCACGCAGACGGCCGACTGCGTGCGCGCCGTCGCCGGCAGCGGCGCCCGCATCCTCGACACGCGCAAGACGACGCCCGGGCTGCGCACCGCCGAGCGCTACGCCGTGCGCGTCGGCGGCGGGCTCAATCATCGCAACGACCTGCGCGCGGGGCTGCTGGTCAAGGACAACCACATCGCCGCCGTGCGGGCGCGCGGCGGCAGCCTGGCCGACGCCGTGCGGCTCGCGCTGTCGGCGGCGGGCCCGGCCACCGCCGTCGAGGTGGAGGTCACTTCCTTGGCCGAGCTGCGCGAGGCGATCGACGCGGGCGCGCGCGCCGTCCTGCTCGACAACTTCACCCCAGCCGCGCTCGCGGAGGCGGCTCGGATGGCCCGGCAGGCCGGGGTCACGACCGAGGCCAGCGGCGGGATCACGCTCGCGAACCTGGGCGACTACGCCGCCGGCGGCGTCGATTTCATCTCGATGGGATCGCTCACCCACACGGTCACGCCCATGGACGTCTCGCTGCAGGTCGTGCCCGAGGCGCTGAGCGGCAGTTGACGAGACGGCCCTGGCTAGCCGCGCCGCGGGCCTTCCAGGTCGGCCGAGTCCAGCACCAGCGTCACGGGGCCGTCGTTGACCAGTTCGACGTCCATGTGCGCGCCGAAGCGGCCACCCTCCCGGTGGGCGAAATCACGCGACCCGTACCCGCCGGGGCTTCAGACGAACATCCACGTCGTAGCCGAGCACGCGCGCCACGGCGTGCAGGGTTTCGAGGCGCGGGCTGTGCTCGGCTGATTCGAGACGGGCGATCGCGCTTCTCGGCACTCCCACGGCGTCGGCGAGCTGCTGCTGGGTCCAACTCTGTTGTTCGCGCAGCGCGCGCAGCTGGCCGACGATCGCGCGGCGCAGTCGCAGGGTCTCGTACTCCGCCTCGATATCAGGATCGGCGGTGACGATCTTTTCAATGTGTGGTCGGGCGTTCCTGGCCATGACGGTTCCTCCAGTCCGCAAGCCGCCGCTGGGCGGTGGTGAGCGCTCGTTGATCGAGGCGCTGCGATTGCTTTCGCCACGCGTGGAGGAGGACGTAGCGACCTCCATGCTCCGCGTAGGCGATCCGGTGTGAGCGCGGGCGCAACTCGAAGATGCGCGCGTGGCGGTCGATGATACGGGTGTCGGGCATGCGCAACGCGCTCCCCCGTTCCTCCAGTTCCACGATCAGATCGAGGATCGCCGCCACGTCGCGTTTGTCCCCCGAGCGCCCGAGTCGTTCGACGTACGCAGCGACCGGTTCGTCCCCCCTCGCTGTCCCGTAGTAGACGACCTCCGGCATCCACGGAGCGTATCATATATGTGACGGGCGCAGCGGGGCAGGGACCGGCGCGCCCGGCGGGGCGCCCCCGGCTACGGGCGTGGTCAGTCATCGCCCCTCCGGCGTCACCGCCAGCATGATCCGGGCTTGCCGCGTCGTCTCGCCGCGACTGGGATACGTCCGATCGATGCCCCCATGATCCCAGGTCAGCCCTTTTTCAGCACCCGGCTAGCCCCGCCGCGGCCGCTCCAGGTCGGCCGAGTCCAGCACCAGCGTCACGGGGCCGTCGTTAACCAGTTCGACGTCCATGTGCGCGCCGAAGCGACCGCCCTCTACGGGCACGCCCGCCGCCCGCAGCCCCGCCGCGAAGCGCTCGACCAGCGGCTCGGCCACGTCCGGGCGCGCCGCCCCCAGGAACGACGGACGCCGCCCGCGCCGCAGCTCCGCGATCAGCGTGAACTGACTGACGACCAGGACGGACCCGCCGACATCGGCGAGGGCGAGGTTGAAGCGGCCGTCGGCGTCGTCGAAGATGCGCAGCCCGGCGACTTTCGCCGCCATCGCGTCGACGGTGGCGGGCGTGTCGTCGGCGGCGATGCCGGTCAGCGCCAGGAAGCCGGCCCCAATCTCGCCCACGACGGCGCCGTCGACCCGCACGCAGGCGCGACGCACCCGCTGGAGCACGACTCGCATCGGGGTCGCCGGTTCAGGGCGCGCCGGACTAATCGTCCGGCGTCGACTCGGCCTTGGCCGGCTGCTTGGAATCCGCGCCCGACGCCCCGTCACCCGACGCGTCGGGCCCAGCCTCATCGGCGGAGCGGTCTTCGCCGTCCTTGCCGTGCTGGAGCTGCTCGGCGCCGTCGCGCAGGCTGCGGCGGTTGTCGGTGGAGTACCAGCCCGAGCCCTTGAAGACGATCGCGGGCGAGGCCGGGATGCGCTGCGACACGGCACGGCACCGGGGGCAGCGCTGCCGGGGCTCGGCGTCCCAGCCCTCGCGCTTCTCGTAGGAATGCCGGCACTTCGTGCACTCATAGACGTAACGGGGCAATGCGCGCACTCCGATCGCTTCTCCCGCGCCCTCACGGTCGAGCAGGTCCGCCGGCGCGGCCCTTGCGTCATGCTCCGTCGGTGAATCGCCACTGAGGGAGGGGCAGGTGGCGTCAAGCCTAGCAGCCGGGATCGGGATCAGGCCGCTCCGGCGGCTGCAAGGGCGATCACTGTGCAGACCAGTGTATCGACGCGGCTGTCATCGTCCGCCGGTCGGGCCCTATACTACCGCGGTCCTATCCCCCGTGGCGCTGGCTCGCGGCATCGGCGTCGATGTCGCGTTCCCCTGGCGGGCGACGACCCGCCGGACCGCGAGCGCCGGAGCAATCGATGTCCCCGCGACGCCGCCCTGGACATCACGATGGAGCATCATGGGCACCGCGATCACGATGAAGGAGCTGCTGGAAGCCGGGGTCCACTTCGGCCACCAGACGCGCCGCTGGAACCCGAAGATGGCACCGTTCATCTTCGCCCCCCGCAACGGCATTCACATCCTGGACCTCGGGCAGACCGCCGACCGGCTGGAAGAGGCTTACGCCTTCGTCCGCGAGACCGTCGTCGGCGGCGGCGAGGTGCTCTTCGTGGGCACCAAGAAGCAGGCCCAGGACGTCGTGCAGTCGGAGGCGCAGCGGGCGCAGATGCCCTACGTGATCAACCGCTGGCTGGGGGGCACGCTCACCAACTGGCAGACGATCAGCGGCCGCATCGAGCACATGCTGCGCCTCGAGCGCCAGGAGGAGGACGGCGACTGGGACGCCCTGCCGAAGAAGGAGGCGCTGCGCCTGCGCGACCAACTCACGCGGCTGCATCGCTACGTGGGCGGTCTGCGCGACATGACGCGCCCGCCGGCGGTGGTGTTCATCGTCGATGTGCCCAAGGAGGCCATCGCCGTCAAGGAGGCGCAGCGGCTGGGCATCCCCATCGTCGCCCTCTGCGACACCAACTGCGACCCCACCGGCATCGCCTACCCCATCCCCTCCAACGATGACGCGATCCGCGCCATCCGCCTGATCACCGGCCGCATCGCCGACGCCGCCGCGGAGGGCCTGGCCGTCCGCGAGAGCCTGCGCGTGGAGGCCCAGGCCCAGCACGATGATGAGGCCGCCGCCGCGGCCGCAGCGAACTAGCGCGCCCCCCGGCATCGCCCCGAGCCGGCCCGGCGCCGGTCGAAAGGAACACCTGTGACCGTCACTGTGGACGACATCAAGACCCTCCGCGCCGAGACGGGCGCCGGCGTGATGGCCTGCCGCACCGCGCTCGGCGAGGCCGGCGGCGACCTCGATCGGGCTCGCGCGATCCTGCGCGATCGGGGCGTCGCGACCGCCGCCAAGCGGGCCGGCCGCGACGCCGCCGAGGGCGTGGTGGAGTCGTACCTGCACCGTGGGCGGATCGGCGCGATGCTGGAGTTGAACTGCGAGACGGACTTCGTCGCGCGGACGGACGTCTTCAAGGCGCTGGCGCACGACATCGCCATGCAGATCGCGTCGATGGACCCGCAGGTCGTTGATGCGGCCGACCTCCCGGCCGACGCCCCGGGCGACCCGGCGGAACTGGCCCTGCTCTCGCAGAGCTTCATCAAGGACCCCAGCAAGACCATCCAGGATCTGATCACCGACGCGGTCGCCAGCACGGGCGAGAAGATCGTCGTGCGCCGCTTCGCGCGCTACGAACTCGGCGGCGGATCCTAGGGGACCCGGCGGGGAGGAGGGACGTCACGGGCGAGCGCGTCCTGATCAAGATCAGCGGCGAAGCGCTCCTCGGTGGGCGTCCCTTCGGCATCCACCCGGAAACGCTGCGCGGCATCGCGCGGCAGATCGGCCGCCTGCGCGCGCTCGATATCGAAGTGGCACTGGTGGTCGGCGGGGGCAACCTGTTCCGCGGTCGCACGGCGGCCGAGGCGGGCATGGACCGCGCCACCGCCGACTACGCCGGCATGCTGGCCACCGTGATCAACGGGCTCGCCCTGCAGGACGCGCTGGAGCGCGAGGACATGCAGGTGCGGACGATGTCGGCCATCTCCGTGGCGCAGGTGGCGGAGGCCTACATCCGCCGCCGGGCCATCCGCCACCTCGAGAAGGGGCGCGTGGTGCTGTTCGTCGCGGGGACCGGCAACCCCTACGTCACGACCGACACCGCCGCCGCCCTGCGCGGCGTCGAGATCGACGCCGCGCGCCTGCTGATGGCCAAGAACGGCGTCGACGGGGTCTACACGGCCGACCCAGCCGTCGACCCGGCGGCCCGGCGCTACACCACGATCTCCTATCGCGACGCCATCGCCCAGAACATCGGCGTGGTCATGGACACCGCCGCCCTCTCGCTCTGCGAGGAGAACGACCTGCCCATCCTGGTCTTTGATATCGCGGCGCCGGACGCTATCGTGCAAGCGGTGATGGGCGGCTCCGTTGGTACGCTCGTCGGGCCGGAGGCGACGCGCCTCGCCGGCGCCGCCGAGTAGCCCCCGCGCGGGCGGGCGAAGGACCGCGACATCATGTCCGACGACGACCTCACCGCACTCGCCCTGGACGAAGCGCGCTCCCGCATGCGCAAGACGATCGCGTCCCATCAGCGCGACCTCGACGGCGTGCGCACCGGCCGGGCGCAGCCATCGCTCGTCGAAGCGCTGCCGATCGGCTACTACGGCGTGCCGACCCCGCTCAACCAGCTCGCCACGATCACGGCGCCCGACGCGCGCCTGCTGGTCATCCAGCCCTGGGACAAGAACGCCTTCGACCCCATCGCGCGGTCGATTCAGCAATCGGACCTGGGGCTCAACCCACAGAGCGACGGCGTCGTCATCCGGCTCGTCATCCCGGAGCTGACGGAGGAACGCCGCAGGCAGCTCGTGCGTCAGGTGGGGCAGAAAAACGAGGCGGCGCGCATCGCCCTGCGCAACATCCGGCGCGACGCGCAGGAGGAGTTGCGCACGATGCTCAAGGACAAGGACATCTCGCAGGACGAGGAGCGCCGCGCGCACGACCAGCTCGACAAGCTGACGCACGGCTTCCAGGAGCAGATCGACCGGGACGGTGCCGTGAAGGAGCGCGAGCTCTTGGAGGTCTGAGCGTGGTTGTCGCCCCCGAGCGCCGGACCGAGAACGTTCCCCGGCACGTCGCTGTGATCATGGACGCCAACGGCCGCTGGGCCGAGACGCGCGGCCTGTCGCGCATGGAGGGCCACGCCGCCGGCACCGAGAACATCCGCGAGATCATCCGCCTCTTCGGCGAGCGCGGCGTGCGCGTGCTCACGCTGTACGCCTTCTCGACGGAGAATTGGCGCCGCCCCCCGGACGAGGTGCGCGGCCTGATGCACATCCTCTCCCGCGTGATCGAGCGCGAACTGGAGCCGCTGCACGAGGCGGGCGTGCAGCTGCGCTACATCGGCCAGTTGGACGTGCTGGACCCCGAGCTGCGGCGGCAGATCCGGCACGCCGTCGGGCGCACGGCCGCCAACACGCAGATGACCGTCTGCGTGGCGTTCAACTACGGCGGCCGCTCGGAGGTCGTCGACGCGATCCGGCGCATCGTGGCGGCGGGCGTGCCGGCGGCCGAGGTCGACGAGGCGCTCGTCTCGCGCTACCTCTACACCGACGGCCTGCCCGACCCCGACCTGATCATCCGCACCGGCGGCCAGCAGCGGCTCTCGAACTTCCTCATCTGGCAGGCGGCCTACGCGGAGTACTTCTTCACGCCCACCTACTGGCCCGACTTCTCGCAGGCCGACGTCGACGAGGCGCTGGAGGCCTACGCCCGGCGGGTGCGTAAGTTTGGCGGTCTCGCGGCACGGCAGGCGCGGGGCGCCGACGCGCCCGGCGGGCCGCGCGGCTGACGGGGCGAGGGGGACGTGCCCACGCGGATGCGGCTCTCGCGGGCGTTCGCGCTGCGCGCCGCGACCAGCGCCATCGGACTGCCCGTGGTGATCGGGCTGATCATCGTGGGGGGGCCGGTGCAGGCGGCGGCGGTCGCGGCGCTGCTGGCGGTGGCGGTGCTCGAGTTCGGCCTGGGCATGCGGCTGGACCGCCGCGACCCCGTGCTCTGGCTGGCGCTGGCGGGCACCGTCGCGATGACCGCCGCCGCGCTCGGCGACGACGTGCCCCCACACTGGCCGCTCAGCGCCGCCATCATCGCGATCGTCGCCGCGCCGGTGCTGCAGCAACTCGTCCGCGAGTGGGGCCAGCCGCCCAATGACGCCCCCGACCCCGCGCTCTTCGGCGCGCTCTACCGGCGCTCGGCGGCCGGCCTCGTGGCGCTGGTCTACATCGGCTGGCTGGGCAGCTTCTTCGTCCTGCTGCGGGGACTGCCCGAGGGAGCGGCGTGGTTGCTGCTCGCCGTCGGGGCGGGCATGGGGACCGATACGGGGGCCTTCGTCGTGGGCAAGCTGCTGGGCCGGCGACCGATGGCGCCCCGCATCAGCCCCCGCAAGACGATCGAGGGGGGGATCGGCGGGCTGCTGGCGGGCTTCGCGGCGGTGCTGCTGATCAACCTGCTGCCCGACCTGCAGGTCGCGCTCTGGAAGATGGCGCTGCTGGGCATCGCGCTGCCGCTGATGGCGACGGCCGGCGACCTGGCCGAGTCGGCCATCAAGCGCGCCCTCGACGTGAAGGACTTCTCGCAGCTCGTGCCCGGGCACGGCGGCGTCCTGGACCGGCTCGACAGCCTGCTCTTCGTCGCGCCGACCGTATACTTCTTCGTGCAATGGATCGTGCTGTAGACGCCCCGCCATCCGCCGCCGCGCAGCCCAACGGTGGGCCCATTCGGATCGCCCTGCTCGGCAGCACCGGCAGCATCGGCCGGCAGACCATCGACGTCATCCAGGCCATGCCGGAGCGCTTCGAGGTGCGCGGCCTGGCCGCCGGCCGCAACCTCGACCTGCTGGCCGCGCAGGCGACGGCGCTGCGTCCGGCCGCGATCTGGGCGGCCGGCGGCCCCGGCGAGCGCCTGCGCGAGATCGCGGCGGCGGCCGGCGCGACGATCAGCACGATGGACGAGATGGCCGCCGACCCGCTGCTCGACGTGCTCGTCGTGGGCACGGCGGGGCGGGCCGGCCTGGAGCCCACGCTGACGGCGCTCGAGCACGGCCGCGCCGTCGCCCTGGCCAACAAGGAGGTCGTGGTGATGGCGGGGCGCCTCGTGCGCGCCGCCGCCGACCGCGGCGGCGGCCAGCTGCGCCCCGTCGATTCCGAGCACAGCGCCATCTGGCAGTGCCTCTGGGGCGAGGAGGGCAACGAGATCCGCCGCATCCTGCTGACGGCGTCGGGCGGCGCGCTGCGCGACCTCCCGCGCGAGGCCCTGGACGATGTCACGCCGGCGCAGGCGCTGCGCCACCCGACCTGGAACATGGGGGCCAAGATCACCATCGACAGCGCCTCGCTGGTCAACAAGGGCATGGAGACCATCGAGGCCCGCTGGCTGTTCGACGTGCCCTACGAGCGCGTGGAGGTCGTGCAGCACGCCGAGTCGATCGTGCACTCGCTGGTTGAGATGGGCGACGGCTCCGTCAAGGCGCAGCTCGGCAACCCCGACATGCGCCTCCCCATCCAGTGCGCACTGACCTACCCCGAACGCCTGCAGCCAACGGTCGCGGCGCTGGACCTCGCCGCGCTGGGCGCCCTGCACTTCGCCGCGCCGGACCTCGACCGCTACCCGGGCCTGCGTCTCAGCCAGGAGGCCGGCCGCCGCGGCGGGACGCATCCCTGCGTCCTCGCCGCCGCCGACGAGGTGGCGGTGGCAGCCTTCCTGGACGGCCGGATCCGCTTCACGGCGATCCCGGAGGTGATCGACGCGGCCCTCTCGGCGCACGAGGGCGACGACGACCCCGACCTGGCGGTGATCGACGCCGCCGACGCCTGGGCGCGGCGCTTCGCCGCGGGCCACATCCGCGACCGGCTGCCGGTCTGATGGGCCGGCCATGATGGGTACTGCGTGATGGTTCTGCTGGAAGCCGTTCTCCCCTTCGTCGGCGTGCTGGTGGGGCTGATCCTGATCCACGAGGCGGGGCACTACGTCACGGCGAAAATGGCCCACGTGCGCGTGGAGGAGTTCGGCGTGGGCTTCCCGCCGCGCCTGCGCGGCAAGCGCATCGGCGAGACGATCTACTCGATCAACTGGCTACCGCTGGGCGGGTTCGTGCGGCTCACCGGCGAGGAGAGCGCGCGCGTCTTCATCGAGTCGGTGAACCCGCACGGCGCCGCCGGCGCCATCGGCATGCAGGCGCGCGATGTGATCATCGGCGCCGGCGGCCGGCGGATGCACAACGAAGCGGAGTTCGCCGCCGCGCTCACCGCGGCGGCGCCGGCCGGCGTCATCAGGCTCGTCTTCGAGCGCGAGATCTCCCCCGGCAGCGGCGGCGCCTGGGAGTACTACGCCGGCAACATGCGCATCGGTCCGGCCCGCCCTGCGGACGACGCGGACGCCACGCCGGAGGACGCACCCGCGGACGACGCCGACACCGCCCCCGCGGACGCCCCCGTTGATGCACCCGCGGTCGAATCCGCAGCCGAATCAGCGGCCGAGTCCCCGGACACGTCCCCGGATACATCCCCGGACCCGTCAGAGACGCCCGCCGCGACGATCGGTCGCATCGCGGGCATGCAGGTGGGCCCCGACCCGCGCTCCTTCGGCTCCCGCTCCCCGCTCACCCGGATCGGCATTCTGGCGGCCGGCGCGCTGATCAACCTCGTGCTGCCCATCCTGCTGTTCGCCCTCGCCGCGATGATCCCGCAGGACCGCGCCGCCGGGCCGGCCGTTGTGACGTCGGTCGTGCGCGGCGGACCGGCCGATCTGGCCGGCTTCGAGGCCGGCGATCGCATCCTCAGCGTGGACGGCGTGACGACGCCGCACCGCGGCGAGGTGGGCCTGCAGATCCGCCTCAACGTGGACCGCGACATCGAGGTCGTCCTGGAACGCGACACGATGCAGCCGAGCGCAAGCCAGCAGCCGGGCGTCGCCAGCCGCGAGCTGATCGTCACCCGGCTCACGCCGCGCCTGGCCCCGCCCGAGTTGGTGCACACGGTGCGCGAGGGCGACACCGTGCACGACGTAGCGGAGATCCTGGGGGTCAACGCCAGCCAGGTCCTGGAGGGCGCCGGACTGGGCGGCGGCGTGGCACTCGACGAGGGGCTCGTACTGGACCTCCCGCGCGAGCGCTACGTGGTGCAGAAGGACGACACGGCCTTCTCGGTCGCGCGGGACTTCGGCCTGCGCCAGCAGACGGTCCTCGACGCGGCCGGCATCGACCTGATCCACCTGCAGCCGGGGTTGGAGGTCGTGGTGGAGCAGGGCCCGACCGGCATCACGGTCGCGAATGGCAGCCTCAACCTCGTCCGGCAGAGTTCCGGCCCCCTCGCGGCGCTGGCCTTCGGCGCCGAGCGCACACGCGACACGTTCATCCTCACCTACAACCTGGTCCGCAGTTGGATCGCCGGCGGCGAGCCGCTGACCGTCAACGGCCCCATCGGGCTCGCGCAGGGCACCGGCGAGATCGTGCGGGACGCCGGCTGGCTCCGCCTGATCGAACTCGCGGCGCTGATCAGCCTCAGCCTGGGCATCCTCAACCTGCTGCCGATCCCCGGCCTCGACGGCGGCCGCATCGTCTTCGTGCTGCTGGAGATCGCCCGGCGCGGCAAGCGCATCTCGCCGCAGAAGGAGGGGCTGGTGCACCTCGCCGGCTTCGCCCTGCTGATCGGCGCCGCCCTCGTGATTGGCTACTTCGACGTCGTGCGGGTCATCCAGGGCGAGCCGCTGCTGCGCTAGCGCCGCCCCGCCGCGTCCGTCAGGGCCGGCTGCGCTCGGCGATCAGCGCATCGACCTCCAGCTTGAGGCGGTCCAGGATCTCGTCGTAGCTATAGTGCCCCAGCGCCTCGGGGCCCCGCTTCAGGTTCACCGCCGCGGGACCGCACCACAGGCCCAGGTCGGCGTCGTCGGTCTCGCCGGGGCCGTTCACGCGGCAGCCCATCACCGCGATCGTGATGTCGTGGTCCTGCGCGTAGGCGGTCATCGCCTTCACATCCTGCGCCAGGTCGATGAAGCGCTCGTTCTCGACCCGCGAGCAGGAGGGGCAACTGATGATGTTCAGCCCCTCGTCGAGGCCCGGCGGCACCGAGCGGAAGCGCCCCGCCGCGATGTCGGCCAGGATCGCCCGGCCCACGCTGACCTCCTGGCCCTTGTCGTCGAAGGGCACCGTCAGCGAGACGCGGACGGTATCGCCGATGCCGTCGGCGATGAGCTGCTCGAAGGCGACGCGCGTCTTGATGATGCCGTCGGGCGGCATCCCGGCCTCCGTCACGCCCAGGTGCAGCGGCACGTCGGGCCGCTCGCGCGCGAAGGCGCGATTGACGGCGACGACCTTCTTCCAGTCGGAGTCCTTGAGCGAGACGACGTAGCGCCGGAAGCCCATCCCATCCAGCAGCGCGCAGTGCTCCAGCGCGCTGGCCACGATCGCCTGTTCGTGGTCGCCGTCGTAGCGGGCCATCATGCGCGGGTCCACGGAGCCGCAGTTCACGCCCACCCGCAGGGCGCAGTCGTGGCGCTCGGCCGTCTCGGCGATGAACGCCACCTTCTGCTCGATCGACTTGTCCTTCTCGTGGTGGTGCAGGTGGCCGGGGTTGTAGCGCATCTTGTCGACGTGCGGCGCGACCTCGGCGGCCAGCCGGTAGTTCTCCTGCAGGTCCACCGAAAGCGTCGCGTCGCTGCGCTCGCGCACCGTCGCCAGGGCGCGCACGTCCTTCGAGGAGTCGACCGCGATGCGCACGAGGTCCGCCCCGGCGGCACGGATCAACTCCACCTGGCGCAGCGTCGCGTCGATGTCCTGCGTGCGCGTCGCGGCCATCGACTGCACGGCGATGGGCGCGCCGCCGCCGATCTGGATCGCGCCGACACGGACGGCTCGGGTGGGGTTGCGGCGCATCGGACGTCCTCGCTGGGGATGATCGCCGGGGCCCGGGAGAGCCCCTCGCGTCGAGTGTACCGCCCGCTGCCGCGATCCGCGCGCAGGCGAGTGACCCTCGGGTGCGAACCGGCGCGCCGTCTACGCTGCCTGCGTGCTCTTCGACGCGATCTTCCTGACGCTGTTCTTCCTGACCTGGGTGCTGCTGGGCGCGATCCCGTGGCTGGCGATCGGCCTGCGGCGCCGCGCCCACGGGGCGCTCTGGGCGCTGCCCTTCGCGCTGCTGGGCGGGGCGGGAGGGGGCGTGCTGGTCCCGCTCATCGGGCTGGACGACGGCTGGGGCGTGGGGCTCAGCATGCTGGGCGCGTTGCTGGGCGGCGCGGCGCTGACCGCGGCGTCGCTGCGGGTCTGGGACGACCACGCCCTGGGGCACCGCTTCGCGCGCTGGGCGACGCCCCCCGCTGGCGAGCAGCCCGGCCCGGCGGTAGATTCGCCTGTAGGTTTGGAGGAGTCCCGCCCGGGGGACCCCGGCGAGTCCGGCACGGAATCGCCCCGCTGAACGGATGCTGCCAGTGGCGACACGGATGAGCGGCCTCTTCGGTCGCACCCTGCGAGAGGCGCCGGCCGAGGCCGAAACCGCCAACCATCGGTTGCTGCTGCGCGCCGGCCTGGCCGTGCAGTTGACGGCGGGGGTGTACTCGTACATGCCGCTGGGCTGGCGGGCCCTGCGCAAGATCGAGGACATCATCCGCGACGAGATGGACGCGGCCGGCGCGCAGGAACTCTTGATGCCGGCCATCCAGCCGCTGGAGTTGTGGCAGGAATCGGGCCGCCTGGAGGCGTTCGGCGAGACGATCTTCCGCTTCGCCGACCGGCGCGGGCGCGAGCAGGTGCTGGCCCCCACTCACGAGGAGTCGGTCACGGACCTGTTTCGCAAGACGGTGCAGTCGTACCGCGACCTGCCGCAGCGCGTGTACCAGATCCAGAACAAGTTCCGCGACGAGGCGCGCCCGCGCGGCGGACTGATCCGCGTGCGGCAGTTCTTGATGAAGGACGCCTACACCTTCGACGCCGACGAGGCGGCGTTCCAGGCCTCCTACGAAGCGATGGACCGGGCCTACATGAACGTCTGGCGGCGCGCGGGCGTGCCGGCGACACGCGTGCAGGCGGACTCGGGCGCGATCGGCGGCAAGTCGTCGCACGAGTTCATCTTCCTCACCGAGATCGGCGAAGACACGGTCGCGATCTGCCGCGCGTGCGATTACGCCGCCAATCAGGAGCGCGCCGAGTTCGACCGCGGCGCCCCGGACGGCGCGGCGCCCGCCGCGCTGGAGCCCGTCGAGACGCCGGGGGTGACCACCATCGACGCGCTGACCCGGTTCCTGGACCTGCCCGCCGCGCGCACGGCCAAGGCCGGCATGTTCCTGGCCGACGGCCGCCCCGTCTTCGCCGTGATCCGCGGCGACCTCGACTTCAACGAGCTCAAGCTCGCCAACAGCGTCGGCGCGCACGAGGTCCGCCCCATGACCGACGAGGAGATCGCCGCCGAGGGCTGGGTGGCGGGCTACGCCTCGCCCGTCGGGTTGGCCGAGGCGCTTGCGAACGCGACGGTCGTCGCCGACACGTCGATCCCGGGCGCGCCGAATCTGGCCGCCGGCGGCAATCGCACCGGCCTGCACCTGCGCAACGTGAACTACGGGCGCGACTGGCAAGCCGCCGTGGTCGCCGACGTGGGGCTCGCCCGCGCGGGCGACCCCTGCCCCAGCGGCTGCGGCGACGGGCTCGAGTTAGCGCGCGGCATCGAGCTGGGCCACATCTTCCGGCTGGGCACGGTGTTCTCGGAGCCCATGGGCGCGCAGTTCAGCGGCGCCGACGGCGAGCGGCGCCTGCCGATCATGGGTAGCTACGGCATTGGCGTCGAGCGGCTGCTGGCGGCGGTCATCGAGCAGAACCACGACGCGCAGGGCATCGTGTGGCCGCCCGCCGTCGCGCCCTACGACGTCCATCTCGTGGCGATCGGCTTCGACCGGCCCGAGGTCGCGGCGGCCGTTACCGAGACCGAGGCGGCCATCGAGGCGGCCGGGCTCAGCGTGCTGAGCGACGACCGCGACGAGCGCCCCGGCGTGAAGTTCACCGACGCCGACCTGCTGGGCATGCCCGTGCGCCTGACGGTCAGCCCGCGCAACCTGAAGCAGGGCGTCGTGGAGGTGAAGGCGCGCCGCGCCGACCAGGCCGAGACCGTGGCGGCCCCGGCCCTGGTGGATCACGTGCGGGCGCTGCTGGCGGCCGCGGCGACGGACGCCGCCGGGTGACGCCTGGGTCACTGGACTGCCCCCCACCAGCGGCGCCGCTTGCTATACTGGGCGCAACACGGATGCGGTAACGCTGAAGGTGGGCATGTGCCCACCTTCTTTCGCAAGACGCGCCATCGCAGCTTCGACCGGCCCCCGATACGAGACCGCGCCGGTCACGGCAAGGCGCCGGGACAGGGCCCATGAAGACCGACTTCCTGCTCGCGATCACCCAACTCAGCGCCGAGAAGAACCTCGGCGCCGACGTCGTCTTCGAGGCGGTGGAATCGGCGCTGGCCGCCGCCTACAAGCGCGAGCACGACCTGATCGGCGAGGTGCACGTCAAGATCGACCGCATCGACGGCGACATGCGGGTCTGGTCGGAGCGCGCGATCGTGGAGGTCGAGGAGGACATCGCCGACGAGGACGAGCAGATCGACCTGGAAGCGGCGCGCAAGCTGAACCCGGCCGCCACCTTGGGCGCCACGCTGGTCCTGCACCACGAAGTCAGCGAGGAGGCGGGCCGCATCGCCGCGCAGACCGCGAAGCAGGTGGTGCTGCAGCGCCTGCGCGAAGCCGAGCGCGAGGCCGTCTTCGACGAGTTCTCCGGCCAGGAAGGCGAGGTCGTCTCCGGCGTCATCCAGCGCGTCGAGGCGCGGCAGGTGATCCTCGACCTGGGCCGGGCCGAGGCGGTGCTGCCGACGACGGAGCAGGTGCGCATGGAGCACTACCGCTCCGGGCAGCGCCTGCGGGTCTACGTCGTGGAAGTGATGAAGGCCAACAAGGGCCCGCAGGTCGTGGTCTCGCGCACGCACAAGGAACTCATCCGCCGCCTGTTCGAGCTGGAAGTCCCCGAGGTCTTCAAGGGGATGGTGGAGATCAAGGGCATCGCCCGCGAGCCGGGGCACCGCACGAAGATCGCCGTGCACAGCCGCCAAGAGGGGCTCGATCCCGTGGGCGCCTGCGTCGGCATGCGCGGCGTGCGCATCCAGAACATCGTCAACGAACTCCAGGGCGAGCGGCTCGACGTCATCCAGTGGGATCCCGACCCGCGCAAGTTCGTCGGGCATGCGCTCAGCCCCGCGCAGGTCACCGCCACGCGCATCGACCCCATCACCAACACGGCCGAGATCGCCGTCCCCGATCAGCAGCTCTCGCTGGCGATCGGCAAGGAGGGGCAGAACGCCCGTCTGGCGGCGCGCCTGACCCGCTACCGCATCGACATCAAGGCTCAGTCGCTGGCCGAGCAGCTGTTCGCCGACGACGGGGTGGGGCCCTACGCCCCGCAGCCGGAACTCGTGCCCGTGCCGGCGTCCGCGCCCGCCACGGCAGTGGCGGCCCCCGGCGCGGCGGAACCCGCCGCCGACGGCGACCCGGAGCCGCTGGCCGCCGCGCCGGCGGAGCCCGTCACGGAATCGCGCAAGGCCCGCCCCGACGCCGCGAAGCCCGAGGTCGCCGAGGAGCCGGAGCCGGAGCCGGTCTTCGCCGCGGCGGTGGAAGTCGCCCCCGCGCCGGCCGAGCCGGGCAAGATTCGCTTCGCCGAGGACGTGCTGCGCCGCCGGCCCGAGACCGAAGAGAAGAGCAAGCAGAAGAAGCGCCGCCGGCCGCGCTACGTCGAAACCGACGAGGGTCTCGAAGAAGACCCCTACGCGGACTACGAGGACGAGTTCTAGCCCGCTTCCGATCCGCCGCGCCGCAGCGCCGGCCCGCGAGGGACGGAGGCTGCCGGGCGGCGGACGAGGCTCGCAGATCAGGAACGCATGCCACAACGACCCCGCCGCCAGCCGCAACGCAGTTGCGTCGCCTGCCGGGACAAGCGGCCCAAGGCCAACCTCGTGCGGCTGGTGCTCGACGACGGCGGCCGCCTGCAGATCGACGCGCGCGGGCGGGCGCCGGGGCGCGGCGCCTACCTCTGCGCGGACCCCGCCTGCTGGCGTCGTGCCGCCGACGGTCGTCTGCTCGGCGTGGCGCTGCGGCACAAGCTCCCGGCAGCGGCCCGGGCAGCGCTCGAAGCCGGGCCCCCGCCGGCCCACGACCGCGGGGCGGGCGCCGGGGCGCGCTACCCTAGCGCTGGAGAGATGACGACATGACTACCGATACCGCCCGAGAGGTGGAGATCCCCCGCACGCTGACGGTGAAGGAACTCGCCGACCTGCTTGATCGCTCGCCGATCGGGGTGATCAAGGCCCTGATGACCAACGGCGTCATGGCGGAGGTCACGAAGACGATCGACTACGACACGGCGGCCATCGTCGCGGTGGAGCTGGGCTTCGACCCCATCGAGGGGCTGGCCGACGTCGTCGAAGAGCCGGCGCCGGCGGCGCAGGAGGACCTCTTCGCGGAGGAGCCCGACGCCGAGAACACGCTCAGCCCGCGCGCGCCGATCGTGGCGGTGCTGGGGCACGTCGACCACGGCAAGACGACGCTGCTCGACGCCATCCGCCGGACCAGCGTGACGGCGGACGAGGCGGGGGGCATCACGCAGCACATCGGCGCCTACCAGGCGATACCGCGCGGGAAACCGATCACCTTCCTCGACACGCCGGGGCACGAGGCGTTCACCGCGATGCGCGCGCGGGGAGCGCAGGCGACCGACATCGCCATCCTGGTCGTGGCCGCGAACGACGGCGTCATGCCCCAGACCAAGGAGGCCATCGACCACATCCGGGCGGCCGGCGTGCCGCTGATCGTGGCGCTGAACAAGATCGACGTCGACAACATCAACGTGGACCGCGTCAAGGCGCAGCTCTCCGACGCCCAGGTGCTGATCGAGGAGTACGGCGGCGACACCCCGCTGGTGCCCGTCTCCGCCACGACCAGGCAGGGCCTCGACGACCTCCTGGAGACGGTGCTGCTCGTCGCGGAGGTGCAGGACTACCAGGCCAACGGACGGCGCCCCGCGGCCGGCATCGTGCTCGAAGCGGCGCTCGACCGGCGGCAGGGATCGCGCACCACCCTGCTCGTGCAGCGCGGCACGCTGCGCCAGGGCGACTCGCTGCTCGTCGGCGAGACCTGGGGCCGCGTCAAAGCGATGTTCGACTTCACCGGCGCGCGGGTGCAGCGCGCCGGACCCTCGACGCCCGTCTCGATCCTGGGCGTGCAGGACCTCGCCGGCGCGGGCGACCGCTTCCGCGTGCTCAAGAACGACAAGGCGGCCAAGCGCCTCTACGAGCAGGCCAAGCGCGCGCGGGAGGCCGTCGAGGCGCAGCGCCAGCACGCCGCCAGCCTCGACGCGCTGTTCGGCGAGATCAGCAAGGGCGAGGTCAAGGAGCTCAACCTCGTGCTCAAGACCGACGTCGACGGCAGCGTGGAGCCGCTGCGGCAGAGCCTGGAGCGGCTGACCAACGAAGAAGTGCACGTGAAGGTGATCCACGCCGCCCCGGGCGCGATCACCGAGTCGGACGTGAACCTGGCGGCCGCGGCGCGGGGCATCGTGCTGGGCTTCCAGGTGGGGGCCGAGCCCGGGGCGCGCAAGCTGGCCGCCTCCGAGCGCATCGAGATCCGCCGCTACGAGATCATTTACCAACTCATCGAAGAGGTCGAGGCCGCAGTCGGCGGCATGCTGGAGCCCGTCGACGTCGACGTCGTCGATGCCCACGCCGAGGTGCTGCAGGTCTTCCCCATCCGCCGGATCGGCAACATCGCCGGGGCGCGCTGCGACGACGGCAGTATTCGCGCCGACCTGGCCGTGCGCGTGTTTCGCGGCGGCAGCGATGTGGCGAAGGGCAAGATCCGCAGCCTGCGCCGCTTCCAGGAAGAGGCGCGCGAGGTGCTCGCGGGGCAGGAGTTCGGCGTCGCGGTGGAGGGCTTCGAGGCCTTCGAGATCGGCGACAAGCTGGAGTTTTACCACACCGAGCGGCAGAGCCGGGTTATCCGCGGGGGCCGCGTGGAGCCCGCCGGACGAGCATCGTAGACGGCGCCCCCGGCCGATGGTGGGCGGGGACGCGGCAGCACTGGACGCGGGAGCAGGGGCAGCATGGCTCGACGCCAGGAACGCGTGAACGATCTCCTGCGGGAGGTCGTCGCCGAGATCATCGCCCGGGAACTCAAGGACCCGCGCCTGCAGGCGGACCTGATCTCCGTGACCGAGGTCACCACCTCGGCCGACTTGCAGCACGCCCGCGTGCTGGTCTCGGTGCTGGGCAGCGAGTCCCAGCGCGACGCCGTCGTCACGGCGCTCAATCACTCGCGCAACTTCGTGCAGCGACAGCTGCGCCCGCACCTGAGCATGAAGTCCATCCCCCAGCTCCAGTTCCAGCGCGACGACCGCATCGAAGAGGACCGCCGCATCCTGGACCTGCTCGATCGCATCCGGCGCGACGGGCTGCCGGGCCGGGAGCCCGCGCCGGTGGCCCCGCCATCGGCCGACACGCCACTGGCCGACACGGGACTGGCCGACACGGGGCCGGCCGAGACCGGGGCTGCCGGCGCTGATCCGGCAAGCAGCGGCCCGGCCGGCGACGGGCAGGCGGAGGCGTGAGCGATCCCGAATCGCTCGCGCCGGCGAGCGCCGCGGCCGCCCCGACGTCCCCGGGCGCGCCACCGGCGACGGGGCTGTTCCTGGTCGACAAGCCCGCCGGCCCCACCTCGCACGACGTCGTGCAGCAGCTGCGGCGCTGGACGGGCATCCGGCGCGTGGGACATGGCGGCACGCTGGACCCCATGGCCACCGGCCTGCTGCCCATCTTCGTCGGCCGGGGCACGCGGCTGATCGAGTACCTGGGGGAACACCGCAAACACTATCGCGCGACGATCCGCCTGGGCGTCCGCACCGACACCGACGACGCCGAGGGCGCGGTGGTCGCCGAGGCGCCCGTGCCGCCGCTCTCCGCCGGGCAGATCGAGCAGGCGCTGGCCGCCTTCCGCGGCGCCGTCACGCAGGTGCCGCCGGCCTTCAGCGCGGTCAAGGTGGGCGGCGTGACGGCGCATCGGGCCGCCCGGCGCGGCGAGCCGGTCGAGATGGCGGCGCGCGAGGTCACGGTGCACACGCTCACGGTCGAGGATTGGCAGTCGCCGCTGCTGCGGGTGGCGCTGAGCGTGAGCACCGGCACCTACGTCCGCGCGATCGCCCGCGACCTGGGGGCGCAGCTGGGCTGCGGCGGCCACGTGACCGAGATGCGGCGCACCGGCATTGGTCCAGTCGACGTCGCGCAGGCGCACAGCCCCGCGGCCATCGAGGCGGCCTTCGCCGCCGGCCACGGCTGGGATCTGGCCGCGCCCCTGGTGCGCTTCTTCGAGCACTGGCCCCGGGTCATCCCCAGCGCGGCGCAGCGCGGCAAGCTGCTCAACGGGCAGGCCGTGCCCCTGCCGGTCGCCGGGACGGAGGCCGGACGCCCGACGCACGCGCTGGCCGTCGACCGGGTGGGCGCGCCCATCGCGGTGCTCGTCCCCGAAGCCGGCTGGCCCGAGCGCTGGCGGCCGACGAAGGTCTTGATCGGCCAGAGCTAAGGGCGCCGACGCTCAGCCGGGGGCGGCGGGCGGGTCGTCGTGGGGCAGGGCGAAGAGCAGCGCCACGACGTCCTCCGGCGCTTGCAGCGAGTACACCGTCTCGGCCGGCAGCAGCACGCCCTCGCCCGGCGCCAGCGCCGCGTCGTCGTCGCTGACACCCACCCGCAGCACGCCCCGAATCACGATCAAGGCCGATGCGCCCGTCGTGCGGCGGTTGAGCATGGTGCGGCCGGCGTCGAGCTGGATGCCTTCGGCCGCAAGCCGGCTCTCCAGCGCCTCCGCTCCCCCCAGGCTGGCGGCGCGGATGCGATGCAGGGGCATGGCGGGGCCCGCCTAGGCGGCGCCGTGGTCTTCCAGGTAGGTGATGATGTCCTGCACCGTCCGCATCTCCGCGGCGGCGTCCTCGGAGATCTCGATCGGGTCGCCGTCGTTGCTGAACTCTTCCTCGATCGCGATCGTCAGATCGACGACGTCCAGCGAATCGGCGTGCAGGTCGTCCAACAGATGCGACTCCGCCGTCACCTGATCGGACGGCACGCGCAATTGCTCCGCGACGATCGCCAGGACTCGTTGCTCCATCGTGCTCACGTCGGCCACCCCCCGGGCTCGCTACGCTGCGCGGGTCGCGTCGAGGTTATGAAGCGACGCGCCCCAGCGCAACAACCCCGTTCTGCCCGCCGAAGCCGAAGCCGTTCACGAGCGCCGCGCGCACGGGCGCGACCCGGCGCCGATTGGGCACGTAGTCCAGATCGCAGGCCGGGTCGGGGTGGTGCAGGTTGATCGTGGGTGGGACCTCGCCGTGGTGGATCGCGAGGGCCGTCGCGGCCACGCCCAGCGCTCCGGCGGCGCCCATCAGGTGGCCCGTCATGCTCTTGGTCGAGCTGACCAGCAGCCGGCTCGCGTGGGCCCCGAAGACGGAGTGAATCGCGCGCGTCTCGGACGCGTCGTTGAGCGGTGTGCCGGTGCCGTGGGCGCAGATGTAGTCGACGTCCTGGGGGCGCAGGCCGGCATCGTCCAGGGCGCGCTGCATCGCCTTGGCGGCGCCGCCGCCGTCGGGCAGGGGCGCGGTGATGTGATGCGCGTCGGCCGTGCGGCCGCCGCCCAGGATCTCGGCGTAGATGCGCGCCCCGCGCGCCCGCGCGGCTTGCAGCGACTCCACCACGCAGACGACCCCGCCCTCCCCGAAGACGAAGCCGTCGCGCGTCGCGTCGAAGGGGCGCGAGGCGCCGGCCGGGTCGTCGTTGCGGCGCGAGAGCGCATGCATGTTGGCCAGCCCGGCGATGCCCAACTCCGAGATGTTCGACTCGGAGCCGCCGGCGAAGGCCAGGTCCGCCTCGCCGTATTCGATGATCTGCTTGGCCTCGATGAAGGCGTAGATCGAGCTGGCGCAGGCGGCCGCCGACGTGATCGCGGGCCCCTCCAGGCCCAGCTCGATGGAGACCTGGCAGGAGGCCATGTTGGGGGCCATCATCGGCACGAAGAGCGCGCGCACGCGGCCCGGGCCGCGCCGGTCGAGGGCCTGTGTCTCGGCGGCGATCGTGGTCACGCCGCCGCCGCCCGTATTCACGACGCTGGCCACGCGGCCGCGGTCCAGCGCATCCAGGTCCAGCCCCGCGTCGGCGCGCGCCAGCTGCGCGGCGGCGACGGCCATCTGCGCGAAGCGCGCCATGCGGGTCGCCGCCTTGGCGGCCATGAACCGCTCGGGCTCGAAGTCCGGCACATCGGCCGCGATCCGCACCTTCATCCGCGCCGCGTCGAAGGCGGTGATCGGGCGGACGCCGGATCGGCCCTCGCGCAGGCTCTGCCAGAGCGCGTCGACGCCGATCCCGATCGGGGTGACGGGCCCAATGCCGGTGATGACGAGCCGGCGGGCGTCGGGGGGGCGGGCGTCGGGGTGGGAAGCGGCGGCGGACAGGGCCTCAGCCCTCCCAGCGGCGGAGCAGGACGGCGGCGTTGTGCCCCCCCAACCCCACCGAGATCGACATGGCGGCGCGCAGATCCACCTCGCGGGGCGAGTTGGGGACGCAGTCCAGGTCGCAGTCGGGGTCGGGCGTCTCGTAGTTGAGCGTGGGCGGAATGATGCCGGACGCCAGCGCCTTGGCCGCGACGATGACCTCCAGCGCCGCGCTGGCGGCCATCATGTGGCCGGTGGCGGCCTTGATGGAGCTGACCAGCACCCGGTGCGCGTGCTCGCCGAAGATCTTGCGCACCGCGCCGACGTCGACCCGATCGCCCAGCTTCGTCGCGGTCCCGTGGGTGTTCACGTAGCCCACGTCGCTGTAGGGGATGGCGGCCTCGTCGAGCGCCTGGCCCATGGCGTTGAGCAATCCGCGGTAGGTCGGGTCGGGCGCGGCCATGTCATGGCCGTCGTTGCCCGATCCGGCGCCGACGACCTCGGCGTAGATGGTGGCGCCGCGCGCCTGGGCGTGCTCCAGATCCTCGATCAGCAGCGCCGCGCCGCCCTCACCGGGCACGAAACCCGAGCGATTGAGGTCGAACGGCTTCATGGTCTTGGCGGGCGGGTCACCGGCGGGCGCCAGCACGCGCATCGACTCGAAGCAGGCGTGGAAGATCGGCTGCTGGACGGCGTCGGAGCCGCCCACGATCATCGCGTCGGCCTTGCCCGCCTTGATGTAGAGCGCGCCGTCGGCGACGGCGTTGGCGCCGCTGGCGCAGGCGCTGGTGGGCGAGTAGTTGGGCCCCGTCACGCCGGTCTGAATCGCGATATGGCCGCTGGCCGCGTCGGCGATGAGGTTGGGCATGCAGAAGGGCGAGATCCGTCGCGGCCCCTTGCTCTTCAGCACCTCGTACCAGCGCAGGAGCGTCGACATGCCGCCGCCGCCGCTGCCGAAGATGACGCCGATGCGACCGCGATTCTCGTCGGTCACGGCGAGGCCCCCGTCGCGCAGCGCTTCGTCCGACGAGACGCAGGCGAACTGGACGTTGCGGTCCATGTGCTTGAGCGGCTTCGCGTCGAGGACCGCTTCCGGATGGAAGTCCTTGACCTCGGCCTGGACGTGGACCTTGAACGGCGCCGGGTCGAAGTGGGTGATGTAGTCGATGCCGGATTCGCCGGCCACCAGGCGGTCCCAGGCGGTCGGCAGGTCGTTGCCGACCGGGCAGACGGTCCCCATCCCCGTGATGACGACTCGCCGGGTCACCCGCTCCCTCCCCGGAGCGGCGCGCTGGAGACGCTCCGCGGCGAGAGCATCACTTGGGAATCCCGTCGGACAGGTCGGGGAAGTCGCGCCGCCGCAGCCCCGTCTCGCCATCGGCGACCGGGAAGGTCCAGGAGCGTTTGGAGATGCGGCGCACGAGCTTGGACAGGACATCGCCCGGGCCCGCTTCCACGAACAGGTTGACGCCCTGGCCGGCCATCGTCTTGACGGAGCTGCGCCAGTCGACGGGCTGCAGCAGGGCGTTGTTGAGCTCCTCGCGAACCGCGTCGCGGGTGAGCAGGAAGCCGGCGCTGGCGTTGCTGATCACCGGCACGTTGGGGTCGCGCCAGGTCATTGTGTTGACGGCCTGCCGGAACTGCTCTTGCGCCTCTTCCATGAGCGGCGAGTGGGAGGCGATGGAGATCTTCAGCCGCACGACGCGCCGGGCGCCCTCGTCCTCGGCCAGGCGCATCACGCGCTGCAGCGCGCTCTCGTCGCCCGAGACGACGGCGTGGCCGGGGCCGTTGTCGTTGGCGACGACGAGCGTGTCGTCGTCGCTCGCTTCGCCCACGATGGCTTTGAGCACCCGGTCGCGCAGGCCGATGATCGAGGCCATGCCGCCGGGACGCGCGCGGTCGGCGGCCTGCATCGCCCGGCCCCGCTCGCGCACCAGTTGCAAGCCGCTCTCGTAGTCCAGCGCGCCGGCGGCGACGCAGGCGGTGACCTGTCCCATGCTGTGCCCGGCCATCGCGAGCGGCTCGAAGGGATGACCGCTGTCGTCCCAGCGCGCCTGCAGCGCGTCGAGCCAGGCCATGCTGGCGACGTAGATCGCGGGCTGCGAGTGCAGCGTGTCGTCGAGGTCCTCCGCCGGGCCCTCTTCGACCAGCTTGAGCAGGTCGTAGCCCAGCACGTCGTTGGCCCGTTCGAAGCGTTCGCGCGCCTCGGGGTGGACCTCGAGGATCGCGCCGGCCATGCCCAGCGACTGCGTCCCCTGGCCGGGGAAGACGATCCCCACGCCGCGGATCTCGTCGGGGGCTGCCGCAATCGCGGGGGGAGAGTTGCTGTCGGAGGTCACGTCACTGCCCATCACGCGCCGATGCCGCGGGCCGGGGCGGCCCTCACCGGCTCGCACGATCATACGCGAGCCGACAAGCGTGTGCCGGTCGGAAGACGCGCCGGGCGGGAATTATCATGGATTTGTATAGGTGCATCGGCATGTATCAATAGCAGGGCGGCTGCTCAGTGGATGAACATGCCGCCGTCGACGTGGATCGTCTGGCCGGTGATGTATGCGCCCCCCTCGCCGGCGAGGAAGGCCACCAGCGGCGCGACGTCGCCGGGGACGCCCGTCCGGCGCAACGGCAGCTGCTCCCTGACCGCCGCCACCACCTCCTCGCCGAGGTCCGCCGTGATATCGGTCTCGATGTAGCCCGGCGCGATCAGGTTGACCGTGATGTTGCGGCTGCCGACCTCCTTGGCCAGGGCGCGCGTGAAGCCCCCCAGCCCCGCCTTGGCCGCGGCGTAGTTCGCCTGTCCGGGGTTGCCCATGCTGCCCATCACCGACCCGATGTTGATCACCCGCCCCCAGCGGGCCCGGATCATGCCGCGCAGACAGGCGCGGCTGACGTGGAACGCGCTCGTGAGATCCGTCTGCAGGACGCGGTCCCAGTCGTCGTCGCTCATGCGCATGACCAGATTGTCGCGCGTGATGCCGGCGTTGTTGACGACGATCGCCGGCGCGCCCAGCGTCCCGGTCACCTCCGCGACCATCGCCTTCACCGCCGCCGGCCCGGCCGACACGTCGCAGCCGACGACCATGCTGCGCGTGCCGGCCGCCGCGGCGGCCGCGGCGGTCTCGCGCGCCGCCTGCTCGCGGTCGCGGTAGTTCACCGCGACATCGGCGCCCTGCGCGGCAAGGGCCAGCACGATCGCCCGCCCGATCCCGCGAGAGCCGCCGGTGACCAGCGCCACGCGGTCGGCCAGCGGAGCGGCGGCGGCCGGCTGGGACACGGTCACCTCGGAGGACTCGATCTCGGGAGCCGGCATGACGGGAGACCTCCTGGCGGGCGGCGGGGCCGGCGCGGGTCGGATGGGGCGGCAGCGCCGCCGCCCACGGGAGTCTAGCCCGTGGCGGCCTCGCAGAAGACGTGGGCGCTGAGGCGCGGGCCGACCGCGACGGGGCTGCCCTGTACATCGAGGATGAAGACGCGGTCGGGCCCGATCTCCTGCACCGTCACGACGACGCCGGGGCGCAGGTTCTTGTCGGCGCAGTAGCGCAGCAACTCCGGATCGCCCTCCACCATCTCCGAGATGCGCCGGATCACCAGGCGGTCACTGGTCTCCGTCGCGGCCAGCAGCCGCCAGCCGGCGTCGCCGCCGGCCGGGAAGTTGCCGGGAATGGGCGCGCCGTGCGGGCAGGTCTCGGGGTGGTCCATGAACTCCGAGAGCCGTTCCTGCACCAGATCGCTCATCGCGTGCTCCAGGCGATGCGCCTCGGTGTGCGCCTGCGCCCAGTCCAGCCTGAGCACATCGGCCAGGAAGCGCTCCGTGAGACGGTGGCGTCGGCAGATCGAGTCGGCGGCGGCGCGCCCGGCCGCGGTCATCGCGATGCGGTGGTCCTCGGGCACGACGACCAGCCCTTGCTTGATCATGCGATCCACCGTCTGCGACACGGAGGCCGGCGTGACTTCCAATCGCTCCGCCAAGCGGGCGCCGATCACGTCCTGCTGCTCGCTCTCCAATGAGTCGATGGCGAGCAGATAGTCCTCGAGCGTGGGGGAGATCGTGGAGTCGGGCGGGGTCGTCCGCGGCATGGTGGTCATCACGGGCCCAGCCTAGCAGGGAGGGCGTCGCGCTATCAGGGACGGCGCCGTTAACGCGGATGTAATGTGAACGCCACGTCGGCGTAACCTGCCGGGCGCCCCAACCCTTTGTACTGCGCAACAGGACGCGGCCTGCCGGGGCCGTGCAACTCCACCATTGGCGCGCGCGACCGGCCATCCCGTCGAGCGGCGGGACGTCCGGGGGACTGCCGGCCGGCGCGGCGCGCATAGCGAAAGGGACTGCTCAATGATCGATACCGGCGATACTGCGTGGATCATGATGTCCACGGCGCTCGTGCTGCTGATGACACCGGGGCTCGCCTTCTTCTACGGCGGCCTGGTGCGGGGCAAGAACGCGGCCGCGACCATCATGCAAGCCTTCGTGATGCTCGGCGTCGCGGGCGTGGCCTGGGTGCTGTGGGGCTACAGCCTGGCCTTCGGGCCCGACCTGGGCGGCTTCATCGGCAACCTGGAGTGGTTCGGCCTGCGCAACGTGGGCATGGAGCCGGGGCCCTACTCCGACACCATCCCGCATCTCACATTCATGGCCTTCCAAATGATGTTCGCCGTGATCACCCCGGCGCTGATCCTGGGCGCGTTCGCGGAGCGCGCGAAGTTCAGCACCTACCTGGTCTTCACGGTGGCCTGGATGACGATCGTCTACGCGCCGCTGGCCCACTGGGTCTGGGGCGGCGGCTGGATTGGCTCGGAGTTGGGTGCGCTCGACTTCGCCGGCGGCACCGTGGTGCACATCAACGCCGGCGCGGCGGCCCTGGCCGGCGCGATCTTCTACGGCAAGCGCCGCGGCGTGAGCCGGGAGACCGTCCCCCACGACGTGACGATGGTCGTGCTGGGCACCGCCTTGCTGTGGTTCGGCTGGTTCGGCTTCAACGCCGGCTCCGCCCTGGCCGCCAACGGCGGCGCGGCCAACGCCTTCGTGACGACCAACTCGGCGGCCGCGATGGGCGCCCTGACCTGGATGGCCCTCTCCTGGCGCTACACCGGCCGGGCCTCGATCATCGGGACGGCCACCGGCGCGGTGGCCGGGCTGGTGGCGATCACGCCGGCCGCCGGGTTCGTGGGCCAGTGGCCCGCCACCGACGGCTACCTGAACGCAGCGCCGGCCCTGATCATCGGAGCCGCGGCCAGCGTGGCCGGGTTCTACGCCGTGCGGCTGCGCCACAAGTACGGCCTCGACGACACACTGGACGTCGTCGCCGTGCACGGCATCGGCGGCATCGTTGGAGCGATGCTGACCGGCGTCTTCGCGGTGTCCGCCATCGCCGGGGTCGAGGGCCTGATCGAGGGCAGCTTCGACCTGCTCTGGCGACAACTCTTCGCGGTGCTCGCCTCGATCGCCTGGGCCTTGACGCTGACCAGCGCGATTCTCTGGGTGTTGAACCGTACGATGGGATTGCGCGTCACCGAGGACGCGGAGCTGGCCGGCCTCGACCGCTCCGAGCATGAGGAGCCGGCCTATCAGTTCGACGAGCCCGGCTTGGGCTCCTACTCGGGCGGGGTCTCGACGGTGGTCAGCGGGCCGGCGCCCGAAGTTGGCCAAGCGCCGAGCATCCGCGCCGACGATGAGGGGATCAGCTCGTGAAAAAGATCGAAGCGATTATCCGGCCCGAGCGGCTGGAGCAGGTGAAGGTCGCGCTGACCGACGCCGGCTACGCCGGGCTGCACGTGGAGGCCGTGACCGGCCGCGGCCGGCAGCGCGGAGTGATTCACTCCGGCCGCGGCGGCGAGCAGTACACCATCGACATGCTGCCCAAGGTGAAGCTGGTCTTGGTGGTCAAGGACGACAACCTTGAAGCGGCCACCGCCCTCATCATCGAGACCGCCCGCACGGGCAACATCGGTGACGGCATGCTCTTCGTCAGCGCGGTCGAGGATGCGATCCGGGTCCGCACCGGGGAGCGCGGCGACAGCCTGCTCTAGGGCGGCGCCCATCCGGCAGACACGGGGGCGGGCCCGCGGGCCCGCCCCACGCCGGCGCCCACTACGCCCGTTCGATGGTCGCGGTGAGGCCCTGCCCGGCCAGCCGGTCGCGGTACAACTCGGCCCGCTCCAGGGGACAGACCAGCACCTGCGCGACGCCGCGCTCATGCGCCTCCAGCATCACCCGGACGGCCTCCTCGGGGGCCAGTTCGGGCACGCAGGCCAGCAGCGCGCGCACGACGTGCTCCATCGAGTTGACGTCGTCGTTGTGCAGCAGCAGGCGGTAGGGCGGGAGCGTCACGGCGTGCTCGTCACTCCGCGCCTGCTCGATCGTGCCGGGGTTGGTCTGCGCCACAGTCATCGCCGCCATTGTCTCATGGGCCGCCATTGTTTCCTGGGCCGCCATCGTCCCGCCTGCCGGAGGTGTGTGATCTGCCAGATGCAAGCAGTCCGGGGAGTGTCGCGCTGTGTTGACCGCCCGAAAGTGGCGATTCTAGCCTTCGCACATCGCGACAGACCCAACCCCGCCGCCCGATCCGGCCATGCGCGCCGTCGGCCGGCCCGCCCGGCGCTCCGCGCGGGTATCGCCGGGACGCCGGGGCGTAGTGGAGGCGCCGCGTGCGGCTGACCGTACTGGGCTCGGGCGCAGCCTGTCCCCCCGGGGGGCAGAACAGCTCCGGCTACCTGGTGGAGACCGGCCCGGCCGACGCGGGCGGGCGCCGCATCCTGCTCGACTGCGGACACGGCGTCGCCTCGGCGCTGCTGGCCGAACGGCCCGACGGCGACATCGACGACATCTGGGTCACGCACATGCACGCCGACCACTTCATCGACGTGCTGGCCCTGCGTTTCCGGGTGAGCCGCATGTTGCCGGGCGTGCCCGCCGCGGAGCGGCGCATCACGCTGCACCTGCCGCCGGGCGGTCGCGCCAGTCTGGAGGCGGTCCTGGCGGCGGTGAGCTTCCCGGCCGATTTCTGCGACCGCGCCTTCCGGGTGCGGGAATACGCGCCCGACGAGGTCTATGACGCGGACGGCGTCCGGGTCCGCACGGCTCCGGGCGCCCACTACATCCCCAGCTTCGCGATTCGCGTCGAGGCCGACGGCACCGTCCTCTGCTACTCGGGCGACACGGCCCCGAGCGCGGCGGTCGTGGCGCTGGCCTGCGCCGCGGACCTGTTCATCTGCGAGGCGGCCCTGGACCAGCCCGAGGCCGGCGGCGTCCGCGGCCACTGCACGCCCGAGGAAGCCGCGCGGATGGCGACGCAGGCGGGCGCGGGCCGGCTGCTGCTGAGCCACTTCTGGTACGGCACCGACACCGAGGCCTTCGCACGGCGGGCCGGGGCCGCCGGGACGGTCCCGGTCGACATCGCCCGGGACGGCTATCGCCGGACGCTCTGAGACGCCGTTGTCAGCGGCGGGCGCGGGACTTTTCCTCGATTATTGACAAAAAGCGGTCCGCCGTCGATGCTCGACGTACGGGGCCTGCGCAGTCGGGCCCCGGCCGAAGGAAGGACCGGCGTGACGAGCACGGTTGATCGCCGCGAGCACGTGCTGGAGTTCATCGTCGCCCATGGCGGCGCGACGGTCGCCCAGCTGTCGGCGGAACTGGATCTGCCCGACGCGACCGTGCGCCGCTACCTCGATCAGCTCGCGGGGGCGGACCTCGTCACCGACCGGCTGGTGCATCAGGCGACGGGGCGGCCCTACCGGCTCTACAGCGCCACCGCCGACGGCGTCCGGGATCGCCGCGACCATTCCGACGCACTGGCGGCCCGGCTGGTCGCGCAGATCGCCGGCGAGCGATCGCGGCTGGAGCGCATCACGGAGGGGCTGGCAGAGCAGCTCGCCGCCGACCACCGCGCGCAGGTTCCGCCTGAGGCCCCACTCGAAGAGCGCGTCGCCAGCACGGTCGCGGCGCTGCGCGGCGAGGGCATCCTCGACGAATGGGAGCGCACGCCGGACGGCTTCGCGATGCACAATCACGGCTGTCCCTATCGCAGCGCCGCCAACAACAGCGACTGCGTCTGCGAATCGGATCGGCGGGCGATTGAGAAGCTGGTCGGCGTCAGCGTGGAGCAGGCCGGCAGCCTGGCCCGCGGCGACGAGTTCTGTGAGTTCATCGTGACGGCGCCCGCGAGCGGGCCGGCCGGCGGGAAAGGCAACTGCGCATGAGCGCGTCCCTGTTCGAGATCGACGCACTGGAGGTGCAGGTGGGCGCCAAGCTCATCGTGAAGGGGCTGTCGCTGCGCGTGGGCGCCGGCGAGGTGCACGCCATCATGGGCCCCAACGGCTCCGGCAAGAGCACGCTCGCCAACGCCCTCATGGGCCACCCGCGCTACAGCGTGACCGGCGGCGCGGTGCGCTTCCAGGGCGAGGACATCCTCGCCCTCGCGCCCGACGAGCGCGCGCGCAAGGGCCTCTTCCTGGCCTTCCAGTACCCCACCGACGTGCCCGGCGTCTCGATGATCAACTTCCTGCGCCGCGCGGTCAGCGCCCGCCGCGGCGACGAGATCCCCGTGCGCGAGTTCCGCCAGCAGTTGCGCGCCGAACTCGAGGGCCTGCACATGGACGAGTCGTTCGTGCGGCGCTACGTCAACGACGGCTTCTCGGGCGGCGAGAAGAAGCGCGCCGAGATCCTGCAGCTCGGCCTGCTACGCCCCACGATGGCGATCATGGACGAGACCGATTCCGGCCTCGACATCGACGCGCTGCGGGTCGTGTCGGAGGGCATCAACCGCTTCCGCTCGGACGCCAACGGCATCCTGCTGATCACGCACTACCAGCGCCTGCTCAACTACGTGCGGCCCGATGTCGTGCACGTGCTGGTCGACGGGCGCATCGTCAAGTCGGGGGACTTCAGCCTGGCCGAGCAGCTTGAAGCGCAGGGCTACGACCCGATCCTGCAAGAGATCGGGGCCGTCCCCGCCCTCTCCTCCTGACGCCCGCGCAGCGGCCCGGCCTCTAACAGAAAGCACAGCCATGACCACTCCCACCGACCTCAAACCAGCCGTCCAGAAGCCCGACATCGCGAAGGAGGCCTACGAGTTCGGCTTCCACGACGCCGACGCCGCCACGCTCAAGCTGCCCAAGGGGCTGAGCAGCGATGTCGTCAACACGATCAGCGACCTCAAGAGCGAGCCCAACTGGATGCGCGAGCTGCGCCTCAAGGCGCTGGAGCACTTCGAGGAGCGGCCCATGCCCGACT
The DNA here is from genome assembly GCA_965209205.1 of Dehalococcoidia bacterium. Lineage (GTDB taxonomy): Bacteria > Chloroflexota > Dehalococcoidia > Bin125 > Bin125 > TK10-74A. The sequence continues at coordinate 144,145 of CBDBQC010000001.1, forward strand.
GGGGCGGCGCCGTCGAGGAGATCGACTTCGACGACATCCACTACTTCGTCCGCGCCAGCGACGAGCGCGACGAGGAGAGCTGGGACGACGTCCCGGACTACATCCGCGACACCTACGACAAGCTGGGCATCCCCGAGGCGGAGAAGAAGGGGCTGCTGGCCGGCGTCGGCGCGCAGTACGACTCCGAGGTCGTCTACCACAACATCCGCGAGGACCTGGCCAAGCAGGGCGTCGTGTTCATGAGCACCGACCAGGCGCTGCAGGAGCACGAGGACCTGTTCCGCGAGTACTACTCGACGATCATCCCGGCCAACGACAACAAGTTCGCCGCGCTCAACACGGCGGTCTGGTCGGGCGGCTCCTTCATCTGGGTGCCCGAGGGCGTGGAGGTCGACATCCCGCTGCAGGCCTACTTCCGCATCAACTCCGAGGACATGGGCCAGTTCGAGCGCACGCTGATCATCGCCGAGCCGGGCTCGAAGGTGCACTACGTGGAGGGCTGCACGGCGCCCATCTACTCCAGCGACTCGCTGCACAGCGCCGTCGTCGAGATCGTCGCCAAGCCCGGGGCGAACGTGCGCTACACCACGATTCAGAACTGGTCGAACAACGTCTACAACCTCGTCACCAAGCGGGCCGCGGCCTACGCCGACGCGCAGATGAGCTGGGTCGACGGCAACCTGGGCAGCAAGCTCACGATGAAGTACCCGGCCGTCTACCTGATGGAGCCGGGCGCGCACGGCGAGGTGCTCTCGATCGCCTTCGCCGGCAAGGGCCAGCATCAGGACGCGGGCGCCAAGATGGTGCACGCGGCCCCCAACACCAGCTCCGTGATCACCAGCAAGAGCCTCGCCATCGACGGCGGGCGCACCTCCTACCGCGGCCTTGTCAAGGTCTACGAGGGCGCCGAGGGCTGCCGCTCGAACGTGCGCTGCGACGCGCTCATGCTCGACGACGCCTCGCGCTCGGACACCTACCCGTACATGGAGATCGACGAGCGCCGCGTGGACATCGCCCACGAGGCCACCGTGTCGAAGGTGGGCGAGGAGCAACTCTTCTACCTGATGGCGCGCGGCATCCCGGAGGACCAGGCGACCAAGATGATCGTCAACGGCTTCGTGGAGCCCATCATCAAGGAGCTGCCCATGGAGTACGCCGTGGAGCTCAACCGCCTCGTGGAACTACAGATGGACGGGTCGATCGGCTAGCCGCCGGCCGGCCACAGCATCAGTCAGCGCATCAGCCGGAGCATCAGAAAGGGCCGAGCAAATGGAACTCATCATCACCGACAGCGCCAGCGAGAAGCTGACAGGCATCGTCTCCCAGCGGCCGGAGCCCGGCTTGGGCGTGCGCCTCTTCGCCCAGGAGGGTGCGGGCGGGGGCTGCGCTTGCAGCAGCGGCCTGCGCTTCGGCATGGCCTTCGACAACGAACAGCACGGCGACGCCCGGGTCACCGTGGGCAGCCTTGAGTTCCTGGTCGACCCCGCGTCGGCGCAGGCGCTTGAGGGCGCGTCCATCGACTGGGTGGAGAACGTGATGAACTCGGGCTTCGCCATCACGGCGCCCAACGCCCCCAAGGCCGCCGGCGGCGGCGGCTGTGGCTGCGGCGCCAACGAGGCCCACGGCGCGCCCCAGGCCTCGGCCGGTGGGGGCGGCTGTGGGGGTGGGGGCTGCGCCTGCGGTGGTCACTAGTCCGTCCCGCGCTGGAAGCACCCGTGGCGCCGGCAGAGCGGGCATCCGATGGCCTCTCGCAGCGCGCCCAAGTCCCATGACGGTCCCACGACCGCCCCGATCGGATATCGATCCGTGAGCAGCACCCTGGCCGACACCCACCCCGCGACGCCGCCGAGCCCGGCGCTCGTCGAAACCATCTCGGCCTTCCTGGATGAGCCGGCGTGGCTGCGCGACCGCCGCCTGGAGGCGCTGCGCGCCTACGAGGTCCTCTCCTGGCCCAGCGGCGAGGAGGAGGAGTGGCGGCGCACGCCCATGGCCGGGGTCGCCCTCGACGGCTACGCGGTGCGCCTCTCGCCCGACGTCGACACGCCGGCCCGGCTGGCCGCGCTGGGGCTGGATTCGGGCAACCGCGTGCAGCAGACCGACGGCGTCGTGCAGACGCAGTCGCTGGACGCGTCGCTGGCCGCGCAGGGCGTAATCCTGGCGCCGCTGTCGCAGGCCGCGCGCGAGCACGAGGCGCTGGTGCGCACGCACCTGCATGCGACCGTGCCGGTCACCGAGAGCCGCTTCACGGCGCTCAGCGCCGCCCTCTGGACCCAGGGGCTGTTCTGCTACGTCCCCAAGGGCGTCCGGGTGGACGTGCCCCTGCGGCACCTGATCGGCAAGTCGGCGCCCGGCGCGGGCGCGCAGGGGCTCTTCGCACAGACACTGCTCGTCGCCGGGGAGGACAGCGCCGTGCGCCTGGTCGAGGCCGCCGCCTCGGACGACGCCGATCCGGCTCGGGGGCCGGCCAAAGCGAGCGCCCTCCTGCACCGCACCGTCGAGATCGCGGCCGGGGCCAACAGCGAGGTCCACTACGTGGGCTTGCAGCACTGGGACCGCGACGTCAACGCCTTCGTCACGCAGCGCCTGCGCACCGCCCGCGACGCGCGCGTCTTCTCGGCCTCCGTCGTCTTCGGCGGCCGGCTCAGCCGGGAGCGCATCGTGCTCGACGCGGCCGAGGCGGGCATCGAGGCCGACCTCGTGGGGCTGTTCGTCGGCACGGGCGACCAGCACATCGAGTACGACACGCGGCAGGACCACACCGCCGTCGGCGGCCGCAGCGACCTGCAGATCAAGGGCGCGCTCGACGATCGGGCGAACGCCGTGCAGTACGGCATCGTCGCGATCACGCCGGCGGGCCAGAAGACCTCCGGTCACCAGACGATGCGCAACCTGCTGCTCAGCAGCGGCGCCGGGGCCGACCCGATCCCGGTGCTGGAGATCCAGGCCGACGACGTGAAGTGCTCGCACGCGGCCGCCGTGGGCCCCGTCGACCCGGACCAGATCTTCTACCTGCAAACGCGCGGCATCCCGCCCGAGGAGGTGGAGCGCATGGTCGTGCAGGGCTTCCTTGAGGTCGTGGCGCAGCGCCTGCCCGACGCGGATCTGCGCCGGGCCGTGGAAGACCTGGTACACGAGAAGCTCGGCGTCGACCCCCAGGACCGTGACGGAGGCGGGCCGTGAGCGACTTCGTCCGCGTCGCGCGCGAGGCCGACGTGCCCGCCGGCACGGCGCGCGTGGTCAGCGTCGGTGAACGCAGCATCGCGCTGTGCCACGTCGACGGCGACGCCATCTACGCGATCGACAACGTCTGCACGCACGACAACGGGCCCCTGGGCGACGGGACGCTGCACGCCGACCGCGTGGAGTGTCCGCGCCACGGCGCCCTCTTCGACGTGCGCAGCGGGGCCGCCAAGACACTGCCCGCCGTGCGCGGCGTGCGCAGCTACCCCGTGCGCATCGCCGGCGGCGACGTCGAAGTCGCGCTGGACGGGTGAGGCCCATGGTCCAGCAATCGACCCGGCCCGGTATCCGCAGCATCGACATCGAGGGGCTGCGCGCCGACTTCCCCATCCTGCGGCGGCGGGTCAACGGGCATCCGCTGGTGTACCTCGACAACGCCGCCACGACGCAGAAACCGCAGGCCGTGATCGACGCGCTGGTGGACTACTACCGCACCAGCAACGCCAACATTCATCGCGGCCTGCACACCCTGGCCGAGGAAGCGACCGCGGCCTACGAAGGCGTGCGCCGGCGGACGGCCGCCTTCATCAACGCCGCCTCCCCGCGCGAGGTCATCTTCACGCGCAACACCACCGAGTCGCTGAACCTGCTCGCCTACAGCCTGGGCGCCCGGCTGGGACCCGGCGACGAGATCCTGCTGAGCGACATGGAGCACCACTCGAACCTGGTGCCCTGGCAGCTCGCGGCCCGGCGCAGCGGCGCGCGGCTGCGCTTCCTCTCCGTCGACGAGGACGGCCGGCTGGACCTCGACGAAGCGCGGGCGCTGATCGGGCCCCGCACCCGGATCGTCTCCGTCGTCCAGATGTCCAACGTGCTGGGCACGATCAACCCGGTGGCCGCGCTGGCCGAGATGGCCCACGACGCGGGCGCACTGATGATCGTCGACGGGGCGCAGAGCGTGCCCCACATGCCCGTCGACGTGCAGACGCTGGGCGCCGACTTCCTCGCCTTCTCGGCGCACAAAATGCTGGGGCCCACCGGCGTCGGCGTGCTCTGGGGGCGGCGCGAGCTCCTGCAGGACATGGACCCGTTCCTGGGCGGCGGCGAGATGATCAGCATCGTCGAGCGCGAGGAATCGACCTGGGCGGCGCTGCCCAACAAGTTCGAGGCCGGCACGCCCAACATCGCCGACGTCATCGCCTTCGGCCCGGCGCTCGACTACCTGTCGCGCATCGGCATGGAGGCGGTGCGCGCGCATGAGGTCGAGACGATCGCCTACGCGCTCGACCGGCTCAACGCGATCGAGGGCCTGACGGTCTACGGCCCGCCGGACCCCGAGCAGCGCGGCGGCGTCGCGGCGTTCAACTACCTCGACATCCACGCCCACGACCTGAGCACCATCCTCGACGGCGACGGCGTCGCGATCCGCGCCGGGCATCACTGCGCGCAGCCGCTGATGCGCCGCCTGGGCGTGCCCGCCACCGCGCGCGCCAGCTTCTACCTCTACAACCGCCTGGACGAGGTCGATGCGTTGATCGACGGGCTGGCCGGGGCGGCGAGCCTGTTCGGGCACGCGCCCGCCACCGCCACCGCGGCTGCGGCCGGAAGCCGGCGCACCGGTGTCTAGTCGTCCGATGCCGAACCGGGAGGCCCAGCACAGCGTCGCCTTCGACGATCTGTACCGCGACCTGATCCTGGACCACTATCGCAACCCGCGGAACAAGGGCGCGCTCGACGACGCCGGCGTCGTCGTGGAGGGGTTCAACCCCTCCTGCGGCGACGAGGTGAGCGTCGCGCTGCGGCTCGACGCGCCGGCCGACGGCGATACCGCGCCGGAGCACGCGCACGTGCAGCAGATCCGCTTCCGCGGGCAGGGCTGCTCGATCAGTCAGAGTTCCGCCTCCATGCTGACCGAGGAGACCGCAGGCCGTCCGATCGACGACGTGCGGGCGCTCTCCCGCGCCGTGCAGCGGATGCTCACCGACGACCGCTTCGACCTGGACAGCACCGACGTGGGCGACCTCGAGGCGCTGGCCGGCGTGGCCCGCTTCCCAGTGCGGATCAAGTGCGCGCTGCTCGCCTGGAAGGTGCTCGACGAGGCCCTCAAGGTGGTCGCGGGCCCCGACCCCGCGGGCGGCGAGGACGACGACGACATTCAGACCCGAGTCACGAGCGCCTGACGCGCGCTGCCAGCAGGACGGAGTCGCAGATGACCGACGAGACCCAACCGACACTGAGCGCCGACACGCCGCCCACGGGCGACGCGGTCGATGAGGAGGTCGTGCGCGGCATGCTCAAGACCGTCTTCGACCCTGAGATCGGGATCAACATCGTGGACTTGGGGCTCGTCTACGAGATCCACGTCGACGACATCGCGGACGAACCGCGCAAGAAGGCGCGCATCGTGCACACGCTGACGACGCCCGCCTGCCCCGTCGGTCCCATGATCCGGGCGCAAATCGAGCAGGCGGTGTCGCGACTCGAGGGCATCGACTCGGTCGAGACGGAGCTGGTCTTCAGCCCACCCTGGGACCCGCGCGAGATGTGCTCGGAAGAGGCCAAGTTCGAGCTGGGCATCTTCTGACGCCCCGCTCACCCGCTCAGTCCGCCCCGTAGACAATGAACTCCAGCAGGTTGGCGTCGGGGTCGCGCACGTAGACGCTCGTGCCCTCGCCGGCCCCGCCCGTCAGCCGCACCGGCCCGTGCACGATGGGGACCGACAGCGCGGCCAGCGTCGCCTCGATCGAGGCGACGGTCCCCTCCCAGACGAAGCAGAAGTCGCCGCAGCCGGGCATCGCCGTCGGCCCGCGCAGGTCGAACTCGCCCGACTTCCAGGCCACGGGCGCGTGCATGTTGATCTTGTTGGGTCCCCCGGTCGTGTCTGAGCCGAAGTGCACCGAGTAGTAGAGCGGCCCATGGTCCTCCACGCGGAAGCCCAGGGCCGCGTAGAAGGCCAGCATCTCGTCGACCCGCTCAATGGGGATCGCCACGTGGTCGAAGCCGCGCACACTCATTATCCACTCCCGGCCGCCGTTCCCGGCTCGGTCAGGATAGCCGGCGCGGGAGGGGTCGTGGCCGCCGCCGCGGCGAGCGGCTCGGGCGCCGGGATCACGGGGCGCGAGATCCAGCGGGAGAGCATGAACAGGACACCGCTCAGCAGCACCGCCGACAGCCACATCACCAGCGCCCAGTCGTAGGCCCCGGTGCGGTCGAAGATGGCGCCGCCGACCGTCGGGCTGATGAGCATCCCCACCGTCCCGACGACGCCCGCCAGGCCCAGGATCGTCGCGAAGTGCGCGGTCCCGAAGGCGCGCACCAACAGCAGCGGCTCCAGCATGGGGCCCGCCGCCGCGCCCATCAGGTAGAAGAGCAGGAACAGCCCGATCCCCAGCGTGGACCCACCCGTGACCAGCAGCGCCACGAAGGCGAGCGTCAGCACGAGGCAGACGACCGCCGCGGCGTTCTCGATCACGCGAATGCGGTCGGCCACCACGCCGAACCCGACCCGGCCGAACATCCCGATCCCCGCCGCGAAGGAGACGAGCGCGGCCGCCCTCCCCGGCGACACGCCCACCGACTCGTAGTAGGGCAGCATGTGCACCATCCAGCCCACCATCCCGTAGAACAGGAAGCCCAGCGCGAAGCTCAGGACCCACAGCAGCGGCGTGCGCAATGCCTGCCGGGGCGTGACGCCCGCCAGCCGCGGGGGTCCGGCGGCGACCGGCCCGCGGGGCCGGGCGTCGCCGTCGACGAACTGCCCGACGTCGCTGGGGTGGTCGTGGATGAACCGCCAGCACAGCGGCAGGCACACGGCCGCCTGCAGGACGCCCGAGAAGATCAACGCCCCCTCCCAGTCCCAGGCGTCCATGACGACGCGCAGCACGGGCACCATGGCGAGGCCGCCCAGCGAGAAGCCGGTGCCCAGCAGGCCCAGGGCCAGGCCGCGCCGCCGCTCGAACCAGCGCGCGACGATGGCCTGGGCGGGGATGTAGAAGCAGAAGTTGCGCACGACGGCGCTGATCGAGAGGAAGACGTACCACTCCGCAAGGCTGCTCGTCGTGGCGACGAGCAGGAACGACACACTGGTGAGCACCACGCCGAGCAGGGTGATGCGGCGCGGTCCGTAGCGGTCGATCACGCGCCCCACCAGCGGGGCCGTCAGCCCGCTGAGCAGCAGTGACAACGCGATCCCGAAGGAGACCGTCGCGCGGGACCAGCCGAACTGGTCCTCCACGGGCTGGATGTACAGCCCGAAGGCCCAGAACGACGTGCCGCTGGTGACGGCCATCAGGGCGACGCCCGCCGCCACCACCCACCAGCCGAAGTACACGCGCCGCCGGCCCGTCAGGGCGGCGCCGGTCGCGCGCAAGTGCTGAAGAACCGCAGGCATATGTCGCTCCGTAAACGCCGAGCATACGGACTCGCGGCCGCGATCACTGCCAACCGGCGGTACCATGCCCCCGATCGGAGGGCGCATGGGACCGGACATGGAAGTCGTGCAGGGCGACATCACCGAGGCCGACGTGGACGCGATCGTCAACGCCGCCAACGACCACCTCTGGATGGGCGGCGGCGTCGCGGGCGCGATCGTGCGGGCGGGCGGCGCCGGGATCGAGGCCGAGGCGATGCAGCAGGGGCCGATCCGGCCCGGAGACGCCGTGATCACCGGCGGCGGGACGCTGCCCGCCCGTCACGTCATCCACGCGGCCGTGATGGGGCAGGATCTGCAGACCGACGGGGGCAAGATCCGCGACGCCACGACGGCGGCGCTGGCGCTGGCGGAGGAGCACGAACTGGGCCGCATCGCGTTCCCGGCGCTGGGCACCGGGGTGGGGGGCTTCCCGGTCGAGGAGTGCGCGCGGCTGATGCGCGACGCCATCTCGCACCACGCGGGGTCCACGCCGCACAGCGTCCGCCTCGTGCTCTTCGACGAGGCGTCCTATCTCGCGTTCCGGCGCGTGCTGCGCGTCTAGCCGCGTGCCTCCCGACCCGGCATCAGGGGCCAGCTCGACGGTGGGGGCCGGCGCCGTCGTCGTGCGCGAGGGACGCATCCTGCTCGTGCGCCAAGCCTACGGCTGGGCGCTGGGGCGCTGGCTGATCCCCAACGGGGCGCTGCATCCCGGCGAGACGCTGGCCGAGGCGGCGCTGCGGGAATTGCACGAGGAGACGGGGCTCCGCGGCCGGGCCGGCGCGATGCTGGCGGTGCGCAGCCTGGCCGGCGAACGCGGCTCCGACACCTTCGTCGCGATCGCCGTCGACGCGCCCGCCGGCGAGCCGCGCCCCGACGGGGCGGAGGTCGACGCCGCGTGCTTCTTCGACCGCGCGGGCGTCGCCGGGCTGGCGGCCGAGGGGTCGATCGTGCGGCTGCATCGGCTGATCGCCGAGCGGGCGCTGCCGGGGCCGTCGCCGGAGCCCTACCTGGAGCTGCCGGCCCGCGATCACGACGGGAAGCCCGCCCGCGCCGTGCTCTACCTGCCGGCCTGAGGGCGGCGCCTCCCTGCCCCGCGCGACCGGTACACTGCCCCGATGCCCCACTACACGGCCGCGGGCGACGACGGCTCGACCACCCTGTACGGGCCCGGTCGCGTGCCCAAGCACCACCAACAGCCCGAGACCTTCGGCGCCGTCGATGAGGCGACGAGCGCCCTGGGCCTGGCGCGGGCGCTGGCGCAGGCCCCGCGCACCGACGCCGTCGCGCGCGGCGTCCAGGAGCGTCTCTACCTGATCATGGCCGAGATCGCCGTCGTCGCGGGGGAGCCCATCCCGGAGGCCTTCATCACGACCGCCGAGCACGTCTCGGCCCTGGAGGCGATCGCGGCCGAACTGGAGGCGGAGGCGCCCGCCCCAACCCAGTTCGTGCTGCCCGGCGCGACGGCGGCCGGGGGCGCGCTCGACCTGACGCGCAGCATCATCCGTCGCGCGGAGCGGGAGGCGTCGCGGCTGCGCGCCGGCGGCCACCCGCTGAACCCCGAGATCCTGCGCTACCTCAACCGCGCCTCTTCGGTGCTCTACGACCTCGCCCGCTACGAGGAGCACCACGCCGGACGATCGGCGCCCCGGGCCACGCGGCACGGCGTGGAGGATGCCTGAGCATGCCTCCCCGGCTGCTGCTCGCGACGCCCACGCAGGACATCGCCCTCGTCGATCTGGCGGAGACGCCGGCGCTGCGCCTGATCCGCGAGGCGGGCGACGGTGACGGCTATGTCTGGCCCACCTGGTCGCCGGACGGTGCGCGGGCGCTGGTCAGCTACGGCCGGCGCGGGGACGACGGACACCCGCACCTGGACCTGCTCTCGCTCGACCTGGACGACGCCGCCGCGGAGGCCGAGCGGCCGTTCAGCAACCCGAAGGCCCATCGCGAACCGATCGCGGCGGGGGTGATGCACTACGCCTACTGGGGGCCCGACGGCCGACGGGCGATCGTCGTCGCGCGCGGCGAGGGCGGCCTGACCCTGACCCTGCTGACGCGGGCGCCGGATGCCGGTGGCGATGCGCCGGCGGAGCCCGCGGACCCGGCCGGGGGCTGGACCGCCCGCCACCTGATCGACGGCGCGCCGATGTTCAGCGCCTGGTCGCCGGACGGACGCACGCTGGCCGTCCACGCGGGGTCGCAGCTCGTGCTGTTCGATACCGACAGCGACGCCCCGGCGCGCCGCGTGCTGGCCGACCAGCCCCGCTTCCGCGCCCCGGCCTGGAGCCCCGACGGGAGCGCGCTGTACTACGCCGCCCCGGGCAGCGCGGGCCCCGACCTGCTCTGGCGATCGCATCCCGACTCGGGCGCGCGCGAGGTCGTGACGCAGGTCGACGGCCTCACGGCGGTGCTGGCGTCCCCGGCCAGCGACGACTTGGCGCTGCTCACGCTCGACCAGGGCGGGCTGGGCGGTCATGACCTGCGCCTGATCGACGCCGCCGATCCGCGCACGCGGTCGGTGGAACGGGGCCACGTCTTCGGCGCGTTCTGGTCGCTCGACGGGACGCGCCTGTTCTACATCACCCGGGCCGGCATCGACCTCGATTTCACGCTCATGCGCTACGACGTCGCCGAGGCCCGGCATCAGGCGTTGACGCGCTTCCGCACCAGCCCCGCCTTCTCGACCTACTGCGCGTTCTTCGACCAGTACGCGCTGTCGCACGCGCTGATCACGCCCGACGGCCGCTGGGTCAGCATCGGCGGGGGCGTGCCGGGGAACGGGGGCGGCAGGCGGCCCTTCGCCGCCGACCAGGGCTGCTACGTCCTGCCGACCGACGCCTCCGCGCCGCCGCGCCGCGTCGCCGACGGGGAGATCGGCTTCTTCGCCCCGCGTGCGCCCGCGCCGCCCCGGCCAGACGACCGTGCGCCCGGCGACAAGGCGTAGGATGGGGCTGCCGCGTCGCGCATGATCCCCGACGACGCGGAGCGAGGGAGTCCACCGTGTCGTGCGAAGCCTCCATCGCAGCGCTCGTGCGGGGCGCGGGGCTGCGTCACACGCAGCAACGCGAGGCGATCGTGCTCGCGCTGCGGCACAGCGGCCGGCACCAGGTGGCCCGCGAGATCCTGGACGTCGTGCAGGCCGCCCAGCCCGATGTCCACGCCAGCACCGTCTATCGCACGCTGACCCTGCTGCGGGACCGCGGCCTCGTCTCGGAGACGGACCTCGGCACGGGGGAGCTGTCGTATGCCTGGATCGGCGACGACCAGCCCCATCACCATCTCATCTGCCACGACTGCCGCCGCGTCATCGAGCTGGACCACGAATACCTGGCCCCGCTCGAGCAGCGCCTGCAGGACGACCTCGACTTCCAACCCAGCCTGCAGCACTTCGCCATCTTCGGGCGCTGCGGCGACTGCCGCCGGGGCGTGTAGGATCGCGAACGCGCGGGCTCGCCCAGCCCACCGCGCGGCGGCCCGTGTCTCACGGAAAGGAACGACCATGCCCCACATCTCCGGCCCCTCCGACGGACCGGTCGCCGTGACGGGCGCATCCGGCTACATCGGAGCGCAAGTCGTCAAGAACCTGATCGATGCCGGCTACACGGTCCGGGGTTGCGTGCGCGATGCGACCCGGCAGGACAAGGTTGGCTACCTCGAGGCGATGAATGACCAGGGGCCGGGCAGCGTGGAGGTCTTCTCGCGCGACCTCTTCCAGGCCGCCGACGGGGTCTACGACGACGTGTTCGCGGGCTGCAGCGCCGTCTTCCACGTCGCCGCGGATATCGGCAGCGACCCCCGCTACGGGAAGCCCACGCCACAGCGCACGTTCGACGGCTGCATGACCGTCACCAAGGGCGTCCTGGAGTCGTGCGGCAGGGCGGGCAGCGTTCAACGCGTGGTCTACACGTCGTCCTGCGCGGCGGTCATGGGCTTGGGCCCCGGCGGCCGCTCGGGCGAGGGACACGAGTACGACGACGATGACTGGGCGGGCGCGGGTCCGTACGAAACGATCGAGGAGCGCTGGAGCGTCACCAGCCGGCGCAGCGGGGCGGTCCACAAACTGTGGACGCTGGAGCGCCAGCCTTACGCGATGGGCAAGGTGGAGGCGGAACAATACGCCTACCGATGGGGGGCCGAGACGGGGATCGACGTGGTCACCTGCAATCCCTGCCATGTGCTGGGCCCGCTGATGGGCACAGCGCACAACACCACCTGGCAGAAGCGCATTGGCGACATGCTGATGGGCGAAGGCGGCCATGAGGACCGCGACAACATCCTCTGGAACATCGTCGACAACCGCGACATCGCCGAATCGCAACGGTTGATGGCGACGAGCGACGTCGCCGCCAACGGCTCGCGCTACATGCTGGTCGCGACCGACGAGTCGGGCGAACTCACGGCCCAGGAGTTGATCGACACCCTGCGGGAGATGTACCCGGACATCGATATCGCGGGCGACTACGTGCCGCCGCCAACGCCCGATACGCCGCGCGCCAAGTGCCGCAAAGCGATCCGGGAGTTGGGGCTGCGGACGCACAGCGTCCGGGACACGCTGGCGGCGACGGTGGATTCGTTGATCGACGTCGCCGGCGTCGTGCCGAAGATGCGCTAGACGCGCAACGATGCGGTCGCGCCGCGATCGATTCCCAGGCGGCGATCCCGTAACCTGAGGGCTCCGCTCGGCGTCGCCCGGCCCGGCCGGCGCGGCGATTCGCATGACACGGCAAGGGGGACCGCATGGACCTGCCCCTCACCCTGGCGCAGCCGCGGGAGGCCGTGCAGGCCGAGATGCGCGCCGTCGTGGGGGATCGGACGCTGCCGATCTACGCGATGGTGCGCTACGCCCTGGGCTGGATCGAAGCCGGCGGCGCGCCGCGCACCGAGCCCGCCGGCAAGGGCATCCGCCCAGCCCTCGCCGTCTTGGCGGGGCAAGCCGCGGACCCCTCCGACGCCGCCTGCCGGCGGGCGCTGGCGGGGGCGGCGGCCGTCGAATTCGTGCACAACTTCAGCCTCGTCCACGACGACATCCAGGATCGCGACGACGAACGCCACCACCGCCCCACCGTCTGGCGGGTGTGGGGCGAGGCGCAGGCCATCAACGCCGGCGACGCCCTGCGCGAATTGGCGCAGGCGGCGCTGTCGCGGGCCGTGCACGCCGGCGCCGACGCCGGCACGGTGCTGGCCGCGGGCGACACGCTGAACCGCTGCACGCTGGAAATGATCGAGGGGCAGTACCTGGACCTCGACTACGAGGGCCGGCGCGCAGTGAGCGCCGAGGACTACCTGACGATGGTCGAGCGCAAGACCGGCGCGCTGCTGGGCTGCAGCCTCGCGCTCGGCGCGCTGCTGGCCGGCGGCGATCGCGATGTGGCCGCCCGGCTCGAGCACGCGGGCCGCTGCCTGGGATTGGCCTTCCAGATCCGCGACGACGCGCTGGGCATCTGGGGCGACAGCAGCGCCACCGGCAAGTCGTCGGACAGCGACATCCGCCGGCGCAAGAAGTCGTTCCCCATCGTCTACGCGCTGGACGCGACGGCCGCACCGTCGCCGGGCGCCGGGGAGGGCGCCGCGGACGCCCGCGCGACACTGGCGCGCGTCTACGTCCCGGACACCCCCGGCGACCCGGCGCCGGTCGGCGACGCCGACGTGCGCGACGTCATCCGGGCGCTCGACACGCTGGGAGCGCGGGCCGCGGCCGAGCGGGCCGCCGGCGTCCACTACGACGGCTTCCTCGCGGCGCTCGCCGACTGCGGCCTGCGCGAGCCGGGCCGGGCGGCGCTCGAGGAGGCGGGGCGCTTCATCGTGCGGCGCGAGCACTGAGGGGACCCGCCATGACCAGCCGCCGCGCCCCGGCCCGCGTGACCGATCTCCAGCTCTCCGCCGCGATCGACGGCGCGACGCGCTGGCTGCTCGACGACCAGCACACCGACGGCTATTGGGTGGCCGAGCTCGAAGCCAACGTGTCGATCACGGCGGAGTACTTGCTGCTCACGCACCACCTGGGCATCGCCGACCGGGAGGTCTGGGCGAAGATCGGGCGCTACCTGCGGCATCACCAGCACCCGGAGGGCTACTGGTCGCAGTGGTACGGCGGCCCGGGCGAGCTGAGCACGACGATCGAGGCCTACTTCGCGCTGAAGCTGGCCGGCGAGGATCCCGACGCCCCGCACATGGTGCGCGCGCGCGACTGGGTGCTGGCCAACGGCGGCATCGCCCGGGCGCGCGTCTTCACGAAGCTCTGGCTGGCCCTCTTCGACCAGTACGACTGGGACCGCCTGCCGGCCATGCCGCCCTGGCTCGTGCTGCTGCCCAGCTGGTCCCCGTTCAACATCTACGAGTTCGCCTCCTGGGCGCGCGCGACGATCGTGGCGATCACGGTGGTCTTCAGCCAGCGGCCCACGGCCACCGTGCCGGCCGGCGCCGGCGTCCAGGAGTTGTGGTGCGACCCCAAGCAGCGGCGCGACTTCGCGGTCCGGCGGCCGCGCAACCTGCTCAGCTGGGCGGGCTTCTTCTCGGTGCTCGACAGCGTCCTGCGCGTGCTGGAACGCAACCACGTGCGACCGCTGCATCATCGCGCGCTGGGCACGGCCGAGCGCTGGCTGCTCGACCGGCAGGAGGCCGACGGCTCCTGGGCCGGCATCCAGCCGCCCTGGGTCTACGCCCTCCTGGCCCTGCGCGCGCTGGGCTATCCGCTGGACCATCCCGTCATGCGGCAGGGACTGGAGGGCTTCCGCAGCTTCACGCGCGAGGAGCCGGTCCCGGGCGAGCCCGCCCCGGACGGCCCGCGCATGCTGTGGACGGAGCCCTGCCTGTCGCCCGTCTGGGACACCTGCCTGGCCGCCATCGCGCTGCGGGACGCCGGCCTCCCGGCCGACCATCCGGCGCTCGTGCGGGCCGGCGAGTGGATGCTGCAGGAGCAGGTCTTCAGCGGCGGCGACTGGCAGGTGAAGAACCCCGACACGCCCCCCGGCGGCTGGGCCTTCGAGTTCGAGAACGACGTCTACCCCGACATCGATGACTCCGCGTTCGTGCTGCTGGCGCTCGACGATATCGCGCTGCCCGACGAGGCCGCCAAGCGCCGCGCGATCCACGCGGGCCTGCGCTGGACCTTGTCGATGCAGTCCGAAGACGGCGGCTGGGGCGCCTTCGACGTCGACAACACGGCGGAGTTCCTGACCAAGATCCCATTCGCCGACTTCGGCGCGACGATCGACCCGCCCACGGCCGACGTCACCGCCCACGTGCTGGAGTTGCTGGGCCGGCTGGGCTACCGGGGGGCGTTCCCGCCGGCCGCGCGGGGGCTGCGCTTCCTCGCCGACCTGCAGGAGCCCGACGGTTCCTGGTGGGGGCGCTGGGGCGTGAACTACCTCTACGGGCTGGGCGCCGTACTGCCCGCGCTGGAGGCGCTGGGCGAACCGATGTCGCAGCCGGCGGTGCGCAAGGCGGTCGATTGGCTGCACCGCCATCAGCTGCCCGACGGCGGCTGGGGGGAGGGCTGCGAGACGTACGCGGAGCCGCGCCTGGCCGGCAGCGGCCCCGCGACGCCGTCGCAGACGGCCTGGGCGCTGATGGCGCTGATCGCGGCCGGCGAGGCGGAGTCGGACTCCGTCACGCGGGGCGTGCGCTACCTGCTCGACTGCCAGCGCTCCGACGGCACCTGGGACGAGCCCGAGTTCACCGGCACCGGCTTCTCGACCGACTTCATGATCAACTACCACCTCTACCGGCACTACTTCCCGCTCATGGCGCTGGGCCGCTACGCGAAGGCCCTGGCCCCCGCCTGACGCCGGAGCGGCGCCCGGTCGCCGGTGGATCCATTCGCGCCGGGCGGCATCGGGTAAGGTGCCCGTAGCAGCCGGCAGACGACCGGCCCGCGGGTCCGGCCCGCAGGCGTGGGGCGGGGGAACGACCGTGATCGCCAGCGCGCGGCCCCCGGAGGCCGCGAATCCGATCGAGGCCGGCTTCGACATCGCCGCGACGCCGGAGGCCGCCGCACGCTGGTGCGAGCGCTACGCCCGGCGGCAGTACGAGAACTTCACCGTCGTCTCCCGCTTCCTGCCGGCCTCGCTGCGACCCGCCATGTTCACCGTCTACGCGTTCTGCCGCTTCACCGACGACCTCGGCGACGAGGCGGCCGGCGACGCCGCGGATCGCGGGGCCGCGCGGCTCGCCCTGCTCGATGAGTGGGAGGCCGAGACGGACCGGGCGTTCGCGGAGACGGGCCCCGCGCCCCGCCACCCGATCGGCGTCGCCCTGCGCCGCGTCGCGGGGGAGGCGCCGCTCAACCCCGAGGGCTTCCGCCGCCTGATCGAGGCCAACCGCATCGACCAGCGGCGGTCGCGCTACGACACGTTCGCCGACGTGCTGCACTACTGCGAGCACTCGGCCAACCCGGTCGGCGAGATGGTGCTGGCGCTGTTCGGATACACCGACGCCGAGCGCCTGCGCCTCTCCGACGCCACCTGCACGGCGCTGCAGCTGGCCAACCACTGGCAAGACGTCGCCCGCGACTACCGCGCCGGCCGCATCTACCTGCCGCTCGAGGACCTGGCGCGCTTCGGGGTCGAGGAGGCGCAGATCGCGGAGGGGCGTTGCGACGCCAACTTCCGCGCCCTGATGCGCTTCGAGGTCGACCGCGCGGAGAGCTTCTTCCGCGAGGGGCTGCCGCTGATCGAGCTGGTGGATCGCCCCCTGCGCGTCGACCTGCAGCTCTTCAGCGACGGCGGCCGGGCCGTGCTGCGCGCCATCGAGGGGCAGCGCTACGACGTGCTGCGTCATCGGCCCACGGTGTCCGCCCCGCACAAGGCCTGGCTGGCGCTGCGGGCGCTCTCGCGGCACCGCCTGGGGATCGGCTGAGGCCATGGCGATCGACGCGCCCGGCCCGACCGTCGCCGGCGCCTACGCCGAGTGCCGCGCCTTCACCAAGCGCCGGGCGACGAACTTCTACTACGCCTTCGCCTCGCTGCCGCGCGACAAGCGCAACGCGATCTACGCCGCCTACGCCTTCGCCGGCAGCGTCGACGACGCCGTCGACGAGGCCGGGTCGCGCGATGTCCGCCTGCGGCGGCTCGACGAGGCGCGCGCGGTCCTCGCGCAGGCCTACGGCGACCACGACGCGGGCTCGCCGGGTGAGCACGCGCAGGGCTGGCTCGCGGTCGCGCTGGGGGACGCCGTCGCGCGCTTCGCGATCCCGCGGGAGTTCTTCCACGACCTGATCGCGGGCATGCAGCAGGACCTCGATGGGCGCCGCTACGAGAGCTACGCCGACCTGCTCGACTACTGCTACCAGGCGGCCTCGGTGATCGGGCTGATCTGCGTCGAGATCTTCGGCTACGACCGCTCGCGCGCGGATCTGGCGCGGGCGGCCGCCATCGACATGGGGCGGGCGCTGCAACTCACCAACATCCTCCGCGACGTGAAGGAGGACGCCGCGCGGGACCGCATCTACCTCGCCCAGGAGGATCTCAGGCGCCACGGCTACGGCGAAACCGACCTGCTGGAGAGTCGCTACAACGACCAGTTCCGCGCGCTCATGGCCGACTACGCGGAGCGCGCCTTCGCCCTCTACGACAGCGGCCTGCGCCTGATCCCGCTGCTCGACGGCCCCCGCAGCCGCATGTGCTGCAACGGCCTGCAGGGCGTCTATCGCGGCATCCTCCGCGAGATCGTGCGGCGCGACTACGACGTCTACAGCGCCCGCGTGAGCCCCTCGAAGGTGGGGCGGGCGCTACTCCTGCTCCGGCTCTGGATCGGCGGCGCGACGCCGCGGCGGCGTCCCCGTTGAGCCAGCGCGTCGTCGTCGTCGGGGGTGGGCTGGCGGGCCTGACCTGCGCGCTGGACCTGGCCGAGGCGGGGCTGGCTACCACGCTGATCGAGCGGCGGCCCTTCGTCGGCGGCAAGACGTTCTCCTTCGTCGACCCCAAGAGCGGCGCGGAACTCGACAACGGGCAGCACGTCTACCTGCGCTGCTGCACGGCCTACATCGCCCTGATCGAGCGGCTGGGGCTCCAGGACGACGTCCAACTCCAGCCGCGACTGCGCGTGCCGGTGCTCGATCCGGAGACCGGCGTGATGGGGGCCATCGCCGCGCTGCCCGGTCCGCTGCCCGCCCCGCTGAATCTGGCCTGGTCGATGCTGCGCTTCCCGCACCTGCGCCGTCGCGAGCGGCTGGCGCTGGGACGCGCGGCGCTGCCCCTGCTGCGCATGTCCGACGACGCGCGCCGGCGCCTGGACGATCGCAGCTTCGGCGACTGGTTGCGCGCGCACGGGCAGTCGCAGCGGGTCATCGAGCGGTTCTGGGACCTCGTCGTGCTGCCCACCTGCAACGACACGTCCGACGCCGTCAGCGCCGCGCAGGCCGCCTACGTCTTCCAGACCGGCCTCTTGCGCGACGCGCACGGCGCCGACATGGGCATCGCGCGCGTGGGGCTGTCGCGCATCGCCGAGGCGGCGCGGGAACGCTTCGAGTCGGCGGGGGGGTGGACGCGACTGGGGGCGCGCGCCGGCGGCCTCATCGATCGGGACGGGCGGGCGGGCGGCGTCGCGCTGGCGGGCGGGCCCGTGGAAGCCGACGCCGTCGTGCTGGCCCTGCCGCCCAATCAGGCGTCGGCGCTGCTGCCCGGCGACTGGCGCGGCCGGCGCGGCCTCGACGCCCTCGACGCGTTCCGCTACAGCCCGATCGTCAACGTGCACCTGCGCTGGGACCGGCCGCTGCTGCGCGACGACTTCGTGGCCGTCCTGGACCCCGACGTGCAGTACGTCTTCAATCGCACCCGCATCGGCGGCCGGGGCGACACCGAGTCCGACGGCGGGCAGTGGATCACCGTCTCGCTCTCTGGGGCGCACGACCAGGCCGCCCGGCCGCAGGCCGACGTCGCGGCGACGACGATCGCGGCGCTGCGCCGCGCCTTCCCCGCGTCGCGCGGCGCCCCGCCGCCGGCCGTGACGCACTGGCGCGTGGTCAAGGAGATGGAGGCGACGTTCCGGCCGGCGCCGGGCGTCGCGGCGCTGCGCCCCGGGCCCGTGACCGGCGTCGAGCGGCTCTTCCTCGCGGGGGCGTGGACGGACACCCAGTGGCCGGCGACGATGGAGTCGGCGGTGCGCAGCGGGCACGCCGCCGCCGCCGCCTGCCGCGCGTCCCTCGCCGGCGCCTGATCAGCGCAGCGGCCGCATGCCGCGCGACTCCCGCCAGCCGTTGACGGCGCGCAGCAGCCGCGGGTCGCCAACGAGGAAGCGCGACAGCGCCCCGGTGCTCAGCCCCACGCGCTCCGCCGTCTCCGAGACGGATCCCTCGACCGCCACGAAGAGGTCGAGCAGCGCCTGCACCCCGGTCCAGTAGTCGCGATGCTTGGGCCCGATGCGGTCGCGGGCCTTGCGGCCGGGCACGGGTGGCAGGATGGCCTCCAGCACGGCGGGCGGCGTGTACTGCTCCAGCGCCACCGGACGGCGATGCTCCAGCGCGATCGTGGCGCGCAGCCGTCGCAGCGCCCGCTCGCGGTTGCGCAGCTGCGAGCGCTGCTCGGAGGCCTGCGCCACGAGGCCGGTGGGGCCGTGCGTCAGGCGCACGGCCGTGTCGCGCCGGTTGCGATGCTGCCCGCCCGGCCCCGACACGCGCAGCGTCTCGAAACGGCACTGCCGCATCAGCGCCTCGTCGGACAGCAAGAGGTAGTCGTCGGCGGGCACGCGTCGATCTTCGCGCATCGGCGCGCCATCGGCGAGGCGATGGCGTCCCGCCGACCTCACCCTCTGGCCCCCTCTCCCCGAGGGAGAGGGTGGGGGTGAGGGGGATCTCGGCCGGCGCGGACCCTCACCCTAACCCTCTCCCCAGGGGAGAGGGGACCGGAGTTCCCCCTCTCCATCCTTCTGGATGGAGAGGGGGTGAGGGGGTGAGGTTCCGGGCGTTAGGTGTGCCGCTGCACGGCGAAGGTGCTGCCCCCCCACAGTCGGCCCCAAGCCCCGCTCCTCGGCCAGTTCACGTCGCTGCGGGTCAGGACACCCTCCGGCGGCTCGACGATGAAGATGAAATACGCCTCGCGCGCATGCCACAGCAGCAGTTCCGCGATCATTTCCAGGCGCCGATCGAGATCGATCTCGACCTTCTGCGCGAGGTACAGCTCGTGCAGGCCGGGGTCCAGGGGATCCGAGAGGGTGAAAAAGCCGCCGGGCCCGGTGCAGCACTCCCACATCGATCCGACGTCGGGGACGTTGTTGGCGAAGAACCAGAAGAGGCCCGGCAGGGCGTCGGGGCCGCCGCGGGTGTAGGCGTCGGTGAAGTACTCGCCGACGGGGATCGACCGGCGATCCGTCCGGATGCCGACCGCGGCCAGATCCTGCGCGACCGCCAGCACCATGTCCGAGATATACGCGCCGCCCCAGTCGGGCGTCCAGTACAGGGGGATGTCGAAGCCGTCCGGGTAGCCGGCCTCGGCCAGCAGCGCCCGCGCCTTGTCGGGGTCGTAGTCGAAGAGCGCTTCCCGCTTCTGCTCCGCGGACGGGTAGCCCTGGACGCCGCTGAACGCGAAGAGTCCCTGCTCGCCCTGCCCGAGCAGGAAGCCGTCGATGAGGGCCTGGCGGTTGACCGCGTGGTTCGCAGCTTGGCGGACGCGGAGGTCCAGGAACGGGTTCGGGCTGCCGTCGTCCATCGTCTGGGGCGTACAGGTTGGGCTGGATGTGGTGCAGGGTGTTGACGCCGTTTTGGAACTGGACGGTGAAGTCGGGGTCGTCCAGGTACGGCTCGACGAAGTCGGGCCCGAGCTCCGCCAGCATGTCGATCTCGCCGGCCTCAATGCCGGCCAACTGCGACTGGATCTCGGGCCGCACCAAGATCGTCAGGTGTTTGTTGTGGGCGTAGCGCGGCACCACGATGGGGTAGTCGACGGGGTTGAAGTGCTCCTCGAAGCGCTCGAAGACGAAGTCCTCGTCGTCCGTGTGGCTGACGAAGCGGTAGGGGCCCGTGCCCATCGCGAATTGGTCCACCGCGAGATCGCCGCGCCGCTCCACGTCCGCCTGCGAGTAGATCGCCACCTCGCAGCAGCCGGACAAGTTGATGAATAAGGCCGCATCGGCCTCTGGCAGTTCGAACGCCCACGTGCGGTCGTCCACGGCCTCGTTGCGGACCCAGAACTGGGCCCCTCGGGTCGGGTTATTGGGGCGCCAGCCGCCGGGGTGATCGGTCGTCTCGCCGCCCTGGTGGTATTCGGCGAGACCGCCCATGCGCTGGTAGCTAAAGACCACGTCGTGAGCAGTGAGGATCGAGCCGTCGTGGAACGGCGCCGGAACAACCGTCGCCCGGAGCGTGACGGGGTCGATCCACTCCGGTGCGGCGAGCGATGGGATCGCGTTGCCAACGCGGGGATCCACCTCCATGACCCCGTTGAAGACGGCGCCGTGGGAGTAAACGTTGGCGGCGCTGCCGGTACGCGCCTGATCCAGGCCCCCGGTGTCGGCGGCGATCGCGCCGACAATCGAGGCGTCCAGATCGACCTGGTCGAGCGGCCAGGGCTGGGAGTACTCGGCGTCCTCGGCCATGCTCGTGCCGGCCTCAATGGCCGCGACGGCCTCGGCGGCCTCCTGCGCGGCCGCGACGGCCGCGGCGGCGGTCTCAGCCGCAGCCGCGGAGGCATCCCCGGCGGCGGCAGCAGCCGCCGCGGCGGCATCGGCCGCGGCCTGGGCGGCCGCGGCGGCGGCGGTGGTGTCCTCGGCGCCCGCCTCTCGCGCGGCCGCGGCGGCGGCCTCGGCGGCATCGGCGGCCGCCTGCGCGACGGCGGCGGCGCCCGCCTCGCCCGCGGCTTCGGCGGCGGCGGCCGCATCAGCGGCCGCGTCGGCGGCGGCCTGGGCGGCCGCAGCCGCCTGCTCCGCGTCGTCCGAGGCCGCCGCGTCGGCCGCCAGGGCCGAGGCCGCCTCGGCGGCTTCGGCGGCCCGGCCCGCGGCATCGGCAGCGTCGCTGGCCGCCGAAGCCGCAGCGGCGGCGTCACTCGCGGCGGCGTCCACCGCCGACGAGTCGACGACCGCCGGCGCGGCGTCATCGTCGTCGTCGCCGCAGCCGACCAGCGCGAGGCCGGCCGCTCCAACGCCGGCCTTGGCGCTGGCTCCCAACATGGTGCGGCGCGAGATCTTTCGCTGCCGCAGGGCGGTCCAATAGTTCAGGCGGCTCATCGCAAAGTCCTTTCCGGTACCCGGCTGTCCCATGTGGGACCGCTCGGAGCGAGAGCGCGTAAAGTATGACATACTCAGAGGCTAGCCCCCCACCCTATGTCAAGTAAGACGGAAATTATGGGGTTTCCACGGAATTTATCGGCTTCGGGCGCCGTTGGAGCCCATCCCGGTGTCACTGGTGGGGTTCCGGCGTGCGATCGCGGGGGAACCTCACCCCCTAACCCCCTCTCCATTGCAGAGCAATGGAGAGGGGGGATCGGAGGGGATGGGGCGGAGAGCCGAGGGTCAGGTCGGGGCGGCCAGCGGTGGGGGCCGGGCCTAGCGGAACAGGTCCATCTCCGCCGGCCGGACGAGGGTCGACGCGTCGTCCTCCGATGTCGGGACGTCCAGCCCGCGCACGACGGCGACGGGGACGCGGTCGAGCTTGTTCATCACGGGCTCGGCCGCCGCCGCCAGCTCGTCGGCGATGGCCATCACAGTGACCCGCAGGTCGTAGCCGTGTTCGTCGATCTGTCCCACGTAGGAGCGCAGCGGGGCCATCCCGCTCACCCCGATGGCGACGTTGGTCAGCCCCTCGCGCCAGGGCCGGCCGAAGGTGTCGCTGACGATCAGGCCGACGGCGGGCTGCCCCCGCGCGACCAGCCCCGCGCGGATGCGGCGCGCCGAGGCGCTGGAGTCGATGGGCAGCAAGGAGACCACGTCCTGCTCCCCATCCGGCCCGCCGATGTTCGACTGGTCGATGCCGGCGTTGGCGCAGATCCAACCTTCGCGCGTCTCCGTGATGATCACAC
Source organism: Dehalococcoidia bacterium (assembly GCA_965209205.1). Taxonomy (GTDB): domain Bacteria; phylum Chloroflexota; class Dehalococcoidia; order Bin125; family Bin125; genus TK10-74A. The sequence goes on from CBDBQC010000001.1 coordinate 166,681, forward strand.
CGTGCTCCATGCGCACGATGCGCGCGGCCTCGCGCAGCACGAGCTCCACCTGGCGGGCGTCCTTGTCCCAGGCGGCGGCCCAGGCGCGGGCGCGATCGCCGGGTTCCACATCCGCCAGCGCCACGAGGCGCCCCTCCGCCTTGCTGACGATCTTCTGCGTCACGACCAGCACGTCGCCCGACTCGAGCGGCGTCCCCTGGGCATGCAGCGCGCCGTCGATCAGCACGGCGAGATCGTCGCCATCGCGCACCTCGGGCAGGCCGTGGACGGGGAAGACCCGGTAGCCGTCGGGCCCGCTCACGGCTCGACGCCCAGCATCCGCACCGCGGCCTGCGTCCGGTAGCGGCGGTTGATGCCCAGGATCAGCGCGGTGAGGTCCTCGACGTACTTCGACATCGCCAGCGGGCCGGCGTCGACGGGGCGCAGGTCGGGGATGCGCGCGGCCAGGCGCATGACCGTGGCCTTCGCCTCGGCGTCGTCGCCGGTGACGAGCACGTCGCCCTGCATCGGCGCGTCGAGCGCCTGCAGCTTCTGGGCGCTGAGGTTGTGGAAGGCGCCCACGACGCGGGCCGCCGGCAGCAGCGCCTGAGCCTGCTGCGTGGCGCTGCCCTCGGGCACGGGGACGATGCCCGGCACGCCGCCGCTGAAGCGCAACGGGACGACCGCGTCGATCACGATCTTGTCGCCGATCGCGTCACGCAGGTCGGTCAGCGTGGCGGCGTGTCCGTCGTACGGGACGACGACGACGACCAGGTCGCACTCGGCGACGGCGGCCGCGTTGAGGTGGCCGCTGACGTCGGAGTCGGGCAGCGCGGCGCGGACGTCGCTCGCGGCCTGCTCGGCGCGCTCGGCCCGGCGGGAACCGATGCGCACCGCCAGACCGGCCTGCGCCAGCCGCAGCGCGAGGCCGCGCCCCTCGGGCCCCGTCCCTCCGATCAAGCCGACGCTCGGCTCGTCAGTCGTCACGCGCGACGCCCTTCCCTGCCCTCGATCGCGGCCCGGGCCGGCCGGGTGGAGAATACAGGGGCGGCCGGCGCGCCCCTGTCGCGTGCGGCACGCGCTGCGGCTCCGGCCGGCGGCGGGCTACCGTAGCCATGCCGGGCACGACCGGCGAGGAGCATCATGGTCGCATCGGCGCCGAGCCCCGCCGCGACGTCGCCGCCGGCCGAAGCCGCGCTGCATCTCTCCGGCGTGGGGCTCGACTACGACGACCTGCGCGCCCTCGACGGCATCGACCTCGTGGTCGGGCCGGGGGAGTTCGTCGTCGTGGTGGGGCCCAGCGGCTGCGGCAAGACGTCGCTGCTGCGCATCGCGGCGGGACTGCTGCCGCCCGGCCGGGGTGTGGTGCGCGTCCTCGGCGGCGCGGCGGCCGCGGCGCAGGCCGGCAAGCGGCTGGGCCTCGTCGCGCAGACGCCGGCGCTGCTCCCCTGGCGCGACGTGCGGGCCAACATCGCGCTGCCCCACACCGTCAACCGCGCGGCGAACCGCGGCGCCGCCGGGTCCGATCCCGAGGCGCTGATCCGGCTGGTGGGCCTCGAGGGCTTCGCGCGGGCGCGGCCGCACGAGCTGAGCGGCGGCATGCAGCAGCGCGTCGCGCTGGCCCGCGCGCTGGCCGTCGATCCCGACCTGCTGCTGATGGACGAGCCCTTCGCCGCGCTGGACGAGATCACGCGCGAGCAGATGCGCTATGAGCTGCTCCGCGTCTGGGAGCGCACTCCGACGACCCGCGCCGCGGCCAAGACGGTGCTGTTCGTGACGCACTCCGTCGCCGAGGCCGTCGCGCTGGCCGATCGGGTGGTCGTGATGAGCCCGCGCCCGGGCCGGATCGTCGCGCAGGTCGGCATCGACCTGCCGCGCCCGCGCCGGCCGGAGGGCGAACGCACGCCCGCTTTCCTGGACGCCGTCGACCAGATCCGCGCCCTGCTGCGCACCGGCCCGCCCGAACCGGGACCCGCCGAACAGGAGCCGCCGTGAGCGGCCGGGAGGCCCGACCCACCGCGACCGCGCCGCTGCGCGTCGAGTGGACGCGCTGGGCGCGCGCCGCGGCGCCCTACCTGCTGCCCCCGCTCGTCGCGGCGGTGCTCGGCGCGGCGCTGTGGGAGACCTGGGTCGAGCTGAACGACGTCAGCAAGTTCGTCCTGCCGCCGCCGTCGGCGGTGGCCGAGGCGCTGTTCTCGGACATCGGCTTCTTCGCGCGGGAGGGCCTGCGCACCTTCGCGGTGGCGACGGCGGGGCTCGCGGTCGGGGCCGGCGCCGCGATCGCGCTGGCGATCCTGATGGCCCACTCGACGACGCTGGAGCGCGCGCTGCTGCCCATCGCGATCACGGTCAAGGTGACGCCCATCGTGGCGCTGGCGCCGCTGTTCGTGATCTGGTTCGGCTTCAGCTGGGAGCCGAAGGTCGCCATCGCGGCGCTGATCACCTACTTCCCGGTGCTGATCAACGGCATCGTGGGCTTCCGCGACGTCGACCCGGGCGCGCTCGACTTCCTGCGCTCACTGCACGCCTCCCCGCGCGAGATCTTCCTGCGCCTGCGCTGGCCCTCGGCGCTGCCCTATGTCTTCGCGGCGTTGAAGATCGCCGCCACGCTCAGCTTGATCGGGGCGGTCGTGGCCGAGTTCTTCGCGGCCGGGCAGGGCGGGCTGGGCGCCGTCATCGACGAGGAGAACCGGCTCGTGCGGCTCGACCGGCTGTTCGCGGCGGTGATCACGCTCGCCGTGATCGGCGTGCTGATGAACGTCGCGCTGGCCCTGGCCGAGCGCCGGCTGCTCTCCTGGCACCGCTCCACCTGGACCACGCCGGGCTGAGTCGCTGGGGCCGAAGCCGCGTACGCCCAAGCCGCGTAAACTGGCGGCCGGACGATCGAACAGGCCGGATCGACGCACGGCCCCGCGCCGCGGGGCGGAGGGAGCGCCCCATGACCGCAGAGTCCACTAGCCCGCCCGCCGCGCGCAGCGCCGACGAGACGCACACCGACGGCCGGCTGGCCAGCAAGATCAGCCGGCGCGAGGTCAAGCGGGTCGTGATCAAGATCACCGGCGTCGCCGACCTGCTGGAGATCGAGGGGGACGATGTCGACCTCGGCTCCGATCTGAAGGTGCGCTACAAGCACCACCTCGTGGCGGAGTTCCGCCGCGACGCCGTCGACGGCTGGTGGTTCAAGAACTTCGTCCTCAACCAAACGCCCCCCTTCGGCGGCGAGGGCACGGCGACCGACGTCGGCGACCTCGCGCCGGATACGGACGAGTAGCCCGCGCCCGTCGTCGCCGGTCACCCCGCCGCTCAGCCCTCGACGATGCGCAGTTGCGAGCGCGGCGTGTCCCGCTCGCAGTCCGGGCAGCGATAGACCAGGGCCACTTCGTGGCCGCAGGTCAGGTCGATCAGGCTCAGGTCGTGCTGCGCCGCCTCGCCCCAGATCAGCAGCGCGCCCACGGCCGCCCCCAGGCCGTGCCCGCGCCGCGTCAACAGGTATTCGTCGCGGGGGGGCGCGTCGCTGTAGCGCCGGCGCTCCAGCACGCCGTGACGCTCAAGCCGGCGCAGGCGCTCGGCGAGGATGTTCGGCGCGATGCCCACGACCGACTCGCGCAGTTGGCTGAAGCGGGTGTGCCCGCGCAGCAGGTCGCGCACGACCAGCAGCGACCAGCGATCGCCCACGATGTCGAGGGCCGCCCCCAGCGGATCGCGCGCGTGCTCTCTCGGCGACACAGTGCGTTGCATTCTACAACTCAGATAGGCGAGCGCGCTGCCTACGATCCGGCGCATGCCCTTCCAACACCGATCCTCCACCCTCGCCCGGCCTCGCCGCCGCGCGCTGGCGGCCACCATCCTCGCGCTCGGGCTGATCGCGGCGCTGATCATCGCAGCCTGCGGCGGCGACTCCCCCGCCGACGACGAGCGGCTCAGCTTCACGTTCATGGCGGGCTTCCGCGCGCAGGCCAACCTGCCCTTCGTCGCCGCCTACGTCGCCGACCAGGAGGGGTACTTCGACGAGCTGGGCCTGGACGTGACCATCCAGCACCCGTCGGGGCAGGGCGAGCACATCCGGCTGCTGCTGAGCGGCGACGTCGATCTCACCACCCAGCCCGCCAGCGAGGTCATCCAGCGCCGCGCCGACCCGGGGGCGCCCTTGGTCGTGGTGGCGCTCTTCGGGCAGTCGGGCGACCTGGGCTACGTCGTGCTGGAGGACAGCGGCATCGAGTCGCCCGCCGACTTCGCGGGCCGCACGGTGGGCTTCAAGAGCGTCGTGCAGGCCGAATTCCTGGCGCTGCTCAACGCGAACGGCCTCAGCGCCGACGACGTGGAACTCGTCGGCGTGGGCTTCAACCCCGTCGTGCTGCCCGAGGGGCAGGTCGACGTCTACCCGGTGTTCCTCAACAACGAGCCCGACATTCTGCAGCGCGTGATGGGGGAATCGATCCGCATCTTCCAGGCCGGCGACGCCGGCGTGCCGACGCTCGGCGTGACCTATGTCGTGACCGAGGACCTGCTGGCCGACGAGACGCGCCGGGAGGCGCTGCGCCGCTTCCTGACCGCCACGATGCGAGGCGTCCAGTTCGCCCTGGCCGACCCCGCGGCCGCGATCGAGGCGACGCGCGCCTTCATCAGCGAGGAGGCGGACCTGCTCCACGAGCGCTTCCTGCTGGAGACCGACCTGGCCAATGCGACCTCGGAGTTGACCCGGGACAACGGCCTGGGCTGGTTCACGGAAGCGCAGTTCCAGGCCCTGCACGACGTCCTGCGGGAGTTCGGCGGCATCGAGCAGGATGTCGAGATCGCGGACATCCTGGACCGCACCGTGCTCGAATCGACGGACAAGACGTACCGCAGCCACGGGAACGGCGACTAGCGCCCGTTCCCAGCGCCGAGCAACAGCGGGGGGCAAGATCTCGTAGGGGCGGTTCGCGAACCGCCCTTCCCTAACCCCCTCACCCTCGCTTCAGATGGAGAGGGGGTTAGGGGGTGAGGTTCCCAGGAAGGGGCTGAGGTTCCGGATGTCGCGCGGGGGGCGGCCTAGCTGACGGCGACCGCCGCCTTCTTCTTGCCGAACTTCTCTTGTCCCGGCGTCGGTTTATCGTTCGGGTAGTACTGCTTCTTGAGCAGCTCCCGCTCGGGGAAGATGTGCACGGCGTCCCAGCCGCAGGAGTCCTCGCACAGGCGGCAGCCGGTGCAGTTCTTCTCGATCACGACGGCCTGCCCAAAGAAGTCGGTCGCGCCGGGGGTGTGATCGAGCACGAGGGCGTCGAACGGGCAGACGTTGATGCAGATCTCGCAGCCGGAGCCGATGCAGCGCTCCGAGTCGACGACCGCCTTGGGCCATTCCTTCTTGGGGAACTTGCGGCAGAGGTCGCCCACCTCGTCCAGGATCGCCTCGACCGGGCAGACGGCGCCGCAGGCCCCGCACTCAATGCAGAGCACCGGGTCGATGTAGTGAATGACGTTGCGCTCGCCGTAGATGGCGTTCGTGGGGCAGCGGTTCACGCAGGCCGTGCAGCCGATGCAGTTCTCGACGATCTCGTAGGTCACGCCGTCTCCCCAACGCTCCGCCGCGGCGCCATGCCGCGGCGCGCCCGATTCCGGGGCGCGGCCACCAGTATAGCCGCTGGCCCGCCGCGGACAATGCTCGCTGCGGACAGTCGGGGGGCGCCCGGCGGTCCCGCCCGGACCTTATGGGGGGAACCGCACGTCCACCTAAGCCGTCAGGTGTTACGATCCGGGTGGTCGGCGGAATCCACCGGATGATCGTGGCGGAACGTCGGGCAACCATGCGCAAACCTCTTCTCTCTCTCACAGGCGGAATTCTGATCCCGGCGCTCCTGCTGACGGGGTGCTTCTGGGGCGGCGACGACGAGGAGCCGGACCCCGCGGCCGGCGGGGACGCCGTCGCCCAGCAGGCGGCCGCGGAGCAGCCGCAGGAGGACGCGTCGGCGGCGGCCCAGGCCGCCCAGGCGGCCCAGGCGCAACCCGAAGCGGCCGCCGCCCCGGCCGGCGCGGACCAAGCCGCCGAGGAGCAGGCGCAAACCGAGCAACCGGCCCCGGCGCAAGATCAGGCGCAGGCCCAAACGCAAGCCGAGCAGCCGGCCCCGGCGCAAGACGCGGCGCAGGCCGAGGCGCAGGAGCAGGCCCAAGACGAGGCGCCCGCCCAGCAGCCGGCCCAAGAGCCGGCCCAGGAGCCGGCCGCCGACGAGCAGGCGCAGACCGAAGCGGCGGCCGACCCGCCCGCCGACGAGGCGGAAGCCGAAGCCGAGCCCGAGCCGGCCCTGCCCCCCAACCATCTGGTCTACGGCGGCGAGCTCCGCTCCAGCGTCATCACGCCCGACGAGCCCGCCCAGTTCCGCTTCCAGGGCGCCGCGGGCGACCTCGTCCGCATCCGCGTCGACGGCCTCGCCACCATGGATCCCGTCGCGACGCTGCTGGAACCCAACCGCACGGAGATCGTCACCAACGACGACGAGAGCATCGCCAACCGCGACGCGCTGATCATCGCCACGCTGCCCTCGGACGGTCTGCAGGTCATCCGCGTGGTGCCCTACGACAGCCTCTCCGGCGGGGAGTTCATCCTGAGCGTGGAACTGCTCGAGCCGGAAGCGGCCGACGACTCGAGGATCCTCGCCATCGGGGAGAGCGTGCAGGCCCGCCTCCACGATCCGAGCGACGTCGACTCCTTCGAGTTCGCGGGCGAGGCCGGCCAGGTCGTGCGCATCCGCGCCGACGGCGAGATCGGCGCCGACACGTTCATGGAGGTGTTCGGTCCCGACGGCAGCTTCCTGGCGCTCAACGACGACTCCGGCCACGGGCTCGACGCCGAAGTGGCCCTGGAGCTGCCGGAGAGCGGCCGCTACCGCGTCGACGTGTTCCCCGCGGTGGTGGGGCGGCCGGCGGGAGAGCGGCACCGGATCGGCGACTACGTGTTCAGCGTCGTGTTGCTGCCGGAGCCGGTCGAAGCCAGCGGTGACACCGCCACGGCGCTGGCCGGTCTGGCGCTGACCTACCTGGACGCGATTCAGACGGGCGACGGGATCACCATCTTCGGCCTGGCCGGACCCGAGCAGATCGGCCAGACCGGCTGGAAGAGCGACGAGGACGTGCCCCGCGATCTGACACGCCTGCAGGACGTCGTGATCGCGGGCGCCATTGGCGAGGCCCGCGCCGAAGTCGAGGACGACCGCGCCCGGGTGTATGTGGGGATCACGGTGCCGGGCACGACCACCGTGCTGACCCTGCGCGTGGATGCGATCAACATCAACGGGCAGTGGCTGGTCGACTTCGTCGAGCGCTTCATTCCCGTCGCCAACGGCGCCGGGTAGCCGGCGCGGGCTCAGCCGGCGGCCGGCGCCCGCGCCGCGAGGCCCTCGGCCACGTAGTCCAGCATCGCGGGGAGCGCCTGGTGGGCCGACGCCAGCGCCGTGACCACGAGGTCGGCCCCGTTGACGTTGTCGCCCCCCGCGAACACGCCCGGCTGCGACGTGCGCCCCGCCGCATCGACGACGATCTGCCCCCAGTCGTCCACCACCACGCCCGATTCCGGCCCCAGCAATTCGGGATCGACGCCGTAGCCCACCGCGACGACGACGGCATCCGCGTCGAGGACGAAGTTGGAGCCCTCGATCGGGGAGGGCCGGCGCCGGCCGCTCGCGTCGGGCTCGCCCAACTCCATGCGCACGCACTCAATCGCGCGCACGGCGCCGTCGCGCCCCAGGAGTTGCACCGGCGTCGTCAGGTATTCGAAGTGCACACCCTCTTCGCGGGCATGCCGGCGCTCTTCGAGGCGGCCGGCCATCTCGTTCTCGCTGCGCCGGTAGAGCAGCGTGACGTGTTCGGCGCCCAGGCGGACGGCGGAGCGCACGCAGTCCATCGACGTGTCGCCGCCACCGACGACGACCACCCGTCTACCCACGTACGGCTTCTGCCGGCGCCCCGCGGGCAGGTCCTCGGGGGGCAGATTGGCGCGCACCAGGAAATCGGTCGCGCTGAAGACGTGGGTCAGCTGCTCGCCGGCGATGCGCAGACGCCGCGCGGCGCCGGCGCCCTGCGCCAGGAAGACGGCGTCGAAGGCGCGCAGCGCCTCCCAGTGGACGTCCTGCCCCACGCGCACGCCGGTGCGGAACTCGATCCCGCCCGCGCGCAGGGCGGCGATCTTCTCATCGACGATGCTCTTGGCCGACTTGAAGTTTGGGATGCCGTAACGCAGCACCCCGCCCGCGCGGGGCCACACCTCGAAGACCGTCACCGCGTGTCCCGCCAGGCGCATCCCCTCGGCGACGGCGAGGCCCGCCGGCCCGCTGCCAACGACCGCCACGCGCCCGCCGCTCTCGAAACGGGGCGCGGGGACCGGGAAGCCGCCCCGCTGGCGGCGGTCCCAGTCGGCCAGGAAGGACTCCAGCTTGCCGATCGCGACGGGCTTGGCGTTCTTGCCCACCACGCAGTGGCCCTCGCAGAGTTGCTCCTGCGGACAGAGGCGGCCGCACAGTTCCGGCATCTCGCTGGTGGCGCGGAAGATCGCGGCGGCCGGGGCGATCCGTCCCAACTCCAGTTGGGCCAGCGCGCCGGGGATGTCGTTGCCGATCGGGCAGGCGGCGACGCAGGGCTCGGCCGGGCACTGGATGCAGCGCTGCGCCTCGAACATGGCCGGCTCCGGCGTATAGCCGTAGTAGACCTCGTCCCAGTTGTGGACGCGCTCGAACGGGGGCTGCTTCGTCACATGGTGCGGGGGGATGCGGAGCCGCGCCTTGCGATCGATCGGCGGGCCGTCGCGCCGGGCGGGCGCCTTCGGCCGGGGCTGGCGGGTGCGCGGCCCGTCGGCGGACGGGGCGGTCATCGACGAAACTCCTCCGTACCGGGATACGATCGTGATACGCGCCCGGCCGGAGCATGGCTCCCTCGCGGCTCGCCGATCCGGCGCAGTGGAGCGCGCACCTCCGGGGTCATGCGAGTCCCCGACCGCCTCATCTCCAGCCTAGGCGGCTGCTAGCCTCCCTGCGATCGTGGAAACAACAGAGGCCGACCGGCTGCGCGGACTCGCCGCCGATTTCGCCGCCCGCGCGGGTGGTGCGGAGGCCGGCGTCGATCTGGCGGATTGCGCGCTGCGCGTCGGCCGCATCGCCGACCCGGCCCTCGATGTCGCGGCGGAGCTCGGGCGACTCGACGCCCTCGCCCGCGACGCGGAACCCCTGCTGTCGGAGGCCACCCCCGGCCGGCAGGCCGACCGGCTGGCCGGCTTCCTCTTCGGCGACCTGGGCTTCGGCGGCGACCCGGACGACTACTACGACCCGCAGAACTCCTACTTGCACCGCGTCGTGCAGCGGCGCCGCGGGCTGCCCATCACCCTCTCCATCCTGCTGATGGAGGTCGGGCGGCGGCTGGGGATCGCGATCGAGGGCGTGGGCGCGCCGCAGCATTTCCTCGTCCGTGTCGCCGCCGGCGGGGAGCCGGACGGGGCCTGGCGCTACCTGGACCCGTTCCACGGCGGGCGGGAGGTGGGCGTGGACACGCTGCGCCAGGACGTGGCGCGCCGCCTCTCCGCGGCGCGGCCGGCCAGGGCGACCAGCGCCGACCCGACCGAGTCGTTCCTCAGCGCGGTGACCAAGCGACAGATCCTGGCTCGCGTGCTGCTGAATCTCAAGGTCGCCGGCGCGCGGCGGCGCGACTTCGCCACTGCCCTGGGCGCGGCGGAGCACCTCGTGGCGTTGACGCCGTGGGCGATCGACGAGATTCGCGACCGCGGTCTGATCGCCGCGCAGCTGGGCCTGCGCGACGCCGCCCTGCGCGATCTGCGGACGTACCGGGAGCAGGAGCCCGCGGCGCCCGACGCCGCGCACGTGGCCCAGCTCGTCCGGCGGCTCGAGCGCGGCGCCCCGAGCGACCCGCCGGGCTGAGGCGCGACTTCACGCGACTTCAGCGCCGATCCTCGGGATGTGCTACCCTGCAATCCGGCTGCGGACGGGAATCATTTTTCTTCGGCTCGTCGGCAGTGCGCGAACTTATTGTTGGTTATTTGGAGTTGTTCCGCGAGGGATCATCATGACTGCACCCCCGAATGCGGGTGGCGTGATATTCGCGCCATTCGAACGGCAAACGACCACCAGCCCGTTCCGTTCCATCCAGAGACAGCTCGACTACGTCACCGAAGAGGGACCCTGGTTCCTCGATATCACCGATGATGTGCGCCGCGTCGTGGACGCGGCGGGCCTCGACTTCGGCCAGGTGACGATCTACTCGATGCACACGACGGCCGCGATCCGGCTGCAGGAGAACGAGCCGCTGCTGCTCAAGGATCTCAAGGATCTCCTGCGCCGCGTCGCGCCACCCGACCGCTACTACCGGCACAACGACTTCGAGATCCGCACGGTCAACATGCACCCGAACGAGCCCGAGAACGGGCACAGCCACTGCCAGCACCTGCTCCTCAGCACGAGCGAGACGGTGCCCCTGGTCGACGGCTGCATGCTGTTGGGCGAGTACCAGAGCATCTTCCTGGTGGAACTCGACGGGGCGCGCCGGCGGCGGGTGACGATCAACATCCTGGGCGCGCGCGGCGAGTAGGCCCGTTCCGGCGGCGTAGTCCCGGCCCCTCGCAAGCGACCGGCCGTCGTGCCGTCCCGCGCGTGCGGACTTACCTCGGCCCGGCCCGGTCGGATCGCAGCGTCGCGGGATCGGTGGGCTCGGGCGTGCTGAAGGCGTCGTCGTACAGCGCGGCGACGGCGCGGCGGGCATCGTCGGCGAACTGGGTGTAGCGCCGCACCAATTCCGCCCCTTCGGCCGTCAGCCGCGAGCCGCCCCCGCCCGCACCGCCGGCCACGCTCTCGACCAGCGGGATGCCCAGGTGCCGTTCGAGTTCGCGCACCTTCCCCCAGGCGCGGCGGTAGCTCAGATCCAGGCGCTGCGCCGCGCCCGAGAGCGAGCCCGTCTCCGCGATGGCGCTGAGCAACCGCGCGCGGTAGTCGCTCATCCCCAGGCGATCATCGTGCTCGAGCCACAGCTTGCAGCGCGGTTCCACCGGACCCTCCGTCCGCAATCCTAACCCCCGCGCGCCGATATGCTGCGTCGAGATGCCGCATCCAGCCGAGACGGGGCCCACTGGACAACGGGCGCGCCGCGATCCGGACGCCGGCCGGGAGGTCGCCACCGCGACCACCGGCCCCGCGCCCCGCGATCGCTTCCGCCTGCCGGCCGGCGGGGCAACTCCGGCCGCGCGGCGGATCGCGGCGCGGATTCGGGCGCGGGGCCCCATCAGTTTCGCCGAGTTCATGGCCGCCGCGCTCTACGACCCCGCCCACGGGTACTACCGCTCCGGCCGGCCCACCGTGGGCCGCGACGGGGACTTCCTCACCAGCCCCGAGCTGCATCCGCTGTTCGGCTACGCGATCGCGGCACTGGCGGCGGCCGACTGGGACGCCCGCGGCCGCCCGGCCGAGTACACCCTGTGCGATATCGGTCCGGGCACGGGCGCGCTCGTCGATGCCGCCTTCGGCTGGGTCGCCGCGCAGCGCCCCGACTTCGCCGCGGCGCTGCGCGGCGTGCTGGTCGAACCGGACGAGGCGGCGCGGGCGCGTCAGCGCGCGCGGCTGGGCGATTTCGACGCGCGCCTGACGTGGCGCCCCGGCATCGGGGAGCTGGCGCCGCTGCGCGGGCTCGTCGTCGCGAACGAGTTGCTCGACGCCCAGCCGGTCCATCGTCTGCGCTGGTCGGGCAACGGCTGGGAGGAGCTGTTCGTGGGGCTCAGCGACGACGGCTTCCGCGACGTGCCGGGGCCACCCGCCGATCCCACCGTGCTCGAGCCGCTGGCGGGCCTCACCCCGCGACCGGGGCAGGTCGTCGAGGTGTGTCCGGACATCGACGCGCTCGTCGGCGCGATCGCCGCCGCGGTCGACGAGGGGCTGCTCCTGTTCTTCGACTACAGTCATCCACGCGCGCAGCTCTACGCGCCCTGGCGGACCCAGGGCACGCTGATGAGCTTCCACCGACACACGCCCGGCGATGACCCGTATGTCCGCGTGGGCGAACAGGATCTGACCTGCCACGTCGACCTCGACGCGGTGACGGCGGCAGCGCGGCGCGCCGGCCTCGCCGCGTACCCCCCGCGCTCGCAGGCGGAATGGCTGGCGGCAATCGGGGCGACGACGCCCTCACCCCTCGCCGAGGCGGGCCGCGGCGCCGACCTCGACGCCCACCTCGAGCGGCGACGGGCTGCGCAGCTGCTGAGCGACCCGGGGGGACTCGGCCGCATCCAGCTGCTGGCCTTCGCGAAGGGGGCCATCCTGGACGTCGCCGGTCTGGGCGCCGCCGGGGCCTCGCCATGACGCCGCTCGACGCCGGCGCCGCGCTGCCCGACCTCACCCTCGACGGCCCCGACGGGCCCATCCGCCTGCACGACGTCGCCGCGCGGGGGCCGCTGGTCATCGCCTTCTACCAGGAGGACGCGACGCCGATCTGCACGGCGCAGCTGTGCGCCTTCCGCGACGACTTCGACCTGATCGGCGAGGCCGGGGCGCGCCTGCTCGCGATCAGCGCCGATGATCGCACTTCCCACGGCCGCTTCCAGGCCGCGCAGTCGTTCCCGTTCCCGCTGCTCAGCGACTCCACAGGGGCGGCCGCGCGCGCCTTCGGCGTGCTGGATGAATCCGCCGGCCGCAGCCTGCGGGCGATCTTCGTCAGCGGGCCGGCGCTGACCATCGGGCTGGCGATCCCGCACTACAACCCGGCCAATCCGCAGCAGTTCCTGGCCGTCTTCGAGGCGATCGGCCTCGGCGACGACTAGCGTCGGCGCGATCGCCATGCACCCCAGTCCTCAGCCACGACGCCCGAGCCGGGCGTGGCGGGCGTAGACTCATCGCGATGACCGCAGACGACACGGCCGCAGCCGACTCGACGCTTGACGGCGGCGCCTACAACGCCATCGTGCTCGACCACTTCCGCAACCCCCGCAACGCCGGGGTCCTGGCCGACGCCAACGCCGTGGGCGAGGACCGCAACCCTGTGTGCGGCGACCACATGCGCCTGATGCTGCGCATCGAGGAGGGCGTGATCGTGCGGGCATCGTTCCTGACGCGGGGCTGCGGCGCGGCGATCGCGACCAGTTCCGTCGCCACGGAGTTGCTGATCGGCCGGCCCGTCGAGGCCGCGCGCGGGCTGACGCGGCGGGACTTCGTCGAGGCCGTGGGCGGCCTGCCGAAGAGCAAGGTGCACTGCTCGGTGCTGGCGGCGGGCGCGCTCAAGAAGGCCCTCGCCGACTACGGCAGCTGATCGTGCCGACGCCCGCCCCGCTGGAGCTCCTGCCCAGCGCGACGCTGCGCGAGACACGGCGCCGTCCCGGCCTGCCCGACGCCCTCCGCCAGGCGCTCTCGGCGTCGTGTGCGGCGGGGGCGGGAGCGCTGTCCCTCCGCGACGCGCTGGGCGCGTCCGAGCAGCGCCTCGCGGCCACGTTGCTGGCGCTCGACGCCCGGCTGCGCATCGCCGGCGACACGCACCCCCTGCATGATCGGCTCACCCTCGACGGCCGCATCCTGCCGCGCCCCGGCGAAGCGCCCGGCGCCATCGTGGTGCCGATCCCGCCGGGCGGCTCGTGCTACCGCGAGGCCCCGGATCTCGGGCTGGGTCTTGCCGCCGTGGTCAGCCTGACCGGCCCTGCTGACGCCGACGCCGACCGCGCTCGGATAACCGGCATCCGGGCGGTTTGGTGGGGCGTCGCGCCCGCGCCGCTGATCGCCTATCAACTCGCCGGTGTGCTCCAGGGCCGCAGTCCCACTCTGGCCCTGGTCGACGTCGCCGCCGAGACCGCCCGTGGCGAGGTGCAACCGGCGGGCGCCGGCATGACGCTGCAACCGGCGCGCCTCGAGGCCGCGGAGCGGCTCTGCCGCGACGTGCTCGGCGCGTTGTTCGCCGTGGAGCCCCCCGCGGAGCGCTGAGGCGTATCCTCGCCTCGACGCAGTGGGCGGCGATCAGAAGGGACGACATCATGCGGATCGGGCTCTCGGTGACTTCGGCGCACCCCCGCGGCGACGCCGCGACATCGGCCCGCTGGGTGGTCGAGCGCGCCGCCGCCACGCGCGCGGCCGGCTTCGCCTCGTTCTCCATTGGCGACCACCACGCCACACCGCGCCCCTACATGCAGAACGTGCCGATGCTGGCACGCTGCCTGCCGGAGCTCGGCGAGATGCCGGTGATCCCGCTCTTCCTGCTGCCGCTCTGGCATCCCGTCCTGCTCGCCGAGCAGCTGGGCACCCTGGCCGCCATTGCGCAGGGCCCCCTCGACTGCATCCTCGCCATCGGCGACGGCGAACCGCAGTTCGCGCCCTTCGGCGTGCCCCTGTCGGAGCGGCGCGGCCGCATGGAGGAGGCGGTCCCCCTGCTGCGCCGCCTGCTCACGGAGGAGCGCGTCACGCACGAGGGCCGCTTCTGGCAACTGTCCGACGTCACGATCAGCCCCCGGCCCGCCCGGCCGCCGCGACTGTGGATTGGGGCCAGCGCGCCGGTGGCCGTCCGCCGCGCCGGCCGCATCGGCGACGCCTGGCTGGCCGCCCCGGGCGCGACCAACGCCCAGCTCCGCGACCAGCTCGCCTCGTACCGCGAAGCGGCCGATACGGAGGACCGCCTCGCCGAGGTCGAGACGTTCCCCGTGCGGCGCGACGTGTACATCGCCGCCGACGACGCCGAGGCCGCGGCGCTCGCCGGCCCCATCATCGAGCGCGGCTACCGCGGCTTCGACCCGGAGGTTCTCATCGTGGGAGGGCCCGAGACCGCCATCGCCCGCCTGCGCGAGTTGGAGGCGATGGGCTTCGACCACACCCTGATCCGCTTCCTGCCCGTGGGCCAGGAGGCGATCCTGGAGTCGATCGCGCGCATCGGCCGCGACGTGATCCCGGCGCTGCGATGAGCGCGGGCGTCGCCGCGATCGTCCTGGCCGCCGGCGAGTCGCGACGCATGGGGCGCGCCAAGGCGTGCCTGGACTGGGGCGGCGCCCCCCTGCTGCAACATCAGATCGACGAACTCGGGGGCGCCGGCTGCGATCCGGTCGTCGTCGTGCTCGGGCACGAAGCCGACCGTATCGCCGCGGCGATCCGCTGCGATGGCGGCTGCCGGGTCGTCCGCAACCGGGAGTATGCGTCGGGGCGGGCGTCGTCGCTGCGCGCGGGCGCGGCCGCGCTGCCCGGCGATGCCACGGCGGTCGTGGTCGCCAGCGTCGACACGCCGCTCCGCCGCGCCACCGTCCGTGCGCTGATCGACGCCTGGCGGGCCCTGCCGGCGCCCGGTGCGATCGTCGTGCCCCGCCACGGGGGCCGGAACGGTCACCCCAGCCTGTTCGACGGCGCGCTGCTGCCGGAGTTGCGCGCCGTGCAAGAGGCGTCGCAGGGGCTGCGGGCGGTCCGGCGCGCGCACGCCGACACCACGACCTTCCTCGACGTCGCTGACCCGCTGGTCACCCTGAACCTCAACACGCCGGAGGCGTATGCTGTGGCCCGTCGCGCCGACGCGTCGGACAGGGACGCCCGGGGCGGGTAGTATGATCCGCGAAGGGCGCCCGCCGGACGGCGGACGCGCGGCGAGCGCGCAGGAGACGACATGGCGATCCCACTGCGGCAGGCGGCTCGGGTCGGTACGTACATCGCCAAGCAGCGCCTGACGCGGACCGCCCGCTACCCCCTGACGCTGATGCTGGAGCCGCTCTACCGCTGCAACCTCGCCTGCGCGGGCTGCGGCAAGATCCAGCACGCCGACCCGATCCTGAAGGCCCAACTCACGCCGGAGCAGTGCTGGGCGGCGGCCGAGGAGTGCGGCGCGCCGGTCGTCGCGATCCCGGGTGGGGAGCCGCTGCTGCACCCCGAGATCGACCGCATCGTCGAGGGGCTGATCGAGCGCGGCAAGTTCGTCTATCTCTGCACCAACGCCATCTTGCTGCAGCACAAGCTCGACCTCTTCACGCCCAGCCCCTACTTCACCTTCTCGGTGCACATGGACGGGGTGCGCGACGACCACGACGCCTCCGTCTGCCGCGAGGGCGTCTACGACGTCGCCGTCGAGGCGATCCGGCTGGCCAAGTCGCGCGGCTTCCGCGTGACGACCAACAGCACGTTCTTCCTGGGCGCCGACCCGGGACGGGCGCGGCAGATGTTCGACGAGATGATGACGCTCGGCGTCGACGGGCTGATGATCTCCCCCGGCTACGCCTACGAGAAGGCGCCTGACCAGGATCACTTCCTGCAGCGCGAGCAAACCCGGCAGCTCTTCCGCGAGATCCTGCAGGATCCGCCCGATTCGTGGTCGTTCAACCACAGCGAGCTGTTCTTGGACTTCCTCAAGGGCGAGGTCGAGTACGAGTGCACCCCCTGGGGGATGCCGTGCTACTCGGTGCTCGGCTGGCAGCGTCCCTGCTACCTGCTGGACGAGGGCTACGCCGACAGCTTCGAGGACCTGATGGTCGAGACCGAGTGGGACAACTACGGCCCGCAGTCCGGCAACCCCAAGTGCCAGCAGTGCATGGTCCACTCGGGGTTCGAGGCCTCCGCCGTGATCGACGCCTCGACCAACGTCCGCGCGGGGCTGCGCACCTTGCGCAAGGCGTTCACCTAGCCTCCGGCGATGCTGACGATCGTCACGGCGCTGCCCTGGGAGGCGGCCGCCTTCGCCGCGCGACTGCGCGCGCGCCGCGACGCGGCGCCCCTGCGCGTCGTCGTCAGCGGTCCCGGCCCAGCGCGCGCGCAGGCGGCCGCCGCGAGGTTGGCGACGCTCGATCCCCCAGCCGGCGGCATCCTCTGCGCGGGGGTCGCCGGCGGGCTCGACCCGGCGCTGCGGCCCGGCAGCCTCGTGCTCGCGACGCGCGTTCGGCATGCCGACGGGTCGGGCGATCGCCACGGCCCGCCCATCGCCGCGACGGCGGACTTCCGCGATTGGCTGGCGGCAACGCTCGTTGGAGCCGGCCTTGCGGCCACGGCGGGGGACACCCTGTCGCGCGATGGGATCATGCGGGACGCCGGCGCGAAGGCGCAGGCCCACGACCGATCGGGGGCGGTGGCGGTGCAACTGGAGGACTACGTGTGGGCCGAGTACGCCGCGGGGACGGCGCTGCCTTTCGCGTCCCTGCGGGCCATCCTGGACCCCGCCTCGACGACTCTGCCGCCGGAGATCCTCGATTGGGACGCGGCCGGGCCGGCGGCGGCGACCGTGGCGCGAGCCATCGTGCGGCGGCCCGCGCTGACCGTCGAGTTGGTGCGCCTGGCCCGGCAGCGCCGCGCCGCGACGCGGGCACTCGACCGGGCGCTCGAGGCCGTGCTCGCCGCCGTGCTGGCGGGGGAACCCGCGCCGGCGGGACCACGGCCATGACCGTCGCGCTGGTCACGGGCGGGACCGGCTTCATCGGGGCGCACGTCGTGCGAGCCTTGCTCGCGGAGTCCGATGTCGAGGTCCGCACGCTGGTCCGCCCGTCGAGCGACGCGCGCAACCTCGATGGTCTGCCGGTGCAGCGCGTCGGCGGCGACCTGACCGACCCGTCCTCCCTGCGGGCCGCCGTGGCCGGAGCCGGCGTCGTCTTCCACGTCGCCGCGCGCTACGAGCTGGGCCGGCGCGACCACGCCCTCACGATGCGCAGCAACGTCGAGGGGACGGTCGCGCTGATGCGGGCCGCCCTGGAGGCGGGCGTCGAGCGCGTCGTCTACACCTCCTCGACCGCCGCGGTCGGCGCCGCGGGGCGGGACGGCGTCCCGGTCGACGAGTCGCAGTGGCTCCCCCCGGCGGCGGCGGCCGGCCCCTACGAAGCGAGCAAGCTGCAGGCCGAGCGCGCCGTGCACGCGCTGATCGCGGGGGAGGGACTGCCGGCGGTGGTCGTCAACCCGACCGCCCCCATCGGCCCGCTCGACTGGCGGCCGACGCCCACCGGCCGCCTCATCCGCGACGCCGCACTGGGGCGCCTGCCCGGCTACATGCGCTCCGCCGGGCTCAACATCGCCGACGTGCGCGACGTCGCCCAGGGGCACGTGCGGGCCTGGCGGCGGGGCCGCGTCGGCGAGCGCTACATCCTGGGGCACCGGGACGGCAACCTGACCATGCGGGAGATCGTCGAACGCGCCGCGGCGGCGGGCGGGCGGCGACCGCCGTGGCTGCCGGTGCCCTACGCCGTCGCGCTGGCCTGCGCCCACGCCGACGAGCGGCTCGTCAGCCGCGTCCGCGGGCGACCGCCGCGCGCCCCCATCGCCGGGGTGCGGCTCGCCCGGCGGCGGCTGTGGTTCCGATCAGACAAGGCGGTGCGGGAGCTGGGGCTGCCGCAGTCGTCCCTGGACGACGCGTTTCGCGACGCCGTCGCGCAGTTCCTGCCGGTGGACTCGGCTCCCAGTTGAGTCCGAGCCTTGACGCCCTCTTTCCCCCGATGCGAGACTCCGCCCAACCGTTGGCAGGGGCGCGAATCGTGCGGCGAGACCGCAGGAACGCCGTCCCCCCGCCGCGCGCGGTGAGATCCGCGGTCAGAAAGGGGCTGGCCTTTGGCCGACGCCACCCAGCAGCAAGCGGATCCAGGGCTGCGCCCGATCGTGGACTACCTGGAACTGCCCTCCGACGACTTGGGCGACGCCTACATCAAGGCGCTCGTCAACAAGGACGGCACGGCGGCGTTCCTGTACTCGCCCACGCGCCGGTTCGACAGCAAGACCGGCGACCTGGACGAGAACTCGCTGCAGCCCGCACGGCTGGAGAGCGAGGGCGAGGTCTGGGTCTACACGATCGTGCACCAGTCCTTCCCGGGCATCCCGACGCCGTTCGTCGGCGCGATCATCGACGTGCCGGTGCAGGGGCACCCCGACCTCAAAGTCGCGGTGCGGGCCAACCTGTCCGAGATCGAGCCGGAGCCCGAGAAGGTCCAGATGGGCATGCGGGTCCGGCTGCGCGCCCGCGTCGCGCGCCAGGACCGTGAGGGCAACGACGTGGTGATCCCGGAGTACGTGCCCGCCTAGGCCCACGGACGCGACGGCCGGCGGCGCACGGGGGCCCGCCTGCTGCTAGACTCGCCGATAAGCAGGCCCCCAGAGACAGGCGACGGTCGCCGCCGAATGCGGCCGGAGGGGAATCGAATGGAAGACGTTTTCGTTGCCGGCGTAGGCATGATCAAGTTCGGGCGCTATCCCGAGGAGACGGTGCCGTCGCTCGGCGCCAAGGCGGTCAAGCTCGCCCTCGACGACGCGGGCGCGCAGCTGCAGGACATCGAGATGATGTCCGCGGGCAATCTGTACCGCACCAACATGGTGGGGCAGGACATCCTCAAGGAGATT
Source organism: Dehalococcoidia bacterium (assembly GCA_965209205.1). GTDB lineage: Bacteria > Chloroflexota > Dehalococcoidia > Bin125 > Bin125 > TK10-74A. Next base: position 185,928 of record CBDBQC010000001.1, read on the forward strand.
GGGCTGACCGGGATCCCGGTCTACAACGTCGCCAACGCCTGTGCGACCGGCGCCACGGCGCTGCGCGAGGCGTACTTCGCGGTCGCCTCCGGCGCGTACGACATCGCGCTGGCGGTGGGCGTGGAGCAGATGGGCAAGAAAGGCCTCCTGGGCGGCACCGGCGGGGGCGACCCGGCGTACATCACCGAGGGTGTGATGGGTACCGGCACCATGCCGGGCGTGTTCGGCATGGCGGGCATGGAGCACATGCGCCAGTACGGGACCACGCAGGCCCAGTTCGCGCAGATCTCCGTCAAGAACCACGAGCACGCGATGGGCAACCCGCTCAGCCAGTACCACGTGCGGCTCAGCCTGGAGGACGTGCTCAACTCTCGCACGGTCGCCTACCCCAACACGCTCTACATGTGCTGCCCCACCGGCGACGGCGCCGCCGCGGCCGTCCTGATGAACAAGGACAAGATCAAGCAGTACACCTCGCAGCCGATCAAGATCGCGGCCTCCGCGCTGACGACCGACCCGTACACGGTGCGCGACCTCACGTTCCCGGACATCAACACGATGACCCGCAACGCGGCCGAGCAGGCCTACGCCGAGGCCGGCCTGGGGCCGGAGGACATCAACAGCGTCGAGTTGCACGACTGCTTCGCGACGGCCGAACTGCTGCACTACGAGAACCTGAAGCTCGCCCCGGAGGGCGAGGGCGGTCGCTGGGTCGATGAGAAGCTGACCGACCTCGCGGGGCCCCAGGGCGACAAGCGCTGGACTCCGGTCAACACCAGCGGCGGCCTGCTCTCCAAGGGGCACCCCTTGGGCGCGACCGGCGTGGCCAACATCTGCGAGATCACCTGGCAGCTCCGCGGCCAGGGCGGCGACCGCCAGGTGCCGGACTACAAGGCGGGGATGGCGCACGTCATTGGGCTGGGCAGCGCCTGCACGGTGCACATCCTGACCAAGTAGCCCGGCGCGCCGGCGCTCGCGCACGACGGTCCGATTGGAGGGCGCCTCTTCGGGGGCGCCCTCTGTGATCCCCTCGATCATGGCCCTCGATCATGGGAGGAAACCCAGATGGCGCGCCTCGTCGTCGTCGCGTTGGGCGGGCCGATCCCGGACACGCCGCTGCTGCGTGCCCGTATCGCCGGCGCCGCGCTGTTCATCGCCGCCGACGCCGGCGCGGAGCGGCTCACTGCACTCGGCCTGCGCCCCGACCTGCTCACCGGCGACTTCGACTCGCTCGGCGCGCCGCAGCGGGACGCCGCCGTCCGCGCCGGCGCCGAGATCGTCCCCCACCCAGACCCCCAGCAGAACACCGACGGCGCGGTGGCCCTGCGGCTGGCCGTGGAGCGCGGCGCGACCGCGATCGTGGTGCTGGGCGCACACGGCGGCGCGCGCGTCGATCACAGCCTGGGCAACTTCCTGGCCCTGTTCGACCCCGCCCTCGAGTCGCGCCCGATCACCGCCGTCGACGGCGACAGCGAGACCACCGCGTTGCGGGCCGAGGGCCGGGCGTCGGTCACGTTCGACGGTGACGCGGGGGACTACGTCTCGCTGCTGCCCGTCAGCGAGCAGGTGCGGGTGACCACCCGCGGGCTGCGCTGGCCGCTGGTCGACGCGCGACTGCGGCGAGGCGCGTCGCGCGGGCTGTCCAACGAGTTGACCGGCGCGCGGGGCGGGTATGCCCTGTCGGCGGGGGCGGCGCTGGCGGTCCACGTCGCGGGCCGACCGCGATCCGGCTGAGGCGCGGGACCGGGCCGAGCGCAGCCCAGGTGTCGCGATGCACGGCGGCGGGCGTGGCCGTTGGCGCCACCGCGCCGGTACACTCGGCAAGATCGCGCGTACACCGGATGGCAGAGCAGTCGGCAGGAGTTCCCGATGCCCACCTACGAATTCACGTGCCCGAAGTGCACGATCCGTTTCGACCTCAACCGCCCGATGTCGAAAGCCGGCGCGCCGGCCAAGTGCCCCAAGTGCCGGGCGACGGCGACGCGCGTCTGGGGCGCGGCCATCGTGGGCGTGGGCTCGGACTTCGACTTCGACGAGGACATGGGCGGCATGGACATGGGCGATATGGGCGACATGGACATGGGCGGGATGGGCGGCATGCCAGGCATGGGCGGGATGCCCGGCATGGGGGGAATGCCCGGCATGCCCGGTATGGGCCACGAGCACGGGCATAGCCATGGCCACGACCACGGCCTGCCCATGGATGACGACTTCGGCTTCTGACGACGCCGCTACGCCCTCGGCGCGGCGGCGGCGCCGGCGGCGGGCCCGCCGAGCCGATCGGGCCCGCCGTCGCGGCTACTTCTTGGACTCCCAGAACAAGTCCGCGAACTCCTTGGTCTTGGCGCGCAACTCCGCCGCCAGCCCAGCGTCCGAGTTGACCTTGTTCGCGCCCGCGAGCTTGACCAGGTTCCAGACGGTCTCGTGGACCTGCGGGAACTTTTCGAGGTGCGGCGGCTTGAAGTAGTCGCCCCAGATGATCAGCACCTCCCGCTTGAGGAGCTCCGCGTGCTGCTCCTTGACCGCCACGTAGCGGGTAAAGGAGTTGTGCCAGGCGGTCGTGTCATCGTCGGGGCCCAACTCATCGATCAGGCTGACCATCTTCTCGACGGTCTGCGCCGCGATCTCCGCCGCGTGCGGGTCGTAGATGCCGCAGGGGATGTCGCAGTGCGCGTGGGCCACCCGGCTGGGGCGCAGCCGGCGGCCGATCTCGGTCCAATCCATCCGCATCGTGTTCCTCCAGAACAGCGTCGCGCGGGGCGCGGCCGGTGAGCCCCGGGCGGGACACTCCCCCGAACGCGCCCGCTAGTCGAGCGTGCGGCATGATACGGGCGGGAGAGCCGAAATGGAAATCCAAACGCCGCGAGCGATCGCCGACCGCGTCCTGACGCTGCTCGCCGTCCTCTCGACGCTGGCGATCCTGCGACTCAGCCGCGCCTACGTCGTGCAGGGGGACTCGATGCGGCCGACGCTGCAGGACGGCGACTACGTGCACGCGCTGCGGCTACCCGGCTGGGCGCGCCGCCGGCTGCTGAGCCCCGATACGATCGTCGTCGCGCGGCGGCCCGACGCCCCACAGGTCGCGGTGATCAAGCGCGTGGTGGGGCAGGACGCGGCCGGCCTGCGCCTGCTGGGCGACCACGCCGCGCTCAGCACCGACAGCCGCCACTTCGGCCCGGTCGACCCGTCGGCGGTGGAGGCCGTCGTGTGGCTGCGCTACTGGCCCCTGCGGCGGGCGCGGCTGCTGGCCGGTCCCTTCCGGCCGCCGCGCGGGGCGGGCTGGATCGACCACGTCTCCTGAGCCCGCGCGGCGCATCCGCGGGGCGGGCCGATCGGAGATCCACGGGCCGTCCCGGCCGAGCGTCATTGGGACGCTTGCATCCGCCCGCAGAATGCGGCACACTCGGATTGGCACTCCCCACAAGAGAGTGCCAAGTCCACCCAGAATCGCAACACACGAGGGCTGGAGCGGTCGCTCCACAACGTAAGGGACCAAGTTATGGCGAAGGATCTCCTGTTCGACGAAGAGGCGCGCGGTGCGCTGCGCGCGGGCATCGGCGCCCTGGCCGATGCCGTGAAGATCACGCTCGGGCCGAAGGGCCGCAACGTGGTGCTGGCGAAGTCGTTCGGCGCGCCGACCATCACGAACGACGGCGTGACGATCGCCAAGGACATTGAGTTGGACAACCCGTTCCACAACATCGGCGCGCAGCTGGCCAAGGAAGTCGCCTCGCGCACGAACGACATCGCGGGCGACGGCACCACCACCGCCACGGTGCTGGCGCAGTCCATCGTGCAGGAAGGCATGCGCAACGTCGCCGCCGGGGCCAACCCCATGGCGCTCAAGCGCGGCCTGGAGGCCGGCGCCGACGCGATCTCCGGCCACATCCGCAAGAACGCCGTGCGCGTCACCACGCGCGAGCAGATGTCGCAGGTCGCGTCCATCTCCGCCGCCGACCCCACCGTCGGGGAACTCATCGGCGAGGTGATGGAGAAGGTTGGCAAGGACGGCGTCATCACTGTCGAAGAGGGCAAGGGCATCCGCAACGAGGTCGAGTACGTCGACGGCCTGCAGTTCGACCGCGGCTACATCTCGCCCTACTTCGTCACCAACCCGGATCGCATGATCGCGGAGCTCGACGACCCCTACATCCTCATCACCGATAAGAAGATCTCCGCCATCGCCGACGTGCTCCCGCTGCTGGAGAAGGTCATGCGCGTGAGCAAGAACTTCGCCATCGTCGCCGCCGACGTCGACGGTGAGGCGCTGGCCACGCTGGCCGTCAACAAGCTGCGCGGCAACGTCAACGTCGTCGCGGTGAAGGCGCCCGGCTTCGGTGACCGGCAGAAGGACAACCTGGGCGACTTGGCGGCCCTCACCGGCGGCCAGGTCATCAGCGAGGCCGTCGGCCGCAGCGTCGACCAGGCGGAGATCGGCGACCTGGGCCGGGCGCGGCGCCTGGTCTCGGGCAAGGACGACACGACCATCATCGAGGGGCACGGCGACGCCAAGGCGATCGACGCCCGCATCGCCGAGATCAAGGCCACGATGGGCGCCGCTAAGAGCGACTGGGACCGCGAGAAGGCCCAGGAGCGCCTGGGCAAGCTCTCCAACTCGGTCGCCGTGATCAAGGTCGGCGCGGCCACCGAGGTGGAGCTCAAGGAGCGCAAGCACCGCGTGGAGGACGCCCTCTCGGCGACCCGCGCCGCGGTCGAGGAAGGCATCGTGCCGGGCGGCGGCGTGGCGCTGGTCAACACCATGAACTCGCTCGACAAGGTCGAACTCGACGGCGACGAGGCCACCGGCCTGCGCATCCTGCGCCGGGCCCTGGAAGAGCCGATGCGCCGCATCGCCATCAACGCCGGCCAGGACGGCTCCGTCATCGTCCAGGAGATCAAGTCGAACCGGAAGAAGAACTTCGGCTACGACGCCGCCGAGGACGAGTTCGGCGACATGATCGAGCGGGGCATCATCGACCCGGCCATGGTGACCCGCGCCGCGCTGGAGAACGCCGTCTCCATCGGCGCCATGGTCCTGACCACGAACTGCCTCGTCACGGAAGCGCCCGACGACTCCAAGGCGCCCGCCCCGGCGCCGATGTACTAGGCCGCGCGCACCCCGCGACCGCGGGGGCAGGCACGCATTGAAACGGGCCTCCCGCTGGGAGGCCCGTTTCGCATTCCGGGCGGCGTCCGGGCGTGGCCCGGCTTAGCGGCGGCGACGCTTCCAGGCGCGTCCGGCGACGGCGGTGCTCTCGGGCGCCGGCGCGGGCCCCAGACGCCGCAGCAGCGGCTCCGCCGCGACGATCAGGGCGGCCAGCGATGCGCCCACCTCGGCGGCCAGCGTCTCGTCGAGCCGGCGCAGGGGCAGCGTGCGGTGCAGCCGGCACCACGACGCCGTCCAGTCCTCCAGTTCGTAGGCGGGGCCCAGAGCGGCGCGCAACTCGTCGGCGTGGGCGGCCAGCCGCATCGCGACGGCGCGGCTCCACTCCTGCGGCCCCTCCAAGTGCAGCCCCAGCTCGATGCGGCCGGTCTTGCGCACCGGCCATACCTCGTAGTGCAAGCGCGGGTCGCCGAAGTGCACCTGCAACGAGGTGAAGACGACGCGGCTCTGCGGGACGCCCAGCGACGCCGGCAGCGCCGCCAGCGCACGATCGCGCACCTCCTCCAGGAAGGGGCGCGTCGCGAGGCGGGGCGGCATCGTGAGCGATCGTCGGGGGGCGGGGCGCGATACCATGACCGCAGCCTAGCGACCGCACGCCCCGCCTGGCATCGCGGCCCCGTGTCGCGCCGCCGGCGCGCAGGTCCCCGCGAATGCGCCGGCCCGGAGACCCGTCATCGCCAACTACGCCACCATCGCCACGCCCGACGGCCGGGGCGCGAAGATCCTCGCCACGCTGGGACCGGCCTCCGCCGCGCCCGAGACGATCGGGCGGCTCGCGGAGGCGGGCCTCGACGCCGCGCGGCTGAACTTCTCGCATGGCGACCACGCCACGCTCGCCCCCATCATCGCTCGGGTGCGCGCGGTCCAGCAGGCGACGGGCAAGCCGCTGGCCCTGCTGGGCGACCTGCAAGGCCCCAAGATCCGCGTCGGCGTGCTGCCGGAGCCGGTCATGCTGCACCGCGACTGGGCCGTGCGCATTCGCCCCCAGGGCACGCCGGCCGCTGACGTGTCGCCGGCCGGCGTCGCTGCCGACGGCCGCCTGCACTTGGAAACCGACTACGAGCGCCTGCCCCAGCACGTGCAGGCCGGCCAGCGCATCTACCTCAAGGACGGCCTGATCGATCTCGAAGTGACCCACGTCCAGGCAGCCGGCGGTGCCCCCCACGTCGACGCGGTGGTGCGCAACGGGGGCCTGCTGACCAGCCGCGCCGGGATGAACATCCCCGGCGTGCGTCTGGACCTGCCCGCGCTCAGCGACAAGGACCTCGCCGACCTGCGATTCGCCGTCGAGCAGGGTCTCGATTACCTGGCGCTCTCGTTCGTGCACGACGCGGCCGACCTGCGCGCCGCCCGATCGGCGCTCGACGCGCTCGGCTCCGATATGCACCTGATCGCCAAGATCGAGACCGCCTTCGCGCTCGAGCACCTGCCCGAGATCCTGCAGGCCGCCGACGGCGTCATGGTGGCCCGGGGCGATCTGGGCGTGGAGATCGGCGCCGAGAACGTCCCCATCTGGCAGCGCCGCATCATCGACGCCGCCGCGGCGGCCCTGGTGCCCTGCATCGTCGCGACGCAGATGCTGGAGAGCATGGTCTCGAACGCGCGCCCGACGCGCGCCGAGGCCAGCGACGTGGCGAACGCCGTCTGGGACGGCACCGACGCCGTCATGCTCTCGGCGGAGACGGCCGTGGGCGACTACCCGTTGGAGGCCGTCGCGATGATGGACCGCATCATCCGTCGCGCCGAGGAGAGCGGCGACGCCCTGCGCGTCGCCAGCCACGACGGTGATTGGTCGCGCGACGCCTCCCGCAGCGTGAGCTGGGCCGTGCGCGCCATCGTCGAGCAGAACGTGGACGTGCGCGCGGTCATCGCCTTCACGATCAGCGGCTACACGGGGCGCCTCATCGCGCAGGATCGCATGCGCGTCCCGGTCATCGTGCTGGCGCCCAATCGGGCCGTCGAGCAGCGCGCGGCGCTGCTCTGGGGCGTGCGGCCGGTGCACTGTCCACCCCCGGCCGACCTCGACGCCATGCTGCAGACCGTGGACGAGATCGCCCGCACGCAGTTGGGCTGCGAAGATGGGGCGCAGGTCGTGGTCGTTGGCGGCGTGCCGCTCAACATGGGCCAGCCGACCAACTTCCTCAAGCTGCACGCCGTGGGCGAGACGCGCCCCGACGGCGGGCCCTGACGCGGGGAGACGGAGCAGACCAATGGCGGTGGACACGAGCGGGGAGCGGGACGTGCTGGTCTACATGACCTCGTGGTGCGGCGACTGCCGCCTGACCCTGCGCTGGCTCGATGCGGCCGGGGTCGCGTACCGCACAGTCGACATCGACCGCAACGCCGCCGCGGCGCAGCAGGTCAAGGACTTGAACGAGGGCCGCCGCTCGGTGCCCACGATCCTGGTCGACGGGGAGCACCGGCTCACGGAGCCGTCCGCGTCGGAGCTGGCCGCGGTCTTCGGCGCGTAGTTCGCGCCGGGCGCTGCCGCCGCGTGCCGACGCGCGGCGTCAGTCGAACGCGGCCTGATGCGGGATCGCGTGGGCGGCGCTGGCCTTGAAACTGGCGACGACCGGGCTGCCCACCTCCAGCGCCAGCGACTCCAGCGACGGCCGGGTCAACGTCGCGACCATGGCGCCCCCGCTGCCCAGCGACAGCCGCAGCCGCACCAGCGCGCCGGCCGGCTCGATCAGCTCGACGCGGGCCGGCAGCCGGTTGCGGGCGCTCGTCGGCGGCCCCGTCCGATCGGGCAGGTCGAGCGTGATCTGCTCGGGCCGCACGCACACCAGCGCCGACGCCGCCGCCCCGCCGTCCACCACGACGTCGACGTCGCCGCCCGGCACGGCGTAGGTCGCGACGCCCTGCGCCTGCGCCCGCAGCGCGCCGGGCCAGACGTTCTCGACACCGACGAATGCCGCGACCTCGGGATCGGCCGGGGCCGCGAACACGGTCTCGGGCGGCCCCGACTGGCGCAGCGTGCCGGCGATCAACAGCGCCACGTGGTCGGCGAGGCGCAGCGCCTCGTCGCGGTCGTGCGTGACCAGCACGGTTGTGACCCCGGTCTCGTGCACGATGGCGGCGAAGTCATCGATCAGCGATGCGCGGGTGGGCGCGTCGAGGGCCGAGAACGGCTCATCGAGCAGCAGCAGCGACGGCTCCAGCGCGAAGGCCCGCGCCAGGCTCACGCGCTGCGCCTCGCCGCCCGACAACTCCCGCGCGTGCCGCTCCGCCAGCCCATCGACGCCGAGCCGGCGCAGCCAGTGCATCGCCCGCGGCCGCCGCTCGCGACGGGGCACGTTGTGCAGGCCCAGCGCCGTTTCCACGTTCCGGCGCACCGACATGCTGAGCAACAGCGCCTCTTGGAACACCGACGCCGTCCGCCGCCGGGCGCCCAGGGCGTCGTCCCACATGGGGGCGCCGTCCAGGTACAGCTCGCCGCGGCGGGGCTTGATCAGCAGCTGCAGGGCCGCGAGCAGCGTGCTCTTGCCCGACCCGTTGGGTCCGATCACCGCCGTCACCTGCCCCCGCGGCGCCGCGAACGCGGGCAGCCGCAGCACGACGCGGCCGCCGCGCTCGACTTCGAGATCCCGCACCGCGATGGCGTCGGGCGCGCGCGCGCGCCCGGAGAGGCGATCACGCGCGCCGGCGGGATCAGACGGGGCGGCGTTGTTGCTGGACACCGGTGAAGAATAGGTTGACGGCGTAGGCCAGCACGAGCAGGACGATCCCCAGCGCGATGGCAACCTCGAAGTTGCCGCGGCTCGTTTCCAGCGCCGTCGCCGTGGTGAGGACACGGGTCTCGCCGGCGATATTGCCGCCCACCATCAGCGCCGCGCCCACCTCCGAGATCACGGCGCCGAAGCCCGCCATCAACGCGGCCAGCAGGCCCAGTCGCGCCTCCCGCACGATCAGCCACAGGAATTGCGGCCGATTCGCGCCCAGCGAGACGATCTGATCGAGGAGCCGGGGGTTGATCTGCTGGATCGACGCCATGGAGAAGCCGATCACGAGCGGCACGGCGATCAGGAACTGGGCCAGCACCATCGCCGAGGGGGTGTAGATCAACTCCAGCGCCCCCAGCGGGCCGCTGCGCCACAGAATCAGCGCCACGACGAGCCCCACCACGACCGGCGGCATGCCCATGCCCGTGTTGACCAGCGCCACGACCGGGCGCCGGCCCGGGAACGAGCGCAGGGCCAACGCCGCGCCAATCGGCACGCCGACCGCCAGCGACACGATCGTGGCGACGAACGAGATGCCCAGCGTGCGCAGCGTGATCTCGATGATCTCCGGGTCGCCGCTGAGCCACAGTTTGACTGCCTCGCGCAATCCATCCCACAGGAACTGCATGCGGTTCGCTCCCCTTCCCGGTGCGCGGGCGCGCGCCCGACGGTCGACTCGTCTAACCGCCGGCGGCGAACTCGGCGGTCGCTTCCGCCGCCGTTGCGCCGGCGGCGGGGATGAACAAGGGCCGCCCGAATTCCGCGGCCCGGAACGCGCCGATCCGCGCTTGCACATCGTCGCGGGTGATGAACCGCAGCCACGCGTCGGCGGCGGCGGCGTGGATGTCGCCCTTGTCGGGGTTCACCCGCATCACGCTGTACAGGTTGATCAGCGCCGGATCGCGCTGCACGAGCGGGACGAGATCGAGATCGTCCCGCAGGGCGAGGAACGTGGCGCGGTCGGTGAGCACGTAGGTCCGGCGCTGACTCGCCACCTGCAGCGTGGCGCCCATCCCCTGCCCACTCTCCAGGTACCACGCGCCCTGCGGCTGCACGCCGATCGCCGCCCACAGGGCCAGCTCGCGCTTGTGCGTGCCGGAATCGTCGCCGCGGGAGAGGAAGCGCGCCCGTGCCTCGGCGCCCTCTTGCGCGAGCCGTGTCAGCGCGACGCCCACATCGTCCATCCCGGCCAGCCCGGCCGGATCATCGGCCGGGCCCGCGATGAGGAAGTCGTTGTAGGCGACGAGCCGCCGGTCGATCACGTCGCCCGCCTCCACCAACGCCAGCTCCGCCGACGGCGCATGCACGAAGAGCGCGTCGGCGTTGCCCAACTCGGCCATGCGCAGCGCCGCGCCGGTGCCCACGGCGATGACCTTCACGTTGATGCCGGTCTCCCGCTCGAAGACGGGGACTAGTTCGTCGAGCAGGCCGCTGTCGTTGACGCTGGTGGTCGTCGCGAGCAGGAGGTCGTCGGGTCCGTCGTCGCCGCAGGTGCCGATGACCGCCACCAGCGCCAGACCCGCGAGGAGTCCGGCGGCGAGCGCAATCACCCGCCGCACCGCGGTGCGGCCGAAGTATCGATATGCTGGAGGCAACATAGCGGTCGTAATGCTCGCACGCGGAGGACGGCCGGGCAACCCGGCCCCCGGCGCAGTTCGCAGCTCAGGTCAGACCGGCCAGCAGGCCGCCGGCGCTCGCGGGTGGGACGGGGCCGTCGGGGAGGGGTGGGCCGCTCGCCAGTTGGTACCACTCCTCGTGCAGCAGGGCCCCCACGATCCCCGGCGGGAAGAGGCTCTCGGCGGCGCCGTCGGGCAGTTGCGAGCGGTGCGCCTCGATCGCGGCGCGCTTGATCGCCGCGTCGACACGCAGCCGCAGGTCGATCGCGCCCGCGTCGACCCCCAGCCGCGGCGCAGCGTCCGGCACGAGCGCCGCGCCGGCCCCGCCCGTCATGCGCCGCCACTGCGGCTCGAACAGCGCTCGCGGGAAGGCCGCCCACCACGCCCGGGGCGACCCCGGCGCCCAGCCCAGCGCTGCCTTGAGCGCGTCGGTCAGCGCCAGGTGGTCCGCGTGCGCGTAGGCGCCGTCGGGCCCCAGGCCCAGCACGACCTGCGGCGCCACCTCCCGCAGCACATCGACCAGGGTGGCCTCCAGGCGCCCGGCCGGCAGGTCCGTCAGGCCACCGTCGGGCAGGTCGAGGAAGCGCGGGGGCGACACCCCCAGCGCCGCGCACGAGGCCGCCAGCTCCCGCGAGCGCCGCGCCGCCAGGTCCGATGGCCGGACGGGGGAGCCGGGCGGGGCGGAGAAGTCGTCGCCGCGCTCGCCGCGGGTGGCGCAGAGCACGTGCACGCGCGCGCCCGCCTGCGCCGCGGCGTGCAGCGCACCCGCCATCGCGTACGACTCATCGTCGGGATGCGGAATCACGGCGAGCACGGGGTGTGGGGCGCGGGGCATGCGCGCAAGATAGTCGGCGGGCGGTCGCGCGGCGCGGGGCGCGCCGACGGCGGATTCGCCGCTAGGCTCGACGCATGCAACTGGCCGCGCAGCGCTGGGACGCGATCGTCGTGGGGGGCGGGCCCGCCGGCAGCACCGCCGCGCGACGGCTCGCGCTGGGCGGCGCGCGCACCCTGCTGCTGGAGAAGCAGCGACACCCCCGCTACAAGCCTTGCGGCGGCGGCCTTCCCCTGCACGCCCTGGCCGAGATCGAGACGCCAATCGACGACCTGATCGAGGCCCGGGTGCACACGCTGGAGATCAGCCATCCGAACGGGCGTCGCTTCCGAAAGGCGCACGGCCGTCCCTTCGCGAGCCTCGTCATGCGGGACCGGCTCGACGCGCGCCTGCTCGACGCGGCCCGCGCGGCCGGCGTGCAGGTGCACGAGGGGGAGCCCCTGCGACGGCTCGCCTGCGAGGACGGGGCGCGGGGCGTGGTCGTCGAGACGGAGCTTGGGCGCTACGAGGCGCCGGCGCTGATCGGGGCCGACGGGGCGACCGGGCCCACGGCGCGCGCCGCCGGGCTCGACGCCGCCGTGCCGCGCAGCGCGGCCTGGGAGCTGGAGATCGAGGCCCCGCCGGCCGCGCTCGAGCACTGGGCCGGGGTCGCCAATATCGATGTCGCGTACCGGCCTTGGGGCTACGGCTGGGTCTTCCCGAAGGCGGGGCGGCTCTCGGTGGGCCTGGTGCTGCCGCCGGGCCGCGGTCGCCGGATCCGCGCCCTGGCCGACGCCTATGCCGCGCGGCTGGGGCTGCAGGGCGCACCGGTGCACATCGCGCAAGGGCACCCGGTTCGCTATCGACGGCGGACGGAGCAGGCCGTCGGGCGCGGGCCGTTGCTGCTCGCGGGCGACGCCGCCGGCCTCGCCGACGAGTTCACGGCCGAGGGGATCCACTACGCCCTGCGCTCCGGGCGGCTGGCCGCCGAGGCGACGCTCGACGCGCTGGGCGGGAGCGGCGCGACGAGCGACGCCGCGGCCCGGTACCTGGCCGCCGTGAACCACGAGATCCAGCCCGAGCTCGACGCCGCGCGCGCCATCTCGCGCATGTATTACTGGTGCGTGAGCACCTGGGCGGCGCTCGCCCTGCGCGTCAGCGAGTGGGTCGACTACTTCTGGCGGGCCTTCTTCCGCGTCATGCGCGGCGAGTCGACCTACGCGCGGGAGCTGTCCCGCGCGGGCCTGGGTCTCACGCGGAGGCTGCTCTGATGGGGTCGGCCCGCCCGTTCCTCAGCGCCGGGGACGTCATCGACCTCCTGGAGGCGGAGGCGCCGCTCACGCCTTGGCGCCCGCACCGGGATCCGGTCGGCGAACTCGTCCTCACGCTGCTCTCGCAGAACACCTCCGACCACAACTCGGGCCGCGCCTTCCAGCGGCTGATCGCCCGCTTCGAGAGTTGGGACGCGGTCCTCGCCGCGCCTGTGAGCGCGATCGAGGAGACGATTCGCGTGGGCGGTCTCGCCAGGACGAAGGCGCCCCGGCTGCAGGCCCTGCTGCACGAGCTGCGTGCGCGCCTGGGCGAGGACTGGGATGCGGCGCCGCTCTCGACGATGCCCATCCCCGAGGCCAAGGAGTGGCTCATCAGCCTGCCCGGCGTCGGCCCCAAGACGGCCGCCTGCGTGCTGCTCTTCTCGCTGGGCCGCCCCGCCCTGCCCGTCGATACGCACGTACATCGCGTCTCCCAGCGTCTGGGGCTGATCGGCCCCAAGGTCACGGCGGTCGCCGCCCACGACGCGCTCGAGTCGCAGATGCCGACGGAGCAATACTACGACTACCACGTGGGGGTGATCCGGCACGGCCGCCGCGTCTGCAAGGCGCAGCGGCCCCGCTGCGACGTCTGCGTCCTGACCCACGGCTGCCCCAGCGCCTTCACGCTCACCTGGGCAACGGGCGGCGGCGCAGCGGGCGACACAAAGACGCGATCGTGAGGCGGCCGGGCTCAGCTACGCTTCCCGTATCGTCGCCGGACGCGCGAATGCCCGGGGCGGAGCGGCGACCGGCGTCCCGCGGACCGGGCGCCGGGGTAGGGAGCGACCCGTGATCCGGGCCGGCATCATCAACGTCACCGGCTACGTGGGCGCGGAGTTGGCGCGGCTGCTGGGCCAGCACCCGCGCGTCGAGATCACGGGGGTCACCGGGCGGTCGCAGGCCGGCAAGCGCCTGGCCGACGTCTTCCCCCACCTCTGGTCGCTCGACCTGCCGATCGAGGCGTCGCTGGACGCCGATGTCGACATCGTGATCTCGGCGCTGCCGCACGCCGCCGCCGCGGAGGCCCTGCGCCCCTTCATCGAGGCGGGCACGCCCGTGATCGACTGCAGCGCCGACTTCCGCCTGCACGACCCCGGGGAGTACACGCAGTGGTACGGCGAGCACCCCACGCCCGACCTTCTGGCGGACGCCGTCTACGGGCTGCCCGAACTGCACCGCGACGCGATCCGGGAGTCGCAGCTGGTGGCCGTGCCGGGCTGCTACCCCACCGCCGCGATCCTGGGCCTCGCGCCGCTGGCGGCGGCGGGCTGGCTCGACGGCGGCGCGATCGTCGATGCGAAGTCGGGCGTCTCCGGCGCGGGCCGGGCGCTGAAGCTGACGTCGCACTTCTCCGAGGTCGGCGAGAACCTGAGCGCATACGGCCTCGACGGCCACCGGCATCAGCCGGAGATGGTGCAGGAGCTCTCGGCCCTGGCCGGTGGCGAGGGCGGCGGCCCGATGGTCACCTTCGTGCCGCACCTGATCCCGATGGTGCGCGGCATGCTGGCGACCTGCTACCCGCGCATCGCGGCCGGCGCGCTGCCGCCGTCGCGCGAGGCCGCCGTCGCGGCGCTCCGCGCCCAATACGACGCCTTCTACGAGGCGCACCCGTTCGCCCAGGTCGCCGACAGCCCCCCCAGCACGAAACAGGCGCTGGGCAGCAACGCCTGCCTGCTCTACCCGAGCGTCGACGCCGTCACGGGCCAGGTCACCGTGCTGTCGGCGCTGGACAACTTGGGCAAGGGGGCGGCCGGCGGCGCCGTGCAGTGCCTCAACCTCATGTTCGGCCTCGACGAGCGCGACGGTCTCAGCGCCGTCGGCGTCTACCCCTAGCCAGGAGTCCGTATGCCCGAGCGCACCCGCCCGCCGATGAACGCCGTCACGACGCCCGCGGGCTATCGCGCGGGCGGCGTCGCCTGCGGGATCAAGGCCTCCGGCCAGCCCGACCTGGCGCTGCTGGTCTCGGACCGGCCCGCCGCCGCGGCCGCCGTCTTCACCCGCAGCCAGTCGAAGGCGGAGCCGCTGCTGGTCGACCAGGGCCAGCTCCGCGACCCCCACATCCAGGCGGTCATCGTCAACTCCGGCAACGCCAACTGCGCGACCGGCGCGCGGGGCCTCGCCGACGCCCGCACGATGCTGGGCCTGGCCGCCGAGCGGGCCGGCTGCGCGGTCGACCTGGCGTTCGTCAGCAGCACGGGCATCATTGGGCACTTCCTGCCCATGGACCGGGTGCTGGCGGGTGCCCGCGACGTGACACTCTCGCCCGAGGGCGGGAGCGAGTTCGCGCGCGCCATCCTGACCACGGACGGCTTCATGAAGGAGGCGCTGGCCACGTTCGAGGCGGGCGGCGTGACCTGCACGCTGGGCGGCTGCGCCAAGGGCGCGGGCATGATTCATCCCAACATGGACGGGCCCAACATGGAGGCGGCCGGCGCCGACCGCCACGCCACGATGCTCGCCTACCTCACCACCGACGCCGACATCGAACCGGAGTTGCTGCAGGACCGGTTGCAATACGCCGTCGACCGCAGCTTCAACATGGTCAGTGTCGACGGCGACACCTCCACGAGCGACACGGTCCTGGTCCTGGCGAACGGCGCCGCCGGCGGCGCCCGCGTGACCGCCGCCGACGGGGCCGGCGTCGCGGCGCTGGACGCGGCGCTGCTCGAGGTCTGCCAGTCGCTCGCGACGGACATCGCGCGCGGCGGCGAGGGTGCGACAAAGCTGCTCGCGATCACGGTGCAGGGGGCCGCCGACCGCGACGCCGCGGTCGCCGTGGCCCGCACGGTCTCCGCCTCCGTGCTGCTCAAGGCCGCCCTGAGCAAGGGCGACCCGAACTGGGGCCGCGTCGTCATGGCGGCCGGGAACGCGGGCGTCCCCTTCGACCGGGCCGCGCTGCGCGTCTGGCTGGGCGACCGGCTGCTCTACGCGGACGGCGGCAGCACCGGGATCGCGGCGGCGGATGCCGCCGACGCCGTCGCCGGGGACACCGTGCGCATCCGCATCGACCTGGGGCAGGGCGACGGCGAGGCGACCGCCTGGGGCTGCGACCTGACCGAGGAGTACGTGCGCTTCAACGCGGATTACGTCACCTGATGGCGGCGGCGGCCGTCGGCTCTGCCCATCGACAACCGCCCGTGATGGCGTAGGCTTACCGCGATGCTTGGCTCCGACCCCTCCAGCGACGCGAACGGCGCGATCGTGGTCAAGCTGGGCGGCAGCACGCTGGGGGCGCACGACACGTCGCTGTCGGATTGCGCCGCCCTGCACCGCGAGGGACGCCGCATCGTTATCGTGCATGGTGGCGGCGCGACCGTCTCCGACTGGCTGCGGCGGCTCGACGTGCCGGCAGAGTGGGTCGATGGATTACGCAAGACGACGGCGGGGTCGCGCGACGTGGTCGTCGCGGTATTGGCAGGGCTCGTGAATACCACCCTGGTCCAGCAGCTAAACCGGCTCGGCGCCCGGGCCATCGGCCTCAGCGGGGCCGACGCCGGCATGATCTGCTCGCCGCCGAGCCCCCGCGGCCTGGGGCTGGTGGGCGAGACGCCGCAGGCCGACCCGGAGCTGTTGCACTCCCTGCTGGCCTCCGGGCTGCTGCCGGTCGTCGCGCCGATTGGGCTGACGCCGGACTCGGCGCAGCTGCTGAACATCAACGCCGACGCCGCGGCCGGCGCGATCGCCGCCGCCCTGCCCGCCGAACACATCATCTTCCTCAGCGACGTGGAGGGGATCCTCGACGCGAACGGCGCCCTCGCGACCGAGTTGGACGCGCCCCAGGCAGCCGCCTGGCGGGAGCGCGGCGTGATCCGCGGCGGCATGCTGCCCAAGGTCGAGGCCTGCCGCCGGGCGGCGCAGGCCGGAGCCAGTGCGCGCATCGTCGACGGCCGCGGGGCCGGGGCGATCCCCGCCGCGCTCGCCGGCTCCGGTGGGACGCGCGTCCGATGAGCGCCTTCACCGTCGGCCGCGGCCTGCCACGTCTGTTCCGGGCGCATCCGCTCGATGCCCGGGCGTGGTGGCGCCGCCGCGCGCTCCGCGCGTGGGCCGTCAGGCTCCCCCATCCCATGCACCGCGCCGGCGACGGCGACAAGGATGACGACAACGCTCCCCCGGAGCCGCCGCCGCCGCCCTTCGGCGTACCACCCTCCGAAGAGGGCCGCAGCGGCGCTCTGGGACCGCCGCCGCCCGTCTTCCGCGACCTGGGGGCGCCCGGTGGCGGCGGGGCGCCGCCGCCGCCGCCCTACCAGATTGGCCGAGCGCGCGCGGGGGGCGGGCCGAGCAACTTCTGGACGCGAGCGCTGATCGGGCTCGTCGCCCTGCTGGTGCTGTTCATCATCGCGAACATCGCGGTCAGTCTGTTCATCGACCGGCTGTGGTTCGACGAGCTCGGGTACCGCGGGGTCTTCAACACGCGCATCGGCACCCGTATCTGGCTCTTCTTCGCGGCCTTCGGCATCGCGGCCGTGTTCTTGCTGATCAACGTGCTGGCGGCCTGGACACTCCCGCTCACCAGCCGCAACACCGAGGTGAGCCCGTTCCGCGAGGTGCCGCTGGCCGCGGTCAAGCGAACAGCCCGGATCGGCGCCCTCGTGGGGGCGCTGTTCATCGCGATGATCTTCGGCGCGATCGCCTGGCAGGAATGGGCGCTGATCCTGCAGTTCATTGAGGCCGAGCCGTTCGGCATCAGCGACCCGGAGTTCGGCCGCGATGTGGGCTTCTACGTGTTCAAACTCGATGCCCTGCAGTTCATCCGGGGCTGGGGGCTGGGGCTGGGCATCCTGGGGCTGTTCGCCGCGGTCGCCGTCTACGGCTTCCGAATCATGCTGCACGCCGGCGATGGATCGGCCACGCGCCCCGTCCGCATCCACGCGGCGCTGCTGCTGGCCGGGATCATGGCGCTGGTCATCTGGGGCTACTGGCTGGGCCGCTTCGAGCTGGTGCTGAGCGAGAACGGCACGGTCTTCGGCGCGACCTACACGGACGTGAAGATCCGCGACACCGCGCTCGTCGTGATGATGGCGGCCGGCGCCGCCGTCGTGCTGGCGGTGTTGAGCTGGCCGTTCCATCAGCGCGTCGCCGTGCCGGGGGTGTCGCTGGGGTTCCTGGTCGCCGCCAGCCTGGGCGGGCTGGTCATCTACCCCACGATCGTGCAGCGCTTCACCGTCGAGCCGAACGAACTCAACCGCGAGCGCGCCTTCATCGAGCGCAACATCACGATGACCCGGACCGCGTTCGGGCTGGACGGCATCCAGGAGACCTCATTCCCCGCCGACGAGGTCGTCACCGAGGCGGACGTGCGCAAGGACCAGGCCTCCCTGCGCAACGTGCGCGTCTGGGACCACCGCCCCCTGCTCAACACGATCAACACGATCCAGCGCATCCGCCCCCAGTACCGCTTCCCCGACGTGGACGTGGACCGCTACGAGATCGACGGGGTCAGCCGGCAGGTCTTCCTGGGCGTCCGCGAGCTCTCACAGGGGCAACTCAGCAGCGATCAGGCCGGCTGGGTCAACCGGCGCTTGCAGTTCACACACGGATTCGGCGTGGCGGTGAACCCGGTGGACCTGGTGACCGAGGCCGGCCGACCGTCGTTCTTCGTCTCCAACATCCCGCCCGAGGTCGCGCCCCGGCTGGACCAGGATCTGTTCACGATCACGCAGCCGCGCATCTACTTCGGCGAGGACACGGGCGAGTGGGTGGTCGTGAACTCCGACTCGGAGGAGTTCGACTTCCCGCTCACGGCTGGCACCGACGAGTCGGGCCTGGACATCGAATCGCAGGCCCGCAACCGCTACGACGGCAGCGGCGGCATCCCGATCGGCGGCTTCTTCAAGCGGCTCGCCTTCGCCTGGTCCTTCGCCGACACGAACATCCTGATCTCGGGATCGCTCTCCGGCGAGAGCCGCATCCTCTTCCGGCGCAACATCCAGGACCGCGTGGCCGAGATCGCGCCCTTCCTGCACCTCGACGCCGACCCCTACATCGTGATCGCCGACGACGGCCGCCTGCTGTGGATTCAAGACGCCTACACCGCAACGCACCGCTTCCCCTACTCGCAGCCGCACGCGTCCGGCGTGAACTACATCCGCAACTCAGTGAAGGTCGTCATCGACGCCTTCAACGGCAGCGTCGACTTCTACATCGTGGATGAGGACGATCCCATCATCCGGGTCTGGGACAAGATCTTCCCGGACCTGTTCCAGCCGGCGTCGGCGTTCCCCGCGGACCTGCGGGCGCACTGGCGCTACCCGCAGGACATGTTCCAGATCCAAGCCGATCAGTACCTCGCCTACCACGTGACCAACCCCACGTCGCTGTTCAACCGGCAGGACACCTGGGCCATCCCCCAGGAAGTGCTGGTGCAAGACCAGACCGTGCCGCTGGAGCCGTACTACGTCACGCTCTCCCTGCCCGACTCGGAGGAACCCGAGTTCCTGCTCATCACGCCGTTCACGCCGCGCGCGACCCAGAACGCCATCGCCTGGATGGCGGGGCGCAGCGACGGCGAACACTACGGGGAGCTCTTCGCGTTCACGTTCCCCAGCAACAAGAACGTCAACGGGCCCCAGCAGATCGAGGCGACGATCGGGCAGCAGCCCGACATCCGGGAGGAGATCACGCTGCTCGGCCAGGGCGGCAGCCAGGTGATCCGGGGCAACCTGCTGTTCATTCCCGTGGGCCAGTCGTACCTGTACGTGGAGCCGTTCTACGTCCAGGCCGACGCCTCCGACTTCCCCCAGCTGCAGTTCGTCGTCGTGGTGAACGGTGACCAGATCGCCTTCGCCCGCAGCCTGGAGGAGGCGGCCAGCGCGGCGCTCGGCTTCCCGGCCGGCACCGGCGCGATCCTGGTCAGCGACGACGGCAGCCCGGCCGACGCGGCGGACGCCCCCGCCGCGACCGAGGCCGAGCCGGAAGCGGAGGCGCAGGCCGACGCGCCGGCGGCGGACGACGGCCCCATCATCCTCACGAACGCCGACGACCTGCAGATCCTGCTCGACGAGATCAATCGCCTCCTGGAGGACTCTCGCGGGCAGCTCGACAGGTTGGAGCAGTTGCGCGACGCGCTCGAAGCCCT
Organism: Dehalococcoidia bacterium; assembly: GCA_965209205.1. Classification (GTDB taxonomy): domain Bacteria; phylum Chloroflexota; class Dehalococcoidia; order Bin125; family Bin125; genus TK10-74A. The sequence continues at coordinate 205,626 of CBDBQC010000001.1, forward strand.
GCTGGAGAGCCGCAGCGAGTAGTCCGCGATTGCTGGCGACGAGGTGCGGCCGATATCGTTGAGGCCCCCGACCGGCCGGCGCACGACCGACCAGTCCCCAGCGCCCGACAAGGACATTCCACATGCCGAGCATCGCCGAGCGAGAAGCGGCCGTCTTCATGCGCACGGGCGTGCGCGTGCCCATCAACCTCGTCCGCGGCGAGGGCACGCGCGTCTGGGACGAGGACGGCAAGGAGTACCTGGACTTCCTCGCGGGCATCGCTACGGTCAGCCTGGGGCACAGCAGCCCGGTGGTCGTGGACGCGCTGACGCGGCAGGCGCAGACGCTGATCCACGTCTCCAACATCTTCTACAGCGAGCCCCAGATCGACCTGGCGGAGTTGCTGGTCGAACAGAGCGGCATGAGCCAAGCCTTCTTCTGCAACAGCGGCGCCGAGGCGAACGAGGGCTGCATCAAGCTGGCGCGCAAATGGGCCGGCCAGCATCGCGACGGCGCCTACGAGATCATCGTCGCCGACGGCGGCTTCCATGGCCGCACCCTGACGACGATCACGGCGAGCGGCACGCCCAAGTACGCCGAACCCTTCGCGCCGCTGCCGGCCGGCTTCGTGCACGTCCCCTACAACGACATTGCGGCGCTGCGGGCGGCCGTCACGCCGTCGACCGCCGCGATCATGCTGGAGCCGCTGCAGGGCGAGGGCGGCGTCAACGTCCCCAGCGACGACTACCTGCCCGCCGTGCGCCGCCTCTGCGACGACGAGAACCTGGCGCTCATCCTGGACGAGGTGCAGACGGGCATGGGGCGCTGTGGGCGCATGTTCGGCTTCCAGCGCGCGGGCATCACGCCCGACATCATGTCGCTGGCCAAGGGCCTGGGCGGCGGCGTCCCAGTCGCCGCGTTCCTGGTCAACGACCGCTGCGCCGCCTTCGAGCCCGGCGACCACGGCACCACCTTCGGCGGGCAGCCGCTGACCACCGCCGTCGCGCTGGCCGTCGCGCGCTACATGGTCGACGAGGACCTGCCCGCCCAGGTCGAGGCCAAGGGCGCGCGCTTCATGCAGCAACTGCGGTCCCTGGAGGACCGCCACGCGTCGGTCAGCGGCGCCCGCGGCCAGGGGCTGCTGGTCGCGATGGAACTGTCCGACGACATCGCCGCCGACGTCGTCGCGGCCTGCCGGGAGCGCGGGCTGCTGGCGAACAACGTGCGGCCCAACGCGGTTCGCTTCGTGCCGCCGCTGACGGTCAGCGACGCGGAACTCGATCAGGCCGTGGAGATCATTGAGCAAGCGCTGACGGCGGTGGCCGGCTAGGCCGCACCGCACGGACGGCAGCCAAGAATCGGACGACGAGCGTCGGGAGCCGACAGATGCCGAGATCGGACAAGAAGCGGGTCGTGCTGGCCTACAGCGGCGGACTGGACACGTCGGTTGTCACACGCTGGCTGGTCGAGCGTGGGTGGGAAGTCGTCTGCCTCACAGCCGACGTGGGTTTCCTCGATCGGGACCCCGGCCTGGAGGAGCGGGCGCTGGCGGCGGGCGCGGAGCGCCTCGTGGTCGCCGACGCCAAGGACACGTTCGCCCGCTCGTTCATCTTCCCGGCGATGATGGCGGGCGCGCTCTACGAGGGCTCCTACCCGCTCGCGACGGCCCTGGCGCGGCCGCTGATCGCCAAGCTGCTCGTCGATGTCGCGCGCGAGGAGGGCGCCACCGCCGTCGCGCACGGTTGCACCGGCAAGGGCAACGACCAAGTCCGCTTCGACGTGTCCACGGCCGCCCTCGCGCCCGACCTGCAGATCCTCGCCCCCGTGCGGGAATGGGAGCTGACGACGCGCGCCTCCGAGATCGTGTACGCGCGGGCCCACAAGATCCCCATCAACGTCAGCGAGGAGAAGAGCTACTCCGTCGATGAGAACCTCTGGGGCCGCTCGATCGAGGCCGGGTCGCTGGAGGATCCCTGGGACGAGCCGATGGAAGACGTGTGGGAGTGGACCACGTCGGTGGACGATGCGCCCGAGGCGCCCGGCTACGTGGAGGTCGGCTTCCGGCAGGGCGTCCCCGTGGCGCTCGACGGGGAGGAGATGGACCCCGTGAGCCTGATCCTGCGCATGCACGCCCTGGCCGGGGCGCACGGCGTGGGCCGCATCGACATGGTGGAAAACCGCCTCGTGGGGATTAAGTCCCGCGAGGTCTACGAGGCGCCGGCCGCGGTCGCGCTGCTGGCCGCCCACCGGGGGCTCGAGAGCATCACGCTGAGCAAGCAACAGCTGCGGCTCAAGCATCGCCTGATGCAGGACTACGCGGACCTGATCTACGACGGCCTGTGGTTCACCGCGCACCACCAGGACCTGGCCTCGTTCACGCGATCGGTCCAGCGCCACGTGACCGGCGACGTGCGGCTGCGCCTGCACAAGGGCCAGGCGACCGTCGTGGGGCGGCGCAGCCCAAGCAGCCTGTACCAGCTCTCGCTCGCCACATATGATGAGGGCGACCTGTACGACGTATCGGCGGCCCCGGGCTTCATCCAGATCTGGGGCCTGCCGGTGCGGGTCCAGGCCGACGTCCAACTGCTCCGGCAGGAGGGCGGTCCGCTCGATGTCACGGGCGGCTAACCGACGAAGGATCGGCGACAGCGCACGATGACTACCTCTGCCGGCGACCTGGAGATCACCTACGAGGGCGAGGCCCCGACCTTTGGCGGCTACGCCTCGGCCGACTTCTTCGTGCGCCCCGCCCGCGGGCACAGCCTTGAGGTCAACCTGGGCCTCGCCGCCGACGCCCAGGCCGTCTTCGAGGCGCGGACGGGGGCGCTCTCGGGCGACGGCGTGCAGGCCATCCTGCGAGCCCTGGCCGGGCGCGTCTATCGCGACTACGCCGCGGCCGGGCGCGTGCCGCCGGCGATCCTGCTGCTCCGCGCCGAGGACATCCAGGCCGACGCGGTCGGCGACATCCTCAGCGAAGCCGGCCTGTCCTGAACCGGCGCCGGCCGCATCGGCGCCGGCGCGCGGCGGCGCATCGATCCTGCGAGGCATGACGGTGAGCGACGGTCCCAGCGACGGCGATCCCGGCCCCGGCGACGCGCGCTCCCGCATCTGGGGCGGCCGCTTCGACGGGCAGCCGGACGAGTTCGTGCAGCGCTACACCGCCTCCATCAGCACCGACGTGCTGCTCTACCGCCACGACATCGACGGGTCGCGCGCGCACGCGCGCATGCTGGCCGCGCAGGGCATCATCGCGGCCGCCGACGCGCAGGCCTTGGTCCGCGGGCTCGACCAAGTGGAGGCCGAGATCCAGGAGGGCGATTTCGCCCTGCGCAACGATCTGGAAGACATCCACGGGCACGTCGAGGCGCGGCTGGCCGAGATCGTGGGCGCCGACATCGCCGGGCGCCTGCACACCGCCCGCTCCCGCAACGACCAGGTCGTCCTCGACACCCGCATGTTCGTGCGCGACGCCATCGTGCAGGCGGTGGGGGCGGTCCGGGGGCTGCAGGTCGCGCTGCTCACCCTGGCCGACGCCAACGCGGGCGTCGTGATGCCCGGCTACACGCACCTCCAGCGCGCGCAGCCGGTGCTGCTCGCGCACGCGCTGCTCGCCTACTTCGAGATGCTCGACCGCGACGCCGGCCGCTTCGTCGACGCCTTCGAGCGCACCGACGTGATGCCGCTGGGCAGCGCCGCGCTGGCCGGATCGGCCTACCCGATCGACCGGGAGGCCGTCGCACGGGATCTGGGATTCGCCGCGATCTCGCGCAACAGCATCGACGCGGTCGCGGATCGCGACTTCATCCTGGAGTTCCAGGCCGGGGCGGCGATCTGCATGGTGCACATCTCCCGGCTGTGCGAGGACCTCGTGCTGTGGAGCAGCGCCGAATTCGGCTTCCTGCGCTTCGCCGACCAATACGCGACCGGCTCGTCGATCATGCCGCAGAAGCGCAACCCCGACGTCGCCGAGTTGGCGCGCGGGAAGACGGGACGCGTGGTGGGGCATCTGGTGGGACTGCTGACCACGCTCAAGGGCCTGCCGCTGGCCTACAACCGGGATCTGCAGGAGGACAAGCCGGGGCTCTTCGACACCGTCGAGACGCTGATCGGCACGCTCGTGGCGCTGCGCGGCGCGGTGCTCACCGCCGAGTGCGACGGCGCACGCACACGCGCCGCCGTGGAGTCGGACCCGTTCATCCTGGCGACCGACTACGCCGACTACCTGGCCCGCAAGGGGCTGCCCTTCCGCGAGGCGCACCACGTCGTCGGCGCGCTGGTGCGCGCCTGCGAGGCCCGCGGGGGCGGCCTGGCCGACCTGTCGCTGGCCGACCTGCAAGCGGCCAGCGCGCTGTTCGGGGCCGACGCTGTGGGGATGACGGTGGAGCAGGCACTGGCGTCGCGCGACGTGGCGGGCGGCACCGCGCCCCGCCGCGTCGCCGCCGCGCTGGCGGAGGCCCGCAAGCGCATCGATGTCGCCGATCGCAGCGAGGCCGGCGGCTAGCGTCGCCTGGCGTCGGCTAGTCTGAGGAACCACGACTGCGCGGGGCCGTGTCCCCCGGCAGCGGAAGAGCAGCGGCGATGCCCGACATCCAGATCGTCCCCTCGATTCTCTCGGCCGACCTCAGCCGCCTGGGCGATCAGGTGCGCGAAGCCGAGGCCGCGGGCGCGAACGCCATCCAAATCGACGTGATGGACGGCCACTTCGTCCCGCCCATCAGCTTCGGTCCGGCGATCGTCGCGGCGGTGCGCGCGGTCACGGACCTGCCCCTGGAAGCCCACCTGATGGTGAGCAACCCGGAGGCCCAGATCGACCCCTGCATCGAGGCCGGCGCGGGGACGGTCATCGTGCACGTGGAATCGAGCCCGCACGTGCACCGCCTGGCGCAGGCGATCCGGGCTAAGGGCGCGCGCGCGGGCGTCACGCTGAACCCGGGGACGCCGCTGACCGCGCTCGAAGCCGTGATCGCCGATGTCGACCAGGTCCAGGTGATGGGCGTCAACCCCGGCTGGGGCGGCCAGCCGCTGATCCCGGCGACGCTGGACCGCGTCCGCGCCTTGCGCGCCTGGCTCGATCACATGCAGCTGGGGGCGGCGCTGGAGGTCGATGGCGGCGTCAATGCCGCCACGATCGCCGCGGTCGCCGAAGCGGGCGCGACGATGGTCATCGCCGGCTCGGCGCTGTACAACGAGCGCGAATCCGTCGCCGACGCCATGGCCCGGCTGCGCGCCGCGCTGAACACGGGCGCGCCTGCCTGATCCCGCGCCGCCCGCGGGCACGAAGAACGGCCTCCCCGTGGAGGCCGCACGTCCGCCACTGCCGGCCGGATCAGCCCATCCGCTTGAGTTGCGTCTTGAGGCACTGCGTGCAGATGTTGATGTGCTGCGTTTTCCCGTCGACGCTCACCTTGCGACGCTGCACGTTGGGCTTGAACGTGCGCGACGTGCGCGGCGCCTTGCGCTTCCAGCGCCCGGAGTGCTTGTGGCGGATGTTGCGTCCAAAGACGGTGTGCTTTTCGCAGACCTGACAGAACCCAGCCATCGCGCACTCCCGCTGTCGTCGTTCTGCGCCCGGAGGCGAGTCGTGTCATCATACTGAGCATGGCCGACCCGCGCGAACGCACGACCTCAACGCAGGCCACAGATCGGGAGTCGATCGGCCCCGACACGCTGGACGGCGCCGGCTTCCGGCGCATGCTCGCCGCGGCCAGCGCCTGGCTGGACCAGCACGCGGACGCGATCGACGCGATCAACGTCTTCCCCGTGCCGGACGGCGACACCGGCCGCAACATGGCGCAGACGCTGCGCGCGGCCTGGCAGGCCGTGGGGGCCGAGCCGAGCGACGCCCTGGGCGACGTCACGCGCGCCGCGGCCGACGGGGCGCTGCTGGGGGCGCGGGGCAACTCCGGCGTCATCCTCTCGCAGTGGCTGCGCGGCCTGGCGCAGGGCGTGGAGGACCGGCGCGAAGCGGGCACGGGCTTGCTGGCCGACGCGCTGGCGCGCGCCTCAACTCGCGCCTACGCCGCCATCGAGGAGCCGCGCGAGGGCACGATCCTGTCCGTGGCTCGGGCCGCCGCCCTGTGCGGGCCCAACCCCGAGGCCTTCAGCCCGCAGGAGGCGCTGCGCGGCGCCGTCGCGAGGGCGGAAGACGCCGTCGCGCGGACCCCGCAGCAGATGCCGCTGCTGGCCGAGGCGGGCGTCGTCGACTCCGGCGCGCAGGGGCTGGCCGTCGTGCTGGCCGGGTTCGAGCGCGGCCTGCGCGACGAGGACCTCCCGCCGCCGTCGGCCGACTTCGGCCAGATCCGCAGCGACTGGCTGCAGGGCGCATCGCCCAGGACGGAGAGCCGCGGCGGCTTCGGCTTCTGCACGGAGTTCGTGCTCAGCGGCGCCGGGCTCGACCTGGAACAACTGCGCGAGGCGCTCGACTCCCTGGGCGACTCGCTGGTCGTCGCCGGGGACGACCGCTTGGCGCGCATCCACGTCCACACCGACACGCCCGAGGCCGCCTTCGACGCCGGCCGCCGCTTCGGCGTCGTCGACCAGTGCACCACCGACGACATGGACGCGCGCCACGCCGAGCTCGCCCGTCGCGCCGGCGGGACGGACGCCGGCGCCGCGACCGTCTCGGTGGCGGCGGTCGCCGTCGCATCCGGCGACGGCTTCGAGCAGTTGTTCCGGGAACTGGGCGCGGCGATCGTGCCCGGGGGCGCGACGCTGAATCCCAGCGCCGCCGAGATCCTGTCGGCGGCGCGCGCGACCGGGGCCGACAGCGTCCTGGTCCTGCCCAACGACCGCAACGTGATCGCCGCCGCGCGGCAGGCCGCCGAACTCGCCGGCGCGGAGGGGCCGGCGCTGCACGTCGTCGCCACGGAGAGCCAGCCCGCCGCCGTGACGGCGCTCTCGGCGTGGGACCGCGCCGCGGACGGGGCGGAAGCGGAGGCGCGCCTTGCAGAGGCGGCGGCGAGCGTCCTGAGCGGTGGCGTCACCTTCGCCGCCCGCGCGATCGAGCGCCCGATCGCGCTGCGGGAGGGGCAGCCCTTCGCGATGCTCGGCCGCGAGATGGTCGCGGCGGCGGCGACGCCCGAGGACGCCCTCGCGGCGCTCATCCCCCGGATGCTCGATCGCTGGGCCGCCGGGGAGCGCGGCCCCGCGGAGTTGCTCACGCTCTACCTCGGCGCTCGCGACGACGTGGCGGACGCCCCGGCGGGCGACACGGTCGCCGCCTGGCTGGACACGCAGATCCCGGCCCTGGCCGCCGCGGGCATCGAGGTGGAGGTTGTCATAGGCGGACAACCGCACTATCCGTTCCTCGCATCGCTGGAGTAGTCTGCGGTCACTCGCAGCGCCGGGCCGTGATGCGCGGGCAGGCCCCCGCAAATCCACGCCCGGCCGGGTTTGAGCGAAGTTGCCAGGCGCCATGACGGTCCGCATCGTCACCGACTCCACCTCCGACCTCGATCCGAGCGATATCGAGCGCCTCGGCATCGTCGTCGTGCCGCTGAACATCCACTTCGGCGCGCAGGTCTACCGCGACGGCGTCGACATGGGCAAGCAGGAGTTCTACGCGCGCCTGGTGCAGAGCGCCGTGCTGCCCCGGACGTCGCAGCCGGGCGTCAGCGACTTCCAAGGCGTCTACGAGGCCCTGGCCGGCGACCCGGCCACGGAGGCCATCGTGTCCGTGCACCTGGGCGGCAAGCTCTCGGGCACGATCAATGCCGCCCAGACGGCCGCCCGCCTGCTGGCCGAGGGCGACGATCCAACGCCTCCCATACAGATCGTCGACAGCGATCAAGCGTCGATGGGCCTGGGCTTCGCGGCGATGGCGGCGGCCGAGGCCGCGGCCGACGGCGCGGACGTGGGGGGGATCGTCGCGGCGGCGGAGCGGACGGCGCGGCGCTCCCGCGTGCTGCTGGTCGTCGACACGCTCGAGTACCTGCAGAAGGGCGGCCGCATTGGGCGGGCGCGGGCGTTCCTGGGCACGCTGCTGCGCACCAAGCCCGTGCTGGAACTCGCCGAGGGGGAGATCGAGGGCATCGAGCGCCCGCGCACCCGTCAGAAGGCGGTCGAGCGACTGTTCCAGTTGACCGTGCGAACCCCGGCGCCGCGACGCATCGGCATCCTCTACGGCACGACGCCGGAGGAGGCGGAGTCGCTGGCCGGCCGGGTCCGCGAGGCGCTGCCGGGCGTGCCCGTCAGCGTGCATCGCTGCAGCCCGGTGATCGGCGTGCACACCGGGCCCGCGGCGCTCGGGGCCGCGATCGAGCGCACGCGCTGATGGCGGCCCCGGGCCGCACTCGCCGCGCCCGCCCCAGCGGGGCCCGTACCCGCCCCGACGACCCCGCGAGCACGCTGCGCAAGATCCTCCAGCAGGAACAGCGCCGCGCCTTCAACGACGGCACGGTGACGGGCGGCCTCGACGCCTTCCTGCGGGGCGCGCTCCAGGGATCGGGCCCCGACAGCGCGCTGTACGCCGTCGTCGCCGCGCTGCCGCAGCGGGGATACGCGTCGCTCAGCCCGCGGGCGCGGGCGGCCTGGGCCAATCGCGCGCTGGCCCTGCTGACGCCCGACGCCGGCGGCGCCCCCACATCGCCGCGACCGGGCGAGCAACCCGGCCGCCGGTCGGGCGCCACACCGACACGTGCTCCGGCGCCGGCTCCCTCCCGCAAGCGCCCCACCCCGAGCGACACGTCCCCCGAGCCTCGGCCGACGCCCGTCCGGCCGCGCGGGACATCGCCGCGCCTCGACGACCCGGTGGGCGTGCTGGGCCGGATCCGCGGCGCGACGCAGGCCAAGCTCGCGACGATCGGCATCGAGACCGTGCACGACCTGCTGTGGCACTTCCCCAACCGCCACGTCGACTTCCGCAACGTGAAGCCCATCGCGCAGTTGATGGTGGGGGAGACGGCGACCGTGGTGGGGGAGATCGTCACGTCTCGCGTGCTGTCCTTCGGACGGCGCATGCGGAGCACCGAGGCCACCATCGCCGACGAAAGCGGCCGCATCCGCTGCCTGTGGTTCAACCAGCCCTACCTGGCGAAGCAGCTGCCGGCGGGGTCGCGGGTGGGCATCGCCGGCAAGGTGGGGGCCTACCGCCGCCGCCCGCAGTTCGACTCCCCCGAGTGGGAGCGCCTCGACGAGGGCGAGGCGACGCACGTGGGCCGCTTCGTGCCCATCTACCCGCTCACGCAGGGCCTGCCCGGCCGCACGATGCGCCGGCTGGCGCGGGAGGCCGTCGATCACTACCTGCCGCTGCTGCCGGAGTCGCTGCCGCCGGCCGTGATCGCCGAGACCGGCTATCCGCCGGAAGCCGACGCCATCCGCGACCTGCACTTCCCCGAGTCGATGGGCGTCCGCGAGGTCGCGCGGGAGCGACTCGCCTTCCAGGAGCTGCTCGCGATCCAGTTGGCCGTCGTGCAGCGCAAGCGCCGCGACCGGGCGCGCGCCGATGCCCCGATGATCCGCATGTCCGGCGAGTTCCTGCAGCAGTTCGTCGATGCGCTGCCGTTCCAGCTCACCAACGCGCAGATGCGCGCCATCACGCAGCTGCGGCAGGACCTGGCGCGCCCGGAGCCGATGGCCCGCTTGCTGCAAGGCGACGTGGGATCCGGCAAGACCGTGGTCGCCGCGGTGGCGATGCTGGCGACAGTCGCGCGGGGCCACCAGGCGGTGCTCATGGCCCCCACCGAGATCCTGGCCGAGCAGCACTTCCAGACCTTCGGGCGCATCTTCGGCGGCGGCGAAGAGGGGTCGATCTTCCACAACTACACGGTCGCGCCGGCGCTGGGACGGCCGGTGCGAATGGCCATCCTGACCGGCAGCACGCCGGCGCGCCGCAAGCGCGAGATCGTGCAGGCCATCCGCGACGGGCAACTCGACATCGTGGTCGGGACGCACGCGCTGATCGAGGAGGCGGTGTCGTTCGAGAAGCTGGGGCTGGCCGTCGTCGACGAGCAGCACCGCTTCGGCGTGCTGCAGCGCGACGCGCTGCGCAACCGGCGCGCCGGGGGCGGCAGCCCGCATCTGCTCGTCATGACCGCGACGCCGATCCCGCGCACGCTGGCGCTGACGATCTACGGGGATCTGGACGTCGCGCGGCTGGACGAGTTGCCGCCCGGCCGAGAGCGGCCGGACACGCACTTCGCGGGGCCGGAGGAGCGCGAGGCCGTCTACGACCGCGTGCGCGCGGAGGTCGCCGCGGGGCGGCAGGTGTTCTTCATCTGCCCGCTCGTGGAGGAGTCGGAGGCAGTGGAGGCGAAATCCGCCGTGCAGGAGTTCGAGCGGCTGCGCACGTCGATCTTCCCGGAACTCGCCGACCGCATGCGCCTGCTGCACGGCCGCATGAGCACCGGCGAAAAGGACGCCGCGATGGCCGACTTCCGCGACCAGCGGGCCGACATCCTGGTCTCCACGGCGGTGATCGAGGTAGGCATCGACGTACCCAACGCGACCGTGATGGTCATTGAGGGGGCGGACCGATTCGGGCTCTCGCAGTTGCACCAGTTCCGCGGCCGCGTGGGCCGCGGGCGGCACGCCTCGTACTGCTACCTCCTGTCCGACAGCGATGGCGAGTCGGCCCGCGAGCGGCTGACGCTGCTGGAGAGCACGGCCGACGGCTTCGAGCTGGCGGAGGCCGACCTGCGGATGCGCGGTCCGGGGGAGTACTTCGGGACGCGGCAGTCGGGCCTGCCGGACCTCCGCGTCGCGAAGCTCACCGACCACGCCCTGCTGCTGCAGGCCCGCAACTGGGCCGAGCGGCTGCTGGATGTCGATCCCAACCTGCGTGCGCCGGAGCACCAGCCCCTGGCCCGCATGGCCGGGCGGATGTCGATCGACGGCGCGGACGCCGTCCATTGATGCCGCGGCGCGGACGCCGTCCACTGATGCCGCGGCCGACGTCGCCCGCCTGTCCCGCACTCCGGGTCGCCGGTACGATGGTCACTTGCCGTCGTAGGGCGGCGTGAGGACCGCGATGGCCCAGCTCGTTCGGGACGACGTGCGCAACGCGATCGCGGCGGCGCTCGACGACGCCCAGGCGCGCGGCGCGCTGCCGCGCCTGCCCGGCGCCGAGATCAGCGTCGAGCGGCCCCAGAACCCCGAGCACGGCGACTACGCGAGCAGCGTGGCGCTGCGCCTGGCGGGGACGGTCAAGCGCGCCCCGCTGGAGGTCGCCCGGGCGATCGCGGACTCGCTGCGGACCGGCGCGTTGATCGCCGCGGTGGAGGTCGCGCCGCCCGGCTTCATCAACCTGCGGCTGTCGCCCGAGTGGAAGCGCGCGCAGGTCGACGCGGTGCTGGCGGCGCCCGACTCCTGGGGCGCGATCGACCTGGGCGCCGGCCAGACGCTGCAGGTGGAATTCGTCTCGGCCAACCCCACCGGCCCGCTGCAGGTCGGCAACGGCCGCGGCGCGGTGCTGGGCGACGTGCTGGCCGCCGTGCTGCAGGCGGCCGGCTACGCGGTCCAGCGCGAGTACTACGTCAACGACGCCGGGGCGCAGGTGCGCAGCTTCAGTGAAACGCTGCTGGCGCGCTACCGGCAACACTTCGGCCGCGCGGCCGACCTCCCGCCCGGCGGCTACCAGGGGCGTTACATGATCGACCTGGCCGCCGCGATCTCCGGCGAACGCGGCGAGGAGTTCTTGGACCTCGAAGCGTCGGCCGCGGCCGACGCCCTCGGCGAGGAGGGCCTGCGCCGCATGCTCGACCAGATCCGCGGCGACCTGGGCCTGCTCGGCGTGGAGTTCGACAGCTGGTTCAGCGAGGCCTCGCTGCTGGCGCCCCGCGAGGCGCTGGCCGGGCGCTCGGCCTACGAGACGGCGATGGCGCACCTGCGCGACGGCGGCCACGTCGTGGAGAAGGAGGGGGCGATCTGGTTCGCATCCTCGGCCCGCGACGACAAAGACAACGTGATCGTGCGCAGCAGCGGGGAGCCCACCTACTTCGCGACCGACATCGCGTACCACTTCGACAAGTTCGTGCTGCGCGGCTTCGACCGCGTGATCGATGTCTGGGGCGCCGACCACCAGGGCCACGTCGCGCGCACGAAGGCCGCGACGGCGGCCGTCGCCGCGGCGGCGGGCGGCGGCGAGGACGGCAGCGGGCGGGGCGCCGACGGGGGCCTGGAGATGCTGCTCTACCAACTGGTGCACCTGCGCCGGGGGGCGGAGCGCGTGCGGATGTCGAAGCGGACCGGTGAGTTGGTCACGCTGCGCGAACTAGTCGAGGAGGTCGGGCGGGACGTCACGCGCTACTTCATGCTGCAGCGCTCCGCCGACGCCCAGATGGACTTCGACCTGGAACTGGCGGTGAGCCAGGACCCCAAGCAGAACCCGGTCTCGTACGTGCAGTACGCGCACGCCCGCTGCGCCGGCATCCTGCGCAACGGCGCGGCCGAGGGGCTCGGCCCAAGCGGTGACGTGCAGGCCCTCAGCAACCCCTCGGAGCTCGCCCTGATCGACGCGATGCTGCGGCTGCCGGAGCTGATCGAGCTGATGGCGACGAAGCTGGAGCCGCACCATCTCACCGGCTACGCGCTGGAGTTGGCGCAGGACTTCACGCAGTTCTACGGCGCCTGCCGGGTCGTGGATGCGGCGGAGCCGGACCTGTCACGGGCGCGGCTGAAGCTGACCCGTGCGGCCCAGATCGTGCTGGCGCGCACGCTGGGGCTGATGGGCGTGAGCGCGCCCGACGAGATGTAGAGGCCGGTCATGAGCCCAACAGTCACGAACCCCGTCCCCATCCCCAATGGACGCGTCCTGGCGGGCATCCGCGCCACCAGCGACCAACACATCGGCAACTACCTGGGCGCGATCCAGAACTTCGTCGACCTACAGGCGCGCTTCGAGTGCATCTACTCGATCGTCGACCTGCACTCACTGACGACGCTCACGGAAACCGACGAGCTGGCCGGCAACGTGCACGAGACGGCGCTGATCCTGCTGGCGGCCGGGATCGACCCGGCACGCTCGATCCTCTACGTGCAGAGCCACGTGCCGGAGATCAGCGAGCTGCACCTGCTGCTGAGCATGGTCGTGCCGAACGGCTGGCTGCTGCGCGTGCCGACCTTCAAGGAGAAAGCGCGCGAACAGCCCGACAACGTCAACTACGGCCTCGTGGGGTATCCGGTGCTCCAGACGGCCGACATCGTGATGTACAAAGCGACGCACGTACCCGTTGGCCAGGACCAGCTGGCCCACCTGGAGTTGGCGCGGGAGATCGTGCGGCGCTTCAACCGCCACTTCGGCGAGACCTTCCCGGAGCCCCGCCCGGAGCTCACCGAGGCGCCGCTGGTCATGGGCCTCGACGGCGCCCGCAAGATGAGCAAGTCGCTCGGCAACCACATCTCCATCGCCGCCGACGACGCGGCCACGGCCAAGCGCATTCGCAGCGCCGTGACCGATCCGCAGCGCGTGCGCCGCCACGACCCGGGCCGCCCCGAGGTCTGCAACGTCTACGCGCTGCACGAGTTCTTCGACCCCGAGCAGCGCCCTTGGATCTACGAGCAGTGCACCAGCGCCGGCATCGGCTGCGTGGACTGCAAGGACATGCTGGCGGGCGCGATTAACGAACGCTTCCGCGAGTTGCGCGCCCGCCGCGACGATCTCGCGGCCAAGCCCGAGACCGTGCGCGCGATCCTCGCCGACGGGGCCGACCGGGCCCGCGCCATCGCGGGCGAGGTGCTGCGCGAGGTACAGGAGCGCATGGGGCTGCCGCCGGCGCAGGCCCGCCGCTAAGGAACGCCATCAGGGGACGCCATCAAGGGACGATCGAGCCGAGCCAGCCGATCGCCAGGCCAATGATCGCCAGGCTGAACAGCCAGCGCTGCCAGACGAGCTTGCGCTCGCTGACGCCGAAGAAGCTCACGCCCATCATGGCCAGCGTGCAGACCACGGCGATGGCGGCCGGCGGCGCCACCCACTCGATGCGCAGCCGCTCGATATTGGCCGAGGCGACGGCCAGCACGATGAAGCCGCCCATGAAGCCCCAAGTCATCGGCACGGCGTAGTCGATCGTCATCCAGTGCATCAGGCTCTGGAAGCCGGGGACATCGTCGCGTTCGTAGTCGGGCAGCTTCATCGCCAGGTGGGCGGTCAGGCCGGCCAGCGCCCCCACCGGCAGCGCCCACCACAGGTAGCCGTCGAAGCGGCCCACGGCCTCGGCGACCCACGGCGGCACGAGCGCGAACCCGATCGCGAGCGGCAGCCACGAGAACGGCGTGCGGCGCAGCCGCAGATTATAGAGCCCCACGCAGGCCAGCCCGCCCAGCATCGGCAGGAAGGCGCGCCAGCCCAGCGAGGCGCTCAGCGCGATGGCCGCGATCATGCACGCCGCCGCGAACCAAGCGGCCGCGCGCGGGCTGATGAGATCGGCCGACAGCGGCCGCCAGATGTGCGCGTCGCGGTCGTGGCGCCGGTCGAGATGGTCGTTCATCGCGGCGGCGGCGGCGATGACGGCGAACATCGCCAGGCCCAGGCGCAGGGCCTCGTGCCAGACGGGCGCGCCGTCGGTCAGGATGACGGCGAATCCCACCACGACCGCGGCGGCGCTCAGCGCCGCGATCGGACGCAGCAGCCGGAACCAGGCCCAGAACCTGCGCCGCCGCAGGGGCACGCGGCCGGGGCGGCCGGGGCGGGGTTCCGCGCCGGAGGGCGCGGGGCCGTCGACGCCGGGGGCGCCGGGCGGAGCGGGGGGTGTCGGCGGATCGCCGGGCGGGTTAGACATACGTTGATCGTGACGGACGGCGGGGCTCCGGGCGAGGGGTGGCCGGTGATCGGGGGATGAATCACACAGTGCGGCGGGCGACCGCTAGACTCGCTGTGCTGCAAGCGGACGGCGCGGACGCCCAGACGGGCGTCGCGACGCCGCCAGCCGGGGAGACATCATGGTTCTGCGCATCGTCAAGCAGTACGAACGACTGGCGAAGTTCCGCTTCGGCACCTACATCGGCATGAAGGGGCCGGGCATCGTCATCATCCTGCCGATCATCCACCAGGGCGTGCGGGTGGACCTGCGCGAGATCTTCTTCGACGTGCCGCCACAGCGGAACATCACCCGCGACAACGCCAACGTCGACGTGGACTTCGTCGTCTACATGCGGGTCGAGAACCCCGAGATGACCGTCCTTGAGGTCCAGGACTTCCTGGGCGCGGCGCGACAGCTCGCCACGACGACGCTGCGCGCGGTGATCGGCGACCTGATGCTGGACGACGTGCTCTCGCGCCGCGACGAGATCAACGCCGCCATGCAACTCAAGCTCGACGAAGTCACGAACCGCTGGGGCGTGAAGGTGACGGCCGTCGAGATTCGCGAGATCGAGCCGCCGCCGGCGATCCAGGAGGCGATGACGCGGCAGATGTCGGCCGAGCGCACGCGGCGCGCGCAGATCACCGAGTCGGAAGGCACGCGCGACGCGGCGATCAACGTCGCCGAGGGCGAGAAGCAGGCGGTCATCCTGCGCGCCGAGGGCGATCGGCAGTCGGAGATCCTGCGCGCCGAGGGCCAGCGGCAGGCGCAGATCCTCGAGGCGGAGGGCTTCGCGATGGCGCTGCGGTCGATCAACGAGGTCGCGCAGACCGCCGACCCCAACACGATGGGCCTGCAGTACCTGGAGACGATGTCGAAGCTGGGCGACGGCCCGAGCACCAAGTGGATCATCCCCATGGAACTGGCCAGCGTGGCCCGGTCGATCGGGGATCGGCTGGGCGGCCTGAACGGCGGCGGCGGGAGCGGGTCGAGCTAAGCGGGGCCGCGTCAGGTCGCGCCGGCCCGGGCGGGCGCGGGCCCTCACCCTCGCCCTCTCCCAGAGGCAGCGGGGACCGGAGTTCCCAGCGCCCGCGCCCACGTCCCCCCTCTCCATCGTCCGGATGGAGAGGGGGCCAGGGAGTGAGGTTCCGGTCGCCGCGATCCGCCAGGAGGCGGGGCCTTAAGCCCTGCGCTTCTGGATGGCGTACGTGTTGAGGTTGCTGAGCGAGCCGAAGGGTCCACCCAGCGGCCAGTTGACGTCGCCGCGCGTGAGCACGCTGTCCGGCGGCTCGATGACGTTAATGAACCAGGCGCCCCGCTTGTGGCGGAGGAACAACTCCGAGACGAGTTCGTTCCGCCGCTCGGGATCGCGCGCGACCTTGCTCTGCGAGTAGATCTCGTCCAGACCCGGGTCGCCATGGACCGCCATGGAGTAGAACCCCTCGGGGCTGGTGCAGCAGGTCCACATCCCGCCGGGGTCCCCGAAGTAGTTCGCCCAGAACCAGTAGAGCGCGACGGGCGCGGTGCCCGTCGGACCGCCGCGGGTGTAGGCGTCGGTGAAGTACTCGCTGACGCTGATGGAGACGGGCTTCGCCCGGATGCCGACCTCGTGCAGCATCTGCGCCGTCGTCAGCGTGAGGTCTTCCTGGAGGTCGCCGCCCCAGTCGGGCGTGTAGTACAGCGTCTCGTCGAAGCCGTCCGGGTAGCCGGCCTCCGCCAGCAGCGCCCGCGCCCGATCCGGGTCGTAGCCCCAGTCCGCCGCCCGCGCGTCCTCCACGCTGGGATACCCGACGACGCCGCGGTAGCCCCACATGGGCTCGATGGGCTCCACGCCGAGCAGCAGTCCTTCGGCGATGGCGGCGCGGTTGATGGCGAGGTTCGCGGCGATGCGGACACGCTCGTCCATCCACGGGTTGGGGGTGCCGTCTTCCCGCGTCTCATGCCAGAGGTTCGGGAAGATGTTGTGAATCGTCCAGCCCGGCCCAGGGATGAACTGCACGGTGAAGTCGGGGTCGTCGAGGAACGGCGCGACGGCGTTGAGCCCCAACTCCGCGGCCCCGTCGATCTCGCCCGCCTCGATGCCGGCGATGCGCGACTGCAACTCGGGGCGCACCAGACCGATCAGGTGCTTGTGGTGGGGGTAGTGCGGCACGCGGATGGGGTGGTCGATCGGGTTGAAGTGGTCCTCAAAGCGCTCGAAGACGAAGTCCTCCTCGTCGGTGTGGCTGACGAAGCGGAAGGGCCCCGTGCCGATCGGGTGGTTGTCCACCGCCTCGTCGCCGCGCCGCTCCACGTCGGCCTGGGACATGACCATCACGGTGCCGGAGACGCCGACGGTGCCCCAGAGGCCCGCGTCGAACTCATCCAACTCGACCACCCAGGTGTTGTCGTCGACCGCCTCGTTGCGGAGCCAGGAGGCGGATCCCCAAATCGCCCGCACGGTTTGCCAGCCGGCCGGGTGGTCGCTCGTCTCGCCGCCCTGGTGGTATTCGGCGATGCCGCCCATGCGGTCGTAGGTGAAGGCGAGGTCGTGAGCGGTAAGCATGGAGCCGTCGTGGAACATCGCCCGGGTCGGGGTGCCGATGCACGTGGCGCCCTCGTCGGCCCACTCCAGCGTGGCGAGGTGCGGGATCAGATCCTTCGTCAGGGGCGAGATCTCCACGACGCTGTCGAGGACGGCCCCGTGCGAGATGTAGTTATTGTCGCTGCCGACCTTGTGCTGATCCAGGCCCCCCTGGTCGAAGGGGACGCCGAGGGTGATCGTGGCGTCCAGGTCGATCTCGTCGAGCGGCCAGGGCTCGCTCCAGTCCACGAACTCGGCCTCCGCGGTCAAGGCGGCGGCGACGTTCCTCGTCTGCTCAACGGAGGCGGCGGCGGCCTCGGCGGCGGCCTGGGCGGCCGCAGCCGCATCGGCGGCGGCCTCCGCGGCGGCTCGGGCGGCGGCGGCGCCGGCGGCGCCTCCCGATCCCGTCGCCCGCGCGGCGGCGGCGGCGGCCTCGGCCGCCTCAGCCGCGATCTGCGCCACGGCGGCGGCGCCTTCCACGCCGGCCGCGGCGGCGTCGGCGGCGGCCTGCGAAGCGGCCGCGGCGGCGGCCTCCGCGGCGGCGGCGGCCTGGGCGGCGTCGTCGGTCTCCGCGGCCTGCGCGGCGGCGGCCGCGGCAGCCTCGGCGGAGGTGGCGGCGGCGTCCGCCGCAGCGGCGGCGCCCGACGCCTCTTGCGCGGCGGCGGCGGCCTCACCGGCCGCGGCTTCGACGCCCGACGTGTCGACGGTCACGGCATCGTCGTCGTCGTCGCCGCAGCCGACCAGAGCCAGCCCGGCCGCGCCGACGCCGGCCTTGGCGCTGGCTCCCAACATGGTGCGACGGCTGATCTTGCGGTGTCGCAGGGTCGTCCAGTAGTTCAGGCGGCTCATCGCAACGTCCTTTCCGGTTCCCGGCTGTCCCATGTGGGACCGCTCGGAGCAAGAGCGCGTAAAGTATGACATACTCAGAGGCGAGTCCCCTCCTCCTGCTATGTCAAGTAAGACGGGAATTATGGGGTTATCCACCGAATGTATCGGCGTCGGGCGCCGTTGGAGCCCATCCCGGTGTCACTGGTGGGGTTCCGGCGTGCGATCGCGCGGGGGGCGAGGGCAGAGCCTTAGGCGGGGCTTGGGCCGGGACGAGGACGCCGCGCTACTTGGCGCTGACGCCCGAGCGCAGGAAGCGGCCGATACGCTCCAGGGCGCGTTCGATGTCGGGGTAGGCGGTGGCGTAGCAGGCGCGCACGTGTCCGGCGCCGGCGGCGCCGAAGGCGGCGCCCGGCACGACCGCGACGCGCTGCTCGAGCAGCAGCCGCTCGGCGAAGGATTCGTCATCGAGGCCGGTCCCCGCCACGCTGGGGAAGGCGTAGAAGGCGCCGTGCGGCTCGACGCAGGTCAGCCCGATGCTGTTGAAGCCGTCGACCATCAGGCGGCGGCGGCGGTCGTATTCCTCGCGCATGAGCACCACGTGCTCTTCGCCGCTGGTCAGCGCCTCCAGGGCGCCGTACTGCGCCGCAGTAGGGGCGGACATCATCACGTACTGGTGGATCTTCATCGCCCCCTCGAGCAAGTGCGCGGGCGCCGCCAGGTAGCCCACGCGCCAGCCGGTCATGGCATAGTCCTTCGAGAAGCCGCCCAGCGTGATGGTGCGCTCGCGCATGCCGGGCAGCGTGGCGGGCGGGATGTGCTCGACGCCGTAGACGAGGCGGTCGTAGATCTCGTCCGAGACGACCACGAGATCCCGGTCGACGGCGAGTTGCGCGATGCGGGCGAGGGCCTGCGGCGGCATGACGGCGCCGGTGGGGTTGGCCGGGAAGCCCAGCAGCAGGGCGCGGGTCTTATCGGTGACGGCGTCGGCGACGGCGGCCAGGCTGAGCGCGAAGCCGTCGGCCGCCGTGGTGGGGACGGGAACCGGGACGCCGCCGGCCAAGCTGATCGCGGGGCCGTAGGCGACGTAGGACGGGTCGGGCAGGATGACCTCGTCGCCGGGATCCAGGATGGCGCGCATCGTGAGGTCGAGCGCCTCCGAGACGCCGCTCGTGATGAGCATCTCGCTCGAGGGGTCGTACGAGAGGCCGTAGAGCCGGTCGAGGTGGCGGGCCAGTTGCTCGCGCAACTCCAGGAGGCCGTAGTTTGAGGTGTAGTGCGTGTGGCCCTGCTCGATGGAGCGGATGGCGGCGTCGCGGATCGGCCATGGGGTGACGAAGTCCGGCTCGCCGATGGAGAGCGAGATGACGTCATCCATCGACGCCATGATGTCGAAGAAGCGGCGGATGCCGGAGCCGGAGAGGGCGTCCAGGCGGCGCGCGAGGCGGGGTCCGCCGCGGGCGGGCGGAGGAACGTCGGCGCCGGCGTCGGGCGGAGGCGGCATCAGAGCACGACCGCCTGTCGGTCTTCGTCGGGCCCGTCCTCCAGCATCACGCCGTCCTCCTTGTGGCGGCGCATGATGACGTGGGTGACGATGCTCTCGACGCCGTGCAACGTCGCGAGCTTCTCCCCGACGAAGTCGGAGACCTCGTGCATGTTCTCCCCTTCGACGATGACGGCGAGGTCGTTCTCGCCGGACATGAGGTAGCAGGTGCGGACGGCCCGGAACCGCGAGACGCGGCCGGCGATGGCCTTGTAGCCCACTCGCTCCTGGGGGTGCACCTTCATCTCCACGAGGGCGTAGACGCGCGCCCGGCCGGCTTCCTCCCAGCTCACCTTGGCGCCGTAGCTCAGGATCAGCTTGCGCGCCTCCGCCTCGGCGATGAGGCCGCGGACCTCCTCCTCGCTGCGGCCGGTCTCGGCGGCGATCTCGGCGGGGGTCAGGCGGCCGTCGCGTTGCAGCGCCCGCAGGATCTGCTCCATGGCTCCCTCCCTGCGTCGTCGGCCGGTGACCGTCCCGGCTGCACCCAACATGGGCGAAGTGTGGTCGCTCAGGATGAGCGTAGGTGGCAGGACGCGCGGCGATCTACCGCGAGATGTGAAATCGCACCGCGGGGGGTGGGGTGCGGTTACAGCGCCGGGTGGCGCGTATGCCAATCGGTCGACTGTTCGTAGGCGTGGGCGGCGCGGAGCAGGGTCGGCTCGTCCCAGTGGTTGGCGATCAGGTGCAGGCCCACGGGCATGCCGCCCTCGCCCACCCCGCAGGGCACGGAGATGGCCGGCAGGCCGGCGATGTTGGCGGGGATGGTGAAGACATCGTTGAGGTACATCTGATAGGGGTCGGTCACGGCGCCCTGGTGGAAGGCGACGGTGGGGGCGGTGGGCGTGACGATCAACTGGCACTGCTCGAAAATCTGGGCGAACTCGCGCCGGATGAGCGTGCGGACACGCTGGGCCTGCTTGTAGTAGGCGTCGTAGTAGCCGGCCGAGAGCGCGTAGGTGCCCAGCATGATGCGGCGCTTGACCTCGTCGCCGAAGCCGCGCCCGCGCGTCTGCTCCATGTTCTCCCACATCGAGGCGCCCTGCGTGTAGGAGTAGCCGTAGGTGACGCCGTCGTAGCGGGCGAGGTTGGCCGAGGCTTCCGAGGGGGCCAGCACGTAGTAGACGGCGAGCGCGTGCGCCGCCGAGGGAAGCGACTGGTCCCGGTCGATGGTCGCGCCGAGGCGCGCGAGTTGATCGATGGCGGTCTCGACCGCTTCCAGCACGCCGGCGTCGGCGCCGGCGAAGAATTCCCCCGGCACAGCGACGCGCAGGCCCTCGACACCCCGCTCCCAGCCGGCCGAGAAGTCGGGCACGGGCACGTCGGCGGAGGTGGAATCGCAGGGATCCGGGCCGGCGATCGCCTGGAGCAGCGTCGCGGCGTCCTGCACGGTGCGAGCGAACGGGCCGATCTGGTCGAGGGAACTCGCGAAGGCGATCAGCCCGTAGCGGCTGACGCGCCCGTAGGTGGGCTTCAGGCCCACGCAGCCGCAGAACGATCCCGGCTGACGGATGGAGCCGCCCGTGTCCGATCCCAGGGAGACGATCGCCTCGCCCCCGGCGACGGCGGCCGCGGAGCCGCCGGACGATCCCCCCGGCACGCGCCGCAGATCCCAGGGGTTCGCGGTGGGGAAGAACGCCGAGTGCTCCGTCGAGGAGCCCATCGCGAATTCATCCATGTTGGTCTTGCCCAGCATCACGGCGCCGGCCTGGTGCAACCGCGTCATGACCGTGGCGTCTTCGACGGGGATGAAGTTCTCCAGCATGCGCGATGAGCAGGTGGTGCGGACGCCGTTGGTGACGATCAGATCCTTGATGGCGATGGGGATGCCGGTGAGCGGCCCGGCGTCGCCGCGGGCGAGCGCCTCGTCGGCGCGGGCGGCGGCGGCCAGGGCGGCATCGGGCGTGAGCGTGACGTAGGCCCGGATGCGATCGTCGACGGCGGCGATGCGGTCGAGGGAGGCGCGGGTGAGCTGCGTGGCGCTGAAGGCGCCGTCGCGCAGGCCCTGCGCGGCCTGCGTCAGCGTCAGGTAGGGATCGATTTCGGGCACGCGGCGCTACTCGAGCACCGCGCGGACGCGGAAGAGATCGTCGCTGCGACTGGGTGCGTTGGCCAGCACCTGCTGCAGCGGCCAGGCGGGGCGGGGCGCGTCGGCGGCGACGACGTTGAGCAGGTCGGCGCCGTTGTTCGTTGGTTCGACGCCGGTGGTGTCGATGGCCTGGAGCACGTCGCAGTGGCCGATGATGCCGGCCAACTCGGCGCGGAACTTCTCGAGTTGCGCGTCCGTCATACCAAGACGGGCCAGCGTCGCCAAGTGGCGCACTTCCTCGATCGTGAGATCGGCGGGCTGTTCGGCGGCGGGCTCGGTGTCGGGTGTGCGCATGGCGATGGGGGCAGTATATGGGCGGCCTGCGGTCCCCTCCAGCGCGCGCCCACCGGCGGGTGACGGGGACGCACCCCGGACCGGCTGCTAGGGTGATTTGCGCGGGGGCACTCCAGAGATGCTGCGTTGGTCGGCGCGGCCGGAGCGACATGTCCGAGCCCGATCGTGACATCGCGAACGACGCGTCGCGCGAGCCGCCGGCCCGGGATGCCACACGCCGATCGGACTCGCCGCACGACGACGCGCGGTCCTTCGCGCGGGCGCACGACGCCAACGTCGAGTTGGGCGTGCCCAGCCTGGTCTGGGGGCCCGGCCAGGAACGACGCCTGCAGCTCATCCGCGACCGCATCCCGCTGAGCGGGCGCCGCGTGCTGGATGTGGGCTGCGGCCTGGGCCAGTACGTGCGGCGCGTTGCGGCACTCCCGGCGGAGTCGTACGGGATCGACATCGAGGCCGCGCGAGTGCGCGCGGGCGCGCGCCACACGCCGGGCCTGCTGCTGGGATCGGCCGGCGCCCTGCCCTTCGCGGACGCCTGCTTCGACGTCATCCTGCTGAACGAGGTGATCGAGCACGTCGCCGCCGAGCGCACGTCGCTGCGCGAGGCCGCCCGCGTGCTGCGGCCGGGCGGGCATCTGGTGATCTACGCCCCCAACCGCGGCTTCCCGTTCGAGACGCACGGGGTGCGCTGGCGCGGGCGCTACCACTTCGGGAACTTCCCGCTGGTCAACTACCTGCCGCACGTCGTCCGCGACCGGCTGGTGCCGCACGCGCGGGTCTACACGTCCCGCGAGTTGCGCGAGTTGTGGCGGGGCCTGCCCTTCCGCGTGATCGAGCGCACGGTGGTCTACCCCGGCTTCGATGGGATCCGCTCGCGCAACGAGCTCCTGGGCCGCGCCTTGCAGGCCACGCTGCACCGAGCCGAATCGACGCCGCTGCGCGCGTTCGGGCTGAGCCACTTCGTCATTCTTGAGCGCCATCCGGACGCCGATGGCGGGACAGCGTCGTGAACCGGCGCCGCCGGGCGGCCGACCCGAGACTGCGGGCGCGCCACGAGATCATCCATCGGCGGCGCCGGCGGCGGGCGTCGGACGGCGGCGGCGGCGCGGCGCGGCGACTGCTGGTCTGGCTCCCGATCATGATCGCGGCGCTGGGCCTGCTCACGCTGGGCGGCATGGCGGCGGCGGCGTGGGGCGTGTACCAGTCGTTCGCCGACGACCTGGTGGAGCCGGACGCGATCGTCGAGACGCAGCGGGCGCTGGGCACGAGCAAGGTCTTCGACGCCGGCGGCCCCGACGGCGGCCGGCTGCTGTTCGAGTTCGCGGACCCACTGTCGGGACTGCGCAACCCGGTCCGCATTGAGGATGTCTCGACGCATCTCATCAACGCCACCGTGGCGACGGAGGATGCGTCGTTCTTCGAAAACCGGGGCATCAACACGCGCGGGCTGAGCCGGGCGGCCTGGGAGAATCTGGGCCTGGGCACGGGCGACTTCTTCGGTGGTTCGGGGGGCTCGTCGATCACGCAGCAGCTCGTGAAGAACGTCGTGATCCCGACCGAGGAGCGCAGCGGCCGCACAATCGAGCGGGCGCAGGGCAAGCTCAAGGAGTCGATCCTGGCGATCGAACTCACCGAGCAGTACTCGAAGCTGCAGATCCTCGAGTGGTACTTGAACACGATCTTCTACGGCAATCTGTCGTACGGGATCGGGGCGGCTGCCGAGCGCTACTTCGGCAAGCCGGCGTCGGACCTGGCGCTGCACGAGGCGGCGCTGCTGGCGGGGCTGCCGCAGGCGCCGGCCCACCTGGACCCCTTCGTGCACCCGGAGGCCGCGAAGGCGCGACAGCGGGCCGTGCTGAACCTGATGGCGCGCAACGGCTACATCACCCAGGCCGAGGCGGAGATCGCCAAGCAGCGGCCGCTCAACTTCGCCAGCCGCGCCTTCAACATCGAAGCGCCGCACTTCGTGACGTACGTGGCCGAGGAAGTGCGGCGGCTCTGCCAGCGGGGCCGCATCCCCATCCCCGACACGGTGACGGGCTGCGACGACCTGCTGATCGAGGGCGGGCTGCGGATCACCACGAGCCTCGACATGGACCTGCAGGAACAGGCCGAGGCGATCCTGCGCGCGGACCTGGCGACGTTCGAGGAGCAGACGGGGGCGCACAACGCCGCCCTGGTCGCGCTGGACCCCGCGACCGGCCACATCCTGGCGATGGTGGGCAGCCGCGACTTCTTCCGCGAGGACATCGACGGGCAGGTCAACCTGGTGACGTCGCCCAACTCGCCGGGCTCTTCGATCAAGCCGATCACCTACGCGGCGGCGTTCGTGCTGGACCCCGGCACGTGGAACCCCGGCACGATCATCTGGGACGTGCCATTGGAGTACCAGGAACCGACGGGCGAGACGTTCTCGCCGGAGAACTTCGACGCACTGTTCCGCGGTCCCGTCACGGTGCGCAGCGCCCTGGCGAACTCGATCAACATCCCCGCCTTCCGTGTGGCCGACAGCATCGGGACGGGCGCGCTGCTGGACTTCGCGCATCGCATCGGCATCACGACGATGGCGAATGCGTCCCAGTACGGCCCGTCAATCACGCTGGGCGGCGGCGACGCGACGCTGCTGGACATGGCGCTGGCCTACAGCGTGTTCGCCAACAACGGCATCATGCGCGGCCAGCGCACATCGCTGAGCCTCCCGCCCGACTACCGCGGCCTGGACCCGATCGCGATCACGCGGATCACCGACTCGCGTGGGCGCACCCTGTACGAGGTGGGTGAGCCACAATCGGTGCGCGTGATGCCCGCCCCGCAGGCCTTCCAGATCACGAGCATCCTGGCGGACAACCAGGCGCGACGGATCCTGTACGGCTTGGAGAGCAACCTGGTGCTCGACCGTCCGGCGGCGGCGAAAACGGGCACGGCCGGGGATCCGGGCCGCAACGACGTGCGCCGCGACTATTGGACCGTGGGGTATACCCCCACGTTGGTCACCGCCGTGTGGGTGGGCAACGCCGACAACACCCCCATGACGGGCGGCTCCTCGTCACGCACGGCGGGCCTGATCTGGCACGACTTCATGCTGGCCG
>CBDBQC010000002.1:0-451162 GCA_965209205.1 Dehalococcoidia bacterium
CGTGCCGTGGGCGATGGGCGTCAGTTGCGTGCCGGCCAGCTCGCCCGCGACCGCGCGGCCGAAGATGTTCCACGTCGAGCCGGTCTCCCGGTCACGGAACGTCTGGGGGTCGTCGGGGTTCGCTTCGAAGGTGAGCGTGCGCCCGTCGAGCGTGGGCCGGAAGACCCCCGCGCCCCCCACCTCCCGGCTGGTCTCGATCACGGTGTTGTCCAGCGCCGACACCGCCCCCGGCGTCCACACCACGACCACCGCCTCTCCCCCCACCACGTCCGCGACGACCATCTCGTCGGCCAGCACCCCAAAGGGATACGCCACGGCCTCCCCGTTGATCTTCAGCCCCACCACCCGGTCCGCGAAGCGCAGGCGCTCGTCCAATTCGCCCCGGAACAGGCGGCGCACGTCGACATCGGCCGCCAGGTTGTCGTAGCTGGTGTACGGCGTCGTGCCGTAGGGGATGCCCGCGCCGGGACTGTTGCGCAGGTCCGGGCGGGCCAGCACCAGCGCCTCCGGGAACGCGTCGCGGAATTGCCCCCACGACACGATGCCGCTGGGAATGAGGGGCAGCGTCGCTCCCACCATGTCGCCGATGAGCGCCTTACCGCCCACCTGCTGCCAGACCGACTCCGTCTGGTGGTCATACATCACGAGGTCGCTGTTGCGCAGAATGCCGGACGTCCCGAACGTCAGCGTCATCCCCCCCACCCGCCGGTCGAAGGCGATCGCGGTGTTGCACAGCGGGCAGTACGTGACCAGCACCGGCACGCCGCCCACCACGTCGTTGAGCACCTCGTGCCAGAGCATGATCTCCACCGGGAAGGCGCGCACATCGCCGTTCACGCTGATGTGCTGCATCGGGGCGCCGTCGCCGTAGATGGCGTCCGCCTCGGCCATGCTGAGGTAGTCCCCGTCGCTCAGCGGGATGATCTGATTGCGCAGCAGGCGCGGGTCGAACTCCTCGAACCTGACGATGCGGATGCCGAAGTTCGTCAGCCAGTCGAACCCGAAAAGGTGCGGCCGGCTGTCGTCGCGCAGGATCGCCTCCCCGGCCGGCGTGACCCTCGTATCGGGGGACAGGAACGGCTCCCGCGCCGGGACTTGTGGCGCGTTGGCCCGCGCGGCCTCATACACGCGCGCATGCCGCTCTTTGTCCAGGATGCCGCTGTCGTCGCGGAGCTTCGCCAGCGCCAGCTCGACGGGGTCGACCGGCGTTTCGGCCTCGTCGCGCCGGACGACCGTGACGGCCGCATCAGCCGGCGTGTCGGACAGCGGCCTGTCCGCCGCCGGCCCGTCCTCGGGCGACGAACAGGCCGCCGCGATGAGCGCCACCGCGACGGCGCTGATCGCGGCGGCCGCCCGGCTGGACATGACTATTGATACCACTCGTGCAGGATGGCCTGCGCGGCGACCTCCCCCTGGCGGGCGGCGCCCATCGCACCCGCCCAGCCCCGCACGTCGCCCGACGCCCACACCCGCTCGACGCTGGTGCGATGGCCCCCGTCCGCGGCCACGTGGCCGTCCGGGCCAAGCCGCAGTCCCAGCGTCCGCGTCAGCCGCGTGACGAGGGGCGTTGGCTCGGTGGGGGGCATCCAGAGCAGCGTCTCCATCTCGACTTCCGCGCCGCTGTCCAGGGTGACACTGCGGATCTGCGTCGTGTCGCGGCGGATCCCGGTCACGTTGCCCTGGTGCAGGCGGACGCCCAGCTCCTTCATGCGCCGCGCCTCGCCGTCGGTGAGTTGGGCGTCGCCGCCCTGGATCAGTTGCACGTCCTTGGTCCAGTGCATCGCCAGGCGCGGGTCGGTCGTGCGGGATGTGGCCGACGCCCGCACGATCGCCCAGGCGCGGTCGCGGTGCTCGTAGCCGTCGCAGAGCACGCAGGGGATAATCGATTCGCCCCAGCACTCGCGGAAGCCCGACAGGTCGGGGGTACACGTCGCGATGCCCGGCGGCCAGCACCACGTGGCGCGCCGTCATCACCGGCCCCGTGCGCGTGTGCAGCACGAGGTTCCCATCCGCGCCGCGCTGCACGTCCTCGACCCGCGCCTCATGCAGCGTCGCGCCGCCGTAGCGGTCGATCTGCTCCCACGCCACCCGGCGGACCTCCTTCGGCGGCAGGTCGTCGAAGCCCAGATAGCCGTGCACCGCGTGCGACGCGGCGTTGCGCGCCGGCGCCGGATCGTCGAACACCGTGACGCTGCGCCGCCCGCGCGTCAGGGTCAGGGCGGCCTGCAAGCCGGCCGGGCCCCCGCCGATCACCGCCACATCGACGGACGGCAGGTCGGGGGCCGGCGGCGGCACGGGCGCGGCGGGCGCGGGTCGCGGGGCCGGTCGCGGTGCGGCGGGCGCGCGTCGGGGCGCCGGCCGCCCGGCCGGCGCCGGCGGCGCGGCGGGGCGGGCGCCGGGGCGGGCGGTCGCGCGATGCCCGTGGGCGGCAGGATCAGGCCCGACTTCGGCTCCTCCGGGGCCTCACGCTTCTGCAGCTCGACCTTCCCCAGCGTGCCGTCGAGGATGCGCGGCACCGTGGGGTTCTCCCGGTCCCGCTGCGACGAGAGAGCGTACACGGCCAGGTCCAGCGGCCCCGTCACACCGGCGAAGCCCCGCGAATCGTTCACGAAGGTCAGCGGCGTGTGCGTCATCTCCAGGTCGTGCACCAGCTGCGGGAAGCTCTCCATCGCGTAGACGGCCGCGTCGGCGCGCGGCTCGTAGCCCGCCAGCGCGAACGCCGCCATCCCCGCCTGCATCGCGGACTTGTCCGTGATCGAGGCGATCACGCGCACGGCGATTGGGCCCTCGATCTGCCCAAGCACCTCTGCGATGTCCGCCGGCGCCGCTTGCGGGGCCGTCCCGGTGCGGCCGATCGCCTCCAGCAGCAGTGGCAGGAAGTGCCCCACGGGCAGCCCGAAGATGCGCAGCCGGCCGTCGCTTGGGCCGCCGCCGTCGCGGCTCAGCACGATAGCGGGAATCCGGTCCACGCCCAGCGCTTCCGCGCGCGGGCCGTGCACGCCATAGTCCTGGCTGCGCAGCCGGAGCTTGTCGCTCACGCCCGCGATCTCCTCCAGCACGTCGTACGTAGCGGGGCAGTCGCGGCAGGGCTCCTGCACGCGTCCGGGCACCACGATGCTGCTGGCCCCCGACTGATACAGATCGATCGTGACCGGGCTCGGCAACGTCGCCAGCTGTTGCCGGAAGACGGCGAGGATGTTCTCAGGGATCATGCGGCTCCTCCGGCGCGCGAGCGGCACCCCTCCGGCGCCGCCCATCGCGGCCCAGGGGCCAGCATCCCCGCCCGGAGCGATGCGGGCAAGCGCCGGGCACGCCGGTCGATCTGGACCCGCCGCGATCGGGTTGCGCCCCCGGGCGAGCGTTTAGCGCGCATGTGTGTATCCTGGGGCTGTGACGCGGCGGAGCGTCACCCTGATTCGCCTCGGTCGTTGGTTCCAACTCCGGTGTCGTTTCTGGTTTCTAGGCTCGCCGCAGGGCGGGCGGTGGCGCCGGACCGGCGTTCACGATCGAGAGGACCGCTCTTGTCGAAGAGAATCTATGTTGGCAATCTGCCGTTCACTTCCTCCCAGGAGGATGTGACAGCCCTGTTCGAGGCGTATGGGCAGGTGATCTCCTGCGCCCTGCCCACCGACCGCGAGACCGGCCGCCCGCGCGGCTTCGGCTTCGTGGAGATGGACGAGCGCGACGCCGAGCAGGCAATCAACGCCCTGAACGGCCAGGACTTCCAGGGCCGCTCGCTGACGGTCAACGAGGCCCGTCCGCGCCGCGAGGGCGGCGGCGGCGGTCGCGACCGCCGTTGGTAGTCGCTCCGCGACCCCCGTGCGAGTCCGCTGCGCCGCGAGCCCCCCGCTCGTGAGCCCGGGGCGACGCGCGCATGGCTGAAGAGAAGATCGAGGTCGAGGGGGTCGTCTCCGCGGTTCTGGGGAACGACTACTACCGGGTCGAACTGGCCAACGGCTCCGAAGCCCTGGTCCGTCCCGCCGGACGGCTGCGCAAGTTCCGCATCCGCACGCTGCTGGGCGACCGCGTGCTGGTGGAGCTGTCCGAGTACGACCTGACCCGCGGTCGCATCACCTATCGCTTCCGCGACTAGGCTCGGCCGCTTCCGCGACTGAGCCCCCCGGCGACACGGCGCGCTAGGCTGGCCCCGCGGCCTGCCCACCTCTGCTGCGCCCGCCCCCGAGAGGACGCCATGACCGACTACGAGAACATCCTGCTCGACATCGACGACGCCGTCGCCACGATCACGCTCAACCGCCCCGAGAAGCTCAACGCGATTAGCGCCGACCTGATCGCGGAGTTGTTCGGGGCGCTGCGGGAGCTGCGCCACGGCGACGAGGTTCGCGTGATCCGCATCAAGTCCAACGGGCGCGCCTTCTGCGCCGGCTACGACCTCACGCCCGCGCGCGGCGCGTTCTCCTGGAAGCCCAATCAGCGCCGCGGCGATCGGGCGGCGGATCTGGGCGAGTCGCGCATCGCGCTCGACCGGGAGGGTCTGCGCGACAACGTGGAGCGCTGGCTGTGGATGTGGAGCTACCGTAAGCCCATCGTCGCGCAGGTGCACGGCTACTGCCTGGCCGGTGGCGGCGAGCTGATTGGCGCCTGCGACATCGTCTTCGCCGCCCACGACGCCCGCTTCGGTCACCCCGCCGGTCGCGCGCTGGGCGTGCCCCCTATCACCTGCATGTGGCCTTTCAAGATCGGCATGCTGAAGACCAAGGAGTTGCTCTTCACCGGCGACATGATCGACGGCCGGGAGGCGGAGCGCCTGGGGATGGTCAACCACGCCGTGGCTGCTGAGGAGCTCGACGACGCCACCCTGGCCTTCTGCCACCGCATCGCCCAGCTGCCGCTCGACATGCTCACGATCCACAAGCACGCCACGAACCGCTGGTTCGAGGAGGCCGGGCTGCGCACCGCCGCCTACGCCTCGGGCGACTTCGACGCCATCGCGCACGAGGCTCCGTCGATCGCGGAGTGGCGGCGGATCGCGCAGGAGTCGGGCCTGAAGGGCGCCTTGGCTTGGCGCGACCAGCCCTTTGGAGACGGCTGGGGCGCGAAGACGCCCCCGCCCCCACCCGCCGCGGCGGCGCCCTAAACCTCGCCGAGAATCGTCTGCACGGCGACTGCGATCACCCCCAGCGCCAGCAGTCGCATGAGCCGCCCCTCGCCGAGGCGACGGTTGAGCCAACGCCCCGCGGGGATCGAGAGCAGCACGCCGATGCCCAGCCAGAGGGCGTCGGCCATGGGGCCGTCGCTGCTCCAGTCGGCGTTCCCCATCGCGATCTGGAAGCCCGCGCCGGTGACCCCCACGAGAAAGACCACGCTGTGCGCCGTCGGGACGGCCAGCCAGTGCGGCATCCGCATGACCCCGGTCGCGACGGGCACCAGCAAGATGCCCCCGCCGATGCCGGCCATCGCCGCCAGCGTCGAGACGCCGAACGCGGCCGGCAGGGCTCGCTGCAGCGGCACCCGATAGAGGAAGCGGGAGCCCGCCGCGTCGCGCTGATTGCGCAGCCAGCCCCGCGCGCCCGGCTGCAGCAGATTGAAGACCGGCCGCCATAGCAGGTACGCCGCCAGCAGCAGCAGCAGTGTCGCGAAGCCCAGCGCGAAGACCTGCCGGGGGACCGTCGCCGTCAGGGCCGCGCCGATCAGCGCCCCGCCAATGGCCACCGCCGCCAGCGCCAGCACCAGGCCGCGATCCACCCGGCCGTCCCGCAGCCCCAGCCCCGTCGCAGCGCCGGCCAGCAGCGTCGCCACGCTCAGCGAGGCGGCCGTGATGGCCTCGGGCGGCGCATCGCCGTGGCGCCAGAGCAGCAGCGGCGCGATCACGAAGCCGCCGCCCGCGCCGATCGCCCCCGCGTAGGAGCCGGCCAGCAGGCCCAGCAACACCAGTCCAATGATCTCGGGAGCGCTCACGCGCCCCAAGGATATCCCCCGCCATCCCTTCACGAGATTCGCCAAAAGACACAGTGCCACGGGACACTGCACGGGGCGACACTACGCAACGGGACGTCGCACGCCGCGCGTCCCGAGGGCGCCGGTGCGGCGCCCCGGCCGGCAGGGGAGCGAGGTTCTGGATGTCCTTGGAGTTGCGCAACGCGCACAGCGTGCTGGCCGCGTTGCGGGCCCGCCCCGCCGACGTCGAAGAGGTCGTGCTGCCGCAGCGCCCGGCGGGCGCGTGGCGCGCGATCGCCGATCTGGCCGGCGACGCCGGCGTCCCTACCCGGCGCGCCCCACCACCGGGCGACCGCCCCGAGAGCGCACGCGGTCGCCGCGATGCGGCCCCCAAGCTGGGACGCGAGGGCGCGGCCTGCGCGTTCGTCGCGGAGCGCGCGCCCGTTCCCATCGAGACACTGCTGGCCCGTCCCGCCGGCGACGCGCCCGGCCTCTGGCTCGCGCTCGACTCGATCCAAGATCCGCGCAACGTCGGCGCCATCTTCCGATCGGCGGCGTTCTTCGGCGTGCGCGGCGTCGTCCTGGGCGAGCATCGCGCCGCGGCGCTGACCGCCGTCGCCTACGACACCGCCAGCGGCGGACTCGAGAGCGTCCCCTTCGCCGTCGAGGTGAACCTGCGCCGCGCCTTGACCGCCGCCAAAGACGCGGGGCTGTGGATCCTCGGCACGTCCGAGCACGCCACGCAATCGGTTGCCGCCGTCCCGCGCGACCGTGACTGGCTGCTGGTGGTCGGCAACGAGGAGCGCGGCCTGCGACGCCTCACCCTCGAGGCCTGCGACGCGCTCTGCGCGATCCCGGCCCCGTTCCCCACCCGCGAGCCGCGCCCGGACGTCGTCCGCTCGCTCAACGTCTCCGTCGCCACCGGCGTCGCGCTGGCGATCCTCTCCGGGCTGGGCCAGGAGTGAGCCGCGGCGGGTTGCGTCCTGGACGTCGCGTCCGCCCGCGATGCGATGGCCCCGGCGCGCCTGCTGTTGCACACTAGGGCCGTGGTCCGGGCGCGATGACGCCGCCGGGGATAGGACAGAGCCGTGGCCGAACACACATACGAACAGGTCGCCGGGTTGCAGGTGGCGCAGGTGCTGTATCGCTTCGTCGAGGACGAGGCGCTGCCGGGCTCCGGCGTCGACCCCACGACGTTCTGGCGGGGGCTCGCCGGCCTGGTCAACGAACTCGGGCCGCGCAACGCCGCGCTGCTCGCCCAGCGCGAGGAGCTGCAGACCGCCATCGACGGCTGGCACCGCGAGCATCCCGGCGCCGGCTTCGACCCGGCCGAGTACCGCGCCTTCCTGGAGGAGATCGAGTACCTGGAGCCCGAGGGGCCGGACTTCCTGATCGACACCGAGGGCGTCGACTCGGAGATCGCCGAGGTGGCCGGCCCGCAGCTCGTCGTGCCGGTGGACAACGCGCGCTACGCGCTCAACGCCGCGAACGCCCGCTGGGGGTCGCTCTACGACGCCGTCTACGGCACCGACGTGATGGGCGACTCGCCGCCCGGCGGCCCCTACGACCCGGTGCGCGGCGACCGCGTCATCGCCTGGGTGCGGGCCCTGCTCGACGACGTGGCGCCGCTGGCGTCGGGCTCCCACGCGGACGTCGAGCAGTACGCGGTCGTCGGCGGACACGTCGAGGCAACGCTGGCCGGCGGCGCGCGCACGGGGCTGGCGATGCCCGATCAGTTCGCCGGATACCGCGGCGACCCGGCCGCCCCCTCGGCCGTGCTGCTGCGCCAGAACGGCCTGCACGTCGAGCTGCAGATCGACCGCGAGCACTCGGTCGGCGCTGTCGACAAGGCCGGCGTCGCGGATGTGATCCTCGAGGCGGCGGTCACGACGATCATGGACCTCGAGGACGCCGTCGCGACGGTGGACGCGGAGGACAAGGTCCTCGCCTATCACAACTGGCTGGGACTCATGAAGGGCGACCTGACCGAGGAGGTCAGCAAGGAAGGGCGCACCTTCACGCGACGCCTCAACGCCGACCGCTCCTACACCGCGCCCGGCGGCGAGTCGTTCGCGCTGCACGGCCGCTCCCTGATGCTGGTGCGCAACGTGGGCCACTTCATCCGCACATCGGCCGTCCGCGACCGCAACGGGGAGGACGCGTACGAGGGACTCGTGGATGCGATGCTGACCGTGCTCGCCGCCACGCACGACCTGGCCAAGCGCGACGGAGACGGCCTGCGATCGTCCCGCACGGGCTCGGTCTACGTGGTCAAACCGAAGATGCACGGCCCCGCCGAGGTCGCGTTCACCGACGACCTCTTCGCGCGCGTCGAGGCGACGCTGGGGCTCCCGCCGCACACGGTCAAGATCGGCATCATGGACGAGGAGCGCCGCACGACGCTCAACCTCAAGGAGTGCATCCGCGCCGCCAGGTCGCGCGTCGTGTTCATCAACACCGGCTTCCTCGATCGCACCGGCGACGAGATCCACACGTCGATGAACGCCGGCCCGATGATCCGCAAGAACGACATGAAGTCGCAGACCTGGATGACCTCCTACGAGGATTGGAACGTCGACATCGGCCTGGCCTGCGGGCTGCCTGGCCGGGCGCAGATCGGCAAGGGCATGTGGGCCGCGCCCGACCTGATGGGCAAGATGCTCGACGAGAAGCTGGCGCACCCGATGGCCGGCGCGAACTGCGCCTGGGTGCCGTCGCCCACCGCGGCGACGCTGCACGCCACGCACTACCTCGCCGTGGACGTGTTCGCCCGGCAGCGAGACTTGGCCGCCGGGCCGCGCCGCTCCACCCTCGACGACCTCTTGCGCGTGCCCGTGGTCGGCTCCGCGGACTGGGGCGCCGACGAGATCCGCGCCGAGCTGGAGAACAACGCGCAGGGGATCCTGGGCTACACGGTGCGCTGGATCGACCAGGGGGTCGGCTGCTCGAAGGTGCCGGACATCAACGACGTGGGCCTCATGGAGGACCGCGCGACCTGCCGCATCTCCTCGCAGCACATCGCCAACTGGCTGCACCACGGCGTCGTCGATGAGGCGACGGTGCGGGCCGTCATGGAGCGCATGGCGGCGGTCGTCGATGAGCAGAACGCCGACGACCCGCTCTACACGCCGATGGCCCCGGGCTTCGACGGGCCCGCCTTCCAGGCGGCCTGCGACCTCGTCTTCACGGGCGTGCGCCAGCCGTCCGGCTACACCGAGCCGAGCCTCTACACCCGGCGCCGTGAGCGCAAGGCGATGGCCGCGTCGTAGGCCGGCCCGGCGAAGTCCCGCTGCTTAGGGCCCGCTGCTTAGTTTCCGCTGGTTAGTTCCCGCTGCTCAGTTTCCGAAGTCCCACGACTCGCCGCTGTGGTAGCGCTTGAGGATGTTCTTCGCGATCAGGATCTTGTGCACCTCGTCGGGGCCGTCGGCGATGCGCAGCGTGCGCGCGCCCAGGTACATCCCCGCCAGCGGCAGGTCGCCCGAGACCCCCATCGCGCCGTAGGTCTGGATCGCCCGGTCCACGACGCGCGTGTAGGCCGCGGGCACGAAGATCTTGATCGCGGAGATGTCGGTGCGCGCGTCCTGCTCGGCGTTCATCTTCTCCGCCGTCGCGATCGTCAGCAGCCGCGCGGCCTGAATGTCGATGTAGCTGTCGGCGATGAAGCCGTGCATGAACTGCTTCTCCTCCAGCAGCCCGCCGTGCACCTCGCGCGTCATATCGCGCTCGACCATCAGGTCGAACGCGCGCCACATCTGCCCAACCGAGTTCATGCAGTGGTAGATGCGGCCGGCGCCCAGCCGGTCCTGGGCCGCCTGGTGCCCCGTCCCGCTCCCGCCCAGCTGGTTGGCCAGCGGAACCCGCACGTTGTCGTAGATGAACTCGCAGTGGTCGCTCTCCTGCCCCCAGACCGGGACGCCGCGCACGAGCTGCAGCCCCGGGGTATCGGTCGGGACGATGATCTGCGTCATCTTGCTGTTGCGGTCGCCGGGCGCGTCCGGGTCCTCCGTGCGGCACATCGCGATCAGGAAGTCCGCGTCCTTCCCGTTCGAGGTGAACCATTTGTGCCCGTTGATCACCCACTCGTCGCCGTCGCGCACCGCCGTCGTGCGCAGCGAGCGCGGGTCGGAACCCGCGGAGTCGGGCTCGGTCATCGAGAAGCCCGACTGCATCCGCCCCTCGGTCAGTGGCACGAGCCACTCCTGCTTCTGCTCCTCGGTGCCGTACTTCAGCAGGATCTTCTGGTTGCCGGAGTTCGGCGCCACGACGCCGAACAGCGCCGCGCCGCCCAGGCTGTAGGCCAGCACCTCGTTCATGTAGGCGTGATCGAGGAAGCCCAGGTCGCAGCCGCCGTACTCGGGCGGCAGGTGCGGCGCCCACAGGCCGGCGGCCTTGACCTTGGCCTGGATCTCCCGTCGCAGCTCGGCCGATCGCTGGCGCCGGGTCGTGTCGCGCGTGCCGTCGGCCCGCCACGACGACCACAGCTCGTTCTCGTTGGGCAGGATGTCGTGGTTGACGATGTCCGCGGTCTTCATGCGGATCTCGTTGGTGCGCGGGTCCAGGGTGGGGACGGGGTTCACGTTCATGGGCATGGAGGCTCCTGCTTCCTGTTGCTGCGGTTGCGTCGCGCGGTTCGGGCCACGGGCCAGGCTAGCTTCCGGGCAGCTCCCGGCGCGCGTGCCAGGCCGCGGAGTCGACGACGCCCAGCAGCAGGCCGTGCTGCCGCAGGGGATGGATGAAGCCCAGGACGTCGTCGCTGCCGTCCCAGCCGGGACCGGTGCTCGTGACACGCTCGCGCAACTCTGGCAGCGCGCCCGGCCCCGTCTCGATCGAGGCCATGTAGATGCCCTGGCCCACCTTGCGCAGGAAGCGGGCGACGGCCTTCTCAGGATCGTTGGGGTCGAGGTACTCCAGGCTGTCCAGCAGCCCGTCGCGCGCGGTGTCGAACCAGACGATCGCGCCGTCGTAGCCGTACAGCTCGCTGACGTAGCGATGCGTGAACATCTCCCCGATGCCCAGCAGCG
Source organism: Dehalococcoidia bacterium (assembly GCA_965209205.1). Taxonomy (GTDB): domain Bacteria; phylum Chloroflexota; class Dehalococcoidia; order Bin125; family Bin125; genus TK10-74A. The sequence continues at coordinate 10,920 of CBDBQC010000002.1, forward strand.
TCCCGTAGTGCGCGATCGCCGCCTCGAGGTCCGGCACGGCGTAGGTAATCTGCCACAACCGGGTATCCAGGCCGACCAGCTCCCGGTCCTCGCGCTTGCTGATGATCATGCCGGTGCCGCCCCCGTCCTCGGGCGTGACGACGTAGCGCTCGGGGCCGCCGGCCTGGACCCGCACCCCCGCCGCCTCCATCGCCGCCGCGACGCCCCCCGGGTCGGCCGCCGCGAAACCGCCCGCGAAGATGCCGCGGCGGTTCTCCGACAGGAAGGCCTGCACCGGCCCCTCGCCCGCCGGCTCCAGCAGTTCCAGAAGATCGCAGCCCCAGGTCAGCGTCAGACGATGGGCGTTGAACGGTTCATCCATCGCATCGTCCACCACCTCGGCGTCGTACAACTGCCGGAACGCCTCCGCCCCGACGCGGCGGTCGGGCACGGCCAGGGCGAGCCGGTCGGTGCGTTCGAGCATGGTTGGTCCTCCGCTCCTCAACGGTCCGGCTGCGAGGCTAGCGCAGCACGGCGCTCTCCAGCGACAGCGCCGCCAGCCGCCCCGGGTCCGGCTCCGGGATCGAGGCCGGCGCCCGCACGACGGGCACGCCCGCCGCGTCGCGGTCGATGGTCAGCGGCCGCTCCGCCAGATCCTCACGATAGAAGCGGCGGCTGGGGAAGATGTCGGCCGGGTAGGTGAAGTTGTCGAGCATGGCCAGCGCGGCGCAGACGCTCGCCCCCGTCGCGCTCTCCAGCATCCCCCCCACCCAGCAGGGCACGCCGGCCTCGCGGCAGAGGTCGTGGATCGCGACGGCGTTGGTCAGCCCCCCCACCCGCGCCGGCTTGACGTTGATGTAGCCGCAACTGCCCAGTGCGACGGCCTGCCGCGCGTGGTCGGGGTGGCCGATGCTCTCGTCGAGGCAGAGCGGTGTGCGCAGCGCCGATTGCAGGCTGGCGTGGTCCACCAGGTCGTCGTGGGCGAGCGGCTGCTCGATCATCGCCAGGCCGAGTTCATCGACCTCCCGGAACAGCGGCAGGTCCGACAGCTTGTAGCCGCTGTTGCAGTCGATGTGGATGGGGTGGTCGGGCTGTCGCGCGCGCACGGCGCGCAGCATCGGCAGATCCCAGCCGGGGCGGAACTTGAGCTTGATCCGCGGATAGCCCTCGGCGACGGCCCCATCGACGCTCGCCAGCAGCGCCTCGATGTCGTCGCCCACGCCGAAGTCCTGGCCCACCGGCGCCTCGGTCCGGGTCGCGCCCAGCAGCGCGTGCAGCGGGCGCCCCTCGATCTTGCTGCGCAGGTGCCACCAGGCGACGTCGAACGCCGCCTTGGCGAAGGGGTTGCCCTTGAACGCCGCCAGCCGGTCCTGCAGCGCCGCGCCCGACGCGATCTCCTGGCCCAGCAGCCGCGGCGCCAGCCAGTCGCGTGCCAGCAGGAAGACCCCGGCCCCCCACTCGGGCTTGTAGGTGGGCGCGGCGAAGAGCGCGCTCTCGCCCCAGGCGTCGACCGAGCCGCTCGACAGCCGGCAGAGCAGCGCGTGGACGGCGCTGTCCTCGCCGTAGGCCGTGCGCCAGGGCGTGATCAGCGGCATCGCGACGTGATGCAGTTCGATCCGGTCGATCCGCATGGGCATCCTCTACCGTCGCGATCGGGGCGCGCTTGCCGACGGGCGGGCTCGATGTTATCCCGCGCGGGGCACACACGGAACGCAGGCAAGGAGACGGTCATGGCCGAACGATCGGGATCGGACCTGCTCGCGCAGCAGATGCGCGAGGAAGGCGTCGAGGATCTCTTCTACATCATGGGCGGACCGATCATCGAGGTCGCGGGCTTCGCGGCCGACTACGGCATCCGCACGATCGACTGCCGCCACGAGCAGGGCGCCGCCATGGCCGCCCACGGCTACGCGCGCGTCAAGCGGTCGCCGGGGGTCTGCCTGGCCGCCTCGGGGCCGGCCACGACCAACCTGCTCACCGGCGTCGCCAACGCCTACCTCGACGGCGTGCCGCTGGTCGCGCTGGGCGGGGCCGCCGCCACCCGTGCCTTCGATACCGACGCCTTCCAGGAGTACGACCAGCTCTCGATGGCGAAGCCCGTCACCCGCTGGGCCGCCCGCGTCCACCACGCCGACCGCATGCCCGAGTACTTCAACATCGCGATGCGCCGCGCCCAGGGCCCCAAGCCCGGCCCCACCTACCTCGACCTCCCCGGCGACGCGCTCTACAAGCGCGCCGAGGAGGAAAGTGTCTGGTTCCCGCCCGGGGGCCGGTTGCCCGTCCGCCCCGCCCCCGACGCCGGCGCCGTCGCCCGCGCCATCGAGATCCTGCGCGACGCCGAGCGCCCGCTCGTGCTCTCCGGCAGCGGCGTGTTCTGGTCGGACGCGGCGGCCGAACTGCGCGCCTTCATCGATCAGGCCCGCATCCCCTTCTTCACCACGCCGCAGGGCCGCGGCGTCGTGCCGGAGGACCACGAGCTGGCCTTCCTCGGCGCGCGCGGCCAGGCCTTCCGCGAGGCCGACGCCATCCTCACCGTCGGCACGCGCTTCAACTTCATCGTCTCCTTCGGCCACCCGCCGCGCTTCGCCGCAGACGCCAAGGTCATCCAGATCGACACCGACCCGGCCGAGATCGGCCGCAATCGCCCCGTCGATCTGGGCATCGTCGCCGACGCCAAGCTCGCGCTCGGCGCGCTCACGACGGCCGCGCGCGAGGCCGGACTCCGCGCCTCGGATACGTGGGTCGCGCGCCTCAGCGAGGCGCACGAGGCCAAGGAGCAGGGGTCGCGCGAGATCGCGGAGTCGGACGCGAGCCCGATCCACCCCCTGCGCGTCGCCAACGAGATCCGCGACTACGTGGACCGCGACGCGATCGTCTCGATCGACGGCATGGAGACGCTCAACTTCGGGCGCCAGTGGATCCCCTCATATACGGAGGGGGCGCGGCTCAACTCCGGGCCGAACGGCTGCATGGGCGTCGGCATCCCCTTCGCGATGGGCGCGAAGGCCGCCGCCCCCGGCCGCCAGGTCGTCGCGTTCGTCGGCGACGGCTCGTTCCTGATGAACGTCCAGGAGTTCGACACGATGGTCCGCCACGACCTGCCCATCGTCGCCGTGATCAGCAACAACGGCGGCTGGACCGGCGGCGCCAACACGACGCCGGGACGGTCGCTGGGCTTCGCGCAGCGCTACCACGACGTCGTCGCGGCGCTGGGCGGCCACGGCGAACTCGTCACCCGGCCGGACGAGATCAGGCCCGCCATCGAGCGTGCCTTCGCCAGCGGCAAGCCGGCCTGCGTGAACGTCCACGTCGAGGAGCACGCCCGCGCGACTACCGTGCCCTTCGGCGGCTACTCGACGATGATGGCCCGCTCCTAGCGCGGCGCGGCCTCGCGCTAGTCGTCGGCCCGGCGCCGGCGAGGGTTCCCCAGCGCCTGCGGCGAATCGAGGTGGCTGGGGACGCCCTCCTCATCGAGGATCGTCGCGATGGTGGCGCGGTCGTCGTCGCTCAGCCGCCAGTCGGTCGCCGCGACGTTCTCGGCCAGTTCCCGTTCGTTGCGCATGCCCACCAGACTGACCGTGACCGCCGGATTCCCCAGCGCCCAGGCGATCGCCAGCTGGGCCACCGACTTGCCGTATCCGTCGGCGAATTCCGCCAGCCGCCGCGTCGCCCGGACGGTGTTGTGGAACGGCTCCCCCTGGAACTGCGGCAGCCCGAACATCTGGCCCTGGCTGCGCCAGTCGTCCTCCGGGAAGGTTGTGTCCTCGCCGAACGCGCCCGTCAGCAGGCCGAAGCCCAGCGTCCCGTAGCCCATGAAGCCGACGCCGTTGGCGCCGCACCAGGGCAGCACTTCGGCGTCCATGCGCTGGTCGTACAGGTGATAGCCCACCTGGTTGGCCGCGATCTTCCCGTGCCGGTTGGCCTCCTCCATCATCGCGACGCTGTAGTTTGAGACGCCGTAGTGGCGGATCTTGCCCGCCTGCTTCAACTCCTCGAAAGCGCCGATGGTCTCCGCGATCGGCGTGTTGTGGTCGGGCCAGTGCATCAGCAGCAGGTCGATGCAGTCGGTGTCCAGCCGCTGCAGGCAGCCCTCAGCGCACTTGATGATGTTGTCGTGCGTGCCGTCGTTGCCCTTGTTGTCGGTCAGCACGGGGTCGGTGTTTGGGTCCTCCGGCTCCCAGCGAAAGCCCACCTTCGTGACCAGCACGATCTCGTTGCGGCGCTCCCCCAGCGCCTTCGCCAGCAGCCGCTCCGAGTGGTACGGCCCGTAGACCTCGGCCGTGTCCATCAGCGTGATCCCCGCGTCGATCGCCGCGTTCACGGCCCGCGACGCATCATCGACGTCGATCTCCCCGTACATCGTCGTGCTCATCTCCCACGTCCCGAACCCGATCGCCGAGGTGACCAGGTCGGTGTCGCCGAATGTGCGCTGTTCCATGTAGCTCTCCGTTCTCCCTGTCTTTTCTCTCGAACTGTTCTCGCAGATCGTTCGACCCCGGGCGGGTGTCCCGCCGCCGCGCCGCTAGTAGACGCCGCCCAGCTTGTTGTGGTCCCAACTGTAGATCTTCGACGGCCGGACCTTGACGACGCAGCGCTTGGCGGCGACGCGCCGCGCCTGCTCATCGGACTGCTGCGTATTGGCGCCGCGGGCGTACTTCTCCGGGTTGCGCCGCATGACCGCGAGGGTCGCCTCGACGTCGCCGATGATCAACTCCGCCGTCCCCTCGACGACCAGCCCCCGCAACTCCGAGTAGGACTTGCCGTCCTCCAGCATGCAGGTGATGTGCGGGTCGCGCTGCAGGTTCACGATCTTCTGGCTCTTGGTGAAGGTGGTGAACTGGATCAGCCCCTCCTCGTCGAGCGAGTACCACATCGCCGCCAGGTGGGGCGCCCCCCGCGGCCCGTTCGACGCCACCTGCAGCGTGTAGCCGTTGGCGAGGTAGTCGCGCTGCTCCTCCTCGGTCATCTCGATGCTCCTGCGACGGCTGGGCATGCGATGCTCCTCCCCTGCCGGCCCGCCCGCGCTACGCGCGCGAGGGCAACTCGACGGTGACCAGGCTCATGGCGGTGTGCAGCCCGGACTGATTCTCGACCCATACGTCGACATCGGCCAGGTGCTTCCCGTCCTCGACGTACGTCTTGGCGACCTCGCCGTTCACCCAGTTGGTGTCGCCCACGACGTTGGGGTGGCGGACCTGGGTGCGCATGCGCCGCAGCGTGCCCGCGTCGCCCATCCAGTCGGTCACGATCTGCGCCATCCAGCAGACGCGCTGCGGACCGTAGTCGAACTGGCCGGGCATGTTGCGGCGCTCGGTCGCGTGCTCCAGGTCGAAGCGGCCCCCGCCGCCCAGTTCGGCCGACCCTTCCTTCTCCAGCGCCGCCCGGGTCGTGCGGTACATGCCCAGCACGCCGTGGGTGAAGAGGAACAACTCGGACACGCTGTACGTGCCCTTGGGCAGGATCGGCAGCGTGTCGCCCACCGACACGTCCTCCCAGTAGCGCGGCTCCGCCCCGCGACGCGTCCGCTCCCAGACCAGCGGGTCGGCCGGTTCGCCGGCGCCGTCGCGGCGGGGCTCGCGGTCGTACTCGATCGTCGTGCCCGAGCCCAGGTTGTGGTAGCGGGCCATGCGCGTGCTCTTCGAGGCGACCAACTCCTGGCGCTGGTTGTAGTACTGCACCAGCCCCGTATTGATCACGAAGGGGCCGATGCGCTCGCTGTGCTTGCGCACGATCGGCCCCACCTCCTCCTGGGCGGTGAGCACGTCGCCCCGCCAGATCGTGCGGTGGAAGACGATCTCGCCGCCCGCATAGTTCATCGGGAAGTGCGTCGTCGAGAGGCGCGCCGGGTCGATCGCCCCGTCCTCGGCCGCCCGCACGCCCAGCGACACCGCGTAGATGAACGTCGGCGGCGCCGTCACCATCCCAAAGCGGCTGCCGGCGGCGTACTCCGGGTCGCGCCACAGCGGGTTGTAGTCGCCGGCGCCATCGCCCCAGCGGCGGATGTTGTCGAGGCTGGCGGCCGTCGTCCAGCGCTGCGCGAGCGGCTGGCCGATGCCCTTGCGGTACTCCTCCTCGAACTCGTCGAGGCTGGTGATCATCGCGACGTCGCTCATGCTGGAACCCTCCGCGCGCAGGGTGCGGCCCGATCGGCGCGCCCCACCATCGACTGGACCGCAGGATAGCGCCGGCCGCCCGTCCCTCGCGAGCCCAGCCCCCGCGCTAGCCCAGGACGCTCGGGTTGACGCAGGCCCGCGGCGGCTCGCCCGCCAGCACCGCCAGCACGTTGTCGACCGACATCTCGCGCATGGCCAGCCGGGTCTCCTCCGTCGCCGTGCCGATGTGGGGGAAGCTGATCACGTTCGGCAGCGTCACGATCGGGTCGTCCGGGTCGGGCGGCTCGTCATGGAGGACGTCCAGGCCGGCCCCGGCGATGGCGTTGGCCTGCAGCGCCGCCGTCAGCGCCGCCTGGTCGACGATCGGCCCCCGCGACGTGTTGATCAGGTACGCGGTGGGGCGCATCAACGACAGCTCCCGCTCGCCGATCACGGGGGGCGCGCTGGGGTCGAGGTTCGTGTGCAGGGTCACGAAGTCCGACTCCCCCAGCAGGTCGTCGAGCGGGCGGTAGGTGGCCTCGGGCGCGTCCGCCGGCGCCTCCGTGTAGACGTCGTACCAGATCACGTTCATCTTGAACGCCTGCGCGCGGCGGGCGACCTCCCGGCCGATGCGTCCGAAGCCGATGATGCCGATCGTCTTGCCCTCCGGGTCGTGCGCCAGGGCCGGGGGCGGCTCGCGCCGGCCCCAGCCGCCGCTGCGGTTGTAGTGCTCGAAGCCCATCAGATCACGCGCCAGCATCAGCACGAACGCGATCGTCAGGTCGGCGACGGCGTCGTTGAGCACGATCGGCGTGTTGCACAGCGCGACGCCGTGCCGGGTCAGCAGGTCGACATCGAAGGTGTTGAAGCCGACCGACGTCGTGGCGACAACCTTCAGGTCGGGAGAGCCCGCCAGCAGCTGCTCGCCGACCGGGACCATGGGATTGAGCAGCAGGGCGTCGGCCCCGCGCACGGCCTCGGCGATGGCGGCTTCGCCGGCCCGGGCATCGAAGCGGCGCAGGTCGCCTGCGGCGGACAGCCGGGCCTGAAGGTGGGGCTCGGCGACGGCGCAGTTGTAAATCGTGGGGGGCATGGGTCCTCCGGTGCTGGTCCCCGCTGTCCGGGGTGTGGGCGTCGCCGGCTGAGCGGGGTCAGCCGACGGTGTTGATCGGTGCGCCGGCCAGGAAGGCCCGCACGTTCTCCACGGCGATATCCATCAGCCGCTGCCGCGAGGCCCGCGCGTACCAGGCGATGTGCGGGGTGATCAGGCAGTTGGGCGCCGTCAGGAGGGGATTGTCGGGCGGCGGCGGCTCTACGTCCAGCACGTCCAGCCCCGCCCCCGCGATGCGGCCCTCCCGCAGCGCATCGGCCAGCGCCTGGTTGTCGACCAGGGGCCCGCGGCTGGTGTTGAGCAGGTAGGTGGTCGGCTTGACCAGCGCCAGCCGCTCGGCGTTCACCAGGTGTTCCGTCTCCGGCGTCAGCGGGCAGTGCAGGCTGATCACGTCGGCCCGGCGGAAGAGGTCGTCCAACTCCGTGAACTCCACCGACAGCCCTTCCAGGGCCGCGGCGGGGGGCGGGTAGGCGTCGTGCGCGATGATGGTCATCCCCATCGCGGCCGCGATGCGCGCCAGCGCCCGGCCGATGCGGCCGATGCCCACCACCCCGAACGTCTTGCCGCTCAGCTCGCTGATCGGCGTCAGCGCGAAGCACCAATCCTCGCTCTGAGTCCACGCCCCCTCGCGGACGGCCGCCGCGTGCAGCGCCGGCTGCCGCACCAACTCCAGCAGCAGCGCCGTCGCGTGCTGCGCGACGGAGTCGGTCCCGTAGGTCGGCACGTTCGTCACGACGATGCCGCGCGCCGCCGCCGCGGCCAGGTCGACGACGTTGTAGCCCGTCGCCAGCACGCCGATGTAGGCGAGGTCGGGGAGCTGCGCCAGCGTCGCGGCGCTGAGTGGCGTCTTGTTGGTCAGCGCGATGCGCGCCCCAGCCGCGCGCTCCAGGATCGCGTCGTCCGGCGTGCGATCGTGCACGCTCACGTCGCCGAACTCCTGCAGCCCCGACCAACTGATGTCACCCGGGTTCAGCGTGTACCCGTCCAGCACGACGATCCGATCCGCCATCGGGAACCTCTCCCCCGCCGTCGCGACTCGCGCGCGGCCGCGCCGCTAGTCCGTCCGCCGCCACTTGCGCAGGCTGACCATCTCCCGCGGCGGCTTCATGCGCGATCCCACCTCGACGTAGGACACCTCCGCGACGTAGACGTCGCCGCGCGAGTCGGTCGCGATCGAGTGCGGCCAGAGGAACTGATTCGGCGCCTCCCCGGGCAGCGGCGCGCCGAAGCGATTGATGAGTTCGCCGTCGGGCGAGAAGACCGACACCCGATGTCCGAGGTTGGGCACGCCGTACTGGACCGGCGGCGGCCCCTGCTCCGCGACGTAGAGCGCGTCGTCGTCGCCGCGTCCCCGCGTCACCGCGACGGCGTGGTGCGCGTGCCAGGTCCGCACCCAGGCGCCGTCGACCGTGAACACCTGCACGCGGTGGTTCTCGCGGTCGCAGATGATCACGTGCTCGTCGTCGACCATGGAGATGTTGTGCGGCAGGCTGAACTGGCCGTCGTCGGCGCCCGACTCCCCCCACGACAGCACGTGCTCGCCCTCCGCGGTGTAGCGGTGGACGCGGGAGTTGCCGTAGCCGTCGCTGACGAAGATGTCGCCCGTCGCCGGGTTGATCGCCACGTCGGTCGGCTTGTTGAACGGGTCGCCGCTCTGCGGCGGCGCCGGCGTGCCGCCCAGCGACATCAGCGGCCTGCCCGACGTGTCGGTCTTCGTGAGCTGGTGCGCGTGCACGTCGACCAGCCACAGCGCCCCCTCGGGGTCGACCCGGACGGAGTGCGGCCAGCCGTACTCGACGCCGTCCCAGACCAGCCGCTTGAGCCCGTAGGGATCCTCGATCTCATGCTGGCCGCCGTGCGGCGTGGCGTTGCCCCAGTGGTCGATCAGGTTGCCGTCGGCGTCGAAGACGAGCATCGGCATGTTGCCCCGGTTGAAGACGTAGACCCGGTCCTGCGCGTCCACGGCGACGGATGTCGCCTCGCGCAGCCAGAAGCCGTGCGGGATCTTCGCCCAGCCGGCGACGGGCTCGTAGATAGTGCTGCTGGTCGGCGCGGAAGGCATGCGGCGCTCCTTCTTCGGTGTGCGGGATCCGTCGTCTGGACGGAGCTGCCAATGGCGCTGCGGCCTCACCCCAGGTGGTCGGGCAGGCCGAGTTCGGCGGTGGTCTGGCGGAACCAAGCGATGACATCCGGGTGGTAGGGGATGCCCCGCTCCCGGCGCTCGATCTCCACCTCGTGCTCCTCCAGCCCGGCATAGAGTACCCGCTCGTGCCCGGGCGCGGGCTTGGTCTCGCGCAGATCGCGCAGATAGGCGTCCATCTCGCCGCGGTACTCGTCCAGGTCCCGGAACGCGCTGATGTTGTAGACCGTGAAGTGGTGTCCCGAGCTGCCCGATCGGTGCAGGGCCGGGCCCGCCCCGCTCAGCACGCCCGCCAGGATGTCGATGCCGGCCGCCAGCCCGTATCCCTTGTGCGAGCCGATCTCCGGCGTCGCGCCCAGGGGCAGCACCAGGAAGTCCTCGGGCACGGGCCGCTCGTCCATCACGGGCGTGCCGTCGGCCTCGGCGATCCAACCGGGCAGCGCGTCCTGCCCGGCCCGCTTCAGCAGCACGATCTTGTTCCCCGCCACGGCGCTCATCGAGGCGTCGAAGATGAACGGCGCCTCCTCGCCCGCCGGGGCGGCGATCGCGATCGGGTTCAGCCCCACCCGCGCCTCCGCCCCGAACGTGGGAGCGACGAGCAGCCCCCCCACGGTCATTGCCACGCCGATCATGTCGTGCGCCAGCGCGAGCTGCGCGTGGTACGCCGCCGCCCCGAAGTGCCCGCCCCCCGTCGCGACCACCGTGCCCACCCCGCACTGGCGCGCCTTCTCGATCGCGACCTCCATCGCCTGCGGCCCGATCGTCAGCCCGAGTCCCCCGTCCGAATCCACCACCGCCGCGGCCGGGTAGTCGCGGACGACACGCATCTTCGGGGCCGGGTTGATCGACCCATCGCGCAGCCAGCCGAGGTAGCGCGGCATCATGTTGCTGACGCCGTGGGAGTCGATCCCCCGGTCGTCCGCGTACATCAGGCAATCCACCGCCCGCCGCACGTCCTCTTCGGGCATGCCGAACTTGCCGAAGATGTCGCCGACGGTGCGCCGCATCGTCGCCGACTCGACGCGCACGGCGATGTCGTCGGGCACGCGGAACTGTTTGAGCATTGATGGTCCTCTCAGTCGCGGCCCGGCGCGCGGCCGGCCTGCGCGATGGCTGGGTCTAGAAGAGCGCCAGCGGGTTGATCGGCGATGCCGTGCCGCGCTCCAGCCGCAGCGGCGCGATCACGAAGGCGAAGCTGTAGCGATCCAGCTCCCGGCAGGCCGCGGTCAGCCGGTCGAGCGCCATGTTGTCGATGATGTGCACGCCCATGTGGGCGATGATCACCTCGTGGATGGGCTGCACGGAGTCCTCCACGCCGCTGGGCAGCACGTCGGAGACGCCGTCGCAGCCGATCACGGCGATGTCGCGCTCCCGCAGCCAGGGCAGCGTGTCGGCGTAGAGCCCGGCCAGCCCCAGGTCGCGGAAGCTCCACTCGCCCTCCGCCGCCCGGCGGGCGTCGCGGCCGGTCCCGATGAGCAGGATGTCGCCCGGCTCGACCCGCACCCCCTGGCGCGCTTCCGCCGCCGCGAGGTCGTCGGCGTAAATCGGGCTGCCCGGCTCCAACCACTCGACGCCCTTGAGGCCCGGGATGTCCAGCAGCACGCCCCGCCCCACGATGCCGTCCTTGCCGGCCATGATGCTGTTGCGGCGCGCGCCCGTGCTGCGCACCTCCGTGCGCTCGAAGCCGTTGTACAGCTTGCCGTCGGAGACGACGTGGCAGAGTGCGTCCATGTGCGTGGTCGCCATGCCGTGCGGGGCGATGGCGAAGTAGTCGGCGGTCCAGGCCAGGCCCTCGGCCGGCGTCGCGTCGCCCGCCTGCAGCATGTGGTGCGCGACCGGCAGCGCGTTGCTGGGGCTGGGCCGCACCGGCAGCGGCAGCGCGCAACTCACGACCCGCTCCCCCCGGACCGATGCCAGGGCGGCGTTGCGCTTCTCGTCGGTGATCAGGTTGAGTGCGCCGCGCTCGTCGTCGGCGCCCCAGCGGCCCCAGTTGCGGACCTCCACCGCGATCCGGTCGATGTCGGTCTTCGTCAGCGTCGGCGGCATGCATCTCCCCCTTCCGCGTTGCTGCGGCGGAGTCTACCCGCCCCCGGCCGCACGCGCAGTAGGCGGCATCCCCTCTCGCGGGCGTCGGGTAGCCTCCCTGCATGCCCTGGCTCCAGCACACGTTTGCTTCGTTCGCCGTCCCGCACTACCGGATGCTATGGACCGGCTCCATGGTCGCCACGACGGCGTTCATGATGTCGTTCATCCTCATCCCCGCGGTGGCCTACGACATCACGGGCACCAACACGGCGGCGGGGATCGCGCAGATGGGATCCGGCATCGGCATGCTGCTGGTCTGCCCGTTCGGGGGCGTGATCGCGGACCGCTTGCGCAAGAAGCCGCTGGTGCTGGCGGGCCAAGCCGTGCCCGGCGCGATGATCCTCGCGATCGGCATCCTCATCGTCAGCGGGGCGATCTCCATCCTCTGGCTCGTGGGAGTGACCCTGGTGATGGGCTTGGGCTGGGCGTTCATGGGCCCCGCGCGCCAAGCCTGGGTGGGCGAACTGATGCCGCCCCGGCTGCTGCCCAACTCCGTGGCGCTGCTGCAGGTCGGCCTGGGCATCTCCCAGGTGCTGGGGCCGTTGTTCGTCGCGCTGCTGGTCGGTTCCGCGGTCGGCGTGGGCGGCACCTACCTCTTCATGGCCTCGCTCTTCGCGATCATCCTGCCGATCACCTTGTCGCTGCCCAACACCACGCCGGCGCCCAAGGCCGTGGAGCGATCGATCTCGGGGGAACTCATCGAGGGCTTGCGCTACGTCTGGGGCGACCCCCGCCTGCGCCTGCTCTGGGTCTCCTTCGTCGTCATCATCGTCTGCGGGTTCTCCTTCCAGACCCTGCTGCCCGGCCTGCTCGACCGCGAGTTCGGCCGCGATCCCACCGACGTGGGTCCCACGTTCCTCGCCTTCGCCGTCGCCGGCCTGCTGATGAACGTGGCGTTAGCCGGCGTCGTGCACCGCCCCATGGCCTGGCCGCTGATGTTCACGATGGGCTTGCTGATGATGGGCGGCTTCGCGCTGCTGGCGACGGTGGGCAGCTACTGGCTGATCTTCGTGGCGGCGATCCCGATAGGCGCGGGACGGTCGGGCTACTGGCTCGTCAACAGCGCCCTGCTCATGACCACCGCCGACCAGCGCTTCTACGGCCGCGTCATGGCGCTCTCGATGATGGCCTTCGGCGTGCAGGCCATGCTGGGTCCGGTCTGGGGTGCGGTGGCCGACTCCATTGGCGTGCGCGAGACGCTGCTCATCGTGTGCGCGGTGGGCGCGGTGGCCATCGGGCTGGCCATCGTCGAGTGGCTGCGCATCCGCCACCGACCCCGCCCCACCCCGATCCCTGCCATCCTCGATGCCCCGCTGGAGCCACCCGGGCCCGCTTAGACCGCCCCGCCTAGAAGCGGGCTTTGCGAAGCCCCTTGGGGTCGATCTCGTTGCGGATCAGATCGACCTCCTCGACGGTCGGCGGCTCCGTCACCGGGATGTGGTCCGGCAGCAGCAACTCGAAGCTCGTGTTCGCCTGCACGTCCTCCAGGCGTACGCCCGCGTGCAGGCTGTCGAGCCGCATGCGGCCCGTCTCGGCGTCGAAGCCCATCACCGCCAGGTTCGAGAACACCTTCTGCGGCCCCCGCCCGGGCACGCCGCGGCGCACCCGCTCGGCGAAGCCGCCCGGGAAGTGCCCCATCCCGGTCACGTAGTCGACCTTCTCCACAAAGACCCGCCGGGTGTGCTTGGGCACGTAGACGTTCACCCGGCCCGCGTACAGCGTCCAGTCCGTGATGCCCAGCCCGCCCGGGAAGCGCACCGTCGGCCGCTGCTGATCGTCGCCGATCAGCGACGCGTTGACGTTGCCGTACTGGTCAACCTGCGCCGGCATCGTGCTGAAGACGTCCGTCTTCCCGCGCAGGCACATCCACACGATGTCGCCGATGTCGAACGGCGCCAGCGCCGTCCGGGACACCACGTGCGGCGAGTCGGCCGGGTTGCCGACGCTCGTCACGATCGGATCCATCGACGTCAGGTAGTTGTACGTCAGGTTGGGCGCGTGCGTGCGGCGCGCCAGCATCACGGCGACGCTCCCCAACTGCGTGCCGCCGCCCTGCTGCACCAGTTCGTGGTCGCGGATGTCGCGTGCGATCAGCGAGACGATCAGCTCGTCGACCGTGTAGTCCGTGGAGGCGTCGGGCATCGTGGCCCCCTTCACTCGCCGTCCACGAGCGCCCGGTAGGCCTCGGGACCCGCCGGCTCGTGGACGTAGCGGCGCAGGTACTCGCGGAAGCGATCCGGATCCTGCCCGGCCTCGTGGTAGCGCTCGATGTGCGGGTGGTCGGGGTCGTAGTACCCCACGACGCCGTGCGGGTGCGCCCCGCCGGGCGCGTGCACCACCGCGTCGACGTCGTGGTAGAGGATGCCGGTGTCGTCCGGCGTCGCGCGGATCTCCGCGTTGTCGATGATCTCCTCCGTCGTCAGGATGACCCGCTTCGCGGCCCGCACCATGTGCGGCGCGAGGAACTTGCCCGCCACGTTGTGCCGGTTGGTCTCGCCGAACTGGGCGTTGCCGAACTTGTCGGCCCGGGGCACGTGGATCAGCGCCACATCGGGCACGACCGCCGTCACCGCCAGCAGCTGCTTGCCGTCGAAGGGCGAGGGGAACGTGCGCCACTCCGGGTGGTGCGGCAGGTGGTCGTTGAAGTAGCCGTGCAAGGGGATGAACTCGACCCCCATCCCTCCCGCCAGCACGCCCAGCGTGAACGAGAACTCGCTCTCCTCGCGCGCGATGATCTCCCCCGCCTGCATCCCGCGGCGGATGTTGGGCGGCGTGCCCATGCCGAAGAACTGGCAGGCCCAGAACTGGATCGCGCGCAGGCAGCCGGCCCCGGCTAGCATGTCGCTCTCCAGCTCGGCCATGGCCGTGATCACCGTCAGGTCGCGCTTGCCCTGCCGCACGATCTCCCGCACCGCCGCCATCGAGATCAGCGCCTCCGGCTGCACGGCCGGCGAGGCGATGCCCAGCGTGGCGCCGTCTTCGATCAGCGCCACCGCCTCCGCGATCGTGGTTCGCTTGTCTCGCACCGGCATCCTCGCGCGGGCCCGGCGGCCCGCGTTCCGTTCAGCGTCCCTTGTATTGCGGCGTGCGCTTCTCCATGAACGCCCGCGGCCCTTCCACGGCGTCCTCCGTGGCGAAGGCGCGCCGCGACAGCAGCGACTCCAGTCCGAACGCGTGCTCCCACGACATCCCCATCGCCCCGCGCACGGCGATCTCCTTCGCCGTCCGCACCGCGATGGGTCCGTTCGCGCAGATCTTATCCGCGATGGCGTGCGCCGTCGGCAGCACTTCGTCCTGCGGCACGACGCGGTTGACCAGGCCGCACTGCAGCGCCTGGGCGGCCGTCATGCGCTGCCCGGTGAGCAGGATCTCCATCGCCCAGGCCCAGGGGATCTGACGCGGCAGGCGGATGTGCGACCCGGCCGCCGGCACGATCCCCCAGCGCACCTCCTGGAGGCCGAACTCCGCCGTCTCCGACGCCACCCGGATGTCGGTGCCCAGCATGATCTCCAAGCCGCCGGCGATGCAGTAGCCGTTCACCGCCGCCAGGACGGGCTTGTAGACGCCGCTGAACGGCCGCGACTCCGAGATCGCCAGCGGGTCGGCGCGCGCCGACGTCGTCTCGTTGGGGATCGTGCTGCTCAGGTCGGCGCCGGCGCAGAAGGCCCGGTCGCCCGCGCCCGTCAGGATGGCGACCCACAGGCCGGGGTCGTTGTCGAAGTCCTCCACCGCCGCCCGGAACGCGTCGCTCAACTCCGGGTTGATCGAGTTCATCGCCTGCGGGCGGTTGAACGTCATCGTGACCCGCTTGTTGGCGTAGTCCTTCTCGTAGATCAGCGTTTCCGACATCCGGCGCCTCCCGCGGCGACTATCGCGACTCGGCGCGTCGCCACTGGACGAGCGTGAAGGGCGGCTCGGCGTCGCGGTGATGCTCGAACACCGCCTCCACCGCCGTCCCGATCTCGATCGGGTCCGTGGCCGTCCCGAGCAGGTTTCCGACCATGCGCACGTTGTCGGCCTGCGGCAACTCGACCAGCACCACGACGTACGGGCAGCCGGTCGTCAGGGCCGGATGCACCGGATGCCAGACGCGCTCCCACGAGTAGATCCGCCCCCGCGGCTCGACCTCCACCCACTGCGCCTCGAACCCGAGGCAGGCGTGGCAGATCCACTCCGGCCCCCAGCGATGCAGGCCGCAGGCGTCGCAGCGCTGCACCAGCAGCCGCTCCTCCTGGGCGGCGTCCCAGTAGGGTGCGTCCAGCCCGTCGCCGGCCGGCGCGGGGGCGGGCACGCCCGGCGGCAGGTACGGCGTCTCGGTTGCTCTCGCCCCCGGCGGCGTCACAGCGTCGCCTCCGACCCCAGCAGCATGCCGCTGACCGGCTCCACCATCGGGCCCGAGGCGATCAGGTGCACGTCGGCGTCGGGCACTGGATTCGGCGATTGCCCCCGAATCTGCCGCACCGACTCGATCTGCAACTCCAGCCCGTGCATGTAGCACTCGGCCAGGTTGCCGCCGCTGGTGTTGATCGGCAGCCGGCCGCCGGGCGCGATCAGGTTCTCGTAGCGGATGAAGTCGTTCGCCTCCTCGTACGAGCAGAAGCCGTGCTCGATGATGCTCATCACGACGCCGCCGGTGAAGTTCTCGTAGACCTGCGCCACGTCGACGTCCGCGGCGCTCATCCGCGCCATCTCGTACATCCGCGGCGCCACGGTCTTGAAGTTCGACGTGGCGTAGTCGGGGGCGTTGTGGACGCCCGCCGCCGCCCGCTCGGGGACGCCCGTCGCGACGCCCATGATGTAGGCCGGCGCGTGCCGGAAGTCCTTCGCCCGCTCGGCCGGGACCAGCAGCAGCGCCGCCGCGCCGTCGTTCTCCAGGCAGCAGTCGAAGAGCCGGAACGGCTCGACGATCCAGCGCGAGTTGTCGTAGTCCTCGCCGCTCAGCGGCCGCCCGTGCATGACCGCGCGCGGGTTCTGCTGGGCGTGGTGATACGCCGCCAACGAGACCGCCTTCAGCGTGTCCGGGCTCACGCCCCGGTCGTGGAACAGGCGCTGCACCCGCATCGCGAAGGCCTGCGCGGGCGACATCAGCCCGTAGGGCACGGTGAACGCGTTCCGGCCCCGCACCCGCGGCACCCGCGGCCCCTGTCCGAAGCGCCCGAACTGCCCCTGCGCCAGCGATCGGAACACGACCACGCAGTCGGCGTAGCCCGTCGCGATGGCCGCCGCGGCGTTGCCCACCGCCCCCGATCCGCCGCCGCCGCCGCCGCCCCACTGCATGTTCGAGAAGCGCAGCTCGGGCAGGCCCAGCGCGGCCGCCAGGCGGGGCGGGTCGTTGCGGTCGTCGCTGAACGAGGCGAAGCCGTCGATCGTGCGCGGGTCCATGCCCGCGTCGTCGCAGGCCGCCAGCACCGACTGCAGCGCCAGCTTGAACTCCGCGTCGGGCGACTGCCCGTGCCGGTAGTAGTGCGTCTCGCCGATCCCCACGATCGCGACCGCGCCCCGGAGTGACCTCGTCATGTCGCCGCCTCCATCACTGGCCTCCATCACTGGCGCTCCCCTAGCCAACGACGCCCGCCTCACGCAGCGCCCGCACCTGCGCCTCGTCCATTCCCAGGTCGGCCTCGAGCACCTCGTCGGCGTGCTCGCTGAGCAGCGGCGCGCGTTGCAGCGGCACGTCGCTCTTCGACATGCGCGGCGCCCAGCCCAGCAGCTTGATCTCGCCGTGGTGCGGATGATCCAGCGTGTGGATGAACCCCCGCTCGCGCAGGTGCGGGTTGTCGTGCAGTTCCACCGTGTCCAGCACGGCGCTGCAGGGCACGCCCGCCGCGCTCAGCGCCTCCATCGCCTGCCACTTGGTGCGCTGCCGCGTCCACCCCGCGATGATCTCGTAGACCTCGGTGGCCGTGGATTCCATGCGCGCGATCGGGTCGCTGAGGCGCGGGTCCGTGAGCAGTTCCGGCCGGTCGATGGTCGCCACGAGGGCGTCCCAGTGCTTCGACGTGACCGCGATCAGGTTGATCCAGTCGTTGGCGCCGCCCGGAGCGCACGGGTAGAGCGCCATCGTCGGGCGGGAAGTGTTGTTCCAGCGCCCCACGACGGTCTGCCCCCAGTCGCTCCCCCCGGCGACGCGCGTGCGCATGAAATAGGTCATCGCCTCCTGCATGGAGACCTCGATCAGTTGCCCCTCCCCGGTGCGCTGGGCCTGGATGTAGGCCGCCAGGATCGAGAGCGCCATCGTCAGGCCGGTGCCCGCGTCGGCCGTGGTCGTGCCGGGCCACATCGGCGGACCGCCCTCCTCCCCCGCGACGGAGAAGGCCCCCGCCGCCGCCTGCGCGATGGGGTCGAAGCACTTGTAGTCCTTCCACGGGCCCGACAGGCCGAAGCCCTTCACCCGGCCGTAGACGATGCGCGGGTTGACCCCCCGCATCACCTCGTAGTCGATGCCCAGCTTCTCCATCCGATCGGGGCCGTAGTTCTCCACGAAGGCGTCGTAGTGCGGCGCCATCGAGAGCAGCAGATCGCGTCCCTCCGGAGTCGAGAGGTCGATGGCGATGCTGCGTTTGTTGCTGTTCCAGTTGATGAAGTACGGCGCGTCGCCCGCCTCGCCCCCTCGGAACGCGCGGCCGGGGTCGCCGCCAGGCGGCTCGACCTTCACGACGTCGGCGCCCAGCCAGGCCAGGGCCTGCGTACAGGAGGTCCCTGCTTCGTACTGCGTCATGTCCAGGATGCGGACTCCGTCGAGTGCGGGCATGCGTCCTCCCTGCCAACGTCCCCGACGCTTGGGGGCGTCGGTCCCATGCTAGTGCCCCCGCGTCCCCCGCGGCAGGGTGGGTCCCGGCGGCCCCCCGGCGGCTGGCTAGACCCGCGGCATGCCCAGCCCCCGCGTCGCGATGATGTTGCGCATCACTTCGTTCGCCCCCGCCCCGAAGGTCGGCATCACGGCCGCCCGGTAGCCCTGCTCGATCCGCCCGCCGATCGGCGCGCGCTCGTCCTCGGGCGAAAGCTGACCGTGCAGCGCCATCAGGCGCAGGCCCGCGTTCTGCAGCCGCTGCATCATCTCGGTGCTGAAGATCTTGACCATGCTCGCCTCGTGCTCCGGATGCTCGCCCCGTCCGATCATCCCCAGGTTGCGGTACGACAGCATCTGCAGCACCTCCAGCTCCACGCGGTAGTGGGCGAGGGTGGCGCGCACGCTGGGGCGGTCGGCGGGGCGCACGCCGTCGGGCCCCGGCTGCGACGCCCACCTCGCCAGCGCGTCGAACACCGCCCGCACGCCCGACACCGTGAAGATGCTCACCCGCTCGTAGTCCAGCGCGTGGGCGGCGTAGTACCAGCCGCGGTTTTCCTCCCCCACCAGCGCCTCGGCCGGCGCGCGCACATCCTCGAAGTAGACCTCGTTGGTGCGATACCCCGCCAGCGTCCAGATCGGGCGGATCGTGATCCCCTCGCTGTCCAGCGGCACCAGGAACATCGAGATGCCGCGATGCTTGGGGACGTCGGGATCGGTGCGGGCGGCCAGCCAGACGTACTCGGCCCGATGCGCCGCCGACGTGAAGCGCTTGATCCCGTTGAACACGAAGTCGTCGCCGTCGCGCACGGCCCGCAACTGCAGTGATGCGAGATCGGTGCCCGCGTCGGGCTCCGTGTAGCCCAGCGCGAACTCGACCTCGCCCCGCGCGATCGGCGGCAGGAAGTGCTCCCGCTGCTGGTCCGTCCCAAACCGCATCAGGGTCGGGCCTACCTGCTGCACCGCGACGGTCGCGATCGGCGCTCCCACGTAGTTGCAAGCCTCCTGGAAGAGGTACTGCTCCTCGAACGTGCGCTCCCCGCCGCCGAACTCCGCCGGCCACGACATCGTCAGCCAGCCGCGCTCGGCCAGCTTGCGACGGAAGGCGCGCTCCTCCGCGTAGGCCTCCGCGTTGTCGTCCGACGCGCGGCGCCGGTCCCGCCGCCACTCCGCGGCTAGGAAGGCCCGCACTTCCGTCTCGAAGGCCAGCGCCGTGTCGCTGAAACGGATCTCCATCACTATCTCCTTCGCCTACGACCGGACCGCGTGCGGCTCGCGGCGCGCCGCCAAGTGTCGCAGCTAGCGACCGTCCCTGGCCACGTTATGCCCCAGCGGCTCTGCCGTGCGACACTCGGCCCCGATGTCCACCGCCATCGCCCCGCCGCTCGCCCGCCCCGAACGCGTCGCCGCCATCGACCTCGGATCCAACTCGGCCCGCGTCGTCGTTGTGGAAGTGGAGGCGGGCGGGCATCTCGA
This sequence comes from Dehalococcoidia bacterium, assembly GCA_965209205.1. Lineage (GTDB taxonomy): Bacteria > Chloroflexota > Dehalococcoidia > Bin125 > Bin125 > TK10-74A. The sequence goes on from CBDBQC010000002.1 coordinate 30,590, forward strand.
GGTCGTGGAGGAGTTGCGCACGCCGCTGCGTCTCGCCCTCGCGCTGGGCCCCGACGACCGCCTGCCGGCCGACGCCGTCGCCGCCACGCTCGCCGCGCTGCACGAGTTCATGGCCGTCGCCCGCGGGGCCGGCGCGCAGCGCATCGAGGCCGTCGCGACGGCCGCCCTGCGCGACGCCCGCAACGCGGACGCGATCGTCGCGCCCGCCCGCCGGCGTCTGGGACTCACGATCGACGTGATCGACGCGCAGGCCGAGGCGGAGCGGTCGTTCGTGGGCGCGATCTACGGCCTGCCCGTCGAGCATGGCCTGCTGGTCGACATCGGCGGCGGCAGCATGGAGGTCGTGCACTTCCGCGACCGCGCCGTCGAGGCGACCTGGTCGTTCCCCTTCGGCGTGCTGCGCATGTGGGACCAATACCTGGCCGACGACCCCCCGGCCGCCGCGGACCTGCGACGGCTCGCGGCGCACGTGACGGACGACCTGCGCCGGGCCGGCGTGCCCGCGCTGGCCGACGGCGACGTCCTGGTGGGGACGGGCGGCAGCGTGCGCAACCTCGCCAAGATGGACCGCCACGGCCGTCCCTACCCCATCCATCGCCTGCACGGCTATGCGATCGGCGAACGCCGCCTGCAAGCGCTGCTGGCCTCATTCGCCGGGCAGACGCTGGACGAACGTCGCCTCCGACCGGGCCTCAACCCGGACCGCGCCGACGCGATCGGCGCCGGCGCAGCCATCCTGCAGGGCGTCCTGGACGCGGCCGGCGCCGGCGAGGTGCTCGTCGCCGGACAGGGCATCCGCGAGGGCATCATCCGCCGCGTCGCGCTGCCCAGCTTGCCGCCCCCAGCCGACGTGCGCCGCGCCTCGCTGCGCTCCATCGCGCGGCGCTTCGCCCGCTGGGACGAGGAGCGGGCCGCGCACCGCGCGGCGACGGCGGCCATGCTCCAGTCGGAGCTTGACCCGGACATGACGCCGGAGTTGCGCGAGCTGCTCGGCCACGCCGCCTACGTGCTGGATATCGGCACCGCGATCGACTACTACAACCGCCACCGGCAAACGGCGGCCATCCTGGCCGTCACCGACCTGAACGGCTTCTCGCACCGCCACACCGCGCTGATCGCCGCGCTGATCCGGATCGCGGAGAAGCCCAACACCGGTGTCCGGCCCTACCGGCCCCTGCTCACGAAGGCCGACGCCCCGGCGCTGGAACGCGCCGCCCTGATTCTGGCCATCGCCGACGAGCTGGGGCGGCGCGTCGTGCCCGACCGCCATCCCCACGTCTCCTGCGTCGTGGAGCCAAGCTGCGTGCGGCTCACCACGCAGGGCGACGGGCGCCGCCAGTTGTCGCGCCTCAGCGCGCGCTTCCGTGAGGCGTTCGGGCGGGGGCTCGTCGTCGATGGCACGCCGGCCTGAGGCGGCGGTCCGGCCGGCCTCAGCGGTCGAGCGCGCGCAGCAGTCGTGGCGGCAGGAACCAGAGCAACACACCCGACCCCGGCGACGGGTGGCCCACCGTGTCGATCCGCGCGGCGCCGCCCTTGCGCCAGTCGATCGCCCAGCCGGGCGCGCCCGTGAGCAGCGCCATGAGGGCACTCAGCGTCGGCTCGTGCCCGACGATCGCGATCCGTGCCGGCACCGACCCGCCGGCCAGCGTGCGCGCCGCGACCGCCCGCAGCGCCTGCGCGGCCGTCACCCCAGGCGAGAGCGACTCCTCCGCCTCCGGCGCGGGCCAGCCCGCGCCGCCCGATAGCATCTCGGCGGTCTGCCAAGCCCGGGTCGCCGGACTCGAAAGCACCCGGTCGATGTCCGGTGCGGCGCGGCCCAACCCGCGCGCCGCCCGCTCGAACCGGCGCCGTCCACGATCGCTCAGCGGGCGATCACGGTCATCCGGCCAGCGCCGGGCATCGCGTTCCTCGGCGATCGCATGCCGCACCAGGTAGAGCTCCATCGCACCGTCCCATCAGAGGTCGTCGGCCGGGCGTCGCCGCGCGGCCATCACTCCGTCTGCGCCGCGAGCGCGCGCTGCATGCGGCGCCACGGCTTGCCCCGCGCGGCCGCGTAGGCCGCCGCGATGCTCGCCCGCTCCGGCTCGATCTCGGCGCGCCGTTGCGCAGCCAACTCGCCCATCGCCAGACGCGCGCCCGGGGCCAGGCGATGATCCGCATCCGCCAGGGCGCGAATCTGCCGCGCCGAGATCACCGCGTCCTGACGACGCCCCAGCCCATCCTGCAGCGCGACCAGACACGGCAGCAATCGGGCGGCGGCCTTGGGATAGAGCGGCGCCAGGAACTCCAGCGCGTAGCGCAGCCGCTTCACCCGGATGCGCAGCGCGTGCAGATCGGCGTCCGGCGATTGTGCGTTCAGCCGATCGCCCCGGCGACGCACCTGCGCCATGCGACGCCGCAGCACCCGCGCCGCCACGTCACCGACACTCCGCTCGGCGCGCCCGTTCGGCCCGCCCGATTCCAACGCACCGATGGCGGCGTCCAGCCCCGCCAGCAGCGCCTCGAAGCGCGGCGTGTCGAGCGCGGCCAGCATGCGGGCGCGGGCGGCTTCGCGCTCCCCCTCCAGCCGCGCGATCAGCGGCCCAAGCGCAGCGCCCCCGTCCGACGTGGTGGCCGCCTCCGCCTGCAGGTTCGCGACCTGGACATCCAGATCGCGCACGTCGCCCAGCGCCCGGCGCGCCCAGGCCAGTTCGTCCCGCAGCGCCAGGGTCGCCCCCGGCAGCGCGTCGCGGAACAGCGCGATGACCTCCCACATGCGACGGCTGGCGGTGCGCATCCGGTGCACCCCCTCCGGGTCCGATCCCGTGCGCGCCGTCATCTCGTTGCCGGCGAAGACCGAGGCCTGCGCGACCAACGTCGACCGCACCAGCACGCGCACCGGCGTCTCGGCGCGGATGGGAGCGTGCGGCGGGTCGTCGCGGGGAGTCGTCGCCGTGATATCGCCCAGCCCTGCTTCCACCTTCGACTGCTCCGCGCGCCGCAGCGACGCGCAGGCGTCGAGCCGATCCGCCAAGTCGTGCAGATGGGCGTCGGTCGCCCCGATGGACTCCAGCTCCAGGCGCACCAAGTGGTCCGCACTGGCGCCCGGCGGTGTCCGCTCCAGCGTCGTCTCATCCAGCGCAACATCGGCGACCGCCCGGTTCGCTGCGCTTGCCTGCAGGTGCTCCCGCTGCGTGCGTACGGTCAGCGCCGGCTGCAGCGTCGCGGGACCCAGCAGCAGCCGCAGGCGCATCCCCGCCGGCCCGGGCGCGGCCATGAGGTTGGTCCCGTCGGCGGCGGGGATCGGTTCGCTGACCTCCCGCCGGCGCTGCGGCCCCCGCGACGACCAGTCGGTGGACTTGAGCGTGGCCTCACAGCGACCGCCGGACGTCCGCGCGCGCAGCGTCCAGCCGGCCGCGCGCAGCCGGGCGTCCCCGGAATCGAAGTAGACGTCCACGATCTGCTCGGTCGGCAGCGGCCGTAGCGACACGTCGGCCAACCGCGCCCCCGTGCGCAGCGCCTCCCGCGCGACCCCAGCCGTCGGCGCGTCGAACTGCCACTCGACTTCGTCGCCGCTGCTCCCGGCCGGGGCCGAACTGGGGCGGGTCACCATAACGCGGCGAGTCTAGCGAGTCGGCGGCCGGCTGCCCAACAAGGGCGAACTTGAGCACCGCTCCGGGCGCCGCCGGAGCCCTCCTGATGATCGGGAAGCGCCTATGATCGATGATGCGGAGTGTTCCGGGCGCGGACTCGCGGAGGGAGGCGATTGGCGATGACCACCGAGCAGGCGCGCCCGTCCCCAAGCCGGCCCGCCCCCAACCGCCCAGACATGCCGACCGCGGCGCCCGCCGCGCTCGACATCGACGCCCTGCCGCCGCACGAGTTGTACGCCAATCGCGAGATCTCCTGGCTCGACTTCAACGACCGCGTCTTCGCGGAGGCCACGGACCCCCGCAACCCGCTGCGCGAACGGGTCCGCTTCCTCGCCATCGCGGCCAGCAACCTCGACGAGTTCTACGCCAAGCGGGTGGGCTGGCTGCAGAGCCGGCTGCGCAGCGGCGACGACGAGGAGACCGTCGATGGGCTCGGCGTCCGCGAGCAGCTGAACATCGTGCGGCAGCGCGGCGCCGCGATGCGCGACCGCTACGCCGCCTGTTGGCGCGAGGAACTCGCGCCCGGCCTGGCCGCCGCCGGCGTCCCCGTCTCGTCCTACGCGGCGCTCTCGCCCATGCAGCGGGCCCGCGTGCGCGAGTACTTCGTGCGCGACGTCTTCCCGGTCCTCACGCCGCTCGTCGTCGACCCCGCGCACCCGTTCCCCTTCATCTCGGGCGGCAGCCTCTCCATCGGCACGAACGTGACGGACCCCGAGACGGGCGATGTGCGCTTCGCGCGCATCAAGGTGCCCGACAACCGCCCGCGATTCGTCGAAGCCGGCGACGGCGTCTACCTCGCCATTGAGGAGGTGATTGGCGCGCACCTCGACCTGCTCTTCCCCGGCGCGGCCTTCTCCGACTGGTGGCTGATGCACGTGCTGCGCAACGCCGACATCGACACCCCCGGCGAGGCCGCCGACGACCTGCGCGAGGTCGTCGGCACGATGATCGAGCGGCGGCGCATGGCCGCGCCCGTCTGCGTCGAGTTGTCGGCCGACCCCAGCGACGCGCGGGGCCACGTGCTGCGTCGCGAACTGGGGCTTTCGGCCGACGACGTGCTCGTCCTCGCCTCGCCCCTGCGCCTGTCCGACATCACCGAGCTGGCCGTCGCCGCGACGGAGGCCCCCGCGTTCACCGCCCCCACCCCGGCGATCCCCAGCGCCTTCCGCGAGGCCGCGACCGGCGACGAAGTCTTCAAGACGCTGCGCGCCGGCAGCGTGCTGGTCCACCACCCCTACGAGTCGTTCGACGCGAGCGTCGCCCGGTTCATGCGCGCCGCCGCCGCCGACCCGCGCGTCCTCGCGATCAAGCAGACGATGTACCGCACCTCACCAGACTCGCCGCTGCTGGAGGCCGCCATCAGCGCGGCCACGCTGGGCAAGCAGGTGGCCGTGATTGTGGAGCTGACGGCCCGCTTCGATGAAGCCAACAACATCGAATGGACCCGCCGGTTGGAGGACGCCGGTGTGCACATCGCCTACGGCCGCCCGAACCGCAAGATCCACAGCAAGATGAGCCTCGTCGTCCGCGACGAGCCCGACGGCGTCCGCCTCTACGGGCACATCGGCACCGGCAACTACAACTCCACGACGGCGCGCGTCTACACCGACCTGGGCCTCTTCACGTCCGACCCCGCTGTCTGCAACGACCTGCTCTCGATCTTCAATCAGCTGACCGGCTACGGCCGCTTCCCCACGACACAGCAGATCGTGCTCGCACCATCGCGCTTGCGCGCCGCGCTGCAGGAGCGCATCGAGCGCGAGATCGCCCACGCCCGAGCCGGACGTCCCGCGCGCATCGTCTTCAAGATGAACGCCCTGGAGGACACCGAATTCACCCGCCTGCTCTACGCCGCCGGGCAGGCCGGTGTCCAGGTCGATCTGATCGTGCGGGGCATCTGCCGGCTGCGACCGGGCGTGGCAGGGCTCAGCGAGAACATCCGTGTCGTCAGCGTGATCGGGCGCTTCCTCGAGCACTCCCGCGTCTACTACTTCGCCAACGACGGCGCTCCCGAGTACTTCATCGGCTCCGCCGACCTCATGAAGCGCAATCTGGACGAGCGCGTGGAGGCCACCGTGCCCATCCGCGACCCCCGCCATCAGGCGCACCTGGGCCGGCTCTTCGACATCATGCTCGCCGACGAGCGCCAGGGCTGGCGGCTGGTCGATCGGACGTGGTCGCGGGCGGAGGAGTCGGACCAGCCGGGCACCCACGCCACCCTGCTCCGCGAGGCGCCGTTCTCTTAGCTTCCGCCCCGCTCTCCCACCCTGCGGGATACCGGAGAGTCCGCCGAGCCCGCTGGCAGCAGTGCTCTTTCCGTTTGAAAAAACGCGCCACTGCCCGATGCTTATGTCTGCCGTCTGGCGTATGCTTGGTTCCATGCAACGACATCGTCGGCGCGCATCGTCGTGTGGCAGACCCTGCATGTCACTTCATCGCCAGGCACCGGCGGGTCCTCCTCCATGATCCAATCGACTGCGCCACATTGGGGGCACCGGATAGTCAGGGTCCCGCCTCTAGGCCTGGTTGTTACCCCCTCCCTCCTCCCCTCTTCGGTCACTTCAAACCTACCGATACCGCTCTCGTCAAGGTGAACAGTTGCCAAGTGGGAGCCAACTCCGGTTTGCACCCGCGATCCCTCCTGCCAGTCCTCGAACGCATTGTTTCCCACCATCGAGACCATCTCAGCGTGCACCTTCGCGAGATCAGGTATCACCAGGCCCTTAATGTTCTCGACGAAGCCCACTGGCCTCGCCTCTCCCTTTCGTCCCACCATCCAGTACTTCCTGTCGGGGTCGCACATCCTCTCGTCCAGATACTCGAGGAAACCCTCAATGCTTTGCAGCGTGTGCTCCTTGACGGCCTGAGCGATTCCGATCCTGCTCTCTCGGCTCAACGCCTGGTAACAACTGGCCAAATTATGCTTCGGTATGACTCGTCGCCCCTCACTCTTCGCCAGTGCTTTCAGTACAAGCTCGAACGAAAGACCGGTACATACATGTGCCACATTCAGTTCGTGACTGTCGGTCTCGCGGTCATTACGCCCTCGTCCACTAGTGCGGTCCTTTTCTACTGCGGTCGCCATCCATACTTGGCTGTCGCCGAGCCACAAACCTATTGGTGCTCGGTCCTCGATCTTGATCTGCTTCCTGAAGCGCACGGCATGCTGCTCCTCTCATTCCGATGATTAGCAGACGATGCCGATTCTGTCGTGCGCGATCCCCGCCATCAGGCGCACCTAGGCCGGCTCTTCGACATCATGCTCGCCGACGAGCGCCAGGGCTGGCGGCTGGTCGATCGGACGTGGTCGCGGGCGGAGGAGTCGGACCAGCCGGGCACCCACGCCACTCTGCTCCGCGAGGCGCCGTTCTCTTAGGCCCCACCCCGCGCCAGCGCCGCAGCGACCGCGAGCACCGCCTCGACCACCCGCTCCGTCTTGTCCAGGTCGACCGTGTGCGGCCAGCGGTCGCCGGGGTGGTGGAACCAGCGGTTGCCGCCGACAACCGAGAAGTAGCGACCGCCCGCGTCGTGGATGTTGCGCGCCTCGCCGCCCGGCCGCCGGCCCACCGGGGCGACGGCCTCCGACGCGACGCCCGCCCGCGTCAACGCCGCCGCGCCGAGACGCCGCAGTTCCTCGTCAGACGCCTGATGTCGCACCGCGCCGCCGCGGGCGGCGAAGTTCGCACCGAGATGGATCCACGCATGCGCGCCGGCCCCGAGATCCGGGTGCGCGCGCAGGTAGCGGGCCAGGCCCACGTGGCCCAACTCGTGCCCCGTGTTGGCGGCGAAGATCACGTCGCGATCGGGACGCTCGGCCGCGAAGCGCCGCAGGCACGCCAGCCAGGCGGCGACGCCGCCCGCCCGCTCCGCCGTGCAGGTCCACCAGGCGCTGATTGGCGTCATGATCACGAGCGGCGCGAGCGCCGGCTGCGCCCCCGCGATGCGCGCCTGCACGTTGCTCGCGACGGTCTGCTCGATGGTCATGTGCGCCGTCAGACGAGCGCGCGCGCCGCGCGCGGCGGCGTCGGTCAGCCAGGCCGCGTGTTCGCTGCCCACCTGCAGCACGGGTGGCCCGAACGGCGCGTCGAAGGCATCGGCGTTGATCGGTGCGAGCCCCGGCTCAACGTCGCGTCCCTCCGCGACCGCGACGATCGCCGCGTGGCGGTCACTCGTGCGGGCGCGCTGCAGCGCCTCGGTCACCGCGCCGCCGCTCGACTCGTACCGCGCGACCGCGATCCCGCCCGCTCCGTCGGTGAGGTCGGTCAACGGTCCGGCCAGCCCCGCTGCATCCGTGAGCCCGCCGTCGAACAGCGGCAGGCCGAGCGCGGTGCGGCCCTCCACCGCGACGCTGCAGTCCCGCGGTACACGGCGCGCGAAGGGGAACGCGTCGATGTGCGGCTCCACCCCCGCCGCGCCGACGAGGCCCGCCAGCCAGTCGGCGGTGGCGGCGTCCCCCGCGGTCCCCGTGCGGTGGTCGCGGATCGCGTCCCAGCCGCGGATGTCGGAGGCGATCTGATCGCGCACGGCCGGCTCCTAGTCGTTGCGGGGGTCGAGGGAGCGGCCGCCGGCCCGCCGCGGGCGCATATCGACCGGCTGCGTGCGGCGCTCGGAGATGTAGCGGACGAGGTCGTAGACGCCCGCCACGTAGCCGGGCACCGCGGTCGCGACGCGGCCGACGGCCTGCCGGCTGTGCGCGTCGCTACCGCCCACGGGCGCCAGGCCGAGCTCCAGCGCCTGTGTGTGGTGGTAGCCGCCCACCGTGTCGGAGTGGTCGCCGTTGACCACCTCGACGCCGTCAAACCAGGTCCGCATCTCCTCCCAGCCCGGCTGACGCCCGGGCTGGTACCGCATTGGATGCGCCAGCACCGCGACGCCTCCCTCCGCCGCCACGATGCGGCGCAACTGCTCGATCTCCAGCAGCTCCGGGTGATAGCGCGGCAACCCGAATACGAGCACGTGACCGATGTCGGTGCCGAGTTCCATCCCCGGCAGCACGGTGAAGGCGTGGCGCTCGCCCAGTTCACGGATCTGCCCGTCGGACCAGCGCGCGTTGTGCTCGGTCAGGCAAACCGCGTCGAGACCGCGCCGCTTGGCCTGCGCGATCAGGTCGTCCACGGCCACGCCACTGTCCCGCGAGATGTTCGAGCTGTGGGCATGGAGGTCGATCAGTGACCCGCCGGGCGGGCGCACGCTCTCCGCGTCGGCCAGGTCCGCCGGGTCGATCAGGGGCGGCGCCCGGCGCGCGCGCCTCACGCGCCCCGCTCGCGCGCAAGGCGGACGAGTGCCGGCAGCACGTCGAGCGCGTCATCGACGATGCCGTAGTCCGCGAAGGTGAAGATGGGCGCGTCGGGGTCGGTGTTGACCGCCACGATGCAGCGCGCGTTCGAGCAGCCCGCCATGTGCTGGCTCGCCCCCGAGATGCCGACCGCGAAGTAGACGTCGGGCGTGACGATCTTGCCTGTCAGCCCCACCTGCTGCTCGAAGGAGGCCCAGCCGTCGTCGACGATGGCCCGCGACGCGCCCGGCATGCCGCCCAGCGCCTCCGCCAACTCCCGGATCAGCGGGAAGTTCTCGCCGTCCTGCAACCCGCGTCCGCCGGCCACGACCACCCTGGCGTCCTCGAGCCGCGGCCCGGTGACGTCGGGGGCCGCCTCCAGCGTCGTCACCCGGGCGTCGGCCCCGCGGATCGCGAGGGCGATCGTCGGGGCGCTGCGTCCGGGCTGACGCTGTGGGATCTCCGCGACGGCCGGCGCCAGCCCGACCACGCGCGGGCCCGGCGCGCGGAAGGCGTACTCGGCCCGGGCCGCGCCGCCGAACACCGCGGCGACCGCGACCACGTCGTCGCCTTCGCTGCGGATCTCGGTCGCGCCGACCACCGAGGCGCCGTCGAGCCGCGCCGCCAGCCGCGGCGCGAACTCCAGCACGTCGGGGCCGCGCGGGATCAGCGCGACCTGGGCCTCGGCGCGCCGCACGGCCTCCGCCGCGATCGTCACGTATCGGCCGCCGTCGAACGCGGTCAGGTCGGGCGCGTCGGCCGTCAGGATCAGGTCGGCGCCGCGCTCCACGGCCTCCGCCGCCGCGGCCGCGAGGTCGACCCCGATCAGCGCGCAGGCGATGTCGCAGCCGCTCTCCCGTGCCAGCGCTTGAGCGGCGCCCAAGGCCTCGCCGTCGGCATCCCGCAGCGGCCCGCCCGCCTCGATCGCAGTCACCAGGACCAACACATGCTCAGCCACTCAGCAGCCCCCGATCCTCAAGCTGCCGCATCAGCCGCTCCGCCTTCTCGGCCGCCGAGCCGCCCTCGATGATCACACAGTTCCCCTGCACGTCGGGCACCGTCAGTCGGGTCAGCTCCACCCCCACCGCACCCTCCGCGTCGATGTAGGACGACGCCTCCCGCCGGTCCGGGCGCTGCCGCCGCGCCTGCATCATTCGCCGGCTGCTGGGGTAACGCGGCGTGCCGATCTCGTTCGAGATGCTCACCACTGCCGGCAGGGTCGCCCGGGCGACCTCCTCACCGCGCGGCGTCACGCGGACCACGCGCAGCGCCCCGTCCTCGACCTCCACTCCCGCCGACATCGTCACCAGGGCGGCGTCGAGCCGCTCCGCGAGCACCGCCGGCACCGTCCCCTGGTCGTAGTCCGAACCCTGACGACCGCAGAGCACGAGGTCCACGTCGCCGAACTCCTCAATCAGCCCGGCCAGCAGGCGGGCCGTCCGGAAGCCGTCGCCCAGCCCCGCCGCCGGGTCGACGATCTGCACGGCATCGTCGGCTCCCATGGCCACGCAGCGCTTGAGGATCGCGCCCGCCTCCTCGTCCCCGGCGGTCACGACGGTGATGCGGCAGTCGACGCCGGCATCGCGGATGCGCAGCGCGGCCTCGACGGCCTGCTCGTCGTAGGCGTTGATGATGCGCGGCACCATCTCTCCGACGTCGAAGGCGCGACCGCTCGCGTCCACCGTGAGGCGGCCCCAAAACGCGTAGCTGTTCACCCCGTCCGGGTCGAGCACCTGCTTCGCGCAGACGACGATGTGCAGAGGGGCGTCGGGCATCTCAGGGTCCTCGCGCGACCCGCACGGCCGTCACGGCGCAGGCGCAGCGGAGGGTCGCGGCCACGGCGAGCCGTCGAGCGGGTAGACGAACGTCTCCTCGCACCAGACGGCGCGCTCCTCGAAATGGGCCGGTTTGTCCGTCAGGTCGACGATCTCCACCCAGCGCCAGGGCGGATCGCCTTGGTCCAGGCGTCGGCCGCTCAGCGCCCCGCGAAAGCTCTCCCGCACGCCGTGCTGGGAGCCCGGGATCTGATGCCCCCCATCGGCCTCCACGGCGAGGCCGGCGATCGCCTCATCCATGTAGATGCCCGGGGAGCGGTCGTCCGCAGTCGTCATCGCGGGCCGCCGCTAGGCGACCGGCTGGCCGAGCACGTTGTCGAACTGCTCCTGGGCCTCCTCGACCAAGTCGTAGACGACCTCCGCCGCCGGTTTGATGCCGTGGATGCCCTCCACGCTCTGCCCCGCCGGCGTGGTCATCCAGTCCTCCAGCCTGGCCTCGCGGATGCCGGCCAGGAGCCCGTCGACGAGCATGCCCTGCAGCGGCATCGGTAGCGGCTCCGGGGCCTCCGGCTGCTTCCAGGCGTCGGACCAGTTCGAGCGCAACTGCCGGATCGGCTTGCCCGACGTTGCCCGCGACTGGACCGCGTCCTCCGCGTGGGCGTCGACGAGCCGCTGCTTGATGAACATCTCCGTCGCCGACTCGTTCGTCGCCAGCCAGATCGTGCCCGTCCAGATGCCGTCCGCGCCCATCGCCAGGGAGGCCGCCAGGTGCCGCCCGGTCGAGACGCCGCCGGCGGCGAGCACCATCGAGTTGCTTCCCTTGGCGATCTCGACCACCTCGGGCACCAGCGTGAACGTGCCGATCGTGCCGCTGTGCCCGCCGGAGTCGTAGCCCTGCGCCACGATCACGTCGACACCCGCCTCGACCTGGCGTCGCGCCTGCCGCGGCAGCCCCACCAGCCCCCAGACCTTCATCCCCTGCGCGTGCGCCCGCTCGATGATGAAGGCGGGGCTGCCCAGCCCGGAGGCGAAGATCGGCACCTGCTCCTCGAACAGCACCTCCAACTGGTCGCGCGAGCGCTCCAGCAGTTTGCCCCAGCTCTGCCCCGTGCGCTTCGGCTCGGGGACGCTGAGATCCTGCTTGAGGTCCTCGACGAAGTCGCGGTGGCCCTGCGGGATCATCGCTTCCAGGTCCTCGAACTGGCCCTCGACGAACGACGCCGGGACCAGCAGATCGACCCCGAACGGCTTGCCGCCGATGCGCTCGCGGATCCAGCGAATGTTGGTCCGCAGCTCATCGATCTCCATGCCGCTGCCGCCCAGGATGCCGATCCCGCCCGCGTTGCAGACCGACACGATCACGTCGCGGGTGTGCGCGAAGGCCACGATCGGCACCTCGCAGCCGTATTCCTCGCAGAGCCGGGTGTGGAGGGGATCGCCATTCATCGTGCTTCCTCGGATCGCCGTGCCGTTCCGCCCGCGCTCGGGCGAGGCGTATCGTCCGCCGGCGAGTCCGGCGGATCGCGGGCATTGTGCCACGGGGAGCCCGGCCTGTCATGTCGCCGTGGAACGGTCGATGCAGCGACCACCGGATCGGAGCGATGTGCCTCGCCGCCTCAGCGGCCGATGTGAATCGGATCCTCGCTCAGTGGCCCTTCGACCACCAAGTCCGCCCCCTCCACGCGACTGCTCACTTCGCTCGTGCTCGTCGCGCGCCAGACGTCGGGCTGGGCCAGACCGCGCACCCGGAACGCGATCGGCCGCCCCAGATCCTCGGGCCGCTTGGCGGCCAGCCGGCAATGCAGCGCGCCGTCCCGCCAGCGCGCCTCGCGGCAGGCGACGTCCGGGAAGTCGATCCCCGCGATCTCGCCCTCCTCCCGCGCGATCCCCTCCCCTGCGAAGCGGGTCCAGGCGCCTTCGGAGTTGGCCTCGGCCGCGGCGAGGAAGGCGTTGTACTGCCCCCGCGGATAGCGCTCCCCCAGCCCCAGCCCCCACGTGAACTCGCCCGTCGCGGCGTCCCAAGTGGGCTCGTAGTGCGCGTCGATCGACGCCGCCACCCGTTCCGCGTGGGCGTCGAGGCCCCACTCCTTGGCCAGGAACAGCGTTGTGGCCGCCGACTTCGGGTGCCGGGGCGGCGCCGGATCCGCATCGACCAGGTGCGAGCGCGCGATGCTGGCGTCGTACAGCGCACGCGCCTCCCCCGGCGCGACGCCCGCCAGGAACAGCGCGATATCCGTCGCGCCCGCCACGGAGACGCGCCAGTGCAAGTCGAGCAGCGGGTCGTAGTACGCGGTCATCTCTCGCGGCGGCTCCCCGCCGTCGAGGCCCAGGTAGGCGCCGCGCGCGTACTGCACCCAGTCCAGGTACACGTCGCAGTGGTCGGTACCGAAGGCCGTGTCGTGGAGCTTCAGACCGAAGCCCGCGCCCGCCATTCAATACGGCCAGATCTTCGTGTTCTCGCAGTGACAGCCGACCGGCCGGCCCCGCATCTGCTCGGCCAGGTGCGCCGCGATCGCGGTGTGCGTCCACGAGAACGTCATCCCCGGCTCCCGGATCATCTCGAAGGGCGCGTTCCAGCGCTCGCCGCCCGCGACCAGCGCCCGGACGCCCAGTAGACACAGGAAGAAGCCCTTGTAGAACAGCATCGCCTCGGCGCCGACGGGGTCCAGGTTCTGCTCCCAGGGCTCAATCCCGTTGGCCGTCCAGCCGGGCACGTCGTAGTCGCCCCACACCTCCGCCGGGATCAGCCGCCGGTACGCCTCGGGATACGCCGACCGGTCGGGGTCGGCGCCGAACTGCGTCAGCCAATCCGCCGCCGACCACCAGCGCGTGTGGCGCTCGATCAGCGCATCCAGGACCTCGGTATAGACCTCCCGCCAGGCCGGCGTCGTCTGCGCCATCAGCCCCAGGGCGTAGCTGGAGTCGGTCAGGTCGAAGCGGTGCCACGACCCCATCGGCGGGTCGGAGCGATTGTCCCAATGCGGATGCGGCCGCCCAGCCCGCGACCAGTCGTCGGGCGTCATCGCCTTGCGGTGCAGGTAGCGCAGCCAGCCCAGCGAGCGGTCCGACAGCGCCGTCGCGGGTGGCATGGCGTGGGCGCCGGGCGGCTCAGAGGCCGCGGAAGTTGGCCGGGCGCTTCTCGCGGAAGGCCGCGACCCCCTCCTTGTGGTCGGCCGACAGCCCGACCAGCGGAATCGCCGATTCCGACCACTGCAACGCGGAATCGTAGTCCAGGAACTGCGAGCGCGTCGCCAGCAGCTTGCCCAGCTTCTGCGCGATGGGCGGCCCCGCCTCGATCTCCAGCGCCAGGCGCATCGTCTCGGCCTCCAGTTCCTCCGGCTCCACCAGCGCGTTGCTGAACCCCGCCGCGTGCGCCTCCTCGGGGCTCATGAAGCGCCCCGTCATCATCAACTCCATCGCCTTGCGCCAGCCCAGCACGCGCGGCAGCGACCAGAAGCCGCCCAGGTCGGCGTAGAGCCCCCGCTTGACGTACGCCACCTGGAACTTCGCCGCCTTCGACACGACCGCCATGTCGCAGAGGCTGGCCAGATCGAAGCCCGCCCCCACGCAGGGCCCGTTGACCGCCGCGATGATCGGCGCCTCCAGCCGTCGCAGCGCCGTGTAGGTCTCCGTCTCGTGGCGCATGTTCAACCGGTAGCCCTCGATGTCGAGGTCGCCCGGCTGCAGCCCCGGCGGCGGCGGATCAGCGTTCGGGTTGGCCGCCCCGCTGACGTCCATCCCGGCGCAGAAGCCGCGCCCCGCCCCCGTGATCACGATGCAGCGGACGGAGCGATCGAAGCGGGCCGCGAGGAAGACCTCGCGCATCTCGTGCAGCAGCGGGAACGTCAGCGCGTTCAGCCGCTCGGGCCGGTTCAGCGTCATCCAGAGGATGCCGTCCTTCTCGCCGCGCCGTTCGGTCAGCAGGGGCTGGTCGTCGGACATGTCACGCCTCGGTTCACGAACCGCGCGGCCGGACGCCTCCCGCCGGCCGATGGGCGCAGTCTAGCCCCCGGCTCACTGGCCCGCCAGCGACGCCAGCCGCTCGCGCACGAACCGATCGACGTCCCCCGCGATCTCCAGCGCCCGCCCCGAGTCGTCCGCGTCGTAGGCCTCGGCGGGCACGCCGCCCGGCAGGGCCGACGGGTAGCGCGTCGCCAGGTAGTGCTTGTCCAGCAGCATGGCGACGGTCTTGATCACGTCGAAGGAGGGGTCGATCGCCTTGGCGTCCTCGCACAGGTCGGCCAGGGCGTGCCCCCAGATGTGCTCGGCCCCCCGCGCGAACAGGTAGGCGCTGACCGCCTTCTCGGCCGACTGCTGACAGAGGAAGCAGGCCAGCGCGTGGCGGCCGCTCTGCGCGAGCAGCGCGGCGCTGTCGAGGTCCGCGGCGGCCTGCGCGAGCCAGCGCTGCGACTCCCGCATGGCGGCGGCCGCGTCGGGCGGCTGATCGGCCACGGCTAGACCTCCACGGGACGGCTGAGCCGCAGCGAGTGGCGCAGGAACAGGTCGGTCTCCTCCAGCTCCTCGACCTCGCTGGGCGTGTACACGGTGAAGCGCACCCCGACGGTGGGCCGCAGGTGGCTGGTGAAGAAGTCCGAGCGATAGCGGAACGGCGCCTCGGTCTCGTGCACGACGACGATGTCCAGGTCCGACTCCGGCCCCACCCGGTCGGCGGCCAGGTCGCCGGCCGCCCAGAAGCGGCGCGCCCCCAGCGAGCGCATCTCCCCCGCGATGCGCAGGAACTCCTCCTCGAGGAGCTTCCGCCGCTGCTCGGCGAAGCGGAACATCATCGGCATGGGACGCTCCGCTCTACCGTGAGGACGGGTGGCCTGCGAGGACGGGTGGCGCGGGGCGTGCTAGACGGTCGTCAGCGTGGGGGCGCCGGGCGTGACCATGATCTGCTCTTCCGACAGCGGGTAGGCCTGCTTCTCGTAGACCTGCACGCGCATGCGGCCGGTGTCGCCGATGTAGAGCCGATCGCCGACGACCCGCACCGACGTCGGCCGGCGCAGCCGCTTCTGCTCCTCCAGTGGGACCATCTCCCGCAGCCGCAGCACCTTGGGGTTGGCCAGGATGTAGGCGAGGCCCATCTTGCCCAGCGTGGCGTCGCCCAGGAAGCGCTCGACGTAGCGCCCCGTCTTGTCGAACAGCAGCACGCGATTGTTGTCGCGGTCCGCGACGTAGATGTCGCCGTGCTCATCGACGGCGACGCCGGCGGGGCGGTTCAGCTGCCCCTCGCCGCTGCCGCTCGAGCCGACGATCAGCAGCGGCTCCCCCTCGGGGCTGAGCTTCTGCACGCGGTCGTTGCGCCAGTCGCCGACGTAGATCGAGCCCTCGGCGTCGGTCGCGACGCCCCAGGGCATGTTGAACTGCCCCGGTCCGTCGCCGAACTCCCCATACGTGCCGAGCGACTCCCCGTCGGGCGTGAGCCGCTGGATGCGGTGGTTGCGTCCCTCGGCGACCAGGATGTTGCCGTCGGCGTCCCAGCTCATCAGCGACGGCCGGTTGAACTGCCCCGGGCCGCTGCCGCGCTCCCCGAAGCGGCGCACCTCGTCGCCGCTCTCCGCGTCGAGCACGATGATCTGGTGCTGCGCCTCGTCCGAGATGAAGAGCTGCCCCTCGGGGCTGAGCAGGATGCCCGCCGGCCAGACGAGCCCCTTCTGGGCCAGCGCGCCCAGGTCGTCGTCCTCCTGGCTGACGACGCGCACGTAGCTGTTGCCGATTTCCATGCGCACCATCACGTAGACGCGGTCCTCCCCGACCGCCAAGTCGACCGGGAAGTAGGTCGAGCGGCGCATGCCCAGGGTCTTGACGAAGGGGAAGCCGGCCCGCAGCAGGGCGTGTGGGAAAGGCATGGCGACTCCTAGGCCAGCATCGTCTGCGAGAACGGGCGCAGTTGCTCGTACGTGCCGTTGACGATCGGCGTCGCGTCGACGCCCATCCACTGCTCCAGCAGCGTGCTGTAGACGCCGCGGTAGTCGAAGGTGTGCTTGAGGTCCTCGCTGTTCAGCCAGTCGGCCGGCTTGACCGACGGGTACTCGGCGTAGAGCCCGCCCTGCACGTGCTCGCCGATCAGGAACGCGCCCCCGCCGGAGCCGTGGTCGGTGCCGGAGTTGTTGTCCTTCATGCGCCGCCCGAACTCGGTGAAGACGAGGATCGCGACCTCCTCGGCGGCGTCGTGCTCGCGCAGGTCGGTCATGAAGTCGTCCAGCGCGCCGCTCAGGTCCGACAGCAGCCTGGGGTGGTCGGCCGGCTGATGGGAGTGCGTGTCCCAGCCGGCGGAGTTGGTGTAGAAGACGCGCGTGCCGACGCCCGCCGTGTGGATGCGGGCCACGTCGCGCAGTGACTTCGCGATGGCGCTGCCGCCGTATTCCACGCTGGAGGTGTACGCCGCCGGGATGGGGCCGAGGATGTCGGCCGAGGCCAGCGAGTCGTTGCCGGTCTGCGCCAGGTAGTCCATCACCATGCCCTGGCCGACGGCCGGGGTGTACATGCGCTTGAACAGCTCCAGATTGCGGTTGCGCTCGGCCTCCACCTCGATCTTGGTCATCAGCCCGTAGGTGTCGAGGTCGCTCACCGACGTCGCCGCCACGCCCGCCGCGGCCATCGCGCGGGGCAGCCCGCTGCCGATGTTCACGCCCGTCAACGGGTTCTCCCCCTCCGGGTCCAGATCGCGGATCAGGCGCGCCACCCAGCCCTCCGTGGAGATCTTGTCGGGCTCGCAGGTGTGCCAGATGTCCATGCCGCGGAAGTGCGAGCGGACGGAGTTCTCATAGCCGATGCCCTGCACGACGGCCACGTCGCCCTGGTCGTAGAGCTTCTTGAGCCGGGCGGCGACGTTGTTGAAGCCCACGTCGTCGTTGATCGGCAGCACGTCCTCCTGCTCGATGCGCACCAGCGGCCGGGCGTCGTAGTACGCCCCCTCGCTGTAGGGCACGAGCGTGTTCATGAAGTCGTTGCCGCCCGTGAGCTGCACGATCACCAGGACCGGGTCCTTCTTGGCCTGTCCGCTGCCGTTGCCGTTCGAATCCGCCATCGTCTGCCCCTTGCTTGCCGCCCGGCTTGCCCGCGACCGGGCCCGCTAGGCGAATTGGTATTCCGGCGCCGAGACCACCACCCGCAGCAGCTTGGCGATCCGCTCCGCGTGGTCGTCGTCGGCGCTGCTGCCGTTGCCGTTGCCCGATGCGGCCGCCTCGACGAGCGCCGCGCGCGTCGCCTCGCCAACCTCCAGCGTCCCGGCCAGGTCGAGCAGCGCGTCGACCAGCGCCTCGGGCTCCATCGGGCCCTGCGCCGCGATCCGATCCGCGATCGCCCGCACGCCGGGCGCCGAGGCGTCGCCGACGTGCTCGACGGCGAAGTTGACGCGCTCCATCAGCGTGCCGCTGTCGATCCATTCCTTGCCGGTGTGCCAGCCCTCGACGCTGGGCGGGTCCATCAGCTTCTGGCCCATCGGCGTCATGTGGGTGTAGATGTTGATCAGGTCCGGCCCCGGCTCATCGTGCATCTCTTCGGTCAGCTTGAAGACGCCCGCGACGAGCTCCGCCGGGCACTTCACGCGCTGGAAGCGGGCCGCCTTGAAGAAGTCGGAGTTGAACAGCACCCGCATCACCTGGCGCATGTCGGCGTCGCTGTCCTGGAACGCCCGGGCCAGCGTCTCGACCGCCTCGGGGTCGCGCGGCGGCTGCACGCTCCAGGCCGGCACCTGCGCCTCGTCGGCGACGAAGAAGTTGTAGAGGTGCCGCGCGATGAAGCGCGCCGTCCCCTCGTGCCGCACGATCTCGTCGATGATGTCCTCGCCCTGCAGCCGGCCCGACACGCCCAGGAACTGCTTCTCGCTGTCGTCGTGGTCCTCCGGGCGGTAGAGGAACTTCGCGTCGAAGCCGCCGTGGGGATACAGCGGGATCGGCTGCCGGAAGGTCCAGCCGGTGAAGGCGTAGGCCGCGTTCTTGATGTCGGTCTCGCTGTAGTTGCCGATCCCCATCGAGAAGAGTTCCAGGATCTCGCGGCCGTAGTTCTCGTTCGGGGCGTCGGCGTGGTTCTCGCAGTTGTCCAGCCAGAAGATCATGGCCGGATCCTTCGAGAGTTCCAGCAGCAGCGTGCGGAAGTTGCTCAGCCCTTCCCGCCGCAGCATGTCGACGTGCGCCTCGATCGCCAGCCCGTGCTCCAACTTGAACCAGGCCGTCGCGAAGACGTGATGCCAGAACAGCGCCATCTTCTCCTGCAGCGGGCGTTGCGTCGTCGCCATGCGGTAGACCCAGCGGGCGACCCAGGGGTAGGGCGACTCGGTCGTGACCAGCGCCGTGAAGTAGCGGCTCAGGACATCGTCGGGCACCTCCGGGGCGCGATCGGGATGCAGCAACTCCTCCACGACGTCGGCGTAGGGCCGCGAGGCGTAGGCCTCGAGTTCCCCCCGCGTCGATCCCAGGCCGGCCCGGCGCAGCAGATGCGCCGTCTCGGCCAAACGGCCCTCGGTGATGGATGCAGTGGTCATGGTGGCGGTGGTGATGGCGGACTCCCTTCTGCCTGGTGGCGTCCTACCCGATGGGGAGGAGCCGAGTATAACGCTGCCCTGTCGCCGTCTCAACAGGACGGCCGCCGCACTTCGCTCAGCGGCTCCCAAGTGCGAGTCGCCGCGGTCGTCATTGTCGGTTCCCCTCTCGGTCTTGGCCCGTCCTCACGGGCCGGGACGAGGATAGCGCCCGCCGCTACCGAATATTCCGCAGGCGCGGATCGAAGGCGTCGCGCATGCCGTCGCCGACGAAGTTGAAGGCCATCACGAGCAGGATGATCGCGATCGCCGGCCCCGCGAGCGGCCAGGCGCTGCGCGTCAGGATGGTCTTGTTCGCCTCGGCGGCCATCCGCCCCCAGGCGGGCGTGGGCTCCTGCACGCCCGCGCCGATGAAGCTGAGGCCGGCCTCGACGAGGATGATGCCGGCGGCCGAGAGCGAGGCCAGCACCATGATCGGCGCCACGACGTTCGGCAGCAGATGCCGCCGCATGATCCGGGCCGGGGTCGCCCCGATCGCGCGGGCGGCGTCGACGTAGACCTCCTGGCGGATCTGCAGCACCACGCCCCGCGTGAGCCGCGCGTAGCCGGGCGACCAGACGATCCCGATGATGATCATCGTGTTGGTGATGCTGGGCCCGACGGCGCCCGTGAGGGCGAGGATGAGGACGAGGCCCGGCAGCGCCATGACGGCGTCGACGAAGCGCATGATCACCAGTTCGTCCAGCTTGCCGCCCACGTAGCCCGCCAGCAGCCCCAGCGGCACGCCGATGCCCACCGCGACGCCGGTCGCCACCAGCACGATCTGCCAGGCGATGCGGGCGCCGAAGAACACGCGGCTGAGCACGTCGCGGCCCAGGTGGTCCGTGCCGGCGAGGTGATCCCAACTGGGCGGGTTGAAGACGCCCTCGCGCGTGGTCGCGGGCAGGTACGGGTCGGCGGGCGCGATCAGCGGGGCCAAGGCGGCGACCAGCCCGAAGCCGAGCAGCAGCACGGCGCCGACGACGGCCGGGCGGTTGCGCCCGTAGACGCGCCCGATCGCGCGCGCTTCGCGGTACCAGGGGCGCTCGCGCAGTCCCACCCGCGCCAGGACGGCCGATCCGGCGGGCGGCCGGTCGCCGCTCATGGCGCCCTCCCGCCCGTCCGGATGCGCGGATCGATCAGCGTGTAGGAGAGGTCGACCAGGAGATTCACGAGCAGGGTGGCGATCGCGAAGAACATGACGATGTTCTGGATGACGTTGTAGTCCTGGTCATCGACGACGCTCTCGACGAACAGGCGGCCCATGCCCGGGATGTTGAAGACTTGCTCCGTGATCACCGCGCCGCTGAAGATCAGCCCGGCCTGGAAGCCAAAGATCGTGACCACCGGGATCAGGGCGTTGCGCAGGGCGTGGCGGACGAAGACGGTGCGCTCGCCCAGCCCCTTGGCGCGGGCGGTGCGGATGTAGTCATCGTTGACCACGTCGATCATCGCCGAGCGCGTCTGGCGCATCAGCAGCGTCGTCGCGGTGAGCGAGATGGCCAGCACGGGCATCGCCATGCGTTTCAGGTTCTCGATCGGATCGTCGATGAAGGCGACATAGCCCCCGACCGGCAGGAGGTCGAAGCGCAGACCGATCACGAGGATCAGCACGATGCCGGTGAGGAACTCCGGGATCGAGTTCCCCACGATCATGGCCGTGCTGGCCGCCACTTCCCGCTTGGACCCGGGCTTCAGCGCCGCCAGCACGCCGATCGGCACCGCCACGGTCACGACCACGATGAGGCTCAAGACGCCCAACTCCACCGTGGCGGGGATGCGCCGCTCGAACAGGGTGCTGATCGAGACGCTCTCGTTGACACTGGCCAGGCTCACCCCGAGATCGCCCTGCAACGCGTGGAACAACCAGTCGAAGTAGCGCTGCGGCAGCGGATCGTTCAGCCCCAGGCGTTCGCGGAGCTGCTCACGCTGCTCGGGGGTCGCCTCCAGCCCGGCCAACGTGGGATCGCCGGGCAACAGGGTCATGAGCAGGAAGACGAGCACGCTGATGATCCACAGGATGATCAGCGAGGAGAGGATCCGCGTGGTGATGTAGCGCGCCATCGGCGTTCGCTCAGGTCAACGGGCGCGCCGGCGACCGCCGGCGCCGCCGGTCCCCCCTCTCCATCGGTTCAGATGGAGAGGGGGGAGGGGGTGCGGTTCCGGCCGGCGCGAAGCTAGGCGTTGTGCCACAACCCCTTGTAGCCCCACCCGCCGCTCGTCGAGGACGGATGGCCATCGACGGGTCTGAGATGGAACCCCCCGAGGTTCCCCTGGGTGGCTTGGCTCGCCGGAAACTGGATCCAGTGGTACAACCAGCGGTGTCCTTGGATGTCGGGGTCGGACCAGGAGTGGCCGTCGCCGTAGCTGGCGAACGCCTTGTCGTAGGGCTCGATGCGGTCCTCCTGGCTGGCGAATTTCGTGGCCGCCACGGTGTACGCTTCGGTCTCCGCGATGTTCTGCAGCACCTGGTCGTTCGGGTTTTCCGCCAGGCTCGCGCGCCCGGTCCCGGGGCCGTCCTCGGGAGCGCCGTACAGCCAGCTCCTGAGGGCCAGATCAATGTACGGGCCCATCACACCGTCCGGGTCGTACGGCGAACCCCAGGGGAGCGTGGCGGTGACGTAGCCGTTTCCTGAGAAGTAGATGTCCAGGATCGCCGACTCAGAGCCTTCCACGAAGTTCAACCCCGACCAGCCGGCTTGCTGCAGCTGGGCGAAGACCGCCGTCGCCGTGCGCAGCGCGGGTTCCCAGCTGAAGGCCAGATGGTCGCCGGTGACGGGGTTGTCGTCCCCGAAGCCCGCGGCGTCCCGCAGTTGGGCGGCTTTCGCCAGGTCGGGCGGGTCGTAGTAGTTCGCGCCCTCCCGGATGGCCCAGCTCTCCGTACTGGTGTTGCACACGGAGGGCTTGGCCAGGCCGTCCATGGACACTTCGTTGAGGACGTCCCGGTCCACGCTGAGGCCGAACGCCCAGCGCAGGCGGGGGTCGCGGAACATGTTGACGCCCTCGTCCTCCGGGTTGAGATTGAAATTCGTGGCTTGCCAAGCCAGGTCGACCCCGGTGAACACGTTGAACCCGTCGGCCTCCAACTCCGCCGCCAGATCCCGGGTCATTACCCCGGGGGGAGTTTCATAGGAGATCTCCCCATCAAGGAATTGGGCCCAGGCGTTGTTGTCGTCGGGAGTGATCCGGGTCTCCAACTGGTCGGCGTAGACGTGCTCGTTATCCCAGTAGCCGTCCCATTTCTCCCCCAGCCAGAACTCCCCAGGGACGTGCTCCACGGGGCGCGCCGGTCCGGCGCCGACGGGATGTTCATGGGCGGTTTCGAAGGCGTTCGGCGAGATCAACTCGCCCGCTTGTCCCCAGCCCCAGAAGGCCGCGAGGGTGGGCCCGGACGGCTCGCTGTTGACCATCCGCCAGGTGACGTCGTCCACCGCTTCGAAGGACGCCGCGTTGGCGAGACCCGAATTGGTGCGGGTGTTGAGGGAGGCGACCTCGTCGGTTTGCCGATACTCCATATTCAGCTGCATCGCGTTGGCGTCCACCGGCGCGCCGTCCTGGAACACGGCGCGGCCGGGCGCGAAGTTGAAGAGGTAGGTGACGTCGTCCGGGGTCTCCCAGCTCTCGGCCAGCTCCGCTTTCCCCGAGCCATCGTCGGTGAACCCCAACACAGAGTCGTAGATGAAATTATGGTATTCCAAGCTATCCGTGCCCGAGATGCCTTGGGTCGGGTTCCAACTCTCGTCGATGTCTTGCTTGGCAGAGCGGACGATCTTGCCGCCGTACACGGGAGCGCCGGCCGCGGGCATGTCGTCCTCCGCCGCCATGGCCGCGCTCTCGGCGGCCTCCTGGGCCGCGTCGGCGGCCTCTTGGGCGGCGGCGACCGCGGCGGCGGCGGTCTCGGCCGCGGCTTCGGCGGTCTGCTGAGCCGTGGCGGCGGCCTCCCCGGCGGCGGCGGACGCTTCCCCGGCCGCGGCGGCAGCCGCAGCAGCGGCCTCGGCAGCCTCGTCGATGGCGGCCTGGGCGGCGGCGGCGGTGGCCGTGCCGGCCTCGACCGCAGCGGCCGCGTCACGGGCGGCCTGGGCGGCCGCTTCCGCGGCCTCGGACGCTGCAGCGGCGACGGCCGCGGCGGCCTGATCGCCGGCCGCGGATGCGGCGGCGGCGGCATCGGCGGCAGCCGCAGCCGCGGCTTCCGCGGCGGCGGCCGCGTTGGCGGCGTCCTCCGACTCGGCCGCCTCGGCGGCCAGGGCGGCGGCCGCATCGGCCGCGTCGGCCGCCTGGGAAGCGGCGGCGGAGGCCTCGCTGGCTGCGGCAGCCGCCTCAGCGGCGGCGTCCGCGGCGGCCTCGGTTTCGGCGGCGCGCGCCTCGCCCGCGGCGATGGCCGCGGCGGCGGCCTCCTCCGCGGCCGAGGCGGCGCGTTCGGCGGCCGCGGCCCCGGCGTCGACCTCGTCGTCGTCGCCGCAGCCGACGAGCGCCAGCCCGGCGGCTCCAACGCCGGCTTTGGCGCTGGCTCCCAACATGGTGCGACGCGAGATCCTTCGCTGTCGCAGGGTGTTCCAATACTTCGGCATGCTCATGATCGGTTCCTTTCCGGGAACTACCGTTGGTCCCCCCGGGGGACCGTCGGGCTGGTGAGCACGCGCAGTATGGCACATTTCACTAAGACCCCCCCCCCCCCCCGTTATGTTTCATAGAAAGATTTGATGGATACCGGTGGATCTATAGGAGTTGACCGGGGAAACCGCGCCCCGCCACCTTGCGATCTCGCCTATAATCCTCTATACTGCGATGGATACCCGCGAACCGCGGTTGTGCCGGTGCGCCGTCCATGCCCACCGCGGTCCCACTCCTCGGTCACTCCCAGCCCAACCCGCTGAATTCGTGCATATGCGTGCAAGATCGTGCACGCGCCGGGCGCGCGGCGCGCGCCGGCGGCGATCGGCGTCGGCGCGGCAGCCCCCTCCCCCGGGGCGGGGGCTCTCCAGCGCTTTAGCTGGAGAGGGGGCTAGGGGTGAGGTTCCCCTCACCCCCGCCGGTCTCCCTCACCATCGCTTCAGATGGCGAGCTCCAGGCGCGCGACCGCGCGCCGTCGCAGTCGAAGTTCGGGGGTGAGGTCGTTCGGGAACGTGCGAGGGCGCCCGGTTAGCGGATCTTCTGCGGCGGCAGATCCTGGAACGACTTGCCCTCGGACGCCAGTTGCCCGATCAGCGGCGACAGTTCCCAGTGCTCGCCGCCCAGCCGGGCGCCGTACTCGGTGATCTTGGCCGCGACGGTATCCAGGCCCATGCCCTCGGCCCAGAACATGGGGCCGCCGTGGTAGACGGGCCAGCCGTAGCCGTTGACCCAGACGACGTCGATGTCGGCGGCGCGCATGGCCTTGCCCTCTTCAAGGATCTTGGCGCCCATGTTGACCATCGGCAGCAGGCAACGCTCGAGGATCTCCTCGTCGCCGATGTCGTCCCGGTGGGCCACGCCGCGCCGGGCGGCGAAGTCGCGGATGAGGTCGCGGACCTCGGGATCGGGCGAGGGGGCGCGCGTCTCGGGGTCGTAGAGGTAGTAGCCGCGGCCGTTCTTCTGACCGCGGCGGCCGGACTCGCAGAGCACCTCGCGGACGGTGCGGCCGTGCGTGTCGTCGGGGTCCCAGCCGACGTCGAGGCCGGCGAGGTCGGCCATCGCGAAGGGCCCCATGGGCAGGCCGAAGTCGTAGAGGACGCCGTCGACCTGGGCCGGCGGCGCGCCCTCGAGGATCATGCGCTCGGCCTCGAAGCCGCGCTGGTGCAGCAGGCGGTTGCCGACGAAGCCGGGCGCGACGCCGACGACGGCGGGGATCTTGCCGATCGTCTTCGCCACCTGGAGGGTCGTCGCGAGGACGTCGGGGGCGGTCGCGTCGCCGCGCACGATCTCGAGCAGCTTCATCACGTTGGCGGGGCTGAAGAAGTGCGTGCCGATGACGTCGTGCGGCCGCTTGGTGACGGCGGCGATCTCGTTCACGTCGAGGGCGGAGGTGTTGGTGGCGAGGATGGCGCCGTCGCGGCAGATGGCGTCGAGTTCGGTGAAGACCGACTTCTTGAGCGGCATCAGCTCGAAGACGGCCTCGATCACCATGTCGACGTCGGCGAAGGCGGATTTGTCGGTGCCGGGATCGAGCAGGCTCATGCGCTCCTCGACCTGCTCCATCGTGAAGCGGCCGCGCTTGGCGGAGCGCTGGTAGTTCTTGCGCACGACGTCGAGGCCGCGGTCCAGCGCCGCCTGGTCGCGCTCGACGATCTTCACCGGCACGCCGGCGTTGAGGAAGTTCATCGCGATACCGCCGCCCATCGTGCCCGCTCCCAGGATGCCGACGCTCTTGACTGGGCGCAGGGCGGTGTCGCGGGGCAGGTCGGGCACCTTGGCGGCCTGACGCTCGGCGAAGAAGTAGTAGCGCTGCGCCTGCGACTGCCGGCCCGCCATGAGGCTCTCGAAGACCTCGCGCTCTTGATCGAGGGCTTCCTCGAAGGGGACGTCGAGCGCCGCCTCGATCAGGTCCACGTTCTTGGCGGGCGCGTGGAAGTTGCGCGTCTTGCGCGCGATCTGCTTTCGGAAGTCGTCGAAGACGGCCCGGTTGCCGCGGGCCTCGTCGATCTTCTCCTCGCGATCGCGGATCTTCTTGAGCGGCGCGCCGCCGGCGACGAGTTGCTCGGCGAAGGCGACCGCGCCGTCGATGAGGTCGCCTTCAATGATGGCGTCGATCAGGCCGGCGGCCAGCGCTTCCTGCGAGCCGATGGGGTCGCCGATGGCGCACATCTCGAGCGCCTTGGCGACGCCGGTCACGCGCGGCAGCCGCTGCGTGCCGCCCGCGCCCGGGACGAGGCCCAGCTTGACCTCGGGCTGCCCGTACTGCGCGGCCGGATCGCCAACGCGGTAGTGGGCGCACATCGCGACCTCGAGACCGCCGCCGAGCGCCGTGCCGTGGATGGCCGCCACGACCGGCTTGGGGCAATCCTCGATCGCGGTCTGGGGTTCCTGCAGGCCCGGCGCCTTGGGCGGCTTGCCGAACTCGGTGATGTCGGCTCCGGCGATGAAGGTGCGGCCGCGGCAGGCCAGCACGACGCCCGTGACCGTATCGTCGCCGGCGACCTGCTCGAAGGCCTTGAGCAGGCCCAGCCGGACGCCGTGACTGAGCGCGTTGACGGGCGGGTTGTCGATCAGGACCAGGGCGATGTCGCCGCGCTGCTCCAGCGAGACCATGTCGGTGATTGCGGGCATTGTCGGGCTCCTCGGGAAGAAACGAACCGAGCGCAGGTTAGTCGAGCGCAGGAGACCGGCCGAAGCGGATCGGGCCAGCCCTGGCTAGGGATAGGGGCTCGGCCCCGCAGCGGCCATCATCTGCGCGACGGAAGCCCGCGCGAGCGCCCTCATGGCGCAGCCGCCGCCGGGGGAGCGCTCGCGCGAGGGGCGGTCCACGGAGTCCGGCGCGTCTCCCTTTGACGAATCGGCGCATTAGTCATAGCGTTAGCTAATCCGAGGATGAGGGAGACGGCGATGGTGACGGTGAACGTGCACGAGGCGAAGACCCAGCTGTCGCGCCTGCTTGCGCAGGTCGAGGCGGGCGACGAGGTGACCATTGCCCGCAACGGCACGCCGGTCGCCCGGCTCGTGGCCTACAAGCCCCCGGGCAAGCGGGAGTTCGGCGCCATGAAGGGGGACAAGTTTTGGGCGGAGATGGGCGACCTCATCCTGGAGCCGCTGCCCGAGGAGGAGCTGCGTTTGTGGGAGGGCGGCTGAGCCGTGCGGCTGCTGCTCGACGCCCACGCCTTCATCTGGTGGGTGAACGGCAGCGAACGGCTGCGGCGGCGGGCGCGCCGCGCCATTAGCGACGAGGGGAACGCCGTCTTCGTTAGCGGGGCGTCCGCCTGGGAGATCGCCACGAAATACTACCGGGGCAGACTGGAGGAAGCGGCGGCGATCGCTCCCGACATTCCCGGCGCGATCGCCCGCCAGGGCTTCGAAGAGTTGCCCGTCACCGTCGGCGACGGCCAGCGCGCGGGCGC
The DNA here is from genome assembly GCA_965209205.1 of Dehalococcoidia bacterium. Classification (GTDB taxonomy): domain Bacteria; phylum Chloroflexota; class Dehalococcoidia; order Bin125; family Bin125; genus TK10-74A. The sequence continues at coordinate 57,823 of CBDBQC010000002.1, forward strand.
GCTGCCGGGTCCGCTCAGCGATCCCTTCGACCGGATGCTCATCGCTCAGGCGGTGTCACGCGACCTCGTGCTGATCTCCAACGAATCCCTCTTCGACCGCTACGGCGTTCACCGCCTCTGGTGACACGGCCGCCGCGATGAGCGCGGCCGCGGCGGTCAGGCGACCGCCCCGCAGGCCCGCAGCGACGCGATCTCGTCCCCGCTCAGGCCGGCGGCGCAGAGGATGTCGTCGGTGTGCTGGCCGGCGTGCGCCGGCGGGCCCTGCACCGCGCTCTGCGTGCGGCTGAAGCGCGGCGACGGGGCGGGCTGCGTGATGCCCGCGATCTCGACGAAGGACTTGCGATGCTTGGCGTGCGGATGCTGAGGCGCCTCGCTGGGCTGGAGCACGGGCGCGAAGCAGACATCGCTGCCCTCCATGATCGTCTCCCATTCGTCGCGGGTCTTGCTCTTGATGATCGCGCTGACCTTGCGCTTTAGCTCCGGCCAGCCCTCGCGATCCATCTGCGGCGACAACTCTTCGTCGCGGAGGCCGGTCAGCTCGAGCAGTTCGGCGTAGAACTGCGGCTCGATGGAGCCGAGGGCGATGTACTTTCCGTCGGCGGTCTCGTAGGCGTCGTAGAAGTGCGCGCCGGTGTCGAGCACGTTCGAGGCGGGTTGCTCGAGCCAGCCGCCGGTGTGAATCGAGCCGTGGATGAAGGTGATGAGGGAGCTTGCCCCATCGACCATGGCGGCGTCGACGACCTGGCCCACGCCCGAGCGCTGGGCCTCGAGCAGGGCCGCGACCATGCCCAGGGCCAGCAGCATGCCGCCGCCGCCGAAGTCGCCGACCAGGTTGAGCGGCGGGACGGGCGCTTGGCCCGCGCGGCCGATCGGCGCCAGGGCGCCGGCCAGCGCGATGTAGTTGATGTCATGGCCGGCCATCTGGGCGTACGGCCCCTCCTGGCCCCAGCCCGTCATGCGGCCGTAGACCAGCTTGGGGTTGCGCGCCATGCACACGTCGGGCCCCAGTCCGAGGCGCTCCATGACGCCGGGCCGGAAGCCCTCGAAGACGGCGTCGGCGCCGTCGATGAGGCGCAGCGCGGTTTCGACGCCGGCCGGACTCTTGAGGTTGATCCCGATCGAGCGGCGGCCTCGCGCCAGCAGGTCGCTGGGCGGGTCGGCGGGGTCGCCGCCCTGGACCCGGTCGGCGCGATCGATGCGGATGATCTCGGCGCCCATGTCGGAGAGCATCATGCCGCAGAACGGCCCCGGCCCGATGCCCTGCAACTCAACGATGCGGATTCCCGTTAGCGGTCCCATGCAACACCCCCTCGTGTTGTGCGCAGGATAGACGGCGCCGCGGTCGCGGGGGTGTATCTATCGCCGGCCGGGCGAGTCTGCCATCGAGTCAACAGAGGCGGGCCGTCCCGGTCGCCCGGTGCTGCATCCCCCGACCGCGGACGCTAGCCTGCGCAGCCCTAGAGCGGGAGGGCATAACGTGGCTGCCGGTGCGCAACTCCGGCGATCGGGCCGGCGTCTCATCATGCGCGCGACTGGTGCGGCGGGCGCCGCCGCCCGCGCCGCGTCGACCGTCGGCCGGCTGTCGCGGCATCGGCCGCGCGCCGACGCCGTCGCGCCCCGGCCCGCGGTGACCGCGGCCAGCGCTGCGGCGCCCGGCGCCCGTTCGCGACGGCCGGCCCTGCCCTACCTCTCGGGCCTGGACGGCCTGCGGGCGCTCGCCGTCATCGCGGTCGTGCTCTACCACGCCGGCGTCGACTTCATGCCCGCGGGCTTCTTGGGCGTGGAGATCTTCTTCGTCATCAGCGGCTACCTGATCACGTCGCTGCTGCTGGCGGAGCGCGCGGCGACGTCCGCCGTGTCGCTGCGCCGCTTCTGGATGCGGCGGGCGCGACGGCTGCTGCCCGCGCTCTTCCTGCTCGTCGCCGCCGTGCTGGCGTACTTCGCGATCTTCCTGCCCGGCGAGGTCGCCACGGTCCGCGGCGACGCCTTGGCCGCGGTGGCCTACGTGAGCAACTGGGCCTTCATCCTGGGTGACGCCGCCTACTTCGAGCAGGTGGGGCGTCCCTCGCCGCTGCTGCACCTCTGGTCGCTGGCGATCGAGGAGCAGTTCTACGTCGTCTGGCCGCTGCTGTTCGTGGGCCTGATGGCGTTGGGCGGGCGGGCGCTGCTGTTCGTGGCCATCGTGGCGGGGATCGCCGCGTCGACGGTGTTGATGGCGGTCCTGTTCGAGCCCTTCGCCGATGTCTCCCGCGTCTACTACGGCACCGACACACGCGCCGCCGGCCTGCTCTTCGGCGCGGCGCTGGCCGTGGTCTGGCGCGCGGGCGCGCTGCCCGGTCCGCGGGGCCGTGCGGCGGCGTGGCGCCGCATCACTCCAGCGCCCAGGCAACTCCTGCCGCGATCCCTGGATGTCGCCGGCCTGGCGGCGCTGGGCGGGCTGGCCTACATCGTGGTCACGTTCAGCGCATTCCAGCCGTCGCTGTACCAGGGCGGGTTCGCGCTGGTGTCGGGCCTGACGGCGATCGTGATCGCGGCGGCGGTGGCGCCGCGGGGGCGGCTGGGGCGGGTGCTGGGCGTCGCGCCGTTGCGGGCGATCGGTCTGCGCTCGTATTCGATCTACCTGTGGCACTGGCCGATCTTCGTCGTCACCCGTCCCGACATCGATGTCCGCATGGGCGAGATCGAACTGCTCGCCGTGCGGCTGGCCCTGACCCTGCTGCTGTCCGAGATCTCCTATCGCTTCGTGGAGATGCCGATCCGCCACGGCGCCCTGGGCCGCATCTGGGCGCGGACGCGGACGCGGCGCGGGTGGGTGTGGCAGTGGCGGCGAGGGGTCATCATCGCGCCGGCGCTGGGCGGGACGGTGGCGCTTGGGATCGTCGTCGCGGTCGCGCCGTCCGCCGAGCCGCCCAGCTACCTGACGACGGAGCGCATCTCCACGATCGTGCCGGTCGCTGTGGTCGAGGCCGACCCGGCGGACGCGGCGCCGCGGGCGGCCGAACCGGCCGATGCCGGCGTTGGCGACGCCGAACCGGCGGCAGCGGTCGCGCAGGCGCCCGAACCGCCCCCGGCTGAGTCACCCGGCGCGGATGCGCGCCCCGTCGCGCTGCCGGACGCGGGGCCCCGGGACTCGGTGGCGACCGTCCAGGCGGCGGAAGCCGGCCGGATACGGACCCCGGCGACGCTCGAAGCCACGCCGGTCAGCTCGACGCGCGAGCAGACCGGCGTGACCGCCGTGCAGACGATCACGTCCGCCGAAGAGCCTGCGGCCGTCGGGCGCGATATCCGAAGCGGTCGTTCCCCGACTGGACTTACGCCTCCCTTCGACATCTTCCGCCCCGCCGCGCCGGCGGTCGCTCGCGCCGCCGCGGTGGAGGATGCATTCCCGTTCTCGGTCGCGATCGTTCAAGCCAAAATCGACGCGGCGGCGATCGTTCAGGAGGACGATCCGCGTCCGAGGGCCGTTCCGGTGGTCGAGGCGCCGCTGGCCGAGGCGGCGGCGGTCGAGGTGGCCGTCGCAGTCATGGCGGCGCCGGCGGGCGAGCGCCCGGACCCGGCTCCGCCGGTCGTGGAGCCGGCCGAGCCACCCGAGCCAGCCGAGGCGGACGAGCCAGCCGAGCCGGTTGAACCACCCGTGGTGGCCGCGGTGGCCGATGTCGCCGGGGCGGCGGAGACGGCCGACGTGGCCGAGGCGCCGCCCCCCGCGCCCCCCGCCCCGCGTCTGACCGCCATCGGCGACTCGGTGATGCTGGGGGCCGCCCCGGCGCTGGAGGCGGAGATTGGCCCGATCGGCATCGACGCCGCCGTCTCGCGGCACGTGAAACCGGTCATCGGTCTGCTGAGCGCGTACGCGAGCGAGGGGCTGCTGGGCGACACGGTGATCCTCCACATCGGCAACAACGGCGCCATCTCGAAGGCGCACTTCAGCGACATCATGGACGTCCTGGCCGACCGCACCGTGCTCTTCGTGAATCTGCGCGTGCCGCGGGACTGGCAGGACTGGAACAACAGCGTGCTGCGCGAGGGCGTCGCCGTTCACGAGAACGCGCATCTGGTCGACTGGCACTCCGCCAGCGCCGGCAAGCGCGGCATCTTCTACCCCGACGGGTTCCACCTGAACCCCGAAGGCGCCGCGTTCTACGCGGAGACCGTCGCCGCCCACCTGCCGCACTGAACGGGGCCACACTCATCGGGCCGCATGCGGGCGGCGGCCGGCCTATTGCAGGGCGCCGCCGGCCGCGATCTCGGCGATGGCCTCGTCGTCGAGGCCCAGCAGTTCCCGCAGCACGAAGTCGTTGTCCTCGCCGTAGGTCCCCACCCAGCGCGGGTCCGACGGGGTCCGCGAGAGCCGCTGGCGCGTGTTCTCGACGGGGAGCGGGCCCAAGTCCGACGATTCGATCTCGATGAAGTGCCGCATCGCCTGGAGCTGCGCGTCCTGGTCGCCCTCCAGACTGTCGAGGACGGCGTGCGCCTCGACCCCGGCGTCCTGCAGCGCGCGCTCGAGCGCGTGGGCGTCCTGGGCGGCGGTCCAGGCGGCGATCGCCTGCTCCAGCGCGTCCTGGTTGCGCTCGCGTTCGCCCGGGCCGGCGAAGCGAGGGTCGGTCTCCCAGCCGGCCGCGGCCACGTCGCACAGCGCGCGCCAGTCGTCCTGGGACCAGACCGCGATCGCGATCCAGCGGTCGTCGCCGGCGCAGGGGAAGACGCCGTGCGGGGCCGCACCCGGCTGCCGGTTGCCGCGGCGGCGCAGCAGGCGCCCGTTGACGCCGGCGTCGAGCACCGCTGTGCCGATGAACGGGATCGACGCCTCCACCTGGGACAGGTCGACGTACTGACCCTGCCCCGTGCGGCGGCGGTGGTCGAGCGCGGCGAGGGTGGCGACGGCCACCATGCGCGAGGCGGTGTAGTCGGTGTAGGCGCGGGCCAGGGAGGGGTCGCGGTCGGGCCAGCCGAGCACCTCGATCATGGCCGCGCGGGCCGCGCCGCCCACGCCGTAGCCGCCGCCCGCGCGGTCCGGGCCGGTCTGCCCGTTGAGGCAGGTGCTGACCATGATCAGATCCGGCTTGCGCCCCTTGAGCGCCTCGTAGTGCAGGTCCCAGCGCTCCATCACGCCCGGCACGAACGACTCGATGGCGATGTCGCACCAGTCGACCAGGCGCAGCACGACGTCGCGCGCCGCTTGCTTCGAGAGGTCGAGTTGGATCATCCGCTTGTTGACGTTGTAATTGACGAAGTTCGACGAGCGCTCCGGGCCGGGTTGATTGCGCCAGTAGGGCGGCCCCGCCCGCACGGGGTCGATGCGGGTGGAGCTCTCGACCCTGACGACCGTGGCGCCGAAGTCGGCGAGGACGCGCATCGCGGCCGGGCCGACGAGCGCCCAGCTCAGGTCGAGCACTTTCACGCCCGCCAGGGCCGTGGCGTTCGTCTTCGCGCCGGCCTTCGCGTCGCTCATCGCGGCGCCCCGATCACGGCCCGCGCCAGCAGGTCCTCGATCTCGGGCTCGCCCAGGCCGAGATCGCCGCTCAGCACCTCGCGCGTGTGTTCCCCGATCGATGGCGCATGGCCGCCGATCTCGATCGGTGTCTCGCTGAAGCGGGCGAACGGCCCGGGAACCGTCACGGGCGCCGCCGCGCCGGGCTGGTCGATCTGGCGAAAGTAGCCTCGCGCCTGGAGTTGCGGCTCGGCCAGCAGGTCCGCGGTCGTGCGCACGGCGTCGATCAGCAGGTCGTGCTCCACCGCGTAGGCCTCCATCTCGGCCCGCGTGTGGGCGGCGCAGAAGCGACCGACCGCCTCCTGGCAGCGCTCGAACTCCGACATCGGCTCCTCGCCGCTCAGCAGCGGTCCAACGTAGGTGATGAAGTCCTTGTCGCGGATCGACTCGTCGCAGAACCCCTTGTCGTAGATGAGTTGGGTGAAGCGGTTGGTGGGCGGGCCGATGGCGCTTCCGAAGAAGAGCCCGGCCGCCACGTAGCCGTCCTTGCAGGGCCAGATGAAGCGCACGGCGAGCGGCCCGAACTTCAAGCCGCCGCCCCAGCGGAAGAAGTTGCCGGTGCCCCACAGGGCGCTGAGCGTCGTGCACTGCGTGGCGAAGGTCAGCGCCGTCTGCGCCGTCGCCTCGACGCGCTGGCCGAGTCCAGAGGCGGCGCGCTCGTTGAGCGCCACCATGCAGCCGACGGCGGCCTCGGCGCCGGCGTGGGCGTAGGCTTGCGGGACGGCCATCATCACCGGCGGGCGGTCGTGGTCGCCCCAGGTCGACAGCAGGGTCGAGGCGGCCAGCGCGATCAATTCGCCGCCGCGATAGGCGGCCTTGGGACCGTCGCGGCCGAAGGGGGTGATGGAGGCGGCGATCAGCCGCGGGAAGCGCGAGGCGAGCGTCGCGTCGTCCAGCCCCAGGCCGGCGTGGCGCTCCGGGGTGACGCCCTCGATGAGGAAGTCGGCGTCGCCCAGGAGGCGGGCCAGGATGTCGCGACCGGCGGCGGTGGTGACGTCCAGCGCCAGGCTGCGCTTGTCGCGGTTGTCGGCCCACCAGGCGAGGCTGGTCTCCAGGCCGGGCGTGTCGTCCGCGTAGGGGCCGAAGCGGCGGGCGTCGGAGCCGTCGAGCGGCTCGACGGTGATCACGTCCGCGCCGAGGTCGCGTAGTATCTTCCCGCAGAACGCGGTGCGTTCGCTCGACAACTCGACGACGCGGTAGGGACCGAGCGCGGCGGGGGACATCGATCGGCACGATACTGCCCACGGGCGGCCGGTTCAATCCGCCGGCTGCGGGCTGGCTCCGCCGGAAGAGCGCGGGAGATTGAGGGAACGACCATGCCGAACGCCAAACCGCTGGACGGCGCGCTCGTCCTGGACCTGGCCGACGAGCCGCTGCTCGTGACCGGGCGCTACCTGGCCGACCTGGGGGCGCGGGTGATTCGGGTGGAGGCGGCCGGGGGCGACGCGATCCGGGCGCGCGGCCCATTCGTCGACGGGGAGGCGGGGGCCGAGCGCGGGCTCCCGCACCTGCTCTACAACGCGGGCAAGCAGAGCCTGGCGCTGGACCTGGCGTCGGACGAGGCGTGGGGACGCATCCGGGCCATCGCCGAGGCGGCAGACGTCGTGATCGCGCCGGTCGAGAAGAGCGAGGCGGCGCGATCGCTGCTGGAGGCGCTGGCCGAACAGGATGAGGGGCCCACCGTGATCGACGCGGTGCTGCGCCGCGGGCAGCCCGAGCTCGCCGTCAGCGATCTGGCGGCGGCGGCGGCGGGCGGGCTGCTGTACTGCTGCGGCTACCCCCACGTGCCGCCCGACTACCCGGCCGGCAAGCTGGGATACAAGCAGAGCGCCTACATCGGCGTGGCCGCGGCCTGCGCCGCCATCTTCGACCGACGGCTGCGGGGACGTCGCAACGCGGTCGAGGTGAGCCTGCAGGAGGCCACGGCGTCGACCACGATCCAGGCCGCCAATCAGAACATCTGGCTCTGGTGGGGGTCGGTCTGCGAGCGCGCCGGGGAGCAGGGACTCGAGAACCGGGCGCTGGGGACAGGCTTCAACTCGTGGAAGACCGGCAACACCGGGACGGTGACGCTGATCAAGTCGTACGGGACGACGTTCGCGACGAAGGACGGGCAGTGGGTGGCGTTCCTGCCGAACCCGGTGCGCTGGGCGCTGTTCTCGGAGTGGTACCGGGAGGTGATGGGCGAGGGCTACGGGATGGCGACGGAGGAATGGCACGACCCGATGTACCGGGCGGCGCATCGCGAGGAGATGAACCGGTACTTCATCGAGTTCTGCGCGTCGCTGGACCGCGACGAGTTGGTGCGGCGCGGGCAGGAGGGGCGGCACTACGCGACGCCGGTGCAGAATGTCGCCGACATCGCGGCCGACCCGCACCTGCACGCGCGCGACTTCTTCCCGCAGGTGGCGCACCCCGCCCTGGGCCGCGCGATCCCGAAGCCGCGGTCGCCGTACCGCTTCTCGGGGTTCGATGTCGAGGCGCGGCCGGCGCCGGGCCTCGGCGAGCACACGGCCGCGATCCGGCAGGCTCTGGAGGAGGGCGCGCTGGGCGCCCGCCCGGGGACGGCGCGGGGCCGCCCGGGCGACCTGCCGCTCTCGGGTTACCGCGTGCTGGACTTCTGCTGGATGGCGGCCGGGCCGTTGATCACGGAGTTGCTCGCGAACCTGGGGGCGGACGTGGTGAAGGTGGAGTCGGCGACGGGCATCGATCAGGTGCGGGAGTTCGTCCACCCGCCGCAGGGCTTCAGCATCGACACCGGCGGCTTCTTTGCCGACTGCAACACCAACAAGCGCAGCCTGACGCTGAACCTGCACAAGCCCGAGACGGTGGCGTTCATCAAGCGGACGCTGCTGCCGCACTTCGACATGGTGACGTCGAACTACGCGCCCGACGCGATGTCGAAGTGGGGGCTGGGGCCCGAGCACCTGCTGCCGCTGCGCCCGGACCTGGTGGTCGGCTCGTTCCCGGTGATGGGGCACAGCGGGCCGAAGTCGCACTGGCGGGCGATCGGCAACGGCGTGCTGGCGCTGAGCGGCGTGCCGGGGCACATGGGCGAGCCCGACCGCGCGCCGGTGGGCATGGGGACGCTGCACACCGACTTCACGCTCGCGCCGATCGCGGCCGCCGGGCTGATCGCGGCGTTGCTGCAACGGGAGGAGACGGGCAAGGGGCAGTTCCTGGAGATCGCGCAGTACGAGGCGTCGGTGCATCTGCTGGACACGGAGCTGATCAACCAACTGGTCAACGGGGTGACGGCGCCGCGGCGCGGCAACGCCTCGGCCGACGCCGTGCCGCACGGCATCTATCCCACCCGCGGCGACGACCGCTGGGTCGCGATCAGCGCCAACAGCGACGCGCAGTGGCGAGCCCTGTGCGACGTCATGGGCCGCGACGACCTGGCGGCGCGAGCGGACCTGTCCGGCGTCGAGGGACGGCGTGGCGCGGAGGCGGAGATCAACGCCGCGATCGCGGCCTGGACGTCGGACGGGGACGAGTGGGAGATCGCGGGGCGGCTGCAGGCGCGGTGCATCCCGGCCAGCGCCCTGGAGAGCGTCGCGGACCAGGTCGAGCGAGACGCGGGGATGGGTGACTACTACCTGGCGTATGCACGGGGCGAGGTGCCGTTCCTGGCCCACAAGCAGCCCTTCACGTGGAACGGGGCCTACCTACCGGCGCGGCCGTCGCCCGGGCTGGGCGAGCACAACCTGGAGATCCTGCAAGGGGAACTGGGCCTCGACGATGAGACGCTGGCGCAACTCGTCATCGAGGAGATCGTGCACTAGCGACGCCGGCCGCGGGCTACCAGGTGTCCATGAACTGCGCCCGCCCGCGACGGATGGGGTCGGGGTTGGGACAGGCCTTGAGGCCCTGCATGATCCAGTAGCGCGTCTCGGCGGGGTCGATGGTGTTGTCGATCTCGTACGTGGAGGCGACGTTCAGCGAGCCCCCGCGCACGTAGGCCATGTTGACGAGGCGCTCGTACTCGGCCGCCCGCTCATCGACGTCCTCGATCTTCGCCAGCATCTCGCGGTTGGAGAGCAGCACGCCCGACTCGACGTTCATGCCGCCGTGCTCCCCGGTGGGCCAGTCGACGGTGAAGTGCGGCGCGCGAGCGCTGCCGGTGAGCATGGCCATGGAGCCCAGCGCATAGCCCTTGCGCAGGATGACGGCGAAGCGGGGAGTCTTCAGGTTCGCGCCGGTGACGAAGAGCCGGCTGCAGTGGCGCACGAGCCCGGTCCGCTCGACATCCGGCCCGACCATCATGCCGGGCGTGTCGACGAGCGTGACGATGGGGATGTTCCAGGCGTCGCAGAGCTGCCAGAACCGGGCCACCTTGTCGGAGCCGTCGCTGTCGATGGCGCCGCCGATGAAGGCGTTGTTGTTGGCGGTCAGGCCGAAGGGACGCCCCTCGATGCGGATGAAGGCCGTGACCATGCCGATGCCGAAGTCGGGCCGCAACTCCACCACGGAGTCCTTGTCGGCGAGCAGATGCACCACCTCGCGCACGTCGAAGGCGCGGAGTCGGTGCTCGGGGATGACGTGCCGCAGCAGGCGCTGGTCGGCGCACTCCCAGTCCTTGATGGCGCCCTGGAAGTAGGACAGGATCTTCTTCGACATCCGGATCGCCTCGTCCTGGTCCTTGACGACGAGGTCGACCGTGCCGGCCGGCGCGATGTCGGAGATCGGCCCGACCTCCTCGGGCAGGAAGGCGCCCATGCCGCCGCCCTCGATGGTGGCGGGGCCGCCCATCGCGATGAGCGCGTCCTCGGTCGCGATGATGAGGTCGGTGACGCCCAGGATCGCCGCGTTGCCGGCGTAGCACCAGCCGGCGGTGATGCCGATCATCGGCACCGTGCCGCTGAGGCGGCACATCTTGTCCCAGGTGCGGACGTCGCCGCCGAAGCCGCGTCCCTCGAAGCCGTCCGTCTCCCCGGAGCGGCCGCCGGCCCCCTCCGCGTGGAAGATCACCGGCAGCGACAGTTCGTAGGCGAGATCGACCATGCGGTCGGTCTTGTGGTGCCCGTTCATTCCCTGCGTGCCGGCGAACACGGTGTCGTCGTAGGAGATGAAGGCGACGCGGTTGCGGTCGTCGCCAAAGTGCTCGCCGTTGACCGAGCCCACGCCGGCGACGAGGCCGTCGGCGGGCGTCTTGCGGATCAACTCCTCGAGCGGCCGCTTGCGGCGCTGCCCGGCGATCGCCAGCTCGCCGTACTCGATCCAGGTGCCCGGATCGATCAGCATCTCGATGTTCTCGCGGACGGTGCGGCGGTTGCGGCTGTGGCGGCGCTCGACGGCGTCTGGCCGGTTGACGTCGTGGCCGAAGGCGCGCCGGTCGAAGAGGGCCTGCAGGTCGGGGCGGATGTAGTCGAGGTCGATCTCCTTCTCCGGCTCCACGATCGCGTCGCCGACCTCGGCGGGCTGCACGAAGATCAGCGGGTGGTCCTCGTAGACCGTGTCGCCGACGGAGACCGTGATCTCGCGCACGACGCCGCCAAAGGTCGCGTGGACGAGGTGCTCCATCTTGAGGGCGCTCATCACGAAGAGGAGCTGGCCCTCTCGGACGTGGTCGCCGACGGCGACCTGGATCTCGACCACGGTGCCCTGCAGCGGCGCGCCGACCGGGTCGGTGTTGGGGGGACCGACGATCTCGGCGGCGGCGGGCGCGCCCGCCCCGCGCGTGCCCTCGCCCTGGCGGAAGAAGTCGAGCGCGGCGAGCGGGTCGCGGGAGTCGAGCTTCGCGCCCGCGCCGGCGACGCCGTCGCGGGAGGGCGCCCCGTCGGCGGCCCGATCCGGGGCGGCGAGGGTCGCGATGTTGTCGTCGACCCAGCGGGTGTAGACGGCGCCGTCGGCGAAGTCGGTGTGGGTGAGGACGTTGCGCAGGAAGCCGATGTTCGTCTCGGCGCCGCCGATCTGGAACTCGTCGAGGGCGCGCAGCGATCGTTTCACGGCCGCGCCGAAGTCGGGCGAGGGCGAGGCGGCGATGACCTTGCCCAGCAGCGAGTCGAAGTTGGGGTTGGTGGCGTAGCCGGCGTAGCCGTACGCGTCGACGCGGACGCCGGGGCCGGAGGGGGCCTCGAAGACGGTAAGCATGCCGCCGGCCGGCCGCACCGTGCCGTCGGGCTGCATCTGCTCCAGGTTCACGCGCGACTGGATGGCGTAGCCGCGCGGCGCCGGCACGGCGTCCTGCGTGAGGCCGAGGTCGGCGAGGCATGCGCCGCCGGCGATGCGCAGCTGCGACTGCACGAGGTCGACGCCCGTCACCTCCTCGGTGACCGTGTGCTCGACCTGGAGCCGGGCGTTGGCTTCGATGAAGACGAAGCGGTCGTCGGCCGTGGCGTCGACGAGGAACTCGAACGTCCCCAGGCTGCGGTAATCGACCGCCTGCGCCATGCGGACGGCCGCCGCGGCGATGCGGGCGCGCAGCGCCTCGCTCAACTGGGGGCTGGGCGCGATCTCGACGATCTTCTGGTGGCGCCGCTGCACGCTGCACTCGCGCTCACCCAAGTGACTGACGCCGCCGCACCCGTCGCCGACGACTTGGATCTCGATGTGGCGCGCGCGGGGGATCAACTCCTCGACGTAGACGGCGCCGTTGCCGAACGCGGCCTCGGCCTCGGACTGGCAGCGAGCGAACGCCTCGGCGACGCCGCCGGCGTCCTCGACGATCCGCATGCCCCGACCGCCGCCGCCCGACACGGCCTTGATTACCATCGCGCCGCCCTCGCCCAGCCCGGCCAGGAAGGCCTCCGCGCCGGCCAGATCGACGGCGCCGGCGCTGCCGGGCAGCACCGGGACCTCGTGCTCCTGCGCCAGCGCGCGCGCGCGGGCCTTGTCGCCGAACAACTCCAGCGACTCGACGCTGGGCCCGACGAAGACGATGCCCTCGTCCGCGCAGCGCCGCGCGAGATCGGAGTTCTCGGCCAGAAAGCCGTAGCCCGGGTGCAACGCGTCGCAGCCGGCCGCCTTGGCCGCCCCAACCACGCCCTCGATGTCGAGGTAGGCCGCGGCCCCGATCCCGTCCAGCGGGCCCGATTCGTCGGCCGCGCGGACGTGCAGCGACGCGGTGTCGTCGGACGAGTAGACGGCCACGCTGGGGATATCGAGCTCCGCCGCGGCGCGCGCGATGCGGATCGCGATCTCGCCGCGGTTGGCGATCAGCAGTTTGTGCAGACTCATACTCTCGCCCTCATCTCAGGTCTCCCGGTTGGTGCCGGCCCGGTCGCGGACGTCGCCAAGACGCAGCCATCTCGCAGGTCTACTATGACCGTCGCCATAATGGACGGGCCGGGCCCGACCGTACAGACGCGCGCGGGCGCGGCGCATCGACCCATCGACTCGCAACAGCGGTCACGCAGGACGCCGGTCCGCAGCACACAGGATAAGGACATCCCATGGGAACTCTCGACGGACGCACGGCGCTGGTCACGGGCGGCGGTCGCGGCATCGGCGCGGCGATCTCGGTAGCGCTGGCGGCGGAAGGCGCCGACGTCGCGATCAACTACGCCAAGCGCTCGGGGCACGCCGAAGAGGTGGCGGCGGCGATCCGCGAGGGCGGGCGGCGGGCCGAGATCTTCCAGGCCGATGTGTCGGACTACGTGGCCTGCGAGGCGATGGTCGAGCAGGCGCTGGACCGCCTGGGGCCGATCAGCATCCTGGTCAACAACGCCGGCATCGCCTCGCGCGGCAACACGGTGGGGGAGGGCGAGCCGGCCGAGATGGAGCGGGTGGTGCGCACGCACGCCTTCGGCTCGTGGTACATGGCGCACCTGCTGATCCCGCAGATGCGCGAGCAGGAGCGCGGCGACATCGTGCAGATCACCAGCGCCGCGACGGCCGGCCTGGAGGCCAACGGCTCGCCCTACAACATGGCCAAGGCGGCGCAAGAGGCGTTCGCGCACACCCTCGCGAAGGAGGAGATGCCGAACGGCATCCACGTGAACGTCGTGGCGCCGGGGCTGGTCGACACGGAGATGGGCTTCCGTCTGATGCGGGCCACGCGGGGCGTGCAGTCGCTGCGGGAGATCGACTCCGAGTCGGCGTTCGGGCACGTCTGCACGCCGGCGGAGATCGCGAGCGTGGTCGTGTTCCTCTGCGGGCCGGGCGCGTCCTACGTCAGCAGCCAGCGCATCTACGTGAGCGGCGGCACGGTCGACTCGCGCTAGGCGTCGTCGGGAAGCCGCACGCCGGTGCCGGCCGGCAGGTCCCAGTCGTCCTGCTGGAGGCCGCGCAGGAAGTCGACCTGACCGTGGTGGTTGTTCTTGTGCGTCGCCAGATGGCGCAGGACGTCGGCCAGCCGCATGCCCCGCCATGACCGTGAGGGCCCGTCGAGGTCGCGGTCCGAGAGCCCGGCGAGGAGCGCGCGGGTCCGCTCGGCCGCCGCCGCCTGATAGTCGAGCAGCAGCGGCAGGGGCGGGATCGTGAGGGCGAGCGCCGACTGGCGGTCGCCGAGGACGGCGGGCGTGTCGACGTCGTTGCCGAAGCGGGCGTGCCAGGCGTCGCCGGCCCAGAGGGTGTCGAGGCCCTGCTCGGCGCTGGCGAGGTTGTCCTCGGTGCGGGCCACGTGCCAGAGGATGAAGCCGACGCAGTTCGCCTGGGGAGCGGGACGCCAGCGGGCCTGCGCGTCGTCGAGGCCGTCGCAGGTGGCGCGCAGGCGCAACTGCGCCTGCGCCAACGTCTGGGTGATGAATTGAACGGCGTCCATGGTGGTGTGCGGCCTTTCGTCTGGGAAGATGGCGTCTCGGAAGATGGCCGCTCAGAAGATGGCCAGCGGGTTGACGGGCGAGGCGGTGCCGCGCCGTAGCCGCAGGGGCGCGAAGACCAGGCAGAACGCGTACTGCTCCCGCTCTCGGCAGGCCGCCGACAGGCGGTCGAGTTGCATGTTGTCGATCAACTGCACGCCCATCCAGGGAATGACGACCTCGTGCAGCGGCATCCAGGCGTCGGGGATGCCGCTGGGCATCACGTCGGAGACGCCGTCGCAGCCCAGCATGGCGATGTCGCGCTCGCGCAGCCAGGGCAGGGTCTCGGCGTGCAGCCCGGCCAGGCCCTCCATGTAGTCCCAGGGGCCGCCGGCTTCGGCCTCGAGGCGGTCGCGGCCGGTAGCGATCAGCAGGATGTCGCCGGGGCCGACAGTCACGCCCTGGGCCGCCTCGGCGGCCTCCAGATCCTCGACGCCGATCGGCTCGCCCTTGTCCAGCCAGTCGACGCCGCGCAGCCGGGCGATGTCGAGGAGGACGCCGCGCCCCAGGATGCCGTCCTTGCCGGCCATGATGCTGAGCTTGTGGGCGCCGTCGCTGCGGACTTCCGACCTGTCGTAGCCGTTGAACATCTTGTCGCCGGTGAAGATGTGGCAGAGGGCGTCGATGTGGGTGGTGGCCATGCCGTGCGGGGCGATGGCGAAGTAGTCCATCGCGCCCGAGGGGCCGACGCGGGGCGGGGCGTCGCCGGTGGCCAGCATGAGGTGCTGGACGGGGAAGGGGTTGTTGGGCGCCGGGCGGGTGGGCAGCGGACGGGCGCAACTGACGGTCTCGCCGTCGTGGATCAGGGCCGCGGCGGCGGCGCGGCGCTCGGGCGTGATCAGGTTGAGCGCGCCGCGCTCGTCGTCGGGGCCCCAGCGGCCCCAATTGCTGACCTGCTTCGCGATCTCCACCACGTCCGCGCCGCTGAGCTGTTTGATCGCCACGATCCCTCCCTTGCCGTGTCCGCGTCTGGGCGGCGCGCCAAGCGCGCGCGGGTGGAGTCTAGCCCAGGGCCGCGTCGCGGCGCGTAGACTGCCACCGGCGGATCGAACGATCGAGGAGGAAACGAGCATGGAACTGGGACTGGAAGGCAAGCGCGCCGCCGTCGCGGCGGCCTCGGCGGGGCTGGGGCTCGCGTCGGCCAAGGCGCTGGCGGCCGAGGGCGCGCGGGTCGTGATCTGCGGGCGCGACCCGGACCGCCTCGCAGCCGCGGTGGCGGGGATCGAGGGCGACGTGATCCCGCTGGTCGCCGATGTGGGCACGGCCGAGGGCGCGGCGGCGTTCATCGCCGAGGCGGAGCAGCGGCTGGGCGCGGTGGACATCGTCGTCGCGAACTGCGGCGGTCCCCCGGCCGGGACCTTCGCCAGCACCGACATTGAGGCGTACCGCACGGCCAACGAGCTGGCGATGCTGAGCAGTATCGCGATGTGCCGCGCCGCCATCCCGGCGATGCAGGAGCGGGGCTGGGGCCGCGTCGTGGCGATCACCTCGTTCGGCGTGCGGCAGCCGCCGCCGCAGCTGATCGCCTCGGCGACGGCCCGCGCCGGACTGACGGCCTTCCTGAAGGTGACGGCGCGCGAGGTCGCGAAGGACGGCGTGACGGTGAACTCGGTCCAGCCGGGCGCGCACGACACGGCGCGGCTGCGGGGCAACAACGCCGACCTGGGCGCAATCGCCCGCGGCCTGCCGACGGGCGTGATCGGTGATGCGGACGACTTCGGTCAGGCGGTCGCCTTCCTGTGCTCGCAGCAGGCGCGCTTCATCACCGGCGCCGCTCTGCTCGTCGACGGGGGCGCGAGCCTGGGCGTCTGAGCGAGCCGCGGCGGCGCCGCGCTATCTTGCCCGCGAGCACGTCGGGCCCCGGCGGCCGGCGTGCAACAGGGAGGAAGCCAATGTCCGGACTCGTACGGCTGGATCACGTGGGGATCATCGCCGAGACCTGGCCGCAGGCCAGCGACGTGCTCGAACGTCAGATGGGGCTCAGCCTGGACCGCAACATCACGGACTCCGCCAACCTGGAGAAGATCTTCTTCGAGCCCGAGCAGACCCACAACTACTTCGTCAAGATCGGGGAGGGCGAGACCTACCTGGAGGTGCTGATCCCGCTGCCCGGCGCCAACACCGGCACGACCCGGCGGCTGGCGCGCTTCGGTCCGGGCCTGCACCACCTGGGCTACGCCTGCCGCGATGTCGAGGCGGCGGCCCGCGAGCTGGAGGAGCAGGGCCTGCGCCGCATCGAGTTGGGCGACATTGGGGCGGCGTTCTTCTACCCCAAGAGCGCCGGCGGCATCCTCACGGAGCTGGTGCCGCTGCGGGATCGGCGTCGCCAGCGCTGATCTGAACGCGGCCGCCGGGCGGAGAGGCGTCATGGTCCAAGCGGGCGCCGCGTCGTAGGCTGGGCGCGCGATCGCCGTGCGACAGGAGCCGCCATGCCCGCAGACCCCCACCACGACAGCTGGAAGCCCGGCGAGCCCTGGGAGAAGGCGCTCGACGAGCTGGAGTACATCCGCAGTCTCTCCCGGGAGATGGGCGGCCTCGATCGGATCGCGCGCTTCCACGAGAAGGGCAAGTACACGGCCCGCGAGCGGATGGAACGGCTGGCCGACCCCGGCACGTTCCAGGAAGCGGGCACGCTCGTGGGGGCGACCGAGTATGACGCCGACGGCAACATGACCTCGTTCAAGCCCGGCGCGTACGTGATGGGTCTGGCCGAGATCAACGGGCGGCCGGTGGCCATCGGCGGCGACGACTCGACGATCTCCGGCGGCAGCCCGCACGACGTGCACAAGGGGCCCTGGCAGTACACGCAGCCGCTGTCGCTGACCTACGGCATCCCCTATGTCGCCCTGATCGAGGGCGTGGGGCACAGCTCCAAGTCCGACGAGCACTCGGGCCGCATGGCGCTGCCGCAGGGCGACTACTGGTGGCGGTTGGCGGAGCTGATGCGCAACGTGCCCGTCGCGGCGGGATTCATGGGGGCGTGCGCCGGGCTGCCCGCCGCCTCCGGCTGCATGGCGCACTTCAACTGCATGGTCAAGGACCAGGCGCAGGTCTTCCCGTCGGGGCCGCCGGTCGTCGAGCGCGCGATCGGCGAGAAGATCCATAAGAACGACCTGGGCGGCTACGAGATGCACGTCCACACCAGCGGCGAGGTCGACAACGCGGCCGAGGACGAGGAAGACCTCTTCGACCAGATCCGCAGCTTCCTCTCGTACCTGCCGGACAACATGTACGGCGTCGCCGAGCGGGTCGAGACCGGCGACGATCCCCACCGGCCGGTCGAGGAGCTGCTCCACCTCATGCCGACCAAGCGCACGCGCGGCTACGACCCGCGCCGCCTGATCGAGCTGGTGGTGGACAACGGCGAGTTCTTCGAGATGCGGCGCCATTTCGGCGGCTCGCTGATCACGGGCTTCGGGCGCTTCGACGGCTACAGCGCCGGCATCATCGGCAACGACCCGATGGTGATGGCCGGCGCCATGGACGGCCCGGCGGCCGACAAGTACGCACACTTCGTGATGCTCTGCGACGCCTTCAACCTGCCCGTCGTCATCTTCCTGGACATGCCCGGTTTCATGCTGGGATCGGCGGCCGAGCGCGGCGCGCAGATGCGGCGCGGGGCGCGGGCGCTGCTGGCCAGCGCCGAGGCGGAAGTGCCCAAGGTGGAGTTCGCGGTGCGCAAGTCGTACGGCGTGGCGGCCGACGCGCCGCACAGCATCGGCCACCCGTTCAACGTCAACCTGCGCTTCGGCTGGCCGGCCGGCGAGTGGGGCGGCATCCCCATCGAGGGGGGCGTCGCGGCGGCCTACAAGCGCGAGATCGAGGCCGCGCCCGACCCGGAGGCGCACCGGCTGATGATCGAGGAGCGGCTGCTGCGCCTGCGCTCGCCGATCAAGGCGGCGCACGACTTCGACGTCATCGACCTGATCGACCCGCGAGAGACGCGGCGGCTGGCCTGCCAGTTCGTGAAGCTGGCCCAGCCGAAGCTGAAGCGGCTGGCCGATCGCCCGCACAAGCGGATGGTCTGGCCCTAGCCGCCCTCCGCGATCCGCCGCACGGCCGCCAGCGCGCCCTCGGGGTGGGCCTCCATCGAGCGCTCGTCGTCGATGACCTCACGCAGCACGCCGCCGGCGTCGAACACGAACGTCACCCGGCGCGCCGTCGGCCCCTGCTCGCGCTGGACGCCGAACGTGGCGACGGTGCGCCCGCTGGGCCAGTCGGAGAGCAGCGGGAACGCCAGTCCCACCTCCTTGGCGAACGCTCCCTGCACGGCCCAGGTGTCGGTGCTGACGCCCACCACGCGGGCGTCGAGGGCCTGCAGCTCCGCGTAGCGGCGCTGGAAGCCCTCCATCTCGCGCGTTCAACCGCCGGTGAACGACATGGGGTAGAACGCCACGACGGCGATCGCGCCGCGCAGGTCCGCGTCGGTGAACTTCTCCCGCTCCGGGTTCCGCAGGGTGAACTCGGGCATCGCATCGCCTGTTTGCAGCATGGGGACTCCCGTCCGGGCGCAGTCTAGGGCGCGCGGAGCACTCCTGCGACGCTCACAGCCCCAGCAGCGATTCGCTGGCCTCCCAGAGGCGGCGCGCCGCCTCGTCGTCGGCGGCGGGGCCGCGCAGCGTCGGCTGCTTGAAGCGATGGAAGTAGGCGCCGTTCGCGCCCGCGAGGTCGTCGGCCGCCAGCCGCACGACGGGGGCCGCGCCGCTGGCCGGCGAGCGCAGGAACCGCTTCATCAACCACCAGACCCAGCGGCCCGGGGCGCGAATCTCGCCGCCGCCGCCCAGCTCGGTGCGCACGCCGCCGGGATGCACCGCGTTCGAGACGATCCCCGGCCAGCGCCGCGCCAACTCGCGGGTGAAGTAGATGTTGGCCAGCTTGGTGTCGGCGTAGGCGCGGACGGGACCGTAGCCGTGCTCCATCTGCAGGTCGTCGAAGTCGAGGCCGCGCGAGCGCGTGTGCATGGTCGAGCTGACGTTGACGATCCGCGGCGCGTCGGACGCCTCCAGCGCCGGCCGCAGCAGGTGCGTCAGCAGGAAGGGGCCCAGGTGGTTCGTCTGGAGAGTGAGCTCGAAGCTGTCCGGGCTGAGCTCCCGCCGCGAGCGGACGGTGCCGGCGTTGTTGATCAGGACGTCGAGGCGCCCGCGATCGGCGGCGAGCCGGGCCGCGCACTCGCGCACCGAGTCGAGCCGGGCGAGGTCGAGCGGCTCCCAGGAGATCGGCCCGTGGCGCTGCAACGCGTCGACCGTCGCCTCGCCGGTCGGCGGCCGCCGGGCCGTGATCACCACCTCCCAGCCGCGCTCCAGCAACTGCCGGGCCGCGGCCTTGCCGATGCCCGCGTTGCCCCCCGTGATCAGGGCCGTTGGCCGCTCCATCGCCGCTCCTCGATTCCCACTAGAGCCGGGCGACCTGCTGCCCGAGCCAGACCGCGAGCAAGGCCCCGGCCACGGAGGCGAGGACATTGAGCGCGACGTATCCCCACAGGCCCGCGTCGGCCAGGTCGAGGGACTGCAGGCTGAAGGTCGAGAACGTCGTGTAGCCGCCGAGCACGCCCACCAGGAGCCCCGTCCGCACTTCGTCGGAGACCGCGGTCCGCTCCAGCAGGACGGTCATCAACAGCCCCGCGACGAAGCATCCCGTCACGTTGACCACCAGGATGCCCCAGGGGAACGCGCCGCCGGCCCCCGCCTGCACCCAGCCGTCGATCTTGTAGCGCAGCACGGAGCCCAGCGCCCCACCCAGCGCGACGAGCAGGACGGTCACCCGACGACGCCGGACTCTCGCAGCGCCGCGAGGCGGGCGTCGTCGATTCCCAGGTCCGCCGCCAGGACCTCGTCCGAGTGCTCGCCCAGCAGGGGGGCGGCGCGCAACTCCACCCGGCTCTCGGTCATCTGGGGGGCCCAGCCCAGCAGTTGGATCTCGCCGTGCACCGGGTGGTCCAGCGTGTGGATGAAGCCCCGCTGCCGCAGATGCTCATTCTGGAACAGATCGACCGTGTCCAGCACCGCGCTGCAGGGGACGCCCGCGCTGCCCAGCGTCTCCATGACCTCCCACTTCGTGCGTTCCGACGTCCAGGCGCGGATGATCGCGCTCAGCGCGTCGGTGTTCTCCTCGCGCAGGGCGTCGGTCTCGAAGCGCGGGTCGACCACCAACTCGGGGTGCCCGATCGCCGTGCAGAGCGTGTCCCAGTGCTTCGACGTCACGACCATCATCTGGGCCCAATCATTGGGGCCGCCCGGCGCGCAGGGGAACATGTCGATCGTGGCCGAGAAGCGGTTGCCCATCCGCGGCGTGACGGACTTGCCCCAGTCCCCGTGCGTCGCGATGCGCGAGCGCATGAAGTAGGTCACGGCCTCCTGCATCGAGACCTCGATCATCTGCCCGACGCCGGTGCGCTGCTGCTGCACGTAGGCGGCCGTGATCGAGAGCGCCAGCGTCAGGCCGCTGCCGGAGTCGGCCGACATGCTGCCGGGCATGGTGGGCGGGCCGTCCGGGCGGCCGGTGACCGACGACGCGCCGCCCGCCGCCTGCGCGATCGGGTCGTAGCATTTGTAGCCGCTGTACGGCCCCCAGGTGCCGAAGCCCTTGAGCCGGGCATAGATGATGCGCGGATTCGCGGCCCGCATCGCCGGGTAGTCGATGCCCAGCTTCTCCACCCGGCCGGGGCCGTAGTTCTCGACGAACACGTCGTAGCGCGGCGCCATCGAGAGCAGGAGGTCGCGACCCTCGGATGTCGAGAGGTCGATCACGACGCTGCGCTTGTTGCTGTTCAAGGTCACGAAATACCCCGAGTCGCCGCATTCCGGCTGCGCCCCGCGGCCGGGGTCGCCGCTCGGCGGCTCGACCTTGACGATGTCGGCGCCCAGCCAGGCCAGCGCCTGCGTGCACGAGGTCCCGGCCTCGTACTGGGTCATGTCCAGGACTCGCATTCCGTCCAGCGCCGGCATCGTTGTCCCTCCGCGGACTGTGGCCGCGCCCGTGCCGCGACCGCGCGGCCCCAGGGCCATCGCAGGCCAATGGTAGTGGAGCGGGGGCAAGATCGAAGGGAGCCCGGTCACCCGGGCCCCCTTCAGGCGCGTACCGTCACCAGGACTACGGCCGCGGAAGCCCCAAACCTCGCTCAGCGATGATATTGCGCTGGATCTCGCTCGTCCCCGCCGCGATCGTGTTGGGCACGGACTCCAGATATCGCTGAGGGATGAATCCACCCAGGGGAGCGGCGCCGTCGCGGATGCGCTGTCCGGCCAGCCCCATCAGGTTGACGGCGAAGCGGTAGACGTCCTGCAGCACCTCGGAGCCGAACATCTTCGACATCGAGGCCTCATGGTTCGGGACCAGACCCGCGCTCTGCATCCAGCTCACGCGGTAGGCGAGCCAGCGGGCGATCTCGACGTTGATGTGCAGGTCGGCGTAGCGGTTGCGATTGCGGTCCTCGCGCATGCGGTCGGGCAGCGCCTCGGCGGCCCAGGCGCCGAAGCGGTCGAGGTCGCGGCGGGCGGCGGCCGGCATGCCCACGCCGGAGCGTTCGAAGTCGAGCAGCGTGGTGGCGACGTACCAGCCGCGGTTCTCGGGGCCCAGCATCTGGTCGGCGGGCACGCGCACGTCGTCGAAGTAGACCTCGTTGAAGTTGTGATTGCCGGCCATGTCGATCAGCGGCCGCACCTCGATCCCGGGCGACTTCATGTCGGCCAGGAAGTAGGAGATGCCGCGGTGCTTGGGCGCGTCCGGGTCGGTGCGGGTGAGCACGTGGATCCAGTCGGCGTAGTGGGCGCCGGAGGTCCAGATCTTCTGCCCGTTGATCACGAAGTCGTCGCCGTCGCGCACGGCGCGGGTCTGCAGCGAGGCCAGGTCGGAGCCCGATCCGGGCTCGCTGTAGCCCTGCGCCCAGACCGTCTCGGCGCTCGCGATGGCAGGGAGGAACTCGCGCTTCTGGTCGTCGCTGCCGTGCAGCATCAGACAGGGGCCCACCATGCCGGCGCCCTGTACGTCCATGGGTGCGCCCGCCAGCGACGCCTCCTCGCGGTAGATCATCTGCTGGATGTGGCTTGCGCCGCGACCGCCGTATTCCTCGGGCCAGGCCATCGTCAGCCAGCCGTGTTGGGCCATCTTCTTCTCGAAGGCGCGGGTTGTGGCGTGCGCCTCGGCGGGCGACGCCCCATCGGGGGGCGCGGTCCACTCGCGCGTGATGAAGTCGCGCACGTCGCTTCGGAAGGCCTGGTCGGCTGCGCTGAACCCGAAGTCCATTTGAGCCTCCGCACTGTCAACTCCTCCGCGCGCACGCGCGGGTACGGCTGGGGCGCGCGCAGTATGCATCCGCCGGGGCCATCTGGGCAAGCCGGTCGCGCACAGACGTGGACAACCGCGGGCGCGGGGCCGTCGCGCGGGGGGATATCGCCGCCCGCGAGGCTCCGCTAGCCTCGGCGGCGACCGGTCCCAATTCCGGCGGGCGATGCCATCCCCGCCCGCAGCACGAAAGGATCCCCCATGCCCGAGTTCGAGAACCTGCTCTACGAGACCCTGGACGACGGTCGCATCTGCAGGGTGACGCTCAACCGCCCCGAGAAGCTGAATGCGCTGTCCAACGCTCTGCTGATGGAGCTGGGCGAGGCTCTGCACGACGCCGAGGGCGACCCTGAAGTGCGCGTCGTGATCCTGGCGGGGGCGGGGCGGGCCTTCTGCGCCGGCTACGACCTCACCACGCCGCGCCAGCCGCACAAGGGACGCCGCTACCCCTCCCGCGATGAGCAGGGCCGCCCGCTCGTCGGCGGCATCCGCACCAGCATGGTGCAGGTGACCGACGTGCTGCTCTACTTCTGGAACATGGCCAAGGTGACCGTCGCGCAGGTGGGGGGCTACTGCGTGGCCGGCGGCGGCGAACTGGCGATGATGGCCGACCTCGTCATCGCCGGGGACGACGCGACCTTCGGGCACCCCGGCACGCGGGGGCTGGGTACGCCGCGCAACGGCTGCATCTGGCCGTTCGTGATCCCCATGCGCCAGGCGAAGGAGCTGATGTTCACCGGCGACAGCATCTCTGCGCAGCGGGCGCTGGAGATCAACATGGTCAACGCGGTCGTGCCGCGGGCCGACCTCGAGTCGTACACCCTCAACTACGCGCGGCGCATCGCGACGCAGGACGGGGACAGCCTGGCGGTGCACAAGCACGCGCTCAACCGCTACTACGAGCACATGGGCATCTACCCGGCCCTGCGGGCGGGCACCGACTTCGATGCGCTCTACCAGTTCACCGGCTTCGCCTACAAGTGGCACGACAAGTTCGGCGAGGCGATGTCGAGCGGCGGCGGGTTCAAGGAGGCGCTGGCCTGGCGCGACGGTCCCTACCAGGACTACCGCGCCGCGCTCGATCACGTCACGCAGCGCTAGGCGGCGCCGGGGCGGAGCGGGTAATGCCGCCGGACACCGCCGGCGCGGGGATGCTCGCGGCCTACCGCGTGCTGGACCTGTCGGACGAGACGGGGCAGTCGTGCGGGAAGCTGCTGGCCGACCTGGGCGCCGACGTGATCAAGATCGAGCCGCCCGGCGGCGACCCGGCGCGGCGCCGGCCACCCTTCGTCGATGACGAGCCGGGCCCGGATCGCGGGCTCTACTGGCTGGCCTGCAACGCGAACAAGCGCAGCTTCGTGGCCGACCTGGAGACCGAGGCGGGGCGGGCGCGGTTCCGGCGGCTGGCCGCGACCGCGGACCTGGTCATCGAGTCGTTCGCGCCGGGACGGATGGCGGGCTGGGGGCTCGACTTCCCGCGTCTGGCGGCGATCAATCCCGGCCTGGTGCTGGTCTCGATCAGCCCGTTCGGGCAGCACGGGCCGCATCGGGACTACCGCGGGCCGGACATCGTGACATGGGCGATGAGCGGGCTGATGTCGATCTGCGGCGAGCCGGACGGCCCGCCCGCGCACGTCAGCGACAACGCCCAGTCCTCCTTCGCGGCCGGGAGCGACGCGGCCGCCGGGGCGCTGCTGGCGCTGCTGCAGCGGCGTCGCAGCGGGCGGGGCCAGCACGTGGACGTGTCGATCCAGGAGTCGGTGATCCGCAGCAGCTTCCAGGTGGCGGCGAGCTGGGACATGACGGGGCGCAACCTGCCCCGGGCGTGGCGGCCCTCGCAGACGCCGATGCCCTGGACCTGGCGCTGCCGCGACGGCCACGTGGTTTGGCTGCAGGCCGTCGGGCCGTACTCCACCACGCGCGCCGGTGGCTTCTTCGCCTGGCTGCGCGACGCGGGAGAGGGCGCCGATCTGCTCGCGCTCGACTGGGAGGCGATGGTCCCGTATCAGGAGCCGCCGGCGGACTGGGGGCTGGTGGCCGCCGCGACGGCGGCCGTCTTCGCGAAGTACACCAGGGCTGAGCTGTACGAGGCCGCGGTCGCCTACGGGTTCTCGCTGTTCCCCGTGGCGACCGCCGCGGACCCGATGGCCAATGCACAGTTGCGGGCGCGCGACTTCTGGCATGACGTGCCGCATCCGGCGCTGGATCGCGCGATCCGCCTGCCGGGTCCGTTCGCCCGCGCGACGCGCACGCCGCCCCGGGCGCCCAGTCCGGCGCCGCGTCTGGGCGAGCACACGGCGGAGATCCTGGCGGAACTGCCGACGGAGCCGGACCGCCCCGCCACGGCGACGGCGCCGGACGGGGCGCCCGCCGGCGCGATGCCGCTGACCGGGGTCAAGGTGCTCGACCTGAGTTGGTTCATGGTGGGCCCGATGACGACCAAGGTGCTAGCCGACTACGGGGCCGACGTGGTGCACGTCGAGAGCAGCGTGCGCATCGACGGGCAGCGTGGGTCGGGGCCGTTCCGCGATGGCGTGCGGGACCCGGAGCTCTGCAGCGACTACGCGCAGGTGCGCACCAACCAGCGCTCGATCGCGCTCGATATTGCCCGGCCCGGGGGGCGCGACGTCGTGCTGCGGATGGCGGCCTGGGCGGATGTCGTGGTGAACAACTTCTCGGCCGGCGCGATGGATCGGATGGGGCTGGGCGACGAAGCGCTCCGCGCGCGCAACCCGGCGATCATCTCCCTCAGCTGCAGCGGCCAGGGGCAGACGGGACCGCACCGCCACAGCAAGGGCGGCGGCGGCCACTACGCGGCGCTGGCCGGCTTCAACCACCTGACGGGCCGCCCCGACGACCCGCCGGGCTATCTGAGCGCCTACACGGACTTCATCGCGCCGCGCTTCAACGTGGCACTGCTGCTCGCGGCGCTCGACTACCGCGAACGCACCGGGCTGGGGCAGAGCTTCGACGTGTCCCAGTACGAGGCCTCGATGCACTGGCTCGCGCCAACGCTGCTCGACTACAGCGTCAACGGTCGCGTCGCGACGCGGCAGGGGAATCGGCAGGCCGACGCCGCGCCGCACGGGGCGTATCGCTGCCGCGACGGTCGCTGGTGCGTGATCGCGGTGCGGGGCGAGGAGGAGTGGCGGGCGTTCCGCATTGCGATCGGAGATCCCGGCTGGGCGGGCGAGGAGCGCTTCGCCACGCACGGCGGCCGGAAGTCGCACGAGGACGCGCTGGACGTACTGGTGGAAGGATGGACCCGCGAGCGGACCCCGGAGGCGGTGATGACGACACTGCAAGCGGCCGGCGTCCCGGCGGGAGTCGTGCAGCGGGGCGAGGACCTGCTGGAGCACGACCCGCAACTGCGGCATCGCGGCTTCTGGCGCCCGCTCGACCACCCGGCGATGGGGAGCTACCACGCGCCGCAGCACGCCTTCCAGCTGCCGGACGCGCCGTGCGCGCTACGTCGCAGCCGGCTGATCGGGGAGGACACGGCGGAGATCCTGCATGACGTGCTGGGCCTGTCGGAGGCGGAGATCGCCGATCTGGCGGCCGACGGCCTCCTGCAGTGACGCCGGCGTGGCGGGCGGCGCCGGCGCTGACCCGGCTCTTGCCCCTGCTGTCGCCGCTGGCGCTGCTCGGCGTCGTCCTGGCCGGCTGCGCGAGCGGCGATCCGGGGCCGGCCGCGCCCGCCGCTGAGACGCCGGTTGTTGGGGCCGCCGATCAGGACGCCCCGGCCTTCGACCCCGACGCCGCCGACCTCCGCGGCCTGATCTTCTGGGGCTCGCTGACCGGCGAGGGCTTCCTGACCGCCCCCGACTCCCTGCTGCGGACGCTCGACGCGCTCGCCACGTCCGGCCATCCCGGAGCCGACAAGTACCTCGTCGACCTGGCGAACGTGCCCACGCCCTACGCCCCCCGCATCCTCGACCATCTGCGGGCGCGTTTCGATCGCCCGGGGGCGGATCGGCTGTCGCAGTTCCCCGAGCTCGCCGTCCCGGCCCCCGGCGACGCCGAGACGGCGGCCTATCTGGAGTTCAAGCAGCAGTTGTTCGGCACGATCGTCCCGGCGTTCGCGCTCTTCCTCAGCGAGCGCTGGGCGCGCACGATCGACGCGCGGGAGGTGCGCTGGGGCGGCGTGGGCGTGGACGTGATCCCGCCGCTGGAGTTCCCGTCGTACGTGAGCGCGGCCGAGGCCGCGGCCTGGCTGCGGCCCGAAGACGAGGTCGTGGGCGTCTCGATCAACGGCGACGCGCGCGCCTTCCCGGTGCGGATCATCGCCCGGCACGAGATGGTCAACGACACCATCGGCGGGGCGCCGGTGTCGCTGGCCTACTGCACGCTGTGCGGCAGCGCCATCGTCTACGACGGCCGCCTCCGGGGGGAGGTGTACCGCTTCGGGACGAGTGGCCTGCTCTATCGGTCGAACAAGCTCATGTACGACCGCACGACGCGGACGCTGTGGAATCAGTTCACCGGCGAGCCGGCCTGGGGCGAACTGGCCAGGCAGGGGCTGCGGCTGCGGCCGATCGCCTCGACGTACACGACCTGGGCCTCCTGGCTGGCGGCGAATCCGGCGACCTCGGTGCTGGACATCGAGACGGGCTACCGGTTCGACTACGCGCCCGGCTCGGCGTACGCGGAATACAACGCCAGCGACGTCCTGATCTTCGCCGTGCCGGTGGACGACGGGCGCTTGGCGCCGCGTGACGTGGTGTTCGTCGTGCGGACGGAGGACGGGGTGAGCGCCTACGCCATCGCCGATCTGCGGTCGCTGCTGGTGGTGAACGACCGCGTCGGCGAACTGCCTATCGCGGTGGTGGCGACGGCCGGCGGCATGGGGGCGCGCGCCTTCGAGCGCGGCGAGCGGCGCTTTACGCCGGCCGACGGACCGGGCGTCCTCGTCGATGACTCGGGCGGGCGCTGGACCGTCGGGGAGGATGCGCTGACGGGTGAGGAGGGGGAGACGCTGCCGCGGGTCAACGGCAGCAACGCCTTCTGGTTCGCGGTGCCGAACCTGGTGGGCGAGAGCCGCCTGTACGGCGCGGACTAGCGGGGGTCGCGGGGCGAATGAGGCGCCTCCGGGTCGGGGGCACTCTCGCCCGCCTCCAGCTCGATGACGGGGCCGGGGGGCGAAGGATCGCTCTCCGCCGTCGTCTCCCCCTTGCGCGCGACGACCATCCAGGCGTCGGGGTCGCCCGCTTTGGGCGAGGCGGCGCGCCGCAGCTGCAACCGCGCGACCTTGGACCCACGCCGCCGGGCGTCGCGGTCGTAGAGGTCGATCGTGATGTCGTCGATGCACACGAAGTCGCGGATGCGGCGCAGGGCGTCCGTGATCGCGGTGGGCAGCCGGGCGGCGCGATGGCGGAGCCGCCGCAGTCGGCGCGATCGTCCCGCGTCGGCGCTGGTGGGCTGGAGCACGTCGTCCACCGTAGCCGCCGGGCGATGGCGCTCGCAAACGGTGGTAGCGTGGCGGGGCACAGCGGGAAGGAAAGACGGTATGCCCGCACTCGACGGCATGCGGATCCTCGATATGACGCAGTACGAGGCGGGCACCTCGTGCACGCAGGCGCTGGCCTGGATGGGGGCCGACGTCGTCAAGGTCGAGCCGCCGGGCGGCGGCGACCCGGGGCGGGGCGGGCAGCGCGGCCTGCGCAACTCGCCCTACTTCCTGAACTGGAACAGCAACAAGCGCAGCATCGTGCTCGACCTGCGTCAGCCGAGCGGACGGCAGCTGCTGCTCGACATGGCGCTGCACTACGACGTCTTCGTCGAGAACTACGGCCCCGGCGTCGTGGAGAAGCTCGACATCGGCTACGACGTGATGCAGGCCGTGCACCCCGGGATCATCTACGCCCGAATCAAGGGCTTCGGCGTGAGCGGCCCCTACTCGGGCTACAAGTGCTACGACATGGTGGCCCAGGCGGCGGCGGGCACGTTCTCCGTGACGGGTGAGCCCGACGGACCGCCCATGATGCCCGGCCCCACCATCGGCGACTCCGGGACGGGCGTGCAGATGGCGCTGGCGCTGCTCGGGGCCTACGTCCAGCAGCAGCGCACCGGGGAGGGCCAACTGGTGGAGATCTCCATGCAGGAGGCGACGAGCTACTACATGCGCTCGCGCATCTCCGACGCCTCGCAGTGGGGCGAGGCCGTCGCGCCGCGCAACGGCAACGGGCACGGGGCGCTGGTGAACCTGTACCCCTGCCAGCCCTTCGGACCGAACGACTACGCCTACGTGATCGCCAACACGCCCCGCATGTGGCGCGCGCTGTGCGACATCCTGGGCCGCCCGGAGCTGGCGACCGACCCCCGTTACGAGCGCGCCGCCGGTCGTGAGGAGCACGAGGCCGAGCTGTCGGCGCTGATCGCGGACTGGACGAAGCAGCGCACGAAGTGGGAGGTCATGCGGACCCTCGGAGAGGCGGGGATCCCGTGCAGCGCGGTCTTCGACTCGGTCGATCTCTTCCACGACGAGCATCTCTTGAGCCGGGGCTTCGTGCACGAGCTCGAGCATCCCGACCACGGCCGTATCCGGCTGCTAGGCTGGGCGCCACGGCTGTCCAAGAGCACCGTCCCGGTGCGTCGCGCGCCGCTGCTGGGCGAACATTCCGACGAGGTCCTGGCGGCGGACTTGGCGCTGAGCGCCGCGGAGATCTCGGAGTTGCGGGCGGCCGGCGCCGTCGGCTGAGTGCGCACGAATCCACAGGAGGAACACCCATGACCGGAACCGTCAACCCCAACGGACTGCTCGCCGGGAAGGTCGCGATCGTGACGGGCGCGTCGCGCGGGATCGGCGAGGCGATCGCCTACCGCTACGCGCAGGAGGGGGCGAAGGTCGTCGTCTGCGCGCGCACCGTCGAGGACGGCGACCACCCGCTGCCGGGCAGCATCAGCAGCGTCGTGCAGCGGATCCGCGACGCCGGCGGCACGGCGCACGCCGTGCGCTGCGACCTGTCGAGCGGCGACGACCGTGAAGCCCTGGTCGAGGCGGCCGTCGCGGAGTACGGCCCGGTCGACATCCTGGTCAACAACGCCGCGGTGACCTTCTTCATCCCCACGGACCAGTTCCCGGAGAAGCGCTACAAGCTGATGGAGGAGGTGCAGGTCTACGGGCCGCTGCACCTGACGCAGCTGGTGCTGGGCAGCATGCGCGAGCGCAAGACCGGCTGGGTCGTGAACGTGTCGTCGCACGCGGCGCTGCATCCGGAGCTCGATAGCGGCGGCGGCCCGGGGACGGTCTACGGGATGTGCAAGGCGGCGCTGGAGCGCTTCAGCACCGGCCTGGCGGCCGAGGTCTACGCCGACGGTGTCAGCATCAGCGCGATCTCACCGGGCCTGGTCGCGACGCCGGGGGTCGTTTTCCACAAGCTGATCACCGAGTCGAACCGGGAGCGCGTGACCCCCGTCGAGCACATGGCCGAGGCCTGCCTGCGGCTCGCCTACGGCCCCGCCTCCGAGCTCTCGGGCCGCATCGCCTACGCCGACGAGATGATCGAGGAGTTCGGGCTGGAACCGGCCGAGCTGCTGGTGCCGCCGGTCGAGGTGTAGCGCCGGCCGGCGCCCGCCGCTCCCGACACCCCGCCTACGACACGAGGTGGGCCCGCAGCACGTCCTCGTCGAACTCGACGCCCAGGCCGGGGCCGGTCGGCGGGATGATGACGCCGTTCTCGACGACCAGCGGCTGCTTGAAGATCGTCTTGTGCAGCGGCCCCTGGTTCGCTTCCTGGATCAGGAAGTTCGGTGAGCAGGTGTCGATCTGGATGGCCGCGGCCGCGGCGACCGGCCCGCAGTACATGTGCGGCGCGATCATCGCGTAGTGCGCCTCGGCCATGCCGGCGATCTTCTTGGCCTCGGTGATACCGCCGCACTGCCCGACGTCGAGCTGGATGATCTGCGCGGCCTGCTTCTCCAGCACGCGGGCGAATTCGTACTTCGTCACCAGGCGCTCGCCCGTCGCGATGGGGATGCTGGTGTGCGCGGCGACGCGGGCCATCTCCTCGACGTTCTCCGGCATCACGGGCTCCTCGAACCAGAAGGGGTGGTACGGCTCCAGGTACTGCGCGACGCGGATGGCGCTGTAGGTGGGCATCTGGCCGTGTGTCCCGATGCCGACCTCCAGCCGGTTGCCGACGGCCTTGCGGATGCTCTCGAAGATCTTGCCCGCGCGCTCGATCTCCCAGAGCGGGATGTCGCGGATGGGGTGGACGGGCATGAAGGGGTCGATCTTGCAGGCCGAGTTGCCCTCGGCGAGGAGTTGCGCGGCGACATCGCCGGCCTTCTCCGGCTGCTCGTCGAGGCCGGCGGCGGGCATGTAGGCGTAGGCGCGCAGTCGCTCGTGGTACTGGCCGCCGAGCAGGTTGTAGATCGGCTGGTTGGCGGCCTTGCCGGCGATGTCCCACAGCGCCATGTCGATGGCGCTGATCACGGGCGTCGCGTAGAGGCTGGGGTGGCGCAGGTCGTGGCGTGCGCCGTACATGCGGTCCCAGATGCGCTCGATGTTGAGCGGGTTCTCGCCGATGACGAACTGGCCCACGAACTCCTCGATCAGGCTGACCTGCGATTTGAGGTCGCCGAGGTGGTCGGAGTAGGAGCTGCCGGCGATGCGCTCGCCGAGGCCGGTGATGCCCTCGTCGGTCTGCAGCTCGAGGAAGAGGAAGTACTTGCCGCCGATGTACGGCTCCTCCGCCTCGACGACCATCGTCTTGAGCCCGGTGACCTTCATCCGCTTCTCCCGTCGCTGCCGGGGGCGCCCGCGTGCCCGCCGCTAGTCCGATCCCAACTCCGCCCGCAGGCGATCGTGGAGCACGCCGAGCGCCTCGATCATCGCGTCGACGCTGCGCGCGCCCGCCAGGAAGACGCCGGTGACGTTGATCGCGGCCGCGTCGAAGCCGGCGCTCTTCGCCGCCAGGGCGACCGCCACGACGTCCTCGGGGCGGCGGTAGAAGGTCCGGCCGCCGGGGTCGTCGTTGCGCGGCGGGGGGCTCAGCTGGGCCTGGAAGCCCAGGCCCGACGGGTCACGGCCGGCCGCTGCGGCGTGGTCTTTGACCTGCTCGATCATGCCCGCCAGGGCGCCGGAGTCGCCCATGCCGGCGCTGGCGAGCCAGCCGTCGGCCACCGTGCCCGCCCGTCGCAGCGCGGCCGGAGAGGCGCCGCCGACCCAGATCGGGATCGCGGCGCCCTGCGGGGGCTTCGGCTCCATCGCCATCGCGCGGGCCTGGAAGAACTCGCCGTCGAAGTCGACCGAGGCGTCGCCCCACCAGGCGCGCAGGAATGCGATCGCCTCGTCCATCATGCGGCCGCGCTGGTGGAAGGGCATGCCCAGGGCGTCGTACTCCGACTCCTGCCAGCCCACGCCGATGCCCAGCCGCACACGGCCGCCGGACAGCGTGTCGAGCGTGCTCACCTGCTTGGCGACCAGGGTGGGATGGCGCTGCGGCAGCACCAGCACCTCCGTGCCGAGGCCGATGGTGCTCGTCGCGGCGGCCGCGTAGGCCAGCGTCATCAACGCCTCCAGGAGCGGCATGTTCGCGGGGTAGGGCTGGGGCGGGCGGCCCTCAATGGGGTGCCCCATCGCGACGTGGTCGAAGATCTCGAGTTGGTCGTAGCCGATGGCCTCGATGCCCGCCGCCAGTCGCGAGATCGCGGCCGGCCCCTCGCGGTGGACCACGCTGGGGAATTCCGCTGCCAGCTTCATCGTTGTGCTCCCGTCACCAGTCGCGTGCCGTGCTGCGTCGCGGGGAGTCTACGCGACCGGCGCCGATCGAGCCCCATCTCGTGGTCCCGTCGATCGCTGCGGGTGTAGGATGCGGCCAGTAGCGGGATGCCTTTCGCAAGGAGATGGGCTGCGGGAAGACGACGCCAGTGCGCCGGACTGCCGAGGAGGCGGGCCGCCTCGGTGACGAGATCTACGAGCGGGACATCCGGCCACAGGTCGAGGAGACGCACCACGCCGAGATCGTCGCCATCGATGTGGACAGCGGCGACCACGCCATTGGCGACATGGTGGTGACCGCAGCGGAGCGCCTGCGTGAGCGGTGCCCAGAGGCCGACATCTGGGCCGTGCGAGTCGGGTACCGGACGCTGGGCGGCATCGGCGGCGGTTCGTTACGGAGGACCGGGTGGTCGAGGGCGAGAACGGTCTGAGGCGGGCTGCGATCACGCTCGTCGGGTTGATCGCCGCCGTGTTCGCCGTGGGCGCGGAGGTGGATGCCTGCGCCACTGAAGCGGAGCATGCCGCAGCGGTGGATGCAACGCCCCCGGCCGCGGTGATCGACGTGGATGCCGAAACGCTGGCCGCCGCCTATGCAGCGAATGAAGTCGCCGCCAATGCGGAATACGAAGGCCACGTGCTGCGCGTCACTGGCATCGTGGATCGGATCACGGATGAGAGAAGCGCGTCGATCGTGCTTGCCGGGGCCGGATTCACGGATGTGAGGTGCTACTTCAGCGAAACGGAGCGCGAGACCCTCATCCCGCTTCGCCCCGGGGACGCGGTAACGGTGCAGGGCCTGAACGCTGGGATGGGCATCTTCAATGTGGAGGTGCGGGGCTGCGTCCTGGAGGCAAGCGACACAGATGCGGTCGTCCCCACCCAGCCGGCGCCCGAGACGGTAGTAGCGACGGACGATGACGCCTCCGGGGAGGCAGATGCAGTCGTTCCCACCCAGCCGGCGCCCGCGACGGTCTCCTCCAGCACGGAACAAGGCTTCGCGGTGCACGCGGGCTCCGGGATCGAATCGACTTCCGACATGGGCGGTGCGACGATCTGCGTGCAGTCCGGGACGACCATGGAGCAGAACTTGGCCGACCACTTCCGGGATCTGGGTCTCGACTTCACACCGGTCGGTGGGGGTGACCAGGACACGCAGGACGCCTTTCTCGCCGGGCGCTGCGACGTGTGGACGGCCGACCAGAGTACTCTCGCGTCGCGCATCGGCGCCCTGCCGAACGCCAGCGACTTCGTCATCCTGGGGCAATTGATCTCTGGGAACAGGGAGTAACCTGTGCCGGTACGCGCACCCATGTCGAGAGCGGGCCTGTTGGCGTTGACCCCCTCGTGGGCATGTCCCTGCTCGACCGGCACAACCTGAACATCGATGTCGCCGACGGCGGGCGCGTCGTCATCCAGCCGATGGCATGATCCGGGCCGTGCCACGGGCGGGGAGGCCGTGTGGACGAGCAACGCCGGGATCAGCGGCGCCGAGCCGCCGCTGATCCCGGCCAGCACGGGCGGCAGGCAGCGGCGCTACTCCGGGGCGGCGGTCGTGCGCAGGTAGGGCCGGTGGGTGGTGAAGCCCGCCGGGAACAGTTCCTTCGCCTCGTCGTCCGTGACCGTGGGCAGAATCACGACGTCCTCGCCCTGGCGCCAGTCGGCCGGCGTCGCGACCTTGCGGTAGGTCGTGAGCTGCAAGGAATCGATCACGCGCAGGATCTCGTCGAAGTTGCGGCCCGCCGACGGGGGGTAGGTCAGCGTCAGCCGCAGCTTCTTGTTCGGATCGATGACGAAGACCGATCGCACGGGCGTCTTGTCGTCCGAGTTGGGGTGAATCATGTCGTACGTCTCGGCGACGCTGCGGTCGCCGTCGGCGATGATCGGGAAGTTCACCGTGGTGCTCTGGGTGTCGTTGATGTCCTTCACCCACTCGGCGTGGCTCTCGAGCGGGTCGACGCTCAGCCCCACGACCCTCACGTTGCGCTTCTCGAACTCCGGCTTCAGCCGGGCGACGGCGCCCAGCTCCGTCGTGCAGACGGGCGTGAAGTCGGCCGGGTGCGAGAACAGCACGCCCCAGCTGTCGCCCAAGTAGTCGTGGAAGGAGATCGATCCCTCCGTGGTCTCGGCCCGGAAGTCGGGCGCCGTATCCCCAAGTCGCAGTGTCATGATGCTCTCCTCGTCGTTGGCGCCGGTCGCGCGCCGGATGCTGTGGGTCTTATGGTGCGATAGTGGCAAACCGACGGTCGTTTGCCAACCGTTCCCCCTCCGTGGTGGAGGGCGGAGGCCGCCACGTTAGGATCGCCGACATGCCGCACCCCGTCGCCGCGCTGGACCGTCTGGGCACCGAGACCGCCTTCGAGGTGCTGGCCCGCGCGCAGCAACTGGCCGCCCAGGGCCGCGACATCATCAACCTGGGCATCGGCCAGCCCGACTTCCGCACGCCGACGCACATCGTCGAGGCGGCGAAGCGGGCGCTCGACGACGGCCACCACGGCTACACGCCCGCCGCGGGCCTGCCGGCGCTGCGCGAGGCGGTGGCGCACGACCTCACGACCCGCCACGAGGCCGAGGTCGACCCGGGAGCGGTGCTGATCGCGCCCGGTGCGAAGCCGATCATGTACTTCGCGATCCTGCTGCTCGGCGAGCCGGGCGTGGAGATCATGTACCCGAATCCCGGCTTCCCGATCTACGAGTCGATGATCGCCTACTCCGGCGCGACGCCGGTGCCCATCGAACTGCACGAGAGCGCGGGCTTCTCTTTCGATGCCGATCAGGTGCTGGCCAGCGTCACCGATCGCACGCGGCTGCTGATCCTCAACAGCCCCGCCAACCCCACCGGCGGCGTCGTCCCGGCGGAGCAGATCGAGCGCCTAATCGACGGGCTGGCCGCCTACCCCGACGTCACGATCCTCAGCGACGAGATCTACAGCCGCATCCTCTACGGCGAGCGGCGGCACGTGAGCCTGCTGCGCTATCCGGAGATTCGCGAGCGGCTGATCGTGATCGACGGTTGGAGCAAGACGTACGCCATGACCGGCTGGCGGCTGGGCTACGGCGTCTGGCCGTCCAGCCTGTTCCCGCACGCCGAGCGTCTGGCGGTGAACTCCTACTCCTGCCCCAGCGCCGTCGCGCAGCATGCGGGGCTGGCGGCGTTGCAGGGCCCGCAGGACGCGGTTGAGGAGATGCGGCAGGCGTTCGACGAGCGGCGCCGGATTATCGTGGCGGGGCTCAATTCGCTGCCGGGGTTCCGCTGCGCCGACCCCGGCGGGGCCTTCTACGTCTTCCCGAATATCGAGGGGACGGGGATGGACGCGGGCGCCTTGCAGCGGCGCCTGATGGAGGAGGCCGGGGTGGCCGTGGTGGCGGGGACCAGCTTCGGGCGGCTGGGGGAGGGCTACCTGCGCTTCTCGTACGCCAACAGCGCCGAGAACATCCGCACGGCGATCGAGCGCATCCGCGGTCTGCTGGGCGACGACCGTCGCGGCGGCGGGAACCTCACCCCGTAACCCCCTCTCCACCCGGAGGTGGAGAGGGGGCATCGGGCATCCTGCACGGTCGCCGGGGGCGGGCGATCGCCCCGTGAGGCGGGGCCTTAGGTGGCCCGGCGCTTCTGCATGGAATACGTGTTGAGGAAGCCGAGCGAGCCGAAGGGTCCACCCACCGGCCAGTTGATGTCGCCGCGGGTGAGCACCCCGTCCGGCGGCTCGATGACGTTGATGAACCAGGCGCCCCGCTTGTGCCGCAGGAACAACTCCGAGGTGAGATCGTTACGACGCTGGGGATCGCGCTCGACCTTGACCTGCGCGTAGATATCGTCGAGGACCGGGTCGCCATGGATCGCCATGGTGAAGAAGCCCTCGAAGTTGGTGCAGCAGGTCCACATCACGCTGGGGTCCGCCATGTAGTTCGCCCAGAACCAATAGAGCGCCACGGGAGCGGTGCCCGTCGGACCGCCGCGGGAGTATGCATCGGTGAAGTACTCGGTTGCGGGGAGCGAGACGGGGGTGATCCGGATGCCGGCCTCGGTCAGCATCTGCGCCGTGGTCAGCACCAAGTCTTCCTGGAGGTCGCCGCCCCAGTCGGGCGTGTAGTACAGCGTCTCGTCGAAGCCGTCCGGGTAGCCGGCCTCCGCCAGCAGCGCCCGCGCCCGATCGGCATCGAAGCCCCAGTCGGCCGCCCGCGCGTCCTCCTCGCTGGGGTAGCCAACGACGCCGCGGTAGCCCCACATGGGCTCGATGGGCGGCGTGCCGAGCAGCAGGCCTTCGGCGATGGCGGCGCGGTTGATGGAAAGGTTCGCGGCGATGCGGACGCGCTCGTCCATCCACGGGTTGGGCGTGCCGTCTTCCCGCGTCTCCTTCCAGAGGTTGGGGAAGATGTTGTGAATCGTCCAGCCCGGCCCGGGGACGAACTGGACCGTGAAGTCGGGGTCGTCGATGAACGGCGCGACGGCGTTGACGCCCAACTCCGCGGCCCCGTCGATCTCGCCCGCCTCGATGCCGGCGATGCGCGACTGCAGCTCAGGGCGCACCAAGCCGATCAGCGTCTTGTGGTGGGCGTAGTGCGGCACGCGGATGGGGTGGTCGACCGGATTGAAGTGGTCCTCGAAGCGCTCGAAGACGAAGTCCTCTTCGTCGGTGTGGCTGACGAAGCGGAAGGGCCCCGTGCCCACCGGGTGGTTATCCACCGCCAGGTCGCCGCGCCGCTCGACGTCCGCCTTGGACATGATCATCACATTGCCGGAGATGCCGACGGTGCCCCAGAGGCCCGCGTCGAACTCCGGCAGCTCGACCACCCAGGTGGTGTCGTCGACCGCCTCGTTGCGGAGCCAGTAGGAGGCCCCCCAACTCGCCCGGGCGGGTTGCCAGCCGGCCGGGTGGTCGCTCGTCTCGCCGCCGTCGTGGTACGCCGCGACGCCGCCCATGCGGTCGTAGGTGAAGGCGAAGTCGTGGGCGGTGACCGGGGAGCCGTCGTGGAACATCGCCCCGTTGACGGTGCCGATGCACGTGGCGCCCTCGTCGGCCCACTCCAGCGTGGCGAGATGCGGGATCAGATCCTTCGTCTCGGGCGAGATCTCCACGAGGCCGTCGAGAACGGCGCCGTGCGACATGTAGTTCGCATCACTGCCGACCTTGTGCTGATCCAGCCCCCCCGAGTCGACGGGGACGGCGAGGGTGATCGTGGCGTCCAGGTCGATCTCGTCGATCGGCCAGGGCACGCTCCAGTCCACGAACTCGGCCTCCGCGGTCAAGGCGGCGGCGATGTCCCTCGTCTGCTCAACGGAGGCGGCGGCGGCTTCGGCGGCGGCTTGCGCGGCGGCGGCCGCATCGGCGGCGGCGGCGGCGGCGGCTTGGGCGGCGGCGGCGCCCGCGGCGCCTCCCGATCCCGTCGCCCGCGCGGCCTCGGCGGCGGCCTCGGCCGCCTCAGCCGCGACCTGCGCCACGGCGGCGGCGCCTTCCACGCCGGCCGCGGCGGCGTCGGCGGCGGCCTGGGAGGCGGCCGCGGCGGCGGCCTCGGCGGCGGCGGCGGCCGCGGCGGTGTCGTCGGTCTCCGCGGCCTGGGCGGCGGCGGCGGCGGCGGCCTCGGCGGCGGTGGCGGCGGCGTCCGCCGCCTCGGCGGCGCCCGACGCCTCTTGCGCTGCGGCGGCGGCCTCACCGGCCGCGGCTTCGACGCCCGACGTGTCGACGGTCACGGCGGCGGCATCGTCGTCGTCGTCGCCGCAGCCGACCAAGGCGAGGCCGGCCGCGCCAACGCCGGCCTTGGCGCTGGCTCCCAACATCGTGCGGCGGCTGATCTTTCGGTGTCGCAGTCTCGTCCAATAGTTGCTCATCTGAGCGCTCCTTTCACGCACACGATCGCCCAGCGGCCTGTCCGCTGGGTCGCTCCGCGTCGTGCTCGCGGCAGACTATGTTCTGGGGGACCACCGTGTCAAGGAGAACACAGGTGGCATGTAGTGGGGTGGACAGGCGACACCTCGTCGCGGCTGGGGGCAGGGCGGCTACCCCTCGAGAATCCGGCGGGCCGTCTCCCGCGCCTCGTCGCGGGTCGCGACGAAGCGATCGGCCGGCACGCGGCCGAGCACGTTGAGGGCCTCAAGCGTGCCGGCCGGCTGCCCCGACAGCCCCATCACGATGCATGCCGTGTCCTCGGCGAGCGCGATCTCGATCAGCTGCTCCACCACCATGGCGGCGCTGTCGTCCATGTACACCGTGTCCGTGAAGTCGAGGATCACGACCTCGTGTTGCTGGATGTCGAGGCCGATCGTGTTGACGAGCTTGTTGGCGGAGGCGACCGAGAAGGTCCCCCGCAGCGCCACCAGGCCGACCCGCGCGGTGAACTCGTCCCCCTCGTCCCCGTGGCGTCCCTCGCCCAGGAAGCTGCGATCCAACAGCGGCACGGAGACGACGCTGTCGAGCTGTAGCCGCTCGAACTGCCGGGCGCCGGCCATGCCCGCCGCGATCAGCCCGATCGCGACCGCCGTCACCAGGTCCAGGAAGACCGTCAGCGCCAGCGTGACGCCCATGACCAAGAGGTGCTCCCGCTGCACGTGATGGACGCGCGTCAGGAAGCGCCAATCGATAATGTCCCAGCCCACCTTGATCAGGATCCCGGCGAGCGCGGCGTGCGGGATCGACTCCACGGCCTTGCCAACGCCCAGCACGAGCGCCAGCAGGATGCCGGCGCGCAGCACCCCGGAGACCGGCGTGCGGCCCCCGGCGCGGAGGTTCACCACCGTCCCCAGCGTCGCGCCGGCGCCCGGCAGCCCCCCAATGAAGCCGGCCGCCATGTTCCCGATCCCCTGCCCCACGAGTTCCTTGTTGGGGTTGTGCTGGGTGCGCGTCATGGAATCCGCGATCAGGGACGTGAGCAGACTGTCGATCGAGCCGAGCAGCGCCAGGATCAGCGCCGGCTGCACTGCCTCCAGCAGCAGGCTCCCCGACAGTTCGGGCAGATGCAGCTCCGGCAGGCCCGTCGGCACCGCGCCGATGACCGGCGTGTCGGTCAGCCACAGCACGCCCAGCAGCGTCCCGGCGACCAGCGCCGCCAGCGTCGGCGGCAGGAACTTGCGCAGCCGGCTCGGCCACGCCACCCCCACGATCAGCGTCACGCTGGCGATGGCCACGGCGCCGAAGTTGACGTCTTGGATCAGGCTCGGCCACTCCGCCACCGCGTCGAGCGGCCCGCCCGTCGTCACCGGCGCGCCCAGGAAGGGCAGCGTTTGCAGCAGGATGATGATGATCCCGATGCCCGACATGAAGCCCGAGATCACCGAATACGGGGTGTACGCCGCCAGCCGGCCGATGCGCAGCGCGCCCAGCAGGATCTGGATCAAGCCCGTCAGGATCGCGATCGTGAAGACCTCGGTCAGGCTGTCGGCGTGCGTCGTGACGATGACCGCCATCGCCACCGCCATTGGCCCGGTCGGCCCCGAGATCTGCGACCGCGTCCCCCCGAACACCGCTGCGAAGAAGCCCACCGCGATCGCGCCGTACAGCCCCGCGATGGCGCCCAGCCCCGACGCCACCCCGAAGGCCAGCGCCACCGGTAGCCCCACGACGGCCGCCGTCACGCCGCCGAACACGTCTCCACGCAAGAGTTGGAGGTTGTACTGCACGCTCAATCGTTCCCGGTGATGGCGCGCAGTCTAGCCCGTCCGCCGGTCGCGGGTTGCAATCTGCGAGCGCGGCACTCAGAATGGGGCGACCTACCCCGACTCGGAAGGAGTCCGCGATGGTTGATACGGTCCGTGGCATCATCGGCAAAATCCATGGCATGACGTGCCCCGGCGCGCTCGGGATCCTGAAGCCGTTCCAGAAGGTCTGCCCCATGTGCGACGGGGACGGCGCCTAGACCCCGGACCGCCCGCACCCGACCCAGGATCCCGACGGGCGCTGAGGCGCTCCGCTGCCGCGGGGCCCGCGAGTGCGCCTAGCCGTCGCGGTGGGCGAGGCGTACGCGTCGCTCGCCGCCGGGACTGGCTGCCTCGGCGTTGACCCGGTCGAAGAGCGCCACGACGCTGCTCGGCGGTTTCGGGGTGAGCAGCGTCAAGACGACCGCGGTCGCCATGGCGATCACGAAGCCCGGCGTGGCCGGCTGCACGTCCCACACCCCCGACGGTCCGCGGTCGAGGACCTCCCACAGCGTCGCGCCACCCGTGCCGGGAGCCGGACACGCATGGGCTTTCGCGCGCCGGCCGGGGCATGGAAGTCAGGGGACGCGCCGAATTATAGTGTGACCAGCGAGGCGGACGTCCGGCCGCCGTCCGTCACGCCGGGCCCCGGCAACGCGACCCCGTGATCAGGTCCAGGAGGCAGTTCTGACGACGCCGGCCGCCGCAAACCCTCGCTACGAGGCGCACGAGACGCCGCCACATCGGACCTCCGTGGGGAATGGGGCCCTGTTCAGCCTCATCGCGTCGGCCACCCTGCTGGTGACGCCGGTGATCGTCGCCAACGCGTCCGGCCGGGGCGACTCCTACCTGCTCTGGATGGTTTTCGCCTCCCTGATCGTGGTCGGCCTGTCGACGCTGATCCAGGTGCGCCGCCTCGGCGCCGTCGGCGCCGGCGCCGTGCTGCCCATGTTCACGGCGGCGTTCTCGATCCCCTTCTGCATCACCGCCGTCACCGACGGCGGCCCGGCCACCCTGGCGATGCTGGTGGTCGTCTCGGCGCTGGCGCAGCTCGCCATCTCCCGCTGGCTGTTCATCCTGCGGCGCATCGTCACCCCCATCGTTGGCGGCACGGTGATGATGATCCTCTCCATCACCCTCGCCTCGGTCGTGTTCGCGTTGCTCGACGACGCCACCCGGGTCGAGCCGGAGGCGGCCTCGCTGGCGGCGCTGGCGACGATGGTCGTCGCCGCCGCGCTCACCCTGCGCGGTTCGGCCGTCCTGCGGCTCTGGGGCCCGGTCGCCGGCATCGTCGTCGGCTGCGGCGTGTCCGCGGCGCTCGGCATCTTCGACACCAGCCTGGTGGCCGCGGCGCCGTGGGTGGGGCTCCCCACCGCGCTCCCCGATCTCACCCCCGACTTCGGCCTCGCCTTCTGGACGCTGGTGCCGTCGTTCCTGTTCCTCGGCGTGATCACCGCCATTCAGGCCAACGGCGCGTCGATCGCCATGCAGCGGGTCGCCTGGCGCGACAATCGCGCCGTCGACTTCCGCCAGGTGCAGGGAGCGCTCGCCGGCTCCGGCGCGAGCAATCTGCTGGCGGGGTTCGGGGGCGCGGTACCCACCGCCATCAACCCCGGCATCGTCTCGTTCACGCAGATCACGGGGGTCGCGGCCCGCCGGGTCGGCTACAGCATCGGTGTCATCTTCATCCTGCTGGCCTTCCTGCCCAAGGTGTCCGGCCTGCTGGCCAGCATCCCCGGGCCCGTGATGGCGGGCTACCTGATCATGGTCACGGGCGCCCTCTTCGTCGACGGCGCGCAGACCGTGATCCAGAACGAGCAGAACAAGCAGAAGATCGCCGTTGCCGGCGTCTGCTTCTGGATCGGCGCCGCCTTCCAGTTCGAGACGTTCGCCCTGCCCGACCTCGGCCCGGTCTGGGGCGCGTTGCTGGATAGCGGCATCACGACCGGGGGGCTCGCGGCCGTGGTGATGATCCTCTACCTCGAGTTCACCAACCCGCGGCGGATGCGCTTTCAGTCGCCGCTACACGTCGACGCGCTGCCGGCGCTCAACGTGTTCATCGACCGGTTCGCCGATCGCCGCGGCTGGGACGTCGCCATGAAGGAACGGCTGCGAGCGGTCGCGGAGGAGACGCTCCTCACGCTGGCCCCGCTGGACCTCGAAGCGCTCATCGCCGAGGAAGACGACGCCGCCGATACCGACGACGGACGGCAACTGATCGTGCTGGCCTCCAGCGAGGGCCCGGTGGCCGATCTGGAGTTCATCGGCGGCGGCGACGACAACAACCTGGAGGATCGCCTGCGCCAGCTCCAGCAGCACGACGCGGCAACGCCCGTCGAGCAGGAGATCTCGCTGCGGCTGCTGCGCAACTACGCCTCGTCGGTGCAGCACCAGCAGTTCCACGACACCGACATCATCACCGTCCGTGTGGAGGCCCCCACCGCCGGCTGAGCCGCCTCGATTCCCCGCCACTCCGCGACGCAGCGCCGGAGTCGCCTGCGGCCGCATTGCTCGTCTCCCCGCACCTGCCATCCTGCCAGGATGCAAGATCGCTACACCGGCGATGTCGGCGATTTCGGGAAGTACGGCCTGCTCCGTTGCCTGCGCGGGCCCGACGCCGAAGCGCTGCGACTTGGCGTCGTCTGGTACCGCACCGACGCCGGCATCGTCGACGCGGACCCGGCCAACGACGGCAAGCACGTCTCGTATTTGCGGTCGCAGCGCGAGCGGTCGTTCCGGCCCTGCGATCCGCCCCTCTACGAGGGGTTGCGCGAGATCGTGAACCGTGGCGACCGCCGAGTCGGTGCGGTCGCGCGGTCGGGCCTGCTGGGCCCCGACACCGTGTTCCACGACGACTACGTGCCCGGTCCGCCGGACGACACGTTCGGGGAGGCTCGCGTTGTCCCCCGGCGCCGCTGGGCGGCGGATGCGCTGCGAGCGATTCGGGGCTGCGATCTGGTCTTCCTCGACCCCGACAACGGGCTTGAGGCGCCGTCGGCGCCCATCACCACCCGCCGGGCGCCGAAGTACGCATACCTGGAGGAGGTCGAGGCGCTGGTCGGGCGAAGTCAATCCGTCGTGATCTACCACCACCTCGGCCGCCACGGCAGCCACGCCGATCAGATCGCTCGCTGGACCGAGCGGCTGCAGCGACGGTTAGCGCCCGCCGACATCTTTGCCCTCCGATTTCACCGCGGCACCGCGCGGGCCTTCTTCGTCCTGGCGACCGCGGATCTGGCGCCGGTCCTCCGGGAGCGCGCGACCGCGCTCCTCCGCTCGCCATGGCGGGAGCACTTCGCACTGACGGCGTGAGGGAGATGGTCCTTCCCACCACCTGAGTCGCCGCAGCCCCACCCCCCGACCTCCCCCGGCGCTAGCATGGCGACGACGGGAGCCCTCCATGACCACCTCCACCCACGATCCGGCGCGCATCCAGGACTACATCGACCGCGGCCTGCGGCACCTCTGGGTGCAGACCCAGCAGGTCAACGACCTGCGCCGGGACGACGGCATGCTGGTGATCGAGGAGGGCGAGGGCATCTACCTGACCGACGCGCAGGGCCGCCGCTACATCGACGCCATCTCCGGCATCTGGGTGGTGGCCGTGGGGCACGGCCGCACCGAACTGGCCGACGTCGCCCGCGAGCAGATGCAGCGCCTCGCCT
Source organism: Dehalococcoidia bacterium (assembly GCA_965209205.1). Taxonomy (GTDB): domain Bacteria; phylum Chloroflexota; class Dehalococcoidia; order Bin125; family Bin125; genus TK10-74A. The sequence goes on from CBDBQC010000002.1 coordinate 101,345, forward strand.
ACGCCAATACCTTCACCTACGCCAGCCGGCCCGCCGTCGATCTCGCGGCCAAGCTCGCCACGCTGACGCCGCCCAGCATCAACAAGGCGCTCTTCGTCAACAGCGGCAGCGATGCCGTCGAGGCCGCGATCCGCATGGCCAAGCAGTACCACTACAACCGCGGCGACAGAGGCAAGTATAAGGTCATCTCGCGCGTCGGCTCGTACCACGGCATCAGCATGGGCGCGATGTCGGTCAACGGCTCGAACTACGTCAACCGCGCGCCGTTCGAGCCGCTCGTCCCCGGCAACGTGCCCGTGCAGGGCATCAACTGCGCCCGCTGTCCCTTCGAGAAGACCTATCCCGAGTGCGACGTGTTCTGCGCCCGCACGATCGAGGAGACGATTCAGTTCCACCGCCCCGAGACGATCGCCGCCTTCATCGCCGAGCCCATCTCCACGGCCAACGGCAACTGGGTGCCGCAGGAGGAGTATTGGACCACCGTGCGCGAGCTCTGCGACAAGTACAACATCGTGCTCATCGCCGACGAGGTGATCAACGGCTTCGGCCGCACCGGCGAGTGGTTCGCGATCCAGCGCTACCCCATTGAGCCGGACGTGATGACCGTGGCCAAGCAGCTCTCCTCGGGCTACGCCCCCATCGGCGCGGCGCTGGCCTCCGACAAGATCGCGGCCGCGTTCGAGGGGGAGGCGGCGGACACGCTGGTCGGCGGCACGACCTTCGGCATGCACCCGGTCTCCTGCGCCGTCGCCCTGGCCAACGTCGAGATCATCGAGCGCGAGAACCTCGTCGCGAACGCCAAGAAGATGGGCGCCTATCTGGAGGGCGAGCTGAAGGTCCTGCAGTCGCGACATAAGACGGTGGCCGACACGCGCGGGATCGGACTGATGCACGTCGTCGAGTTGAAGCGCGACCCCGAGGCGGGCGTCGAATTCAGCGAAGAGGATGATGTCGCCAAGCGCATGCCCCGGCTGCTGCGCGAGGAGGGCATCCTGGCGCGGGCGGGCGCCGCGATCAGCCTGGCGCCACCGCTCGTGATCAACGGCGAGGAGGTCGATGAGCTGGTCGGCGGCATCGACCGCGCCGTCACGCGCCTCGAAGCGGACCTCGGGATCGGCTGACCGGCCCTGCCGCGGAGTCCCGTCAGAGGTGGCGCCGGCTCTAATCGCCGACTTCTAGCGCGGGCGCTAGACTACCGGCACTATCCACACTGGTGTCCCGAGGCGCATGCGTCTTGCACGCCAGGAGCATCGAAACGAAGCCCGGCTCACGGCCGGGCTTCAGTATTCTCGCCGACGGACGTCACGCGGTTGGAGGCGGACCTCGGCATCGGCTGACCGCGAGCGCAGGCCCTCACAGGTGGCGCTGGATCGGCAGCTCGCGGTGTCGCCGGCCCGTGAGCCGGAACACCGCGTTCGACACCGCCGCCGCCACGGGCACGATTGCCGGCTCCCCCGCCCCCGTCGACGGCGTCTCGGCGTCGCCCACGAGCGCGACGGAGATGCGCGGCGCCGTGTTGCTGCGCGGCACCCGGTACCGCGCGAAGCTGCCGTTCAGCAGCCGGCCCCCCTCGAAGTCGGCGCCCTCGTACAGCGCCGTCCCCAGCCCCATCACGATTGACCCTTCGACCTGGCTGCGCGCGCCGTCGGGATTCACCGTGAGACCGCAATCGAGCGCGGAGCTGACGCGCTTGACCACGACCTCCTTGGCCTGCACATCGAGTTCGACGCAGGCGGCCGTGTAGCTGCCGACATCCAGACCCAAGGCCACGCCGGCGCCGCGCTCCGGCGACGACACGGCGGTCTCCCAGCCGAAGTCGGTCGCCGCCGCTTCGAGCACCCGGCGGAAGCGCGGGTGCACAAGGTTCCGCAGTCGATGCTCCACGGGATCCACGCCGATCAGGGCGGCGATCTCGTCCATGTGCACCTCCCGCGCGAAGTGGTTGAGCGCGCCCCCCAGGGATCGGTATGACCCCGGGCGCAGAGGGCTGCTGGACGCCGCCACCACGACCCGGGCGTCGGCCACGTCGTACGGCGTCTCCGAGCCGCGGCGCCCGATCATCGGGCGGTCGGCCGTGGCATGGGCGGCGTAGTAGTCCCAGGCAAGCAGCCTGCCGTCCGCGTCGAAGCCGCTGCGGATCGTGATCAGCGCCGCCGGACGGAACGTCGCCCAGGCCATCTCCTCGGCGCGCGTATAGGCGACACGCACCGCGCGCCCGCAGGCACGGGCGAGCCGCGCCGCCTCGATTGCCGGCCGGTAGATGCTCTTGCCCCCGAACCCGCCCCCGATCTCCGGCGCGATCACCCGCACCCGACCCTCCTCAATCCCGAAGTGGCGGGCCAGCTCGGCGCGGATGGCGAACGGCCGTTGCGTGCCCGCCCAGACGGTGAGGCGCCCGCCGTCCCACTCGGCGACGGCCGCCCGCGGCTCCATGGGCGCGTTCGCGACGTAGGGCGCGAAGTACGTCGACTCCAGCCTCTGCGGGGCGGCCGCGAGGGCGCGCTCCACGTCGCCGGACGCCTGCGTCGTGACCGGGTCGGCCGCCGACTCGGCCAGCAGGGTGGGCAAGTCCCAGCGGGAGACGTGATGCGCGCGCTCCTCCCACTCGGCGCGGATCAGGACGCCCGCTGCCTCCGCCTGTTCGTCGCGTTCGGCCAGCACGGCCACCAGCGCCCCATCCCGCACGACGTCGACGACGCCCGGCGCCTGCCGGGCCGCGCCGGTGTCGACGCCGCGCAGGGTCGCCCCGTACGTTGGCGGACGCAGCACCCAGGCGAAGAGCATGCCCGGGCGTTGGATGTCTTGCGAGTAGCGGGCCTCGCCCGTCACCCGCTCTCGCGCATCCACCCGGCCGCTGGGCGAGCCCATGACCGAGAAGTCGGCCGCGGCCGTCAGCGGTACATCCTCGTCCAGGTCCAGCAGACGGCGCTCGTCGCCGACCAGGTCGCCGTAGCCGACCGACCGCGACGGATCGTGCATCGATGCGACTCGCCCATCCCGGCAGCGGAGCTCCGACGCCGGCAGGTCGAGTCGTGACGTCGCCAGTTCCAGCAGCGCCCGGCGCGCCGTCGCCGCGGCCCTCCGCAACTGCAGCCCCGTACGCCAGGTCGATTGACTGCCGAACGTGCCCATGTCCCAGGGCGTGGCGTCGGTATCGCCGAGCACCACCTCGACGTCGCGCAGGGGCAGAGCCAGCTCGTCGGCCACCTCGACCGCGAAGCCCCAGCGAATCCCCTGCCCGTACTCCACCTTGCCCGCGAAGGCGGTGACGCGGCCGCTGGGACGCACGACCAGCCACGCGGCCGGTCCGGTGTCCGGGCTGACGTCGCCGTAGGCGCCGCGCGCGTATCCGCCGCGCGGGGGCGGGAAGCCCAGCGCAGCGGGCCCCTGCACCCACAGTCCCGGCGGCGGCGGCGCGGGGCTAGTCATCCGCCCGCTCCGCGATCCGCGCCGCGGCCAGCAGGACCGCGTCCTCGATGCGCTGGTAGACCCCGCAGCGGCACATGTTCTCGGCCAGCGCCTCCCGCACCTGCTCCCGGCTCGGGCGCGGCTCCCGCTCCAGCAGCGCGAGCGACGTCATGATGAACCCCGGGATGCAGTAGCCGCACTGCATCGCGTTGCCCTCGACGAACGCCTGCTGCAGCGGGTGCAACTCCGCACCGGCGACCCCCTCGATCGTCCGCACCTCGCCGCCCATCGCGGCGCCGGTAGTGCTCAGGCAGGCGCGAAGCACCTGCCCGTCGACGAGCACCGTGCAGGCCCCGCACAGCCCCTCGCCACAGCCGTACTTCGTGCCGGTCAGGCCCAGGTCGAAGCGCAGGAAGCTCAGCAGGTTGCGGCGCGGGTCGTCCGCCTCGTGGCGCCGGCCGTTTACGTGGATGTCCATCGATGCCCGTTCGCGGGCCGCGTGTGGCCCGCAGCGGATCGTAGCCCGTCGGCTGGGGCCGGCGCGCTGCGCCCGCCGGCGCGGCGGGAACCGGCATGGCGCGGGCGGCGTCTCGCCTGCCAGCGCCGACGCGTATCCTCGACACGGAGGCCCCTCGGATGACGACCAGCCGCAAGACCGTCATCGCCCTGTCGCTGGCCATCGGCATCCTCCTGCTCGCCGCCGCCTGTCGGAGTGCGCCTGCGCCGGTCAACGCGACGACGGAGATCCCCTCGGGCCGCACAGCCGACGCCGCCGTGAGCGGCAGCGTCACCTACCGCGAGCGCATCGCGCTCACGCCCGAGGCCACCCTCATCGTGGAGTTGCGCGACGTCTCGTACGCCGACGCCCCCGCGCCCCTCATCGCGCGCCAGACCATCGACGGCCCCGGCCAGGCGCCCATCCGCTTCCGGGTCGAGTACAACCGCGAGGACATCGACGAGCGCAACACCTATTCGATCCAGGCCAAGATCATCGAATCCGACGGCCGCCTTGCCTTCATCAACGACACGACCCACGAGGTCATCACGCGCGGCAACCCGAACAACGTGGACATGCTGCTCGTGCTCGTGCAGCCGCCGCCGGACCTCGTCGAGGAGGGCGCCGCCGACTGGCGGACCTGGGTCGAGGTTCCCGTCCAGGTCGTCTGGGCCAACCTGATCCCGAACGAGCCCGACCACTTCCTGCGGGTCGCCTACTACCAGTCGACCATCGAGGGCTGCGCCCGCCCCGGCAACGAGGGGTTGGACCTCGACGGCGAAGACATCATCGTGCGCGTCACGCTGATGCAGCCGCCGGAGACCGCGTGGGCCATCCCCTGCGACGAGGAGGTCGTGGAACTCGACACCGTGCTCCCTATCACGGCGCCCCTCGAACCCGGCCAGACCTACCGCGTGATCGTCAACGGGCGTGCGGTGACCAGCTTCTCCCTGCCCGCCTCCGACCTCCCCCACACCTTCATCGCGGAGTCCCCCATCGAACGGGCAGACATCGAGACATCCGGGGCCGCGCCGGGCCACTATGCGCTGCGCGTTCTCTCCGGCCTGCCCAGCGGCAGCAGCTGCTCCCACTTCAACGGCTACGAGATCCGCCGCGCGGAATCGAACCGGATCGACGTCCTGATCACCCATCACCAGGTCGCCGACTCGAATGTCCCCTGCACCGCCGACTACCCGCTCGTCGAGACCACCATTCCCCTCGGCGCCGATTTCGATCCCGGCGCCGAATACACCGTCGTCGTCAACGCCGACACCAGCGTTGAGTTCGTCGCCGGGTCGCCCTGAGCGCGCGCCCCAGGCCACCCGGTGGCGCGGTGCATCGACAGCGCCCACCGGCCTGCGTAGGATTCGGGCGCGGGCGTCTCCGAACCCGTCCGCGCGTCAGAGGAGCCCCCATGCCCGATGTCACGCCCATCCCCGACGGCTACACCGCCATCACCCCGTACCTCATCGCCGAGGACGCGGCCGGGCTGCTCGACTTCCTCGCCAGCGCGTTTGGCGCTGTCGAGCGGATGCGCATGGACATGCCCGAGGGCGGCATCGGCCACGCCGAGGTCGAGATCGGCGGCGCCGTCCTCATGCTGTCCGACGCCTTCCCGCCCGAGCACCCCGCCACCACGTCGCAACTGCACCACTACGTGGAGGATGTCGATGCGGCCTACGCGCAGGCCGTGAGCGCCGGAGCCACGGCCGTCGCCGAGCCCGCCGACCAGTTCTACGGCGACCGCGTCGCTCGCATCGTCGACCCCGCCGGCAACAACTGGACCATCGCCACGCACGTTGAGGATGTCGATCCGGACACGCTCATGCAGCGCATGGCGGAGATGGGCGAGGGTTAGCCGGCCGGCGGGGCATCCCCGCGCGGGTGGTCGATCTCAGCCGTTGGTAGCCGGCCGCGGCGCGGGCGGCGCCTGCATCAGGTCGGGGAAGTAGGTCGTGTAGAAACCGCGATCGCGCGTCAGGAAGACATCCGCCGCCACGAGGGCGTGCGCGCCGATCAGGAAGTCCGCGAGGATCCGCGTGCGCGGGCCGCCCGCCCGGCGGTAGCGCCTCCAGCGCAGACCCGCAACCCAAGCGATCGAGGTATCGAGTGGCGAGACCATCGCGTTGATCTCCCGCAGCGCCCCGTCCAGCGCGGCCCGCTCGACGAACCCCGGCACCACCTCCGCGTAGACGACGCCGAAGACGACGATGCCGCCCGCGTTGTAGGCGGCTTGAACCCGCTCCTCCGATTCGGCATGGTGTGGCGCGGTGGCGTCGAACAGATCCAGCAGGACGTTCGTATCGAGGGCGGTGATCACCGGCCGCGGATGTCCTCGATATATGCGTCCACGTCGTCGATGCGCATCCCCGCCACGCCGGGGCGGTTGAGGATGCCGCTGACGCGGTGAACGGGGTGCTCCCCGGACGCGCATTTCCGAATCAGCAGGCCGTCCCCGGCCGGCGTGATCTCAACCTCGACGTCGTGGTGCATGCCGAACTGGTCCCGCAACGGCTTGGGGATCGTGATCTGGCCCCGCTCGGAAATCCGCATGACGCCCCCCGATATGCATCGTGGTCACTTGAGATCATACCACGCCGCCGCCGCCCCGACATCGAGGATCCGCCGGCTCAGACCTTGTAGCCGCCGTCGACGCTGATCACCTGGCCGGTGATCCCCGCCGACTCCGGGGCCGCCAGCAGCGCCGCCATCGGCCCCAGCTCCTCGGGCTCCAAGATGCGATTTTGCAACGACTCGGCCTCCGACGCGGCCCGCGCCTCGGCCGCCGAGACGCCGCGGCTCGCGCCGATGCGATCCCAATCGACCAGCACGGTGTTCGTCCAGCCCGGGCAGAGGCAGTTCACCGTGATGCCGTGCGGCGCGGCGCTGGCCGCGATCGACCGCGTGAAGCCGATCAGGGCGTGCTTGGCCGTCGTGTAGGCCAGCGCTCCGCCGCTGCGCTTCGCGTAGCCGGAGCCGATGTTGATCACCCGGCCGAAGCCCGCGTCCCGCATGTGCGGCAGGGCGGCGGTCGTCGTCCAGTAGGCCGACGTCAGGTTGAGGATCAGCGTGCCGGTGAACGCGTCATCGTCGTGCGCGAAGGGGTCATGCCCCGTGCCCACCGCGCCGCCCGCGTTGTTGACCAGGATGTCGAGCCGGCCGTACCGCTCGATCGCGGCGTGCACGGGCGCGCGCGCCTGGTCCGCTTCCATCACGTCGGCGACGACGGCGAGCCCGTCGCCGCCGATCGCCCGCGCCTCCGCCACGACCGCGTCCAACTGCGCCCGCGTGCGCGAACTCACGACGATTGTCGCACCGTCGCGCGCCATCTCCAGCGCGATCGCGCGGCCGATGCCGCGCCCCCCGCCGGTGATCAGCGCCACCCGTCCGTCCAGTCGTCCCATGACACACTCCTTGTCGCGCCGCGCGTGCCCCGCTCGGGAGACGCCGCTCGCAGCCGTGACCGTGCGCTTGGCCCGCCCGATGATACGGCAGCGCACGGGGCCGGCGGAGTGAGGCGTTGGGCGCGGCCGCTGCGCTGCCGCAGGTCGCGCCGTGGCGCTGCGCCATCTCCGGCGGGCGGGCTGCGCGAGTATGCTCTGCGGGGGAGGGGCACGGTATGAAGGTCGGATTCATCGGGACCGGCAACATCGGCGGACCCATGTGCCGCCACGTGATTCGGCACAGCGGCGCCGAGGTGGCGGTATTCGATCTCAACCCCGACGCGGTGCAGCGCTGCACCGATGTGGGCGGTACCGCCGCGACGTCGGTGGCGGAGGCGGTGCAGGATGCCGACGTCGTGCTGACTTCCCTGCCGCGGCCGCGGGATGTCGAGACGGTCGCGCTGGGCGCGGAGGGCATCGAGGGCCGCGCCCCGCCCGGCACGGTGTACTTCGATCTGACCACCAACTCCCCGGCCGTGGCCCGCCGAGTCGCGGCGCAGTTGCAGGTCGCCGGCATCACGATGCTGGACGCGCCGGTGAGTGGCGGCGTGGCCGGCGCCGAGGCGCGCACATTGACGGTCATGGTCGGCGGTGACGCGGCGGCGCTGGAGCAGCATCGAGGTGTGCTGGAGTCGTTCGGCGAGAACATCATCCATACCGGGGATCTGGGTACCGGCTGCATCGCGAAACTCGTCAACAACCTGATCGCGTTCTGCACGATGGCCGCCGCCGCCGAAGGACTCTTGCTCGGCGCCAGTGCGGGCGTCGATGCCGACGTCCTCGATCGGGTGGTCCGCCACTCGACCGGCGACAGCAGAGCGTTTCGCAACGTCGCGACGGACACGCTCGCCGGTGACTGGTCGCCCAGCTTCGCGCTCGATCTCGCATACAAGGACCTGCACTTGGCGCTCGAGCTGGCCGATGAACTGAGCGTCCCGCTGTCCCTCAGCCCGCAGGTGCACAACCTCATGCGCATGGCCCGGGCCATGGGGCACGGCGGCGAGAACACGACCGCGCTGATGCGTGTGTATGAGGAGACGATGCACACCGAGGTGCGGTCCCGCCGGACGTAGCGCCGCGAGGCCGCTCCGCTCCCCTCCATCGGGCGGCCTGGAGCGGGCGACCGGGCATACCCTGCTCGTCGACGGCGGCTGGATGGCCGCCTACCTCAATGGGGTTCCTCCGGTCCCCGCCGCCGGCGTCCCCGATGCCATCGCCGGCACGACTGCGGCCGACGGCGCGAGCCGATGACCCGGCCCGGCGCTACACTCCCGGCAGTCCCGCTGCGCAACGGTTGCGGGGTTCAAACGAAGGGGAGGGTTGCCATGAAGGGCTACGTCGTGATCGACACGGAGATCATCGATCAGGAGGCCTACGCGGAGTTCGTCGGGAAGGTCCCCGATGCGCTCGCTGCGCACGGCGGACGATTCCTCGTGCGCACCAGCGACGTTGAGCCGATCGAGGGCGGCTGGGAGCCGCAGCGCCTCGTGATCATGGAGTTCGACGATATCGGGGAGGCGCGAGCGTTCGTCACCTCCGACGTGTACGCGGCGTTTGACGAGCTGCGCCACCGGGCGACACGCTCGAGGATCGTGGTCGCCGAGGGCAGCGCCTGATCCGGCTGAGCTCGCGCTCCTCGCGGAAGCCGTCGCGCCCGGAGACCGATCGGGTGATTGGCTAGCCATTGACTGCCCGCAGCGACGACCAGCCAATCCAGTACGAACCCGACGAGGCCTGTCCTCCGTCGATCGCGCTACTCGTCGGACTGCAGGGCGCCGCGCTCGTGCTCGCACCGACGGTGCTGAACGTCGCGATCGCGATTCGCGCGTCTGGGCTCGACGATACCTACCTGACCTGGAGCGTCTTCGCCGCGATGCTGATGTGCGCCGCGGTCACGGCGCTGCAGGCATCGCAGCTGCGCCGCTTCGGGGCGGGGCATGTCGTGCTCGCCTGGCCCGCCGCCCTGTTTATCGCGATCATGGTGGCGACGATCTCGGCGGCCGGTCCGGCGACGTTCGCGAGCCTGCTGGTCGTCTGCAGCGTGATTCAAATCGCGCTCGCCTGGTGGCTGCCCACCCTGCGGCGCATCGTCACGCCCGTCGTCTCCGGCACGGTCACGATGCTGATCGCCGTCAGCGTGCTACCGATCGCATTCGACAGCGTCCAGGATCTGCCTGCCGATGCGTCATCGGGCGCCGGGGCCGCGATCGCCGGCGTCACGCTGCTGGTCTCGGTCATCGTGACGCTGCGCGCCACGGGACGCTGGCGCCTGGTCGCCCCGTTCATCAGCATCCTGGCCGGATGCGCCGCCGCCGCCGCGTTCGGCGTCCTCGATGGGGACCGCATCGCCAACGCCGGCTGGTTCGGGATCCCAGAGCTGCCGGACCTGGGCTTCGATCTGACGCCGGGTGATAAGTTCTGGGCGCTCCTGCCCTCATTCGCGATTCTCACCCTCGTCCTCGGGCTCAAGACGATCAGCGACGGCGTCGTCATTCAGCGCGGCTCGCGACGGCGGCCGCGGGCGATCGACTTCCGCCAGATCCAGGGCATGGTGAGCGTCAACGGCCTCGGCATGCTGATCGCCGGCGTCGCGGGCACGCTGCCGCCGATGGCCAACTCCTCCTACAGCCTCTCGCTGATCACCCTCACCGGCGTCGCCGCCCGCCGCGTCGGCCTGGGCGTGGCGATCGTCATCGTGGTGCTGGCCTTCTTCTCGAAGTTCGCCGCCGTCCTGCTGACGATCCCCGGCCCCGTGCTGGGCGCCTATCTGATGCTCGCCATGGGGATGCTCTTCGTCAGCGGCTGGCAGACGATCCTGCGCGACGGCCTCGACCCGCGGCGCGTGCTCGTGGTCGCGCTCGCCAGCGCGCTCGGTCTGGGACTCCACGATCACCCCGTCATGCAGGACCTCTTCGGCGACGAACTGGGCGGCCTGCTCGGCAACGGCGTCACGATCGGCGCCGTGGTCGCGATCGGGATGACGCTGCTGCTGGAGGCGCTGGGTACGCGCCGCTCCCACCTCGAGGTCACGCTGGACATGGCCTCGCTGCCGGCGATCGATGCGTTCCTCGCCGGCCTGGGATCCCGGCTGGGCTGGAACGAGGCCTCCACGTTGCGGCTGCGCTCGGCCGGCGAGGAGACGCTCGCCAGCCTGCTGACGCAGGAGGACGAGTCGGAGGGCGCGGCGCATCCGCGCCTGATCATCAACGCGCGGCCGCAGGGGACGATCGTGGAGCTGGAGTTCGTCGCCACGACGCGCCACGAGAACATCGAGGACCAGTTGGCGTTCCTGACCGACGAAGCCGCCGTGCCGTCCGTCGATGAACTCTCGCTGCGGCTGCTGCGACACCACGCCGCCGCCGTGCGCCACCAGAAGTTCCACGGCGTGGACATCGTCACGGTGCAAGTCGAAGGCAGCGCCTGAACCGGCGCCCGGGCGGCGCCGGCGATGGCCCTCGGCCCCGGTCCCAGCGTCGAGATCACGAGCCTTCGCTGGCCGGGGGCGGTCGCGTCGCGCGCCCGGCCGCTTTCGCCTGCGCGGCGGTTGCAGAGTGATAGGAGCGGAGGTCTCCATATGACGGGTATGTGATTCAATCCGTGAAGATATGAATGTCTGTATGATTTCTGTGCTGCCGGCAGGGCGGGCGGGTCGCCGCCTCGCCCGGGTTCCAGAGTTCGCACGGCGGCGGCGATGCCACGCGTTGCGGGCGGCTCGACGAAGGCGGGAATGATGGACCAATCAAGCGAGCGGGACCGCGAGATCGCCGAATTGCGGGAGCGCTTCTCGCGGCTGGCCGACGCCAGCCGCCGCATCAACGAGAGCCTCGACTTCGACACGGTGCTGCAGGGCGTCCTCGACTCGGCGTGCGCCCTGACGGGGGCTCGGTACGGAGCCATGATCCTCCTCGGCGATTCGGGACAGATCGAGGATTTCCTCTCGTCGGGAATGACCGCCGAGGAGTCGGCGCAACTCTGGGATCGCTCGGAGGCCGCGCCGCCCGTCGAGTACCTCAGCCGCCTCTCCGAACCGCTGCGAGTCCGCGACGTGGTGAGCCACACCAGGGCGATGGGCTTTCCCGAGTTCGACCCGCCGCTGCCGGGCGGGCCTGCGCTGTCCTTCCTGGCGGCGCCGATCCGCCACCGGGGCGGGCGCGTGGGCAACATCTACGTGGCCGAGAAGGAGGGCGGGGCGGAGTTCACGCGCGAGGACGAGGAGACGCTGCTCCTGTTCGCCTCGCACGCGGCGATGGTCATCGCCAACGCCCGCATGTACCGGGACGAGCGCCGGGCCCGGGCCGACCTGGAGACCCTGATCAATATCTCGCCGGTGGGCGTCGTGGTCTTCGACACGAAGACGGGCGCGCCGGTGTCCTTCAACCGCGAGGCCACCCGGATCGTCGACCATCTGCGGGAGCCCGACCAGTTGCCGGAGCAACTCCTCAACGTGCTGACCTACGTGCGCGCGGACGGGCGGGAAGTTTCCCTCAAGGATCTGCCGCTGACCGAGTTGCTGAGCACCGGGGAAGTGGTCCAGGCCGAGGAGATCGTCATCCGCGTCCCCAACGGCCGCAGCGTCAGCGCGCTGCTTAACGCCACGCCCATCCGCTCGGAGGAGGGCGACCTCGAGTCGTTCGTCGTCACCCTGCAGGACATGACGCCGGTGGAAGAGCTGGAGCGGCTGCGCGCCGAGCTCCTGGGCATGGTGAGCCACGAGTTGCGGGCCCCGCTCACCTCCATCAAGGGCTCCATCACCACCCTGCTCGAGGCCGGGCCCGAGCTGGACCCCGCCGAGATGACGCAGTTCTTCCGGATTATCCGCGACCAGTCGGACCAGATGCGGTACCTGATCGGCGACCTGCTCGATATCGCCCGCATTGAGACGGGCACCCTCCCGGTCGACCCGCAGCCCGCCGACGCGTCCCTGATCGTCGATGAGGCCCGGAGCCGATTCCTGAGCGGCGGCGGCCGGGGCGACCTGCACATCGACCTCGAGCCGGACCTGCCGCTCGTCATGGCCGACGCGCGGCGCATCATCCAGGTGCTCAGCAACCTGCTCTCCAACGCGGCCCGGTACTCGCCCGAAGGGTCGCCGATTTCGGTGCGCGTGGCGCGGGAGGATGTCGGCGTCGCGATCTCCGTGGCCGACGACGGCCGGGGCATCCCCTCCGACCTCCTGCCCCACCTCTTCCGCAAGTTCTCCCGCGCGGTGGTCATGGGTCCGGGCAGCGGCATCGCGGGCTCCGGTCTGGGACTGGCGATCTGCAAGGGGATCGTGGAAGCGCACGGCGGCCGGATCTGGGCGGAGAGCGACGGGCCGGGCCTGGGGGCGCGGTTCACGTTCACGATCCCGGCGGTGGCCGCGGAGAGCCTCGGCGGCGAGGAGAGTCCCGGGGTGAGCGTCGAGGGGAAGCGCCGGCCGGCGCGCCCCCCGTTGCGCGTCCTCGCCGTCGACGACGACCCGCAAACCCTCCGCTACGTGCGCGACACCCTCACGAAGGCCGGGTATGCGCCCATCGTGACCGGCGACCCGGACGACGTGCTGCACCTCGTGAAGGCGGAACGGCCGCACTTAGTCTTGCTCGATCTGGTGCTGCCGGGGAGTGATGGGATCGGCTTGATGCAGGACATCCTGAAGACGGTGGATGTGCCGGTCATCTTCCTCTCCGCGTACGGCCAGGACGAAGTCGTCGCCAAGGCGCTCGACATGGGGGCCGCCGATTACGTGGTGAAGCCGTTCTCGCCCACGGAGCTGGCCGCGCGGATCCGGGCGGCCCTGCGCAAGCGGGCCGCGCCCGATGGCCCAGTGCCGACCGAACCGTACGCCGCGGGCGACCTGCGCATCGACTACGCCCAGCGCCGGGTGACCGTGGCGGGGCGTCGGGTGGAGTTGACGGTGAAGGAGTACGCGGTGCTCTATGAGCTCTCGGTCAACCCCCGGCGGGTGATGCCGCACGCCGTGCTGCTGCGGCGGATCTGGGGTCCAGACCGGACCGCGGAACCGTGGCTGGTGCGCGACGTGGTGAAGCGGCTGCGCCGCAAGCTGGGCGACGACGCGCGCGACCCCACCTATATATTCACCAAGCCCCGCGCGGGCTATCGCCTGGCCACGAATGAGGCGCCGCTGCTGGGGTGACGATCGTGCCCCGCCGCCGCGCGGCGCCGGCTGCGGGGCCATCCCCACCTTAGTTCTTCCGCCCGCTCTCGCGGTGGCGCCCGGTGATCCGCGTGGAATCCTGGGGCTCCCAGGAGGGCTGCGAGTGCCCGGACCGCGGCGCGCCAAGGCGGGCCGGGATGCCATCGTGACTACGGGCTGGCGAGAATATACGACGTTTCATACAGAAATCTAGTGAATCACACGACTGCGATATGGATACTGCCGCGCGGCGATGGCACACTTTTGGCATGTGCTGTCGAGACCAGTGCCCGGTCATCGTCGGGTCGGCACGCGCGCGCCGGCATCGTGGCCCGGTGCCGCAGCGCGCGCCCATGCGCGCGACAGCCCCTGCGCGCGCCCGGCGTTCCCGGCCGGCGGAGCCCCCCCGATGACGGACGAGACATCGGCGACGCCCGACTACACGATGGGCTTCAGCGAAGAGTTCCTGGAGTCCATGCGGCGCTACACCGCGGCGACCAGCGCCGCCTATCTGCTGCCGTATCTCCGGCCCGGCCTGCGCGTGCTCGACTTCGGCTGCGGGCTGGGCACCATCTCGTCGGGGCTGGCCCAGGCCGTCACGCCCGGCGAGATGCACGGCATCGACATGGAAGCGTCGCAGATCGAGCTGGCGCGGGCGCTCGCGGAGGTGCGGGGACAGGACAACGCGACGTTCCACGTGGGCGACGTGACCGATCTGCCCTTCGCGGACGGCTTTTTTGACGTCGCCCACTGTCACAATGTCCTCATGCACGTGCCGGACACCGCCGCGGTGCTGGCCGAGGTGCAGCGCGTCCTCAAGCCCGGCGGGATCCTGGGCTGCCGGGAGATGATCAGCGGCTCGAGCTTCACGCACCCCGACTTCGGCGTCATCCGGAAGGCCTGGGACATGTTTGAGGACCTGCTGGCGGCCGACGACGCCCACCCGCAGATGGGCAAGGAACTGAAGGCCCACCTCGTCGCGGCCGGGTTCACGAACGTGCGGGCGACGGCGTCGTTCCACATCTACAGCGCCCCCGCCGATGTCGCGTTCATCTACCAGATCGCCCAGCAGTGGTTCCTGGCGCCGGAGATCACGGAGGCGGCCGTCAAGTACGGGGCCACGACCCAGGCGCTGTGCGACGCCATCAGCGCCGCCTACGACCGCTGGAAGGACCACCCCGGCGCCGTGTGCGGGGTCGCGTTCGGCGAGGCCGTCGCCGGCCGGCCGTAGCCCCGCGAACGCCCCCCGGCCTACTCGGACCGCTGCAGGGCCGCGTGCCTGGCGACGAGCCGGGCGGTGACGGCCTCGAAGACGCGCATCTCTTCCTCGCTGATCTCCTCCGTGAGCATGGCGTAGTACCGCCGCATGTTCTCGAAGATCCGGGAGGTGGTTTCCCGCCCCGCGTCGGTGAGGCTGAGCATCACGATGCGCCGGTCGCTGCGCAGGCGGCGCCGGCGCAGCAGGCTCCGATCGACCAGCCCGGTCACGAGGCGGCTGATGCGGGAACCGTCGACGGGCAGGAACTGCGCCAGCTCGGTCGCCGTGCGTTCCCCGTCGATGCAGTACCAGAGGAGGTCGTACTCCAGGGTGCTGAGGCCGTGGGGCGCCACCTGCTGCGTCATCGCCTTGTCGAGCGCGTTGAACAGATCGGTGATCGACGTGCCGAGAGCGGCGGACGAGTCGTCAGTCGGGCGGTCGGGACCGTCTGGTGGGCTCGGGGTTGTCACGCAGCCATTCTCCCCGATGCAGGGCCGCCTCGCAAGTCAGTGCCGCAGGCATCTAATGCATAGTACATGGTCTGTGGTTGACAACACTTGCGGTGACATTTAGTGTTCCAAGCAAACTTAGTGACCAGCAACTGTTGATGGATGCCGGACATTGTCCTTGGCGAGCGCAATCGCACCAGCAACGACGGTGCCGGCCCGGCCCGCCCCAGCGGATCTGGGCCGCCTGCTCACCAGCCTGACGGCCGCCACGGCCGAAGGGAGCCTCGTGAACCTCGCGCCGCACAGCCTGTCGGCGCCGGAGTACGGGATCCTCGACCGGTGCTCCCGGGGCGAGGCGCAGACGGTGACGGAGCTGGCGTCCCTCTTGCCGGGCGACGCGTCGATGATGAGCCGCCATGTGAGCAAGCTGGTGGACCGGGGTCTGATGGGCCGGACGCGCCTGTTGGAGGACCGCCGCACGGTCCGCCTGCGGTTGACCGCGGACTCTGACCTCGAAGACGCATCAGGAACAACCGCTCCCCCACGGTTCCGCGACGGGCGACAGCGCCACCGAGAATGAGGAAACACGATGCGAGAATTCGCAGGCGATCCTCGAGTGAGAACCAGGCTGCTGCGTGCGGCGGCGGTCCTCGTGGCCGTCGCGGCCGCGCTGCCCGTGACCTTTTCCTTCTTCTCGCCCCCGGCGTCGGCTCAGGCGCCTGGGGTGTCGGTCTCCGTCACGGCCAGCCCCTCCGCCCCCCTCGTCGGCCAGGCGGTGACGCTGCGCGCGTCCATCACCAACGCCCCCGCCGGCGGCGCTCCGTCCTACACGTGGGAGATAAACCCGGGCGGCAGTTGGATTTCCTGGCCCGGCGGCGCGACCTTCCGCTACCTGGCCGACCGCCCCGAGTCCTGGGCGTTCCGGGTCACGGTCCGCTACGGCAGCGTGTCGGCCACGTCGGGCTCGGTCACCGTCACCTGGACCGCGCCCGATCCTCCACCCGAGCCGGCGCCCGATCCCCCGCCCGACCCGGCGCCCGATCCCTCGCCCGACCCGGCGCCCGATCCCCCGCCCGACCCGGCGCCCGATCCCTCGCCCGATCCGGCTCCCGATCCCTCGCCCGACCCGGCTCCCGATTCCCCGCCCCCGCCAACGGCGGAGCCCACGGACACCCCTGCGCGGACTCGTTCGGTCGGTGGCGCCAGCGCCGATAGCCGCAAACCGGGCACGCCCACGCTCACCCGCGTCCAGTTCAGCGAGCAATCGAACCCGGCCCTGCAAGTGTCCTGGGCGGCCCCGACGGATCCGCCCGGCGGCTACTCGGCCGAGTACCGCAAGCAGGGGGAGTCGGACTGGACGCAGTACAGCGGCACCATCACCGGCCGCACCTTCACCATTTCGAACCTGGAGGCTGGCGCCACCTACGAGGCGCGGGTGCACGGCACCTACAGCGACGATCCCAAACCCTGGTCGGACACCGGGTCTGGCCGGGCCAACCGCGCGCCGGCCGCCTCCAGCGCCGCGTTCAACGGGGGCACGTTCCCGGTCGGGAGCACCGCCGACTACCGCGAGACCGGGGAGGGCGCGCTGGGGGTGTTCTTCGACGACGCCGACGGCGACCCGCTGACCTACACGGCCTCCGCGCAGCATCCGGCGTTGCTCGGCGTGAGCCTGTCCGGCGCGGCCGGGAGCGCCGCGCTGACGGCGACCCTGCTCAACCAGGGCGCGTCGACGGTCAACCTCACGGCCAGCGACCCTTACGGCGGGTCGGTCACCCGCAGCGCGACCATCACGATCACCGCGACGACGAGCCGCAGCATCGCCGAGAACTCCGCGGCGGGCACGGCGGTCGGGGCGCCGGTGACGGGGACGCCGTACGACGACGGGGACGACCAGACCGATGACGCGCTGACCTACACCCTCACGGGCAAGGCGGCGGACTCCGGCCTGTTCGTGATCGATTCGGCGACCGGCCAAATCAGCGTGGCCGCGGGCGCCACGCTGGACTACGAAGCGGCCGATGGCGCCTACCGGGAGACGGAGACCTTCAACGGCGAAGTGATCGCCAAGTTCTACCGCGGCGAGGTGCACTACACGGTCGATGACCACGCCGCCGTCATCAACGTCAGCATCAAGGTGACGGACCTGGAGCCCGGCAAGCCCGGCACGCCGGCGCTGACCCGTACCGAGTTCTCCGAGCCGACGGATCCGGCGTTGGACGTGAGCTGGACGGCGCCTGCCGCCGATGGTGTCACCATCACCGGCTACGAGGCGCGGTACCGCAAGCAGGGCGTGACGGCGTGGACTGATTACCGCGGCGCGCTGGACGCTGGCACGACCAGCCTGAACCTCCCGGGCCTTGACGAGGGCGCAACCTACGAGGTGCAGGTGCGGGCGCTGGCCAGAGAGGACGACGAGCCGCGCATCACCCTGAGCGTGAGCCCGTCCTCCTTCGTTGAGAGCGCTACGAGCGCCAGGATCACCGTGACGGCGACCCGGCAGGGCGCCGAAGGCGTCCAAACTGTCGACCTCGCTCTGTCCGGCGGTACGGCCACGTCCGGGACTGACTACGCCGTGTGGACCTTGCCCGACGTGCGGATCGAGGATGGCCAGACCAGCGGGTCGGTCACTCTGACCTTCACTGGCGTGTCGGACACGTTGGCGGAGGGGAGCGAGACCATCATCGTCTCCGGGACGACCGCGGGCATCACCGTCACCGATGCCGCCATCACCATTAATGACAGCGACAATCCGGGCGTCGCACTGACTGTGATTGACGGTGAGCCCGGCCCCTGGTCGGACACCGGCTCGAGGCAGGCCAACCGCCCGCCGGCCGCCTCCAGCGCCGCGTTCAACGGGGGCACGTTCCCGGTCGGGAGCACCGCCGACTACCGCGAGACCGGGGAGGGCGCGCTGGGGGTGTTCTTCGACGACGCCGACGGCGACCCGCTGACCTACACGGCCTCCGCGCAGCATCCGGCGTTGCTCGGCGTGAGCCTGTCCGGCGCGGCCGGGAGCGCCGCGCTGACGGCGACCCTGCTCAACCAGGGCGCGTCGACGGTCAACCTCACGGCCAGCGACCCTTACGGCGGGTCGGTCACCCGCAGCGCGACCATCACGATCACCGCGACGACGAGCCGCAGCATCGCCGAGAACTCCGCGGCGGGCACGGCGGTCGGGGCGCCGGTGACGGGGACGCCGTACGACGACGGGGACGACCAGACCGATGACGCGCTGACCTACACCCTCACGGGCAAGGCGGCGGACTCCGGCCTGTTCGTGATCGATTCGGCGACCGGCCAAATCAGCGTGGCCGCGGGCGCCACGCTGGACTACGAAGCGGCCGATGGCGCCTACCGGGAGACGGAGACCTTCAACGGCGAAGTGATCGCCAAGTTCTACCGCGGCGAGGTGCACTACACGGTCGATGACCACGCCGCCGTCATCAACGTCAGCATCAAGGTGACGGACCTGGAGCCCGGCAAGCCCGGCACGCCGGCGCTGACCCGTACCGAGTTCTCCGAGCCGACGGATCCGGCGTTGGACGTGAGCTGGACGGCGCCTGCCGCCGATGGTGTCACCATCACCGGCTACGAGGCGCGGTACCGCAAGCAGGGCGTGACGGCGTGGACTGATTACCGCGGCGCGCTGGACGCTGGCACGACCAGCCTGAACCTCCCGGGCCTTGACGAGGGCGCAACCTACGAGGTGCAGGTGCGGGCGCTGGCCAGAGAGGACGACGAGCCGCGCATCACCCTGAGCGTGAGCCCGTCCTCCTTCGTTGAGGGCGCTTTGAGCGCCAAGATCACCGTGACGGCGACCCGGCAGGGCGCCGAAGGCGTCCAAACTGTCGACCTCGCTCTGTCCGGCGGTACGGCCACGTCCGGGACTGACTACGCCGTGTGGACCTTGCCCGACGTGCGGATCGAGGATGGCCAGACCAGCGGGTCGGTCACTCTGACCTTCACTGGCGTGTCGGACACGTTGGCGGAGGGGAGCGAGACCATCATCGTCTCCGGGACGACCGCGGGCATCACCGTCACCGATGCCGCCATCACCATTAACGACAGCGACAATCCGGGCGTCGCACTGACTGTGATTGACGGTGAGCCCGGCCCTTGGTCGGACACCGGGTCTGGCCGGGCCAACCGCGCGCCGGCCGCCTCCAGCGCCGCGTTCAACGGCGGCACGTTCCCGGTCGGGAGCACCGCCGACTACCGCGAGACCGGGGAGGGCGCGCTGGGAGTGCTCTTCGCCGACGCCGACGGCGACGTGCTGACCTACGCGGCCTCCGCGCAGCACCCCGCCCTGCTCGGCGTGAGCTTGTCCGGTACGGCCGGGAGCGCCGTGCTGACGGCGACCCTGCTCAACCAGGGCGCGTCGAAGGTCAACCTCACGGCCGCCGACCCCTACGGCGGCGCCGTGACCCGCACCGTGACCATCACGGTCACCGCGAAGACGAGCCGCAGCATCGCCGAGAACTCCGCGGCGGGCACGGCGGTCGGGGCGCCGGTGACGGGGACGCCGTACGACGACGGGGACGACCAGACCGATGACGCGCTGACCTACACTCTCCAGGGCAAGGCGGCGGACTCCGGCCTGTTCGTGATCGATTCAGCCAGCGGCCAGATCAGCGTGGCGGAGAACGCGACGCTGGACTACGAGACGGATGACACCCACCGGGAGACGGAGACCTTCAACGGCGAAGTGATCGCCAAGTTCTACCGCGGCGAGGTGCACTACACGGTCGACAGCCACGCCGCCGTGATCAAGGTCAACATCCTGGTGACGGACGTGGAGCCCGGTAAGCCCGGCACGCCGGCGGTGACGCGCACCGAGTTCTCGGAGCCGACGGCTCCGGCGTTGGACGCGACCTGGACGGCGGCGGCCGTCAACGGCACGACCATTACCGGCTACGAGGCGCAGTACCGCAAGCAGGTCGCGGAGGGAGACACCCCCAACGCCTGGACGGCCTACAGTGGCACGCTGGGCGCGACCGCCACCAGCCTGAACCTGCCCAGCCTGGAGGCCGGCGCGACCTACGAAGTCCAGGTGCGGGCGATCAGCAGCGACGAGGGCGCCGGCCCCTGGTCGGACACCGGATCGGGGCAGGCCAACCGCGCGCCGGCCGCCTCCAGCGCCGCGTTCAACGGCGGCACGTTCCCGGTCGGGAGCACCGCCGACTACCGCGAGACCGGGGAGGGCGCGCTGGGAGTGCTCTTCGCCGACGCCGACGGCGACGCGCTGACCTACGCGGCCTCCGCGCAGCACCCCGCCCTGCTCGGCGTGAGCTTGTCCGGCGCGGCCGGGAGCGCCGCGCTGACGGCGACCCTGCTCAACCAGGGCGCGTCGAAGGTCAACCTCACGGCCGCCGACCCCTACGGCGGCGCCGTGACCCGCACCGTGACCATCACGGTCACCGCGAAGACGAGCCGCAGCATCGCCGAGAACTCCGCGGCGGGCACGGCGGTCGGGGCGCCGGTGACGGGGACGCCGTACGACGACGGGGACGACCAGACCAACGACGCGCTGACCTACACCCTCCAGGGCAAGGCGGCCGACTCGGGCCTGTTCGTGATCGACGCGGCCAGCGGCCAGATCAGCGTGGCGGAGAACGCGACACTGGACTACGAGACGGATGACACCCACCGGGAGACGGAGACCTTCAACGGCGAAGTGATCGCCAAGTTCTACCGCGGCGAGGTGCACTACACGGTCGACAGCCACGACGCCGTGATCAGCGTCAGCATCCTGGTGACGGACGTGGAGCCCGGTAAGCCCGGCACGCCGGCGGTGACGCGCACCGAGTTCTCCGAGCCGACGGCTCCGGCGTTGGACGTGAGATGGACGGCGGCGGCTGTCAACGGCACGACCATCACCGGCTACGAGGCGCAGTACCGCAAGCAGGTCGCGGAGGGGGACACCCCCAACGCCTGGACGGCCTACACCGGCACGCTGGGCGCCTCGGCCACCAGCCTGAACCTGCCCAGCCTGGAGGCCGGCGCGACCTACGAAGTCCAAGTGCGGGCGATCAGCAGCGACGAGGGCGCCGGCCCCTGGTCGGACACCGGCTCCAGGCAGGCCAACCGCCCGCCGGCCGCCTCCAGCGCTGCGTTCAACGGCGGCACGTTCCCGGTGGGGGGCACCGCCGACTACCGCGAGACCGGGGAGGGCGCGCTGGGGGTGTTCTTCGACGACGCCGACGGCGACGCGCTGACCTACGCGGCCTCCGCGCAGCACCCCGCCCTGCTCGGCGTGAGCTTGTCCGGCGCGGCCGGGAGCGCCGCGCTGACGGCGACCCTGCTCAACCAGGGCGCGTCGACGGTCGACCTCACGGCCAGCGACTCCTACGGCGGCGCCGTGACCCGCAGCGTGACCATCACGATCACCGCGAAGACGAGCCGCAGCATCGCCGAGAACTCCGCGGCGGGCACGGCGGTCGGGGCGCCGGTGACGGGGACGCCGTACGACGACGGGGACGACCAGACCGATGACGCGCTGACCTACACCCTCACGGGCAAGGCGGCCGACTCGAGGCTGTTCGTCATCGACGCCGCCAGCGGCCAGATCAGCGTGGCGGAGAACGCGACGCTGGACTACGAGACGGATGACACCCACCGGGAGACGGAGACCTTCAACGGCGAAGTGATCGCCAAGTTCTACCGCGGCGAGGTGCACTACACGGTCGACAGCCACGCCGCCGTGATCAAGGTCAACATCCTGGTAACGGACGTGGAGCCCGGTAAGCCCGGCACGCCGGCGCTGACGCGCACCGAGTTCTCGGAGCCGACGGCTCCGGCGTTGGACGTGAGATGGACGGCGGCGGCCGTCAACGGCACGACCATCACCGGCTACGAGGCGCAGTACCGCAAGCAGGTCGCGGAGGGGCAAACCCCCAACGCCTGGACCGCCTACAGCGGGACCCTGGGCGCCACGGCCACCAGCCTGAACCTGCCCAGCCTGGAGGCCGGCGCGACCTACGAAGTCCAGGTGCGGGCGATCAGCAGCGACGAGGGCGCCGGCCCCTGGTCGGACACCGGCTCGGGGCAGGCCAACCGCCCGCCGGCCGCCTCCAGCGCCGCGTTCAACGGCGGCACGTTCCCGGTGGGGAGCACCGCCGACTACCGCGAGACCGGGCCGGGCGCGCTGGGGGTGTTCTTCGCCGACGCCGACGGCGACGCGCTGACCTACGCGGCCTCCGCGCAGCACCCCGCCCTGCTCGGCGTGAGCCTGTCCGGCGTGGCCGGGAGCGCCGCGCTGACGGCGACCCTGCTCAACCAGGGCGCGTCGCAGGTCCACCTCACGGCCAGCGACCCCTACGGCGGGTCGGTCACCCGCAGCGCGACCATCACGATCACCGCGAAGACGAGCCGCAGCATTGCCGAGAACTCTGCGGCGGGCACGGCGGTCGGGGCGCCGGTGACGGGGACGCCGTACGACGACGGAGATGATGGGACCAACGACGCGCTGACCTACACCCTCCAGGGCAAGGCGGCCGACTCGGGCCTGTTCGTGATCGACGCGGCCAGCGGGCAGATCAGCGTGGCGGAGAACGCGACGCTGGACTACGAGACGGATGATGTCCATCGGGAGACGGAGACCTTCAACGGCGAAGTGATCGCCAAGTTCTACCGCGGCGAGGTGCACTACACGGTCGACAGCCACGATGCCGTGATCAAGGTCAGCATCCTGGTGACCGACGTGACCGCGCCGGAGAAGCCCGACGCCCCCACGGTGGTTCGCAACGCCACCAACCCGCGGACCGCGCTGGACGTGAGTTGGACGGCCCCCGACGACAACGGCGCGCCCATCACGGACTACGACGTGCAGTACCGCGAGCAAGGCGCGACGGCCTGGACGGCCCACGCCTTCCAGGGCACGGGGACGTCGACCACGCTCACGGGCCTGACCGAGGACACGACCTACGAGGTGCAGGTGCTGGCCAGGACCGTCGAGGGCGACAGCCCCTGGTCGGATACCACCACGGGCCGCACCAACAACCACGCGCCGGTCTTTGATGATCCGGACGACCCGGGAACGCCCCAGAGCTCGGCGACCCGCGAGGTGGCCGAGAACAGCCCGGCCGGGACGGTCGTCGGCGCGCCGCTGACGGCGACCGACCCGGACGGCGACACGGTGACCTTCGCGGCGTCGGGCGCCGGCGCGGCGGCCTTCGCGGTCAACTCGGCGACCGGGCAGATCACGGTGGCCGCCGGCGCGTCGCTGGACTACGAGACGACGCCGTCCTACTCGGTGACGGTGGAGGCCAGGGACGCCGTCGCGGCCACCCCGGCCACCGTCGTCGTCACGATCAACCTGACCGACGTGCCGCCTCCGGCCCAGCCTGCCGCGCCCACGGTGTCCGAGAACGCCGACAGCCCGACGACGTCCCTGGACGTGAGTTGGACGGCCCCCGACGACAACGGCGCGCCCATCACGGACTACGACGTGCAGTACCGGGTGGAAGACGCGACGGCCTGGACGGCCCACGCCTTCGCGGGCGCGGGGACGTCCACCACGCTTACCGGCCTGACCGCGGGCACGACCTACGAGGTGCAGGTGCTCGCCACCAGCGGCGAGGGTGACAGCCCCTGGTCGGACGCCGGCACGGGCAGCACCGATGCCGCGCCGCCGCCCCCGCCGCCCCCGCCCCCGCCTCCGCCTCCGCCGCCTCCCCCGCCCCCGCCCCCGCCCCCGCCGCCCGCTGGCCCCCCGACTCCGATCGATCCCAACGACCCGCCCACCTTCGGCGTTGCGGACGCGGCCCGGACGGTGGCCGAGAACTCCCCGGCCGGGACCGCCGTTGGCGCCTCGATCACCGCGACGGACTCCGACGACGACACGCTGACCTACTCGCTGTCCGGCGACGCAGGCTTCGTCATCGACGCCGCCAGCGGCCAGATCCAAGTGGCCGAGGGCGCATGGCTGGACCACGAGTCCACCCCATCCTACACGGTGACCGTGAGCGCCCGGGACGGCAACGGCGGCACCGATAGCGCGACAGTCACCATCCGCGTGACCGACGTGGCCGAGCCGCCTCCTACGCCCGACGCGCCCTGGGCGGCCCCGTCGGCGGCCAACCCCGACACCGAACTCGACATCAACTGGGTCTCGATCTTGATGGCCGGCGTGCCCGAGACCACCGACTACGACGTGCGCTACCGCCTCGAGGGCGCGGACGCCTGGACCGACCACCCGTTCACCGGCGCCATCCCCGGCACCACGATCCCCGACCTGGAGCCCGGCGCCACCTACGAGGTGCAGGTGCTCGCCCGCAACGACGAGGGCGAGAGCGCCTGGTCGGCGAGCGGCACGGGGATCACCGGCCCGGACCGGCGCAGCGCCGCGCGGGCCGTGTCCGAGGACGCCCCGCCGGGCGCGCCCGTCGGGGCGCCGCTGACGACGACCGACGCGCAGGGCCACACGATCGTCTACTCCATCGTCGCGGACGCGGTCACGAGCGCGAGTCGCCAGTACAGCCGCGCGGCCAGCGTCGATCCGGACCTCCCGCCAGACCCCCACCATGCCGAGTTCACCATCGACCCGGCCACCGGCCAGATCCGGGTGGCCCCCGGGACGACCCTGGACTACGAGACGAGCCACCGCCACTACGTGACGGTGCAGGCGATCCACGCCGCGCCCGGTCAGGGCGACGGCCACATCCTTGAGGCCGTGATCCAGGTCGTCATCGACGTGATCGACGTGGCCGAGTCGTCGGACGACCCGTCGGACGACCCGCCGGGCGACTCGCCGGACGACCCGCCGGTCGATGACCCCACGGGCGATGTCAACCGTCCGCCGCGCTTCGCGGCCGCCGCTCCGCGGCAGGTGGCCGAGAACTCGCCGGCCGGCACCGCCGTCGGCGCGCCCGTGACGGCCACCGACGCCGACGGCGACCCGCTGACCTACTCGCTGACCGGCGCCGCCGCCTTCCGCATCGACCCGGCCGGCGGCCAGATCCGGGTCGCCCCCGGCGCGGTGCTCGATTACGAGTTCGGCCCCACGACGTACACCGTGACGGTGGGCGTCAGCGACGGCAGGAACGCGGACGGCGACCCGGACCCGTCGATCGATGACACCGTCGCGGTCACCATCCAGGTGACCGACGTGGCCGAGCCGCCCAGCCCGTCCGTCGTGGGGCCGGGCCCCGGCCCGACGCCGCCCGGTCCGCCGCCGCCCGACCCCACGCCGCCTGGTCCGACGCCGCCTGGTCCGACGCCGCCCGGTCCCACGCCGCCCGGTCCCACGCCGCCCGGCCCGACGCCGCCCGGCCCGACGCCGCCCGGCCCGACGCCGCCCGGCCCCACGCCGCCCGGCCCCACGCCGCCCGGCCCCACGCCGCCCGGCCCGACGCCGCCCGGCCCGACGCCGCCCGGCCCGACACCGCCCGGCCCGCCGCCGCCCGATCCTGAGCCCACGGCGCCCGGCGCCACGTCGCCCGGGCCCTGGAGTCCGCAGCCGACGCCGCCGAACCCGCCGACGCCCCCGGATACCCCCGATGCCCCGGATGCCCCGGCCGCGGACGACGCCGACCCGGCCGCGGGCGACGAAGACCCGGCCGCGGGCGACGCCCCGGCCTCCGCGGACGAGGGCGACGCGCGGCCGGCGCGCGTGCAGTCAGTGGGCGCGCAGATGCCCGATCACATGGACCTTGACCCGCTCCTTGCCGCGGAGTCCGGCGACACGCCGCGCGTGGCCGCCGCCCCGGCCGAATCCACCGCGGACGCCGGCGGCGGCGCGGGCCGCATGACCCAGGGCGATGCCCCCGAGTCGCCCCAGGTGGTCGTCGTCGAGTCCGACTGCTTCCCCTGGTGGTGGCTGCTCCTGGCCCTGATCGCGCTGTACGTGGCGAAGTCGGTCTGGGACCGCTGGACCCGGGCCCGGTCGACCCGGACCAAGGGACCGGGAGGCGCTGCCTAGCGCCGTCCGACGGCGCGCGGATTCCCCGGAGGCGGCCCGGTGCGAGACCGCGGCGCCCCGGCGTCGAGGCAGACGCCGGGGCACTGCATTCGCTTGGCGACGGGGGAACCGATGCCCGACCCCGTGATCAGCCGCAATGTCGACCCCCGTGGCAGGCTCGCCGCCGACTGGCCGGTCACCGCGACGACGCGTTCTTCAATTCGATCCCGACGGGCCTGCCCTCGGGATCGACCGCCAGTTGGTCGACCTCATCGTCGCGGCGCAAGTGCACGTCGAGCTTCAAGCCGGCCACCTCGACCAGCCGCGCCAGAGCGTTGGCGAGGCGCATCTCTCGGGGGGTGCGGCAGCGGACGCGCAAGAGCGCGGGGCTGGCGATCACGACCGCGAGGCACTGGGCGCGGCTGGTGGCGACGTTGAGGCGGTTGAGGCTGTACAGGAACTCCATGCCGCGGGGGGCCTCGTCGGCGGAGCTTGTCGCCATCGAATAGATGGAGATGGGCGCCTCCTGCCCCTGGAACTTGTCGACCGTACCGATGCGGAAGCCGGGCAGCGCGTGGCGGATCGCCTTGACCTGCGCGTTGTAGGGCGTGATGACGAGGACGTCGGAGTCGTCGAGCGCATGTGTGGAGCCCTCGGCATTGTGGAAGGTCGGGCTGCCGCCGAGGAGGGCGCCGACGCGAGCGGCGAGCTCCTCCGCCTCCTCCGGCGCCTCGCTCGACTGACCGGTGTGCTGGACGGGCAGGAAGCGGATCCCCGTGCCTGAGAGGGGTGGAACGCCCTTGAGGTCGAGGCGGTCGCGACCGGGGTGCGAGTGCAGCCGACCCTCATAGAACACCTCCGACGTGTAGGCGCAGATCTCGGGATGGAGACGCCAGGTCCCGTCGAGGAAGAGGCCGACGTGGTCCGGCATGACGCGCCCCCCGTGGAGCACGTGTGCGAGCGCCGAGCGCTCGGCCCCGGGCGGGTGGGCGCCTTGCAGGGGCTGGTCGAGCTGCTGCGGGTCGCCCAGGAGGACGAGGCTCGACGCGGAGACCGCGGCCGCCAGCGCGTCGGCGAGGGACATCTGGCCGGCCTCGTCGACGAACAGGACGTCCACGCTCTCGACCATGTCCTCGCGGGCCCAGAGCCAGGTCGTGCCTCCGACGACGTCCAGGGAGCCCTCCGCGAGCTGGGCCCGCGCCGCGGCGTTGTTCTTCAGGTGCTCGGCGCCGGGGTAGGTGGGTTTCTCATTCGAACGCGGGAGCTGTCCGATGGCCACGACAACGCCGCGGTCGGCTGCAGCGCTTGCAACCTTCGCCAGCAGTTCGCCGATGACCTTGTGGCTGTTCGCCGTGACCCCGATGCGCTTCCCCGCAGCGACGAGGTCGACGATCATCTCCGCTCCCACCGTGCTCTTGCCCGACCCCGGCGGTCCCTGGATCGCGAGGTAGCTGTGGTCCATGGCGGCGACCAGACGGCGAGCGGCGTCCTGCGCGTCTTCGCCCTCGCGCAGAAGCGGCGTCCCCTCCTCCTGCCCCAGCCTGGGCGAGCGGCGCGTGAGCAGGTCCAGTGCAGCCCCGTACGGACCGGCGCCACCGCAGCCGTGCTCAAGCACCCAGCGGGCGAGGCGCTGCAGGCTCTCGGGCTTGGGCTTGGCTCGGACGAGATCGAAGGGGACAAGGGACGTGGGGGTGGGCGGGGGCTGGGTGCTGCCCCGCCTGAGGTCGATCAGGCCCTCCCCGTCGTCAATGAATGCGACCGTGCCGGCGGCCTCGCCGGTCTCTGGATCGTGGGGCCGGTCGCCCTCCCTGATGGCGTGGTCCTGGGGAGGGAAGCGGAACCGGTAGATGGTGGAGCGCGCTTTCGGCCGCGGGTCCGGCCACGATTCCTGGAAGGTCAACTCGCCGATGGCGTCCGGCTCCTCGCGGCGCTCGGCATCGGTGAGCTCCTCCACGAGGTGGAAGTAGCGCCACCAGAAGGCCTTGCCTTCGCGTCGGTGCCAGTTCAGGAGCTGGGCCAGCAGCCAGCGCCCGCGCTCGTCGCGCGTGAGTCCCTCGATGCGCTCCGGCAGGCCGGCGCACAGCGCGTCCACCAGCGCGTTGACGGCCTGCTGCTCCTCGCTGTCCTCCCGCTCCTCGGGCGCCGGCACGGTCGGACGGGGTGGGTCGCCAAGCTCGCGCACGAGTTCCGCGCGCTGGCCTTCGAGCCAGTCCCGCAGGTGCAGCGTCGAGACGCAATCGTCGCGGTTGTAGGCCTTGATCTCCGCGAGCAGGTCGTCGCGCGCGTCCTCCCGTTCGAGCTCGAGCCACGTCTCGAACTCGACGATGCTCGTGTTCGCGTCGCGCAATTCGACGCTGCGGATGAAGCCGTAGAGGGGCTCCAGTTGCTTGATGGAGTAGCTCTCGACCGACGCCCGGATGCCTTGGCGCACGGCCCGGTAGAGGTCGACGAACACGCCGCCGCGCAGGAGCGCGTCGACCTCCTCTTCGCGCGTCCCGTAGCGCCCGGCGAGCCGCTTCACGGCGGTCGGCTCGTACGGCGCGTAGTGGTAGATGTGCAGGTTCGGGTCGGACTCAAGCCGGGCGCTGACGAGGTCGATGAACGCTTCGAAGGCGCGCCGCTCCGCGCCCGTTGTAACGGTGCCGCCCTCGATCGACCAGAAGGCGTGGAAGGTCGGCCGCCCGCTCTCGTCCGGACATCCCGGCTCGATGACACCGAAGAGGTAGTCGATGCCGTCGACCTCGTCCGATTCGAAGAACGGGTCCCCCTCGATATCGAAGAAGAGGTCGCCCGGGGAAGGCTCGGGGAGCATCAGCAGCCCCTGGTTGGGGAGCAACTTGCCCTCGCGGTCGCGCGGGGGCGGGATGCGCTCGGAGATCGCTTGCTTGAGGCGCTCGCCCCGCACCTGGATGTTCGCCTGCGCCGCGATGCGGGTTAGGGCTTCGCGACCGGCGCCGTCGAGGCGATCGGGCAGTGGCTGCGCAGGCTCGGCCAGCGCCGTGCGCGTCGTCACGCCGATCGCGCGCAGGGCGCGTCGCTGACGGGACGAGAGGTCGGCAACGAGAGACAGGTCGTCCTCCGCGCGCCACTGCTTGCGGCACCGCTCGCTCCAGCGGCAGGCGCCGCAGTGCTCGACCGGTTCCGGCGTGCGTTCCACCGGGTAGACGTCGTCCGCGCCGAGGAAGCGCTCGAACTCACGCGCGACGAGCCGGTAGTAGGCGGCGTACTCGGCGACGCGGAACGACACCGTCTCGCGCCGCACGCCCCCGAGGGCCAGGTGCATTTCTTGGGGCGGCACTCCCTGCAACTCCGCGACCATGCCGGAGTAGAGGCACAACTGCAGGACCGCCGCGGCCGTTGCGTGGCGGGCGAGCTTCGTGTCCCAGACCTCGTAGCTCCACGGGCCCAGGTCGCTGGGCGCTTCGACCCGCCGCAGGAAGTCGGCGTATCCGAATCGGCGGCCGTCGAAGAGCACCGCCTGGAAGATGACGTCGGCGCCCTCGCGCATCGCCGCGAGCGTCTCGTCGCGTCCGCGGATACGGCGCTCCTCGTAGGGCAGGTCATCGTCCCGCTCGACCTCGACGACGCGCAGCCCTTCGCCGCGGAGCGAGTCCAGGAAGCGCTGCTCGTGCTCGATGCCCCGCTGCTGGATGCGGTCCAGCACGGGATCGGAGCGCACGGGCCGCTCGAGGTGGCCCTCTGCCGCCGCGCGCTCGAGTTTCGCGAGGTGCCGGCACTCCAGGTAGCCGACGAGGTCGGTTGCGGAGTAGACCAGACGCCCGTCGACTCGTTGCACAGGGCCATGCTAGCCGTTCGGGCGATGGGTGCGCGCGCGGAGCGCTTCGTTTCTCCGGCGCCTCTTCCTCGGTATCGGCGGGGCGGCGAGGGACCGCCCGCAGCGCGCGGCTTTCGTACCGGGCGAGGATCGGGATCCGCCCCGCGCGACGGCACGAGTACAATCGGCAGCGCCCCTGAGCGGGCCGACGCTCCTGGGTCCAGCCATCCCAACCTGAATCGGACGCCCATGACCACCGACAACGCCGACATCGCGGCCTACGAGGCCCAACTCTGGCAGATGGCCGACGCCCTGCGCGGCCAGATGGACGCGGCCGAGTACAAGCACGTCGTCCTGGGGCTGATCTTCCTCAAGTACATCTCCGACGCCTTCGAGGAGGCCCACGCCCAACTCGAAGCCGAGCGCGACCAGGGCGCCGACCCGGAGCACCCGGACGAGTACCGCGCCCAACGCATCTTCTGGGTGCCGCCCGAGGCCCGCTGGCAGTACCTCAGGAATCAGACCCGTCAGACCACCATCGGCCAGTTGGTGGACGATGCGATGGCGGCCATCGAGCGCGACAATACGGTGCTCAAGGACGTGCTCCCCAAGGACTACGCGCGGCAGGGCCTCGACAAGGCGCGCCTCGGGCAGGTCGTTGACCTCGTCAGCAACATCCAGGTCGGCGGGGCCGAGGCTCAAGCGACCGACGTGCTGGGCCGCGTCTACGAGTACTTCCTGGAGCAGTTCGCGCTGGCCGAGGGCCGCAAGGGCGGCGAGTTCTACACGCCGCGCAGCGTCGTCCGACTGCTGGTCGAGATGCTCGAGCCCTACAACGGCCGCGTCTACGACCCCTGCTGCGGCTCCTCGGGCATGTTCGTGCAGTCGATGGAGTTCATCCGCGCCCACGCCAGCGGCAACGGCAACGGCGGCAAGGCCAAGCGCGACATCTCGATCTACGGCCAGGAGTCGAACTACACCACCTGGCGGATGGCCCGCATGAACCTGGCCATCCGCGGCATCGAGGGCCAGATCGAGCACGGCGACAGCTTCCACAACGACCGCCACCCCGACCTCCGCGCCGACTACATCCTCGCCAATCCCCCCTTCAACGTGTCCGACTGGGGCGGCGACCGGCTGCGCAACGACGCGCGCTGGCAGTACGGCGCGCCGCCCGAGGGCAACGCCAACTTCGCCTGGGTGCAGCACTTCCTCCACCACCTGGCGCCCCGCGGCACGGCCGGCTTCGTCCTGGCCAACGGCTCGATGTCGTCGAACCAGTCGGGCGAGGGGGAGATCCGCAAGAGCATCGTCGAGGCCGACCTCGTCGACTGCGTCGTCGCCCTGCCGGGGCAGCTGTTCCGCTCGACCCAGATCCCCGCCTGCCTCTGGTTCCTCTCGCGGGGACGCCGCCACGGGGCCTATCGCGACCGCCCGGGCGAGATCCTGTTCATCGACGCCCGCAAGCTCGGCCGGATGATGGACCGCACTCACCGCGACCTGCCGCCCGAGGACATCGCCCGCGTCGCCGGCGCCTACCACGCCTGGCGCGGCGAGACGGACGCCGGCGACTACGCCGACGAGCCCGGCTTCTGCAAGAGCGCGACGCTGGAGGAGGTGCGCCGCCACGGCCACGTCCTCACCCCCGGCCGCTACGTGGGCGCGGCGCCGCAGGAGGACGACGGCGAGCCCTTCGCGGAGAAGATGGGCCGCCTCGCCGCGGAGTGGCGCGCGCAGCGGGCCGAGGCGCAGCGCCTTGACGCGGAGATCGAGGCGAACCTGCAGTCGCTGGGCTTCGGAGCGCCGGGCGGATCGCAGGAACCACCGTAAAGGCGGCTGCGCAGCGCCCATGGACGCGATTGGTACTCCAATGTAATATTGGGATCGATGTACTCGCTCGTGTTACGAAGACCATACTAGTGCCGTCGTGCGGATCCTCTCGACAGGCACGCTCAAGGACTTCGGAGAGCAACACGCTGACGCGGCGGAGGCGCTGCAGGCGTGGGTCGCGGAGGTCAAGCAGGCGAGTTGGCAGACGCCGACGGAGCTGAAGGGCAGGTACCCGCGCGCCAGTGTGATCGGCGGAGGCCGGGTGGTCTTCCGGATCAAGGGCAACCGCTATCGCCTGGTCGCGCGGATCAACTATGAGCAGCAGATCGTGCTGATCCGGTTCGTCGGCACGCATGCGGCGTACGACCGAATCAATGCAGAGGAGGTGTAGCAATGGCCGACGTCACGCCGATCCGCACGGACGAGCACCTGCGCCGGGCGCTGGCGCGCATCGACGAGATCTTCGACGCGCCGACCGACACGCCCGCGGGCAACGAACTCGACCTGCTCACCGATCTGGTCGAGCTGTACGAGTCCAAGCGCGCGCCCATCCCCCACCCGACCCCCGCCGCCGCGATCCAGTTCCGCATGGATCAGGAGGGGCTGAGCCAGCGTGACTTGATCCCGTACCTCGGCAGCCGCGCCAAGGTGTCGGAGGTGCTCTCCGGCAAGCGGCCCATCACGATGGCTATGGCGCGCGCGTTGCACCGGCACCTGCGCATCCCCGCCGACGTCCTGCTGCAGGAGCCCGGCGCGGCGTTCGACCCCACCTTCGACGACCTCGACGCCCGCCGTTTCCCCCTCAAGGAGATGGCCAGGCGCGGTTGGATCCCGGCGCTCCCCGACTTGGCCGGCCGCGCGGAGGAAGTCGTCCGCGGCCTGATTGAGCGCGCGGGAGGGCGGGAAGTCGCCCTCGCCCCGCTGTACCGCAAGAACGACCAGCGCCGCATCAACGCCAAGGCCGACGACTACGCGCTGCGGGCCTGGTGCTGGCAGGTGATGGCCGCAGCGAACGATCATCCTCCGGCCGCCGCCTACCAGACGGGCGCGGTGAGTGCGGAGTTCATGCGGGAGGTCGCCCAACTCAGCCCCCACGACGACGGACCGATCCGCGCGCGGGCGCTGCTCAACGAGCACGGCATCGGCCTGGAGGTCGTGCGGCACCTGCCGCGGACCCACCTCGACGGGGCGGCGCTGCGGATGGGCGACGGCCGGCCGGTGATCGGGCTCACGCTGCGCTACGACCGCATCGACAACTTCTGGTTCTGCCTGCTGCACGAGCTGGCGCACGTGGGGCTGCACATGGACGGCAACGGCGATGAAGCCTTCGTTGACGACCTCAGTCTGCGCGACGCGGCGGGGGCGCCGGCCGACTCGAAGGAGCGCGCCGCCGACGCCTCGGCGGAAGAGGCGCTGATCCCCGCCGCGATTTGGGGGGAGGGACCCGCCCCGGGCGGGCTGAGCGTGATGACGGTGATCAGCCTCGCGCGGGAGGCCGGCGTCCACCCGGCCGTGGTCGCCGGGCGCGTGCGGCACGAGGCGGGCAACTACCGGCTGCTCTCGCAGTTCGTGGGCAGCGGGCAGGTACGTCGGCACTTCGAGGCCGAGGCCGCCGGAGCAGCCCGATGACGGAGTACCGCACTGCCGCTCCAAGGCACGAAGTCCCACCAGGACAGGCATCGCCGCCCGGTAGCTGGCGGACGGTCGCGCTTGGGGAAGCGATCCGTGTCAACCCGTCGCGCCGCCTGACTCGCGGGACCGAGGCTCCGTTCGTCTCAATGGCGGATCTGCTGGAACATCACCGGCTGCTGCCGGTCCTGGGTGGGCGCGAGTTCAAGGGCGGCGGCTCTCGATTCCGCAACGGCGATACGCTGCTCGCTCGGATCACTCCATGTCTTGAGAACGGCAAGACAGCTTGGGTTTCGGGCCTTGCCGACGAAGCGATCGGACATGGATCGACTGAATTCATCGTGCTGTCGTCTCGGGAAGGCATTACTGACCCGCAGTTCGTCTACTACCTCGCGAGATCACCCGAGTTCAGGAGCTATGCAATTGGGCAGATGACCGGCACGTCCGGTCGGCAGCGCGTACCGACCGATGCTGTCGAGCAGTTCGAGTTCCCCCTCCCGCCACTCGACGAGCAGCGCGCCATCGCGCGCGTGCTCGGCGCGCTCGACGACAAGATCGAGCTCAACCGGCGCATGAGCGCGACGCTGGAGGCGATGGCGCGGGCGCTGTTCAAGTCGTGGTTCGTGGACTTCGAGCCGGTGCGGGCCAAGGCGGCGGGCCGGCCGTCGGGGCTGCCGCCCGCCCTCGACGCGCTGTTCCCCGCGTCGTTCGAGGCGTCGGAGCTGGGGGAGATCCCGTCGGGCTGGGGGGTCGGAACGCTGGGCGGCCTGTGCGAGAAGCCCCAGTACGGCTACACACAGTCAGCGAAGATGGAGCCCATCGGGCCGAAGTTCCTCCGAATCACCGACATCAACAAGCGAGCGTGGGTCGAATGGGAGTCGGTGCCCCACTGCGAGATCAGCGCGTCAGACTTCACGAAGTACCGACTGCACGACGGGGACGTCCTGATTGCCCGCATGGCCGATCCAGGCCATGGGTGCATGATCGAGGGGGACCCGCAGGCCGTCTTCGCCTCGTATCTAATCCGCTTCCGACCCGTGCATCGGCGCTACGCGCGTTTCCTCCAGTACTGGCTGCGCTCGGATCGATACTGGGAACTGGTGAGCGGACGGGGCGCCGGGACGACTCGTGTGAGTCTGAACGCGAAGGTCCTGCGCGATTTCCCTCTCGTCGTCCCATCGGCCACGGTGCTGCAGGCATTCGGGAGCCGCGTGTGCGGCCTCCGCGATCGGGTGGTCGCTAACGCGGACGAGGCTCGCACCCTCGCGGCGCAGCGTGATACCCTGTTGCCCCGGCTCTTGGCCGGTGAGTTGCGGGTGTCATCCTGACGGGATCGGATAAAGGCAGCCTCCGTGACGGACGAAGTCCTGACAGTTCCGGATCAGGAAGAGGCATTGTCTCTAGTGTATGCGCACGCCGTGGCCGCGCGCGCGGGATACGCTACGGCAAGTTACGACTTCGATCGGGATGGAGTCGATCTACGGATCCAGGCTGGTGGTGCCATGCGTCCAGCGCTCGACCTTCAGCTTAAGGCCACCGTCAACCTGGCTGAGCCCCAAGATGGGCACTTCCACTTTCCTCTGAAGCGAAGAAACTACGATCTTCTGATCGCCGAGACACAGACGCCACGCCTACTCATGGTGCTGGACTTGCCAAGCAACGAAGACGATTGGATGACAATCTCCAGAGAGAGTCTCATTCTTAGGAGACGCGCGTTCTGGTTGAACTTGAAGGGTAGTCCTAACACAACCAACGTGTCATCAGTAACCGTCCGCATTCCAGAGACCAACGTCTTCGATGTGGGCAATCTTCAGGAGCTGATGGAGCAGTCTAGGACGGGCACCATCAAATGAGAGTTAGTATCCGGGACACAGATGCTTTATCGGCTGTTTCACCCGCAGCCCTCTCGGCATATGCTCGATCTCTGGGATGGATCAAGAAAGAGCAGTATGGAGGACACTCAGACGTCTATGGTGCGGATGACCGGCCGGAGATCATTCTACCACGGACACAGAATCTTGCTGACTATCCCAATGTCGTGTCACGGCTGGTCACAATCTTCGCCGATGTCTCGGAGACAGACGTCAATGCCCTTTATCGGGATCTGGTGACCGCAGATCGGGATGTAGTACGCCTGCGTGTTACAGACAACAGCGATGATGGCAGCCTGCCGGTAAGCGCTGGGGTCAACTTGATGGTAGGTGCACGAGAGATGATACTCGCTGTTGCCTGCTCGCTTAGCGAACCCAGACCTGCGTACCGAGCGGGCGCGAACCGAGAAGCCACGGAGTATGTAAGACAAGTGCGACTCGGACAGACGGAGCAGGGCAGCTTCGTCTTGACGATGCTGACTCCAGTAATCCCACCACGAGTCCAACAAGTCATGGAGGGTGAGTTCGAACCAAACGACGATCCGATCGGTCGGAGGATGACTAAGCATTTGGAAGCCGCGCTGTTGGCTACTCGGCAGGCGACCGAGCAAACCAATGGAGGTGATGCGAACGCCTTCCGTAACGCGGTTGAACAAGGTGTGAGCGCGAATCTATGCGAAGCTATTGCAACGTTACTTGAGCCATTCCCATCGTTGGACACAAGCCTTTCGTGGGCTCGTACCCGGCCAGTTGAGCGGACCCGCTCAAGCCTGCGATTCGCTTCGGCCGACGCTCCGATACTTCTAGAAGCTGCTCGATCACTTCGTTCGCACGAGCCGCAAGAAGACGTACCTGTATTCGGCATCGTGCAGAGGTTGCGACGTGGAGAGCAGGAGACAGATGGCACGATTTCCCTGACGGCATCGATTGATGGGAGGAACCAGTCGGTTGTGGCTATGCTCAGCCAGTCCGATTACGAGCGGGCAATCGAGAGTCATAAGAAAAAGGCTGCTGTCGTGATGCGTGGAGATCTCCAGCGGGTTGGCCAGCGCTGGAGGCTGTTGAATGCACGTGTTGAGGACGTGATCAGGGGCGGGGACGATCCTGAGGAAGCAGGGTAGTTACGCTCCCCCACCCAATCCGACGCCGCTTGGCCCGCCCGCAGGACGTCCCTCGTCGGGGCGCCCCTCGTGGGCGCCCAGCACGGGAGGGCGACCACAAGGGTCGCCCCGACGCCGCCGTTGAGCGGGCTGCCCCTGCGGGCTGGACTGCGGCCGGCGGGCACATGAAGCTTCATCCCGGCATCCGCGGCCGCCGCTCTATCCGGCTCAAGGGCTACGACTATTCGCAGCCGGGGGCGTATTTCGTGACCATCGTCACGCAGGATCGGGAGTGCCTGTTCGGCGACGTGGCCGCCGGCACGATGCGCCTGAGCGCGGCGGGCCGGATGGTCCGGTCGGTCTGGGAGGCGCTGCCGCGGCGGTTCCCGGCCGTCGATCTGGACGCGTTCGTCGTCATGCCGAATCATATCCACGGCATCATCGTCATTGTCGGGACGGATTCGGACGGAAGGGCGACCACGAGGGTCGCCCCTACCGATGCGACGGCGGACGCCGTCGGGGCGCCCCTGGTGGGCGCCCCGGATGATGATGCGACGGCGGGGACCGTTGGGGCGCCGGATACCGTAGGGGCGCCCCTCGTGGGCGCCCTGGATTCGGAAGAGAGGGCGACCACGAGGGTCGCCCCCACATTGGGGAGTGTGGTGGGGGCGTTCAAGTCGTTGACGACGGTGGAGTACACGCGCGGCGTGCACGGCATGGATTGGCCGCCGTTCCGGGGGCGGCTGTGGCAGCGGAATTACCACGAGCGCATCGTGCGGGATGATGCCTCCCTGGACCGCATTCGCCGCTACATCCTCAACAATCCGGCGCAGTGGGACGCCGACCCGGAGAACCCGGCGGTGGTGAGTCCACGGAACGCCGCCCCATGACCGCCCTCAGCGAATCCGACGTCGAAGCGGCCGCCCTGGAGTGGCTGGCCAACCTCGGCTGGCAGGTGGCGCACGGGCCCGACATCGCGCCGGGGGCGGCGGGTGAGGAGCGGCCCGACTACGGCGCCGTCGTGCTGGAGCGGCGGCTGCGCGACGCCCTCGCGCGGCTCAACCCCGAGTTGCCCCTCGACGCGCTCGACGACGCCTACCGCCGGCTGACCCGGCCGCCGGGCGCCACGCTCGACGCGCGCAACCGCGCCTTCCACCGCCTGCTGGTCGATGGGGTGACCGTGGAGTACCGCACGGCCGCGGGGGCGATCCGCGGGGCGCAGGCGCGCGCCGTTGACTTCGAGGACCCGGCCAACAACGACTGGCTGGCAGTCAACCAGTTCACCGTCACCGAGGACCGGCGCCGCCGCCGTCCCGACATCGTGCTGTTCATCAATGGGCTGCCCGTGGGCGTGATCGAACTCAAGAACCCGGCCGACGAGGACGCCACCGTCTGGACGGCCTGGCAGCAACTCCAGACCTACAAGGCCGAGTTGCCCGTGCTGTTCTCGATGAACGAGTTGCTCGTCGTCTCGGATGGGGTCGAGGCGCGCATCGGCACGCTGACTGCCGGGCGGGAGTGGTTCAAGCCCTGGCGCACCGTCAGCGGCGAGGGCCTGGCGGCGGTCGTCGTGCCGGAGTTGCGGGTGATGCTCGAGGGCGTCTGCGCGCCCGCGCGGCTGCTGCCGCTGATCCGCGACTACATCGTCTTCGAGGACGACGGCGGCGGCGCGCTGGCCAAGAAGATGGCCGGCTACCACCAGTTCCACGCCGTGCGGGTCGCGGTCCGCGAGACCCTGCGGGCCGCGGAGATGCACCGCATGGCGCCGGCGGTCGCCGAGGGCGGGGGCCGCTACGAGTCGGGGCGGCCCGGCGGCGACCCGGGCGACCGCCGTATCGGCGTCGTCTGGCACACGCAGGGCGCGGGCAAGAGCCTGACGATGGCCTTCTACGCCGGCGCGATCATCCGCGAGCCGGCGATGGAGAACCCGACCGTCGTCGTGCTGACCGACCGCAACGACCTCGACGACCAACTCTTCGGCACGTTCTCGCGCTGCCAGGACCTGCTGCGGCAGCCACCCGTGCAGGCGGAGAGCCGCGCCGACCTGCGCGACCGGTTGTCGGTGAACGCCGGCGGCGTCGTCTTCACCACGATCCAGAAGTTCTACCCCGAGGAGAAGGGCGACACCCACCCCACGCTCTCGGCGCGGCGCAACATCGTCGTCATCGCCGACGAGGCGCACCGCAGCCAGTACGACTTCATCGACGGCTTCGCGCGGCACATGCGCGACGCGCTGCCGGGGGCCTCGTTCGTCGGCTTCACCGGCACGCCCGTCGAGCTGCAGGACGCCAACACGCGCGCCGTCTTCGGTGACTACATCAGCGTCTACGACATCCGGCGCTCCGTGGAGGACGGCGCGACGGTGCCGATCTACTACGAGAGCCGCCTGGCCAAGCTGGCGCTGGATGAGCGGGAGCGCCCGCGCATCGACCCGGACTTCGACGAGGCGACCGAGGGCGAGGAGGTCGAGCGCAAGGAGAAGCTCAAGACGAAGTGGGCGCAACTGGAGGCGGTCGTGGGGGCGGGGCCGCGCGTCCTGCAGATCGCCGGGGACATCGTCGCGCACTTCGAGCAGCGCCGGGAGGCGCTCGAGGGCAAGGCGATGGTCGTGTGCATGAGCCGGCGCATCTGCGTCGACCTCTACCGCGAACTCGTGCGCCTGCGCCCCGCCTGGCACGACGACGACGATGACAAGGGCGCGATCAAGGTGGTGATGACGGGCTCGGCGTCGGATCCGCCGGGCTGGCAGTCGCACATCCGCAACAAGCCCCGGCGCGAAGCCCTCGCGCAGCGCTTCCGCGACCCGGGCGACCCGCTGCGCGTCGTGCTGGTGCGCGACCTGTGGCTGACGGGCTTCGACGCGCCCAGCCTGCACACGATGTACGTCGACAAGCCGATGCGCGGCCACGGGCTGATGCAGGCCATCGCCCGCGTGAACCGGGTCTTCCGGGACAAACCCGGCGGGCTGGTGGTCGACTACCTGGGCCTCGCGCACGAACTGCGGCGGTCGCTGGCGACCTACACGGAGAGCGGCGGCGCCGGTCGGGCGGCGCGCTACCAGGCCGACGCCGTGGCCGCCATGCAGGAGAAGTACGAGGTGTGCTGCGCCCTGTTCCACGGCTTCGACTGGGGGCCGTGGGCGTCGGGGGGACCTGGGGAACGGCTCGCGCTGGTCCCGGCGGCCCAAGAGCATGTGCTCGCGCAGGAGGACGGCAAGGATCGCTGCCTGCACGCGGTGCGGGAGCTGTCGCGGGCGTTCGCGCTGGCCGTGCCGCACGAGGAGGCGCTGCGCATCCGGGACGACGTGGGCTTCTTCCAGGCCGTCCGCGTGGCGCTGTCGAAGCGGGCCGCCGGCGAGGCGCGCCCCGGAGATGAGTTGGACCTGGCCGTACGGCAGATCATCTCCCGCGCCGTGTCGTCCGAGGGCGTGCTGGACATCTTCGCCGCCGCCGGTCTGGACGCGCCGGATATCTCGGTGCTGTCGGACGAGTTCCTGGCCGAGGTGCGTGGCATGCCGCATCGCAACCTCGCGGTCGAGCTGCTGCAGAAGCTGCTCAAGGGCGAGCTGGCCACCCGCCGGCGCAAGAACGTCGTGCAGGCGCGGTCGTTCGCCGAGATGCTGGACGGCACCCTGCGGCGCTACCAGAACCGGGCCGTCGAGACGGCGCAGGTGATCGAGGAGTTGATCGGGCTCGCCAGGGAGATGCGAGAGGCCGGCGCGCGGGGCGAGCGTCTCCGCCTGTCGGAGGACGAGTTGGCCTTCTACGACGCGCTGGAGACGAACGACAGCGCCGTGCAGGTGCTCGGCGACGACACGCTGCGGGATATCGCTCGCGAGCTGGTGGAGAAGGTCCGCAACAGCGTCACGATCGACTGGACGTTGCGGGAGGACGTCCGCGCGCAGCTGCGGGTGCTGGTGCGTCGGATCCTGCGCCGGCACGGCTACCCGCCCGACAAGCAGGAGCAGGCCACGCAGACCGTCCTGGAGCAGGCGGAGGTCCTGTCGGAGGGCTGGGCGGCCTGAGGGCGGCCGCGGTCTGGAGGATGCACGCTTACGTGAGAGGGAGGCGCGGCCCCAATGGGTGTGTCGGTGCCGGAGGTGCGCCCGTCTCTCCCCAAGACGCCCGGGCACTCCGTGATTCCCGGTGCCGATGTGCCCTACAGTATCGATAGCCGAAATCGATCGTGGCCTTCGTGCCCTGCACTCCGTGGCCCTTGTGCCCCCTGCTCAGTGTGGGGCATTTGTGCTGGAATACAAGACCACCACCCCGGAGTTCACACAGAACGGCAACGGCCCCGGCGACGGTAGTGCGCTCGCCGGCTCGGGGGTCTGCGTCGCCGCCGTGAGGCAGCGATCGGGGGTGCGTACGCCGCCGTCGGCGGAGGACATCGCCTTGATGGTGCGGCACTGCCGGCCCCAGGACGAATCCGATGACTCCGCCTACCAAACCACGTGCGAGTAGGCCGCCTGCCAGGCCCGGATCCGATAGCCACCCTTACCGATCGATACCTCTGGTATCGATCGCGCTGTTTCTAAGTGAAGTGAGCCGCCGCGAGGCCCTCGACCCCCTGCTCAGAAAGCAGATGGTCGAGAATCAGCCGCCCCACGGCGGCCCTCGGGGCGGCCCAACGCTCCTCATTCATGAGGGCGCGCTGGAGCGGGAGACGGGATTCGAACCCGCGACCCTCTGCTTGGGAAGCAGATGCTCTACCACTGAGCTACTCCCGCTCGACGAGCGCCCCGCCAGTCTAGCGGGCCGACTCTCAGCGAGCCGACCGCGCTATCCTGCCCGGGACGCCGCCGCCCGGGAGGACCCATGCGCATCGTCTCGCTGCTGCCCAGCGCCACCGAGATCCTCTTCGCGTTGGGCGCCGGTCCTGACGTGGCGGGTGTCTCCCACGAGTGCGACTTCCCCGCCGCCGCCGCCGGCCTGCCCGTCCTCACCCGCCCCTGCGTGCCCACCGACGGCCGCTCGCCCGCCCGGATCGACCACGACGTGAGCGGACTCCTGGCCGCCGGCCGCTCCGTCTACGACATCGACCGGCCGCTGCTGCGCCGCCTCGCGCCCGACCTCATCGTCACCCAGGCCCTCTGCGATGTCTGCGCGGTCAGCGAGGGCGACGTGCACCGGGTGGTGCACGAGCAGCAGTTGGGCGGTCGCGTGCTCAGCCTCACCCCGCTCGACCTCGAGGGCGTCTTCGCCTCGATCGCCGACGTGGGCGAGGCCGTCGGCCGCGCGGAGGCCGCTCGCGCCCTGACGGCCCCCCTCCGCGACGAGGTGCGCGCCCGGCGCGAACGCGCGGCCGGCGCCGCCCGCCCGCGCGTGCTCGCGCTGGAATGGACCGACCCGCCCTTCGTCGCCGGTCACTGGGTGCCCGAGCAGATCGACGCCGCGGGCGGGCTCGACGTGCTGGGCGCGCCCCGCCGCGCCTCCTTCCGCACCACCTGGGACGACATCGCCGACGCCCGCCCCGACGTCATCGTCGTGATCCCCTGCGGCTACACGCTCGCCGAGATCGTCGAGCAGGCCGCCGACCTGCACGCGCAGCCCGCCTGGCGCGACCTGCCGGCCGTGCGCGCCGGCCGCGTCTGGGCGCTCGACGCCGGGGCCTGGTTCAGTCGCCCCGGCCCCCGCGTCGTCGAGGGCGTGCGGGCCCTCGCCCCCATCCTCGCCGACCCCGACGCCCCGACCGGGCCCGAGGGCACGCGCCGGCTCGTTGCCCCCGCGCTGACTTAGCCCGCGCCGGCCGCCTCGCAGGCGTCGACGGCGGACTGCGCGTCGGCGACGCGTCGGATGGGGGCCGAGTTGCCGCCGGCGTCGTGCAACTCCCACGTCGCGAGGCCGATCACCGGCCGCCCGGCGACCAGGGCGAAGCCGATCTCCGAGAGCGTGCCGACACTGCCGTCGATGGCGATGACCGCCTCGCCCGCGCGCGCCACGAAGACGTTGCGCGCGTAGCCGATGCCGGTCGGCAGCGGCACGTCGACGAATGCGTTGGCGGCGGCCGCGTCGTCGCCGGGCAGGATGCCGATGGTGAGGCCGCCGGCCTCCTTGGCGCCGCGGCAGGCCTCCTGCATCACGCCGCCGCCCCCGCCGCAGATCAGCACGTGCCCGCGCGCCCCGATCTCGCGCCCCACCTCGAACGCCAGCCGCCGCGCCTCCGCGTCGGCCTCCTGCCCCCCAATGACCGAGATGCGCATGGTCGTCCTGCCTTGTTCGGCGCGTTTGTCCTTGGCTCGATCGTGACAGCCAGCGTGCTACCGTCCAATGGTGACCTCAACCTTGACTACATCCGACGCAGGAACTGCGGGCCGCGCAGCTGAGTTCTTCGCTGGCATTGGTTTGGCGAGGATGGCGCTAGAGCGTGCCGGCTGGTCGGTCGAATACGCCAACGACGTCAAGCGGTTCAAGCGAGATATGTACCGCGAGAACTTCCCGAGAGGCCACTTCGATCTGCGGGATGTGCGGGAGGTCAAGGGTGCGGACATACCAAGCGTCGACCTGGCGACCGCCTCGTTCCCGTGCATGGATCTCTCGCTGGCCGGCAGGCGACGGGGCTTGGCCGGCGAGCATTCAGGGCTATTCTGGCAATTCTCACGGGTCATTCAGGAGATGGGTGTTCGCCGACCTGAGTTCACCCTCGTTGAGAACGTGCCGAGCTTCCTCACATCGAAGGGGGGCGAAGATCTGCGGGCGGCCGTGTCGCGGCTCAACGACCTGGGGTATGAGTGCGACCTGCTGATCACGGACGCGAAGTGGTACCTGCCGCAAAGCCGCAAGCGGCTGTTCATCGTCGGACGGCTCGGCGGATTCGTCTCTGGCTCTGTTCGGTGTGGCGAGTCGCCTCTTAGGCCTCCCGCAGTGGCTCGGTTCATCGAAGCACATCCCGAGCTCCAGCTCGCTCCGCTCCGTTCCCCGGCGCCGCCAATGGCGGGATCGTCACTGGAGTGCTTCGTTGAACGTCTCGGAGGGAGCGACGAGCGCTGGTGGGGCGCAGAGAGGGTTTCCAAGTTCACGGTCTCCCTGTCGGAGCGGAACAAGGAGCGGTTGACACTGATGACGGATAGCGGGTCGACCACGTGGGCTACCGCCTACCGCCGCACACGCAACGGTCGCTCTATGTGGGAGATCAGGTCCGATGGCGTAGCCGGTTGCCTGAGAACGTGTAGCGGCGGCTCTAGCAAGCAGGCGCTGGTTGAGGCTGGCAGCGGTCGCACGAGAGTTCGTTGGATGACCCCGCTTGAGTATGCTCGCCTGCAAGGTGCGGAAGAGTATCGAGTGCCGGGAACCGTGTCCGACAATCAGGCACTATTCGGGTTTGGCGACGCGATTTGCGTGCCGGCGATGGAGTGGATCGTCCGGGAATGCCTGAACCCAATGCTCGTTCCGTCCGCGCCTGCGATGGCGGGCTGAGTTCCGACGCGCGGGCGCTCGAGGCACGTTGCTGGGGATCCT
Source organism: Dehalococcoidia bacterium (assembly GCA_965209205.1). GTDB lineage: Bacteria > Chloroflexota > Dehalococcoidia > Bin125 > Bin125 > TK10-74A. The sequence continues at coordinate 145,094 of CBDBQC010000002.1, forward strand.
GAGATCGGCAGCGCTGCCGTAGCCGGGCTGGGAACATGCCTGACACCGTGACCGCAGCCACACGCAGCCAGATCATGTCACGCGTTCGCTCGCGGGACACGACCCCAGAACTCGCGGTCCGGCGTGCACTTCACGCCGCTGGCTACCGCTACCGGCTCCACCGCAAAGACTTGCCGGGCAATCCTGACATCGTGCTCCCGAGGTACCGTACGGCTGTGCAAGTGCATGGTTGCTTCTGGCACGGGCATCGCTGCCGACGGGGCGACCGCTTGCCTGCCACCAATACCGACTACTGGCAGGCGAAGATCCAGCGCAACCGGGACCGCGATCGCAGGATGGGCCGATCTCTGGCCAAGGCCGGCTGGCGAGTCGTCACGATCTGGGAGTGTGACCTTGAAGCGGCGACCAAGCAGCTCCTCACGAGCCTCGACGCGGAGCGTTCAGGCGTCAGCGGGCGTGCTGGCCAGCTATCATCGAGTCCTGTCTAAGCGAAGCAGTCAGGAGCGCGTAATGCCCCCCACTAAGCATTCCAGGATGGCCGAGATCGAGGCCAAGGTTGCCGAATCGACCGAGCACTACTCCGTGCCTTGGCAGAATGATCGGCAGTCGCTCCGCGTCATCAACTTGTCGCTTGACAGCGTCCTGCTCAATCCGAATAGCCACCGCATCCGGGCGCAAATTGAATCCCACCCTGATCGGACTGTTCTGGACAACGATCCGTTCTCGGAATCGGCGCAAGAGATCATCGAGACAATCCTCAAGGAGACAGTCGGATTTGGGGCACTTGTCGACAGTCTCCGCGAGAGCGGGCAGCTCGAGTCCGGGATCATCACGCACGAAGGAGTGTTGGTGAATGCGAACACTCGCGCCGTCGCCCTGCGCCAGATTGGTGAGAAGTACATCCGTGTCGGCGTCCTCCCGAGCGCAGCAGTCGAAAGAGAGATCACCGAACTCGAAGCGCGCTTGCAGCTGGCGCGCGATTACAAGCAAGACTACACGCTGACGAACGAGTTGCTCTTTGTCAAAGAACAGATCGATGCTGGCACGGCGGTTGCCGATCTGGCGGTCTTGCTTGGCAAGGCACAATCCCGGAATGCCCAACATCTCAAGAGGGGTGTGGCCGAGATAGAGAAGAGCCTGCGGATACTACAGCACATACGCGAGGTGCAGCAGGCTAGCGGAGGCGCCATCCCGCTCACGTTCTTCGATCCCCACGACTCCGCACTCACAGAGGCCGACAACGCGTACGTCAAGCTTCAGAACCAAGATCCGGCCGAGGCTCGGCGGGTCCGCGATGGTCGCATCACTGGTGTGCTGGTGGGCGTCACCTACAGAAACCTCCGGAATTGGGATACCGACCGATTCCTTGAGAAATACGTAGAACCGGAATTCGATGGCGAAGAGGCGCTGGCAGCGCTCGCTAGCCCGCAGGTGACAGAAGAGGGATCGGACGTGCCAGTCGGCCTCGATATTCTCGAGGCAGCCTCGGAGCCCACGGAGCCGATCACGATTGATCCGAGCCAACTTCTCGTAACCGTGGCGCGAAACTACGGTGTGTCCGACGAATCGCAGGTCGGAGCCGGGATGACGAAGGCGCAACTGTACGAGGAAGTAGAGCAACGGCTAACACAGGCCGCAGAAGACCGCGAACAGGACAAGCGAGACGAGCGACGTCAATCCACTCCGCTCAAACTCGTGAAGGAGGCTCGGCAGAGGATCGTCCGTGCGCGAGACGCATTGAACCGCGCCACGCGTGGTGAGAGGTTCAAGCATGGAGATCTGAACTACCACATACGGCAACTCCGCAAGGAAGTGAAGGAGCTTGAAGAGGCAAACCGGCGTGATGCCTAGCCTTCTGTTCTTTGACCACCACGCGGGCGCGACCGATGTAGTCGTCTCCCGTGGATCAGGCGTGCCAGATCTGCTCTGGTTGAAGGTGCAGGCGGAGTGGGGCACGGATGGCCGGCTGCCCGGTAGGAGCATCAACGTGCCCGTCAGTGTGTTCCTGTCCCGCCTGGATTGGGTTGCGCCGTACTGTCGTCAGTACGGTGTGGGCATCGAGTGGATGGGAACAGCACAGGCCCTCGTGCAGCGTCGCTTGGCCGACCAACGGCTGCTTGATCACGCCCTGGTAGCCACGGCCCCGCTCGACGAGCGTGCCGTCGGCGACGCGCTTGAGGGGAGCCGGTTCATTCGTGACCTACGGGCGTTCCAAGTCCGTGATCTGGGGAAGCTGCTCGCGCTTTCTGGCGGGGCGAACTTCTCGGTTCCAGGCGCGGGGAAGACAAGCGTTGCCTATGCGACGTATGAGCGCGAGTGTCGTGCTGGTCGCGTCGAGCGACTGCTGGTGGTCTCTCCCATGTCCGCGTTCGAGTCCTGGGAGGACGAAGCGCGAGCCTGCTTCGACCCCGTGCCCGCGGTCGCTCGGTTCACCGGCGCCATTGAGGCTTCGACTGAGGTGCTGTTGGTGAACTACCAGCGGCTCGAAGGAGGCTACGAGGCTCTCGCCGAGTGGGTCGCGGGGCGGAAGACCCACATGATCCTTGACGAAGCCCACCGCGTGAAGCGCGGCTGGACCGGCGAGTGGGGTAGGAACTGCCTCAACCTCGCTAACCTCGCGGCACGTCGAGACATTCTCACGGGCACACCCGCCCCGCAGTCGGTCCTCGACCTTCATGCGCTCTTCGACTTCGTGTGGCCCGGTGGAGCGCGACGCCTCATCCCGCGAGACGCCCGGGACGAGGCGGCTGTCCGGGCCGTATCCGAGCGGATCGCGCCATTGTTCGTCAGGACCACCAAGACAGAACTGGAACTGCCCGACCCTACAATCCGTACGGAAAGCAGATCCTTGGGCCCACTTCATGCGGAAATCTACGCCGCGATCGTGGGTCGCTACAGCACGTTGTTCCAGGCATCCAGGCGTGCGCGTTTCGATCTGAGAGCGTTCGGGAGGGTCGTGATGTACCTGCTTGAAGCAGCCACGAATCCAAGCCTATTGGTCGCAGGGAGTCATCGATATGACCCCATCCTGTTTCGGCATCCGCCCCTGGACGTGCCGGAAGATACGGAGCTTGACGACCTCTTGCGGACCTATCCCGAATACGAGACCCCGTGGAAGTTCGAGTTCTTGAAGAGCGCGATCGACGAGAACGTCAAGCATGGGCGGAAGACGCTCGTCTGGTCGAACTTTGTAAGAAATCTGGAGACCCTCCGGCACCACGAATTGCAGGGATATCATCCGGCGATGGTTCACGGCGGCGTTCAAGATCGCGACGATCAATTGAATCGCTTCCGATCGGATGCAGAATGCCATGTCCTGCTTGCAAATCCGGCTGCACTCGCCGAGGGAATCAGCCTTCACCATGCGTGCCACGACGCGATCTATCTCGAGCGGACCTTCAACGCGGGGCACTATCTGCAGAGCGTCGACAGGATCCATCGCCTGGGGTTGGAACCGGACACGGCCACGCGGGTAACGATTCTCAGCAGCGGGGAGACGATTGACGAAGTTGTGGAGGCGCGGCTGAGGGAGAAGACCGAGCGCCTGGGTCAACTCCTCCAGGATCCAGGCCTCAGCGTGATGTCACTTCCGGCCGTTGCTGAGGAAGGACTGGTGGGGGAGAGCGCTCTTGGAATCGACGACAGAGATTTCGCGAAAGTCGCCCAGCATCTTGCCGGATAACGCCGGATGCCAGCAATTGGACCGCTTTCCGGGCGCGTACCTCTTGCGGTCTGCGGCACGCGTGTTGAGCATCATCGGTGGATCGCGGCACACAGACGCCGACCTGTGGGCATCCTACCGCTCCACCGCATCCGGCGGCCTCATGTCGTCAGACGGCCTTCTGAGAGCCGAGCGTTGGCTCGTCGATCAGGGATGGCTGGAGTCTGACGGCGCAAGTCTCGTCGCATCAGATCGATGCCAAGTTCTCCCGAACGACGAGACCGAAGTCGCTCGGGATCTCGTTCGTGTGATCATCCTCGACTCACCACCCACATGGCTTCGCGCAGTGGCTGCCCCGGGAGGGCTGCGGCCGGAGTTGTTGCCCGAGCGTGTCGATCAGGTGCTTGCTGACATGTTCGACCCGGAGGAACGGGAGGCGATCCTGCTCGCCGCAGCCGTGAAGTACGACGAAGCGGCGCTTCGTGCTGCCGGCGACGCCGGGGAGGACGCGGTCGTTGAGGCCTGCCAGGCGTTTCTCGCAGAACAGGGCCGGCCCGACTTGGCCCGGTCCGTGCGGCGGGTCAGCTTGATCTCCGATGCGCTCGGCTACGATGTGACGGCCCCCAACCTCGCGGGGCGAGAATGCCGCCTTGAGGTGAAGTGCTATCGCGGGCGATACCCCGTCTTCTACATCACGCGCAACGAGTTCGAGGTAGGTCTGACGATTCCTCGCTGGTACTTGGTGCTCTGCCGGTCCGTGCCCGGTTCCGTCCCAAGCATTGTCGGCTGGACAACTCTTGCTCCCATGAGCGCGAGAATGCCGGTCGATGCGGATGGCTCGGCGACGTGGCAGGTGGTCAGGGTTCGCGTCGACGAGTCTGATCTTCGCCCCGGTTTGCCGCTATCGTCCCTGGACTGACCTACCCCCCCACGACCGACTCCACCGCCTGCCCCAGGCGATTCAGGCCCTGCGCCAGCGTCTCCTCCTCGATGGTGAGGGGCGGGAGCAGCTTGACGACCTCGTCGTCGCGGCCGCAGGTCTCGACGAGCAGGCCGCGGGCGTAGGCCTCGGCGGCGATGCGGCCGGCCTGCGACGGCTCGGCGCAGACGAGGCCCTGGATCATGCCCCGGCCCCGCACGGCGGGGAAGCGCTGCGGATGCCGCTCCCGCAGGCCGTCGAGCGCGGCTCGCATCACGACCGCGTTGCGCTCGACCTGGCGCGTCAGCGCGTCGTCGCGCCAGTAGTCGAGCGCCGCCGTGGCCGTCACGAAGGCCAGATTGTTGCCGCGGAAGGTGCCGTTGTGCTCGCCGGGCGCCCAGACGTCGAGGTCGGGGCGCAGCAGCACCAGCGACAGCGGCTGCCCCACGCCGCTCAGCGACTTCGACAGCGTCACGATGTCGGGCGTGATGCCCGCCGGCTCGAAGCTGAAGAACGGCCCCGTGCGCCCGCAGCCGACCTGGATGTCATCGACGATCAGCAGCACGCCGCTGCGCCGGCACACGTCGGCCAGCCCCCGCAGCCACTTGTCGCTCGCGACGTTCACGCCCCCCTCGGCCTGGATCGTCTCCAGGATGACCGCCGCCGGGCGCTCGGCCTCCGGCCGGTCGAGGTGCGCCGCCAGCGGCCCCAGCGTGTCGCCGCCGCCGGGCAGGCCGCCGTCGAACGGCATCGTGATGGCGTGCTCGAGCGGCACGCCCGCCCCCGCCCGCTTCGACGGGTTGGCCGTCACCGCCAGCGACCCCAGCGTCATGCCGTGGAAGCCGTTGCTGAACGCCACCACCGTCGGCCGGCCGGTCACCTTGCGCGCCAGTTTGAGCGCCGCCTCGACCGCGTTCGTGCCCGTGGGGCCGGGGAACTGCACCTTATAGTCGAGCCCCCGCGGACGCAGGATCACGTCGCGCAGCCGCTCCAGGAAGTCGACCTTGGCGCGGGTCGTCATGTCCAGGCTGTGCAGGACGCCGCCGCTCGCCACGTACTCCATCAGCGGCGACAGCAGGCGCGGGTCGTTGTGGCCGTAGTTGAGCGCCCCGGCTCCGGCGAAGAAGTCGATGTACGACCGCCCCGCCTCGTCCTCCATCACCGCGCCGCGCGCCGTCGTGAAGACGGCCGGCCACGCGCGGCAGTAGCTGCGCACTTCGGATTCGAGATCGGTGATGACGCTCAACGTCGCTGCCTCCCGGGTCTCCCCAATCGAGGATACCCCCGCCCCCGGCGATGCCGCCTACCCATCCAGACGCTCGACGGACCCCGCGGGTTGCGTCGCTACCGACCCTCGAACTGCGGCGGGCGCTTCTCCCGGAACGCGCGCATCGCCTCGCCCAGGTCCGACGTCCCGCGCAACTGGGCCGTCATCGCGTTCTGCATCGCCATGTACTCCTGCGGCGTGAGGAAGTGTCCGCGGTCGAGCGCCTTCTTGGTGAGGCGCAGGGCCAGCGGGGCGCGGGCGCAGAGCCGGTCGGCCAGGTCGTGCGCGGCCGGCAGCACCTCCTCGGGCGGCACGACGGCGTTGATGAAGCCCCAGCGCTCCCCGTCGCGGGCGCTGAAGACCTCGCCCAGCAGCGCGACCTCCGTCGCCCGGTGCCGCCCCACCAGCCGCTCGAGGTAGTACGCCGCCGACTCGCCCATCAGCCCCCGCTCAACGAAGTTGACCGCGAACGTGGCCGACTCGCTCGCCACGCGGAAGTCGCAGCCGAAGGCGATGTTGCAGCCCGCGCCCCGCGTGGCGCCGTTGATCGCCGCGATGATTGGCTTCGTCACCTCGCGCAGGACGGGCGGGTAGGCGTCGCGCTCGGGGCTCACCTGCGGGGCCGGCTGCGCCCGCTCCATCGGCCGCTCGCGCAGGTCGGCGCCCGAGCAGAAGCCCCGGCCCGCCCCCGTGATGATGACGACCCAGACGTCGTCGTCGGCCTCCGAGCGCCGCAGCGCCGCGACCAACTCCCGCCGCATGGGGTCGTTGAGCGCGTTGAGCACCTCGGGCCGGTTGAGCGTGATCGTCGCGACGTGGCCGTCGAGGTCGTACAGCAGCGTCTCGTAGCTGGGGTTGGTCACGGCGCCTCCTCCTCCGGCGACATCCGGTCGCCCTCCCCCGGACGATAGCCCGGCGCGCGGTCGCTGGCACCTTCGATGGCGCGCGCCTCCCGGACCCTGCGCGGGCTACGAGTCAATCACGCGGCGCGCGCGGGAGGGGTCGGTGACGCGGAAGCCCGTCCTGTCGGCGACCCCGACTATAACGCTGGTCTGCAGCTTTCGTAGCTTCGATGCCTCATCGGGCTCGTCGGGGAAGTGGTCCGGGTTCGCGCTCAGAAGTTCCCGCGCCTGCTCAAGGGAGATCGCATCGACCTCCACGAGCAGGTCTCGGTCGCCTTCGACCTGCGCGCGTACGAAGCATCCCCATTCCCCCGGCTCGACGACGTACAGCCGCCGATCGCCGTCGTGCGGACCTCGGACGATGGGGTGCCCAAGGTATCGGCCCGTCTCGCCACACCGATCGGCCTCCGGTATCTGCCTAGCGTGCTGATACCCGTCGGGGGCCTGTCTCGCCAGCTCGGAGAGAACGTTGAACCAGTCCCCCGCCAGCAACAATATGACCTCCCCCTGTGGGTTAAGGTTTTCCAGCACGCCATCGATTGCGCAGAGCAACTCCTGCGCCGAGCCCAGCGATGCTGCCATCGCGGGTGCGTCGTCCAGCGCAGTGCAGAGGTCTTGAAGGACGCGGTTCGCAAGCATCCTTCCCCACGAATCGCCATTGAGCGAGGCGTAGCCAATCCGGGCATGCTCAGGCACCTCGGCCAGGAAGCCTCTCCCCACTAGGTTGCTCGCACCACGTAGTTCGGGGGCAGCCTCAGCGTCGCTCGGGAGGTAGAGGAACGCATCCGCGGCGGCGAAGAGCCGCTCGACGGCATTGGACGTGAACGCCCACGCATACACGTCAGCCGTCAACGCCGCGATCTTCTCGTCGCTGAGTTCACGCCGGATGACGTTCCCATCTTCGGCTACTTCGTCCCGGCGCACCGCATGATGCAGAGCGGCGCGCGCAAGTTCCCGTGGCCGCTCAATGCCTGTGCCCTGGTCGTCGCGGACATGGCGTTCAAGGCCGCTTGAATTCGCCGTGAACCAGTCGAGTACCTGCTTCGCACTGCCGTGCAGATCGAGATCCGGTATGGGCTTCGTGGCCAGCTCGAGCAGTCGCACGGAGAAGAACGACAGAGGGTACCGGGCCGGGTCAACACTGCGGCTTTCGAAGGGATGGGATCCCTCGCCCTCCCAATCCAACCAGAGAAATAGACTCCGGCGGTCCTCGTGAGTCAACGCCTCCGCGATGTCGTCAGCTAGTTGCTGCGGGCGAGCGTACTTGTCCCGCGCCGCTTCCAAGTACGGGCCCGTGTCCGCGATGCGGCCTTCGCTGGCGAGAATGATGGCGCGACCTGCGAGTCCCATGAGAGCGATCCGGTAGTGCTGCTCCACCTGTTCGTACAGTCTCGCGGCTTCCCGGCGCGGCCAATCCTCAGCTCTCCATCCCAAACGGGTCATCCTGAGGAAGCTCTCGAAGCCTCGCGCGAGTTCGCGGTAGTCGACGTGCCGATCAGCGTGCAGGGCGTCGGCTAGCATGTGCTCTTGATGCCGGACCACATGTCTCATGTAGGGGAACGCTTCGTCGGCGTTCACGCCGACGAAGGTCTGATTCAGCGTCGGCCAGATGGCGCCCCGGAACACCTCTTTCAACTCGTCGTTTCCGAGCCGGGTGGCGATCTCGCTGTTCCATCGATATCCGTCGACTCCGACTGCGAACAACTGGCCGCACCGGCGAACCATGCCCGTACGGAGAAAGCGATAGTCGAACCTCCGGAGTGTCAGCGCGTACTCCCGACTCCCGTGGCGGATCACATCCTCGCGGAACGAGTAGAGGTTGGGCCCTAGCTCCCGCAGCGGTGGCCATTGGGGCTCCGACCCGGGAGGCCCCCACCCGTCCCACGCATGCTCGATCTCATCCATCGCACGCTCGATCTCATCCATCGCGTACGTCACGAGTTCCTCAACCGAGTCGAGTGCAAGTTTGAACTCCCCATGGCGCCGCTCATCCATGGCCCGGCGTGCATCGTCCAGCAGCGCCCGGATCACCTCGTCCGCTGAGCGCTCCCCGGGATCGGGGAGTATGTCGCCAAGGTCAGGCTGGCCAGCGTCCAGGGCAGCGGTCGCGCGTCGGTGCCGGGCGAGAAAGACCTGGACCGCGGCGCGCACGTCGCGCTTGTTGACATCGCGCCGCAGCGCCCGCCACCGATCCGGCTGGGCTAGTCGGATCGCCCGTTCGAACAGCATTAGCGGAAGCGCCAAGTTGATTGCTAAGGCAGCCGCCGCGACTAGCGGGAGGTTGCGTAGCCCCGGTTTCGACCCGACTAGCGGTGCGCCTCTGCCGAGTTCCTCCGCAAGGAGTGCCAGGCCGGTCACCCCTACCGCGACGACGCTGCCCCAGAAGATCGGCTTTACCAACGATCGGCGCACGTACTCTTGGTACATCCGGTCGTCGACGTCACGCCGGGCGCTGACTCCCTGCATGACGAAGAGGGTGACTGCGAGCGTGAGCGCCGCGATCGCGGCCTGGGCTCCGAGCAGTGCTCCGAGCAGTGACCCCACCTGGTCAGGAGGCGGCAACCAGTCGATCGCGGGCGTTGCGAAGAGCACGCAGAGGAGCGCTGCGAGCGGCGCGAGAGTAAGCGCCACAATGAGGAGGCCGGCTCCGGGACGTGCTCTGCGCGCGAGGGGACGCGCGAGTTCGAGGAGGGCCTTGATGGGCGCGCGCATCATCTGAGCTTACCCTCTCATCCTTGCGATGCGCGGGGCCGCAGCGGTCCGGTCGGCTCGCCCCCCCACCCCGCCCCCGGCACGGGGGCGCTGGCACACTCGATGGCGCGCGCCTAACCTTCCCTCCCGACGGGCCCGACCGACAGCGGCCCCTGGAGACGCCCCATGCCCCCCTCCCCCGACGATCCGACGCCCCTGCCCCTGGCCGGACTGCGCGTCCTCGACCTGGCCGACGAGCGCGCCGCCCTGGGCGGCCGCCTGCTCGCCGACCTCGGGGCGCAGGTCACGCTGATCGAGCCGCCCGAGGGCCACCGCGCCCGCCGCCTGGCCCCCTTCGTCGACGACCGGCCGGGGCCCGATCGCTCCTACCAGCACCTCTACTTCAACGCCAACAAGGAGTCGCGCGTCGTCGATCTGACGACGCCGCAGGGCATCGCCGAGCTGCGCGCTCTGGCCGCCGCCGCCGACGTGCTCATCGAGACCGGCGCGCCCGGCGAGATGGGCGGCCTGGGCCTGGGCTTCGCCGATCTGCGGGCGCTCAACCCGCACCTCATCTATGTGTCGGCCACGCCCTACGGCCAGACGGGGCCCCGCCGCGACTGGAAGGCCACCGACCTGACCGCGACGGCCGCGGGTGGCCTGCTGCAGGTCACCGGCGACCCCGCCGACCCGCCCACCCACGGCGCGGCCTTCCCGGCCCACACGATGACCGGGATCACCGTCGCCAGTTCGACCATGATCGCGCTGCACGGCCGCGACCATGCCCCCGGCCGCCCCGGCGCCCAGCTCGACATCTCCATGCAGGAGGCCACCTCGTTCCAGCTCGTGCAGACGGGCAACCCCAACACCTGGTTGTGGTGGCGCGAGATCCCCGTCCGCCCCGGCCTCAGTCAGGCCCTGCAATGCCGCGACGGCCGCTGGGTCGCCTGCAACGTCGCGGGGAACCGGCTCGACACCTTCCTGCCGCTGCTCGACGCGGCCGGCGTCGAGCACGGCCTCACGCCCGACGACTGGCAGGTCATCCATCAGGGCCACCGGGCCACCTGGCTGCACCTCGAGAACCCGCTGCAGCACCTCGCCATCGAGCTGGCCGCCCGCGTCACGCGCGACGAGTTCCTGCAAGGGCTCTGGGACGGCGGCCACCCGGCCATGCCCACGATGAGCTTCCCCGAGATGGTGGAGTCGGCGCACTTCCGTCAGGCGGGGCAGTTCCACGATGTCGACGCGCCCGCCGTCGGCCGGCCGCTCAGCTTCAGCCGCAGCCCGCTCGACCCCGTGCAGTCGCCGCTGCCGATCAGGCCGGCCCCGCGGCTCGGCGAGCACGGCGCCGATCCCCCGGCCGCCGACCCGCCCGTCGCCGCGTCATCCGGCGGCGCCCGTTCGAACGGCGCCCGTTCGAACGGGGCCCGCTCGAACGGGACCCATGCGAACGGAGCGATGCCCCGCATGCCCCTCGAGGGCATCCGCGTGCTCGACTTCTGCTGGGTCGCGGCCGGCCCCTTCGGCACCCGCATCCTGGCCAACTTCGGCGCCGAGGTGATCAAGGTCGAGTCGGGCATGCGCATCGACCCGCTGCGCAACCAGCCGATCGGCGACCGCTACCATCCCGACCTGCCCGACCTCTTCAACGACGCCAACACCGGCAAGAAGTCGCTCACCCTCGACCTCACCACCGAGCGCGGCAAGGAGCTGATCTGGGAGCTGGTCTCCAAGGTCGACGTCGTCAGCAACAACTTCTCGGGCGGCGCGTTCGCGCGCATGGGCTTCCCCTACGAGAAGCTGTGCGCCGCCAACCCGGGCCTCATCCTGCTGCACCTGCCCGGCGTCGGCGGCGACGGCCCCTGGGCGCCGCGGCGCACGCTCGGCAACCTGCTCATGGCCGCCTCGGGGATGAACTTCCTGACTGGCTTCCCGGGCCGGCCGCCGCGCGGCATGGGCGTCGCCTACCCCGACTTCACGACTCCGCACCTCACCGTCGCCAGCGTGCTGTCGGCCCTGCGCGCCCGCGAACGCGACGGCAAGGGCCGCGAGATCGAGCTGTCGCAGCTCTCCGCCACCACCGCCCTCGTGGGCGCGCACTGGATGCAGTTCGCCCACACCGGCGAGCAGCCCCCCCTGCCCGGCAACCGCGACCTCAACCAGTGCCCGCACGGCGTCTACCCCACCGCCGGCGACGACGAATGGGTCGCCCTGGCGGTCACCGACGCCGCCGAGTGGGCCGCCTTCGCCCAGGCCATCGGCCGCCCCGACCTCGTCGCCGCGCCCGAGTTCGCCACGCACGAGGCCCGCAAGGCCAACGAGGACGCCCTCGACGCGATCATCAGCGCCTGGACCGCCCCCCAGGACCGCTGGGCCGTCGCCGAGCGGCTGCAGGCCGCCGGCGTCGCCGCCAGCGCTGTCGAGGACCTGCGCGACATGATGGAGGTCGACGAGGGCTTCCGCGACCACTACCAGATCGTCCGCCAGCCCAGCGCCCCGGAGGTCGAGATCGCCATCGACGGCGAGCCCATCCGCTTCGCCGGCGAGGAGCGCCGCATCCTGCAGCGCGCCCCCGTCCTCGGCGAGCACAGCGAGCCCGTCCTGCGCGGCCTCCTGGGCCTCTCGCAGTCGGAGTTCGATGCCTTGGTCGTGCAGGGCGTCGTCGCGTAGGGGGCAGACCCTGCCACTCAGGTTTGGTCGGGGAGCACGGGGCTGGCGCACGACCGACGTAGTGGGCACTCGCTGCACCGAGGCCTGGGCTTGCAGACAGCATCCGCGAAATCGAGCACGCCCAACCAGAGTTCCCGTGCGCGCCGTCTCTGCGCGAGGCGGCCGGCCGCCGCCCACAACTCAGCGTCCGCGTTCGGGCGACTGCCGCTGGCGAATCCGAAGTACCGACGGAGGACTCGCGCGATCACCCAATCGACGAGGGGCAGGTTCCGGTGGAGAGCGAAGATGGGGACCGCGTGGGCGCCGTACCTTCCTACACCCGGGAGACGATCCAGTTCCGCCGGAGTACGCGGCACATCGCCTCTCTCCGTGATGGCCTGTCCGAGTTGCTTCAGGATCGAGGCCCGCTTGGGAAGTCCGAGAGGGTGAATCACCCGCGCGATTGATTCCTGAGGGGCGGTAGCGAGTGCTTCCGCGTCCGGCCAGCGACGAAGGAATTCCTGGTAGACGGAAACAACGTGCTCCCCACGCGTCCGCTGAAGGAGCACTTCACCGATTAGGACCTCGTAGGGATCGCTCGACTCGCGCCAAGGGAATCGGCGCGGACTTGCTCGTGACTGCCGAAACATCGCCCGGCGGAAGCGGAGGTCCGACGGCTCCTCGGTGGACGGCATGCTACTGGCGACAGCGTTCCAGGAGCGAAAGCACTGGGGATTGCACACGAAGGTTGACGGCGACTAGGTTCCGTTTCTGGTTTGGCTCGGTTCCTTCGGGGGTTCCGCCCGCTGGCACAGCAAGGCAGTGGCGACCGCCTCGGGGGTCGCGTCGCCGTAGTTGGCCTTGCGGCCCGTCGGTTGCTCAGTCGGAGTGGAACTTCCTCTCCAGCCAGTCCAGAGCCTTGCGTTGGTCCACCGCGTTCGCACGGCGAATCTGGCCGAGCAGCCAAGCCCAGGATGGCGGCTCCGGGTTGAGATTTCGCGCGCCCTGGTTGCAGTCGCTACATAGGGCGCGCAGGTTCGCCCGGTCTGGCGGACCCTTCTGGTGTGCGTCGCGGATGTGTCCGACGTGGAGGCGGATCACGCGCCCAGGGCGGTCAGGGTCGGGATCGCCCGCCCCGGCCCCGCAGGACTGACACGTGAACCCGTTGCGTTCGAGCACCCATGCCTTGTCGGCCGCGGAGATGCGCGCCCGGAATCGGTAGCTCGACTTGGGGGGAGTCCCGTCAAGTCGATACTCGTCTTGGCGCAGCGTGCGATCGTCGGTGTGTGTGCGGATGGGCCAACCCTCTTCGTCGCGAAGTTCGCGGACTCGGCGCGCGGCGGAACTGATCCCCGACACCGCGATCAACTCCGCCGTCGTGATCGCCTGCCCTTGGCGCTGGCTCAGGTAGGCCTTGATTCGCTCCTTGCCGCTCACAGAACGCGCCGCAGGGCTCGGCCGACGTACTCGGCGTAGGCAGGTGGGATGGCCTCGTTGATCTCCTTCTTCGACATCCAGTCGATCCCCATCGCGTCGCGCGCCGCCGCGATTGAGCAGTTGCCGCCGCCTGTGACCGTCACGTAGTCCCGCCATTCATCGGTCGCGCCGTAGTGATTCTTGCGCCGGTCGTGCGTGTGCACGAGCGGATGGCTGGGATGCGGCGGTGCGCGGAGCGGGAAGTTGGCCTCGAAGAGCCGGTGGCGGAGCACGCGCAGCGTGGGGAACATCGTGCCGCAGAGCACGGTGTAGTCGCGCAGGGGCGCACCCTCGACGTTCTCGATCACGTAAGGGACGTGCTGGGCCTGTAGAAGCTCCCGGACGGGCTCGATCAGCCGCGGCCATGCGTCCCCGTTCCCGTTGCGGTGGGCGAGGTCCGAGTACGCTTGGCACGGGGGGGAAGCGTGGATGGCGTCGAACCCCGCGAGGGTGTACGGCGACAGGGCGAACACGTCGGCGCGGATGAAGGCGAAGGGGAAGCTGGGCTGGTCGACAATGTCCACGCCTACCACGTCGAAGCCGGCGCGGACGTAGCCCGCAGCGGCGCCGCCCGCGCCACAGAACAGGTCCAGGAGCCGCGGCCGAGTCACGCGACCACCCCCACGACGGCCTGCTTGCCCTTCAGGCCGGCGCTGATCTTGCGCCGTTGCGAGACCGGCTTGTTCTTGTTGCGACCCCCGAGGTACATCGCGTCCGCCTCGACCGGCCCGGTCAGCGGTGCGCCCGCGTCGTCCGCCCACGCCTCCCGGATGCGATGCAGCATAAGCCACGCGGTCTTCTGGGTGACCCCCAGATCGCGGTGGAGCTGCATGCTGGACAGCCCTTTGGGGCTCGTCACGTCCTGATAAACGGCGATCGCCCACTTACGTAGAGGAATCTTCGACACCTTGATGGCCGTGCCGGTCTTCACGCTGAAGTAGCGGACGTAGACGAGCGCCTGCCCGTCGCCGAGCTCGAACAGCGAGTGACTGTTGCCGAGTCGCTTCGGCTGTGCCGCTCGTTCGGAGAGTTCCCGAAGAAACGCGTCGCGTGGCTTCATCGTCCCGACGCTACCACGAACGGCATCCGAACGCACGTTCGACCGCACGTCGAGATTCTCCTCGACCTGGGTATCCCCACACGACCGCCCGACGCGCTAGCCTGCCCGACGGAGGAGCCACCATGCCCTGGGACCCCGAACTCGACGAACTTGCGCGGCGGCAGGAGCTGGCCAAGACGATGGGCGGCCCCGCCTCGGTCGCGCGGCAGCACGAGCACGGCAAGCTGACCGTGCGCGAGCGCATCGACGCGCTGCTCGACCCCGGCAGCTTCGAGGAGTTGGGCGGGCTGATGGGCCACGGCGAGTACGCCGACGGCGAGCTGGCCGACTTCACCCCCGCCACCACGGTGGGCGGGCTGGGCCGCATCGACGGCCGCCGCGTCGTCGTCACCGGCACCGACTTCACCATCCGCGGCGGCTCGGCCACCAAGCCCTCGGAGAAGGGCCGCCTGCTGGCCAACACGGCCTACGAGTACCGGCTGCCCTTCATCGACCTGCTCGACGGCGCCGGCGCCAACATCGAGGGCGTCTCCGAGCGCGGCCACACCTACCTGCCCAGCGACTACCCGGTCTTCAAGCGCCCCATGCAGATCATGGAGCAGGCGCCGCTGATCTGCGCCGTGCTGGGCTCCGTCGCCGGCGGGCCGGCCGGGATTGCGCTGCTCGCGCACTGGAACGTGATGGTCAAGGAGACGTCGGCGCTGTTCGCGTCGGGGCCGCCGGTCGTCAAGCGCGCCCTCGGCCACGACCTCACGAAGCAGGAGTTGGGCGGGGCGCAGATCCACACCCGCGAGTCGGGCTGCATCGACAACGCCGCCGACGACGAGTACGACGCCTTCCGCCAGATCCGCACCGTGCTCGGCTACCTGCCCAGCAACGTCTGGGAGCTGCCGCCCGTCGCGCCGGCCCAGCCCCCGCCCGACGGCTGGCGCGAGGGCCTGGCGTCGATCGTCCCCCGCGACCGCAAGCGCCCCTACTCGATGAAGCGGCTGGTCTCGCTCTGCGTCGACGGGGGCGAGTTCTTCGAGATCGCGCCCGACTTCGGCGAGTCGCTGATCGTGGCGCTGGCCCGCGTCGACGGCCACCCCGTCGGCATCATCGCCAACAACGCCGCCAAGCACGGCGGCGCGCTCGACCAGCGCGCGGCCGACAAGCAGAGCCGCTTCCTCGACCTCTGCGACGTCTTCCACATCCCCATCGTCTACTTCGTCGACATCCCCGGCTTCATGATCGGCCAGCAGGCCGAGCGCGCCGGGACGCTGCGCTCGGGCATGCGCGCGATCTGGATCTGGCAGAACATCACCGTGCCCACCTTCACCGTGCAGGTGCGCAAGTGCTACGGCATGGCCGGCGCCGCCACCAGCGACGCCTCGCGGCTCAACTACCGCGTCGCCTGGCCGTCGGGCGAGTTCGGCTCGATCCCCATCGAGGGCGGCGTGAGCGCGGCCTTCCGCAAGCAGATCGAGGCCGCGCCCGACCCGCAGCAGCGCATGGAGGAGCTGGAGGCTGAGCTGCAGGTGCTGCGCAACGTCTTCCGCACCGCCGAGGCCGGCGGCGTCGAGGAGGTCATCGACCCGGTGCGGACGCGCCACTACCTGCAGCGCTTCGTCGAAATGGCCTATCGTGCCCTCGAACAGGACCGTGGCAAGAAGGCGCGCGTCGGGTTCCGGCCCTAGCGGCGGTCCCGATCGCGCCGCGCGACCGCGCACGAGAGAGGAGTCGTCATGGTCGAGGTACTCACGGGTATCAACGTGGTGGAGATGGCGGGCGCCCTGCAGGGCCCGGCGGCGGCCGGCTACCTGCGCGACATGGGCGCGGAGGTGATCAAGGTCGAGCCGCCCGAGGGCGACGCCGCGCGCTATCACCGCGGCGTCAAGAACTTCACCCCGCCGGGCACCTTGGGGGCGCAGTTCGTCCACTCCAACAAGGGCAAGCGCACGATCACCGTCGACGCCAACTCCGACGACGGCCGCGAGGTGATCCACAAGCTCGTCGCCGGCGCCGATGTCTTCCTCACGAACTTCCGCGAGTCCTCCCTGGAGCGGATGGGCTACGGCTACGAGGAGCTCCGCGCGATCAAGCCCGATCTGATCTACGCCGCCGTCAACGGCTTCGGGCCGGCCGGCCCGGACGCCGAGAAGGGCATGGTCGACGGCGCGGGGATGGCCCGCGGCGGGCTGATGCACATGACCGGCCCGCGCGACGGGCCGCCCGTGCTGCCCGGCGCCGTGATCGCCGACATGGCCGGCGCGATGCAGTTGGCGCTGGGGGTCGTGACGGCCCTGCTCGCCCGCGAGCGCCACGGCATCGCGCAGAAGGTCAACACCTCCTCCTATGGCGCGCAGATCTGGCTGCAGGCCTGGGAGATCCAGCAGGCCGCCATGACCGGCAACGCGCTTAAGCGCGACGGCCAGCACCACGCCAACCTGCCCGGCATGTACGGCATCTACGCCACCGCCGACGGCGAAGCCATTTTCCTCGCCTTCGCCATGACGGAGGAGTCGTGGCAATCGTTCTGCAACTTCGCGGGCATGCCCGAGGTCGGCACCGACGAGCGCTGGAACGCGGTCACCAAGCGGATGGGCATGAGCGGCGACGCCGAGGGCAAGATGGCGGCCGAGATCCGCCCCCACATGACGCGCGCCTTCGCCTCGAAGCCGATGGCCGAATGGGTCGAGTTCCTCGATTCCGAGCCGGACATCCTCTACAACCGCGTCTGCGACCATCAGGACGTGCTCGACGACCCGCAGGCGCTGGAGAACGGCTACATCCAGGAGGTCGATGTCGACATGATCGGCTCCACCAAGGTGGTCGGGCCCACCGTCACGCTCAGCGAGACGCCGGGCTCCATCAAGGGCTCGCCGCCCCAACTCGGTCAGCACACCGAGGAGGTGCTCCTGGAGCTCGGCTACGACTGGGACGCGATCGTGCGGATCAACGAGCACTCGCGCCAGCTGCTGCGGCAGAAGTTCATCGCGCTGGGCTTGGAGCCGCCCTTCTAGCGCCTGCCGACGGGCCGCCGCCGCCTTCCGTTCGCCGCGTGGGGCTGCGATACTCCCGCACGTCGCCCGTGCGTCGCGATCGCGCCGCGGCGCGGCATGACGGGGAGCGGAAGGACGGCTCATGGTCGAGGCACTGACCGGCATCCAGGTTGTGGAGATGGCGGGCGCCCTGCAGGGACCGGCGGCGGCCGGCTACCTGCGCGACATGGGCGCGGAGGTGACCCGCGTCGAGTCGCCCGAGGGCGACGGCGCCCGCTACCACCGCGGCGCCTACAACTACACGCCCCCGGGCACGCTGGGCGCGCAGTTCGTCCACTCCAACAAGGGCAAGCGCACGATCAGCCTCGACCTCAACTCCGACGCGGGCCGCGAGATCGTCTACAAGCTCGTCGCCGGCGCCGATGTCTTCCTCACCAACCGCCGCGAGGTCTCCCTCGAGCGCATGGGCTACGGCTACGACACCCTCCGCGCGATCAACCCCGACCTCATCTACGCCGCCGTCAACGGCTTCGGCCACCTGGGGCCCCAGGCCGACAAGCGCATGGTCGACGGGGCCGGTCTCGCGCGCGGCGGCCTGATCCACGTGACCGGCCCGCGCGACGGGCCGCCCGTGCTGCCGGGCGCCGTCATCGCCGACATGGCCGGCGCGATGCAGTTGGCGCTGGGCATCACGACGGCCCTCTTCGCCCGCGAGCGGCACGGCGTCGCGCAGAAGGTCAACACCTCCTCCTACGGCGCGCAGATCTGGCTGCAGGCCTGGGAGATCCAGCAGGCCGCCATGACGGGCAACCCGCTCATGCGCGACGGCCCGCACCACGCCAACCTGCCGGGCATGTACGGCGTCTACACCACCGCCGACGGCGAGGCGCTCTTCATCGCCTTCCCACGGACCGAGGAGTCGTGGCGGTCGTTCTGCGACTTCGGCGGCATGCCCGAGATCGGCGTCGACGAACGCTGGAACGCGATCGCCAAGCGCATGGGCATGGCGTTCGACCCCGAGGGCACGGTGGCCTCGCAGGTCCGCCCCTACATGGAGCGCGCCGTCGCCTCGAAGACGATGGCCGAGTGGGTCGAATTCCTCGATTCCGAGCCCCAGATCATCTACAACCGCGTCTTCAACCATCAGGACGTGCTCGACGACCCACAGGCCATCGCCAACGGCTACATCCAGGAGATCGACGTCGACATGCTGGGGCCGACGAAGGTCCTCGGCCCCACCGTCGTGTTGAGTGAGACGCCGGGCTCGATCAAGGGCCCGCCGCCGCAACTCAGCCAGCACACCGAGGAAGTCCTGCTGGAGCTCGGCTACGACTGGGACGCGATCGTCGCGATCAACGAGCAGACGCAGCGGGCGCTGCGCCGGACGTACACCGATCTGGGTGAGGACACGTCCGACTGACGTCCGCCCGGCGGGCGGGGAGCATCCGATGACGCACGCACTCGAAGGCATCAAGATCGTCGACATCTCCGGGATCGGGGCCTACGCCTCGATGATCCTGGCCGACTTCGGCGCGCAGGTGACGCGCGTCAGCGCGATCCCCGGCACCCGCCGGGGCCTCGCGCCCATTCACGGCGGGAGCGGCAACGTCGGCGCCGCCGTGCGGCTCAGCAAGACCGCCGGCGGGTCGACCCATCGCGGCAACCGCGACATCGCCGTCAACCTCAAGACCGACGCAGGCCGCGCCATCGTGCAGGCGCTGGCCCAGGACGCCGACGTCTTCCTGGAGTCCTTCCGGCCCGGCGTCTGCGACCGGCTGGGCGTCGGCTACGCCGAGCTCTCGGCCCGCAACCCCCGCCTCGTCTACGCCTCGCTGACGGGCTACGGCCAGACCGGCCCCTACCGCGACCGCCCCGGCCACGACCTCAACTACATCGCCATGGGCGGCGCCCTGGGCCTGCTCTCCGGCGAGGGCGGGCGGCCCTACATCCCGCTCAACATCCTCGCCGACTTCGCGGGCGGCGGCCTCTACACGGCGCTCGGCATCTGCCTGGCCCTGCTGGCGCGCGATCGCACGGGGCGCGGCCAGCACGTCGACATGGCCATGAGCGACGGCGTCCTCTCGCTGCTGACCGCGGTGCTGATGGACAAGATCGTCCACGACGAGGACATCCGGCACCGGCAGTACTTCCTCAACGGCGGCGTTCCCCACTACGACACCTACCGCTGCGCCGACGGACGCTGGATCTCCGTCGCCTGCTTGGAGACGCACTTCTACGCCAACCTCTGCCGCGCCCTGGAGCTGGACGCCTTCCTCGACCACCAGTTCGATGAAGCGCGCTACCCCGCGCTGCGGGCGGCGCTGACCGAGCGCTTCGCCGGCCGTAGCCGCGACGAATGGGTGACGGCGCTGGAAGCCCACGATGTCTGCATCGCGCCGGTGCTCGAGCAGGACGAGGTCACGACGCACCCGCACATCCGCGCACGCGGCACGATCACCGAGGTGGACTCGCCCAACGGCCCCGCGACGCAGGTCGGCGTCGGGCCCAAGCTCAGCGACACGCCCGGCGCGCCGGGGCCGCAGGGCCCGCCCGCGGGCGCGCACACCGACGACATCCTGCGCGAGCTCGGCTACGACGCGGAGGGCATCGCCGCGCTGCGTGCGCAGGGCGCCGTCGGCTAGGACGCCGGCGCCGGCGGCCCGGCGCGTCGTCGGTAGTGCGAGATTCGGCGCGCCGAGCGAGTAGAGTTGCGGGAGTAGTGGGGTGGTTTCCGGAGTGGGATGAGATCCGGAGCGGGGGCCTGTGTGCGACGGCTGGCTCCGATCCTGGGGCGGATCCGCCGCCTGGCGCGACGCGACGTCGGTCTGACGATCGCGGTTCTGACGCTGCTCGCGATCGTCGGGCTGGTGTTCCTGCTCGACGCGCGGGACGCCGGCGATGGCCCCCCGATCGCCGCCGATGTCGCGCAAGAGCCTGAGCCCCCCGCCCCCGAGCCATCCGACGTGGCCAAGGAGCCCTCGGAGGAGCCGGCGGCGCCCGACGCCGACCTACCTGACGCGCCGGCCGACACGGAGCAGGCGCAGTCGGCGCTCACCCGCGACGCCCCGCCCGACGCCGCCGCCGACGCAGACGACGCCGCGTCCGCTGACGACACTCTCCCCGCCGCGGCGGCCGATGACGCCCCGGCTGCCGCTTCGTCCGATGATGACACCCCGGCTGCCGACTCGCCGCTCGCTGACGACGCTCGGGCCCCCGACACACCGGCCGCTGACGAGGCGCCGGCCGATGGCGAGGCCTCGTCCGGCGACGCCCCGACCGGCGACGAGGCGGGCGCCGCTTCCCCATCCGCTGACGACGACGAGGTCGTGAGCGCCGCGCCGGAGCAAGACGTCGAGGCGGCGACGGAGGCCCCACCCGCCACCACCGCTGAGGACGACGACGAGGAGCCGGCCCCCGCGGTCGCCGCCGTCGATACGTCCCCGGCGGCCGACATCGCGCCGCGGCCCCGCTTCGCCGCGCCGGAGCCGGCGGCCGACGCTGCGCCGCCGCGCTTCGCGGAGCCGCCGCCCGATCCGGCGCCGGCCCCGCAGCCGGTCGCCCAGCCGCCGCCCGATCCGGCGTCGGCCCCGCAGCCGGTCGTTGCGTCGCTGGCCGATCTGGCGCCGCCCCCGCGTCCGGTCGCCGAGCCGCCGGCCGATCTGGCGCCGCCCCCGCGTCCCGTCGCCGAGCCGCCGCCCGAGTCGGAACAGGCGCCCCCCGACCTGCCGGTCACGCAGCCGCTGGGCATCCTTGCGCCGGCGATCGTGGAGCGATTGGAGGCGCTGCCCAACGGCATCGGCATCACGACGATCGACCTGCGCCGCGATCTGATCTTCACCCATCACGCCGACACCTACTACGACCTCGCGAGCGTGGCCAAGGTGCCGCTGATGCTCGCCGTGCTCCAGCAGGGGGAACAGGACGAACGCACGCTGTCCCGCCGCGACCAGGCCCTGCTCAAGATGATGATCCATACGAGTAACAACGAGGCCGCGAGCATCCTCTGGCAAGGCGCCGGCAATACGGTGCCCGGACTGCTCTCGCAGATCGATGTCTGGCCCGGCATCCTCGTCCCCGGCGGCTGGGGTATCTGGACGGGCAACGCCTACGGGGTCGCGCAGGTCTTCCGTGAGATCGTCGCGGGTGAATCGCTGTCCGAGGACGTCCGCCACGGCGCGATGAGTCTGCTCGCCGGCGTCGCTCCCTCGCAGCGCTGGGGCATTTCGGCCGGGCTCCCCGAGGGCGGCGCCAGCGTGGGACTCAAGAACGGCTGGTACCCCGCGAAGGACGGTTGGCTGGTGCACAGCGCGGGCTACGTGTTGGACGCCGGCGGGCGCCCCGACTACGTCATCGTGATTCTCAGCGCCAAAAACACGACGCTGGCCGACGGCATCGACCTGGTCGAGGAGATCGCCGCCAGCCTGCACGCCGCGTTGCGAACCGGCGTCGTCTCCGCCGGCATCCCGCGCCCCGATCGCTGATCGCGCCGGCGGCTGCCGCCCCGCCCCGTCCCGCCCGTCGCTACCATCCTTGCGTACCGTAGGCGCGGCGCGACCGCACGCGTGGAACGCGGCAACGCCGTCCGGCGTTGAATCGATACGGGGAGCCCAATCGGCAGCGGGCTTCGCAACGAAGGGCAAGGCAATGGGACGACTGCGAACGACGGGGATTGGGATCGCGCTGATCGTGGCGCTGGGTGTGGGTGTGTTCCTGCTGGGCGGGAGCGAGCAGGCGGAGGCGCAGAGCGGGCAGCTCATCCCCGGCACGCTGACGGTCACCGGCTCCGCCGCCATCGGCGCACCGCCCGACGGCGCCAGCATCGAGATCGGGATCTCCTCGCTGGAGCCTACCGCGACCGCGGCGCTGGCCTCGGGGGCGACGGCGCTGGAATTGGTCCGTGCGGCGCTGGCCGAGGAGGGCGTCGCCGATGAGGACCTGCAGACCGTCCGCATCCGCCTCGACGAAGAGCACGACTACACGGATGAGGGCCGCGTCAGCATCGGCTTCCGGTTCAGCAACACCATCCGCGTCACCCTCGACGGCGTGGATACGATCGGCGACGTGATCGACGTGGCCGTCCGCGCGGGCGGCGACGCCGTGTCGATCAACCGCATCCAATTCCTGGTCGGCAACCGGGTCGAGCTCGAGGATGCCGCGCGGCTCGCCGCCATCGACGAGGCTCGCCGCAAGGCGCTCGCCATGGCCGAGCGAGCCGACGTGAGCCTCGGCCGTGTCAGCATCATTGAGGAGATCGGCTTCGCGACGCCGGTTGGCCTCGCGCAGGAGGAGGCGGCCGCGGACTCTGCGCTCGCTGCCCGGGCGCCGGTCTTCGGCGGCGAGGAGCAGATCACGGCCTCCGTGCGGATCGTCTTCGAGATCCACTAACGGCGCGCAGTCGCGCGGTCGCGGCGGCGTACCGGCTGCACAATCTGGAAGTACTACTTCCAGATTGTGCAGAATGCGGACGCAAGCGCAGCCCGGCCGTCGGGGCGACCCTCGTTCGGGGCGCCCCTTGTGGGCGCCCAGCCCGCCGCTACACCACGACGTTCTCGCGGTGCTCGCCGAAGACGCCGCGCATGCAGTTCATGATCTCGCCCACGGTGGCGTAGGCGTTGACGGCGTCCAGGATGGCGGGCATGACGTTGGCGCGCGGGTCGCGGCAGGTCTGTTCGAGCCGCGCCAGGGAGTCCGCGTGCGCCGCCGCGTCGCGCTCGGCCCGCGTGCGCGCCAGGCGGGCGAGGTGCCGCCGCTCGCCCTCGGGGTCCATCTCCAGGATGGGGATGGCGATCGGCTCCTCGATCTGGAAGTCGTTCACGCCCACGATCGTGCGCTCCCCGTCGGCCACCTCCTTGGCGAAGCGGTAGGCCGCGTCGGCGATCTCGCGCTGGAAGAAGCCCGCCTCGATGGCCGGGATCACGCCGCCCAGCGCCTCGATCTGCGCGAAGTAGCGGCGCGCGTCGCGCTCCAGCTCGTTCGTCAGCGCCTCGACGAAGTACGACCCCGCCAGCGGGTCGGGCGTGTTCACGACGCCCGACTCGTGCATCAGCACCTGCTGCGTGCGCACCGCCAAACGCGCCGCCTTGTCCGAGGGCAGCGCCAACGCCTCGTCCATCGCGTCGGTGTGCATCGACTGCGTCCCGCCCAGCGCCCCGGCCAGCGCCTGGACGGTGACCCGCATCAGGTTCACTTCGGGCTGCACGTCGGTCAGCGACACCCCCGCCGTCTGCGTGTGGAAGCGCAGCCACAAGGAGCGCGGGTTCTGCGCGCCGAAGGTCTCACGCATCTCCCGCGCCCAGATGCGGCGCGCGGCGCGGAACTTCGCCACCTCCTCGAAGAAGTCGTTGTGGCTGTTGAAGAAGAACGACAGCCGCGGCGCGAAGTCGTCGATGGCCAGGCCGCGCTCCAGCGCCCAGCGCACGTACTCCAGCCCGTCGGCCAGGGTGAAGGCCAGCTCCTGGGCCGCCGTCGAGCCGGCCTCGCGGATGTGGTAGCCGCTGATACTGATGCTGTTCCACCGCGGCATCTCGGCGCTGGCGAACTCGACCGTGTCGGTCACCAGCCGCATCGACGGGCGGGGCGGGAAGACGAACTCGTTCTGGGCGATGAACTCCTTGAGGATGTCGTTCTGCAGCGTGCCGCCCAGCGCCGCCCGATCGATCCCGCGCCGCTCGGCGACGGCGATGTACAGCGCCCACAGCACCGCCGCCGGCGAGTTGATCGTCATCGACGTCGTGATCCGGTCCAGGGGCAGGTCGCGCAGCAGGAGTTCCATGTCGGCCAGTGAGTCGATCGCGACGCCGCAGCGCCCGAACTCCCCCAGCGCCCAGGGGTCGTCGTGGTCGTAGCCCATCAGCGTGGGCATGTCGAAGGCGATGCTGAGCCCCGTCTGGCCGTCGGCGAGCAGTTGCTTGAAGCGCTGGTTGGTCTCCTCGGCGCTGCCGAAGCCCGAGAACATGCGGATCGTCCAGGGACGGCCGCGGTAGCCGCCGGCGTGGATGCCGCGCGTGAAGGGGTACTCGCCCGGGTTGCCCAGGTCGGTCCGATAGTCGAAGCCGTCGTCGGCCAGGTCGGTGGGGCCGTACAGCCGCCGCACCGGCCGCGAGGAGACCGTCATGAAGGGGCCGGGCCGTTCCTGGCCGGCGGCCTCGACGCGCGCCTCCCAGTCGGCTCGCTCCGCCCGCAGCCGCGCCAGCTCCGCCGACTCGTCCTGCCGCTCGCGATCGGCCATCGGCCCTCCGTCCCTGCGGCCAAGTATACGGACTGGCCGCCGCTCGCCCAGGCCCGGGCGTGCGACCGCGCGGCGCCCTGCGCTATCCTCGGCTCGCCGGCGCCCGCCGCGGGCCCCGGTGAGCGCCCCGAGGAGAGCCCCAATGCCCGAGAAGCGACCCGGCCTCACCCTGCCCCTGGACGGCGTCCCGCTGTCCGAGCACACCGACATCCTGCGCGAGGCCCGCGACCTCGGCTACCGCGATCTCTGGTCCTACGAGGTCGCCGGCCGCGACGGCTTCACGCCGCTCGCGCAGGCCGCGATCGTCGTCCCCGAGATGCGCCTCGGCATCGCCATCGCCAACGTCTTCAGCCGCGGCCCCGCCACCCTGGCTATGCACGCCTGCGCCCTCAACGAGCTGGCCCCCGGCCGCTTCAGCCTCGGCATCGGCATGGGTTCCCCCGCCACCGTCGAGCACTGGAACGGCGTCCCCTACCGGCAACTCAGGCCGCGCATGGAGGAGTACCTGGCGATCCTGCGCGGAGCGTTCGCCGGCGAGCGCGTCGACTTCGCCGGCGAGACGATCAGCGTCAAGGGCCTGCGCCTGGAGTACCCGCCCGAGCAGGCGCTGCCCATCTACGTCGCCGCGCTGGGCCCCAAGATGCTGCACTTCGCCGGCGAGAAGGGCGACGGCATGATCACCAACTGGCTCGGCCCCGACGACGTGCCCGCCGTGATGGAGGCCCTGCACGCGGGCGTCCGCGCCGCCGGCAAGGATCCCGCCGGCTACGAGGTGGCCGCCCGGGTGTTTGTCTGCGTCGACGAGCCGAACGAGGCGCTCGACACTTTCGTGCGTCGCACCACCGCCGGCTACCTCAACGTCCCCGCCTACGCCAACTTCCAGCGCTGGCTGGGGCACGCCGAGGCACTTGGGCCCATGTGGGACGCCTGGGCGTCGGGCGACCGCCGGGGGGCCGTCGCCGTCGCCCCGGAGCGTCTCATGAGCGAGGTCTTCATCAGCGGTTCCGCCGAGGAGCGCAACGAACACATCCAGCGCTACTACGACGCCGGCATCGATGTGGCCGCCTATTACTTCGCCAGCGTGCACCCCGATCCCGCCGTGCGCAAGGAGCGCACGCTTCAGGCGATGCGCGACATGGCCCCGCGCTGACCCCGCGCTGACGCCCGCTGACCCCGCCCTGACCCCGCGCTGACGCCCGCTGACCCCGCCCTGACCCCGCGCGCCCTCCGGGCGTTCACGCCCCCCGCGCGCGGTCGATGTCGCCGCGCACGGCGGGCAGCACGATGCTGCCCGTCGCCGCGTTGCCCAGGTGTCGGTTGCGCTCCACGCCCCAGCGCCACACGTGCGCCGCGACGTAGGCGGAAAGGAGCGCGTCGAGGCGATTCTCATAGGCCTTGAGCGCCGTCCCCCGCGGCGCCGGGGACGGATCCTCCAGCAGCGACGACAGTCCGGGCGATCTCAGCAGGAGTGGATCGAGGCGCGGCAAGTGATAGGCCAGCGACGCCGCGAGCATGCGGAGGCCCTCCCGCTTCTCCAGGACGGCGCCCTTCTTGTATTTGATCGTTCGATTGATGCCGAATAGTTCGATCATCGCCGGGTGCGGGTACGTCTCGAACGCCCACGACCCCGATGCGCAGGGCGGCAGCGTGACCTCGTCCAACTGCTGTACGCCGCGCGGCTCAAGCAGCCCCACGAGCTGCTCCGCCCGGATCTTGTCGCCCAGCAGGCGGCGGTTGGCGGGGTAGGCCCCCGCGTGGAAGCGCCCGTACTGCCGGGTGACCAGCCGGTCGACGGGGCGCTGGCCCGTCGCGTTCGGCACGACCAGCGGCGCGTCGATCGCGACCCACACCGGGCCGTCCAGCGCCAGGATCGGTGCGGCGATCTCCTCGGTCGAGCCGCACGTCTCCGATCCGGCGTACTCCAACGGGCGGTCCGCCCCGCCCGACAGGATCGCGACGCCGCTCGGATTCCGGTCCGACCACGCGAGATCCACGCCCACGAACCAGACAGTCATGCGCTGCTCCCGCCCGGAGTCTACTCGCGCCGCCGCTGCCCGCCCCGACGCGCGACCCGTGTAAGCCAGCGAACAATGCGGCCGGGAGCCGCGCGGGGAGCGGGCCGGGTCCGTATGATCGACGCTGGAGAGCGAACGTGACGACCGGCCAGATCACTGCACGACCGTCGACCGACGCCGGCCAGGGGGCCGAGCCCCCCATGATCGTCGCGCGCGGCCTGCGCAAGCGCTACGGCGACTTCGAGGCCGTGGCCGGGATCGACGTGCACGTCGAGCGCGGCGAGTTCTTCGGCATGCTGGGCCCGAACGGGGCCGGCAAGACCTCGACGATCGGCATGATCAGTTGCGTGCTGCCGATCAGCGGCGGCACGCTGCACGTCGCCGGCCTCGACGTGCAGCGCCACGACCGCGCCATCAAGTCGCTGCTGGGGGTCGTGCCGCAGAACAACAACCTCGACCCCGACCTCAGCACGCTCGGCAACCTGCTCGCCTACGCGCGCTTCTTCGACATCCCGGGCCGCGAGGCCCGCCGCCGCGCCCACGAACTCCTGGAACTCGTCCAGCTGGCCGACCGCGGCACGGCCCGCATCGACGAACTGTCCGGCGGCATGACGCGCCGCCTCGTCCTCGCCCGCGCGCTGATCAGCGACCCCCGCGTGCTCATCCTCGACGAGCCCACCACCGGCCTCGACCCCCAGGCCCGCCACCTCGTGTGGACCAAGCTCCAGGAGTTGCGCGAGCGCGGCGTCACGATGCTCATCACCACCCACTACATGGAGGAGGCCGAGCGCCTCTGCGACCGCCTCGCGATCATGGACCGCGGCCGCATCATCGCGGAGGGGCGCCCCCGTGATCTCATCGAGCGCCACGCGGGCGGCCCGGTGCTGCAACTGCGCACCCTCGACGGCGAGGCCGGGCCCCTGCGCGAGACGCTGGCCGGACCGCTGGCCGACGGCGCGCGCATCGAGACGGTCGGCGATCTGCTCTACATCTACGGGCTCGACCAAGCCGCCAGCGACCGCGCCGCCGCCCTCATCGACGACCCCTACCGGACCAGCACCCGGCACGCCAACCTGGAGGATGTCTTCCTCCGCCTGACGGGCCGCGGACTGGAGGAGTAGCCATGGTCTCGATGACCGTGCGCCGACCGCGCGTCGCCGGCGAGGGCTGGGGCGTCCGCACCTGGCTCGGCGTGGCGATCCCCGATCGCCGCGCGCTGGCCGTCGTTCGCCGCCACGTCGACGTCTACCGCGAACTGCTCTTCATCAACCTCATGCTCGCCGTGGCCGAGCCGACCCTCGCGCTGCTCGTCATGGGGCTGGCCCTGGGCCAGTTCGTCGACCTCGGCATCGACGCCGACTACATCGTCTTCGTCGCGCCGGGCATCGTCGCAATGTTCGCCATGTTCTCCATCGTCGGCGAGTCGCTCTGGGGCGGCTACCTGCGCCTCGCCCAGCAGGATCTCTACGGCGCGATGCTCGCCACCCCCGCCCGCGCCGAGGACATCGCCGCCGGCGAGATCGTCTGGGGCGCGCTGCGGGGCACGATCAGCGTCGCCGCGGTGCTGGTCGTGCTGGCCGTGCTCAGCCCGGCCTGGGGCCTGATCGCGTCCCCGCTGGTCATCCTCATCATCCCCGTCGCCTTCCTCATGGGGCTGCTGTTCGCCGCCCTCGTGATCGCCTACATCGGCTACGCACGCACCATCCACCACCTGATGTACTACTTCACGATCGTGATCAACCCCATCTTCTGGTTCAGCGGCGCCTTCTTCCCGCTCGACCAACTGCCCGGCTGGGCCCAGACCCTGGGCTGGTTCAACCCGCTCACGCACGTGGTCGATCTATTCCGCGGTCTCGCCGCGGGCGACCTCACCTGGGCCCTCGCCGGGGATGTGCTCTGGCTCGCCGTCGTGACGCCGCCGCTGTGCTGGCTGGCGATCTGGTCGCTGCGGCGGCGCTTGATCCGCTAGCCGCCGCCGGCCATCGGCACCGACAGTTCGTCGCGCGACCAGGGGCTGCCGGGCTGCGACAGCAACTCCCGCAACTCCGCCTCGTAGAAGAACTCCTTCTCGCCGAAGGCGGGCCGCAGGTCGTCGAGCCAGCAGGCCTCGGGGTCGTAGGCGGCGAAGAACGGCCGCCCCACCCAGTCGGGGTTGCGGCCCTGCAGGAAGCGCAGCACGATCACTTTCTCGCCGGCGGCCTCGCTGACGCCGAGCACCTGCACCTTGCCGGGCGTGGCCGACATGCTGGGCCCGCGCACCGTGCGCGAGACGCCGCTCACCTGCTTGTAGGCGTTGCGGAAGATCTCCCAGGCCTCGACCAGCGGCAGCGCGAAGTAGCGATGCGCGCCCGTGTCCCGCTCGACGAACAGGTAGTAGGGCACGATGCCCAGCTGCGCCTGCAGGCGCCACATGCGCGCCAGCGCGTCGGAGTCGTCGTTGATGTGGCGTACCAGGGGCGACTGCGCCCGGATCTGCGTGCCGGTGCGCCGGATGCGCGCGATCGCCTCCTGCGCCACGGCCGTCTCCAACTCGACCGGGTGGTTGAAGTGCGCCATCAGCGCCAGCTGCCGCCCCGACGCCACGACCCGGCGGAACAACTCCAGGAGCTCCTCCGCGTCCTCGTCCGTGACGAAGCGCTGGGGCCAGTAGGCCGGCGCCTTCGATCCGATGCGGATCGTGCTCAGGTTCGGCGCGACACCGGGCTCGAGCAGCGGCTCAATGTAGCTGCGCAGCATCTTCGTGCGCATGATCAGGGGGTCGCCACCGGTGAAGAGGACGTCGCTGACCTCCTCGTGCTGGTGCAGGTAGTCGCGCAGCAGTTCACCCTCGCGCATCGCGAACTTCTGCCCCGCCAGCCCCACGAACTGCGGCCAGCGGAAGCAGAACGTGCAATACGCGTGGCAGGTCTGGCCCTGGCTGGCGAAGAACAGCACCGTCTCGCGGTACTTGTGCTGCATGCCCGGCAGCGGCTGCCCGTTGACGCTGGGCACGTTGTGATCGAGCTGGCCGGCCGGGTGCGGGTTCAGCGACATCCGGATCTCGTCGGCCGCGACCTTGATCTCCTTGCCCGACGCGCCGGCGTCCAGCAGCGTGTCGATGCGGCGGTAGGCCTCGGGCTCCAGCATGTCCTTGTGGGGGAAAGTCAGCCGGTACATCGGGTCGTCGGGGACGGCGCTCCAGTCGATCAGCTCGTCCACGACGTAGCGGTTCGACTTGAACGGCAGCACGTTCGCCACCACGCGGATGTCGTGGCGCTGCTCGGGCGAGAGCGCGCGGATCTGGGGCACATCCTCGAAGTTGTGGATGTTGATCGACTCGTAGCGCTCCGAGACATCGTCGTCGGGGAGTTGCGGCGTGATGCCGGAGACGCTGGGGGTGGCGGGGCGATCGGCGGATTGGATGGTCACGGGTCCTCCTTCCGGCGCGCGGGCCGTGCCGCGCAACCGAATCGTTGCGGAACAGGCGGCCATCGTGCGTGCGGACGGCCCCTGAGTCGCCTACGGGGTTAGCTGACGGGTTCGGCGCTCGGGTCGCCTACCGGTCTCGGTCTCCGGATTCACCCCGCGAAAGGTGGTTCCCCCGTCCCCGCCGCCCGGCGGCGGAGTTCGGCAGTGCCAGCGTAACGCATCCGACGTTACAGATTCCACCGTCACGGCGTCAGTCGATTGGTGAGTCGGTGGGAGCGGCCGGTGCTCGCCCCGCCCGACTACGCCCGCCGCAGCTCCACGACGCCCAACTCCGGCCGGCAGGCGAAGCGCAGCGGCAGGCGCGTCGTTCCGAAGCCGCGGCTGATCACCACCTGCGTCCCGCCGATGCGCACCAGGCCCGAGGCCTGCCGCCGTCCCACGGAGCGGGCGTTGCGGATGGGCGCGCCGTAGCCGGGCACGCGGATCTGTCCGCCGTGCGTGTGCCCGCTGAAGGCCAGCGGCAGGCCCCGCGCAGCCGGATGCAGCAACCCGTCGGGCGAGTGGCTGAGCAGGATGGGAAACCCGGGCGCCCCCGCCGGCGGCAGCGCCTCGGGCAATCGATCGAGGCCGTGGCAGGCGTCGTCGACGCCGATGAAGCGCACCATCTCGCCGCCGATCTCGGCCGTGCAGTGCTCGTTGATCAGGACCCGCACGCCGGCGTCGCGCAGCCCCGCGACGAACGGCGCCGGGTCGACCCAGCGCCCCCGGCGGCGGCCGAGGAGGCGGAGCAGCGACCCCGGCCCGGGCCGTGCGTAGCGCTCGTGCCCGCCGATCACCGCGTAGACGCCCAGTCCCGGCTCGAGCGCCGCGAAGGCGCGCCGTGCGACGTCCCAGCCCGCGCGCGTGTCGACGTAGTCGCCGGTGCCCACCACGACGTCGTATGACTGCCGCCGCGCCGCCGCCAGGAAGCGCGGGAGTGACTCGGCGTTGGCGGGGAAGTGCGTGTCGGCGACGTGCAGGACGCGCAGCCCGTCGAGCCCCGGCGGCAGGCCGGGCACGCGGACGACCGTCTCGGAGAGTTCGACCCGCTTCGACTCGCGCCAGGCGTAGACGGCCGCGACCGCGCCGCTCGCCACAGCGGCGCCCGCCGCGACCCCCAGGCCCGCCAGCGCGTCCACGGCCGCTGCCGGCCGCGCGCCGCCCTAGTGGCGGGTGAGCCAGCCGAACTGCTGCTTGCGGCGCATCGCCTGCGGCGCGATGGCGACGTTGATCAGCGTCGAGCCCTTCTGCTGGAAGGCGTCCTCGATCGCCGCCTCGACCTCGTCGGGCGTCGTGCAGTGGTACCCCTTGCCGCCGAACGCCTCGATGATCTTCTCGTAGCGCGCGCCCGGCGTCATCACGCCCGGCGGGATCGGCTTGCTGCGGTCGATCTCCTCAACCCCCTGGCCGATGCCGTTGTTGTTGAAGATCACCCAGGTGATCGGCAGTTCGTTGCGGACCGCCGTCTCGACCTCGGCCGGGCCGAAGCCGAAGGCCGCGTCGCCCTCGAGCGCCACGACGCGCTTGTCCGGGTGCACGACCTGCGCCGCCAGCGCGAAGCCGGGCCCCACTCCCATCGTCCCCCAAGTGCCGGCGTCGAGCCGCGCCCGCGCCTCGTAGCTGTTGATCACCGTGCGGGCGATGCCCATCGTGTTCTCGCCCTCGCAGACGAAGATGGCGTCGCGGGGCATGGCGTCGTCGAGGATCTTCAGCGGCCGGTAGTAGCCCATCGGCATCTCGTCCGACTGGAAGAACCCGACGTTCTGCTCCCGCTTGCGCTCGACTTCGGCCAGCAGCGAGGCCCGCCACTCGCCGCTGTCCTCGTACTGCCAGGGCTCCGCGTCGAGGGCCGCGTTGAGCTGGCCCATGACCGCTTGTGCGTCGCCCACCAGCGGCGCCTCGGTCGCCACGCTGGCCCCGATCTCCTCGGGCTCGATGTCCAGCTGAATCACGCGCAGGTCCTCACGCCAGCGCGGCGGCAGCCCGAAGTGCAGCATCCAGTTCAGCCGCGCCCCGATGAGGAACACGACATCGGTGTTCTTGAGCGCGTTGGTGCGCGCCGCCGACACATTCATCGGGTGGTCGTCGGGCACGACGCCCTTGCCCATCGGCATGGGCAGGAATGGCAGCCCGGTCTTGTCGATGAACTCCCGCACCTCCCCCTCGGCTTGCGCCCAGGCCGCCCCCTTGCCCACCACGACGAGCGGGTTCGAGGCGCTCTTCAGCGTCTCCAGCGCCTGGGCGACGTCGCTCGCCGCCGCCTCGGGGCGCGGTGGGTCGGGCACGCGCTCCATCCAGCGCACCTCGTCCTCGTCGACCGTGGCGTCGATGATGTTGCCCGGCATGTCGAGGTAGACGGCGCCTGGCCGACCGCCGATGGCGTGGCGCACGGCCGTCGCGACGAGGTGCGGGATCAGCGTCGGGTCCTGCGCCTGCCCGGCCCACTTCACGAAGGGCTTGGCGGCTTGCACCTGCGGCGCCTCCTGGAAGTCGCCGCGTTCCATCAGCTCGGTGCTCGACGAGCCGGCGATCAGCAGCATCGGCCAGCAGTTGGCCTCGGCGTTGCCCAGCGCGGTGATGGCGTTCGTCATGCCCGGTCCGGACACGACCGCCGCGGCGCCGATGCGGCCGTTCATGTAGCCCGCCGCCTGCGCGGCGTAGGCCGCGGCCTGCTCGTGCCGCACGCCGACGTAGCGCATGCCCTCGCGCTGCACGGCCACGGTGATGGGCCCAATCGGCAGCCCCACCAGCCCGAACAGCTCGCCGACTCCTTGGGTCTTCAGGCTCTTGGCCAGGATTTCCGCACCACTGAGTTCTGCCACGTTGCTCTCCTTCGGTTGCCCGGCCCGATGATGGCGGGGGCACGATCGTCAGGGCCGAAGGTACCCGAAACGCGCGGCCCGCGCAGTCGCGCGCCGCAGGCGGCCCCGCGCTACCGCGCCGCCGCGTGACAGAGCTTGTATTTCTTCCCTGACCCGCAGGGGCAGGGCGCATTGCGCCCGACGACCGGCACCGAGTCCGTGGCGCCGGCGCCGTCGCCGTGCGCTCGCTCCAGCGCCTCGCGCATTGGCAGCGTCTGGGCGGCGGCGGTGCGCATCCGCCGCTGCTGTGTGCCCCAGGCCTTCGCTTCCTGGCTGGAGAGCGGGCGGCGGGCGGCCGTGGGGACGCGCATGCCGATGAGCATCGACGCGTAGCCCTCGTACTCGAAGTACTCCCCCGGGATCAGCCGGCTCAGCAGCCGCGACGGCCCCACCCGTTCGTAGGCCTCCACCAACGCCGCCGCCCCGCCCAGCGATGTCTCGGCGCGGCAGTGACGCCAGAACGGCGTGTCCGCGTGGTAGTTGAACTTGTAGTGCAGCGCCAGGAAGTCGCGCACGTCGTCCCAATTCCGCTGGAAGGCCGCGTTCAGGAGGTCGCGCAGGCCGGGCGTGGGCGCCCCGTCCGCATCGATTAGCCCGTCGGCGAGCTGGTAGAGCTGCTCGACGATGCAGTGCAGCGCCGTCGCCTCCAGCGGCTCGACGAACCCGGCGGCGTTGCCCACGGCGACCACGTTGCGCACCCAGTGGCGCGCGTAGCGGCCGCTGGGGAACCGGAGCACGCGCAGATCCGGGTCCTCGCCCAGCTCGGGATTCTTCGCCTGGAGCTCGCGGGCCGCGTCGTCGTCCGAGCAGAACGCGGAGGAGAACACGTAGCCGCGGGTGACGACGTCGGGGAAATCGATGCGCCAGGCCCAGCCGTGGTCCATCGTCGATGCGGTGGTGTAGGGCTGAATCTGGTCGTCGCGCTGCCAGGAGCCGATGACGGCGCGGTCGCAGAAGAGCGTGTCGGCGTAGCTCACGTAGGGCTCGGCCAAGGTCTCGCCGAGGAGGAGCGAGCGGAAGCCCGAGCAATCGATGAAGAGGTCACCGCGCACCTCGCGACCGCTCTGCAGGCGCAGGGCGTCGACATCGCCGGACTCCGTCCGCACGACCTCCTGCACCTCGTCCTCGATCAGGCTGGCGCCCGATTCGAGCGACTGCCGCCGCAGGTAGTCGATGAAGCGCGCGTTCGGGAGGTGGTATGCCGCGCGCGGATCGATGGCGAAGGAGCGGCCCTCCAGCGTGGCGGGCGAGCGATTGCGGTCCATCATCGCGTGGAAGACGCTGCAATCCTTGAGGTCGGCCAGGCAGTAGTAGGCGGCCCGTTTGTCGAGCCCGGACACATGCTTCTCGAGGTGGCGCTCGAACGGGTAGTTGAAGTGCGGGATGTCGGCCGCGCCCCACTCCAGGCGCAGCCCCAGCTTCCAGCTGGGGCGCACCTCGCGGTGGAACTCGTCGCGGTTGATCTTGAGGGACTCGTGCAGGTGCAGGGGCACCCGGCCGGTGGTCGACTCGCCCACGCCGATGATCGGGATGCCGGGCGAGTGCACGACCGTCAGCTTGATCTGCGGCAGCATGCGCCGGAACGTCAGCGCGGCCAGGAAGCCGGCGCTGCCGCCGCCCACGACCACCACACGGCGAATCGGTTCACTCATCGTGTCTCACGTGCCGATGGGCGTCCCCGACGGTGCGTCCCGGGACGCCCAGACAGGCTCGTGAGTCCCGGGACGCACCGTTGGGAGCGTCCATGCGGGTGGCGTTTCGGACATCTGGATCACGGGCCGGAGCCGCTCCAGGACGCCGTAGTCGGAGGGCGCGGATTCCGAGAACTGGTGCGCCAACTCGCGAAGCCCCTCGTTGGACGTCGCCGCGGCCGGATCCTGAGAGGCGCCCATGCGCAAGAACCACCGGGCGGTCTGCGACAACGAGACTTTCACGTGCCACGAGCCGCCTTCGGTGGCGCGGCGTTTCAGTGCCTCCAGCACGCCGTACGCGCCCCAATAGCCGGTGCAATAGTCGTTCATGGCCATGGGCGGTCCCTGGGGTTGCAGGAACCCTCGCGGGTCGCGGTCGTTGAGCAGCAGAATGCCGGAGGCGGCCTGCGCGTTCCCGTCGAAGCCGCGCTTATTTCGCCAGGGACCGCCGTGCCCGTAACAGTTCTCCGAGACGTAGATCACGCCGGGGCGACGCGCGGCGACGGCCTCCGGGCCGAACCCGCGGCCGTCCATGACACCTGCTCGGTACGACTGCGAAAACACATCGGCGCCTTGCACGAGTGCGGTCAGCTGCGCGCTGCCCTCGGGCGTGTCCAGATCGACGAAGGCCCGGCGCTTTCCGTGCCCGGTATCGGCCTGCGCCGCGCCGAGGTCTGGAACGTTGGGAGATCCGATGTGCAGGACGTCGGCGCCGAACTCGGCCAACGTGCGGGAGATGGTCGGGCCCGCGAGCACGCGCGTCGCGTCGATCACACGGAGGTTCGAGAGCGGTCTCGGGCCGTCCGGGAGCGGCGTCGGAGGGGCGTCGCCGATTCGCTCGATTTCGACGGCCGGCACGTCCTGCAGCCACCGCCCCTGGGGATGGGCGAGCCACTCGTCCGCCGGGCGGATGATCACGCCGGTCAGCCGTTCGGCCACGAATGCCGCCTCGAGTTCGTCGGCATCGCGTCGCGCGATGGCCGCAGCAATGGCGTCCCGGGTGGGTGCGCAATCGAGAACCCGCAGGGCGGCCTCGGCAAGGCGTGGAAAGGAATCCATCAGCAGGATCCAGCGCCCGTCGCGGCATTCGAACACACCCAGCGTTGGGCTGACCATCGGATCCGGGTCGAGCCGTTGGACGGCATCCTCGCCATCGACCTTCAGCATCCACATGCTGCTGATGGTGAGCACGGCGTGCCGGGCGTCGATTGCGATGGCCTGCCGCCGGCCGGTCCGGGCGTGCCAAATGTCATCGATGCCGGCCGCGACCAACGCCAGCACCGTTGCGGCTCCGCGGCCCAGCGGCAGCGGTGAGGGGTAGATCGGGTCATCCCCGGTGATGCGGATGTCCGACGCACCCGGGAGCGGGACGCCGGCCTGCTTCGCGACTTCCCGGAGCACGTGGTTCTGCATCGGGCGCCGCCTACGCTTGCGCCGACGGATAGGCCTCCGCCAGCAGCCCTTCCAGGATGGCGTTGAACTCGTCGGGCAGCTCCCAGTAGACGGAGTGGCCGCCCTCGGGCACCGAGACGTAGCGCGACCCCGGGACCATCCGGTGCGCCCGCTCGATCACGTCCGGCGGGATGATCGCGTCGAACTCGCCGGCCAGGAAGATCACCGGCATCGTCAGCGCCGGGAGTTGGTCCGGCGACACGGCGCCGTCGTCCACGGTCCAGGTCAGGTTCGGCGGCAGCGGCGGTGTGAGGCCGCGCACCTGCTGGTAGAGGAAGACGCCGTTCGGGTTCCGGGCCAGATAGTCGGCCCCAACCATCATCGTGTCACCGCCCGCGCTGGCGTTGTCGACTGCCTTCTTCAGGGCGACCTGCAGGTCGGCGATCAGCGCCGCGTCGCCGATGCCCAGGAACGTGTCGGCCATCAGCAGCGCGCGAACGCGCTCGGGATGCGCGACGGCGTAGGGCAGGACGGTGAAGCCGCCCATCGACTGCCCCACGAGGACGGCGTGCTCGATACCCAGGTGGTCCAACAGTTCCTCCAGGTCCCGGCGAAACGCCGTGCGCCCCTCGCCCGACTCGTCGACGCTGCGCGCGAAGCCGCGATGGTCGAAGGTGATGCAGCGGTAGCGGTCGCGGAAGTGCGGCACCTGCTGCCACCAACTGAGGTGGTTGCCGCCGGCCCCATGGGCGAAGACGATCGTGTTGGGGCCCTCCCCGTGCTCTTCGTAGTAGAGGCTGCCGCCGGTGACGGCCAAGTTGCTCATGGTTGCGCTCCTTACTGCTTGCCGGACTGCTTACCCGACTGCTTACCGGCTCCCGCGGAGCCGTGGATCCAGGATGTCGCGCAGGCGGTCGCCCATGAAGTTGGCCGCCAGGACGAACAGCATGATCAGCACGCCGGGCAGGATCGTGGGCCACACGCTACTGCGGATGACGGGGAAGCCGTCCGCGATCATGTTGCCCCAGGTCGCCTGCGGGCGTTGCACGCCGACGCCCAGGAAGCTGAGCGCCGCCTCGGCGAGGACCGCGACGCCCACCAGCAGCGTGCCCTGCACGATCAGCGGCTGCACGGTGTTGGGCAGGAGGTGTCGCGCCAGGATGCGCTGATCCGACGCCCCCAGCGCGCGCGCGGCCAGCACGAAATCCTGCGCCTTGAGCGACAACGTCAGCGCCCGCAGCAGCCGCGCGAAGACGGGGAAGCTGGCTAAGCCGATCGCCAGCATCACGTTCACCAGGCTGGTGCCCGCGATGGCCACGATCGCCAGGATCAGGACGAACGGCGGGATCGAGATCCAGGTGTCCACGAAGCGCATCAGGATGGTGTCGATCCAGCCGCCGAAATAGCCGGCTCCCAGCCCAATGGGCAGCGCCACGCCCGCGGCGATCGCGACCACGATCAGCCCCACCGTGACCGAGACGCGGCTGCCGTACATGGCGCGGCTGAGGGTGTCGCGGCCCAGCTGGTCGGTACCCATCGGGTGGTTCCAGGATGGCGGCTCCAGGCTGGCGCGGAGATCCTGCTCGTTCTCGCCGGAGGGGGCGAGCGTCGGGCCGAACACGGCGAAGAAGATGACGACGCCGAAGATGAACGCGGCCAGCGCGGCCTTGGGATCTTGCAGGAAGACACGGGCGCCCCTGGGCACGCGCAGCCGGCGGAACTGGGGCGCCGACACCGGGAGGTCTTCGCGCCCGGTCATTGGTAGCGAATCCGTGGATCGAGCACGCTGTAGGCGATGTCGGCGAGCAAGTTGGCCATCACGACGGCGATGGTGACGAGGAAGACGATGCCCTGGAGGACTTTGAAATCGTGCGTGATCGTGGCGTCGAAGGCGAGCCGCCCGACACCGGGCATCGCGAAGATGCGCTCCAGGATGATGCTGCCGCCGAACAGCGCCCCGATTTGCAGGCTGATGATGGTCACGACCGGCAGCATGGAGTTCTTCAGCACGTGGCGGAGGAGGACCGTGCGGCTCGCCAGGCCTTTCGCGCGCGCGGTCACGATGTAGTCCTGCCGGCGCACCTCCAGCACGGCGGATCGTGTTTGCCGGGCGATGACGGCGATCCCGGCGAGCGAGAGCGCGAAGACCGGCATCGCCAGGTGTTTGGCGGCCTGGAGCGGGTCCGTGGTCGGGTCGACCCAGCCCGACGTGGGCAGCCATCCCAGCCCGACTGAGAAGAGGATGATCATCCCAATCGCGAGCCAGAAGTTCGGCGCCGCGACCCCCACGACGGCGAGAAAGGTGACGCCCAAGTCACCGCGCGTCCCCGGCCGCACGCCGGCCAGCAGGCCCAGCGTCAGTCCCAGGACGATGCTCAACGCGAGCGCCAAGCCATTGAGCCAGAGCGAGATCGGTAAGCGCTCGCCGATCACATCGGTCACCGGTTGCCGCGACGTCAGCGACTGGCCGAAGTCGAAGTGGAAGACGACCCGCTCGACGTAGCGGAAATAGCGCTCCGGGAGCGATCCCGTGAGGCCGAACTGCTCCTTGATCCGCTCAATGTCCTCGGCGTTGAGTTGGTTCCCCTCCTGTGCCCGCCCAACGACGGCCAGGACCGGGTCTCCGGGTACCAACTCCAGCCCGGCGAAGGTCAGGATCGACACCAGGATCAGGACGGGCAGCGCCTGGACCAGCCGAGCCAGGACGTACTTGCTCACGCGGAACCTCGGTCCCGGCAGCGTCCGGCCACGCCCCGCCGGGGCGTGGCCGGACGGGCGTGCGGGGGATGGCTATAGGTCTGTCCGGTGCAACTCCTTGAACCATTCGAACCCGTTCAGGTCGAACTGGGCGCCGCCCACGCCGGGACGGCTGAACTGGTAGCGGGGGGTGTAGAGCCCAGGCAGGATGCTGTAGAGCCGCTCCGCCTGGATCTCCTGAATCTCGGCGTAGATCCGCTGGCGCTCCTGCGTGTCGTACGTGGAGACCGCGTCCTGGACGAGGCCCTCGACCTCCGGCACCGGACCAGCACCGTGGTTCCACGACCCCTTCTCGGTCAGGCACAACTGCAGGAAGGTGTCGGGCTCGCCCCGGTCGCCGCCAACGCAGAAGCTTTGCACATCGCCCGGCTGGCCACGGTTCGCAGCGGCGCGCGATTGGACCTCCTCGGGGGTGGACCGGATGACGCGCACGCCCAGCTCTTCCCAGTTCGGGACCACGGCCTCGAACATGGGCACGATGCCGGACCAGCAGGGCCCGATGTTCATCTCGAGCTCATCTCCGGTCAGGCCTGACTTGGCGATGTGCTCCTTGGCCTTCTCCATGTTGAACTCGGTGGGATAGCCCGGCTGCGGCGCGTGCGCCCAGTTGCCGCTGGAGAGGATGGAGACGCCCAGGTCCGCGCGCCCCTCGTAGAACACCTCGTTCGCGGCTTCCTTGTCCCAGGCGTACATCAGCGCCCGCCGGAAATCGACGTTGGCCGCCGGACCGAGTGCGTGGTTCACCCACCAGGACCAGTGCAGCGAGCCCTTGCGGGATACCCACGTCAGCTCCTCATTCTCCAGCAGCAGCCCCACCTGACTGTCCGGGGCGTTCAAGGCGTCGACGTCGCCGGCCTCAAGCGCCGCGGCCTGGACCACCTCGTCTGGGATGACCACGAGGTGGAACTCATCCAGCAGGCCGTAGGGTCCGCCGTCTTCGCGTCGCTGCCAACTGTCCTGGAACGGGGTCAGCACGCTGGACTGCTCGTTCAC
Organism: Dehalococcoidia bacterium; assembly: GCA_965209205.1. Lineage (GTDB taxonomy): Bacteria > Chloroflexota > Dehalococcoidia > Bin125 > Bin125 > TK10-74A. Next base: position 185,084 of record CBDBQC010000002.1, read on the forward strand.
CCAACTACTGAGTTCGTAGGGGCCGGTGCCGACGGGGCTGACGCGCAACTCCTCGAGGGACGTCGCCTCCGCGTGGGTGGGGGAGATCATCATGCCGCCGCGCTCCTGCAGGTTTGTGAGCAGCGCCGCGTTGGGCCCCGTCAGCCCGAAGGCGATCGTGCGGCTGTCGAGCACGTCTTTCGATTCGATCACCGAGAACGCGGCCGCGTACAGGCCCCCGCCCGGGATGCTCGTGTCGACGGCGCGATCGAGATTGAACTTGACGGCGTCGGCGTCGAAGTCGGTCCCGTCGTGGAACCGCACGCCATCCTGGAGCGTGAAGACGACGTTGGTGTCATCCACGAGCTCGAACGCTTGCGCGAGTGACGCGTCCAGGTCGACCTGGCCGTCCGCGCGTGTCGCGATCAGCGGGTCGTAGAACGCCCGCCACAGGCCGGATTGCGTGGTCGCCGTCGAGGGATCCAGGCCCCCGGCGCCAATCAACTCCCCGAACGAGGCGTACCTGACGATCCCGCCGCGGGGCACTCCGCTGACGGCCGGGGCCGGCGCCGCCTCCTCCTCGTCCATGGTGGCGGCGTCGGCCGCCTCGCGGGCGGCCTGGGCCGCCTCCTCGGCGGCGGCGACGGCGGCGGCGGCGGTCTCGGCGGCGGCTGCGGACGCCTCTCCGGCGGCAGCCGCAGCCGCAGCGGCGGCATCGGCCGCGGCCTGGGCGGCGGCGGCGGCGGCGGCGGTGTCCTCGGCGCCCGCCTCGCGGGCGGCGGCGGCAGCCGCTTCGGCGGCGTCGGCGGCCGCCTGCGCGACGGCGGCGGCGCCCGCATCACCCGCGGCTTCGGCGGCGGCGGCCGCATCGGCGGCGGCATCGGCGGCCGCCTGGGCGGCAGCGGCCGCCTGTTCCGCGTCGTCGGAGCTGGCGGCTTCGGCCGCCAGGGCGGAGGCCGCCTCGGCGGCTTCGGCGGCGCGGCCCGCGGCATCGGCGGCGTCGCTGGCGGCGGATGCCGCCGCAGCGGCGTCACTGGCCGCCGCATCGACCGCCGACGAGTCGACGACCGCCGGCGCGGCGTCATCGTCGTCTCCGCAGCCGACGAGCGCCAGGCCGGCGGCGCCAATGCCAGCCTTCGCGCTGGCGCCCAACATGGTGCGGCGCGAGATCTTTCGCTGTCGCAGTGTGGTCCAATGCTTCGGCGTGTTCATGATCGGTTCCTTTCCCGGAACTCCGATGGTCCCCCCGGGGGACCGTCGAGCTGGTGAGCACGCGCAGTATGGCACATCTAAAAGCGATACCCCCCCCCACCCTATGTCAAGTAAGAAGGAAATTATGGGGTTATCCACGGAATTCTTCGGATTCGGGCGCCGTGGGAAGCCCCCTGTGTCACTCGAGGGGCTCCGGCGTGCGATCACGGGGGAACCTCACCCCCGAAGCCCCTCTCCAGCGATTCAACTGGAGAGCCCCAGGCGCGCGACCGCACGCCGTCATACCCGAAGTCAGGGGGTGCGGCCGGGGCGCAGCGACCGACGTGCGCAGGTCCTAGTAGCCCAGTGCCGTATCGACCACGCCCACCAGCGGCCGGCCGTTCTGGAAGCGGCGCAGGTTCTCGGTGAACCGATCGAGGTTGCGCCCCGCCCGCAGCTGGCTCGCGCCCGCCGTGTGCGGCGTCATCACGACCGTCTCCAGCCCCCACAGCGGGTGATCCGACGGCAGCGGCTCGCCGGGGGCGACGTCGAGCCCCGCGCCGGCGATCGCGCCCGACTCGATCGCCCGCACCAGCGCGTCCGCGTCGACGATCTCGCCGCGCGTCACGTTGATCAGGATCGCCGACCGCTTCATGCGCGCGAAGGCCGCGTCGTCGAACAGCTGGCGCGTCTCGTCGGTCAGCGGGCAGCAGACGGCCACCACGTCCGACTGCTCGAGCAGGCGCGGGAAGTGCGACATCGGGTGCACCAGCGGCGCCTCCGGCGTGCCCTCCACGGCGTCCCGATCGACCGCCCGGCAGCGCATCCCGAAGGCGACAGCCCGCCGCGCGACGGCGCGTCCCGTCCCCCCGAACCCCACGACGCCCATCGTCAGCCCTTCGAGCTCGATCTCCTCGCGGCGGAAGGCGGTGCGCTGCTCCCAGGCGGCCGGGCCCAGGCGGACCGCCGCCGCCAGCCGTCGCGTGATCGCCAGTAGCAGCGCGAAAGCGTGGTCGGCCAGATGCCCGCCTACCAGCCCCTTCTCCCCCGTCAGCACCACGTCGCTGGCGAGGAACTCCGGGAACATGAACGCGTCGACGCCGGAGGCGATCGCGTGCACCCAGCGCAGCCGCTCGCAGAGGGCGAACAGCTCCGGGTCGAGGAAGCCCAGGATGACGTCGGCCTCGGGAGCGGCTTCCAGCGCCTCCGCGCGCGTCGTCGCGACAGTGACGCGGCCGTCGGGCCCCAGCGTCGCGCCGATGCGGTCCAAGTGCTCCTCGGGGACACTGGGCAGGGTCAGGCCGGTGATGATCAGGACGTTCTTGGGTGTGGGCATGGACCAAGGATACCGGTCACAGCGGCGAGCGGCCGCTCACTCCCGCGCGTCCAGCCGGCGGACGGCGCCCGGCCAGTCGAGCAGGCGGGCGTCGGCGGTGACGAGCTGGTGCCCCTCCAGCGCCGTCGCCAGGATGAGGCGGTCGGCGGGGTCGCCGTGCAGGTCGGGCAGCAGGCCGCCGCGGGTGGCGATGGCGCCATCGACGGGGATCTCGATCAGACCGTCGCGCAGGAGGTCGGCGCGCCACGCGGGGATGTCTCTCAACAGCGTCAGTCTTCCCCGGGCGTGCAACATGCCCACTTCCCAGAACGTGATCGCCGAGACGGCGACGTTGCCGCGAGCCGAGGCGCGGTCGATGGCGCCGCGCGCCCGCCGACCGAGATCCCCGTACCCGAAGCGTTGCCAGAGCAGAACCTGCGTGTCGAGCAGAATCACGGCAGATCCCAGTTGTCGCCGGTCTCCGCCTCCCACTCGACGTCAATCGGGGAACCGATGTCGCCGTGGATCTGGATGATGTCGCGGTCGCGCCCGAACCAACTCCCCGTCGGCGGCTCGCAGGGGGTCAGCTTCGCGACCGGGGCGCCGCGCTTCGTGATGACGATCTCCTCGCCGCTCGCGGCGACCTCGTCCATGAGCGCGAGGCACTTGGCCTTGAACTCCGACGCCTTGATGGTGCGGGTCTCGCCGCCGCCTGCCGTGGACATGCCGTCCTCCCTCAGTGCTTCGTGACCATGATCGTAGCAGGACGTGACCATGTCCCGCCGGACGTCAGTCGCCCGCCGGGGCGACCGCCTCGCCCTTGGTCTGCGTCCGCCACATGAAGCGGACCTGATCGTTCGCCAGCGGATGACGCATGTGCATCAGCATCCGGTTGTCCCACACGACGACCTGCCCCGCCCGCCACTGGTGCCGATAGCAGAACCGCTCCTGCGTCGCGTGCGCCCAGAGCTCGTCGAGCAGTTGCTCGCTCTCCTCCAGCGGCAGCCCGACGATGTAGCCGTTCGTCCGCCGGCCGAGGAACAGCGCCTCCTCGCCCGTGCTGGGCACCCGGCGCAGGATCGGGTGGGCGTGGCCCAGCGCCTCCACCGGCGAGGCCGGGGCCTCCATCCCGATGCGCAGCAGGCCGCTGCTGCCGTACGTGGAATCGTGCTTCGCCCACCGCGACCCCACCCGGTGGCGCAGCCCCGCCGGCAGTTCCCGCGCCGCCATCACCTGACTGCAGAAGCCCGTGTCGCCGCCGGCGTCGGGGATCACCCGGCCGTGCAGCAGACTGAAGGTGGGCGGCGTCTCGATGTACGACATGTCCGAGTGCCACTCCCACTCGCCGTAGAACGTGCCGTCGACTGGCTTCTCCTCCAGCGTCCCCGGCGTGAGGTTGCCGATGAACGCGATGTACGGATCCTCGCCGCGCGCCCGCAGCGCCGCCACCTGCTCCTCGACGGTCAGGTGCTCCTCCCCCTTCGGCGTGCCCTTGCCGATGCCGTTGATCAGGCCCGGCGCAAACTCGTTCTCGCCGAACACGGCCGTCAGCGCGTGCAGCTCGTCCGCCTCCAGCAGCCGATCGAATGAGAAGCAGAGCAGCCCGTGCCGCTCCCGGTACGCGTCCCAGATCGCGGCCTGCTGGTCGGCGCCGATGCGCCGTGGGTCGAGCCCCGCGATCTCCGCGCCGAAGCGCGCGCCGGGCAACGCCCGCACCGTCAGCCCCGCGACCGTCGCCGTCCGCTCATCCGTCATGCTCGCGCCTCCGCTCTCCATTCAGTCCTCGCGGCCCATCATCGCACGGGCGCGCCCGCCCGGCAGGCCCCGCCCGACAGGGCCCCGCCCGACATCGCATTGAACAGCACGACCCGGTCCCCGTCGCGCAGCGCCGACGTCTCGTCGGCCTGCGCCCCGTTCACGCCGACGGTGATCGCCGTCGCCGCCGGCAGGCCGACGGCCTCGCGCAGCTGCGCGATCGTCGCGCCGGGGGGCAGGCGCAGATCGATCGCGCCGCCGTCCCCCTCGGGCGCGAAGCGGCGCAGGGTCCCGAACAGCGTCACGCGCACGTCGATCGCATCACCGGCCACGACGCCACCCTAGCCCAGCGCCTGCCTGTGGGCCCCGGCGCTCGCTAGACTAGGCGGCGCGACGCGGTCCGCTCGCGGGACGAGCGCCGGGCCGCCGGAACGGGGGCGCATGATGCGGCGATTCCACGACATCGACCTGAGCGACCGGACGGTCGCGACGCGCGAGCTGCACGGGGAGGACATCGTCTACAGCGGGCGCTACCTGATCGCGAAGACGCTGCTCGAGCGCGACGCCGCCCGCGTCGATCCGCTGGGCCCCGGCAACCCACTGATCTTCTCGGCCGGCCCCTTCGCGGGCACCAGCTTCTCGAACGCCAACCGCACCAGCGTGGGCTGCAAGAGCCCACTCACCGGCGGCGTCAAGGAGGCCAACGGCGGCGGCAGCTTCGGCTACGGCCTGGGCCAGCTCCAGGTCGCCGGACTGAGGCTGCTCGGCGCCGCGGCCGACTGGACCGTCGTCCACCTCACGCGCGACGGCGGCGTCGAGTTCGACGACGCCGCGCCCTACCTGGGCCGGCCCAACTCCGAGGCCGCGGCGCAGCTCTTCGCGCACTACGGCAAGAAGACCGCCCTCGCCCTCTGCGGGCCCGTCGGCGAGTACCAGGGGCTGCTCGCGGGCGTGAGCTTCAGCGACAAGGACGGCCGCCCCTCGCGGCTGGCCGCGCGCGGCGGCGTCGGCGCCGTGATGGGCTCGAAGCGGGTCAAGGCCATCGTCGTCGACCTCGACCGCATGCCGCCCTTCGCCGACGCGCCCAAGGTCCGCCAGTCGGTCCGCGGCTACGCCCAGAAGGTGCAGACCGACGAGGTGATCCAGACGACCTACAAGCCGCTCGGCACGATGGCCATGGCCGACGTGCAGAACTACCTGGGCGGCCTGCCGGTGCGCAACTTCAGCGCCGGCCGCCTGGCCGACACCGAGGCCGGCGAGGCCTTCCGCATGGGCGCCGAGCACATCGCGCCGCTCATCGCCGAGCGCGGCGGCGACCAGTCGCACGCCTGCATGCCGGGCTGCCTTATCCAGTGCAGCAACGTCTACAACGACGCCGACGGCAACGAGGTCGTCTCGCCCGTCGAGTACGAGACGCTGGGCCTGCTGGGCTCGAACTGCGGCCTCACCGACCCCGACGACCTGGCCGCGCTGAACGCGATCGCCAACGAACTGGGCATCGACACGATCGAGACCGGCGCCACGCTCGCCGTGCTGATGGAGGCCGGCGAGGCGGAGTTCGGCGACGCCGCCTTCATGACCGATTGCCTGCACGAGATCGGGCGCGGCAGCGAGCGGGGCCGCTTCCTGGCGCAGGGCACGGCCCGCGTCGGCGAGCAGTTGGGCGTGCCCCGCGTGCCCGTGATCAAGCGCCAGGCGATCAGCGCCTACGACCCCCGCGTCGTCGAGGCGACGGGCGTCGCGATGATGGCCACGGCGCAGGGCGCCGACCACACCGCCGGCAACCTGCCCCGCCTGGTCACCACGGAGATGTCGGTCGGCGAGGTCATCGAGCAGAGCCTCGTCCACCAGACCCGCGTCGCCGCCGTCGACTCGCTGGGGCTGTGCGTCTTCGGCGGCAGCGTGACCTACGCCAACATCGAGTTCCTGACCGGCGCCATCAACGCCGCCCACGGCACCGCCCTCGAGGCCGGCTTCTTCGAGCGCCTGGGTCAGCGCGCGCTGCGCCAGGAGCGCGACTTCAACCGCCTGGCCGGCTTCGCGGCCGGCGACGACGAACTGCCCGCCTTCTTCTACGACGAGGCCGTCCCGCCCACCAACCGGCGCGCCCGCATCCACGGCGCCGACGTGCACGACATGTACGACGCTCTGCCCACGTCCTGACCGGCGCCGGAACCTCACCCCCTGTCCCCCTCTCGACGCGGAGGTTAGGGTGTCCGCGAAGCCATTCAGTGGGGCTGGTGAGGGAACGCATGCCGGACGATCCAGCCCTGTGGCCGGCGACGCGCCAAGCCGCCGCGATCCGCGACGGGCAGTTGCGCAGCGCGGATCTCCTCGAGCGCTACGCGGAGCGGATCGAGCGGATTAATCCGGCCCTGAACGCGATCGTGACCCAGGATCTCGAGGGCGCGCGGGCGGCGGCGAGGGAAGCGGACGCCGCCGTCGCGCGGGGCGATGACGTGGGCCCGCTGCACGGCTTGCCTGTGACGATCAAGGACGCGATCGAGACGGCCGGGATGCGGTCGACGGGCGGGGCGGGCGAGCTGCGGGACAATGTCCCCGAGCGCGACGCCCCCGTCGTGCGGGCGCTGCGCGAGGCGGGCGCGATCATCTTCGGCAAGACGAACGTGCCGCGCTGGTCGGCGGACGGCCAGACGTTCAACGAGATGTTCGGGACGACGGTCAATCCCTGGAACAGCGATCGCGTCCCGGGGGGATCGTCCGGCGGCGCCGCCGCCGCGGTGGCCGTCGGACTGACGTCGTTCGAGGTCGGTACGGACATCGGGGGGTCGATCCGGCTCCCGTCCGCGTTCTGCGGGGTCTTCGGACACAAGCCGAGCTTCGGCGTCATCCCGACCCGCGGATACCTGGATCACACCGACGGTGGCACGACCGAAGCCGACGTGAACGTCTTCGGGCCGATCGCCCGGTCGGCCGAGGACCTGGAGTTGTTGCTCGACGTCCTTCGGCGACGCGAGCCGCCCTGGACGGCCGAGCTGCCGCCGCCACCGGACGACCTGCAGACGCTTCGCGTGGCGGCCTGGCTGGACGATCCGTTCTGCCCGATCGATGCCGAGGTGCTGGACGTGACGCGGGCGGCCACGGCCGCGTTGGAGGCGTCGGGCGTCCAGGTCGATCGCGAGGCGCGGCCCGATCTCGACCCGGGCGAGGCGCTCGACCTGGGCAGCAGGCTGATCATCCCGGCCATGTCGCATTCCGACCCGGATCTGTCGGTCGGACCCAGCCACCGCGAGTGGCTGGACCTCAACGCCGCCCGCGCGGCGCTCCGATCCCGGTGGGCGGAGTTCTTCACGCGCTTCGACGCGATCCTGATGCCCGTCGCCTTCGTGCCGCCCTTCCCGCACGACCAGGAAGGCGATGTCACCACGCGGACCGTGATCTGCAATGGCGAGACCCGCCCGTTTCTCGATGTGGCGGGCTGGACTGTGCTGACGGGCATGGCCTACCTGCCGTCCACTGTTCCCCCGATCGGGCTGGGCACATCGGGCTTGCCAACCGGGATGCAGGTGGTGGGCCCCTACGGCGCGGATCGGCGAACGATCCGCTTGGCAGCGCGGATCGCCGAGTGCAGCGGCGGCTATCAGGTTCCCCCGATCGCACGATGAGTCGCGGGGCGGAACCTCAGCCCCTACGCCAGGACGCCCGCCGCCACCAACTCCGAGACCTCGTCGTCGGAGTAGCCGAGGATGCGCGTCGCGACCTCGTACGTGTGCTGCCCGAAGAGGGGCGCGGCCCAGCGCAGGTCGCCCGGCGTCGCGTGCAGCCCGACGATGGGGCCGTCGTAGGCGGAGAGCCCCGTCTCGGGATGCTCCAGGCGCCGGTAGTAGCCCCGCGACCGCAGGTGCTCGTCGTGCTCCAGCATGTCCTCGGCGTCCTGCACCAAATGCGCCGGCACGCCCGCCGCCTGCAGCCGCTCCTGCAGCGACGCCGCAGCCTCCTCCGCGGTCCAGGCCGATAGCGCCTCCTCCAGCGCGTCCTCGTGCCGCTTGCGCCCGGCGAACGTCGCGAAGCGCGCATCCCCGGCGAACGACGCCCCCGGAGCGACCGCGCAGAGCGCCGCCCACTCGTCGTCGCCCCGCGCCGCGATCGCGATCCAGCGTTCGCGCACATCCGGGTCCTGCCCCACCGCCACCGGGTGCGACCGCGCCTGGTCCCGGCAGCGGAACACGCCGTGCGGCGCCATCCCCGGCGAGCGGTTGCCCGTGCGCGTCGCCACGCGGCCGTTCACCGTGTAGTCGAGCAGCGCCGGCCCCAGCGTCGCCGCCACCGACTCGATCTGCGCCAACTCCACCATCTGCCCGGCGCCGGTCCGCTCGCGGTGCCGCAGCGCGGCCAGGATCGCAGTCAGCGTGTGGCCGGGGTTCAGCGTGAAGTCGGGGTAGTTCGTGCCGACGCCGATCGGGGGGCGCGCCGGATCGCCGCTCAGGTGGCTGAGGCCGCTGATCGGCGTCAGCACCGCGCCGAAGCCCAGGAAATCCCGGTGCGGCCCCGTCGACCCCTGCATCGGCTGGTAGGCGGCGATGATGCGCGGATTCACCGCACGCAGCGACGGGTAGTCCACCCCCCACTTCGCGACGACCCGCGGGGTGTGGTTGGTCAGGAACACGTCCGAGCGCTCCACCAGCCGGTAGGCCACGGCGCGCGCCCCCTCGGCGTTCATGTTGAGCAGGAACGAGTGCTTGCCCGCGTTGAAGTTGTTGAAGAAGCCGCCCGTGTTGTACGTCGCGGGTTTGTCGGGCGGGACGGGCTGCGTCAGGCGCAGCGCGTCGATCTTGTATTCGCTCTCGATCCGCACCACCTCGGCGCCGAAGTCGGCCAGCGTGCGGCCGACGATCGGGCCCGCGCCGAACCAGGAGAAGTCCGCCACGCGGATGCCGTCGAGCGGTCGTTTGCCACCCCCCTGCGCCGTCATATCGCCCCCTCCGCGACGTGGACGTCGAACTCCTCGCGCGGGATGCCGACCTCGTCCACCCACACCTCCAGGTTGTGCTCACCGATCGACGGCGCGGGCCGCCGCACCGTCGCCGGGGTGGCGCTGAGCCGGTAGGGCGGGCCGGGCAGATCGGCCGCGGCGCCGTCCCCCCCGACGGGCAGCCGCCAATCGCGCGCGCGGAGTTGCGGGCTCTCGCTCAGGTGCTTCGGCGTCGAGACCATCCCGATCAGCAGACGCCGCCGCTGCCCCTCTTCGTAGATATCCCGGCTGGTGCGCGTCGCGAAGAACGCGGCCAGCGTGTCGCGCGCGACCGGCATGAGCGACGCGAACTCCAGCGCCTTGGCCGGGTTGCGCAGGGCCTGGACGGCCGTGGCCATGTTCAGGCCGCGGAACGCCGCCTCGTGCCCGGCGACCAGCTCACCCCCCGCCCCCTCCTCGACCAGCCAATCGACCAACTCCGACCACGACGCCCCCGCGGGCCCGCCCACCATCGAGTAGACGTAGCCGTCCCGCGTCGCGTAGGTGCCGACGCCGGGCAGCGTGGCGATCTCCCCCTGCCGCTCCCGCGACGTGCGCTGGAAGTCCCACTGCTGCATCGCGGTCTCCTGCGCGATCGACAGCGCCTCCTGCATCGAGACCTCCACCAGCTGGCCCTCGCCGGTGCGCTCCTTGTGGAAGACGGCGAGCAGCGCGCCCTGCGCCGCCGACAGCGACGCCGTGATGCAGGCCTGGTTGGCGCCCAGCATCTGCGGCGCGTCCGCCGGGTCGCCCGAGAGCGTCAGCACGCCCGACGCCGCCTGCGCCACGAGTTCCGTCGCCTGCCAGCCGGCGTGCGGCCCCTCCCGCCCGAACCCGCTGATCGACACGTAGACCAGGTCGGGCCGGACGGCGCGCAGCACGTCGTAGCCCACGCCCCGCGACTCCATGTAGCCCGCTCCGTACGACTCGAGGAGCACGTCGGCGTCGCGCGCCAGCGCGCGCAGCAGCCGCTGGCCGCCGGGCAGGTCCAGGTTGCACGTCACCGAGCGCTTGTTGGCGTTGAAGTAGCGCCACGACAGGCTCGTCTCCGGGCCCACGACGTCGCCGGCGAAGGGTCCCACGCCGCGCGCGGGATCACCGTCGGGCGGCTCGACCTTGATCGTGTCCGCCCCCAGGTCGGCGAGAAGCCGCCCGGCGTACTGCCCCGGCTCCGTGCTCAGGTCCAGCACGCGGATGCCGTCGAGGGCGCCGCCGGTCGGGTCCGCCATCGCTCGCTCTCCGTTCGCCAGCTGCCCCACGACCGGTGCAGGCTGCCACCGGCCGTGTGGGATGTCTACGGCCTGCGGGCGGTCGCGTCCAGCCCCACCCCTCACCGCCGCGGGGCGCTACGCTCTGCTTCGGTATCGGACCAGGGAGGCGCGACATGTTCGAGGGATTCACGGAGCAACGCATCGCGACGGGCGGCGCAGAGATCCACGCGGTCGTCGGCGGCGACGGGCCGCCGCTGGCGCTGCTGCACGGCTACCCCCAGACGCACGTGATGTGGCATCGCGTCGCGCCGCGGCTGGCCGAGGCGTTTACCGTCGTCGCGCCGGACCTGCGCGGCTACGGACGCAGCTCGAAGCCGCCCGGCGGCGAGGGCTCCGCCAACTACGCGAAGCGGGCCATGGCCCGCGACATCGTCGAGGTGATGGCCGCCCTGGGCCACGACCGCTTCCTGCTCGCCGGGCACGACCGCGGCGGCCGCGTCGCCTACCGCCTTGCCCTCGATCACCCCGACCGCGTCCGCCGCCTGGCGACGCTCGACATCATGCCGACGCTCGAACAGTTCGATCGCATGGACCGCCGGGGCGCGCTGGGATCCTTCCACTGGTTCCTGCTGGCGCAGCCGTCGCCGCTGCCCGAGCGGCTGATCGGCGGCGACCCCGTGTCGTTCCTGCACGACATGCTGTCGCGCTGGAGCGGCACGGACGCCTTCGCGCCGGAGGCGCTGGCCGACTACGAGCGCAGCTTCGGCGACCCCGAGACCGTCCGCGCCACCTGCGACGACTACCGCGCCGGCGCGACGATCGACTGCGACCTGGACGCCGCCGATCGGGACGCGGGGCGCCGCATCGGCTGTCCCATGCTGGCGCTCTGGGGCGATCGTCGCGGAGACCGCCGGGCGGCCATGATGGAGGTCTGGGGGCGCTGGGCGTCGGACCTGCGCGGCGCCGCCATTCCCTGCGGCCACTTCCTGCCCGAGGAGGCCCCCGACGAGACGGCCGCCGCGCTGCTGGAGTTCTTCGGGGAGGGCTGACCCGCAAGCGCGTGCCGCTCAGACCACGGGCGACGCACCGCCGTCGATGTTGACCGACGTGCCCGTCAGATAGCTGGCCCGCGCCGAGGCCAGGAAGCAGATCACGTCACCGGCCTCGCGGGCCTCGCCGACACGGCCCAGCGGGATGGCGGCGCCCAGGCGCTCGTAGAAGAGCTCGGCCGTGAGCGAGGGGTCGTCGTCGCGCATGCGCTCGAAGCGGGCGTGGATCTGGCCGCTCTTGATCAGGCCGATGCAGACCGTGTTGACCAGGACGCCGTCGCGGGCGTAGTCGCGCGACATGGCCTTCGTGAGGGCCAGCCCGGCCGCCCGCGCCGCCGACGTCGGCAGCGATCCGGCCCCCGGCGCCTTGCCGCCGGGCGTCGTGATGTTGATGATCCGGCCGCCGTCCTCGGCCTGCTTGAGGTGCGGCAGCGCCGCCCGGCTGCAGTAGATCGCGCCGTACAGCTTGAGTTGCAGGTCGCCGACCCAGACATCGTTGCTGACGTCCTCGAACTTGCCCGCCGCCGACGTGCCGGCGTTGTTGACCAGGATGTCCAGCCGGCCCCACTCCGCGACGACCTGCTGCACCATCGCCTGCACCTGCGCCTCGTCGGTCACGTCGCAGGGGATGGCGAGGACGTCGCCCCCGCCGGCGGCCCGGATCTCCGCCCCCGCCGCCTCCAGCACGTCGCGGCGCCGCGCGCAGATCGCGACCCGCGCCCCCTCCCCGGCCAGCGCCGTCGCCGCCGCCTTGCCGATCCCGTCGCTGCCCCCCGTCACGATGGCGACTCTGCCGCTCAGTCCCAGGTCCATGATCCTGCCCTTCGCCCTGCTGCCCGATCCGGTGTTCGCGACAGTCTAGACCGCCCGGCGCGGGCGCCCGGCCCGATGCCCGACCGGCGCGGGATGGTACGTACGGCCCGGCGGCGCGACGATCGGCGTCGGCTGCGGGCCGCTCCGCCGCCCCGCACACGTGAGCCAGGACCAGATGACCAGACGCGCACGAGGCGACGAGGCGCAGGTCCAGGGCCCGGCCGTCTTCGGCGTTCCCTATCCGTGGCTGGCGCTGAGCCTCGTCTGCCTGGGCGTCTTCCTCGCCAACGTCGACACGTCGATCATCACCATCGCGCTGCCCACGCTCGCGCAGGAGTTCGGCGTCGCGCGGGACGAGGTGCTCTGGGTCAGCCTGATCTACATCCTCGTCGGCACCGGCCTGAGCCCGATCATGGGCCGCCTGGGCGACCTCTACGGCCGCAAGCGCCTCTACGTCGTGGGCTTCGCCTGTTTCACGGCCGCGACCGGGCTCTCCGCGATCGCGGGGTCGCTGCCGGAGTTGCTGGCGGCGCGCACGGTGCAGGCCATCGCCGTGTCGACGGTGATCGCCAACGGCGCCGCGATCGTTACCGACAACTTCCCCGCCCCGCGACGGGGGCAGGCCCTGGGGATCATGATCGGCACGGTGGGCGTGGGGGTGGCCATCGGGCCGGTGCTCGGCGGCGTCCTGATCGACATCCTCGACTGGCGGGCCATCTTCTGGACCCGCATCCCGCTGGGCGTCATCGGGTCGCTGTTGGTCATCGCCTTCCTGCGCGACACCCCCGCCCACCAACGTCCCACCGGCCTCGACCTGCCGGGCTCGTTCGCCCTGTTCTTCCTGCTGAGCGCGGTGGTGCTGGCGGTCAATCGCGGAGCCGCCTGGGGCTGGGGCAGTCCGGCGATCGTCGGGCTGTTCGCCGCGACGGCCGGGCTGGTCGTCCTGTTCATCCGCATCGAACGCCGCTCCCGCAGCCCCGTCGTCGACCTGGCCCTCTTCCGCCGCGTGCCGTTCAGCGGCGGCATCCTCTCCGTGGTGCTGCAGTTCTTCGGCCTCACCGGCGCGATCACCCTGATCCCGTTCTACCTGGTCGACGCGCGCGGCTTCAGCACGCTCGAGGCCGGCGCGGTCATGGTCGGGTACCCCCTGGCGATGCTGGTCGTCTCGCCGCTGTCCGGGCGCCTGGCGGACCGCGTCGGTCCCCGGCCGGTCGCCATCGCCGGGCTGGTCGTCGTGGCGGCCGGGTTGCTGTCCCTGTCGACGCTCAGCGCCACGACGCCGGTCGCGGGCATCGTGCTGCGCATGGCAATCATGGGGACGGGCACGGCCATCTTCTTCGCGCCCAACACGATGGTGATCATGCAGAGCGTGGGGCGCGATCGCGTCGGCACCGCTGCGGCCGCCCAGCACACGGCGCGCACGATGGGCAACGCCATCGGCATCGCCGTCGGGGGGGCGCTCTTCACCTCCCAGGCCGCCCGCTACGCCCTCGATCGATCCCCCCTCGGCCTCGACGACCCGCTGGTCTCGCCCGACGCCCTGGTCGACGGCATCCGGCTGGCCCTCCTCGTCGCGGGCCTCGTCACCGTCCTCGCCATTCCCCCCGCGCTCGCGCGCGGGCGCGCCCGGCCGCCCGGCTCGGACGCCACGGCATAGCACGTACGGCTCCGCGGCGCGACGATCGGCGCCTGCCGCGGGCCGCACTGCCGCCCGGCACACGTGAACCGGGACCAGATGACCGGACGCCCTCGAGCCGAAGACGCGCGTGTCCAGGGACCGGACGTGCTCGGCGTCCCCTACCGATGGATGGCCCTGGCCCTCGTCTGCCTGGGCATCTTCCTGGGCACGCTCGACACCTCGATCATCAACATCGCCCTGCCGACCCTCGCCGACGAGTTCGGCGTCGCCCGCGACGAGGTGCTCTGGGTCAGCCTGATCTTCATCCTCGTCAGCACCGGCCTGGGGCTGATTATGGGCCGCCTGGGCGACATCTACGGGCGCAAGCGCCTCTACGTCGTGGGCTTCGCCTGCTTCACCGCCGCGACCGGGCTCTCCGCGATCGCGGGATCGCTGCCGGAGTTGCTGGGCGGCCGCACCGTGCAGGCCATCGCCGCCTCGATGGTGATCGCCAACGGCGCCGCCATCGTCACCGACAGCTTCCCCGCCTCGCAGCGGGGGCAGGCGCTGGGCATCATGATCGGCACCGTGGGCGTGGGGGTGTCCCTCGGGCCGGTGCTCGGCGGCGTGCTGATCGAGATCCTCGACTGGCGGGCCATCTTCTGGACGCGCATCCCGCTGGGCGTGATCGGGTCGCTGCTGGTGCTCGCCTTCCTCCGCGACACCCCCGCCGACGAACGCCCCACCGGGCTCGACCTGCCGGGCTCGTTCACCCTCTTCTTCCTGCTGTGCGCGGTGGTGCTGGCGGTCAATCGCGGCCAGGCGTGGGGCTGGGGCAGCCCGGTCATCGTCGGGCTGTTCGCCGCGACCGCCGCGCTGGTCGTCCTCTTCATCCAGATCGAACGCCGCTCCCGCAGCCCCGTCTTCGACCTCAGCCTCTTCCGTCAGGCGCCGTTCAGCGGCGGCATCCTCTCCGCCGTGCTGCAGTTCTTCGGCCTCACCGGGTCGTTCACCCTCGTGCCCTTCTACCTGATCGACGCGCGCGGCTTCAGCACGCTCGAGGCCGGCGCGATCACCGTCGGCTTCCCCCTGGCGATGCTGGTCGGCTCGCCGCTGTCCGGGCGTCTGGCCGACCGTGTCGGGCCGCGCCTCGTCGCCGTCGCCGGACTCGTCGTCGTGGCCGTCGGGCTGCTCTCCATGGCGACGCTGGATGCCGAGACCTCGGTCGCGGGCATCGTCCTGCGCATGATCGTCATGGGCGCCGGCGCGGCGATCTTCCTGACGCCCAACACGATGGTGATCATGGCCAGCGTGGGCCCCGAGCGCGCGGGCACCGCCTCGGCCGCCCAGACGACGGCGCGCACGATGGGCAACGCGATCGGCATCGCCGTCGCCGGGGCGCTGTTCACCTCCCAGGCCGCCCGCTACGCCCTCGAGCGATCCCCCCTCGGCCTCGACGACCCCATGGTCGAGCCCGACGCCCTGGTCAGCGGCATCCGCCTGGCCTTCCTGGTCGCGGGCGTCGTCGCCGTAGTGGCGATCCCGCCGGCGCTGGCGCGCGGGCGCGGCCAAGCCCCCGATCGCTGATCAGTCGCGCCGTTCCAGCACGACGACCGGGATCTCCCGGTCGGTCTGCGCCTCATACTCGGCGAAGAAGGGATAGCGCTGCTTCTGAGCGCTCCAGATCGCCTCGCGCTCCGCGCCGGCGGTCACGCGCGCGGTCACGGCCACGACCTCGCGCCCCACTTCGACCGTCGTCTGCGGATGCGCGACGAGGTTGTGGAACCAGGCCGGGTGCCGCGGCGACCCGGCGTACGAGGCGAAGATGGCGAAGTCGCTCCCCACGGCCTGATACATCAGCGGGTGCAGCCGCGCCTCGCCGCTCTTCGCGCCCGTGCTGTGCAGCAGCAGCACCGGCGCCCCCGCCAGCGCCCCGCCGACCTCGCCCCCGTTGGCGCGGAACTCCGCGATGACCTGCGCGTTGAACTCGTTCGGATCCGCCATGGCTGCCTCCTCGGGTCGATCGGCGATGCCGTCGCCGGGCCCGGCGCCCAGTATCCCACGCCCGCGCGTCGCGCGTCGCGCGCCCTGCCGTATACTCCGCAGCGAGCCAAGGAGGCAGCGATGACGATTGCAGAACTCGGGACGGCGCCGGCCACGGACAGCGTCATGTTGGAGTTGGAGAAGTACGGTCTCGTCCAATACGCGCTGGAACTGACGGCCTACGGCGTGACGATCATCCCGCCGGAGAAGATGCGCTCGGCGCCGGGCTTCGTCGACCGGCTGAAGAGCGCCATCCTGCGCGCCTGCGAGCGGCGCAACAACCTGGAGATCGGCGACCCCGACAGCTGCACGATGCGCTTCAGCACGCTCAACCAGCGCATCTGGAACCTGCTCAAGGAGGACGAGGTCTTCGTCGAGGCCGCCACCAACCCCTGCACCCTCGCCATGGCCCGCTGGCTGCTCGGCAGCAGCTGCGTGCTCTCCTCGACGAACTGGATCATCAAGCCGCGCAACCGCGCGCCCCTCAACCTGCACAGCGACGCCCACGGCATCCCGCCCGGCGGGGGCCACATCGCCCACACCGCGAATCTCTCCTGGCTCTGCACCGACTACACCGGCACCGACGACGGCCCCACCGTCTTCGTGCCCGGCAGTCACCGCTACGGCCGTGCCACCCTGCCCCACGAGCAAGACCTCGAGACGACGCCGTTCAAGACGATCTCGCTCAACGCGAAGGCCGGCTCGATGGCGATCTGGCACGGCGGCACCTGGCACGGCGCGATGCCCCGGGAGGAGATCGGGCTGCGCGTGACGCTGGTGCTCAACTACATGCGCCGCCACATGCGCCCGATCCACGAGTGGACCGCCGACGACTTCTCGCCCGAGATCCGCGCCAAGTACCCGGAGATCGAGCGCATCCTGCCGCCGCGCTTCTACCCCTGGGAGGACGAGAACGAGCACCCGGAGCGCGGCGAGGCCCTGATCCGCACCGGCGCCGACCCGTTCGCGTAGGTGCGTTCGAGCAGGCCCCGTCAGACGCGGACCCGGTCGTCGTCCGGGTCGAGCGCCCCGATCGACGCCGCCATCTCGGCCGTGCCCTCGGGCGGGGCGGGCAGGCCCACCACCGCCGCCTCGATGGTCATCGCCGGGCGGGCCGTCGGTGGCAGGGGCGTGTCGTACTGGTAGCCGGGCTCGGCGAGTTGGCGCAGCCAAGCGCCGCGCATCTCGCGCCAGGCGCCGAGCACCGAGCGCGGCCGCGGCAGGTCGTCCGCGATCTCGTGGCTGAGGCGCTTCAGGTTGTAGCAGGGCACGCCCGCGTACATGTGGTGCTCGATGTGCCGCTCCATGTGCCAGTACAGGAATGAGGACAGCGGATCGGCCTTGACCGTGCGGACGCAGAGCCGGAAGTCGGGCACGTTGTCGCGCAGGCCGGCGTGCTGCGTCAGCCCGTGGAAGTACACCCAGGCGTTGGCCACGAAGACGCCGCCGCTGACCAGGATCATGAGCCACCAGAGCTGGAGCGCGATCGACAGCACGATCACCGCGCCGTGGAAGAGCAGCAGGAAGCGCGCCCAGCGCACGGCCGCGCGGTACGTCTCGGGATGCACCTCGGAGAGCGCCGCGGTCCACTGCGTCGCGTGCACGCCGCTGTGTGAGCTGACCGTGTGCATATCGAAGCGTCCCAGCGCCGTCAGCCCGACCGAGCGCAGGAGCCGGAACATGCCCCGCACGTTGACGGTGCACATCTCCAGCAAGAGCAGCGGATGCAGCGATGGTTCCTTGGGCAGCAAGACCTCGCGGTCGCCGTCGGGGAAGAGCGTGTAGCGATGGTGATACGTGTGGCTCATCCGGTACTCGTTGTAGTTCCACCAGCCGGGGACGCTGAACAGCCGCATGAAGAAGCGGTTGAGCGCCGGCGTCCGGAACACGGTGCCGTGCGCCAATTCGTGCGTCGCGAGGCCGGGGAGGAAGGCGATCACGGCCCCGTAGAACCACAGCGCGACGCCGAACACGGCCCACCAGCCCTGCTCGAAGGCGACCGCCGTCAGCGCCCCCAGCGCCACGATCAGCCCCAAGTGCCCCAGCGCGTGGGTGAGGCCCTTGCGGTCGCTGCGCTCCATCAACTCCCACAGCGTCGGCTTGTCGATCGGCGAGCGGTACCACTTGACGCGCAGGCGCTTGCGCACCTCGCTCAGCGGCTCCCAGGTGCGGGTCGCGGTGGCGGTCGTCATTGCCGATTCTCCTGTCGGTCTTGGTCTGGCCCCACGGGCCGGGACGAGGATAGCGCCCGCGGCTAGCGGATGTTGCGCAGGCGCGGATCGAAGGCGTCCCGCACGCCGTCGCCGACGAAGTTGAACGACATCACGAGCAGGATGATGGCCGCGCCCGGCGCGACGATCGGCCAGAACGAGAAGAAGATCTCCTGGTACCCCGTGGCCACCATGCCGCCCCAGGCGGGCGTGGGCGGCTGCACTCCCGCGCCGATGAAGCTGAGCCCGGCTTCGACCAGGATGATGCCGGCGGCCGAGAGCGAGGCCAGCACCATGATCGGCGCGACGACGTTGGGCAGCAGGTGGCGCGCCATGATCCGGGCCGGGGTCGCGCCGATCGCGCGGGCGGCGTCGATATAGACCTCTTGCTTGAGGGAAAGGACGAGGCTGCGGGTGAGCCGGGCGTAGCCGGGCGACCAGACGAACCCGACGATGATCATCGTGTTCGTGATGCTGGGCCCGAGCGCCGCCGTGATGGCGAGGATGAGGACCAGACCGGGCATCGCCATAAGGGCAT
This sequence comes from Dehalococcoidia bacterium, assembly GCA_965209205.1. Classification (GTDB taxonomy): domain Bacteria; phylum Chloroflexota; class Dehalococcoidia; order Bin125; family Bin125; genus TK10-74A. The sequence goes on from CBDBQC010000002.1 coordinate 203,778, forward strand.
CGACGATCCGCATGATCACGAGCTCGTCCAGCTTGCCGCCTACGTACCCGGCGATGAGCCCCAGCGGGACACCGATCCCGATGGCGACAGCGAGCGCGGCGAGCACCACCTGCCAGGCGATGCGGGCGCCGAAGATCGTGCGGCTGAGCTGGTCACGGCCCAGCGTGTCGGTGCCGGCGATGCGGTCCCAACTCGGAGCGCCGAGGAGGTTGTCGTAATCGGGGGCCAGGGGATCAGACGGCGCGATCAGCGGCGCGAACGCCGCCACGATGCCGAAGCCGAGCAGCAGCAGCGCCCCCACCACCGCGGGCCGGTTGCGCGCGTACACGCGCGCAATCCCGCGCACCTGCGCGATCCGGGGATGGTCGCGCAGGCGTGCCTGCCCGAACGCGGGCAGCCGGGCGTCAACGCCGGCGGGCGCCGATGTCTTGCGCACGCTACCCCCCTCGCCCAACGCGGATCCGCGGATCGATGAAGGGGTACGAGAGATCGATGATCAAGTTGACCAGGATCGTCATCACCGCGAAGAACATGACGGTGTTCTGGACGACGGAATAGTCCTTCCGGACCACCACCGCCTCGACGAACAGACTTCCCATGCCGGGAATGGCGAAGACCTGCTCCACGATCACCGCCCCGCTGAAGATCAACCCCACCTGGAACCCGAACACGGTGATGATCGGGACGAGGGCGTTGCGCAGCGCGTGCCGCACGAGCACCGCCCGTTGCGAGAGCCCCTTGGCCCGCGCCGTGCGGATGTAGTCATCGTTGAGCACGTTGATCATGGCCGAGCGCGTCTGGCGCATCAGCAGCGTCGTCGCGGTCAGCGAGATGGCGATGACCGGCAGCGCCATGTGCCGCAGGTTCTGGACGAGATCCTCCCAAATGGGCTCGTAGCCGACGACCGGGAGCCAGCCGAGCTCCAGGCTGATCACGATGATCAGCCCGATGCTGGTCAGGAACTCCGGGATCGAATTGCCCGCGATCATGAGCGTGCTGGCGGCCACCTCCGTCCGAGAGCCGGGACGCAGCGCCGCAAGGACGCCGACCGGAATGGCGACGGTCACGATCACGATCAGCGCGAGCAGCCCCAATTCCAGTGTGGCGGGAGCGCGATGCTCGAACAGCTCCGTGATCGGGATTCCGGTGAGCATGCTCGCGCCGAGATCGCCGTGCATGGCCCCCGTGAGCCAGTCGGCGTACCGCTCCAAGAGCGGATCGTTCAAGCCCAGACGCTCCCGAAACTCCGCAATGTCGGACGGGGTGGCGTTGATCCCCAGCAACGCCGAGGCCGGGTCGCCGGGGAGGATATTCATCAGCGCGAAGGCGATGACACTGATCATCCAGAGCACCAGGATGGACGAGAGTATTCGCATGGTGGCGTAACGGATCATGGTGGGTGACCCTTGCCGGGAAGCGCGGTGCGCGAGCGGCGGACGCGCGCACCGCAGAGGCGACCCCTGCCCGAATCGGGCGGGCGCCACCTCTGCGGTGCACGCGAGTGCCTACAGGTCGAACCAGACGGTATGGGCGTCGTCTTTCAGGATCCCGTCGACGTCGCGCCAAGCAAGGCCTTTGACGTAGTCTGGCGCCATCTCGACGTTGCTGTACTGCACGTAGGTGCTTTGCCACTCGTTCTCGAGTATCGCTTCGAACCATTTGTGGTACAGGGGGGTTCGCTCCTCGGGAGTCGGTACCCGGGCGGCAGCGTCCATCAGGTCAAACAGGTCGTTCGCCTCTGCCCCAAGGGCCGTGGATCGATCGGCCTTCTCCTCGCCGAAATAGCCAATCTGGTAACCCCGATGGTTCTCGGCGATGCCTCGGAACACGGGGTCTGGGTCGTAGGGGGACTCCCAGGTATAGAACGCCATATCCCACGGCCCAGACTGGCCGCCCGAGAACAGCCGCTCGACCGAGACAGGGATCTCCTCCGCGATGACTTCGAAGTTGATGCCGATCTCCCGATTCTGGGCCTGCAGGGCCTCGGCCATCCTTGGCTGGGGCTGGAAGCTGAAGGTGATCATCGTGAGATCGACGCCGTCGCCGTACCCTGCCGCGTCCAACAACTTCCGCCCCTCGGCCGGGTCGTACGAGTTCTCGTAGAAGTCCCTGCCGCCCTCGTGATACCAGGCCTGGACCGCCCCAATGCCCCTGCTGACGGCGCCAGACTCATGGAACCCGACCTTCCGGAGTTGCTCCCGTTGGATCGCCGCCGTGTGGGCCTTGCGGACCCGGACATCCCCCATCGGACTTTCCTGCGCCGGGTCCATGTTGTACCAGTTGTTCACCCAAGTCTGGTACAGCCCTGTGAGGACCTGGAAACCGTCGGCCTCCAAATCGGCAACTTGATCGGTGGGAAGGGCATAGCCGATCGGTTTCCCCATGTCGAATTCGCCGGCCTGGAACGCGGCGAAGCCCGAGTTTTCGTCAGGGACCGTGAACGCATGCCACCCGTCCAGCCAGATGTTCTCCGCATTCCAGTAGTCGTCGAACCGGCTGCTCTCGAAGACGTCGTTGTCGATGTTGCGGTCGAACTTGAACGGACCGGCCCCCACCGGGTTGGTGGACGCATCATCGAAGTTGGCCGGCGAGATCATCATGCCGGCGGCCGGGCGCCCGAAGAAGCCCGCCAGCGTTGGCGCGAACGGCTCGCTGTTCACCAGCCGGAACGTGGAGGCGCTTACTGCCTCAAGCGAGTCCGCGCTCGCGAGTCCGGATTTGATGCTGGTGGGACTGATCTCCTGGATCCGCTCCATGTTCAGCCGGACCGCCTCCGCGTCGACGACGCTCCCGTCGTGGAAGAGGGCGCCGCGCATGTGCAAGTTGTACGTCACCGGGTCTGGGATTTCCCAGCTGTCCGCCAGCATCGGGATCGCATTGCCATTGCTGTCGTAGTCCAGGAGGCGGTCGAAGACGCGGTTGAGGAACCAAAAGTGAGCGCCGCCGTGGGTGTTTATGGCCGGGTCCCACCCCTCAATCGCCTGGGTGTTGTAGGCGCGCGCGATCCCGCCCCGGCGGGGGCCGGTGGCGGCGGCTGGCGCCTCGTCCTCCTCCGCCGCCATGGCCGCGCTCTCGGCGGCCTCCTGGGCCGCGTCCGCGGCCTCTTGGGCCGCGGCGACGGCCGCGGCGGCGGTCTCGGCCGCGGCTTCGGCGGTCTCCTGGGCGGTGGCGGCGGCCGCCCCGGCGGCGGCGGACGCCTCCCCGGCAGCAGCCGCAGCCGCGGCTGCCGCCTCGGCAGCCTCGTCGATGGCGGCCTGGGCGGCGGCGGCGGTGGCCGTGCCGGCCTCGACCGCGGCGGCCGCGTCACGGGCGGCCTGGGCGGCCGCTTCCGCGGCCTCGGAGGCGGCGGCCGCGACAGCCGCGGCAGCCTGATCGCCGGCCGCGGATGCGGCGGCGGCCGCGTCGGCGGCAGCCGCAGCGGCGGCTTCCGCGGCCGCGGCCGCGTTGGCGGCGTCCTCCGACTCGGCCGCCTGGGCGGCCAGGGCGGCGGCCGCATCGGCGGCGTCGGCCGCCTGCGAGGCCGCGGCGGAGGCCTCGGACGCGGCGGCAGCCGCCTCAGCGGCGGCGTCCGCGGCGGCCTCGGTTTCGGCGGCCCGCGCCTCGCCGGCGGCGATGGCCGCGGCGGCGGCCTCCTCCGCGGCCGAGGCGGCCCGTTCGGCCGCCGCGGTCCCGGCGGCGGCGGCATCGTCGTCGTCGCCGCAGCCGACGAGCGCGAGGCCCGCAACTCCAACGCCGGCTTTGGCGCTGGCTCCCAACATGGTGCGGCGCGAGATCTTTCGCTGTCGCAGGGTCGTCCAATGCTTCTGCGTGCTCATGATCGGTTCCTTTCCGGGAACTACCGTTGGTCCCCCCGGGGGACCGTCGGGCTGGTGAGCACGCGCAGTATGGCACATCCAGAAGCGAGCCCCCCCCCCCCCCCCCTATGTCAAGTAAGAAGGAAATTATGGGGTTATCCACGGGATTTCCCAAGTTATCCACATGATTCTTCGGATTCGGGCGTCGTGGGACGGCCCGCTGTGTCACTCGAGCGGTTCCGGCGTGCGATCGCGGGGGAACCTCACCCCCTAACCCCCTCTCCATTGCAGAGCAATGGAGAGGGGGGATCGGAAGGGGAGGAAGCGGGAGGATCCGCGGCGGCGCTCCGAAACCCTCCCTCCGGTCCCCCCTCTCCAGCGTCCAGCTGGAGAGGGGGCTAGGGGCCGCCGTCCCCCCCGAAGAACTCCCGCGCGGCGTCGATCACCAACTCGGGCTCGTCGTGGTGGACCCAGTGGCCCGCCCCCGGCATGACCAGCGCCCGCGCGTTCGGGAAGTGCTCGACGGCCGACTGCATGTTCTGCTTCGCCCCCGACTCCCCCCCAACGATGTACAGCACCGGCCGGTCGATCCGCGCGAAGAAGGCCTTCGCCTCGTCCAGACTGACCTCTTCGTTGCGCACGCCGGGCCGCGCCCAGTTGTCGAACTTCCACACGTACCCGGCCTCCCCCGCGTCCGACTCGACGGGCCGCACGGCGTGCTCGGCGATGTGCCGCGCCAGCGGCGGGCTGAGGCGCGGGTTCTGCTGCGAGAGGCGGCGCCGGGCGGCCTCGATCGACGGGTAGACGCGCGGCGTCCGCGTCTCCAGGCCGCGCCGCGTCACGACGGCCTGGCGCAGCAGGTCGGGCGAGAACGGCCGCCGCTGCGTCCAGCCGGCCAGCCGGCCCTCGATCGCGACGATGCTGTGGAAGCGCTCCGGGACGGCGCCCGCCGCCATGAACGTCACGTGCCCGCCGAAGGAGTGCGCCAGCACCCGCACCGGCCCGTCGAGCCGGTCGACCAGCGCCATCAGGTCGACGACGTTCTGCGAGGTGCTGTACTCGCCGCCGATGGCCCACTGCGAGTCGCCGTGGCCGCGCAGGTCCGGCGCGACCACGTAGTAGGCGTCGCTCAGCGCCTCCGCCATCCGATCCCAGCTGCGGGCCTGATCGACGCCGCCGTGCAGGCAGATGCAGGGCGGATGCGATGGGTCCCCCCAGGCCCAGTAGGCGAGCCGCAGCCGCTGCGACTCGAAGAAGTGCTGCCGGGGCGCGTCGCTGGTCATGCCGTGCGGATCGCGCCGCTGTCCTTCAGCGTCTCGATCTCATCCCAGCCGTAGCCGATCGACCGCAGGATCTCCTCCGTGTGGAAGCCCAGGATGGGACCGCTGCCCTGCACGCGCGGCGGCGTCGCGGTCATGTGGATGGGCGGCCCGGGCACCCGCATGGGCCCCAGGTGCGGCGTCTCGATCTCCTGCAGGTAGCCGTTCGCCCAGTACTGCGGGTGGGCGCTCATGCCGGCGTAGTCGAGCACCGGCGCGTGCGGCACGTCGTGCCGCTCCAGGGGCGCCAGCCAGTCGGCCAGGGGCCGGGTGCGGAAGACGGCGTCGAGCGCCGCGACCAGCGCGTCCTTGTGCCGATCCCGCCCGAACGGCTCCGCGAAGCGCGCGTCGCTCCTGAGCTGCGGCGCGTCGAGGGCGTCGCAGAGGCGCTCCCACATGTCCTGCGTGTTGGCGGCGATGGCCACGTGGCGGCCATCGGCACAGGCGTAGTTGGTGTACGTCGCCGCCCGGCGGCGCTGGAAGCCGCGCTGCCGTCCGCTGCGCAGGAACTCCGTGATCTGCTTCGACTGCATCGCCACCATGCCGCCGATCAGCGAGCCGTCGATGTGCTGGCCGACGCCGTCGCGCTGGCGCACGTACAGCGCCGACGCGATGCCGAACGCCAGCAGCATCGCGCCGACCTGATCGGCGAAGCCGCCGATCAGCGCCTGCGGTTCGCCGCCGGGGCCCTCGCCCTGCTCGTACATCACGCCGCTCAGCGCCTGCGCCACGTGGTCGTAGCCCCCGCGTGACGCCCAGGGGCCGTCTCGTCCCCAGGCCGACGCCGACGCGAAGACGATGTCGGCCCGCAGCCGCCGGCAGTCCTCGTAGCCAATGCCCAGCCGCTCCATCACGCCCGGCCGGAAGTTCTCCACGACGACGTCGCAGGTCGGCACCAGCCGGCGCACGACGCCGACCGCGCCCGGGCGCTTCAGGTCGAGCGTGATGCTGCGCTTGCCGCGGTTGTGCCCCTCGAAGTAGGAGGAGAAGCCCTCGGGGTTCAGGCCGCTGGCGCGGCCCATCTCGCCGCCGGGTGGCTCGACCTTGATCACCTCCGCCCCCATGTCGGCCAGCAGCAACGTCGCGAAGGGTCCCTGCTGGGCGCGCGTGAAGTCGAGCACCCGTACCCCCGTCAGCGCCGACGCCGGGGCGTCGTCCGGGGGTGGGATGATCGTGTCGGGGCGTGTGTCGAGTGTCGTCATGGTTCGGCTCCGTCCCGGCAGGGTACCGATCAACCCCCCGCCCATCCCAGCCCGTCGCCGTCACGGCTGACGCAGCCCCGCATCGCGGCTAGGGTTGCGGCGGCGCCGGACCCCCGGCCAGGATCACATGAAGGGTGGAAGCCATGCAGCTCGAGGGCAAGGTCGCGGTCGTCACCGGCTCGGGGCGCGGTATCGGCCGCGCGATCGCGATCGCCTACGCGAGGGAGGGCGCCAAGGTCGTCTGCTCGGCACGCTCGGTCGGCGAGATCGAGGCGGTGGCCGCCGAAGTCGGCGGCACGGCCATCCGCTGCGACGTCACCGACGAGGCCGAGATCCGCGCCCTCATCGACGGCGCGCTGGCCGCCTACGGCCGCCTCGACATCCTGGTCAACAACGCCGGCGCAGTCGCCCGCCTGCCCGTGCACGAGCTTCCCGTCGAGGACTGGGACCACGTGATGAACGTCAACCTGCGCGGCGTCTTCCTCTGCACCAAGTACGCGATCCCGCCGATGCTGGCGCAGGGCAGCGGGTGCATCATCAACATCAGCTCCGGCGCCGGCGTCGTGGGGCCCGCCAACCGCTCGGCCTACGCGGCCTCGAAGCACGGCGTGATGGGCCTGACGAAGACCTGCGTCGCGGAGTACCTGCACCAGGGTGTCCGCACGCACGTCATCCTGCCCGACGCCACCGTCTCCCGCATGCGCCACGAGGGCTTCCCCGACGAGGACCCCGAGTCCCTCATCCAGGCCGAGGACATCGCCGACGCCGCGGTCTTCCTGGCCACGCAGCCCGCCACCGCGCACACCTTCGAGTTGCGCGTCAGCCAGGGGCTGCCGACCCGCTTCGTCTCCTAGACGGGCCGCGACCGCCGCCCTCAGCGGATCGGGATCGGCACGTACGGCATGTTCTTCGCCGGGTCCAGCGGCCGCCGCTCGAGGAACGCCGTGCGCCGCTCCCGGCACTCCTCCGACGCCAGGAAGTCGGGGATGTGCTCGGCCACAGGGCTGCGTTCGGGCTTGATGAAGTCGTCGTGCTGGTTGAACGAGATCTTCTGCATCTGCAGGATCACCGGGCTCACGTTCTTGATCGCCGCGACGAAGCGGTCGACCTCCGCCCACAGTTGATCCGGCTCGACCACGCTGTTCACCAGGCCCATCTCCAGGGCCTGCTGCCCGCTGTACTGCTGGCACAGCATCCAAATCTCCCGCGCGCGCTTCTGTCCCACGCGCGCCGCCAGCATCGCGACGCCGTGGCCGGCCGCCGGACTGCCCACCCGCGGCCCCGTCTGCCCGAAGCGGGAGCGCGTCGTGGCGATCGTGAAGTCGCTCTCGTAGGCCAGGATGTTGCCCGACCCGATCGCGTAGCCGTCGACCGCCGCGATGACGGGCTGCGGCATCTGTCGCAGCACTTGGCTGTAGGTCACGCCCGCCGTGCCGGCGTAGGCCGCGTACTCCTCGCTGGGGTCGTAGCTCTGATCGTTGCCGGTGCAGAAGCCGTTCGGTCCCGCCCCGGACAGCACGACGGCGCGGATGTCGTTGTCGCCGGCGGCGTCGAGGAGGGCGTCGGCCATCTCGTCCATCGTGATCCCGCGCTTGGCGTTGAACGTCTCGGGCCGGTTGAGCATCAGCCAGGCGACCCCGTCCCGCTTCTCGAAGACGATGTCCGAATACCGCGGCGCGTCCACGACGCTCTCCCGGTAGCCGCTGAACTTCTGGTCGATCATGTCGATGGCCGCGCGCGCGACCTCAAGCAGTTGCGCCGAGGAGAGGCCCTCGCGCGCGGTCCCGGTGATCGCGTCCTCCCCGCGGATCGCGCTGACGCCGCGCGTCGCCAGCCAGCGGGTGTAGCCGCGCGTGAAGTCGTGCAGCGCCGCGCACGTCTCGTGGTCGAACGACAGCCGCTGCCCCGTCGCCGGGTTGTCCGCCGTGAGGGAGAACGCGGCCCCCCCGCCGTCCTCCGTCCCGCCCAGTGACACCTGAAATCGCAGCCCAGCCGTATCGTATGCAACCGTCGTTTGGAATTCGAAGCTCGCGGACATGGTTCCCTCCCCGCAGGTTCTCGATCCTGGATTGACGGGAGTCTAGGGCGTGCCGCGGCCGCGGCGCGCTAGCCTGCACTCGGAGCGCCCCGCCCCCCGGCTGCGCGGGTATCGACGGAGATGTCTTGTGACCTGGTCCCGCACCATGATCGCCGCGCTGCTGGCCGCCGTCGCGCTCGTCGCCCTGCTCGCGGCGGCGTGCGAATCGGAGGATCCGAGTCCGGCTGACGACGCCCCCGCGCCCCCTGTCGAAGAGCCCGCCGCGTCCGAGGCGACGGACGCCGCCGCCGAGGCCCAGGCCGCCCCCGCCGATGAAGCCGCCGATGAGGCCCCCGCGGACACCGAAGCGGCGGAAGATGCCGCCGATGAGGCCCCCGCGGCCACCGAAGCGCCCGAAGATGCCGCTGAGGAGGCCCCCCCCGCCGACGATCCCGCCCCCACCGAGGAACCCGCTGCGGCTGACGTAGAAGAAGATGCGGCCGAGGACGAGCCTGCCCCCACCGATGAAGCCGCCGACGAGGAACCCGCTGCCGCTGAGGCGGCCGAAGATGCGGCCGAGGAGGAGCCCGCCCCCGCCGACGATCCCCCTCCCGCCGCCGCCCCCCTCTCCGACGGGTCCATCGTGCCGCCCGCGCCCGCGGTCCCGGACGGCCCGCTCGACCCCCGGCTCGCGTCTGACCTCGACCGCGTCTTCGGGGCGGAGGGCGTCGATCTCGATGCGCTGGCGCGGGTGGGCGGGTCGGGGGACGCGCGCGTCGCCTGGCTGCTCTCCGATCTGCTGCGCTTCGTCCAGGTCGGCGAGACATCCGACGCGGCGGTCCTGGCCTTTGAGCGGCTGACGGGCACCGACGTCCCCCGGGGTTTCGCCTGGCCCCTCGTGACCAACTGGCTGATCGCCTGGGACCTGCCCGCCCCGCCCGACTACGTCTCCTGGAAGCGCATCTTCTTCGAGTTCGTCGAGCCGGATTGGATCCCCTTCTTCGACGACGCCGACGCGGACATCGACTGGCGCTTGCTGAGCTGGGGCGGCGTCTTCATGGACGACCGCCAGCCCCACCAAGTGAACTCCCCCTGTATACGGGGGTGCATCCCCGCGATCAACGACCCCGCCGTCACGGACGCGGCGGGCGGGGACTGGTACCCCGATGAACGGCTGGTCTTCGGCGTCGTGGTCAACGGCGAGGCCCGCGCCTACCCGAAGAACATCATGGAAATCCACGAGATGGTGAACGACACCGTCGGCGGCAGGCGCATCGGCATGCCCTATTGCACGCTGTGCGGCTCGGCCCAGGCCTACTTCACCGACCGCCCGCCGCCCGGCTTCCGGAACATCGAGTTGCGCACCTCCGGCCTGCTCTCCCGGTCGAACAAGGTGATGTTCGACTACAACACGAAGTCCGTCTTCGACACGTTCCGCGGCATCGCCGTCTCAGGCCCGCTGCAGGATGAGGACTACGTCCTGGAGATGCTCACGGTCGTGACGAGCACCTGGGGTGAGTGGAAGGCCGCGTACCCGGGCACCACCATCGTCGCCGCCGATGGCGGACTCGGGCGCTTCTACCCGTTCGATCCGCTGGGCGGCCGCGACGACGACGGCCCCATCTTCCCGGTCGGCCGGGTCGACATCCGGCTGCCGGTGCAGGAGCAGGTGCTCGGCATCGAGACGCCCGACGGCCAGCACGTCGCCTTCCCGGTCGGCCAGGCGCGCGCCGCGCTCGAGGACGGGGCCGACGTGATGCTGGCCGGCATCCGCGTCCTGATGGACGCGGGCGGGCTGCGCGCGGAACTGGCGGACGGGACCCCCGTCGCCAGCCATCAGGCGTTCTGGTTCGCCTGGAGCCAGTTCCACCCCGATACGTTCGTCTGGACGCCGCTCTCGTAGCGAGGCCGCTATTCGGAGTCCTTCACGGGGATGGCGTCGCCCTCCGGCCGCGGGTGGTTCGCCCAGTGGCCGCTCGGCTCCACGCCCCGGCACACGATCGAGTGCTGGTTCCACCCCAGCGACGCCCGCACGTCCGATGAGAGGAAGCGCATCGCCAAGCCGCAGCGTCGCCGGTTCGACTCGTTGGGCTCCGAGCCGTGCAGGATCCAGTCGCTGTGTAGCGAGATCTGCCCGGCCCGCAACTCCAGCGCCACCGGCGCGTCGCCGTACGCTTCCGGATTGGCGACGGTCTGGTTGAGTACGTTGTTCTCCTCGGCCGTGCTGTCGGCGAACCCGATCTGCGCGTTGCGGTGCGACCCCGGGATCACCTGCATCGCCGCGTTCTCGACGTCCACGTCGTCGATCGCCAGCCACGCCGACACGACCTTGCTCGGCGAAAGCGGCCAGTACGACGCGTCCTGGTGCCAGCTCACCCGCTTGCCGTCGCCGGGCAGCTTGGCGAAGAAGTGGCTGTGCCGCAGGATCACCGTCTCGCCCAGCAGGTCCTGGATGTGGTCGAGGATCCGGCTCTCCGTGACGATGTCCCACACGCCGCGGCAGTGCTTGTGCCAGTTCGTCATCTCGTAGCTGTTCCAGCCCGCCGCCAGGGCCGACTCCAGCAGGCCGTCGAAGTAGCGCCGGATCTCCGCGATCTCCGCCGCGGAGAAGATGTCGATCGGGTAGACGTACCCCTTCTCGTTGTAGTGCGCGATCTGCTCCCGCGAGAGCGTGCGCGGGTCGTCGACACCCAGGGGGAAGAATCGCAACTCCCGGTCGAGGCCGGGATAAGCATCGGTGTGCAGCGTCATCAGGACTCCTCCAGTTGCTCCCGCACGAGCGCCAGCAAGCGATCGTGCTCCGGATTGCCGACCTCGGGGAGGCGCGCCGCGCAGACGACCGTCCGCCAGTCGCGCCGCTCCTGCGGGTCCGGCTGCGCCAGTTGCCGATAGCGGGCCGCGTAGACCTCGGTGAAGTACCGGCGCGCTCGCCCCAGCACCGCGATCTTCCATCGGTTCATGTAGTCGGGCAATGTGCCCGCGGCGAAGAGCACGGTGGTGCGACCGAAGTCCGCGACCGGGTTGCCCGCCTGCGCCTGGATCCAGTCGATGATCACAGGACCGCGCGGCGTCATGATGACGTTGTCGGGGTGGAAGTCCCAGTGGCAGAGGCGGTCCCCCGCGGGCAGGCGGTCCAACAGGTCGCGCACGGCCGCGCGCTCGCGGTCGCTCAGCGCCACGCCCCGCTCGATGTCGTGCCGCAGCTCCCGCTTCTGATCGCGCAGCCCCTCCGCGGGCAGTTGGTGCAGGTCCCACTGCAGCTCCGCCAGCAGCCGGGAGTAGCCGCGCGCGCGCCAGGGCTTGCGCACCATCAACGCCAGCATCGACTCCCCCTCGACCCGCTCCATCACGATCCCCGGCCGCCCCTCCACCTCCTCCAATCCAAAGACCTCCGGGACCGGCGCTCCCCGCTCCCGCGCCAGCCGCGTCGCGGCGTACTCCTCCTCCGCGTCCTTGGCCCAGTCGGGGCGGAACAGCTTCAGCGCGCGCCCGCGCTCCCAGGCGTAGATCACCGCCGTGTGGCCGGAACCGATCGGCGCCCCCAGGTCCGCCAGTGATCGTCCCATGCTCACCTCTCCGCGCGGCCCATGCGCAGGGCCAGCCTACCCCCGCGACCGACCTGCCGGGAGTCAGCGCCGGCAGGGACGTTCCGGCGCCAGCAGTTGCAGCGGCGCGATCGTCCGGAACGCCGGGGAGAGCGTCCGCTCCACCAGGCAGATCCCCTCCCGCGCGGCCCACGCCGTGGCCACGATGTGCGCGCCGTGCTGGTTCTGCTCGATCACCATCCGGCCGGCCAGCAGCTCCAGCGTCTCCAGTAGGACGCCGTGCTCGCCGCGGAACTCCTCCGGCGGCTGCAACACGCGCAGGGCCGTCTGGGCGCGGCGCAGATCGGCGAAGCGCGCCTCGAGCCGGGCCTCGGCCAGGGCGCGGTCCTCCTCCGGGGTCATGGACGCCAGCGGGGGCGGTCCGTCCCCCGGCAGCCGCGGCGCCGCGAGTTCCCGGATCACGGCGTTGACCGACGCGCCGTATGCGCCGCCCGGGATGGTCGCCGGCTGCCAGCAGAACGGCAGCGGGCCCACGAAGGCTGTGCAGGCGGCCTCGCTCAGCCGGGCGGCGCGGATTCGCTCCAAGCGCTGCAACTCCACTCCGGCCAGCAGGAAGGCGTGCCGGTCTCGCCCCTCCCCGGTCCGCGGGCCGATGGCACTGAGATCGATGGCCGTGGTGTAGTAGTCCCGCAGGACGGCGTGATCGGCCGCGAAGGCGTCCGGCGGCGTGACTGCCGCGAGCACGTCGAGCCCGTCCCGCAGCGCGGTGCGGATGTGCGACAGGGGCCGCGCGAAGACGCGGTCGTCTTGCCTGGCCCAGTGCCAGCGGCCGGGGCCGGGGTAACGCAGGCCCTCGGCGAAGATCGACTCCAGTTGACCACGCACCCCCCACGAGACGTCCCGCACGGTCTGCAGGTACTGCGCCTCGGCCTCGGCGGCCGTGGCGGCCGACGGCGGGGCCGTCCGGTCGGCCGGGGCGGTGGCGGTCGTCTGGTTCTGCGACGCCGTGTCCGGCTGCGCCTCCGCCGCCGAGGCGGCGACGCCGGCGGGCCCCCCCTCGGGAGCGACTGCGGACACCACGATCAGCGCCGCCACGACCACCCCGCACGCGGCGGCCGCGCCCACCACGACGCGCCGCCGCATCACCCGCCGGATGCCCGCTCCCGGAACCGGTTCCAGCGCATCGAGCCGCTCAGGCGCGGCGTCGTCCCGCGCGGCCGGCCGCCGCGCCCGCGGTCGGGGGCCCGCAGCCACGGCGGCGCCGGACTCGCGCAGCGCCTGGAAGCTGCGCGGGTCGGCGGGATTCCAGAGGTAGTCGCTGCTCGGCGGCGGCGCGGCGTCGTTCCCGCGCCGGCGGCGACGCAGCTCGCGCACGAACCTCACACGCTGTCCTTACGGCAGGATGATACTCCGCGCGACCTCGCCCGAGAGCATGTCCTCGAAGGCCTCGTTGATCTCGTCGAGCGGCCGGAAGCGCGAGTACAACTCGTCCAGCTTCAGCCGCCCCTGCTGGTACAACTCGATGAACCAGGGGAAGTCGACCCGCGGGCTGGCGCTGCCGGACGAGGAGCCGATCAACCGCCGGTCGAGGAACAGCGGCACCATCGGGATCGACACCTCGCCGCCGGTCGGCGGCACGCCCACGGCGCAGGCCGTGCCGCCCGGCCGCGTCGCCTCGAATGCCTGGCGGACGGTCGGCGCCCTGCCGATCACCTCGAAGGCGTACTCCACGCCGCCGCCGGTCAACTCCCGCACCGCCTCCACGGGGTCGACCTCCGAGGCGTTGATCGTGTCCGTCGCCCCGAACTGCGTCGCGAACTCCAGCTTGCGAGGCACCAGGTCGATCGCGATGATCCGGCTCGCCCCGGCGATCACGGCCCCCTGCACCACGTTCAGCCCCACGCCGCCGCAGCCCCAGACCGCCACCGTCGCCCCGCGCGCACTTGGGCGGTCCGCACCACCGCCCCCACCCCCGTCGTCACCGCGCAGCCCAGCGACGCCAGACGCTCGATGGGCACCGTGTCCGTCACTTTGACGAGTTCCCACTCCGGAACGACCGTGTACTGCGAGAAGGTCGACGCCCCGTGCTGCAACGGCTCGCCGTCGAGCGTGTGAAAGCGAGTCTTGCCGTCCATCCGCCGCCCCGGCGGCGCGGTGATGCCGTTGCAGAGGTTGGGGCGACCGCTGCTGCAGTACTCGCACCAGCCGCACATCGGCCGGATCGCGAACACCACGTGGTCGCCGGGCTCGAACCCGCTCACGCCCGGCCCCAGCTCCTCCACGACCCCCGCTCCCTCGTGGCCCATCACAAAGGACCCCGGCACCGCGAGGTGCCCGTCCACGGCGTGATAGTCGCTGTGGCAGGCGCCCGTCGCCGCGACGCGGACCAGCAGCTCGCGGTGGTGCGGCGGGTCGAGCTCCACCTCCTCCACACGGATCGGTTCGTGCGCGGCGTAGAAGATCGCGGACTTGGTGCGCATGGCTTTCCTCCCGGTTGCGGGCGGCAGGCTACCCGACGCCGGGGACGGGCCGCAAACACCGGGCGGTGGGGCGACGGGCGCCGCCGCCGACCCGTGGGCTAGACTCGACCGGCCGGCGCCCGCGTCCCGGATCGGGCCCGGCCGGCGCGCCGTCATCACGGACGGCGCATGGGAGGCCGATGTGCGGATCACGAACGTCACGGTGGAGATCGCGAACTGGACGGTCGAGCCCTGGCAGATTGGCGCCGGCAGGTTCTTGGGCGGGAACGAGCAACTCGGCGTCGTCACAGTCTCGACCGACGAGGGGATCAACGGGCACGCCTTCCTCAGCCGGCCCCAGCACCACGCGAGCGGCCTGATCGCCTACGCCAAGCCCACGGTCATGGGCCGTGACCCCCAGGACATCGGCGCGATCTGGCGCGACCTCTGGAAGCTGGAGCACTCGCTTCACACCTACGCCATGGGCGCCATCGACATCTGCCTGTGGGACATCAACGGCAAGATCGCCGGCCAGCCCATCCACCGCCTGCTGGGCACCTGCAAGGAGTCGGCGCCGGTCTACTCCAGCACGGCCTACTGGGAGACCCCCGAGGAGTACGCGGAGGAGGCGCTGCGCTTCCGCGACGCCGGCTGGACCGCCCACAAGATCCACCCCCACACCGAGCCGCGCGCCGATGTCGAGATCTGCCGCGCCGTGCGGGAGGCCGTCGGCGACGACATGATCCTCATGCTCGACTCGATGTGGGCCTACCAGTACGAGGACGCGCTGCGCGTCGGCCGCGCCATCGAGGAGCTGGACTTCTACTGGTACGAGGATCCGCTCGTCGCGCAGGACATCTACAACTACGTCAAGCTGCATCAGAAGCTCGACATCCCCATCATGTCCACCGAGGCCGCCCCCGGCGGCTTCTACGGCATGGCGCAGTGGATCACGCAGCAGGCCACCGACTACCTGCGCGGCGACGTCGCGGTGACCGGCGGCATCACGCCCACCGTGCGGCTCTGCCACCTGGCCGAGGGCTTCAACATGAAGTGCGAGATCCACCACGGCGGCAACTCGCTCAACAACGTCGCCAACCTGCACGTCACGATGGCCGTGCCCAACTGCGAGTTCTTCGAGTTCTTCCCCAGCACCGGCGACATGCAGTACGGCCTCGTCGAGGAGATCGACATGACCGGCGGCGTCGTGCACGCCCCCACCGAGCCCGGCCTCGGCTACGCGATCGACTGGGACCGGATCCGGCGCGAGCACGTCGCGACCCTCGAGTAGCCGGCGGCCTCTGCGCCGCGGCCTGGAGAGTGCAGCGACCCATGATCTCGACCGAAGACCGGCTCGCGATCCTCGATCTCTGCGCGCGCTACAACTACGCGATCGATACCGGCGCCTCGGAGGCCTGGGCCGGCACGTTCACGGCCGACGGCGTCTTCGACGGCCCCGCCGGCCACGCCGAAGGCCGCGACGCGCTCGTCGCCTTCTGCGATCAGCTCGCCAAGGACTTCCCCGGCGCGATGCACTTCACCGACAACCACCTCTTCGAGCGGGCCGGCGACGGCGTCCGCCACCGCTGCTTCCTCAGCTTCCAGGTCCCCGTCGAGGGCCGGACCGACATCTGGCTCCTGGCCTACGAGGACGACCTCGTCAGCGTGGACGGCGAGTGGCGCTTTCGCAGTCGCCGGGTCGCGCCGCTGCGCTAGCATGCGGGTCGGATCCCCGGGAAGGGAGCGCGGCATGGCGGACGACGGCTTCACCTACGTCAGCAAGAACCGATTGATCTTCAAGGGCGGCCTGCGACACGCCTACCTGGGTGACGTTGCCGAGCCGGTGCCGTATGGCGTGCAGGGCGCGCTGCGCGAGTACTACGGCGTCGGCGAGGGCCCGCCCATCGCCGCGACGCTGGATCACATCGTGGCCGCGGTCGGCGGTTGAATGTACGGCACTTTCGCGCGTGCGCTGAGCGCCCGCAAGGTCGAGTTCGACCGATCCAGCTTCACCGCCGACGTCGAGGGGACCATCGAGGGGACGGGCAACGACACCATCCGCATCACCAGGATCCACGTCACCTACCACGCGTCGATCCCAGGCGAGCAGCGGGAGGCGTTCGATCGCGCGTTGCGCATGCACCCGGCGGCCTGCCCCGCGCACGAGAGCGTGAAGGCCGCGATCGACATCACGTGCTCGGCGGAGGTGGCGGAGCGCTAGCCGCCGGGCTTCGCCGGCCTACGCGGACCGCACCCGCGACACCGCCTGGCGCCAGCCCGCCAGCAGCGCCTCCCGGCGCTCCGGCGGCATCGACGGCCGGAATCGCGCCTCCCGCCGCCAGTGCGCCGCGCCCGCCTCCAGTGAGTCGAACACGCCGCTCTGCACCCCGGCCAGGCAGGCCGCGCCCAGCGCCGTCGCCTCCGCCACCGCCGACCGCTCGACCTCGATGTTCAGCACGTCGGCCAGGAACTGCATCAGCCAGTCGTTCGCCGCCATCCCCCCGTCGACGCGCAGCGCCGCCGGCTGGGCCCCGTCGCCCCGCATCGCCGCGATCAGGTCGTGCGTCTGGTACGCGGCCGCCTCGAGCGCCGCGCGGGCCAGGTGCGCGGGTCCGGTGTCGCGCGTGAGGCCGAACAGTGCGCCGCGCGCGTGCGCGTCCCAGTGCGGGGCGCCCAGCCCCACGAAGGCCGGCGCCAGGTACACCCCGCCGTTGTCGGGCAGTGCCCGCGCGAGCCGTTCCGTCTGCGCCGCCGTTTCGATCACGCCGAGGCCGTCGCGCAGCCACTGCACCGCCGCTCCCGCCACGAAGATCGACCCCTCCAGCGCATAGCTGGTGTGGCCGTCGATGCGGGTGGCGACGGTCGTGAGCAGTCGGCGCTGTGATTCCACTGCCTGCGCGCCGGTGTGCAGCAGCACGAAGCAGCCCGTGCCGTAGGTGCTCTTGACCATGCCCGGACGGATGCACGCCTGCCCCACCGCCGCCGCCTGCTGGTCGCCGATCATCCCGCCGATCGGCAGCGGCCGCCCGAACAGCGCCGCCTCCGTCTCGCCGTAGTGGTGCGCGCAGTCGTGGACCTCCGGCAGTAGGGAGCGTGGCACGCGGAACAGCTCCAGCAGGTCGTCGTCCCAGCGCTGGCGGTGGATGTCGAACAGCATCGTGCGGGAGGCGTTCGTGGCGTCGGTGGCGTGCGCGCGACCCCCGGTCAGCCGCCAGAGCAGGTACGTGTCGATCGTGCCGCAGGCCAGCTCCCCCCGCTCAGCCGCGGCGCGCGCGCCGGGCGCCTGGTCCAGGATCCAAGCGATCTTGGTCGCCGAGAAGTACGGGTCCAGCACCAGACCGGTGCGTGCCCCGACGGCCGGCTCGTGCCCGGCGCGTCGCAGCGCATCGCAGACGTCGGCCGTGCGCCGGTCCTGCCACACGATCGCGTTGCCCAGCGGCCGCGACGTCGCCCGCTCCCACACGACGGTCGTCTCGCGCTGGTTCGCGATCCCGATCGCCGCGACGGCGTCCACCAGGCCGGACCGCGCGGCCAGCGCTTCGCGGCACACCGCGACGGTGCTGCGCCAGATCTCCTCCGGGTCCTGCTCCACCCAGCCGTCGCGCGGATAGATCGGCGTCAGCGCGCGCTGGGCGCTCGCGACGGGCGTCGCGTGCGCGTCGAAGACAACGGCCCGGCTGCTGGTCGTGCCCTGGTCGATCGCGAGCAGATGGGGATCGGCCGTCATGGCCGCATCATGCCCGCTTGAGGCTGCAACCGCACGTTCGGCCGGCGTCAGTCGAACATCAGCACGGTCCGCGCGACCTCCCGCTGACGGATCGACTCGAAGGCGTCGTTCAGATCCTCGAGCCGGCCGCGCTTGCTCACCATCTCGTCCAGCTTCAGCCGGCCCTGGCGGTAGAACTCGATGTAGTTCGGCATGTCGATCTTGAAGTGGTTCGAGCCCAGCGCGGAGCCCACCAGCGTCCGCTGGTAGATCCACTCGGCGGGGATCTCGAGCTTCTCGCCCAGCGGGACCATCCCGATCGACGTCGTCATGCCGCCGTTGCGGATCGACTGGAAGGCCTGCTCCACCGTCTGCTTCAGCCCGATCGCCTCGAATGAGAAGTCCACGCCCGATCCGCCCGTCAGATCCCGGATCTGCTCCACCGGGTCCCCCGCCGAGGCGTCGACGCTGTGCGTGGCGCCCAGGTCGCGCGCCGTGCGCAGCTTGTGCTCCTCCACGTCCACGGCGATGATCATCCGCGCCCCCGCGATGCGTGCGCCCTGAATCACCGAGAGGCCCACGCCGCCCGTGCCGTACACGGCGACCGTCGAGCCGGGCGTGACGCGGGCGGTGTTGAGGGCCGCGCCCACACCCGTCGTCACGCCGCAGCCGATCAGCGCCGCGACGTCGAAGGGCACGTCCTTGTCGATCGCCACGACGCCGCTCTCGTGCAGGAGCATCTGCTCCGCGTAGCCTCCCACCTCCGCGAACTGCGCCACCGCCTGCCCGTCCAGCGAGAGTCGCGGCGGTTGCTCCGGCGTGCGCGCCGGGCGGTTCTCGCAGATGTACGTCTCGCCGGTCAGACAGCGGTCGCAGCGCCCGCAGTAGACCGACAGACAGGCGATGACGTGATCGCCCGGCGCGACATCGGCCACGTCAGGCCCCACTGCCTCCACGACGCCCGCGGATTCGTGGCCCAGGATCGCCGGGCCTTCGAGGGGCCAGAGCCCATCGACGAAGTGCAGGTCGGAATGACAGACGCCGCTGGCCGCCGTGCGCACGAGCACCTCGCGCCCAATTGGCTCCGCGATCTCGACCTCCTGGAAAACCTGCTCCTCGTGTGGTGCGTGGTATACGGCGGCTCGCATCGATCTGCTCCCTCGGCTGACCCGCGGGCACGGCCGGCCCGCGGGGGCCGCAGGCTAGCAGAATGAGGCGTCACCGCGCGAGACTTGAAACGCGGTGTCCAGGCCGTCGATCACACCGTCCACGCAGCGGCCGTCATGGCCGCGGGATGCCCGCTTGGGCGTGCAGCCGCGCGCTCGGTCGGCGTCAGTCGAACATCAGGACGGTCCGCGCGACCTCCCGCCGCCGGATCGACTCCAACGCGTCGTTCAGGTCCTCCAGCCGGCCGCGCCTGGTCACCATCTCATCCAGCTTCAGCCGGCCCTGGCGGTAGAAGTCGATGTATTTCGGCGTGTCGACCTTGAAGCGGTTGGAGCCCAGCGCGGAGCCCACCAGCGTCCGCTGGAACAGCCACTGGGCCGAGATCTCAAGCTTCTCATCCAGCTCGATCCCCCCGATCGCCGTCGTCATACCGCCGTTGCGGATCGAGTCGCAGGCCTGCTGCAGCGTGCGCTTGAGCCCGATCGCCTCGAACGAGTAGTCAACGCCCAGGCCGTCCGTCAGATCGCGGATCTGCTCGACCGGGTCCCCCGCCGAGGCGTCGATGCCGTGCGTGGCGGCCAGGTCGCGGGCCGTGCGCAGCTTGTGCTCCTCCACATCCACGGCGATGATCATCCGCGCTCCCGCGATGCGCGCGCCCTGCATCGCCGAGAGGCCCACCCCGCCCGCGCCGTACACGGCGACCGTCGAGCCGGGCCTGACGCGGGCCGTGTTCAGCGCCGCGCCCATCCCCGTCGTCACGCCGCAGCCGATCAGCGCCGCCGCGTCGAACGGCACGTCCGTGTCGATCCGCACCACCCCGCTCTCGTGCAGGAGCATCTGCTCCGCGAACCCGCCGACGTGCTCGAACTGCACCACCGGCTCCCCGTTCAGCGAGAGTCGCGGCGGCTCCTCCGGCGAGCGCGCCGGCCGGTCCATGCAGAGGAACGTCTCGCCGGTCAGACACCGGTCGCAGCGCCCGCAGAAGGCCGACAGGCAGGCGATGACGTGATCGCCGGGCGCGACCTCGGTCACGTTCGGCCCCACCGCCTCCACGACGCCCGCCGACTCGTGTCCCAGGACCGCCGGAGCCTCCAGCGGCATGAGCCCATCTACGAATTTCAGGTCGGAATGGCAGACGCCGGCGGCCGCCGTGCGCACAAGCACCTCGTAACCAATCGGCTCCGCGATGTCGAGTTCCTGGAAGACCTGCTCCTGGTGTGGTCCGTTGTACACGGCGGCTCGCATTGACCTGCTCCCTTCGCTGACCCGCGGGCGCGGTCGGCCCGCGGGGGGCCGCAGGCTAGCAGATTCAGGCGCCCCCGCGCGAGGCTTCGAGCGCCGCGTCGAACCCGTCGATCACGCCGTCGACGTAGAGGATGCCCAGCGTCGCGAGGAGCGGCGCGCCCATCCGTCCGGCCCGGTCCGCGGGCAGATCCGCCACCACGTCCTCCAACGCCTCGGCCAGGCTGCGGCGGCCGTCGAGCGCGGCCAGCAGCCGGGCGACCAGCGCGCTGATCGGCGTCCCCTCCGGGCGATTGCCGCTGACCAGCACGTCTCCCCAGACGAACTCGCCGCCCTCCAGCACCGGCTTGCGCTCCACCCGTACCCCCTCCGCCGGTCGGGCGATCGCCGCCAGCAGCGCCGCCGGTGGGCGCCCTCCCGGCAGCGCAGCGTCCCAGGCCCGGCGGCGCGCCGCCCGCGCCGACTCCAGCGCGCGCACGTCGCCGGCGAAGTCCGCCGGGGCGTCGCCGCGTTCCAGCACGACCCGCTCGTAGCCCTGCGGCGGCTGCCCGGCGACCGCCCGCACGAAGGCCTCGCGCGGCGTGCCGGCGCCGTCGTCGCCCACGATCTTGCGCGCCTCCCAGAAGTACGACTCGACGGACCGGTTGCTCGCGTAGAACAGCCGCGCCAGCTCCCGGAAGTGCCCGTACTGCTGCAGATAGAGCTCGGCGTAGACATCCGCCGCGGCGGCTCCCATCTCGGGGCGGCGCAGCGACGTCGTGGCGTAGGCCGCCGCCAGCACCGCCGACGACAGCGCCAAGTGCACCCCCGACGAGAACAGCGGGTCGACGAAGCAGGCGGCGTCGCCGACGAGCACATGCGCCTCGCCCGCCAGCCGCTCGGCGACGTACGACCAGTCGCGCGCGACGTGCGGCCCGTCCACGCGTCTCGCCCCGGCCAGCAACGCCGCCGTGCGTGGGGCCTGGGCCAGCTGCGCCTCGTAGAAGCCCTCGGTCCCCATCTCGGCGATGCCGCGCTGCCCCCGAGCGCTGTCGACGACGGCGCCCACGCTGCTGTGCCCGCCGCCCAGCGGGATCGTCCAGCACCAGCCGTCGCTCGTGGACTCGATGAAGATGTTGCCCGCGTCGGGTGGGGGCAGGTGGGCGGCGCCCTGGTGGTAGGCGTAGACGGCCAGATTGCGGAAGGCGTCGTCGTAGCGGCGCAGCGACTGCGCGCGGGCGATCAGCCCCGCCTGCCCGCTGGCGTCGACGACGAAGCGCGCCCGCTCCTCACCCGCGCCGGCGGTTTCCCCGGCGATGCGCACGCCGATCGCTCGCTCTCCATCGAACAGCACCTCCACGACGCGGCAGCCCTCCCGCACCGAGACGCCGGCCTCGCGCGCGTTGTCGAGCAGCAGTTGATCGAAGCGGGGCCGCCAGACTTGGTAGGCGTGTGGATGGGTGCGGTTCGTCTCGCGGAAATACCACGACCAAGGCGCTGTGTCGCGGCCCCAGACCATCGTCGCGCCGGGCTTCTCGACGAATCCCTCGCGCTCGACCGCCTGCAGTACGCCCAGCGCGTCGAGGATCGGCAGCGACGCCGGCAGCAGGGATTCACCCACGTGCGCCCGCGGGAAGCGCTCGCGCTCGCAGCAGAGCACCCGCCAGCCCTGGCGCGCCAGCAGCGTGGCCGTCGCGGCGCCGCCCGGCCCGCCCCCAACGACGATCACGTCCCAGGGGTCGCGGGGCACGGCGGTCTGGGGCGCCGGGCGCTAGGCGCGGGCGTCCGCCGCGACGGGCTGCAGCGTCTGCGGGTCCATCTCGAAGGGGCCCTGCAGGTCCAGCTCCTTGCCCATCTCGCGCACCGCGGGGATGACTTCCTCGCCCATCAGCCGCAGCGAGCGCATGGAGTCTTCGTGCGTCATCGCGCCGTCGCCGTCCCAGAAGAAGATCGAGCCCGGCCGCAGCGTCTCCAGGACGTGCCGCACCTTGGGGATCACCGTCTTGGGCGTGCCGGTGATGATCGTGTAGCGCTCCTTCTGCGACTGGTAGGCGCCGAATGGATCGCCGAGGTCCACCTTGTCCAGATCCGCCTGCGTGGCGGTCCCACCGCCCAGCTTGACGTGGTCGTCGGCCCGGCCGCGCGACTGGAGGGCGGCGAAGCTGGAGATGGTGGGCAGCACTTGCGTGCGGGAGGTCAGCCCCGGCAGATTCTGCAGGTTGCTGAGCACCGTGCCCTGGTTGCCCTCCAGGAACGGGTTGCTGGGCCCCTGGACGTACTTGCGGCCCACCTCGTCGGCGAGCTCGTCGGTCTCGTCCACGTGCACCTTGAAGAGATAGCCGTGGTGCTGGGTGCCGGCCTCGTAGCCGCGCTCGCGCGCCTGCTCGTCGTAGTACTCGAACGACTTCTTCGTCGGCTCCAGGTCGGTCGCCAGCATGATGTAGGGGTAGCGATGCTTCGCCGCCCAATCGACGGTGTTGCGGGAGAGGATGCCGGGGATCCAGATCGGCGGGTGCGGATCCTGGTAGGGGCGCGCCCACGGGTTCACGTAGCGGAACTGGTAGTGCTCGCCCTCCCAGCGCCAGGGCCCGGGCGTGGTCCAGGCCTTGACGATGAAGTCGTGCGCCTCCTGGAAGCGCTCCCAGTTGTACGGCGACTGCGCGTTGTGCGCGACGCTCTCCCGGCCCGTGCCGCGCACCCAGCCCGTGACCAGCCGCCCGCGCGAGATCATGTCGATCTCCGCCAGCTCCTCGGCCAGCCACAGCGGGTCGTCCCAGATCGGCAGCACGTTGCCCAGCAGCACGATCTTGGCCCGCTTGGTGATCCGCGCCAGGATCGCCGCCTCCACGTTCATCACGCCGCCCATGCAGAACGGCGTGCTGTGGTGCTCGTTGAGCATCAGGCCGTCGAAGCCCATCTCCTCGGCGTAGAGCTTCTCGTCGAGGTAGCGGTTGTACAGGTCGGCGCCCAGCTTGGGGTCGTAGTCGGCGTTCGACATCGACAAGTCGGTGATCTCCCGGCCGGTCGAGCCGAACCAGCCGGAACGCTCGTCCTGATATGGGCGCTCGGTGAAGTAGCCAATGAACATAGCGGGGCCTCTCGACCGCGGGCTAGGCGCCCGCGAATTCCGTGATCAGCGACGCCAGCGTATCCGGCGCTTCCAACTCGACAAGGTGACCGGCGCCCGGCACGATCTCCAGCCGGGCGTTGGGCAGCGCGGCCGCGTACTGCCGGCCGCAGTCCAGCGGCACGACGCGGTCCTCCGCGCCCCAGACCAGCAGCGCCGGGACGTCCACCTCGGGCAGCAGCGGCGCCAACTGCCGGTTGAACATCCACGGCTTCCAGGTGAGGCGGCTGGTCATCTCGCGGCTGAAGTCCCAGAGCTCTTTGTGCTCCTTCGACCCGTCGGCGCCGAAGAACTCTTCGAAGGCGGCGGCGTCGTGGAACCCCTCCTTCATGTAGTCGCTGAACGTGAAGAAAATATGGTCGGCGATCTCGCCCTCGTCCGGCTTGAGGCCGGCCGCCCCGACGAGCACGAGGCCGCGCAGCGCCGAGGGGTTCATCGTCGCCAGCTCCGCGGCCACCCAGCCGCCGAAACCGTGTCCGATCAACAGCGTCGGCTCCAGGTCGAGCTTCGCGATGGCGCGGCCCAGCAGCAGCGCGATGTCGCGGGGATGCCGCGCCCAGACGGGCCGCTCCGACTGCCCGTAGCCGGGCATGTCGGGGGCCGAGACGTGCAGATGCTCGGCCAGACGCTCGTGCAGCGGCAACCAGCCCAGCGGCCCCGTCGAGTGGTGCAGCCAGACCGCGCTGGCTCCGTCGCCCCCCTGGATCACGCGCATCGAGAGGCCGGCCACGGAGACCGTGCATTCGCTGAAGGTCGTTGGGGTCGTGGTCACTCCACCCTCCGTCGCTGCGCCCGCGCGACCGTCCTCGGCCGGCGCCGATCGTTTCCGCGTGCGGACCCTTGGGCGATTGCGGCAGATCGTAGTGGCGTTCGGTCCCCTTGCATACCCCCGAGCAGTGCTGGGGGGTTGGCGCTACCCTGCCTGCACGCGCGCGCCTCGACGAAGGGATGCAGCCATGCGCATCGGCGCCGTCCTGCCCACCACGGAGATCGGATCGGACCCGGCGGCGCTGCGCGACTTCGCGCAGGCCGTCGAGGCGCTGGGCTTCTCCCAGCTCCTCCTCTACGACCACGTCCTCGGCGCCGACCCCGATCGCCCCGGCGGCTGGCAGGGCCCCTACACCATCGCCCACCCCTTCCACGAGGTCTTCGTTACCATCGCCCATCTCGCCGCCGTGACCAGCACGCTCGAATTCGCGACCTGCGTGTTGGTCCTGCCGCAGCGGCAGACGGCGCTTGTCGCCAAGCAGGCGGCGCAGATCGCGGTCCTCTCCGGCGACCGCTTCCGGCTCGGCATCGGCAGCGGTTGGAACCACGTCGAGTACGAGGCCCTCGACCAGAACTTCCACAACCGCGGGCGGCGTCAAGAGGAGCAGGTGGCGCTGATGCGTCGCCTCTGGAGCGAGCCCGTCGTCGACTTCCAGGGCGAGTTCCACACCGTCTCCAAGGCCGGCATCGACCCGCGCCCGCGCCGGCCCATTCCCGTCTGGTTCGGCGGCAGCGTCGAGCCCCAACTCAAGCGCGCCGCCCGCATCGGCGACGGCTGGTTCCCCGCCTCGCCTCCCACCCCGGAGGCCGCCGCCCAGGCCGATCGCATCCGCGGCTACCTCCGCGACGCGGGACGCTCGCCGGACGATTTCGGCCTTGGCCCGCAAGCGCAGTTCGGCGGTGGCAACCCCGACCTCTGGCGGGCCCACATCCAGCGCTGGCGGGAGATCGGCGCCACGGAGATCTCCGTCGCCACGATGAACGCCGGCCTCGGCGATGCCGACGCCCACATCGACGCCGTGCGGCAGTACAAGGACGCCGTCGCGGCGGGTCCGTAGCGCCGCGCAAGTCAGTCCGCGCGGGGCAGCGGCGTGATGCGGATGCGGTCGTTCTCCAGCAGGCAGGCCTGCACGTCGTCGCGCGTGAGGCCGGGGTACTCCCGCAGGACGGCGTCCTCGGACCAACCGTCGGCCAGCAGTTCGACGACGAACGCCACTGCCAGCCGCGTCCCCTTCACAACCGGCTTCCCGGCCAAGACATCGGGATTCAACTCAATGCGTTCTTCCCATGCCATGGGATCGAGCCTTCCCAGCATCCGCCTACAGCGTACCCGAATCCCGTCGCGGACCGCTCGCAACGCGACGGCCTGCTAGCCTCGCGCGACGGACCGAGCCATTCCGAGAGCGAGGCACGCGATGGAGATCCACGGAACCTATGCGGACGCGTTCCAGCCTGTGCGCGACCGCTTCGAGCAGAACTTCCTCGACGGGTTGGAGGACGGCGCATCCGTCGCCGTGACCGTCGACGGCGCCCCCGTCGTCGACCTCTGGGCGGGGGAGGCCGGGCCCGACGGCGCGCCCTGGCAGCGCGATACCATCGCCAACGTCTGGTCGTCCACGAAGACGATGGCCGCCGTCTGCATGCTCATGCTCGCCGACCGCGGCCTGCTCGACTTCGACGCCCCCGTCGTCGACTACTGGCCCGAGTTCGCCGAGAATGGCAAGCAGGGCGTCCTCGTCCGGCACGTGATGAGTCACAGCGCCGGTCTCTCCGGCTTCGACCCGCCAACCCGCCTTGAGCACCTCTACGACCGCCGCGGCGTCGCCGCCTCGCTGGCCCGGCAGGCCCCCTGGTGGGAGCCGGGCACGGCTTCTGGCTACCACGCGATCACGCAGGGCCAGCTGCAGGGTGAGATCCTGGAGCGCATCACCGGCGTGTCGCTGGGCACGTTCTTCCGCCGCGAGGTCGCGGAGCCGCTCGGCGCCGACTTCCACATCGGCCTCGACGCCGCCCACGACGGCCGCGTCGCGGAGTTGATCCCGCCGGCGCCGGACCCCGCCATGGAGGAACTCGATCCCAGCTCCATCGCCGCCCGCACCATGGCGAGTTGCCCCCTGGACGCCACCGTGACCCGCACCCGCGCCTGGCGCGCCGCCGAAATCCCGGCCGCCGGCGGGACGGGCAACGCCCGCTCCATCGCCCGCGTCCACTCGGCGCTGGCCTGCGGCGGCGCCGTCGACGGCGTGCGCCTCATGTCCCCCGAGACCGTCGAGCGCGTACGGGAGGTCCAGACCGACGGCGTCGACCTCGTCCTGGGCAAGCACGTCACGTTCGGCCTCGGCTTCGCCACCTACATCGAGGATACGGTCGCGCCACCCAACCCGCGCCACTTCCGCTGGGGTGGCTGGGGCGGCTCCATCGTCGTCGTCGACCTCGATGCGCGGGTCTCCATCGCCTACGTCATGAACCGCATGATGAGCGGCGCGCTCGGGGATACCCGCGGCGGCGACCTTCTCACCGCCGTCTACGACTCGCTCGGCTAGCCGCCGGGCGGGCCGCCGACGTCCTCCCCGCACAACCGCCGCGCCTGCACGACGTAGAGGGGGTCGCTGCGGCGTGGATCGGGCGACAGATCCAGCGTCTCCGCCTCGCTGAAGCCGCCCGCGTAGTGGAAGTACGCGCTCACGATCTGCGCGTGCCCCCTGTCGCCCGTCGCCGACCACAGGGCGGTCGCCTTCGTCGGGAAGCAGCGGTTCGAGAACGCGACGCTGCAGATGCCGCCCGGCTTCAGCACCCGGCCAATCTCCCGGAACACGGCGAGGGGCCGCCGCAGGTACTGCACGCTGGCCGCGATCGTGACCACGTCGAAGCTCGCGCCGTCGTAGGGCAGCGCCGGGTCGGCGTTGAGGTCGTGCACGACCCACTCCGTCAGCGCCGGGTTCGCCCCCAACTCTGCCGCATTCATGCCCAGCCCCGCCGCCCGCGACGGCGCGAAGCCGGCCGGGAAGTGCGACACATGGCTGCTCATCAGGTCGAGCACCGCCGCGCGGGCCGGGAAGATGCGCGCGTAGTGCGCCCGCAGCGCCGCGATCGCCGGGTCGTCGATGTGCGTCACCAGGCGGGGCTCCTGGTAGAAGAGCGCGTCGTCCCGCTCGTCGGCGCAGCGGAAGTGCGCCGTCACGAATGGCGACTCGTCGGGCCAGCCGCCCGGTGGCGCGTCGCTGGGCATGCATCCCTCCCGGGTCAGCGCTCGAACCGGGCGGCGCGGTACTCCGCGAACGCCGCGTAGAAGTCGTCGATGGTGATCCCGAAGGCGCCCTCGAAGGCCTCCCGCCAGTCGTCGGTGGTCTGCCGCAGGCGGTAGTACTCGAAGATCGCCGGCTCCCCGGCTCGGGCCACCAGCCAGTCGGCCGCCAGGAGGCCCAGCACCGCGGCCTCGCGATCAGGCACCGTCCAGGACGAATACGGACCCGGCGGATAGGACTCGAAGTCGGGGAGTGTGCCCTCGATCCGGCTCGCGGAATTCGCCAACCCGCGTCGTCGAGCCTGATCGAAGTTCTCAAGCTCCAGCGAATCGAAGAAGACGCGCTCCGCGTATTCGAACAGACCGAGATCGAGCCAGTAGCTCCCCAGCGGCATGTGAAGGGAGAGCGGGTCCGGCCGATGGCCCGTTACCGACGCTACCGGCGGGGGCATCATCTGTCGCAGCACGTGGTCGTAGTGGAATCGGCCCAGGCGCTCCGTGGTTCGGGTTAGTCCGGCGCAGCTTGCCACGATGACCAGAGGGCCCTCCCAGCCACGCGGTGTGTCCGTACAAACCGTCCAGATGCTGCCGCCGAGAATGTGGTCGCCGAAGACATCCCTGTGCGGTTCCGCCGCGCTTGGCGTGGCCGCGATGTACACCGTGTAGTCGACCGGCTCGCCACCAAGCCGATCGCCGAAGAACGCCTGCACGGCCTCGAATCGTGCGGGCAGGGCGGCCTTCAACCAGGAATCGAACTCACCGAGGAGCACGAGCGTCGGCCCGTCAGGCTCGTCGGGAGCATCCGGCGACGCGACCGCGCCGATCGCGGCCCGATACTCCTCGAACTCCCGATAGAAGTCATTGATCGTGATGCCGAACGCGGCTTCGAAAGCCTGCTCCCAGCTGTCGCTGGACTCCAGCAGCCGGTAGTACTCGAAGATCGACGGCTCCCCAGCCCGCGCTACCAGCCAATCGCCGGCGAGGAAACTCAGAGCCTCAGCCGCCTCGTCCAGAGACGCCCCAAGCTCTGGCGGCGCCGCGAGACTGCTCAGCGGCTCTGCCATCCCGCGCGCCAGCCGGGATCGCACGCGGCGGGCCGCATCGAGCGTCTCGATGCCTACCGCGTCCTGGTACGCGGATACGGCGTAGCCGCGCGTCGCCAGTTGTAGCCAGTGGGGCCCCGGAGGCTCGTATCCCGGCAGCACCTGGATGAACCTCTCAGCCGGCAGGACAAGGCTCAGGGCTATGTCGAAGTGATACCCGCCGAGTGAGTCTGCGAGTCGCGCCTCTTCACAGTTTGCCAGGGCCAGGAACAAGAAAGCACCGGGGATGTTCACCTTGCATATCCCGTGGGTGAAGATGCCCTCCCGAGTGCCGCCGAAGTGAGCGCGGATCACCTTCATCCCCTGCTGGTCGGCGCCCTCGAGGACGGTGTAGTCCACCGTTCTGCTCTGGTCGGCAGCCACGAAGACGGTGTAGTCCACCGGTCCGCTCGCGAAGCGTTCGTGGAACAGTTCCTGGGCCGTGTCGAACTGCTCGCGGAGGAGGGTCCGGGTGTCGGATGGAATCTCACCGAGGAAGAGCAGCAGCGGCTCGTCGCTGTCGTCGGCCAGGTGCGGCAGGTACTGCGCGCCCAGCGCGGTCCGGTATTCCTCAAACTCCTCATAGAAGTCGTCGAGCGCGATGCCGAAGGCCGCCTCGAACGCCTCCTCCCAACTCGCCGATTCCGGCAGCAGGCGGAAGAACTCAAAATGGGCGTCGTGGTCCGGCCGGGCCACCATCTCCGGCGGCTCCAGCGGCGCAAAGGGCGTCCCCGTGGACAGTGCTGCCGCTCGCCGGACCAGCCAGTCCGTTGCGAGCGCACCGACGTTGTACCCCACGTAGACGGCCTCGTCCCCCTGCCATCCGTGGTCGAAGACCCAGTGACCCAGCGGTAGGGACTCTATGCTGGACCCGGTCGCGCGTTGCCACCAGTACGCGCGGATCCCACTGCCCGTCCACCCCAGCCGTTCCCGGTGGTACACGTCCTCGGCGTACACGGCCGTCCCTTCGATCAGCCAGTTCGGCAATTCGAAGAAGTTCGCGGGAGCCTGCACCCAGTGAAACTGCAGAACATGGAAGTACTCGTGCGCGATAGGGAAATCCGGCTCGGCGGTGTTGTGGGTCTGCCTGCCGATGCTGATCTCTCCTACCCACGCGTTGGCGCCCATTGGAAGATCCCGAACAGTAGTCACCAAGAGCTCGACGGGTTCCAGCCCGTAGTTCTCGTAGAAGAACGCCAAGACGCTCGCCACTTCCCCACGAAGCGCCGACTCCGTCTCGGGATGCAGGGGCACCTCGAAGACGAACTCCGTTCCCGCCGTGCCCGACTGCCACCAGATCGCGTCCTCCGACAGTCGCACCCAGAGCGCGTCGCCGTGGTTCAGCGTGCGCAGCGTGTTGGCGGCGGGTGCCGCGCCGGGGCGGTAGCGCTCGCTCGCGCGCGTGTCCGCGTTCCAGCGCGACGCCCCCACGACCGCGTCGCCCAGCCAGTCGAGCGCCTCCTCGATCGGTGTCCCGTCGGGCCCGCCCCAAGTGACCAGGTTGTTACCGGCGCGCAGGGGGAGCAGCACGACGCCCTCGGCCGCCGGGCGCGTCCACTCGACGGCGGCCTCGCCGCCGATGTGCAGGGCGAGGCCCCGGCCCTGCTGGATCCAGGGCAGCGCCTGCAGCCCCAGACTCGCCCGCCAGACCCACCGGTAGCGCTGCGCGCCGCCGTCCCACGCGACGATAAAGTTCAGCACCGGGATGGCGTCGAAGAGTTCGGCGGCGGTCGTGTCGGGGCCCAGCCAGCCGATCAGGTTCCAGCCGGGCTGCAGCTGCGTCGTGATCGTGCCGGACGGCGGCGCCTGCGCCGACGCGGTCGCGTGCGTCGAGGCCAGCCCGGCGCCCAGCGCCAGCAGCACCACACTCGCGACGAGCGCGCGTCGGAGGCCCGGTAGCGCCATTGGTCGACTCCGCCCCAGCGTCGGCGATGCCGCGGCGCAAAGTGCCCGCGACCGGCGTACGTGGGTCGTACCCGTCCCGTCCGGCGTCAGGCTAGCCGATCGCGCGGCGGCGGGGCCCAGCGTCCGCGGGGTGTCGGCCCTCTAGACTCCCGCACACGACCTCAGCGAAGGGAAGGCCGCGATGCCCGCAGTACCGGACCGATCCGCCGCCGGGGAGGCCGGCGGCGCCCCCGTGAAGATCATCTGCTGGAATATCGGCCGCCGACACGCGGCGTGGCGCTGTTTGCTGGAGATGGACGCGGACCTGGCGCTCCTGCAGGAGGCCGGCGAGCCGCCGCCCGACGTCGCCGAGCGCGTTGAGGCCGACCCAGGGCCTTGGCGCACCCCTGGGTCGGACGGCAACCGACCCTGGCGCGCGGCGGTGGCGCAGCTCTCGGATCGAGTCGAGGTGGAGTGGATCGAGTCCAAGTCCCTTACGGATGCAGAGTGGAAGGAACTGGGCGTCAGCCGGCCCGGCTCCCTGGCCGCCGCGCATGTGAAGCCACAGCATGGGGAGCCCTTCATCGTGGTCTCCCTGTACGCACTCTGGGAAAGCCCCCACTCCTCCACCGACAGCAGTTGGGGATTCGTCGACGCCTCGGCGCACCGTCTCATCTCCGACCTATCCCGCTTCATCGGGGCCCAGCGCGGGCACCGCGTCATCGCGGCCGGGGACCTCAATACCGCCCGGGACAACCCAGCGTGGGGCCCCTATTGGGCCGCGCGTGACCGGACGGTGTTCGACAGGATGGAGGCGCTGGGGCTGCCCTGCGTCGGGCCCGAGGCCCCCCACGGGCGGCAAGCGGATCCGTGGCCGGATGCGCTCCCCAGAGACAGCAAGAACGTGCCGACGTACCACCACAACAAGCAGACGCCCGCGGAGGCGACGATCCAGGGCGACTTCGTCTTCGCATCCTGGGGAATGATGGATTCGGTGCAAGTACGAGCCCTGAACGACCCGGAGCAGTGGGGTCCCAGCGACCACTGTCGCGTGGAGATCGAGGTGTCTTGACGGTCCGTTGCTAGCGGATGTTGCGCAGGCGCGGGTCCATCGCGTCGCGGACGCCGTCGCCCACGAAGTTGAACGACATCACCATCAGGATGATCGCCAGCGCCGGCGCGAGGATGGGCCAGGCGCTGCGCGTCATGATCGTGATGTAGGCCTTGGCGACCATGCCCCCCCAGGCCGGCGTGGGCGGTTGCACGCCCGCGCCGATGAAGCTCAGCCCCGCCTCGACCAGGATGATGCCCGCCGCCGAGAGCGACGCCAGCACCAGCACCGGCGCCACGACGTTGGGCAGCATGTGGCGCAGCATGATCCGGCGCGGTCCGGCCCCCACCGCGTGCGCCGCGTCGATGTAGACCTCCTGCTTGATCTGCAGCACGACGCCGCGCGTGAGCCGCGCGTAGCCCGGCGACCAGACGAAGCCGATGATGATCATCGTGTTCTGGATGCTCGGTCCCAGGGCGGCGGTGACCGCGAGGATCAGCACCAGCCCCGGCATCGCCATGAGCGCGTCGACGATGCGCATGATGATCAGCTCGTCGAGCTTGCCGCCGATGTAGCCGGCCAGCAGCCCCAGCGGCACGCCGACGACGATCGCCACGCCGATCGCCGCCAGCACGATCTGCCAGGCGATGCGGGCGCCGAAGATCGTGCGGCTCAGGACGTCGCGGCCCTGGCTGTCGGTACCGGCGATGTGATCCCAGGCCGGCGGCTGGTAGATGCCTTCCAGGGTGAGGTTCGTCTTCAGCGGATCCGCGGGCGCGATCACCGGCGCCAACGCGGCGACGATGCCGAAAGCCACCAGCAGCACGGCGCCCAGCACGGCCGGGCGATTGCGCAGATAGACGCGCAGGATGCCCCGCGCCTCGCGATACCAGTGCTGTTCGCGAACCCCCGCCAGGGAGAGGGCGGGCGGGGCGACATCTGGCCGGGGAGCCGTGGCGCCGGTCATCCGCTTCGCCCCTCACGGATGCGTGGATCCAGGAATGGATATGAGAGGTCGACGAGCAGATTCACCAGCACGACGCAGACGGCGAAGAACATGACCACGTTCTGCACGATGTTGAAGTCCTGGCTGTTGACCACGTTCTCGACGAAGAGTCGGCCCATGCCCGGGATGCCGAACACCTGCTCGGTGATCACGGCCCCGCTGAAGATCAAGCCCGCCTGGAAGCCGAACACCGTCACGATGGGGATGAGCGCGTTGCGCAGGCCGTGCCGCACGACCACGACCCGCGTGCGCAGCCCCTTGGCGCGCGCCGTGCGGATGTAATCGTCGTTGAGCACGTTGATCATCGCCGAGCGCGTCTGGCGCATCAGGAGCGTCGTGGCGGTGAGCGCCACCGCCGTGACCGGCATCGCCATGTGCTTGAAGTTCTGGACCGGGTCCTCCCAGAACGGCACGTAGCCCACCACGGGCAGCAGATCGAGGTGCAGCCCGATCAGCAGCACCAGCCCAATGCCGGTGATGAATTCGGGGATCGAGTTGCCCACGATCATCAGCGTGCTGCCCGTCACCTCCCGCTTCGACCCGGGCCGCAGCGCGGCCAGCACCCCGATGGGGATCGCCACGCAGATCACCACCAGCAGGCTGAGGATGCCCAGGTTGAGCGTGGCCGGGATGCGCCGCCCGAACGTCTCGCTGATGGGCAGTTGGTTGATGGTGCTCTCGCCCAGGTCGCCCTGCAGGGCGTTGAAGATCCAGTCGCCGTATCGCTCCGGCAACGGCTTGTTGAGCCCCAGCCGCTCCTTGGTCAGATCGATCGATTCCGGCGTTGCGTTGATCCCTACGATCCGCGCCGCCGGATCGCCCGGCAAGACGTTCATCAGCAGAAAGGCCAGGACGCTGATGATCAGCAGGATGACGATCGACGAGAGGGTCCGCGTGATGGCGTAGCGAATCATGCGCGCGACTCCCGCTCAGAAAGGCTGGACGGCGCCGCAGCGACGACAAGCCATGCCGGGTCCGGCGAATGATAGAGGGGTGCGCGCACGGCGCGCACCCCTCGTCATGCCCGGCCGCAGGGGGCGGTCTAGGTACTGAACCAGAGGTACTTGACCCCGTCGCCGAAGACCCAGCCGTCGACGTCGCGGAACTCGAACCCCTCCAGGTTGCCTTGCCCGGCCCAGCCCGAGTTGTACTGGGCGATGTGGTAGTTCCAGCCGTTGTCGGTCCAATTCTGGAACAGCGCATCGTAGTGCGGGATGCGGTCTTCCTGGCTCGGCCCCACGGCGGAGGCGTTGACCAGCTTGTCGGTCTCCGCCAGCGCCTGCAGGAGGTCGTCGTTGGGGTGCAGCGCCGGGTCGGCCCGGCCGGTGCGCGGGCCACCCTCGGGCGAGCCGTGCTGCCAGTTCATCAGGCCCGCGATGGAGTTGCGCAGCACCGGGTCCGGGTCGAAGGGCGACTCCCACGTGAGCACGGCCATCTGCCAGTCCTCGGTCGCCAGCAGCCGGTCGATGATCACCGCCTCGGAGTTCTCCACGAACTGGAAGTCGAACCCGGCCTCCCGGAGCTGGTTGTGCACCGGCTCGGCCATGCGCCGGTGGAACTCCGTCGCGAAACTCAGGTAGGTGCCGGTGATGCCGTCGCCGTAACCGGCCGCGTCCCGCAACTGGAAGGCCTCGTCGAGGTTCGGCGAGTCCCCGTAGTAGTCCTTGTCCGGCAGCAGCGCCCAACTCTCCTGCGAGACCGGCGCCCGCGACGCTTTGCCCAGGTTCTCCGTCGCGATCGCGTTGATCGCGGCCCGGTCGATGCTCAGGTGCGCCGCGCGGCGCAGGCGCGGGTCGCGGAAGAGGTTGATCTCCGGCGGCCGCTCCGGGTTCAGGTTGAACCAGGTCTGCTGCCACGTCTGGGCCGTCCCGCTCAATGCCTGGAAGCCGTCCGCGATCAACTGATCCTTCACCGCCTGCGTCATCCCGCCGGGCGGGCCGGACCAGGCGACCTCGCCGGAGAGGAAGGCGTTCCACTGCGAGTTCGCGTCGGGGATGATCAGCTTCTCGAGCCCGTCCACCCACACGTTGTCGTTGTCCCAATAGCCGTCCCAACGCTCCGTGACCCAGTTCTCACCCTCGTTGTAGTCGGTCTGCCGCATCGGCCCGGCGCCGACCGGGTCGGTGATCGTCGTCTCGAAGTGCGCCGGCGAGATCAGCATGCCCGTCCCCGGCGAGGCGAGGAAGTTCACCAGCGTTGGCGCGAACGGCTCCGAGTTGACCATCCGCCAGGACAGATCGTCGACCACCTCGCGCGAGACGGCCTTGGAGATGCCGGCCTGGGCGCGGTCCTGGCCGGCCAGGTCCTCTGTGTTGCTCAGGTAGTCCATGTTCGCTTGCAGGGCGTGCGCGTCGCACGCCGCGCCGTCCTGGAAGATGGCCCCCGGCCGCATGTTGAAGATGTAGGTGACGTCGTCGGGCAGTTCCCAACTCTCCGCCAACTCCGGCTCGATGCGGCCCGCCTTGTCGAAGCCCAGCACCGAGTCGTAGAGGTAGATCAGGTAGCCCAGGTGGTCCGCCCCACTCAGCGAGATGTACGGGTTGAACCCGCCGTAGATCGACTCGGACCAGGTCAGCCCAATTGTGCCGCCGCGGACGGGCCCGTCGCCGGCGGCCGCGACCGCCTGCTCCTCCTCCTCGTCGTCCATGGCCTGTTCTGCGGCCTGGGCCTGCTCGTCCTCGTCCATCGCCTGTTCTTCGGCCTGCGCCTCGGCCTGTGCCTCGGCGGCCGCGGGCGCGGGCGCGGGCGCGGCGTCGTCATCGTCGTCGTCGCCCCCGCAGCCGACCAGCGCCAGCCCGGCGGCGCCGACGCCCGCCCTGGCGCTCGCCCCCATCAGCGTGCGTCGCGAAATCCTCCGTCGCCGTGCATTCGTCCAGTAGTTGCTCATGGGAGTTCCTCTCGTGGAAACGCGGGTCGGGCATGCGTCGACCTCGTGGCAGGAGCGGGTGTATTGTCACTGAGACGGGGCTGGGTTGTCAACCGGTTAACGGAATAAGTATAGAGGCAAGCACAGACACCATCAGCGCGCGCCGGATGCGTCGGTGCGCGCGCGGTCGGGGCCGGTCTAGGTGTCGAACCAGAGGTACTTGACCCCGTCGCCGACGATCCAGCCGTCGACGTTGCGGAACTCGAAGCCCCGCAGGTTGGGCTGTCCGGCCCAGCCCGCGCTGTACTGGGCGATGTGGTAGTTCCAGCCGTTGTCCGTCCAGTCCTGGAACAGCGCGTCGTAGTGCGGGATGCGGTCGTCCTGGCTGGGCCCGACGGCGGCTGCCTCGACGAGCTTGCGGCTCCCCTCCAGCGCCTGCAGCACGTCGTCGTCCGGGTGCAGCGCCGGATCCGACCGGCCGGGCTCGCCGCCGTACTGCCAGCTCATCAGCGCGGAGATGGAGTTGCGCAGCACTGGGTCCGGGTCGAACGGGGACTCCCACGACAGGACGGCCATCTGCCATTCCTCCGTCCCCAGCATCCACTCGATGATCACCGCCTCGGAGTTCTCCAGGAACTCCAAGGCGAAACCGGCCTCGCGCAACTGGCTGTGCACCGGCTCGGCCATGCGCCGGTGGAACTCCGTCGCGAAGCTCAGATAGACGCCGGGGACGCCGTCGGCGTAGCCTGCCGCGTCCCGCAGCTGATACGACTCCGCCAGGTTGGGCGCGTCGGCGTAGTAGTCCTGGTCCGGCAGCAGCGCCCAGCTCTCCTGCGAGACGGGCCCGCGCGACGCCTTGCCCAGGTTCTCCGTCGCGATCGCGTTGATCGCCGCCCGGTCGATGGCCAGGTGCACCGCCCGGCGCAGGCGTGGGTCGCGGAACAGGCTGATCTCCGGCTCGCGGCTGGGATCGATGTTGAACCATGTCTGCTGCCAAGTCTGGGCGGTGCCCGTGAGCACCTGGTAGCCGTCGGCGAGCAGATCCTCCTGCAGCCGCTTCGTCATCCCCCCGGGCGGCGCCGCCCACGAAACCTCGCCTGCGAGGAACGCGTTCCACTGCGAGTTCCCGTCGGAGACGATGACCTGCTCTACTTCGTCCACCCAGACGTTGGCGTTATCCCAGTAGCCGTCCCAGCGCTCCGCGGTCCAGTTCTCGCCCTCGTGGTAGCCGGTGTGGCGCAGCGGTCCCGCCCCCACGGGGTCCGAGGCGGCCGTCTCGAAGTGCGCCGGCGAGATCAACATGCCCGTGCCCGGCGAGGAGAAAAAGTTCACCAGCGTGGGCGCGAACGGCTCCGAGTTCACCATCCGCCAGGACAGGTCGTTGATCACCTCGCGCGACACCGCCTTCGAGACCCCCGCCCGCGCCGTGCTCAGCCCCGCGATGTCCGGCGTCTCGCTCACGTAGTCCATGTTCGCCTGCATGGCGTGCGCGTCCACGGGGGCGCCGTCCTGGAAGATGGCCCCCGGCCGCATGTTGAAGACGTAGGTGACGTCGTCGGGCAGCTCCCAGCTCTCCGCCAACTCCGGCTGAATGCGCCCCTGCTTGTCGAAGCCCAGCACCGAGTCGTACAGGTAGCCCAGATATCCCAGGTGGTCCGACGTGGTGATGGCGATATACGGGTTGAAGCCGCCCGAATTCGACTGCGCCCACGTCAGGTTGAGCTTCCCGCCACGGGTGGGGCCGCCGATCCGCGCCGCCGCGACCGCTTCCGTCTCCTCGTCGCCCTGCTCCCCGTCCTGCGCCGTGGCCCCTGCGGCTTCCTCCTCCGCCTCGGGTAGGGCGAGCACGAGGGTGTCGTCGTCGTCGCCGCAGCCCACCAGCGCGAGCCCGGCCGCGCCCACACCCGCCTTCGCGCTCGCGCCGAGCATGGCGCGGCGCGAGATCCGTCGGCGCCGCGCGCCGCTCCAATAGTTGCGGTCGCTTGTGACCGGCCGTGCTCCCACGCGTCACCCTCCGGCCGACCCGGGATCGTTGGCTGCTGGGCCGAATATCGCCACGCCCGGCCCGGATGTCAAGCGAACCACCGGCCCCGTACGCCACCGGGCCCGCGCATCACCTTCCCTCTTGGGCCTCATTCAGTGTCCCCGAAGCCCCGCCGCGGGAACAGTTCCCGCGGCGACCGCGCCAGCGCGGCCTCGTCGAGGTCGATGCCCAGCCCCGGACGATCGGAGAGCGTGATGTGACTGTCCACGACCTCGAACGGCGGATCGGCCACCGCCCGGCCCCACGGCTCCAGGTTCAGGAAGTACTCGGTGATGATGAAGTTGGGCATCGTGGCGGCGGCCTGCAGCGTCGCCGCGAGGCCCACGGTCGTGCTGTTGTAGTTGTGCGGCGCGACGGCCACGAAGTAGACCTCGGCCATCGCCGCGATCTCCTTCAACTCCAGGATGCCCCCCACGTTGCAAACGTCCGGGTTGATGATGTCCGCCGCGCCGCGCTCGAACACCTCGCGGAACTCGAACTTCGTGTAGAGCTCCTCGCCGGTGACCACCGGCAGATCGATCTCGGCGCGGGCGTCGGCCAGCGCGTCGATGTTCTCGGCCAGCACCGGCTCCTCGAACCAGTACGGCCGGAACTCCTCGACCCGGCGCGCGATGCGCACCGCGTGTATCGGCGCCAGCCGGCGATGGATCTCCAGCAGGATGTCCACGTCCGGGCCGACGGCGTCGCGCACGACCGCCACCCGCGCGACGGTCTCGTCCTCCTGTTCGCGCGTGATGAACGACCGCCAGGGGCCGGGCACCGGGTCGAACTTCAGCGCCGTGAAGCCTCGCGCCACGACGGCGCGGGCGCGGGCCGCCAGCTCCTCATGACTCGTCGTGCGGGCCCAGCCGTTGGCATACACCCGCAGCCGCTTGCGCATCGCCCCGCCCAGCAGTTCGTACACGGGCGCGCCTGCCCGCTTCCCGGCGAGGTCCCACAGCGCCTGCTCGATCCCGCTCACCGCCGAGTAGTAGTCCATCGCGCCGCGCCGCGCCGCGAAGTCGTTGTAGGCGGCGTCGGTGAACGGCTTGATGCGGCGCGCGTCCCAGCCCACGACGTAGCGCTCCAGCTGCCGCAGATGCGCCTCGACCTGGATGTCGCGGTCGGCCTGGGTGTAGCACTCGCCCCAGCCGTGCAGGCCGTCTTCCGTCTCCAGTCGGACGAAGAGCAGGTTCTTGGCGGCGGTGTAGATGTCCGGGATCGCCGCCGGATCGACGTCGGGCCGGACGAGGAAGCTGCGGAAACCGGTGATGCGCACGAGGCCCTCCTGGCTGGCGACTGGATGCGGTCGGCGACCCCGCCAATCGTAGGCCACGATCCGCGCCGGTTCCCCCAACCGCCTCGATCCCCGACAATCGCCCGACTACCAGCACGAACGGAGCGCCCCATGTCCGAATCCCTGCACGACCGCGTCGCCGTCATCACCGGCGGCGGCACCGGCATCGGCCGCGCCACGGCCGAGATGATGGCCGCCCTGGGCGCGACCGTCGTCGTCGCCGGGCGCCGGCAAGCCCCCCTCGACGAGGCCGTCGCGGCCATCGCCGCGGCGGGCGGCCCCCCTGCTTCGGCCATCACCGCCGACCTCGCCGACCCCGAGTCGGCGGCGCAGCTCGCCCACGACGTGCTGGCGGGCCACGGACGCTGCGATATCGTCGTCAACAACGCCGGCTTCTCCTCGAAGGTCCGCAACCCCCGCTACATCAGCGCCGAGGAGTGGCGCGCCGTGATGGACGTCAACACCACCGGTCCCCTCGTCCTCACCCGCGAACTGCTGCCCGGCATGATCGAGCGCGGCTACGGTGACGTCGTCCTCGTCTCCTCGATGGCCGGCCTGCGCCCCGGCATCATGCCCGGCGTCGCCTACTCCGCCGCCAAGACCGCCGCCAAGATCTACATGGACGTGCTGCGCGAGGAGGTCCGCGGCCACGGCATCCGCTGCACGACCGTCTACCCGGGCGAGGTCGATACGCCTATCCTCGACAACCGCCCGCTCCCCCCCGGCCCGGCCGAGCGCGCCACGATGATGCAGTCCGAGGACATCGCCGAGGTCATCCTGCTCGCCTGTACGCTGCCCCGCCGCGCAACCATGCTCGACGTGACCATCGGCGCCACTCAGCCCCGCGACTTCACCGCCGACAACGCCGCCTCCCGCGAGAAGCGGACGCCGTAGCACGCTCCCCCTCCGTCGTTCAGATGGAGAGGGGGGCCGGGGCTGAGGTTCCCAGTCCGCCTACGCGCAGGCCGGGTCGTCGGACGACCAGCGGTTGTACGTCGGGTCGTCCTCCTGCGCGAGCCGATCGCGCGTCGCCCGCCACGATTCCTCCCAGGCCACGGGGTCGTGCAACTCCGATGCCGGATTCGTACGGCTCCGCGCGACGAAGCCCGGGAACCCGGGCCGTCCCGTCGGCTGGCCGATCGGCTGGTAGCGCAGGTCAAGGCTCCAGCGGATCTCGTCGCTCACGTTCGGCAGGGCGCCGTGGATCGTACGGCGGTGCATGAACAGCACATCGCCCGCCCGCATCGGCAGCGCCCGCGCCGACTCCTCGTCGAACAGGGCGCCGGGAATCTGGATCCCCGCCGCGCCGCCGCAGTGCGTCAGCACCTCGCCCCGGTGCGTCCCCGGCGCCACGTGCAGGCAGCCGTTCTCCACGCCCGCGTCGCGCAGCGGGAACCAGACCGTCAGCATCTCCGTGTCGTCCGCCTCCTCCGTGACCACGCCGCTGTCCTGATGCCACGGCGTCGCGCCGAAGATCACGTCGCCCGCCTCCGTCCGCGGGCAGTCGCGCTCGGGCACCTTGATGCGCACGTGCTGCACCGGGTTCGAGTAGATTTCCGGCCCGATCACCGACTCCACCGCGTCGAGCAGCGGCGGCGCCGTCAGCGTGCCGAAGACCGCCGGGCCGGCCCAGAACGGCGTGTCGGCCCGAACGTCCTTCTGGGGCAGCGAGAAGTCGAAGTACTGGTGGTGGACGGCGCCGCTCTCGGCGTAGATCCGCGTCACGCGCGGCCCGAAGGGCAACTCCTCGTACGCCGACTCGATCGACCCCGCCGCGACCAGATCCCGCGCCAGCCGGTCGAGCACGCCGTGGTACTCCGCCGTGATCGGCCCCAGGTGCTCCCCGGGGTCCAGCAGCCCCTCCGCGACCACGTAGCCGTACGTGTCGAGGTGGTCCAGTTGCATGCTCGTCAGCGGCATGGCGATCTCCCCTTCGCGTCGCGCCGATGAGTGCGTGATAACAGACGCCGCCCTACGCCGCTAGGCCCCCGCCCCCAGTTCTGCCCGGAGGAAGGCCAGCGTGCGGAACCACGAGCCCACTGCCGCGTCGTACCACTCGTGCCCGGGGTCGAAGGCGGAGTGGCGCATGAAGCCGTGCCCCACGTTCGGGTAGATCGTGTAGTCGAACGTGACGCCCCGATCGGCCAGCGCCCGCCCGAAGCGCTCGACCGGCTCGACGCCGACGAGGGCGTCGTCCGCGCCGAAGAAGCCCAGGATGGGGCCGTGCATCGCGTTGACCAGCTCCAGCGGGACCGGCGAGGCGTGCTCGCCCTGGCCCGAGCCCTGCGGGAAGC
The DNA here is from genome assembly GCA_965209205.1 of Dehalococcoidia bacterium. Lineage (GTDB taxonomy): Bacteria > Chloroflexota > Dehalococcoidia > Bin125 > Bin125 > TK10-74A. The sequence continues at coordinate 244,850 of CBDBQC010000002.1, forward strand.
CGTAGAAGCAGACCGCCGCGATGTCGGCCCGGCGGGCCGTCAGCACCAGGGCGAACGTCCCGCCCATGCAGAAGCCCACCGCGCCCACGCGGTCGCCGCTCACGGCGGGGTGGGCGAGCAGCCAGTCGGCGGCGTGCGAGAGGTCGTCGATCGTGGTGGGCATGTGCAGATGCCGGGCGCGGGGACCTGCGTGCTCCAGCGTGAGCTCGGGCAGGGGGCCCTGCCGGAAGAAGTACTCGGGATCGAGCGCGACGAAGCCCGCGGCGGCGAAGCGCGCGGCCAGATGCTCGTAGTACGGGCTGCGCCCCACGACATCGTTGCCGATCACAACGGCTGGGGCGGGCAGCCGCGCCGGCAGGGCCAGGAAGCCGGGCATCCGCTCCCCGCCGCCGACCGGAACCAGCACTTCTTCCACCGCCACGTTGGGCGGGATGGCGTCGGTTGGGGCGTCGGGGTGGCACATTGGGGGGAACCTCTCGTCTCTCGGGCGGGCCCGCGGACCATACCAGCCGCGGGCGCCAGTGAGCGGCCGTTGCTTGACCCTCGTCCGGCCCGACGATAGACAAAGGCTCGCATCGAGTCCCTTCGCCGAGTGTCGGGCGGCGGCCGGCGGTGACGCCGACTCCGCCTCGCAGCCGGCCCTTGCAGAGGAGCAGCGAGCCCATGCCCAAGATCGTCGCAGTCGAGCCGTTCGCCGTGAGTCTGGGGCGCGGCAACATGGTGATCGTGCGGATCCGTTGCGACGACGGGATGGAGGGCTACGGCGAGGGCACGCTGCCGCACAAGGCGCGGGCCATCATGGGAGCGGTGCAGGACTTCGCCGAATACCTCGTCGGCCAGGACGACAGCCAGATCGAGCGCCACTGGCAGGTGCTCTATCGCAACAGCTTCCAGCGCGGCGGCGTGATCCTCTCCACGGCGCTCAGCGCCATCGATCAGGCCCTCTGGGACATCGCCGGCAAGCGCCTCGATCGACCCATCTGGAGCCTCATGGGCGGCGCCGTCCGCGACCGCATCTGGCTCTACACTCACCCCGGCCGGCGGGCGAACGACCCGAATACGCTCGTCGAGAACTGCCTCGAGCGCGTGGCCGAGGGCTACACCGCGATCAAGCTCGGCATCCCGGGGACGCCGGAGTTGGTCCGCGACCCCCGCAAGGCGGCGGAGACCCACGACAACATCGCCGGCGTGCGCGACGCCGTGGGCCCGGACATCGCCCTGATGGTGGACGCGCACGGCAAGTCGACGCCCACGGTCGCGCTGGAGATCGCGCACGCCATCGCCCCGCTGGACCTGCTCTTCTTTGAGGAGCCGGTGCCGCCCCGCAACGTCGAGGCGCTGCTGCAGGTCAGCCGCTCCTGCCCCATCCCCCTGGCGACGGGCGAGCGGATGTACAACCGTTGGGACTTCCGCACGACGATCGAGTCTCAGGCCGTGTCCATCCTGCAGCCCGACCTCGGCCACGCCGGCGGGATCTCGGAGACGCGCCGCATCGCCGCCGCCGCCGAGACCTACTTCATGCAGATCGCGCCGCACAATCCCCGCGGCCCCGGGGTGACCCTGGCCAGCCTGCACATCGGCGCTTGCACGCCCAACTTCCTCATCCAGGAGAGTCTCATTCCGCCCGGGGGCCAGTCGGAAATCTGGGACGAGATGCTGGTCGAGCCGCTGAACATCGTCGATGGCTACGTCGACCTGCCGCGCGCGCCCGGCCTCGGCATCCGCTTCGACGAGTCGCTGGCCGAGCGCTTCCCCTTCCAGGGCGCCGATACCCAGCACCCGGTGCTCAAGGATGGGGGCGTTGGTGACTGGTGACGGCCCGCCCGGCCCCGAGACGCGGCTCATGGTCTTCGGCGCGCACGCCGCCGACTGGTGCTTCCGCGCCGGCGGTACCGCGACCCGCTACCTCCAGGCCGGCGCGCAGGTGAAGGTCGTTTGCGCGACCTTCGGGGAGCGCGGCGAGTCGGCCCCCCAGTGGCAGAACCCCGAGGCCACCGTCGAGTCGGTCAAGGCGATCCGCCGCGCCGAGTCGCAGCGCGCGGCCGACATCCTCGGCGTCGACATCGAGTTCCTCGACCTCGACGACAACCCGCTCGTGATCGACGCGGAGCGCATGCAGCTCTACGTAGACCGCATCCGCGACTTCCGCCCCGACATCATCCTCACGCACTGGAATTACGAGCCCACCAACCGCGACCACCAGACGGTGAGCGAGACGGTCGTGCGGGCGACGAGCCTGGCGCGCGTGGCCGCCGTCCAGGCCCGCGAGGCGGGCCCGGGGCGCGCCCGCATCTTCCTCTTCGAACCCGACGTCATGGCGCAGCCCATCCTCGGCTTCGCCCCGGACACGTACATCGACATCACGCCGGTGTGGGACCTCAAGATCGAGGCGCTGGAGAGCTACCGGCCCACCCAGCCGGGGCTGCTGGAGCGCTGGCCCGAGCGGGGCCAGTTGCGCGGCGTCGAGGCGCGGGCGATCGGCGGCATGCCCGGCTGCCAGTACGCCGAGGCGTTCCGGCGCTTCCAGCCCTACGCGGGCGAGTACTTCGTCTAGCCCACCGCCGGGTCAGCCCAGCCGCACGGCGTGCAAGGCGTACCAGCCGCGCCAGGTCGCACCCGGCGCCAGCACGGTGAGGCCCGGGTCGGGCCGGTCTGGGCCGGTCAGGTTGAAGGCGTTGGGGATGCAGGTGTGCGGCTCCAGCGACGCCGTCGCGATGCCGGGCGGTGTGTAGAACACCATCGCCGGGAACTCCGGGCTGCATGTCACCACGGCCTCCACGCCGTTCGCCCGGTCGATCAGGCGGCCGGTCGCCCCCCGCTCCCCGCCGGGCGACCGGCGCAAGAACGTCGCGTTGCGGCTCACCCCCGCCTCGGAGCGACGGATGGGCGCGATGTCCGCCAACGGCAGCGGCCGCCGCGGCCACTCGTCCTCCGCGACCGATGTCACCGTGGCGGGCGGCTCAAGGAAGTCCCACCAGCGCTCCGTCGCATCGATCTGGGCCTCGCAGGCGTCGGCCTCGCCGTGCGGTCCCAGCGGCGTGGGGAGGTAGGGGTGGAAGCCCAGGCCGAAGGGCATCGCCGCGTCGCCCGTGTTGACGATCGTCACGTCGCTGCGCAGTCGTCCCCCGCGCAGTGTGACCCGCAGCGACAGCCGGAACGGGAACGGCCACTCCGCCGGGCTGACGGCCTCCTCCCGCGTCGCGATCTCGGTGGTCACCCACGCCCCCGTCTCGGGCGACGCGCCCATGTCGATGACGCGCCAGGCGCGGCGACGCGCCAGCCCGTGCATGGCGTTCTTGGTGGCCGGGTCGGGTGGCAAATCGACGCGCCGGCCGCGGAACTCGAAGCCGTCGCCGCCCACGCGGCCGGGATACGGGAAGAGCACTCCCGCCCCGTAGCGGGTCGGCAGCGCCCGCAGCGTCGCGAGGTCCGGCGGTGATCCGATCACGTCGATCGGCCGCCCGCCGAGCGTCGTGCGGAAGCGGGTGATGTTGCTGCCCAGGCCGGGCACGACTTCGGCCCGGGAGCCGGTGGCGGGCTCTCGCAGCACCACGATCGGTTCCCCCTCCCACTTGCCGAAGCCGGCGGCCGGGGGCTGGGTCACGTCGGGGGAATCCGCGTCAGGGGACAAGGCCGCGCCAGCTGTATTGCGGCCGGTAGCCCAGAACACGCTTCGCCTTCGCGCAGGTGATCGGCCCCTGCGTGCCGGTGAGCTGCGCGCAGACGGCCTCGCTGCCGGGGAAGCGGCGCGGGAACGCGGTGCTCAACGGCTCGCGGCAGAGCGCGTCGTCGGCCGTAATGAAGAAGCGGTCGTGCTCGATCGTCTCGTCGGCGAGCGCCAGCCGCACCGCCTGCGCGTAGTCCCGCGCGTCCACGTAGGCGAAGATGCCGTGGCCGCCGGGCCGGTCGAGCGCGGCGGGGACGCGCTCGGCGTAGTCGTCCGGCTGCAGGACGCTCGTGGGACGCAGGGAGATCGTGCGGATGCCCGTCCGGCGCGTGGCGGCGGCCAGGATCTCCTCGCCCAGCCACTTCGAGAGCCCATAGGCGTCCTGGGGGAGCAGCGGGTGCTCCTCGTCCATCGGCATGTAGGCCGGCGCCATGTCGCGGAAGCGGAAGGCGAAGCCCAACGCCGATCCGCTGCCGCTGTAGATCACCTTCCCCGCGCCGGCCCGCATCGCCGCCTCCACGACGTTGAACGTGCTCAGCATGTTGTTGGCGAAGACCTGCTCTGGCGGGTGGTTGAGGGGAGAGGGAATGGCGGCGAGGTGCACGACGGCGTCGACGCCGGCCGCCGCGCTCGCGACCGCATCGGGATCGGTCAGGTCGACCTGCAGGTAGCGAGGCCCCCCGTCGTCGCCGGCCGCCGGGCCGGCGGCGACGTCGGCCACGACGATCTCGTGGTCGCCCTTCAGCTCCTCGACGACCCAGCGGCCGAGGCGCCCGTTGCCGCCGGTGATCAGCAGACGCGTCATCAGCCCGCCTTCTCGGTCGCGCCGTACGTCGCGGTCAGTCGAAGTGGAAGCAGATCTTGCCGCTGGCCGCGTCGTCGGCCAACTGGAAGCCGCGCGCGCCCTCCTCGATGCCGAGGTCGTGGCTCACGACCGCGCCCAGATCGATCGACTTGCGTTGCACGAAGTCGCAGAGTTCGTCCCACATGGTCTGCGGGTAGATGGTTGAGCCGAAGAGGTGGATGTCCCAGCGGGTGATCCCGTTGAGCGAGGTCTGGAACGTATCGTTGCCCAGCCCCACCAGCGCCGCGGTCCCCCGCGGCCGCACGATGGCCGGGATCGCCTCGTGCGCGGGGGTCGCGCCGGAGGCCTCGACCAGCTTGTCGGCCCCACGCGGCCAGATCGCCTGCAGCGCCGGCCCCACGTCCCCGGCCGTCGGGTCGATCGTGGCTTCCGCGCCCAGCGATTCGGCCAGCGTCCGGCGCTCCGCGACGGGGTCGATGCCCACGACCTCCGCCCCCATCGCGCGCGCGAATTGCGTGGCCAGCAGCCCCACCGGGCCCAGGCCCGAGACGGCCACGCGGTCCCGCCCGCCGGCGCCCAGCCGCACGAGGGGCGCGTAGGCGGTGCCACCCTGGCAGGCCAGGATGGCGCCTTCGCGGGCGCTGAGGCCGTCGGGCAGGCGCATGCTGGCGCTGGCGTCGGCGGTCATCAGCTCGGCGTCGGAGCCGTGCGCGCCGAAGCCGTAGCCGGGGCGGATGTTGGCGCAGACCTGGTTGTTGCCGCTGCGGCAGTCGTCGCACTGCCAGCATGTGCGCCGGAAGTAGACGACGGCGCGGTCGCCGGGCGCCCAGCCCTCGACGCCCTCCCCCACCGCAACGACGTCGCCGCTGCCCTCGTGGCCGGGTGTGATCGCGCGGTCGATGTAGGGCTGCGGCGCGCGGCGGTAGAGGTGCAGGTCGCTGCCGCAGATCGCGGAGGCCCGCAGGCGGATCAGCAGTTCGCCGGGGCCGGGCTCGGGTTCCGGCTTGTTCTGGACCGCGATGGTCCGTTCGCCGGTCAGGCTCAGTGCGCGCACGTTGACTCCGTTCCGCAGTTCTGGAAGGTGGCGAGAGGGGTGCGGCCTCGCCCGGAGGCCGGTCGCCAGCCTAGGCGACCCGGATGCGCGGGTCGACGAAACCGTAGGCAATGTCGATCACGATGTTCGCCAGGATGAAGGAGAGGGCGTAGAGGAAGACGAGGCTCTGGATCAGCGTCCAATCCGACGACTGGATGCCCTGCACCAGCGAGAGACCCAGCCCCGGCACCGAGAAGGCGCGCTCGACGGCGACCGCGCCGCCGATCAGCCCGCCCAGCGCCAGCCCGGAGATCGTCAGCACGGGCAGCAGGGCGTTGCGCAGTACGTGCCCGACGAGCACGTTGCGACTGTTGATCCCCTTGGCCTGGGCCGTGCGCACGAAGTCGCTGCTCAGCACGTCGAGCACGGAGGAGCGCGTGATCCGGGCGAAGACCGCCCCCAGCCCGACGCCCATTACGAACGCCGGCCCCAGGGTCATCTGCAGGTTCTCGAGCGGGTCCGTCCAGACATGCACATAGACCAGCGGCGGCCGCCAGCCCAAGACGAGCACCGTGAAGAGGATGATCAGCAGGCCCATCCAGAAGCCGGGCACGGCGAGCAGGAAGACCGCGGCGAAGCGCGACATGTAGTCGCTGGGTTGGTTCTGGCGCACGGCCCCGAAGATGCCCAGCGGGATGCCGATGAGCCAGGCCAGGAGGATGGCCATGATCGCGATCTGGGCGCTCACCGGGCCCCGGTGGCTGACGATCTCCGTCACCGGCGTGTCGGCGATGAACGAGGAACCGAGGTCGCCGGTGAGGATGTCGCCCACCCACTCGAAGTACTGCTCCGTCAGCGGCCGGTCGATGCCCATCTGCTCGCGAAGCCGGTCGCGCTGCTCCTCGGTGAAGACGTAGCCTCCGGCGTCGTCCTGGATGGCCGTGGGGTCGCCCGGGATGATGCGGATGGCGATGAAGATCAGGATCGAGATCCCGAGCAGGACGGGCAACCCAAGCAGCAGGCGGCGAACGACGTACTTCAGCATGATGCGGCCGTCAGCGTAGCGCCTCCCGGCGAAGTGGTGGCGGGCATCCGGCCGCCGGGCTCAGTCCCGCGCTGCTGGGCGGGACGCGGGCTGGGGAACAAAGCGCAGCAGCCGGGCGACGGAAGCTCCATGCGCGTGGAGCCGCCGCCGCCCGGCTGCCCGGGGTCGCGTTCGCGACGGACCTGTCTAGGCGTTCACCCAGAACAGATCCCAGGTGCCTTCCTCGGTGTAGCCGCGGGTTTCCTCCAGGTGGCCCTGCAGCCGGTTGGACCACATGGCGTTGTGCTGCGTGAAGGCGACCAGGTAGAAGGGCGGATCCTCGTCCAGCAGGTCCATGCCCTGCGCGTAGAGGTCCTTCTTCGTCTCGAAGTCCGCCTCGGCGTCGATCCGGTCGATGATGTCGTCGACCTCCGGGTTCGAGTAGAACTCGAAGTTGTTCGAGCCGCCGGTGCGGATGCACGACTTCCAGGCGGTGACGAACTCACTCACCGGCGCGCGGAAGATGACGCCCAGCAGGAAGTCGTACGTGCCCTCCTGGTAGGCCTCCGTGCGGCCGGAGCCGGCCCGCGGATCGAGCACCGTGTCGATGTTGAGTTTCTCCTTGAGCTCGGCCTGGAAGGCCGGGGCCAGGATCTCGGAGTGCGCGGGGTTGGTGTTGCTGACGATCTGCCCACCGTCGAAGCCGTCGCTCAGCCCCACGGCGTCGAGCAACTGCTTCGCCTCGGCGATCGCCTCGGGGTCCTCGCCGCGGTAGCCCGGGATCTGCTCGAGGTCCGCCAGCGGCGTGGCGACGGGGCTGGAGTTCGACACCCAGCGGGAGCCCGCGAGGCTCATCGACTCGGTGTACACGTCGATCAGGCCGGGCCGGTTCGGGGCCAGGAAGATCGCGCGCCGCACGCGGGGGTCGTTGAACGGCTCCTTCTCGTTGTGCATGTAGAACTGCAGCGAGGCGCGGGTGCCGTCGTGCCGGGCGACGCCGGCGACGTCGGCGAACTGGTCCCGCGTGTCGTAGAACTCGGCCGGCACGATGTTGGCGTAGTCGGCCTGCCCGCCCAGGATGGCGGTGGCGCGGTCCGGCCACGGCACCACGTGCAGCATCTCCAACTCGTCGATGTAGGGCAGCGACGGGTTCCAGTAGTCCGGGTTGCGGGTAAAGCGGGTCAGCTCCTCGGCCCGGTGCTCCTGGAACAGGTAGGGGCCGGTGCCCGGCAGCGGCTCGGCCGCGATGTTGCTCGTGTCCTGCAGGTGGGCCTCGGAGTAGATCGCCTTCTCGGGCCCCGCCAGCATCTCAAGGAAGTAGGCGCGCGGCGCGCTCAGCTTGACGACGACGGTCTGGTCGTCGACCGCGTCCGCGCTCTCCATGTAGTCGAGGTCGGTCGCGTAGCGGCTGGTGTAGTCGCTGAACTCGCCCAGGTTGCGCATGCGCCGCAGCGAGGCGGCGAGGTCGCCCGCGACGAACGGCGTCCCGTCGTGGAAGGTCACGCCCGGGCGGATGGGCAGCGTGTAGGTAAGGCCGCCGTCCGAGATCTCCCAGCCCGCGGCCAGCCGCGGCATGATCGTCTGCAGGCCGTCCAGCGGGTTCGCGCGCACGGCCGTCTCGTACATCTGCGAGAGAATGCCGCGGTTCCCGGACACGTGCTGGTCGAAGTTCGCGATGCGCCCCCAGAAGACGGTCCGCACCTTCCCGCCCATCTGCGTGTCGGGCAGGCCGATGATGCCCTCCTCGGGGTTGACCTCGGGACCCATCGCCTCCTCGTCCGCCATCTCATCCGCGTCCATGGCGGCGTCGGCGGCCTCGCGGGCCGCGGCGGCGGCCTCCTCGGCGGCGGCGACGGCGGCCTCGGCCGTCTCGGCGGCGGCGGCCGACGCCTCCCCGGCGGCGGCAGCGGCGGCAGCCGCGGCATCGGCCGCGGCCTGCGCGGCGGCAGCCGCGGCGGCGGTATCCTCGGCGCCCGCCTCCCGCGCGGCGGTGGCGGCGGCCTCGGCGGCATCGGCGGCCGCCTGCGCGACCGCAGCGGCGCCCGCATCGCCCGCGGCTTCGGCCGCAGCGGCGGCATCGGCGGCGGCGTCGGCGGCCGCCTGGGCGGCCGCAGCGGCCTGTTCGGCGTCATCGGATGCCGCGGCTTCGGCCGCCAGGGCGGAGGCCGACTCGGCGGCTTCGGCAGCGCGGCCCGCGGCCTCGGCGGCGTCGCTCGCGGCGGCGGCCGCGGCAGCCGCGTCGCTCGCGGCCGCGTCGACGGCGGACGAGTCGACGACCGCCGGCGCGGCGTCGTCGTCACCGCCGCAGCCGACCAAGGCCAAGCCCGCCGCGCCCACGCCCGCCTTGGCGCTGGCACGCAGCAGCGCACGGCGGCTCAGGCGCGTGCGTCGCAATCCGTCCCAAGAACTGATGCTCATTCCGAAAACCTCCTTATTGGGGCATCTCACCGCCGATTTCCGAGCGGTACAGACCCAGCCCCGTACTTCACCGGGCGACGGTATCCCCGGATTCCACTCCGTAACAGCCATCCGCTTGACACTGGCGCCGGCCGTGTCGCGCCGCCCGAGCCCGCCGCCGCCGGCAGCGCGACGGCGCTACGCCCCGACCAGCGCGCGCGTCTCGATCTTCGACTCGTCCAGCTCCATGCCCAGGCCGGGCGTGTCCGGCAGCCGCAGGCTGCCGCGGTCGCGGACGACGGGGTCGCGCAGGAAGAACTCGTGGACCTGGTTCCACTTGATCAGGTCCTCGGCCATCGGGCAGAGGTTCGGCGGCTGCGACGCGATCAGGTGCGTGTTGGCGGAGACCGAGTGCCCGTGCGGGATGACGGGCAGCTCCGCGACGGAGGCCAGCGTGCAGATCTTGCGCATCTCGCTGATCCCGCCGGCCCAGTACGTGTCGGCCTGGATCACGTCGCAGGCGGCGGCGTCGATCAGCAGTTGGATGCCCCAGCGCGTGTACTCGTGCTCGCCGGTCGCGATGGGGACGGGGGAGCGGCGGCGGATCGCGGCCGTGGCGGCGATCTTGTCGGGCAGCAGCGGCTCCTCGATCCAGCGCACGTTGTAGCGTTCCACCCGGCGCGCCATCGTCAGCGCGTAGTCGGGGTCCCAGCTCATCCAGGCGTCGAACATGATGTCGGTGTCGTCCCCGGCGGCCTCGCGCACCGTGCGCACGAGCGTCTCGTTCTGCTCCATGCCCGCCTTGCCGTCGGCGGGGCCGCGCTTGAAGAACCACTTCTGCGCCCGGTATCCGGCCGCGGCGAACGCGGCCGCCCGGCGGGCGACGTCGGCCGGCTCGACGGAGAAGCCCAGCGTGCTGGCGTAGGCCGGGATCGACGCTCGCGTGGGGCCGCCCAGCAGCCGGTAGACCGGCTGGTCGAGCGCCTTGCCCTTCAGATCCCAGAGTGCGCAGTCGATCGCGCTGATCGCCATCATCGTCGCGCCTTTGCGGCCGTGCACGGCCGATCGGTGCATCAGATCCCAAATGCGTTCCGTCGCGCGCGCGTCCTCCCCCGTCAGCAGCGGCTTGAACTGCTGCAGGATCGACTGCGCCAGCGCCCCCCCAATGGGCCCCGCCCGTCCCACGACGCCCTCCGCCTCGATCTCCAGGAAGACCCCGTCAATGCGGTAGCGGCCGTCGCCCCGTTGGGGCAGCGTGCGCGGTCCCCCCTGGCGGTGCGGCTCGTAGAGGTCGGTGGGGCGGACCAGCCGGTCCTCCCAGAACTCGCCCTCGTGCTCCAGCGTGCCGCTGACCTGGACCGCCCGGATCGCGTCAATGTTCATGGCGGCATCTTCACTGCGCCGTCACCCGCCCGCGCCCGCCGCGATCTGCAGCGTGGCGCAGGGGAAGACCGCGACGCGGGCGTGGTCGCCGTGCTTGTCGGACAGCCAGCGCCCCACGTCGGCCCAGTCGGTCATTAGCGTGACACGCTCCCGGGGGCCCGGCGGCAGGCCGAGCTTGGCCATGCCGGGCATGAAGTAGACCAGGTCGGGCGCGCCCGGCATCGGGCGGCCCGCGCCGGCCCCGTACATCGGCATGCCGGGGCCGTACAGCGAGTGGAAGCCGGGCCCCTCGACGGTCGAGCCGGCCAGCACGATCGTCCCCCCCGGCCGCACGATCGGCTCGGGTGCGGTGAGCAGCGGGTGGAAGCCGCGGCCGGTCTGCTGGTACTCGGCGTCTTTGGGGTAGCTGGCCAGCACGCACACGTCGACGCCGCGGGGGACCGGCGTCGCGTAGACCCGCCGCGCCATCGCGACGCCTGCCCGGTGCGCCTCGACGAGGTCGCCCACGACGAGCCCCGCGATCCCCCGCGTGGCATTGGGGATCACGTTAACAATGCAGTCCACGCCGGCCAGCCGCGCCGCCTCCTCGGAGTCGAGGCGCGACTCGCTTGCCGTCGCGATCAGGCCGGTCGGGGGCCCGTCGGGTCCGTGCCAGGCGTGCGCGGTGTCGATGTGCGCCACGCCCGGCAGCACCAGCTTCGAGCCGCCCGAGAAGCCGGTCTTGTTGTGCGGCATGATGCTGCCGACGAGGATGCGGCACTCGGCGGCGAGGAACTCGGAGTTCAGGCGCACCGGCGTGCCGCGGCTCGTTGTACCGACCGGGTCGCAGTTCGTCCAGGAGAAGTGCGAGCGCGTGCGGTAGGTGTCGACGACGTCTGCACCCACCTTCTTGATGAAGTCGTCCCGCGTCAGTACGCGGTGGTTGGCGACCCCGGCCAGGATCAGGGTGTCGGACGGGGTCAGGCCCGCCGCGTGCAACTCCCGCAGGATGCGCGGCAGCAGCCGCGACGCCGGCGTCGGCCGCGTCAGGTCGTCCACGACCACGACGGCGCTGCGTTTGCCCGCCGCCAGCTCCCGGATCGGCGCGCAGCCGATCGGGTTGTCGAAGGCGGCGGCGATCCCATCCTCGCCGATGTCGTCGCCGCCGGCGTGCTCGTGCACCGTCACGTCCCAGGCCGCCGGGAAGCGCAACGCCAGGTCGCGGTCGCCGTAGAAGGAGGCCCAGCGGATCGCGGCGGTCTGCGTGGGAGGTGGGGACGCGGTGGTCATTTGACCTTCCGGCGCTCGGCGGACCGCGGGTCGGCGAAGTCACGGATCGCGTCGCCCAGCAGGTTCATCGCTAGCACTGTGATCACGATCGCCAGGCCCGGGAAGACCACCAGCCACCACGCGGGGTTGAAGATGTGACTCACGATGGCTCCCAGCATGCCCCCCCACGTCGCGGTGGGGGGCGGCACGCCCACGCCCAGGAAGGAGAGCGCCGCCTCGGCGAAGACGGCGAAGCCGAAGTTGATCGAGATGATGACCAGGAACAGCCCCAGCGTCTGCGGCGCGACGTGACGCCATGTCACGCGGAGCCAGGGCGCGCCGATCGAGCGTGCTGCCTCGACGTACGGTTCCTGCTTGATCGAGAGCACGCTCGACCGCACCACGCGGCCGGAGTCGGGGATGCGGGTGACGGCGATTGCGATGATGATCGTGCTCACGCCGCCGCCGATCGCCACCAGCAGCAGGAGCGCGAGGATCAGCGCCGGGAAGGCCAGCAGCACCTCTAGCACACGCTGCATGATCAGGTCGTACCAGCCGCCCGCGTAGGCGCTGACGATGCCGACGATGAAGCCCAGGCCGTCGCCGATGAGGACCGAGAACACCGCCACGACCAACGTCACGCGCCCGCCGTAGAGCACGCGCGTGAAGACGTCCCGCCCCAGGTCGTCGGTGCCGAACCAGTGCGCGCCCGAGGGGCCGACGCGGATCGCGCTGAAATCGATCTCGAGCGGGTCGAAGCGCGCGATCGCCGGCGCGAGCGCGGAGGCGGCGACGAGCGCCGCCAGCACGGCCAGCGCCACCACGCCGACCGGGTAGTAGCGCACGAACAGGCGCACCTGCGACGCGAGCGTGCGATCGGGTCGCTTGAGCGGTACGGCGAGCTGGCTCGCGCCCTCGTCCGCCATTCGCCCGGACATCTAGGTCCCCACGACCGACCGCACCTGCTCGCGGGCCAGGGCGATGTCATCACTGGCCGCCCGGATCAGGCCGCGGAAGTCGATGCTGACGGTGATCATCTGGAAGCCGGCGCTGGCGTGCTTCGCGGCGAGCGTGGCGTCGGCGTGGATGCCGGCGACGACGCCGTGCGCCTTGCACGCCCGCGCGACCGCCTGGCGCGCCTCTTCGAACGCGCCCCCGTTGTCGAGGCCCGGCGGCAGGCCCAGCGTGATCGACAGGTCGGCCGGACCGATGTAGACCGCGTCGACGCCTTCGACGCCCAGGATCTCGTCGAGGTTTTCCACGGCCTCCTTCGTCTCGACCATGGGGATGCAGGCGATCTCGTCGTTGGCGCGCGCGCCGTAGTCGGCGCCCGCGCTGACCGAGATGCGCGTCGGGCCCATGCTGCGCGACCCGGCTGGGTAGTAGCGGCAGGCATCGACGACGCGGCGCGCCTCCTCGGCGCTGTTGACCAGCGGCACGATGATGCCCATCGCGCCCGCGTCGAGCATGCGGTTGATCATGCCGAAGTCGTTGTCCGGCACGCGCACGATGGGCACCGTGTCGGTCGCGTTGATCGTCTGAATCATCCGCACCGCGTCCTGGTAGTCGATCACCCCGTGCTGCATGTCGAGGCAGATCCAGTCGAAGCCGCGGTAGGCCATGATCTCGGCCGTGAATGTGCTCGGGATCGCCAGCCAGCCGCCGAGCGTGACCTCGCCGGCCCGCCACTTCGCCTTGACCGTGTTTTCGCGCATGGACGCTCCTCGTCGGGTGTGCGGGACGGTCCGCAGCCGGCGTGCCGACTCGCCCCCGCCGTCTGAGGGCGAGAGCATCCTATGCCGTTGCACGGCGACCCTCAAGCGCGGAAGATGCACCGGACCACGGCCGGCAGGCGGCCGACGGGTCGCAAGGAGGCCGAACGATGGAACTGCCCGCACCGGCGCTGTCGCACCTGGAGTGCTCGATCTGTGGGGCCGAGCACTCGCCCGCGGAGCTGCAGACGATCTGCCGCGTGTGCGGTCGCGCCCTGTTCGCCCGCTACGACCTCGATGCGGCCAAGCGCACGCTGACGCGGGAGAGCCTCGGCCGCCGCCCCGCCTCGATGTGGCGCTACGCCGAGGTGCTGGCCGGCAGCGACGTCGCCGGCCGGGTCTCGCTGGGCGAGGGCATGACGCCGTTACTCCGCACGCCCCGTCTGGGGGAGGAGCTGGGCTGCGGCGCCCTCTGGGTCAAGGACGAGGGCGGCAACCCCACCGGCTCGTTCAAGGCGCGCGGCATCGCGGCGGCCATGGCGATGGCCCTGAAGCTGGGCGTGGCCGATGTCGGCATGCCGACGGCCGGCAACGCCGGCTCGGCGTCGGCCGCCTACGGGGCGCGCAGCGGCATCCGCGCCCACATCGCGATGCCGCAGGACACGCCCGAGAGCATCGTCAGCGAGGTGCGCAACTACGGGGCGGAGCTGCAACTCGTCGACGGCCTGATCAGCGACGCCGGCCGCCTCATCGCCGAGGGCTGCCGCGCGAACGGCTGGTTCGAGATGGCGACGCTCAAGGAGCCCTACCGCGTGGAGGGCAAGAAGACGATGGGCTACGAGTTGTGGGAGCAGCTCGACGGCCAGCTGCCCGACGCGATCCTCTACCCCACCGGCGGCGGTACCGGCCTGATCGGCATGTGGAAGGCATTCGACGAGTTGGAGCAGATGGGGCTGCTGGGCCCCGAGCGCCCCCGCATGTTCGCCGTCCAGTCCGAAGGCTGCGCGCCCATCGTGCGCGCCTGGGAGGCCGGCGCCGAGCGGGCGCAGCCGTGGCAGGACGCCGCCACCGTCGCGCCGGGTATCCGCGTGCCCGCCCCCTTCGCCGACGACCTCATCCTGCAGGCGCTCCGCGCGAGCGGCGGCAGCGCCGTCGCCGTGCCAGACGACGCCCTCGTGCCGGCGATGCGGCAGATGGCCCGCGCGGAGGGGATCGACGCCTGCCCCGAGGGCGCGGCCTCGCTCGCCGGCCTGCGGCGCCTGCTCGCCGACGGCGTGCTGCACGGCGACGCCCGCATCGTGCTGTTCAACACGGGCAGCGGCCTGAAGCACCCGGAGCTGCGGCCCGAAGGCTGATCCGCCGACCGCTACTCCGCCCAGGGGTCGATCATCACCTTCGTGCCCGGGCCGCCGAAGGTCGTCTCGTACGCGGTGGCAGCATCGTCGATGCCGAAGCGGTGCGTGATCAGCCGATCGATCGGCAGGCCCTCCCGCACGAGGTCGAACAACTCCAGCAGTTGGTCCGGCGTGACGCACCAGCTGGAGATCAGCGTCATCTCCTTGAGCAGCAGTTGATCCAGGACCCGCACCGGCGTCGGCCTGCCCCTGCCGACCGTACCGACCGTCCCGGGCTCATACTTCAGACCCAGGAAGCCCACCGCCCCGCCGCCCCGCGTGGCGTCGAGACACAGGTTCTGCGGTTCCGGATAGCCCGTGAAGTCGATCGCCTTGTCCACGCCCTGCCCGCTGGTCAGTTCCATCACCCGCGCCAGCGGATCCTCGCGCGTGGGGTTGATCGCGTGGTCCACGCCGAAGTGGGGCGCGCGGTCCAGTCGCGCGTCGTTCACCTCGGTCGCGATGATGCGCGCCCCCAGCCTGCGGCACAGCATCGCGGCGGAGGCGCCCAGCGGCCCCTGGCCGGTGATGAGGACCGTGTCGAACCCGTTCACGCCCAGCCGCCGGATGCCGCGGTACGGCGTCCCCACGCAGTCGACCAGCAGTGCCCCCTGCTCGAAGGAGATGTCGTCGGGCAACTCGATGCAGCAGTCCTCCCGGCGCACCGCGAACTGCGCGTGCGCGCCGACGACGCCCTCGGGCCGGGGGCCCAGGTTCTGGCATCGCAGCCACACGCCGCGATAGCAGTTCGCGCACTTGCCGCAGCGATCGCCGAGGTCCGGATAGATGGCGACGCGGGCCCCTTCCTTGAGGCGGGAGCCGGGGGCGGTCTTCCACACGATTCCCGTCGCTTCGTGTCCCCCGTTCAGCATGCCGTCAAGTGCGGTCAGGTCGGTGTACATAGCGAGTTCCGTACCGCAGATCGTCGAGCTGATCACCTTGATCACCGCGAGACCGTCGGACGGCTCCGGCTCGGGCGTTTCCTCCACGCTCACCCGTCGGTCCCCGTGGAACTGCACGATCTTCATAGCGGTCTCCCTTCTCGGCCGGCGCGCCGGGTGGTCACGCGGGCTCTTGGTTGTGCGATCCAACATGGTGGCGTTGCACGCGCGCAAGGTAGCAAGTGCGGCGGCATTCGGGGAGCCCCCGCATCCCCTCACTGCAAGGGCAGCGGCGGCTGCCACCACGACGGCCGATCGCTGACCTCCATCGACGTCACCCACTTGACCCAGTGATAGCCCCGCCGGCCCGGCGCGATGAGCCGCAGCGGGAACCCGTGCGACGCCGACAGCGCCTCCCCGCCCACGTGCGTCGCGAGGAGGAGTCGATCGGCGTGCGACAGGGGGAAGCGACGGTCGTAGCCCGTCGCGGACTGGAAGACCAGGCTGCGCGCCTCCGGGCCCGGCTGCGCCCGCCGTAGCAGGTCCGCGACGGACACGCCCGACCAATCCTGCTCGGTGTACCAGCCGCCCGTGCAGTCGAGGATCGCGCGCCCCCGCTCGGCGACCGCCAGGTCGTTGTAGGCCAGGCGCAGCTCCGCCGCGACGTCGCCGTGCACGCGCAGCCGCCAGGTGTCGGGGTCGATGTGCTGGCGGCTGTCGCTGAGCCAGTTGGTCGTGCGATGCGCGTTGCCCTCGAAGCTGTCCTGCTCGACGGAGCCGGTGAAGCGCCGTCGCGCGCCCGGCAGGGAGATCAGGCCGGAGGTGAACTCCACGCCCTGCCAGGCGATCAGTCCCGCCCCGAAGACCGCGGCGCTGCGCAGCGCGGCCCGGCGGCTGGCGAAGTCGCGCGCGCGGGTGCGGGGCCAGCGGGCCAGCAGATGGACGACCACGAACGGCAGCAGGAGCAGCGCGAGCAGGACGTGGAAGGTGAGGCCGCTGATGCGGCCATAGAGCGGCAGCGCGATGTTGGGCAGCCCGATCGTCGACCAGAGCAGCCCCGTCAGCAGCGTGGCCAGGAAGATGACGAGGAGCAGGGCCGGCGCCAGGGCCCAGACGCCGCTCCCCCGGCGCGAGAAGGAGCGCCGGATGATGCGCCACTTCCAGGCCAGCACCACCAGCAGCGTGAAGCCGCCCAGGCTGTGCAGCCAGAAGACCCAGCGGCCATCGGGCGCGCCGACGAGGAACGAGCCGAGGCCCGACGCCCCCTCGAGCAGGAGGAGCGCCAGGATGGTGAGATTGGTTGCCCGCGCGCTCATGAGGTCCTGCCGGCGCTGTACGCAAGGATACGTCCCGGCCCGCCCCGCCGGATGGGGCGACGCGGCGGCGGGCGCTCAGTACCACTTCGCCTTATCGACCACGTTCACGAACTCGCGCCCGTCGATCAGGCGGCGGGCGTTCTCCAGGATGATCTCGAAGCGGCGTTCGGGGATGTTGGCCGCATCGGCGACGGCGACGTGGGGCGTGATCAGCACGTTCTCCATGTGCCACAGCGGGTGCCCGGTGGGCAGCGGCTCCGTCTCGAAGACGTCCAGCCCGGCCCCCGCGATCTCCCCGGCTGCGAGCGCGGCGACGAGGTCGTCGAGCTTGGTGGTCATCCCCCGCCCGATGTTGATGAAGTAGGCCGAGCGCTTCATCGCCCGGAAGCGGCGCGCGTCCCACATCGCCTCGGTCTCGGGCGTGTGCGGCACCGTCGTCACGACGAAGTCCGCCTCCGGCAACCGCCCGTCGAGTTCACCGGGCGGCACGATCTCGGCGGGGACGTCCCGCTCGGGCCGCGGATCGACGCCGATCACCCGCGCGCCGAAGGCCGCGCAGAGTCGCGCCGTCTCGGCCCCGATCCCGCCCACCCCGGCGATCAGCACGGTCGACGTCGCCAGGTCCACGTAGCCCCGCTTGCGCGCCGCCGGATCCCAGCGGCCCTGCGCCTGCGCCGCGCTCCAGTAGGGCAGCCCGCGCGACAGGGCCAGCATGAACATCATGATGTGATGGGCGATGTGGTCGGAGTAGATGCCGCGCGGGTTGGAGACCGTGACGGGGTGATCGGCCAGCGCCGGGTAGTAGTAGCCGGGCGGCGGCCCCGCGAACGGGTTCTGCAGCAGCCGCAGCCGCTTGACCGTGGGCAGCACGTCCGGCGGGATGCCGCCGTAGGCCGCGTCCGCGTCGACCAGCTCGCGGGCGGCGGCGGCGTCATCCTCCGCCACGACGACCGCGAGTTGCGGCAGCGCCTCCCGGAGGCGCCGCGCCCAGGCGCGCATGTCGTCGTCGATGGGTGGTAACAGCACGTACTTCGGCATCATGCCTCCGCGGCGGGTAGCGGTGCTGCGGGTATCCTAGACCGACGCCCGCGCCGCACGGTGAGCGCGGCCGGCAGGTGAGGAGCGGACGGCATGGTATTGCGAATCGGCACGTTGGGCGCGGCCGCGATCACTCCCGGCGCTCTGATCGAACCGGCGGCGCGCCTCGACGACGTCGAGGTGCGCTGCGTCGCCGCGCGGGACCGCGGCCGCGCCGAGGCGTTCGCCGAGGAGCACGGCATCCCCACCGTGCATGACGGCTACGCGGACGTGGTCGAGGACCCCGAGATCGACGCGGTCTACAACCCGCTGCCGGCCAGCGGGCACAAGGAATGGACGATTCGCGCCCTGGAGGCCGGCAAGCACGTGCTCTGCGAGAAACCCTTCGCGATGAACGAGGCAGAGGCCCGCGAGATGGCCGACGCCGCCCGCCGCAGCGGTCGCGTGTGCATCGAGGCGTTCCACTACTACTACCACCCGGCTGGCCGGCGCATGCGCGAGATCGTGCAGAGCGGCGCGCTGGGCACGATCCGCTCCGCCAGCGCGAGCTTCTGCGCCTGGGTCGAGGGCGCCCTCGGCCCCGTCTACGACCGGGCCGAACTCGGCGGCGGCGCGACGATGCACCTGGGCTGCTACCCGCTGCACTTCCTGCGCCACATCTTCCAGGCCGAGCCCGAGGTGCTCTCCGCCAGCGCGGAGACGGCGCGCGAGCAGGTCGACGTCAGCATGGAGGCCGACCTGCGCTTCCCCGGCGGCGTGCCCGCCCACATCAGCACCGGCATGATCCCCGGGACGTGGTACACGTCGTGGGTGCAGGTGGTCGGAGACAAGGGCGCGATGATGGCCGACAACCCCCTCTTCCCCCAAACCGGCAACCGCATCGAAATCGCGACGGCCGCGGGCACGACCGTCGAGACGTTCGACCGCCGGCCCACCTACGTCTTCCAGCTCGAGGCCTTCGTACAGGCCGTCTCGGGCGGCGCGCCCATGCCCACCGACGCCGACGACGGCGTGATCAGCATGCGCGTCATCGACGCCGTCTACCGCGCCGCGGGGCTGTCGCCGCGGGGCGAAGTCTGACAGGATCCAGGGCGCGGGCCGGGCGCTCCCCGGCCACCTCTCCAACCACACCTTCAGCAACGACGGGATGACCCATGGCCGTACTTCGCAACACCCTCCGCGACCTCCTCGACGCCGGCAAGCCCACGATGGGCACGCACTTCCTCTCCCACGACCCCGACATCCCGGAGTTCATCGGCGACACCGGGCTGTTTGACTACGCGGAGTTCGTCGCCGAGTACGCCACCTTCGACATGCCGCTGCTCTTCCACCTCGCCCGCGCGGCCCAGTGCGGCAACCTGCCGCTGATGATCAAGCTCGATCAGGCCAACGAGACCTTCTGGGCCCAGATGGCGCTCGGCGCCGGTTTCAAGGCCGTCCTCTTCACCGACATCCGTACGCCGGAGGACGTCGAGCGGGTGCACCGGGCGGTGCGGCCCGACACGCCCTCGCAGGGCGGCCTGATGGGCGTCAAGCTGCGCCGTCCCGCCCTCGGCGGCTACGAGTTGCAGGGCTACGCGGCGGACCTGGACTCGGTCGTGACCGTGATCATGATCGAGAAGAAGGTCGCCGTGGAGAACATCGATGCGATCCTCACCGTCGCCCGCGAGCGCCGCATCGACATGACCCAGTGGGGCCCCACCGACTTCCGCTTCTCCTACGGGCCGGCGGCGGAGATGGACGCCGGCGACGTCCGCGCTGCCGAGGAGCTCGTGATCCGCAAATCGCTGGAGTACGGCGTCGCCCCGCGGATCGAGATCGGATCCGTCGAGCAGGCGCAGCGCTACATCGACCTCGGCGTGCGGCACTTCTGCATCGGCTGGGATCGCGCCCTCATGCAGGCCCACTTCCGCGCCCTCGGCGAGGGCCTGCGTCCCATGCTCGACGACCTCTGATCCGTCCCGGCCCCGTCGGCTCGCCTCAGTCGAGCGGCGTCGTCACGGGGCGCGTCATATCCCCGAACGACGGCATCCACGAT
Source organism: Dehalococcoidia bacterium (assembly GCA_965209205.1). Taxonomy (GTDB): domain Bacteria; phylum Chloroflexota; class Dehalococcoidia; order Bin125; family Bin125; genus TK10-74A. Next base: position 264,786 of record CBDBQC010000002.1, read on the forward strand.
GAGTGCTTGCCCGGGCCCCCCGCCACGATGATGTGGATCGACTCGGGCGCGTCCGCGATCGGCAACGGCAGTCCCGCGTCGATCGCCTGTCTGCGCAGCGAGACCAGCTCGCGGAACTCCGGCGAGAGGCGATCGCTGGGGTAGCGCGCCTGCGCGTAGAGGTACGCCTGCACCTGCTCCCGCGTCCAGCCCTCCCCCGCGACCGTTGCCGCGTGCTCCGGCCCGAACGCCAGCAGCGGCTCGCCGCCTAGCCACAGGTTGTTGCTCCCCGCCTGCCCCATGGCCCCCGCGACCGTCCGCAGCACGCCCTCCGCGGTGTTCGAGGCGTGATCCTGGATGTTGTGCGGCGCCTCCGCTGCGAACACGGTGACAGCGCTGTCGCCGGCCCGCAGCCCGCGCGTCGTGTGGAACGGCGGCCAGGGGCTGGCGTCCTCCCGCTCCGTGGCGCAGAAGGCCAGCTTGGCGGGCGTGCCCTGCGTCGCCCGATCGCCGCTGCCCGGCGTCGCGCCCGCGACGTTGAGCAGCACCAGCCGCACCGCCCGGCCGATCGCCACGTTGGCTGGATAGGCGGGCCCGAAACAGCCCGCGCCGCCGTGCACGCCGGCCGCCCGCGCCGCCGGCCCGCTGACCAGCACGAACACCCCGCAGGGATGGGTCGTCGCGTTCACCCCGGGCAGGTTGAAGGCGGGGTCGGCCAGCCCGGCGATCGCTGCCACGACGACCGGCAACTGCGCCGGCCGACAGCCCGCCAGCACGGCGTTCACCGCGATCGCGTGCACCGTCGCCTCGCCCTGCCGCGGCGACAGCACCCCCACGACCGACCGCGGGTCCTGCGGCACGCCCGCCAGCATCGCCTCCACCCGCGCCTCCGTGGGAGGGATCAGCGGCAGCCCGTCCGACCAGCCCCGCCGCTGCGCCTCCAGAGAGAACGCCGCGACGTCCTCCGGCAGATCGACCTGCCCGGCAAGGCGGCCCCGCTGCGCGGGCGGCGTCACCCGCCGGCCACCAGCGCGCGGTGCAACGCGTCGACCGCGACGGCCGCCTTGGCCTGCATGGCCGCGGGCTTCAGCCCGCCCAAGGGGTGCGGCACGATGACCCGCGACAGCCCCGCCAGGCCCCGCTGCTCCGCCTCCAGCTGTAGGAGCCCCGCGAACTCATCGGTGCCGACGGTCACCGTGGGGATGCCCTGCTGCTCGAACATGATCGCGGCGTGGACACTCCACGTCGTGCAGGAGCCTCAATCGCTCGAGCCGACCAAGACGAAGTCGGCGTGCTCCCGCAGGTGCTCGAACGTTCGTCGTGAGGGTGGCCCCGACACCGGCTTTCTGCCCACGGCGAGCGCACCCAGCGCCGCACGTCCCCGCAGCTCCTCCACCATCGCCTCCATCAGCACGCGGGCGTTCGGCTTGCCGTTCTCCAGGATGCCCGGCCGCAGCCCGTCGAGCGCCGCCGGACGCGGGGCCGCCTCAACTTCCACAACGCGGACGTGTCCACTGGGATCGAAGACGCGGACGGTAGCGGCCATAGCGGCCTCCTCTCGCGACCTGGGCGGGGTCCGTTCGGCGTAGTATGGCACGCGCCGACCGCCGCTAGTCGATGACGATCTCGTCGACCTGGTACCCCCGCAGATGCTCCCAGTCCCACTCCACGCCCAGCCCCGGGCCTTGCGGCACGTCCATGCATCCCTCCGAGTCGATGGCGTCGAGCATGTCGGCGTAGCCAATGAGATTGGGACGGACGAAACCGTAGACCTCGGGTGCACCGGCGTGAGCTCGTAGAAGTTGGAGTTGCGCATGGCCGCCATGCGGTGGCGATGCGCGGGTCCGGCCCCGTGCTCGCCGGGCCGGGGCCCGTCCGATGCCACCTGCGCCCGCGCCGCAGGAGGAAGCCGATGGAGCCGCTCGATGGGATTCGCGTCGTGGAGTTGGAGGCGGATCAGGCGCGCCAAGAAGTCACGTTCGCTCAGGCCGTGCCCACGCTGGACCGGCGGCTGGCGGGGTCGTCGCGCAGGGGCGCTAGGATCGGCGGCCGCTGATGGTCACGGCTCCGAGGCCGGTGGCTTCGGTCATGTCGAGGCGGACCTCGTCGCCGTGGAAGCGCAGGGAGATGCGCCAGCGGTTGATGCTGCCGATCTCGTCCCAATCGAAGGTGAAGAGATCGCCGGCCTGCCAGCCGCCGCGGCAGGCGGCGGGGAGCCCCACGCGACCCGTCGCGCTGGTTCGCGGGACGTTGTCCAGGCCGATGCGCAACTCCGTCGGCGGGCCGGAGCCGAGTAGCCGCAGTCGCGCTTCGCCGGCGCCGGCGAGGGACAGCGAGAAGGCGCGCAGGCCAAACGCGTTCGCGTCGAGGCGGTACTCCCGGCCGTCGATGTGGTGGGCGAGGGCAGGGACCGGCGGGGACGGACGCGGATCATCGCGGGGCTCGCGGGCCGCCTGTATCGCCGCGCGCAGCCGCTCGACGCCCGCCGGGTTGGCGGGCAAGGGGGCCTGAGAGCCGAGCGCGGGAAGCAGGAGCGAAGCGAGTAACTCGTCGCGGATGCTCCCTTGCTCGGGGCTGAAGCCGGCGGTGAGCGCGACGACGGCGTCAAGCGCGGGGGCGACGATGATCTGCTGACCGCCGCGTCCGTTGGCGGCGTAGACATCGGGCGACGCCAGCCACCAGCCGTAGCCGTAGCCGAAGTGTCCGGGCGGGGCGGCGTGCTTCCGGGTCGCGGCGGCGACCCACTCGCGGGAGACGACCTGCCGGCCGCCGTAGCGCCCCTGGTGCAGGAAGAGCGTGCCGATCTTCGCCATGTCGTGGGGCCTGAGGTGGAGGTCGCCCCAGCCGGTCGTGACTCCCTGGGGGCTCGGGGGCCACACCACCTCCTCGATGCCGAGCGGGCCGAAGAGGTTCTCACGCGCGAAGTCGAGCGTTGTGCGGCCGGTGGCCTGCTGCAGAATCACGGAGAGCAGGTAGGAGGCCGGGCTGCAGTACTCGAAGCGGGCGCCGGGATCCTCGATCATGGGCAGGTCGAGCACGAACTGCGCCCAGTCGTCGCTGCGCCGCATCTCCTGCAGCGTGATCTCGCCGGGGTCGGCGTAGCAGGCGAGCCCCGTCGACATCGTGAGCAGGTGGGCGAGCGTCAGCGCGCGCTTGCGTTCGTCCACGTTGGTGACGGGGCGGCCGGGCAGGAGGTCGAGCACGGGCTGATCGACGCCCGCGATGGCGCCCTGGTCGATGGCGATGCCGATGAGCGTCGAAGTGACGCTTTTCGTGCAAGAGGCGAGGTCGTGCAGGCCGCCGGCGAAGGGGTGGAAAGTGACATCGGCGGCGACGCGCCCGTGCCGCAGTACGAGCAGGCTGTGGATCGGCAGTTCGATCTCGAGGATGCGCCGGCACAGCGTCGCGAGTCGATCCGAGTCCACCCCGATCGACTCGGGCACGGCGACGGGCCAGGGCTCGGGGTCGGCGGGCCGGGTCAAGGGGCTCTCCCATCTCAGGTCGCGGGCAGGGCGCGGCAGGCAGATACTAGGGCAGCGGACCCCGGTGTGGGCCGCGGCCGGGCGGCCGGAGATTCCTACTCGCCTGAGGAGGCCCCGTGACGCGCGTGCAGCGATTGCTCGACCACCCGATCATCGGCCCGGAGCTGGACCCGAGCATCGGCCGGAACATCCAGGGGCCCTCGCTGATCCGCGTGCCGGAGTGGGTCGAGTCGCCGCTGGGGCGGTACTACCTGTACTTCGCCGATCACAAGGGGTCGTACATCCGCCTGGCCTACGCCGACGACTTGCTGGGCCCGTGGCGGGCGCACGTCGCCGGCAGCCTGCACTTGGCGGAGTCGCGCTTCCCGACGCAGCCGCCCGCGCTCAGCGCCGCGCAGCGGGCCGACATCGCAGCCCGGCACGCCGCGCGCGGGGCGCCGATCTCGCACGACCCGGTGACCGAAGCGACGACGCCGCACATCGCGTCGCCGGACGTGCACGTCGACGAGGCCGGGCGGCGGATCCGCATGTACTACCACGGGCTGGTGGGCGTGGGGCGACAGGTGACGCGGGTCGCGCGGTCGGCCGACGGGGTGCGCTTCGTCGCCAGCGCCGAGGTGCTGTCGCGGTCCTACCTGCGCACGTTCGCTTGGGACGGGTGGACGTACGGCCTCGCGATGCCCGGGCAGGTGTATCGCTCGCGCGACGGCCTGACCGGCTTCGAGGCCGGGCCGCTGCTGTTCAACCCGCACATGCGCCACATGGGGCTGTGCCTGCGCGACGCGACGCTGCATGTGTTCTGGACGCAAGTCGGCCACGCGCCCGAGCGGATCCTGCTGAGCACGATCGACCTGCGCGGGGATTGGCACGACTGGCGGGAGTCGGAGGCCGTGGAGGTGCTGCGGCCGGAGCGGCCCTGGGAGGGCGCCGGCGCGCCGCTCGAGCCGTCGGTGCGCAGCACGGCCTACGGGCAGGTGAACCAGCTGCGCGACCCCGCGGTCTACGTGGAGGACGGGCGCACGTACCTGCTCTACGCCGTCGCGGGGGAGAGCGGTATCGCGATCGGGGAGGTCTTCTTCGACGACTGAAGGCGGCGGGCTACCCGGGCGGCGCGTCGGCCCCGCCGGCCCCCCCGGCCTCGCGCACGAGCTCGGCGCGGGTGCGTGCGCGGACGGAGGGGAGGAAGGCGGCGATGACGAGGGCGATCGCCATGACGCCGGCCCCGATCAGGAACAGCTCGGTGAGGGTGCCGGCGAGGGCCCCGCGCGCGGTCTCGATCACGGCGTCGGCGGCGCCGGGGGCGGTCGCCTCGACGGATGCGCGGAAGCGATCGAGTGCCTCCGGGTCGAGCAGCGTCTGGGGCCGTTGCTTGAGCGTCTCGTAGCCGTCGGGGAAGGCGCGGCTGAGTTCACGGCTGAAGCCGCTGGCCATCAGCGATCCGAGGATCGCGACGCCCACCGATCCCCCGATCTGGCGGAAGAACTGCGTGGAGGCCGTTCCGACGCCCAGCAGCCGGTGCGGCAGGGCGTTCTGGATCGCGAGCCCGTAGAGCGGCAGCCCGACCCCGACCCCCAGCCCCATGACCACCATGTAGCCCCGCGTCAGCAGGCGGGAGGAATCGACCTCGAGGGTGGAGAGCAGCACCGGCCCCACGACCATCAGCGTGCCGCCGGACAGCGCCAGCGGGCGCAGCCCCACGCCGCGGGAGAGCAACTGCCCCGTGACCACCGAGCCGACCACGATGCCGACCATCATGGGCATCGTGACGGTGCCGGAGTTCGTCGCCGAGACTCCCTGCGCGCCCTGCAGGAAGAGGGGCATGAACTGGATCGCGCCAAACATCGCGAAGCCCACGGTGATCGTGACGAGCGAGGAGACCAGGAAGACGCGGTTACGGAACAGCGCCAGCGGGAGGACGGCCCAGTCGCCGGCGCGCCGTTCGGCCCAGACGAAGAGGCCGATGAACGTCGCGGCCAGGAGGAAGCAGAGCACGATGCGCGGGTCGGTCCACGGGTATTGGTTCCCGGCCAGGGAGAAGCCGAGCAGCAGGGGCACGCCCGCCCCGATCAGGGCCGCGCCCCCCAGGTAGTCGATCGGCGCCTTGCGGGGGCTGCGGAACCAGGGCATCCAGATCGCGACGACCGGCAGCGCGAGCAGCGCCACCGGGACATTGATGTAGAACACCCAGCGCCAGCTCAACTCGTCGGTGAGGGCGCCGCCGACGAGCGGGCCGATCACGCTGGCCAGGGCGAAGGTGCCGCTGACCGCCCCCACCCAGCGGCCGCGCTCGGCGGGCGAGAAGAGGTCGCCCAGCGTGGCGAACACGTTGGCCATGATGAAGCCCGCGCCCAGCCCCTGGATCATGCGGAAGCCGATCAGTGCTGTCATGCTCTCGGACAGCCCTGCCAGCACCGATCCGGTCAGGAAGATCGCGACGCCGGCCAGCATGAACGGCTTGCGGCCGTAGACGTCGGACAGTTTGCCGACGACGGGCACGATCACCGTCGAGGCGAGGAGATAGGAGGTGATCGGCCAGGCGAAGAGGTCGAGCCCGCCGAGGTCGGAGACGATGCGGGGCATGGCGACGGACATGATCGTCGCGTCGAGCGCCGCCAGGAACAGCGACAGCATGATCGCGGCGACGATGAGCACCTTCTGCCGGTGCGGGAGAAAGAGGCCCGGCGGCAGGTCGGGCGGCGCGGCGCTGGCCGGCGCGCCCGGCGGCGGCCCCCCGGCCGGAGGGCTTGATCCATCGGCCATGGTCACCTCGCTCGTCCCGATGCCGCGCCTCGCGGATGGCCAGTGTGTCACCTTCGTGGGGCAGTCGCCTCCGCGGCCAGTCGCCTGCGACGCCCTCTGGAACCCGGGGTAAAGTATTGTGGCGTTCGGACCCGGCCGCCCGGCCGCCGGGTCCGGCGGCGTCGCGGGAGACGAGGGCGAGGGAGCGACAGATGAGTGAGCCCATCCGCAGCGCCGTGGTGGTCGGCGGCGGCAGCGCCGGCTTCCTGGCGGCGGTGACGTTCCGGCGCCTGCTGCCGCGCGTCAAGCTGACGGTCGTGTACTCGCCCGACATCCCGGTGATCGGCGTCGGCGAGTCCACGACGCCCGCGATCCCGCTGCACATCCACGAGATCCTCGGCATCGATCGGGGCGAGTTCCATCGCGAGGTGCGGCCGAGCTGGAAGATGGGGCTGCGCTTCGAGTGGGGCGCGGCCGAGCTGCCGCACTTCAACTACACGTTCGACCAATACCTCGACAAACCGGTGCGGGGCCTCGGCAAGTGGGCCGCGTTCTACTGTCTGGCCGACAACAAGGACTCCAGCGCCTTCCAGGCGTTCATGGATCGTGACAAGGCGCCCCTGCTGCAGCGGGGCGCCGGGTTCGCGCTCGACCCGCGGGCGACGTATCACCTGCCCAACACGCGCTTCATCGACTTCCTGCAGCGCAAGGCGGAGGCGGCCGGCGCGACGCTGCTGGCCGACGAGGTGGTCGGCGTCACGCAGACCGAGTCGGGGGACGTCGCCAGCCTGCCCCTCAAGAGCGGCCGGGATCTGAGCGGCGACCTGTTCATCGACTGCTCCGGCTTCGGCTCGCGGCTCCTGAGCAAGACGTTGGGCGAGCCCTGGCTGAGCTATCAGGACGCCCTGTTCTGCGACCGCGCCGTGATCGGATCCTGGGAGCGCGACGACCTGATCCGCCCCTACACCACGGTGACCACGATGGACCACGGCTGGGCCTGGCGGATCGACTTCCCGGACGTCGTGACGCGGGGCTACGTCTACTCGTCGGCGTTCTGCTCGGACGACGAGGCGGCCGATGAACTCAAGGCGAAGAACCCCGAACTGGGCGAGGACCCCGACCTGCGCGTGCTGCGCTTCCCGAGCGGGCGCTACGAGCGGCACTGGGTGCGGAACGTCGTGGCCGTGGGCAACGCGTCGGGCTTCGTCGAGCCGTTGGAGGCGACGTCGCTGCACCTGATCATCGAGCAGCTCTACAACCTGACCTGGGCCCTCCGGGACGCCGACGCGCGGCCCAGCCCCCAACTGCGGGACCTGCTCAACGTGCGCTTCGGGCTGGTCTGGGACGACGTGCGCGACTTCCTGGCGCTGCACTACAAGTACAACTACCACAGTGACACGCCGTTCTGGCGTCACTGCCGGGAGGAGACGCCGCTGGGCGGCGCCGCCGACCTGGTCGACGCGTACGGCCGCATCGGGCCGTCGCGGCTGCTGGGTAACCTGCTCGCGGGCGGCGGGATGTTCGGCTACGGCGGCTACATGGCGATGCTGGTTGGGATGCAACTGCCCACGGAGGTGCGCACCACGCTCACCGACCGCGAGGCGAAGGCCTGGCGGGCGCACCGGGACACGCATCGCAAGGCGGCGACCCTGGCGCCGCCGATGCGCCGGGCGCTGGCCGCCACGGAGCGACTGTTCTGAGGCCGCCGCCCGGCGGCAGAGGCACACGACGGGCGAGGCCCGCCACTGGATTTGGAAGGCACACGATGGATCTGCAACTCGAGGGACGGGGCGCCATCATCACCGGCGGCAGCCGCGGGATCGGCAAGGCGATCGCGGCGGCGCTGGCGGCTGAGGGCGTCGATGTCGTGTTGGCGGCGCGCACCGAGGCCCCGCTGGTCGAGACGGCGCGCGAGATCGCGGCGGCCAGCGGCCGGCGGGCGATCCCGATCGTCTGCGACACGGGCGACGACGCGGCCGTGCGGCGCATGGTCGAGCAGGCGGCGGCGCAGCTGGGCCGCATCGACATCCTGGTCAACAACGCCGCCCAGCCCGCCGGTCAGGGCCGGCCGCCGTCGCTCGACGAATTGGACGACGTGTTCTGGCAGGACATGAACGTCAAAGTGCTGGGCTACATCCGCTGCGCCCGCGCCGTCGCGCCGCACATGCGGGCGCGGGGCTGGGGGCGGATCATCAACATCAGCGGTCTGGCCGCGCGGCAGTCGGCGGCGGTGGTGGGCAGCATCCGCAACGTGGCCGTCGCCGCGATGGCGAAGAACCTGGCCGACGCGTTGGGCCGGGATGGGATCAACGTGACCGTCGTGCATCCCGGCCTGACGGTCACCGAGGCGACGCCGGGCGTCCTGGCGGCGCGGGCGGCGAGCAGCGGCCGCCCGGTCGACGAGTTGCGGGCGGAGATCTTCGAGAGCAACGCCGTGGGCCGCGCGATCGACGCGTCGGACGTCGCGAACGTGGTGACCTTCCTGGCCTCGCCGCTGTCCGTCGCGATCTCCGGCGACGCCATCGCCGTCGGCGGCGGCGTGGGGCGCGCGATTCACTACTAGCCGCCGGGGGGCTACCTTTCGTCGAGACGTGGCGCGGCGGCGGCGAATCCGGCCGTCGCGCTTGGCACGCAGCGGCATCAAGTCGCATGAAGTCATGAAGTAAGGAGCCCGCCATGTTTTTCGAACTGCGCCAGTACACGCTGTGGCCCGGCAAGCAGGCCGCCTTCGTCAAGCTGATGGACGAGGTGATCATCCCCTTCCAGACCTCCATGGGCATGGACATCCGCGGCAGCTGGGTGGCGGAGGAGGACGAGACGCAGTTCATCTGGATCCGCGCCTTCCAGAGCGAGGCCGAGCGCGAGCGTCTCTACGCCGCCGTCTACGACAGCGACACGTGGCAGAACGAGGTCGCGCCGCAGTTGCCCGACATGATGGACCGCGAGCACATGGTGATCACGCGGATGCTGCCCACGCCGCAGTCGGCGATGCAGTAGGCATTGGCCCGGCGGAGGAGATGACGATGCCCACACACACACTTGACGCCGTGCAGTTGGGCCGCAACAGCGGGCTGCGCGTCTCGGAGTTGTGCCTGGGCACGATGAACTTCGGGGAGCCGGGGCGCGGGCACCAGGGCGATTGGACGCTGGGCCTCGACGACGCCCGGCCGCTCTTCAAGGCGGCCATCGAGCAGGGGCTGTTTTACTTCGACTGCGCCGACGTGTACGGCCTGGGGGCCTGCGAGCGGGTTGTCGGGCAACTGCTGCGCGAGCTGCTGCCGCGCGACGAGTTCGTCATCGCGACGAAGATCTCGGGGCAGATGGGCAAGGGCCCGAACCAGGGCGGGCTGTCGCGCAAGCACGTGATGGAGGCCGTCGACGCCTGCCTCGAGCGGCTGGGGCTCGACTACATCGACCATCTGGTCATCCACCGGCACCCGAACGGGGTGCGCGGCCACGCCGAGTTGCCGATCGAGGAGTCGCTGGAGGCGCTGCACGACGTCGTCAAGGCGGGCAAGGTGCTGTACCTGGGCGCGTCGTCGATGTTCGCCTGGCAGTTCGCCGAGCTGCAGCTGACGGCGAAGATGCACGGCTGGACACCGTTCGTCTCCATGCAGAACCACTACAACCTTGTCTACCGCGAGGAGGAGCGGGAGATGAACCCGTATTGCGCGCGCAGCGGTGTCGCGCTGATGCCCTGGTCGCCGCTGGCGCGGGGCGTGCTCACCGGGTCCTACCGGGGCGGCTTCGACAAGGGCGGCACGGAGCGCTCGCGGGGGCGCGACCGGGTGCGCACGGAGGGCCTCTACAAAGGCGCGGCGACGTTCGCCATCGCCGAGCGGGTGGTGGAGGTAGCGGAGAAGTACGGCAAGACGCCGGCGCAGATCGCGTTGGCCTGGATGATGAACAAGCCCGAGATCACGTCCCCCGTCGTTGGAGTGTCGAAGATCGCGCAGATCGAGCAGTTGGTCGAGGCGACGAAGATCCGGCTGGAGCCCGACGACGTGACCTACCTGGAGGAGCTGTACCAGCCGGTCGAGAACCTGCTGTCGATCGGCACGTCCTGACGGATCGCCGGCCGGCCGCGCGCCGGCTCAGGCCGGATACTTGGGCACCCGGGTCTCTTCCTTGGTCATGAACTCCAGCAGGGCCGGGCGTCCGGCATCGAGTTCGGCCAGTCCGCGGCGGATGGCGGGCACGATCTCCTGCGGCTGGTGGACGCGCTCGCCGTAGGCGCCGAGCGCCGTCGCGAGGGTCGCGTAGTCGCCGTAGAGCTCCGTGAAGCCGTAGGTCTCGACGGCCGCCTGGTACCGCGCCGGGTAGCCCGTCAGCACCTGATTGTTGAGCACGATGGTCAGCACCGGCAGGTTGAGCCGCACGCCGGTCTCGATGTCCATCCCCGCCATGCCGATAGCGGCGTCGCCCATGATGTTGATCAGCGTGCGCTCGGGCGCGGCCGCCTTCGCGCCCAGCACCAGGCCCAGCGAGTAGCCCAGCTGGGTGGAGTTGCCCCAGCCCAGATAGCTGTGCGGCACGGTCGATTCCCAAGTGGGGATGAGCTGGTCGCGCGGGTAACCGGAGTCGTGGGTGATGGACGTGTTGTCGCGGTCGACGGTGTGCATCAGATCCCACATCACGCGGTAGGGGTTGAGCGGCGTCTCGTCGGACGTGCGCAGCGGCATCCACTCCTCGGTGAACTCATCCTTGACCCGCTTCACCTCGACGGCCGCGCCGCCGCCGCGGTGGCCGTCGGCGCCGGCCTGATGCTGGACCTCCTCGATCATCTGCGCCAGGACCAGCTGGGCGTCGCCGATGATCGCGTGGTCGAGGTGGTGGTCCTTGTTGAGGTCGACGGCGTCGACGGTCGACTGCACCATCAGCTTGCCCGAGGGGATGCGGGCCGAGGCGAGGTTGGTGGTGAATCCCGCGCCGATGCCGAACACCGCGTCGGCCCGGTTGAGGAAGTGCCGGGCCATCTTGGTGATCGTGTTGGCGGCCGGGCCCAAGGCGAGGGGGTGGGTCTCGGGGAAGGCGCTCTTGCCGGTGTTCGTGGTCGTGACCGGCGCGTCGAGCAGTTCCGCCAGCGTCGTCAGCTGCTCGCTCGCCTCGGCCCAGAGGACGCCCTGCCCGGCGAAGATGACCGGGCGCTCGGCCGCGAGCAGCGCCGTGACGGCGGCGCGCACGTCGGCCGGATCGCCGGCGCTGCGGTGCGGCGCGACGGGCCGGTAGTCGAGCGCCCGGGCATCAACCTGCTCGGCTCCGACATCGGCGGGGGTCTCGAGCAGGACCGGCGCGCCGCGGCCGGTGCGCAGGAAGGTGTGGGCGCGACGCAGGAACTCGGGGATGCGCTGCGTCTGATTGATCTGCGCGCTCCACTTGGTGATGCCGCGGTAGTGCAGCGGGGCGCTGAAATCGGGGTGCGACCCGGTCGCGCTGCGCGACGTGCCGCCGGGCAGGACGAGGATCGGCACGGAGTCGGCGAAGGCGTGGGCGATGCCGCCGTAGGCGTTCTCGATGCCGGGGCCCGACTGCGTGACGACCACGCCGTTGCGGCGGCCGTTCAGCATGCGCGTGTAGCCGTCGGCCATGTTGACCGTCGCGCGTTCGGTGCGCGACATCATGGGCTTGATGCCGATCGCGGCGGTGGCCTCGATGAGCTGGTTGTCGGGGAAGCAGAAGAGGTATTCCGTCCCTTCCGCCTGCAGGATGCGCGCGATCGCGTCGTTGCCGTTCATGCCGTGTCTCTTCTCGTGTGCTGATTCCCGGCCGGGGTTCCAGGCAGACTCGCCGGGCTGGATGGTGGTGCGAGGCCGAGGATACCGGGCCCGCCGCTTCCGATCCGCCCTCGTCCGTCGCGTGGGCGATGCCCCAGGGAGGCGCGTGGGATATCGTTGCGGCGCCCGGTCCGCGCCGGCGCCCCGGTCCCCGTTTCCCCACGCCGACGAAAGGCTCACCCCATGGACGGCAACCAGTACATCGCCCGCATCCTGCACGACGAGGGCGTGCGCGAGATCTGCTGCTTCCCCAGCAGCCAGCTGCTCGAGGAGGCGGCCGACCTGGGCATCCGGCCGGTCATGTTCCGGCACGAGCGCGGCGCCGTGATGGCCGCCGACGGCTACAGCCGCATGAGCGACGGGGAGCGCTTCGGTGTTGTCGTGACGCAGAACGCGGCCGGGGCGGAGAACTCCGTGGGCGGGCTCTCCCAGGCCTTCGCCGACAACATCCCCATCCTGCACCTGCCGGGCGGCTACCCGCTGGCCGAGCGCCAGGTGCGCCCCAACTTCTCGGCCGTGGAGAACTACCGCGGGATCACGAAATCGGTGGAGTCGATCGACACGCCGCGGCAGATCGGCGCCGTCATGCGGCGGGCCTTCCAGAACCTGCGCAACGGCCGCGGGGGACCGGTGGTCGTGGAGTTGACGCCGGACGTCTGCGGCCAGGAGGTGCCCGAGGCGGCGCAGCGCTACACATCGCCGAGGCGCGCGCGGTCGCAGCCGGGGGCGGACGAGATCGCCGAGGCGGCCCGCGCCCTGCTGGCGGCGGAGCGCCCGATGATCTGGGCCGGGGCGGGCGTGCTGATGTCGGGCGCGAGCGCCGCCCTGCGACGGCTGGCGGAGCAGACGGACACCCCGGTCTTCACGACGATGGAGGGCAAGTCGTGCTTCGACGAGCGCCATCCGCTGGCGCTGGGCGCGGGCAGCAACGCCGCTCCCGCGCCCGCGTACGCGCGCATCGAGGAGTCGGACTTGGTGCTGGCGCTGGGCAGCAGCCTGTCGATCAACTCCTACACGCTGCGCGTGCCACGCGGGAAGACGGTGATCCACAACACCATCACGCCCGAGGACGTCAACAAGGACACGCCCTCCGACATCGCGCTGGTGGGCGACGCGCGCCTGACCATCGAGGCGCTGCTCGCGGAGGTCGGGGCGCAGGCGGGCGACGCCCCGCGCGACCTCGGCCAGGCCGGTGTCATCGCCGAGCGGCGCGCGGCCTGGCTGGCCGACTGGACCGACGTGCTGGAGTCGGACGCGACGCCGATCAACACCTACCGCGCGATCCGCGAGATCGACGAGAACATCGACCACGAGAATTCGGTCGTCACGCACGACGCGGGCGCGATCCGCGACTCCATGGTGCCGTTCTTCACCGCCACCACGCCGCGCAGCTACATCGGCTGGGGCAAGACGACGCACCTGGGCATGGGTATCCCGCTGATGATCGGGGCCAAGCTGGCGCGGCCCGATCGCTTCTGCATCAACGTGATGGGCGACGGCGCCTTCGGGATGTCGGGCACCGACATCGAGACGTCGGTGCGGGAGCGGCTGCCCATCACGACGGTGATCCTCAACAACGGCGGCATGGCGACGTACCCCGGCCTCTTCCCCATCGCGCGGGAGCGGTTCGGCTTCACCAGCATGACGGGCGACTACGCGCGCATCGCCGAGGGCATGGGCGCGACGGGCATCACCGTCACCGAGCCCGCGCAGGTGGGTCCCGCCGTCCTGGAGGCGCGCCGGCTCAACGCCGCCGGCCGGACGGTGCTGATCGACGTGCACACCGACCACGAGTCGCGCAAGTCGCGCATCTAGGCGGAGGGCGACGGCGCGCGCAGGGCGTCGGCCAGCCACTCGGCGCTGTGGCGCGGCCGGCGGTCGCTGAACTGCTCGATCTGCTGGCGGCAGGAGACGCCCGTGATCGCGACGCCCGTCTCCGGCGGCGCGGCGTCGAGGGCGGGGAACAGCCGCTCGGCCCCCATGCGGCGTGAGATCTCGTAGTGCTCGGCCTCGAAGCCGAAGGAGCCGGCCATGCCGCAGCAGGCGGCGTCGATGAGTTGCGGCCGGTAGCCCGCGACCGAGAGCGCGCGCAGCGTGGAGGCCATCCCCGCGACCGCCTTCTGATGGCAGTGGCCGTGCACCAGCAGTTCGCGGTCGCCGGGCCGGAAGCGCGCCGCGACCTCCGGGTCGTCCGCCAGCGAGGCGACCAGTTCGTCCAGCAGCACCGCCCGCTCCGCGACGACCTGGGCGTCGCGGCCGGGGACCAGATCGAGCCACTCCTCGCGCAGTGTCAGCAGGCAGGACGGCTCGGTGCCGACGATCGGCAGGCCGCGGGCCGCCAGTGGACGCAGCGCAGCGACGTTGCGGCGCGCCCAGTCGCGGGCCAGGGGCAGCTGGCCGCGTGAGATGGCGGGGCGTCCGCAGCAGGCCCGCCCCGCGACCCGCCGCACGCGATAGCCCAGGGCCTCAAGCACCGCCGTCGCGGCGACCCCGACCTCGGGGTGGAAGTAGTCGGTGAAGGTGTCGTGGAAGAGGACCGCCTCGCCGCGCGGGGCGGGCGCATCGGGCGCGCTGCGGGCGTCGAACCAGCGCGGGAACGGTTGGCGGGCGAAGCGCGGCAGCCGGCGGTCGCGATGCACGCCGCCCCAGCGATGCAGCAGCGCCCGCGCCGGCCGCAGCGTCGCGAGGCGGTTGGCCAGGGGCGCCGTGCGACTGCCCCAGCGGCCCAGCGTGCCGACGCGGGCGAAGGCGCGGTCGCGCAGCGGGACGCCGTGCTCGGCGTAGCGCCGGCTGAGCACCTCGTACTTGATCTTCGCCATGTCGACGCCCGAGGGGCACTCGGCCTTGCAGGCCTTGCACTCGACGCAGAGGTCAAGCGCCTGGGCGACGCGGTCGCCGGTCAGGTCCGCGGCGGACAGACCGCCGTTGAGCGCCTGCCGCAGCAGGTTGGCCCGGCCGCGCGTCGAGTGCTCCTCGTCGCGGGTGACCATGAACGAGGGGCACATCGCGCCGTCGAACTTGCGGCAGGCGCCCTGCCCGTTGCATTGCTCCAGCGCCCCGGCCAGGCCGCCGTCGGCCCGGAAGTCGAGCGCGGTGGCCGGAGTCTCGTTGACGGTCTCGGGCCCCAGGCGCAGGTTGTCCGCGAAGGGCGGCGTGTCGATGATCTTGCCGGGGTTGAGCAGCCCCTGGGGGTCGAAGGCGCGCTTGAGGTCGCGGAAGGCGCCGATCAGCGCGGGACCGAACAGCCGCTCCATGAAGACGCCCCGCACGATGCCGTCGCCGTGCTCGCCGCTGAGGCTGCCGCCGAACTCGACGACGAGGTCGGCGATCTGCGATGCGATCTCGGCCGTCATCGCCAGGCCGTCGCGTTGCTTGAGGTTCACCTCGGGGCGGATGTGCAGGCAGCCCTCGCCGGCGTGACCGTAGTAACCGGCGCGCGCCCCGTGCGCCTCCACAATGGCGTCGAATCGGGCCACGAAGGCGGCCAGCTTCTCCGGCGCGACGGCCGTGTCCTCCACGAAGGCGACCGGCTTGGCGTCGCCCTTGACGCTCATCAGGAGGCCCAGGCCGGCGGTGCGCAGCCGCCACATGGCGGCCTGCTCGGCGGCGTCGGTGGTGGTCACGGCGGTGGCGCAGAGGCCCCGCGCGGCGAGGTCGGCCGTCAGCGCGGCGAGCCGCTCCCGCACCGCGGCGGCGTCCTCCCCGTAGAACTCCACGACCAGCAGCGCGCCGGGGTCGCCGCGGACGAACGCCGCCAGCGGCGCGAGACCCGGATGCGCGCGGCAGCGCTCGATGATCGTCGAGCCGATCAGCTCCGCGGCCGACGGGCGATGCGCCAGCACGGGCATCACGGCCTCGGCGGCCGCGACCACGGAGTCGAAGTGCAGGGCGGCCAGGCCGGTGCAGGCCGGGATCGGCGCCAGCCGCACGGTCGCCTCCGTGGCAACGGCGAGCGTGCCCTCGGAGCCGACGAGCAGCGGCACGAGGTTGCCGGGAGCGCGCAGCACGGCGTCGAGGTTGTAGCCCGACACCCGGCGCGGGATGTCGGGGAAGCGCCGCCCGATCTCCGCCGCGTGCGCGGTCGCCAACGCGTCGCTGGCGCGGTAGATCGCGCCTTCGAGGTCGGACTGCGCGCGCTTCTCGGCAAGCGCCGCGGTGTCGAGGGCTGCGAACGTGGCGAGCGATCCATCGGCCAGCACGGCCTCGATCGCGATGACGTTGTCGGCGGTCTTGCCGTAGAGGCCCGAGTGCGCCCCGCAGGAGTTGTTGCCGATGCCGCCGCCGATCGTGGCGCGGTTCGCGGTCGAGGGGTCGACGGGGTAGTGCAGGCCGTGCTCGCGGGCGGCGGCGCCCAGCTGCGTCAGCACGACACCGGGCTGCACCCGGGCCGTGCGCGTTTCGGGGTCGATGGAGAGGATGCGGCCCATGTGGCGGGTGAAGTCGAGCACGATGGCGTGGTTCACGCCCTGCCCCGCCAGGCTCGTGCCGCCGCCGCGCGGCAGGACCGCCACCCCGTGCCGCCCAGCGACGCGCAGCACGTGCTGGACATCGCCAACGGAGCGCGGGAAGACGACGGCGACCGGCTCCATCTCGTAGATCGACGCGTCGGTGGCGTAGAGCAGGCGGTCGGGCCGCTCGACGCGCACGTCGTCCGCGCCACCGCTGAGGCCGGCGGCCAGCTCGGCCGCGACGGCGCGCAGCGCAGCGCCGTCCCCCTCGAGCAGGGCCAGCGCGGAGCGCACGGCGTCGTGCGGGCTGTCGGTCGCGCCGCGCAGGACGGGCCGCCGGGGCGAGGCGGAGAGGGTCATCGGCACGGGCCTCCTCGCGGCCGGACGGATCGCCGCCCGCCGGGCTCCCACGGTAGGCGGTCGCCGGGCTCCCGGCCTACTCCCGGGTCGGCGCCGGGGGCGGACCGGCGGCGCCGCTGCCGCTATCCTCGGCGTCGTGCGATTCATCATCTACGGCGCGGGCGGTATCGGCGGCACGATCGGGGCGCGCCTCTTTCGCAGCGGCCACGAGGTCCTGCTGATCGCGCGCGGCGCGCATCTGGCCGCGATCCAGGCGGACGGATTGCGGTTCGCCTCCCCGGCGGTCGACGAGACGCTGCCGATCCCGGCGGCCGGCCACCCGGCCGAGGCGGGGCTGCGCGACGGCGACGTGGTCGTGCTGTGTATGAAGAGCCAGCACACCGAGTCGGCGCTGCGCGATCTGGCGTCGGCGGTCCCCGCGAACCCCGGCTCGGCGATCCCGGTCGTCTGCTGCCAGAACGGCGTCGCCAACGAGCGCGCCGCGCTGCGCCGCTTCGCGAACGTCTACGGCATGGTCGTCTGGCTGCCCGCCGAGCACCTGCGACCGGGGGAGGTCGTGACGTTCGCCGAGGCGCCGGGCGGCATGCTCGACGCGGGCCGCTACCCCAGCGGCGTCGACGCCACGATCACGGAGGTCACGGCGGCGCTCAGCCGCGCCGGCTTCACGTCCGCGCCGGACCCGGCGATCATGCGGCAGAAGTACGCCAAGCTGCTCGGCAATCTCAGCAACGCGGTGAACGCCGCCGCCGGAGAGGCCCCGGCCGACCTCGCGCGCGCCCTGCGCGAGGAGGCGCTGGCCTGCTACGCGGCGGCCGGAATCGACTGCGCCGGCGTCGAGGAGACGCGGGCACGCCGGCGCACGGCCGTGCGCGACGGCGACGTGCCGGGCTTCGATCGCCACGGAGGGTCGTCGCTGCAGAGCGTGCTGCGCGGCACGGGCAACATCGAGGCCGACTACCTGAACGGCGAGATCGTGCAACTGGGGCGGCTGCACGGCGTGCCGACACCCGCCAACGCCGTGGCCCAGGCGGCCGGCAATCAGATGGTGCGCGAGGGTCTCAGCGTGGGTGCGATCCCGGTGGCCGAACTGTGGCGCCGGATCGAGGCGATGTCGTAGGCAGCGGGGTGCGTCGGTTGCGGGCGCGGGGCGCGGCAGCGGCGCCTTAGTCGGCCGTGGGGTCGGATTCGGATTCGCCGCCGGCTTCGGATGCCTCGTCGCCGCGCACCCGCTCGCGCGCAGCGGCGGCGGCCTCGCCGGCGGCATCCATGCCCTTCTCGGCGGCCTGCCTCGCCGAGGCCGCGGCGTCGCCGGCGACGTCCATGCTCTTCTCGGCCGCTTGCCTCGCCGCAGCGGCGGCCTCGCCGGCGGCGTCCATCCCCTTCTCGGCCGCCTCCCGCGCCTTGCCCGCCATCTCCTCCGCGACGTCCATGCCCTTCTCGGCCGCCTCCCGCGCCACGCCCGCCACCTCCTCGGCCACGTCCATGCCCTTCTCGGCGGCCTCGCGGGCGACGCCCGCCACCTCCTCCGCGACGTCGATGCCCTTTCCGGCCGCGTCCTTGGCGGGGGCCTTGCCCAGCATGCCCTTGAGTGTGTCGATGAGTCCCATGGCGCCCCCCATGCCTTCGCTGTGTCCTGTCTGCACGATACGCCCCGAGACGCCGATCTCAAAGCGCCGCGGCTGCCCTCGGCGGCCTCAGGGGGCGTCGGCCGCGTAAACCTCGATCTCGACGGCGCCCGTGTTGCCGGCACTCGTCTCGACGGCCTCGAAGCGCAGGCGCTGGGTCGTGAACTCGACGTCGAAGTAGGACATGTCGGCGGGGCCGGCGAGCGCGAAGGGGCCGTGCGTCGCGCCGTCGTCGCTGACGACCCGGAAGCTGCGGATCTCCGCCGACGTGCCCATCGTGCGGGTCCAGAAGCCGATCCGCACGACCGCCGTGACCTCGGCCAGCTCGATCTCGATCCAGGCGTCGTCACCGTCGCCGTCCGACGACCACTGCGTGGTCGGGTCGCCGTCGATGGCGCCCTCGCCGCCCCAGGGCTCGCCGAGGGCCGCGCCGCCGAAGGCGGAACTGACCGCGACGACGCGCGCCCCGTTGTCGAGCGAGGCCAGGTTGGCCTCTGGATCCCCCCCGCCGTCCCCGCCGGCGAAGCGGGCGGCCGACGCGAAGGGCTGCCCCGCATCGACCAGGAAGAGGGAGAGGAAGACGCCGTCCTCGTCGTAGGGATTGCGCTTCTGGACCTGCACGCCGGGCCCGATCGTCTCGGCCGTGCCGACGCCCACGCCGAGCGCCTCCTTGTGCGCGTTCTGGTAGTCGATGCGGCCGGCCGTGACGACGATGAACTCCGGCCCGGGGTGCGTGTGCACGATGGTCTGTCCGCCGGGCGGCACGGTGACCAGGGCCATCACGGCCAGCGGCAGCGGCGGGATGTCCTGCAGGGGGTCGCTGCGCCAGGCGAAGGTCGCGGCGGGTGCGTAGTCCGGGGCGGCCTCGTCGGCGGGCGGACGCAGGCGGATGTCCCAGACGGTCGCGGGGCCGTCGAGGGCGCGCAGATCGAAGCGGACGCCCGCGTTGATCAGCACCCCCTCCTCGGGGCCGAGGTCGCGCTCCTGCTCTCCCCACTCGACGCCGATGCGGCCGTCAACCACGTAGAGGAAGCCGGCGGCGCCGCTCCCTTCCACGCTGTCCCCGTCGCCGAGCTCGATGGCGAACGCCGTCCAGGCGACGGTCGCGCCGGGTTGGGCGTCGAGCAGGCCCTGCGCGACGGGCGTCGTAGTGGACTGGTCGCCGAGCGCGCCGCCGCCCATTGACAGCGTGCCCGCGCCGGCCTCCGGGGCCGGGCGCTCGTCGCCGCCGCCGGCGTCACCATCGCCGCTGCCACCGCAGGCGGCGAGCAGGAGCGCCGTCGCGAGCAGCAGCAGGCGCAAGGTGGGGCGGCCCATGGTCGCGAGCGGGGGCATCGCGGCGCCTCTCGTGCGACGTCGTCCGGCGACGCCGTGGGCTCCAGCGTAGCCAGTGATACGAGCAGGCACCGCAGGCGGGCCCGAGATGGTGGCTCGCCATCGCGCCAGCGGCGCTGCCCGCCTAGTCTGCGCACGAAGCCAATGGAGGGCCCCACATGACCTACGAAGACATCAAGTACGAGATCGACGGGCGGCTGGCGTTCATCACGCTGAACCGGCCGGAGAAGCTCAATGCGCTGAGCAACAACCTGCGCGGCGAGATGATCCACGCCATGAAGGAGGCGGAGGCGACACCGGAGGTGGGTGTGATCGTCCTGCGCGCCGCCGGCCGCGCGTTCAGCGCGGGCTACGAGCTGACGGCCCGGGCGGCCAAGCCGGACAGCCCCTACGTGCATCCGCGCTCGCTGCTGCCCGACTCGGGCTCGACCCACCCAGGGCCGATGGAGTGGGCGCGGCACGTCGTGGCGACGAACTGGGTGATCTGGGAGTTGGCCAAGCCGGTGGTCGCGCAGGTGCAGGGCTATTGCCTGGCGGGGGGCACGGAACTGGCCAGCATCTGCGACTTCCGCATCGTGGCAGAGAATGCGCAGATCGGCTATCCGCCGGTGCGCGCCATGACGTCGGTGGACATGGTCTGGGCGCCCTGGCACCTGCCGATGGCGAAGGCGCGCGAGTTCGCCTACGTGGGCGACAGCTTCAGCGGCCGCCGGATGGAGGAACTGGGCTGGGCCAACTACGCCGTCCAACCCGACGATCTCGCGTCGTTCACGGAGACGTTCGCGCGTCGCATGGCGCACATCGACAACGACATGCTGATGTACAGCAAGCGCGCGGTGAACCGGCAGTACGAGGTCATGGGCATCCGCACGGGTCTGTGGTCGGGGACGGAGATCCAGGCGCTCAGCACCTACCGCCCCGCCGGCGGCGAGTTCGGCCGGCGCGTCCAGGAGGACGGGCTGAAGGCGGCGCTGGAGTGGCGCGACGGCCCCTTCCGCGACTTCCGCGGCGCCTACGCGTCGGCCCCGAAGGACCGCCCGCTGGCGGGCAGCGACGGCGGCGGCGGCGCGAGCAGTGACCGCTACGGATCGACCTAGCGGGGGGAGCGGCGCCATGAAACTGTCAGGCAAGGTCGCGCTGGTCACGGGCGGCTCGGGCGACATCGGCGGGGCGATCGCGCGGCGGCTGGGGGCGGCGGGGGCGCACGTCATCGTCACCTACGTGGGGCAGGCGGAGTTCGCCGCCGCAGCCGCGGCCGACATCGAGGCGAGCGGCGGCACGGCGGCCACGATGCAGCTCGATCAGCGCGATCCGGCCGCGATCGAGGCGTGCATGGCGGCGGTCGCCGAGGATCCGGGCCGGCTCGACATCCTGGTCAACAACGCGGCCTGGAACATCGGCATCCCCTTCCCCGACCTGCAGGCGCTGACGCCCGACCTGTGGGACCGGGTGCTGGAGACGAACCTGCGCGCGCCGTTCCTCCTGGCGCGGGCGGGGGCGGCGCTGCTCAAGGCCGGCGGGGGCGGCCACATCGTCAACATCTCCTCGGCGGGGGGCATCGCGCCGGGCAGCAGCAGCATCGCCTACTCGTCGAGCAAGGCGGGGCTCAACCACCTCACGCGCTGCCTGGCGGTCGCGATGGCGCCCGAGGTGGCGGTGAACTGCATCGCGCCGGGGCTGGTCGAGGACACGCGCATGGCGAAGCGGCTGCCGGAGGCCGTCGCAGCGGGCGCGCGCAGTCAGGCCGTGCTGGGCCGCGTGGGGCAGCTCGAGGACATCGCCGAGCAGGTCTACACCTACGTCACATCGACGTCGGTGAGCGGCCAGGTAATGGTCATCGATGGGGGCATGCCCGCCGTCATGCGGTAGGCCGCCCGGCGCGGGCGCCGACGGCTCGACCTAGCTTGGTGCGCGGGCGAGGATTCTTCCTCCGCCGTGCTCTCACATTGCGTTCGAGCCGGTCGCACAAGCAAGGTGCACGTGGTGCAGGCTTCCCTGACCGGCGCGACGCCGTGCAAGCGCAGAGCCGATTTACGATGACGCTCCTAGCCCACCCCGACGCCATGCGGCTGAGGCCCACTCACCGGACGCCTCGTCGACGACCGTGCTCAAGATCTTCCTCAGCGACCAGCCGCGCGATCCAGCCTGCCGCACTGAGTTGCGGAGCATCGCCCAGGCTGGGGCGACCGTCATGGTAGTCGGAGATGCGAGCGGCGTTCTGCTCGAAAGCGGCGAGGAAGCCGTCGAAGTGCTGGTCCAACGTGAGTGCCAGTGCTGCAACCACGGCACCACACTCACAGTGCCCGCTAGGCCCATCATGGAGTTGCGGCATTTGGTTGTCCCTCCAGTATGTCGTCACCGCTCGGCAGCATCGCCATAAAGCGATCGGCGCGAGCGACGACCTCATCGGCGTCCGGGGCGTCGTAGACCTCACCCGCGACATTCGTGCAGCCAACGGAGAGGGCGGCCATGATACACGGCTCCCAGGAGCGTCGCGCGGGCCACGACTTGAGCAACACTGCCTCCGGGGCGGACGTCCGGTGTGTTGAGAGCCTCTGCATCACATTCTGCGCGTAGCCGAACTTCAGGCGGCCCGGGCGCGCCTCCAGATCAAGGGCGATCACGTAGAAGGCCCCCAGGGAGTCGGATTCAACGGGCCGAGGGGCACCGCTCGCCGCCGCGTCGCCGCCCACCTGAAAGCCGCGTGCTGCGCGTTCCTTCCTAATGCGCTCAGCGTCTACCGGGGTCACCGCCAGTAAGGGAGTACCCTTCGTCCCCGGAGGGCGGACACGGAGCATCTCGATCCCAAGCTCCAGGGCGAATTTGCGTAGCCGTGAGCGGTCAATGTGCAGTTCCGGGGCGAGGTCTTTGAGTGTGATCGGCGAGTTGTCCATGCCTAAGTATAGCATGGTCTGGCGTGGTGTTCCCACGGTCTAGGTCAGGTGCAGCACGGAACGAGAGGAAGCGAGCCGATGAAGATCACGGGCATCGAGACGTTCGTCGTCGACGCGGGCTGGCGGCCGTGGCAGTTCACCGCGGTCCGCACCGACGAGGGCATCACCGGCTACGGCGAGATGTCGAACACGCGCAACCCGTTCGGGGTCATCGGCACGGTCGCCGAGTTCGAGCCGATCCTGCTGGGACAGGACCCGCTGGCCGTCGAGCAGCGCTACTGGGACATGTACCGGATGGCCCGCCAGAGCCCGGGCGGCATCGCGGCCAAGGCGATCGCCGGGGTCGAGCTGGCGCTGTGGGACATCAAGGGCAAGGCGCTGGGCGTGCCGGTCTACTCGCTGTTCGGCGGGCCGACGCGCGAGCGGCAGCAGGTCTACTGGTCGCACTGCGGCACCTCCCGCGCAACCAGCCACGCGCTGATCGGCGCGCCGCCGCTGCGCAGCCTCGACGACGTCCGCGCCCTGGGCGCCGAGGTGCGCGGGCGTGGCTTCCGCGCGCTCAAGACCAACATTGTCCTCCCCGGCGACCCGGCGGCGGTCTACGGCGTCGGCTTCGCGCAGGGCGCCGGCACGAGCGACCTCAACATCACGCCGTCCCTGCTGCGGCACATCGAGGAGTACATCGGCGCGTTCAAGGAGGGGGCCGGGCCCGACGTGGAGATCGCGCTGGACCTCAACTTCAACTTCAAGCCGCTGGCGGCCAAGCAGATCTGCCGGGTGCTGGAGCCGCTCGACATGCTGTGGGTCGAGATCGACATGTACGACCCGGAGGCCCTGGCCGAGGTGAAGAACTCGACCTCGGTGCCGATTACGTCGGGCGAGAACCTCATCGGGCTGCGCGAGTACCGGCCCTACTTCGAGGCCCGGTCGATGGACACCGTGATGATCGACGTGCCCTGGAACGGCTTCGCGCGCTCCCGCGACGTGGCCATGGCGGCCGAGAGCTACGAGCTGAACGTCGCGCCGCACAACTACTACTCGCACTTGGCGTCGATGCACGGGCTGCACCTCTGCGCGACGGTGCCCAATGTGCGGATCATGGAGATCGACATCGACGACGTGCCCTGGAAGGACGACCTGACCGGC
Organism: Dehalococcoidia bacterium; assembly: GCA_965209205.1. GTDB lineage: Bacteria > Chloroflexota > Dehalococcoidia > Bin125 > Bin125 > TK10-74A. The sequence continues at coordinate 288,568 of CBDBQC010000002.1, forward strand.
GGCCCGCTGGAGATCACGAACGGCGAACTCGCGCTGCCGACCGCGCCCGGGTGGGGCGTCGACCTGGACGAGGACGTGGCGCGGGCCCACGCCTGGGAGCCCGGTCGCGGCCCCGGCTATCGATCGGGCCGCCTCGGCGACACCCCGCGCTGAGCCCGCCGCGACCGCTGAGCTGGCAAGCCGGGCTCCGATCGCGCCGGAACGCGCGTGCTAGGCTGCGAGCATGGTCGCCGAGCCGGTCCGTCGCGATGAGTTCGACGCGCTGCGCGGTGACGTGGCCAAGCTCGACGATGCCGTCGCCGCGCTCACCGAAGACATCGCCGACATCGACGGCGACGTGCTCGTCCTCGGCGTGGAGTTGCGTGGGCGGTTCGACGGCCAGGCTCGGCGGCTCGACGCGCTGGACGCGAAGGTCACCGATCGGCTGGACGGCCAGGATCGCCGGCTCGACGCGATGGACGGCAAGCTCGACGCGCTGGACAGCCGGCTCGATGACCAGGACCGCAAGCTGGACGAGATCCTGACGCGGCTCCCCGCCGACGATCGCCCCAGCGGCTGAGGCGCGCGGGAGCGACGGCTACGACGCGTCGGCCTCCTCCGGGCGCCGCTTGGGCTCCACCCCCCCGACCGACAGCAGCGACTCGACGCAGTCGCGCAGCGACTCGTCGAAGGGGCGGAAGCTGACGCCCGTCACGGCGCGGATGCGGTCGTTGCGCAGCTCGCAGCCGGCCCAGATGGCGCGCAACTCCGCCTCGCGCTTCTGCACGCGCTCCGGGAAGGGGTCGGTGACCGGCGGCGTGTCGTGGCGCAGTTCCGGCAGCAGCCGGTCGATGCCGGCGCAGATGTCCTCCACCTTGTGCATCTCGGCCGCCCAGGCGATGTAGCGTTCGCCGTTCTCGATCAGCACGCTCTCCAGCAGTCGGATGTGGCACTCCGCGTCGTCGCGCACGTCGACGGTCATCCAGGGCCGGTAGGCGCCCGTCTGTTCGTACTCGCCGAGCAGCATGTTGCGGATGTGCCGTTGCCAGGGTCCCATCTCCTGCTGATGGGCCGACTGGATGGGGCCCACGTTGTCGGCGGGGCAGCAGGTGATGGCGTCCCAGCCGCCGTGCGCGGCGGCGGCGTCGGAGAAGGCGCGCTGTGCCAGCACCTTCGCCATTGAGTAGCCCACCCGCGAGGGCGCGCGCTTGGGGTTGCTCTCGTCGGGGTAGCGGTCCTCGTACAGCACGGGGCGGCGCTTGAACTCGTAGATGTCCACCTCGTCCAGCACGGCCGCGATGCTCGACGTGACGATGACCCGCTGCACGCTGCCCGAGTTGTTGACGCTGGCGATGATGTGGTCGCAGACGCGGCGCACGTAGTCGAGGTCCGTGTAGTCGCTGACGTGCGAGACGTGGCAGAGGCCGTGGCAGCCTTTGAGGATCTCGTCGAGGCAGCCGTCGTCGTCGAGGTCGGCCGAGTGCAAGGTCAGCCGGCCCGAGGCGTAGCCCGGCATCTCCTTGAGGAAGGTCGTGCGGTTGGGGTCGTCGGCGTTGCGGACGCAGGCGCGCACGCGATAGCCCTTGTCGAGCAGCAACCGGACGACCCAGCTGCCGATGAATCCGGCCGCGCCGGTCACGGCGACGGTGCCTCCCTTGGGGACTGGTGGCATTGACGTTCTCTCTTTCTGGTGTGACGTCTTCGGGTCTTCGCGGGGGCGAAGCGCCCAGGCATGCTAGCCCAACGGTGCCGTGCGGGCGTCCGCCTAAGGTGGGGCCCGACGCGGTCGCTATCCTCATGCGGGCCCTTCGGGAGAGGGCCGGGCGGTTGGGCAACCAGGGAATCGAGGAGCGATGCCGACACGGGAGGAAGCGCTGGCGCAGTTGACGGCGCCGGGCGAGCCGTACGAACTCGTCCGCGAGACGCAGGGCGGCTACGAGGTGCGCGTGTTCAAGAACGCCCCACCCACGCTGGGCGACCTGTTCGCCGAGAACCGCAGCGACCTCCCGTTCTTCGTCTATGACGACGAGCGCTACAGCTACGAGGAGGCCTACGCCGCGTCCTGCCGCATCGGGCGGCTGCTGGTCGACCGCTACGGCATCGGCGAGGGCGACCGCGTCGCGATCTCGATGCGCAACTACCCCGAGTGGATCATGTGCTTCATGGCGGTGACCTCGATCGGGGGGATCGCGGTCGGCCTCAACGCCCTGTGGCAACCGGAGGAGATGGAGTACGGGCTGCTCGACAGCGGGGCGAAGGTGCTGTTCGCGGACGGGCAGCGGCTGCAGCGGCTGGCTGCCTGCTCGGACGCGGTGTCGGTGGAGGCGATCGCCGCCCGGCATGGGGACGGGCCGGCGTACGGGGTCCCGGAGCTCGGCGACCTGCTGCGCGACATGCCCGCGGGGCCGATGCCGCCGGCCGATGTGGGCCCGACGGACGACGCGATGATCCTCTACACGTCGGGCTCCACGGGCCACGCGAAGGGCGTGGTCAGCACGCACCGCAACGTGATCAGCGCGCTGCTGTCCTGGGAACTCGACAGCCAGGTGGGGCGCGTCGCCGCGGGGCTCGTCTGGCCCGAGCCCGACCATCAGCCGGCGACGCTGCTGGCGGTGCCGCTCTTTCACGCCACCGGTTCGCATGCGGTCTACCTGGCGTCGTACCGGGCGCAGCGCAAGATCGTCTCGATGTACAAGTGGGATCCGGAGCGGGCGGCGGCCTTGATCGAGCGGGAGCACATCGACATGTTTGTCGCGTCGCCGGCGATGACGGGCGACTTGGTGCAGACCGCGGGCACGACGTCGCACGACCTGAGTTCGCTGATGATGGTGGGCGGGGGCGGGGCGCCGCGGGCGCCCGAGCAGGTACAGGCGATCGATCAGTCGTTTGCGAACGCCGTTCCGGGCACGGGCTGGGGGATGACCGAGACGAACTCGATTGGGACGGGGATCGGCGGGGCGGAGTATCTCGACCAGCCCACCAGCTCCGGGCGCGCCGCGCCGGTGCTGGACCTGCGGGTCGTGGGAGAGGGGGACCAGCCGCTGGGTCCGGGCGAGCGGGGGGAGCTGCAGGTGCGCGGCACGTCCGTCTGTCGCGGCTACTGGAACCGGCCCGACGCCAACGCGGCTGCGTTCACGGCGGACGGCTGGATGCGCACGGGTGATGTCGCGTACCTCGACGAGGAAGGGTTGCTGTTCATCGTCGATCGGATCAAGGATCTGGTCATCCGGGGTGGCGAGAACATCGGCTGCGGGCAGGTGGAGGCGGCGATCCTGGAGCACCCGGCCGCGATCGAGGCGGCGGTCTACGCGGTGCCCGACGAGCGCCTCGGCGAGGAGGTGGGCGCGACCGTCTATGCGAGCGTGCCGCTGGACCCGGAGGCGCTGCGCGCGTTCCTGGCCGATCACCTGGCACGCTTCGAGATCCCCCGCTATGTGACGCTGACGACGGAGCCGCTGCCGCGCACCGCGTCGGGCAAGATCCTCAAGCGGACGGTTCGGGAGGCCGCGGTCGCGGCGCTGGGCGCGAGCTCGTAGCCCTGCCCCGTCGCGGCGGCGCTGCTGCTTCCTCTGCTTGGTGGCCGCGCGTGTGGTCTTTCTGTGGTTTCGCTATTGTCGATTCACGAGGACTCCGAGGAGGGACGCGCAGTGGAAGTCAAGAGGAAGCGGCTCACGCTCGATCTGGACCCTCCGGTGCAGCGGCGCCTGAAGGCGGCGGCCGCACTCAAGGGCATCAGCATGCGCCGGTACTGCCAGACCGCCATCGACAAGGAGTTGGCCAGGGACGAGGCCAACGGCGTGTCCGGCTCGCGCGAGAGGCGCTCCGACGCGGATCGGTTCGCGGAACTCCAGAAGAAGCATTTCGGGGATCGGATGCTGCCCGGCAGTTCCGTTGACTTGGTCCGGGAGGCCCGCGAGATCAGGGACGCCCAACTCCAGGACATCATGTGAGCGACGTCGTCGTCGCGGACGCCAGCTTGGCCTCCAAGTGGCTGGTGCGGGAGCCGCAGTCGGAGAAGGCCCTCACGCTCCTCGGTTCCTTGCATCGGCAAGGCGTCAGACCGGCGGCTCCTCACCTGCTCCCCTTCGAGGTTGCCAACGCTCTGCACCGGCGGGTCGTGCGGAGAGAACTGACCGTCGAGGCGGCCGTGGATCTGATCGCGAGTCTCCTGGCTTCACAACTCGAACTGCATGAGACACCGGACTTGCATGGCCGAGCCCTGCGACTGGCAAGCGAACTCGACCAGGGGGCGGCCTACGATGCGCACTATCTGGCGCTGGCGGCGACGCTCGATTGCGAACTGTGGACAGCCGATGAGAGGTTCTTCCGGGCAGCCAGCGCCGTGTCGTCGAACGTGCGTTGGCTGAACGAGGTCGTCGAGACTGAGCACGCGTAGCGAGTCGTCGCGCTGCGCTGCGTCGATGACGCAGTGGTGCGCGAGTGGGCCGGCGGACTCCGCGCCTACGGCACGTGGACGGCGCCGCCGGCGACCAGTTCCTCCACCCGATCCGGCGGGTAGCCCAGCAGCCGCTCGAGGATGGGGCGGGTGTCGGAGTAGAGGGGCGGGGCGCCCCGCCAGATGGGCGTGCGGTCGCCGTCGATGCGCCAGATGGAGCCGCCCATGCGGACGCCGGCGCCGGCGATCTCCGGCGACGCGTCGTCGACCCAGAAGCCGGCGGCGTTGAGGTCGGGGTCGCGCAGGCAGTCGGCGCTGCCCTGGATGGGCGCGACGAGGGCCCCGGCGGCGCCCGCGCGATCGCCGATGGCCGCGAGGTCGAGTTGCGCCGCGGCCGCGCGCAGCGCCGCGTCGGTCGTGGCCGCCGCGCCGAGCGCCGCCGCGACGCCGTCCCACGAGCCGCGCCCCGGCACGATCAGCGCCACGAAGCGATCGTCGGCGCTGGAGACGACGCGATAGTCGGCGAGGCCCGACTCCGTCCCGGCGAGCGGGGGCTCCGGGCTGCCCGCAGCCAGCATTGGCTCGAGCGCGATGCAGCACATGCTCTCGAGATCCGAGAGGTCGACGTAGGCGGGCCGGCCGCTGCGGCGCGCGCCACAGACGTAGGCGGCGATCGCGTAGGCGCCGGCCAGGCCGCTGACCGGGTCGGGATAGGGGATCCACATCTGCGAGATCGTCTCGCCGTTGCGGCTGGTGGCGAAGCCCGCGCCGGAGGCGGCGTAGACGTGCGTGCCGTAGCCGATGAAGTGCGCCTGGGGACCCGTCGCCCCGTAGGCCGACATCGACACGTAGACGAGGCGCGGGTTGACCGCGAGCAGGTCGTCGTAGCCGATCCCGAGCCGGCCGACGACGCCGGGGGAGAAGTTCTCCACCACCACGTCGGCGCGGGCCGCGAGGTCGCGGATGACTTGTGCGCCCCCGGGCGTCTTCATGTCGACGCCGAGGCTGATCTTGCCGCGCTGGTTGGCGCTCCACCAGCCGGAGACGTTGGCCGACCCCTCCCGCCCGTCGCGATAGGGCGGGTTGCGGCGAAGGTTGCTGCGGGCAGGCTCCCGCTCCACGTTGATGACCTCGGCGCCGAGGTCGGCGAGCAGGGTGGTCGCAAAGGGGCCGGCCCAGGCCCAGGTCAGATCGAGCACGCGCAGGCCGGCGAGCGGCAGGCTGGACGGCGGCCGCACACCGCCTGAGGCGGTCGCGCGGGGGCCGGCGTCGGGATCGCCGGGGCGGGCCAGCCAGGGCAGGCGGGGCGTGACGGCGCCGGCCTTGAAGAAGCCGCGCGCGGAAAGCTGCGGGTCGCTGACGAGGTCCGCCGCCCGGCTGACCTGCGCTGCCGGGACGTGCGCCGCCTGCGTCCGCGCGACCAGCGCGGCGCGGGTCGCCGAGCGCGCCCATTCGCGCAGGCGGGATTCGATCAGGTCGCGCGCCTCGCGCAGAATGCCCGGCTCTCCCACGATGGTATCGGCGGCCCAGTCGAGCCCGCCGACGAGGCGGAAGAGCGAGGCCCAATGCTTGGGTTCGATGGCCCCGACATACACCATGCCATCGGCGGCGGCCATCGTGCCGCCGGGGTAGGGCGACCGCGCGTCTCGTCCGACGACCCGGTCGGCGATCTGTGCGAAGGCGACGGGCTGCATGGGCAGGAGCGCCAGCAACTCCAGTTTGTCGAACGAGACGCGCCGCAGCGGCCCGCCGGGCGCACGGGCCAGCGCGCCGGCCGCGACGGCGATCGCAGCGGCGACGCCGGCCAAGAGACTGGCCTGCCGGTTGAGCGGCAGGCAGGGCTCGCCCATGTCCCACGCCGGCGTGATCTCACTGGTCAGGTAGCCCAGGCCCGAGCGCGCCCAGAGCGCCATGTCGTGCAACTGCGTCTCCGCGAAGCTTCCGCCGCTGGGGAAGGGCGACGTCACCTCGACGACCGAGGCCTCGGCGCGCAGCGGCGCCGGGATGGCATTGCTCAGCGCGGCCAGTGAGGCGGCGTCGCCGACGAGGGCCGCGTAGGGCCGATCGCTGTCGAAGTCGGCCCCGCGCAGGCCGCGGCCGACGAGCCGCTCGAAGCGGGCCTCCGCGTCGTCGGCGGGGTCGGGCCGCCAGCCGGGGCGGTGGACTGCGACGTCGGCGCCGCTCTCCCGCAGCCACCAGGCGGCGAAGCGGGTGGCGACGTCGGCGCCCACGGCGAGCACGCGCACGCCCTCAAGTGGTCCCGGGACGCCCGCGGCGGCCATCGTCACCGTTCAATCGCTGCGGGCCTCACACCGATCGCACCGGGCCGGCTTGCCCGGCCGGATCGCTGCCGCCCGGCGTCAGGCGTCGCGCGGGCCGCGCACGAGGCGGCCCGGCAGCGCGCCGGTGAGCTCGTCGCCCTCGAGCGTGATCTGACCGGCGCACAGCGTGAAGTCGTAGCCGGTCTGGCGCTGGTGATAGCGCTTCGCGCCTTCGGGCAGGTCGTAGATGATGTGCGGCGCGCGCGACCCGAGCCGCTCGGGGTCGATGACGTTCAGGTCGGCGCGCTTGCCGACGGCGAGCACGCCGCGGTCGCCGAGGCCGTAGAGGTCGGCGTTGGCGCCGCTCTGCTTGTGCACGATCGTCTCGATCGGCACGCGCTCACCGCGCTCGCGCTGCCAGCCCCAGTAGCGCAGGTTCCAACTGGCCATCTCGACATCGGACAGCGAACCGACGTGGGCGCCGGCGTCGCTGAGGCCGTTGCGGGTCAGCGGGTGCATCATCTGCTCGCGCTGGTAGTCGAGGTTGCCCTGGCTGTAGCCCTCGAGGTAGTGCAGCAGGATGGTGCGGCCGTCGCCCTGGGTGAGCAGGTCGTAGAAGGCCTCGTCGCTGCCGATGCCGTGGCGCTCGGCGTAGGCGGCCACGCTGGCCTCGTACTCCGGCTCGTAGTTCGGCGGGTCGCCGAGCACCCAGGCCTTGTCCGGGTTCGAGAGGATGTTCTCGAGGAAGATGGCGTGCAGGCTGCCCGGCGTGCCGTCGATCGTGAAGATGTGCTCGTCGGGATCGGCGTCCCTGAACTGGCGCACGTCGTTGCTGAGGTCCCACTCGCTCGCCAGGATCGCGGCCTTGACCTCGGGGTCCTGCATCTTGGCGATGCGCTCCTCGAAGGGAAGACCGTCGACCAGCTCGCGGTAGGCTAGGTTGAGCCCGTAGGGGTGCGCCGAGCCCTCGAGGCTGAGCAGGGCGCAGGTGCCGCGGCCGCGGATCTGCGGGAAGATGCGGACGCCGCGCTCGTGCGCCTCCTCGACCCGGCGCAGGCTCTCGCGCCAGCCGGGGCGGCCGCTGTTGGGCATGCCTTCGCCAGAGAGGTAGGTGACGGTGAGGTTCGACTCCAGCGCGAGGTGGTGGATCCACTCCCGCTCGAACTCACCGACGACCTGGAAGACGCCGCCGCCGCCCTCGCCCATGCCACGGGCGATGGCCTCCAATTCCGGGTAGCGGGCGAAAGAGCCGGGCGTCGGGACGCCGGCCTTGGTGCGATGCACCATGGCGCGGTTGGAGGAGAAGCCCAGGGCGCCGGCCTCGATGGCCTCGCGCACGAGGCGGGTCATGTGCGTCAGTTCCTCGTCGTTGGGCTGGATGTCGTCCGCGCCGCGCTCGCCCATCACGTAGCAGCGCAGCGGGCTGTGCGGGATCTGCGTCGCGATGTCCATGACACGGGGCTTGCCGTCGATGGCGTCGAGGTACTCGGGGAACGTCTCCCACTCCCAGGTGATGCCGGCCGACATCGCCGTGGAGGGGATGTCCTCGACGGCGTCGAGCAGGTCCAGCAGCCACTCGCGCTCGGGGGGGCGGACGGGGGCGAAGCCGACGCCGCAGTTGCCCATGACGACGGTCGTGACGCCGTTGTAGCAGGAGGGATCGAGGTTCGGGTCCCACGAGACCTGGGCGTCCATGTGCGTGTGGATATCGATCCAGCCAGGGGTGACTAGCTTGCCGGCGGCGTCGATCTCGCGCTTGCCGGGCCCCACGTCCTCGCCGACGGCGGTGATGCGGTCGCCGTCGATACCGATGTCGGCGGTGAATTCGGGTGCGCCGGTGCCGTCGAAGATGCGGCCGTTGCGGATGGTGATGTCGTGCATGGGGTCTCGCTTTCCCGGCGACGGCGAGGGATGCGCCGCCTATGCGCCGATGCTAGCGCGATTCGGCCCCGAGCGGGTAGCGGGATCGTCGGACAGACGGCGGGTCCGGCGAAGAAGCCGGCCGCACGCATGCCGCGGCCGATGAAGCGCTCGCAGCGGGCCTCCCTGCCGGCCGGCGTCAGGCGTCGCGCGGGCCGCGCACGAGGCGGCCCGGCAGCGCGCCGGTGAGCTCGTCGCCCTCGAGCGTGATCTGGCCGGCGCAGAGGGTGAAGTCGTAGCCGGTCTGGCGCTGGTGGTAGCGCTTCGCGCCCTCGGGCAGGTCGTAGATGATGTGCGGCGCGCGCGAGCCGAGGCGCTCGGGGTCGATCACGTTGAGGTCGGCGCGCTTGCCGACGGCGAGCACGCCGCGGTCGCCCAGGCTGTAGAGGTCCGCGTTGGCGCCGCTCTGCTTGTGCACGATCGTCTCGATCGGCACGCGCTCGCCGCGCTCGCGCTGCCAGCCCCAGTAGCGCAGGTTCCAACTGGCCATCTCGACATCGGACAGCGAACCGACGTGGGCGCCGGCGTCGCTGAGGCCGTTGCGGGTCAGCGGGTGCATCATCTGCTCGCGCTGGTAGTCGAGGTTGCCCTGGCTGTAGCCCTCGAGGTAGTGCAGCAGGATGGTGCGGCCGTCGCCCTGGGTGAGCAGGTCGTAGAAGGCCTCGTCGCTGCCGATGCCGTGGCGCTCGGCGTAGGCGGCCACGCTGGCCTCGTACTCCGGCTCGTAGTTCGGCGGGTCGCCGAGCACCCAGGCCTTGTCCGGGTTCGAGAGGATGTTCTCGAGGAAGATGGCGTGCAGGCTGCCCGGCGTGCCGTCGATCGTGAAGATGTGCTCGTCGGGATCGGCGTCCCTGAACTGGCGCACGTCGTTGCTGAGGTCCCACTCGCTCGCCAGGATCGCGGCCTTGACCTCGGGGTCCTGCATCTTGGCGATGCGCTCCTCGAAGGGAAGGTCCGCGACGAGCTCGCGGTAGGCCAGGTTGAGCCCGTAGGGGTGGGACGAGCTCTCGAGGTTGAGCAGGGCGCAGGTGCCGCGGCCCCGTATCTGCGGGAAGACGCGGATGCCGCGCTCGCTCGCCTTCTCCGCCCGGCGCAGGGCGTCGCGCCAGTCGAAGCCGCTGCCGGGCAGGCCCTCGCCGAAGAGGTACGTGACGGTGAGATTCGGCTCTTGCGACACGTGGTCGATCCAGTCGCCCTCGAAGTCGCCGACGACCTGGAAGACGCCGCCGCCGCCCTCGCTCATGCCGCGCGCGATGGCTTCCAGCTCCGGGTAGCGGGCGAAGGAGCCGGGGGTGGGGACGCCGGCCTTGGTGCGATGCGCCATGAGCCGGTTGGAGGAGAAGCCGACGGCGCCGGCCTCGATGGCCTCCCGCACGAGGCGGGTCATGTGGGTGAGTTCCTCGTCGGTGGGCTGGATGTCGTCCGCGCCGCGCTCGCCCATGACGTAGCAGCGCAACGGGCTGTGCGGCACCTGCGTGGCGATGTCCATCACGCGGGGCTTGCGGTCGATGGCGTCGAGGTACTCGGGGAAAGTCTCCCACTCCCAGGTGATGCCGGCCGACATCGCCGTCGAGGGGATGTCCTCGACGGCGTCGAGCAGGTCCAGCACCCACTCGCGCTCGGGCGGGCGCACGGGGGCGAAGCCGACGCCGCAGTTACCCATGACGACGGTCGTGACGCCGTTGTAGCAGGACGGGTCGAGGTTCGGGTCCCACGACACCTGCGCGTCCATGTGCGTATGGATGTCGATCCAGCCCGGGGTGACCAGCTTGCCGGCGGCGTCGATCTCGCGCTTGCCGGGCCCCACGTCCTCGCCGACGGCGGTGATGCGGTCGCCGTCGATACCGATGTCGGCGGTGAATTCGGGCGCGCCCGTGCCGTCGAAGATGCGGCCGTTGCGGATGGTGATGTCGTGCATGGTGTCCCACTTTCCCGGCGATGGCGAGGGATGCGCCGCCCGTGTGCAGATGCTAGCGCCATCTCGCCTAGAGCGGGTAGCGGGATCGTCGTTCAGACGGCGGTTCCGGCGAAGAAGCCGAGGGCGTGGGCGAACGCGTCCTTGCCGACGCGGGATCCCATGATGCGACCCGCGAAGTCGTCGGCGGGCACGTGGATGCCGCCGTAGAGGCGGGAGATGCCGGCCTCGTCGGCGGCGTCGAAGTAGGTCGCCCACTGCAGCGTCACGTCGACCGACGGCCCCCGATCGAACTCCAGGTACCGGTCCCGGCGGGCGGTGAACGTGCCCAGCCCGCCCGGGAAGAAGGCGCTATCGGTGAACGCCGCGAGCACCTCGGCCGCCGCCCGGCTGAACGTGCTGTGCCCCGACGGGTAGGCCGCGAAGGCCGGCGTGACGAACGTCGCGGCCTGATACGGCATCCACGTCTCGGCGCGGATCCAGGCCACCTCGCCCGCCTCCGCCGACCAGGCCCGCACCGCGATCTCCCCCTCGCGCCCCGCCAGGTGCGCGTGGCGCCCCCCCGGCCCGGTCGTATCGGGGGTGATCAACTCCACGAGGCCCGGCTGCAGCGGCAACCCCTGCGGGTCGAAGGAGGCCGCCCCCGGGTCCGACGACTGGCCGTGCTCGGCCATGTAGCGGATGATCGAGATGGGGCGGGCGTAGTCGTACGCGGCCTTGGCGCCCCAGCAGGCGATGGCGGCGTCGTGGACGGCGCCGTTGAGGGCCAGGTAGAGCTTGACGTCCCATTGCAGGTCGTCGAGGACGGGGCCGGCGCCGCCCAGCCGCTTCACCAGCGCCGGGTCCTCGGACACTTCGTTGGCCAGTACGTTCCAGTGCCCCGGCGGCGTCTCCGAGTCGGGGCCGTCGGCCCAGAACTCCGCGATCACGCGGCCGCAGTCAGCCAGGGGCATGACGTTGGGGGGGTAGGGCCGGCCGGTGACGGGGTTCTCCGGGTAGCCGCGATCCTCGTGCGTGCCCAGCGGGCGGTTGCCGCTGACCGAGGGCGACAGATCGATCGTGCGGCCGGACTGCAGCGTCAACTCGCTGCTCAGCCGCAGCACGGCCTGCACGCCCGCCCGGAATTCGGCATCGCCGTCGCCGCCGAGCAGCGGCGGCGGCCCGGGATCGAGGGCGCTCCAGCTGACGTCGCTGCCCGGCGCCGGCCGTAGCGCGAAGGACGTTACGCTGCCCCAGTGCGGCCCAATGAAGTCCTGCACCGATTCGCCCAGCTCGATCGCGTTCTGCGTGATGCGCGAATCGAAGGCCAGCGGTTGCCAGCGGTTTGGGTCGTTCATCGGCACGACCAGGCCGCCGGCCGCCGCTCGCTTGAAGGGCAGGGGCAGGTTGACCGGCGCGTAACCCGAGTTGTCGGCGTAGCGATTCTGCTCGTTGGCGCCGTCGCCCAGCCCGTGCGCGATCACGGCCGCCGCGATGCGGTTGCCCAGGGCGCTGGGGCTGTCGCCCGTCGTCTGCGTGACCGCCGGGTCGTAGCCCAGGGCCGCCATGCGCCCGTCGAGTCCTTCCCGTGTCCAGACCGCCTCGTTGAAGCGCGAGCGCAGCAGCCGGTAGGCCGCGAAGCTGATCGCCTCGTCGCGGGCCGCGGCGATCTCCGTCGCCGACATGTCCCCCGTGGGCGCCTTCTCGCGCACGAGGTAGCCGAGGCCGCCGGGGTCGTAGGCGGCCCAGGCGTCGTACATCGCGACGGAGAGGTGGAACAGGTTGCGCGCGTGCACCGTGGGCGCCGGGAAGTCGCCCCGGATCGCGTACAGCAACTCCTCGTTCCACTGGCGCGCGACCGTGTGCCGGCCGGCCGCCCGCGACGGCGCCGGCCCGCCCGGCGCGGCGGTTGAGTCGGGCTCGCCTCCGCAGCCGACGAGCGCCAGCCCCGCCGCGCCGATCCCCGCCCGGGCGCCCAGGCCCAGCATCGTGCGGCGGGAGATGCGGCGGTGGCGGACCGCCGTCCAGTCGTTGCGCTCGCGCATGCTGCGCCCTCCCTGCGCGAGACCGTCGGACAGGGTGCGGCGGTCGCGGCGACAGAGCCCGGGAAACTACTGTCCCGCGCCGGCCGGGCGGTTGTCAAGAAGCGGCCCCCCCCCTACCCCGACGGGTTGATGTGCACCTTGATCGACTTGTTGGCCTTGTCGGCGGCGGTGGCGAAGGCGCGCGCCGCGTCGGCGAGGGGGAAGCGGTGCGTGATGAGGGAGCGCGTCTCGTCCGGGTACTGCGCCACGACGTCGAGGGCCTCGGCGAAGTGGGGGCGGCGGCCCGGCGGGGAGCCGTAGACGACGGCCCCGGTGAGCTGGATCTCGTGCAGCAGCAGATCGAACGGGTTGACCGACACGCGGGGGGTGGTGAACACGCCCAGCATCGCGACGCGGCCCCGCGGACGCACCGTGCGCATCGCGTCGGCCAGGGTGTCGGCCTTGCCCCCGACCGACTCGAAGACGACGTCGACCGCCTCCTGCCGGCGCAGCTCCTTGAGCCGCGCGACGCCCGATTCGTCGGCGGGGATCACCTCGTCGGCGCCGAGGCGGCGGGCGGCCTCGGCCTGATGGTCGTAGCGGGCGGTGATCAGCACGGTCGCGCCGGCGGCGCGCAGCGCGAGGATGCCGGTCAGGCCGATGTTGCCGGCGCCGAGCACGAGGACCGTCTCGCCGGGCCGGACGTCCACCAGGTCGATGGCGTTGACCGAGCAGGCCACGGGCTCGGCCAGCGCGGCGATCTCGGGGTCGACGCCCGGCGGGGTGGGGTAGGCGGTGTAGGCGGGGACCAGCATGAACTCGGCCATGCCGCCCGGATGGCGCTCGCCCAGGAGGGCGAAGGGCGCCCGGCGGCACTGCATGTACCAGCCGGCGAGGCAGCGGTCGCACTCCTGGCAGCGGACGATCGGCTCGACGCCCACCACGTCACCCTCGCGCAGGCCATCGACGCCGGGCCCGACGGCCGCCACGACGCCGCCGTTCTCATGCCCGGGGCGGCCGGTTGGGGCGCGGTCGGTGTTGCGGTAGCCGTGCAGGTCGCTGCCGCAGATGCCGGCCGAGCGCATCGACAGAACCACCTCGCCGGGGCCCGGCGTGGGCGTGTCCTCCTCGACGACTTCGAGGTCGGCGTCGGGGGTCCAGATGGCGGATCGCATGCGGGTCTCCTTGCGCGGCCGGGGCGGGCTCCGGCGCGACCATAGGCTAGCCGGTGGGGAAGGGAACCTCACCCCCTAACCCCCTCTCCATCGCAGAGCAATGGAGAGGGGGGATTGGTTCCCTCACCTCAGAGAGAGTGGGTTAGGGAAGGGCGGTTCGCAAACCGCCACCACGAGATCTCGCCCCCTTGCCCTTGCCGAGCAACGGCGAGGGGGTGAGGTTCCGCCCGACCGCGCTAGCATGCCGCCGGAGGGCGCATGCCACACCGCAACCTGCCCCACGGGTTCCCGGCCCGATGAGCCCAGCGACGCCCCACGTCGTGGTCGTGGGGGCGGGCAACGCCGCCCTCAGCGCGGCGCTCGCGGCGCGCGAGGCCGGGGCGCGCGTCACCGTGCTCGAGAAGGCGCCGCCGTCGGAGCGGGGCGGCAACACCTACTTCAGCGGCGGCGGCTTTCGCTTCCCCTACGACGGCCTCGACGCCATTCGTGCTCTAATCCCCGACCTCAGCGACGCCGAAGCCGCCCGCATCGACGTCGGCCGCTACAGCGCCGCGCAGTTCCGCGCCGACCTCGCCACGGTCAGCGACGGCCTGATCGAGGACGGCCTGGCCGACAGCCTCGTACGCGAGGCGGCGCCGACCATGCGCTGGCTGCGCGCGCAGGGTGGGCGTTGGGTGCTGATGGCCGGCCGTCAGGCCTACGAGGTGGACGGCCGGCTGGTCTTCTTCGGCGGGCTGATCGTCGAGGCGGTGGGCGGCGGCGCCGGTCTCTCGGACCGGCTCTTCGAGTCGGCCGAGCGGCAGGGCGTCGATCTGCGCTACGAGCACAAGCTGCTGCGCCTGCGCGGCGACGGCGGCCGCGTCGCCGGGGTCGAGGCGCGCACCCCCGACGGCGACGTCGCCATCGCGGCCGACGCCGTCGTGCTGGCCGCCGGCGGCTTCGAGGCCAACACCGAGATGCGCACGCGCTACCTCGGCCCCGGCTGGGACTTGGCCAAGGTGCGCGGCTCGCGCTTCAACACCGGCGACGCCATCCGCGCCGCCCTCGACGCGGGGGCGCAGCCCTTCGGCAACTGGTCGGGCGCGCACGCCGTCGCCTGGGACCTTAACGCGCCGCCCACCGGCAACCGCGGCGTGGGCGACCTCTACCAGAAGCACTCCTACCCCTACGGCATCGTCGTCAACGTCGACGGCCGCCGCTTCCTCGACGAGGGCGCCGACTACCGCAACTACACCTACGCCAAGTACGGCCGCGCCATCCTGCGGCAGCCGCTGCGCACCGCCTTCCAACTCTTCGACCAGAAGACCGTGCCGCTGCTGCGCGACGAGTACCGCGTGCGCTACGCCACCAAGGCCGAGGCGGGGTCGATCCGGGAGCTGGCCGAGACGCTCGGCGCCGACCCCGACGCGCTGGAGCGCACCGTGGCTGCGTTCAACGCCGCCTGCCCGGCCGGCGCGTTCAACCCGGCCACGCTCGATGGCCTGGGCACGCGCGGCATCGAGCCGCCCAAGTCGAACTGGGCGCAGCCGCTCGACACGCCGCCCTACGTGGGCTTCGCCGTCACCTGCGGCATCACCTTCACCTTCGGCGGGCTCAAGATCGACCACCGCAGCGCCCAGGTGCTCGACACCGAGGAGCGTCCGATCCCCGGCCTCTACGCCGCCGGCGAGCTCGTAGGCGGGCTGTTCTACAACAACTACGCGGGCGGCTCGGGGCTGATGGCGGGGGCTGTCTTCGGCCGCATCGCCGGCCGATCGGCTGCGCAGGCCGGCCTCGCTTAGGCGTCGAGCGGGACGGGGTGCTCGCGACCGCTGGCGGTGAACAGCAGGTAGCCCGCCGCGACGGGTTCGCCCGTCGCCCGCAGCATCGACGCGTAGGCGCGCACCTGCTGCTCGTATCCCGCCACGGTCTCGGGCGACGGCTCGCGGTCGCTCTTGTAATCGACCAGCACCCAGCCCGCCGCCTCGCGGAAGGCCAGGTCGACGTAGCCCTCCGACACCTGGTCGGCTGCGACCGTCACCAGCGGCAGCTCCCGCTCGACCCGCTGGGACGCCCGCGCCCGCGCGATCAGCTCGCTCTCCAGCGTGCGGCGCAGGTCGCGCGCCACGCTCTCCCGCAGCGATCCCAGGCCGCGCTCGTCCAGCAGCCGCCCGGCCCGCCAGACGCTGCCCTCGGCGTCGTCGAAGTCGGCCAGGAAGAGACCGTCGTGCAGGGCGATGCCGCGGCGCCGCGCCTCGGGGCCGGCGGCCGGGCCCCAGGTCACGCTGTCGGCGGCGCCGGCGTCGGCCAGGGGGCGGCCGTCCTCGCCCGTCGCGTCGGGGCTGCGGGTCTCCTGGCTGCGGCTGGGCGGCTCGGTCTCGCGGGGCTGCTTGGGCGCGTCGTGCCCCACCTGCGACGGCACCACGAAGTCGGGTCTCGTGTCGCCGCGTTGCAGGGCGTCGGCGTGCCGCGACTGCCAGTCGGCCCACAGCGCCTCCACGTCGGGCGTCAGCGGGGCCGGCGCCCGCGTGGGCGTCGCGGCCAGCTCCTCGACGCGCAGCGTGACACCCCCGCGCGGCCCCGCCTCCATCGACTGGTCGAGCCAGCCCGGCAGCGCCTCGGCGAGGTCGGCGTGGAAGCCCAGCGTGCGCTCGGTGAAGAAGACGGGCAGCACCAGCCAGTCGCGCGCCCGCGTCGCCGCGACGTACAGCAGCCGGCGCTCCTCGGCCCGCGCGTAGACCTCCTGGCGCGTGCGCGCGGCCTCGTACCCGGGCGTCTGGAAGCGCCCCGCGCTGGGGCCGATCTGGAAGTCGATCCGGCCCGTGTCGCGGTTGACGACGGAGATCTGCCGCTCGCGGTTCTCCGCCGCCGCCATCTTGGCCAGGATCACGACCGGGAACTCGAGCCCTTTCGCCTGATGGATGGTCAGCAGCCGCACGACGTCGTCGTCGACCTCCGTCACGGGCGACTCCGCCTCGGCCAAGTCGGCGCTCGATTGCGAACTCAGCCAGCGCACGAACGGCCGCAGCGAGTCGACCTCGTTGGCGGCGAAGTCGGCGGCCCGCTGCACGATGATCTGCAGGTTGGCGGCGCGGGCGGCGGCGCCCCGCGCCAGCTGGATCTCCAGCAGGTGCGTTTCGCGCAGGACGAGGTCGACGTAGGCGGGCAGCGGCAGCGCGGCCTTGCGCGCGGCTAGCCCCTGCAGCGTCTCGATCGGGCCGCGCAGGGGGCCGTCGTAGCCGTCGGGCAGGATGCCCGCGCCCAGCTGGAAGCGGGGCCGTCCGTGGGCCGCGCGCTGCGCGTTGGCCAGGCGCAGCAGCTCGACGTCCGAGGCGGCGAAGGGGGCGCTCTTCAGCGCTGCGACCACGGCCACCTCGTCGGAGGGGTCGTCCAGCGCCGTCAGGATCGCCGCCGCGTCGCGGATCTCCTGCTGCTGGAAGAAGCCGCGGCCGCTGTCGAGGTGGTAGGGGATGCCCGCCTTCTCCAGCGCCTCCGTGTACAGCTCGATCGCCGTGCGGTTGCGGACCAGCAGGCAGATGTCGCGGTAGCGCGGCCGGCGGCGACCGCCGGGCGCGTCGGCGTCGCGCACCGTGACCGTGCCCTCGTCGGATTCGACCATCGACAAGATCAGCCGGCCCAGCGCTCCCGCCTCCTCGCGCCGCGCGTCCTCGGCCCGGCGCCAGCCGGCGCCGGTGTTGGGCCGCAGCGTGATCAGGCTCGGCCCGCCGTCCTGCCGGTGCGCGAGCAGCGGCTGGTACTCGGGCTGCGCGTGCGGGAAGTCGGCGTCGGGCGCGATGACCGTGCCGAAGACGTCGTTCTGCCAGGCCACGAGGCTGGGGCGGGAGCGGAAGTTCGTTTGCAGCACATCGACGCGGGCGCTGCCCGGCGCGGCGTCGCTGGCGGCGCGGAACTGCGCTTCGATCTCGGCGTACGTGTCGATGTCGGCCCGCCGGAAGCGGTAGATCGACTGCTTCGGATCGCCCACCAGGAACAGGCGTCCCGGCGCCAACTCCGCGTCGCGCCAGCCGGCCGGGTCGTTGCGCGCCGCCAGCAGCATCACGATCTCCGCCTGCAGCGGGTCGGTGTCCTGGAACTCGTCGACCAGCAGGAACTTGTAGCGGCCCCGGAAGTAGTGCCGCACGCGGGGCTCGTCGCGCAGCAGGTCGCGCGCGTAGAGCAGCAGGTCCTGGAACGACAGCCGCCCCGCCTGACGCCGGCTCAGCGCGGCCTCCGCCACAAAGTCCGCCGCGACGTCGATGAACTCGGCCAGCGCCTGCCCGCGCGCGGCGCTCGCGTAGGCCTCGTGCTCCTCCTCGAACCGCTTCCAGTCCTCCAGCAGCCGCACGCGATCCTCGCCGCGCCCGCGCCCCAGGCTCGGCGCCTTGATCGACAACGACACCAAGTCGCCCTCGACGACCTCGCGCGGCGCCGAGGTCAACTCCTCGATCTGCGCGAGCAGCCGCGCCGCCCGCGTCTCCAGCGCCTGCGACACGCCCGCCGCCCGCTCGTGGATGCGGCGCGCGCGCTGCACGTGGCCGTCGAGCACGTCCCCGGCCAGGGGCACGGCCGGGGCCCGCGCGCGCGCTTCCAGGTCGCGGAACTCCGCGATCTCGAAGGCCAGCCGCCGCAGGTGATCGAGCCGCAGGCCCAGCCGCAGGCAGCGCTCGATGCGCGGCCGGGCGGCGCCCTGCTCCTCGCTCCACAGCCAGTTCTGCCAGTCCTCGTCGAAGCGCAGCTGCTCGCTGACGGCGTCCATCACCTCGAAGCCGGGGTCCAGCCCCGCGTCGAGCGGGCGCTCGCGCAGCAGGCTCGAGGCGAAGGCGTGAATCGTCTCGATGTGCGCCGCGTCGACCTGCTGGATGGCGCTGCGCAGCCGCTCCTGCTCGGCGGCGCCGGCGCTGTTGAGCGCGCGGTACAGGTCGCGGCGCACGCGGTCGCGCAGCTCCCCCGCCGCCTTCTCGGTGAAGGTGATCGCGACGATCTCGCGCAGCTCCGCGCGGCCCCGGCGCACCGCCTCAATCACGCGCCCCACCAGGACCGATGTCTTGCCGGTACCCGCGCCCGCCTGCAGGAAGATCGACGTGTCCAGGTCGCGCTGCGCCCCCTCGCGCACGGCCTGGTCGGCCGGGGCGCGATCGCGGTCGGCGGCGGCGGGCGTGGGGCTCATCGGCGCGCCTGCAGCTTGAGGAAGTCCTGTACGACGCTCCGGTCCTCGCGCGCCTTGAGCGCGAAGCGCTTATCGACATCGGTGGCGCAGACGCTCAGGTAGTCGCAGTAGCGGCAGTTGGGCCGCGGCGGGGTCCCCTCGCCGGGGTGGGGGAAGAAGCGGCCGCCGCGGATGCCGTCGGTGATCGCCTCCAGCGCCTCCCAGTACTGGCGGTCGTGGACGACGTCGCGGCCCGAGATGCCGGAGCGGGTGAACTTGCCCCGGCGCGTCGCGTACCAGTACTCGGCCCGCACCTCCTCGACCGGGTCGCCGGTCTCCCGCGCGACCGCCTGCAGGTAGACGGGCAGTTGCAGCGCCGCACCGCTGCGATAGTCGCCGCCCTGCTTCGACGCCGCGCCCGTCTTGTAGTCGATCGCGACGGCGCCCTCGGGCCCCCGGTCGACGCGGTCGATGCGCCCCCGGAAGCGCAGCGTCTCCCCGTTCGGCAGATCGAGGTCCAGGTCCTCGAAGGGCAACTCCGGGTCGAACAGCGGCTCGTAGCCGGCCGCCGCGCGGCGCTGCTCCTCGGCCAGCAGCGCGCGCAGGTCGGCCACGACCTCATGCTTGACGACGGCCCAGGTCGCGGGCAGGCCCGCCAGGCCGCCGCGCTGCTGCTTCTCGAATTCCTCCTCGGCGATCGCCATCAGCCGCGTCTCGTCGGCCAGGAAGTCGGCCCAGATGGCGCCGGTCTGCCGCGCCTCCAGCACCCAGCGCTCGAGGATGTCGTGCACCATCGAGCCACGGTCGAGCGGCGTCATCTGCAGCGCCTCGGCCGGCTCGGGCACGGCGCCCAGGCGCAGCACCTGCTTCAGGTAGTAGCGGTAGGGGCAGGTGGCGTAGTCCTCCAGCGACGTCGGCGAGGCCGACCGGCCCAGGGGGCTGTCCGACATCTCCTCGGCCGGCACGACGCCGTCCCAGGCGCCGAAGCGGCCGCTGTTGCGACTCTTACGCGCGTCGGCGTAGCGCTGGTGCGCCGGCCACAGGCGGGTCAGCAGCGGCTGCCCCGGGCCCTTGCCGGCCGCCTCGAGGATGGCCAGGCGGAAGTCGGAGCCGTCCAGCGCGGTCATCGTGCGCGACCAGTCGCCGGCGCGGGCGTCGGCCGGGGCCGGGGCCGCGCCCGCCAGCCGCGCCGGCAGCTTCGCGATCAGGCCCAGCCCGTACAACTCGTCCACGCTCGCGAGTTCGCGCACCGCGTCGCCGGGGATCGACCCCAGCAGCAGCGGCGAGGGCAGCTTGGGCGCGCCCGTGGTGTTGGTGCGCCGCGCCCAGGAGATCGTCAGGAACTGCGACGCCGACTGTTGCAGCAACTCGAACAGCAGCGGCTCCTCGCGCGCCCGCTCGCGCTTGACCGTCAGCACGGGATGGCGCACGCGCTGGTTGATGGCGTCGCGCTCGCCGTCGAGCAGCAGCGGATCCTGCCGCACCAGCGGCGGGAAGATGCGCTCGGCGCACTCGGCCAGGAAGAGGGCCCGGAATCGCACCGATCGCGCCGCCGACACGGTGCCCACGAAGACGCCGCGCCGCAGGGCGTCGCGATCGCTGAGCACGGAGCGGCGCAGCGCGCGCGCCGCGGCGGTGCGGAAGCGCCCCGCGTCGGCGCGGATGCCGGCGCCGTCGAGCCGCGCCAGCGCCCCGATCTGCGCCCGGGCCAGCGCCAGCGCTGCGACGCCCTCGCCGTCGAGCTGCGCCTCGTCGCCGGCGACGTAGTCGTCGAGGACGCCCAGGAAGGCCGCGACGAACGCCGCCCAGTTGCCGCAATCGGCCAGCGCCGCGGCGCGCGCCGCCAACTCCCGCACGACCTCGCGCAGCTCTTCGGCCGTCTCGTGGGCGCGGCCCTGCGCGTCGCGGCGCCGCAGTCCCTCGGTGTAGAGGCCGAGTTGATCCTGGAAGCGCGGCCAGCCGCTGACCATCCCCGCCTGCTTCGAGTGCCGCTCCCACAGCACCGGCTTGGCTCGCACGCCCGGCGGGATGCGCGGCGCCGCCACCGGGCTGGCGAAGAACTCCAGCAGGCGGTGCCGCTCGGGCGCCAGCAGCAGCAGGTCGAGCAGGACCAGCACCGCTCGCCCCACGGCGGTGTGTCGCAGCGGCCGCCCCGCGGCGCGATAGACGGGCACATCGGCCCGGCGCAGCGCCGCGACGATGGTGTCGTCGGCGGCGTGGTCGAGCCGGTGCAGGATCGCGATCTCGTGGAAAGGCACGTCCTGCTCGTGCGCCAGGGCCAGCACGCGCCGCGTGATCTCCTCGGCCTCGGCCTGGCGGCTGGGGGCGCTGAAGTACGCGCGCCGCGGCGGTGCGGGAGCGCCGCCGGACATTGACGCCCGCGCCGGCTCCGTCGCCCCCGCCCCGATCAGCAGCGACGCGAAGTCCTCGGCGAACTCCAGCGCCGGCCGCGCCGGGTCACGCACCAGCACGACGTGTACGTCGGCGACGGCCGCCACGCGGCGCAGCAACCGCAACTGCACCATGGGCACGTCGTAGATGCCGGCGACGATCAGCGGGCCGCCGCCCAGCGCCGCGCGCACCGCGTCGTCGGGCAGCAGCGGGTCGAGGGCGTCCTCGTAAAGGCTCGTGCGATCGCGGAAGCGCGCGATCAGCGTCTCGTAGCGCGCGTAGATCGTGGCCAGCTCGTGCAGCTTGGGGTCGTCGTTGCGACGCAGGGCGCGGGCGAAGCCGTCGCTCGACAGGTGCGCCTCGCGCAGGTCCGTCAGCGAGGACGCGACCGCCTCGGCGACGCCGGCGACGCCCGGCTGCAGCCGGCGCAGCGCCCCCTCGGCCGCGAGCTCCCGCAGGATGCTGTCGACGAGCAGAGTGTCGGCGCCGTCGGGCAGGGTCTGCCGCGCGACGCCCGGCCCCCGGTCGCGCAGCGCCGCCGCGAGGTCGACCGGCGTGAAGAAACGCACGTTGGCCGTTGGCCCCAGCTGCGACGCCAGGACGCGCCGCATCGACAGCCGCTGCAGGTTGGAGCCGACCAGCACGTTGACCCGCGATATCGCGTCGGGCCGGGCGGCGCGGACGAGCGCCGACAGTCGCGCTTCCGCGTTGGCCAGCGTGCCGACGGATTCCAGGGTGAATTGCATGTGCGCCGAGTTTACCGGCTGCGGGAGCACCGGCGGTCGCGGCCCGTTATCGTGGGAGGCGCCGGCCCGCGCTCCGGGTCGTGGCTGACACGCGCGGACGGAGCGAGGTGGTACGGTGAAACCGGAACGACGCGATCCGACGAACCGATCGCGCTGCGGCCCCCGCTGCCCGGCACACGTTGCCCGGCCGGCAATCGCGCCGCAACCATATTCGTGAGCAGGAATCTTGGGACTACTTAACCGACTGATCCGCAAACACGACGCCCCCGCCCCCGCCGCCCGCCTCGCACCGGCCGCGGCCACCGCCCCAGCCCGACAGACTGAGCCCGCCGCCCCGGCCCGCCGGCGCGGTGGGCCGTCGGACGGCTCTGCCTCGCCGGACGGCGCTGCCGATGGACCACGCCGCTCGCGCCGCCGTCGCGGCGGCCGGCGTCGCTCGGGGCGCGGCGGAGGCGATCGGCCCGCCGCGCAGAGCCCGGCCCCCGCACCCCGCGACGATCGCCCCCGCGACGATCGCCCCCGCGACGACCGGCGCCGTGACGATCGCCCCCGCGACGATCGCCCCCGCGACGATCGCCCCCGCGACGATCGCCCCCGCGACGACCGCCCCCGTGGCGGCTGGCGCCCGGCTGCTGACCGCAACCCCTCCTTCGCCGCTTCCAACGCGACCAACGGCGAACGCTCCTCGGCGGCGGCGCGCAAGGCGCTCAGTTCCGGGGGCTATCAACTGCCGCCGCTGAACGTCGTCGACGCGATCGACCCCGCCGACTACCCGGCGGCCTTCCGCGACCTTGGTCTCAGCGACCGCGCCCTGGCCGTGATGGCGTCGCTGGGCTTCGACTCGCCCACCCCGATCCAGGAACAGACGCTGCCGCTGATGCTCGACGGCCACGACGTGGTGGGGCAGGCGCAGACCGGCACCGGCAAAACGCTCGCCTTCGGCCTGCTGATCGTCGAGCGGCTCGACCCCAGCCTGCGCGACGTGCAGGCGGTCGTGCTGGTGCCCACGCGCGAACTCGCGCAGCAGGTCTTCGGCGTGCTCGAGTTCCTCGCCGCCGCGATGGGCCTGCTGGCCGTCCCGCTGGTCGGCGGGCGCCGCCTGAACCAGGACTTCGACAACCTCGAGCGCCGGCCGCAGATCGTCGTGGGTACGCCGGGGCGCATCATCGACCACCTGGGGCGCGGCACGCTCGACCTGCGCGAGGTGCGCGTGGCGATCCTCGACGAGGCCGACCGCATGCTCGACATCGGCTTCGAGCCCGACATGCGCCGCATCCTGGGGCGCTGCCCCGGCGATCGGCAGACGGCGCTCTTCTCGGCCACCATCCCCACGCCCATCAAGACGCTGATCTGGCGCTTCATGCACGAGCCCGAGCACGTCGCGATCGAGCCGGAGCAGGCGACCGCCCGGGAGATCCACCAGCGCTACTACGAGGTCGCCGAGCAGGACAAGCTCAAGGCGCTCTCCGAGCTGCTGCCCGAGATGCAGGGCCGCACGCTGATCTTCTGCAACATGAAGGTCACCGTCGACCGGCTCGTGCGGCGGCTGCGCGACCGCGACATCCCCGCCGAGGCCATCCACGGCGATCTCGACCAGCGCAAGCGCGACCGCGTGATGGAGCGCTTCCGGGCCGGCGAGCTGCAGTTCCTCGTCGCGACCAACGTCGCCTCGCGGGGGCTCGACATCCCCGAGCTCAACCACGTCATCAACTTCGACCTGCCGCAGAACGCCGACGAGTACGTCCATCGCGTGGGGCGCACCGGCCGCGCCGGACGCGAGGGCAGCGCCGTCACCTTCGTCTGCGAGTGGGACTACGACGCCTTCGACGAGATCCGCGAGCGCGCCGGCGACGACCTGACCCGCGACGATCTCGCCCTCTACGCGACCGCCCGCTGACCGCCCGCGGCCCGGCCGCAATGTCGACCCCGCCACACTGCCGGCGCTATCCTGGAGGCCGGGAATGAGGCTTGCGATGCCGACGAGCACCGAGCACGCGGATCTGCACTGGTACGTCGCCCATCAGGACGAGTTGGTTCGCACCCACAACGGGAAGTCCGTGGTGATCAAGAACTGCGCGATCCTCAGCGTCTACGACGACGACCTGACCGCGCTGGAGGAGACCATCAAGCGGCATGCGCCGGGCACGTTCATCATCCAGCGCGTCGGGCCGGGGCCGGAGAATTACACCGCCACCTTTCACTCACTGGCGGGATAGTCATCACCCCGCCCACGAATGGGCTGACAGTCCTCGGTCCGGCGCACGCGATTGACAGGGCCCCGGACGCCGTGGGACGATCGACGCACGATGCAGCCGCACCAGCCACCCCAGGCGCGCCCGCGATGGCTCACAATGGCGATGCCGGTGGGTTCTTCTCGCTGGGAAGAACCCGCGTAGATGTCCTGCCCGCCGGCCCGACGCCGGCGTCTCCCCCCGCCGGTCCGATCCGCACCCGCGATGCGCGCCCCCGGCGCCGCGCCCCTCGGACCGTCCCGGTGAACACAGAGGCCTCGTCATGACTTACGCCACGTCCCTGGTGTGCCGCGAATGCGGCAACGCCAGCCCGCTGGAACCGATCAACGCCTGCGACTACTGCTTCGGCCCGATGGAGGTCGCCTACGACTACGACGCCATGCGCGGCGTCGTGACGCGCGAGGCGATCTCGGCCGGGCCGCGCTCGATCTGGCGCTACGAGGCGCTGCTGCCGGTCGACCCCGAGCACCGCATCGACCTGCAGGTGGGCTTCACGCCGCTGCTGCGGGCCGAGAACCTGGCCCGCGCGCTCGGCATGCGGGAGCTGTGGATCAAGAACGACACGATGAACCCCACTTGGTCGTTCAAGGACCGGGTGGTGGCGGTGGCCAGCAGCCGCGCCCGCCAGTTCGGCTTCGAGACGCTGGCCTGCGCCTCGACCGGCAACCTGGCCAACTCTGTCGCGGCGCACGCCGCCCGCGGCGGCATGCGCGCCGTCGTCTTCATCCCGCACGACCTCGAGGCGGGCAAGGTGCTGGGCTCCGCCGTCTACGACCCCACGATCGTCTCGGTCAACGGCTCCTACGACGACGTCAACCGCCTCTGCTCGGAGCTGGCCGACGCGCGCCACTGGGCCTTCGTCAACATCAACGTGCGCCCCTACTACGCCGAGGGCAGCCGCACGCTGGGCTACGAGGTCGCCGAGCAGCTGGGCTGGCGCAAGCCCGACCAGTGCGTCGTGCCGATGGCCAGCGGCGCGCTGTTCACGAAGATCTACAAGGGCCTTTCGGAGTTCGCCGACCTGGGCCTGATCGACGACTCGCCGGTGCGGATGTACGGGGCCCAGGCCGAGGGCTGCTCCCCCATCGCGACGGCGCACGCGGGCGGCACGATGAACGTGCGCCCCGTCAAGCCCAACACGATCGCCAAGAGCCTCGCCATCGGCAACCCCGCCGACGGCTACTACGCGCTGAAGGTGATGCAGGATAGCGGCGGCGGCGCCGTCGCCGCCTCGGACCCGGAGATCGTCGAGGCCATGCGGCTGCTGGCCGAGACCGAGGGCGTCTTCGCCGAGACCGCCGGCGGCGTCACCCTGGCGGGCCTGCGCAAGGGCCTCGCGAGCGGCCTGATCGACCCCGAGGCCAGCACGGCGATCTTCATCACCGGCGGCGGCCTCAAGACGACCGACGCCGTCGCGCCCCACGTGACCCAGCCCATCCAGATCCAGGGCTCCCTGCAGTCGTTCGAGGACGCATTCGCCGCGGTCGGCGGCTAGAGGGGCGGTCGGTCATGGCCAGCAAACGCGTGCGCTTTACCTTCGAGGGGGAGCGCGTGGGCCAGCCGCTGATCTACCGGCTGGGCCACGAGTTCGCGCTCGTCACCAACATCCGCATGGCCGACGTCGAGGCCGACTTCGGCTGGGTCGTGCTGGAGGTCGAGGGCGAGCCCGCCGAGATCGAGCGCGGCATCCGCTGGATGCAGGAGCAGGGCGTTCGCGTCGACCCGGTCGGCGGCGACGTCGTCGAGGGCTAGCCCGGCCCCGCGGGCCCCGCACGGAGCAGAGAGGACCACACATGACCCCGCAGCCGTACCGCATCCACGTCCCCGACGCGGCCATCGCCGACCTGCGCGATCGGCTCGCCCGCACCCGCTGGCCCGGCGAGATCGAGGGCAGCGGCTGGGGCTACGGCGCCAACCTCGCCTACCTGCGGGAGTTGTGCGACTACTGGCGCGACGGCTTCGACTGGCGCGCCCAGGAGGCCCGCCTGAACGCGATGCCCCAGTTCACGACCGACTTCGACGGCTACGCGCTGCACTACGTCGAGCAGCAGGGCGTGGGCCCCGACCCCCTGCCGCTGCTCTTCAGCCACGGCTGGCCCGGCTCGATCTTCGAGGTCAGCAAGATCATCGGCCCGCTCACCGACCCCGCCGCCCACGGCGGCGATCCGGCCGACGCCTTCACCGTCGTCGCGCCGTCGCTGCCGGGCTACGGCTTCTCGCAGGTGCCCACGACGCCGGGCTTCGGCGCTCCCAACCACACCGCCGACCTCTGGGCCGACCTGATGGCCCGGTTGGGCTACGACCGCTACGGCGCCCAGGGCGGCGACTGGGGCGCCGGCATCAGCGCCAGCATCGCCCACCGCCACGCGGAGCACGTCGTGGGGGCGCACCTGAACATGGTCGCCGTCTCTCCGCCCCCCGGCGAGCGCGATCCCCGGTCGCCCGAGGAGGAGGCCTACCTCGCGGCGGCGCGGGCCTGGGACCGGGCCGAGGCCGGCTACCAGAAGATCCAGGGCACCAAGCCGCAGACGCTGGCCTACGGACTGACCGACTCCCCCGCCGGCCTCGCCGCCTGGATCGTGGAGAAGTGGCGCAGTTGGAGCGACTGCGGCGGCGATGTCGAGCGCCGCTTCAGCAAGGACGAGATCCTCACCAACGTCTCCATCTACTGGTTCACCGGCACGATCAACACCAGCATGCATCGCTACTACGCCGGCATGCACGACCCGGACGCGGTCTTGAACGAGCGCATCGAGACGCCCTTGGGCTTCGCGATCTTCCCGCGGAGATCGCCGGCGCGCGGCCGCCACGCTCCTGGGTGGAGCGCGGCGGCAACGTGGTCCACTGGAGCGAGTTCGACCGCGGCGGCCACTTCGCCTCGCTCGAGGAGCCGGAGCTGCTCGTCGGGGACGTGCGCGACTTCTTCCGCCCCTTGCGCTAGCCACTGTTGACACGCAGGGGCGTACGACGCAGTTGAGGAAATGATTAGCCGGTTGCACCGTTGGATCGCCGGGATGTAGGATTAACGGTACGCCCAGGTCGGACAGGCGGGGTTCGCAATGACAGTCAAAGAGCGCCTTTCAAATCGCCTGATCAGGTTCGTCCCGACACGAGAGCGCACTCTCGTCGACCGTTTCCGGGATGGTGGCGTGCGCGATCCGGAAGCGCTGGTCGACCAGATCGAGCAGTCGTTTGCCGAGATGCTTCGCGGGACGCCGGCCGTCAGCCTTGATGAGCTGGATCGCCTGATCCACGATGCCTCCTGATGTCGAGATCAACCCGGTTCTCCTCCGGGTGGCGAGCGCGAGGGAGTTGACGGCGCTTCACCAGGCCGCCGCCGCCCTGCGCACCGACTCCAACCCGGATGAAGTCGTGATGGACCGCCCGTTCTATCTCTACCGGAAGCGTGTGGGGGATGTGATCGTGGTCTACATGCGCGCGACTGCGGAGGGGGCTCCGGTCATGCAGATCGTCGGCTTCCAGTTCGGCTGAGGCGTCGCTCCCAACTTGCTTCCGTGGACGTCAGCCGGCGCGGGACCGGCCGGTGCCGTCGTCCTCGACGAAGGGGATCGTGTCGGTCAGCTCCGCGACGATGATGCGGCGGTGCGAGTAGTTGTTCGCGTCGTCGTCGAATGAGCCCTCGCAGGTCACCAGCGTTGCGATCGCGGTCTCCGTGCGCCGCAGGTACTCGACGCCGTTGGGGTCGTTCCAGACGACGGCGACCGCCTCGGTCACCGTGTACACGTGGTGCTCGCGCGCCTCGTTGTCGCGGATGATGAGGAAGTCGCCGGGCTGGGTCTTGGGCAGCAGCCAGCAGACGCCGATGCCGATGTTGCCGTCGTTGTCGGTGAAGTCGCGGTGTCCGGCCAGCAGCACGTTGCCGACCTCGCCGGGCGCCGGGCCGTTCTTCCACCAGCCGATCACGTAGGGGTTGTCGGGCGCGCCCAGCGCGCGGGTGTAGGTCAGCCCCACGCCCACGAGGCTGGCCCGGATCTGCGCCGAGGGCAGCAGCAACTCCCAGGGCGTGCGGTCGGAGAGGCCGCTGCTCCAGACGATCCCGGGGCCGGCCAGGATCGCCCCTTCCCAGCCCGTGCCGCCGTAGATCAGCTTTTCCTCGTCGAACTCGGGCAGGACGGCGGGCGGCTCCTCGGGTTCCTCTGGTGGAGGCTCGGGCCGCTGGGGTTCGTCGGGCCGGGGCTCGGGCTGCCGTGGGTCGTCGCGCGGGAGGTCGGGCCTCCGGGGTTCGTCGGGCTCGTCGGGCGCTTCCGCTTCCGCCGGCTCGACCTCCGCGGCATCCGTCCCGCCCTCGCCGGCGGCCTCACCGGGTTCCCCGCCGTCGATCTCCGGCGGCCTGTAGGGCCCGGCGTAGGGGGGACCCTCGGGGCGGGGTCCGCGGGGCCCGCGGGAGTCGTCGTCGCGCTCCGTCTCGGCGTCGCCCTCAGCCACCGCCTCGGGGTCCGACTCGAGGTCCTGCTCGGCGTCCTGCTCGGCCTCAGGCGACGGCTCGTCGGTCTCCGGGTCGATCGGATCCGCGACCTCCGGCTCCTCCTCCGCTTGCGACGACGGCTCCTCCGTCTCCGCTTCGGCCCGGCCGTCGGCCTCCCGATCCTCCTCGGTGGCCGAGACGGTCTCCTCGTTCGGGTCGGCGGCGGGCGTGTCGGTGGCGGGCGCGTCCGGCGGCTCCTCGTCGGGATCGGGCGCCGGCACGACCGCCAGCTCGACCACCGCCGGGGTGTCGGGGGGCGGGCTGCCGCGGTCGGAGGCCGTGGAGACGGCGAGGAACGTCACGCCGAAGACGACCGCCGCGATCCCCGCCGTCGCGACGGCCCATACGTGATCCTCGAGCCAGAGGCGGACGTCCTGCACCGTTCAGCCGTTCCCGTGCCGCTCCGCTGCGACGCACGCCGGCCCGCGCATCGGGCCCCGCCGGGAGCGGCTGCGGCCCGACTTTACACGTCCTGCCGCGGCCGATGCTCCTATCTGCGGTTAACGGACTTCCCCCGAGTTAACGGGGCGATCCCCCGAGCCGGATTGTGTATCGCGCGACGCGATCGCCTCGGGCCGCGCGGCCCGCTGCGCCCGCCGCGCCGCCAGCAGCCGCGCCGCCCGCTCGGGGTCGGTGGGACGTCCCCGCGACAGGTGCGCGCTGCCCGCGATGAAGAAGCGCCAGGGCAGCGCAGCCGACTCGCGGCCCGCGTATTCGACGCCCACGCGGGTGCTCGCGGCGACGCGCTCGCCGGGCCGCAGCCTCCCCGGCATGGCGCGGATCGGGCCGCGGCGCAGGTCGCCGCCGTCGTCGGCGCGGGTGACGCCCAGCGCCCGCGTCAGCAGCCCCGGCCCCCGCGCCGGCCCGGTCAGGCCTCGCACCGGCTCCAGGGCGCGGATCAGCACGCCGCTGGGGTAGTTGGGCCCCTCCGTCACGAAGTTCAGCATCGTGTGGATGCCGTAGGTGATGTAGACGAAGGCGTACCCCCCGGGCCCGAACAGCGTGCGCAGCCGCGGCGTCTCCCCGCGCCAGCCGTGACAGGCCCGATCGCCGAAGCCGCGATACGCTTCCACCTCCACGATGCGCCCGCGCCGCAGCGGGCCGCCGTCGCGGCGCAGCCACACCTCGCAGCCCAGCAGATCGCGGGCGACGTCGGGGGTCGGCCGGTCGAAGAAGCGACGGGGCAGCGGTCGGGGCACGGTCTCCGTCCAGCGCCGGCGCGGCCCGCCGGGGGCTGGAGCGTAGCATCGGCGCGGTCCGCCGCCGCCCCGATGGCGGCCCGCCGACGACGCCGACAGCCGGGGAGTCCATGCGCGCCCAAGTCGACCCCGTCCGCCTGCGCTACTACCGTCGCCGGCTGCGCGCTTGGTTCCAAGAGCACGGCCGCGACCTGCCCTGGCGTCACACCAACGACCCCTACCGCATCCTCGTCTCCGAGATCATGCTCCAGCAGACCCAGGTCCCGCGCGTGGCCGAGGTCTACGAGGAGTTCGTCGCCGCCTATCCCAGCATCGACGACGTCGCCCAGGCCGACCTGACCGACGTGCGCCGCATCACCGACCCGCTGGGCTACAAGGCGCGCGGCGGCTACATCAAGCGCCTCGCCGACGAGGTGGTCGAGTACCGTGCCGGCCGCGTCCCGGACACGGTGCCGGAGCTGATGCAGCTGCCCGGCGTGGGGCGCTACACGGCCGGCGCCGTCATGACCTTCGCCCACGGCCGCGCGACGCCGATCGTCGACACCAACGTCGCGCGGGTACTGGGCCGCTGGTTCGCCGACTGCCTCCCGCCCGGCGACTCGGACGGCCGCCGCGACAAGCGGCTGTGGGCGCTCTCGGCGGCGCTGCTGCCCGGCCGCGGGCCGGGCCTGCGGCGGGGCGCCTGGGAGCTCAACCAGGGGCTGATGGACTTCGGCGCGCAGGTCTGCGTGGCGCGCAAGCCCCGCTGCGGCGACTGCCCCGTGCGCCGTCGCTGCCACTACCCGTCGCGCGACCGGCCGCCCGAGCCGGACCTCGTCGTCTGGCTGGACGGCTGACGGCCTCACCCCCTGACTTCGGATACGACGGCGTGCGGTCGCGCGCCTGGGGCTCTCCATCTGGACGCTGGAGAGGGGGGGCCGGAGGGGGAATGGGGCGTCGGCCGGGGGGGTCGAGAGCACACGTGCACGCCCTGCGCAGTTTTTCCACCTCCCGGCAGGTGGTCGATCGCGAAGAGGCCGATAATCACTGGCGTTTCTGTGGGTGCGTGGGCGTGCAGGGGCGGTCACTGGGGTTCACCTGGGCGCACGAGTGTGCACGAGCGTGCACGAGTGTGCATGTGTGTGCATGTGTGTGCATGTGTGTGCATGTGTGTGCATGTGTGTGCACGAGTTGATCGGGGATTCAGCCCGCCCGTCCTTGCTCGTCGAGACCGCGTTGCGCGGGTCTCCATAGCAGTATAGCGGATGCTCGGCGAGGTGGCCAGGCGCCGCCCCGACCTCACCCCCGGTCCCCGCTCCATCTGGACGCTGGAGAGGGGCTTCGAGGGCGCCGTTCCCCCGGCCGACGCCTATACATGCCACAGCGATCCATCAGATATTTCTATGGAACATAACGGGGGCGCGCGCCAATGGCTGGGTATGCCATACTGCGTGCGCTCACCAGCCCGACGGTCCCACGGGGGGACCAACGGTAGGTCCGCGAAAGGACCGATCATGAGCACGCCGAAGTATTGGACCACCCTGCGACAGCGAAGGATCTCGCGCCGCACCATGTTGGGAGCCAGCGCCAAGGCCGGCGTTGGCGCGGCCGGCCTCGCGCTGGTCGGCTGCGGCGACGACGACGATGCCGACGCCGGGGCCGCGGCCGCCGAACGGGCCGCCTCGGCCGCGGAAGAGGCCGCCGCCGCGGCCACCGCCGCCGGGGGCGCAAGCGCCGTCGACACCGAGGCCGCCGAGGCCGCCGCCGCCGCCGCGGCCGAAGCCTCCGCTGCCGCCGCCCAGGCCGCCGACGCCGCCGATGCGGCCGCCGCCCTGGCCGCCCAGGCGGCCGAGTCGCAGGACGCCGCCAACGCGGCCGCCGCCGCGGAAGCCGCGGCTGCCGCCGCGGCCCAGGCGGCCGCCGCCGCCGCTGCCGCCGGCGATGACGCCGCCGCTGCGGTCGCGGCCGCCGCCGCCGAGGCCGCCGAGGCCGCCGCCCAGGCCGCCCGCGACGCGGCCGCCGCGGTCGAGGCCGGCACGGCCACCGCGGCCGCCGCCCAGGCCGCCATCGACGAGGCCGCCGCGGCCGCCGCCGCAGCGGCCGACGCGGCCGGGCAGGCGTCCGCCGCCGCCGGGGAGGCCGCCGCCACGGCCGCCGCGACGGCCGAAGCCGCGGCCGAGAGCGCCGCCGCCGCCATCGACGAGGCCAGCGCCGCCATCACCGTCCTGGGCGACACCGCGGACTTCTCCGTGCCCTGGCCGCTCGACGAGATCGATCTGGACGCCACGATCGTCCCGGTGGTCCCCTCCGACGCGGGGGGGCTGGACCAGATGCGGACCGGCAGCAAGACGAACCAGTACTCGCACGGCGCCGTCTTCAGTCCGACCATGGAGTGGGAGCCCCTCTCCGCCGTGGCGATCCCGCATCTCGCCGCGCCGGAGTGGGTCGACCAAACGTCGATCGTGGCGTCGGTGGTACCGGCGCCGTTCCACGACGGCTCGATCCTCACCGCCCACGACCTGGTGTTCAGCTACGACCGCATGGCCGGGACGGCCGCCTACCACCAGGGCGGCGAGACGACCGATCACCCCAGCGGCTGGACCCCCTCGAACGTCGGCCGGAGTTCCGCGAACTGGGTCCGCAACGAGGCCGTGGACGACCGCACCTGGTCGATCGAGTTGCCGTTGCCCGATGCGGGCTTCTTCGTCGTCAACCTGGCCGGGACCGGCGAGGTCGTCATCATGTCGCAGGCGGACACGGAGGCGCGCGGCGACCTCGCGATGGACACCGCACCGATGGGTACCGGCCCCTTCCGCTTCGTCAGCCACGAAGACGACACGGACTTCGTCTTCGAGCGCTTCGAGGAGCACTTCCTCCCGGTCGATTACCCCTTCGTGGTGTCGCGCTACGCCCACCACAAGCACCAGCGGGTCGTGGTGCGGCCCGAGATCCAGTCGCAGCTGGCCGGCCTCGAGGCCGGGGAGATCGACGTGGTGCCGGACCTGGGCCCCACCAACGTGGAGCCGTACCAGGACGACCCCGACTTCACGGTGCAGTACCAACCCGGCATCAACGGGGCGGCCATCCAGGTGCTCTATCCCAACCTGTACCCCCAGACGATGCCGGACGGCAGCCCGAACCCGTTCCTCGACTTCCGCGTCCGCCGGGCCGCGAACCACGCGATCAACCGCCAAACCATCATCGACAACCTCCTGCTCGGCCAGGGCCACTATCCTCTGTTCACGTTCGCCGGCGTGTACGGCTACCCGACCCCGGAGCAGCGGGCGGAAGTCGAGTACAACTACGACCCCGAACTGGCGCGGCAGTTGATGGCGGAGGCCGGCTACGCGGACGGCTTCGACGTTCCGCTGTACTGGACGACCGACTGGGGCGGCCAGGCCATGGCGGACATGGTGCCGGCCGTGGCCCAGGACCTGTCCGCGGTCGGCATCCGCACGCAGCCGGAGGCGGCCATCGTCGCCGAGTACTTCTCCGACGCCTACATCGTCGGCGGCCCCGACCGCCCGGTGGGCCTCTATTGGATGTGGGCCAACGTCGTCCGCGACATCGGATCGATGTGGGATTGCTGCGTCGGGCCCGAATCCTACTTCACGAAGCTCGGCGGCGAGGGGGTTATGGATCCGGCCCTGCACGAGCTGTACAACGCACAGCGCGCCGAGCTCGATCCCGCACGGCGCAGCGCGATGACCGCGGAACTGATGCTGGAGCACGCGCGCCAAGCGTGGCTCGTCTTCATCGTCGAGGCGCCGGACGCGGTGCTAACCCCGGCGGACGTCAACTGGCCCAAGGGCGGGAGCACCGGCTTCGCGTGGGGCGGCACGGCCTACGCCATCCAGCGGCGCAAGGCCACCTAAGGCGCCGGAACCTCCGGTCCCCTCTCCCAGGGGGAGAGGGGATCCGATTCCCTCTCCATCCAGAAGGATGGAGACGGGGACCGGGGCGCGGGCGCTGGCTCCCCCTCACCCTAACCCTCTCCCCAGGGGAGAGGGGATCCGATTCCCTCTCCCCTGCTCTGCAACGGAGAGGGGGTTCGGGTCGGGGGTCAGATTCCGGCGGGCCGCCGGCATGGTTGCCTCCGCTACACTGCCGCCAGACGACCAGCGCCCGCACCGCAGGGGGACTGATGCAGTTCTGGAGCTACTTCGCGATCCGGCTGGTCCAGGCGTTCTTCGTCGTCTTCATCGTCGCGACGACCGTCTTCTTCGTTTCGCGCCTCGTGGGCAATCCCGAGGCGACCCTGCTGTCGCCCGACCAGCGACGGCCCGAAGCCGTCGAGCGCCTGCGGGAGGACCTGGGGCTGCACCACCCGCTCCATGTCCAGTACGGCATCTTCCTCTGGGACCTGGCGCAAGGCGACTTCGGGAGTTCGTGGCTGGGCGGGGGCGCGCCGGCGCTCGCCGCGATCGGCGACCGGGCGGTGAGCACGCTCAAGCTGGGGGTGGCGGGCGTGGTGTTCGCGCTCGCGCTGGCGGTGCCGCTGGGCATCCTGGCCGCGTTGAAGCGGGGCACCGTCCTCGACTGGCTGGCGCGCTTCGTGGCGGTGATCGGCCAGGCCACGCCCAGCTTCTGGCTGGGCCTGATGATGATCTTCTTCTTCGCCGTCCAGTTGGGCTGGTTCCCGACCGGCGGTGAAGACGCGGGCTTCCGCTCGTTGATCCTGCCCGCGATCGCACTCGGCCTGTTTGAACTGGTCGCGATCATGCGGCTGACCCGCTCGGGGATGATCGAGGTGATGGACACGGACTTCATTCGCACCGCGCGGGCCAAGGGGCTCAGTGAGCGGGTGGTCATTGGGCGGCACGCCGTGCGGCACGCGCTGTTGCCGGTCGTGACGATGCTGGGCCTCTCGCTGGGCCGGTTGATCGGCGGCTCCGTGATCATCGAGGTGGTGTTCGCCTGGCCCGGGGTCGGCCGGCTGATCGTCGACTCGATCTTCAAGAACGACTTCCCGATGGTGCAGGCCTCGATCATCGTGCTGGCGACGTCGATCGCGATCGTGAACCTGCTGGTCGACGTCTCCTACCGGCTGATCGACCCGCGCATCCGGGCGGGAGCCGCCTGATGGCGGGCCAGACGGCGGCGGTGGAGTTGGACCCGCGGCGCGGCCGGCGCTGGCGCCGCTGGCTGGGGCTCTCCGTGCCCGGCGCGATCGCGCTGGCGCTGCTCGTCGCGGGCCTGGGGGCGAACTGGCTGGCGCCGCACGACCCGGAGTTCATCAACCTGGGCGGGCGCCTGGAGCCGCCCGTCTTCGTCGGCGGCAGCTGGGACTACTTCCTGGGCACGGACCAGGTGGGGCGGGACATCTTCAGCCGACTGCTGTACGGCGCGCGCATCTCCCTGATCGTCGTCGCGGCGGTGGTGCCGGGCGCGGCGCTGCTCGGGACGCTGGTGGGGCTGATCTCGGGTTGGGTGGGCGGCCTCACGGGCCAGCTGCTGATGCGCCTGGTCGACGTGCAACTGGCCATGCCGGGCATCCTCTTCGCGGTGCTGCTGGCGGCCCTGGTGGGGGCCAGCCTGCGCAACGTGATCATCATCCTGCTGATCTGGACCTGGCCCGCGTACGCCCGGCTGGTGCGCGCCGACGTGCTCACGCTGAAGGAGCGCGACTTCGTGACCGCCTCCCGCGCGACCGGGGCGGGGCCGGTCTGGATCATGCGCCGGCACCTGTTCCCGAACGTGGTCAACACCGTCGTCATCATCATGACGCTGGAGGTCGCCCTGGTGATCCTGGCCGAGGCCGCGCTGAGCTTCCTGACCGTCGGCGCGCCGCCGGGCACGCCCTCGTGGGGGATCATGATCTCGGAGGGCCGCGACTTCATGAACGTCGCCTGGTGGCCGATCTGGCTGCCCGGCCTCGCCCTGCTGACGATCTCGCTGACCGGCAACCTGATGGGCGATTGGCTGCGCGACGCCCTCGATCCGCGGCTGCGCAACGTGCGCTAGGGAACCTCACCCCCTGTCCCCCTCTCCATCTGGACGATGGAGAGGGGGAACGGCACCGCGGCGCGGCAGGGCGGCGACGACGGGCGCCGCGACAATCACCCGGCTCGTGCACTCGACCCCGGCTGCAGCACGACGTAGGCGCGCTCGATCTCGTGCTGGAAGCGCGCGGGCAGGCGCGCCCAGTCGTGCGCCTGGATCAGGATGGGGATGCTGGAGCGCTCGAATGCGGCGACCAGATCGGCCAGACCCGCCAGCGGTTGCAGGTCCGGGCCGCGTAGCACCAAGTCGAGGTCGCTCGCCGCGTGGCCCTCGCCGTTCACGCGGCTGCCGTAGGCCCACACCTCCGCCGTGGGCACGTGCTCGCGCAGCAGCGCCTCGACCTGCGCGCGGTAGCGGGCCGGCAGATCCAGCCGGTCAGTCATCGGATCCGTCCGCGATCGCCCCCGCCAGGGCGCGCGCGTCCGCGATGAACTCCGGCAGCAGCGCCAGCGTCGCCTCGGCGAAGTCCTCACCGTACTGGTGCGCGGTGTCGTTGCGGTGGTCGCGGTAGGCCAGCCAGCGCTCGCAGCCCTCCACCGAGATCAGGCCGTGCTTGGCGGCATGGCGGAACAGATCCTTGAACGTCAGCCGGTCCACCTGCTGGTTGCTGGCGAAGTAGGGCCGGAGCCGCTTCCGCAGCAGGCTGCCGCTCTGCTCCAACACCAGTTCGAACTCCTTGACGCAGGCGGCGCGGACGATGTCGCGCGCGAGCCCGCCCGCGTCCTGCTCGTCCAATCGCGCGAAGGCCGCGTCCAGGGTTTGGATGCAGCGGTCGAGGAAGTCCGTGTCGACGGGCATGCGCCAACTCCCTGCCCGAACCCTATCAGGGCGCGGGAAGGGGCCCGCCCGGCGATCACGGGGACACGGAGGTCTGCTAGGCGTCGGTGATCAGGCGCAGGATCGGCCCCTCGGCGAAGAGGTTGGGCGCGACGGGCAGCTCCAGGCGCTCGTAGATGTACTGCGGGATGCCGACGTCGGCCAGCAGCAGGTCGCCCACGGCCGCGGCGGCGTCGCCCTCGATCAGGCCGCTCTTGGGCAGCGCCAGCGTCAGCGTCGTGGTCGCGACGACGGCCGTCGCGTAGATGTCGCCCGACGCGGCCTCCACGCCCGAGGGCACGTCGAGCGAGATCACCGCCGGCGGGGCCTGGTCCAGAATCGCGTCGACGATCAGCGCGACGTCGCCCTGCAGCGGGCCCCGGAAGCCGTACCCCACCAGCCCGTCGATGACCGTGTGCGCGGCGGCGAGCATGGCCGGGAAGTGCTGGTCGAACTCCGCCGCGCCGGGCCAGGTGGTGCGCACCCCGTCGCGATGCAGGATGTGGTGCTGTACCGCCGCGGCCGCGTCGAGCTGCCCCGGCGGGCCCGACAGCACGATCTCGGGGTCGTAGCCCCAGTTGCGCAGGTGCCGCGCCGCCGCCAGCGCGCCGCCCCCGTTGTCGCCGCGCCCCGCGACGACCAGGACGTTGCCGCCCTCGAACGCATCCGGCGGCCCCGTCTGGTCGCGCGCCACGAGCGCCAGCGCCCGGCCCGCGTTCTCCATCAGCTGCAGCGGCGAGAGGCCCGCGTCCTCCACCGCCAGGCGCTCGACCTCGCGCATCTCGTCCACGCTGATGGCCGGGATCTCATCGCTCGCGCGCAGGGGGTAGAGGGCCGATGGGTCCATGCGCCGAGTATCGGCCCGACCCCGCCGCCGATCCACCCGTCGCGGCCGGCCGCGCCTCGCGACACTGCGCTTGGGCACACGACGGCGCTTAAGAACACAGCCCGGGGCCGTGAGGCCCCGGGCTGGTCAGGAGGCGGACAGGGCGAGCGAGAACCCTGTCCACTTTCGAGCCCGCCGGACCATGAAACGGCGGTTACTCGTACAGTTGGGCGGGCCGTCGCGGCCGGGGAAGCCGGGGACCGTGTTCGGCACGGATGCGGCGTCGCAAAAAGAAAACCGATCCGTGTCGGGCACGATCGGCTCTGGTACTCCCCCAGTCGCCTACGGGGTTAGCTGACGGGTTCGGCGCGAAGGAGATGCGCCTAGGAGCCCTTGGCTCCATTCACCCCAAAAGTTGGGTCCCCCGTTCCTCCCGAAGGAGGACTCGGCCCTCGCTATTCAATTGTGCTTGCACTCTAGTGCATCCCGCGCCGGATTGCCAGCCCTCAGGGGGCCTCCACCGTCGAAATCGGTGACGTAACGCTGCGTTTACGAATGCCGTTGGTCGGACCCGGAACCGAATGTGGTACCATGCGTCCGACGTGGAGGAACTGGGACGACTGCGGCAGCGCCGCCGGAGTGTGCGCCCGCAGGAGTTGCATCGCCTGCTTCTCCGCGCGGGTTTCCACTTCCGCGAGGGGAAGGGTTCGCACCGTGTCTACAGTCATCCCAGCCTGACGCGCATCCTGACGATCCCGCAGTCGCGGACGCCCCTGCGGGCCGTGTACGTTGATGCGGCGATCGACGCCATCCGGGAGGCACGCGCATGAACGCCGACGCCTACAGCCAGCTCCCCTATCATCTGCGCCTCCAGCGGCGCGACGACGGCGACGGCGCCTATTGGTTCGCGACCGTGGAGGAGCTGCCCGGGTGCATGTCGGACGGCGACACCGAGGCGGAGGCCGTCGCGCACGTGCAGGACGCCATCCACGGCTGGATCAGCGCGGCGCTCGCCGAGGATCGTCCCATCCCCGAGCCGCAGGCCGATCCGCCCACGCACTACAGCGGGCAATTCCGGGTGCGGCTCCCGCACGGCCTGCACGCGACGCTGGTGCAAGAGGCGAAGCGCGAGGGTGTGAGCCTCAACCAGTTCGTCAGCAGCGCGCTGAGCGCCGCGGTGGGTTGGCGGCGGCCCTAACCGGCATCGGCGGCGGCATCGGCGGCCGCGCCTATGCCGGCAGGCCGGCCAGGAACTCCCCGACCGCCGCGTTCCAGGCGTCGGGATCGTCGAAGTTCGACCAGTGCGACGCGCCCGGCACGACCACCGGCCCGCGCCCGTCGGGCAGCTTCGCGACCATGTACTGCGACGGCCCCAGGAACGGCGCATCCTCCTCGCCCACCAGCACGATCGCCGGCGCCGCGACCTCGCCGCACTCGACCATCGGCGGCATGCGCATGACGCCGCGGTAGACGCCGGCCAGCCCGCGCGCCGTATGCCGGATGGGCGCGTCGCCGCCGTGCCGCCCCATCCCCGCCGCCCGCGCGTCGAAGTCGGCCTCGGGCCAGCGCGCCTCGATCTTCGCCGCCAGCCGCTCGTTGTTCGACGTCCAGCCGGCCGCGCCCTGCATCTTGCGGTAGCCCGGCCCCGTGTCGGAGAGGATCAGCCCCCGCACCCGATCCGGGTAGCGCTGGTAGAAGCGCAGCGACGTGTAGCCCCCCAGCGAGTGCCCGCCCACGACGGCTCGTTCCACCCCGGCCGCGTCCATCACGGCGCGCACGTCCTCGACCACGCCGTCCTGCGTGTAGAGGCCCAGGTCGGCCGGCGCTTCGCTGCGGGCGTGGCCGCGCATGTCCATGGTGATCACCTGGTAGCGATCCCGGAACGCGGCCACCTGCGCGTCCCACAGCGCGGCGCTGTCGCCGAAGCCGTGCACCAGCACGACGGCCGGACCGGCCCCGTGCGATTCGTAGTACAGGTCGATTCCGTTGGCGTGCAGGATGGGCATCGGGCGGCGCTCCTTCGCGCTTGACGGCGGTCGGCGGCCGGTGGGGCGCTTGCCCCGTCGCGGGCGG
This sequence comes from Dehalococcoidia bacterium, assembly GCA_965209205.1. Classification (GTDB taxonomy): domain Bacteria; phylum Chloroflexota; class Dehalococcoidia; order Bin125; family Bin125; genus TK10-74A. Next base: position 328,113 of record CBDBQC010000002.1, read on the forward strand.
GCGGCCATCGTAGGCCCCACGGGCGCACGCGACCGGCGCGGGCGATGATAGGCGAGCGCCCCCTCGGGCGCGAGGGGGAAGGGAGTGCGGGCAATGGAACGCATCGGCTTCGTGGGGCTGGGCATCATGGGCCGGCCGATGGTCAAGAACCTGCTGGCGGCCGGCTACGACGTCGCGGTCTGGAACCGCAGCCGCCCCGGCATCGACGAGTGCGTCGCGGCCGGCGCGAGCGAGGCCGCGAGTCCGGCCGCCGTCGCCGCCGCCTGCGACGTGTTTATCAGCATGGTCACCGACAGCCCCGACGTGGAGGCGGTGATCGCCGGTCCCGGCGGCGCGATCGAGGGCCTGGCGCCGGGCGCGCTCGTCATCGACATGAGCACGATCAGCCCCGCTGTCACGCGCGACATCGCGGTCCGGCTGGCGGACAAGGGCGTCGCCATGCTCGACGCCCCCGTCTCCGGCGGCGACGCCGGGGCCATCGCCGGCACGCTGTCGATCATGATCGGCGGCGCGGCCGCCGACGTCGAACGCGCCCGCCCCGTCTTCGAGGTCATGGGCAAGACGATCACCCACGTCGGCCCCATCGGCGCGGGGCAGTCGGTCAAGCTCTGCAATCAGGTCGCGATCGCCGGCTGCCTGGAGGGTGTCTGCGAGGCGCTGACGCTCGCGCAGAAGTCGGGCGTCGACCCGGCGCGCATGCTCGAGGCGATCTCGGCCGGCGCGGCCGGCTCCTGGCAGATGTCCAACCTGGGCCCGCGCATCGTCGACCGCGACTTCGCGCCCGGCTTCATGGTGCGGTTGCTGCAGAAGGACCTGCGGCTCGCCCTCGGCGCCGCCCAGGACGTCGAGCAGCCGCTGCCCGTCGCGGGCCTCGTGCACCAGCTGTTCCACCAGATCGAGGCCGCCGGCCGCGGCGGCGACGGCACGCAGGCGCTGGCCCGCGTGCTCGAATCGCTGGGGGGAACCGAGGTGCGCCGGGGGTCGCCCGGGGACTAGGGCCGGGTACGAACCGAGGGCTAGGCCGTCGCGACGAGCTCGCGGCCGGCCAGACGCTGCGCCACGACCTCGAGCATGTTCCAGAGCACGGCCGCGTGGTCGAGCGCGATGTCCTTGAAGTCCCAGCGCGTCAGCACCAGGCACTCCGTGAACTCGCGCGTCACGACCGTGGCCGAGCGCGGCTGCTCGAGCACCAGCGCCATGTCGCCGAAGAAGCCGCCCTCGGCGATCGTGCCGACGATGCGCTCCTCGGGGGCGCCCCGGCGCGCGACGACGTCGACCGAGCCGCGCGTCACGACGTAGAGGCCCGTGCCCAGGTCGCCCTCGCGCGTGATCTCGTGCCCCGCCTCGTACGTGTGCAGCTGGCACTTGGCCGCGAACGGGCCCAGGTCGGCCTCGTCCAGCCCCGCGAAGAGCTCCGTCTTCGCCAGCATCGACTCAAATGAGAATGTCTCCACCATCTCTGTCTCTTCCTGCTGCCGGCCCCCGCCAAGAGGCTCCGTCGGCCCCTCTATGGGCGACAGCACCTCCAGCGTATGGACGCCCCGCCGGCCCCGCTGTCGTGCCCGTCACGGCCCAACTGTCAAGCGCCGCCGCTGTGTCGTCCTGGGCACGGGTGGGGTGTCAAGCGGGGCGGCGCGGACTCAACGCCGCAACTCCCCGATCTCGACTTCGGCGCTCCGGCGCTATTGAGCTACGCACCGTCACTCCTCCCGCGACGCCAAGCCCGGTCGCAGCGCGTGCTTGACGGAGCTATCATGGAAGCTTGGCTTCTGGAATCAACTCGTCGAGGGAGGGCCTGTAGGCATGGCAGACGCACCGAACCTGCCCGCTGCCACGCCGAGCGAGCGGTGGGTTCCGGGCGACGTGACGACGGTCCCCGCCCAGGATCCCCTCCAGGCGGCCACGCAATGTGATCGGATCTTGGTGCTGATCGAACGCGTCGCCGGTGACTACTTCATCGCGACAGAAGAGACGACGCAGAACTTCGGTGAGGGGGACACCGCCGCGGAGGCAGTGGATGCTCTCCTGGACGCCCTCCGGGAATACCGCGCAGCACTCGAGGACAGCGACCCCGTGCTGTTCCCGGATCAGAAGCGTCACCTCGCGTACCTTGCGTCGCTGCGCGTGCTTTAGTGCCGGCACTGCAGCGCAGAGCCGTTCACCAAGCCCTCGCCGGGAAACTGCGCGGTGAGGAACGGCCGGGCAAGGACCACAAGACCTACCGCTTCACGCTGCCTGACGGTCACTGGAGGCAAACCAAGATCTCGCATTGCCGCGCCAATGACACCCCGGCCAACCTCGTGAGTCGGATGGCACGGCAACTCGGGTTGACAACGGGCCAGTTCCAGGAGGCGGTGGAATGCACGCTGAGCGGGGACGACTTCTGGGCGCAGCTTGAGCGGACGCCGCGCTAGTCCTGGCCCGCGTGGCAGGCGCGCGGTATCGGACGCCAGCAGCGCGGCCGTCAGGACGTCGATCCCGAGACGCGGCACGCCCACGGATCACCCCCGATCCGACGCGACGCCCTCGACCGCCGCCAGCGCCTCCCCGATGATCTCGACGGCCTGATCGATCTGGGCCTCGGTGGTGGTGACGGGTGGGACGAAGCGCAGCACGGCGCCCTCGCGGCGCAGGCTGAAGATGAGCCCGTTGTCGAGGCAGCGATCGTAGACGGCGCGGCCCTCGGTCGTGGCGGGCTCCTTGGTCGCGCGGTCGCGGACCAACTCGATGCCTTGCAGCAGGCCGCGGCCGCGCACATCGCCGATGATCTCGAAACGCGCCGCCAGCGCGTCGAGCTTCGAGCGCAGATAGCCGCCCAGGCGGCGCGCCGTGCCGGGCACGTCCTCCCGCTCGATGACGTCCAGGCTGGCGGTCCCGGCCGCGCAGGCGAGCGGGTCGTTGCTGTGGCTGTGCGTGACGATGAAGTCGCTCTCGACGACCCGCTCCTCGATTTCGGCCGAGGTGGTGACGGCGCTGACGCAGATGCCGCCGCCGAAGTGCTTGGCGAGCGTGATGATGTCGGGCACGACGCCCTCGCGCTCGAAGGCGAACATCGCGCCGGTCTTGCCGAGGCCGGTCTGCTCCTCGTCGAGGATGAGCAGCATGCCGCGCGCGTGGCAGCGCTCCCGCAGCGCGGCCAGCCAGCCATCGGGCGGCTCGATGACGCCGCCGGCGCTGAAGATCGGCTCGGTGATGACGGCGGCGGGACGGCTGGTGGTCTGCGCGTCGATCAGCTCGAAGCTGGTGTCGAGGCAGGCGAACTCGCAGTCGGGGAAGGTCTGGCGCAGGGGACAGCGGTAGCAGTAGGGCGCGACCATCGGCATCGTGCCGGGCGCGGGCGGCCCGTAGCCGGCGTGCCAGCCGGCGTAGGTCAGCGCGCGCGTCGAGTCGGACATGCCGTGGAAGCCGACGTGCGGGCTGGCGACCTCGACGCCGCCGGTGTACTTGCGGGCGATGTTGACCGCCGCCTCGTTGGCGTCGGCGCCCGACTGCAGGAACAGGCTCTTCTCGAGCGGCGGCGGCAGGATCGCGGCCAGCCGCTCCGCCAGCTCGACCTCCTTGTCGTTGAAGTAGCTCGAGTGGGCGTGGACCAGGGTGTCGCAGGCCTCCGCGACGGCGGCTGTGATGGCGGGCTGGTTGTGCCCGAGCCAGGCGCACATCTGGCCGCTGTTGAAGTCGAGGTAGCGCTTGCCGTTGACGTCCTCGACTTCGCTGCCCGCGCCCCGCACGAAGACCGGCCCCTCGAAGCGGCCCTTGTCCATGCGCGCGCGAAAGCTGTAGCGGCGCGCAGCCTCGAGGATGCGTTGCTCGGATGCCGGCGCCGACTCGGCGTCGGCCTTCGCTCGGAGCGTCATAGCGTCACCCCCACCCGCCGTCGCCGGCGTGGGGCCAGCGTATCGGATGGGCGGCCGACCCCGCCCCTCACAGTGAGTCGCCCGCTCAGGTGCCGGGCGAAGCGGACACGCGCAGTGGCAGAAGCAGTGCCGCCAGCAGCGTCAGACCGGCCGCCTCCGGGATGACCGGGCGGCTCACGGCGACGTCCGGTACAGGCTGCGCGCGATCGCGATCACGTCGTCGATATCGCGCCCGTCAGGGTCATCCTCGTTCGGGTACAAGAAAGCTGTGTAGAGGATCCCCCTCGTCTCGTCGAAGATCCTTGCCCATGCACCAGTATGGCTGTACTTCACGATCGCCGGATGTCCGTCAATCGTGCGCACTTCTGGAACCCCGTCAGACATCCAGAGCGTGAACCTGACTGGGTGCCAGTCGAGGCGCGCGATCCAGATGTCGGCGGCCAAATACCCCTTGCCGTCGCCGTATATCGCGCTGACGCTGTGTTCGCTGTCGGCCCAGATTGCGCTAACTGTCCAGGCGTCCGGCACGGCCGGTGCGCTCCACAGCGGGTGCTGTAGGACCTCCGCGCGATCGTCCGACGGCCACGTGGGCCCCGCCGAGGTACCGGAGGCGTCCGAGGCTCCGCTCGTCGGCAGCGTGACCCGAGTCTGTGCCTCGACCGCGCCGGTCCAGCCGACGGGGATGAGTTGATAGGGGCCGTACCGCACCGGCACCATGATACGCGGTGAGAGGAAGTTCGGCTCCGGGCCCCACGTGACACTCGCGTCCATATCCGTCGCCACGGTCCCCGTGCAGCCCGTGAACGCGTAGGCGGCCCACTTGACCCCGAACTCCCAGGTCGTCGCGCCCGCCGTGGGTTCCGGCGCCGACGTCACTTGGTACCGCACCCAGCAGTCGTTCGCCTTCCGCCACTCGAAGACGTCGCCCGACCGGACCAGGTCGTAGAAGGCCGCCTGCGACGTGCCGGCGCTGTCGTTCTGGTGGACCACGAGGCCGGTCGTGCTGCCGTCGCGCAGCCCCTCGTACGTCGTGACCAGCGTGGTGAGGTCGTCGGGGTCGGTGAGGAAGGCGTAGTCGCCGTCGTCCGTGACGCTGCCCGTCGTGACGGGGGCGCCGTAGGACAGGGTCTCGGACCGCAGCGGGCAGGAGGCCAGGCCGAGCTGGTCCAGATCGTTGTATGTCACCTGCGCCCACTCACGCGGCAGGCAGCCCGTCAGGTCGTTCTCGGCGAGAGAGAGTCCGTACAGGGGGAGATCGGCCAGCCCGGGCGGAATCGCGCCGGTCAGGCGGTTGTCGGCAAGCCACAGCCACCAGAGGCGCGCGAGGTTCCCCAATTCCGGCGGGATCGCGCCCGTCAGGCGGTTCCCGTGCAGGTACAGGGTCTCTAACCGCGCGAGGTCGCCCACTTCCGGCGGGATCGCGCCCGTCAGGCGGTTCCCGCCGAGGTTCAGGAACTCGAGGCGCGCGAGGTCGCTCAACTCCGGCGGGATCGGCCCCGTCAGCCGGTTCCCGATGAACGACAGGTACACTAGGCGCGCGAGGTCGCCCACTTCCGGCGGGATCGCGCCCCACAGCAGGTTGCCCTGGAGATCCAGGATCTCCAACCGCGCCAGGTCGCCCACTTCCGGCGGGATCGCGCCCCACAGCAGGTTGCCCCCGAGATCCAGGCGCTCCAACCGCGCGAGATCGCCCAACTCCGGCGGGATCGCGCCCCACAGCAGGTTGCCCTCGAGATCCAGGTTCACCAACCGCGCGAGATCGCCCAACTCCGGCGGGATCGCGCCCGTCAGCCGGTTGAAGCCGAGCAGCAGTATCTCCAGTTGCGCGAGGTTGCCCAACTCCGGCGGGATCGGCCCCGTCAGCAGGCTCCCGTTGAGCCGCAGCCACTCCCACCGCGCGAGGTCCCCCAACTCCGGCTGGTGCACGCCCGTCAGCCGGATCCCGGCGAGCCCCAGGTACACCAAGCGCGTGAGGTTCCCCAGCTCGGGCGGGATCGCGCCCGTCAGGCGGTTCCCGGCGAGATGCAGGAACTCCAGGTGCGCCAGGTCGCCCACTTCGGCCGGGATCGTGCCCGTCAGCCCGCGCTCCTCCAGGCGCAACTCGGTCACGCGCGGCGGCGTCCCCCCCACGGTGACCCCGTCCCAGGCCGTGATGGCCGTCGCCGCGCTCCAGTTCAGCGCCGCGTCGCCGCGCAGCGTGTCCTTCGCCGCCAGCAGGATCGCGCAGTCGGCGACCAGACCGGGGTTGTTCGCCGCGTCGGGCACGGCCACTCCGGCCACGCATGGCTCGGGCGGCTGCGCCGGCGCGCGCTCGGCTGGTGCGGCTGAGGATGCGCAGATCCGCCAGCCCACCGTGATCTCGAAGCAGGTGACAGCCGGTTCCTGGCTCTGCGCCGCGACCGGCGCGGCAGCGGACGGCAGCAGGACCGCCGCCGCCACGCCAAGCAGCGCGAGGAGCGGCGTCAGAACGACGGCGAAGCGTCTACGGGCGGGCATGTCATCTCCAATGACGACCGCCGGCGCTTGAGCGTTCCCCCGCGCGGCCCCGACCCCTCACAGCCCCGACCGGAAGTCCGGGTGGGCGACGGCCCGCAGCGCCGCCGCCCGCTCATCGAGCGAGCGGCCGCGCAGCTCCGCGACGCCGTACTCGGTGACGACCCGGTCGGCCAGGGTGCGGGGGACGGTGACCGCGTCCTCGGGGCCCAGCCGCGGCACGATGCGCGAGGCCGTCCCCCGCGCCGCCGTCGAGGGCATGGCCACGATGCCGATCCCGTCTCGCGCCGACATCGCCGCCTCGGCGTAGTCGGGCTGGCCGCCGGGGCCGCTCAGCGGCCGGGCCCCCACCGTCTCCGCGTTCACCGACCCGTCGAGCGCGACGCTGATCGCGGAGTTGATCGCGACGAAGCGATGGCTGCGGCTCACGACGTCGACGCCGTGGCTGTAGCGCGCGGGCGCCAGCCGGACGGCCGGGTTGCGGTGCAGCCAGCCGAACAGCCGCCGCGTGCCGCCGCAGACCGCGCCGATCATCAGGCTCGCGTCCTGCGACTTGCGCGCGCCCGTCAGCGCGCCGCTCTCCTGCAGGTCGATCAGGCCGTCGCCGATCAGGCCCGAGTGGACGCCCAGGTCGCGGCGGGCGGTCAGACGCGCCATCACCGCCTCGGGGATCGCGCCGATGCCGAACTGCAGCGTCGCCTCGTCGGGCACGAGGCCCACCACGTGCTCCGCGATCGCCTCCTCGACCGGACCCGGCGGGGCGCGCGTCAGCTCGGGCAGCGGGCTCTCGATCTCGACCAGGAAGTCGAAAGCGTCGGGCGGCAACTCCCCCACGCCGCGCACGTACGGCATGGCCGGGTTGACCTGCGCGATGACGAGCGGCGCGCTGCGCAGCGCGTCGATCACCGAGCCCACCGCCACGCCCAGGCTGAGCCTGCCGTCGGGGCCGGGCGGGCTGGCCGAGACCAGCACGGCGTCGACCGGCACCGGGCCGTCCGGCTGGAAGAGCGTCGCCGTCTGCGAGTAGCGCGCCGGGATGACGCGCAGGACGCCGGCCGCCTCGGCCGCCCGCAGCGGCCGCGAGAACTGCCAGGTCGCGAAGCGGAAGGGCGCGCCCGCGTGCGCCAGCGGGGCGGGCGGCTCGCGCAGCGTGCCCGTCACCAACTCCAGCGACGACCAGCGCTCGCGCGCCTCGTCGAGGGCGGCGAGCAGCCCCATCGGCACGCCGCTGAGCGTGGGGAAGAGGAGGCGCGCCCCGTCGGGGATGGCGCGCAGCGCCGTCGCGGCGTCGGTGCGGCGGCCCGGCCGCGGGCCCCGCGAGGGCGCGAGGTACGGCTCGAAGTCGGTGACCTGCGGCATCGCCGGCCGGGGAGCGTCGCGGGCTAGACGCCGATCTCCAGCACCGACCGCGCCACCTCGCCCGTCTTCATCTTCTCGAAGGCGACGTTGACGTCCTCCAGGCCCATGCGCTCGGTGACCAGCGCCGAGAGGTCGAGCCGGCCCTGCCGGTACAGCTCCATCAGCTTGGGCATGTGCTCGCGGAAGCGGGTGCTGCCGTACATGCAGCCGATCAGCCGCTTCTCCGACAGGAAGGCCGGCCCTGGCACGGTGATGTCGCCGCCGACCATCCCCACGACGACGGCCGTGCCGCCGATCTCGACCATGTCGAAGGCCTGCCGCGCCGTGTCCGACCGGCCGATCACCTCGAAGGCGTACTCGACGGTGTCGCCGGTCATCTCCTTGACGGCCTCGACCGGGTCCCGGTCCGAGGCGTTGACGACGTCGGTCGCGCCGAAGGACTTGGCCATCTCCAGCTTGCTGTCGAGCATGTCGACGGCGATGATGTGCGCCGCCCCGGCGATGCGGCAGCCCTGGATGACGTTCAGCCCCACGCCGCCGCAGCCGATCACGACCACCGTCGCGCCGCCGGGGACCTGGGCCGTGTACAGCGCCGCGCCGACGCCCGTCATGACGCCGCAGCCGACCAGCGCGGCCTCGGCCCAGGGCATGTCGTCGGGGATCTTCAGCACGCCGCTCTCGACGGTCACCATCTGCTCCGCGAACGACCCCACCGACGACATCATCGAGACGGGCTTGCCGTCCCAGCTCAGCCGCCCGCGCGTCGGGTGATACACCGCCGGGCTGGCGCAGAGGTTGGCCCGCCCCGACGTGCACTGCTTGCACGTCCCGCAGAACGGCTTGAACGACATGATGACGTGGTCGCCCGGCTGGACGTAGGTCACCTGCTCACCGACCGCCTCCACCGTGCCCGCCGCCTCGTGCCCCAGCACCCACGGCCCCGGGCCCAGCATGCGCGGATTCCAGTTGCCGCTCGCGAAGTGCAGGTCGCTGTGACAGACGCCGCTCACGGCGGTGTTCACGCGCACCTCGTTGGGGCGCGGGTCGATGATGTCGATCTCCTCGACGGTCAGGGGCGTCGCGGCCTCGTGCAGCAGGGCGGCTTTCATGGCGGTCTCCTTCTTTTCCCGGCTCGCTGATGGAGGCGTAGGCTAGCCCCGGCGCGCGGGGGCGGCAACGGCCCGCTACGAGCGTGGCAGGGGCGATCGGCGGCGCACTCGCGACAGCGCCGCGCGGGCGCGCTGCGTCCGCGTCGGCCTGCGGCGCTTGCGCTTCGCCTGCGCCGCCCGGTAGGCGGCCAGCGCCAGCCCGGCCACGCCCGCGCCCGACGCCAGCTCTTCGTTGATCGCCGTCAGCCGCGCGCCCGCGGCTTCCACCAGCGGCGACAGGCGATCGTCCTGCTGGCGCCGCGCCCAGCGCAGCCCCTTGAGCACCTTCCAGGCGATGACGCTGAGCACCGTCAGCCCCACCAGCGTGACCAGCGCCAGCAGGATCAGCGCCACGATCAGGACGTAGTCGCGGATCTCGTCCACCGGCTCCCCGATCCGTCGTCGCCGCGCCGCCGGGGCGCGCCCGGCGTCAGTCTACCCGCGCCGATCCGCCCTCGCGCGGCGTGGTTCGGGCGCCGAGCTCGGGCAGCGCCAGCGTCTGCATCATGGCCTTGCGCCGGCCCAGCTCGATCTGGAAGGGGCTCGGCTCTTGCGCCCGCAGGTTGAGCGGCAGCGTGAGGTTGCGGAAGGCCATGTCCGACACCTCCCAGGGCCGCGAGTGCCGCAGCCAGCGCACGCGCATGTGCGTCCGCATCCAGCGCGACAACGCCGTCTCGCCCTCGCCCCAGGTGTAGCGTTCGCCGTCGGCGTGGCGCCACAGCGTCAGGCCCAGCGACTTCGCCAGCACGACGCCCAGCGCCGACCGCAGCGCCGACGCCTCGGCGCCGCCCTCGAAGTGGTAGGCGATGCGCGGCGCCAGCGACGTGCGCAGCGGGTCGCGCCCCGGCCCGCCCGTCGCCCGGGGCGCGATCCCCACGTAGAGCAGCGAGTAGCCGTCGTCCTGCCGCAGCCCGTCGCCCGGCACGTCCGGCGGCACGACGTCGCTGGCCCAGGCGTAGACGCCGGGCGCGCGCGGCGGCCCGCCGGGCTCGTCCCAGCCCCAGGCCGGGGCGGCCAGCAGCGCATCGAGTGGGGAGGCCATCGCCCAATCCTAGGGCGTCGGCGGACGAAGCAGCAGCCCCGATCGGTATGATCGCGGCGATGCCCAGTCCGCCCCGCGTCGCGCTGCCGTCGGCCTCCGGGCTCGGCCTCGCGGCGCTCTTCCTCGCCGCGCTGGCCGGCCTCGTCGTCCTGGCGCTGGCGATCGACCCCGCCGCGCCCGCCGCCTGGGAGGTCGATCTCGCCCGATCGATCCAGGAGATCGACGGCCCCGGCTGGACGCCCTTCATCGACGTCACGGAGTTCCTCTCGCGGCCGCTCGTCGTCAGTCTGCTGGCCGCCGCCGTCGGCCTCGGCTGCCTGCGCTGGGGTCGGCGGCGGCAGGCCGCGATCCTCGCGGGGGCGCTGCTGGTCTGGGCGCCGGAGCGTCTCATCACCGAGCTCGTCGCCCGCGAGCGACCCACCGAGGCGGTGCTGGTCATCATCCGCGAGGGCTACGGCTTCGCTTTCCCCAGCGGCCACACGACGGGCGCGCTCGTGATCTACGGGGCGCTGCTGCTGATCCTGCTCGGCAGCCGATACCGGGGCCGGCCGGCCACGCCGGCCCTCGGCGTGCTGGCCGCGGCCGGACTGGCGGGCGCGGCCGTGGGACGGGTCGCGCTGGGGGCGCACTGGCCCACCGACGTGCTGGGCGCGGCCCTGCTGTCGGGCTGCTGGCTGATCGCGCTGCACTGGGCCGACCGGCGCTGGCTCGCTCCCCGGTCGACGTCCCAGCCCCAGCTAACGCCGCCGAGGCGCTAGACTGCCCAGGCGACCGGCGCGGCGCCTCGACTCCGCGCCGGCGGTCGCGCCCGGAGAGCGCATGCGACGGCCGAACCGCGTGGACCTGTTCCTGATCTTTCAGAGCGGGCTGCTCCTGGCCTTCCTCGGCGTGCTGCTCTTCGGTATTGCTGACTGGATCGGGTTGTAGCGACGGGATCCGCCGCCGCCGCCCGCCGCAGTCCATCCCCCCGCGCCGACGCATGCGATGAAAGCAGGAAGCCATGGCCGACCTCACCCTGACCAGCCCCGAGCAGATGCAGCAGATCCACAGCCGCTACCCCCGCCAGGCCACCCTGCGTGACGGCCAGGGCGTGGAGTTGCGCCTGATGGGCGACGGCGATCGCGACGCCGTGCTCGCCTTCGCCCGGCAGCTCCCGGCCGACGACCTGCTCTTCCTGCAGACCAACATCACCGACCCGGACGTCGTGGACGCCTGGCTGGATGACATCCGCCGGGGCTCGACGACCTCCATCCTGGCGTTCAACAACGGCGTCGTCATCGGCGACGGCAGCGTGCACCACCATCGCGCGCAGTGGACGCGGCACATCGGGGAGATTCGCCTGCTGATCGGGGCGGGCGGCCGCGGGCAGGGGCTGGGCCGCATCCTGGCCGACGAGATCCACGCCCTCGCCGGCATTCTGGGCCTGCGCATGCTGACCGCGCAGATGACCTTCGACCAGCAGGCCGCGATCTCGATCTTCCGCCGGCTGGGCTTCCAGCGCGAAGCCGTCCTCACCGACTACGTGATGGACGCCGAGGGCAACTGCCGCGACCTGCTCGTCGCCACGCGCCGCCTCTAGCCGCGGCGAATTCAGGGGTTCAAACGGGGCGACGGTTTGCCGCGAATGGCGATGGCAAGCTGAGTTTATGATCGTCTAGACTTGCAACTCCTCATCTGAGGACAGAATCCGTGGTGGACGAACTGGGAGATGCACCGTGGACCCCGAGGCGGCGACCATCCAGTTGCCGAAGGCATGGGTGAAAGTCGATGAATCAGCCGTCCTGGCGGCGAATGATTTCCTGCTGCTCCCAGGCACCGCCAAGCAAGCTGGTGGTCCTCTGGAAGAGTACGTTCTCATTGTCGGACATTCGGTGGCCCCTCTGCTTTTTGGCACGCCGGAAGAAGTCATGGAGCAGGCCAAAGGGATGGACTTCGTTCCCGTCCAGACTCTCGCGCGGTTCTCGATCACGCCCAGCAGCCTCAGAGAGCTCGCAAGACTCCTCTCGGAGATGGAAGCCAAGACGAACACCTGATGTGGGCAGGAGAGTGTCATGTCTGATCGGCTGATCACGATCGATCTCGCAGCATCTGCAACGACATCGCGCACGTTCATTGTGAGTGGGGTCGGCGCCTGCGCGACCACGCCGATGCGCCAGGGGGGGCCGCCGCTCGTGATCCCGGACAGCCAGGAGTACTACTGGACGGCCGAGTGGCAGGATGGCGAGCGCGAAGCTCTCGCGGAAATCGCCGCGGGACAGAGCAAGAAGTTCGACAGCACGCAGGACGCCGTGCGCTGGCTCCTCCGCGCGAAGGACTGACGCGTTGCCCGCGGTCGTCATCTCGACGTACTTCGACAAGAAGTTCAGGAAGAAGCCGCCCCGGATGCAGGGCGCCCTGGCGCGAACGATCGCGCGTCTTGAGGAGGACCCGCGGCATCCTGGGCTGAACGTCCATCGTGTGCAGGGCGAGGATGGTGTCTGGGAAGCATACGTCGACCGCTCGAATCGGTTGACCTTCCACTACGACGCTGCCGGTGACATCGTGCTTCGGAATCACTGCTCGCACGACATCCTGCGCCGCCCTTGAGTCAGGAAGACGAGACACTGAGGGATCCGTCCGTCGCGACCTCGGCGCGGCCTATTCGAGCGGCACGATCTGCTGGATCGCCCCGCCCGGGGCCAGGACGTACAGCCCGCCCCGGCCGTCGGCGGCGAAGGACACGATGCGCAGGTCCGTGCGCAGCAGCGGGACCGCGTCGCCGCCGGCCGTGTCCAGCCACCAGATCGTGCCGCTGCAGTAGTCGCCGAAGACGTAGGCCCCGGCCAGGCCCGGGATGGCGTCGCCGCGGTACACGACGCCGCCGCTGATCGAGCAGCCCTCGTCGTGGCCGTAGACCCAGACCGGCAACTCCTCCCCGGCGACGGCGCAGTCGGCCCGGGCGAAGCATTCGAGGCCCTCCCGTTCCGCCCAGCCGTAGTTGCCCCCGCGGACGACCACGTCCACCTCCTCCCAGCGGTTCTGCCCCACGTCGCCCGTCCACAGCAGCCCCGTCGCCGGGTCGAAGGCCATGCGCCAGGGGTTGCGCAGCCCGTAGGCGTAGATCTCCCAGCGCGCGTCCGGGTCGCCGACGAAGGGGTTGTCGGCCGGGATGCGGTACGGCTCGGCGGCCGAGGACTCGGCGACGTAGATTCGCAGCATGGCGCCCAGCAGCGTGCCGACGTTCTGGCCGTGGCCCAGCGGGTCGTTCGCCGATCCGCCGTCGCCGAGGCCCAGGTAGAGCAGGCCGTCGGGCCCGAAGCGCACCGTGCCGCCGTTGTGGTTCGAGTAGGGCTGCGGCGTTTCCAGCACGATCAGCTCGCTGCCCGCTTCGACCGCCGACCCCGCCAGCCGCACGCGCGACAGCCGCGACGCCCCGTCGGGCGCGCGCGTGTAGTAGATCCAGACGTGCCCGTTGCCGGCGAAGCCCGGGTCGAGCGTGACCGACAGCAGGCCCCGCTCGCCGCCCGATATGACGCGGTCGCCCAGGTCGAGGGCGGTCGTGACGGCCGACCCGTCCGGCTCGACGATCAGCAGCCGCCCGTCCTGCTCGACCACCAGCGCCCGGCCGTCGGGCAGCCAGGTCAGGTCGAGCGGCGCGGCGAAGCGGACGCCGCCCAGCGCCGGCCGCAGCGTCACCGGCCCCGGCGCGACGACCGGGGGCGGCGGGGGAGGGGGCGGGCTGGCCTGTGGGGCGGGCTCGGGCTCGGGTTCGGGGGTCTGGGCTTGCGCCGCCTCGGCTGGCTCGGGCTGGGCGGGCGTCGTCGCGGCCGGCTCGACCGGGGCCGACGGCTGGGGCTGCGCCGGGGCGGCCTCGACGACCGGCGCTGGGTCGGTGGCCGGGGCCGGCGCCGCCGGGGGCGGGTCGCCGCCCCCGCAGGCCGCGAGCAGGATCGCCCCGACGGCGAGCAGCGCGCCTGCACGGATCACGGCCGCCACCTCTCGATGCCTGTCGATACGCGGGGCGCAATGCCCCGGATGCTCCTGAAGGGCGCCGGCCGGACGCCGCCTAGAGGCGCTGGCCGATCTCGAAGCGCTCCAGCAGCCGCACGCCCAGGAACGTCGCCGCGGCCGTCACGACGGCGGCCAGGACCACGGCCGTCACGCCGCTCAGGTCGGCGTCGAGCGTCCCCACCGAGGGCGGGGCGCTGCTGATCAGGTCGGCGACGCCCAGCATGTACTGGTGAACCGAGACCCACTTCGTGCCGCTGAACAGCTGCGGCAGGATGGCCTCCCAGACGAAGACGTAGCCCAGCCCGATGAGCAGCGCCCGGCTCGTGCGGACGCTGAGCGTCACGAACAGCGCGCAGTAGGTGATCGCCCCCACGACCACCGCGACGGCGAAGGCCGGCGTGATCGCGGCCTCGTCGCCGCCCAGCGCGATGACGGACGCCAGCGCCAGCGGCGGCAGCGTGATCAGCACCGTCGCCGCCGCTGCCACCCCGATCTTCACCAGCACGATGCGCCAGCGCTCCACGGGCTTGGTCAGCAGGTAGACCGCGGTGCCGTCCTCGATCTCCGCGCCCAGCGCGCCCGTGCCGAAGATCAGCGCCGTCAGCGGCAGCACCAGCCCCAAGCCCATCACGTCGAGCATGTCGGCCGTCCAGGCGGCCGCGTTGTCGTGGTCGGCGCCGAGCCGGTAGATGACCGCCACCAGCACCGGCAACAGGGCGAGCAGCAGCATGATGAGCGCGCGCCGGCGGCCCAGCAGTTGGCGTGCGGTCAGGTTGATGAGGGTGCGCGTCATCGCTTCACCAGACCTGTCATCGCTTGACCAAATACGAGAAGACGCTCTCGAGCGACTCGTCCGACGGCGACAGCTCCAGCAGCGTCGCGCCGGAGTCGCGCACCAGCCCCGCGATGCCCGCCGCGAAGGCCGCGAAGTCGCTGCTGCGCACCTCCATCCGGTCCTCCTCCAGCGTCACGCCGCTCACCTCCTCCCGCGCGACCAGCAGCGACGCCACGCGGCGGTTGTCGGTCGTGCGCAGGTTGAACGTGTGCGGGCGGTCGGTCATCAGGCGGCGGATCGCCCGGAAGTCGCCCGACGCCGCCAGCCGCCCCGCCAGGATGACGAGCACCTCGTCGGCCAGATCCTCGACCTCCTCCAGGATGTGCGACGAGAAGATGACCGTGCGCCCCTCGGCCGCCATGCGGCGCAGGAGATCCATGAGCTGCAGGCGCTGGCGCGGGTCGGTGCCGTTGAACGGCTCGTCGAGGATCAGCACCTCGGGGTCGTGCACCAGGCTGGCCGCGATCTTGGCGCGCTGGCGCATCCCCTTCGAGTAGCCACGCATGGCCCGGTCCTGGCTGTCCTGCAGCTCGACGTGCGCGATGGCGGCGCTGGCCGCCGCGTCCGGGTTCGGCAGGCCGTGCAGCCTGGCGCTCGCGACGGCGAACTCGCGTGCCGTCAGGAACGGGTAGACCGACTCGCTCTCGGGCACGAGCCCCACCCGCCGGAACAACTCCGGCGACCCCCAGGCCGGCTCGCCCAGCACCCGCACCGTCCCCGCCGAGGGACGCAGGAAGCCCGCCAGCATGTGCAGGATCGTCGACTTGCCGGCCCCGTTCGGGCCCAGCACGCCGGTCACGCCCGGCCCGAAGTGGAACGAGACATCGTTGACGGCGACCACCTCGCCGTACCAGCGCGAGACGTTCTCCATGCTGACGGCGGCCTCCCCGTCGGCGGGCGGCTGCGGCGGGTGCTGGTCGGTCATGCGCTCCTCCGGAAGCGGTACAGCGCCAGGGCGATGGCCAGGCCGGCCCAGACGAAGGCCGCGATCACGAGCACGGCGCCCGGCATATCCGCCTGGGCGATGGTTTCGTCGTCGGAGCCGGCGCCGAACTCGGGGATCGCGTCGAACAGCACCAGCGTGAAGGCCCGCACCATGTGCACCGGGCTGAAGAAGATGGCGTAGCGCACGGCGTCGGCGTCGCTGATGCTCATGATCGATTCCACCACGATGAAGGGCACCAGGAAGACCCCGAGCACCGCGACGATCGCCAGCGAGCGCCGCCCCGCGTAGGTCGCCGTGACCAGTCCGATGGCGGCGAAGGTGACGCAGATCATCAGCCCGCTGCCCACGATCGGCGCGAAGTCCCGGGCGTTGTCCGTGGCCCAGTCCCACGCGTCGGCCGCGCCCAGCCAGTTGCCGAGGAACATCACCGTCTGCGGCAGCACCGTCACGGCGAGCATCGCGGTCGCCAGCGCGGCCAGCTTGGCCAGCCCGTAGTCGTCGGGCAGCAGCGGCCGCGAGAAGTACAGCGGCAGCACGCCGAAGCGCCGGTCGGTGCCGACCAGGTCCGACGCCAGCGTCGCCGCGAAGAGCATGAGGATGATCTGGATGAAGCCGTAGTAACCCTCGGGATCGACGATCGAGAAGTCGCCCGGGGCGAGCGCCGCCACCGCCAGCTGGATGATCGCCGGGATGAAGGCCAGCCCCACCAGCCCGAAGGCCAGCACCTTGGGCAGCGTGCCCCGGCCCAGCCCGAAGGCGTTGCGCAGGCTGAGCACGTACAGCGACCAAACCGCGAAGCGGCGCCCCAGCCGCTCCCCGTCGTACGACCGATAGCGCAGGTCGTAGATCGTGCCGCGCGGGCCGTTCGGCGTCCCCTCGGGTGCGGCGCCGGTCGTCATGCCAGCGGCTCCCGCGGCGCCGTCTGGAACAGCTCCTCGAGCTGGCGCCGGCGCTGCTCCAGGCGCAGCAGCGGCAGGCCCGCGTCGGCCACCGCGCCCACGACGGCGTCGCGCACCGGCAGCGCGTCGGCCGGCTCGACGATGATCTCCATCCGCCGCCCGTCGGCTGCGGCCTCGATGCCCTGGTCGCGCAGTTGCGCCGCCAGCGGCCCCGCGTCGCCCTCAAGCTCCACCAGCAGGATGCTGGTCTCGTCCGTCAGCTCGGCGATCCGCCCGGCCCGCACCAGCCGCCCCTGCTCGATCAGCACCAGCCCGTCGCAGACCCGCTCGATCTCGTTGAGCAGGTGCGACGACATCACGATCGCGATGCCGAACTCGCGCCCCACCCGCTCGATCAGGGCCAGCATCTCGTCGCGGCCCTCGGGGTCGAGCCCGTTCGTCGGCTCGTCCAGGAAGAGCAGCTTGGGGTCGTGCGCGATCGCCTGGGCCAGCTTCACGCGCTGCTTCATGCCCGTCGAGTAGCCGTGCATGTGCCGGTAGCGCTCCTCGAAGAGGCCCACGTAGCGCAGCGCCTCGGCGGCGCGCTCGCGGGCGGCGTCGGCCGGGATGCCGCTCATCCGCGCCATGTGCACCACGAAGTTGACGGCCGAGATATCGCCGGGGATGCAATCGTGCTCGGGCGAGTAGCCCACCAACTCGCGCACCTGTAGCGACTGCCGCGCGATGTCGAAGCCCAGCACCGTCGCCGAGCCGCTGGTGGGCGCCAGCAGCCCCAGCAGGATCTTGAGCAGCGTGCTCTTGCCGGCCCCGTTCGGCCCCACCAGCCCCACCACGCCCGGCTCCACCCGCAGCGCCAGCGAATCGAGCGCCGTCACGCCCGGGTAGCGCTTGTGCAGCGCCTCCGTCTCGATGATCGGGCCGGCGTGATCGCGGCCGGCGGGCGGGGAGGCGATCACGAGGCGAGGCCATTCATGCCTGCACCGTAGCGGGCGCCGTCGGGCCTGACTATGCGCCGCCGGCCCGTTCCCCACGCCCGCCGGCCCGGCGATCAGGCCGGCGCGACCTCCGGCAGCTTCGCGTAGACCGCCTCCTTGAGCTCGTCCAGCTCCGGGTAGCGGCCGGTCGCCGCCTTGCTGTAGACCAGCTCCCCGTTCACCGTCCACTCGAAGCGCCCGCCCGCGCCGGGGATCAACTCCAGCGAGGCCACCTCCGTCTGGATGTCGTTCAGGATCTCACTCACCATCCAGGTGGTGCGGAGCAAGTAGTTTCAAGTAACGCAGTACTCGACCTGGATGCGCACACCGTCGCTGCTCATGGGTCGCCCCTTTCGGCTGTCGGCTCGTGCAGGATAGCGCCTGCCGGCGGGGTTGGGGGTGGGCGGGTCAGCCGGCCGCTACCCTGGCGGGGACGTGATTCAGGGATACCGGGACAGACGGACGGAAGCGTTCGCGAGCGGCGCGTTCGTCGCCGCGTTCCAGGGGTTCGAGACGCAGGCCGCGAGGCGCCTATCAATCCTAAACGCGGCGACGTCGCTGGACACGGTCAGGTCGCTGCCGAGCAATCGCCTTGAGTTGCTCAGAGGCGTGAGAGCGGGGCAGTACTCCATCCGCATCAACCGCCAGTGGCGCATCTGCTTCACCTGGGCTGAAGGTGAATTAGGACCGTCCAACGTCGAGATCGTCGACTACCATTAGCGACAGAGGAGTCGAGTCGTGTTCAAGCGAGCCGTCCATCCGGGCGTGATTCTCAAAGCCGAGCTGGCGGAGCTGGGCGTGAGCCAGGCGACCTTCGCCCGCGAGATCGACGTGCCGTCCCGCCGGATCGGCCAGATCGTCGCCGGCCAGCGCTCCGTGACCGGCGACACCGCGCTGCGCTTCGGCCACTGGTTCGGCGTCGATCCCCAGTTCTGGCTCAACCTCCAAACGCAGTTCGACCTCGCCACGGCCGACCAGGAAGTCGGAGCGTCCGTCCGGGCACTCCCCACCGCCGCCGAGACCCTGGCCTGAGCAGGAACGCGCGGGGCGGGCCGCTAGTCGGCGCTGACGGGCACGATCTCCACCCGCGCCGCCGCGACGATCACAGCGGCCCGCGGGACTCCCGGATCATCTCGGCCGACGTCATGGACGACTTAACGGGCTCCCGGCTGCGCAGCCGCGCCAGCGTCTCCTCGATCGGCGGCACGTCCAGCGGGCGCTCCAACTCCTGTTGCACGGAGGCCAGGAGGCTCAGCCCGTCGCGCGCCGCCGGCGTCCTCGCCTCGTCCGGCACGTTCCGCAACTGAATCAGCTCGGACATGCGGTCCACATGATCGCATGTGGGGCGCATGTGGCCGGTCCGTCCATCGGCTCCCGTCCGAGACTGAGGGCGAATCCCAAGACGAGTGGGGCGATGGCTCGCGTGCGGCGCCGGCGCTCCCGATTGTTCGTAGCCCTCGCCCTAGTAGGGGGCGTCCGCCTCAATCCTCGCGGAGAGTTCCGAGAGGTTGCTCGCGAGCTTGTCGAAGCGGCCCTGAACCTTCAGCCACGACCCTGCTGTTCCCATCTTCGTCTGCCCAACCGACTTCAATGCGGCTTTCTTCGAAACCTTGCTCCCATGCGCCGCGTAGTTCCGGAGTGCGTAGAGCTGGTCAAGAGATTCCCTGTGAGCCTGATCTTTGATCGCACGTACCAAGTAGTGGTCGTCCGGGACGTATTCCTTGATCTTGTTGATCAAGCCGCTACGTCCTCGGAAGTCGAAGTAGCTGCCCCCGGTGATGATGTATTCGCACACCTCATCAGTGAGGTGCTGGGGGAACTGCACATTAGTCTTGGCGCTGATGTGGGCCGTGTCATTGTTGATGGCTCCTGTGAGCATGCCCAGAATCATCCGCTCGAAGTTCGCGTAGAGCCTGATGACTGCTGCGTCGTAGATCAGGCTCACATGAGCAGCTGACAGATGTTCCTCGGCGCTCTCACAGAAGGCCAGGAGCTTGGTTTCCTCATCCCTGAACTGCTTCGCGCAGAGTCTCACGCTCTTCTTCTTAGGCACTCGTCATTCCTCCACTTCTCTGAAAGGGACTCATATCGCAGATCACCCACGTCTCACGACACCCCTCCACTAACATATAGTGATTCTTGAGGCAGATCGCTACCTAGCGAATCCAGACGTTCCCGCCCACGAACACAACCCGCAAGACCGTTACGTTCACACGACCAACAGACTCAAATCCAGGAAACCGGAAGGTGACGAAATCGTTCTCCCCCGGACGCAACGCTTGATTCGGTTGATACACCAATTCTGCACACGACTCCCCGGTTTCCCGATGCTGCGCCGGTTCCCCAAAGACATTCCACACACAGTACTCAACCTCGACCGCCTGCATCGGTTGATTAGAACGCGAGTTCTGCACCATCCACAGCATTTCGAGCACCCCAATGGCGTTCCTCCTCGGAGTCTCGGAAAACGATTGGAATACGATACCAGACGGACGCTTCGGTACTGTCTGCGATTGGACTGTTTCTTCGGTTGTATCTTCTTCGACTTCGGCCGACGCCTCCTCTGCAGACGCGACAGCGACCTCCGCAGGCGGCGACTCCTCCGCAGAGTCCAACACGTCAAAGAGCGCCAGCGCGATCACCATGAGCGCCACAAGAATGAGTGACAGTCCGATAATCAGGATGACTTTGACCGAAGCAATGCGTGACATAGATGGCCCCCCGCCGCAGAATTGGTGACTGCGTACGAGACAGGCCATCAATGCATGACGCGCGACGAGGGACCACGAGAGTCACCTCTGCGAAAAGCGCATCATGCGTCCCAAGGCTGCCTCGTACGGCTCGGGAAGCCTAGCAGGGGCGCGCTGGGCTGCCAAGTCGGAGTACCGGAGCCGCTTCCCGACGAGACCGCGAAGCACGTAACGCACCTGATCGATCGTGTCGTGACGGCCGGAGAAGTCCCTGACGTAGCGATCCAACTGCCTGACACTCATTCTGTGGTAGCTCGCGGTGTAGCCACGCAGGAGCAGCCGCTAGGAGGACGCAGTTCCGTTCGTGTGCGTTTGGTGCCGACACATTCTGCCGCACTGTGCTTGAGTGTGTCATGCGAATCCAGCTTGTCGTAGACGGGGCTGTGCTGAGAGCGCACGATCGCCGCCATGGGCCCCACCCCCTGGTACCCCCGGCAGGACTCGAACCTGCAACCTGCGGATTAGAAAGCCGCTGCTCTGTCCAGTTGAGCTACGGGGGCCAGTTGAGCTACGGGGGCCCGATGACGCGACGGGGCCAGTGGACCGACGGCGCCGCTACGGCCGGCCGGTTGGGACGACCGCCGGCCGTACGACCGGTCTCGACGTTTCCACCTTCAGGTAGCGGCCGCGGCCGTGGCCGCCCGCCCGCACCCGCAGGATGCGCGTCTGCGAGACGTCGGGGCTCGTCGTCAGGTGGCGCTGCGCCCAGCGGCCCAGCGGCTGCGCCGCCGCCGTCGACAGCAGGCACAGCACGACCGTCTCCAACAGCCCGCGCCAGCCGGTCGTGCGGCGCGCCAGGGCCAGCGTCGAGAGCCCCGCTACGACGCCGCCCGCGGCCAGGTTCGTCGTGCAGTTGGGCGACACCGCCAGCCCCCACTCGCCGGCCTGCAGCCGCGTCAGCGCCTCGTCCGCCGCCGACAGCAGTTCCGCCTCATCCACGTGCCCGTACACGTAGAACCCGTCCGTCGCCGCGCGCGCGTCGATCCGCAACTCCGCCCCCCGGCGGCCGCGCAACACCGCCACCGTCGCGTGCTCCAGTCCGTGATTGCGGCGCATCGCCTGCGTCAGCCGGTCCTGCATCGCCTCATCCTCCGCTCCGCGCCCCGCCGGCGGTCAACTCCGGGGGCGGCCCGCCTCGTAGCGCGGCACGCCCTGCTTCTCGATCGCCACCGGCACGCGCACCGACTCGACGGCACCGTCCGGCAGCAGGATCTCCACCAGGATAGACCCTTCGTACACCCCCGCGGTCAGCCCCCCCGCTTCGACCTCGACGCGGACGCTGACGTCGTGGCGCGAATCACCCGGCGGCGACCCGACGGCCACCCCCGCGTCGCGCGAGACGTGCAGCCAGGCATCCTGCGGGACCAGCCGGTAGACGAGCAGCCCGCTGCCGAGGTTGCGGATCGAGAACGACAGCGGCCGCACGACCTCGCCGCCCGGCCCCAGCTCCAGCGGCCGCGTATCGACGTCGGCGCGCGGCGCGCCGAAGATGGCCCGGCGCGCCGCCTCGGCCGCCGCGTCGTCGAGCGGTTCCGGCGCGTAGGGGGTCGCGTCGGGCGGCAGGGGCGCGTTCATCGCGTCGAAGGGGCGCGCGGCCGGGCCGCCGCCCAGCAGCGTCGACCAGCCGGCGAAGAAGTGCCGCGGGTCGAGCGGGCCGCCGGGCTGCGCCAGCGTCGCCAGGTCGGGATGCGCGACGGGGAGCGCCGGCCAGAGCGGGCGCCCGTTGGGCGACGGCGGGTTGATCAGGCAGCCGATCACCAGCTCCTGGTAGGTGTAGCCGTTGTAGGGGCGCTCGCAGTCGTAGGGCAGCGAGCGGAACGGGTCGACGTCCGGCCCGGCCGGGTGATTCACGGTCGCCCAGCCGTTGTAGGCCCAGAGCGCGTAGTACCACGACTCGATGAACTCCCGCTGCCCCAGCCCCACGACGGGGAACACGTCCTCGTTCCACTTCTCGACGAGGATGCGCGCCCCGGCGGCGATGTTGTAGGCGTAGTGCGTCCCGGCCAGCGCCTCGGCCCGGCTGGGCACGTCGCCGTGGTTGCTGAACCACGAGGCCACCTGCATCAGGCCGTAGGCGCAGGACGACGAGATCACCACCGGCCCGGCGCTCTCGTAGGGGACGCCGATCGCGGCTTGGTTGAGGCGGCTCTCGACCCAG
Source organism: Dehalococcoidia bacterium (assembly GCA_965209205.1). Lineage (GTDB taxonomy): Bacteria > Chloroflexota > Dehalococcoidia > Bin125 > Bin125 > TK10-74A. The sequence goes on from CBDBQC010000002.1 coordinate 350,561, forward strand.
GCCATGGCGTGCAGCAGGACGTCGGGGACCCAGCCGTCGGGCTGTTCGACGCGGGCCTGCGCGGGCCCCGACTCGGTGGGATGCAGCGCGAAGTCCGGGTCCGACGGCAGCAGCGCGTCGACCGCCGCCAGCCGCTGCGCGCTGAGGTAGGGGGCGCGGTCACGGGTCGCCTCGTAGGTCTCGAAGCGGTAGGGCGGCCCGCCGCCGAAGTCCGAGCAGACGCGCCCGCCGCCGTCGTTCGCCGCCTGCGCGTGGGCCGGCGTCCGGGCGGGCAGCGCGACCAGCCCCGTCAGCAGCGCCGCCAGCAGCGCCGCCGCGATCGCGCAGGGCAGCGCCGCGACGGCCGCCCGCCGGCGGGTGGTGCCTGCCGGTCGTTCAGGGCGCTGCATGCCACCAGCCCAGAATCCGCAGCCCGTCCCCCGCGACGACCTGCGACGCGCCGTCGGGCCCGAGCAGCGCCACGCCCTCGGCCCCGGGGTCGCCGGGGCCCGTGCCGTCGAAGCGGCGCAGCGCCAGGTAGGCCCCGTCGGGCGACCAGCCCACGGGCAGGTCGAAGCCCGCGACCGCCGCCGCCACGCGCGCCCCCGCCGCCCGGATCTCCCCCCCGCCGGCGCCCGAACCGAAGTGCCCGGCGTGCAGCGTGCCGCCGGGCCCCCAGACCGGCGAGGCCGAGCCGCCCGGCGGGCCGGGCTCGGCGGCCTGGGCGGTGTGCAGGCGGGGCCCGTCGAGGGCGAGCACCATCACGCGCAGCGACATCCCGCGCTGCTCGGTGTAGGCCAGTCGCGACCCGTCCGGCGACAGCGACCACTCTCGCGTCACGACCGCGGAGAAGGGGAGTTCGGAGGCGCCGCCGTCATCGCCGTCGCCGATCGCGATCAGGGCGCTGCCGCCCGCGCCGACCGCGACGGCGTAGGCCGGACCGCCCGCGGCGCGGCCCACGGGGTAGAGCCCGCCCACGTCGCCGCGTTCCAAGAGCACCCGCTCGGCGGGCGCGTCCGCGGCGTTGGCGAAGTCGAAGGCGATCAGTTGGACGCGGCGCTCATCGGGGCCCGGCAGCGTGCGCCGCACGAACAACTCACGCCCGTCCGCCGACCAGGCCAGCCCGCCCCGCAGGTCGAGCCCGTCGGCCACGACCCGCGGGGGCCCGCCGTCGCTGATCAGCAGCTGCGTCTCGGCGCCGGGGTCGCGCGCGCCGGGCGGCACGACGAGCAGCGCCACGCGCCCGCCCGCCGGCGACACCGCCCCCGCGATCGCCCAGCCGGGCGCATGCGCGACGTGCAGCAGCAACTGCCGGCGCGCCGGCGCGGCCGGGTCGATCAGCCACAGGCTGCTCTCGTCGTCGCCGTAGCCGGACACGAGGAGGTGCGGTCCGGCGGCGCGGGCGTCGGCCGACCCGGCCGACGGCGGCGGCGGGACCAGGCCCAGCGCGAGCCCGCCCAGGATCAGCGCGACCGCCGCTCCGGCCAGCAGCCAGCGCCGGCGTAGTCGTGGCAGGGCGTGATCCCGCAGGCGACGCATGCGCGCTCCATCGCCGGTTTCCCCACCGCACCGCGCCGGACTCTACCATCGACAGAGCGCCGGTGGCGCGCCGGCGCTTGCTAGACTCCGCAGGGAATCGGCTACCAGGAGAACCACATGGCAAAGATCGCGATCATCGGCCTCGGCCTGATCGGCGGGTCGCTGGGACTCGCCATCAAGGCGGCGGGGCACAAAGACGTCGAACTCATCGGCTACGACCACTCGAGCCGCGTGCGGCGCGAGGCCAAGAAGCGCAAGGTCGTCGATGAGGTCGAGGGAAATCCGGCCAAGGCCGTCGACGGCGCCGGGCTGGTCATCGTGGCCGTGCCGCCGGTGCAGATCATCGAGGTCTTCCAGGAGATCGCGCCGCACCTCAGCGACGGGGCCGCCGTCACGGATGTCGCGTCGAGCAAGCGGCTGGTCCTGCAGTGGGCCGACGAGCACCTGCCGCGCTACTGCTCCTTCGTCGGCGGACACCCCATGGCGGGCAAGACCGATCAGGGCGTCGAGAACGCCGAGGCCGGACTCTTCCAGGGCGCGCCGTACGCCGTCGTGCCCCAGACCCGCGCCGCCGAGACCGCCGTGCGCTCGGTGCTGGGCCTCGTGGAGACCGTCGGCGCGACCGCGCGGTTCATGGCCGCGGACGAGCACGACGACCTCGTGGGCGCCGTCAGCCACATGCCCATCTTGGCCTCCAACGCCCTCTTCACCATGCTGCGCGGCACCGAGAGCTGGGCTGACTTCGGCAAGATGGCCGGCCCCGCCTACCGCGACCTCACCCGCCTCGTCGACGGCGACCCGCAGATGTCGGCCGAGATCGCGCTGACCAACAAGGAGCGCATCCAGTACTGGCTCGACCGCTACATCCTCGAACTCAACCGCTACCGCGACCTGCTCGACGAGGACGAAGAGACGATCTTCAACGCCTTCTTCGAGGCCAACCTGCAGCGCTTCCGCTTCCTCCAGGGCGACGACCTCGATGACGCGCCGCCCGTCCCCGAGATGCCCGACAAGGGCTCCGTGCTCGGCGGGCTGATGCTGAGCCCCAAGCTCTACGACAAGATGCGCGACATGATGAAGGAGTCCGACAAGACGATCGAGGAGTCGCGCCGCAAGCGCTAGCGGCGCGCCGGCGGGCGGCGGTACGCGCGGGGAGGGCGTCGTGAGGCAAGGGTCGTGAGGCAGTGGTCGTGAGGCAGGGGCTGCGCGCCACGGGTCCCCTGCGCGGCGTGGTCCAGGTCCCCGGCGATAAGTCGATCTCGCACCGGGCGCTGATCTGCAACGCCCTGGCCGACGGCGAGGCCCGCGTGCGCGGCTTCCTGGACGCCGATGACTGCCGCCGCACGCGGGCCATCCTGGAGCAGCTGGGCGCGCGCATCAGCGACGACGGCGACGGTCTGCTCGTCTCCAGCCCCGGCCGCGCCGCCCTGCGTACCACCGACGCCGTGCTCGACTGCGGCAACAGCGGAACCTCGATGCGGCTGCTGGCGGGGATGCTGGCCGGCCTCGACGGCCGCTCCACGCTCGACGGCGATGCCTCGCTGCGCCGGCGCCCGATGGGCCGCGTGCTGCGACCGCTGGCCGGGATGGGCGCAACGGTCGCCGGCGACGGCCCCGACATGCGCGCCCCGATCACGGTCGGGGGTGGCGCGCTGCGCCCCTTCGACGGCCGCATGACCGTGCCCAGCGCCCAGGTCAAGAGCGCCATCCTGCTGGCCGCGCTGGCCGCCGACGGCCCCAGCGCCATCGAGGAGATCGCCCCCACCCGCGACCACACCGAGATCATGCTCGGCGCGATGGGCGCCGCCATCGAGAGCGACGGCCCCCGCGTGCGCCTCGACCCGGCCGCCCCGCTGCACCCGGTCGACATCGACGTGCCCGGCGACCCCAGCGCGGCCGCGTTCTGGCTCGTCGCGGCGGCCATCACGCCGGGCTCCGACGTCACGCTGCCCGGGGTCGGCGTCAACCCGACGCGCACCGGCGCGATCGACGTGCTGCGCGCGATGGGCGCCCGCATCAGCGAGTCGAACCGTCGCCGCGCCGGCGGCGAGCCCGTCGCCGACCTGCGCGTGCGCCACGGCCCGCTGCGCGGCGCGACGATCGAGGGCGACGTCGTGCCGCGCGCCATCGACGAGCTGCCCGTGCTGGCCGTCGCCGCCGCCGTGGCCGACGGGCCTACGGAGATCCGCGGCGCGGGCGAGTTGCGCGTCAAGGAGTCCGACCGCATCGCGGCGACCGCTGCCCTGCTGCACGCCTTCGGCGCCGCCGCCGATGAGCGCCCCGACGGGCTGTGCATCCACGGCGGCGCCCAACTGCGCGGCGGCCGGGTCGATGCCGGCGGCGACCATCGCCTGGCGATGGCGGCGGCGGTCGCGGCGCTGGCCGCGGGCCCGGCGGGCGAGGCCGTCAGCCGGCTCGACGGGGCCGAGGCCGTCTCGGTCTCCTACCCCGGCTTCTGGACCGACCTCGCGGGACTCGCCGGGGCCGGGGCGCTAACCTGAGCGGCGCGATGGCCACGGAGCTCCTGCACATCGGCTTCGGCAACGTGCTCGCGATCAACCGCGTGGTGGCGATCGTGTCGCCCAACTCCGCCCCCAGCAAGCGCCTCGTGCAGGAGGGCAAGGCGGATCGCACGATCATCGACATGACCAACGGCCGCAAGACCAAGGCCGTGCTCGTCATGGACAGCGGGCACGTCGTGCTGGCCGCCATCGCGCCCGAGACGATCGCGCGGCGCGTCGAGGCCGCCCAGCGCCTCGGCCCGGGCGACGGCGAGGATTCCGATTGACCGCGCCCGCGCCGCTCGTCGTCGTGCTCTCCGGCCCCTCCGGCGCCGGCAAGGACAGCGTCCTGGCCGCCGCCCTAGGTCGCGACGACCGCCTCGCGCGCGTCGTCACGGCCAAGACGCGCGCCCCCCGTCCCGGCGAGCGCGACGGCGTCCACCACCTGTTCCTCAGCCCCGAGCAGTTCGACGACCTGCTCGCCCGCGACGGCTTCCTGGAGCACGCGACGGTCTACGGGCATCGCAGCGGCGTGCCGCGCGATCAGGTCGAGCGGCTGCTGGCCGCGGGCAAGACCGTCGTCCTGCGCACCGACGTCCAGGGCGCACGCACGCTGCGCGCCAAGATCCCGCAGGCCCTGCTCGTGTTCCTCACCGTGCCCGGCGTGGACGACCTGGAGCGCCGCATGCGCGCCCGAGGCGGCGACGACGAGGCCGCCATGCGCCGCCGCCTCGCCGTCGCCCGCGAGGAGATGGCCGAGGCCGTCCGCTTCGACCACGTCATCGTCAACGGCGACGGCGGTCTCGGCGCCGCCGTCGACGAGCTGCTGGCCGTCATCGATCGCGAGCGCGCCCGTCCCGGCCGCGTCCCGCCCCGCCTCTGACCGCGGGCTGCGTCCGTCGTGCCGTCCGCGACACTCGCGAGCCTTCGGGTGCGTTGGGGGTATAGACGATAGTGCCCAGGTTGACAGACAGGGCCCGCGAGTTGGACACCGTGGAGAAAATGGCCGGGCTGTTCTGGGGGATGACCGGGAAGCGACTGCCCTACCGGGCACTCACCGCTTGATTGTCGAACTCCGGTTCGACTCAATCGGCTGGGGCTGAGCTAGGCAAAGGGAAGGCCACCGCGCGGCTTGATGGCCGCGAGCGGCTCCACCATGCGTGCAAACCGCGTTTCGCGGAGGGCTTCCCCCACACGCTCGTACTCCGCACAGGCCGCCTTGTACTCCGCGATCATCTCACGGAGGGCGTCGAGGTTCAGTGTAAGGCTCACGTCGTTGATTCCTGCGGGGTACGACAGAATGTTCCCGTCCATGTGGACATCGCGTGATCCCGCGTCCAAGAGGTTCCCCACCGCGCGGAATTCTCCGGCGAACTCGTGATAGCGCTGGCGGATGACGCTGATCTCCTCTTGCAGGTTGAGGTACTCCTCGGCCAGTTCTGCGGCACCATTCGCCCGTTCTTCGGGAGTCATGGGCGGAGTCTACACAGTGCGGGCGAGCACATCGTTGGCCGAATCTCCGGCCCCTTCTCGCCCCATCTCGTGCTGGAAGGGAACCCCCGATGGACGAAGATCGGAGCAGCGGGTGGTCTGTTCAGCGACGGCGGGGGCGCCGACTCCCGATGCTCCGTTGCCTCCGAGACCCGGCCTGGAGGAGGTGCGGAAGCACCGCCGCCAGCAGCGTGAACACCGCCACCAGCGCCAAGAGCGTCCATTCAACGAGTCGGAACGCGGTAAGCCGCGCGATGCGCCACCAGGGTTTCCGGGCTTCCATACGCAAACTGTTGCTCACTCGCGTAGGTATTGCTAGCCTCCCCACGTCGTTGCAGACAACCGTGCGTCGGCCATGCGCCGCCTGGGAATGGCTTCTCGCCTCCTCGCCGCGTGTCCGGTGCCTGGATGTCTGCAACGCAGCCAGTTCCCGAGCTGCGAGGAGGCACCTGTGCTGGGTCCAATCGAAGTTCTGTTCATCCTGGCGGTCGCGCTGATCTTCTGGGGCGCCGCCATCGTGGGGCTCATTCTGATCGCCGACAACAAGGGACGCTCGCGACACTTCGCGTGGTGGGCCGTGGGCCTGGGCTGGCTGGGCTTCATCATCGCCGCCGTCCTCATCCTCACCGGCCCTGACCAGCGCCGGCAGGCGTGACCCCGGCGGGGTTCCCGAAAACCCGCTCCAACCCTGCGTAGGTTTCGGGTATACTAGGGTGGTTCCCCAGGAGGACCACGATGGCCATGCCCGCGCTGGAGGGCGACGACCAGCCCGTCACCCGTCGGGAGTTCCGTACGCAGGTGGACTGGATGCTCACGCAGATCGTCGAGGGGCTCGCCGATCAAGACGCCCGGTTGGAGGCCCGGTTCGACCGGGTGGAGGCGCAACAGGCGGAGATGCTCACGATCCTCCGAGAGCTTCAACGGTTCGTCGGCAAGCCCAGCGACTACTCCCCCGCGTGAGAGGAGGCCCCCATGCCCCGTAATCCCCTGCGTCATGTGAAGCGCACGGGCCCACGGGGGCGGTCGCCGAAGCCGTGGGCGGCGCGGAGTGACGCGACTCCCGAGGTGGTCATGCGGCGCATCCTGGCGACGCCGCCGGACCCGGAGGTACGCGAACGGAGACGCCATGGCTGACCGGATCGTCCAAGTCCGCGCGGACGTACTGGCCGCCCTGTTCGGGGGGGCCGAGGAGACCTATCTGACGGGCGAGCAGGTCGAGGTGGTGGGGACTGTCTGCATGGCCACCCTGCTCGGACCGACGGGGCGGGTGCTCCTGGACGGTACGGCGGACACGTTCATCCAGTGCGACATCGAACACTGGGCGAACCAGATGGTCTCCGTGGGGCGCCGCGCCGCGTTCGGCGGGGAGGTGAGACGAAAGCAGGACTGGGTGGACGAGACCACCGGCCGCGACGTGGTGGCGATGACCGGCTGCACACTGGAGTGGACGGACTAACCCGCGCGTCCCCCTGGTTACTTTGAGTTATGAGTCCCGTGGCGTTGACAACCCGCGCGGCGCTCCTCCAGACTCGATGGACAACCGAATATCGACGCTGAGCGGGACGAGTACCCGGTCAAGCGGACCCACAGAGAGCCGGCTCGGGCTCCCGTGCGATGGCGCGGGGGCGGGCTGCAAGGCCGGCGGTCGCGCGATCGGTGAATGGCCCCGTGAGTCGCGGCCCGAAAGCGCTCCCCCGGAGCGCGAGTAGGCGTCGCCGGAGTGGCCCCGTTATCGCAGCCGAGCCGATCGCGACGCTCCCCGCCCGCGCATAGCGCGAGGCAGCCGGCGCGCCGCCGTCAGGTGATCGAGTGCCCCGGCTCGCCCACGCATCCCGCGTCGGCGGCGACGGGAACAAGGGTGGTACCGCGGTTCACTCCGCCCCTTGAGGGCGGAGTTTTTTGCGTTAAGGCCCGTGGCCGGAAGGCGCGGGCCGGCAGCCGAGGAGCAGAGGAGCGCAGCGATGCACTATCCGTCGTTGGAAGAGGTCCGGCGGCTGGCGGCGTCCGGCAAGGGCAGCCTGACGCCCGTCTACCGCGAGGTCCTCGCCGATCTGGAGACGCCCGTCTCGGCCTTCCTCAAGGTCAAGCGCGGCGACTACTCGTTCCTGCTCGAATCCGTCGAGGGCGCCGACCGGCCCGCGCGCTACTCCTTCATCGGCACCGAGCCCTACCGGGTCTACCGATCCGCCGTCGCCGATGCCGCCGCGCCCGGCCTCGACCCGCTGGACGAGGTCAAGCGCGAACTCGAGCGCTTCACGCTGGTCCCCAACCCCAACCTGCCGCCCTTCCACGGCGGCGCCGTGGGCTACGTGGGCTACGAGGCCGTGCGCCACTTCGAGCGCCTGCCGCTGGCCCGGCGCGACCCCCACGGTCTGCCCGAGGTGCTCTTCCAGTTCGTCGACACGCTGCTCGTCTTCGACCACTTCAAGCACCTGATCAAGGTGGTGGGGCACGTCCGCCTCGACGGCGATGTCGAGAGCGCCTACCGGGCCGCGGTGCGCCGCATCGACGAGATCGTCGAGCGCCTCGGGACCGGCGCGCCGCCCGTTCCCGCCGACCGCGCCGAGCCCGCCGCGGGCGCCGCGCCCCTGCGCTCGAACATGCAGCGCGAGGCCTACGTCTCGGACATCAAGCGCATCAGCGACTACATCATCGCTGGCGACATCATCCAGTGCGTCTACTCGCAGCGCTTCTCGCGCGAGACCTTCGTGCACCCGTTCAACGTCTATCGCGCGCTGCGCACCGTGAACCCGTCGCCCTACACCTACTACCTGGAACTCGGCGACCACCAGATCGCCGGCACCTCGCCCGAGCTGCTCGTCGTCGTCGAGGACGGCAAGGTCGCGACCAACCCCATCGCCGGCACCCGCCGCCGCGGCGCGACCGAGGCGGAGGACCAGGCCCTCGAACAGGAGCTGCGCGGCGACGCCAAGGAGCTGGCCGAGCACGTCATGCTGCTCGACCTGGGCCGCAACGACATCGGGCGCGTCAGCCAGCCCGGCAGCGTCCGCGTCACCCAGCAGATGGACGTCGAGCGCTACAGCCACGTCATGCACCTGGTTTCCCAGGTCGAGGGCCGCCTGCGCCCCGAGATGGACGCCTTCGACGCGCTGCGCGCCACCTTCCCGGCCGGCACCGTCTCGGGCGCGCCGAAGATCCGCGCCATGGAGATCATCGCCGAACTGGAGGAGGACCAGCGCGGCCCCTACGCCGGCGCGCTGGGCTACTTCGGCTTCGGCGGCAACATGGAGACGGCCATCACCATCCGCACCATCATCATGCAGGGCGGCCTGGCGTCGGTGCAGGCCGGCGGCGGCATCGTCTACGACAGCACCCCCGACGCCGAATTTCAGGAGACCGTCAACAAGGCCATGGGCATGTTCACCGCCCTCGATCTCGCCGAGGCCCGCTCCCGCGAACGCCCCGCGGGCAGCCGCGGCTACTGATCGGTATCGTGCCAATGAAGGACGCCCGTGATCGATCCCCCGACCGCAGCGCGCACCCCGTCGTGCGATGGGCGCCAAGGATCCCCCGATGAGCCTCTTCCTGCTCGATAACTACGACTCCTTCACCTACAACCTCTACCAGTACCTCTCCGAGCTGGGCGCCGAGGTCAGCGTCGCGCGCAACGACCAGATCACGCTCGACGAGATCGCCGCCCTGCGGCCCGAGCGCATCGTCATCTCGCCCGGCCCCAAGCGTCCCGAGGACGCCGGCGTCAGCATCGGCCTGATCCGCCGCTTCGCCGGGCGGCTGCCCATCCTCGGCGTCTGCCTGGGGCACCAGTGCATCGGCGCGGCCTTCGGCGCCGACGTCGTGGGCGCGGGCGAGATCATGCACGGCAAGTCGAGCCGCATCTCGCACGACGGCCGCGGCGTCTACGCCGGCCTCGACGGCGACTTCGACGCCATCCGCTACCACAGCCTCGCCATCGACCCGGCCAGTCTGCCGCCGGAACTCGTCGCCACCAGCTGGTCCGACAGCGGCGTCCTGATGGGCGTTCGCCATCGCGAGTACGCCCTGGAGGGCGTGCAGTTCCACCCCGAGTCGATCATGACCACCGCCGGCCACGACCTGCTGCGCAACTTCCTGTCGATGGAGGAGGGGTCGGCGGAGGAGCCGACCCGGGACGGGGATGTCCAATGACGCTGTGGTTCGTTGGCGCCGGCAAGTACGGGGAGCGCGAAGCGGTTGCGCTCGATGAGGGTGTTATGGGTATCGGCGACCCAGGACTGGGCGACCTGACCCCGTTCACCGAGTGGGAGCAGATGACGGCGGAATACCGTCGCCGCGTCGCGCCGGATTCCACGGGTAGATCGATCGCGATCCGGACCGGTGTGTTCTGGCGGGTCGCGCGGGAAATGGAGATTGGGGACCACGTCGTCCTGCAACTGGCCACACAGGAGGCCATCGCTCTCGGTAGCGTGCAGTCGGAGTACGAGTACCGCGAGGACTTCCCGGAGGGCATGCAGCATACGCGGCGCGTGCAGTGGAACGAGAACCTCCTGCCGCCTAGCGAGTTCGACAGTGACATCTCGCGCAGCTTCGGCGGGAGGGTGGGGGTGCATAGGGTTGGAGCCGATAACGCTGAAGCACGCGTGCTCGACCTCTTTGGTGGCGAGTCGGCGCCCGTGACGCGTCCTGCTCAGGATGCGGACAGTGTAGAGGCCCCGGATCCGGGCCCCGACATCGCCCGGCTGGCGCGGGATCTTGTGGTGAAGAAGATCGCGCGCGACTTCCGGGGACATGAACTGGCCCGGCTGACGGGCGCGATCCTTGAGGCTCAAGGCTACGAAGTGAAGGTCTCGCCACCGGGACCGGACGGAGGCGTCGACGTGCTCGCTGGCCACGGGGGCTTGGGCCTGGAAGCGCCTCGCATTTGCGTGCAGGTGAAGTCGGGAGTGACCTCGTCGGATGTCACCGTGTTCCGCACCCTCCAGGGAACCATGAGTTCCTTCGGCGCCGACTACGGACTGCTGGTCTCCTGGGGTGGATTCACCGGCCCCGCCAGAAAAGAGGCGCAGCAGTCCTACTTCAAGATCCGGCTCTGGGACCAGGGCGACTTGGTGGACGCGTTGTTCAGCGTCTACGACAAGCTGCCTGCGGATATCCGGGCGGAGTTGCCCCTTGAGCGCATCTGGACGCTTGTCCAGGCAGACGAGGAGGAGTGACGCCATGACCGCCGTCTCCGACGCCCTTGCGGCGCTGATCGACGACGGCCGCGACCTCTCCGAGGCCGAGGCCGCGACCGTACTCGACGAGATCATGTCCGGCGCCAGCATCCCCGCCACGCAGATCGCGGCGCTGCTCACCGCCCTGCGCGCCAAGGGCGAGACGATCGATGAGATCGTGGGCTTCGCCCGCGTCATGCGCGAGAAGGCGCTGCGCATCGTCGTGCCCGGCGTGGACCGCATCGTCGACGTCGTCGGCACCGGCGGCGACGCGCCCGACACCTTCAACGTCAGCACCGCCGGGGCGTTCGTCGTCGCGGGCTGCGGCGTCACGGTCGCCAAGCACGGCAACCGCGCGATGTCGTCGCGCTGCGGCAGCGCCGACGTGCTGGAGGCGCTGGGCGCCCAGATCGACCTGCCGCCCTCGGCCATGGCGGCCTGCATCCGCGAGGTGGGCGTGGGCTTCCTGTTCGCCCAGGCCTATCACCCCGCCATGCGCTTCGTCGGCCCCGTGCGCCGCGAGCTGGGCTTCCGCACCGTCTTCAACATCCTGGGCCCGCTGACCAACCCCGCCGGCACGACGCAGATGGCGGTCGGCGTCGCGACGCCGGAGATCGGCGAGCAGTACGCCCGCGTGCTGAGCCGTCTGGGCAGCCCGCATGCCCTGGTCGTGCATGGACAGGAGGGCATCGACGAGGTCTCGCCCAACGGCCCGACGACCGTCTGGGAGCTGCGCCGCGGCCGCGTCGAGCAGTACGAGGTGCGGCCCGCCGACTTCCACATCCGCCCCGTGCCGCTGGCCGCCGTGGCGGGCGGCGACGCGTCGGACAACGCCCGCGCCATGCGCGAGGTGCTGGGCGGCAGGACCGGCCCGCTCACCGGCTTCGTCACGATGACCGCCGCCACGGCCCTGCTCGCCGCCGACGAGGTCCCCACCCTCGCCGAGGGCGTCAGCCGCGCCGCCGAGGCCATCGACGACGGCCGCGCCCTGCGCAAGCTGGAGTTGTTCGTCGAGACCACGCAGCGCCTGAGCGAGACCAGTGCCTGACGCCGCCGCCCCGGCCCAGCAGGAGCGCAGCGTGCTGGAGCGCATCGTCGCGGAGACGCGCGGCGACCTGCCGCGCCGTCGCGCGGCCCGGCCGGAGCCCGCCCTGCGCGACCTCGCCGACGCGCGCCCCGCCCCGCGCGACTTCGTCGCCGCCCTGCGACGGCCGGGGCTGGGGCTGGTGGCGGAGGTCAAGAAGGGCTCACCCTCGAAGGGGCCCTTCGCCCGCGACCTCGATCACGTGGCCGCCGCCCGCGCCTTCCGCGACGGCGGCGCGGCCGCCATCTCGGTGCTCACCGCCCCGGCCTTCTTCGCCGGCGACGCCGAGCTGGCGGAGGTCGGGGTTGCCCTCGCCGGCGACGCCGCGCCCTGCCCACCCCTGCTGCGCAAGGATTTCATCATCGACCCGTACCAGGTGCTCGAATCGCGCGCGATGGGCGCCGACGCCTACCTCGTCATCGTCAAGACGATCCCCGACGCCGCCGTGATCCGCGAGTTGATCGAGGCCGGCCGCGCGCTCGGCATGGCCGCCTTCGTCGAGGTCACCGACGAGGCGGAGCTCGATCTGGCGCTGCGGGCCGGACTGCCGGAGTCGGGCGGCGCGATCGGGATCAACAACCGCGACCTGCACACGTTCGAGGAGGACCTGGGCACGACGGAGCGGCTGCGGCCGCTCGTCCCGGCGGGCGTCCCCGTCGTCGCGGCCAGCGGCGTGCGCACGCCGGCCGACCTCGCCCGCATGCGCGCCTGCGACGTCGACGCCGTGCTCATCGGCGAGGGCCTCACCCGCGGCGGCGACATCCCGGCCGCCATCGCCGGCCTCTTCCCCAGCGGGGCGCCCGCCGGAGGCGCGGCATGACGCGCGTCAAGATCTGCGGTCTGCGCCACCCCCAGGACGCCCTCATCGCCCGCGACGCCGGGGCCGACATGCTGGGCGTCATCTTCGCCGAGAGCCCGCGGCGCGCCTCCCTCGGCCAGGCCCGCGCGATCCGCGCCGCGCTCGGCCCGCGCATCGAACTGTTCGAGTCCGACGCCACCGCCTTCGGCGCGGCCATCGACCGCGCCGGGCGGCCGCTGCTGGTCGGCGTCTTCGCGCGCCAGCCGGCCGACGAGATCGTGCGCATCGCCGCCGCCGCCGACCTCGACGTCATCCAGCTCAGCGGCGGCGAGCACCCGGCGTTCGCCACGCGGCTGACCCGGCCGGTGATCCGCGTGCACCACGTCGACGCCGCCACCGACGCCGATGCGCTGCTCGACCGCGTCGCCGGCGGGCCGCCCAGTGTCGCCGCGCTGGACACGCGCTCCGAGCAGGGCGGCGGCAGCGGCCGCACGTTCGACTGGGCGATCGCCGCCGCGATCGCCCGCATCCGGCCGATCATGCTGAGCGGCGGCCTGGGCCCGGACAACGTCGCCGCCGCGATCCGGCGCGTGCGTCCCTGGGCCGTCGATGTGGCCTCGGGCGTCGAGGAGCGGCCGGGCGTCAAGTCGGCCGACCGCATCCGCGACTTCATCGGCCACGCGCGCGCCGCCGGTGTCCCAACGGACAGGGCGACCGCCCCCGCCGCGACAGGAGACCCGACATGACCACCGACGCACCCCCCCAGCCGAGCGCCGGGCGCTTCGGCGAGTTCGGCGGCCAGTACATCCCCGAGACGCTGATGCCCGCCTGCGCCGAGCTGGACGCGGCCTGGGCCGCCGCCCAGGTGGACGAGGATTTCCAGGACGAGTTGGGCGAGCTGCTGCGCGACTACGTCGGCCGGCCCACGCCGCTCAGCGACGCCCCGCGCCTCAGCGCCGCGCTCGGCGGGCCGCGCATCGTGCTCAAGCGCGAGGACCTGGCCCACACGGGCGCGCACAAGATCAACAACGCCATTGGCCAGGTGTTGCTGGCGCGCCGGATGGGCAAGCGGCGCATCATCGCCGAGACGGGGGCCGGCCAGCACGGCGTCGCGACGGCCACCGCCTGCGCCCGCTTCGGCCTGGAGTGCATCGTCTACATGGGCGCCGAGGACGTGCGCCGGCAGTCGCTCAACGTCTTCCGTATGCGCCTGCTGGGCACCGAGGTGCGCCCCGTCGATTCGGGGTCGCGCACGCTCAAGGACGCCATCAACGAGACCATCCGCGACTGGGTGACCAACGTCCGCGACACGCACTACGTGATCGGCAGCGCCATTGGCCCGCACCCCTACCCGACCATCGTGCGCGACCTGCAGACCGTGATCGGCCGCGAGGCGCGCACGCAGTGCCTGGAGCAGATCGGCCGCCTGCCCGACGTGGCCGTGGCCTGCGTGGGCGGCGGCAGCAACGCCATCGGCCTCTTCCATCCCTTCCTCGACGACCCGGTGCGGCTGATCGGCGTCGAGGCCGCCGGCGAGGGCCTCGACGCCCGCCACGCCGCCACGCTCAGCCGGGGCCGTCCCGGCGTGCTGCACGGCACCCGTACCTACCTGCTGCAGGACGACGCGGGCCAGATCGCCGAGGCGCACAGCATCAGCGCCGGGCTCGACTACCCCGGCGTCGGCCCCGAGCACTCCTGGCTCAAGCGCGACGAACGGGCCGAGTACGTCGCCGTCGACGACGACGAGGCGCTGGCCGGCTTCCGCCTGCTCTGCGAGACCGAGGGCATCGTGCCGGCCCTCGAGCCCAGCCACGCCGTCGCCGCCGTGCGCCGCCTCGCGCCGACGCTCGCCCGCGACGACGTCGTTCTGCTGGGCCTCAGCGGCCGCGGCGACAAGGACATCGACATCGTGCGGGAGTCGCTGGCCGCGCGCGGCGTCGATCTGTAGTGGCCCGCTGGTACGCTCGCCCCGCCATGTCCCAAGGCCCCCCGCTGCCACCCCATCCCCAGGACTACGGCGCTCCGCCGGCCGCGGGGCTGCGTCTGCCCGACGCCTGGTCGCAGCCGGCGCCGCCCCCGCCGACGGTGGGCCCCGGCTTCGCCCCCGGCGACATCTTCCGCGGTCTCGGCCTGGCGGCGCTCGTCTTCTTCTCCGTCTTCCTGATCGGCTTCGGCGTCTTCGCTCTGATCGACGACGACCCCACCGAGAACGCCGAATTCGTCGCGACCGCGATCATCGTCCTGATCGTCGACGTGCTGGCGCTGGTCCTCGTGCCGGTGCTCGTCCTGCGCGGGCGCGGCGTGGCGCGCCTGCTGGGCCTGCGCGCGCCGTCGCTGAGCGCGCTGGGCTGGGGCCTGGCGGCGCTGATCGCCGCCTGGATCGCGATCTGGGGCTACCAGCTCATCGTCGAGGCGCTGGAGATCGAGTGGCTGGAGCCCGTCTCCGCGATCGACGGCGAGGAGTCGTTCAGCGTGCTCGCCGCCGTGCTGATCGGCGTGGCCGTCCTGCTCATGGCCCCCCTGGCCGAGGAGATCTTCCACCGCGGCTTCCTCGTCGGGGCGATCCGGCGGCGCTGGGGGCCGATCGCCGCCGTCGTGATCAGCGCCGCGCTCTTCTCGGCCCTGCACTTCGACGTCGGCAGCCTGATCCCGTTCTTCGTGGTCGGGGTCGCCTTCGCGCTCGCCTACCTCAAGAGCGGCAGCCTCTGGGCGTCGATCAGCGCCCACTTCGTCTTCAACCTGGTGGCCTTCATCTTCACCCTCACCGAACGGGGCGTCGCATGAGCCGATACGCCGACGCCTTCCGCGACACGGCCGGGCCGGATCGGGTCGTGTTCATGCCCTACCTGACCGGCGGCTACCCGACGCCCGGCGAGACGGCCGACCTGCTGGCGGCCCTGGTCGACGGCGGCGCGGGCGCGATCGAGGTCGGCGTCCCCTTCAGCGACCCCCTCGCCGACGGCCCCACGATCCAGCGCGCCAACACCGTCGCGCTGGCGGCGGGGGCCTCGCTGCGCGGCATCCTCGAGGCCGTGACCGAGGTCCGCGCCCGCGGCGTCGATGTGCCGATCACGCTGATGGGTTACCTCAACCCGTTCCTGGCCTACCACGCCACCGGCGAGCCCCCGCCCGATGGCGCGCTGGGCGGCGTCCCCGCCCTCGCCCGCGATGCCGCCGCCGCCGGCGCCGACGGCCTGATCATCGTCGACCTCCCGCCCGAGGAGTCCGACGACATCCGCATCGCACTACGTGCGCACGGCCTGGCGCTGGTCTACCTGCTCGCGCCCACCAGCACGCCGGCCCGCATCGCCGCCGTCGCCGAGCGCGCGAGCGGCTTCGTCTATCTGGTCAGCGTGACCGGCGTGACCGGCGCCCGCGGGGCGCTGCCGCCCGATCTGGTCGACTTCGTGAGCCGGGTGCGCGCGCGCGTCGCGCTGCCGTTGGGCGTCGGTTTCGGCATCTCCAGCCGGGCGCAGGTTGCCTCGGTGGGCGAATTATGTGACGCTGCCATCGTCGGGAGCGCCGTGATCACCACGGTCGAGCAGGCCGCTCCCGGCCGGCGCGTCGCGGCGGCGCGGCGCTTCGCTGAGGTGATGACCGGTCGCGGAAGGGAACAGGACGCATGATCGCTCGCCGCGATGGCTTGAGCCGTGTCCGGATGTTCGCCTATACCTCCGCGGCCGGCGCATTTGCGCCGCGTCGCGACTGACGGCCGCCCGGCTCCGGCCCGGGCGCCCCTGCCCGCTCCCATCCCTCGACGATGCGCCCGCCGGCGGCCGGACGCCAGCCAGAAGCATGCAGCCAGCCCGATGACGCCAGCTCGATGACGCCAGAATGATGACGCGATCACCATGACCGACGACCCTCCCTGGCGCGTGCGCGGCATCCGCGGCGCGACCACCGTCGACCGCAACGCGGCCGATGCCATCATTGCCGCGACGCATGAACTGCTCGACGCGATGGTCGAGCGCAACGGCGTGCGCGCCGAGGACGTCGCTTCGGCCTGGTTCACCGCCACCAGCGACCTCAACGCGGAGTTCCCCGCCGTCGCCGCCCGGCGCGGCCTGGGCTGGGACAACGTGGCGCTGCTGTGCGGGCACGAGATGGAGGTCCCGGGCGCGCTGCCGCGCTGCCTGCGGATCATGCTGCACGTCAACACGCCGCGCCGGCAGGAGGACGTGCAGCACGTCTACCTGCACGGCGCGACGGTCCTGCGCCCCGACGTCGCCGCCGATCCGGGCGACGCGGGCCCCGCCGCCGAACCCTGATCCACCCAGCCAGCCCACCCAGCCAGCCCAATCAGCCAACAGCAACCCCGGCAGCAAGGCCGGTAGTAGCGAAAGAGAGAGACCCAATGCTCGTCATCATGCAAACCGACGCCAGCCCCGAAGAAGTCCAGGGCGTCATGAACCGCCTCAAGGAGGCCAACCTCGAAGGGCACCTGAGCGCCGGCGAGGAGCGCACGGTCATCGGCGCCGTGGGCCGCGTCATCGACCCCGAGATCCGCACCGCCATGGGCACGATGCCCGGCGTCGAACAGGTCGTGGCGATCTCCCGCCCCTACAAGCTCTCGGGCCGCGAGTTCAAGCCCGCCGACACGATCATCGACGTCGGCGGCGTGCGCATCGGCGATGGCAAGTTCGTCGTCATGGCCGGGCCGTGCAGCATCGAGAACGAGGAGCACATGGTCACGACCGCCCGCGCGGTCAAGGCGGCCGGCGGCCACATCCTGCGCGGCGGCGCCTTCAAGCCGCGCACCTCGCCCTACGCGTTCCGCGGCCTGGGCGAGGAGGGCCTCAAGCACCTGGCGACGGCGCGCGAGGAGACGGGCCTGCCCGTCATCACCGAGGTGATGTCGATCGCCGATGTGGAGACCGTCGCCCGCTACGCCGACATCCTGCAGATCGGCGCGCGCAACATGCAGAACTTCAACCTGCTCGACGAGGTGGGGCTGGTGCGCAAGCCGGCCATGCTCAAGCGCGGCCTCAGCGGCACCATCGAGGAGTGGCTGCTGGCGGCCGAATACATCATGGCCAAGGGCAACCACGAGGTCATCCTCTGCGAGCGCGGCATCCGCACCTTCGAGACCGCCACCCGCAACACCCTCGACCTCGCGGCGGTGGCGCTGGTCAAGCGCATGAGCCACCTGCCGGTGATCAGCGACCCCAGCCACGGCACCGGCCGCTGGCAGCTCGTCGAGCCGATGGCCAAGGCCTCGGTCGCCGTCGGCGCCGACGGCCTGATGATCGAGGTCCACCCCAGCCCCGACCACGCCCTCTCCGACGGCGCCCAGAGCCTGACCTTCGAGAACTTCACGGGGCTCATGGGCACGCTGGAGGCGCTCGGCGACGCCGTCGGGCGGCCGGCGGCGCCGCGCCCCGGCGCGATCGCCGCGGTCTAGCGGCGGGCCCGGCCTGGAGTAGGCTGCGTCTATGCCGCCCTCCCCGATGGCGCCTATGCCGATGGCGCCTATGCCCATGGCGCAACTGACGTTGCCCGGCTTCGAGGGGCCGCTCGACCTGCTGCTGCAGTTGATCGAGCGGCGCGACCTCGACATCTCCGAGCTCTCGCTGGTGCAGGTCGCCGACCAGTTCCTGCGGCACGTCGACGCGCTCAAGGCGTCGAGCCGGCGCGGCGACGCGGGCGACCCGGTCGCCGAGCAGCTGTCGGAGTTCCTGGCCGTCGGCGGGCGGCTGATGCTGCTCAAGTCGCGCCGCATGCTGCCGGGCGCCGACGACGACCCCGCGCCCGCCGACTCCCCTGCCGTCGACCTCGTGGCGATGCTCGAGGAGCGCCGCCGCTACCACGACGCGATCGAGATGTTCGGCAAGATCGACCGCAGCGGCCTGCGCGGCTTCCAGGCCGGCGCTCCCCCGCCGGTCGACCGGGAGCCGCCCCAAGGCCTGCCCGACTCCGTCACCCTGGAACTGCTGAGCAAGCTGGTCCAGGAGGCGCTGGCCCGCGCCGACGATCGCGCCCAGCGCCACCCGGAGGTCGCCCTGGCGCGCGACCCCGTCACCGTGCAGGACAAGATCGGCGAGTTGCGCGCCCGCCTGCGCGACGGCGGGCGGGTCTCGTTCCGGGAGTGGATCGCGCAGGCGCAGACCCGCACCGACGTCATCGTCACCTTCATCGCGATCCTGGAACTCTACAAGTCGCGCGCGATCGAGATGCGCCAGGACGACGCCTACGGCGACATCGAGATCGTGGCCAAGCCCGCTGCCGTCGGCGCCGCGCCCGATGGTTCCAGCGGCGCGGCCGCGGGTGCTTCCGCTAGTTCTCCCGGCGCGGTCGCGGGTGCGTCCGCTAGCGCGACGGGCTGAGAGGACGCCGTGCCCACCCAACTCGTCCGGGCGGAGCTGCGGCGCGTCGCCGCGCAGCGCCCGACCACGGTCACGATCGGCGTCTTCGACGGCGTCCACCGCGGACACGTCGCGCTGCTGCGCCGCGTCATCGAGCGCGCTGCCGCCAACGGCAGCGCCGCCGGGGTCGTCACCTTCCACCCGCACCCGCAGCACGTGCTGCGGCCCGACGTGCCGCTCAGCTACCTGACCAGCCTGGAGGACCGCCTGAGCCTGCTCACCGAGGCCGGCCTCGACATCGTCGCGCCGATCACCTTCACCTCCGAGCTATCGCAGACCGACGCGGGCGACTTCGTGCGCGTGCTGGTCGAGGAGCTGCAGCTGACGGAGCTGGTCACCGGCCCCGACTTCGCGCTGGGACGTCAGCGCGGCGGCGACATCGACGCCCTGCGCGCCCTGGGCGAGGAACTCGGCTTCCGCCTGACCGTGATCGACATGGTCCGCGATGCCGGCCCCGCCGGCGACGACCGCGCCGCCGACCACAAGATCTCCTCCAGCGACATCCGTTCCGGCCTCGCCGCCGGCGACATCGAGCGCGTCAACGACTTGCTGGGCCGGCGCTTCAGCCTGCACGGGCCCGTCGTGCGGGGCCGGGAGCGCGGCCGCACGATCGGCTTCCCCACGGCCAACATCGCCGTCGGGGCCGACCGCGCCCTGCCCGCCACCGGCGTCTACGCCACGCTCGCCTCCATCGACGGCCGCGTGCTGCCCTCGGCCACCAACATCGGCGTCCGCCCCACCTTCGACGAGCAGCCCGTCGTCACCGTCGAGTGCCACATCCTCGACTACGACGCCGACCTCTACGGCCGCGACCTGCGCATCGACCTCGTCACGCGGCTGCGCGGCGAGGTCAAGTTCGACGGCGTCGAGGCGCTGCGCGCGCAGCTCGCCCGCGACTGCGTCGCCGCCCGCGCCGCCCTGCGCTTGCGAGGATCGGCATGACCGCCGACGGCCCGCCCCTCAGCGCCGCCCAGCGCGCCGAGGTCGAGCGGCAGCAGGCGCTGATCATGCGCGGCACCCGCTTCGGCGACACCGAGACGCGCGCCACCATGGAGCGCGAGCTGCGCGACCGCCTGGCCGAATCCCTGCGCGACGACCGCCCCCTGCGCGTCTACTTCGGCGTCGACCCGACCGCGTCGGACCTGCACCTGGGGCACTGCGTCGCGCTGCGCAAGCTGCGCACCTTCCAGGAGCTGGGGCATCAGGCCGTGCTGCTGATCGGCGACTTCACGGCCCTGATCGGCGACCCCTCGGACAAGGACGCCTCGCGGCCCATGAACCCCGCCGCCACCATCGCCGCGCACGCCGCCACCTACCAGGAGCAGGCCTTCAAGCTGCTCGACCGCGCCCGCACCGAGGTGCGCCGCAACAGCGAATGGCTGGCCAGGCTGACCTTCGAGGACGTGGTGCAGCTGGCCAGCAACTTCACCGTCGCGCAGTTCATCGAGCGCGACACCTTCCGCAACCGCCTCGACCGCGGCGAGCCCGTCTACGTGCACGAGTTCATGTACGGCCTGATGCAGGGTTACGACGCCGTCGCGCTGGAGACCGACGTCCAGGTCGGCGGCACCGACCAGACCTTCAACCTGATGGCCGGGCGCATCCTGCAGCGCACCTACGGCCAGCCGCCGCAGATCGCGATCACCTCGCCCATCCTCGCCGGGCTCGACGGCGTCGAGCGGATGTCGAAGAGCGCCGGCAACTACATCGGCATCGACGAGCCGCCGGATCAGCAGTACGGCAAGGCGATGTCGATCCCCGACGACGTGCTGATCGACTTCTTCACGCTGGGCACGAACCTGGAGGCGGCCGAGGTCGACGCGATCGAGGCCGGCCTGCGCGACGGCTCGCTGCACCCCATGCGCGCCAAGCAGCGCCTCGCCCAGGCCGTCGTCGCCGAGTGGCACGGCGCCCAGGCGGCCGAGGCGGCGGCGGAGGACTTCGCGCGCGTCTTCTCCCGCCGCGAGCAGCCCGCCGACATGCCCGAGTTCGCCCTCGCCTTCGAGGACGGGGCCGCGAGCGTCGTCCTGGCCGACCTGCTGGCCCGCTCCGGCCTCGCCGCCAGCCGCGCCGAGGCCAAGCGCCTCGTCGCCGGCGGCGCCGTCCACCTCGACGGCGAGCGCGTCACGGCGGCCGAGGTGACGGTCGCGCCGGGCGCCGTGCTCAAGGTCGGTAAGCGGCGCTGGCTGCGCCTCGTCGCGGGGGGCTAGCGGCCGCTACCCCGACCCGTCGCCGGCGCTGCCGGCGGGAACCTTCGCGCCGGAGCGGTCGTTCCTGGAGACGAGATGCCCGACCACAGGCGCTTCGCCATCGGTGTGACGCCGCTCCTCGCGCTGCTCGGCGTGGCGGCGGCGGTCCTGCTGCCGTCCGCCGCCGCGCCGGCGTCGGCGCAGAGCGCGGAGCCGGCGGTCGCCTGCTTCGAGATCACGGTGGGCTGGCGGATCTGCGCGGCCCCTGGCGTGCCGCCCCTGCCGCCGCCGTGTCGCGTCGTTGAGTGCATCGAACCAGCTCCCGGCGCCGTCGAGCGCAAGGCCTGGGCGCTTGGCGAGACCATGGACGAGGATGATTACTTCCCGATCCTCTTCTGGAGCGTGCACACCTGGGTGACAGAGGGGTACCGGCCGGTGACGCCTCTCTACAGCCCCCGCGCTATGTGGTATCCGATCTCCTTCGATGACCGTTGGGTGCTCTTCGAATGGCTGACGATGGGCGGGAGGAACTTCTGGATTGACGACGAACCCTTCACACTGCTTCTGGATCGCGAGAGTGGAAGGACGTGGCGGTGGCCCGGCGATCTCCTCTGGGTTCGCGTCCTTTCGGGCGAGCACATCCTCTTCCAGGAACACCCCGACGGCGAAGCGGCTCAACCGGGGAACACGCACTTCGCCCTCGTCACGCCGTCGCTCGATGTCGTCGCGAGGTTTGCGACGGCGATTGGGGATCCCCCGGCAGCCGTCGATTGGCGCGATATCCGGACGGTATTGGTCTCTCCCGACGGGGGGACGGTGGCGCTTCGACTTCCCGACCGCGTGCAACTAGTCGACGCTGCGACCGGAGACACCACCCTGTTCTTCGAGCCGGAGCCGCGCGAGGGCTACTACGCCTGGGTCGGGATCTCCGAATGGCGAGACGGCCAGCAGTTCGCCGTTACGACGACCTACAGCCACCGCGACCGGAAGCAGCCCCACATCGTGCAGAGGAAGATCTTCGACTGGGCCGGGACGGAGTTGGTGGATGTCTCGTGCCCCGGGCGGCTTTCGCCGGACGGGCGCCATGTCGCTTGGCAGGAGGGATCCCCGGTCTGGATCAAGCACGTCGGGTTCGTCCAGCCCGTCCGACCGTGGGCGTCGGTCGTTATCGCCGACGCGATGACTTGCGAGCCCATCCTGCGCGTGCGTTCCGCGTATGCGAGCCAGAGCGGCTGGACGGGGAGATGGCTGCCATCCGGCGATGGCTTTGTGGTGGGCGTTGCTCCACACCCGGAGACCGGGCGGGACTTCGCGCTCGTGCGTGTCCGTCCCAGCCCTGCGCTCGTCGATCTGCCCCCATCCCCGGTCCCTCCTCCATACGGGTCCCACCACCGGATCGGCCCGTGGTTCGCACCCGTCGGCGGCGACCGCTACTTCGCACGGCAACACGTCGGGGTCTACGACGCGCACCTGCAGCGCTGGATGCGCCCGGTCAATGAGGACCTCTGGCCGGACGGCTGGACCAGCGCTGGCGAGGTCGTGCAAGTGGCCTCCCCCTACGATCCGTACGAGGGCGGGGCGGACTGGCTCCTCGTCCAGCCAACGCTTGAGTTCCCGCCGTTCAGCGAGGAACTCACCTTCCGGGTGGTCGGCGCGGGCGCCTGCGTCGAGTTGCGGCGCGCGTCCGGCGACCGTGCCTGCCTGGCCGACGGGACGCCCGTCACCTACGCCGGGGCAGAAAACGTCACACCCGTCGCAGGTCTGTTCCCCGCAGACATTACAGACCAAGACGGAGGCCTGGACTACGACCAGGAAGGCCTCTTGCTGTGGGTTCGCACCGACGGGGGGCTCGAGGGTTGGATACGGACCGAGCATCTTGCCTGGCGCTGAACGCCTGATGGGCGCCGCTCTCGCTTGGACCGCGGCCTGCCGCGGCTACCCCGACCCGTCGCCCGACTGCGACGCCGCCACGACCTTCTGGGCGACGTGCGCCGGTACCGGGTCGTGGCGGGCGTATTCGAACTCGTAGATGCCGCGGCCGCCCGTCATCGAGCGCAGGTCGGTGGCGTAGTGCAGCAACTCGGCCATCGGCCCCTCGGCGCTGATCGTCGTGCCGCCGGCCTCGTTGGGCTCCAGCCCCTGGACGCGCGCGCGGCGGCCGTTGAGGTCGCTCATCACGTCGCCGGTGGCGCTTTCGGGGACGTGGATGCGCAGCGTCAGGATCGGCTCCAGCAGGATCGGCCGGGCGCCGTTGGTCGCCTCCTTGAGCGCCTGGCTGGCGGCCAGCTTGAACGCCATCTCGCTCGAATCGACGTCGTGGTGCTTGCCGTCGAACAGCACGACGCGCAGGTCGGTCAGCGGGTAGCGGGCCATCGCGCCGTTGGGCAGCGCCTCGACGACCCCCTTCTCGACCGCCGGGATGAACTGCCGCGGCACGTTTCCCCCCACGACCTCGTTGTCGAACTCGAAGCCGTCACCGCGCCCCCGCGGCTCGACGCGCAGCGCGACCCGCGCGTACTGGCCGTGGCCCCCGGTCTGCTTCTTGTGCGTGTACTCGGCCTGGCCGCGCGCCGTGATCGTCTCCTGGTAGGGGATGCGGCGGTCGTGCACGTCGACCTCGACCTTGAACTTGCGGCGCAGGGTCTCCGCCGCCAGGTTCACGTGCGACTCGCCCAGCCCGCTGAGGATGGTCTCGCCGGTCTGGGCCTCGCGCTCCATGTGCAGCGTCGGGTCCTCCTCCAGGAGGCGCTGCAGGCTGGGCCCCAGCCGGTCGACGTCGGCCTTGCTGATCGGCGTGATGGCGGCCGAGAAGACGGGCGCCGGCGTGGACGGCCGGTCGATCGCGACCGGCGTCGCCTTGTCGGCCAGCGTCTCGAAGGTGTGCGTGGCGCTGAGCTTGGTCACCGCGCCGATGTCGCCCGCGACGATGGCGCCGCTGTTGCGCAGCTCCTTGCCGAAGATGTTCGAGAGGTTGGAGATGCGCTCGTCGGACTCGCTGGCGTGGTTGTAGAGGTGCGCGTCGCCGCGGATCGTGCCGCTGAAGACGCGGAAGTACGTCAGCCGGCCGACGAACTCGTCGGCGCTGGTTTTGAACACCAGCGCCGCGACGGGCCCCTTCGGGTCGGGCGGCAGCTCCCGGCGCTGGCCGGTCACGGTGGCGGTCAGCGGCGGCACATCGAGGGGGCTGGGGAACTCGTCGCGGATGGCGCGCAGCAGCGGCATGGCGCCGATGTTGGCCGTGCCCGCCGCGCAGAAGATCGGTACCAGCGTGCCGCCGCGGATCGCGGCCGACAGCCCGCTCTCGATCTCCTCGTCGCTCAGCTCCAGGTCCTCCAGGTATTTGAGGGTCAGGTCGTCGTCCGCCTCCGCGACGCGCTCCGTCAGCCCCTCGCGCGCCTCCTCGACGGCGTCGGCCAGCCCGGCCGGCACCTCCGACGCGGCCTTGCCGTCGCCCGCGTACGCCTTGCGGTGCACCAGGTCGACCACGCCGGCGAAGTCGCCCTCGAGCCCAATCGGCAGCTGCACGGGGTGGCACTGCGGCCCCAACTGGGCCTGGATCGCCGCGACGGTCTCGTCCCAGCGCGCGTTCTCGCGGTCCAGCCGGCTGACGACGATCGCCCGCGGCATGCCGCGCTCCCCGGCGATGCGCCAGGCCGTGTCGGTGCCGACCTGCGGCCCGGCCGCGGCGTCGACCAGGATCAGCGCTGTGTCGGCCGCCGCCGCCCCCGCGATCAATTCGCCCACGAAGTCGGCGTAGCCGGGCGTGTCGATCAGGTTGATGCGCGTCGCCGCGTCGCCGGCGCCCAGGTCGAGGGCCACGACGGCCGTGCTGCGGCTCATGCCACGCTTCTGCTCGTCGGGGTCGAAGTCGGCGACGGTCGTCCCCTCCTCGACGCGGCCCAGGCGGTTGATCGCGCCGGCCGTGAAGGCCAGCGCCTCGACCAGCGAGGTCTTCCCGGCGCCGCCGTGCGACATGAGAACTACGTTGCGGATTTGAGCCGTGCCGACACTCACGATGCAACCCTCCTGCGGTGCGTCCCGTCCAGCGGCGCCGCCAGTCTAGGGGAGGCCACTGCCAGGAACGCCAGTCTAAGCCAGCCGCGGCGTCATGCCGATCGCTGCGCCGCCCCGCCCGACGCGGGCGCGAGGTCGTGGACCTCGAGCTCCAGGGCGTCGTAGGCGCCGCCCTTGCGCAGGCTCCAGACGGCGTCGACCCGATCGCCCCGCTGCACCGGCGCCGCGCCCTGCCGGAACGCGATCGCGCTCCAGGTCCGCTCGCCGTCGCGCAGCCGCAGCTTCAGGTGGCTGGCGTCGGCCCCGACGCGTTGCGCGTCGACGACGCGCAGCCCCGTGCTGACGAAGGCCGGCGCGGGATTGCCCGCCCCGAACGGCGCAAGCCGCTGCAGCCACGCGACGTGCTCCCCCGCCAGCCGCTCGAGCGCGATCTGCCCGTCGACCCGCACCCGTGGATGCAGCGCCACATCGGCCAGCCGCTCGCCGGCGAGCGCCGTCAGCGACGCCCGGATCGCCTCCAGGTCCGGCGTCCGCGCCGTGAAGCCGGCCGCCATGGCGTGGCCGCCGTGCTTGACGAACAGGTGGCCGCGGTCGCGCAGCGCCTGCGCGATGTCGAACTCGGGGATCGACCGGCAGGAGGCGCGCGCGAACTCCGGCCCCTCCTCGCAGACGATCGCCGGGCGATGCCGCTCCTCCGCCAGCCGCCCCGCCACCAGCCCCACGATGCCCGACGAGATCGCCGGGTCCTGCACGAACGTGAGCGGCGCGTCGGCGGCGGCGTCGTCTTGGCCCGCGAGGGCGTCGGCGGCGCGCTGCATCGCGTCGGCGGTCATCTGCCGGCGCTGCAGGTTGAGCCGGTCCAGCTCCTCGGCCGCCGGGCGGGCGCGGTCGGGGTCGGTCTCGGTCAGCAGGTCGAAGGCCAGCCGTGCGTGCGCCAGCCGCCCGGCGGCGTTGATCCGCGGCGCCAGCGCGAAGGCGATGCTGTCGGTATCGATCTCGCCGTCCCACAGCCCCGCGACGTCGATCAGCGCCCGCAGCCCGGGCCGCGTCGTCTCGCGGATCGCCACCAGGCCGTCGCGGACCAGCGCGCGGTTCTCGCCCTCCAGCGGCACGACGTCGGCGACGGTGCTCAGCGTTGCGAGGTCCAGCCAGCGCGACGGCTCGGCCCGCTTCCCGAAGCGCTCCAGGATCAGCGGCGCGACGCGATAGGCGAGGCCGCCCGTCGAGAGCTCCGCGAAGCCGTAGGGGGAGCCGGGCAGGCGGGGGTTGATCGTCGCGAAGGCGTCGGGCGTCTCGGCCGGCACGCTGTGGTGATCGACGATGATCACGTCCTGCCCTAGCTCGCCCGCGAACTCGACCTCGGGGATGGCGGTGATGCCGAGGTCGGCGGTGATGACCAGCGTCGCGCCGCGATCGCGGCGCAGCCGCGTCAGCGCCGCCGTGGTCAGGCCGTAGCCCTCCTGGAAGCGGTCGGGGATGTACGGCTCGACCTTCGCGCCGACGGCGCGCAGCGCCTCGGTCAGGATCGCCGTCGAGGTCACGCCGTCCACGTCGAAGTCGCCAAACACCGCGATCACCTCGCCGCGCTGCACCGCCTGCTCGATCCGGTCGAGGGCCGGGCCGATGTCGGGCAGCAGCGTCGCGTCGGGCGCGGGCGGCGGCGCGTCGAAGAGGAAGGCGGCGGCGCCCGCGGCGTCGGCGATGCCGCGGCGGCGCAGCAGCGACGTCAGCCAGGGGGGATAGGGGGTGTCGGGGATGGACGGCAGCTCGTGCGGCTCCGGGATCACCCAGCGGCGGCCGCGGTAGCTGTCGGATCGCTCCCGCGGCACGACCGCTACGGCTCCCAGCGGCTGAAGACCAGCACCGCGTTGTGGCCGCCGAAGCCGAAGGAGTTGCTCATCGCGTTCGTCACGTCCACCTGCCGCCCCGTGTTGACCACGTAGTCGAGGTCGCAGTCGGGGTCCGGGTTGCGGTAGTTGATCGTGGGCGGCACGACGCCCGTCTCGACGGCCTTCAGGCAGGCGATGGCCTCAATCACGCCCGCCGCGCCCATCAGGTGCCCCGTCATCGACTTCGTCGAGGAGATCGGCACGGCGTAGGCCGCCTCGCCGAAGACCTGCTTGACGGCGTGCGTCTCGACGCGGTCGTTGATCGGCGTCGAGGTGCCGTGCGCGTTGATGTAGTCGATGTCGCTGGCCGCCAGGCCCGCCTGTTCGAGCGCGCGCCGCATCGCGCGGACGCCGCCGTCCCCGGTCGTGGTGGGCTGGGTGATGTGGTAGGCGTCGGCGACGTTGGCGTAGCCGCGCAGTTCGGCCAGGATCGTGGCCCCGCGCGCCAGGGCGTGGTCGGCGTTCTCCAGCACCAGCGCGCCGCCGCCCTCGCCCAGCACGAAGCCGTCGCGCGTCCGGTCGAACGGCCGCGAGGCGTGCTCCGGGTCGGCGTTGTTGCGGCTCAGCGCCCGCGCCGCGTCGAAGCCCGACACCGAGAGCTCGCACAGCGGCGCCTCCGACCCGCCCGCGACCATGATGTCGGCGTCGCCGGCGCGGATCGTCTGCGCGGCGATGCCGATCGAGTCGCTGGCGCTGGAGCAGGCGGAGGTCGGCGAGAGGTTGGGGCCGCGCGCGTGCAACTGGATGCTGACCTGCCCGCTGGCCATGTTGGGCAGCATCATCGGCACGAGGAACGGGCTCAGCCGGTCGGGGCCGCGCCCGTCCATGACCTCGAAGCCCTCGTTGGTCGTCGTGATGCCGCCGATGCCGGTGCCCATCATCACGCCGGCCCGCTCGGCGTCCGCCCCGTCGAGGTCGAGCCCCGCGTGCCGCGCGGCCTCCAGGGCCGCCACGACGGCGAAGTGGCTGTAGCGGTCCATGCGCCGCGCGTCCTTGCGGCCGATGTAGTCGGTCGCGTTGAAGTCGGGCACCTGCGCGGCGAAGCGGACGCCCATGCGGTGCGGGTCGAAGATCGTGATCGGGCCCACGCCGTTGCGGCCGTTGATCAGCCCCTCCCAGTAGGTGTCGACGCCCACGCCCAGCGGCGTCGCGGCCCCCATGCCCGTGACCACGACGCGCGTCCGCTGTCGCTCGGTGATCCCGGCTGGCGTCCCCACTGGCATCCCCACTGGTCCTCTCGGATGGCCCTCCCCGATGGCCCTGCCCGGCGCTGCGCTGGCCGGATGATACCACTGCGGCCCGCCGCCTCACGCCGGCCACGTGCCCCGGTCGCGCGCCTATTGGGGCAGCGGTGGCAGCCCCGGCATCGGCGGCCCCCCGCCGGGCATCCCAGGGCCGGGCATGGGCGCATCGGGCAGGCCCAGCCCCGCGAGTCCGCCCGCCGCGCCGGCGCCCCCGGCCCCGAAGGCGGCCGCCGGGTCACCCGCGCCCATCCCCCCGCCCCCGAACGGCAGGCCGCCGGACCGCGCCTCGATCGGCTCCTCCCCGGCCAGCGAGCGACCGGCCAGCGCCAGCTCGCGCAGCACGTCGCCGGCCGTCGCGCCGGCGCTGCCCATCGACCGCGCCGCGCGCTCGCCCGCGTTGCCCTGCAGGTAGACCGCCAGCGTCGCAGCGTCGAGCGGCGGCAGCCCCTGCGCCAGCAGCCCCGCCAGGGCGCCGGCCAGCACGTCGCCGGTGCCCGCCGTGGCCAGGGCCGCGTGCGCGATCGCGCTCACGCGCGTCGCGCCCTCCGGCGACGCCACCACCGTGTTCGCGCCCTTCAGCACGACCGTCGCCCCCCAGGCCGCCGCCGACTCCTGCGCGATCGCCAGCCGCCCGCCCTGCACGGCGGCCACGTCGCGCGCGGTCAGCCGCGCCATCTCGCCGGGGTGCGGCGTCACGACCACGTTCGCGGGCAGGTCGGCGCTCCAGTCGCTGCCGGCCAGCGCGTTCAGCCCGTCGGCGTCGACGACCACGCCGCGCAGCCCGCGCACGGCGGGCGAGCGCAGCTGCGCGCGGACCAGCGCCACGCTGCCGCCGGCCTGCCCCAGCCCGGGGCCGATCAGCAGCGCGTCGCAGGGCGGCAGCGCCGCTTCGATGGCGGCCAGGTCGCCGGCGCCGTCGAGCGGCAGGTAGGTCACCTCGGGCATCGCCGGGACCAGCGCCGGGATCAGCGCGGCCGGCGTCGCCAGCGTCACCAGCCCGGCCCCCGTCCGGTACGCCGCCGACGCCGCCAGGATCGCCGCGCCCGGGTAGGCCGCCGAGCCCGCCACGACGAGCACCCGCCCGAACGTCCCCTTGTGCGACTGCGGGGGCCGCTCCGGCAGCAGCGCCTTCGCGTCGCGCCGCTCGACCAGCTCCACCGTCAGGTCGCCGGCCAGTTCCTTGGGGATGCCGATGTCCACCGTCTGCACGTCGCCGGCCAGGCCCGCGCCCGGCTGCGTGTACAGCCCCACCTTCGGGTAGGCGAAGGTCACCGTCTCATCGGGCGCGACCGTGCGCGGGTCCGCGAGGCCGCTGTCGGGGTCGATGCCGGTGGGCAGGTCGACGGCGATCAGGCGCGGCGCCGCCCGCTGCGCCCGCGCCGCCGCCAGCGCCTCCAGCATGCGCGCCAGCGTCCCGGCGATCGGCCGCGACGTGCCCGCGCCCAGCAGCGCGTCGATGATCAACTCGGCGCTATCGACCAGCGCCCGCAGCGCCTCCAGGTCGGCGTCGTCGTCGGCGACGCTGCCGCAGGGGATGCCGGCCTCCGCCGTCCGCGTCCACTGTGGGTCGTCGCGCGGGGCCAGCGCGTAGCAGCGCACCTGTGCGCCCCAGTCGGCCAGGTGCCGCGCCGCGACGAGGCCGTCGCCGCCGTTGTTGCCCGGCCCCACGAGCACCGCGATGCGGCGCCCCTCGAGCTGGCCCAACTGCATCCAGGCCTCCTGCGCGACGGCCAGGCCGGCCGCGTCCATCAGCGCCTCCAGGCTGCCGCCGGCCTCGACCGCCGCCTGCTCGAGCGCCCGCATCTGCGCCGCCGTGACCAACTTCACGCCACACTCTCCCCGCTGCCGATCGCGCCGATCGCGATCGCGAACGCACAGGCCATCGATCGTTCATGCGTCATGCTCACCTCGACGCGGCGGATGTCGAGCCGGTTGGCCCGCGCCCGGGCGCGCCCGTGCAGCACGACCACCGGCTTGCCGCGCGCGTTGGCCAGCACCTCGATCTCGCGCCAGCCGACGCCGCGCGCGCCCGTCCCCAGCGCCTTCATCACCGCCTCCTTGGCCGCGAAGCGCGCCGCCAGCTCGTGCAGCCGGTCGCCGCAGTAGTCCTGCTCCCGCGCCGTGTAGATCCGATCTAGGAAGCGCGACCCGTGGCGCCGGTGCACGTCGCGCACCCGCTCGACCTCGATCAGGTCGACGCCGCTGTGTACGGCGGCGCCGGCGGTCGCATGGGCGAGTGCGGAGGCGTCCATGAGCGCGGAGTTTACCACGGCCCCTCTGCGATCCCGGCGCTTTGTGCACCCGTGAGCGGCCCATACGATGGCGGCATGAGCGCGCGCATCATCGACGGGAAGGCCGTCGCGGAGACGATCCGCGCCGAACTGCGCAAGGAAGTCGAGTCCTTGCGGGCGTCGGGCGTCGTCCCGCGCCTGGCCGTCATCCTGGCCGGCGACGACGCGGCCTCGCTGTCGTACGTGACCGCCAAGCAGCGCGCCGCCGCCGACGTGGGCATGGGCGCCGACATCCACCGCGTCCCCGCCGGCGACGACCCCCGCGGCGTCGAGGCCGGGATCGCGGGCCTGATCGACGGCCTCAACGCCGACCCCGCCCTGCACGGCATGATCCTGCAACTGCCCGTGCCCGAGGGCGTCGACGCCGACGGCCTGCTGCGCCGCATCGACCCGCGCAAGGACGTCGACGCGCTGCACCCCGAGAACCAGGGCCGCATCGTCATCGGGCAGGCGCGCTACTACCCGGCCACCCCGCACGGCGTGCAGCAACTGCTCGTGCGCAGCGGCGCCGACCCTGGCGGCAAGCACGTCGTCATCGTGGGGCGCTCGCGCCTCGTGGGGCTGCCGCTGGCCGCCATGCTGCTGCAGAAGCGCGCCGGCGCCAACGCCACCGTCACCGTCTGCCACACCGGCACGCCCGACCTCGGCGCCGTCACCCGCGGCGCCGACATCCTCGTCGCCGCCGCCGGCCAGCCCGCCATGATCAGCGCCGACATGGTCCGGCCGGGCGCCGTCGTCATCGACGTCGGCGTCAACCGTGTCGAGGACCCCAGCCGCAAGCGCGGCTACCGCCTCGCCGGCGACGTCGACTTCGATCGCGTCCGCGAGGTCGCCGGCGCGATCACCCCGGTGCCCGGCGGCGTCGGTCCCATGACGGTCACGATGCTGCTGGCCAACGTCGCCCGCGCCGCCCGCCTGCGCCGGATGGGCTGAGCGCCGTGGCCCCGCCGTACCTCCAGCGCGAATCCGCCGCGGCTGACGATGTCGATGCGTCGGTTCGCATGCCGTACGGGATGCACGCGGCCGGGCTGGTCGTCGCGATCAACGACGTCTACGCCTACCTGCACGCGATCAACACCGCCGGCGTCGAGCACGGCTACGGCCGGCTCGAGGAGTTGATGCAGCCGGCCGGCTTCTCCGGCTTGCTGTCGCAATCGTTCATGGCGGCGGTCGCCAAGGCGTTCGCCAGCGAGTCACCGGGCCTGACGCTGAATCAGTATCCCAACGGCCGGCCCGACCTCGTCCCGCGCGCGCACTATCCGGGCGACGCCGTCAAGAACGGCGACGAAGGCGTGGAACTGAAGACCAGCCGCAGCAAGTCGGGCTGGCAGGGGCACAACCCGGAGGGCGGCTGGCTGATGGTCTTCCAGATCGCCGTCGACACCAAGGCGAAGCCGGTCTACGAGCGCGATCCGACCCGCGTCGCGCGGGTTCTCATCGCCCAGCTGGAGGAGTCGGACTGGAACTTCTCCGGTCGCGGCGCCGGCAGTCGCCGAACCCCCACGGCGTCGGTCAATCAAGCAGGCTTGGCGAAGCTTGAGCGGGGCGCCGTCTACGTCCGTTCCCGCCGTTGAACGACGCGAGCTGCGGGATCGCCGTCCGGGCGATGGCGACATACGCCGGGTCGACCTCGACGCCGATGCTCCGATAGCCCACCGCCTCCGCCGCCGCCAGCGTGGAGCCCGACCCCGCGAACGGGTCGAGCACGATGCCCTCGCCGAGCGGCAGGGCCGCCCGCACGATCTGACGCAGGAAGGCCTGCGGCTTGAGGCTGGGGTGATTGGCGATCGCGCGCTCCTCGGGGCGCGTGGGGCTGGAGTCGATCACGTCGCCGAACGGCCGATCGGCGGAGATGCGCCGAAACCCGCCCACGCGCCACTTGCGCAGGTTGTCCTGCACCCGGCCGTCCAGCGGCTTGCGGAACGTGAGCCACGGCTCCCACATCGACCGCGGCATGACGCTGACGTCCGGGAACTCCTCGTGCGCGTTCTTGGGGCGGTCGCCGCCGCGCATCGTCATCACCCGCCGCACGATCTCCCCGCGCCGCTCGAACCCCGCCTCGGTCACCGCCGCCGCCACCCGGTACGAGACCAGCGGATTCGACGCCACCAGCACGTTCGCGCCCGGAACCAGGACGGGGTACAGCGCCCGCGCCCAGTCCGTGAAGAACGCATCGAGCCGCGCGAGGTCGCGGTCGGAGAGCACGGTGAAGCGAGGCACCGGCGAACGCACGTGCCCGTCGAACGATGGCGGCAGGCGCCAGACCCCGCCCCTCCCGGCCCGCAGCTTCGCCTGCTCCCTGCCGCTGTACTCGACCAGTCCGTAGGGCGGGTCCGTCACGACGGCGTGCAGGCTGTTCGGCGCCTGCCGCCCCAGCCAGGCGATGCAGTCGTCCGCGAACAGCGTCGCGGCGCCGTGCTCGAGCGCCGGCGTCTGCCGGCTCCCGTTGGCGCCGTAGGTCGCCGCCTCTTCTCGCACGGCCGTCGCCTCGGGCGGGCGCAGCCGGTAGCGGCCTCGGGACGTCCGCGTGAGCAGGTCGTCCGCCAGCCGCAGGTACGAGCGCACCGACGAGGCAGCGACCGGCTCGCGCAGGCGCGCTTCCACGGCCCCTGTGATCTCCGCCACGCTGGCGTCTCGATCGATCGCGGAGAGGTGCGATACGATCGCGTCCCGGATGACTCCTGGGCGTCGCTTGGCCATGACTCCTCCGAGTCGGGATTGTAGACGTCGAGACGTCTTTCTGGCAAACACCTGTTCTGATTATGGCTTGTTCTGCTGATGCGAAGGGCGGAGAACCCATGCCGACCGCCGACGACACCACCGCCCAGATCGCCGCCCTGCGACGCCGCGTCCGCGACGTGCTGGAGCGGCTTTGACCTGACCGCCCTCGAGAAGGAAGTCGCGCGGCTGGAGGGGGAGTCGGCCGCGCCCGGCTTCTGGGACGACGCCGCTCGCGCCCGCGGCCTGATGCAACGCCTCACCGGCGCCTCGCGCCAGGTGACGACTTGGCGGGGGCTGGAGTCGCGCCTCGACGACGCCGAGGCGCTGCTGGAGTTGGCCGCCGAGGAGGACGACGCGGCGGCGGCCGGCGACGCCGTCGGCGAGGCCGCGGCCGAGGTCGCGGACGCCCGCGCGCAGTTCGAGGCGCTCGAGTTCGAGCTCTCCTTCGCCGGCCCCTACGACGACCGCGACGCCATCCTCGCCATCCACGCCGGCGCCGGCGGCACCGAGTCGCAGGACTGGGCCGAGATGCTGCAGCGCATGTACCTGCGCTGGTTCGAGCGCAAGGGCTTCGACGCAACGCTCGTCGACCTGACCCAGGGCGAGGAGGCCGGCATCAAGAGCGCCACCATCGAAGTGCGCGGGCGCCTCGCCTACGGCTGGCTGCGCAGCGAGCGCGGCGTGCACCGCCTGGTGCGCATCTCGCCCTTCGACCTCACGCACTCGCGCCACACCTCCTTCGCCCTGGTGGAGGTGATGCCCGAGGTGGCCGGCGCGGCCGAGGTCGAGATCAAGGCCGACGACCTGCGCATCGACACCTTCCGCGCCAGCGGCCACGGCGGCCAGAACGTGCAGAAGAACGACACCGCCGTGCGCATCACGCACGCACCCTCGGGCATCGTCGTGGTCTGTCAGAACGAGCGCTCGCAGGGCCGCAACCGCGATTCGGCGATGAAGGTGCTTGAGGCGCGCCTGCTCGAGCGCGAGGTCGAGCGCCAGGAGGCCGAGCGCGCGAAGCTCAAAGGCGAGCACGTCGAGGCCGGCTGGGGCAACCAGATCCGGTCGTACGTGCTGCAGCCCTATAAGATGGTGAAGGATCTGCGCAGCGGATTTGAGACCTCCGACCCAGATTCGATCCTCGACGGAGAACTGGATCCCCTCATCTCGGCGTATCTGAAGTCACAGATTGGTTCCGGGACGGGTGCGGGCGACGGTGAGGCGGAGGCCTCGGACGCCTGACGCCCGGGGCGCAGGAGGTAGCGTGACCCCAGCCGGCCAGCCTCGCGTACGTTCCCTCGCCGGGGCGATCCGGCTGCCCCTGGCGGTCGCGCTGCTGCTGGCGATCGCCGCCGCCGTGCTCCTGCCCGCGCGCGCCGGCGCCCAGACCCCCGCGATCGTCGATACGACGATCGACACGTCCAACTTCCCCCTGACGCTGACCTTCCGCGCGCTCGTCGACGACGGCGACGCCGTGGAGAGCGCCGTGCTCTTCTACCAGGTGCCCCCGGAGGGCGCGATCACCCGCCAGCCCGCCGAGATCAGCAGCGGCGGCGTGGTCCGGCTTGAGGCCGAGCTGCCCACCAACACCGCCCGCACCTACATCCCGCCCGGGGCGACCATCGAGTGGTGGTGGGCGCTGACGACGAACGACGGCGACACCATCGAGACCGCGCGCAGCGACTACAGCTACGTCGATCCGCGCTACGAGTGGAAGGTCATCGCCGACGACGTGCTGGAGCTCTACTACTACGAGAACGAGGACGCGGCCGAGGCGCTGCACCAGGCCGGGCGCGACGCGATCAGCCACATGTCGCAGGTGCTCGGCGCCGAGATCGACTTCCCCGCCCGCATCTACCTGTGGAGCAACGCGCAGGACGCCACGGGCGTCGAGCGGGTCGAGAGCTCCCGATTCGAGCAGCTCATCTTCACCGGCGGCACCCGCGTGCTGGCCGACCTCGTGCACGTCTTCGCGCCCGAGCCCTGGATCGTCGTGCACGAACTCACCCACATCCTCACCAAGGTGGCGGGCGAGGGCATCGCCGCCCTCCCGGCCTGGCTCGACGAGGGCACGGCCACCTACGCCGAGGGCGCCTGGCGCTCGCGCCGCGGCATCGCGCTGCAGCGCGCGCTGGACAACGACGACATCCTCAGCGTCCGCTCGATCGGGTCCAGCACCAACACCCCCGGCGACGTCGACCTCTTCTACGGCCAGTCGGCCGACATCGTCACGGCCCTGATCGACGAGTTCGGCGACGAGCGCTTCGCCGACCTGTTCGCCGTCTTCAAGCGCGGCGCCACCGTCGACGACGCGCTGATGGAGGTCTACGGCTTCGACCGCGAGGGGCTGGACGCGTTCTACCGCACGCAGCGCGGCCTGGAGGCGCGCGGCGAGGTCGAGGACCGATCGACCCAGATCGAGGATGAGCAGATCGGTCCCGCCGGCACGGAGCAGTCGGGCGAGGCCGCTCAGTCGGGCGAGCCGGCCGAGGCCGGCGAGGAGCCCGCGGAGGCCCCCGCCGACGCGGCCCCCGACGAGGCCGCCGATGCCCCCGCCGACGAGGCCGCGGCCGACTCCGAGTCGGACGCGGAGGCCGCTGTGGACGAGGCCGACGCCGCCGCGGCCGGCACGGCCCTGGAGGGCCGGCAGCAGGCGGTCGAGGACTGGAACAGCCGCGTGCGGCTGGGCCCGACCTTCGGCGGGGGCAGCGACCTGCCTTGGCCGGAGATCGCGACGGGCGCCGGCGGCGCGGCGCTGCTGCTGAGCCTGCTGGCGCTATTCATCGCGCTGGGCCGCGTCTCGGCCCCGGCCCCCGTCGCGCCGCCGTCCGGCCCCGACGACGCGGCGGCCCCGCCCGCGCCCCCGTCCCCGCCGTCGTTTGCGCCGCCGTCTGCGGCCGCGCCATCGCCCCCGGCCGTCGCCCGCGAGCCCGGCCCCGACGGCGCATGGGCCGGCTGGCGCCACACGGACGACGACGCCCCGGCCGAGGAAGCCGACCCCGACTGACCCCGGCCAGCCCTGCGTCCGACGCTGGGCTCGGCGCTACGGCCCCGGCAGGATCAGGCCGCCCCGCGTCCGGCGCTCGGGCGGACCGCTGGGCGGTCGCCGGCCGGGGCCCGGCCCGCCGGGTCCGCGCCCCCGGGGGCCGCGCCTGCCCGGACCGGGCCCGCCCGGACCGAGACCGCCCGGACCGAGACCGCCGGGGCCGGGCCGCGCGGCGCCGGGGGGCGGCTGCGGCTTGGGCGGCTCGATCGTCGCGATCGACTGAGGCTCGATTTCGGGCGGACGAGCCTCCTCGGGCTTGCTCTGAATGTCGAGGCAGAACTGCGCCAGCCCCTGCGACGTCGTCACGCCGGGGAAGCCGTAGCGGTCGTTGACCAGGGTCAGCGGGATGCGCGTGAGCTGTAGCTGCATCGCGATGTCCGCGCTGTCCTCCAGCGTGAAGACCGAGGCGTCGATCTTGTCCGACAGCAGTGACAGCGCGACCGCCGTCGCGGCTGCCCGCGCCGACTCGGGGTGCTGGAATGATCCCACCACGCGCACATGCACGCGGCCGCGCAGCTTCTTGACCAGCGTCGTCAACTCCGCCGGCGCCGACGCCTTGGCCGACGCTCCCACGATCGCGTCGATCAGCGCCCACAGCAGCACGCCGCCCGGCATGCCGTAGAAGCGCAGCGGGCGGTTGACCTCGCCGTGGATGACGATCCCCGGCACGCGCTCCGCGCCCCACTTGTCGGCCGCCGCCCGGTCGCTGTGGAAGTCGTGCACGCGCAGTTCGAGGTCGTCGTGCATCTCTTCCAACTGCTGCAGCAGCTCCAGCGTGGGTGCGCAACTCGGGCAGGGCTGGCGCCCCGGCACGATGAGGGCGCCGTCGCTCTGGTGGAAGTAGTCGAGCTTGACCGGGCCCTGCATGGGCTTCAGCCGCTGGGCGATCATGGCGATGTATTCCGGCGGGATCATGGTCCTGGCTCCAGATCGCGCAGCGTACCAGCGCTCAGCGGGGGTGGGCGGGGCCCGCGGCGTCGGGCGGCTCGAGGCCGGCATCGCCCCCCGGCTCGGGGTAGCCGCGCAGCGCCCACCAGGTCAGGCCCCAGCGCTGCAGCGCCGTGAGGTTGGTCAGCACCGCGAGGATCCACAGCACCGCCACGACCTCGCCCGAGAACAGCCCGATGGCCAGGATCACCACCCGCTCGAAGCGCGTGCCCAGCCCCTCGCGGATGCGCACGCCGTACTCGCCCGCCTTCGAGCGCGTGTACGACACCAGCATCGCCCCGCCGATCGTGACGCCGATCAGGATCACGGCCTCGCGGTCGAAGTTGTCCGCCGCGGTGAACCAGACCAGCAGCCCCAGCAGCATCGCGAACTCGCCCACGCGGTCGCTGACCGCGTCGAAGATCGCGCCCCAGGTGCTGGCGCGTCCCGTCGCCCGCGCCACCGCCCCGTCGAGCAGGTCGAACGCGCCCGCCGCCAGCATCACCGCCGCCGCCTGCCAGAACATCCCGTAGGCGGCCAGCGCCGCCGCCCCGCCCGTGCCCAGCAGCCCCAGCAGCGTGAGCATGTTGGGCGTCAGCCCCGTCGCCGCGACGCAGCGCCCCAGGAAGCCCGACACCCGATTGGGCAGCGCGTGCGGCAGCAGCGCGAAGCGGCGATCACTCGGCGGGCGCCGCCGCCGCAGAGCGTCGGCGGCGGGAGTCGCGGCGGCCGCGGCCTGGGCCGCCGCAGCGGGCGGGCGCGGTGGCGCGTCGGCCGGGCGGCCGACGGGGAACGTCTCGGCGGGCGGCGTCTCGATCGCGTGCGGCGCCGGGTCGTAGGCGGGGTCGGGCTGTGGGTCGCCGCGCAGCGCCTTGCGCCGCGGTCGCGGCTGCGGCCGTCCGCCCGCGTGCAGGATGCGATTTCCCGGCAGGTGCAGCCCGCTGCGCGATCGCCGGAAGGGCAGCTTCACGACACGTCTCCCGGCTGGGAAGGCTGCTCCGGCAGCGACGAGCGGGCCATCGTACGTTCCCCCGTGGCCGCCCGCCCCGCGCCCGCGTCGTCAGCATACAACTCCGCCGGCCTTCCCTCCGCCAGCGCCTCGTACAGCGACAGGAACCGTGCGCCCACGGCCGCCGCGTCGAAGTCGCGCGCCCGTGCGCGCCCCGCCGCGATCAGGCGACGGCGCAGCGGCTCGTCGCACAGCAGCCGCTCGATGGCGGACGCCAGCGCCGCGGGGTCATGCGGCGGCGCGAGCAGCCCGTCGCGGCCGTCGCGCACGACCGCCCGATAGCCGGGGTTGTCGCCCGCCACGACGGCCGCGCCGGCGGCCATCGCCTCGGTCAGCACGAGGCCGAACGCCTCGCCGCCCGTGGCCGGCGCGACGAAGACGTGCGCGGCCTGGTAATAGCGCGGCAGGTCGGGCGCCGTCACGGGGCCGGCGAAGTGCACGTCGCGCCAGCCCGCCGCCTCGACCCGGGCGCGCAGCGCGTCGCCGCGGCGCCCGCTCGCCCCCACGACGAGCAGCCGCAGGTCGTCGTGCCGGGCGCGCAGTTGGCCGTAGGCGTCGATCAGGTCGTCGAGGCCCTTGCGCCGGTCGGCCCGCCCGACGAACAGGATCGTGCGGCGGGCCGGCCCGTCGAGCGACGGCAGGTCCGGTGGGGGCGCCGGCGTCGTAAAGCGCGACAGGTCGGTGCAGCCCGGCACGATCGCGCAGGGGCCGCCCAGCGCCGGCCCCGCGATCGCCCGCGCCGTCTCGGAGACGGCGGTGCGCGCCGCCAGCCGTCGCGTCCAGCGACGCAGCAGCGGCCCCGCCAGCCGGTACAGCCGTCCGGCCGCCGGCTCGGCCGAGTGGAAGGTGCCCAGCAGGGGCGCGTCGGCCCGGCGCAGGAACGCCAGCGAGAGCATCGGCATCAGCGGCTCGTGCACGTGCACGACGTCGTAGCGCTCGCGCCGCGACAGCCGCCGCACCTGCGAGCCCAGCCGCGGGTCGAGGGCGATCGGCGCGACCGTGCCGCCGCCCCGCACCCCCCGCGCGCGGCCGATGATCGTCGCCGCGGGCGGCGTGGCATCGCCGCCCGCCGAGGACGGTCCGATCAGCTGGACCTTGTGCCCCTGCCCGCGCACCCAGGCGGCGATGTCCGTCGCGTAGCGGTTGACGCCGCCCGGCGCGGCCAGGTCGTAAGGCGTGACCATCGCGATCTTCATCGGCCGCTGCCCGGCACTGTCTTTATCGCGCGCCTCCGGGCGCTCTTCTTGTGCGCGCCACGGGCGCTGCTCTTGTGCGCGCCACGGGCGCGACGCCCCAGCGCCAGCGGCGTCGCGCCCAGGGCGCGCCCCTGCTGGGCGAGCAGCCGCCGCGGGCCGATCTGCCGCCACGACGGCGCCTCGCCCCACTCGGCCACCGTCGCGCCGATCGCCAGCGCCCGCATCAGGTCGTCGATCGTGCGGCCCGGGAATCGTGTCCGCGCCGCGCCGATCAGCTCCGGGAAGTGGGCGTCGCTGCTGCCCGTCTCCGCCAGCCCCCAGGCCCGATTCCAGCGCCGCGCCGCCGCGCTGCGCCGCCCCGCCGGCGGCGTTGGGTTGGCCAGCTCGATGCCGTCGGGCCGCGATTCCGCCGCCCCGGCCATCAGCCGGTCGAGCGCGCGCCGCTTGACGCCCGGCGGGATCCAGGACATCGGGTGCGGCACGATGGCGACGCCGCCCTGCGCGTGCACGGCGGCGATCGTCCGGGCCAGCGAGCGCAGCGGGGCGACGTCGGGCGTCGGCCGCCCCGCCCCGAGGTCGCCGGGGAAGAGCGCCAGCAGGTGGCCGCCGCGGGTCGTCAGCTCGACGCCGGGGATGACTTGCACCGCGCTGCCCAGCCGGGCCGCCGCCTCCTGCGCCCGCAGGCCGCCGCGCAGGTCGTCGTGGTCGGTCACCGCGATGATGTCGAGGCCCGTCCGCGCCGCCCGCAGCAGCATCTCCTCGGCGGTCGCCGTGCCGTCGCTGGCGACCGTGTGCGTGTGCAGGTCGGCGCGGCCCAGGCGGGGCGCGGGGGGCGGCGCGTCCGTCACGACCGCGGCCCGGCGGGACGGCCGTGCCCGGCCGGGTCGATGTAGGCGCTGTCGCGGCACGGCGCCCAGGGCGACTCGAACAGCCGCCACTGATCGGCGTGGTGCGTCAGGTGGGGCTCCATCAGCCGCACCAGGTTGGCGACGTTGACCCGCACGTCGAGGCCGGGGTTGTCGGAGCGCAGCAGCGGCTCCGTCGCCATGAACTGCACGCGGAAGCGATCGCCCCGCGCCGGCCCGGCCGCGCGCGGCGTGAGGCAGAAGAGCAGCGCCGCATCGGTCCGCAGCGCCAGGTCGACGGCGCCGTGGGGGAAGCGCGCCTGCCGCCCCCGGAAGGGCACGCAGGAGCCGCCGCCCTGGATGTCGCGGTCGGCCAGGACGGCCAGGATGCCGCCCGCGCGCACGTAGCGCACCGCCTCCTTGATCCCGCCGATCGTCGCCGGCATCGTGCGCAGCCCGCCCCCGCCCGACGGCGCGTGGCGCAGCGCCTCCATCGCGCGCATGCGGGGGCCGTCGGGCAGCGGCTCGACCAGCGCCGCGCACTCGAGCCCGACGGCCGGCAGCGCCCGCACGACGAATTCGGCGTTGCCCACGTGCGCCCCCGCCACGACCACGCCCCGCCCGGCCGCGTGCGCCTCGCGCAGCAGCTCGAGCCCCTCCACGTCGAGATGCGACAGCGCGGCCTCGGGCGTCATGCCGGCCAGCCGCGCCATGTCGACGTAGTAGGCGCAGTTCTCCTGGAAGACGCGCGTCGTGGCCTTGTCGAGCCGCCGCGGCGACCACTCGGGGCGCAGGATCTGCAGGTTGGCGCGCACCGTCTGCCGGCGCCGCTCGGCGATCGGCGGCGCGGCCGACCCCGCCAGCCGCGCCAGCGCATAGAGCCACGCCGCGGGCAGCACGCGGGTCAGCCGATCGAGGATGCGCAGCGCCGGGGCGACAAACACGCGCCCGATCGTACGGCATCGCCGCGCGCGCGGC
Organism: Dehalococcoidia bacterium; assembly: GCA_965209205.1. Classification (GTDB taxonomy): domain Bacteria; phylum Chloroflexota; class Dehalococcoidia; order Bin125; family Bin125; genus TK10-74A. The sequence goes on from CBDBQC010000002.1 coordinate 391,833, forward strand.
TGGCCGCCGCCTCGCCCCGGCTCAGTCCGGCAGGCTGCTCAGTCCGGAAGGAAGAAACGGCGGAACATGTACCACTGGTCGGGATGGCGACGCACCGGCCCCTCGAACCAGTCCAGCAGCGCCTGCGTGAGCGTCCGCACGTCGGCCGCGCGGTCGCCGGTGCGCGGCGGGTCGAAGTCGAGCCCGATCTCGACGCGGAAGCGCATCGCCCGGCTGTCGCTGCGCAGCACCGCCATCGGCACGACGCGGGCGTGTGTCGCCAGGGCCAGCCGCGCCGGCCCCGCCGGCAGCCGGCAGCGCGCGCCGAAGAACGTCACATCGACGCCGGGCCCGCCGGCGCCCGGCTCGGTCCCCAGCGGCCGGTCGATCAGCAGCCCCAGGGCGCCGCCGTCGCGCAGCGCCCGCAGCGCCGCCCGCGGCGCCGTCTCGTAGACCACGCGCATGCCCAGGCGCTCGCGCCGCCCCTGCACGACGGCGTCCAGCCATCGCGCCCCCAGCGACTCCGCCAGCACCGTCGACGGCCCCACGTTGTGCGTGAACGCGCCGCCGGCCACGTCCCAGTTGCCCTGGTGCAGCAGTGCGAAGATCAGCGGTCCCTCGGCCGCCAGCGCCCGCACCCGCTCCCAGTCGGCCGGGTCGGCGGCGAGCGCCGCGTCGCAGTCGGCCGGCGTCGGGCCGGGCGGCCACAGCGCCTCCAGGCAGTACTCCCCGTAGCGACGCAGCTGCCGCTGCCCCCAGTAGTCGAGCGTGGGGGCGTCGTCCGTCCCCAGCACCACGCGCAGGTTCTCGCGGATGCGGCGTCGCCCCGGCGTCCACAGCGCGTAGACGGCGTCCGCTGCGACGTCGGCCAGGGCGTAGGGCAGTCGGGGGAGGCAGTGGAGCGGGGCGAGCATGCTGTGGCCAAGATCGGTCGGTGGCTTCACGGGTCGGCTCAGCGGCGCGTGTGACACCGACGATAGGGATGATTGGGAGATCAGCGGTTGACGCGCTCACCGCATCCTGGCTAGAATGCTTGCAGAGCCGGATGTGACGCCCTGGCGGTGTCGCGCCTGGCTCTCTGGCTTAACGGGGATCGCTGGGCGGTTGAGGCGGAAAGTGAGCGTGCTGCGGCATGCGATAGATGCCCGGTAGCACCCCGAGCTCCTCGTGGGTTGTGTCCTGGCTCAGCTCCTCGACGATTCCGTAGTACCGCCGAATCGCCGAGAGAAACGGGTCGCCCGGCGGCAGACCTCGATACAACCCGTGCTCCTCCCAGAGTCGCACGACTCCCGCGAACATGTCGGCGATCTGGATTCCGATCGTGAGCCTTGAATCGACGAAGTATGGGGAATCGGTGATCCGGGTAAGCGATCTCCCTTCAGTCGAGCGGAACAGGAACGATTCGAAGCGGGGCACCATATTCCCCCCCAGCGACGCGTCGCCATCGAAAAGGATGGTCGCGTAGTCGTCGACCCCCTCCGCGAGTGGGTGCACGCGCTGCAACAGGTATCGGAGCTGGTTGGGTAGCCACGTCTCGTCTGGGACCGGCAGTTCCTCGGGCCGGTCCATCACGATCGCGAACACAGTCAGGGGAAGATTGCGGCACAGATCGAAGAACTCCTCAACGAACTCTCGCTTCTCCGGTTGCCGCCGGAATGTCGGGCGGTTGAGGAGACTTCGAGCCTTGATCTCGATGTCCGGGTCGGGTAGGAGCCCGCGCTTGATGCGGTAGATCTGACCTGAGATCGACCTCACGTCCGCTTCTCGCAGGCACACCGCGACGATGCACGGCTTGCGTGCTGGGTCGTTCGGGTGCGGATGACCGCTCTCGTCGATGAACACGAGCACGTCGTTCCCCAATCATGTCCCGTCGGCGAATCGAGCGCTCATGCTACAGGGCAGTCCCGCCGGTGAGGCCGCCGGCCCGACGCCCTACTCTCCCGACGCGAAAGCCTCCACCGCGTCCCGCGCCCGGTCATCCGTCCACTGCTCGGGCGGCGACTTCATGAAGTAGGCGCTGGGCGCCAGCAGCGGCCCCGACAGCCCCCGGTCGAGGCCGATCTTCGCGCAGCGCACCGCGTCGATCACCACGCCGGCCGAGTTCGGGCTGTCCCACACCTCCAGCTTCAACTCGAGGTTGAGCGGCACGTTGCCGAACGTCGTCGCCTCGATGCGGATGTGGCACCACTTGCGGTCGAGCAGCCAGGGCACGTGGTCGCTGGGGCCGACGTGCACCATGTCGGGCGGCATCTCGTAGTCGATCTGCGACGTGACGGCGTTCGTCTTGCTGATCTTCTTCGACTCCAGCCGCTCGCGCTCCAGCATGTTGAGGAAGTCGGTGTTGCCGCCGAAGTTCAGCTGGTAGGTGCGGTCGATGCGCACGCCGCGGTCGCGGAAGAGGCGCGTCAGCACCCGGTGCACGATGGTCGCCCCCACCTGGCTCTTGATGTCGTCGCCGATGATCGGCACGCCGGCGCGGCGGAAGCGGTTGGCCCAGTACTCCTCCCGCGCGATGAAGACCGGGATGCAGTTGACCATCGCGCAGCCCGCCTCGAGCACCTGCTCGACGTACCACTTGGTGGCCTCCTCGCTGCCCACCGGCAGGTAGCTGATCACGACATCGACCTCGCGCTCCTTAAGGATCGCAGCGATGTCGGCCGTCGAGCCCGGCGCTTTGTCGATGACGGTGCTCAGGTACTTGCCCAGGCCGTCGTGCGTCATGCCCCGCTCGACGGGCACGCCCAGGTGCGGCGCCTCGCTGAACGTGAGCGTGTTATTGGGCTCGACGAAAATGGCCTCCGAGAGGTCCTTGCCCACCTTGTTCGCGTCGATGTCGAAGGCGGCCACGAAGTTCAGGTCGCTGATGTGGTAGCCGCCCAGCAGCGGGTGCATGATGCCCGGGATCTCCTCGCCCTCCTGGGCGTTCCGGTAGAAGTGCACGCCCTGCACCAGCGAGGAGGCGCAGTTGCCCACTCCGATAATTGCGACGTTGATCTTGCCCATGGCGGATGCCCCTCCCGGCTGGCCTGCGGCTCGCGTGCCCGGCCTGCGACCGGGGAGCTCGCGGCGCGCTCGTGCAGGGCGGAGGCGGCGAGTAGGCCACCATAGCAGCCGCCGGGCCGTCGGTCAGGGGCGGGGTTGGCGCCCGCCTCCTCCAGCCCTCGCTGCGACCAGCCTCGTCGCCCCGGTCAGCAGCGGGGGCGATGGGTTCGCTGGGCGATGGCAGCCGGATCCGTGCTAGGACGCGACGGTCTCCCGCTGATCGCGCTCCGCCGGGGACGGCTCGGTGAAGTCGAGCCCCGCCGCGTGCGCAGCGTCGCGGCGGGCAAGCCAGTCCACCCAGGCCTTCCGCTCTTCCGCGCGGCCTTGCGCGAGCCGCGCCTTCTTGTACGCCTCATACAGCATTGGTATGCCCTCCACGAGAATCACGGTGAGTGCGGTGAGTGAGACCGCGACGGATCCAAGTGCCTGCGCGACCGCGACCATGGTCGCCATCGCGCCTTGCCCCTCTCCGGCGCACTTCGCTGCGACCAGCCTCGCCAGCCCGCGCAGCAACGGGGGCGATGAGTCGGCGGGGAAGCCCCGCGCCGATCCGGGCTAGGACGCGACGGTCTCGCGCTGATCGCGCTCCGCCGGGGACGGCTCGGTGAAGTCGAGCCCCGCCGCGTGTGCGGCGTCGCGGCGGGCGATCCAGTCCTCCCAGGCCTGCCGTTCCTCCTGGCGGCCTTGCACCCGGCCTTCCGCGCGGCCTTCCGCGCGGCCTTGCGCGAGCCTCGCCTTCTTGTACGCCTCATACAACATCGGTATGCCCTCCACGAGAATCACGGTGAGTGCGGTGAGTGAGACCGCGACGGATCCAAGTGCCTGCGCGACCGCGACCATGGTCGCCATCGCGCCTTGCCCCTCCCTGCCGATCTCCTGGTCGATCACGTAGCCGAGCGCGGCCAGGAACATCACGGCGAAGAGCCCCAGCCCGATCGCGGCCCGGCTCGGGTGGATGTTAGGCAAGCGTGGGCGCCGCGCGACTGCGCACGACCCGGCGTCCGCGGGCGGGGATGTCCAGTCGCTGTCTCATCGTCGCATCTCCTTTCCGCCGAGCCCAGTGTATCTCAATCAGGCGCCCGCCCGCGACGTGCGCCGACCCCCGACGCTCCCACTTAGCTGCGACCGACGGCCCCGCGCGCCACAATCAGGACATGGCCGATCGCCCCACCCCCGACGACATCGCCGCGTTCCGGCCCCTCGCTGAGGCGCTGGCCGACGCCGCGGGCGCCGCCATCCGGCCCCACTTCCGCCGGCGCCTGGCGGTCGAGTCGAAGGCCGACGCCAGCCCGGTCACCGTCGCCGATCGGGCGGCGGAGTCGGCCATGCGCGCGCTGATCGCCGCCCGCCGACCGGGGGACGGCATCGTGGGCGAGGAGTACGGGGCGGAGCGGGCGGAGGCGGAGTACGTCTGGGTGCTGGACCCGATCGACGGCACCAAGGCCTTCATCTCGGGGCTGCCGACCTTCGGCACGCTGATCGCGCTGCTGCACCGGGGGACGCCGGTGCTGGGCGTCATCGATCAGCCGGTCAGCGGCGAGCGCTGGCTGGGCGTGCCCGGCCTCGGCGCCGACCTGCGCACGGGCCACGACGCGGCGCCCCAGCCGATCCGCACCCGCGCCTGCGCGTCGCTGGCCGACGCCTCACTGTTCTGCACCGCCCGCGAGCAGTTCGTGGGGCCGAACGGCGCGGCCTACGCCCGGCTCGCGGCGCAGGTGCGCATGACCCGCTACGGGCTCGACTGCTACGCCTACGCGATGCTCGCGACGGGCTTCGTCGACCTCACCGTCGAGGCGACGCTGGAGCCATACGACTACCTGGCGCTCGTGCCCGTGATCGAGGCCGCCGGCGGCCGCATCAGCGACTGGGACGGCGCGCCGCTGGGGCTGCACTCGGACGGGCGCGTGGTCGCCGCCGGCGACCCGCGCCGCCACTCGGAGGCCCTGGCGATCCTGCGGGGGTCCGGCTAGGCGGAGCGCTTCAGGACGGGCAGCCCGGTCTGCGTGTTCTCTTTGATCATGAAGCCGTCGGGGAGGGCGTCGAGGGCGCCTTCCTTGACCTGCTTGCCGAAGAAGTAGATGCGCTGCTCGCGCCCGTTCTTCAGCAGCACGTCCCGGGTGTGCAGGAAGTACGTCTGATCCTTGGAGTTGGTGTAGGACAGGGCCACGGGAGGCCGCCTTTCGGGTACCACCCCACAAAGGCGCACGCATGTACGCGCTTCTCACCCCAAAACCCCTTCAATTACACCCCGGGAGGCCGCGTGGGTCAAGCCGGGCATCTGGCAGAGCGACATAACTGCTCCTGTGAGGGCCGATCGGGGCGCGCGAGCGTCGTCCGGCGGCTCGCCGGCGTCGCGACTGCCGCCGCGGCGGCCGCGGGATAGGCTCGGGGGGCCGCCCTGGGCGAGGGAGACGACGTCGTGACGCAGCATCGACCGCTCTCGCGCATCCCCCGGCCCCGGCTGGCGCGACGCCGCCCCGGGGTGCTCACGCTGATGGTCGCCGTGACGGTCGGCATGGGCGTGTTCACGGTCCTCGTCGGGGTGCTGCTGATCAGCTGGCGCGACGACCCTATCGGCCTCGACCGCTGGACCGTCGTCGAGGTCGGCGCCGGCGCCGCGTTCCTGCCCACCCTCGCCAACGCCGACGCCGGCGCGGGCGCCAACCGCCTCAGCTTCACCATCCAGGACGAGCGCGGCCAGATCCGCGGCGACCTCACCGTGCGGGTCGCCATCTACGACCTCGCGACCGACCCCGACACGCCCGTCGCGGCGCAGTTCGCGCAGTTCATCTCCTACGCCTCGGAGTCGCCCCTGCCGGTGCAGCACCAGCACGCCGCCGGCGCGAGCCTGTCCGACAACGCCCGCTACGTCGGGGCGGGCATCTACGTCGTGCCGGCCTACTTCCCCCGCCCCGGCACCTGGGGCCTGGAGTTCCAGATCGCCCCCGGCGACGTCCCCTTCGACGAGGCGGACCCCGAGGAGGTGCTGTTCCGGCTGGCGGTGCGCGCCCGCCGCGCCGCGCCGGCCGTCGGCCAGGCGGCGCCGGCGACGCCCTCCCGCACCCTGGTCGACGAGCCCGACCTGGCGCGGCTGACGTCGGACCCGGCGCCCGAGCCGGGGCTCTACCAGCTCAGCATCGACGACGCGCTCGCCAACGGGCGGCCCCTGCTGGTCATCTTCGCGACGCCGGCCTTCTGCCATTCGCGCACCTGCGCCCCGGCGCTCGACGTCGTCAAGGCCGTCTGGCGCGACCACGCTGCCGCGCTCGACGCGATCCACGTCGAGGTCTTCGAGAACCCCGACGACCCCTCCGGGCTGCGCGAGTCCGCCGCCTTCCTCGCCTGGGATCTGCCCAGCGAGCCCTGGGTCTTCCTCATCGACGGCCGCGGCGTCATCGTCGCCGCCTACGAGGGCAGCGTCACCGATCGGGAGCTGCGCGGGGATGTGGAGGCCGTGGTCGGCCGGTAGCGGGGGCGTGCGGGCGCACGACGGGTCGTGCGTTGGCCCGTTCCCGCGATCCCCGCGACACTCGACGGTGCCCACGCATGCGCGTCGCGCGCGGCCGAGTCCACACCTGCGGTCGGGAGGAGAATCGATGCCCGTCGACGCGGTCTCTCTCTACGGGTTCATGGCGGAGTCGGAGGCGGTTCACTACCTGCAAGATGCCTGCATCCTGGATCCGGGCGCGGACCCGTCTCGCCTCTGGTCGGCCGCGCGTGCCAAACTCGGCCGCGCCACGCCGCGCGCAGGCCTTCCTGAGGTCAGGCCGATACCCACCCACTACAAGGCGAGACTCGATGCGGTGCGCGCAGAGCCCTGGTTCCAGCAGTTCGTCGGTGCAACATCTTGGGACTTCGCGCTCGTGGAGATCGCGCCGCTAATTTCCCCGCAGGTCCAGATCATGGTCGAGCACAGTGATGGACAGTGCGCCGCAGTTGGCTCGCCCCCCTCGATGAGAGAACTCCTTGCGTTGTGCCTTCCCCGCGACAAGCAGCCCCCCGAGATCCGCATCGATCTTCGGGAGAACGGCTTGGTCGTCTCGTCTGCCGATCTGAACGTCTCAGTGCAAGGCCCGCTGTGGGCGGAGGTACAGGCGGATGGCCGCGTCCGCGGTGACGTGCTCACGGGTCCCGTCGTCGGCACCCGCGTTCCGACGGTCCAGGTCGCGAAGTTCAACGGACGCTACTATCTGCGGAACGGCTACCACCGCCTCTACTGCTGCGCCCGCAAGGGCGCAACCCATGCGCCTTGTGCTGTAATCGAGTTCGATACGCTCGATCACGCGATCGGTGGGATTTCGATGCTCAGTGAGGATCTGTTGGAATCCGACGATCCGCCCACGGTCTCACACTTCATCAACGGACGCGGCGCCGATGTCCAAGTCTATCGAGTGCACAGGGAGATAACGGTCACCTGGACCGAAGCCACCTTACGCGAGGCTCTTTAGGGTCGGGCCGGATCGCGTCGGACGGGATCGGGCACGGCGATGCGTCGTTTCCCCCGAGGCGCGCCAGCGCCTCCCGATCAACGGTCACTTCGATCGTCACGCGACCATCGTCGGGCTCCTGCGCTTTCGTCACGGCATGCCCCTCGATCTTTGAGCCGGGAGAATTGTGCGGATCTGCCGGCTCCCTGTAGCCATGATAGACCCCGCTCCGCACGCTGTCACCCGTGCGCGACCCTGCCGCATGCACCCGCCGCAGCGGGCGATCACACTCGCCTGGACCGAGGCGACGTTACGCGAGGATTCTTAGGGTCGGGGCGAATCGAGCCGGGTGGAATCCGCGACGGCGACGCGTCGTTCCGCCGCACCCGCCCAAGCGTCTTTCGATCGACCAGCACTTCCATCTTCACCCAGCGGTCGTCGTCCTGCTTGTCTTTGTCTGCCACGGTGTGCCCCTCGATCTTCGGGCCGGGCGAATCGTGCGGATCCGTCGGCTCCTACAGCCACCATAGACCCCGCTCCGCGCGCTGTCACTCGCGCGGAGATCCCCGGCTGCAGCAGGTCATCACACTCGGCCGGACCGAAGCCACCTTACGCGAGGCTCTTTAGGGTCAGGCCGGAACGCGTCGGACGGGATCGGACATGGCGAGGCGTCATTCCCTCGAAGGCGCGCCAGGACCTCCCGATCGACCGTCACTTCGATCGTCACGCGACTGTCGTCGTCCTGCTTGTCTTTCTCTGCCACGGTGTGCACCTCGATCTTCGGGCCGGGAGAATCGTGCGGATCCGCCGGCTCCCTACAGCCACCATAGACCCCGCTCCGCACGCCATCACCCAACGACCCCCCTCAGCCCGACAGGGCCTGCCCCGCCGACCGCAGCCGGGCCTGCAGCGCCGCGACCTCCGAGCGCAGGCCGGCGAGCGCGACCGCGTGCCCCTCGACGGCCGACCAAAGGGCGGCCTCGGCGCCGGCGGGCGCGTCCTCGCCGCGCAGCGAGCGCAGCCGCGCGCCGACCCGCCCGATGAACGCCTCGCTGGGCCACAGCGGCCCCGGGTCCGACTTCCCCGCCGTCAGGTCGGAGTGATGGTGGATGCCCGGCTGCGCGTCGTCGCGCGTGCGGCGGACGGGGATCTCGTGCCGGTGGCAGATCTCCGCGACCAGCGACACGGCCCGCGCGATCAGCGCCTCGGGGTAGGGCGTGTCGGCCGTCGGCTGCACCAGCTCGATGCCGATCGCGTTGAGGTTGGCCCCCGCGCGGTCGGCGCCGGTGCCGGCGTGCCAGGCCCCGTGCCGCTCGGGCACGACGGTCGCCAGCCGCCCGTCGTGCCCGACGATGTAGTGGATCGACGGGTTGCGGTACGTCGCCCCGTCGGCGGCCTCGTAGCTGAACTGACTGAGCCAGTTGAGCGCCGCCTCGAACTCGACGGCGGGTCGGCCCCGCGTGCGCTCGCCGCCGCGGGTCGAGTGCAGCGTGACGCTGCGGATCGCGACGCCCAGGCGGTCGCGGTAGAAGTTGGCGCTCTCGCGCCGCACGTCGGTCATTGGGGCAACCCCTCTCCCTGTGCTCGGACGGCTCGAACGACGGCCCGGCCGGCTATGCCCCGGGGCCGATGTCGCCCGGGGCCGGATGCTCGACGCCGAGGTCGTGCAGGACCTCCGGGCGGCCGTGGATGTCGCGCACGCCGACCATGACGATGCCGGCCACGGCGACCACGGTGATCCCGATCGCGCGCAGGTCCTCGGGCAGCGCCGGCGCCGACGCGAGCGTCGAGATGCCGAGCGCGGCCAGGCCCACGAGGCGGCTGTTCCACTTGCCGATGGCGTTCTTGATGGGGACGGACTTCATGCGACGGTGTTCCTTCCGGGGCCGGGCGCGACGCCCGGTCCGTGGTGCGGCGCGATCCAGCGATCGGGCCGCGTGCGGTGCGGCGACGGCCGGGTGGCCGCCGTCCGCGGGGTCTGGCTCTGCAGGCAGTCGTCGAGGGCGCGTTCGGCGGCGGCGAGCCGCGCCTCCAGGTAGCGCAGCCACGGCCCCTGGCCGCGACCCCCGCCGCGCCGCCCGACGCCCGGGCCGGCCGGTGTGCGGGGCCCGCGCCCCGGCAGCCCGAACAGCCGCATCCACTGGTAGAGCGCGGTGACGAGCCCGGCGATCGCGGTGGCCAGCGCGGCGATGTCGGTGGGGTCCATGGTCGGCGTCCTTTCGGCCGGCGGGCTTCAGGCGAAGCGGGCCGGCGTCGTGCGCTCGGCGATGCGGCGCAGGGTGTCGGCGGCGTCGGGCGCGGGCGCGCCGAAGGCGCAATCGACGGCGATGGGCTGGCCCGCGTCGGCCCGCACGCGCACCGCCTCCACGCGGCGGTCGAAGCGCAGCTCCAGGTCGGGCAGGTCGATGCTGACGCGGTCGCCCACCCGCCAGTCGCCGGGGTAGGCGATGGGGCCGGCCGCTGGGGCGACGGCCGCCACGCGCAGCGACTGCCCCGCCTGGCGCGCCAGCTCGGCCAGGCCGGCGTCGCGCGCCGCCGCGCGGTCGCCCGCGTCCCGGGCGTCGAGGCTCGATTCGCGGCGGCCGTCTCCGCCGATGGCGTCGGCGTCGGCCACCAGTTCCACGACGCGGGCGGCCCCGGCGCCGGCGCCCAGCACGTAGACCGCGTTTCGGCCCTGGGCGCCGCCCTCGCTGTACGACAGCGTCGCCGCCGTGCCCAGGTGGGGTGAGATGATGATCGGCGTGGGAGAGGCCGCCGTGCGGTCGCGCGGGGCGCGCACGCCGAACACGATTGCGCCGTCGGGCGCGCGCGACGCCCCGAAGCCGACGTCGCCGAGGGCGGCGATGCGCTCGACCTCCCGGGCGAGGTTGGCGTAGCGGGTGCGCACGCTGACCGGCGGCCCCAGCGGCGGCCGGTTGGCGGGCGCGAGCGCCGCCGCGACCGCGATCGCCCGCGCCGGGTCGGCGGGGCGCAGCAGGTGCGCATCGATGTAGTGCCGGATCGCGGTCTCGGCCGGCACGCCGATCTGCTCGTCGTGCGACGCGCCCGCCGGCGGCACGATGACCCGCTGGTGCAGCCACCACGTCAGGTCGAGTCCGCGCAGCTCCCACGACGGCTCGCGCTCCGGCGCGTAGCGCAACTCCCGGCTCTGCACCACGCCGCTGAAGTCGACCCGGCCGTCCAACTCGATGTCGATGCCGTCGCCGCAGCGCACCGCCGCGCCCGCCTCCAGCGGCATCGACAGCCGGAAGCCGCCGCTGGCCGCGAAGCGATGCGTCCATTCCAACTGCGAGAAGGGCAGCACGGCCTGTAGCGCGCCGCGGTGGTCGCGGTGGTAGAGCAGGGCGGTCTCGGGCATCGCCGGGGCTCCCGTCGCGGCCGTCAGGACCGGCCGCCGCGCACGGACTTGGCCAGCCAGCGCGCCATCTTGATGGCCTCGTCGGCCGTCGTGGCGTTCTCCGGCTTGGCGAGGATCTCGTCGACCGCCTTCTCCTCGGGGCTGCGACGGTCGGGCGCCGGCGCGTCGACGCGGCGCTTGGCCTCGGGCGTGGTGCGCGGATCGGGCGCGGCGGCGTCGCGCAGCGTGAAGACGACGCTGCCCGCCGTCAGCCCCGCCGCGCGCTCGTAGCGCCGCGCCATCTCCTCGGCGCTCTGCGCGAACGTGCCCTGCGTCTCCCGCGAGCCCGCGTGGTCGACCCCGTCGACGGTCCAGGTGGCGATCTGCGCCATGGCTCTCTCCTTCTCCGTTGCGGCCCCCGGGGGCCGTCTCGATGTGCGCTCGAGGACCGCTAGATGAGCTTGGTGTAGAGCAGGAACGACCCCGCCAGATGCTTCGACGGCGTGGTGTGCGACGCTGCCTGCGCGAACTGGCGCGCCACGACCCCGCCCCGGCCGTCGCTGACGACGAAGCCCATGAACAGGTGCTGGAAGACGCGGTCGCCGCCGTCGTTGCCGGGGCCGGTCCACTGGTGGTAGGTCGCGCCGGTGCTCGGATCGACGACGGTGGTGGCGCCGCTGAAGTGCACGAAGGCGCTGCTCCAGCCGCCCCTGACGCCGTGCATCTCCGTCGTGCCGGGCAGGTTCCAGCCGAACTTGAGGTCGCCCGTGCGCGATCCGGCGCCCAGCGACCCGGCGATCACGAAGTAGACGCTGTCGGGCTCGGCGATGAACGTCAGATCGTCGTCGTCCTGCAGCGTGGTGCTCGATCGGACGCTCTCGTCCGCCGTCTTGACCCGCTTCGCGAAGCCGCCGCCGTCGCCGCTGTTGGCCGGCGCCGAGTAGGACCGCAGGTCGGTGATCTGCCCCGGCCCGATCGTGCGCGCCCCCGCCGGCACGGCGATGCGCGCGATCGCCAACTGGTAGTGATCCTCCGTCTCGGCCAGCGCCGGGTCCGCCGGCGCCGCCGACGCCGCCCCCGGCACGACCAGCGCGTTCACCCGGCGCGTGTCGGGCGGGCCGCTCGACGTGTTCATGTCGAGCACGACCAGGTCCTGCCGCGCCAGGGCCGGGTCGGCCGCCGCCACGACGAGCGTGCGCGGCAGCGTGTTGCGGTAGGCGCGCAGCTGCGTGCGCCCCACGAAGGCGCCGCCCGTGCCCAACTCGACCGACATCGCCTCGGGCGCCGACGCCCGCACGGCCAGCGCGTCGTCGACGCCCTGGATGACGCCGCGCTCGCGGATGTAGCCCAGGTGCTTGGCGAACATCGCCGCGCTGACGGTGCGGTCGCCCTCGGCGAGTTCCTGGAAGGGGAAGGATTCTTCGGCCATGCGCTGCTCCTTATCTCTTGTCGGCTGGATCGCCCGGTTCAGATGGCGACGTGGCGCGGGAAGTACGCGTACTCGACCGTCGTCGCCCCCGCCGGGGCCTCCTGCGCGACGGTGATGGTGTTCTCGCCCGGCCCCAGCGCCCAGAAGCGCGAGCCGCTGCGCAGCGACCCCAGCACGTTGCTCTCGCCGCCCAGGTCGTCGATCAGGTGGGCGGCGGGCGCGTCGGCCGAGCCGTCGGGCTGCGCCCCGCAGCGCACCCGCAGGCTGACGCCCGGCGGCACGGTGAGCGCGAAGGCCAGTTGCCGCCCCGTCGCGCCGAGGCGGAATTGGGGATTGACGCTGGGCCCCGCCACGCGCAGGACGGGGAAGCTGCGCACGCTGCCGGGGTTGCGCACCCGCGCCCGCGCGCTCGGCAGGTCGCTGCCGAAGCCGGCCGGGAAGGCCAGCTCCCCGACGTCGCTGAAGCGCAGCGCCCCGGCCTGCCCGATGCGCAGCCGCCCGCTCGCGCCCGCCGGGTCGTACCAGAACGGGTCCGACGCCTCGAGGCTGATCGTCTCCAGCGCCTGCGACCCCCGCTGCCGGCCCGCCCCCCATGAGAGCCCGTGGCGCGGCAGCGCGCGCAGCGCCCGCACCCGCCCGTCGGCGAGGGTGGCCGTAAGGATGCCGGGCCGCGCGCGCAGGCCGCTGTCGCGCCAGGGCGCGAAGGCCGCCGCCAGCGCCGCCCGGTTGCGCTCGAAGGCCGCCAGGCCGTCGCCGCGGATGCGCAGGTGCAGCGTGACGATGCGCGGCAGCGCCGGCGCGTGCACGGGGATGCGCTCGTCGCGATCGGGTGTGCCGGCCGTGTGCACGCCGGTGTCCGGCGCGCCGTGCCCCGCGACGCCCAGCAGCGTCCAGCGCGGGTCGCGGTCGATGCGCAGCACCGCGCCGCCGGCGGGGGTCCAGTCAAGCCGCACGATCCGCCTCCTAGTCCAGCTAGTCCAGCGCCCCGGCGAGCTCGGCCCGTTGCCCCAGCTCGGCCAGCGCGCGCTCGATCCCGGCCTGCACCGCCCGCGGGTGCTCCCGATCGACGGTGACGTGCAGCGTCCCGATCAGGGGCTGCCCCGCGCCCGCCGCGGGGCCGGCGAACGGGGCCCCGCCCAGGCGGCCGGCGGTGGCCGCGCCCGGCCGTCCCGGCGCCGCCAGCGCCTCCTCGATGCGGCGGGCGGCCGCCGCGATCGGTGTCGCGCCGCCGCCCGGCCCGGCGGCCGTCGCCCGATCGATCCGCGCCAGCGACTCCCGGATGCGGCGCTCCGCCGCCTCGAGGCTCGCCTGCGGCGGCGCGTCGTCGTCGTCCAGCCTGAGCACGTGATCCGTGATCTCCATCGTCCGCTCCACTGCGATCTGCTATGTGTTGCCGGCCGCGACCGCCGGCGCCCGGCGCCCGGCCATGCCCTCGATGTCGTCCGGCGGCGCATCCGCGTCGGCGCCGCCGCCGCCGGCGCGGGCAAGACGTCGCAGCGTGCGCCGCTGCTCCGTCGGGCTCTGCCAGGGGAAGGCGGCGGCCTCGATCCGGTTCACCTGCTCGGCCGCCTCCACGACCTCGAGCGCCGCGACGTGCGCCGCCCACTCGGCTACCGGCATGGCGAGCTGCTCGCGGAGCCCGGCGCCGAATCGCGCCGCGACGCGTGCCGCCGCGACGAATCCCGCGCCGGCGTCGAGAAAGGGACGGGGTCGCCCGCCGGGGTGCCCAGCCACTTGACGGCGTGCATCAGATGCACGCTGTAGAACGCCACGAGGGAGAGCGACTGCCTGGGGCCCAACTCGCCGCGCAGCCCGGGCGCGACGATCGCCACGATCTGCTGCACGATGGCGTCGCGCCGCGTGCCGGCGGCGTGCTTCCTGACCAACCGTGAGAACAGATCGCCCAGTTCGAAGGCCTCGCCGAGGGACAGCGCCTCCGGCGCGCGCAGGGGGTACTCCTCCCCGTCGAGCCGCAGGCGCAGGCCCGGCAGGCGTCCCCGGTCGAGGTCGAGCAGGCTGGTGAACGGATTGGGCATCGGTGACTTCTTTCTCTGTGTCGCTTCCCTGGGCCGCTTGTGTATGCATCCGCCGCGGACGAAGCCGCGCCGGCTACGTCTCGTAGACCGTGACGCCGAAGCGCTCCGATGGATGGGCCGCGTCCTCGTCGACCAGGGCGCGGAACTCCACGGCGACGAGCGTCTGCGCGTCGCTGCGGTGCGCCATGCCCAGGTCGCCGGCGAAGTAGCCGCGCGGGATGTAGGTCTGGCCGCGCTTGCCCGGCCCCTCGGGCGATCCCGCGCGGAAGAGCAGCGCCCGCTTCGCGACGGCCGCGCCGCGGTACGCCCCCAGCGCCTCGGTGGCCGGCGGCCCCGCCTCGCGCGACGGCGCGCCGCCGCTGAGCACCGCGCCCAGGCGCGTCAGCGTCGGCTCGGCCAGCGATGCCCGCACCCGCAGCGACTCCGCCGTGCGGGTCACGTCGACCGGCCCCGTCTCGTCGTCGACGTACAGCTCCTCGAGCGTCTGCTCGCGCTGCACGCCGACGCCGCCGTCGATCGCGCCGAGGTCGGCCCAGCCGGCCGCCGCCGGGTCGGCGCCGATGGCGGGCATCGCCGTGCCCGCGTCGTGGAGGTAGAGCCGGCCCGAGCCGACCAGGAGCTTCACCATGGCAGTGCCCTCACTTGTCCTTCGTGTCGTCGACGGCGGTGTCGGCGGTGCCGTCGGCGGTGTCGTCAGCAGTGGCGACGCGCAGCGTCGCGCGGACGAACGCCTCGCCGGTCTCGGGGGCGCGCAGCAGCGACGGCCCGCCCTCCTCGACGGCCCACAGCAGGTGCGCCCCGCCGATGTCGAGGCCGCTCACGTTGGCCGCCGCGCGCAGCGCCCGCCACAGCGTCGCCGCGCGATGCGGGCCGCCCGGCCCGTGGCCGCCCCAGCAGCGCAACTCAACATCGACGTCGCTGATCGGCAGGTCGGGGTGCGGCCGGCCGCCGCTCAGCCGTGCGCTGATCGACGGCCCCAGCGGCGCCGCCGGTTGCGCGCCATCCGGCCCCGGCGGCCGCTCGCCGCCGAAGACGCGGCCGCCCGTCAGCCGGGCGACCTCGGCGTCGGCGCGCAGGTGGGTCAGCAGCGTCGCCAGCGGATCCACGGCTACCCCTCCAGCTCCGCCAGGCGCAGCAGCCGCGCCCGGCGCCAGGCCGTCCGCACCCGCCCCGTGGGCGCCGAGACGCTCGCGACCGCGAACGGCCCGGCGTCGATGACCGTGCCGTCGGCCTGGCGGATGTCGCTCACGCGGTCGCGGCCGTCGAGGACGGTCTCGCGCCCGACGATCAGCAGCGGCGCCTCGGCCCGGCGCGCGCTGAAGCGGCAGCGCGCGTCGCCGGCGGTGACGGCGTAGCCCGTCGCGACGGGCTGGCCGTAGGCGTCGGCCCGCGTGCCCGTGGGGCGCGAGATCGTGCAGCGATGCGGCAGCGCCTGCATGCCCGTTACTCCTGCCCTACTCCAGCGTCAGGAAGGGGCGCGCCTCGGCCAGCAGCGCCTCCCGGTGCGATTCGTAGTCGAGGCTCGTGTAGCGGTAGTCCTCGCCCACCGCCTCCGACGCGCGCCCGCTCTGCGCCAGGTCGAGCCGCACCAGCTCCAGCAGCACCCGCCGGCGCTGCGCCGCGTCGTCGACGGGGTCGTAGCGGACCTCGACGATCGCCGCGAAGCGCGGCCCGCGGCCGGCGGCCGGCGGCGCGCCGCCGAAGTCGGCGCCCGGCGTCAGCCGTTCGATGCGGCCCTCCTGCGGCCAGACGCGGTAGTCGTCGTCGGCGCGCAGGGCCGGCGTGCCCGGCTCGATGCGCGGCCCCTCGCGCACCTGCGTCACCCGCTCGATGGGGCGGCGCAGGAAGAGCGAGGGCCAGCCCCCGGCCAGCGTCTCGACGAGCGGGCCGTGGTGCGGCCCGGCGCGCTGCGCCAGCTCGGCGTCGAGCCGATCGATGACGGTCTGCAAGGAGGCGTCGTCGAGGCCGGTCTCGACGTGCAGGCGGACGTCGGCGGCGGTCAGCAGGGGCATGGCGTGGCTCCCCCTAGCCGTTGTTCTGGGGCCGGGCGCCGGCGGCGGCCCGCACCATCACGGCGCCGTAATCGACGTTGGCGGCGGCGGTCGTGACCCGCAGGCGCACGTGCGTGAAGCCGCCCGTGATGTCGAGCGCCGCGGCGCGCACCGGCAGCGTCACGATCTCGTCGCCGGCGCCGTCGGCCTGCGCGCGCTGCGTGATGGCGCTGCCGGCCACGTCCTTCGCGCCCGTGCCGGCGGCGTCCTTGGCCTGCTGCAGCTTGGCGTCGAGCGTGGCGTTGTTGGCCATCGCGCCGATCATCAGGATGGCCGCCGCCTCGCCGAAGTCGGCCAGCGACACCCAGCCACCGCCGACCGATCCCGGCGTGTAGGCGTCGGGGTCGATCTGCCCGTCGTCGTATTGGAGCGATTCCTGGAGCGTCATTGGGGGTCCTTTCCCTGCCCCGCCCGTGCGGGCGGGGCGGTCGTCTGGCCGCGGCGGGGCGGCCGCGCTAGGCGCTGATCTTCTGCAGGCGGAAGCCGCGCGGCTGCGTCACGCGGCCGCCGACGCGCTGCCGCCCCACGAAGCCGACCTGGTTCTTCTCGGCCAGCTGCTGGTCGCCGTCGATGCGCTGCACCGCGAAGCCCACCCGGTCGACCACGACGTAGCGGCTGAAGTCGCCGAAGGCGATCGGGGTCGCGTTGGCCTTGACCGCCGGCATGAACTCGGAGCTGACCACCGGGCGGCCCAGCAGCGTCTCGGGCGTGGCCGCGAAGCCGCCCACCCAGAGGTACTGGTTGTTGCCGTCCTTGAGCTTGCGCACGGCGTCCTCGGTGGCGCTGTTGGTCACGAAGACGGCCGCGTCGCGGTACTGCGCCGGCAGCCCGTAGAACAGGTCGAGCAGGCCGTCGGCGGTGACCTTCGAGGCGTGCCCGCTGTTCACCGACGGCACACCGGCCGTGTTGAGCAGCCCCAGCGGCTTGCCGACGCCGTCGCCGGCCAGGAAGGCCTCCTCGTCGGACAGGCGCACCTCGTCGCCGAACAGCCCGGCCAGGATGTCGGTGAAGGGGACGGCGCTGTCCTCGACGAGGTTGCGGCTGGCCTTGGTCGTCAGCATCGCCGTGTGCACGGGGATGCGGATCGCGCCGAAGGTCGGCTCCGACTCCGCGGCGCCCTCGGCCGGCTGCTCATCGACCCAGGTGCGGCGCACCGCGCTGGCGTGGATGTCGCCGCCGCCCTCGATCGTGGGCCACTCGACCGCGTCGCGCGAGGTGGGGATCGCCGTGACGTGCCGGCGCAGGCCCGCCCGCGCGCCGGCCGCCCGCAGGATCTGCGCCTGCCAATCGACCGGCACCAGGTGGCCGCCCTCGCTGTCGGTGCCGGCGGTGAGCGCCTTCACGTAGGCGCCGCCCAGGGCCAGCACGGCGCGCTCGCCGTGGTGCACGTACGTCTCGAAGGCCTTGCGGTACAGCGCCGGCCGCTGGCGTTCCCCGATTTGGCGCTCCCCGGCCTCGCCGCTGCCGGCGTTCGGGTCGCGCAGACGCTGCCTTGCGCCGCGCTCGCCGTCGTGCCAGGCCTGCTCCAACTCCGACAGCGCGGCGTGGCGCTCGCGCTCGGCCAGGGCCGACTCGTAGGCCTGCCATTCCTCGCGGCCGCGCGCGATCAGGTCGTCGACGCGGGCGCCGACGTCGGCCGGCAGCTCCTCGCCGCCGTCGTGTTGTTCCAGCAGGGCGCGCGCTTCGGTCATCGTCTGGCGCGCGCGCTCGCGCAGGTCGTTACTGGTGGGCATTGGGACTCCTTGCTGTTCTCTGGCTGTTCCGTGCTCTGCGATTCGCGTGTGGGGGATGGGGTCGCTCAGGCGGGCGCCGGCGGCAGCGCGACATCGAGCCGCCGGCGCAGCGCGACGGCCGGCGCCCGCGGCCGCGCCGCCGGACGTTCCAGGGGCCGCCCATCGAGCGCCGTCACGCGGGCCGCGGGGTTGGCGGCCAGCGTGACCAGGCTGATCTCCACGAGGTCCAGGGTTTCGATGCGGCGCAGCGTGCGCCCGTCGCGATGCTCGAAGCGCACCCGCCGCGGCACGAAACCGATGCTGCACTCGCGCAGCGAGCCGCGTTCGATCAGGGCCAGCGCGTCGGCCGCCCGCCGCGTCGGCGCGAGCGCGGCCTCGAACCACAGCCCGCGCTCGTCCTCGCGCGCCGCCACGACGTGGCCCAGCGGCTCCGCCATCGCGTGCTGCCAGAGCAGCGGCAGGCGGTCGCCGCGGGCGCGCAGCGTGGCCGCGAAGGCGCCGGCGTCGATGGCGTCGGCCTGCGCGTCGGGCGCGCCGAAGACGGCGGCGTAGCCGCTGATGCGGCGGCCGCTCACGGCCCCGCCTCCAGCGTGGGCCGCGCGTCGAGCGTGGCGACCGGCGGGCCGCCGGGCGGCGTCCAGGACGCCAACTCCCGACGGCCCGCGGCCGCGCCGCCCGCCAGGCGGTCGGCCCCGTCGATGGGCTCCAGCCCCAGGCGGCGGCGGGCGTCGTTGACGGTCAGCGCGCCGGCCCGCAGGCCCGCCAGCGCCGACCGCTCGACGCTCTCGCGCGATTCGCGCAGCGCCGCCACCTGGCTGAAGTCGAAGGCCACGCGCAGCCCCTCGGGCCGCGGGCCGTAGTCGGGCGTCAGTTCGGCGTTGAGCTTCTCCTCGAGGCGGCGGTAGAGGGAGAGCATCGTGTTCTCCCAGAAGAAGCGCCGCGCCTCGGCCATGTTGCTGAACGTCGATCGGTCCAGGCCCACCTTGACGCCGACCAGCACCGGCGGCACGCGGAAGGCGGCGCAGATGCGCGCCTCGGTCTGCGCGCGCAGCTCGGGGAAGGCCATCTCGTCCTGGGTCAGGCCGATGCGCTGGAATTCGGCGTCGGCGTCGAGCACGCCCACCTGGAAGCGGCCGAAGAGGCCGCGGAAGCGCTCCGACCAGCGCCGCCCGATGCGGCTGGCCTCGCGCTCGCCGCCGCGCAGGGCGCGCTTCAGCTTGATGATCCCGAAGGGCACGGCGGCGTTGCGGAAGAACGCCTCGACGAAGCGCGAGGCCTCGCTGTCGGTGTCGATCTGACGCGCCGCGGCCCGCACCGGCGAGAGCCCCCAGAGGTCGTTGGCGGGGTCGGGCAGGCGCAGGTGGATGACGGTCCCGGCGGCCAGCCGCGTCTCGCGGTCGCCCACGCGGTGCACGTAGCCGGCGACCAGGCGTCGCTCGCCCGCCACGATCTGGACGCGGTCGGGGCGCAGCTTCCACAGCGCCTCGATGCCGCCGCCGGTCGCGCCCGCGGCCGCATCCAGGTCGGGCCCGCGCTGCTTGAGCAGGAAGGCGTTGCCGTAGACCAGCAGGTCGGTCAGCAGCGCCTCGATCAGCTCGAAGCCCGACTGCTCGGGGTTGGGACGCCGCAGCAACCGCTGCAGGCCGTGCCCCGGCTGGGGCCGGCCCGCGCCGTCCTCGACGCGCAGGTTGACCTCGGCCGCCGTCGAGGCGATCTCGCGCACGCAGGCGTAGACCACCTCGTTGCCGCGGAAGCCCTCGCTGGCCATCCGGTCGAGGGGGGCCGGCGCGGGCTGCTCAAGCCCGGCCTGCCAGGACGGCACGAGCGCGAGGGCGCCCTTGAGGCCCAAGTCGTGCAATGCCTGCGTGGTCAGGGTGAAGGAACCGGCGTCGGGGAGGGGCATCGTGCTCTCGGCGGCGCCGGCCTCTGCCGGCGCCCGGAGCGGGTGCGTCCCGCCGGTCGTCCAAGTGGGACCAGAATACGCGATGCGCGGATGCCTGTCTGCTATGCGGCGAACAGATCGGGGCGCGTCGTCGGGGCAGCCGGTGACTCGATTGTTGACATCATCGAATCAGTGACGTGATAATACGAATCACTGACGCGATGAATGGAAAGATCGAATCATGGACCGCCTGCGGCTGACGTTCGACGAGACGTTCTGCACCGGCGAGGAGGTCCAGAGCCTCGAGAACCGGCTCTACGCCGCCCGCATTCTGATCCCCCAGGGCTTCGAGGAGATCTTCCGCCGCCGCGCGCTCTACGCCAACGCCCATTCCACGACGGCGATCGAGGGCAATCCGCTCTCCGATGCCGAGGCGCTGCGCGTCTCCGTCGAGGGCGCCGACCCCGAGCGCCCGGCCGAGGTCGAGGTGACCAACATCGAGGCCGCCTACGAGATCATCTATCAGATCGGCCCCGACCCGACGGTGGACGTCGACCAGGGGCTGATCCGCGCCCTGCACTCGGTGGTGCTGAAGGGCCTGCCGGGCCGCGAGGCGGCCCACCGCGGCCGCTACCGGCTGGGCGCGGCGGGCGTCGCGCGGGTGGACACGCGGGAGCTCGTCTACCTGCCGCCGCCGCCGGCGATCGTGCCGCAATTGATGGCGGGCGTGGTGGAGGACATCGCGTCGTGGCGGGAGCGCTACCCGCCGGCGGTGACCGCCGCCCTGGCGCACTTCGCCCTCGTCTCGGTGCATCCCTTCGAGGACGGCAACGGCCGCACCGCGCGCCTCGTGGCGCACATGCTGCTCAGCGGCGCCGGCGACGTCGCGCCGCTGCTGACCGTGAACGACGCCATCTGGGTCCGCCGCGACGAGTACTACCGCGTCCTGCGCGAGACGCAGGGGCCGCGCTTCGCGGAGCAGGTCGACGTGACGCCCTTCCTGCGCTTCCACACGGAGGCGCTGACGGCGTCGGCGCTGGCGCTGGAAAACAACGCCGTCGCGTTCGGGCGGGAGCGGGATGAATTCATGCAGGAGTCGGGCGGGTATCTCAGCGAGCGGCAGGCGCTGGGTGTCCTGTTCATGCTGGTCGTCAACCGGCCGATCTCCGCCGCGACCTACGCCGAGGTGACCGGCGCCAGCCACGCCACCGCCACCCGCGACCTGCGCGACCTGGTGCGCACCGGGACCATGCAGAAGATTGGGGCGGGCCCGGCCACCCGCTACCGGCTGCCGTCGCCCTGATCGGCGGTCGCCGCCGGGCGGCGTCCCTCGCCGCGACGCCAACGAATTGAAACGCGAGTTTCAACTTCCCGAGGGATTGAAACAAATCCGCGATTCTGTTTCAATCTCTGTCAGAACCGCAACTGGAGTTTCACATGCGCGCCGCCGACTTCCGCGACAGCCCGGCGGGGACGGTCGTGCCGATCCCGGAGGGCGGCGTCGCCTTCGTGCCCCGCCCGCTGCCGCGGGAACTCCCCCTCGACCCACCCCTCATCCGGCTCCTCGACGAGGCCTCCCGCAAGGTCGCGACGTTGGCCGGCGTGGGCGAAACGCTGCCCAACCCCTACCTGCTCACGCGACCCTTCGTCGGGCGCGAGGCGGTGCTGTCCTCGCGCATCGAGGGCACCCAGGCCTCCCAGTCGGACCTCTACCGCTTCGAGGTGTCCGCACGCCGACCGGGCCAGGACGACGTGCGGGAAGTGGCGAACTACGTGCGCGCCCTCGAGCACGCACGGGAACAGTTGCCCGATCTCCGCATCGGCCGACAACTCATCGACGAAGCGCATCGGCAACTGCTGGAGGGCGTCCGCGGCGGCCGGGTCCGCCGCGGCCACTTCCGCGGCATCCAGGTCTGGATCGGATCCGCCGGCCCCGACATCGAGGACGCCCGCTTCGTGCCGCCGCCGCCCGACCGGTTGCCGGCCCTGATGGCCGATTGGGAGCGCTTCGCCGACGACCCCGGCATGCACCCGCCGCTCATCGCCAACGCCCTGCTGCACTACCAGTTCGAGACGATCCACCCCTACCAGGACGGCAACGGCCGCATCGGCCGCATGCTCATCGTGCTGCACCTGATCGCCACCGGCGTGCTGCCGCTGCCGCTGCTCTACCTCAGCGCCTACTTCGAGCGGCACCGCGAGGAATACTACGACCAGTTGCTCGCAGTGAGCCGCAGCGGCGAGTGGGACCCCTGGCTCGAGTTCTTCCTGCGCGGCGTCGTCGAGCAGGGGGAGGATGCGCTCGTTCGCTCGCGGACGCTGAGGGATCTGCACGACCGCTGCCGCAACCGGATGCAGGAGGCGGGCGCGTCCGCGAACGTGCTGCAAGTCGTCGACCGCATCTTCGAGACGCCGTTCCTCACGAACCGCTCAGTCGCGGAACACCTGCAGATCACGTCGCAGGGCGCGAACGGAATCCTGCGACGGCTGGCCGGGCAGGGCGTCGTGAACAAGGTCGCGGAGTCGCGCCCCCACCTGTACGTCGCCAACGATGTCCTCAGAGTCCTTGAGGCGCCCCGGGCCGAGTTGTCGGATCTCGTCTAAGCAGGGCGACGCCGCCCCGCGCGACGACAAGCGGTTGAAACGCCGCTTTCATTCCCCTGAACAATTGAAACAAATCCGAGATTCTGTTTCAATTGATCCCACAACCGCAACTGGAGTTTCCAATGCGCGCCGTCGAGGCGCCGCTGTCCGAGCTGGCGGACCTCGTCTAGCCGCGGTGGCTCCCCTCGCCGCGACCGCAACGAATGGAAACGCGAGTTTCAACTTCCCGAGAAGTTGAAACAAATCCGCGAATTTGTTTCACTCCCGACCGCGCTCCCGCTACGCCCCTGCCCCCGCCGCCGGCGACCGCAGCACCCGCAGCGGCACCGTGGCCGCCAGCACGCCGTCCACTCGCACCTCGAACGCGTACTGCCCCGGCCGTTTGAGCGCCAGGCCGTTGATCTGGATGGGGTGCGTGAACTGATGCGGCTGCCCCGGCTCCATCCCCGGCGGCACCACCACCCGCGCCTCGATCTTGAACAGCCGCGCCCCGTCGGCGTCGATGAAGCGCACGTCGAGGTCGTGCGCGCGATCGCCGTCCGCCGCCGACGCCTCCAGCCGCAGCACCAGCATCATGCTGGGGTGCGTCGAGGGGAACTTCGGCGCCTGGATCGCGTCGAAGATGCCCAGCAGGTTGAGCTTGCCGTCGCGCGACGTGTTGGCCGCGTCGGCCAGCAGTGCCAGACTGACGTCCATGCCGGCAGTGTCGCACACGCGGCGCCGCCGGCGCGGGAGGCCTGCCCATGACCGACGCCGGACCGCTCGCCGCAGCGACCGTGATGCCCTTCGTCACCTGCAGCGACCCGGAGCGCGCCAAGGCGTTCTACGGCGCGACGCTGGGGCTGGCCCTGCGCTCCGAGGACGGCTTCGGGCTCGTCTTCGCGACCGGCGGCGTGGTGCTCCGCGTCGCGATCAGCGCCGACGTGCAGCCGGCCCCCTACACGGTGCTGGGCTGGAACGTGCCCGACATCGGCGCCGGCGTCGCCGCGCTGCGGGCGGCCGGCGTCGAGATGCAGCGCTTCCCCGGCATGGATCAGGACGCCGACGGCATTTGGCACGTGCCCGGCGGCGCCCGCGTCGCCTGGTTCCGCGACCCCGACGGCAACCTGCTCTCGGTGTCGCAGGCCCCGCCGTCGGAGGGGGTCGCTTAGCGCCCAACGCGCATCACGCACCCGCGCGTCGTGGCAGCGACCCCTGATGCGGCATCGATCGACACGCCGTGCTTGACGGCGCGCTAGAATGACCGCGTGACGACGCCGCAGATCGACACCTACCGCGATTCCGCCGCCGACCTGCTGGAGCAGGCGCGGACCGAGCTCGCCGCTGGCGACGTGCGCCAGGCGTCGGAGAAGGGCTGGGGGGCGGCGGCGCAGTCGGTCAAGGCCATCGCGGAGGGCCGCGACTGGGAGCATCGCAACCACGCGGCCCTGTTCCGGGCCGCCGCTCAACTGGCGGCGGAAACCGGCGACGACGATATCCATCGCTGGTTTCACACTGCCAGCAGCCTGCACGTCAACTTCTACGAGGATTGGCTGGAGGCTGCCGCCGTGCGGGTGGGTCTGCAGGACGTCGAGCGGCTGGTGCGTCGCCTCTCGCTGATTGCGTGATGCGCGACGTCGGCGAGCAGGCCGCCCGCCTCCGACCCCCCACCCCGACCGACCACGCCGCCCGCTACGCCGGGCTCCAGAGGAAGCCGCAGCCGCCCACCCGGCCGTCGCAGCGATAGACCGCGTTGAACGACCCATAGTCGGGGCGGTCGAGCAGCAGCCCGCTGGCGCGGTTGCAGCGCGGGCAGACCGGCGCCGCGGTCATCGATGGGTGCGTGGGGATCATGTGGCGGCTCCGTTTCCAGCAGCGGCGGCCCGCGAGCGCGGGCGCCGGCGTCGTGGCTAGTAGATGCCCGGGCCCTGCGCGCCGTCCTCGTACGCGGCCCAGGCCAGGGCCAGCGAGTCGGCGAGGTCGGGGCTGACGTCACGGCCGGCGGCCGCGTCGCCGTCGCGGGCGCGTTTCCGCACCCGGCGGCGGCCGTCGCTGCCCAGCGCGTAGCGCACGCCGCTGAGCTGCCCCGCCAGCGCGTCGAACGTGGGCAGGCCGGGCGCGATGCGCAGATCGCCCTGCTCGATCGCGATCGCCAGGCGGCTGTACAGCTCGGCGGCGCGGTTGACGTAGTGCGCGGCGTTCCCGGCCGCGGCGCCGAAGTTCACCGCCAGCGGCGCCAGGCCCTGCTCGCGCAGCCGGTCGGTGACGCCGCCGCCCAGGCCCGTGTCGTCGACCGCGACGGCCAGGTGGGGCCGCGCCCGCAGCGCCTCGGCCACCCGGCCGGCGGTCTCCATCAGCGAGAGCCCGCGGCGCTGCTCCTGGCGCACGAGGCGCCCGCCCTCGATCCAACTGAAGGCCCTGGCGTCGTCGCCGAAGCGCGCCACGTCGACGCCCAGCGCCGCGAGGCCGCGCCGGGCCGCGCCCGCCGGCGGGTCGTCGTCCCCGGCGATGGCGGCGTCGAGCGCGCTGCGCGGGAACAGGCCGTCGGCCGCGCGGCGGGGGAACTCGGCCAGCACCCGCATGCGGTAGAGGTCGCTGCCCTCGCCCCACAGCTCCCGCCGCTGGCGCACCCACTGCGGCGAGACCAGGTAGTCGCGATGCGGCTGGCCGTCCTGGAAGTTGGGCGTGTCGAAGGCCGCGATGCGGAACGTGCGATAGGCCGCCGCCTGGCCGTGGAAGGCGTCGAAGAAGGGGCCGTCGGGCTGCGTCGGGTTGCCGATCATGAGCAGCCGCGTCCGGCCCGAGGCCAGCACGCCCTCGATGCCCGCGAAGACGTCGGGCGGCACCGCCCCCGGCTCGTCGACGATGACCAGCACGTGCGGCGCGTGGAAGCCCTGGAAGCGCTCGGCGCGGTTGGTGCTCAGCCCCAGGCCGTACCAACCCGACCCCAGCCGCAATTCGGTGTCGAGCAGCGAGCCGCCCAGTGGGCGCCGCGCCCCCGCGACGAGCCCCTGAATCGCGCGCCAGAGGATGTAGCGGACCTGCCGGAACGTCGACGCCGTGGTGAGCACGACGGCGCCCGGGCGGGTGTACAGGAACCAGCACACGCAGACCGCGGCGACCATCGTCTTGCCCGCCGCGTGGCACGAGCGCACGGCGACGCGGGGGTGGTCGCGCACGGCCCGCGCGATCTCGCGCTGCCGCGCCCACAGGTCGACGCCCAGCACCTCGTGGGCGAAGACCACCGGGTCGCGCCCCCAGCGGCGCGCCTCGCTCTCGGTCGCCGCGTCCAGGTCGGGCGGCGCCGGCGGGGCGCTACGCTTCACTCGGGGATCCGCCGTCATCGTCATCGTCATCCGCCCGGCCGGAGTCCGCCTCGGCCTCGACCAGCTCGGTCGGCTCGTCCAGGTAGTCCGTGCCCAACTGCGCGAAGATGTCGCGCACCGTCAGCTGGCCCTGCTCGACGTCCTTCTCGTCGGCGTTGCGCAGCGATTCCCCCGTGCGGATGGTCTCCAGCAGCGCCCGCGCCGCCGCCGGCACCGACCTGTCGTCGCCCGCCTCCATGCGCCGCTCGATCACCTTCCACAGCGAGGCTTGGGTCTGCGCGCAGAGATCGAAGGTGCGCGCCCGCTCGCGCGCGCGCTCGCGGCGGAACTGGTCGGTCTGCAGCGACCGCACCCGCTCCAGGTCGTCCTTCACGCCGCGCCGCGAGCGTCCCATGGACTCCGCGATCTCATCGACGGTGTAGCCCCGCCGCGCGCGCTCCTCGACCTGCGTCAGCCGCTCCTTGAGTTTCCCGGTCCAGTCTCGGTGTAGCACAGGTGTTCTTGTCATGACGCGGATCGTAGCACGCGATCCGCGTATCTGTGAAGTGCGATCAGGCGCAGACACGCGACGGGGGCCGCCCGATGGCAGCCCCCGACACACTCAACCGGGTTTGGGCGGTTAGGCGCCCTGCAGCAGCGCCAGCATCTCGTCGACCGACGCGTGCCGCCAGTCGTCCCACTCGTCGGAGCTCTGCAGGTTGCGGTAGCGCTGGCGCAGGCGGGCGCGCATCTCGTCGTCGCTCTCGCCCTCGCGGCGGGTGAACTCCCTGCCGATTGCCAGCATCGTCTCCTCGGCCAGGCGCGGCCGCTCGATCCAGCGCGCGACCTCCTCGAAGCCGTCCGCCGTGTAGAACACGACCACCGGGATCGAGTCGAACTCCTGGCCGTCCTTGACGTTGGGGAACTCGGCCATCATGTCCTTGTGGTCGTCGCGCTGGAAGATGCGCAGCTCCCAGCCCGCCGCCGCGCACATCGCCGCGACGACCGGCAGCCCGCGATAGACGTCGGGGCACCAGTCCTCGCCCAGGACCAGCACCTTGTGCGCCGGCAGCGCCCGCAGCGCCTCCGCCTGCTCGGGCTTCAGCGCGTACTGCTCGATGTTGCGCGTGAAGCGCCCCGAGTTGTCCGAGCGCGCGCCGCCGTAGGGGCCGGGCCGGTTCAGGTTCTCCTCGGAGCCGATGTAGGACAGGTAGGTGTCCCAGTCGTGCCCCTGCGCGAAGCGCTCCGGTGTGACGACGCTGCTGCTGGTGGTCATGGCGTTCTCCTGCCGTTGGACTCGCGCGCCCGGCGGGCGCGCCCCTGAAGTGCCCCGATGCTAGCAAACGTTGGCCGCTCGGGCCTGGACGGGGCGTTGCCTCGGCTCCGCAGCCCCTCTAACATCACCCCGTCGTACCAGACACCGCACCGAGCACGTGTTGCACGGACCGTGGCTCCACGCTCCCTCGCCGTGTGTTCGGTCCTGCGGATGTCTGGTACGCAGCCAACGGTCCGTTGCTGCGAGGGGGCACCTGCCATGGAGGAACACATCGACAAAGACCGCCTGATGACGCAGGCCGTCGCCAACGCGGTTATGCAGGGAGGGCGCGTCGAGTCCCAGTCACCAGAGCAAGTCGTGATTGCCCGCCGGGTAGTGTCGCCCGGGCGCTTCACCCTCTGCCTACTGCTCTGGTGGCCCGGCTTCTTCTTCGGGCACCACCGGTCAGATCGCCGCCAGATCATCCGCATCGATGACCTGGGCAACACCCTGTTCCAGGACGTGTAGGCCCGCCGCGGCGTCCACCGAGGTCAACAGTGACGGATGCGGGGGTTGCGATGCCCGTGCGCCCGGCCGGTGATCCCCGCGGGCGGGCAATGTGCGCCTGAGGAGCACCATCATGCGGGCGCCACGATTCCCCCCGTTCGACGCACGCGGCGCCGTGCAGCGCTTGCTCGCGGGCGGCATGACGGAGCCGGAGGCCGACGCCATCGTCGATGTGATCGGCGGGCTCTCGACCAAGCGAGATATCGAGCCGCTCGTGACGCGCGAGGAACTCTATCGGGCGCTCTTGATCCAGACCGGCGTGTTCACGGGGATCGTTGCCGTCATCGTCGCCGTCATCGTCGCGCTGCTGACGCGCCTCTGACGCCCCCCGCGACTACTCCTGCGGCGTGTGCTCCTGGTGACAGGGGCAGGCGCACTCGTCCAGCGAGTAGCGCAGCACGTCGGTGTAGGTCTGCTCGGCCAGGCGCTCCGCCAGCCCCTCGGGCAGCGGGCCGCCGTTGTCGCCGCCGGCGCCGCGCACCGCCTGGAACGCGTAGGCGGCCATCGCCGCGGCGCGGTCGACCATCTCCGCGATGTCGCTGCGGATCACACCCTCTTCGCCCGCATGCCGTTCGTCCATGGGAGTTCCGTCCGCTGTTCCTGCCGTCCCAGCCATCGTGCGTGGCTCGCGGCGCGCCGCGCCGGCACGCTCCGATGATACCCGCTGCGCGGCCTCGCGGCGTCCCGTCCCGGCGCCCGAGCGCGCTTGCAGTAACATCCGTGGGCCGGGAGGGCCCCGCCGCCCGGTCC
This sequence comes from Dehalococcoidia bacterium, assembly GCA_965209205.1. GTDB lineage: Bacteria > Chloroflexota > Dehalococcoidia > Bin125 > Bin125 > TK10-74A. The sequence goes on from CBDBQC010000002.1 coordinate 420,209, forward strand.
CGGAGGGGAGCGACGTCCGCGCCGTGCCGCCCATCGAACTTGGAGCAGAGCTTCCCGCCGTGCGCTGGGACTACGGCGCCGAGGAGCTGCGCGACGTCGCGCAGGCCGCCGAGGCCATCGGCTACGACTTCCTCTTCCTCGGCGACCACGTCCTCTTCGCCTACACGCTGCCCGACCGGCCGAGCATGTCCAAAGCCGGCTTCGAGGGCGCCATCCTCCAGCACGAGGCGCTCACCCTGCTCGCCGCCGTCGCCGGCTGGACCAGCCGCGTCCGCTTGCAGACGGCCGTCCTCGTCCTGCCCCAGCGCGACCCCATGCTGGTCGCCAAGCAGGCCGCCGAGATCGACATCCTCAGCGGCGGGCGGCTGCGGCTCGGCGTCGGGCTGGGCTGGTCGGACGCCGAATACGCGGCGCTGGGCGCCTCGTTCGCCAGCCGCGCCGCCCGCTTCGAGGAGGCGATCGCGCTGCTGCGCACCTGCTGGCGCGACGAGCCCGTCGACTTCGCCGGCGACCACTACCGCGTCGAGCAGATGAGCATGCTGCCGAAGCCCGTCAGCCCGGGCGGGCCGCCGATCCTCGTCGGCGGGGTCGCGCCGCCGGCGCTCGATCGGACCGCGCGCCTGGCCGACGGCTGGATCTCGTCGGGTGCGATCCCGGACGATCGCCTCGCCGCGGCCGTCCAGGCGATGCGCGATCGCGTCCGCGCCGCGGGGCGGGATCCCGCCGCCTTCCCCATGCAGCGCGCCACGTCGCTCGAAGCCGCGCCCGCCCCCATCGCCGCCGCCCTGTGCGCCTACCGCGACGCCGGCTTCGATCGCCTGGGCGTCAGCACCGTCGGCCGCCCACCCCTCGCCCCCGACGACTACATCCGTCGCCTGGAGATGATCCAGCGCGAGGTCTGGCCTCAGGTGCTGGCGGTGGCGAAGTAGCTCTCGACCATCTCGCGGGCCGTCTTGAAGTAGCGGGCGTGGGTGCGCTCGATGTCGGCGCGGCAGTCGGCGCTCAGCAGCACCACCTCGACGTGGTTGGGCTTGGCGAATTCCTGGGCGTCGCGGTCGGCGTGCGCCTGGGCCCGCTCCTCGTGGTCGTACTCACGGATCGAGAGCAATTGCCCGGCGGGGCGGTCGTAGTGGATCAGGAAGTGCTTCACCCTGAACGCTCCTTCGATGGCTCCAGCGCCTCAATGATCGCTTGGACGATGGTCCGGTAGCGACCCGTCGCCTCGTCCAGTGTACGCCAATCTTCGTGGACGTGCTCCGGCGCGGGCTCGCCGGCAGTCACCCGCGCCTCGATCAGCACGTAGGGCTGCCGCCCCTGCCCTGCATCGGGATAGATGGTCGCGACGCGCGCCTCAAGCTGTTCCCAGGGGACGAGGGTCTCGATGCGGCTGAGGAACCGCTCGCGCCGCGTCGTGCGCTTCGTCTGCTCGAACTCCACGATCGCGAACGTCGGCTGATGCATCGGGGCAATCCTCCGGGCCGACTCCTCCCCCGATCGTACCCTGTCCCCCACTTGGCGACGTGTTCAGATCATCCCTAGCCAATGGCCTCTTTGAGTTCGGCGACGAACATCCGTGTGTCCGCGAAATAGTTGGGGTAGACAGGCCTAATCACGTCCAATATGGACGATTTCTCCAAGGTAGGAGTCCGAATCAACACGATCTCGCGGCTCCTTTCACCATTGATGAGACGCAGGATCTCATCTTCCTCAGCCAGATCATACGCATCGATAGCCTCACGTTCGGTCCGATAGGCCATCCAGCGAAGTTCAGGCACATTCCTTCCCATGCTTAGTTCCAGCAAGACATGCTGCCTACCGGCATTGTGGTCTCCCGAATACCTGTAGAGGTCATTCCTGAGGCGCTCGATCACTCTAACGTCCTGTTCTCTGTAGCTCTCTAGGCACTGTACGGCATTCAGTATCCCAGAAAGTCTCCGAATCTCTCGCAGAAGGTCTTCCTGATTATGAGAGGTGCCCGGAGCTGGAGAATATCCCTCCCTAAGTGAGAATAATGAACCCAACAGTCTGAACAAGTCGATCCAATGTGCGTCACCATCCCCAGACTTTAGTGACTGATTTGTAAATGTGTCGACTACTTCGATCGCCGTTGCCCATGCGTGCTGTAGCGGCGAGCGAAGTTGTATCTCTACTGCCTTACCATGATACCGCGGGTCTGAATCCTGGTACTGGTAAACCAAATGATACCCCGCGTAGCCACTGTCTTTCGGGGCTGAAAGGTAGTCATACTGCTTAAGCAACCGATGTTTTGATGAGCTCCTTGCAAATGTCTCAACGACGTCACGGATGCGATTAGTGGGGACAATGGCCCGGCACCCTACTACGTCCTGCATCGATGAGAGATCGATCGATCTCTTATGCCTGAGTTTTTCGGCAATCGCTGGCAGCCGCTTGAGGCGTCCGACAGGCCTACCCCCGCCAAAGTCGGAGACATTCCTGGCAAGATTCAGTCGTAGCCTCGCGAGAGGAACGTTGTGCTCTCGCCGCCATTGATGAATGATCGTCCGAGCCTCTCGCCGCTCATCCTCCGTGCGCGCCTGATCGACAAGCACCTTTCCTGCCTTCCTAATTTGTCTCTTCGATGGCGCTGGCATGGTGTCCCCTACACCGCCGAGCAGGCTCTGATGGCGGTTCCGCGGGGGGCGAGGGGGCAGGCGTCCTCAATGCGCATGGGGCGATGCTAGGCAAGTGAAAGTTGTATCGGCAAGGGTGTTGGCGAGGATCCCTGTCCCTTGAGGCGTTGTGACTCTAGGAGACGGTGGTGCGGCAGCAGGCTGCTGAGGAAGCACCGTTGGGCGGAGCGGGCAGCACGAGCCTCCCGCGGTGTGCCAGGACGGTGCTCAGGCGCCTCATGCTCGATTTGGTGAAGTCAGTCGGCACCCGATCAGTCTATTCGGACGCACGAGGGGCCGTCTGTTTGGTTGACAGGGAGAACATCTGTTCTCTAGCCTCCCGACCGATGACGCGCTGTGACTTCTGTCCCCAGCCGGCCGAGCGACGCCTTTGGGCCCGCCGCTGGCCCGTCCTCGACGGGCGCCGGCTCCGTGGCGACGTCCGGGACGTGCGTCTCGCGCTCTGCGGCGACCACCTGCGCCGGCGCGTCGCCGGCGGCGCGCCGCTGATCAAGCAGGGCTGGGCCTATGACTAGCAGCGCGCCCTCAGTCGGCCGCGGCGGCGCTGGCTCCGACGGAGTCGGACCGCGCCCCGGCCCAGCGCGCGACGTCGTCCGGGGCGGTCATCGGGACGCCGCCCGGCTCGTCCGCAGAGACGGGGCCCAGCCTGCCGATCGCGTCGTTGAAGTCGAAGCAGTCGCTGAGGCAGGGGAAGCGGCGCCCGGCGCCGCATCGCCGGCACCACGCCGGATAGCTCCCCTCGCTGGGCAACGACGCCACGAGCCAGTGGTGGCGGCAGGCCGGCGCGGCGGGAGTGGTGACATCGAGCACGGGACACCTCGAAGGGTGGTCCACCGTGCGTCGATGGGATCCGGATGGGCGCTGGCGGTCGTGCGATTCTTGCAGTTCGCGATGCGCGGGTGTATGGTAACATTCGCAGGACAGGAGCGCAACGTCCGCCGCTCCGCCCCACGCAGCGAGGTGACAGCACGCCATGCCCGATTCCACCCCCGACCCCATGCCCACCGAGGGCGAGACCGCGGCCCGCGCCGATGTCGGCGAGCGCCTGCGGCGCGTCCGGATCGAGGCTGGCCTCACCCAGGAGCAGCTGGCCGTCCAGGTGGGCCGCCGCAAGAACTGGCTCTCCGACATCGAGCGCGGCCGCCGCGGCATCGACGTCCACACCTTGCAGCGCGTCGCCGATTTGATGGGCCACAGCATTGAGTTCTTCACCAACCCCGGCTTCCGCCGCAAGCGCCGCGAGGAGATGCTGCGCCCCGTCACCCGCGAGGATTGGCGCCTCATCTACGCCGACGAGCCCGAGCGCGCCGCCGCCCACGCCTCGCTGGATGCGGCATTCCGTCGCGCGCAGCAGACCCTCGCCGGCGACGCCCCCGCCGATTCCGAGTCCGGCGAACCCGGCTGACCGGCCGGCGCCGCCCGCGCTGCGCCGCGCGCTGTCCCGCGCCGCGGCCCAACTCGTCGCCGGCGCGACGCCCCCCGTCTCCGTGCTCGACTGCCTGGTCCGCTGGGACGCCCGCCCCATCGTCGTGCTGGAGGACCGGCTGCACCCCGCGCTGCGCGGCGGCTGTGACCTCGTCGACGGCCGCTGGCTGATCATCCTCAACCGCGAGGACGCGCCCGCCCAGGCCCGCTTCACGCTGGCCCACGAGCTGGGGCACATCGTGCTGGGCGACCTCAGCCCGGCGTCCCGGACGCCGCGCGGGCGCGCCCACGAGGCGCTCTGCGATCGCTTCGCGGCCGAGCTGCTGCTGCCGGCGGCCCTACTGCGCGCGGCCTGCCGCCAGAGTCCGGGCCTGCCCGCGCTGGCCGCGCGATTCCAGGCGCCCCGCGCCGCGCTGCGCCGTCGCTTGACGGAGTTGGGACTGGCGGATCCGGGAACGGCCGCGCCGGGCCCGCCCGATCACGCCCCGGTCTGAGTCAGCCCGGCGATTCGTCCCCGGCGGGCTCCTCGGCGGCCGCCTCGGCGGTCTCTGCGGCGGTCTCCGCGGCGGTCTCCTCGTCGTAGACCTCCTCGACGGCGCCCAGCGCCGCCATCACGAGGTGCTGCGCGTTGTCGCAGCGCAGGTTGCGCCGCCGCAGCGACGACTGCACCGCGCCCCGGTGCTCGGGCCCGCCCACGAAGGCCAGGTCGGGGTCCTCCACGCAGAGCTGCAGCAGGAAGCGCATCGCCGCGCGCACGCTCGCCGAGTAGCGTTCGACCCGCTCGTCGTCGCCGGCCTGGGCTGCCAGCGACACCCCGCGCACGATCCCCTCCGTGTAGGCCGCCGTGCCGATCCCGGGCGTGTTCTCGAAGGCGCCGCCCCAGAGCAGGTTCTCGCTTTCCGGATGCTGGAACTGCAGCGCCCAGTCGGCCATCGCGAAGCCGAAGTCGCGCGCCGTCTCGTCGTTGCGCAGCCGGTACCAGGCCTCGCAGGCCTGCAGCATCCAGGTCACGAACGACAGGTCGCGGTTGCCGTCGTCCCACCACTGTTGGTAGTGGCGCACGGCCGCCAGCCCCGCCTCGGCCAGCCGCTGCCGGCCCGTGACCTCGAAGCGGCGCGCCAGCGCCAGCGCGATCTGCCCGGCGTAGTACGTCTCCGACCCATCCAGCGCGAACCCCCGCGCCTCGACCCCGAACCCGCCCGACGGCGACTGCACGGCCAGCAGCGTGGCGGCCAGCCGCTCTCGCGTGCTCTCGCTGATCGGCGAGTGCCGCTCCCACTCGTCCGCCGCCAGCAGGAAGAGCGGGATCGCGCCCAGGCGCGGCGGGTCGTTCGGCGTTTGCATGTAGGTCAGGTTGCCCGGCCCGCCGCGCTTCAGCGAGAGCTGCTCCAGCCCCTCGAGGGCGCGGGTGGCGGGCGCGGCGAAGCCGGCATCGGGCAGCCGGCGGGCCAGCCGCGTCAGCGCCCAGGCGCAGCCCGCCTGCCGCACGAGCGAGTCGTCGGGCGACCAGCGCTGCGTCTGGTGCACGTACAGGTAGCGGAAGCGGCCGTCCTCGCGCTGGTGCCGAACCAGCCACATGCCCGCGAGCCCCGCCGCGCGCACGAGGTCCTGCCGCCCCACCGCCTGCGGCCAGACGACGCGGATCGCCCCCTGCATCGGCACCGGGGCCACGGGGCGGTCGCTGGGCGGCCGCAGCATCCCCACGACCTCGCGCGTGCGGAACCGCAACACCGCCACCGACGGCGGCAGCCGCGTGCCCGGCGGCCGCACCTGCCGCAGCAGCGCCTTCGCCCAGCGGGCGTTGCTGCGCCCCCCGCGCAGGGCGTCGGCCGGCCAGCTCCCGGCCGTGCGATCCCCGTCCCGCAGCACCAGTCCGTCGACGCCGGCCTGGGTCGCGTGCATCAGGCCGCTCAGCCCCACCGGCCGGAGGAACTGCGTCATGGTCACGATCTCCACGTCCAGCAGGGTGGGGTTGTACTTGTCGTCGGCGGGCAGGTCGCCGTCGGCCGCCGCGACGGCCGCGCCCGCCGCGCGGCGCACGGCCGTCGGCAGGTCGGCGTCGGCCGCCTCGGCGCGGCCCAGCAGCACGCCCGATCGCCAGAGCCCCACCCGCACGCGCCCCGCGACGGTCGTCCAGGGCGGCGCCTCCTGCGGGGCGGGCGTCGCGACGCCCTCGCGGGCGAACTCGAGCAGCGCCTCGTCGACGACCGTCTGGGAGATCGTGGGCTGGGCTTCGGCTTCGGCCTCGGGATCGGGTTGGGCCTCGGGCTGGGCCTCGGGATCGGGTTGGGGCGTGGTCTGTGGGTCGTCCATGACGGCAATGCTGCCGCAGCCGCGCCTCCCGCGCCATCCCTCCCGCGCGACCCCCGCCGTCCCGGAGCGCGTGAGGCCCGGATCGCGGGGCTCTAAGCGTCTACCCCCAGAGCACGCCGGCGACCACGATGGCTCCGACGGCGATGGTCACCATCAAGGCGGTTTGCGCCAGCACCAGCTTGAGGGTCCAGATCTTGAGCTCAGCCATCTGCATCTTGATCTCAGCCGTCTGCTCGCGCAGGTCCGCCTGCATCGCCAGCCGCAACTGATCGAGGTCCGCCCTGGTGGTGAACTCCTCATAGGAGTCCTGCATGATCTCCACGACGGCCTGGGCCTGTGTCTCCGTGTGCCCCCCATTGCGGAGGAGACTGATTGCGCGTGCCGGGTTGAAGGCCATCCGAATCACCACTCCCCCTCGCGCCGGCGAAAACCAGGAACGCAGGCGCGCCCATGCCGCAGTCTATCAGCAGCGCCTACTCGACGCGGCGCGACGACTGCGGGGCGGGCGTCGCGCCACCCGCGCCGTCCCCTCCCTAGACTCGGGGAGTGAGGAGGGACCCGGATGGACGTTGAACTGAGCGACGCGCAGCGTATGATCCGCGACGCCACCCGCGAATTCTGCCGCCGCGAGATCGAGCCGATCGCCGATCGGATCGACGCCGAGGACTGGTTCCCGCGCGAGTTGTGGCCCAAGCTGGGCGCGCTCGGCGTGCTGGGCGTCATGGCCCCTGCCGAGTACGGCGGTGCCGGCGCCGACCTGCTCTCCGGCGTGCTGGTGATCGAGGAGATCGCCAAGGTCTCGGCCTCGATCGCGCTGTCCTACGGCGCGCACGCCAACCTCTGCGTCAACAACATCACCGTGAACGCCAGCGACGCGCAGCGGCGCCGCTACCTGCCCGCCCTCTGCGACGGCAGCGCCGTGGGCGCCCTGGCCTTAACCGAGCCCGAGGCCGGCTCGGACGCCGTCGGCATCCGCACCACGGCCCGCCGCGAGGGCGACGTCTACGTCCTCAACGGCCGCAAGATGTTCATCACCAACGGCTCCGTCGCCGACACCTTGGTGCTCTACGCCAAGACCGACCCCGACGCCGGCTCGCGCGGCATCACCGCCTTCCTCGTCGAGCGCGGCTTCCCCGGCTTCGCCGTCGGCCAGCGGCTCGACAAGCTCGGGCATCGCGGGTCGCCCACGGCCGAGCTGCTGCTCGACGACTGCCAGGTGCCGGCCGGCAACGTGATCGGCGAGGTGGACCGCGGCGTGCGGGTGATGATGCAGGGCCTCGCCATCGAGCGCGCCTTCCTGGCCGGGCAGGCGGTCGGCATCGCCGAAGCGGCGCTGGCGGAGGCGGTCGTCTACGCCCGTGAGCGACGCCAGTTCGGCCGGCGCATCGGCGACTTCCAGCTCATCCAGGCCAAGCTGGCCGACATGTACACCGAGACCGAGGCCGCCCGCTGGCTCGTCTACAGCACCGCCGTCCGGGCCGGGACGGCCGCCGCCGGCGGTGGCCAGCGCGTCGACAAGGAGGCCGCCGCCGCCATCCTCTTCGCGGCCGAAGTCTCCACCCGCGTCGCGAACCAGGCCGTCCAGATTCACGGCGGATACGGCTACATGAACGAGGCCCGCGTGTCGCGCTACCTGCGCGACGCCCGGCTGCTGGAGATCGGCGCGGGCACGAGCGAGATCCGGCGCCTGCTCATCGGCCGGGAGCTCGTCGGGCCCGAGTGACGGGGCGCATCGATCAGGGGTCGTCGCCGGCCGGCGCGGTGGGCGGCTCCCGGAAGGGCCCCTGCGACGGCCGGTCGGCCGGCGCGCCCTCGGCCGGCGGGGCGACGCCGCGCGGCGCGGAGCCCACGCTCGCGGGCGGCGCGATCACTGGCGCGATCGCCGGTGCGGCCGGCGGGGCGCCCGGCGCGCGCGTCAGCACGGCGCCGATCACCCGTTCGCGCATCTGCTCCAGCCGCTCGGCCGCCTGTGCGATCAGCTCCGGGTTCGCCGACAGCGCGTTCACGACCACCAGCGTCGCCTCGGCCTGCCGGGCCAGCGCCGCCGCCCCCTCGCCGCTCAGCGGCGGCCCGTCCACGATCACCAAGCTCGACTCGTCGGCGAGCTGCAACAGCACCTCGCCCAGGCGCGGGCTGCGATACAGCGCCGCCGCGGCGCCCACGGTCCCCTCGCCGGCGGACGCGTCGTCCGGCGCGCCGGCGCTGAGCGCTCGCAGCGGCGGCGTCGGCAAGGCCCCGTGCGCGCGTCCCGCCGGGGCGACGTCGACGCGCTGCAGCGGCAGGAGAGGCTCGGGCAGCGCCGCGGCGTCGATCACGCCCGGGACCGCCACGAGTGGGCGCAGGCTCTCGGCGAGGCCGGGCGCCGGCTCGATCCCGAGCGCGCGGTGGATCGACGGGGCGGCCAGGTTGGCGTCGACGAGCGTCGTGGCGACGCCCCCCAGCGACGCGGCCCGCGCCAGTTGGACGGCGACCGTCGTCGCGCCGTCGCCCTCCTCCACGCCGGCGACGAGCAGTGTGCGGAACCCGCGCGTTTGCCGGCGCTCGTCCACCACCGCGTGCAGCGCTCCGTACGGCGATGCCGGCGCGTCCAGCGACGCCCCGGCGGGGGCGTTCCGCGGCAGCGACGCCAGCACCGGCCAGCCCGTCAGGCGCGTAACGTCGATGCCGTGCCGGCCGGGCCGCTCGCGCCCCGACACCAGCAGCGCCAGCCCCAGCCCCACGACGAGCCCGCCGGCGACCGCGGCCGCCGTGTTGCGCGCCGTGTCGCTGCCCACGCGGCGCTGCGGCAGCAGCGGCTGCCGGTAGGGCGTCAGCAGGGCGCCGTGGTCCGTCACGCGGGGGTCGCGGGCCTCGCTCATGAACACGCGCGCCAGCGCCTCCGCCTCGCGCGGCGACGGCGCCCGCGCCCGCACCTCGATCACGATGCCCACGCTGCGCACGTCGATACGCTCGCGCAGGGCCTCGGCCGTCGTGTCGAGCTGCAGCGCCGCGATCGTCTGCGCGAAGACCGCCTCGCGCTGCAGTTCCGCCACCAGATCCTCGGGCATCAGCGACCCGCTCTCGGGCGCGAGCAGCGCGGCCCGCGACTCGTAGACCTGCTCCTGCCGCTCGGACAGGACGAAGGCCGCCGCCGCGACGATCGCCGCCACGGCGATCGGCAGCCACCAGACGAAGCCCTGCGTACGGAATCGCGGCGCCGCCGGGGCGGGAACGATCGCCCGGGGGGGCGTGGGGGAGACGTAGGTCATCGCGGCCAAGCCTACTCCCACCGTCCGCCGCGCCAACCCGCGGCGCGGGGGTGGGCGTTTCCGCCCCTCCCGCCGGGCGTGTAGCGTATTCACCCAGACGGCGGACGGGGACGGGCCGCGAGGCCGTGTGCCGCGACAGGGGAGCGATTGCCGGTGCGATTGCCGCTGCAATGGCCAGGGCGGCGACCGCGGGGCCGGGCCGCGGCCGCGGCGCTGTTCGTCGCGCTGCTGCTGGCCGTCGCCCTGCCCGCCGACGCGCCGCTGCGCGCCCAGCCGGACGCGTCGCTGCCGCCGCTGCTCGACGCCCTCGCCAGCCAAGCCGAGCGGCTCCACGCCGCCGGCGCCGCCGTCGATGGCAGCAGCCTCGATGGGAACGGGCTCGCCGCGGCGGGCAAGGCTCTGCGCGATGCCATCGCGCTGCGCAGCCTGCGCCTCAACGACGCGGGCGCGGTGCAGGTCGCGGTGCGGCTGTGGAGGGACGGGCCGCCCGCCGCCGCGCTGACGGCGCTGGGCGTCGAGACGCAGATCTGGCGGCCCGACCTCGGCCACGCGCAACTCGTCGTGCCGCCGGCGCGGCTGCGCGCCCTGCGCGCCCTGCCCGGCATCCGCGACGTCGCCCTGCCCAGCTACGCCGTCTCCGCCGTTGGCGCCGTGACGACCGAGGGCGACAGCGCCCTGCGCTTCGAATTGCTCCGCGCGCGCACAGGCCTGACCGGCGCCGACGTGCGTGTCGGCGTCATCGCCGAGGGCATCGCCGGCCTCGCCGACGCCCAGGCCAGCGGCGACCTGCCCACCCTCGCCGGGCAGCGGGATTTCACCGGCGAGGGCATCGACGGCAGCGCCGAGGGCACCGCGATGCTGGAGATCATCCACGACGTCGCGCCCGACGCCGCGCTCTACTTCGCCGCCGCCTCGACCGACGCCGAGATGATCGAGGCCGTCAACTACCTGGCGCAGCGCACCGATGTCGTCGTCGACGACCTCAGCTTCCACTTCCCGGACGACCAGCGCAGCGCGGTCTCGCTCAACACCGCCGCCGCCCTCAACCATCCGGCCTGGCCCATCCGCGCCTACGTCACGGCGGCCGGCAACTGGGCCCTGCGCCACTACGAGGGCGAGTACCGCGCCGGCCCGGGCGGCCGATCGCTGGGCCTGACCGGCGCGGGGCCCGTGCACCTCTTCGGCCGCGACGGCGCGACTGACCAACTCGGCCGCGGCGAGACCCCGTACAACGAACTCCGCCTTGAGCCGGGCGACGAACTCCGCGCCGTGCTGCACTGGAACGACCCCTGGGGGGACTCGAGCAACGATTACGACCTCTTCCTCCTCGACGAGAGCGGCGCGGTCGTCGCCGCGGGGGCGGCGCGGCAGGGCGTCTCGACGCGCGACCCGCGGGAGCGCATCGTCTACCGGCACGACGGCGACGCCGGCCTCTTCCGGCTGGCCGTGCAGAACGCCGGGGGGCGGGCCGCCCCGCGCCGCCTGGAGCTCTTCGCGTTCGGCCCCAAGGCGCTCGAACCCGACGGGACGATCCTCAACTTCAACACCACCGCCAGCAGCCTGCTCGCACAGAGCGACGCCCCGGGCGGCGTCATCACGATCGCCGCCGTCGGGCACGCCCCCGCCGACTTCAACCGCGTGCGTCCGTACAGCAGCCGCGGGCCCACCAACAACGACGCCCGCAAGCCCGACCTGGCGGCCGTCGACAACGTCGCGATCACGGGCGGCGGCGACTTCGCCTCGCCGTTCTTCGGCACGAGCGCGGCCGCCCCGCACGTCGCGGCGCTGGCGGCCCTGCTGCTCGAGGCGCGGCCGCAGCTGCTGGCCGCGGGCGGCGGCCGGCCCGACCGCGAACGCGAGATCCTGCGGTACGCGCTGACCGGCGCCGCCGTCGACCTGGCGCCGCCCGGCCGCGACGACGCCTCCGGCTTCGGCCGCATCGACGCCCTGGCCGCCGTCGCCCTGCTGGACGACACGGCCCTCGTCGTCGAGAGCGACGCGGTGGCCGGGCCGGGCAGCCTGCGCGCCGCCATCGACGCCGTCAACCGGCCGGCCGCCGGCCCGCGCGCGATCTTCGTCGATGCCGGGCTCAGCATCCGGCTGCCGGCGCCGCTGCCCCCCATCACGCGCGGCGACGTGAGCCTCTCGGGCGCGGCGACCCTCGTGGGCGACGGCCTGCCCGCCGACGCTCCAGGCCTCGTCCTGGGCGCCGCCTCGGTCAGCGTCGACGGGCTCACGATTAGCGGTGTTCCCGGCGTCGCGATCCACGTCGCCGGCGCCGAGGACGTCGCCATCGACGGCGTCGCGCTGACCGGCAACGGCGCCGGCATCCGCATCGACGACGGATCGGCGCGCGTCGCCGTGGGCGCCATGCTGGGCGTCTCGATCACGGCCAACGACGGCCCCGGCGTCGTCGTCGCCGGCGAGGACACCCACGATGTCACGATCCAGCACAGCCGCATCGGCGTCACGCCGGCCGGTCTGGCGGCCGGCAACGCCGGCGACGGCGTCCGCGTCGAGGCCGGCGCGACCGGCGTCGTGGTGGGCGCGCTCGCCGCCGCCGAGCCGCGGCTCCGCAGCGCGCAAGCGGCCGGCCAGGCGGTGACCCTCGTCCACACGATCCGCGGGCGCGTGATCCTCAACGGACAGCCCGCCCCCGCGGGCACGATCATCGAGGCGCTGATCGACGGGCGGCCCGTCGCCGCCACCACGGTGGGCGTCGTCGACATCGACGGTGCGCCCGGCTTCGTGCTCACGATCCCCGGGCCGGGGCTGGTGGTGCGCTTCCGCGTCGCCGGCGTGCCCGCCGCGCGGCTGGTGTTCTTCGAACCGGGCGCGCGCTCCGACGTCGTGCTGGAAGCGATGGGTGAGTTCCCCCAGTCGGAGCTGGCGCTGCCCGGTGCGAACGTGATCGCCTACAACGCCGGCGCCGGCCTGCGCCACGACGCCGGCGTCGTGACCCATCGCGGCAACGCGATCTACGGCAACGCGGACGGCGACGTCCGGGGCGATGCGCCCGCCCCCGCGCCGGCCGTCCTGACCGGCTTCCACTACACCGGCGACCGCTTGCGCGTCGACGGCGCCGCCCCCGCCGGCGTCACGGTCGACCTGTACGTCGTCGAGGACCCGGCCGCGCCCGGCGTCGTGGCCGACCCCTCCGGGGCGGGCGGGGCGCTGCGCTATCTCGGCAGCGCGGCGCCCGGCGACGGCGGCTTCAGCGGCGGGGCCTTCCGCGCCGCCGGCCTCGCGCCCGGGACGGCCCTCGCGCTGACGGCGCTCGCGACCGACGCCGGCGGCGCGACCTCCCGCTTCGCGACCAACCTGCGGCTCGGCCCGGGCCCGCGCATCGACGCCGTCTTCCCGGCCGAGGGCAGCAACGCCGGCGGCGTCCAGGTCACGATCACGGGCGCGGGGCTGGGCGACCTGGCCGGCTTCCACGTCGCCTTCGGCGACCGCGCGGCGACCGCGCTCAGCGTCAGCGATACGCGCGCGGTGGTGATCACGCCGCCGCACCCGGCCGGCCCCGCCGCCCTCACGATCGAGGTCGCGGACGGGCGCACGCGCCGCGTCGAGGCGGCGTTCCGCTTCCTCGCCGGGAGCGTCGTGCCGCTTAGTCCGGGCTGGAACAACGTCGTCTGGTCCGGGCCCCGCACCCCGATCACCGACGTCATCGCGCCGCTGGCGCCGCGCGTCAACCGCGTCTGGGCCTGGTTCGCCGCCGAGCAGCGCTGGCGCAGCTACAGCGTGGGCGCGCCCGCCATCGTCAACCGGCTCACCGCGCTGCAGCCGGGCCAGGCGATCTGGCTCCTGCTCGAAGGCGACCGGCCGCTGATCTGGGAGCAGCCGCCGCCCTAGTCACGACAGCGTCAGCCGGTAGGCGTTGGCGTCGAGCCAGCGCCGGCAGGCCCGATGCCGCGGGAAGCGGGCGTCGAGCCGCGACCAGAACGCCGCCGAGTGGTCGGGCTGGGTGAGGTGCAGCAATTCATGCGCGACCACCGCGTCGAGCACGGCCGGCGGCGCCATCACCAGGCGCCAGTTGAAGCTCAGCCGCCCCTGCGCCGAGCAGCTGCCCCAGCACGTCGCTTGGTCGCGCACCGACATCCGCCGCACCGGCCCGTCCGACGCCTGGTGCAGCCGCTCGACGCTGGCCAGCAGCGCCCGGCGCGCCTCGCCGCGGTACCAGTCGGTCAGGCGGCGCCGCAGCTCCGCCTCGTCCGACGGCCGCGGAAGGCGCACGCACAACTCGGCGCGGGCCGGGTCGAGCGACACGGCCGCCCGCTCGCCCGGCGTGATCGCCAGCCGCAGCCACTGCCCGCGATAGGGCAGCGCCGTGCCCGGTGCCAGCGTCACGCGGCGGCCGGCCCGCAGGATCTGCGTCGCGTGGCGGTCCAGCCAGGTCTGATGCTCGGCCAGCACGGCCTCGGCCTCTCGCGCCGCGATGCCCGCCGGCAACACGACCTCGAGGCCCCGCCGCGGGTGGATGTGGACCGCCGCCCGCCGCGCCCGCGTCGAGTGGCGCAGCCGGTACGACGTCGGCTGCCCGCCCACGCGCACCACCCCGGCCGGCTCGATGCCGGTTGGGGGCTCGCTGACGCTCGGCATGCGTGGCTCCCTGCCGCCGTCCCGCGCCGATCGTAGCGCCGGCGGCCGTTTCGCGGCCGGCGGGCGGGCGTCGGCGCCTGCGGCGACGGGCGGGCTCAGTCGCCCGCGGGGGGCAGCAACTCCACGGGGTCGCCGGGGCGCAGCCGCCCCGTCTGCACGACGCGCGCGTAGACGCGGCTGCGGCCGGGGTGCTCATCCTGCGAGATGTGCAGGAAGTTGCCGTCGCGGAAGTACTTCGCGACGTGCCCGCAGGGCGTCGTGTAGCGCGTGACCTCCACCAGCACCGATTCCCCCATGCGCAGTCGCGATCCCGGCCCCAGCTGCGCCCAGTCGAGCCCGCGCAGGGTCATGTTCTCGCCCGTGTCGCCCGGCCCAATGGGGTGCCCCTCGGCCTGCAGCGCCTCGATCACGTCGGCCGAGAACAGGCACAGCGCCCGCTCGGGCCCGCCGTGCGCCTTCGTGTTGCGCTGCCGGTCGACGCTGATGCCGAGCTCGGTCACCTGGGCGACGTCGAGCGGGGTCTTGGGCACGCCGCCGTCGGAGGCGTTGATCTGCAGGATGCTGGCGGTCGCGGTGGCGGTACTCGTCATCTTGGAAGTCCTCACGTCGGGTGTCCCGCTGGCTGCGGTCTGCGTCAGAATAGCGGGTCGTCGCCCGGCGGTCGGCCCCTCGGCCGACACACGCGCCCGCCCCCTCCCTATACTCCCGCCGCCCCCGCTTGAGAGTGGTACGATGAGTTCCTACGGGCCGCGACTCGCAGCGTGAGGGAGAGCAGGAGATGACCACGGCTCCGCCACCCGCTGGCATGTCCCCCCGCGAGCTCCGCTCCGCTGCCGAAGCGATCTACTCCGACCGCTACCAACAGGTGTGTGAGCCATCTCGTGTCGGCCAGTTCGTGGCCATAAATGTGACCGATGGCTCCGCGGACATCGCCGAATTCCCCGAAGACGCCCTACAGCGGGCGCTCAAGCGCGCGCCGGATGGGGTGTTCTATCTGATCCGGATCGGTTCATCGAGAGCGTTCCGGACGAGTTCCATCGACTGAACCCACCGTCGGTGTCGGTCATCGCGACGCTCGCGGGAATCCATGCCTCCGCCTCCACATTGCTGCTCCCGGGTCGACGGGATCCGGCGCTGAGATCGAAGCGGTTATCGACACTGGGTTCACTGGGGTTCTCCAGATTCCCCAGTCTACGGATCTCAGTATCCCACCCACGACGCACGTCACCGCGATACTCGCCGACGGCCGGGAAGTCGAGATACCCGCCGGGCTCGCGCAGGCCACCTTCATGGGCATGACGAAAGACGTCCTCGTGCTCTTGTCCGGGAGCACCGGGGCCACGCTGGTGGGGCTGGACTTCCTCCGACAGTTCGGACTTGGGCTGATGCTCTCCGAGCACTTGGGTGTGCGCCTGGTCCGGGAGGAGTTGTTCCTCTCCGTCGTCGAGAATGTGCAACACGGTTCCACTACATAAGCGACGCGTAGTGAGGACATCGCACAGCACATCGGGTCCGAGTGCCACGCCGCCCCCCCACCCCTCCCTATACTCCCCACAAGACGCGACCCCAGGAGCCCGCCGTGCCCACCGACCCCGCCCTCCCCGACCGCATGGCCGCCGTCGCGGCCGAGTTCCTCGCCTCGCTCGACGGGCGGGGCCGCGCCGCGGCCCAGTTGCCCTTCACCGACGAGGACGAGCGCACGCGCTGGTTCTACACCCCCGTCCTGCGCGCCGGGCTGCCCCTGCGCGACATGGACCCCGGCCAGCAGCGCCACGCCCACCGGCTGCTGGCGCTGGGGCTGTCGGCGCCGGGCTACGTCACCGCCTCGACGATCATGGGGCTCGAGAACACCCTCGACGCCGAGGAGGGCTTCGTGCGTGACTGGTATGCCGGCCGCGGCCGCGACCCCCAGATGTACTACCTGAGCATCTTCGGCGACCCGGGCGCCGCCGCCTGGGGCTGGCGTTTCGAGGGCCACCACGTCAGCGTCCACTACACGATCGTCGAGGGCGTCATCGCGACGCCGACGCCGCTGTTCTTCGGCGCCGACCCGGCCGAGTCGGCGCTGCTCGGCGCCGCCAGCCTGCGCCCGCTGGCCGGCGCAACCGACCTTGCCCGCGAGGTCATGCACGCCCTCGACGACGAGCAGCGCGCCGCCGCCACGCTCTCCCCCGTCGCCCCGCACGATATCATGCTCACCAACCACTCCCGCATCGAGGAGGGGCTGCGGCCGCGCCCGACATTCGCCATGATGGACGTCGAGGTCACCGCCGAGCGCCTGCGCCGCGACGAGGAGGCCCGCCGCGCGATGGGCCTCACCCCCGAACTCGAGGACGCCCTCGTCTACCGGGCGCAGCCGCGCGGCCTGCCCGTGGCCGGGATGACGCTGGCCCAGCGCGACATCGTCGAGGAGTTGATCGGCCAGTACATCGGCCGCCTGCCCGACGAGCTGGCCGCCATCGAGTCGGCCCGGCTGGGCGGCGACGCCATCGACGCCGTGCACTTCGGCTGGGCCGGCGAGCTGGAGCCCCGCCGCCCGCACTACTACCGGCTGCACGCGCCGCGCTTCCTCGTCGAGTACGACTGCGTGCAGCGCGGCGCCAACCACATCCACTCCGTCTGGCGCGACCCCGAGGCCGACTTCGGCCGCGACGTGCTCGCCCGGCACTATGCCGCGTCACACTGAACTGCGTCATCGCGGCGATCCAATCCCGGTCCCGCGGCGCTAGACTGGAAGGAGCGGGGTGGCGGCCGCACGGAGGGACACGCGCGTGCCTCGCAACCTGATCCGATCGCCGCTCCTTATTCTCTGCATCGCGCTGCTCGCCGCCGCGTCCGTCGCGGTCGCCTGCAGCGGCGACGACGACCCCCCAGAGCCCCCGGCCCCGCCCGCCGCCGCCGAGCAGCCGGCCGACGCCGATGTCGACGACCAGGCCGCCGCCGAGCCCGAGCAGCGCGCCGTCGCGCAGGCCCAAGCCGAAGAGCAAGCCGCCGAACAGGCTGCCGAGCAGACCGAGCAGGTGGCGGAGGAAGACCCCGCTGAGGAGCAGGCCGCCCAGCAGGCCGAGGAGCAGGCGGAAGAGCAGGCCGTCGAGCAGGCCGAGGACCAAGCCGTCGAACAGGCCGAGGACCAAGCCGAAGATCAGGCCGCCGAGCAGGCAGAAGAGGAAGGCGCCGCGGCGCAGGCTGCCGAGCAGGCCGAAGAACAGGCGGCTGAACAGGCCGAGGAGCCAGCCGTTGAGGAGCCAACCGCTGAGGAGGCCGAGGAAGAGGTTTCCCAGCAGGCCGAGGAACCAGCTGTCGCCGCACCGGCCGAGGAGGAGGAGGAGGAGGACACGCCCGACGCCGCCGCCGAAGAAGAGGCAGCCGATGAGATCAAGGACGAGCCCCTCATCAGCGGACCGCTGGGCGACTTCGCCCCCGTCGACGACTTCCGCTTCCGGGCGGTGATCACGCTCGACATCGAGCCCAACGCCTCCGGCGGCGACACCGAGATCCTGACCGCCTTCGAGGACATCACGATCGAGGGCGCGTATCTGGCCTCCGGCGACCACGAGATCGCCATCTCGCTCGGCGACTCCGCGTTCCTGCCGCCCATGGGCATCGTCAGCATCGGCGACACCCTCTACACCAACCTCGGCTTCGGCTGGGAATCGGCGCAGGGCAGCACGGGCGCCCTCGTCGACGGCCTCGCGGGCGACCTCCTGGGCATCGGCGGGCTGGTTGGCGGCCTCGACCTCCAGGGCCTGATCGCCGGCGGCGACCTCGGCATCCTGCTGACGCTGCTCCCCTACGAGACCTGGGAGGACGGCGGCGCCGAGACGCTCGACTCGGGTTCCGCGCGCATCTACTCGACCCGCCACGACGACCTCGCCGGCTTCTTCGAGAGCTTCGCCGGGGCCCTGCTCGGGGGCATCGCCGGGGGCATCGCCGGCGGAGCGCTCCCGGACAACGGCGCGGCGCCGGCTGGGGACGCCGTGGCGATCCCCCCGGAGTTGCTGGCCGCACTCGGCGAGCTCGAGTCGGTCGAGATCCGCCTCTGGATCGACGAGGCCACGGGCATCGTCGCCCGGCTCGACCTGGCCATCGATGGGCTCCTCCTCAGGGGCTTCGGCGGGCCCGGCGCCGATCTCTCCATCGGCGCCCTCTCGATCGTGTTCGACACCTCGCCAGAGTTTGGCCTGCTGACCAGCCTCGTCCTGGACCTGCAGGGCCTCGACATCCCCGGCCCGGAGGGGATGAGCGGCGGCTTCGGCATCACACTCGAGGTGACCGACGTCAACTCCGGCGATGTCGTCATCGAGCCGCCGATCTAGGCGCCCCGGCGCGACGGCCCAGCACGGAGACGCCGTGTCCGACAGCATCCGACGCCTGCTCGACGCCGCCGACCCCGCCGCCCCGGCCCTCGGCGCGCCCGGCCGCGACGACCTCGCCTACGCCGACCTGCGCGCCCTCATCGATCGCACCGTCGCCGATTGCAACGGCTTCGGCATCGGCCGCGGCGACGCCGTCGCCATCGTGCTGCCCAACGGGCCCGAGATGGCCGCCGCCTTCCTGGGCGTCGCCTGCGCCGCGACCGCCGCCCCGCTCAACCCCGCCTACCGCCCCGACGAGTTCGAGTTCTACCTGGCCGACCTCGAGGCCCGCGCCGTCGTCGTGCAGGCCGGCGACGACTCCCCCGTCCGCGACGTGGCCGCCCGGCTCGGCCTGCCCCTGATCGAGCTCGAGGCCCGGCCCGATGGCCCCGCCGGCGACTTCCGCCTGCGCGCCGATCTGCGCGCCACGGCCGCGCGCCCCGGCCCGGCCGAGCCCGGCCCTGCCGAGCCCGACGATGTCGCGCTCGTGCTGCACACCTCCGGCACGACCTCGCGGCCGAAGATCGTGCCGCTCAGCCATCGCAACGTCTGCGCCTCGGCGCGGCACATCGGCGACACGCTCGCCCTCGGCCGCGACGACCGTTGCCTTAACGTCATGCCGCTGTTCCACATCCACGGCCTGATCGCGGCCGTGCTGGCCAGCCTCGCCGCGGGGGGCAGCGTCGTCTGCGCGCCGGGCTTCAACGCGCTGCGCTTCTTCGCCTGGCTGGGGGCCGCCCGGCCCAGTTGGTACACCGCCGTGCCGACCATGCATCAGGCGATCCTGACGCGCGCCTCGCGCAACGCCGCCGCCCTCGACGACGCCCGCCTGCGCTTCATCCGCTCCTCCTCGGCCTCGCTGCCGCCGTCCGTCATGGCCGACCTCGAAGGGGCCTTCGGCGCGCCCGTGATCGAGTCCTACGGCATGACCGAGGCGGCCCACCAGATGACCTCGAACCCCCTGCCGCCGCGAGCGCGCAAGCCCGGCAGCGTCGGCGTCGCGGCGGGCCCCGACGTCGCGATCATGGACGCCGCCGGCGACCTGCTGCCCGTTGGCGCGACCGGCGAGATCGTGATTCGCGGCCCCAACGTCACGCGCGGCTACGCCCGCAACCCCGAGGCCAACGCCACGGCCTACCACGACGGCTGGTTCCGCACCGGCGACCAGGGCCTCTTCGACGGCGACGGCTACCTGCGCATCACGGGCCGGCTCAAGGAGATCATCAACCGCGGCGGCGAGAAGATCAGCCCGCGCGAGGTCGACGAGGTGCTGCTGGGCCACCCCGACGTCGCGCAGGCCGTCGCCTTCGCCGTCCCCCACGACGCTCTCGGCGAGGAGGTCGCCGCCGCCGTCGTGCTGCGCCCCGGCGCGACCGCCAGCGCCCGCGACATCCGGGCGCACGCCGCCGCCCGCATCGCCCCGTTCAAGGTGCCCCGCACCGTCCTCATCGTCGACGAGATCCCCAAGGGCCCGACCGGCAAGCTGCAGCGCATCGGCCTGGCCGCGAAGCTCGGGCTGGCGTGACCCGCATCGCAATCTACGGCGCGGGCGCGATCGGCGGCTACATCGGCGCGCTGCTGCACCGCGCCGGGGCCGATGTCACGCTCATCGCCCGCGGGCCGCACCTGGCCGCCATCCGTGAGCACGGCCTGCGCCTCGACCTCGCCGATGAGACGCTCGTCGTGCATCCCGCCGCCAGCGACGACCCCGCCGACGCCGGCCCGCAGGACTACGTCTTCGTCACCGTTAAGGCGCACGCCGCCCCCGCCCTCGTTGGGCCGATGCAGCCCCTGCTCGGGCCCGAGACCGCCGTCGTCACCGCGATGAACGGTATCCCCTGGTGGTACTTCCACGGCCTCGACGGCCAGCACCGCGACCGCCGGTTGCCCCTGCTCGACCCCGGCGACGCGCAGTGGGACGGCATCGGCCCCGAGCGCGTGATCGGCTGCGTCGCCTGGCAGTCGGCCGCCATCGCCGCACCGGGCCGCATCGCCCACCTGCACGGCGACCGCCTGGCGCTCGGCGAGCCGCTCGGCCCCGGCCGCGACCAGACCCGCGTGCGCCGTCTGGCCGCGCTGCTCCGCGAGGCCGGCATCCGCGCCCCCGTCGCCCGCGACATCCGCACCGAGATCTGGCTCAAGCTGTGGGGCAACCTCAGCTTCAACCCCGTCAGCGTGCTCACCGGCCTCACGCTCGAGGGCATCGCCCGCGACCCCGACGCCCGCGCCGTCGTCGCCGCCATGATGGCGGAGGGGCGCGCCGTCGCGACGGCCCTCGGCGTGCGCTTCCGCATGTCCCTCGATGAGCGCATCGCCGTCGCCGAGCGCGTCGGCCCGCACCGCACCAGCATGCTCCAGGACCTCGAATCGGGCCGCCCCATGGAGATCGACGCCTTGGTCGGCGTCGTCGCCGAGCTGGGCCGGATCACCGGCGTCCCCACCCCTACGATCGACCACGTCTGCGCCCTCGTCGTCGCGCGGGCGCGCGCCGCCGGCTGCTACCCGGCCGCCGGTCCCGCCTGAGCGGGCGTCCGGCGGGTGGAACAGGAGGCCCCCATGTGCCGCAGCATCAAGACCCTGCGCGACGCCGATCGACCCATCGCCGACGCCGACATCGAGGCCGCCGCCCTGCAGTTCGTGCGCAAGGTCAGCGGCTACCGCGCCCCCTCGCGGCGCAACGCGCCCGCCTTCGACGCCGCCGTGGCGGAGGTTGCCGGCGCCACCCGTCGTATGCTGGACGAATTCCGCGCCGTCAGTTGAGAGAGGCACGCATGCGCCGCCTGATCATCCTCCTGTTCGTGCTGCCCGCGCTCCTGGCCGCCTGCGCCGGGGACGACCAGAGCGCCGAAGTCGCGCAGTTGCAGAGCGACGTCGAGGCGCTGCGCGCGGAGGTCGCCTACCTCTCCGGCGAGCTGGAGATCGCCGACGCGGAGCGCAGTCGGCTGCGCGACGACCTGTCGGAGGCGCGCGCGGACCTCGATCGGCAGGCCGCCGCTGCCCCGTCCGCCGGCGCCGCCGCCGACGACACGGACACCGCCGGCGCCGCCCCCGCCTCCGACGAATTCCGTGCCTACTTCCAGCAGGTGGAGGAGGTCTTCCTGGGCGCCACGGCCATCTCCGAGGAGATCGTCGCGAAGATTGACGCGGTGGCGCGCACGGGCGACCTCGACGCGACGAAGGCCCTCTTCCGGGACTTGGCTCGGGTGCTGGAGGATACCGTCGCCAAGGCCGCCGGGCTGGAGCCGCCGCCCGCGCTGGCCTCGCTGCACGGCGAGATCGTCGCGGCGCAGGAGGGCTTCGCGCAGATCATGGCCGACTACGCGCGAGCCATCGCCGAGGTCGCTACGTGGGACGAATTCGCGGTCGTCGTCGAGCGGTTCCCCCAGCGGCCGGACTTCCTGGCCGCCGCGGGGCGCTCCATCGCGGCGTGCTCCGCCCTGGAGGGCGCCGCCGCCGCGTCGGGCATCACGGTCGATCTGCGCTGCGAGGGGATCTGACGTCGGGTGGCCGTGCCGGCCGTCTGCTATAGTGCTCGTGGAGCCGGGGGTTGCTAGCCCCTTGCGGTCGCGGGTTCGAAACAAGGCCTAGCGCATTGCGACCGCACCCCGATAACGGGTGGCCCCACCAGCGCCCCCGACATTAGCGCCGGGGGCGCTGTGCGTCTCCCCGTTCTCATCCTTCCGGCGGCGGCGATCTGCTATAGTGCTGGTGGAGCCGGGGGTTGCTAGCCCCCAGCGATCCAGCGGGCCGTCGGGACAGTGGCATCGGCCCGCGACCGCCGCCCGATAACGGGTGGCCCCACCAGCGCCTCCGACCATAGCGCCGGGGGCGTCTTGGTGTCTGCCGCACGCCGGCCCGCGGCCACGGCCACGGCGACTGTCTGTTATGGTGCCGGTGGAGCCGGGAACGTTACCCCCGACGGTCCGGCAGGCCGCCTCCGATTAGCCATAGCGGCCCGCAGGCGCCACCCGATAACGGGTGGCCCCACCAGCGCCTCCGACCATCGCGCCGGGGGCGCCTTGGTGTCGGCCCGCCGACGCGGGACGCCCGCGCCGACCTCGCACGGAACCAGGCCCCGCCCCGCCGCGTCATGCCGGTAGGCGCGCCGCGACTCCCATGCCGGATCGCGCCGCCGGCCGAATTTGTGATCAGACGTTTAATGGAATCCACCGATCCGGCGACGTACCGTTGACGTAAGGCAGCCGGAGGGAGGACCGCGCTTGGCGGAGGCAGAGTTCAGGCCGGAAGCCGGCGGCGCGTGGCGCACGCTGGGCTGGGGCGTCGCCGTGATCATCTCGGCGAGCGTCTGCTCCTTGGCGGCCTTCTTCATCACGGCCGACCTGCTCGACGACGGCGCGGCCGCCGGCGCGTCGGCGCCGGTCGCCCTGCGATCGGATGTCGCGCCCGCCGCCGCGGACGCCGGGGACGCGGCCGGCGACCGCGCCGCGCCGATCAGCCCCGGCGCCCTCGCCGGCGCCCCCGAACCGGGGCCCGGCGCGCCCGCCGACCCCAGCGGCGAGCTGTTCACCACCACGCGGATGCCCGATTTCGACCCCGACACGCTGATCTACGGCGGCTCCGGCGACCAAGGCGCGATCCTGGCCGGCCCCGGCATCGTGCGCAGCAGCGGCGCCGACCGCCGCACCGACTGGGAGCTGATCGTGCCCAGCGCCCAGATCCGCGCGTCCATCGCCAAGGTGGGGGTGACGCCCAGCAACCTGCTCGGCGCGCCCGACAACCCCGAGATCATCGGCTGGTGGGAGGACGGGCCCGCCCCCGGCGAGGCCGGCAACGTCCTCATGGACGGCCACCGCGACTACCGCGACATCTTCGAGAACGTCGGCTTCGGCGTCTGCTGGCTCCTCACCGAGACCCGCCCCGGCGACCTCATCATCGTGCGCGATATCAGAGACGGCCGGGCCTACGTCTACACCGTGAGCGAGGTCCACAGTGTCGACTGGGACGACCCCAGCGGTGATCGCTTCCTGCGCAGCAGCGACGACCCCATCCTTACGCTCGTGACCTGCGAGGGCGCCTTCGACGAGGAGACACACAACTACTCGCAGCGGCGCGTCGTCGTCGCGGAACTCACCGACCGCGTCGCCCCGCCGTCGGGCGGGTAGCGCGTCCCGCTAGGGCCGCATCGCCGTCCACGCCGAGGGGCCCGTCTCGCGCAGCGGCGCAGCCAGGTTGGCGAACTCGCAGAGCAGCGGCCGCGTGTCGCGCGGGTCGATGATCTCCTCGATCCAGAACGTCTCCGCGGATCGGAACGGCGACTGCAGGCGCGTCAGCCGCTGCTCGATCTCGGCCAGCGCCGCGGCCCGGTCCTCCGCCGCATCGAGGTCGGCCCGGTAGGCGGCCTCGATGCCGCCCTCCAGCGGCAGCGACCCCCAGTGCCCCGACGGCCAGGCGTAGCGGTAGCTGAGCCGCCCGCCGGGCTGGTGCGCGGCCCCCGCCACGCCGAAGGCGTTGCGCACGATCACGGCGCACCAGGGCGTCGTCGCCTGCCAGATCGCGGCGATGGTCCGGGCCCCGTGCCGGATCGTCGCCTGCTCCTCGGCCTGCCGGCCGATGAGGAAGCCCGGGCAGTCGGCCAGATGCACGACGGGCAGATGGAAGGTCTGCGCCAGGTCCACGAGGCGGGTGATCTTGTCGCATGTGTCGGCCGTCCAGGCGCCGCCGTAGTGGTAGGGGTCGCCGGCCATCAGCGCCACGGGCCAGCCGTCGAGCCGCGCGAGCCCCGTCACGATGGCCCGCCCGAAGTCGCGCCCCATCTCGAAGAACGAGCCGCGGTCGACCACCGCCTCCACGATGGCGCGCATCTTGTACGGCTTGCGCAGGTCGCGCGGGACGGCTCCCAGCAGGGACGCCTCGCGGCGCTCCGGGTCGTCCTCCCGCGGCCCCCGCGGCGGCGCCGCGTGGACCGACGACGGCAGGTACGACAGGAAGCGCCGCGCGTCGTCGAACGCTTCCTCCTCGGACGCCGCCGCCTGATCGACGGCCCCGCTGCGCGTGTGGATGCGTGTCCCGCCCAGGTCCTGCTTGTCGACATCCTGGCCGATGCGCTGCACGACCGGCGGCCCCGCCACGAACAGCGCCCCCGTGCCCTCGACCAGCACCGAATAGTGCGTGGTCGCCAAGTCGGCGGCGCCCAGCCCCGCCACCGACCCCAGCCCCAGCCCCACCCGCGGCACGACCCCCATGTTGCGCACCGCCAGCTCCCAGCCGGCCAGGCCGGGCACGTTGGCCCGCCCCGTGGTCTCGATCGTCTTCACCGAGCCGCCGCCGCCCGACCCCTCGACCAGCCGCACGATGGGCAGCCGCAGGTCGTGCGCCATGCGCTCCGCCAGGTCGTGCTTCTCCTTGATGTTCGCGTCGGCCGAGCCGCCCCGCACCGTGAAGTCGTCGCCCGCCACGATGACCGGCCGCCCGTCGATCCGCCCCCGCCCAAAGACGAAGTTGGCCGGCGTCAGGTCGGCCAGCTCCCCGTCGGCGTCGTACGCGGCAACCCCCGCAATCGCGCCGATCTCGTGGAAGCTGCCCGCGTCGAGCAGCCGGTCGATCCGCTCCCGCACCGTCAGCCGGCCGCCCGCGTGCTGCCGCGCCACCTTCTCCGCGCCGCCCATCCGGCGGGCCAGCGCCTCGCGACGCCGCAGCTCGTCGAGTTCCGGCTGCCAGTCCATCGCGCACCTCCCGCCCGGCCACGCCGCCGCGCCGGCGTGCCAGCCGCGATCATACCGCCCGCCGGGCGCCGAGCGACCTACGCTGGCCCCATGACCATTCCCAGCCCCGACCCGGCCGAGTCCTGGCGCGACCCCGTCCTGCGCCGCATCGCCATCATCGGCGCGGGCGCGATGGGCTGCTCCCTCGCGGCAATCACCGCGCCGCACATCGACACTGTGATCGTCGCCCGCGACCGCACCCGCGCCGCCCGCATCCGCGCCGCCGGCATCGCACTGCACGGCGCGCTCGAGGCCGCGGGCCGCCCCACGGTCGTGCCGGCGATCCGCGACCTGGCCGACATCCACCCCATCGACCTCGTCTTCATCGCCACCAAGACGACGGCGATCCCCGCCGTCTGCGAGCAGATGGCCCCCGATCTGCTGTCGCTGCCCTACATCGTCTCGTACCAGAACGGCATCGAGCCGGGCCGCGAGATCATCCGCCGGCTGGGCACGCCGCGCGTGATTCGCATGGTGCTGCACTACGGCGCGACGCTGGAGACACCGTCGCCGGACGCCCCCGCCACGGCCCCCGTCCGTGTGCGGGCCGGGTTCCAGGCGGCGCCGCACTTCATCGGCGGCGAGGGCGAGCGGGCGCAGGCGTTCGCGCGGGCGCTGGCCCGCCGTCTCAGCGGCATGGGCCTGACGACCGCGTTCGCGCCCGACATCGACGTCGAGGTCTGGCGCAAGGGCGTGCTCAACGCCGCCGCCAACCCGGTCGCCGCGCTCACGCGCATCCCCCTCGACGGCCTGATGAGCGGGCCCGCCCGCCCGCTCGTGCTGCGGCTCGTCGATGAGGCGCTGGCGGTCGCGGCGGCGGCGGCCATCGACCTGGGGCCGGCCGCCCGGGCCGACGCCGTGCGGATGCTGGAGTCGGCCGGCGATCACCTGCCCAGCATGGCCGAGGACGTGATCGCCGGCCGCTCGACGGAGATCACCCAGCTCAACCTGCAGATCGCACAGCGGGCCGCTGAGCTCGGCCTGCCGGCCCCGACGCACCACACCATCGTCGAGCTGATCCGCGCGATCGACGAGCAACTCGTCGGGGCGGGGTAGCGGTGTTCGCTATCGTGGCCGCCGCCCCGTGGCGTACACTGGTGACGTCCGGCAGGAAGTGAGACCGAGATGACGACCGCCGATCTCGTCGAAGTAGCCGACCACGCAGCCCAGGCACGGGAGTTTCTCACCCAGGCGCGAGAGCACGTCGCCGCGGACCACCTGCACCAGGCGTCCGAGAAGGGCTGGGGGGCAGCCGCGCACATGGCCAAGGCCGTCGCGGCAGCGCACGGTTGGGAGTATGAGAAGCACGCCCACTTCAGTGTCGTGCTCAACAATGCCTACGGTCTGACCGGAGATGACCGTTTGCGCGCATTGCGCAGCATCGCCAACGAGTTGCACGGCAACTACTACCAGCGCAAGCGGCACCTCAACGCCAAGGTCATCGGCGAGGACATCGAGAGCGTGGCGGAGTTGCTGGACATCCTCGCCCCGCTAACGGCACCGTCTCGCTGACTGGCGCCCCCCTACCCCTCCGGCGGGAGGACGCGGATCGACGCGGGGTTGAGCCGCACCCGCACGGCGTCGCCGACCGCCCAGCCGCCGCCGCCCGATGGCGGATCGACCGCGAAGGCAAGTTCCGCCTCCCCGCTGCGCACGCGCAGCCGCACGCGCCGCCCCTGGAAGCTCCGCCCCACGACCTCGCCCGTGAGCGCCGCGCCGCCCGGATCCGCCGGCGCGCCGGCCGGTTCGATACGCGCACGTTCGTCGCCGAGGAGCAGCGTGACCGGCCCCGGCGTCGCCTCCCCGTGCGGGATGACGAACTCGCCCACCGGCGTGCGTACCCGCGACGTTCCGTCTCCGGCCGGCGTCAGCTCCCCCGCCACCAGGTTCGTGCGGCCCAGGAAGCGCGCGACCCAGGCGTCGACGGGGGCGCCGTAGATCTCCTCCGGCCGGCCCGACTGCCGCGCCAGCCCGCCCTCCATGACCAGCACCCGGTCGGCCAGCGCGAAGGCCTCCTCCTGGTCGTGCGTGACGTAGATCGCGGTCAGCCCCTGAGAGCGCAGGATCACGGCCAGTTCGGCCAGCAGCTCCTCGCGCAGCGCCCGGTCGAGCGCCCCCACCGGCTCGTCGAGCATCAGCAGCCGCGGCCGCGGCGCCAGCGATCGCGCCAGCGCGACCCGCTGCCGCTCCCCACCCGACAGCTCGTGCACCTTGCGGTCGCCGTAGCCGGACAGCCCCACGAGCTCCAGCATCTCGGCCACCCGGGCCGCGCGCGCGGCGCCGCCCAGGCCCTGCATGCGCAGTCCGAAGGCCACGTTCGACTCGACGTCGAGATGCGGGAACAGCGCCAGCTCCTGGAACATCAGCCCGATGCCCCGGCGGTGCGCGGGCGTGTCGTCGATGCGGCGGCCGTCGAGCCAAACCTCGCCCGACTGCGCCCGCTCCAGCCCGCCGATCACGCGCAGTAGCGACGTCTTGCCGCAGCCGCTGGGCCCGATCACGGCCGAGATCTCCCCCTCCGCCACCTCCAGAGACACGCCGCCCAGCGCCGGCGTCGCGCCGTAGCGCAGGTGCACGTCGCGCACCGAGAGCAGCGGTCGCGCCTCGGCGCCGGGCATCAGAACTCCCCCACGTCGCGATAGCGCAGCCGCTCGATCAGCAGGAAGCCCACCCCGCTGACCAGCATCAGCACCACGCTCATCGCCAGCGCCGCCCCCAGCCGCTCCGCGCCCGGCAGCCCCAGGTAGCGGAAGATCGCCACGTTCATCGTGGCGTACTCCGGCCGCGAGAGCAGCAGCGCCGCCCCGAAGTCGCCGATCGAGATCGCGAAGGCGAAGGTCGCGCCCACGAGCGTCGCGCGCGAGACGATGGGCAGGTCGATGCGGCGGAACGTCTGCCGCGGCGACGCGCCCAGCATCGCCGACGCCTCGCGCAGCCGCTCGTCGATGCCGCGCACGACGGCCAGCACGCTGCGCATAACGAACGGGTACGCGATCAGCGTGTGCGCCACGACGATGATCAGCCACGAGCCGCGCAGGTCGAGCAGGCCGGTGTCGAACGCGATCAGGATGCCGAAGGCCAGCGTGATCACCGACACGCCCAGCGGCAGCATCGCCAGGGCGTCGGCCAGGACGCGCCGGTGGCCCCGCGCCCGCGCGACGGCGAAGGCCAGCGCCGTGCCCAAGGGCACCGCGATCGCCACCGTCGTGGCGGCGAACCAGAGCGAGTTGGTCAGCGCCTCCGACAGCGAGACGAAGAAGAACTCTCCGCGCGTGTTCGTCTCCAGCGCCCGGTAGAAGCCGAAGCCGTAGCCCTCGGCCCCGCGCAACGATCGCTCGACCAGCGCCAGCAGCGGCGCCCCCAGCCAGAGGAACACGACCGCGAAGTTGAGCCCGATCAGCAGCCGCTCCCGCGGCCCGCGCACGCGCCGCAACGCCGACGACTGCGGCTGCAGGTTGAGCGGGACGGCGCTGCGGGCCTGCAGGCGCGCGTAGGTCCACATCACCGCCAGCGTGAACACGATCTGCACGACGGCCAGCGCCGCCGCCAGCGGTAGCCGGAAGAGCCGCGCCGTGAGGTTGTAAATCGTCGCGTCGAGCGTCGCGAACTGGGGACCGCCCAGGATCAGCACGACCCCGAAGCTGGTGAACGAGAACATGAACACCAGCAGCGCCGAGGAACAGGATCGCGGGCGCGATCTGGGGCAGCGTCACGCGGCGGAAGACCGCCAGCGGGCCCGCCCCCAGCATGCGCGCCGCCTCCTCGCTGCGCGGGTCGACGTTGGCCCACAGCGCCGACACCGTCCGCACGACGATCGTGTAGTTGTAGAAGGCGTGCGCCAGCAGGATCACGGTGATGGTGTTGAGCACCCGGATCGGCGGCTCGTCGAGCCCGAAAATCGCCTGCAAGGCCTCGTTCAGCGCGCCCCGACGGCCCCAGCAGCGCCGTGAACGCGATGGCCACGACCACCACCGGCAGCACGAAGGGAATCGTCGTCAGCGCCCGGATCGTCGCCTTGCCGCGGAACTCGTAGCGCGCGAAGACGTAGGCGCTGGGCAGCCCCAGGGCCAGCGTCAGCGCCGTCGAGGCGAAGGCCTGCCAGGTCGTGAACCACAGCCGGCCGAGGTAGAAGTCGTCGCTCAGCACCGTCTCGAACGGCGCCAGGCTGAACGCGCCGTCGGGCGCGAGGCTCTCGCCCAGGATCGCGGTCAGCGGATAGATGAAGAACAGCGCCAGGAAGGCCAGCGCCGGGATCAGGACCAGCCGGCTCGCCGTCACGATGCCGCTCCGGCCGGCCCCGCGCCGCGCCTATCGCACCACCGTGTCCGTCCACTCGTCGAGCCAGCGCTCCAGGTGCTCGGTCACCCGCGCCGCGTCGATCGCGGCCGGCTCGCGCGGGATCTCGGCGAACTCCAGGAACTCCGGCGGCAGCGCCACGCCGCTCACGACGGGGTAGACGAACATGTTGAGCGGGATGTCGGCCTGGAACTGCTCGCCCAGCATGAAGTCGATGAAGGCGCGCGCCAGCGGCTCCTTGTCGGTGCCGCGCAGGATGCCCACGCCCTCGACCTGCCGGTAGCTCCCGCCCGGCACGATGATGTTGCCCGTCGGCGAGTCATCCAGCGGCGTCTCGGCGAAGATCACCTCCGCCGCCGGCGACGTCGCATAGCTGTTCACCAGCCAGGCGCCGCCGCCCCAGTGGGAGAACTGGGTGTAGTAGGCGTCCGACCAGTCGGCGCTGATGATCACGTCGTTGGCCCGCAGGTCGCGCCAGAAGTCGAGCCAGGTGTAGTCGCCGTCCTCGCCGAAATAGGCGATCGTGACGAGCATGAACTGCAGGCCCGGCGACGAGCTGTTCGGGTCCTCCACCGCCACCCGGCCGCGCCACGTCTCCGACGTCAGCGCCTCCAGCGTCGCGGGCGGGGCCACGCCCGCCTCGGCCAGGGCCGCCTTGTCGTAGTTGAACAGCACGTAGCCGTAGTCGACCGGCGTCACCTGCCCGCTGTCGTCGAAGATCAGCGAGGGGTCGATGTCCGCCAGGGCCGCCGGGCGGTACTCCAGGAAGATCTCCTCCGCGAGCGCCCGCACGTAGGAGATGTTGTCGACGCCG
The DNA here is from genome assembly GCA_965209205.1 of Dehalococcoidia bacterium. Lineage (GTDB taxonomy): Bacteria > Chloroflexota > Dehalococcoidia > Bin125 > Bin125 > TK10-74A. The sequence continues at coordinate 450,635 of CBDBQC010000002.1, forward strand.
AACAGCAGGTCGCCCTCGGGGTTGCCGCGGTTGAGGATGGCCCGGTTCAGCGCCTCCACCGCGTCGCCGATGGGCACGACCGTGACGGTCACGCCGTACTGCGCTGCGAAGGCCGCGATCGTCTCCTCCGAGATGGCGAAGCTGTCGTGCGTCAGCAGCACCAGCTCCTCGCCGGCGAAGTCGGCCGCCGTGGGCTCGTCCTCCATGTCGTCGTCCGCTGGCGCGGCCTGCGCGTCCGCCTGGGCGGTCGGCGCTTCCGCTTGCTCCTCCGTGGCCTGCGTGTCGGCCTGCGGCTGCGTGGGCGCGGTCGCCACGCCGGCGTCGTCATCGCCGCCGCAGGCCGCGACGGCGACCACCAGCGCCAGCAGCGCGATCAGCCAGACCGTCCAACGCAATGTCCAAGTGCGGGGCATGGCCCCCTCCTTCGGCTTCCGGCGCGTCGCCGCGGCCGGTGCTATGGGGTGCGCGATCAGGCGAACGCGATCAGCGCTCCCCGCCGGCCTGACCGGGACGACGGCCGCCGCATCG
>CBDBQC010000003.1:0-978847 GCA_965209205.1 Dehalococcoidia bacterium
CGTGGTAGACGGCGTCCTCGGTGAAGACGCGGGCGAAGCGCCCGCCGTCGCCCGCCTTGACCGCCGCGCAGAACTCGTCGAGCAGGGCGGGGAACTGCATGGGGCCTCCCGGGCGCTCAGCCCTGGCGATACTGCTCCTGGACCTCGGGTGGAATGGGAACCGGCCGGCCGGTCCGCAGGTCGAGCCAAACCCAGTCGTGGCGGAACGTCGCGATGCGGACGCCGGAGGCCCCCGACAGGCACGTGAACTCCTGGCGGAAGCCATGCTCGCCGACCTCGCTCGTTTCCACGGCGAGGCGGCAGCCGTCCTGCCAGGGCAGGGGACGGTGGTAGGTGACGGCGGTCGCCCGTGACACGGCGAGCACGCCCTCCGGCTTGGCGATGCCGCAGTGCGACTCGAAGGCCGCGTAGGCGAGCTCCGTCAGCGCCAGCAGCACGCCCGCATGCACGAAGCCGCTCGACGCGTAGGTGTCGGTATGGCGGGTGGGGAAGCTGCATTCGAAGGGCATGGCGGCAGGCTAGCGCGGACCGACCTGCGACCGCGAGTCCGCCCCGCCGGGGCCCGGCGGTGGGGTGCGGCGAGTGATCGCCGGAGTGTCCGGCGTCAGCCGCGACAGCCAGGAGCGATTGCGCGCGACGAGGTCGTAGCCGCGGACCAGCGCCCATCGCAGGAACGGCAGGCGGCGGGCGCCCGCCGCGATGGGCCCGCCACCGGGCAGCCGCGCGAGCAGCATCACGAACGAATCACCCCGCGAATGCAGGCGGCCGTCGGGATCGCGCAGGTGCATGCTGCGATCCCGCAGCGCCGGCGCGAGGCCAGCCAGCCAGCCGACGGCCTGCGGGTCCGACCAGGGCACGATGTCGACACGGCCGGCGCGATCCCATCGCCCGATGACGTGGGCGCAGGCGCGGCAGAAGCGACAGCCGTCGTCGTAGAGCAGGATGGGGCGGTCGGACGGCGGCCGGACGGGCACTATTCGACGCGGATCTCGGCGGCCACGATCGACAACGGCTCGGAGGGCGTCCCACTCTGAGAGCCGCGCGCTTCCAGTGCCTTGAGCGTCGCCGCGCCGTCGACCACTTCGCCGAAGATGGTGTGCTTGCCGTCCAGCCAGGGGGTGGGCACGAAGGTGAGGAAGAACTGGCTGCCGTCGGTGCCCGGACCGGCGTTGGCCATGCTGAGCAGGCCGGGGCGATCGTGCTTGACGGAGGAGTCGAACTCGCCCGCGTAGTTATAGCCGGGGCCGCCCGTGCCCCTGCCCAACGGGCAGCCGCCCTGCGCCATGAAGTCGGTGATGACGCGGTGGAAGGCCAGGCCGTCGTAGAAGCCGAGCCGCGTCAGGTAGATCGTGCTCGACACGTGCGCCGGCGCGACGTCCGGGCGCAGCTTCACACGCAGGTCGCCCACGGTGGTCTTGAGATCCCAGAAGTAGCTCCGGCCGGCGTCGAAATCGGCGGTGGGCGGCTGCGAGAGGCGCGTCCGCCAGTTCACCGCGGCCGTGTCGACCGACTGCGCCGCAATGAATCGGTCCAGGGCTTCCAATGCAGAATCCGCCACGAATCTCTCCCGCCGTCGCGGCCCGCCCGGCGCGGGCCACCCGGAGTGTATCGGCCCGAGCCGTTACGTCGCAGGGCTGGGCCGGATGCGGGGATACTCCCGCGCCCCTCACGGCAGCACTTCGATGTGCACACGGATCCTGCCCTCGGCCGGCCGGCCGATCTGGTTGAAGGCGGCGGGCGAGAGGTCGATGTCGTTCACTGGAAACGCGCCCGTGTCCTGCACGATCACGTCGACGTACCGCATGCCCCGCCAGACGCGGAGCCGCGTGCCGCAGTCGTGCGTCGTGGAGGCGGCGATGGTGGGGTTGTCGGGATCGTAGGTTCCGCCGCAGCGCATGACATTGCCGGCCAGTGAGTGGTGGTAGAACGTCGCCTCTCCGGCGATGGCGTCACTGGGTGGGCCATTGGGATCGGTTCCACTGTTGCCGGCCGGCTCGGCCGCGCCCGGGCGCCGGTAGGGCGTTGTGAACTCACGGGCGACCCAGCCGGTCAGGCCATCCACTCTGACCTTGACCCAGTTGTGCCCCGCAGCGACCTCGGTATCGCCGAGCGATTGCAGGACCGTCCCAGGCGGGAGACACGTGATCGGCGTGGCGCCGTTGGTCGTGGGCGCGGGACGCAGGTTGAGGCAGTCGGACACCACCACCTGAAGCAACTCCGGCTCGGAGGAATCGGAGTCGCCGGGGGCCGGCGCGGCCTCGCCCGGGTCCCAGACGGCGTCGGCGTCCAGTCGCAGCCACAGGGCCTGGGCGGGGGCCACCTCTGCCAGGTCGCTGAACATCGGCAGTTCGGGGCGGTAGGTGCGATAGTCCTGCGCGGCGGGGTCCCACCAGAACGCCGCGACGAGGGCGTCGTCCAGGCTGGCCATGGCGTCCGCGATCGTCGCAGCGGCGCCCGTCCAGGCGACCAGGTTGAAGCCCTCGCGCAGATTCTGCAGGATCGGCGTCCCGTTGGGCGGCCGCGGCAGGACGGCGCCGCGCCCGTCCTCGATGAAGACGAGCAGGCCGTCGCCGGGGTGCACCTCGGTCAGGGCATTGGGCCCCGCCGGAATACCGGGCGAGAAGCGACGGTAGCTCTGCACGTCGGCGTCGAAGGTGAAGATCGCGCCCACGCCGTCGCCCAGCGCGGCGGCGATCTCGGCGGCGGGTGTGCGCGCCGTCCAACCGACCATGTTCCAGCCCGGCTGCAGTTGCAGCAGCGCCGCACTCTGATCGACCGACGGACCGTTCTCAGGGTCGCCGGAGTCGGGGCCGGGCTGGGAGTCCTGCGGCGGGGTGGCGCTGGTCCCGTTGCTCGACGTGAAGCGCGTGCCGGCGTGGGCGTTGAACTGGTCCGTTCCGGGCAGATCGATGCCCTCCACGGCCCAGGCGCCGGTCAGCGGGACCGACTCTTGAATGCGGCCGCCGCCGATCGTGCGATGCACGGCCAAGTGGATGTGCGGCAGCCCGCCGTTATTTGCGTGGTAGGCCGGAGCGACCGTGCCCAGGTAGTGCCCCAGTTGCACGGGCAGGCCGCGGTACAGGCTCGGGTCGGGGAAGATGTGGCAGAGCAGGACGGCCAAGCCGGTCCCGTTGTTGATCGTCAGGCAGTCGTTGCCGACGTAGGAGATCGTCCCGGTGAGGGGGGCGCGCACGACGGAGCCCTCGGTCGCGGCATCCTCCCGCACGATGTCGATGGCATAGGGGTCGTTCCCGTCGGCGACGCTGTGCGAGAAGGTGTTGTACCCCGCGACGATCGTCCAGACGGAGCCGGCGTCGGTGGGCAGGGGGAAGCCGCCACCTTGCGCGTGAGCCGGCGTCGAGCCGGGCCCCAGGGTGGAGGCGACGATCAGCAGCGTGAGGATTGCCGCGAACGCCCCCCACCCCGTGGGGCGCTCGCGCCGCACGAGCCGGCGCATGATCACATTATCGCGGGCGATCTACCAGGAGGAAAGAGCAGCGGCGGCGGTAGTGCGAAGCGGGCGTCGCCCGCGCGTCGGGCGCCGGACCGTCGGCCGCCGGCCTGTCAGCCCAGGAGCGACCGCTGCATGCCGGCCGGCGCGTCGCCGGTGCCGTCGCGCCGCGCGCGACCGCGCGCGACCCGCTCGCGGCGGCGCGCGCGCAGGCTGGTGGCCGCCAGCACGAGCGCGAAGACGGCGGCCTGCAGCAGGACGACGGTCGCGCCGGAGGACACATCCACGAACCACGAGGCGTAGATGCCCCCAAAGCCGGTAAGCGCGCCGGTCAGGGCGGCGAGGACGAACAGCCGCGGGAAGGAGTCGGTCAGCAAGCGCGCGGTGACGGGCGGGATGACGAGCGCGGCGGCGATCAGCGTCACGCCCAGCACCTGCAGGCATGCGATGACCGTGGCGGCCAGCACGAGCGAGAAGACGACGTCGACCCAGGCCAGCGGGACGCCGGATGCGCCGGCCGCGTCGCGGTCGAAGGTGACGAACACGAGCCGCTTCCACCAGACGAAGAGCAGGGCCGCGACGAGCAGCATCGTGCCGACGATGACCCCCACGTCGCTGTTGGAGATGCCCAGCACCTCGCCGAAGAGGACGGCTTCGAAGTCGCGCGTGAATGTGCGCTCGCGGCTGATCAGCGCCACGCCGACGGCGAAGGCGGCCGTCGTGATGATGCCGATGGCGGCATCGCCGCTGATCTGCCGGCGGCGGCTGGCGGCGTTGATCAGCAGGACGCTGAACGCGCCCCAGGCCGTCGCGCCGAGGTAGAAGTTGATCCCGGCGACGAAGGAGACGATCGCGCCGCCGAAGATGCTGTGCGCCAGGCCGTGCCCGATGTACGAGAGCTGGCGCAGCACCACGAAGACGCCGACGCTCGCGGTGAGCAGCCCGGCGAGCGTCGCGGCCAGCAGGGCGCGGCGCATGAACTCGAACTCGAACGGCTCCAGGAGTTCAGCCACGGGGCGCTGGCCGGGGGCCGGGGACCGCGTAGCCGCCCGGCAGTCCCGTCTCCTCCGCCGCGCCGCCGTGCGGCGCCGCCTCATCGATCGCTGGGGCGCCGTCCACGGCGAGGGAGTCCAGCGACCCGTCGTCGTGCTCCACGACGTAGACGGAGTGGCCCCGGCGCAGGACAACCATCTCCGCGCCGTACGCGGCGCGAAGGACGTCGGGGGCGAGCACCTGCGGCGGCGTGCCGTCGGCAACGACGCGCCCCTCGCCGATGCAGACCAGGCGGGGCAGGTGCGAGGCGACGGTGTTGAGGTCGTGCGTCGTGAGGACGATAGTCAGTCCTCCGCGATGCAACTCGCCGAGCAGGTGCATGACGTCATGCCGGGTCTTGATGTCGACGCCGTTGGTGGGCTCGTCGAGCAGGACGAGATCGGGGTCGCCGACCAGAGCGCGGGCGATGAAGACGCGTTGCTGCTGGCCGCCGGACAGCGCCCGGATGGGTCGCCTGCGCAGGTGATCGATGCCCAGCCGTTCGAGCACCTGATGAGTGAGCCGGCGATCTCGCCGGGACGACCAGGGGCGCCAGCCCGACTCGCGCCAGCGGCCCAGCAACACGACCTGCTCCACCGTGATTGGGAAGTTCCAGTCGATCGACTCCACCTGGGGGACGTAGCCCACGCGCAGCGCGGCGCGCTGCGCCCCGTGCTCGTGCACATCGCCGGCCAGGCGCTGCGTCTGGCCCAGCAGCGTGCGCAGGAGCGTCGTCTTACCCGAGCCGCTGGGGCCGACGATGCCGACGAACTCCCCGCGCCGCAGGTCGAGGTCGACCCCGCGCAGGACGGGCACGCCGTCGTACCCGGCGCTGACGCCGTCGAACGCGATCAGCGGCGGGCCGTCGCGCCGGGACCGCGGGAAGCTGTGCCGCGCGGGGCGCGCAGGGGGGGCGGCCGGGGCGGGATCATGGGACCGGACCATCAGGCACGCTCCCGGAACTGCGCGAAGCTGCGCCAGGTATTCGCGACATCGAAGCCATCGAGCGGGGAGGGGTCCCCGCCGAGGACCGTGGTCATCGTGCGGACGTTCTCCACCAGCATCGCGACGAGCGTGTTGTCGGGGTCGCCGGGCGCGCCGGGGAGGTCGTCATCGCTGAGCGTGCTGACCTGCACCGCCCCGGCCTCTCTGGCGATCACCTGGAGCACTTCGGAGGGGAAGACTTCGGAGCCGAAGATGGCCGGGACGGAAGCGTCGCGGATCTGCGCGACGAGCGCCGCCACCTCGCGCGGGGAGGGCTCGGAGAAGTCGGAGGGCTGCACGGCGCCGATGATCTCGAAGCCGTAGCGCGGGGCGAAGTACGGGAAGGAGTCGTGGTAGGTCAGCAGCTTGCGGCTGCTGGGGGGGATCGTCGCGGTGGCCCGCGCGATGGCCGCATCGAGCGCCGCGAGCTGGTCGCGAAAGCGGGCGAAGTTGTCGGCGTAGTAGTCGGCGGCGACGGCGTCGATCCGGCTGAGCGCGTCGCGCACGAATGCGGCGTAGCGCGCGCTGAGGCTGGGGTCGGTCCAGAGGTGCGGATTCGGATGGCCGGCGGCGGCGGGGAAGGAGAAGTCGAAGACGTACTCGTCCTCGCTGATGGTGCTCTCGCCAAGCAGCAAGATGCGTGACGCAGGCGCGTTGGCCTGCGCGAGTTCCAGCGTGGGGAGTTCCAGGCTGAGGCCGTTCAGGACGATGAGGTCCGCCTCGGCGAGCAGCCGCGCGGCCGAGGGGGGCGGCTGGAAGGTGTGCGCGTTCATGCCCTCCGGGACGAGGCCCGTGACGCTGGCGCGGTCGCCGGCGACGTTCTCGACGATGTTGCGCAGGGGGGCCACGGTCGTGACCACGCTGACCGGTGGCGCTTCCGCGGCGGCATCGCCCGCCGCGGCGGACGTGGCGGCCGGGGACTCGTCGGCGGGGCCGCCACAGGCCGCGACGAGCGCGGCCAGCAGCAGGACGCCGAGGGCGGTGCGGGGCCGGATCGTGCGGGGCATCGGATCCCGTCCTGGGTCTGGGCGTTCTTGCAACTGATTGCAACTGCCCGCGTGCAGCCTACGAGTCGCCGGTCTCTCTTGCAACTGATTGCAAGAAGGCTCGTCAAGGAAAATACGCCGACTGCGTGGCCCGGGATGCGTCGACACCAGATCGATCGACGCGAGGGTTGCGCAAAGCGGTTTGCGCGCCGGGCCGCGACGGCGATGCACGTGAGGCGCATCGCGATTAGTATGCGCCTCACGCCGGCGGCGCCGCCGCCGCCTCATCCAGCCCGCAACCCACATGGTCGCCGACCGCGACCCGTGCACAACCCGATGCGGCGCGTCGCCGCATCCGGCAGAAGGGAAGTCGCATGATCGAGTACTCGGAGAACGCCCGCGAGTGGCAGTCGCGCGTCAAGGCGTTCATGGACGAGCACATCTATCCGAACGAGTCGGTCTACCACGAGCAGCTCGAGACCGGCGACCGCTGGCAGCCGGTGCCGATCGTGGAGGAGCTCAAGGAGCAGGCCAAGGCCGCCGGCCTGTGGAACATGTTCCTCCCGGCGAGCCAGAACGGGGCCGGGCTGAACAACTTCGAGTACGCGCCGCTGTCCGAGGAACTGGGCAAGGTGGGGTTCGCGTCGGAGACGATGAACTGCTCGGCGCCCGACACCGGCAACATGGAGGTCCTGGAGCGCTACGGCAGCGATCGGCTCAAGGAGCGCTACCTGAGGCCGCTGCTGGCGGGCGAGATCCGCTCGGTGTTCCTGATGACCGAGCCCGCGGTGGCCTCGTCGGACGCGACGAATATCGAGTGCCGCATCGAGCGCGACGGCGACGAGTACGTGCTGAACGGCCGCAAGTGGTGGTCGTCGGGCGCGCCGGACCCGCGCTGCAAGGTGGGCATCCTGATGGGCAAGACCGACCCCACGGCGGACCGTCACAAGCAGCAGTCGATGGTCGTGGTGCCGATGGACGCCGAGGGGCTCAACATGGAGCGCCACCTGACGGTCTTCGGCTACGACGACGCGCCGCACGGCCACGGGGAGGTCTCGCTGACCAACGTGCGCGTGCCGGCCGAGAACCTACTGCTGGGCGAGGGGCGGGGCTTCGAGATCGCGCAGGGGCGGCTGGGCCCGGGCCGCATCCACCACTGCATGCGCACGGTGGGCGTGGCCGAACGCGCGCTGGCGCTGATGGTGGACCGCGTGAACAGCCGCGTGGCCTTCGGCCGCCGGCTGGCGGACATGGGCTCGATCCGCGAAGACATCGCGAAGTCGCGCATCGAAATCGACCAATCGCGGCTGCTCACGCTGTGGGCCGCGCACCGCATGGACACGGTGGGCAACAAGGAGGCACGGACGGAGATCGCCGCGATCAAGGTGGCGGTGCCGAACATGGCGCTGCGCGTGATCGACCGGGCGATCCAGGCGCACGGCGGCATGGGCGTGAGCCAGGACACGTTCCTGGCCAAGGCGTTCGCGGGGATGCGCACGCTGCGCCTGGCCGACGGCCCGGACCAGGTCCACATGGAGGGCATCGCCAAGTGGGAGCTGCGCAAGGGCGAGAAGCGGGCGTCCGGAGAAGCGCTGCCCGATCGCGGCTTCTAGCCTCCGCCCCGAGCGGCCGGCCGGTGCACTCCCGGCCGGCGGCCGTGGTCTGCCTCGGCGCGCCGAGCGGGTCCGGGCGTTAGATCGTGCCGAACAGTTCCCGCAGCTTGAGCACGGTGGTGTGGTTTCGGATCGTCACCTGGCGGTAGATGGGGTTCGCCGGGAGCTTCATGAACGTCGTCCTGGTCTGCTCGTCCTTCGAGATGGACCAGAAGACGACCCGGGGGCCGGCGGTCACGGTCTCGATCCCCGGGGCGGGGTCGGCCAACTGCGCGATGACGCGCTTCGGGGTGACGCCGAGGACGGGAAACAGCGCGTAGTGCTTCTCCCGCTCGTCGGTACCCCAGCCGGCCGGCGCGGCGCGGACGATGGACTCGTACTGCCTGCGGGAGAGCACGACCGCCTTGGCATCGTAGGAGAAGCGCTCGGAGAGCCCGGCTTCGATCGTCGCCGTCAGAGCGCGTGAGTCCGCCTCCCCGGCGCGAAACAGGATGTTGCCGCTCTGGATGTACGTGCGAACGCTCTCGAAGCCAAGATCCGCGAAGCAACCGGCGAGCGCGTCCTTCGCGATCACGTTGTGCCCGCCGACGTTGATACCACGGAGCAGCGCGAGAAATCGTGGGTCTTTCGGCATCGCGTGTCCCTGCCCCCGACCGGTCACCCTTCGACGCTCTCGGGCAGGAGCAGGCCGCCTGCCCCGGCGACCGTCAGTCCTCCAGCAGGAGCGTCGCGAGGCGGTCGAGTTCGTCGTCGCCGAGGCCCTGGGCGCGCAGGTAGCCGCGGGCGTCGCCGTAGGTCGCGTGCAAGCGCGCGAGGAACTCGGCCATCGCGTCGGGCGGCGCGCCATAGAGGCGCTGGACGTCCTCGCCCTCTCCGACCTGGACGTTGCGCATGGAGAGCAGCTTGGCCGTCGAGAGGTTGCTCAGCGCGTAGTCGGCGACGATCGTCTCGTCGTCGACGCCGAGCACGTTCATGACGAGGGCGCAGACGACGCCGGTACGGTCCTTGCCGGCGCTGCAGTGCACGAGGGCCGGGTAGGTCTCCTCGCGCGTGAGGGCGCGCAGCGCGGCGCGCAGTTGGGACGCGCCGCGCTCGAGGTAGGCGGCGTAGCGGGGGCCGGACGGACCGCGGCCGTAGACCTCATCCAGGGTCTGGCTGACGGGGCCGGGCAGGCCCGGGCCGGGGTCGCCGGGCATGGGGATCACCGAGAAGTTCTTGCGCCACGCAACCCGTGCGACCAGCGGCCCCAGATCATCGCTCTCGCTCTCGATCTCATCGGGGCGGCGCAGGTCCAGGATGCCGCGCAGGCCGAGCACCTCGTGGGCGTGCCGGGCCTCGTCGTCGGACATCGTGTGCAGCGCGCCCGAGCGGAAGAGCCGGCGCCAGCGGATGCGGCGCCCGTCGCGCGTCTCGTAGCCGCCGATGTCGCGGAAGTTGAAGACGGAGTCGTAGGGGATGTGGCGGTCGATGTCGGTTGTCACGGAGTGTCCTTCGGCGCCGGGGCGCGCGATGGGCGCGCGACCCGCCGGGGCAGCGTACCGGGCGGTTGGGGCAGAGTCGTGATGGCGCGGTTAACGGACGCACCCGCGACCCCGGATGCGCCTATCCTGCCGATTGCGACCACGACCCACGCAACAAGAAGGAGTCCGCGATGCCCGACGACGCCCGGCGACTGCCCACGCAGGATGAAGTGAACGAGCAACTCTGGGGCCGCAGCAACTGGGGCCGCTGGGGCGACGACGACGAGCGCGGCACGGTCAATCTGATCACGCCGGCCAAGCGGGCGCAGGCGACCGCGCTGGTGCGGTCCGGAGAGACGGTGTCGCTGAGCCGGCCGCTGCCGACACGGTTGTCGCCGACGAATCCGAAGCCCGCCCAGCACTACACGATGTGGGACGACCGCAATCTGGGCTGGGGTGGGGCGTCGGACTTCTACGGTATCGAGTACCACGGCCACACGACGACGCACATCGACGCGCTTTGCCACATCTGGGGGCCGCACGGGCTCTACAACGGCCGCGACCCGGCCGCGACGCTGACGCCGCACGGCGCGCGCAAGAACGATGTGGCGGCGTTCCAGGGCGGGATCGTGACGCGGGGGGTGCTGCTCGATGTCACGCGCCACCGGGGGGTCGACTTCGTGGCAGAGGACGCGCCCGTGCACGGCTGGGAACTGGCGGAGATCGCACAAGCGCAGGGGGTTGCGCTGGAGCCGGGCGACGCCCTGCTGATCTGCAACGGACGCGAGGCGTTCTACGCGGCGCGGCCGGACAAGATCCCGGGCCAGCCGCCGATTCCCGGCCTGCACGCGACTTGCCTGCCGTTCCTGCGCGACAACGACGTCGCGCTGCTGGGCTGGGACCTGATGGACCTCAAGCCCACCGGCTACGAGCTGGACTGGGGCGTCCACGGCGTGATCCCGGCCTACGGCCTGCCGCTGCTCGACAATGCGCTGCTGGAGCCGCTGGCGGCCCGCTGCGCCGAGCAGGGCCGCTACGAGTTCCTGCTCATGGTGCTGCCCCTGGTCGTGACGGGCGGCACGGGCAGCCCCGTCAACCCCATCGCGATGTTCTGAGCGGCGCCGGCGGAAGCGCCTATGATCCGGCGCAACCGCGCCACGAGTCGGAGAGGACCGTCATGAGTCACACGTCAGGCATCGATCCCGCCTTGTTCGCGCCGTCGGCGATCACGCCGGAGACGGCCGCCTTCAACGAGAAACTGGCCGCGGCGATGGCGGCCGACACGCCCATGGAGGAGCGGGAGCCGGAGGACATCCGCCGCGATCGGGTGGACGGTGGCGACCGGCTGCCGCCGCTCGTGTTCGACGAGAGCGCGGAGAACCGGACGATCCCGGGTCCGGCCGGCCCGATCCCGATCCGCCTCTTCCAGCCGCCGGGCGAACCGCGCGGCGTGTACCTGTACATCCACGGCGGCGGCTGGGTGCTGGGCGCGTTCGACCAGCAGGACGAGCTGCTGGCGGCGTCGGCGCGGCGCACCGGCTGCGTCGTCGTGAGCGTCGAGTATCGCCTCGCGCCCGAGCACCCCTACCCGGCGGGCCCGGACGACTGCGAGGCCGCGGCGGCCTGGCTGGCAGAGCGGGCCGCGGCCGAGTTCGGCACGGACCGGCTGGTGATCGGGGGGGCGTCGGCGGGCGGGCACCTCTCCGCGCTGACGCTGCTGCGCATGCGCGACCGGCACGGCTTCACCGGCTTCCGGGCCGCGAACCTGCTGTACGGCGCGTTCGACCTCTCGGAGACGCCCAGCCAGTCGCAGGCGCCGCAGCAATACATCGTCCCGCTGCCCGTGATGCGCTGGTTCTACGACCACTACGCGCCGACGCAGGACCGGCGGGATCCGGACGTGTCGCCGTCGTACGCGCGGCTGCACGACATGCCGCCGGCGCTGTTCTCGGTGGGGACGCTGGACCCGCTGCTCGACGACACGCTGTGGATGTACGCGCGCTGGCTGGCGGCCGGGAACACGGCCGAGCTGGCGCTGTACCCGGGCGGTGTGCACGGCTTCAACGGCATGCCGGGCCTCGAGATCGCCGTGGAAGCCGATCGCCGCGTGGACGAGTTCCTCGCGGCGGCCGTCGCGGACTGAGCGCGGTGGCTATTCGCCCTGCGGGTGGGCGTAGGGGCGCGGGTACCAGGTGCGGCGGCCCTCGACCATGGGGCGGAAGACGCGCTCCATCTCCTCGCAGGCCTCGTCGATACCCCACATCTTGTCGCTGTACAGCGTGGCCTCGGTGACCGGGTTGGCGACCAACTCGATCTCGTAGCCGCGCGCCCCGATCACGCGTCCGCTCAGCCAGTCGGATTCCTCGCTCGCGAGGTAGACCACCGGCGGCGCGATGTTCAGCGGGGATCGCTTCTCGTCCTGCGAGGGGCCGATGCCGGCGCGCCGCCGGTCGGCGGGGATGTCGTCGATCATGCGCGTCTGCGCGCCGGGGGAGATCGCGTTGCAGGTCACGCCGTAGCGGCTCAGGGCATTGGCCGAGGACAGGGTGAAGCCCACGATGCCGAGCTTGGCGGCGGAGTAGTTGGGCTGGCCCGGATTGCCATAGAGGCCGGAGACCGACGTGAAGTTGATCATGCGGTAGTGGCCCTTGCGCTCCGCGCGCCAGTGGATGGAGGCGAACTTGCTGGTGTTGAAGGTGCCCTTCATGTGGACCCGGATGACGTCGTCCCACTCCCTCTCGGTCATGTTGAAGAGCATCCGGTCGCGCAGGATGCCGGCGACGTTGATCAGCACGTCGACGCCGCCGTAGGTGTCGAGCGCCTGCTGGATGAGCGCCTCGGCCTGCTCGTAGTTGGAGATGTCGCCGAAGTTGGCGACGGCCTGACCGCCGGCGGCCGCGATCTCGGCGGCGACTTCCTGGGCCGGCCCCTGGTCCTGCCCGCTGCCGTCGATCGCGCCGCCAAGGTCGTTGACGACGACCTTCGCGCCCTGGGCGGCCAGCGCCTTGGCCAGGGTGGCGCCGATGCCCCGTCCCGCCCCCGTGATGACGCAGATCCGATCGTCGAGCCGTCCCATGCTGTCCTCCTGGTCGTCGCCCGAGCCGCGCTCCGCGGGCGGCCCCGCAAAGTTGGATACCAGACGGAGGATCGCCGGACAAGCAAACAGCACCGGGCGACGGCTCAGGGCGCCCCGTCGCGCAGCTGCCGCAGGGCGGCGGGCACGGACCGGGCCAGCGCTTCCCCGCTGTCGACGCGGTGGACGTGGGCGGGAGGGGGCAACTCCACTTGGTCGAACGCGGGACGCTGACGCGCATGGATCCTCCAGGTGCCCTCCGAGACCGCGGCGGGGTCGGCCGCGCGGCTCCGCAGACGGTCGCGCACGACGTCGTCGGAGGACTCGCAGACGAGCAGATCGCAGGGAACGTCCAGCCGCCGGGCGAGGGCGGCGGCGGCGGCGCGCTGGGCCGGATCGACGAACGTCGCGTCGAGGATGACGGGGTGACCGTCGCGCAGGCTGGTCTCGGCCTCCCGCAGCAGGGCCTCGTAGGTGCGGGCCGTGCTGGCCGCGTCGTAGAGGCCCGTACCCACGCCGGAGCCCGAGGGGGCCGTCGGGTCGAGGCCGGCCAGGCGCTTGCGGGCGATGTCGGAGGAGAGCCAGCGCGCGCCCAGCCGCCCCGCGAGGGCCGTCGCGAGGGTGCTCTTGCCGCTGCCCGAGGGCCCCGCGACCACGATCAGGCGGGGGCCCACGGCGCCACCGGCGTAGCCGGCGGCCAGCCCGAAGTGATGCCGGGCGGCGGCCGCGGCCTCCTCCCGATCGGGGGCGGGGACGTGGGGGTCGGCGGCGGCGAAGGTGCTGATCTTGGCGACCACGTACGCGCGATAGCACTCGTAGAAGGGCAGCAGCAGGGGGAGGTCGGCGTCGAGGGTGCGCGCCAGGTAGCGGGCGAGCAGTTCATCGGCGAGATCGGGACGGCCACGCGACTCGAAGTCCATCAGCAGGAAGGCGAGGTCGGCCGCGACGTCGCTGTAGCGCATGCGATCGTTGAACTCGATGCAGTCCAGGATGCGGACATCGCCGGGATCGCCGGGGCGGCCGGGCTCGAAGGCAACCGCGCTGACCTTGAGGTCGCCGTGACCGTCGCGGATCCAGCCCTCCTCCCGACGACGGCGCAGCAGAGCCTCGTTGCCGTCGAGGAAGTGGGCGACGTACGTGCGGATCGCATCGAACGTCGCGCGGTCGATGGTGTCGCCGATGGCGTCCTGCGTCTGCCGGAAGTTCTCGTCCCAGTTGCCCTCGATGACCTCCCGGGAGCCGAAGTCCGCGATGGCCGGACCGCGCTCGGCCCGGAGGTGGAACTCCGCGAGGACATCGGCGATGGCGCGGGCGTGGCCGGCCGTGGCGCGCCCCTGCGCCAGCAGCGATTCGAGCATGCCGTCGGCGGGCAAGCGTCGCATGACGACCGCGTAGTCGATGGGGTCGGGGTCCCCGGGCCCGCCGGCGCCCAGCGCGAATCCGTCGCCGCGGGGCCGGATCGGCTCGACGCCCAGGTAGACGTCCGGGCTCAGGCGGCCGTTGCGCTCGACCTCGGCGGCGCACATGCGGGCGCGCTTGTCGGCGGTGGTGAAGTCGAGGAAGCCGAAATCAACGGGCTTCTTGACCTTGTAGACGCGGTCGCCGGCGAGGATGACGAAGCTGATGTGCGTCTGCACGAGCCGACCGGAGTCACCCGGGGGGAGGCCCGGAGCGTGGTCGAGCAACCAGGAGATATGGGGGGGCAGGCTCACGTGGTCACGGTAGAGCGGGGGATGAGCCGGGTCACGAATCCAGACGGCGGAGCAGAGCCGATGCCCCCTCGACGGCTGCGCCCAGTCGGGTGGCGCGGTCGCGCAGGTCGCGGTCGGAGGTGACAACGACGACGTCCTGCGGCCGGGGATCGACCTCCAGTTCCTCGACGATACGGTCGTCGGCGGCGTTCGCGCCGGGGCGGCGCGCGTAGAGCACGAGGACGCCGTCGTGCGTGCCCTCGGGGAGGCCGGGCAGGGGGCGCCCGTCGAGGACGAGCACGAGGTCGTCGCCGGACGCGGCGTGCTGGGCCCGGAGGGCCTGCAGCTGTCGCAGGAGCGTGCGGGCGGCGCCCGGGCGGTCGCGCCACCAGCCCGTCGGACGGCTGCCGATCACGTTCATGCCGTCGACGACGAGTCGGGCCATGGGACCGGGCGTCGCGCGTCAGGCGCGGGGCAGCCCGAGGCCTCGCTGCGCGATGATGTTGCGCTGAATCTCGTTCGTGCCGCTGTAGATGCTGGTCGGCACCGCGAGCAGGTGTTCCTCCGGGAACGCGCCGCCGTGCGGGGCGCGGGGATCGCCGGGCCGCAACTGCCCGCCCAGCCCGAGGTAGTTGACGCCCCAGTTGAAGATCCGCTGCCCCAACTCCGACTGGAAGATCTTCACGACGCTGGCCTCGTAATTCGGGACCCGGCCCGACGCCTGGAGGTGGCCGATACGGTAGCCCAGGTACTTGGCCACGTTGTTGGCGACCACGAGATCGGCGAGTTGGGCGCGTCGGCGCTCCCGTGTGGCCGCGTCGCGATCGCGCAGATCGTCCGCGAGCAGTTCGAGCGTGCGCTGCTGGGACGCGGTCGTGCCGATGCCGGAGCGCTCGTAGTCGAGCAGGGTCATGCCGACGTACCAGCCGCGATGCTCCTCGCCGACGCGGTTGCCGGCGGGGACGCGGACGTCCTCGAAGAAGACCTCGTTGAAGTGGTGGTGGTCGGCCATGTTGATCAGGGGCCGGATCGTCACGCCGGGAGTGTTCTTGAGGTCGTCGATGATGAGGAAGCTGATCCCCTTGTGCTTCGGCGCGTCGGGGTCGGTGCGGACCAGGGTGAACATCTGGTTGGCGTGGTGGCCGCCGGACGTCCAGATCTTCGAGCCGTTAATCACGTAGTCGTCACCATCGCGGACGGCGCGGGTCTGCAGCGAGGCGAGGTCGGATCCCGCGCCCGGCTCCGAGTAGCCCTGGCACCAGACGGCCTCGCCGCTGGTGATGCCCGGCAGGTAGCGGGCCTTCTGTTCGTCGCTGCCGTGGATGATCAGCGTCGGCCCGATCATGCCCACGCCGAAACCGCGCGTGCCGGTATCGGGAGCGCCGTAGTAGCCGAACTCCTCGCTGAAGACCATCTGCTCGTAGATCGACGCGCCCAAGCCGCCGTATTGCGTCGGCCAGGCGGGGGCGATCCAGCCGCGATCGGCGAGCTTGCTGTTGAAGTCCTGGGCGCGGGCAAAGTCATCGTCGAAGCCGGGAGCGGCGGCGACACCGGTGCTCCCGCCGTCGTCCTGGCCCAGGTGCTCCTGCAGGAAGCCACGCACCTCGGCGCGCAGGGCCTCTTCCTTCTCGCCGAATCGCAGGTCCATCGGGGGGCTCCTCACGGTGCATGCCGGGCCCTGGGCCGCCGGCCGGGCGCTCCCCGGCATGCTACCGGGGACCGCGGGCGCCGACTACGGCGGAGGCAACGCCGGAGCGCGCCTCGCGCCCGCCGCTTCCGCAGAGCACGCGTCTGCGCGACACTGTAAGCGGTGGTGAGAGTGAGCGAAGCAACGCGCCCGTGAGGCCGCTGTGAATCGCTACTGGGCTGCGGTGTGTGCGTTCGTGGTGGTGGTGGCGGCGGGGATGGCCGTCGCGCTCGACGACAACACGCCCGCCGCGATCGAGCCGGCCGCCGCCGTGGTGACCACGCCGGCGCCGTCCCCCGCGCGGGCGGCCGACGGCGCCCGTGTCGAGGTGGCGCCGCCGAAGGCCGAGAGCACGGCAGACGCGGCGTCCGCCGGGACGGACGCCGCCGGCGCCCAAGTCACCCAGGCACACGACGCCCCGTCCGACGCCACGGCCCGACCCGCGCCGAGCGTGCAACCCGAACCCGACGTCCAACCCGAGCCCGCCGTCCAACCCGAGCCCACGGCCGAGACCGTCGCCGCCGCCCACTCCGCCCCGGCGGAAGGCACCGATCCGCCGACTCCCGCGGCGGTGACACCGGCGGACGAAGTCGCCCCGATCGCCGACGCGGCGCCGCCATCCCACCTCCAGATCCTGGCGCTCGACTCGGGCGCGCCGATCGCGGGCGCGCGTGTCGCTTCAGTGGCCGGGGCGGCGCGGAGCGACGGGGAGGGCCTCGTCGCGCTGGCGGACCTCGCGGGGTCGGGCGAGGGCGGGCCATTGGCGGAGACGGGGGCGGAACGGTACCCGCGCTATCACGTGGTGGTGGCCGGATTCTGGCCGCGCCGCGCCGCCGCCGCCGTGGACGGCGTGATCACCATGCGACCGCTGGATGTGCGTGCGGTCTACCTCCCCTACGAGCAACTCTGGAACCCGGAATCGCTTGAGTGGGCGCTGGCACTTGCCCGCGAGGGGCTGATCAGCGCGATCGTGATCGACATCAAGGAGGAGGGCGGCGGCGTGCTCCCGCTCGTCGCCACGGACGCGGTGCTGGAGATCGATGCCGTCGTCGATCCGGGCGCGGATATGGCCGCCTTCCTCGATGAACTGGCGTGGATGGGCGTGTACCTGATCGCGCGGCAGGTGGTCTTCCTGGACACACGGCTCGGGCGCGCCGACCCGGCGACGGCGCTCTTGACGCCGGACGGGCGGCAACTGCGCGACGACGTAGGGCTGGGCTGGACGACACCGTTCAGCGCCAAAGCGCGGCGCTACAACATCGACATCGCGCTGCAGGCGGCGCCCTACTTCGACGAGATCCAGTTCGACTACATCCGCTTCCCGGCCGGGCCCTTCCAAGTGCACGCGGACACGACCGGGGAGGAGCGCTCGGCCGCGGTGGCGCGGTTCGCGCAAGAGGCGAGCCGCGCCCTCCACGCCGTGGGCGCGGCGATCTCGGTCGACACGTTCGGCGAGACCACCGTGATCCGCGAGGAGGACGCGGTGGGGCAGGTGCTGGAGGAGCTGATCCCGTACGTCGACTACTACTCCCCGATGCTCTACCCCAGCACCTGGGCGGCGGGCACGTTCGGCCTCGAATACCCGCCGGCGCACCCGGGGCGGATCGTGGAGATCGCGATGCGCTCGGCCGTCGAGCGCGTCCGCGAGTCGGGCGTGGCGGGAGTGCTGGTGCGACCGTGGCTGCAGGACTATCGCGACTATCAGCCACGCCGTCTGCACTACGGCTATCGGGACGTGATGGCGCAGATCCACGCCTCGGCCGCCCAGGGCGGAGCGGGCTTCATGCTCTGGAACCCCGCCCTGCGCTATGAGACGGGGGTGCTGGCCACGCTGCGCGACGCCTCGGCGATGACGGTCAGCGCGGGGGGACCCTAAGCGTCGTCGGGGAGCCAGCGCTCGCCCCAGCCGCCGTCGGGCGTCCGTCAGTTCCATCGCTGATCCTCACCCACCATCAAGACCCGCCCTCTGCTGACACACCGCACCGCCGCTGTGAACAGGCCCGAACCCCGATCGCGGGTTCGGACAATGCATCAACCCGCAGCTGACGCTGGGCTGCCGGGCAAGGTAGCCCTCTCTGTCTCTACCCGTTGCCGCCAAGGATCAAGCCTCGTATAATGCCTCAGCCTACAGAATCACAATCGCGGCCTGGGAGGCGAGACTGGTGGACGACCGACTGAACTTGGCAAAGGGATACCTCCGGGCCGAAGGCTGGGATGTGAAGACCCGTGGCCGCGATCTACTGCGCGGCGACCGTCCCAGCAGACGTGGCGACGGTGAGAAGGACTACGTGTACGTATGGGTCCCGACAGACCTGGGCGGAAACTTTGGTAGTCAAGAGGGTCCTTACCTTCGGCGCTTCGAGGAAGCCAAGGAGGAGCATCCGACCGCGGAGAAGGTATTCCTCATTCCAACATCCGAAGGCCTGAGCAACGACTTCCGCAATGGTGCTCGCAGGTGGCACGGTGTCAAGATACTTGTTCCCGCCCAGTTTCTTGACAGCGACTTCAAGTGGGAACGTGATGAGCGTGCCGCATCGGCCACCAGCGAGCTCCGAAGGCGAGGGACTCGCACTGCCCAGAGGCGAGTAGCGCAGCCGTTCCAAGTCCTCCGGACCCCCGATCCCCCTGGTACCCGGAACGATGGGGACCTTCTGGACGTTCTGCGTGACAAACTCCACAGCCTGACACCCGGACGTGACGGTCCGGCAATCCAAATTGTGGTCGGTCCGGCTGGAATGGGTAAGTCCTTCCTCTTCGAATCCCTGTACGCGCATCTCTACGATGCCTTCCAGTCTGACAAGCGTTCCCTACAACTTTCGGCTAG
The DNA here is from genome assembly GCA_965209205.1 of Dehalococcoidia bacterium. GTDB lineage: Bacteria > Chloroflexota > Dehalococcoidia > Bin125 > Bin125 > TK10-74A. The sequence continues at coordinate 18,802 of CBDBQC010000003.1, forward strand.
ACCCTTCGCCCTACTTGCCGAACATCTCGGTGACGCTTCGGCCCCGACAATTGGTTCATTGCTCGACGCCTACCTCCAAACCGAGTTTGCCAGGCCGATGGACCGGGACATGTTCAACTGGAAGCTCATTCACGGTCTAGGCATTTGGCTACTAGACGGCTTAGACGAGATTTTGGAGCGGGACGGCCAGTTCTTCGACCACCTTGAAGACCTGATCACCATGCCGTCCGGTGTTACTCGTCCCGCTGTCGTGCTTTGTGTCCGCGACTCATTGTTCACCACACATCGCGGCCTACAGGGTTTCTGTGAGGAGTACAGCGACTACGTAACCGTCTACAAACTGGATGCCTGGCAGCAGCCCTCCAAGAGCGAATTCGCAAGGGCCGAGTTTGGGACAACGGCCGCGGCAAATAAGTTCACCAAGGGCTTGGCCGACAGACCCGTGCTTGATGAACTTGCGTCGACGCCCTACTACTGCGCTCTTCTCGCGGACGATTTCAAGACTGATGGTCTTCTTTTCGGGAACTCCGAGACCGAGATTCTCGAGCGAGGACTCAACCGGATCGTCGCACGTGAGCGAGAGAAGGGTTTCCTCCAGGGAGTACCAGATGGGGGGGTTCTGGAGTTCATCGAAGAGTGCGCAGCGACAAGCCTCTTCGAGGGCGGTGTTCCAACTGAAGAAATTCAAGAACTGGCTGAAGTGGTCGTCGCAGGAGGGGATGGTGAAGAAGAGAGCGACAGACTTGTCACTCAGATGGGACAACTTGCTGTATTCGCTCGTGGCTACGATGGCAAGCTGCGATTCGCCCAAGAACCGCTTGAACACCATTTGGTAGCGAGGTTTCTTGCGCGGAGCCTGAAGTCCAGGCTAAAGAACTTAGCCCTACAAGATCTCCCGGACAACGTTATCAGGATTATGTGCGAGATCATTGCTTCCTCCGGTCAAGCTGAAGATCTTTGGACCACTTTGAGCGGAAGACTGAGTGAAGACTCAATTTTGGGGAGGAACGCTCTGAAAATTGTAGTTAAACTCTTCGCCGGTGATGATCGATTGGCGGACACACAACTTGCTGGATTGAACCTGTCGGGCATGCGGTTTGAGGGGCATGTTCTGCGCGGTGTCTCTTTCGATGGCTCCGATCTCACCAGCACCGACTTCCGGAGGACGGATCTCACCAACGCCAGTTTCGACAACTGCCTGATAAAAGGGACAAGGTTTGACGATGACAGGAGGATGCTACGGAGCATCCGTTTTGGTAAGATGCATAGGTACTACTCAGCACATGTAGGTGACAAGTTTTTCGACGACTTCAACGACCTGCGCGAGATCATCAATCCGTTGGAAGGCGACGCCGATGCAGTTCGACCTGCCTGCGGCGCGGCTCGACAACTGAGACATCTCTTCGGGAAGTTCGTGGAGGAGACCGGTCGAGGACGTCGGAAGGATCTCCCGGAGCGAGCGATGCTCCGTGGGAGTAAGATTGTCCCGCACCGTAAACAGATCCTGAGTGAGGCAATCCGCGCAGGGTACCTTGTTGAAGTTCCGAACCGCGAGAGAATCAGCCGTGCCCAGGATGAGTCGTACAGTGAGATCGTGAAGTTCCGGACAGACCTTCACATGTCACCCGGCATCCGCGCAGTGCTAGACGAGACATGCAGGGAGGCGGACTGCCCACACGTCCGATGAGGGAACCGACGATGCGACTTTGCCCGGAGACATACCGTTCCTCGGAGTGAATGCGCGCTGCGGCGCGGATCTGTCGGGCCCTAAGCGTCGTCGGGGAGCCAGCGCTCGCCCCAGCCGCCGTCGGGCTGGGCGGCCGCGAAGTCCCAGGTCTGCCCGAACTTCTCCCAGTACACGACCCGCTTGACCGGCTTGCGCCGGACGGTCCCGATCTTGTCGGTCGGATAGCCGATCGGCAGGACGCAGAAGATGTCGTTGTTCTCGGGGATGTCGAGCATCGTCTTGAGCGCGGCCCGGTCGCGCAGGGGGAGGTTGAAGATCGAGCCGCCGACGCCCAGCGCGCGTGCCGCCAGCAGCAGGTTCTGGACGGCCGGGTAGGAGCTGCCGCCGGGCGTCGAGTGCCGCCCGTGCAGGCCGCAGACGAGGACCACCGCCGGCGCCTCCCCGAGATGCTGGGCGAGATGCTCGACGCTGCGCAGGGACAGCCGCTGGGATCGGGGCAGGGCGTCGAGCTGGGCGGGGTCGTCGGCGTAGCGCCGGGAGTACGTCGCCCAGCCCTGCAGGGCCCATTCCTGCATGCGCCGCTTGACGGCCGGATCGGTGACGATGACGAAGCGCCAGTCCTGGGCGTTCTGCCCGGAGGGCGCCCGGATGGCGGCGTCGAGGATCTGGAAGAGCACGTCCTGCGGGATGGGGTCCGGCCGGAACCGGCGCAGGGCGCGGGTCGTGTAGACGACCTCGAAGAAGCCGGCGCCGCCATCGAGCGCGCCCTCGCTGGGGAGGTGTTCGCCGGGCTCGGGTGAGGTCACGCCTGGTCCGTTCGTCAGGCCCCGGCATCGCGGCAGGGCGCGACGCGACGCGAGCAGTGACAGTAGCATTCTCCCGGCTGGGAGGCCCCATGCGCTGCGACACAGCCCTGTTCGACGCCGCGCGGGCCCTCGACCCGCCCACTCGGGTTCCGGGAACGGCACTCGCGTGGGCGTAGCGGCGGCGGTGACAGCGGCCGCCGTCTGGGCGATCAGCGCCGTGTTGCTGGCGTCGCAGCGGCAAACGCTGGACTTCGTATCCGTCAGCGCGCTGCGGCTGGTGGCGGCATCGGTCTTCTTCCTGGCGGTGCTCTGGCCCCTGGGCGCCGACGCCGACCTCGCCCGGATGTCGCTCGACGACATCGCGCAACTGATCGGGACGGCGGTCCTGAATCTGGCCGTGGGCGACACGTTCTACATCGGCGCGGTCATGCTGCTGGGCGTCAATTTCGCCTACCCGGCGGGCCTCGGGCTGTTCGCGCTGTTCAGCTTCCTCCTCTCCGTGATCTTCCTCGGTGAGACCGTGACGCCCGACACCGCGCTGGGGTCGGCGCTGGTGCTGGCGGGGGTGTACGTGGTTCTGCTGTACGGCAGGGGGTCCGCGAACGCGCCGGCTCCAGAGCGCGGGGCGCGACGTGCAGCCGACAACGCCGTTGCCCCCGACGGCCCGGCCCCGCCAACAGCGACCCCGCCCGCCGCGCGCCACGCGACGGGCCTGACGGGCGCCCTCCGCGCCCGGATCCCCGGGCGGGTCGCCCTGGGGCTGGCGCTGCTGGTCATCACGGCGCTCAGTTGGGCCGGCGGCACCGTCTGGATGCGCGACGTCGCCGAGGGCTTCGACGCCGCAGCCGTCGGCCTGGTGCGCATCCCCTCGGCGATGATCACGATCGGCGCGATCGCGTTCCTGACGCCGAAATCGTCGCTGCGGCGGCGGGCGGTCCCGCGGCGCAGCCAGGGCGTGCTGGCGATCGAGGGCCTGATCGGCGCGGGGGCGGGCAGCCTGCTGTTGATCATCGCCGTGCAGGACATCGGGGCGGGCGAGACGGCCGTGCTGGTCTCGCTGTCACCGCTGTTCGCGCTGCCGCTGGCGGCGGTGTTCCTGGGCGAGCGGGTGACGCCGTGGCTGGTCGTGGGGATCGTGCTGGCGGTGGCGGGCGTCATCCTGCTGTCGGTCTGAGGGGGCTACCATGCGGCGGCGCGCGGGGCGCGCGACGGGGGGTGCGATGACGAACGCCGGCACACAGGGCGCCAAGATCAGGGCGCGACGCAGCATCTGGGCCTGGGGCAACGAGTCGGACGAGCCCACGGACGCCGACCGCCGCGCCGAGGCCGACCGCCTCGCGGCGCTGAGCGGGCGGCCGGTCGAGGCGAAGCCCCTGCCGACACTCGACACGATCGCGCTGCGAACGCCGCGCATTCGCGTGCCGGCGGCGCTGGCCGAGTTCTGCCACACCGACGACTACCAACGGGCGTCACGCACGTTCGGACGCTCGTTCGTGGACCGCGTGCGGGCGGTGAACGGCGACTTCTCGCACCCGCCCGACGTCGTGGCGCGGCCGCGCGAGGAGGACGAGGTCGGCGCCGTGCTGGAGTGGTGCTCCGACGCGGGGCACGTCGTGATCCCCTTCGGCGGGGGATCGTCGGTGGTGGACGGGGTGAACCCCCCGGCGGCGGACTCGGTCGTGACGCTGGACCTGGGCGAGATGAACGAGGTGCTCACGGTCGACACGACGTCTCGGGCGGCGCGCATCCAGGCCGGCGCGCTGGGCCCGCACCTCGAGGCGCAGTTGAAGCCGCACGGCCTCACGTTGCGGCACTTCCCGCAGTCGTTCGAGCACTCCAGCCTGGGCGGCTGGATCGCGACCCGCTCGGGCGGGCACTACGCGACGAACCACACCCACATCGACGAGTTCGTCGAGTCGCTGCGCATGCTGACCCCGGCGGGGGTGATGGAGTCGCGGCGGCTGCCGGGCAGCGGCGCCGGCCCCAGCCCCGACCGCCTGGCGATCGGCAGCGAGGGCATGCTGGGCGTGATCACCGAGGCCTGGATGCGGCTGCAGCAGCGACCCCGGTACCGCGCCTCGGCGGGGGTGACGTTCGGCAGTTGGGAGGCGGCCTACCGGGGGGTGCTGCGCGTCGTGCAGGCCAAGCTGTGGCCCGCCAACCTGCGGCTGCTCGACCCGCTGGAGGCGCGCACGGCGGCCGGGCTCGACGGGTCGCGGGCGCTGATGGTCGTCGGCTTCGAGTCGGGCGACGTGCCGGTGGGCGGCCTGATGCGGCAGGCGATCGCGATCGCGCGCGAGGCGGGGGGCGCCGTCGACGACGAGGAGATCCTGATCGACGACGGCGGCGGCGCGCCGACCGGCCGGGAGGGCGCCGTGGGAACGTGGCGCAAGTCGTTCATCACGGGGCCCTACGAGGCCAACCGCCGCATGGGCCTGGGCCTGGTGGCCGACACCTTCGAGACGGCGATCACCTGGGACCGCTGGCCGGCGTTCGACGCGGCCATCCGCGAGGCCGTGGGACGGGTCCTGGCGGAGACGCTCGACGCGCCGACCCTGAGCTGCCGCTTCACGCACGTCTACCCCGACGGGCCGGCGCCCTACTACACCTTCTCCGGCATCGGCCGGCAGGGCGCGGAGATCGAGCAGTTCTTCACGATCAAGCGGGCGGCGTCGGAGGCGGTGATCGCGGCGGGCGGCACGATCACGCATCACCACGCAGTGGGCCGCCAGCACCGGCCCTGGTACGACCGGCAGCGGCCGGAGCTGTTCGCCGCGGCGTTGCGCGCGGCGAAGCGGGAGTTGGACCCCAACGGCGTGATGAACCCCGGCGTGCTGATCGATCCGTAGGCCGCGCTGAGCGACGACCTCGGCTAGCGGACATTCCGCAGGCGCGGGTCGAGGGCGTCGCGCAGCCAGTCGCCCATGATGTTGCCGGTGAACGCCACGACCATCAACGCGATCCCCGGCAGCCAGATCATCCACCAGGCCTGGACCATGAAGGTGCGGGCCTCGGTGATCATCGCGCCCCACGACGCCGTGCCCGGCGGCACGCCGACACCCAGGAAGCTCAGCGCCGCCTCCGCCAGGATCACGATCGCGACCTCCAGGGTCATGATGACCACGACCGTGTTGAGCAGGTTGGGGAGGAGGTGCTTGCGCATGATCCAGACGCCGCCGGCGCCGACCGCGCGGGAGGCGGTCACGAAGTCGCGCTCGCGCAGCGAGATGGCCTCCGCGCGCACCAATCGTGCGTAGGCGGACCAGGTCCAGAGCAGGAGGATGATGATCACGTTGCGCAGGCTGGGGCCTAGAACACTGCCCAGAAACACCGCGAAGAGGATCGCCGGCAGCGCCAGTTGAATGTCCGTCAGCCGCATCAACAGATTGCCGACGAGGCCGCCCTTCCACCCCGCGACCAGCCCGATCAGCGTCCCGATCGCGGCCGCCCCGGGCACCACAATCGCCACGACGATGAGCGAGATCTGGGCACCGTGCAGGATACGGCTGAGGATGTCCCGGCCCAGGGCGTCGGTGCCCAGGGGGTGATCCCAGGTGCCGCCGTCGAAGACGGGCGGCTGCAGCCGCTCGGCGAGGAGGAAGAAGTTGGGATCGGCCGGGGAGAGCAGCCCCGCGAAGGCGCCGCAGAAGACGAACACCGCGGCGATGGTGGCGGGCACGGAGAGGCCGGCGTAGCGGCGCCAGTTGCGGCGCCGGCGCCGCTCGAGGACCGGCGGGGCGAGCGTCGCCGCCGCGTCCTGCGCCATCAGAGGGATCCCGCCCGGATGCGGGGATCGATGAAGCGGTAGGAGACGTCGACGAGCACGTTGGCCAGCGAGATCGACGCCGCCAGCACGATGATCGCCGCCTGCACCATGGGGTAGTCCGAGCGCACGATCGAATCGATGATCAGCCGCCCCACGCCGGGCCAGGCGAAGACGACCTCAATGATCACCGATCCGGCGATCAGCCGGCCCAGCGAGAGCCCCAGGATGGTGACGACGGGCAGCATCGCGTGCCGTAGCCCGTGCCGCAGGATCACCGTTCGCTCCGGCAAGCCCTTGGCGCGGGCCGTGCGAATGAAGTCCGTGTCCATGACCTCGATCATCCCGGAGCGGGTCAGCCGCATGATCGCGGCCATCTCCAGCATGCCCAGCGAGATCGCGGGCAGGATCAGCGACTGCCAGCCCACCGCGCCGCCGGTGGGCGCCAGGTCGAGCCGCACGGCGAAGAAGAAGATCATCATCAGGCCCAGCCAGAAGCCGGGCACCGCCTGCCCCACGACGGCCAGCGCGCGCGCCAGCCAGTCGACGACGCCTCCTCGACGCAATGCGGCCGCCACGCCCCAGCGGGACCGCCGTCGCGATCGCGAAGACCAGCGCCGCAGCGCCCAGCTTGAACGTGTTCCACGCGCGGGCGCCGATCGAGTCGATCGTCGAGGCGCCGCCCCCGGTGTACGAATTCCCGAAGTCGCCCTGGAAGAGATCGGCCAGGAAGTTCCCGTACTGCGTGAGGATCGAGTCGTTCAGGCCGAAGCGTTCCTTGACGGCCTCGATGTCCTCCTGCGTGCCGTCCGGGGAGGCGAGGGAACTCCTCGGGGTTCCCCACCAGCCGGGAGACCAGAAAGACGAGACTGACGACGATGAAGACGACGACGAAGGCCTTGCAGCAGACGGAGCGCGAGGAAGTTCCAGAACTGCATCGCGATTCCCGCTGGCCGCCGGCCGGCAAGGGGCCGGACGGACCATCAGGGCCGCGAGCAGAGCAGCCGCCTTGCGGCGGCTGCTCCGGTCGCGGCCGATTGGCGCGTCCGCTTGGCCCTCCTACGTCGTCAGCACGTTGATCTGGGCGAAGGCCTGCTCGTTGGCTAACTGCCCGGCGCCGAGCGGCCACTCGATGTGGGCCGCCGTCACGTGAGCCGCGCGGAGCTCCGTCAGGTAGATGAACCCCGCCCTTTCGTAGTGCCCGACGAGGAGGTCATGCATCGCCTCGGTCCGGTCGTCGATGTCGACGCTTCGCAGCTGGCGCTGGTACGCGTCCTCCAGGTCGTCGTACGGCGTCAGCGCGTAGGTGCCCTCGATCGTGTAAAACGCCCCGATGTTGCCCTGCTGCTCGGCCCCGAGGCCGAAGGGGAACCACCACAGGCCCGGGATCTCCAGGCTACGGGCCTGGCTGAAGAACTCGCTTTGGGGTAACGCGTTCAGCTCGGCCTCGACGCCCACGGCCGCGAAGTCCTGCTGCACGGCCACCGCCATTGGCCCGTATTGGGGAGTCCAGGTCGGCAGGTAGTGGATCGTCGTCGAGAAGCCGTCCGGGTAGCCCGCCTCGGCGAGCAGGGCTTTGGCCAGATCGGGGTCGTAGGCGTAGGGGCCGATCGCTCTGAGCGCTTCGATTGGGGAGGCAATCATTGCTGGGAATAGCCCATAGGAGACGTCTTCGTCGCCGGTCAGCAGATTGTCGATGATCGCCTGCTTGTTGATCGCGTGGTTCAGGGCCTTGCGCACGCGTTCATCGAGGAAGGGATTCGGCTCGCCGTTCACCTCCAGGAAGTTGAGGTTGGGCATGATGTTGGTGGTGGCGGTCGTGTGCAATCCCCAGGTGACCGTGAGGTCCGGGTCGTCCTCGATCGGCGCCACGATATCCGCTCCCATCAAGTACGCCACGTCGATCTCGCCCGCCTCGATGCCGGCGATGCGGGAGAGCGGCTCCGGCCGCACGAGGTGGACCTGATTCTTGTACGAGGCTGCTTGGTACCCATTCGGAGTCACGGTGCGTGACCACTCGTTGTGGTAGTCGTCGTTCCGCGTGAAGAAGAAGTCGGTGTCCTCGGCATGACTGACGAAGCGCATGTACCCCGTGCCCATGGAAGCGGCGTCCACGGCCGCGTCTCCGCGCTCCTCGGTGTCCGCCTTCGACATGACGTAGGGGATCCACAGGGTCGATCCCAGGATCGTGGCGTCCGGCCCGTCGGTCGTGAATGTCCAGTGCAGCTTGTCGGTCTGCGCGTAGCTCAGCCAGTGCTGGGCGCCGAACGGCTTGCGCGAGCTGGCCCAGGCGGCGGGGTGGTCGGACGTCTCGCCGCCCTGGTGATACTCGGCGATGCCCCCCGCCCGCTCATGCGTGAAGATGATGTCTTCCGCCGTCAGTTGTTGACCGTTGTGAAAGAAGACCTGGTCTTTCACGGTCATGTTCCAGGTCACGTCGTCCGGGTTCTCCCAGGTCATCAAGTTCGGGCGCATCTCCCCGCTCCCCTCCGAGTCGGGATTGACGCTCCTGTCGAAGATGCCGTGCGAGTTGACGAAGTTGGTCTGGCTGCCCGCACGAATCGGGTCCAGGCCGCCGTTGTCGCTCGCCGCCGCGATGCGCAGCGTGGCGTCAAAGTCGACCTCGCCGGCGGCCGGGCCCTCGTCCTCCGCTGCTGCCATGGCCGCACTCTCGGCGGCCTCCTGGGCCGCGTCGGCGGCCTCTTGGGCGGCCGCGACGGCCGCGGCGGCGGTTTCGGCCGCGGCTTCGGCGGTCTCCTGGGCCGTGGCGGCGGCCGCGCCGGCGGCGGCGGACGCCTCCCCGGCGGCAGCCGCGGCGGCGGCGGCGGCTTCGGCGGCCTCGTCGATGGCGGCCTGGGCGGCCTCCGCGGTGGCCGTCCCAGCCTCGACGGCCGCTGCCGCGTCACGCGCGGCCTGGGCGGCGGCCTCGGCCGCCTCGGCGGCGGCAGCGGCGACGGCCGCGGCAGCCTGATCGCCGGCCGCGGATGCGGCGGCGGCGGCATCGGCGGCAGCCGCGGCGGCGGCTTCCGCGGCGGCGGCCGCGTTGGCGGCGTCCTCCGATTCGGCCGCCTCGGCGGCCAGGGCGGCGGCCGCATCAGCGGCGTCGGCGGCCTGGGAAGCCGCGGCGGAGGCCTCGGACGCGGCGGCAGCCGCCTCAGCGGCGGCGTCCGCGGCGGCCTCGGTCTCGGCGGCGCGCGCCTCCCCGGCGGCGATGGCCGCCGCGGCGGCCTCCTCCGCGGCCGACGCGGCCCGTTCGGCGGCTGCGGCCCCGGCGTCGGGCTCGTCGTCGTCGCCGCAGCCGACGAGCGCGAGCCCAGCCGCTCCAACGCCGGCTTTGGCGCTGGCTCCCAACATGGTGCGGCGCGAGATCTTTCGCTGTCGCAGGGTGGTCCAATACTTCGGGCGGCTCATCGCACAGTCCTTTCCGATCCCCGGCTGTCCCATGTGGGACCGCTCGGAGCGAGAGCGTGTACAGTATGACATACTAAGAGCTGATCCCCCCCCCCCCCCCCTATGTCAAGTAAGAAGGAAATTATGGGGATATCCACGGAATTTACCAAGTTATCCACGACATTTTTCGGATTCGGGCGTCGTGGGACGCCCCCCGGTGTCACTCAGGGGGTCCGGCGTGCGATCGCGCGCCGTCCGCCGCGCGCGCATCGTCGGCGCGCGGCTGGGCGTCGCCCCTGGCGACACAATCAAGAACGATGCAGAGGGGGCGGCGGCCGGCATGATCGTCGCGGCGGAGCGCGATAGACTGCGCGCCGAGATGACGACCACCGACGCCGCGCTGCCCAGTTTCGGACTCGCCGACGGATCGGCCCAGCGCCGCTTCCCCACCGGGCGCAGCACGCTGCTGTGCTTCGTCAAGGAGGACTGTCCCACCTGCCGGCTGTCGATGCCACTGATCCGGGAGATGCAGGAGCGCTACGGGGAGGCCGTCGATGTCTGGGCCGTGGGCCAGGACGCGGCGGGCAACGCCGTGCTGATGGACGAGTACGGGCTGCCCGGCCCCATGCTCGACGACTCCGGGCTGGGGGTCTCCTACGCCTTCGCCATCGACACGGTGCCGACGCTGATCCTGACCGACGGCGATGGACGCGAGCGGCGGCGCTTCCACGGCTTCGGCCGCGACGACTTCCGCGACATGACGACGGAACTGTCGCGGCTGAGCGGCCTCGGCGGCGTCGCGGTCGACTGGGACAGCTACCCCGTGTCGATGCCGGGCTGCGGCTCGAAGTCGATGGAGCCGGGCATCTACGAGCGGCTCCAGGCGGAGGCGGAGGGCTCGCCGATCCGCGCGCGCCGCATCGAAGTCGGCGCCCAGGAGGACGTCTACGAGCTGCTCTACGAGCAGGGCGTGACCGACGGCCTGCCGGTGCTGCCACCCACGCCGGAGCGCGTCGTGCGGATGCTGGAGACCAGCGACCGCGACCCGCAGGAGGAGATCGCGGTGCTGCCGCCCAATCTCGCGCCGGTGACGATCGAGAAGGTGGCGATCAACGCGGTGCTGGCGGGCTGCAAGCCCGAGTACTTCCCCGTCGTGCTGGCGGCGACGGAGGCCATCGCCGACCCGCGCTTCAACGTGCACGGCGCGATGGCGACGACGATGGGCGGCGCGCCGGTGCTGATCGTGAACGGCCCGGTGCGCGACCGCATCGGCATGAACTCGGGGCAGGGGGCGCTGGGCCAGGGCAATCGCGCCAACGCGACGATCGGCCGCGCCGTGCGATTGGTCGTGCGCAACATGGGCGGCCACCGGCCCGGCGGCACGGAGCGCGCGACGATCAGCTGGCCGGGCAAGTACACGCTCTGCTTCGCGGAGGCGGAAGAGGTGGCGTCGACCTGGACGCCGCTGCACGTGGAGCGCGGCTTCGCGCCCGGCGACAGCGTCGTGACGGCGCTGATCCAGACGGCGGGGCCGTCGCAGGTGATCGACGAGACATCGCGCACGCCCGAGGCGTTGGGGGGCAGCATCGGCCTCAAGGCGGCGATGGCGCGGCACGCCAAGATGCCGGCCATCGGTGAGACGCTGGTCGTGGTCTCGCCGGAGCACTACCGCACCCTGGCGGCGGCCGGCTGGAGCAAGGACGACCTCCGGCGCCGCATCCAGGAAGTCGGTGTGCAGCCGCTGCGGGCGCTGCTGGCCGACGAGGAATCGGGCGGGCTGGCCGGGGCCACCCTGCGGCCCTTCCTCAAGGGCGGCGACCTGGACGGGGCCGACCTCGACCGCCCGGTTCGCAAGTTCCGCCACGACGACTGGCTGATGATCGTCGTGGCCGGCGGGGGCGCGGGGAAGTGGTCCGCCGTGCTCGACGCCTTCGGGTCGGGGCCCGGCGGAACGCTGGCGGTGAGCAGGAAGATCGCGCCCATCCGCGGGGCGGCGCCCGAGGCGCGGGGATGACGAGCACGCACGATGCGATCGGACCGGCGCGGCGGATCACCATCGCGCCCGGCGACGACGTCGATGAGTTCCTGTTCGATCAAGGCGTGACCGACGGCCTGCCGGTCGTGCCGCCGACGCCCGCGCGGGTCGAGCGGATGCTGGCCCAAACACGCCGCGATCCGCTGGAGGAGATGGGGGTGCTGCCGCCGAATCTGGCGCCGCTGAGCGTGGAGAAGGTCGCGATCAACGCGGTCATGGCGGGCTGCAAGCCGGAGTACTTCCCCACCGTGCTGGCCGGCGTGGAGGCGATCGCGGACGAGCGCTTCGGGCTGCACGGGGCGGGCGCGACGACGATGGGCGGCTCGCCGGTGTTGATCGTGAACGGCCCGGTGCGCGAGCGCATCGGCGTCAACTGCGCGCAGGGGGCGCTGGGCCAGGGCTATCGCGCAAACGCCACCATTGGCCGCGCCGTGCGGCTGGTGATCCGCAACGTGGCGGGGCACCGGCCGGGCGGCACCGAGCGCGCGACGCTCGGCTCGCCGGGCAAGTACACGATGTGCTTCGGGGAGTGGGAGGAGCGCGCGCCCACCTGGCGGCCGTTCCACGTCGAGCGCGGCTTCGATCCCGGGGACAGCGTCATCACCGCCATCACGCAGTCCGGCGGGCCCACGCAGATGATCGATGAGACCTCGCGGACGGCGAGGGCCTTGGCGGGCAGCATCGGCCTCAAGGTCCGCGGGCAGCAGCGTCCGCGCGGGCCGTCGATGGGAGAGGTGGTCGTGGTCGTCTCGCCCGAGCACTACGACACCCTCGCCGCCGACGGCTGGAGCAAGGACGACGTCCGCCGCCGCATCCAGGAAGTCGGCGCCCGGCCGCTGCGCGATCTGCTGGAGAGCGATCGGATGGGCGGCTTCCCCAGGCTCTGGCTCGAGCAGTTCCCGTCGTTCCTGCCGCCGCTCCCCATCCACGACGCCGACGGGGCGCTGCGTCCAGACGCGATGGACGTGCTCATCCCGAAGTTCGCGGACGACGCGATGATCCACATCGTCGTGGCGGGGGGCGGCGCGGGAAAGTTCACGTCGATCTTCGACCCCCTGGCGGGGATGGGCTCCGTCAGCAAGAAGATCGAAGACCCGGTCTGACGGCGCTATGCTGCGCGGAGCGGATGCGCGGAGACCGAACCGCCGCAGCGCAGCGAAGAACGGAGAGAGGCGATGACGACAGCGAATCTGACTCAGAATCTGGTGATCCTGGACCCCACCGACGAGCGCGAGCCCGTGCGCCGCGAGCTGACGCAGCGGCCCGAGTCGATCAGCGGCACGATCGCGCTACTCGACATCTCCAAGCCGCGCGGCGACGTGTTCCTCGACCGGCTGGAGTCGCTCATCGCCGAGCGGCTGCCCGGCGTCGAGACGAGGCGCTACATGAAGCCCACCGTGGCGCGCCCGGCGCCCGACGACATCAAGCAGTCGATCCGGCAGGAGGCCGACTTCGTCATCGAAGCCTTAGCCGATTGAGGGTCCTGCACGACGTGCAGTGTGCACGACACCGTCTACTTCGAAACCCAGGGCATCCCCTCGGTCTTCGTGCTGACCAACGAGTTCGAGGGCGCCGCGCAGACCCAGGCCGACGCGCTGGGCCTGCCCGACGTGCGCCGGGTGTTCGTCCCGCACCCCATGCAGGACCGCACCGACGACGAGATGCACGCCCGGGCGGAAGCCGTCGTCGAGCAACTCATCGAGGCGCTGACGGCCTAGCGGTCGCGCGCCGCAGTCCGGGCTGAGGGCGTATGGCGAAATTCACCGTCTATCACACCGGGCGGACAGACATGCCGCCGGCGGAGCAAGAGATCCTGTCGGCGATCGACGCGGAGATCCGCTTGGTCGCGCCCGGCAAGTCCCCCGCCGAGCTGGCCTCGCTGATGCCCGATGCGGACGCCGTGCTGGTGGTATACGCGCCGATCACGGCCGACGTGCTCGATGGCATGCCCAACTGCAAGGTGGTGGTGCGCTACGGCGTGGGCGTCGACACGCTCGACCTGGACGCCGCGACGGAGCGCGGCGTGATCTGCGCGCACGTCCCCGACGTGAACCGGCACGAGGTCGCGAACCACGCGCTGATGCTGATGCTGGCGGTCACGCGCAAGCTCATCGTGCAAGACCGCGCCATGCGGGCCGGCGGCTGGACGATCGGCTCGCTGGCGCCGACGCCGTCGCTGTACGAACAGACGCTGGGGCTGGTCGCCTGCGGGCCCATCGCCCGGCTCCTGGCCGAGCGCGGGCGGGCGCTGTCGATGCGCGTGATCGGCTACGACCCGTACGCCGACCCGGCCCGCGCGGCCGCGGCCGGGATCGAATTGCTGCCGTCGCTGGAGGCGGTGCTGAGCCAGTCCGACGTGGTCAGCGTGCACGCGCCCCACACGCCGGAGACCGAGCACATGATCGACGCGGCGGCGCTGGCGCGGATGAAGCCGTCCGCCCACCTGCTGAACACGGCGCGCGGCCCCGTCATCGACGAGGCGGCGCTGATCGCGGCGCTGCAATCGGGGACGATCGCCGGCGCGGGGCTGGATGTGTTCGAGCACGAGCCGATGGCCGCCGACAACCCGCTGCGCTCGATGGACAACGTGGTGCTGACGCCGCACACCGCCCACTACTCGGACCGGTCGCGCGCGACGGTGAGCCGCCGCGTGGCGGAGAGCGCGGCGCACGTGCTGACCGGGCACTGGCCCCGCTTCGTGGCGAACAAGGGTGTGCTCGCCAAGCTCGACCTGAAACCTTGCCCGGACCCGCCCGACGATCCCTAGCGCCCGGCGTCGCCTCGGGAGCCACCGCGCGGCGCGTCGGCGGTTCGGCCGATCGGAAAGGACTCCGCCATGACGACCGTCGCCCGGCCGGCCATCGAAGTGCGCCCGGTGAACCCCGAGGAGCTGGAGGCGTTCGCCTACGTCACGCGTACGACGCTGGCCAGCCACGGCAGCGAGGGCTTCAACGACCCCATGGTCGACATGCGGCCGGAGTGGACGCTGTGCGTCTTCGAGGACGGCGCGCTGGTCACGTCGTTCGCGGCCTGGCCGTTCTCGATGCGCTGGAACGGGGAGCGGGTGCACGTGGCGGGCGTGACGTCGGTGGGGACGCTGCCGCACAAGCGGCGCCGCGGGCACCTGACGCGGGCGATGACGACGGCGTTCGGCACCTACCGCGACGCGGCGCAGCCGATCGCGATCCTGCACGCCTCGCAGGCCGCCATCTATCAGCGCTACGGCTACGCGATCATCGCGCCGGTGCAGGACTACGCGGTGGACCCGCGGGATATCAACTTCGTGAGCGGCCCCCGCCCGCGGGGCACGGTGCGCTTGGGCGACACGTCGGAGCGGGATCTGCTCAAGTCGCTGTACCGGACCTACGCCGGCCCGCGCACGGGGCTGCTGCATCGCGGCGACGCGCTCTGGGACGGGGGCATGCTCGACGAGCACGACAAGCAGGCCGGCCCCGTCTACGCGGCGTTCTACGAGGAGGACGGCCAGGCGCAGGGCTACGCGCTGTACCTGACGCGGGCCAATGAGGAGGGGGGCGTGGTGGACCGCAGCCACGTCGTCACGCTGCGGGAGTTGCACGCGCTCACGGCCTCAGCCTACGTGGCCCTGTGGGAGCACGTGGCGGCGCACGACCTGGCGAACACGATCATCCGCAAGAGCGCCCCCATCGACGACCCCTTGTTCCACATGCTGCAGGAGCCGCGCCGCCTGCACGCCACCGTGCACGACAACATCCTGCTGCGCATCGTCGATGTGGCGCCGGCGCTGAGCGCGCGCGGCTACGCCGAGGCCGGCGTCGCGACGTTCGAGCTGGTCGACGACCGCTGCGAGTGGAACCGGGGCACTTGGCGGCTCGAGGCGGACGGCGAGCGCGGGGAGTTGACCCGATCCTCGGCGGCGCCCGAGTTCACGCTGGAGGCGCGGGCGCTGAGCGCCCTGGCGAGCGGCGCGCGGTCGGCGACGGATCTGTACCGGCAGGGCGGGCTGGAGACCTCGCAGCCGGAGTCGCTGCGGGCCTGGGACCGGCTCTTCGAGACGGCCTACCGGCCGCACTGCCCGGACCGGTTCTAGCGGCCCGCCGGGAGCGCCGGATCGGGCGGCGAGGTTTGCATCGACTGGGGCGCCCTGATACGAAGAACGCGCCGACGAGGCGGGCGGACGCAGGACATCCGAGGCGGCGCCCGGCGTCCCACAGACCACGGAGCGGCCCCCAGACGGGCCTTGCAGGCGGAAGGGATCGAACGCCATGAGGACGCTGGATCACATCGTGGAGCGCTGGAATCTGCAGCAGCACCCGTTCTACACGGCCTGGTCGGCCGGGACGCTGCCGGCGTCGGCGCTGCGGCACTACGCGGCCGAGTGGGGCGCGTTCATCGGCGCCGTACCGGCCGGCTGGCGCACGCTCGGCGAGGACGCGCACGCGGCGGAAGAGGTGGAGCACGCGGCCATGTGGGGCGAATTCGCGTCGGACCTGGGCGTCGAAGTGCGGGCGGAGCCACAGGGCGAGTCCGGCCGGGCGCTGGTCGCGACGGCGCAGCGGTTGTTCGCGCAACCGGCCACGGCGATCGGCGCGCTCTTCGCATTCGAGGCGCAGCAGCCGCTGACCGCGGACGCAAAGCTGCGAGGGCTGAACGAGCACTACGCGTCGCTGGGCACGCCCGGGCGCTACTTCGCGGTGCACGCCGACGACTACGGCGAGGCCGCGATGCTGCGGGAGATGGCGGCGGCGCTGACGCCGCCGGAGCGCGCGCGGGCGGAGTCGGCCTGCGCGGAGTTGGGCGAGGCGCTGTGGACGGCGCTGAGCGGCGTGCAGGAGTCCGCGGGCTGCTCGCGCGCGGTCTGAGACAGGGAGCGACCGCACGCACGGCAACGTCCGGCGGCGGCGCTCGCACGACGGGCGAAGGAGACGGACATGCCCCAGATCGGCCTGACCCCCGAGGTCCGCGAACTCAAGGACCGGATGAAGGAGTTCATCAACGGGACGGTGATCCCCGCCGAGCCCGTCCTCATGCAGGACGACGAGGAATCCGCCCGGACGATGGCCGGGATCAAGCAGGCGGCGAAGGATCAGGGGCTGTGGGCGCTGGGGCATCCGGCGGAGATCGGCGGCGCCGGCCTGGGCTTCATGCCCTTCGTGCACCTGAACGAGGTGATCGGTCGCTCGCACTTCGGGTCGTCGGCGGTGGGGTCGGCATCGATGCAGGACTCGATCATGCTGCACCTCTACGCGAGCGAGGATCAGAAGGCGAAGTGGCTGGCGCCGCTGGTCGCGGGCGAGATCTATCCCTCGGTGGGGCTGACGGAGCCGGAGGTCGCCGGGTCCGATCCGACGCTGATGCAGACGCGCGCCGTCCGCGACGGCGACGAGTGGGTGATCAACGGTCACAAGTGGTTCACCAGCGGCGCCTCGCGGGCCGCCTTCACGACCTGCTTCGCGATGACCAACCCGGAGGCGGCGACGAAGTGGGACCGCTTCTCGTCGATCATCGTGCCGACGGACACGCCGGGGTACGAGATCGTGCGGGCCATCCCGACGATGGGCAGCACGCAAGGCCAGCACTGCGAGGTGAAGTACCACGACGTGCGCGTGCCCGCGACGAACCTCTTGGGGCCGGAGGGCAAGGGCTTCCTGATCGCGCAGAAGCGACTGGGGCCGGGCCGCATCTTCCACTGCATGCGCTGGCTGGGTCAGGCGGAACGGGCCTTCGAGCTGATGTGCGAGCGGGCCAAGGCACGCTGGTCGCACGGCTCGTATCTGGCGGAGAAGGGCGACATCCGAACCTGGATCGCCGACTCCGCGGCGGAGATTCAGGCGGCCCGCATGATGACGCTGGACGCCGCGCGGGCCTACGACGAAGGCGACGAGGCGCGGGTCGAGATCGGCATGATCAAGTTTTGGGGCGGGCACGTGCTGCATAACGTGATCGATCGGGCGATTCAGGTGCACGGGGCGCTGGGCGTCACGAGCGACACGCCGCTGGAGTTCATGTACCGCGAGGCGCGCTATGCGCGCCTCTACGATGGCCCCGACGAGGTGCACAAGATGACCGTCGCGCGGCAGATGCTGCGCGACCCCTTCAACAACGCGCCCTGGCGCTAGCCCCCGCACCCGGCGGGGGCGGGATCGGGAAGGAGTCGGCCGTGAGCGAGATCCGCATCCGCCAGATCTGCCTGGTGGCGCACGACCTGGACCGCGTGCAGGCGCAGACGGAGTCGGTGTTCGGCGTGGAACTCTGCTGGCGCGATCCGCTGACCCGCAAGATCCGGCTCAACCACACGCTGATCCCGTTCGGCAACCAGATCCTGGAGTGCGTCTCGCCGCTGCCCGGCGAGTACGACACGCCGGCCGAGCGCTATCTGCACCGCCGCGGCGGCGACGGCGGCTACATGGTGATCATGCAGGTGCCGGAGGCGTCGTATCCGTCCTACCGGAGGCGCGTCGAGGCCCTGCGCATCCCGATCATCGCGGAGCCGGGCGAGGACGGGAAGGGGCACGGCATCCAGCTGCATCCGCGCGAGGTGCCGGGCGCGATCCCGGAGATCCGCTGGAACGTGGAGGAGGATCGCCCCGACGGCGCCTGGTGGCCGGCCGGCGAGAACTGGCAGCGCAAGAAGTACACCCAGATCGTGGACGGCATCCGGGCGGCGGAGATCCAGTGTCACGACCCCGCCGGCGTGGCGGCGAGATGGGGCGAGGTCCTGGATGAGTCGGTCGGGACGGACGCGGAAGGCAACCCGGCGCTGGCGCTGTCGGGGTCGGACCTGCGCTTCGTGCCGGCGCGCGACGGGCGCGGCCCGGGGCTGGGCGGCCTGGACATCAGCGCCACCGACCCCGCCCGGGCGCTGGCCAACGCCGAGGCGGAGGGCTGTCGCACGGGCGAGAACCTGATCACGATCTGCGGCGTGCGCTTCCGGCTGGTCTGAAAGCGCACGCACACCCGCGGGACGGACGGAGGGCCAGCATGGAACTGAAGGACACGGTCACGATCGTCACGGGCGGCGCGAGCGGCATCGGCCGCGCGATCTGCCACGCCTTCGCCGCCGAAGGCGCGACGGTCGTGGCCGTCGATATGAACGCGGACGGCGCCGCCGAGACCGCGCGCGAGATCGGCGGCGTGGCGATGACGGCCAACGTCGGCCAGGAGGAGGACGTTCGCCGGGTCGTGGAACGCACGATCGCGCGGTTCGGCCGGGTGGACCTGATGTTCTCCAACGCAGGCATCGAGCGGCACCCGATCGACGGAGCGTCGGGCGCCGACATGCTGGAACCGAACGCGAACTGGGAGGAGAGCTGGGCCGTCAACACGATGGCCCACGTCTACGCGGCGCGGGCGGTGCTGCCGCACATGCTCGAACGGGGCGAGGGTTACATCTGCAGCACGGCCTCGGCCGCGGGACTGCTGACATCGCTGGGGGCCGTGTCCTACGCGGTGACGAAGCACGGGGCGGTGGCCTTCGCGGAGTTCCTCGCGATGACCTACGGCGACGACGGCATCCGCGTCTCCTGCCTGTGCCCGCAGGGCGTGCGGACCCCCATGCTGCTGGAAGACGCGGAGCGGAAGGGGCTGGGGAACTTCCTACTGGAGGGGTCGCTGCAACCGGAGCAGGTCGCCGACGCCGTCGTGCAGGCGATCCGTGAGGAGACGTTCCTGATCCTGCCGCACCCCGAGGTCCGTGAGTATGTGCGCCGCAAGGCGGACGACCACGATCGCTGGCTGCGGGGGATGCGCCGGCTCTGGAAGACCCTGCAGGAGGTGGCGGCGCGGAACCAGCCGGCGCCCTAGGGATCCTCGGCGATGTAGCGCGCGCGCGCGGCGCCGTAGCCGGCGTGGGCCTGCACCGGCGGCCGCCCGCTGGGCGCGCTGACGGCCGACTCGACCGCCGCCGAGAGCCAGCGGTTGAGCGAGACCCCCTCGGCGGCGGCGACCAGCGCGGCGCGCGCGTGCACCGAGGGCAGCACGCGCAGCGAGATGCGACCCTGGTAGCGGCCGGCCGCCAGCGGCGGCGGGATCTCCTGTCCCTGCGACAACTGCGACTCCACCCACAGGCCCATCGCCTCTTCCAGCCCCTCCCAGGCGCTGGGGCCGTCCGGGCCGGCCGAATAGCAGCCGGGAAACTCCAGCACTTCGGCGCTCACGCCGTCCTCGTCCCGGCGCAGAACCCGGGCATAGGGGGCGGCGAGAACCTCCGCTACGCGGCGCTTCACATCCCACACGTTGCTCACGCCCTCACTCACGACCATCTCTCCATATCGTCAAGCACGCTGCGGTAGGTGTGCTTGTTGGGGTGCATGGGGATCACCAGCGTGCGTCCCTTCCGCTGCAGCACGATGTGGCTGCCCTTGCCCCGGCCCGGACGCTCGACCCAGCCCAGGGCGAGGGCGGCGGCGCGGAGATCCCGCGCCTTCAGATTCCCAAGCCTGCGCCGCAGCGCATCCAGGTCGACCGTACGTGCGATGACGCTACTCTCCTATCTCTCTGATGTCAATATTGATGTCATTCCCGAGACATGCACCGTCCGACGTCGCAGCGGCGCGACGCCGTGGGGACGAGCGTAGCGGGGGGCCGCACAGCGCCCTACGGCTCGCCCTCCGGAACCGTCTGGCGATCACCGCCGAAGACGATGTCGCGCAGGGAGAGTTCGTCGGGGCCGCGCTCCGTCAGGCGGCCGGCGGTGTTCATCGAATAGTGCATGGGGTAGGCGGCGCGCAGACCCATCATGTCGTAGTCGGCGTTAATCGCGTCCTTGAGCCACTGGGCGCCCAGCGGATTCTGGCGCGCGAGGTCGGCGCACAGCCGGGCGACCTCCCCCTCGAGTTCGTCTTCCGGGAAGACGCGGGTGACGAGGCCGATCTTCTGCGCCTCCTTGGCGGTGATCAGCCGCCCGGTCATCAGCAGGTACTTGGCCTGACGCATGCCCAGCATCCAGACCCACAGCGGCAGGCTGGTGACGCCGCCCACGCGCTGCGCCTGATGACCGAAGGTGGCCGTGTCGGCGGCGAAGGCGATGTCGCAGAGCATCTGGAAGTAGCAGCCGGTGGCGAGCGCCGGCCCCTGCACCTGCGCGACGGTGGGCTTGGGGTAGTACCAGATGCGCAGGTAGCGGTTGCTGATCTTGCGCAGGGCCGGGCCGGCGTCGTTCAGGCGCCAGCGGTCCTGGCCCGCGGGCGGCACGGTGTAGGGGTTGTCGCGCAGGTCGTAGCCGGCGCTGAAGGCCGTGCCCGCCCCCTTGAACAGCACGACGCGGACCTCGTCATCGCTCTCGGCGACGTCCAGAGCGTCGTCGAGCTCCTCCAGCATTTGCGTGTTGAGCGCGTTGCGCTTCTCGGGCCGGTTGAACGTGATGCTGCACACGCGGTCCGAGACGTCGTAGAGCAGGAAGTCGTAGTCGGGCACGGCACTCCTTCGCGGTCGTGGGGCCCGCGATTGGACCCCACGACTTCGAGTGCCACGATAGCGGCGCGGGCGCTCCCCGGGGGACCGGCCCTCACCAGTCCGGCCGGCGGCGCCGGTCAGTCATCATCGCCTTCGTGCGATTCGTCGTTGTCGCCGCCTTCATGTTCGCCGCCGGCGTCGCCGTCATCGTCGTTGTCATGGCCGTCACCGCTGCCGTTGGCGTCATCGTCGCCGGGGCCGTGATGGCCGGCCGGATCGACATCGCCGTCTCCGTCGGGCCCGTCCGTGTGACCCGCGACGTCCTTGTCTTCGCCGCCGTGATGGCCGAACGGATCGAGGTCGCCGTCGGTCGCCGCCGCGACCCCGAATACGACCAGCCCCACCACCAGCAGCGCGGCAATCACCGCCGCGCCCAACCGTTTCGAAATCCGAGTCATGAGAACTCCCTTCGTGACCGTCGTGCGTTCCGGTCTCTGGTCCCACTGTGCACCTGGAGAATGAGAGGGGCCTGAGAACGACATAGGAGTTCTTGGAGGCGACGCCCGGCCGGCCTCTCATCGCGCCCTCATCAGCGTGCGCCATCATGGGAGCATGCACATCCTGTTCGCCGAGGACGACGCACGGCTGGGCGCCCTGGTGACGCGCGTGCTGCGCGAAGAGGGGCACGTCGTGGAGTGGGTGCGCGACGGGGACGCGGCGTCGGCCCACCTCGACGGCGGCGGCTTCGACCTGGCGATCCTCGATGTGATGATGCCCGGCCGGGATGGCTTTCGCGTCGCGGAGGGGCGGCGCGCCCGGGGCGACGCCGTGGCCATTCTGCTGCTCACTGCGCGCGGCGCGGTGGATGACCGCGTCCGCGGGCTCGACGCCGGCGCCGACGACTACCTCGTGAAGCCGTTCGCGATGCCGGAGCTGCTGGCGCGGGTGCGGGCGCTGGGTCGGCGGCCGAGCGCGGCGCCGTCGGAGACGCTGCGGGCTGGCGTGATCGCGCTCGACACGCGGGCGCGGCGCGCATCGGTGGGGGGGCGGTCGGTGGATCTCACCGCGCGCGAGTACGCGCTGCTGGAGTTGTTCCTGCGCAACCCCGGAGTCGTGCTGTCGCGGACGCAGATCCTGGACCGGGTGTGGTCGTACGACTACGACGGCGCGTCCAACATCGTCGAGACCTACGTCCGCTACGTGCGCCGCAAGCTGGGGGCGTCGAGCGGCATGATCCGCACCGTGCGGGGCATGGGCTACCGGCTGGACGAGTCACCGTGAGTCGCCTGGGCCGCCGGCGGCCTCGCCGCGGGAGCGCCTTCACCCGGGCGCGCCTGCGGCTCACCGCCTGGTACGCCGGGCTGCTGCTACTCGTGCTGGCGACCGTGGGGGCGTCGACGGTGGTGCTGATGACGCAGCGCCTCGACGACCAGGTCGACTCGGCGCTGCGCGACGAGGTCCGGGCGGCGGCGGCGCGGCTGGGCCAGTTGGTGGAGTTGGGCGGTGGCGCGCCGCTGCCGTCGGTGCGGCCCGCGCTGCCCGCCAGCGCCGAGGAGGACGCGGGCGCGGAGGGCGACGACCACGACGATGACGGAGGCACGGGGGCGCACGAGGGCGGCGAGCACGACACGGCGGAGGGTGCGCTGGCCGAGTTGGGGGAGCACGGAGAGGCGCCGACGCACCAACTGTTGCTGGATCTCGATGGGCGGTTGCTGGAGAGCACCCTGACCGTGCCGACCACGCCGCTGAGCGCGGCCGTGCGCGCCGCCGCGGGCGCCGGCGTCGATCGGCGCACGATCGACCTCGGGCGGGAGCGGATCCGCGTGCGCACCGAGCAGGTCTCGCTGGATGGCGAGCCGATCGGCTACGTGCAGGCGTTTCGATCGCTGGAGCGCCGTGACGAGACCGCCGCCGACCTGATCCAGATCTTCCTCATCGCCGGCGGCGTGGCCGGGCTGGGGGCGGTGGGGGCCGGGTTCTGGCTGTCGGGCCGGGCGCTGGCGCCGATCCGGCGCAACCTGGAGGCGCAGCGGCGCTTCGTCGCCGATGCCTCGCATGAGCTGCGAACGCCGATCGCCGTCGTCCAAGGCTCCGCCGATGTGCTGCTGCGTCACCCCGAGCGTTCGCTGGCGGAGGAGCGGGAGGTGGTGGAGGGCATCCGCGACGAAGCGGCCCGCATGGGCGCGCTGGTGCGCGATCTGCTCGACCTGGGCACGGTCGACCAAGTCCCGCTGACCACGCAGCCGGTCGAACTGCGCGCGATCGCGGTCGAGGCGGCGCGGGCGATCGAACCGCAGGCGCAGGCGGCGGCGGTGACCCTGGCGGTCGCACCGGGGGCGCCGGTACGGGCGCCCGGTGACGCCGCGATGCTCTCCCAGGTCGTGCGCATCCTGCTCGACAACGCGATCAAGCACACGGGGCCCGGAACGACCGTGCGCGTATCGGTCGCAGCAGCGGGACGCACGGCCGAGTTGCGTATCGCCGACGACGGACCGGGCATCCCGGCCGCCGACCGGGCGCGGGTGTTCGAACGCTTCGCGCGGCTCGACACGGCGCGGGCGCGGGCGACCGGCGGCAGCGGCCTGGGTCTGGCCATCGCGCGGGCGATCGTCGATCGGCACGCGGGCAGTCTGGCACTCGAAGCGCCGGGCGAGCCCGGCGCGAGCTTCCTGATGCGCCTGCCCCGCGCCTAGCCCGAGCCGGGGGCGGCCGCCGGCGCATCGCGCGGCGCCACCGGCCTCACGAAGCGGAACCAGACGACCGCGATCGCCAACATCGCGGCGGCCCCGACCAGCCCGACGATCAGCAGAGCGGTGCGAATCCCGATCGAGTCGGCCACGGCGCCCCAGACGGGGGACAGCAGCGCCTGCGACCCGAACGCCATCATCGTCATCGAGGTCATACGGCCGTAGTAGGCCGGCTTGGTGTTGGAGAGCATCAGCGTCTGATTCAGGAGCAGGAAGCCGGCCCGCCCGACGCCCATCGGGACGGCCGCCAGCATCACCAGCCCGTAGCTGGAAACGGCGGCCAGCAGGAAGAACCCGGCCACCATGACGAGGCCCAGCGCCAGCATCACGGGCCAGTCCAGCGCCGTGCCCACGATGCGCGGGAGCAGCAGGTTGACGATCAGCCCGGCCGCCGCGAAGACCAGGAAGATGGGGCCGATGTCGGTGGGATCGTGGCCGAGCGCCTCGTCGAGGAAGCCGGGCAGGAGCGTCTGGAACGCGAAGCCGGAGACGATCACCGCGACGACCGAGACCCAGAGCAGGCGCAGCTGGGGATCGCCGAACAGGTAGCGGGCGCCCGCGGACATCTCGACGCGGACCGAGCGCCGGTCGCCCGGCGCGACGGAGGGCTCGGTGTTGGGCAGCCGCAGCGTCGCCGGCAGGATGAGCACGAACAGCACCGCCATGAACAGGTAGGTCCCGCCGACGCCCAGCAGCGTGCCGACCAGCACGGCGATGCCCAGCGGGGCCAGCACCTGCGCCCCGGCGTGCGCGATCTGCTGCAGCGCGACCGCGTTGGGCAGCAGGCGGGTGGGCACCATCTCCGCCATCCAGGCCTGCCGGGCGGGGCCCATGAACGCGAAACCCAGGCCCATGATCAGCGTGCCCAGCGTGAGCAGCACGATGGTGATGGCCCCGGTGACGATGAGCAGGCCGATGCCGAGGATGATCAGGCCCGGGATGATCTGCCCGATGAGCACGATCGGCTTCTTGCGCAGGCGGTCGGCGATCACGCCCCCGACGGGGGAGAGGAAGAACATGCCCACGCCGGATCCCATGGTGGCGATCCCGGCGGAGGTGTTGCTGCCGGTGATGTCGTAGGCGAGGGCCGGCATCAGCAGGAACGACATGATGAAGGCCGTCGTGGCGACCGCGCTGCTCCACCAGAGCCGGCGATAGTCCGGGTGCGCCAGGGCGGCGAAGGCGCCGCTCTCGCCCTCGCCGCGGCGGGCGCCGGCCCTGCGCCGGGCGCCGGCGTCCGGGGAGCGGCGAACAGCAGCGAGGGGCCAGTGGCGACGCATGCTCAGCGCCTTGTCCGCCGCATGGCGGCTGGGCCCGAACCGTCCCGGGCGCGGATGCCGCGCCCCGGCTCGGCGCGCGGGCCCGGGCGATCGACAGCCATGACGCGGGGCTCTCCCGGTGCGGGACTACCAGGTGTCCAGGAATTGGGCCCGGCCACGGCGCAGCGGCTCCGACTGCGGCACGGAGAGCAGCCCCTGGGCGATCCAGCGCCGCGTCTCGGCGGGGTCGACCACGTCATCGAAGCCGAAGCGCGAGGCGGCGCTGAGCGCGCTGACGTGGTCGTAGGATTCGTCGACCAGGCGCTGGTACTCGGCGGCGCGCTCATCGACATCGTCGATCCTGGCCAGCGCCTCGCGATGGGAGAGCAACACCCCGGCCTCCATGTTCATGCCCCCGTGCTCGCTCTGCGGCCAGGCGACGGTGAAGACGGGCGCGCGCGAGTTGCCGGTCATGACGGAGAGCGCGCCCAGCGCGTAGCCGCCGCGCAGAATGACGCAGAAGCGCGGCGTCTTGAGGTTGACCCCGGTGACGAAGAGGCGGCTGCAGTGCCGGATCAGGCCCGTCTTCTCGACCTCCGGGCCGACCATCATGCCGGGCGTGTCGACCAGCGCGATGATGGGGATGTTGAAGGCGTCGCAGAGTTGCCAGAAGCGCGCGATCTTGTCCGAGCCGTCGCTGTCGATGGCGCCGCTGATGTAGGCGTTGTTGTTGGCGGTGAGGCCGAAGGGATGGCCCTCGATGCGGACAAAGGCGGTGACCGCGCTGAGCCCGAACTCGGGCCGCAGTTCCAGCACGGAGTCCTTATCGGCGAGGAGGCGGATCACCTCGCGGATGTCGAAGGCGCGCCCGCGCTTCTCGGGGATGATGTGGCGCAGCAGCCGCTGGTCCTCCGCCTCCCACGCGTCGATGGAGCCCTGGAAGTAGGACAGGCACTTCTTCGAGACGGCGATCGCCGCCTCCTGGTCCTTGACGACGATGTCCACGGACCCGGCCGGGGCGAGGTCGGACATCGGGCCGACCTCTTCCGGCAGGAACGCGCCCATGCCGCCGCCCTCGATCGTGGCCGGGCCGCCCATCGCGATCAGCGCGTCCTCGGTGGCGATGATGATGTCGGTGACGCCCAGGATGGCGGCGTTGCCGGCGTAGCACCAGCCGGCGGTGACGCCGATCATCGGCACGGTGCCGCTCAGGTAGCCCATCTTCTCCCAGGTGCGAACGTAGGGGTGGCCGGCGCCGGATCCGTCGGTGTCGCCCGAACGCCCGCCGGCGCCCTCGCAGTGGAAGATCAGCGGCAGCGAGAGCTCGTAGCAGAGCTCCATCATGCGGTCGGTCTTGTCGTGGCCGCGCCCGCCCTGCGTGCCTGCGAAGACGGTGTCGTCGTAGGAGATGAAGACGGTCCGCGCGCGCTTGGCGTCGAAGAGGTCGCCGTTGACGGAGCCGATACCCGCGACGAGGCCGTCGGCCGGGGTCTTCCGGATCAGCTCCTCGCGTGAGCGCTTGCGGCTCTGGCCGGCGATCGCGAGCGCGCCGTACTCGACCCACGTCCCCGGATCGATGAGCTGCTCGATGTTCTCGCGCACGGTGCGCCGGCCACGGCTGTGCCGCCGCTCCACGGCCGCGGGGCGGTTCTCGTCGAGCAGGAACTGCCGCCGGTCGAACAGCGCCTGCAGGCTGGGGCGGATGTGGTCGATCGCGACCTCGTCCGCTTCCTCGTCGACGCCCTCGCCCACGTCGCGCGGCTCGATGAAGGCGAGCGGGTGGGCGTCGTACACGACCTCGCCGACGTCCACCGTGAGCGCGCGGACGATCCCGCCGGACTCCGCCTTGATCACATGCTCCATCTTGAGCGCGCTCATCACGAAGAGGAGTTGCCCGGGCCGCACGGTGTCGCCCTCGGCGACGTGGATCTCCGTGACGGTGCCCTGCAGGGGGGCCGCGACAGGCTCGGTGTTGGGCGGACCGGCGAGCGGCGGGGCCGACTGCGCCGTGGTGTGCGTCGCCTCGCCCTCGCGGAAGAAGTTCAGCGCCGACAGCGGATCCCGCTTGTCGAGCGCGCCGCCGGCGCCGGCGCCCGTCGCGGCCCCGTTACTGGCCGGGACCGTCTCCACGGCGGCGAGCGTCGCGACGTGGTCGTCGAGCCAGCGGGTGTAGACCCGGCCGGCGAGGAAGTCGTCGTGGCGCAAGACGTTGCGCAGGAAGCTCGCGTTGGTCTCCAGGCCGCCGATCTGGAACTCGGCCAGCGCGCGGTTGAGACGCTGCGCCGCCACCGGGAAGCCGCCCGACGGCGCGTGCGCGATCACCTTGCCCAGCAGCGAGTCGAAGTTGGGGTTGGTGCGGTAGCCGGGGTAGCCGAAGGTGTCGACGCGGATGCCGGGGCCGGCCGGCAGGTGGAACGCCGTCAGCGCGCCGCCGCTGGGACGCACGGCGCCGTCGGGCTGCATCTGCTCGGTGTTGACGCGGGCCTGGATGGCGTAGCCCTGCGGCGCCGGGATCGACGCCTGCTCGAGCCCGACGCCGGCCAGGTCGTCGCCGCCGGCGAGGAGGAGCTGCGAGCGCACCAGGTCGACGCCCGTGACGGCCTCGGTGACGGTGTGCTCGACCTGCAGGCGGGGGTTAGCCTCGATGAAGAAGAAGCGGTCATCGTGCGTCGCGTCTTGCAGGAACTCGAACGTGCCCAAGCTGGCGTAGGAGACGGCCGCCGCCATGCGCACGGCGGCGCCCGCGATCGCCTCGCGCTGCGGCGGCCGCAGGGTGGGGCTGGGCGCCAGCTCGACGAGCTTTTGGTGGCGGCGCTGGACGCTGCACTCGCGCTCGCCCAGGTGGCTGACGGCGCCCGTGCCGTCGCCGATCACCTGCACCTCGATGTGCCGCGCGCGCGGGATGAGCTGCTCGACGTAGACCGCGCCCGAGCCGAAAGCCGCGTCGGCCTCCGACTGGCAGCGCGCGTAGGCCTCGTCCAACTCCTCGATCGCGGTGACCACCCGCATGCCCCGGCCGCCGCCGCCCGCCAGCGCCTTGATCACGACCGCGGCGCCCTCGCCCAGGCTCTCGAAGAAGGCCCGCGCCTCGGCGGCGCTGACGGCGCCGTCGGTGCCGGGCAAGACGGGGACGTCGTGCTCGGCGGCCAGGGCACGGGCGCGCGTCTTGTCGCCCAGCAACTCCAGCGCCCGCACGGACGGCCCGACGAACGTCACGCCCTCCTCGCCGCAGCGGCGCGCGAAGGCGGCGCTCTCGGCCAGGAAGCCGTAGCCGGGGTGGACGGCGTCGCAGCCCACCGCCGTGGCGGCGGCCAGCACGCCCTCGATGTCGAGGTAGGCGGCGGCGCCCAAGCCGGTCAGGGGACGGGCCTCATCGGCAGCGCGCACGTGCAGCGACTCGGCGTCGTCCTCGGAGAAGACGGCCACCGTCGCGATGCCGAGTTCCTCGGCCGCGCGCATCACGCGGATCGCGATCTCGCCGCGGTTGGCGATCAGGAGTTTGCGTAGTGGCATGAGACGGACCCTTCGCGGCCGCGCCCGCGGGAACGGCCTGGACTATCGCCGGCGAGACGCGCGTCGGAGGAGCGCACGCGAAGGACGCCCGCCGGCAGGCCAAATCTAGCCGCTCACCGCAGCCGGCCGCAGTTCCCGGACAGGCAGATGCGTTGCCGTGGCGGCCCGGTTGCGACCACGCAACGGTCAGGGCGGCGCGGGCCCGAATTCCTCAAGCGCCTCCGACCACACGATGTTCTTCGCGGCCAGACGCGCTTCGGCGTGCTGAAACGACGTGCCGCCCCGCAAGGCCGGCCCCAGCGTGGGATGCGTGTGCGCCTTGCGCACGAGTTGTTTGTCCAAGTCGGTGATCAGATCAGCGATGACGGGGCCCTTCGCACGATACGGTGCGTCCTCCATGGGGAGGACCGGATACGGCCATGCTAGACCTTCGCGGCGGGGAGCGGGGCGATCACGCCCGGCCGCATGTCGGCACGGGGCGGGCCAATGGCCCGCCCCGTACGTGACTCAGCGTGACTGG
This sequence comes from Dehalococcoidia bacterium, assembly GCA_965209205.1. Lineage (GTDB taxonomy): Bacteria > Chloroflexota > Dehalococcoidia > Bin125 > Bin125 > TK10-74A. The sequence goes on from CBDBQC010000003.1 coordinate 47,894, forward strand.
ACGGCGTGGGCGCCTACCAGCGGCGTCCGCCGTCACCGCGGCCGCCACGGTCGCCGCCACGGTCGCCACGAGGCCGGGCCTCGTTGACGGTCAGCGTGCGGCCCTGGAAGTCCTGGCCGTTCAGCGCCTGGATGGCCTTGGCGGCGTCCGCCTGCTCCATCTCCACGAAACCGAAGCCGCGCGGGCGGCCGGTGTCGCGGTCCGTCGGCAGGGCGCAGGACTGCACGCTGCCGTAGGCAGCGAACAGCGTCTCCACGTCCGACTCGGACGAGCTAAACGGCAGATTGCCGACGTAGATTCTCTGGGACATCAAACACTTCCTCCATGCGTCAAGCACAGCCCGACGATCAACCCCCGCCATTCACATGATGGCTGGAGTACCAAACAGAGCGAGAGTCGACACTGGGAGCTGCGAGACAACGACCGAGAGGCGAATCCTGCTGGCGGCGCGTGTGGCGTCGCTGCGGTGATCGTATACCACGCGCGCCCGATGTCGTGTGCGGGACTTCACATCCGCGTACGCGCGCGGCGCGGCGCCCCGGCGCCGCCGAGTGGCACGCAGCGCCCGGGCGCTGCGCCGGATTCCCGGCTTCCTGCGCCGAGCGGGGGGCTGCGCTACCCTGCGCAGCGGCGCCCGGCCGACCGCGCGGGCCCTGCGAACGGACGGAGCCTCCTGTGTCCTACGACTTCATCCTCACCGAGACCGACGGCCGCGTGGCGACGATCACCCTCAACCGGCCGGAGAAGCTGAACGCCCTCTCGCACGAGTTGCGGGGCGAACTCTTCCACGCCCTCACCGAGGCCGAAGCCGACCCGGCGGTCGGCGTGATCATCATCAAGGGGGCCGGGCGCGCCTTCAGCGCGGGCTACGACCTGAATCACGTGCCGGTGCCCGATCATCCGCACGTCAACCGGCACTCGGGCCTGCCCGACGTCGGCACGACGCATCCGAACCACTACGACTGGTCGCGCCACACGATCCTGACCAACTGGCGGGTCTGGGAGCTCTCGAAGCCCGTCATCGCGCAGTTGCACGGCTACTGCCTGGCCGGGGGCACGGAGCTGGCCTCGATGTGCGACTTCCGCATCATCACCGAGGACTGCCAGGTGGGCTACCCGCCGGTGCGGGCGATGGGCACGATGGACATGATGTGGGCGCCCTGGTTCCTGCCGCCCGCCAAGGCGCGCCTCTTCGCCTACACCGGCGACGCCTTCACGGGCCGCGACCTGGAATGGATGGGCTGGGCCACGTACGCCGTCACGAAGGACGAGATCGACGAGTTCACGCTCAGCTTCGCGCGCCGGCTGGGCAACATCGACAACGACCAGTTGGCCTACAACAAGCGCGCCGTCAACCGGCAGTACGAGATCATGGGCATCCACACCGGCCTGATGTCGGGCACCGACGTGGAGGCGATGAGCAAGCACCGGCCGGCGGCGGGCGAGTTCGGCCGGCGCTCCCGCGAAGGCGGCCTGAAGGCGGCGCTGGAGTGGCGCGACGGGCCGTTCCGCGACTTCCGCGGCGCCTACGCGTCGGCGCCGCACGAGCGCGCGCTGGCCGGCGCCGCAGGCGACGACGACGAGTTCAAGGGCCAGAACGTCTAGGGCCCCTCCGGATTGCGCCGGAGGGGGCGCGTCCCGGCCCCCGCGGGCCACGTGCCGGCGCCGACACGCCGTGTGCCAATCAGGCCACAGACGGCAGAAGTCACAAGAAATCATAGATTAACGCCCTAAGAGTCACGAATCGGTAATGGGCGTGATGGTACGGTTCCGACGCTGGACTCCACTCTGCGAGTAGGAGGTGTCGCGTGCTGCTTGACACGAGCGGTCGCTCGCGGCGTACGTCCTTCACCCCCCCCCCCCCCCCCCCCCAACTTTATCCACGCGTAGCGCCCGTACACGGTCACAGCGGTGACGGCGTGTCCTCCGAACACGCCCAGCCCATGCCGTCCGCACCGTGGACGCTGACGCAGGCCCCCGCCACCACGTTCCCGAGGAGGCGTCCCGCCACGGCGGGGCGTTCGTGCGGCCGCGCTGCTCGCGCTGGCCGACGGAGGTTAACACACTATGAATAGGGTCCTCCTCGGGATACTGACGACATGTTTGATGGTTGTCGCCATCTGGCCGGTGAACGTCTCAGCACAAACTCCCACCTGCGCCATCGCGCTCAATGTTGCTTCGCACGCTGAAAGGACAGTGTCCGGCGAATGGACTGCATCCAACTGTCCAACGTTTCGCGCGCAGTATGAGTGGAAGATGCAGTCCGAATTGGCGTGGAAGGGTTCGCACTGGACGACCATAAGCAGTGGCGAGGCCAATCGCTTCTTTATGAAGGACCTGACGCCGGGGTTCTACGAATTCAGGATAGCGACCGAATACCCTCATCAGTACCGCGTTGCAATAGTTTCAACTTCCGGCCCGGATAAGACCTACGGCGTGGGCGACGTCATCCGCGTGCGCGTAACCTTTCCCAAACCGGTGACCGTGACAGGCGCCCCCCGGATCGCCATAGACATGGACCCGGCCTATTGGGGCCAGAAGTTTTCGGGGTATGAGGAGGGCAACGGCGCCAGGGGTCTCATATTCTCACACACCGTCGTTTCGCCAAATCTCTCAACCCAGGGCATTGCGGTGCTGGAGAACTCCCTTGAGTTGAATGGTGGCTCGATCCGCTACGCCGACGGCAGCAACGCCGATTTGACCCACGGCGGGATTGCGCATGACGGCAACCACAAGGTCAATCATGAAGAGACCTCAGACGGCAATGACGTGGTTATTGCCCGGCCGGTCCCGGAGTACAGCGACGTGGCGAGCGTGGTAATTGAGCCAATTGCGGGCCGACCGCGAGGGATACAGATGCACCCCGGCGAGTATCTTTCCTTACAGGTTTCGTGGGATGAGCACAGTGGTCCACTGCCGTCTGGCACGAGCTTGTCGGGGTATTTCGTGGAGTGGGCGAAGGATGGTGAGGCTCGATATAGTCGAACAGACCTGTTGCCGCACAATGTAGGATACCTTGAAGAGCCTACTCTCTCTCGTGGAAAGTTGGGGCACAACCTGTATTGGCTTGAAGAAGGGGCTTTCTACACGGTGCGGGTGGTGGCGCAATTCACCGATAGCGCGAACAACACGACGGAGGTCGTCTCGGAGTCAATAAGGGCAAGGTCAGAGTATCGAGAGCCGATGTTGGCGTGGTGGATTGATGACACGCCAAACGCCAGTCTGAGTATTGGGCGCATCTTCATGATGGTGGATTCCAACACGGTGCAGGCATCTGCGGTGTGCATCATCAACGGAGGAAGAATCAACTGCCCTCCCAGAACATTGGTGTCACTGGACTTTTCGCTTGCCGAAGACTCAGTATATTCCATTAATGCTGAGACAAAAGACAATAGGGAGGCATTTACAACGAGTAGTATCGTGGTGGACAGGAACGGCGTGACCGGATGTCGTGCTCCCGCAGAAGGCATACGCCTGTCTGGAAGTAACAATAAGTTGGTGGTTTGGTGGGGCAGCGATGTGAGCTGTCAGTCGCATTCTGGCCCCGTTTCGAAGTGGAAGCTGAAGCATTGGAAGCCGAATGGCATGGGCGGCACGACGTTGGAGACCATTGAATTGCCTGCATCTCAGCAGACTCACACATTTGAGAATCAGTTGACAGGCGACCATAAGATACAGGTCATTCCAGTCAGTGTGGCCGACCACGACTTTAGCGAAATTCAAGACAAGACCATCAGCCCTTCCGACTGCACCACCGTCGGAGACGACGGATGCACGGTATCGCCGACTGCACGACAAGAAGTTGACGGCATGGGGCAGGAGTATTCAACTGTCTTGGATGCCGGATTTACTGCGGTGCCCGGTAGAGTGACGACCCCAACGGCTACTGCGGGCACTGAATCTATCGTCATCTCTTGGGGGCGTCCGCGTGATTCAAGGTACTATCTTGGAATTGAAGGTAAAGGCCCGACTGGCGCCTTGCATGAGTCTGCCAAGTCGCCTGTCTACCGCTATGACATTCGGTACAGGCGGTCGGAGATAGGGGGCGTTGCCCCGGGCCGGTGGAAGCAAATCTCGGCGTATCCCTGGTATGTTGGCAGCCTACTCAAGTCAAACCCTCGTGAGGCTGAGATTACGGGGCTGGCAGATGGCCTGGGGTATGACGTGGAGATCCGCGCCGTGAACGCGGTTGGCCCCGGGGAGTGGCTGAGGGTTGTCAGCGCACTACGCGTGAATTGACTCAGACCCTTGTTTTGGCGGGGGTCTGGAACTCGGATCCCCTCTCCCCCTTGGGGGAGAGGGTTAGGGTGAGGGGGTCTCGGCGAGCGCTGCGCCCTCACCCTGGCCCTCTCCCTCGCTCTGCAATGGAGAGGGGGCGAGATCTCGTAGGGGCGGTTCGCGAACCGCCCTCCCCGCCCCTCCCCCCTCCGGTCCCCCCTCTCCAGCGCTTCGGGCGGAGAGGGGGCGAGGGGGTGAGGTTCCCGCCGCCCCCCAACAGGGCGATCGGGCTGCGGACTACGCCACGTACACGTCGGCGGTGGTAGGCGCGATGCTCGCGTTCAGTTCGCTGCTGAACTGGCCCCAGCGCTCCCCGAGCCGGGAGGAGCGGAAGCGCAGGTGCAGGCTGACGGAGTCCTCGAGCGTCGAGAGGCTCTCGTGCCGCATGCCGCGCAGCTGCTCGCCGAGGTAGGCCAGCAGGCGCTCCTCGTCGGCGCCGTAGTTCGTCGTCTGCAGCGTGATGATGAGGTCGCGGCGGCCCCGATCGAAGAGCGACAGCGCCCCCGAGCGCTGCACGAGCAGGACGAGCACAACGAGCGCGTAGAGCACGCCGACGAGTTCGTAGTTGTAGGTCGCGGCGCCGATCGACGAGGCGATGAGCAGCAGTAGGAAGCCGATCTCGGCCGGGTCCTTGATGGGCGTGCGGAAGCGCACGAAGGACAGCGCGCCCAGCAGCCCCAGCGAGAGCGGCAGCGAGAACTGGATGGCGATGAACAGCGTGGTCACGGCGGGACCGGCCAGCAGGAAGGTGCGCTGCACGCCGGCGCCGCGCTGGGCGTCGGTGTAGAAGACCGTGTAGAGCAGGTAGGTGACGATCGACGCCCCCAGCGAGAAGACCATCGCGGCCCAGAACTCGCTGAAGGCCAGTTCCGAGGTCGGGCCCAGGCTAATCAGTACCGGCATGACGGGTGGCTCCTTCTGGTGATCGCATCGGCGGTCGGGTCGCCTAGCCGGCGGGCACGAGGTCGAGCGCCTCGACCGCGGCGGCGTACTTCGAGTTGGAGGACCAGGGCTGCGCGAATCGTCCCAGCGCGGTCAGGCGAAGGGGCAGCGCTTCCCCGTCGCCTTTGAGTTCCACGACGGCCTCATCGAGCCGCAGCGGGGGGGCGCCGCGGGTCCCCGGCGCGGCCACGGACACATCGTGGTCGAGCGAGACGCGCATGCCCGTCACCGGCTCGACGAAGCGCGCGCGCTGATAGCGCACCAGCACGACGGGGCGCAGGGCGGCCGGAGCGGCGTACCCCAGCCGGGCCAGCAGGTCGGTCAGTTGGGCCGGACGGGGCAGCACGGGCAGCGCGCCGCCCCGGGCGTCGCGGGGAAGCGTGATCGGCAGGCGGCGCTTCCAACTCTCGGCGCCGCGGCGGCCCTTGAGTTCGAGGAAGGCGGGCAGATCCGCGGCGGCGCGGCCGCCGGCGTCCGACGCGGGGGGAGGCGGCTCGTCGTACCAGCGCAGGCGCACTTTGGCCTTGTCCAGCGAGCCGTCGGCCGATTCGTAGTAGGCGTCGAGGTTGGGCGTATCGAAGTAGCAGCTGTTGACGCTGCCCGTCGCGTACTCGGCGGCGGGCCGGCAGGCGTGGCGCAGCCAGGCGCCGGCGCCGACGCTGCGGGGCTGGGGCAGGACGTACTTGCGCTCCACCCGGCGGGGGAGGGTCAGCGCGGGGCCGGTCGCTCGCAGCCGCGTCATGATGCGCCCTCCTGCCCAACCCGACGCCTTATGCTGCCCTGATGCTGAGCCCCAGACAACTCCTGGCCGGTTGCGCCGCGCTGCTGGTGATCGGGGTGCTGATCGGTTGGTCGGCCGTGGGCACGGGGCCCGCGCCGCCCGCGCTGGGGGCCGACGTGGTGGGCTTCGGCGCGAACACGGAGCGGGCCGACCCCTTCGACTTCGTGTTCGACGAGGGCGTGATCCGCACCTACGACCTGACGGTCGCGGACGATGATTGGACCTGGCTGAACGAGAACCCACTCGACGAAGAGTACGTGCCCGGCCGCCTGACCTTCGAGGGCCGGGAGTACGACGACGTGGGGGTGCGCTACAAGGGCTTCTACGGCCAGCTGCGCTTCTGCTTCGACGCCGCCGGCAACCAGACCTGCCCCAAAATCGCGCTCAAGCTGAAGTTCAACGAGTACGACCGGCGCGGGCGCTTCTACGGGCTCAAGCGGCTCAACTTCCACTCGATGCACGAAGACGACAGCCAGCTGCGCGAGGCGCTGGCCTACCGCCTGTACCGCGAGGCGGGCGTCGCCGCGCCGCGCACGGCGTTCGCCTGGGTGACGGTGAACGGGGAGCCGCACGGGCTCTTCCTGGCGGTGGAGAACATCGATGATCGCTTCGTCGCGACGCACTTCCGCGACGGCGGCAGCGGCAAGCTCTACAAGGAAGTCTGGCCGGAGCACGAGACGGCGCTGCCGTATGTCGAGGCCCTCGACCGGACGTTCTGGGGTTCGGAGACGCCGGACGTGAGCCGGTTCCAGGCGTTCGGCAGCGAGATGATCGCGGCGCACAGGGGCGACCCGGCCAGCGACGCGGACGTCTACCGGGTGATCCGCGAGCGGACGGACGCCGACGCGCTGATGCGCTACATGGCGGTGGACCGCTTCGTCGACAACTGGGACGGTGTCGTCGCGTGGTACTGCGTCACGGTGGGAACCGGCAACCCGGGCGCCTGCTTCAACCACAACTATTTCTGGTATGAGCACGGCCGGAGTGGGCGGTTCACGCTGATCCCGTGGGATCTCGAACACACATTCCGCTACCCCAGCCCCATCCGCACTTGGTATCGCATGCCGGCCTGGGAAGCGACGGAGGCCGACTGCCACCTGCGGCCGGTCTTCCTGGAGATCCCGGCGCGCGCGCCCTCGTGCGACCCCTTCCTGCACGCGCTCGCCACGGCCGGCTGGGACGACTATGTGGCCGTGGCCGGGGAAGTGCTGGCGAGTCCGGCGTTCCAGGTCGAGGCGCTACACGCCCACGTCGATGCGCTGGCCGCGTTGATCGAGGACGCCGTCGCGGAGGACCGCAACGGCCCGCACCGCATCGTCTGGCGCGAGGCCGTGCAGGAACTCAAGGAGAACATCGTCTCCGTCCGGGAGCAGGCGCTGGCGGCGCTGGAGTCCTGACGCCGGGCGGCGTCAGGACTCGTCCGCCTGGGACCCGAGGCCCAGCTCGCGGAGGGCGCGGGCGCTCATGTGCACCGCCGCGATGGGGACGTCGAGGTGGAACGTCCGCGTCTCCGGCGGGTAGCACAGCACATCGGAGCAGGCCTGGAAGCGGACCGTCACGTCGAGCCGGATCTCCGTCTCGTGGGGCGGGCGCGTGGCCTCGGCGTACGCGATCAACTGCCGCACGATCGTGGCCTCGTGCTCGGGGCCGCGCTGGGCCAGCATGCGCGCCCGGGACAGCAGGTGGTCGAAGTGCTCCAGCACGTAGTAGACCGGCACGGCCACGCGGAGGTCGCCCTGGAAGACATAGAACTGCTCGGGCAGTCCGGCGACGCGGAACGGCGTCGTGCCGGGGTAGACCGGCGCGCCGACCACGACGGAGTCCGGCCCCGTGACCGTCACCTCCGTCGCGACGTAGCCCGGCGGCACCGGCTGGCCGTAGAGGTGGAGGCCCTCGTCCAGGTCGATCTCGATGTAGAGCGTCGACGTCTCCATGTAGACCATGGCCTCGGTGCCCAGCGTGGCGCGGATGCGGACGCCGTCGGCCCCCACCTCGGCGCGGGGATGGTCGCGCACCTCGAAGTCCACGCCGAAGCCGTCGCGCAGCACCGTCGCGGCGGAGGCGCGCGTGCGGTAGTGGCGGTAGAACAGCTTCTCGATCACCGTCCCGTCCCGACCGATCAGGTAGGAGCCGGGGTAGGGCATGCCGTAGGTCGATAGCTGGAGCCTCGCCTCAACCTCGGCCACCGGGAACGGCGCCACCTTGGTGACGTCGATCTCCGCCCCCACCACGTTCTGCGTGTTGAGGATGCCGGTCGCCTCGATGGCCTGGTGGTCGATGTCGGCGAGCAGCGAGTAGGTGATCCCGAACTCCTCGGCGAAGGCGGCCTGCGCCTCAACCGGGTCGTAGGAGATCGCGAACACGGCGATGCCAGCCTTGGTGAACTGGTGCAGGTTCTGTTGCAGCTGCACGAGCTGCGAGCGGCAGAACGCTCACCAACGCAGCGAGCGGTGGAAGACCACCAGCGCACGGCCGCCGTCGCGGGCCGCCTCGATGTTGACCGGCCGGCCCGACTGGTCGGGCAGGGTGATGTCGGGCAGGCGCTCGCCGATGTCGGGGCCCGTGGGATGGTCGACGTCGTTGGCGTTGCGCGCCCCCAGCACGTCCATGGGATTGTTCACATCGGCCCCTTTCGCGCCCGCCCCCGCCCCCGCGAGGCTCGGGGCCCTGGAGCGCGACGGTCGTGACCCACCTACTATACGGCGGGCTGCACGACGCCCGCCACACGAAAGGCTGCGACCATGACGACCGACCTGCGCGCGCCCGCGCTGCCCCTCGACTGCCTGGCGCACTGGGGGGATCTGCCCGCGGGGATGACCCTGGTCGAGACGCCGGGCGTCAGCGTCGCGGCCAACGACACGGTCTATCTGCTCACCCGCAACCCGGCCAACCCGGTCATCGTGCTGGACGCCGACGGGGCGTTCCAGCGGACGTTCGGGGCGGGCACATTCACGAACCGCACGCACGCGATCCTGGCCGCCGACGACGGCTTCATCTACTGCGCCGACGACGGATCGCACACGATCACGAAGTGGACGCCGGCGGGCGAGCTGCTGCTGACGATCGGCACGCCCCACGAGCCGGCGCCTCGCTTCAGCGGTCAGCCGTTCAACCGGCCGACCGACATCGCCATCGCCGAAGACGGCGCCATTTTCATCAGCGACGGCTACGGCAACGCGCGCGTGCACAAGTACTCCCCCGCCGGCGAGCACCTGCTGTCGTGGGGGGCGCCGGGCATCGACCCGGGCCAGTTCCTCTGCCCGCACAACATCGCGCTGCGCGGCGATCGCCTGTACGTGGCGGACCGGGAGGCGCACCGCGTGCAGATCTTCGACCTCGACGGGGGGCTGGTGACGATGTGGAACAACGTCCACCGGCCCTGCGGGCTGAGCGTGGGGCCCGACGGCCACATCTATATCGGGGAGCTCAACGGGGTGCCGCTGATGGAGGGGGCGCTCGGCATTGGGCACCGCGTCAGCGCCTACGACGCGGCGGGAACGCTGCTGGGCCGCTACGGCGACCCGGAGGAGGGCAGCGAGCCGGGCCGCTTCATCGCGCCGCACGCGGTCGCCGTCGATTCGCGCGGCGACGTGTACGTCGGCGAGGTCTCCTACACGATCCGGGGCAGCCACCTCGATCCGCCGCGCGAACTGCCCAGCCTGAAAAAGTTGCGGCGGACCGGCTAAGCGCCCGCCGACAGCCGCGCGACCACCTCGCCGACGCCGGCGGCGCGGACGACGGCCGTCTGACCGGGGCGGGCGGGGGTCGGCGCGGCGGCGGCGCCCGTCGTCACGATCTGGCCCGCCTCCAGCCCGAAGCCGCGCGCCGAGAGGTCGTTGGCCATCGCCAGCAGGACGCCGAGCGGGTCGCAGCGGGCGTCGCCCTCCAGCCCTCGCGCGATGCACTCGCCCTCGATGAGCAGCTCTACGTCCAGCGTCCGCAGGTCGCGCGCCGCCCAGTCGCCGATGGTGGGGCCGACCACCAGGTTGCCGACGGCGAAGCCGCCCGCGACGATGCTGGGCAGCCCCACGGACGGCCCGTCGGCGAAGGGGAAGTTGACGGCCTCGATGACCAGGTGGGCGGCGGCGACGGCGTCGCGGACCTCGGGCATGGTGTAGGGGTCCGGCCGTGAGGGCAGATCCGCGCCCAGCCGGAACGCGACCTCCGCCTCAATGATGCACAGGTGATACATCGCGCCGTCCAGGTCCACCGGGCTCTCGCACAACACGCCCGGGAAGAGCGGCGCGAGGGGGGGCGTCGCGAGGCCCGCGTCCCGCATCTGCGCGGCGCTCGACGCGCCGGCCTTCCAGCCGTCGGGCCGCTCATGCGCGGGGCTCCGGGTCGCCTCCGCGATGCGGTAGGCGTCGCCGATCGTGGCCGGGCGGCAGGCCTCGGGGAACGCGGGCAGCGGCGCCTCGCGCGCCCGCGCCTGCGCCAGGAACGCAACCGCCTCGGTGACTTGCTCGTCGCTCAGCTGCGCCATGATCTGTCTCCTCAATGGTCCCGCAGTGGCAGTCGCGGGGTGGGACGGTGGGGGCGGCCCGCATTGTAGCCCGGGCAGCGGGAAGGGCGCAGACCGCTCGCTAGCGGTCGGGGAGGGGGACGGGGCCGGAGTACCTGCGGTGGCGTCTGGAATATCCGACCATGGTCGTGACCATGGTATAGCATGGGTCACGGAGCGAAGCGGGGAGGACGCTATGCAGCCAGATCGCGACCGGACGCCCAGCGCCCGCACCATCACGGCCTCCGAGTTCAAAGCGAAGTGCCTCAAGCTCATGGACGATGTGGCGGAGAGCGGCGAGGAGATCGTCATCACCAAGTACGGCCGCCCGGTCTCCCGGCTTGCGCCATACCGGCCGAGGCCCCAAGGCGCGCCTTGGGGCCGTGACCGGGACATCATTCAGATTCACGGCGATCTCGTCGCGCCGATCGGTGTGGAGTGGGAGGCCGAATCCGACCCAGATCGCGTGCTCAACCCGTGATCCTGCTCGACACCCACGTGCTGATCTGGCTGCTCTTCGACGACCGGCGTGTCGGCCGCCGCGCCCGGCGGGCCATCGACCGGGCCTGGGCCGCAGGCGAGGCCGCCGTATCCGCCATCACCTTCTGGGAGATCGCCATGCTGCACGACAAGCGCAGAATGACGCTCCTGCGCGATGTCGCTTCCTGGCGTGAGGGCCTGCTTCGCGACGGCCTCGTCGAGATCCCCGTGGACGGCGAGATCGCCACTCGCGCCGGCTTCCTGCCCGACCTGCCCGGCGAACCCGCCGACCGCCTGATCGTCGCCACCGCGCTGGCCGGGCGCCGGCTGGTGACCGCCGACCAGTCCATCCTCGATTGGCCGGGCGCGCTGAGCCGGCTGGATGCGACCGAGTGACTCAGGCGTTGCGCGCTGCGTGCCTCCGTCGGCGGCCGCGGTCCGAGCGAGCGGAAGCCGTCGCCGGGCCTCCTGCGCCGCGCGCGGGCGCGCGGCGCAGGAGATTGAGCAGCGGCCGGTCTACGACGCCTCGGGCCAGCCGGCGGGAACCTCGCCGTCGTCGAGCGCGGCGCGGATCTTCTCGGCGGCGTCGTCGGTCACCCAGGCGCTCCAGACATCCTCGTTCGAGCTGAGCCACCAGAGCGCGGCGTCGTTGGCGTCGGCGCCCGCGTTGTCGTTGAGCCAGGCGGCCACGACGCGGTACTTCGTCACATCGAAGGTCCAGCCGCGCAGCATCGCGACGACATCCGGGGCATTGGCGACGACGTCGGGGTGCACGGCGATCAGGATGGTCGCGTCCTCGTAGGCGCAGGCCTTGGTGGTGAACCAGCACTCGTCGGTGTAGGCGGGCTCCTCGAGCCGCACCAGATCCAGCACCAGGGCGGGCTCATTGGTGCCCCACTGGTAGCCCAGCCAGGGGTCGCCCTTCTCGTAGGCGCCGATGAGGTCGGCGTTCAGGGCGGAGCCATCGCCGGGGGCGATGATCTCAACGTGCGCGCCCAGATCGTACCCCTCGATCTGCGCGGCGTTGACTTCCTCGCAGGACCAACCGATCACACAGGTGACCAGCCGCGCCTTGCCGCCGGTCTCGGCGGTCGCGAACAACGCCTTGAACTGATCGTCCTTGAGGTCGTCGATGTGGTCGAGGTCCGGGTACTCCTCCTGCAGGTAGGCAGGAATCACGAAGGCCGACTGCCAGTCGCTGCCGAGGCTCGTGCCCAGCGACACGACCTCCCCGGCGGCGAGCGCTTCGTTCCAAGCTTCGTCCTGGTTGGGCAACCAGATCTCCATCGTGACATGTGTGTCACCGCGGCGGAGCCCCTGGAAGAGGGGCAGCGTCGCGCCCAGGACGACGTCGGTCGGGTAGTCGTAGCCCATCTCGACGAGGTACTGGGCGATGCGGTTTTGGACCTGTGCGCTGGTCCAGTTGAGGTCGCTGAAGACGAGCGTCTCCTTGTCGTCCCCGGAGTCGCCGCCTCCACAGGCGGCCGCGAACGCGAGGGCCAGCATCGCGATCACGCCGATCAGGACGAGCGTGAGCCCGCCCCGCCGGGGAATGCCTCTATGTCGTACATCGTCGCGCTGCGGTTGCATATCAGTGTCCTTTCTCAACCAGCGGTTAAGCGCTCCCTGTTTTCCGCACCGATCGACTGCGTTAGCCGATCGATGATAATCGCGAGGAACACGATCGCGAGGCCCGCGATCACTCCGTTCCCCGACTGATTCTTCTGCAACGCCCGCAGGACGTCGTCGCCCAGGCCTCCTGCGGCCACCATGCTGGCGATCGTGACCATCGCCAGGGCCATGAGCGTGGTTTGGTTGATGCCGGCCATGATCGTGGGCATCGCCATGGGGATTTGCACCTTCGTCAGCACCTGGCGGGGCGACGAGCCGAACGCCTGCGCGGCCTCGATGACTTCGGGCGAGACCTGGCGGATGCCGAGGTTGGTGAGGCGGATGACGGGCGGCACCGCGTAGATGACGGTCGCGAAGATGCCGGCCGGCTTGCCCAGACCGAAGAACAGGATGCCCGGCAGCAGGTAGACGAAGCTGGGCATCGTCTGCATGGCGTCGAGGACCGGGCGCATGAGGTTGTCGGCGAGCTGGTTGCGCGCGCCGAGCACGCCCAACGGCAGGCCGATGGCCAGCGCCACGGCGACCGCCACCGCGATCAGCGCCATGGTGTCAATGGCGTTGGGCCAGAGCCCCATGAGCCCGATGTAGATCAAGGCGAGCGCCGTGAAGCCCAGCAGCCGCCAGCGCCCCACCGCGAAGGCCAGGAGCGCCAGCCCGATGACGATGACCGGCCAGGGCGTCCACTTGAGCGCATCTTCGATGTAGACCAGCGCGTAGGTGATCCCGTCGCTGAGGCTGGCGAACAGCCAGTCGCCCTCCGCCGTCAGCCAGCCAACCGCATCGTCGATGCCATCGCCGCTGACTTCGCGGATCGTCCGGTCCAGGGTCACGGTGCGACCGTCGGCGGCCGGCTCCTCGGACGTCGAGAGGGTCGTGGGGAAGTCCATCTCCGGACCCCAGATCAGCAGGGTCGCGACGAGCACGACGAGCACCGCCGCCAGGGGTGTCAGCCAGGGATGGTCGGCGCCGAACGCCGACAGCCGGGCCCACGTAGAGGCAGGCTCGGAGTCGCTCGCTGGATCGTGGATGTCCGCCGCCTGGGCCATCATCCGGCCCCTCGGGCGCTTGGGGCCGGGTCATCCGCCGGGGGCGCCCGCAACTCCGCGACGTCCGCCGCGGACACGTCGCGCACGAAGTCGGCGACGTAGGCGTCGGCCGGGTGCGTCACGATCTCCTCGGGGTCGCCCTCTTGGACGATCGCGCCGTCGCGCATGATGGCGACCCGGTCGCCGAGCTTGATGGCCTCGTTGAGGTCGTGCGTGATGAACACGATGGTCTTGTGCAGCTTGCTTTCCAGGGAGACCAGCTCGTCCTGCATCCGGCGCCGGATGAGCGGGTCGAGGCCGCTGAACGGCTCGTCCATGATGAGCACGTCCGGGTCGACCGCCAGCGCCCGGGCGATGCCGACGCGCTGCTGCATGCCGCCGCTCATCTCGCGCGGGTAGTAGCGCTCCCAGCCGTCCAGTCCAACCGTCTCGATGGCCTGCGTCGCCGCCTTGTTGCGCGTCGCCCGATCCACGCCCTGGATCTCGAGCCCGAAGGCCACGTTCTCAAGCACGCGCCGATGCGGCAGCAACCCGTAGTGCTGGAAGACCATCGCAATCTTCCTGCGGCGGAACTCGGTGAGTTCCTGCGCACCATAGGTGAGGATGTCGTCGCCGTCAAAGCGGATCGCGCCCCGCGTCGCCTCCACGAGCCGGATCAGGCAGCGCGCCAGCGTGGATTTACCACTTCCCGAGAGACCCATTACCACAAAAGTCTCGCCGGCTTGGACGTTGAATGATACATCGCGCAGGGCGACGACTGCGCCCAGTTCGTCCTGTATCTCGTCTCTGGTCTTTGTTGCGTATTCGGGGTCGAATACACGATCGGCGTCGTCGCCGAATACCTTCCACAGCCCTTGCACTTGTATCTGAGGTTCGCTCCGGCTCATCGTATCTCCGCGGGTGCAAACCTCATATCCGATACGAACGCGTGCATTGCGTGGCGGTGGCGCCCGCAAAGGCGTGTCGCCTCCGATCCTAGCACGGCTCGCCGCGGCCATCGCCCGGCCCGGCGTCGGCCACGCGCAGCGCGCCCCGCGACTCAGCGATCTCCCGCCGCGAGGGTGATCACGACCTGCAGTTGCGACGACGGCTGCATGAGGGCCTCGAAGGTCGCCTGGATGTCGTCGAGCTGGATGAAGCTGGCGTCGGAGATCAGGGCCTCGCCCGAGATGCGGCCGCTGGCGAGCAGGTCGAGGGCGGCGCGCCAGTCCGAAGGATCACCACCGAAGGTGACGCGCAGGTCGACCTCGCGCGCCATCCAGTCGGCCGGCTGCAGCGGCATCGGCTCCCAGGGCACGGCCACCAGCACGACCTGTCCGGCCCGCCGCACGGCCTGCAGGGCCTGATCGAGCGTGCCGCCGAGGCCGGCGCAGTCGAAAATGACGTCCGGGCCCCGCCCCCCGGTCAGTCCGACGAAGCGCTCCACGACGTCCTCCTGCCGAGGATTGACGACGGCGGCCGCGCCCAGGTCGCGGGCGAGCTGCGCCCGCGCGGGCGCGGGCTCCGAGACCAGCAGCCGGGTCGCGCCGGCGGCGCGGGCGGCCTGCATGCAGAGCAGCCCGATGGGCCCCGCGCCGATGACCGCGACCGTGTCGCCCAGCTTGACGGCGGAGCGCCGCACCGCGCGCACGGCCACCGAGCAGGGCTCGGTCAGGGCGGCCACGGCGTCGGACACGGCGTCGGGGATGGCCTGCAAGGCCCAAGCCTGGGCGAGCGTGTACTCGGCGTAGCCGCCGGTGCGGGAGCCGGCGAAGCCCATCGTGCGGTAGTTGAAGCGGGGGTCGGTGACGAAGGTGCCCTGGGTCGCGTCGGGCGGGGGATCGCCGCCCCCCGCGACGACGCGGTCGCCGACCGACCAGCCGTCCACGTCGGCGCCGAGTTCGGCGATGCGGCCGGAGAACTCGTGCCCCAGGACGTGGCCCGGCGGGGCGATGTCATACATGAACGCGTGGACGTCGGTGCCGCAGATCGCCGATTGCGCGACCTGCACGAGGACTTGGCCGGGACGGGGGCTGGGGCGCTCGATGTCCTGGATCTCGAAGCGCTGCGCCCCCTGGTAGACGGCGGCTCTCATTGGGGGCTCCTATCCCGGGGGCTCCGATGCGGCGGCCCACGCCGGTCGCGGACTCCGAAGCGGCCGAAGCGCTCGCGCAGGCGCTCATGGTAGTGCGGATCCATCTCCCGAGCCTTCCACGGGAGCGACCACGCGCTGAGCCCGGTGCGGGACGGGAGGTCCTGCTTCGGGGGGATGGCGTCGGCGGAGCGGGGAACGCTGCCGAAGACGCCGCCGGCCTCCAGCGCCTCGTACTCCGATTCCGTGTAGCCCATGAGCCGGGTGGCGATGACGCGGTTGTGCTCGCCGAGCATGGGCGCGCGGCGGACGGGCGGGGCCGGCGCGCCCGTCAGACGCACGCCCGACCCGGGCCAGGCGCGCGCGCCGACCGGTTCCTGGAGCGGGTCGTGGTCGATGAGCCAGAAGAAGTCGCGCGCGCGCAAATGGTCGTCGAGGAGGAGGTCGCGGACGTCGTTCACCGGGGAGGCGGGGACGCCGACGGCCTGCAGTTGTGTGGCGGCGTCGAGGGGATCGCGGGCACGGGACCAGGCGGTGAGGTGGCGACGGAGGGCTTCGGGATCGGTGAGTTCGCCGGCGGACCGCCCGAGGAGAGCGGCGACGCGATCGAGCGCGGCGCGATCGGGAACGGAGACGGCGAGCCAGCGGTTGGGGGCGGCGCCGGGGAAGCACTCGTCGAGCAGGTGGCCGGGGTAGTCGCTGCCGCCCCGCTCGACGGGGTGGCCGGCGGCCTCGCTGAGGAGGAGGTCGCCGGCGAGGTTCGCGCCGACCTCGTACTGGGCAACGTCGATCCACGCCCCGGCCCCCGTGCGGTCGCGCCGCTCGATCCCCGCCAGGATCAGGAAGGCGACGTGATACGCGACGACGTGGTCGACCACGGGGGGGTTGCCGCGTCGGGGGCCCTCGCCGCGGTAGCCGTTGAACCAGGTGAGCGTGGCCAGCTCGAGGACCATGCCGAGGGCGCGCATGCTGCGCAGCGGCCCGGTCGCGCCGTAGCCGGAGGTGCTGACGAAGATGAGGTCCGGGTTGGCCTCCCGCAGCGCTTCCCAGGTGAGGCCCAGGCGCTCGAAGACGTCGTAGGGGTGATTGTCGAGGACGACGTCGCAGGTGGCCGCGAGGCGGAGGAAAGCGTCGCGGCCCTCGGCAGTGGTGATGTCGAGGCCGACGCCGTAGCGCTTGTTGCGGTGCTGCTCGTGGTGGAGACCGCCCCGCTCCCAGAAGCCTGCGGCGGCCTCCCCGTCCGGCTGCGGGGCGCTCCGCACGACATCGGGGTTGAGGTAGTTCTCGACGCGGACGACCTCCGCACCGAGGTCGGCGAGGATGCGGGCGGGCAGCGTGCCGGCCTGGAAGACGCCGTTGTCGAGGATGCGAACGCCGTCGAGGGCGGGCTTGGCCGCGGCGCCGGGGGATGGCGGCGCTGGGGCGGAAGCGTCGGCCGAGGGGAGCGCGGCGAAGACGGCGTCGGTGTGCTGGCCCGGACGGGGGACGGTGCGGCACAGGGCGGGGCGGTCGCGGTCGAGGGTGTAGGGGATGCCGGGGAAGCGCAGGCTGCGGCCGGATGCGAGGCTGAGTTCGTCGAAGAAGTCGCGCGCCGCGAGCTGCCGGCAGGCGAAGACCTCGTCGGGGCGCTGCAGGGGGCCGGCGAGGAAGCCGTGCTTCATCGCCACGTCGCGCCAGTGCTCGCGCGTATTCGTCTGCACCGTCTCGCCGAGCAGGCGCATGATCTCGTCGAAGTGGAGCGCCTGGCCCTCGGGCGGGCCCAGTTCGGGGCGGGTGGCGAGTTCCAGCGTGTCCATGGCGATGGCGAACTCGTCCCACTCCGGCGAGCCCACCCAGCGCAGGTAGAGGTCGCCGTCGGCGGCTTCGAGCAGCTCCCGCTGCCCGCGGGGCTGGATGGCGCCGGTGTACTCGTAGTCCGCGAAGAAGAGGAAGATCGTCGAGGCGATGGCCTCCTGCATGCTGACGTCGACGTGCTGGCCGATATCGGTACGGCGCGCGTGCCGCCACGCCGCCAGTGCGCCGGCGGCCGCCGCCGCCCCGCACCAGATGCCCATGACGTGGCCCGGGTAGGCGATGGGCTCGCGCTCCTCGGCGCCGTTGAGGTCGACCATGCCGCCGGCCGCGCCGATGCTGAGTTCCGAGATCCGCCAGTCGCGGCGGGGTCCGCTCTGGCCGTAGCCGGTGATGGAGACGTAGACCATGGCGGGGCGGGCGGCGAGCACGTCGTCGGGGCCGAAACCGTGGCGCGCGAGGACGCCCGGCTGTTCGTTCTCGATGACGATGTCGGCCCAACGCAGCAACTCCCACAGACGGCGCGCGCCGTCGGGCTGCGTGTAGTCGAGCGCGACCGACTGCTTGCCGGCGTTGCAGAAGGCGAAGGCCGCGCCCGCGCCCTCGTCGACGGGTGGTCCCACGAAGCGCAGCGGGTCTCCGCCCGGCGGCTCCACCCGCACCACGCTGGCGCCGGCGTCGAGCAGCAGCTTGGCGCAGTACGGCCCGGAGACGCCCGTCCCCAGGTCCAGCACCCGCAGCCCGTGGAGCAGGTCGAACATGCCGTCACCCCCGCCGCCGATGCCGGATCGGCGGCGGGGAGAGTCTAAGCCATGCGCACCCGATCGGTCTTCGGGCCTGGATTGAAGGGGCCGCGTCGCCGACACTGGCGCCCGGCGCCGGGGTCGCGCCGGGCCAGATCCGAACCACGCCAGGTCCGAACCACGGAGGTGCACGATGCGGGACATCTTTTCCATCGAAGGCAAGACGGCGCTCGTCACGGGCGGGTCGCGGGGAATCGGCGAGATGATCGCGGCCGGATTCCTCGCGCACGGCGCGAAGGTCTACATCAGCTCGCGCAAGGCCGATGTCTGCGCCGAGACCGCGGCGCGCCTGATGGGCGAGTTCGGCGGCGAGTGCATCGCGCTGCCCGGCGATGTGGGCACGATGGACGGCGTGAAAGCGCTCGCGTCGGCGCTGGCGGACCGGGAGAGCCGGCTCGACATCCTGGTCAACAACGCCGGCACGGCCTGGGGGGCCCCGCTGGCCGAGTTCCCCGAGTCGGGCTGGGACAAGGTGATGAACACCAACGTCAAGGGCATCTTCTTCCTCACGCAGCAGCTGCTGCCGCTGCTGCGGGCCTCGGCCACGCACGAGGATCCGGCCCGCGTGATCAACATCGGCTCGGTGGACGGGATCAAGACGCCGATCTTCGACAACTTCTCCTACGGCCCCTCGAAGGCCGCCGTCCACCACATGACGCGGGTGCTCGCGGCGCACCTCGTGAAGGAGAACATCATCGTCAACGCGATCGCGCCGGGGCCGTTCCCCAGCTGGATGCTGAGCGCCGGGGTGGGCTTCGGCGGCAAGGTGGAGGGGCAGGACTGGGAGAGTGTCGGCGAACGCAACCCGCGCGGGCGCGTGGGGACGGCGGAGGACATCGCGGGGCTGGCGATCTACCTCAGCTCCCGGGCCGGGGCCTACACGGTGGGCGAGACGATCACCTGCGACGGCGGGTCGGTGGCGTGCTCGTGAGTCGCGCCGGGCGGGAGACCCCGGGGCACGACGCAGGTTGGGGCTTGCGATGACGCCCGACCCACGCTGGCTCGCGACCACGACGGAGGCGGCGCTGGAGCCGGACCTCCGGATCATCGACCCGCATCATCATCTGTGGGACCGGCCCGGCTGGCGCTACTTCCTGGATGAACTGTTGGACGACGTCGGCGGGCACAACGTCCGCCAGACGGTCTTCATCGAGTGCGGTGCGATGTACCGGGCCGACGGCCCGGAGGCGCTGCGGGCCGTGGGCGAGACGGAGTTCGTGGGCGGCATCGCGGCGCAGAGCGCCAGCGGCGAGTACGGGGAACCGCGCGTCGCGACGGGCATCGTGGGGCACGCCGACCTGCGGCTGGGCGCGGCGGTCTCGGAGGCGCTGGAGGCGCACATCGCGGCGAGCCCCGATCGCTTCCGCGGCATCCGCCACCACATCTGCTGGGACGGGCACGCGGATGTGCCGCAGTCGCGTATCGAACCGGGGCCGGGGCTGCTCCAGAATCCGTCGTTCCGCGAGGGCTTCGCCTGCCTGGCGCGCTACGGCCTCAGCTTCGAGGCCTGGCTGTACCACCCGCAGATCCCCGAGCTCACCGAGTTCGCCCGGGCCTTCCCGGAGACGACGATCATCCTGAACCACCTGGGCGGTCCGCTCGGGGTGGGCCCGTACGCGGCGCGGCGCGACGAGGTATTCGCGGAGTGGCGGGGGACGATCGCGGAGTTGGCCGGCTGCCCGAACGTGGTCGCGAAGGTGGGGGGCATCCAGATGACGCTCAACGGCTTCGGCTGGCACGAGCGTGACGTGGCGCCCAGTTCGGACGACCTGCTCGAGGAGAACCGCCCCTGGTACGAGCACACGATCGAGCAGTTCGGGCCGCAGCGCTGCATGTTCGAGAGCAACTTCCCGGTCGACAAGGAGTCGTGCGGCTACACGGTGCTGTGGAACCAGTTCAAGAAGCTCACGGCGGGGTTCGCGCCCGACGATCGGGCAGCGCTGTTCCACGACACGGCGATGCGGGTCTACCGGCTGCCGCGTCGCTAGGCGTCGGCGTAGCGCTCGATGATGTCCTTGAAGCCCAGCGCGTCGTCGGGCGAGCGCACGACCGCCCGCAGCCCCGCACCCGCCGAGACCGGCACGGCCAGACGATGGACGCCCGCCGCGGCGAGCCGGGGAATCTCGTCCAGGTCGTCGGGCAGGCTGGCGGTGATCTCCAGGGCGTCGGGGTCGCGGCCGTGCTGCTCGGCGGTGCGCCGCGCGAGGTCGATCATGTCGAGCGGCGCGCCGCGAGCGGGGAAGTAGCCGTCGCCCAGGCGGCCGGCGCGTCGCGCGGCGACCTTGGTGTCGCCGCCGACGACGATCGGAACGGATCCGTCCACCGGCCGGGGCTGGCAGTGGGCGTTGTCGAAGTGCACGAACTCGCCATGGAACGTGGGCGCGTCCGACGACCACAGCTCGCGCATGGCGGCCACGTACTCGTCGGCGCGGCGGCCGCGGTCGGCGAACGGCGCGCCGATGGCGTCGAACTCCTCCTTCAGCCAGCCCACCCCGATGCCGAGCAGGACGCGTCCGCCGGAGAGGTGGTCCAGCGTCGCGACCTGCTTGGCCGTGATGACGGGGTTGTGCTGCGGCAGGATGAGGATGGCCGTGCCCAGCTTGATGCGGGATGTCGCGGAGGCCACGTAGGCGAGCCAGATCAGCGGGTCGGGCAGGATGAACTCGGCCTCCCGGCCGGGCATGCGGCCGCCGGGCGCGTACGGGTAGACCGACTCGTAGCCGCCGGGCACGACCGTGTGCTCGATCGTCCAGGCGGAATCGAAGCCCGCCTCCTCGGCCGCCTGCACGAGTTCGACGGCTCGCCCTGGGTCGGTGAAAGGACCGATGTTGCAGTAACGCAGACCGAACTTCATCGCGTCTCCTGTTCCAGCCGAAGCAACTCCGCACCGTATCGCTCGACCTTGGCCCGGCCCAGCCCCCAGACCTCAAGCAGAGCGGGGGCCGTGCGCGGGCGTCGCGCGACGATGTCGTACAGCGTCCTGTCGCCGAAGATGACGAAGGCGGGCACGCCGTCGGCCTGGGCCCGCTCCCGGCGCCAGGCGCGCAGCCGCTGGGCGAACGGATCGGCGGGGTCGCCGGCCGGGCGCGGCTCCGTCTCACGCTGCGCCCGATCCGGCCGCCGTCGCGGGGCGGGGGGCTTGCAGTTGTCGCAGCGACCGCAGGTCCGCGGCGCCGATTCCCCAAAGTACGCCAGGATCAACTGGCGACGACACTTCGGCGTCTGTGCATACTCCACCATGCGCGCCAGCCGCGATTCCGCGTATTCGCGATGCGCAGCAATCGTCCGCGTGTCGATCGGGGCGTCGGGATTCCGCGAGAGCAGGCGGAAGTCGGTGGGAGCGACGAGCCCCGAGGCGCGCAGCGCCTCCAGGGCGTTGTTGGCTTCGTCGTCGGTTTGCGCCGGGCCGCGGCCCGTGCCCGGCGACCCGTCGTCGGCGTCGTACAGCAGGTTGCGCCAGATCGTGCGCACCTGCTCATCGTCGGGGTGCGCCTCGTCGATGAACCACTGCTGCGCCTGACGGTCGCGCTTGCCGTAGAGCAGCACGCAGGAGGCCGGCTCCCCGTCGCGCCCGGCGCGGCCCGCCTCCTGGTAGTACGACTCCAGCCGCCCCGGCATGTTGAAGTGGATCACGAATCGCACATCCGGCTTGTCGACGCCCAGGCCGAAGGCGTTGGTCGCGACGATCACCGCCGTGTCGCCGCGGTCGAAGCGCCCCTGCACGGCGGATCGGAGGTCGGCGCCCAGCCCCGCATGGTAGGCCTCGGCCGCGACGCCCTCCTCGCGCAGCACGTCGGCCAGCTCTTCGGTGCGCCGGCGCGTGCGCACGTAGATGATGCCGGACTGGCCGGAGTGCGCCTGGACGATAGCGATGGCGCGGTTGATGCGCTTGCCGATGTTCGGGTGCTCTTCCACGGACAACTCAAGGTTGGGCCGGTCGAACGACGTCACGACCTCATACACGGCGCCGTCGATGCCCAACCGCACGGCGATGTCCTTGCGGACGCGGGCATCGGCGGTCGCCGTGAGCGCGAGCACGCGGGGATTGCCGAGTTGCTCCCGCAGCGCCCCGAGCAGCAGGTAGTCGGGGCGGAAGTCGTGCCCCCACTGCGAGATGCAGTGCGCCTCGTCGATGGCGAGCAGGTTGACGCCGTGCCGCCGCAGCCCGTCGATCAGCTTCGAGTTGCGCAGCCCCTCCGGGGCGAGGTACAGCAGCGGCAGGTCGCCGCGCACGAAGGCCAGATAGCGGGCGTTCTTCTCGGCGCGCCCGACCGACGAGTTGATGAACGCCGCCTCGACGTTGGAGCGGCCCAGGTTCGTGACCTGGTCGCGCATCAGGGCGATCAGCGGCGAGACGACCAGCGTGCGCCCGACCTCGAGCGCCGGCAGCACGAAGCAGGCGCTCTTGCCGCTGCCCGTCGGCATGACGCCGACGACGTCGCCCTGCGCCAGCGCTTCGAGCACCTCGGCCTGGCCGTCGCGGAAGTCCGGGTAGCCGAACATGTCCCGCAGGCGCGCGCGGTAGGGATCGAGGCTGGCCGGGAAATCAGCTTGAGTGGTTGGCACGTGCGGGTCCACCCCCTGCGGAGGGTAGCGGCGCGCGCCGGACGGGGGGCTCACCGCTCCGCGATCGCCTGGGGGAGCGGCTCGCCGCGCAGCCAGCACTCGAGGTTCTCCAGGAAGATCAGCCGCGCGCGCTCGGCGTTGCCCTGCGCCGCCCAGGAGCTGTGCGGCGTCAGGATCACGTTGGGCAGGTCCCACAGCGGCGACGCCGGATCCAGCGGCTCCTGCGCGACGACGTCGAGGTACGCCCCCGCCAGCGCGCCCGACTGCAGGGCCTCGATCAGCGCCGGCTCGTCGACGATCCTGCCGCGCGCGATGTTGATGAGGTGCGCATGGGGCGGCAGCAGGGCCAGCCGCGCGGCGGAGATGGCGCCCTCCGTCTGCGGCGTGCGCGGCGCCGCGACCACGAGCCAGTCGGCCCGTGGCAGCACGGCGTCGAAGTCACGCGGGTGGACCAACTCATCCACCACGTCCCCCGCGCTGCGGGGGCTGCGCCGCACGCCGATCACGTGCAGCCCGAAGGCCCGCGCCAGCCGAGCGACCTCGCCCCCGATCGCGCCCAGGCCGTAGATGACGAGGGTTTGCGTGCTGAGGTCGGGCGGCCTGCGGTCGATGGGGAGCGGCTGCCAGCGGCGCTCGCGCTGCTGGGCGGCGAAGTGCGGGAAGCGGCGTGCCAGGGACAGGAGCCCCGCCATCACGCTGTGCGCGATGGGCTCCGCCGCCGCGCCGGGCGAGTTCGACAGGCGCACGCGGCGCAGCATCGTGGCGAAGCGCGGGTTGTCGGTGCCGGCCCAAGCCAGGTGGGCCCAGCGCAGGTGCGGCGCGGCGTCCAGCGCGTCGAGGAACCGCCACACCTCTCGGATCCCCGCGTCGTACAGATCCGGCGAGGCGTAGGCCAGTTCGACCTGGGCCAGCACGGCCGGCGGCAGCGGCGCGTCGTCGCCGGGGAAGATCAGCGGCTCGATCGGCACGCCGGTCCGCGCCGCGATGGCGCGCAGGTCGCCGTCGCACTGGCGGGCGAGGCGGGCCGTCATGAGCAGTCCGGGCATGGCCCATCCTTCGCGCCGGCCGGCCGGGGAACGATGTGGCCCGACCGCACCGCCATGCTAGCCTCGCGCCGGCCCGACGGTCGAAGTCTGGAGGTACGCGTGGCGTCGTTACGCGTGGGGATTCTGGGCGCCGGCCCCCATGTCAGGCAGTCACTCCTGCCGGGGTTTCGCGCCGCGGGCTGGGAGGTGGGCGCGCTCTGCAGCATGGACGCCGATCTCCCCGACCTGGCCGCCCGCCTTGAGGTCCCAGTCGCGACCGCGGATTACCGCGCGCTCGTCGATCGCGACGACCTGGACGCCGTCGCGATCGCGACCCCGACCTCGACGCACCGCGAGATCCTGCTCGCCGCCGTCGCCGCCGGGAAGCACGTCCTCTGCGAGAAGCCGCTGGCCATGAACCTGCACGACGGGCGCGACATGCAGGCCGCGGCGGAGGCCGCCGGCGTCACCACCATGATCGACTTCGAGTTCCGTTTCGCTCCGGCGCGCCTGCACGTCCAGCAGCTCCTCGCCGACGGCTACATCGGCGACCTGCGCCACGCGAACATCGATCTCCTGATCGAGAGTCCATCCATTGGCCCGCACCTCAACTTCACTTGGCACGACCAAGTGGCCCTGGGCGGCGGCACGCTCAATGAGCACGGCTCCCACTACATCGATATGGTGCGCCAGTGGTTCGGGGAGATCCGCGAGGTCAGCGCCGACATCCGCACGTTCATCCCCGATCGCATCGACCCCGTGAGCGGGGCGACCGTGCAGTCCGACGCCGACGACTTCTGGACCTGCGCCATGACGCTGGCCGGCGGTGGCCTCGTCACCCTGACACAGTCCTGGGCCAGCGGGGTCAGCCACCCAATCCGCATCGTCATCGCCGGCACGGACGGCGCCCTCCTCGTCACGCAGAAGGACTCGATGCTCTCCGACCCGCCGGTGCTCGGCGGCAAGACCGACGCCGAGCAGTTCGACGAACTTCCCCACCCCGCCTCCCTGCCGCCCCTGGAAGACGCGCCCGCTTGGCGGATCGCCGTCATCCGGCGGCTCGTCCGCGAGTTCGAGCGCGGCATCCGCGAGGGCGGGTCGCCCGCGCCGAACCTCGAGGACGGGCTGCGCTGTCAGGCCGTCATCGACGCGGTGCGCAAGTCGGCGCGGGAGGGGCGGCGGGTGGCGGTGCCGCAACTCTGACGGGCGCGCGCGCTACTCGAAGATCACGTAGCCGCTGCCGTACGACAACTCCACGAGGCGGCTGCGCGGCGCCACCCGCGCCAGCTCCCGCTTGACCGGGGCCAGCGCGTCGGCGTTCGTCATGTCGCGGGTGAAGGGCGGCATCCAGTCGTCGTGGTGGCCGAGCGTCAGCCGCGGCGGCCGCAGGATCGACGCCATGCGCCCCACGAACTGCGCCAGCGACCCCTGAATCGGCTCCCCATCGACGTTGCCGCGGCCCGCCATCGCCACGATCGCGAAGTCGGGCCGCAGGTCCTGCAGCACCCCGGTCCAGCCGCCCGAGGTGTCGTGGAAGAAGATGCTGCCGTACGGCGTCTCGATCAGGTACGCGAGCGCCCCCCCGTCGCGATCGCTGCCGATCGTGCTGGCGCGGTGCTCTTGCATCTGCCGCACCGCCGCCGGGTCGGGATCGGGGCCGCGCTCGCCGCCGTCGGCCCGCGACGCGCCGGGGTCCCAGCGTTCGTCCTCGCAGAGGCCGTAGTGGCCGAGGACCACCGCGCCCGGATCATGGGAGCCGCCCACCCAGATGCAGGAGTGGAGCCCCGGGAACACCTCCACGCTGACCCCGTCCGCCAGGCGGTGGCGCTCGCCCCCCTGCGAGGGCAGCAACTGCGCCGCCGGCACGCCCGCCTCCCGCAGCACCCGCGCGGTCTCGTTGGAGCCGATGACGCGCGCGCCCGTGTTCAGCGCGATCGTCTCCGCGCCGGCGATGTGATCGAAGTGCGCGTGCCCGACCAGCACGTAGTCGGCCCGATCGACCTCCGCCGCCGACAAGCCCACCGGCGGCGCCAGTGGCACGCGATCGATGTAGGCGTCGAGGAACACCACCAAGTCGTCGATGGTCAGGCGGAACGTGGCGCAGCCGAGCCAATCGAGCGTGACGGGCATGCGACGCCCTCCGTTCTGCGGGCCAGCCTGGGGCGCTACCCGTCTTGCGTGAAGACGACGCCGAGGATGGCGTCCGGATCCTCCAGCGCCTGCGATATGCCCGCGTCGACGTCGGCGAAGGGGATACGGTGGGTGATCAGCGTGTCCACGTCGAGCTTGCCCTCCGCGATCAGCCGCATGCACAGCTCCAGATTGGTAGTGGTGGTCCAGCGCACCAGCACCGGCGGGTAGGCGGCGCCGGATTCCCACGCCGCGTCGTGATAGCCGGGCCCGGTCCGCATCGCGCTGCGAATGTCGATGTTCGTCACGCCGGCCGCCTCATGGTCGAGGTAGGTGAACCGCGCCAGCCCGACCACGACGATGGGGCCGACCGGATGCCCATCGGGCGTACGCTTCATGCACCGGGCGAGGCTCTGCACGGCCTTGCTCGCTTCCCCGCCGAACGCGATCGCGCCGCCGTCGAGGCCGTAGCCGCCGGTGAACTCGTGCGTCCGGGCGACGGGATCCTCCGGCCCGACCGTCACTGCCGCGTCGATGCCCCACTTGCGCGCGATCTCCGTCCGCAAGGGCACCGTGTCCCAGCCGATGACGCGATTGCCGGCCAGCATGTGCAGTTGCGCCGTGAGCTGCCCCACGACGCCCAGCCCAGCCACCGCGTACGTCTCGCCGAAGTTGAGGTCCGCCCGACGCAGCGCGTTCAGCGCCGTGCCCATCAACATCCCGTACGATCCCGCCGCGTAGCTCACCTGCTCGGGCAGATGGACGGCGAGATTGTGCGGCACGACCGCGGTATCGGTGTGCGCGGCGTTGCGCCGGGGCTGCCCGGCGGACCGGACGGCATCCCCCGCGCCGATGCAGGCGACCCGGTCGCCCGGCTTGAAGCGCGTGACGCCCTCGCCGGTCGCGAGGACGATGCCGGCGTTCGAGTAGCCGCCGTAGGCGCTCGGTTCGCCGCCGGCGTCCGCGGCCGCCTCCGGCGACCGCCGATGCTCCGCCAGGCTGCGCCATCCGCCCATCACCTCGCGCTCGTCCCGGCCCCAGCTGAACTCGCTGCCGGGACTGACCGACGACGCCCGCACATCGACGGCGATGCTGCCAGGCTGCAACTCCGGGACATCCTGCTCGATCAGCCGGATGTGACCGTCGCCGAACCAGGCGGCGACGGTTCGCTTCTGCGGCAATGCCATCAGGAGCCGATCTTCTGCCAGACGGACTCGCCGTGGGCCGTCGGCGCGACGCGCTGGAAGACGCCCGGCGTCTCCGAGCCGGCCGGCACGAGCCCCGCCCAGGGATCGTCGGGGGAGATGTGGGCCGTGACGGTCCCGGCCGTCCACTCCACGGTCTGCAGCTGCGTGCCCCGGCCGAAGCCATGGATCGGGACGATGCCGGTCTTGCCGATGTGCGGCTGCAACTGGCCCAGGTCGTGGATCGACCCGATGCGGTCGCGCAGCGCCGGCTCGTCCGCGACGGGTCCGGGCATCAGATCGAGGGAGAAGCGCACGGCCCCTTCGTAGATCACCTCCGAGCGATCGCGCCCGATGGTCATCTCATCCGAGATGTACTTCGGCAGCCCCCAGGCGAGGCCGATGTACGCCGTCAGCACGTTCGCGACCGGCATGCTGGCGACGACCCACAGGTCGGCGCCGTTATCGGGCCGCGTCGCCTTCACCAGCACCCAGCCCTCGGGATACCGGATCGCGGGGTTGCCGGAGTTGAAATCGACCAGGGCCAGAGCGACCTCGGGCGCCGCGGGCATCCGCAGCGGATCGGGGATGTACGACCGGTACAGGTCCAGGTCCAGCGGCTCGACGACGGTGTAGATGCCCGACGTCCCGGCCCCGCTCGCGATCTGCTCCGCCGACATCGGCGCGCTCGGGACGACCATCTCACGCCGCGACGCATCCGCGACGAAGCGCTGCAGCCGCGCGACGCGGAAGCGGCCGTCGACCAGCCGGTCGACTTCCGACTTGACCGTGACCGTCGGGCCGGCGGAGGCGTACCGCGGCGGAATGGCCTTGTCCTGGGGCACCGCGACCTGCGTCGCGATGTGCTGGGATCGGGTTGTCGTCACCATGTCCTGACTTCCCTTCGTCAATGTTCGATCGGTCCAACGATGGACAAGCGATAGATTAGCGCAGGTTCCGCAGCCGCGGGTCGAGGGCGTCGCGGACCCAGTCGCCCATCATCATGGCGGTCAGCGAGATCAGCACGATCGCGATGCCGGGAATCCAGATCAGCCACCAGGCGATCGTCATGAAGTTGCGCCCCTCCTTAGCCCCCTCTCCCTGAGGAGAGGGGACCGGAGTTCCCAGCGCCCGCAGCCACGTCCCCCCTCTCCATCGCTTCAGATGGAGAGGGGGACAGGGGGTGAGGTTCCCGGCGGTCGCGCCTAGGTGAGCGTCGGGCGGATCCCCCAGTAGTTGAACTCGTCCTGCCGGGCGCCGTAGTTGATCCACTCGATGTTCTTCCGCATGACGCCCCCGTTGACCTGCTCGATGCCGAAGAGGAACATCGCTTCCGAGTAGATCGCCACCTGGAGCGCGTTGATCGCCTGCGCGCGCTCTTCCGGATCGAACGCCGCGCGCGTCGCCTCGACGAGCGACTGGATGTTGGAGTCCGGGTCCGCTTTCGAATGCGCGAGCGAGCCGGCCTCGTCGACCCACGCGCCGATATTCTGGACCGGATCCGCCGCGTGGTTGAAGAAGTAGTAGTGGATTCCCGGCGCCTCGTGGATGCCGTCGTCGGCAATCGCCCCCAGGCGCGGCCGGAACACGGCATGGACATCGATCTGCAAATCTGTCGTGATGCCAACCTTCTCCAGGTCCTGCTGGATCGCCAAGTGTATTCCCGTCAGGTCCTCACCGAATCCCATGTGGGCCCAGTAGGGCATGTGGAAGCCGTCCGGGTAGCCAGCCTCGGCCAGCAAGGCGCGCGCCTTCTCCGGGTCGTACTCGTAGGTCAGCCGCGCCTTCTGTTCGTCCGTCATGTGGCCGATCGAGTTTGACGAGATCCCGTACGACCGTTGCTCCCGGCCTGTGCGGGATTCGATGATCGCGTCGATGTTGAGGGCGTGGTTCATGGCCCGGCGCACGCGGATGTCCTGGAACGGAGTGGATCCGTCTGCCAGCGGCCTCAGCGTGTTGAAGCCGATATGGTGGTTGTTCGGGCCAAACTCGGACAACACGCGGAAGTCATCGCTGTCGACGAAAGTCTCCACCAACTCCGGCGGCAGGCCTACCGCGAGGTCGGCCTCGCCGGCCTCCAGCGCGGCCACGCGGCTCAGCGACTCCGGCCGCACGATCTGTACCATCTCCTTGATGTAGGGCTTGTGGATGCGGTGCGTCGAGCCGGCCTCGACGTGGTAGCCCTCGAAGCGCGAACTCCTCACGACATCGCCCGGGTCGTACGACTTGAGCTGCCAGGGGCCGCTGCCCCCTCCGGTGTTGTTGTACTCTTCGTCGCCGATCTCCTCGATGATGTGCTTTGGCATGATCGGGATGCTTCTCCCCATCAAGCCAAACGCCGTCGCATCCGGATTCATCGGCAGGTGCACGGTGAGCTCGTCCGGCACGGTGATCTCACCCGCGACGGGGCCGGCGAGGTAGGCGAAGTGGGGAGGGGAAGGTGCCGTCGGCGTTGTAGGGGGCAATGCCGCCAATGCGATCGATCGAGAACTTGACGTCCGCCGCGGTCACGGGCGCGCCGTCATGGAACGTCATGCCCGGCTTAACGTGGAACACCGCCTCCGTGTTGTCGTCCGCGACCCATTCGAAGCTCCCCGACACCGGCACCAGTTCCTTCGAGAACTGGTCGTACACCATTAGCACGTCGAAATGCAGGAACGCCTGGGGCCCGAAGCTGGCCGGCCCCTGCGGGTCAAGGCCGCCCTCCGCTTCCAGGACGACGGCTCGCACCGTGGCGTTGAAGTCCGTCTCACCCGCGGCCGGGACCTCCTCCTCTTCCGCCGCCATGGCGGCGCTCTCGGCGGCCTGCTGGGCCGCGTCGGCGGCCTCTTGGGCCGCCGCGACGGCCGCGGCGGCAGTCTCGGCCGCGGCTTCGGCGGTCTCCTGGGCCGTAGCGGCAGCCGCCCCGGCGGCGGCGGACGCCTCCCCGGCGGCGGCCGCGGCGGCGGCAGCGGCTTCGGCGGCCTCGTCGATGGCGGCCTGGGCGGCCTCGGCGGTGGCGGTGCCGGCCTCGACGGCCGCAGCCGCGTCACGGGCGGCCTGGGCGGCGGCCTCGGCGGCCTGAGCGGCGGCGTCCGCGACGGCAGCGGCAGCGGCGGCCGCAGCCGCGGCTTCCGCGGCGGCCGCCGCGTTGGCGGCGTCCTCCGATTCGGCCGCCTCGGCGGCCAGGGCGGCGGCCGCATCGGCCGCGTCGGCGGCCTGAGAGGCCGCGGCGGAGGCCTCGGACGCGGCTGCAGCCGCCTCCGCGGCGGCGTCGGCGGCGGCCTCGGTTTCGGCGGCGCGCGCCTCGCCGGCGGCGATGGCCGCGGCAGCGGCCTCCTCCGCGGCCGAGGCGGCCCGTTCGGCGGCGGCGGCCCCGGCGTCGGGCTCGTCGTCGTCGCCGCAGCCGACGAGCGCGAGCCCGGCGGCTCCAACGCCGGCTTTGGCGCTGGCTCCCAACATGGTGCGGCGCGAGATCTTTCGCTGTCGCAGGGTGGTCCAATACTTCGGCATGCTCATGATCGGTTCCTTTCGCGGAACTACCGTTGGTCCCCCCGGGGGACCGTCGGGCTGGTGAGCACGCGCAGTATGGCACATCTAGATACGACACCCCCCAAACTACCATATGTCAAGTAAGAAGGAAATTATGGGGTTATCCACGGTATTTGCCAGTTATCCACGGGAGTTTTCGGATTCGGGCGTCGTGGGACGCCCCGCTGTGTCACTCGTGGGGCTCCAGCCGCCGCCTTGCCGCCTCGCCGCGTATCCGCTATACGTCGATTGAGACATGCGGACCGCGGTTGCAGGCCGTCATATCCGAAGTCAGGGGGTGCGGTCGGGTTGACGAGATCGGCGCGGTTTGCCCTAGACTGCCGCCATGCGGCGGCGGGCCGGGCAGCGCCGCCGGACTCGCCAACCAGCACCGGCCGGAGGAGGAACATGTCGCGCAGTGACGAGATCGCGCTGATGGCGCACCTCATGCGCCGCGCCGGCTTCGGCGCGGACCGCGACGAGTTGGAGCGGCTCGCCGATCAGGGCTACGAGGCAACCGTCGAGCAGTTGGTCGATCCGCCGGCGTCGGTCCCCCGCGCCGACGAAGAGGAGTTGCTGCGCTACATGCCGTCGCTGGGGACCGGGGGACCCGTCACGGACCCGGGGGCGGCCAACTGGCTGTTCCACCTGGTGAACACGGGGCGGCCGCTCGAGGAGAAGATGGCGCTGTTCTGGCACCACGTCTTCGCCACCGGCAACTCCAAGGTCGACAACGACAACCACCTCACCACCCAGGTCGGGATGTTCCGCGAGCACGGGATGGGCAACTATCGCGACCTGCTGGTCCGCATCGCCCAGAGCCCGGCCATGATCTACTGGCTCGACAACCAGGAGAACCACAAGCGCTCGCCCAACGAGAACTGGGGCCGGGAGTTGCTGGAGCTGTTCTCGCTGGGCGTGGGCCACTACACGGAGACGGACGTCTTCGAGTGCGCGCGCGCCTTCACCGGCTGGACGATTGCGGCCAAGATTCCGCGTCAGCCGAACCATCGCTTCTCCTGGTCCTACGAGTTCCGGCCCGAGGAGCACGACTACGGCGAGAAGACCTTCCTGGGCCACAGCGGCCCCTTCGACGGCGAAGACATCATCGACATCATCCTGCAGCAGCCGGCCTGCCCCCGCTTCATCGTGCGGCACCTGTACAACTTCTTCGTCGCCGACGAGGCGCAGGTGCCGGCCTGGTCGATCACGCCGCCGCGCGACCCGGCGGCGATCGATCTGCTGGCGCAGACCTTCGTCGAGTCGGGCTTCGAGTTGAAGCCGGTGCTGCGCGCGCTGTTCCTGTCGGACTTCTTCAAGCAGGCGCGGTTCGCCAAGGTTAAGAGCCCGGTGGAGGTGGTCGTCGGCACGCTGCGCCTGACCGGCGAGGTGGCCCATCCCGAACCGCGTCTGCCGGCGCTCGCGCAGGAGCCGACGTACATGGGCCAGAGCCTGCACAACCCGCCCAGCGTCGAGGGCTGGCAGACGGGCCGCGACTGGATCAACAGCGGCTCGGTGGTCAACCGGATCAACTTCGTCGCCAAGCACGTGGGCGACACCACGCTGCCCGGCGTGCAGCGCATCGTCGAGCGGGTGGCCGCCTCGAACGGGACGTCGCTGACGCCGGAGGCGCTGGTCGATGAGTGCGTGGACCTGATGGGACCGCTGGCGGTGTCCGAGGAGACGCGCGCGGAGTTGGTCGCGCACGCGGCCGGCGATGGACCCGTCGCGGCCGACGGCAACGGCGCCCTCGCGCAACGCGTCGCCGAGATGCTGTCGCTGATCGCCGCCACCCCCGAGTATCAGTTCGGCTAGCCCCGGCCCGTCACGAGCGCGCACCAGGAGTTGAGAGAGCAGCAGCCATGACCACCGCAGCGAAACCCCCGGTCTTCGTCGTGCTCCAGTTGAGCGGCGGCAACGACTACATGAACTCGGTCGTCCCCTACGACGACCCGCACTACTACGACAGCCGCAAAGGGACGCTGCGGGTGGACGCCGAGGACGTCCTCAAGATCGACGACGCCGTCGGGCTGCACCCGAAGATGGCGCCGCTCAAGGAGCTGTACGACCAGGGCGACATGGCGATCATCCACGGCGTCGGCTACCCCAACTCCCCGCGCTCGCACTTCCGCTCGATGGACATCTGGCACACCTGCGAGCCCGACACGGTGGGCACGGAGGGCTGGGTGGCGCGCGCCATCCGCGACCTGGACCCGGCGGGCGAGAACCCGGTGACGGGGGTCAACATCGGGCTCAGCCTGCCGCGGGCGATGGTGCTGCCGGGGGTGTCGGTGGCGTCGGTCGCCGACCTCTCGACCTACGGGCTGCTGACCAGCATCGAGCAGGAGCAGCAGCGCACGAAGATGCTGCAGCGCTTCTCGACGATGTACGGACGCGCCATCGGGACGGGCCCGGTCAACGCCTACCTGGGCCAGACCGGCCTCGACGCGCTGAGCGGCGCGGACATCCTGAAGGGGACGCTGGGCGGCTACGAGTCGGAGGTCGAGTACGGGACCGACCCGATCGCGAAGGCGCTGCGCGACGTCGCGACGATCCACACGGCGGACGTGGGGACGCGCGTCTTCTACACGCAGCTCGCCGGCTTCGACACGCACGCCTCGCAGGCGCCGACGTTCGAGCGGCTGTGGACCGAGGTCTCGCGGGCGGTGACGGACTTCTGGGACGATCTGCGGGCGCACGACGCGGACGAGAACGTGGTCATGTTCCTCTTCTCCGAGTTCGGGCGCCGGGTGCGCGACAACGGCTCGGGCACCGACCACGGGGCCGGCGGGGGCTGCTTCGCGTTCGGGCCGTCGGTCCGGGGCGGGCAGTACGGCCTCTACCCCGACAGGCGGCCCGAGGCGCTGGATCAGGGCGACCTCGTCCCCAACCTGGACTTCCGCGGCGTCTACTCGACGATCCTCGAGGACTGGCTGGGGCTCGACCCGGTCCCGATCGTCAACGGGCAGTTCGAGCAGCCGCGCTTCGTGGAACCCGCGGGCAGCGCGGCCTGACGCCGCACCACGGCGGCGCAGCCGCGGGAGAGCGTGTGATGCCAACCAAGACCGTCGCCGGGCGCACCTGGCACTTCAGCCATTCGATCGGCCATCACGTGGGCGCGGAGGGGTTCACGCACCCCGGGCCCGTGGCCTTCGCCCCCGGCGGCATCCTCTACGTGGCCGACATCGCGGCGGCGGAGGGGTACGGCCAGCCCTACGGCACCCCGAAGATCCACAAGTTCACGATCGACCACGACTACCTCACCACGATCGGCGAGGGCGAGGTCGTCTGGCCCGAGGGGCTGGCGCTGGACCGCGCCGGCAACCTCTACTGCTCCTCCGCCTGGGACAACGCCATCACGGTCTACACGCCGGAGGGCGATCGGGTCGCCCGCTGGGGCGAGGCCGGGTCGGGCGAGGGGCAGCTGAGCCGTCCCTCGGGTTTGGCCATCGACGCCAACGACAACCTGCTGGTCGTGGACGGCGGCAACCATCGCGTGCAGAAGTTCAGCACCGACGGGCGCTTCCTCTCGACTTGGGGCGAGCCCGGCCACGACGAGGGACAGCTCTCGAAGCCGTGGGGCATCACCATCGACCGGCAGGGCGACGTGTACATCGCGGACTGGGGCAACGACCGCGTGCAGCAGTTCTCCCCCGACGGCACGTTCCGCCGGCGCTTCGGGTCGCTGATCGACGACGGCGGGCAGCTGCACCGGCCGTCGGACGTGGCGGTCGACAGCGACGGCGATGTCTACGTGGTCGATTGGGGCAATAACCGCGTCCAGGTCTACTACCCCGACGGCGACATCATCGCCGGCCTCTACGGCGACGCGCGCGGCTTCTCGAAGTCGGGGCAGGCGGTGATGGACGTCAACCCGGACTACGTGCGCGCCTTCGAGCGGGTGGACCCCGAGGAAATGATCACGCTGGGCCGCTTCGATCGGCCGTGCGGCATCGTGATCGACGAGCAGGACCGGATCGTGGTCAGCGACGGCACGCGCGGCCGGCTGCAGGTCTACGCCAAGGACAAGGACTACGTCGTCCCGCAGTTCAATCTCTAGGCGGGCGCGCGCCGCGGGCGCCGGCCGGCCCGAGCGATACGTGGGGCGAGCGGGCCGTTAGGCTCTGCGCATGCTTGAGCGCATGCCCGCCCTGCAGTCGCGCGACTACCGGCTGCTGTTCTACGAGACGGTGCTGGGCGCGGCGGCGCGCTGGGCGCTGCTGCTGGGCCGCGGCTGGCTGGTCTTCGAGCTGACGGATTCCACCGGGGCGGTGGGGATCGTCACCTTCGCCGGGATGGCGCCGTTCCTCTTCCTGGGCCCGATCGGCGGCGGGCTGGCCGACCGGATCGACCGGCGGCGCATGGCGATCGGGGCGGGCGCGGTCGGCGTCGTCATCTCGCTCGTGCTGGGCGCGCTGGTGGTGACGGGCGTCGTCGAGACGTGGCAGGTCGTGCTGCTGGCGGTGCTGCAGGGCACGTCGATGGCGATGGTCGCGCCGGCGCAAGAGGCGCTGATGCCCAGCCTCGTGCGGCGCGAGCACCTGCTCAACGCGATCACGCTGGCCGGGCTGGCGCGGCACGGGTCGCGGGTGGCGGGGCCGCTGGCGGGCGGCGTCGTGCTGGCGACCCTGGGGGCGGGCGCGGTCTTCTTCCTCTCGGCCGGGCTGCTGGCGCTGTCGGTCGTGCAGGTCTGGCGCATCCGCTGGCGCCCCGCGGTGGCGACGCAGGCGGGGCCGCCCGCGCGGTCGATCGGGCGGGACGTGGCGCACGGCATGGGCTACGCCTGGCGCGACCGGCGGGTGCGCCTGATCCTCTCGCTGGTGGGGGCGCACTGCGGCCTGACGATGGCCTTCGACTCGCTGATGCCGCGCTTGGCGACCGACCTCGGCGGCGGCAGCGACACCTTCTCGGCCATCGTCGTGGGGGCTGGGGTCGGGGCGCTGGCGGGCACGCTGGCGCTGTCGCAGTTACGGCAGGAGTCGCTGCGGGGGCCGGTGTTCGCCGCCGTCGGGCTGGGCAGCGGGCTGTCGATGATCGTGCTGGGCGTGGCGCAGACGCCCGCCATGGCGGTCGTGGGGGCGGCGCTGGCCGGCGGGACGCAGGCCACCTACATGGCGATGTCGGCGACGTTCATCCAGTCGGTCATCCCCGACCGGCTGCGGGGGCGGGTGATGTCGCTGTACCTGATGCTGGCCGCCGGGCACATGGCCTTCATGAACCTGGGCTTCGGCCTCATCGCCGACAGCGTGGGCGAGCGCGTGCTGCTGATTTGGCCCGGCGTGCTGTGGGTGGCGGTCTTCCTGCTGGCCACGCTGGCCATGACGGACCTGCGCGGCCTGCTGCGCCGGGGACAGTTCGCCGCGGTGGAAGGCGTCGCCTAGATCCGGTGCTCTGCGGCCTGCCTTGCACTGCCACTTCGCCCCGCGGGCGGCTTAACACGGTCGTCACGCGTTGGTCATCTCGACGCAAACTCGCCGGGGCTCCCGCGGATCCTGCCGCCCTAGGCTGGATCTGGACGGGAGCCGCGCATGCCCAACGCGATCGAGGCGATCAAGAACGCGAAGGAGGGACTCGACGTCCTGCCCGACCTCCATCGCTACGCCGCGATGGACGAGCCCGTGTTCGATGACGGCGATCTGGAACGGCTGAAGTGGTACGGCCTCTTCCACCGCAAGGCGACGCCGGGCTATTTCATGCTGCGGATGCGCATCCCGAACGGCGTGCTCACGTCGGAGCAGCTGGCGGTGATCGGCGACATCGCCAACACCTACGGCCGCGGCCGAGCCGACATCACGACGCGGCAGAATCTGCAACTGCGCTGGATCCGCATCCAGGACGCCCCGTCGGTGCTGCAGCGTCTGAGCGCCGTGGGCCTCACGAGCCAGCAGTCGGGCATGGACAACGTGCGCAACGTGGTGGGCTGCCCCCTGGCCGGCATCGACGCCGACGAGATCATCGACGCGCGCCCGCTGGCCGGCCGTCTGCAGCAGGCGATCATCGGACGCCGCGACTTCAGCAACCTGCCGCGCAAGTTCAACCTCAGCATCACCGGCTGCCGTGACGATTGCACGCACGCCCAGTCGCACGATCTGTCGTTTACGCCCGCGACGGCCGCCACGGCCGAGGGCGATCTCGTGGGCTTCAACGTGCTCGTGGGCGGGGCGATGGGCGGCAAGGAGCCCCGCCTCGCGGAGCCGCTCGACGTCTTCGTCCCGCCGGAGGATGTGGTCGATCTCGCCTGCGCCGTGCTCACGGTCTTCCGGGACCACGGCCCGCGCGCCAACCGCAAGCAGTCGCGGCTCAAGGTCCTGATCGCGGAGTGGGGGGTGGCGCGGTTCCGGGCCGCGGTCGAGGAGACCGTGGGGCGGCCGCTGCGGCCGGCCGGCGTCGCGGCGAGCGCCCGTCACGGCGGCGACCACCTGGGACAGACGGCCCAGCGCGATCCCGCGCTGACGACCGTCGGCCTGCTGGTTCCCGTCGGCCGCGTCAGCGGCGACGACCTGATCGAACTGGCCGCCGTCGCCCGGCGCCACGGCGGCGCGGAGATCCGGCTCACCGTCCAGCAGAACGCGCTGATCCCGCACGTGCCGCAAGCGAATCTCCCCGCCCTGCTGGCCGAGCCGTTGCTCGAGCGCTTCTCGCCCGCGCCCTCGGGGTTCATGCGGGGCCTGGTGTCCTGCACCGGCATCGACTATTGCCACTTCAGCCTGATCGACACGAAGGGCGAGGCGCTGGAACTGGCCCGCCGCCTCGATGAGCGCTACGTCGCCGGGCAGACGGTGCGCATCCATTGGTCGGGCTGTGTGCACGCCTGCGGCCAGCACAAGATCGCCGACATCGGCCTCGAAGGCGCCCGCGTGCGCGCCGGCGAGGAGATCGTGCCGGCCGCATCGATCGTCGCCGGGGGGCGGCTGGGCGACGACGCGCGGCTGGCGCAGCCGGTCGCGCCCAAGACGCCCACCGCCGAACTCGCCGACCTCGTGGCGGCGCAGATCCGCCGCACCCTGGGGCCGGACGCGATCCGCGATCGCGCGGCCGTCGGCGCCGCGGCCGGATGAGCGGCCGCGTCCGACTCCCCAGCCTGGGTGGCCGCCGCGCGTCCGGCGAGGGCTGGCGGCGGTCGATCTGCCCCTACTGCGGCACCGGCTGCGGCGTGCTCGCCAAGGCGCGGGACGGCGCCATCACGGAGGTGCGCGGTGACCCCGAGCATCCCGTCAACCGCGGCAGCCTGTGCGCGAAGGGGGCGCTCCTGGCGCCGGTCGTGCGCACCGACGATCGCCTCGTTCAGCCGCTCGCCCGTGCGGACCGGGGGGCCGACTTCCACGCCGTCGCGTGGCCGCAGGCCACGGCCCGGCTGGCCGGCGCGATTCGTGCGGCCCAGGCCGAGGGCGGCCCCGACGCCGTGATGCTGTACGGCTCGGGCCAGTTGCTCACCGAGGACTACTACCTGTTCGGCAAGCTGGCCAAGGGGTTCCTGGGCACCAACAACCAGGACACGAACTCGCGACTCTGCATGGCGAGCGCCGTCGCGGCCTACACGCTGGCGCTGGGGTCGGACTCCCCTCCTTGTTCCTACGCCGACATTGAGGCCGCGAAGACGTTCCTCATCGTGGGCGCCAACCCGGAGGCCTGTCACCCCATCCTGTTCAACCGCATCAAGGCGCGCCGGCGGGCCGACAAGAGCGTGCGCGTGATCGTGGTCGATCCGCGCCGGACGCGCACGGCCGAGATCGCCGACGTCCACCTGCGGCCCCGGCCGGGCAGCGACGTCGCGCTGCTGAACGCGCTGCTCTACGAAGTCCTGCTGGCCGGCGGCGTCGACCACACCTTCATCGACGCCCGCACGTCGGGCTGGGAGGATCTGTCGCGCGTGCTGGGCCGCTACCAGGCGGAGCTGGCCCACGAGAGCACCGGCGTGCCGGCGCAGGACATCGTCGACGCGGCGCGCATCTACGCGCGCAACGGCCCCGCCCTCTCGCTCTGGGCGATGGGGCTGAACCAGAGCGCCCGCGGCGTCGACAAGAACCTGGCGCTGATCAATCTGGCGCTGGCGACGGGCAACATCGGCAAGCCCGGCGCGGGCCCCTTCTCGCTGACCGGCCAGCCCAACGCGATGGGCGGGCGCGAGGCGGGCGGGCTCGCGGGGGCGCTGCCGGGCCACCGGCAGGTCGCCGACGCCGGCCACCGCGCCGAGGTCGAGGCCGCCTGGGGGATCGCGCCGGGGTCGATCTCCGCGCGGCCCGGGCTGACCGCCATCGAGATGGTCGAGGCGCTCGAGGAGGAACGCGTCAAGGTGCTGTGGGTGGCCGGCACCAACCCGCTCGCCTCGCTGCCGAACACCGAGCGAGTGCGCGCCGCCCTGGCCAAGGCCGACTTCGTCGCGGTGCAGGACGCCTACCACCCAACGGAGACGACGGAGGTCGCCGACCTGCTGCTGCCCGCCGCCCAATGGTCGGAGCGGGCCGGCACGATGACCAACAGCGAGCGCCGCATCTGCCTGCTGGAGCAGATCGGGGAGCCGCCGGGGGTGGCGCTGCCGGACTGGCGCATCATCTGCCGCGTCGCCGCCGACCTCGGCTTCGGCGAGGCGTTCGCCTACGACGGCGAGGAGCAGATCTTCAACGAGCACCGCGAGTTGAGCCGGGGCCGCGACCTCGACATCACGGGCGTGAGCTACGCCGGCTTGCGCCGCACGGCGGCGGGCGCGCAGTGGCCGCTCCCGGCCGGGGCCGGGGCCGCTCCCGAACGCCTCTTCAGCGACGGGCGCTTCCCCACCGCCGACGGCCGCGCCCGCTTCCACGTCGTGCAGCAGGAGGCGCCGGCTGAGCCGCTCAACGAGACCTACCCGATCGCCCTGCTCACCGGCCGCGTGAAGGATCAGTGGCACACCCGCACCCGCACCGGCAAGGTCGCCAAGCTCAACAAGAGCGAGCCGCGGCCGTTCCTGGAGATCCATCCCCACGACGCCCGCGACGTCCCCATCGGCGACGGCGAGCCGCTGCGCGTGATCTCGCGGCGCGGGGCGTTCGTCGCGCCGGCCCGGGTGACGGACGCCGTCGTGCCCGGCGCGGTCTTCGCCCCCTTCCACTGGGGCCCGCTCTGGGCGGCCGAGAGCACGCCGAACCTCGCCGCCAGTGAGGCCTTCGACGCCCGCTCGAAGGAACCGGAGCTCAAGTTCGCCGCCGTCCGCCTGGAGCCGGCCGGGAAGGCGCCGGCGTCGGCGGCCGTCGCGACGGCGCGGTAAGACGCCCCGATTGTCGCGCCACACGCCGACTGTCGCGGCGTCAACGCTGTAACGCGCCCGACATCTGTCCGTCACCCGGCGGCAACCGCCGTCGCCCGCGCCCGCCATACGTTGCGTTGGACGGGAAGACGCCCCGCGAGCGGGCGATGGCGAGAGGATGACCGTGGATCTCGACCGCATCCAGCAGCGCGCGACGGCGCTGAAGCTGCGCAGCTTCGCGGCGCCGCATATGCGCACCTTCCACCTCACCTGGCTGGCCTTCTTCGTGGCCTTCTTCGGCTGGTTCGGCGTCGCGCCGCTGATGCCGCTGATCCGCGACGACCTGGGACTCAGCAAGGCGGAAGTCTTCAACACGATCATCGCCTCGGTGGCGATCACGATCGTGGCGCGGATCGCCATCGGCTGGGTGCTGGACCGCGTCGGCCCCCGGCGGACGTACACCGCACTGCTGATCGCGGGCTCGATCCCGGTGATGCTGGTCGGCCTCTCGCAGAACTACGAGACGTTCCTGCTCTTCCGCCTCGCCATCGGCGTGATCGGGGCCTCCTTCGTGATCACGCAGTACCACACGTCGGTGATGTTCGCGCCGAACGTCGTGGGGACGGCGAACGCGACATCGGCCGGCTGGGGCAATCTGGGCGGCGGCGTGACGCAGCTCGTGATGCCGCTGGTGGTCTCGGCCATCCTCCTCGTCGGCATCTCCGAGACGCTGGGCTGGCGGCTGGCGATGGTCGTGCCGGGGGCGGTGCTCTTCGTGATGGGCTTCGTCTACTACCGCTTCACGCAGGACGCGCCCGAGGGCGACTTCAAACAGCTGCGCGCCGAGGGCCGCCTGGGAGGCAAGGTGTCGAAGGGCGCCTTCCTCCACGCGGCGCGCGACCCGCGCGTCTGGGCGCTCTTCCTGGTCTACGGCGCGTGCTTCGGCATCGAGCTGACGATCAACAACGTGGCGGCGCTGTACTTCCACGACCGCTTCGAGTTGGGCCTCGTGCTGGCCGGCGCGATCGCCTCGCTGTTCGGCCTGATGAACATCTTCGCGCGCACGCTGGGCGGACTGTTCGGCGACCGCTGCGGGATTCGCTGGGGGCTGCGCGGCCGCGTCTGGTTCCTGGCCGCGTTGCTGCTGGTGGAGGGGCTGGCCCTGATCCTCTTCTCGCGGATGGGCGTGATCTACCTCGCCATCCCGACGCTCATCCTGTTCAGCCTCTTCGTGCAGATGTCCGAGGGCGCGACGTTCTCGGTCGTGCCGTTCGTGAACAAGAAGGCGCTGGGCGCGGTGGCGGGGATCGTGGGGGCGGGGGGCAACGCGGGGGCCGTCGCGGCGGGCTTCCTGTTCCGCGCCGAGGGCATCGAAGCGCAGGACGCCTTCCTCTACATCGGCGTCATCGTCGCCGCGATCGCCCCGGTGGCGCTGCTCGTGCGCTTCTCGGCCCGGGCCGAGGCGACCGAGCGCGGGAGGCTGACCGAGATCCTGGGCGCGCCCGCCGTCGGTGGTGGGGGCGGAGGCGGGGGCGCCGGCTAGCGGCGCCCCTTTATCGGTTCATTCGTCGGTTCTGGCGACGAGCGGCATCCCGGGCGGGAGGCCGTGCGGGAAGCGATCGCGGAAGGGCTCGTTGACGAAGTCCGGCGCCCCGGGGAAGTAGCCGACGTACCCGCCGGCCGCGAGCGCGTACAGCGCCCCGACGCCGCGGCTGCGGCGCTCGGACACGCCGGACTGACGGCCCGCCGCGGGCATGCCCCACAGCACGACCTACAGCAGCGCCCAGGCCGCAGAGCGGCACGCCGCCTTCTCGCCGGGGGACGGGATGCTCGTCGGGGCGGGGTGAGCCACCCTCGCCGACGGACCCCTACGGCAGCGCCAGGGGGACGGTCCAGTCGATGGCCTCCGCGACGGCAATCCAGTAGCGGGCCCCCGTCTGGAACGTGTCGAAGGCGCTCAGGATGGGCGGGGCGCCGGGGCGGAAACTGGTCCACACCTGCGTCTCGGCGAGCCAGCGATAGACCACTTCCACCTGCGAGAAGACATCCTCGCCGAGGGCCTCGGCGATGGAGACGCCGTCCGCCCCCCGCCAGACGATCTCGGTCCAGCGGTCGTGGAGGCCGATTTGCGCCGTCGCTGGTGACTCAAGCGGGCCCTCGACGACCGTCCACTCCACCGCCTCACTCGACCGGATCCAGTAGGTCGCGCCGCGCTCGAACGTGTCGAACGCGCTGAGGATGGCCGGGCCACCTGGCCGGTGGCTGCGCCACGTCTGGGTCTCGGCGACCCACTGGTAGATCGCGTCGACCTGGTCGCCGAGGTCGCCGAGGGCGTCGGCGATGGACGCGCCGTCGGCGCCGTCCCAGACGACGACGTTCCAGCCCGTGTGCAGGGGCAGCACGTCGAGCCGCGGCTCGCTCGTGATGAGCGTGAAGTCGCTGAAGGACGACACGGAGACGACGATCTGCACGGCGCCGTCGGTCTCCGCGACGGTGAACGGCAGCTCCTCCCAGGGCGTATCGGCATCGTCGCGGTGGAGCATGCGCAGCTCGCCGCGCTCGCGGGCGGCCTGCACACCTTCAAGGCCGCCCAGTTCCTCGACGACCGCCGCGTCCAACGTGATCGTGACGGTGGCGGGGACGAGCAGTTCGATGCTCTCCTCTGCCTCCTCCCCATCTGCGTCGTACACGGTCACCGTGTGGCAGACGATCGACTTGCCTGCCAGGTCCAGGCCGCCCTCGCAACGCTCCCCGCCGGTCTCCAGGAGCACCGCGTAGGGGACATCGCGGGAGCCGGCGGGGATCGTGAGGGCCACGGCCCCCTCCTCGACGACGGTCTCCGCCTCGGGATCGACGGGCGTCGCCATGATCCCGTAGACGAAGGTCACGACGAGACGCAGAGCCTCCTCCCCGAGCAGGCGGTTCCTGAAGAGTCCGTCCACCCGGTCGGCGCCGCCGGCGTCGGTGGCCGTCAGCGAGCAGGGCGCCGCACCCGGGACGAAGCGCCCGGCGCCCTGCCCTGCGCCGAGGGAGAACGCCCAGGTGATGCCCGGCGCGCCCTCGGGCGGGGTGCACTCGAAGGTGAAGCCGTAGCGCTGGCCCGCCGGCGCCTCCTCGCCCGCGACCGCCGCGCTCACCGTCAGGAGAACCTCGCCGGGGCCCGGCCCGAAGCCGCCGCCCCCGCCGCCCGCCCGGGACACGGGCGGCGGGGGCGCGACGCCGTCGACGAGGGTGATGGACACGGAGTCGATGAAGCTGCCGTCGTGGTAGGCGTCGATCACGAGGGTCTCGTCGCCCTCGTCGACGCCGTCGTAGCGGGCAGAGAAGCTCGCCCGCACCGTCCGCGCGCCCCGCTGCAGGGTGAGGTAGCAGCTCGAACCGACGCACCCGCCGGGGAGCGTGTAGTCGTCCCCGACCGTCGCGTCGCCGCCGCGCAGCAGCTCGATCTCCTGGGCGTTGGGGAACGTCACGCCGCCCGTGTCCACGGTCAGCGTGACCGACCGGCCCTCCGTCAACTCCTGGGTGGATGCCGTCAGGGTGAAGCTGGCCACGTCGTCGTCGTCGATGGTGACCGTCGCCTGGTTCTGCGGGGTGGTCAGGTAGGTGGGCGGGTTGCTCGAGCTGCCCAGCAGGTACACCGTCACCTGCCCGCCCGTATCCCGCACGACCGTGTCGTCGCGCGTGGGCAGGCTCAGGCTGGCGGTGGCGCTGCCGGCGGCGAACGTGACGCTCGATGGCGCGCCGCCGCTGAGGGCCGCGCCGCTGGTGGTCACTTTGACCAAGGCCGTGAGGCCGGCGGTGGTGGCGCCGGTGCGCCGCAACGTGAACGACGCCGACTCGCCTTCGTTGACGGCGCTGCCCGCCTCGATCGTCACATCCGGCACGTTCGCGACGTCGCTCGGCTGGATCCTGACCGTGCGGGAGCCGAGATTCGCATTCGTGAGCGCCAGCCGAGCGCTGATCGAGATCGTCTCGTCCGTCGGCTCGGCGACGCTGTCGTCCGTCGCCTGGATCGTGAAACTCGTCGAGGACTGCCCGGTGGGGATGGTGACGTAGTAGGGCGCGGAGAGCGTCGCGCCGTCCGAGTGCAGCGTGTAGTCGTCTCCCGCGTCCGCGCTGCCGGCGAGCGTGAGGTTGATCCTGCCGCCCTCGGCGAACGTGACGCCGTTGGTGATCGCGAAGGTGAACTCGGCGCTGCCGCCCTCGGCCAGCTCCCCGTCGACGCGACTGTAGGTCATGGCGGCGCTGGTGGCGTTGGTGAGCGTGAGCGTGGTCGAGGTGGTCGTTCCGGTACCGATGTCGTCGGGCAGCGTCCCGAAGCCCAGCACGATGGTTTCGTCGGCTTCGACCAGGGTGTCCTGGGCCACTTCGACGCGGATGCTCTTGCTCGTCTCGCCGCGCAGGAAGGTCACGCTCTGGCCGGCGGCGAGGTCCGTCACCAGGTCGTCCGCCGCCGTCGCGGTGCCGGCGCCCGCGTCGAGCTCGATCGGAATCGTCACCCCGCCGGCGGACTGGTGGGCCGAGCTCAGCCGCACCGTCACGTTCACCGAGCGGCCCTCCCGGACGCTGTAGGCGGCCCGCGCGAAGGAGACCAGCGGCGCCGCCGTGACCCCGACGGCGGGGGGCGTCTTGGTCAGCATGGTCCCGTCGGCGGTGCAGATGCCCCCAGAGGCGCAGGTCTTGTTGGCGAGCAGGCGCAGGGTAACCGTGCCCTCGCCGGCGGGATCGAGCGTGACCAGGTAGGCGTTGGCGGGCTCGCCGTCCGCGACGAGGGCGCTGACGGCGGCGACCGTGCCGCCCGAGACGCTGAGCGAGGGCGATGTCTTGTCGAAGTCGACGACCGGCCGGTTGAACGTCACCAGCACCTGGGGCGTGTCGGTGTCGCCGAGGTGGAACACGGACGTCCGCTCGCTGACGGGCACGGCGGCGCTCAGCGCCACCGGCTG
Source organism: Dehalococcoidia bacterium (assembly GCA_965209205.1). Lineage (GTDB taxonomy): Bacteria > Chloroflexota > Dehalococcoidia > Bin125 > Bin125 > TK10-74A. The sequence continues at coordinate 92,803 of CBDBQC010000003.1, forward strand.
GGGCGCGAGCGCGTAGGCGGGCACGGTCGAGGCGCGGATGTTGGCCTGGACGGCGGTGTTCGAGGGGTTGGGAATGTCGAATGCCAGCTTGCGCGTCCCGGTCTTCGGATCGACCTGGGTAATGGCGTACTGGACATTGCCTGACGTCTCGCCAGGCCGCTCCCGCGCCCAGCTAATCAGCCAGTCGCCGTTGTCGAGCACGAGCACATGTCCGCCGCGAGTCCCCATCAGCGTCTTGCTGTCGTTCTGGCTCTTGTCCCAGAGGAAGACCGCCTCGCCGTTCTCGACGTCGAGCGCGTACTCCACCGCGCGCGCGTAGATACCGGACGTGCGCACGCTCTCCCTGGTGATCGGATCGACCACGCAGTGCTCGCCGTTGTCGAAGAGCGTGAGCCGGTTGCCGGGATGCATCTCCGAGCCGTGCTGACCGCAGAACTCCCCTTCCGGGTCGCCGATGATCGTCAGCGGCTCGGGACCGAACCCGCGTCTGGTCCACTCCCCCTCCTCCAGGTTGGTGCGTCCGATGCTCCACAGCGTCTTCCCGGTGCTGGCGCTGATGCCCATCACCTTCGAGCAGCCGCGGAACGAGGCAGTGATGGTGCCCTTGAAGTAGTGGGTCATGTTGACGTGGGCGTACCGGTCGGCCCAGTGCTGGGTGCAATCCTCGTAGGGAAGCTTGCCCCACGACTTCCACGAGAAGACGGCGCTGCGCGAAGGGCTGACGATCTGGATGCCCGAGTCCTGCATCAGGGGCAATGACCCGGCTAGCCAGTTCTCGAGTGGGTTCTGGTACGGGAAGCTACTCAGGTCATACCCATAGGAGGACAGGTCGCGCCGGACCCGCCACTCGGCCGACATCAGCAGGTAGTTGCCGTTGGATAGCACGCGGAAGTCGTGGACGCCGGTGTTCGTGAGCGGGGCGACGACCTTAACGGTCGTGACCCGCTCGAAGTCCTCGTCCAGGATGAACTGCGTGGCGGGGCTCTCGGAATAGGGGCGTTCCGCGTAGCTGTAGCGGTACTCCCCGGTTGGCCCGACCTGACTGAAGCGCAACCAGAAGCGTGGGTTCCCGGGGAATGCGTTCAGGGCACGCCGGAAGCGGGGCACGCCGTGGTGATCGATGATCACCAGGTAGTCCCGCCATCCCCACGAGACCAACTCCTCCATCGCTGCATCGGTGACCTCCTCGGTCACGGTCGTGTTGGCGAGGAAGTCGTGTACGCAGTGCACGACGTAGTCCGTGAATCCGCCGCCGGCGCCGCTCGCCCGGATGACGACGTCGCTGTCCTTGCCCACCGTGACCGCGACGGCCGTGCCGCTGGCGGTCTGCGTGCCGTTCACCGCCAGCCGGACGCCGGAGTCGGCCGTGGGGGTCACGGTCATGGTGTCCGTCTCCGCGTCCTCCGCGTCCGCGCAACTGACCTTGTAGTGCAGCACGTCGGTCTCGAAGCTCGGCGTCATGGCGAGCGTGGTACTCGTCGTCGTCGCCGACAGGCCGGTGAGGACGCTCGCGATGACCACGTGGTGCGCCGTCGCCTCGGCGCTCTTGTTCGCGCCGTGCCCGTCCGTGTACGTCACCTTGACGCGTAGGTACTGGCCCGAGTCGGCCGCGACCGGCGTGTAACTGGCGCTGGTCGCCCCCGCGATGGTGTCCCAGTTGTTGCGCCCGTCGGAGCGCTGCCACGCCCATGTGGTCGTGCCGTCCTCCACCGTGTCGGGGTCGCTCAGCGTGGCGGTCAGGGCCGTCCCGACTTTGGGCCGGACGGGCGCGAGGGCGATCGCGCCCGGCTCGTCCACGTCGGTCACCGTCACCGTCACGGCCAGCGTGGGGGCGACGCCGCCGACCGTCGCGGTCAGCGTGATCGAGTAGGAGTTGTCCCCGCCGTCGTCGTCGGGCGACTCGAAGTCGGGCATCTTCGGGCGCTTCAGGCCCGTCGCGCCGTCCGAGCTGTCGATCAGGCGCAGCGCCCCGTTCGGGTGGGTGATGTCGAAGTGGCTCGCGTCCGTGCCCGAGATCGCCCACGTGACCTCGTCGACGTCCTCGTCCGCCCCCGTCACGCTGAACGTCCCCACGCGGGTCGCGGCGTTCTCGGCGTAGGAGAGCGTGGCCGTGCCGCTGATCGCCGGGGTCCCCGTCGTCGCCGTCCGCGTGGCCGACCAGGCGCCGTCGCCGTCGGAATTCACGGCGCGCACCTGGAAGTCGTACTCGGTGGACGGCGTCAGCCCGGTCTGCCTGTACGAGAGCGCGCCGCCCCCCGTCTCCCAGACGTCGTCTGCCCCGGTCCAATTGCCGTCCGACTTGTCCGAGGCGTCGCTGCGGATGTAGCGCAGGTCGTAGGCGGTGATCGTCTCGCCGCCGTCACTCGAGGGCGCATTCCACGCGACCTGGACCGTGGTCGCCGTCGCCGTCGCCGAGGAGATCGCCGGTGCGCCCGCCACCGCGTCGCCGCTGACATCCGAGCGCAGCCGGTTCGGCGGGGTCCTCTGCCAGTCGACCTTGTGGTCCGGGTCGTGATCCAGCCCCGCGTGGGCGAGCGACGCGTCCTCCCCGGTCGAGGCCGAGCGGACCGTCCCGCCGTTGAGCTCGAGCGTGTTCGCGAGCACGGCGATGCCCCGGGTTGAGTAGTTCGGCTGCACCACCCGGTGGGCGAAGACGAGGCTCGCCGTGCCTGTGCCGCTCTCGTAGGCGGCCTGCTTCGTGCCCCACTCGGCCGGATCCATGTCGATCGACAGTCGCGGGGTTCCCGTCACGTCCACCGCCTCGCTGAACGTGAGCGTCACGCGGATGATCTCGCCGGGTCCGTAGGTCTGGTCGCGCTCGGGCGCCGACGTCACCGTGACGCCGGTCACCGAGGGCGCGGCGGTCTGGGCATCGGCGGCGTCGAAACCGGGCAGCAGGGCGAGGCAGGCGGAGAGGATGACGAGCAGCAGCGCCGGAGGGCGCAGCTGCGCGGGGCGTGGCAGCGTGCGTGAGGCGCGGCTCACGCCGTCACCCACTGTGCCGGGTGGTCAGTGCTACGCGTACATATGCTGTTATTGGGTTGGGGGGGGGGGGGGGGGGGGGGGTGCAACAAGTGCACCATTATCGGCGCACCGGGCATGGAATACGTCAAGCGCGGGCGTCACGCCGGCCGGCGCCGCTGTGGCTGTCGCCTGGTCCGGGGTTCTCTGGACGAGCGCCATGGGGACACCTCCCACTTTTCGGGTACACTGCCCCACGAGCATACGATCGTCGGTGTCACTGTCGCGTGACGATTCGGAGGAATATTCATGACTTCTTGTGAGCATTGGGCGGATTGGGGCGCGATCGCCCCCGCCGGCGCCCCCGCGCTCCCCATCGGCGGGCGATCGCAGTGATGCGCCTGAACCGGCCGGACGACCGGGACCGCGAGATCGCGGAGCTGCGCGAGCGCCTCGCCCGCCTGAGCGAGGCCGGCCTGCGCATCAACGAGAGCCTGGACTTCGACACGGTGCTGCAGGAGGTGGTCGACAGCGCCCGCGCGCTGACGGCGTCGCGCTACGGGGCCATCACGGTCTGGGGCGAGGGCGGGCAGCAGCCCGACTTCATCGTCTCCGGGGTCACCCGGGAGGAGTACCAGGGGCTCTGGGACATGCCGCAGGGACGCGGCTTCTTCGAGTATCTCAGCGGGCTCGCGGAGCCCCTGCGGGTGTCGGACAGCGCCGGCCACCTGGGCGCGCTGGGCATGCCCGGGTTCCTGCCCTCGGTCGCGGTGGGGGCCCTGCTGGTCGCGCCGATCCGCCATCAGGGGGCCGGGGTGGGGACGATCTACCTGGGCCGTGAGCCGAGCGACCGGGAGTTCACCCAAGAGGACGAGGAGACGCTGGTGCTCTTCGCCTCGCAGGCGGCGATGGCCATCGCCAACGCCCGCCAGCACCGCGAGGAGCGGCGCGCGAGGGCCGATCTCGAGACGGTGATGGACACCTCCCCGGTGGGCGTCGCGGTCTTCGACTCCGCGACGGGATCGCCCAAGTCGTTCAACCGGGAGGCGCGCAGAATCGTCGACAGCCTGCGCAACCCCGATCAGTCGCCCGAGGATCTGCTCGACGTGCTGACCTTCCGGCGCGCCAATGGGGAGGAGGTCTTCATCGGGGAGTCCTCGCTTCCGGAGCTCATGAGCGCCGAGGAGACGGTGCGCGCCGAGGAGATCGTCCTCAGCGTCGCCGACGGGCGCAGCGTCACCGTGCTGCTCAACGCCACGCCCATCCTCGCCGACGACGGCGCGGTCGAGTCGATGGTCGTCACCCTGCAGGACATGGCCGACGTCGAGGAGCTGGCACGGCTGCGCGCCGAGTTCCTGGCGATGGTGAGCCACGAGCTGCGGGCGCCCCTGACCTCCATCAAGGGCTCGGCCGCCACCGTGCTGGACTCGTCCTCGGAACTCGACCCCGCCGTCGTGCGTCAGTTCTTCCGCATCATCGGGGACCAGGCCGACCACATGCACGCCCTAGTCTCGGACCTGCTGGACGTGGCCCGCATCGAGACCGGCGCGCTGGCGGTCGCTCCCGAACCCGCCGACGTGGCCGTGCTGCTGGACCGGGCGCGGAGCGGGTTCGGCGACGGCGGAGGCGCGAACCGGCTCGCCATCGACGTCGAGCCGGACCTGCCCGTGGTGATGGCGGACCGTCGGCGCATCGTGCAGGTGCTCGGCAACCTGCTGTCGAACGCGGCCCGGCACTCCCCGGAATCGTCCGTCATCCGGGTGAGCGCCGTGCGGGACGGCGTGCACGTGTCGATCTCGGTGGCCGATGACGGGCGCGGCATCACGGTCGAGCGCCTGCCGCACCTGTTCCGCAAGTTCGCCGGGGCCGAGTCCGGGGAGCGGGACGGGGACACGGGCCTGGGCCTCGCCATCTGCAAGGGCATCGTCGAGGCGCATGGGGGCCGCATCTGGGCCGAGAGCGCCGGGCCGGGCATGGGGGCGCGCTTCACCTTCACGCTGCCGTCGGTCGAGCACGCCGGCGCGGCCGGCCGCTTCCCTCCGCTCGCGGTGCGGCGTGCGCAGCGGGAGGCACGTGCGCGGCCGCGCGTGCTGGCGGTGGACGACGACCCCCAGGACCTCCGCTACGTCCGCGACACGCTCGCCAAATCGGGCTACGACCCGATCCTGGCCGGGGACGCGGCGGAGGCGCTCCGCCTGATGGAGGAGGAGCGGCCGGCGATCGTGCTGCTGGACCTGATGCTCCCGGGCACGGACGGCATCGAGCTGATGCAGGACCTCCTCGCGGTGGCCAACGTGCCGGTCATCTTCCTCTCCGCGTATGGGCGGGAGGAGTTGGTCGCCAAGGCCTTCGACATGGGCGCCGCCGACTACGTCGTCAAGCCCTTCTCGGCGACGGAGCTGGCGGCGCGCATCCGGGCGGCCCTGCGCCAGCGCGTGACGGCCGAACCGCCGGATCCCTACCTCCTGGGCGACCTGTCGATCGACTACGCCGAGCGCCGGGTCACGCTGGCCGGCCGCCCGGTGCCGCTGACCGCGACGGAGTACGGGATGCTCGCCGAGTTGTCGGCCCACGCCGGGCGGGTGTTGACCCATCAGCATCTGCTGGACCGGGTCTGGGGGGGAAAGAGCGACGGCGACGTGCGCCCCATGCGCACGATCGTCAGCAAGCTCCGCCGCAAGCTGGGTGAGGACGCCGACCAGCCCCGGTATATCTTCACCGAGCCGCGCGTCGGCTTCCGCATGCCCAGGGGCCGGACGCCGGACGGGGAGCCGCCCGCCGTCGGGGGCGGAGGCGGAGGCGGCGCCGGCGGCTAGCGGCGCCCCTTCGACAGACGCTGCTGGTGGGCCGACCGGCCGCGCGCGTCGGGGTCGGCCGAGCCCCGGGCCTCCGGCGCGACCGGCCCCCTGCCGCGCGCGCGGCGCCGGCGCTCGGCGCGGTTGCGCGGCGGCGCATCGGGCTCCGTCTTCGGCTCCGGCTCGTTGGGGGCCACCCGGCCACCTTTCACCGCCGCGGCGAGCGCCAACGCCCGCCGCGACCTCGTCGCACCTTATCACTACCGACCAGCGCGGCCCCTGTCAGCGCAGCGGCGGGGCGTCCGCGGGGTCCACGCCGAGGCCCGCCGCGGCGTCCTGAATCTGCCGCCACGTCTCGTCGTCGACGGTGATGCCGTCCCTGAGGCGCTCCTGCATGCGGCGCCGCTCGATGTCGCCGGCGGTGAAGATCTCATCGACGCCGGGCGCGAAGGGGGGCTGCTTCACCCGCTCGACCAGCCCGCTGACGCCCTCGGCGATGGCGGCGGCGTCGCCGAACCGGCCGGGGTCGAAGGCGAGCATGAAGAGGCCGTTGCCGCCGCCCTTCGGGCCCGGACGCGCCAGGCCCGCCGGCGAGAGCGCGCCGCCCAGCAGTTCCACGGCCATGGAGAGGCCGAAGCCCTTGTGCCCCACGGGGCCGCCCATGGGCAGCAGCGAGCCGCGCGGACGAGAGCCCGGCGGATTGCCGCCGTAGAGATCCCAGGGGTCGGTTGACGGGTTCCCTTCGGCGTCGATGATCCAGCCCAGCGGTAGCTTTTCGCCGCGGTTGCGCGCGACGCGGACCTTGCCCTCGGCGCTCATCGTGGTGGCGATATCGAGGACGAAGGGGGCCTCGGGGTCGGCGGAGGGGACGGCGACGACGATGGGGTTGGTCGAGAGGCGGTGGGCGGCGCCGCCGAAGGGCGCCACGGCGCCGACCACGCCGTGCTGGTTCGAGCAGACGATGGCGATCATGCCGGCCCGCGTCGCCTGTTCGCCGTACGTGCCGAGGCGGCCGGCGTGCGCGCAGCCGTGGGCGGTGACGATGCCCACGCCCTGGGCGCGGGCCTTGTCGATGGCGGCGGCCATCGTGTCGCGGCCGACGACCTGGCCGTAGTTCCAGTGGCCGTTGAGGACGGCGGTGGTCTCGGTCTCCGACTCGACTTCGGTGACGACGCCGGGCCGGATGGCGCCGCTGCGGACGTCGCGCACGTAGTTCTCGATGCGGATCACGCCGTGCGAATCGTGGCCCTTCAGGTTCGCCTCCACGAGGTGCGTGGCGACGGTGGCGGCGTCGGCGGGGGGCGACCCGGTGCCGATGAAGATGCGCTCGGCGTAGCGGGTGAGGTCGGCGGCGTCGATCGTGGGCATGGGCTTCCTCCGTGGTGTGCGAGCCGGTGTGTGCGAGCCGCTGGGGGGCTCCGTGGGTCAGTCGCGACGCTCGGGCCGGGGCGCCGGCCGGGCGACGCCGGTCTCGAGATCGAACTCGTGCACCCGGTGGCCGTCGCCCTGGTGCAGCACGAGTTCCGTCGTGCCGTCCGGCCCGGCCGCCTGGCGATGGATGTTGTACGGGGGCGGGAACCAGTAGGCGAGGTCGTTGGGCCGGAGGTGGTGGTCCTGCACCAGCGTCAGCGAGTCGTCGTCGCGGCGCCACGACGTGTAGTGGTCCTCGCCGCTCAGCAGGCAGAGCAGCCCCCAGCCGCCGTGACTGTGCACGGGCGTGACGTGGCCGGGGCCGAACCGCGCGTAGCCCAGCACGAAGGCGCCGCCGGGGTCGCGGTAGAGGGGGGCGCGCTGCTCGGCGGCGGCGTCGAGCAGGGGGGGCAGGCCGGGGTGGGCGCGCAGCCCCTGCAGGCGCGGGCCCAGGGCCCAGATCGCCTCGGTCGTCTCGCCTTCGCGGGCGAGGAGATCGCGCACGTCCGTCGCGAAGTCTTCCAGGAACGCGGGATGCGGCATCACGGCCCTCCGGCCTCAGGATATGCCTGAGGATAGGGGAGACGCCGCCGGCGCAGGAGGGGCGCGCGGAGATGGCCCCGTCAGGCGCCGGCGACGATCTTCGCGAGATAGGCGATATCGGGTTCCAGCAGTTCCACCACGGGGGGCGTGTCGGTGAGGTTCCCCGACGGGTCCAGCTTCCAGGGTTGCGGCGTTGCGCTTGTGCGGCCGCCCGACGCGGCGGCCGGGGCGTAGCGGCCGTTGTACTCGGCATGCATGTTCAGCGAGCCGTCATACCCCGCCGCGCGCAGCGATGCGACGGCCTTGCGCCAATCGACCAGGCCCTTCGGCAACGGACAGGCCTCGTGGCTCCACACGGTCGTGTCGCCGTCCGATGTGGGGTGGTAAACCATGTTCTTCACGGCCACGATGGCCACGCGGCCCTTCAGGATGTCCAGTGCCATTTCCAGGGGTTCGCCGTCGAGCGACAGATGCGCCGGGTCGATATACGCGCCGACGTGCCGCGGGTCGATGTCGGCGGTGAGATGCATCAGGGCGGACGCGCTGAGTCCGTAGGGGGCATTCAGGGCCGGAGGCGTTCCCCAGGGATGACTGGAATGGGTGTGGAACACGGCCTGCACGCCGAACTTCTCGGCCAGCCTGGCGTATTGATGCAACTCGGCGCGCACCGACTCGACCTCGTCCCAGTAGTGCCGGCCGCCGGGCCGCCAATGCCAGTAGCCCAGCTTGATCATGCCGATGCCGGCTTCCGCGCACGCCGCCCACGCCGTCTCGGTGGCGGGATCGCCGGGTGGCGCCGCCGCGCCGCCGATGGTCGCCAGGGGCACCCGCAGACCGGCGTCCGTGAGCTTCCCGACGAACGGCACGAGGTCGGCGCCGATCGTTTCGGGCATGACGGGGTGGCCGTCCCGCACGGTCAGGTCGTAGCCGGCCAATCCCGTCTTGCGCGCGAAGGCGATCAGCTCGTCGGCCCCGTAGGGCTGGAGCAATTTCGTGAAGCAGATCAGGTCCACGCCGTCGCTCCCGCGCTCCCGGGCGCGCAGATCAGGGCCGCCTTGGCGCCCCTGCTGCGCGGGAGTATACTCGGAGACCGCGACGTGCTGCGTCGGGTCGCGCCCGGCGCGATACGGTCGCGGCGGGGCGTTGGGGCGAGGACCCGCACGTCCGGAACGGCGGGGGGAGCCGGTGATGACGGGCGACTATTCCATCCACATCGGGACGGTCGGTCAGGGGCTGTGGCGCAGTCCGGACGCGGGGCAGACGTGGGAGCCCGGGAAGATCGAGGTCCTGGAAGGGACGTTCCGCGCGCTGACCGCCTATCCCGACGCGCCCGGCCGGCTGCTGGCGGGGTCGGACACCGCCGGGCTCTATCGCAGCGAGGACGACGGCGGGCACTGGGATCTGCTGGACTCGCCGATGGGGGACCGCCAAGTGTGGTCCGTGGTCCTGGATCCGGCGGACTCGGAGACGATCTTCGTGGGGGCGCGCCCGGGCGCGTTCCGCTCGCGGGACGGCGGGGCGAGCTGGCAGGAGCTCCCGATCGATGTCGCCGATCCGTGCCCGATCGGGATCGCGCGGACCACGTCGATGTTCGTCGATCCGCGGGACCGTCAGCGGGTGTGGGCGGGGGTCGAGGTGGACGGCGTCCACAAGAGCCTGGACGGCGGGGACTCGTGGGTGCGTCTGCCGGACCTGGGGGAGAACCTGTTCCAGAACGACATCCACGGGCTGGCGCGGGTGCCGGGGCGCGCGACCTACGCGACGAGCCCGTTCGGGCTCGCGGCGAGCGTCGATGAGGGGGAGAGCTGGGACTACCACTACTTCCCCAAGCATCACGAGGACGACGGGATCTCCTACTGCCGCCAGGTGGTCGTGAAGGCCGACGACCCCGACGTGATGTTCGTGGCCAACGGCGACGGGATCCCCGGCACGGTGGGCACGGTGCAGCGCACGCGGGACGGGGGTCGGAGTTGGGAGTCGGCGTCGCTGCCGGTGTGTCCCAAGTCGGTCGTCTACGGCCTGGGCACGCACCCGCAGCGGCCGGACATCGTCGTCGCCGCGAGTCTGTACGGGTACGTCTACGTGACGGAGGACGCCGGCGATTCGTGGCGCAAGCTGGACAAGGAGTTCGGCGAGGTGCGCTCGGTCGCCGTGACGCCGCGGTAGCCCCCACGCCACCCGGCCGAGCGCGGTCCGGCGGCTACGGGCGGACGCCGTACCTCGGCTTCGGGCCGAGTTCCTGCGGCAGGATCCGGTACGCCAGCTTGAGCCAGCGCGCGATGTGCGCGCGCGTCTCGCGCGGGTCGATGATCTCCTCCACGCCGGCGGCCTCGGCGGTCAGGAAGGGGTTGCGGTACTTGGCCATCGACTCCTCGAGCTCCCGGCGCTTGGCGTCGGGGTCGGGGGCCTCGGCGATCTGGCGGCGGTAGGCCGCGTCGACGCCACCCTCGATTGGGATCGATCCGAACTCGCCGCTGGGCCAGGCCAACCGCCAACTGAGGCGCGAGGCGTTGCTGGTCGCCGCGCCCGCCATCCCGTAGCACTTGCGGATGTGGATCGTGAAGGTGGGCACCGTCATCGAGGTCCAGGACCAGATCGCGCGGGCGCCCTTGCGTAGGGTGCCGGCGCGCTCGGCCTGTTCGCCGATCAGGAAGCCGGGCACGTCGACCAGGTAGAGCACGGGCAGGTGGAAGTAGTCGCACAGCTCCACGAAGCGCGCCAGCTTGTCGGACGCGGCGGCGTCCATCGCGCCGCCGTACACGTTCGGGTCGTTGGCGAGGACGCCGAACGCCTTGCCCTCGACGCGGGCCAGCGCGGTGATGACCGCCGCGCCGTAGTGCGGGGCGATCTCGAAGAACTCGCCGCCGTCGACGAGGAGCGAGATCAGGCGCTTCATCGAGTAGGGGCGCTTGCGGTCGCGGGGGACGATGCTGAGCAAGTCCTCGGCATCCTCGGGCGCGGGGCGGGGGGCGGCCGCGGGCGGCAGCTCCCAGACGTGCGACGGCATGTAGCTCAGGAAGCGGCGGATCTGGGCGAAGGCGTCCGCCTCCGACTCGGCCTCGTTGTCGACGGTGCCGGAGACGCGCGTGTGCACCTCCGAGCCGCCGAGCTGCTCCTTGCTCACCTCGTGGCCCAGCGCGCGCCGCACGACGGGCGGTCCCGACGCGAACAGCGCCGATGTGCCCTTCACCATCACGCTGAAATGCGACAGCACGGCCCAGCCCGCCGGCCCGCCGGCGACCGGGCCCAGCACGGCGGCGACGTTGGGCGCCGACTGCATCTGCTTGATGCGGGGGGCCCAGTTGCTGAAGCTGTTGGGCAGGTAGATCGATCCCTGGTCGGAGATCGCCTCCACGTTGGCGCCGGCGGAATCGTAGAGTTCGACGCGGGGGAGGCGGTACTCGGCGGCGAGGTCCTCGGAGAGCGACCGGTTCTGCCCCAGGCCCTTGCCCGAGCCGCCCCGGATCGTGAAGTCGCTGCCGCCGACGACGACGGGCCGCCCGTCGATCTCGGCCAGGCCGACGAGGCGGGCGCGCGGCGTGAAACCGGTGAGCTTGCCGTCCTCGTAGACGGCCTGGCCTGCCAGCTCCCCGATCTCGTGGAAGCTGCCTGCGTCGACGAGGCCGTCGATGCGCTCGCGCACGGTGAGCTTGCCTTGGGCGTGCTGCCGCGCGACGCGCTCGGGGCCGCCCATCTGGTGGGCGAGTTCGCGGCGGCGGGCCAGTTCGTCGATCTCGGGCTGCCAGGTCATCGCACCCTCCCGGGCTTGCGCCGCGGCGTGGGAGCCGGGCTCAGCGGACGTTGCTCAACTGCGGGCCCTCTCCGGCCCGGGCCGGTGAGGCCGGGGGCGCGGACGTCGTGGAGGCGGAGAGTGGGCATGGGCGTCTACCAGGGATTGATGTAGGGGTACTTCTTCCCGGCGCGCGGCGACGGCGGCGGCAGGCGCTTGAGGCTCGTCGCGATCCAGGCGCGCGTGTGGGCCGGGTCGATCACGTCGTCGATGCCGCCGCCGGCGGCGGCGTTGATCGCCTTGGCGTTCTCGTAGCGCCGCGCGACCCGGTGCTCGTACTCGGCGATGCGCTCCTCCGGGTCCTCGATCGCGGCCAGCTCGTTGCGGTAGCCCAGCTTGACCTCGCCCTCGATGTTCATGCCGGCGAACTCGGCCGTCGGCCAGGCGACGGTGAAGAAGCCGACCAGCGAACTGGCCCCGCACATCGCCTGCACGCCCAGGCCGTACGCCTTGCGCACGACGACGCCGAGCAGCGGCGTGGTGAGGTTGGCGCCGGCGTTGAACATGCGCACGCAGTGCCGCACGAGCGCCGTCCGCTCCACGTCGGGGCCGACCATCATGCCGGGGCAGTCCATCAGGCTCAGCACCGGGATGTCGTAGGCGTCGCACAACTGGATGAAGCGCGCGCCCTTGTCGGCGCCGTCGGAGTCGATCGCGCCCGCCAGGTGATGCGGGTTGTTGGCGATCACGCCCATCGGCCGTCCCTCGACGCGGATGAAGGCCGTGATCACGCCGATGCCGAACTTCTCGCGGATCTCGAGCACGGAGTCCACGTCGGCGATCGTCTCGATGATCTCCTTCATGTCGTAGAGCCGCAGACGGTTCTCCGGCACGACGTGGCGCAGGCGGCGCTGGTCGTGCGCCTCCCACTCGTCAGTGGGGCCCTGGAAGTAGGAGAGGTACTTCTTGGCGACCTCGACGGCCTCCTCCTCGTCCTTCGTCAGGATGTCGACGACGCCGTTGGGCACCTGGAAGGACATCGGGCCCACCTCTTCGGGGGTGTAGATGCCCACGCCGCCACCCTCGATCATCGCCGGGCCGCCCATCGCGATGGTCGAGCCCTCGGTCGCGATGATCACATCGCAGCAGGCCAGCAGCGCCGTGTTGCCCGCGAAGCAGCGTCCGTTGCTCACGCCGATCAGCGGCACCAGGCCGCTGAGCTTTGAGAATTGCGTGAACGTATAGGTGTCGAAGGCGACGCCGGGCCCGATGCGGTCGTCGCCGGGGCGGCCGCCGCCGCCCTCGGTGAAGAAGACGAGCGGCAGCTGGTAGCGGCGGCAGAGGTCGAACATGCGGTCCTGCTTGTAGTGGTTGCGGCCGCCCTGCGTGCCGGCCAGGACCGTGTAGTCGTAGGAGATGACGCAGGCGCGCGCCGCCTCCTCCCCGAAGAGGTCGGCGTTGATCGTGCAGGTGCCGGCGACGAGGCCGTCGGCGGGCGTGTTCTTGCGCAGCGTCTCCGCGTCGTAGCGCTGGTGCTGCCGGGCGACGATCAGCGGCCAGTACTCGAGCAGCGAGCCCTCATCGACGAGCTGCGCGATGTTCTCGCGCGGCATGCGGTAGCCGCGCTTGCGCCGCTTGGCGACCGCCTCGGGCCGGTTCTCGTCGAGCGTGTAGGCGTGGCGGTCGTAGGTCTCCTGCAGGTCGGGGCGGATGAAGTCGGGGTCGAGCGCCTCCTCCGCCTGCAGGCCGCCCTCACCGACGTCGGCCTCCTCGACGTAGACCAGTGGATGCCCTTCGACGATGACGTCGCCCTCGGCCACGGTGACGCCGCGCACGAGGCCGGACACGGTCGCCTTGATGACGTGCTCCATCTTCATGGCTTCCATGACGGCGACCTGCTGCCCCGCGTGGACCGTGTCGCCCTCGGCGACGAGGACCGCCACGATGGTGCCCTGGATGGGGGCGGGCAGCCCCACCGAGCCGTCGGGGCCGGTCAGGTCGGGGGTCTCCGCGGTGGCCGTGGCGGCCTGCGTCTCCTTGACGCTGCGGTCGTGCTCGAACAGGGCCAGCGGGTCGCGGTTGTCGATCTGCGCCCCGGCGAAGCCGGCCCCGCCGCTCGTCGTCGCGGCCGCGGCGGGCGGCGCGCCGGCGACGAAGCGCTGCCGGTCGCCGTTGGCGGCGGCGGCTGTCACCAGCGCCTCGGCGTGGTGGTCGAGGAAGCGGGTATAGACGCGCCCGGCTGCGAAGTCGGGGTGGGCCAGGACGGCGCGCAGGAAGGGGATGTTGGTCTGCACGCCCTCGATGCGGAACTCCGACAGCGCTCGCGCGCTGCGCGCCAGCGCGTCGGCGAAGTCGCCCGAGGGCGAGTGCGTGATCACCTTGGCCAGCAGCGAGTCGAAGCTGGGGCTGGTGCGGTAGCCGGCGTAGCCGAAGCCGTCGGTGCGCACGCCGGGGCCCGAGGGCGCGTCGTACGACGTCAGCAGCCCGCCCGAGGGACGCACGTCGCCGGAGGCCGTGATCGTCTCCATGTTGACGCGGGCCTGGATGGCGTAGCCGCGCGGCGTTGCGGCGCCGGGGTCGGCCAGGCCGGCGTCGGCCAGCGACTCCCCTCCGGCGATGCGCAGCTGCGTCTGCACCAGATCCACGCCGGTCACGGCCTCGGTCACGGTGTGCTCCACCTGCAGGCGGGCGTTCGTCTCGATGAAGTAGAAGGGCGCGTCCTCTCCAAGTTCCGAGGGGCCCATCCGCGAGGCGTCGACGAGGAACTCGAAGGTGCCCAGGTTGTCGTAGCCGACGCGGCTCGCGAAGCGCACGGCGGCGTTGGTGATCCGGTTGCGCAGGTCGGCCGGCAGGTTGGGCGACGGCGCGACCTCGATGATCTTCTGGTAGCGCCGCTGGACGGAGCACTCGCGCTCGCCGACGTGGGCCACGGCGCCGTGCCGGTCGCCCACGATCTGCACCTCGATGTGGCGCGCCCGGGGCAGGTACTGCTCGACGTAGAGGGCGCCGTCGCCGAAGGCGCTCGCCGCCTCCGACCGGCAGCGCGCGAAGGTCTCGGACAACTCCGCCGGGTCCTGCACGGCGCGCGTCCCACGCCCGCCGCCACCGGCGACGGCCTTGAGCATGATCGCCCCGCCGTCGCCGAGCGAGTTCAGGAACTCGGCGGCCTGAGCCTCGGTCACCGCACCATCGATGCCGGGGATGATGGGCACGTCCGCCTCGGCCGCCGCCGCGCGGGCCCGGCCCTTGTCGCCGAACAGCTCCAGGTTGGCGACGCTCGGCCCGACGAAAGTGATACCCGCGGCCTCGCAGGCGCGGGCCAGGCCGGCGTTCTCGGCCAGGAAGCCGTAGCCGGGGTGGACCGCGTCGCAGCCGGCGGCGCTCGCCGCCGCGACGATCGCGGCGATGTCGAGGTAGGCCGGGACGCCCCGGCCGTCCAGCGCGACGGCCTCGTCGGCGATGCGGGTGTGCAGCGAGTCGGCGTCGTCCTGCGAGTACACCGCCACGCTGCGGATCCCAAGGTCGGCCGCCGCGCGGGCGATCCGGATCACGATCTCGCCGCGGTTGGCGATCAAGAGGCTGCGGACGGACATGGGGAATTCCTCCGTCACCCACGAAGACTAGGCGACGGCGTTTGAGGCGCCATCCACCGGCGGTCCGTTCGCGCCGCCCGGCCTAGCGGACGTTGCGCAGTTGCGGGTCGAGGAAGTCGCGCAGCCAGTCGCCGAAGATGTTGATGACGAGCGAGATGGTGAGGATGGCGACGCCCGGGACGGTGACCAGCCACCAAGCGACGTTGAGCAGGTCGCGGCCCTGGGAGATCATCGCGCCCCAGGAGATCGTGTCTTGCGCCACGCCGACGCCGAGGAAGCTCAGCCCGGCCTCCGCGATGATGACGGTGGCGACGTTGAGCGTCGCCAGGATGACGATCGAGTTGATCAGGCTGGGCAGGATGTGCCGAACCATGATGCGGAGGTCGCTGGCGCCGATGGTGCGCGCGGCGATGACGAACTCCCGTTCGCGCAGGCCCAGGGTCTCGGCGCGGACGATGCGGGCCCAGGTCGCCCACAGCGCGAAGACCAGCACGATGACCACGTTGGTCAGGCTGGGCCCCCAGATCGCAGCCAGGAAGACGGCCACGAGGATGGCCGGCAGAGCGAGCTGCAGGTCGACGAGGGCCATGATGATGCGGCTGGTCCAGCCGCCGAACCACCCGCCCAGCATGCCCAACAGCGAACCGATGAGGGTCGCGAGGGGGATGATCAGCCCGATGGCGATCAGGGAGACGCGGGCGCCGTGAATCACGCGGCTCAGGGTGTCGCGGCCCAGGTCGTCGGTGCCCAGCGGGTGATTCCAGGCGCCGCCGTCGAAGACGGGGGGCTTCAGGCGCCCCGCGAGGTCGAGCGCGTTGGGGTCGTCCGGCGTCAGTGAGGGGCCGGCGACGCCGAGGATGATGAAGCCGATCAGGAACGTGACCGTCACGCCGAACGTCTTGGGGGAGCGGATGTAGAAGCGCCGCCGCCGGCGGGTAGGCTCGCCCAGGAGGGGTGTTTGGACGGACACGGGTCAGTTCACTCCCGTCCGGATGCGGGGGTCGAGGAAGCTGTAGGACACATCGACGGCGAAGTTGACGAAGACGATCCAGATGGAGGTCATGATCACGGCGGCCTGCACGACCGGGTAGTCGGTCGCGCGGATCGATTGGATGATCAGGAAGCCCAGCCCGGGCCAGGCGAAGACCGTCTCCACGACGACCGAGCCGGCGAGAATCCCCCCCACCTGCAGGCCCAGCAGGGTGACCACGGCCAGCATGGAGTTGCGCAGGGCGTGCTTGCCGATCACGCCCCGCTCATTGAGTCCCTTGGCGCGCGCGGTGCGGATGTAGTCCTGCTGCAGGGTGTCCAGCATCGAGGAGCGGGTGAAGCGCATCACCGCGGCGGCGGGGAAGGAGCCCAGGGTGATGCCGGGCAAGATGAAGCTGGTGATGCCCACGCGCCCGCCGGTGGGCAGGAAGTCGAAGTTCACCGCCAGGAAGAGGATCAACATCAGGCCCAGCCAGAAGTTGGGCACCGCCTGTCCCAGCAGCGCGAACAGCCGCGCGATCAGATCGACGACGCCGCCGCGGCGCACGGCGGCGATGATGCCGAAGGGAATGCCCACGGCGAAGGCGAAGGCCAGGGCGACGACGCCCAGCAGCACGGTGTTGAGCACGCGCTCCCGCACCACCTCAATCGCGGGGCGCTGCGCGCGGAACGACTTGCCGAAGTCGAGTTGCGTGGTGTCGGCGAGGAAGCGGCCGTACTGCTCGATCAGTGGATCGTTCAGACCGAGCCGATCCTTGATTCCCTCGATCTCCTCGGCCGTCGCCTCGATCGGCGCCAGATAGTTGATCGGATCGCCGGTCGCCCGGCTGAGGACGAAGACGATCGTCACGACCAGGAAGACGACGGCGACGCCACGGAGGAAGCGCGCGACGGCGGCGGAGGCCAGCTGGGTGCTCATCCGGGCGTCGACTCCCTGGCTGTTCCGCGCTCAGTGAGCCTGCATGCTAGCGGCCCGGCACGGCCTGTGCGAACGGGCGATGGCCGGCCGGCGACGCGGCGCGGCCCGAACCTCACCCCCGAACCCCCTCTCCATCGGTGCGGATGGCGAGAGGGTTCGGGGGTGAGGTTGCGGAACTGAACGCCCGGGCAGGCGCGGATCCCTACGTCCGCAGCACCTGCGCGAAGACCGGGTTGAAGCCCGTCGAGGTGTCGTAGTACTCGTCGTAGCGGATGTTGTTCCGGGTCGCGTAGAGGTGCGACAGGTTGAACAGCGGCACCACGAAGGCGTTCTCGTAGTGGATCGTCGCCGCCTCGTGGTACAGGTCGGACCGCCGCGTGGCGTCGAACTCGCCGCCCGCCTCGTCGATCAGCCCCTGGAACTCGAGGAACTCCGGCAGGAAGTCGTCGGTGGGGTTGGCGTGCGAGTAGGGCGAGCCGATGGTCGTGATCAGCGCGTAGGCGAAGGCCGGGCCCAGCGGCGCGCCGGCCCGCGTGGAGCCCTGGTTGAAGATGAACGGGTTGGGCAACTCGTGGTTGCGGATCTCGGCCAGGGCGTTACCGAAGTCGGCGTAGTCCACCTCGACCTGGAAGCCGACGTCGTTCAGCATCTGCTGCACGGCCGGCATCCACACGCGGTCGCCGGTCCACAGCCCCGTGGGCAGCGTGATCTTGAAGGCGAAGCCCACCTGGCCGGCCTCCTCGAGCAGCGCCCGGGCGCGGTCCGGGTCGTAGCTGTAGGGCGCGTCCATGTTGCCGGTGGGCAGCGGGTAGCCGGCCGGGAAGGGTGAGTAGGCGCGCTCCTCCTGGCCGGTCAGCAGATTATCGACGATCGACTGGGCGTCGATCGCGTAGTTGGCCGCTTGCCGCACACGGATGTCCCGCCAGGGGTTCTCCTCCCCCGTGATCGGGTCCAGCGACTGGTTGATGGGCAGCTCGATCGACATCACGCGCACGTCCGGCAGCACGATGACCTGGAAGTCGTCGGTGTCCTCGAACTGGCTGGCGACATCGGAGCCGATGCGGTAGGCGATGTCGACCTCGCCCGCCTCCAGCGCCGCGGCGCGCGCCTGCTCCTCCGGGAAGTAGCGGCCGGTCAGCTGCTTCGCCCAGCCGGCCTTGTGCTGGAACTCGGCGTCGCGCGGGAAGTAGTAGTCCTCGAAGCGGGTCGAGCGGATCTCCTGGTCGGGGATCCAGGACTCGAACTGGTACTGCCCGTGGCCCACCGGGTTGTTGGCGAAGTGCTCGTCGCCGTTCTCGATGATGTACTGCTTCGGGCAGATGTTGAAGTTGATGCCCCCGCTCTGCTCCGGGGCGTCGATGGCGGGATCGCCGGCCATCCCGATGTCGAGCGTGTACTCATCGACGACCGTGATGTCGCCCATCCAGCCGATGCGCGCGGCGTTCGCGCCCTCGATGGTCTGGTCGTACTCGGCGTTGCCCCGGGTGCGCTCGTAGTAGAACTCCAGGGCCTCCGCGTTGAGCGGCTCGCCGTTGTGGAAGGTCACGCCGGGCTGGAGGGTGATGCGGAAGTTGTAGTTCTCGTCGGTGAACTCGTAGCCGGCGAAGCCGCCCGAGGGCTGCAGCACGCGACCGGAGTTGTAGGCGAACGCCTGGTTGAAGTGGTTGTTGTTGCTGGCGCCCTGCCCGCCCTGGCCGGCGGCGGTCATGACGTCGAGCGTGGGCGGGAAGGAGCCGTAGCCCACGATCAACTCGGCGTCGAAGTCGACCTCGCCGGCGGCGGGGGCGGCCTCCTCCTCCATCTCCTCGTCATCCGCATCGGCGGCCGCCGCCTCCGCGTCGGCCTGCGCTTCGGCCTCGTCCTCATCCATGGCCTGCTCTTCGGCCTGCGCCTGCGCCGCGGCCGGCTCGGCGGCCGCCGCGGGGGCGTCGTCGTCATCGTCGTCGCCGCCGCAGCCGACCAGGGCCAGACCGGCCGCGCCGACACCGGCCTTGGCGCTCGCTCCCAGCATCGTGCGGCGGGAGATCTTGTGGTGTCGCAGGTGGGTCCAATAGTTGCGATCGCTCATTTCTCGGGGTCCTTTCGGGGAGTCACGCAGCCGATCCCGCTTCGGGCGGGAGGCTTACTGATACGAGCCTGCCGAAATATTGGCACATGGCGGCGCGGTGTCAAGCCGCGCGACGATGGAGCCGCGGCAATGGGCCGCAGCGGGACCGCCGGGGGGCGGATTCGGGCCGCGGCTAGGCCGGCCCCGCATCACCCGGATGATCGACGAGCGTCCACTTGACCCCGCAGATGTCCAGCGACTCGAACGTCTTGCGCGCGCCGGGCACCGCCCACAGGTCCACCGCCACGACACCCGTCCGGCCGCCGGGCGCCGGCGCGACGAAGCGCATCGTCTGCCCGCCGGCCAGCCGCAGCGTGGTGGGCTGCGCGGGGTCGATGGAGCAGCCAGCGCCGAGCCCGTTCATCCAGCGCCGGCAGACCTCCGCCGGGTCATCGTCCCGCGGCGCGATCTCGACCGCCGCGAAGCCGGTCGTCACCCGGCCGTGGGGCCGCGCGTCGACCCCGTTCTGCCAGGTGTTGCCGGCCGGGAAGTAGGTCCCCTTGTTGCGCGGGAAGTCGCCCTGGCCGGGCCAGTTCTCCTGGATCTCGGCCAGCGTCCCGAAGTCGCGCGGGTGGAACTGCACGTTCGCGCCGCACACCGTGCCGGGTGTCATGGGCAGCGACTCGCCCAGCACGTAGGGCCGCGATTCCATGCCGGCCAAGCCCGAGCCCGGCGCGCCGGGACACACCCACAGACTCCCCGAGACGATCCCGGCGCCCGACCCCTGGACCGCCATCGATCGGGAGGCCACCGCGACGTCGGGCACCTGCACGATCGCCATGTAGCCGCAGTCGCCGTTGCGCTCCAGCAGTCGCGTCTGCGTCGTGGAGGCCGCCCAGGCGTGGTCGGACGGCGAGACCGTCTCGAGAAACGAGTCGCCCAGGCGGATATGCGTGTTGCTGAGGTCCCCCAAGGCGGTCATGTGCGGATCGCGGAAGACCACGGGCGCGTCGAACGCGGCGCTCAGCACGCCCGCCGTCCACTCCAGGTCGCGCGCGACCAGGCAGATCTGACGGAGGCGCGGTGCGGGGTCGGTCATGGCTCACCTCAGTTCTTGCAGACACGGTCGTCCGGATGCTCTTGCCCAGGGGACGGCGGTTCCTCTATTCACGCATGCCGGCGACCCGTGGCACAAGGCACGCACCCGGCCTACGGGCGGACGCCCACCTTGGCCTTCGGGCCCAACTGGCTGCGCACGGTCTCGTAGGCCAACTCCAGGAAGCGGTGTACGTACGACCGCGTCTGCCGCGGGTCGATGATGTCCTCGATGCCGAAGCCCTCGGCCGTGCGGAACGGATTGCGGAACTGGAGCAGGTGCGCCTCGATCTCGCGGCGCCGCGCATCGGGGTCGGGCGCGGCCGCGATCTCGCGCTTGAAGGCCGCCGCGACGCCGCCCTCGATCGGGATCGAGCCCCAGTCGCCCGACGGCCAGCCGACGCGGTAGTTGACCCGCCCCACGTTGGCCGTGGCCTGCCCGGCCATGCCGAAGTTCTTGCGCGTGATCACGGTGAAGATCGGCACCGTGGCGAGGTAGGTCGCCCAGTAGGCGCGCATGCCGTGGCGCAGCGTGCCGGTGCGTTCGGCCTGCGGGCCGAGCATGAAGCCGGGCACGTCGGCCAGGAAGACGATGGGGATGTGGAAGTGGTCGCACAGCTCGACGAAGTGGCCCTGTTTGTCGGCCGAGTCGGCCGACATCGCGCCCGCCAGGACGTGGGGGTTGTTGGCGACGATGCCCACGGGGTAGCCGCCCACGCGCGCGAGCAGCGTGTGGACGGAGGGGCCGAACTCGGGCTTGATCTCGAAGAACTCGCCGTCGTCAACGATCAACTCCACCACCCGCAGCATCCGGTAGGCCCGGGTGCGCCGCCGCGGAACGATCGAGAGCAGCTCCTGCTCCTCGCGATCGGGCGGGTCGCTGCTGGGGCGCACCGGCGGCTGTTCGTAGACGTTGCTCGGCATGTAGGAGAGGAAGGCCTTCATCTGCCGCACCGCGTCCAGCTCATCGATGGCGCGGTTGTCGATCACCCCCGAGGTCCCCACGTGGATGTCGGGGCCGCCCAGCTCGTCCTTCGTGAGCGTGTGTCCGAGCGCCCGCTCGACCACCGGTGGCCCGGCGGCGAAGAGGCAACCTTCGGGCGTCATGACGGTGAAGTGCCCCACCATGGCCGCGGCCGCGGCGCCGCCCGCGGCCGGGCCGGGGACCGAGTAGACCAGCGGCACCTCCTGGCCGGCAAGAATCTCATGCCCCCAGGCGTCGAACGAGCTGGGCAGATGGGCGTGCCCCTCGCTCCCCTCAAGCGCGGCGTTGGCGGCCGCGCTCTCGATGAAGTAGATCAACGGCGCCCGGTACTCCCGCGCCATATCGGCGAAGAAGGCGTGCGCCGGGCGCTCGTAGCCGCCCGCCGAGGCCCCCCCGGAGACCGTGAAGTCGGACCCCTCCACCACGACGCGGCGGCCATCGACCGTGGCCAGCCCGCCCACGTGGGCCAGCGGCGTGAAGTCGACGAGGTCGCCCTCCGCGTACGTGCCGCGGCCCGCCAGGCCGCCGATCTCGTGGAAGCTGCCGGGGTCGGTGATCGCGTCGATGCGCTCCCGGATGGTGAGCTTGCCCAGGGCGTGGTGCCGGGCGACGCGCTCCTCGCCGCCGAGCTTGAGCGCCAGGCGGCGGCGGCGGTGGATCTCATCGACCTCGGGCTGCCAGTCGCGGGGCTGGTTCGGTTGGGGCATCGGGGGCTCGTTTCGATCATCCGTCGGGCGGGTGCGGATCATCCGCGCCGGCGCCGGGGCCTGTGTGGGCGCGGTGGGCGCGCGGCTCAGCGGGCGCGGCGCAGGCGCGGATCGAGGAAGTCGCGCAGCCAATCGCCCATGAGGTTAGCGACCAGCGCCACGATCACGATCGCCAAGCCCGGGATGCCGACGAGCCAGAACTTGATGGAGAGCAGCTTGCGCCCCTCGGCGACCATGGAGCCCCAGGAGGGGGTGCCGATCTCGGCGCCGACGCCCAGGAAGCTGAGCGACGCCTCGGCGATGATCACCGTGGCCAGCTGCAGCGTCGCCAGCACGATGATGGAGTTGACGAGGTTAGGCAGGACGTGGCGGGCGAGGATGCGATGCGCGGGGGCGCCGATGGTTCTGGCGGCGAGGATGTAGTCGCGCTCGCGCAGGGAGATCGTTTCCGCCCGCACGAGGCGGGCGAAGGCGGCCCAGAGGAAGATCGTAAGGATGATGATCACGTTGCTCAGGCGCGGTCCCGTGATGGCGGCGAGGAGCACGGCGGCGAGGATGCCGGGGAAGGCGAGTTGCACGTCGACGACGCGCATGACGACGCGATCGACCTTGCCGAGTTGCCAGCCCGCGGTGAGCCCCAGCAGGGTGCCGATGAGGAGGGCGGCGGGGATCACGATCGCGACGACCCGCATGGAGATGCGGGCGCCGTGGATGAGCCGGGAGAACGTGTCGCGCCCCAGATCGTCGGTGCCGAAGACGTGGTCCCAGTCACCGGTCTGCCAGACCGGGCCCTGTAGCCGGTTGACGATGTCCTGCTGGGCGGGATCGTGGGGGGCGATGATGTCGGCGAAGGCGGCCGCGAAGATCACGAGCCCGATCACGAGCAGGTAGACCGAGAGCGAGCGCCAGCCGTGCGGGAGGCCGCGCCGGCGCGGGCGGAATTGGATCGCCTCGGCCTGCGGTTGCGCCGCGCTCATACCGTGGCCTCACGGACGCGCGGATCGAGGTAGGTGTAGCTGAGGTCCACCATCAGGTTGGCGATGATCACCCAGCTGGCCGTCACCACGACGGCCGCCTGCACGACCGGGAAGTCGGCGCCGCGGATGGACGACCAGATGAGCAAGCCGACGCCGGGCCAGGCGAATACGGTCTCGATGATGATCGAGCCGGCGATCATGTCGCCGACGTAGAGGCCCAGGATCGTGATCACCGGGAAGAGCGCGTTGCGCAGCGCGTGGCGGCGGATGACGGTGAACTCGCGCAGCCCTTTCGAGCGCGCGGTGCGGATGTAATCGCTGTCCAGGACTTCGAGCATCGCCGAACGGGTCAGGCGGACCATGCCGGCGGCGAAGAAGGAGCCGAGCGTGACGGCGGGCATGATCAGGTTGCGGAAGTCGCCCTTGCCGCCGGTGGGGAGCACGCCTAACTCCACCGAAAAGAGGAAGATCAGCATCAGCCCCTGCCAGAAGCTGGGCGTCGCCTGCCCAATCAGGGCGATGAAGCGTCCGAACAGATCGATCGCGCTGCCCCGCTTGATCGCGGCCAAGACCCCGATCGGCACCCCCACCCCGATCGCGAAGGCGAGGGCGGCCAGCGCGAGCTGGACCGTGCTCCAAATGCGGCTGGCGACGTCGTCCATCGCCGGCTGCGCGCTGCGGTGGGAGACGCCGAAGTCCAACTGGATGGCGTTCCAGACGAAGCGGCCGTAGCGCTCGTGGAGCGGGTCGTTGAGCCCCAGCTTCTCGCGGATCTCCTCGATGCCTTCCCGCGTCGCCTCGAGGTCGGTGCCCGCCAGCAGTTTGGCGGGATCGCCGATGGCGCGGCTCATGAAGAAGACCAGCGTCAGCACGATGAAGAGGACGAGGATCGAGGCCAGCAGCCGCAGGGCGGTGAGCCGGAGGAAGTGCTCTCTCATCTCATCCTCGGCGGGGGCGTCGCCTTGGGGGGCGATCGGACGGGCGGCGTCTCATCCCTTGGGGAGGGAGGAGACGCCGCCCGCGTACGGCAGCGATCGGACTAGCGGCCGCTAGACATGCCGCGCCCGTACGTTCCAGAACTCAATGAAGGAGGGCTTCGCCTGGAACTGTCGCCACTCCAGGTGGCTGCGGGCGACCTGCGGCTGCACCAACTCGAAGAGGTAGATCCACGACGCCTGCTCGTAGTGGCGCCGCGCGCCCTTGTTGAGCAGGTCGTTGCGCTTGGCCGAGTCGAATTCCGCCTCGGCGGCATCGAAGTAGTCCTCGATCTCGTTGAAGATGTCCGGGTCGGAGAGCTCTTCGATGCGGTGCGCGAAGACCGCGTCGCGCCGGGCGTTCTCCCGAATCGAGACCAGCGGGTCCAGCCCCGCCGCCTGCGGGAAGAGGAACAGCACGTCGGTGGCGTCCTCGCGCAGGTCGGAGAAGTACTGCGAGATCTCCTGGATCTCCACCCGGGTGCGGATCCCCACCTCGGTGAGCATCCCGGCCACCGCCTGGATGAACGAGTCCACGTTGGTGTAGAGCCCCTGCGGGTAGCGGATCTCGAAGTCGAAGCCGTCCGGGTAGCCGGCCTCCGCCAGCAGCGCGCGGGCGCGATCCGGGTCGTAGCCCCAGTCCAGGTCGGAGATCGGGCCCTCCGCGCCGTCGTGGCCCGCCTGCCCAACGGCGAGGGTGTAGGTGCGATTCTCGCGGCCGGTCATGATGTTGTGGATCAGGACGTCCTGATCGACGGCGAGGTTGGCGGCGATGCGGACGCGCAGGTCGCGCCACGGGTTGGGGCCGCCGTTGACGGGGTCCTCGATCAGGTGCTTGGGGATCTGGATGTGCAGCCCGCGCTGGGCGGAGTGGTACCAGACCACGAAATCGGGATCGTCGTCGTAGGTCTCCGCCAGGTCCGGGATGATCTGGGTCGCGATGTTGATCTCATCGTTCTCCAGGGCGGCCAGGCGCGCCTGCTCCTCCGGGAAGAGCCGCGACTCCAGGTCCTTCACCCAGGGCAGCCGCTTCTGGTGCTCGAAGTCGCGGCCGTTCGCGTATTCGTCGAAGCGGGTGCTGTTGATGACCTGGTCCTGCGTCCAGTCGATGAACTTGAACGGGCCGTGGCCGATGGGGTTGTTGGCCAGCCGCTCGGCGCCCAACTCCTCCACGTGCGCCTGGGGCGTGAGCAGCAGGCGGACGAGGATGTTGGGGATGCCGGGGCTCGGCGGATCCATGTCGAGCTTGCCGCTGGTGGCGTCGACCATGGAGATGTCGCCGATGCCCACCAGGTTGCCGGCGCGGCCGACGAAGTTCGGGTCCCCGGCCCAGCGACCGCCGGTGCGCTCGAGGTTGAACTGCACTTCCTCCAGCGTGACGGGGGTGCCGTCGTGGTAGATCCAGCCCGGGTTCTGTGTGAGCAGCAGCTTCTCGTTGGCGTCGACGAACTCGAAATCGAACGTGCCCCCGTTGCGGGCCAGGCCGTCGAAGCCGCGCGCGAAGACCGTGTCGTAGTGCAGCAGGTTCGCGGCCGCGTGGCCGCCGAAGCCCGCTTGCGTGTGCGGGTCCAGGGTGGAGGTGAAGGCGCCGAAGGCGATGCGCAACTGCGCCTCAAGGTCGTACTCGCCGCTGGCCACCAGCTGTTCGGCGCCCGTCGTGGCGGCCTCGGCGGCCGCACGGGCGGCTTCGGCCGCGTCCTCGGCGGCCTCGGCGGCGGTGGCGGCGGCGGCGGCCGCGGCGGCGGCCTGATCGGCGCCCGCCTCGCGGGCGGCCTCGGCGGCGGCTTCCGCTGCGGCGGCGGCGGCCTCGGCGACCGCGGCGGCGCCGGCGTCCCCGGCTTCCGCCGCGGCGGCGGCGGCGGCCTCGGCGGCGGCGGCGGCTCGTTCGGCGGCGGCGGCGGCGGCGCTTGAGTCGCCGGCGGCGGCCGCGGCCTCCGCAGCAGCCGCGTCGCCCGCGACGCTGGCGTCATCGTCGTCGTCGCCCCCGCAGCCGACCAACGCGAGGCCGGCCGCGCCGACGCCCGCCTTGGCGCTCGCTCCCAACATCGTGCGACGGCTGATCTTCTCGTGTCGCAGTCTCGTCCAATAGCTCGGCTCGCTCATGACGTGTCCTTTCGCATTCGCATAGGGTCATCGTCCCGACGGACGTTTCGACCATCAAGGCGCTGGGATTCTAGCCCTGGGCATGCCGCCTGTCAACGAAATCCACCGCCCAGCGGAGCTGCGCGGGAGTGGTCGCCCGACCCACCCGCCCGGCCTCAGGGCGGCTGCGTGTAGCCGTCTTCCCCCTCGCGGATGACGATGGTGGCGTTCGCGGGGACGTCCTCCAATACGGTGCGGGTTCCGCTGGCCGGCCAGATGACCGTGACCCGCGCGACCAGCGGCGGATCCGCGGCGGCGGCGCGCAGTCCGAAGTGCAACACGGACTCGCTTTGACCGAGGAAATGCGTCGCGACGCCGGCCTCCCGCAGCTGCACGCTCGCCCCGGCCTCCACCTCCACCTCGACGCGCGCGCCGATCGCATCCCGGTTCGAGGCCGAGCCGATCAGGCGGATGCGCAGCCAGGCGAGCTGGTTGCCGCCATCGTTGCGGTACAGCGTGGGTTCGCCGGCGTTGTTGACGACGAACACGTCGAGGTCGCCGTCGCGGTCGTAGTCGAAGGTCAGCAAGCCCTTGCCGGCGGCCGTCGAAACGATGCCCGCGTCGGCGGAGCGCTCGGCCATTGCGCCCGTGCCGTCGTTCTCCCAGAGCCGCATCGGGTCGTCGTTGAAGACCTCCTCGTGCTCGGTGAGCACGAAGCCGTTGGTCATGATCAGGTCCGGGTCGCCGTCGTTGTCCGCGTCGAAGAAGGCGGCCCCCCAGCCCCAGAAGCCGTCGCGCACGTCGGCGGCGTCCGTCTGGTCCGAGAAGCGCCGGCCGCCCTCGTAGGCGAAGAGGCGGTTGCCGGTGGGGCGCCACTCGCACATGCCGGTCAGATACGACGGCCCTCCCAGGCAGGGGAACGAGCTCGCGATGGCGGTCACGAACCAGTCCAGATCGCCGTCCCCGTCCACATCGGCGAAGGTCGACCCCATGCCGTTCTCGTCGGTACCGACGCCCGCCGCGACGGTGCCGTCGCTGAACGTGCCGTCGCCGTTGTTCCAGAACAGGCGCGAGCGGCCGTAGTCGCCCGCGACGGCCAGGTCCGGCCAGCCGTCGGCGTCGAGATCGACGAAGGCCGTGCCGAACGAGAAGTCGCCATGGAGCCCGGAGCGGGTCAGCGATTCGGCGCCCGTCATGGAGACGCCGGCGGCGTCGGTCACGTCCTCGAAGAAGCCGGGCTGCTCCGGGCCGAGGTTGCGCAGCAGACGCGCGTGCGCATTGGCGGGCTCGTCGCGCTCGATGAACTGGGCCAGGCGCCACTCCGTCGTATGGACGTCCAGCCAGCCGTCGCGATCGAAGTCCCCCATGGCGACGCTCATGCCGGCGCGGGGCGCGTCGTCTGCGACGGCGGCCCCCCGCTCGACCGCCTCCTCGCGGAACGCGCCGGCGCCGTCGTTGATGAACAGCAGGAAGCGCGGCGCCGCGATCGTGGTCACGAACAGGTCCTGGTCACCGTCGTTATCGATGTCGCCCCACCATGCGCCGTTGGTTGGGTAGGAGAGCGTCGCCAGGCCGGCGGCCTCCGTCACGTCGGCGAAGGTGCCGTCGCCCTGGTTGCGGAAGAGCAGGCCGGGGCCGTCGAGGCGGGTGACGTAGAGGTCGACCCAGCCGTCGCCGTCGTAGTCGGCGGCGGCGGCGCCGCCGGTGGCCCGCTCGACCAGGCAGCCGGTCGCGCCCCGCGGCTCGCCCGCGAAGATGCAGTCCGGGATGTCGCGGAACTCATGCTGGATATAGGAGAGGCCGGATTCCGCCGTCACGTCGCTGAACAGCAGGCGCGGCGGCGGCGGCTCCTCCACGCCACCGCAGGCCGCGGCCAGCAGCGCGACGGTCGGCAACGCGCCAGCGACACCGCCCAGCGCGCGGGCCACGCGCCCACGGGGGAGGCTCCACGCCCGCCGGACGAGCGCGGTGCGCCAAGTGGCCGGGGCGATGGCCGGCATGGGAGCCCTCTCAGGGCCGCCACGAGGGGCCGGCCGTGGGCCCGAGCTGCGTCTTGAGGACCGGCGGGGCCGGCTCGCGGCGCCGGTGGATCTCGTCGACCTCGGGTTGCCGGATCATCGAGTTGCCTTTCAGCGCGCCGGGAGTGGGCGGTGCGCGTCAGGGCAGGAGCATACAAGCGGGGCTCAGCGCACGTTGCGTAGCCGCGGGTCGAGCGCGTCGCGCAGCCAGTCGCCCATCAGGAGGTCCCGAAGTCCCCTTGCGCCGGGTCCCAGAGGACAGACGACCCCGCACTTGCGTGCGGGGTCGCCTTGGTCCTCGGTTCAAGCGATCGCGTCTAGGTCCTGAAACGCGCTCCCGGGGCGTACGGGTACCGATTCGCGTCAATGCCACCGCTGAACTCCAGCCGGTTGGCTCGGAACTGCACCCCGGACTGGCGGATGAGCACGTTGCTCCAGGCCACATCGAGGTACTTCTCGTTCCAGGCCGCCCAGTCCGTCCAGGTGCCATTGCGGGCCTGCTCGATCATGTCCAGCCACTCCGGCTCGTCGCTGATGCCGGGACGCTCGTGCAGGGGGACATTCTCGTCGACGGGGGCGTTGACGTTGCCGTCGTAGCCGTTGGCGAACAGCACGGTGACGGCGGGGGACCCGGGCCGGATGTGGGTCCCGAAGCCGATGATCATGTGCTCATAGGTGCCGGTGACGAGGAGTTGGATCAACTCCGATTGTTCACGGGGCGTGATCTCGGTGTTGATGTCGAACGCGGAGAGCTCCTGCTGCAGGAGCTGGGCCAGCGCGGGCGCGTACAGGCGCACGGGGAAGGTTTGGATCCCCAGCGTTTCGCCCCCGGTGAATCCGGCGGCCTCAAACAGGCGTCCGGCCTCGGCCCGGGCGGCCTCCGGGTCCACACCCATGGGGTGCGGATCCAAGGCGGCGCCGTTGCCCTCTTCGTAGGGGATCGTGCCGGGCTGCCAGTGCATGCGCCCGGGGGTGTCGAACTTGCTGGCGAAATCCCGCTGGACGCGCGGGCCGTCGACCAGCATCAGCACCGCCTGGCGGGCCAGCTTGTTGCGGAACGGCTCCAAGTCCGCGCGGAACCGCGTGTTTTGGCCGCTGGCGCTCCAGCCGGCATCGGCGTAGAAGTTCTCGTTCCACAGCAGCCGCTCCTCGGCTTCGGGGAGGCCGATCGGGAGTCCCTGGTGCGAGTCCAGCTCGCCCGCTTCGAAGGCCGTCGCCATGGCGGCGGAGTCCGCGTAGATGGTGTGCTCGATCCTGTCGAACTGCGGGGCGCCACCCGAGAACAGCGGGTGGTTGTTCACACTCGCGAATTGCGCGTGTGGCAACTGGTCCCAGCCCCTGTTCGGGTCATAGTTCTCGAAGGTGTAGGGGCCGGTCCCCACGATGACCCCGTCGGTTTCGCGATCGTCGTAGGTCTCGCGGTCGACGATGTTCGTTTGCTCGAGCAGGGTCTCGATATAACCCGTTGGCTGGGTCAGCGTGAGGCGGTAGGTGGTGGCGTCCATCACTTCGCCCACGTCCAGGTTGCCGGACATCCGGAACGGGTTGCTCTGGCCGCCGCCGGCGTTCGGATCCCGAATCGACTCGAACATGTAGTGCACGTCTTCGATGTCGAACGGCCGGCCCGTGTGCCAGACGGGGTCCGTGCGGACATCGAAGACCCAGGTCGTGTCGTCTGGGCGTTCCCAGCCGTTGGCCAGCACCGGTTCGATCGTGAAATCGGCGTCGGCGACGCGGGACAGGTTGACACCGCCCGCCGGGTCGGGCGCCAGGGTGGTCGCGGAGACGCGCGCGAGGCGCTCGTAGATGCTGAAGTCCTGGTTGAAGCCGTTGTTGTTGCCGGCCGAACCGAAGCCCAGGCGCCCGAAGTTGGGCGCGTTCGTGTTGGCCCGCCGGTAGACGCCGCCACTGCTCGCGACGGCCTGCTCTTCCGCCTGGTCCTCCTCCATCGCCATGGCGGCGCTCTCGGCGGCCTCCTGGGCCGCGGCGGCGGCCTCTTCAGCAGCGGCGACCGCCGCAGCGGCGGTCTCGGCCGCGGCTTCGGCGGTCTCCTGGGCCGTGGCGGCGGCCTGCCCGGCGGCGGCCGACGCCTCCCCGGCGGCAGCCGCGGCGGCGGCAGCGGCTTCGGCGGCCTCGTCGATGGCGGCCTGGGCGGCCGCGGCGGTGGCCGTCCCGGCCTCGACCGCCGCGGCCGCGTCGCGGGTGGCCTGGGCGACCGCTTCGGCGGCGTCGGCGGCGGCTTCCGCGACGGCCGCGGCGGCAGCGTCGCCGGCCGCGGATGCCGCGGCGGCCGCGTCGGCGGCAGCCGCGGCGGCGGCTTCCGCGGCGGCGGCCGCGTTGGCGGCGTCCTCCGACTCGGCCGCCTCGGCGGCCAGGGCGGCGGCCGCATCGGCAGCGGCGGCCGCCTGCGAGGCCGCGGCGGAGGCCTCGGACGCGGCGGCAGCCGCATCGGCTGCAGCGTCCGCGGCGGCCTCGGTCTCGGCGGCGCGCGCCTCGCCCGCGGCGATGGCCGCCGCGGCGGCGTCTTCCGCGGCCGCGGCGGCCCGTTCGGCGGCCGCGGCCCCAGCGTCGACCTCGTCGTCGTCGCCGCAGCCGACGAGCGCCAGGCCGGCAGCTCCAATGCCAGCCTTCGCGCTGGCTCCCAACATGGTGCGGCGCGAGATCTTTCGCTGTCGCAGGGTGGTCCAATGCTTCGGCATGCTCATGATCGGTTCCCTTCCGGAACTACCGTTGGTCCCCCCGGGGGACCGTCGGGCTGGTGAGCACGCGCAGTATGGCACATCCAGAATGTGCCCCCCCCCCCTCCGTTATGTTTCATCGAAAGATTTGATAGATGGCTGTGGCACCTATCAGTATCGGCCGGGGTACCGCGCCCCCGAAGCCCCTCTCCAGCGTCCAGATGGAGAGGGGGACAGGAGGTGAGGTCGGCCCACCCCGGCGCCCCGCCAGCGGCGCAGGCGGTTCCGTCAGGGCCGCCAGGAGGGGCCGGCCGTGGGCCCGAGTTGCGTCTTGAGGACCGGCTGGGCGAGTTCGGCGAACTCGCAGAGCAGCGAGCGGGTGTCGCGGGGGTCGATGAGGTCGAGCCCGCTCGCCTCGGCGGTCTTGAAGGGCGACGAGTACTGGCGGAAGTCGTTCTCGAGTTCGAGCCGCTTGGCCTCGGGGTCGGGGGCCGACTCGATCACGCGGCGGAAGGCGGCCGAGGTGCCGCCCTCAATGTGCATTGAGCCCCAGTGCCCCGACGGCCAGGCGTAGCGCCGGAAGAGATGCGGGCCGGGGCGGTACTGCAGGCTGCCCGCCAGCCCGTACGACTGGCGGCAGATGAACGAGACCCAGGGCATGCGGCTGTGGATGATCTGGTACATGAAGCGGGCGCCCGCGCGCTCGATGCCCTGCTTCTCGGACTCGGGGCCGACGAGGAAACCGGGGTCGTCCATGAGCACGACCATGGGCAGGTGGAAGGTGTCGCACAGCTGCACGAGGCGCGTGCACTTCTCGGCCGCCGCGACATCCATCGAGCCGCCGCGGCGGTTGGGGTTGTTCATCATCACGCCCACCGGGTAGCCGTCGGCGCGGGCCAGCCCGATGATCCGGGAGGGGCCGTAGGCGGGGGCGATCTCGAAGAACGAGCCCTCGTCGAACACCCCCTCGATGATGGGGCGCGGGTCGTAGGGCTTGCGGATGTCGCGCGGGATCAGCGACAGCAGCCGCTCGTCGCGGCGGTTCGGGTCGTCGCCGGTCTCCACGCGGGGCGCCATCTCGTAGACGTTGTCGGGCAGGTAGCTGAGGAAGCGCTTGGCCTGCTCGATCGCGGCCGGCTCGTCGGGCGCGACGTTGTCGACCACGCCGCTGACGCGGGTGTGCACGCGCCAGCCGCCCAGGTCCTCCTTGTCGATGTCGAGGCCCAGCGCCGCCTTGACCACGGGCGGACCGCCGGGGAACACCTGACCCAGCCCCTTCGCCACGACGCTGAAGTGGCTCAGCGGCGGGATGGGCGCCGCCCCGCCGGCGGCGGGCCCCAGCACCGCCGTCACGACCGGCGCGACGTTGACGACCTTGCACATCCACTCGAACTGGGCGCCGTCGGGGATATAGGTGCGGCCCAGCTCGGTGAACTCGTTCACCGAGCCGCCGGCGGCGTCCATCAGGTGCACCGTGGGGATGAGCATGGACGACGCGTCGGGCTGGCCGTGGCCGATATCGACCGCGCCGTCGCTGGTCCGGCCGGACGCGCCGCGGATGGTGAAGTCGGAGCCGCTGACGTAGACCGGCCGCCCGTTGACCTTGGCGACGCCGCGGACATGGGGGGCCGGCGTGAAGCCGGCGAGGCCGCCGTCGTCGTCGTAGGTGGCATGCCCCTGCAGCTTGCCCATCTCGCGCAGGCTGCCGGGGTCGACCAGCAGCGCCAGGCGCTCGCGGACGGTGAGCTTGCCGCGGGCGCGCTGGCGGGCGATGCCCTCGGGTCCGCCCATGCCCTCGGCCAGCGTGTGGCGGCGCTGCAACTCGTCGATCTCCGGCTGCCAGGTCATGAGTCCTCCTCGGGTGATGCGCGCGCAGCCCCGTCGGGGGCGCGGGGACGCGCTCGTCCCACGATCCTACCGCCCACGAGCGCAAGGGGTGGGCACGCGACGGCGCCAACGCCGGTGACGCGGCGGGTTGGGACGGGGCAGCGTCCGGCGCTGCCGCCTAGCCCGCCTCTTCCTCGTCGTACTCCTCGGGCATCAGCACGAACTCGGGGTAGGCCTCGATGCCCAGCTCGCCGCTGTCCTGGCCCAGGCGTTCGACCTGCGGCGAGACCCGCAGGCCCAGCGTCCGGTCGAGCGCCTGCCACAGCAACCAGGAGGTCGTGAAGACGAACGCGCCGACGGTCACGACGCCGAGCAACTGGATGTGGAAGCTGCCGCCCGCGGCGATGCACACCGCCAGGGTGCCCCACACGCCGGCGAAGAGGTGGGCCGGGATCGCGCCGACGACGTCGTCGAGCTTGACAACCTCCAGGAGCTTGATCGCGCTCGTGCAGATGACGCCGCCGATGGCGCCGATGATGATCGCCCAATAGGGGTCGACGATGTCCGGGCCCGCGGTGATCGAGACGAGCCCGGCCAGCGCGCCGTTGAGTCCGGCGAACAGGTCGAGGCGTCCCAGGAGCGGCCGCGACACGGCGAGGGCGGCCACGACGCCGGCGGCGGCGGCCAAGTTGGTGTTGACGAGGATCTGGCTCATCGCCACGGCGTCGGCGGCGCTGCCGAGCGCCAGCTGCGATCCGCCGTTGAAGCCGAACCACCCCAGCCAGAGGATGAAGACGCCCAGCGTGACGACGAGGATGTTGGAGGGGGGCGTGGGTCTGACGCTGCCGTCGCGGCGGAACTTGCCCAGCCGCGGCCCGACGACGAGCACGCCGGCGAGCGCCGCCCAGCCGCCGGTGCTGTGCACGATGGTGGAGCCGGCGAAGTCCTGGAAGCCCTCTTTGGCGAGCCAGCCGCCGCCCCACGTCCAGGCGCCGACGATGGGGTAGATGAGCGCCGTGAGCACCAGCAC
Organism: Dehalococcoidia bacterium; assembly: GCA_965209205.1. GTDB lineage: Bacteria > Chloroflexota > Dehalococcoidia > Bin125 > Bin125 > TK10-74A. The sequence goes on from CBDBQC010000003.1 coordinate 126,164, forward strand.
GAAGAGGAGGAAGGACCAGAGCTTGATGCGCTCGGCGATCGCGCCCGAGACGATCGAGGCGGTCGTGGCGACGAAGACCATCTGGAAGAACCAATTCGACATGGTGGCGTGGCCGGCGCTGATCACGCTCGCCGTGGTGTCGCGCGCGCCCGTGAGCAGGTCGATCTCGTCGCCCGTCGGGCCGTAGAGGAATTCGAGCGACCCGATCACGCTGCCGACCTCGACGTACATCAGGCTGTAGCCGACGACGAAGTAGGCGAGGCCCGCGATGGCGTAGAGGCCGATGTTCTTGAGGCAGATCATCGAGGCGTTCTTGGTGCGCACGGAGCCGGATTCGAGCATCGTGAAGCCGGCGCACATCCACATGATGAGCGCGCCCCAGACGAGGAACATGAAGGTGTTGAGGATGAACTGCGTCTCGTCGTCGGTCGCGGCGTGGGCGGTCGCCGTGGGGATGGCCACGACCCCGATCGTGAGCAGCAGCGCCGCCGCCGCGATCAGCACCCGGCGCCGGCGCCGGAAGCCCCCGGTCACGCGCCTCCAGCCCCCGCTCCCGTCCGCGTGTCCCGCGATCGCATCGCGCCGAGTCATCGCATCCCTCCGCCCCCGCCGACGCTCGCTGTTACTCAGTCTCTTAGTGGCGCGCCCGGCATTTGTCCAGCCGAGTCTCAGTCCGGGGCAGATGGGTTGGGTTCTGTCGCCGCGGCCGGGGAGGATCGGACGGCGGCCGTTCCCGCCCGGGCCGACCTGAGCAAGCTGGTAGCCTCGCCGCCGGGGCGCCGCGCAGCCGCGGCATGTGCCGGGGCCGTATCTCGCCACGGCCAGCGGCGCGAAGGGCTGGGCGGCGGGGCGTAGCGGGGAGTGGGCCGTGCGCAGACGGGCCGTTGTGTTCGTGTTGGCCTTGCTGCTGGGCGGCCTCGCGGCGGCGATCATCCTCACGTCCGGGGACACGCCAGGGGAGTCGGCCGAGGCTCCCAAGCAGTCGGCGGCCTCCGCAGAGCCGGAGGCGCCGTCTGAGTCAGCCGCCGCGGAGCCGGAGACGCCGCCCGAGGCCGAGCCGGCCGACGCAGAGCCGGAGCCGCCACCCGAGCCCACCGCCGCGGAGGCCGAGACACCGCCCGAGCCCGAGCCGGCCACCGCGGAGGCCGAGACACCGCCCGAGCCCGAGCCGGCCGCCGCAGAGGCCGACACACCGCCCGAGCCCGAGCCGGCCGCCGCCGAGGCCGACACACCGCCCGAGCCCGAGCCGGCCGCCGCCGAGGCCGACACACCGCCCGAGGATGAGCCAGCCGCCGCCGATGCAGAGGCGTCGGCTGAGCCCGAGGCGGCCGACCCAGACGCGGAGGCGCCGCCTGAGCCCGAGCCCGTCGCCGCGGAACCGGAGGCGCCGCCGACATGCGACAGCGGCACGGCCGTCCCCCGGCCCGAGGACAACGCGGGGCTCGTTGCCGACTGCGCCATCCTGCTCGACGCGGAAGCGCAGCTCGCCGGCCGCGCCACGCTCAACTGGGATGCCGGCACGCCAATCACCGAGTGGGACGGTGTCACGGTGGGCGGGATGCCGGAGCGCGTCCGGAAGCTTGAGTTGCCATCGCGCGAATTGACGGGCAGCCTGCCGGCACAGATCGGCGGTTTGTCGGGTCTGCTGGTTCTACAACTCCGCGACAACCAGTTGAGCGGCCCGATACCGGCGGAACTGGGGGCACTGGCTGAACTCCAAGAACTGAGCCTGAGCCGCAATCAGTTTAGCGGCGCGATCCCGGCGGAGGCTGGCTCCCTGCACGCACTGGAGGCCCTGCGCCTGGAAGGCAACCAACTCAGCGGTGCGATTCCGGCGGAGTTGAGATCCCTTGCGAACCTGCGGCAACTGCTGCTCCAAGACAACCAATTGAGCGGCCCGATCCCGAGCGAATTGGGGCGTCTGGAGGACCTGCGGCTACTGCACCTGTACAACAACCAATTGAGCGGCCCGATCCCGAGCGAGCTAGGGCGTCTGCGAAGCCTGCAGGTGCTGGACCTGTACAACAACCAGCTGAGCGGGCCGATCCCGAGCGAGCTGGGGGGTCTGGAAAGCCTGCGGCGACTGCGCCTGTACAACAACCAGTTGAGCGGGTCGATCCCGAGCGAGCTGGGGGGTCTGCGAAGCCTGCAGATACTGGACCTGCACAACAACCAGTTGAGCGGGCCGATCCCGAGCGAATTGGGGTGGGTGCGAAGCCTGCTGTTCCTGCGCTTGCAGGGCAACCAACTGAGCGGACCAATCCCTCTGATGCTTGGGGTGCTGCGGGGCCTTCAGCGCTTGGATCTGCGCGACAACCAACTGAGCGGCGACGTCCCCCAGTGGCTGCAACGCCTGCCGGCCCTCGTCGAGGTGTATCTGGCCGGCAACGCCGGTCTGACGGGCTGCGTCGTGACGCTGCCGCTACGGGTGACGCGTAGCGATCTCCGCGATCTCGGCCTGCCAACGTGCGAGTCGGCCCCATCCACGACGACGGCAGCAGCATCGTCGCCGTCCACCTCCCGGCCGGCGTTGCCACCCGGTCCGCCGCCGACACTGCCGCCCGGCCCCCCGGGAACGCCGCCGATCACGCTCGATGTCTGGATATCCGACGGGGAGTCGGCGATCATCCAGGAAGTCGTCGCCGATGTGTTCGGCTACATGACTTCGCGATTGGGCCCACCGGACCACGACGTCCGCATCGTTGTCGACTCGCTCTCGTTTCCCTGCCTGACGAGCCACGCTGCGTCCAGTTCCCCGTCGGCCGGTGTAGAGATCGCGATCTACGTTCCGTGCGGGCGGCTGGGCGAGTTGATCCGATTCGGCCTGTCCCGCGCTCATGCGCAGGTGATCATGGATCAGCACACCTACAGACTCAACTGCGATCCAAGCGGTCCCGCATGGCTGCTGTTCGGGGCCGCGTACTACGTGGCGCGGCAGTATCGCGGCACGCGAGGGTTGCTCGCCTACGAGGAATCCCGGAAGCCCATGCTCGCCTTGGCACGCGCGACGCAACTCGCGCTCGATGATCCCCGCCTGCACCGCCGAGGTCAGTGCCGCGATGACCGACGGCATAAGGAGTTCTTCGTCGAGATCGCGAAGATGCTAGGGGTGCTCGCCGTCGAGCGGTTGGTCGAACGCAGTGGGGACGACGCCCTCGGCGAGTACTTCACGCTCAGCAAGACGATGGCGTGGCGGGACGCCTTCACGGCCGCCTTCGGGCTGCCCGTCGACGACTTCTACCGGGAGTTCGCTGAGTACCGGCGCTCGCTGACGCCGGAGGGTCTGGCGGAGGCGGACACCACACACGAACGGCACCTGGTCATGAACGTGGCGGATCCGAGCGTGGAGGGCGCGCAGGAGGTGTGGGCGGAGTGGGAGGCCGTGCGGCGCTTCTACTTGGACCGCATCGGCCTGGAGGTCGACGCGGCCATCGCCTACGTGGACCTCCCCCCCGCGCTGTACCGCGACCTGCGTGGCATCTGGGACGAGAGCTCCGAATGCGCCGCGGTGCCACCCTTCGACGTCGTGATGTATCTCATAAAGAACTGCGGCGGACGTTGGGTGAATCTGGCGCATGAGTACTTCCACCTGCTGCAGGCCGAGTTGGGTACGAGTGGTGGACGCTACTGGATGACGGAAGGCTCGGCTGTCTACATGGAAGAACAGTTCGTGCTCGACCAGTGGGGCCTGTCGGCCGAGGAGCGCAGGCCGTACAACGTGCGCCTGGCGGCCTCATACCTGCGATCGAGAGTCCTTGCAACGCCCGATGCCGACTTCGCTGAGATCGCGCTCGACAACGGCCCGCACCGGGTCGGATTCCTGGCGGTGGAGTGGTTGGTGGAGCGTGCGGGCGAGGATGCGGTCCTCGCATACTTCGCTCCGCCTCCCAGGGGAGTCACCGACTGGGACGCATTTTGGGCAGAGCGGTTCGCGGCGACGTTCGGCTTGACCGAGGAAGAGTTCTACGCAGAGTTCGGCCCCTATCTTCGCGCGCTCCTGGAGGAGCACGCCTCGGGTCGGTGAGCCGGCAGGCGCTCCGCTTGGCAGCGACGCGGCGCGGCGACTAGCCTCCCGGCATCATCCATCCGTTGTTCCCAGGGAGTCAGGGATTGTCATGCTCACGCAAGCCATGGTTATGCGGCTGCTATCGGTCTATCTGATGGGGCTGGCCGCCGTCGTCGCGGTCTACTTCGTGCTCTCGCCGGTGGTGCACCCCGGCGCGACGGAGTTCCCCATCTGGGGAGTGCTCAACTACTTCATGGCCGTCGCCGTCTTCCTGGCGCTGGCCGCGAGTCTCCTGCACAAGCTGGAGCTCGAGGGCAACGGCGGGCCGTCGGACACGGTCGAGTACATCCGCCTGACGGCCGCCTTCTACGCGGCGGCGCTGCTGGCGCTGTGGTTCTTCTGGCGCTGGTTCATCCAGCTGCAGGGCGACGACGGCTCGGATCTGTCGTGGACGCTGATCGACCCGCTGTTCGCGATCGTGACCGCGGCGGTCGGGCGGCACACGTGGCAGCACGCCGAGCGGGGCTAAGCCGCGGCGGCGCCGCCCACCCGCCCGCCGCGCGCGGCGGCTACTTCAGGCGCGTGAGGATGCGGCCCTGGTGGTCGGCGTGTGTGGGCGGCAGGCTGCGCATCCGCGCGGTCCAGCGCAGCATGCGGCCCACGTGGTCGCGGCTCTCCGAGGGCAGCATGACGTCGTCGATCGCGCCATCGGCGGCCGCGGCGAACGGGCCGCGCCCGTCGTCGGCGGCCGCGGCGTGGACCGTGTAGGCGGGCACGGAGCCGATCGCGACGTCCGCCTGCGCCCAGGCGCCGACGTAGTGCCGGCCCAATTCCTCGCCGCCCAGCAGCCAGTCGCCGAAGACGTAGCCGCGCGAGGCGATCAACGAGAGCAACGGGGCGTCGGCTTCGCGCAGCAGGTTGCCGGTCTCGGCGATCTCCCGCAGCGTCTCGGGGTCGGTCAGGCTGTCCGGCGCGTAGGCCGCGCCGTGTTGGATCAGCACGATGGGGAGACGGAACCGGCGGCGCAGCCGCGCGATGTGCAGCAGTGGCTTGATGTGCGCGCGCGTCAGACCCAGTTGCGGACCGGCCGCCGCGTACGCGGTCAAGGTGCCGTCGATGATCCCCAGCCCGGTCTCGAATCGGCCGTCGGCCGCGGCGTGCGTCGGGAAGCGGCCGCCGTCGTCGAGCAGGCCCGCGAGCAGGTCCGCGACGCTGAGGGTGGCGGGATCGACGTCGTCCGTGAACCGACCGCTCGGCGGGGCGGCGTCGCGGCGCAGATCGTCCTCGCCGTCGTGGGGCAGCAGGGCGAGGCAGCGGCGGGCGGCCGCGATCGCGGCCGTGTCGTCGCCGACGGCGATGTCGGCGATGGCGCGGGTCGCATCGGACGCGGCGCCGCCGGCGATCGTGAGGTCCGCCGCGGCGAGCAGCGCCGCATCCGCGCCCTCGAGCCCGCCCAGGACGACCGCGATCAACGGCGCCTGCCGCTCCTCGAGCCGGAGTTCCGGGACGACGGCGGCGCGGTCGGACTTGCCCCGGCGGAGGAGCCCCTCGCTGGTGTCGGGAAACTCCGAGGGCAGAGCCGCGTCGGCGAAGTAGACGATCGCCACGCCCCCGGCGAGGCTCTGCTGGACGATCCGCACCCGCTTGTTCGTGCCCACCTGGCCGTCGCTGCGGGCCATGATCACGGGGTCGTCGGCGATGACGCCGACCAGCCGCCCGGCGACATCGGCGAAGCCGGCGACCACGCCGTCGCCGGGCGTGGCGTCCTCGATGGCGGGGAGCTGGCTGCGGGTCAGCGCGCCGATCTCGAACAGGCTGCCCGGGTCGATCAGCTGCTCGATGCGGCGGCGCGGCGTGAGCGCGCCGGGGCCGGGGCTGCGCGCCGCCTCGAAGTTGGCGAGGTCGCGCTTTTCGGCGTGCGCGCGGGCGATGCGGTCGGCGGTGCCTGCCATGGCGTGGGTCCGTTCTGCTGCTAGCGATAGGGCCGCATGCGGCGGCGGCAGATCTCGAGGACGCGGGCCAGCACGGGCCGCGTGTCGGCGGGGTCGATGACGTCGTCGAGGTAGCCGAGCCGGGCGCCGATCCAGGGCTCGCCCCGCTCGCGGAACGTCTCCGCGCGCTCCTCCAGGTAGGCCTGCGGGTCGGGCGCAGCCTCCATCTCGCGCCGGAAGGCGACGCGCACGCCGGGCTCGGGCCCCATGAACATGATCTGCGACGACGGCCAGGCGATGGTGTGCCACTCGTAGTCCGAGGCGCTCATGCCGGGGTAGGCGTAGCCGTAGCCCTTGCGCAGGGAGATCGCGATCTTCGGCACGGGCACGCGGATGCGGCGGATCGCCATGTCGTAGATCACCGTGAGCAGCCGGTGGTGCTCCTGCTCGACGTTGGGGATCACGCCGGGCACGTCGACGAAGCTCAGCAGCGGCAGGCGGAAGGCGTCGCAGGCGCGCAGCATGCGGTCGATCTTGTTGACGGCGGGCACGTCGAGCGAGCCGGCCTTGCGGGCGGGCTGATTGGCGATGATCGCGACGGCGTGCCCGTCGAGACGGGCCAGGCCCGCGACCAGGTTGGGGGCGTAGTCGGGCGTCCACTCCATGAAGCTGTCGCGGTCGACGACGAGGCGGATGATCTTGCGCACGTCGTAGGCGCGGTTGAGGCGGTCGGGGACGATGCCGCGCAGCGCCGGCTCCCGCCGATCGACGGGGTCGCCGCAGCGCACGACGGGCGGCGGCTCCCAGGCGTTGCCGGGCACATAAGAGAAGGTGCGGCGCAGCAGGGCGATGGCGGCGGCATCGTCGGGGACGACGGCGTCGATCTGACCCGTCACGCGGCCCTGGATCTCGGCGCCGCCGATATCGAAGGGGGAGACGTACTCGCCGCTGGCCTCCTGCACGACCGGCGGGCTGGCGATGGAGAGGTTGGAGTTCTCGGTCATGATGCAGAAGTCGGCGTCGGCGGCGTCCCAGGGGGCGTAGTAGTTGCCCATGACCGCGGCGAAGTGGTTCCAGCGGTTGGGGAAGGCGAGGCGCTCGCCGAGTTCGCCGCCGGGCACCCCGGCGAAGCGCGAGGAGAGCACGTCGGTGATGCGGCCGCCGCCGCCCTGGATGAGGGCGAAGAGGGGCAGGCCGGCCTGCTCGCAGACGCGGTGGATGCGGGTCTTCTTCGTCATGTTGCCGCCGCCCAGCGACCCGCCCTTGACGGTGGCGTCGGAGGCGTAGAAGCCCACGGGGCGGCCGTCGATCTCGCCGAAGCCGGTCAGCAGGCCGTTGCCCAGCGTGCGCGCCTCCTCGCCCGGCACGCCGGACGTGAGGAACGAGCCGAGCGGCAGCTCGCTGCCGGGGTCGAGCAGCAGGTCGATCCGCTCCCGGGCGGTGAGCAGCCCGCGCCCATGCTGCCGCGCCACCCGCTCCGGCCCGCCGAGCCCGCGGGCGTGCTCGCGCAGGGCGCGCAGATGCGCGGCCGCGTCGGCTGGGGCGTCGGTGCGCGTGGTCATCGGGCCTCCCGGCTTGCGAAGGGTCGGCGTCGCGCAGGATAGCCGCAAGCGGCGCTGGATGGGGACCCCCTACCCCGCGACGGACGGGCGCCTGCGACCGACGCCGGTCGCGACCTCGAAGGCGTGGGCGAGTTGGAGGACCTCGAAGTCGGCCTGGTGGCGGCCGACGATCTGGACGCCGACGGGGAGGCCGTCGGCGGTGAAGCCGGCGGGGACGGAGATCGCGGGCAGGCCGGTGAGCGTGATCGCGTAGCAGACGGCCATCCAGTCGATGTAGGTGTCCATCTTCACGCCGTCGATCTCGCGCACCCAGGCCTGCTCGATGGGGAAGGGCGGGACGGCGGCGGCCGGCAGCACCAGGAAGTCGTAGCGCTGCATGAACTCGTGCACGCGCTGATACAGCTCGCTGCGTTTCGCCACCGCCTCGGAGACATCCATGCCGGAGAGCGCCAACCCCTTCTCGGTGTTCCAGATGACGGTGTCCTTGATCCGATCGCGGTGCAGGCGCAGGTCGTCGATGCGGGCGCGGGAGGTCGCCCAGGCGCGCAGCGTCTGGAAGATGGCGTCGGCGTCGCGGAAGTCGGGCTCGCCGTCCTCGACGACGCAGCCGAGCGCTTTGAAGGCCGGGCGTTGCGCCTCGATGGTCTGCGTGACGGCGGGCTCGACGGGGTAACGCCCCAGGTTGCGGCTCCAGGCGACGCGCGTGCCGTGGAAGTCGGCATCAAGCGGAGCGGCGAAGCGGTCGCCCGGCTCGGCGATGGCGATCGGCGCGCGGGCGTCGGGCCCGGCGATGGCGGAGAGCAGCAGCGCGGCGTCGGACACGGAGCGGGCCATGGGGCCCAGCACGGCGAGCGGCGACCAGGCGTCGAGGCTGGGCCAGGACGGGACGCGGCCCGGCGAGGGGCGAAAGCCCACGACGTTGCAGAAGCTGGCCGGGTTGCGCAGCGAGCCGCCGAGGTCGGAGCCGTCGGCGATCGGGACCATGCCCGTGGCCAGCGCGACGGCCGCGCCGCCGCTGCTGCCCCCGCAGCTGCGGGTGAGGTCGTAGGGGTTGCAGGTCGCGCCGAAGACGGGGTTGAAGGTGTGCGAGCCGGCGCCGAACTCGGGCGTGTTGCTCTTGCCCAGGATGATCGCGCCGGCGGCGCGCAGGCGCTCCACGATGAGGTCGTCCTGATCCGGCACGTGGTCGGCGTAGATGGGCGAGCCGAAGGTCGTGCGGATGCCCACCGTCGAGACGAGATCCTTGATCACGATGGGCAGGCCGTGCAGCGGGCCCGGCGGCCCGCCCGCGGCGAGGGCGGCGTCGGCGGTGTCAGCGTCGGCCAGGGCCTGCTCGGGGATGAGGGTGCAGATCGCGTTGACGCGCGGATTGACCCGTGCGATCTGCGCGAGGTGCGCCTCGACGACCTCGCGGGCGGAGACTTCCCGGCGGCGGATCAGGCCGGCGAGGTCGCGGGCGGAGCGGAAGTGGAGGGGGTCGGTGATGGCGGTCCTCCCGGGGGGTGGGCGGCGCCTGGAGGCGGCGACAGGGCCGAGGGTAGCGCGCCGGACCCGTCACGAGACGAGCCCGACTATCGAGCCGTCTCGCGACCAGACATCACGACTCACACCCCAGCCCATCCCCGTCGATGTCGAAGCGGTGCGGGTCGGCGCCGATGACGCGGAAGCGCCGGACCGAGACGTCGCCGCAGTCCAGATTGGGCGGCGGGGGCGGGATGCACACGCCGGGATACGAGGGATCGCAACGCGACGCGTCCGGGATGGTCACCGACCGGCTGCCGTCCGACCGCACCCAGAGCGCCTGCCCGCGCTCGACCGTGTGGAGGACGCTGAGCGCGGGCGGCAGGCCCGGCGCGAACGACAGGAAGCGGCCGTCGACGTAGGCGATGATGCGGTCCGTGCCCAGCAGCGCTGCAACTACCTCGGCCAAGGCAGCGGGCCCGGTCCAGCCGATCGTGCTCCACCCGTCGGCGACGGCGACCGTGCGGGCGCCGCTGAACACGGGTCGCGTCCACGACGAGGGCGCGGACAGCTGCAGCCAGAGCGCGTCGCCGGCCGCGACCTCGGGCAGCGTGTTGAGGGCCGGGGCCGACCCCGCTCGCCAGACGGCGTACGTGCCGGCGGAGGCGTCCCAGCGATACACCGCGAGCAGACCGGGGATCGTCCCCAGCACCGCGTCGGGCGCGCCGGCCTCGGTCGCGACCACGAAGCTCCAGGGGGGCTGCAGCGGGACCGTCTGGGGGGCGGGGGCGGCATCGGTCGCCCCAACGCCGCGCGACTCGGCCCCGGCGGCCAGCATGCCGGCGGCGCTCAGCACGACGGCAAGCAGGGCAAGCCGCCAGCCCCGCCGGGCGCTCCTCATGGCCGGTTCCGCCGACGCATCGGCGCAGCGTAGCAGCGGGCATCGCGCCGCATCGGCGTCGCGGGCCGCGGCAGCGCCGCCGCGGACGTGCGCGGTCGACAGCGGCAGGGCGATCCGATACACAAGCCCGGGGCCGTACCGGCGCCGCAGCCGGACCGACCGCCGCACCCCCAAGGAGGACCACTATGCGCTTGGCGCGAATCAAGCACGACGGCAACCCGGTCTACGCGATCGTCGAGGGCGACGAGCTGGCGCTGATCGAGGGCGACCCGTTCGGCGCCCACGGGACGACGGGCGAGCGCGTGCCGCTGGCCGGCGCGACGCTGCTCTGCCCCGCAACGCCCACGAAGATCGTGGCGATGGCCGTTAACTACCGCAGCCACGGGGACCCGGTGACGGTGCCGCAGCCCTTCCTCAAGACCCCGTCGGCGCTGATTGGGCCGGAGCAGCCGATCGTGCTTCCGCCCGACGCGGGCCGGGTGGATGAGGAGGGCGAGGTAGTGGCCGTGATCGGGCGGCGGGCGTCGCGGATCAGCGTCGACGAGGTCGATGCGCACGTCTTCGGCTACACCTGCGGCAACGACGTCTCGGCGCGCGAGTGGCAGCGGGACGACGTGCAATGGTGGCGCGCCAAGTCGTCCGACACGTTCGCGGTCGTCGGGCCCTGGATCGAGACGGACCTCGACCCGGAGGCGATCGGGTTCCGGGCGCGGCTGAACGGGGAGACGGTGCAGGACGCGCACACCAGCGAGCTCGTCTTCGGGGTGCGCGAGTGCGTGGCGTTCATCTCACAGGTGATGACGCTGGAGCCGGGCGACCTCGTCTACACGGGCACGCCGGGCACGACGGCGCGGCTGGCGGCCGGGGACGTCGTCGAGATCGAGGCCGACGGGATCGGCGTGCTGCGCAACCCGGTCGTCGGGGGCTGACGGCGGCGTTCGCGGGGGCCGGGGTCGATTCGGCCGCGCCGGCCGCCCGTGCGGCGTGGCTAGGCCGCGGCCGCGTCCCCGGCTGAGTCCGCCGTTGCGTTCGCGGCCGCGGGTTCGGCCGGCGGCGCCGCGAATTCGGGGAACCGCTCCGCCAGCAGGGCGCCGAGATCGAGCGTCGGCCGGACCTTGAGCGCCTTCTGGACGTCCCGCCAGACGGTCGCTGCCGGGACGCCGTCGTGCGCGACGGACAGCGCGGCGGCGACATCGTTCAACGAACCGATCGCTTTGTGCAGACCGAGTTCGTCGGCGATCCGCTGGTCGGCCGGCGTCGGGCCGGGCAGGCTGCGTTGCACGATTCGCAGGTCGAGATCGGTCGCACCCGCGTACCGGCAGATAAAGAGGAGGTCGCCGACTCGGGCGCCGGCCGCCGTCAGCGCCGGCCGCAGGCTGCCCATCGCGGGTTTCGGGCTCGCGTCGGCCCACGCGAGGCTGACGGGGCCCCACGCACTCGCGACCTCGACGCGCCCTCCCGGCCGGCAGCCCAGGGGCCCGGCGAATTGCGCCGGCACCTCGCGACCGCTTCCGCGGAGCAGATTCGCCGTGACCAACATACGCAGCGACCAATGGTCGTCGTGCCGGAAGCACACCGGACTGGTCGCGGGGTCGGTGTCGAACTCGAACGGGACGTCGGCGGGCCGCAGCGTCAGCATCCCGGAGGCCGTCCGCATGAACAGCGGCGCCGCGGTGCGGCTGCGGACGGAGGCGCGGGACACCCGGTAGCGCTCGGCGAGCTCGCGGCAGAGATCATCGATCGGGGCCGAGCCGCCGCGGCGTTCCAACTCTTCGATCAGCCCATCCGTGATGTGGGTGAACTCGTGCAGGCCCCAGTCCCGATGCGCCAGGTGGCCGCGCCGATTGATGCGCGTGAAGCGCGGGTCCTTGATCGCTTCGTGGCGGGCGGCGCGCGCGTTCAGGTGGGCGAGCCCGGCCTCCGCCAGCAGCTGGGCCGCACTCGCGGGCTCTCCGCGGTGGAGCAGCACCCGCGCCATGTCGTCGCGGGACGAGCCCTTGGGGAGCGCCCCGGCCTTGATGAAGCGGAGCTTGGCGAAGCCCGTGCACCACGCCTCCACGTGGTCCTTCACGATCCCGTGCTGGCTCAGCAGGCGTGCGAGTTCCAGGCGCGGCACGACGGGCCATTGCTCGGTCAGCTCCTGGATGCTGGTCTGGAGTTCATCCCAGGAGGATGGTCGCAGGCGCAGGAGCCAATCGCCGCTGCGGGTGTGCCGCTTGAACTCCAGGAGAATCCGCAGGGCGAGGGCGCGTCGTTCCGGCGGCAGGACGCCGCAGAGGTCGTCGGCCGCTTGCGAGAACCGCGCATGCGCGAGCGGCACGGCCCATCCGAGTCGGTCACTGGCGCGGGCCGCGTGAACGCGCAGCGGCCCGTAGTCCGGGCCGGCGATCCGCTTGCGCCACTTCGTGGTCGCCCGCCGTTCGATCTGCCGCACCCGCTCACGCGTCACGCCGAACTCGGCCCCGAGCGACACGAGCGTGCGTGGCGTCGCCATCGCGAAGGTTCGCTGCTCAAGCACGATGATCTCCCGCTCTCGCAGGCCGCCGACGAGCTCGTCCAGCAGCTCGCTGATCGGGCGGGGCGGCGGGCGTGGCACGACGGGAGTCGCCGGGGTGGCCGACGTGACGGCGGGCAGCGGCTTGCGCCGTTCCCGGCCGGCGACCGGCGGCCAGCCGTGGGGCCCGGGGTCGCCGTCCGCGCCGTCGTCATCGGGGGATGGCGACGAACGGGATGCAGCCGGTCGCCGGACGTCGGAGTCCGGGTCCTGCTGCAAGTGGGATTCCTCGAGCGTGCGGACCATGGCCCAGATCACGGATTCGGCCAGCCGCGGCTGCGCGGGCGGGGCCGTCGCCGCCGCGGAGGCATCGGCATCCGCGTCGCCGGCGGATTCCGCGCCCGACGATTCGGCGGCGCGTGCGTCGATATCCCGCTGCGCCAGCGCCAGGGCCTCGAGCAGATCCGCGGCGAGTACTCGATCCGTCGCGAATTCGCTGTCGACCTGTGCCAGCAGCCGCCCCTTCAGGGGGGCCCCCTGCCCGGCGGCGATCAACTCGCGCGCGCCGCGGATGAGCAGCGGGCGCACATCGTCCGCCTTGTTCGTCAGGTTGCGGGCCAGCATGCGCGTCGCAGCGGCGTCGCCCGCGTGCGCGGCCTCCGTGATCAGTTGGGCGGCGTCGCGGCGCATGGCCGGGTGGCGCGAGTCGAGCGATCGCTCCACCGCCCGCGTCGCTTCGCGGTCCGAACCGAAGAGGCCGGCGACGATCTCGAAGGCGGCGCGCGCGGTATCCGGGTCCGCCTCGGTATCGCGAGCCACGACGGCAATCAAGGCGGCCCGGATGCTCTCGCTCTCGCGAATCTGCCCGGCGGCCTCGCGAATCGTGTCGCGACGGACACCGGGATCGGCGTCCGTGAGGCGGAAAAGTATGCCCTCATGAATCGGTTGGTCAAGCATTGCCAAGATCGTAGGTCCTGCGACGCTATGGTATGTGCGCGACTCGACAGAACGCGCGCGGCGTCCATCCCGGCTTCTCCGATTGCGAGGCCATGGGCAGGAACGTAGGCTCCGGGTATCGCCCGTGTGGGGCGCCCCGCATGCGCCGCGATCATGCGCCGCCGTCCACCAGGCGACACCGAGGAGATGCCACATGACTCGCACCGCGTCCGCGATGATCCCCACCCGGCTTGGGCTGCCCACGCTGCTGAAGGCGTTGGCCATCGTCGCGCTGATCGCCGGCGCGCTGATGGTGGACGGACCGCGCGCCGCCTGGGCACAAGAGGAACCCCGCTGCGACGTCACCGATCTGGGCACGCTCGGCGGCGATGCCGGCGGCGAGTTGCAGGCCGAGGGGCGCTGGACGACCGGAGACTGCGACTCCCGCTTCCTGACGGACAGCGACGCCCACACCTACCGGTTCGAACTGGCCGAGGACGGCGCGGTCCGGATCGACCTCACGTCGCCCGATGGCGACTCCTTCCTGCATCTGCTGGCCGAGGACGGCAGCCGCATCGCCCACGACGACGACGGCGGCGACGGCCTCGACGCGCGCATCGAATTCGTCCTCACGCCGGGTGTGTATCTGGTCGAGGCGGCGATGGGGGCCGGGCGCGACCGCGGGCCGGCGGACTTCGCACTCACGATCCACCGCGCGACCAACTGCGACCCGATCGATCTCGGCACGTTGGAGCCGGACGCCGAGCTGACGGCGGACGGCGTCTGGGCGGTCGAAGATTGCAGCGCGCGCTACCGCGAGAACCGACCCGCGCACGTCTACCGATTCGAACTGCCGCAGGACGGCTTGGTGCGCATCGACCTGGTCGCGCCCGAGGGGGGCGATCCCTACGTCTTCCTGCTCTCGTCCGACGGGGGCTACCTCTACAGCGACGACGACGGCGGCGTGCGGTACAACGCCCGCATCGAGAACGACTTGGCGGCCGGAACCTACCTGGTCGACGCGACGACCCACGGCGCGCGCGACCACGTCCATGAACTCACCGAGTTCACGCTCACCATCCGCCTGGTGGAGCCGGACACGTTCCGGCTCAAGGCCGAGGCCGTGCATGCCCCCGACGAGGTGATCGCGGGCGAGCCGTTCCTGGTCCACTACCGCGTCGGCAATCTGGGCCAGCGGGCTCTGCCCTCCACCTACGCCGCCGCAACATACCTAGTGGCGCCGGAGCGGGTCTTCGAGGTTTCCCGGCTGGTGAGCACACGGGGCGGGCGCTGGCAGGCCGGAGCCTCGTACCACTCCGGCCCGCAGACGGCCAGCGCGACGAGCACGGCGCTCGGTGGGCTCACGCCGTTCGCGATCACGCTCAACGCGCCCGGCCCCGCGTGGGTCTCCCTCGGGATCGTCATCCTCGACGGGCTCGGGCGGGAGAGCGGCTTCCACCGCACCTGGCGGACGCTGCAGGTGCTGAGCGGCCCGACCTTCGACCCGGTGACGGTGAGCGCCGACGGCGACGACTACGCGGTCGCCGCGGCGGCCGATTCGGAGGGGATGGTGACGGTCGATGTGCGTGCCGTCACGGATCCGGCGGCGGACGTCGGGCGGGCGGCGCGGGCGAAGGCGATCTACGCGGCCGGCGTGCGGGTCCGCGTGCTCGACGACCTCTTCGCGCGCCCGGCGATCGCGGCGCTGCAGCAGCAGCATGCGGCGGTCCCGGCGCCGGAGGACGCAGCGCCGGTCGTGGTACCCAACCCGTCGTCGCACGCCCTGCTGACGGCGTTCGCGGATCACTACGCGAGCGCCATCGCCACGTCCGGAGTCGCCGCGCGGGTGACCGCGGGCGAGCTGATCAGCCAGGCGGCGGTCGAGGATCTGACGCTGAGCGCGGCCGATGCGGCGTCGGCGCAGTGGCTCTCGCTGGCCGCCTCCTGGAGCACACTGCAGGAGCGGATCGCCGGCGGTGCGGCGCTCTCGTTCGCGGACGCGCTGACCGTGCAGTCGCAGGTCGCCTACGCCGAGCGCATCATCGCGCCGATCGTGGCGGCCGGCGAGATCGTTCGCACGGCCCGCGCCGCCGAGTTGGGCTGGGACGACGCCGGGGTCCGGCGGATGGTCGCCGGGCTGGCGGCGGGGGCGGCCTGCGACGGCGGGGCGACGGCGCTGCGCGAGGCGCTCGAGGCGGCCCGCTTCGTGGGCGCCGGGCAGTTGATCACGCTCGACGCCGAGTTGCGAGCGGCGCTGCCCGTCCACGGCATCGTGGACGACGCCGTGGTCTGCGGGGTAACCGAGGCCGACGCGGCGACCACGCAGTTCCTGCGCGGGCTGACGATCATCGGCAGCAGCGAGCTTCGCGCGCTGATCGCGCCCCGGCCGCCGGCGCCCCTGGCGTCGCATCGGCTGCGAATCATCACGCGGCTGATCGAGGACGGACGGGTCGAGCACGGCGTGGAACTCGCCGACGGCGAGCGCATCTTCCCACGCATCCGCTTCCTGCCCACGACCGCGGCCGTCGGCGTCTGGAAGATCTCCAGCGCCGTCGAGGTCGACGGGACCGCCATCGGCTGGATCCGTGCGCAACGCCTGGCCGACGGCCGTGTTGAGACGGACTTCCGGGGCGCCGACGGCGGCGTGATCACGCCCGCCATCCGCCACCTGCCCGCCGACGCACCGGTCGGGGTTTGGCTGCGGGGCAGTGAGATCGAGGCGCCGCCGGTGGCGCCGCCGGCCGAGTAGCGCCGGCGGCGCGGCCGGCGCGCGGGCTCAGTCGCTTGGGCGCGGCTTCGCCCAGTAGCCGGGGTCGGCGGGGAACACCGTCTCCAGACGGGTGATCTCGACGGGGCCGTCGAGCGTGTCGGCGACGGCCTTCCAGTCCGCGTAATGGGGCGCGCGCTGGTGCGCGGCGAAGGCCGCGCCGTCCTCGTACACCTCATAGAAGTAGTAGACGTCCTCGTCGGCGGTGTCCTGCAGCACGTTGAAGCGCTGACAGCCGGGCTCATCGCGCTCCGATCCGAGAGCGTCGATCTCGATGCCCTGCAGGAACCGCTCCCGCTGGTCCGGGTGGATGCGAGCCTTGACCCATAGCGCGAGCACCGGCGCCTCCTTGTCCGCGCGCCCGGTCCCGGAGGAGTGCGGACGGGCGCCGGGCCAGTCTAGCGTCCGCGGGCGATCGAGGAGCGAAGCGACGACCGCCGGCGCTAGACCGCGCGGCGCTTGAAGACGGCGGCCAGGGCGAAGAACGCTGTGGCGACCAGGGCCATGGCGGGGCCGGAGGGCAGATCGGCGTGGAAGGAGAGGTAGAGGCCGGCGATGGCCGAGACCGCGCCGATGCAGGCGCCGAGGAGCATCACGCCGACGAAGCGCTTGGCGAGCAGGTAGGCGGTGGCGGCGGGGGTGATCAACATCGCCATGACGAGCACGATGCCGGCGGCCTGGATGCCGATCACGATGACGAGCGCCAGCAGGGCGAGCAGCACGTACTCCACGACCCCGGTGCGGATCCCCACCACCTGCGCGCCGACGGCGTCGAACGTGGTGTAGACGAGCTGGCGGTGGAACGCGTAGAGCCCGAAGACGACGAACGCGGTGAGCCCCAGCGAGACGTAGACGTCGGTCCGGGAGACGCCCAGCACCTGGCCGAGCAGCAGGTCCTCGATGTTGACGGTGACGTTGCTGGACTGCGACAGCATGACGAGCCCCAGCGCGAACATGCCGGCGAAGATAATGCCGATGGAGGTGTCTTCGCTCACCCCGGTCCGCCGCCCCACGGAGCCCATCAGCAGCGCGATGGCGATCCCGGCCGGCACCGCGGCGACGAAGGGACTGACACCCAGCAGGAACGCGACCACCATCCCCGGCAGCACGGAGTGGGCGAGGGCGTCGCCCATGAAGGCGCGCCCCCGCGTGATCACGTAGGCGCCGAGCACCGGGCACATGATGCCGACCAGCACCGAGACGATCAGCGCCCGCACCATGAAGCTGTATTCGAACGGCCCGACGATGTAATCGATCATGAGGCCGATCCCGCCTGGCGGAAGTGATCGGGAGCGAACTCGATCCCGTGCGAGCCGTACATCTCCTCCAGCACGGCCGGGGTGAACGCCTCGTCGGGCGTCCCGAAGGCGCAGACGTGGTGATTGATGCACAGCACCTGGTCGAAGCGCTGGGCGAGGTTGGTGAGGTCGTGCGTGGCGAGGAGCACGATGCGGCCCTCGTCGCGGAGGGACTGGAGCACCTCGACGATGCCCTCCTGGGCGCCGACGTCGACGCCGCTGAAGGCCTCGTCGAGCAGGATGACGATCGCCTCCTGCGCCAGGGCGCGGGCGATGAAGACGCGCTGCCGCTGGCCGCCCGACAGTTGGGTGACCAGGGAGGAGCGGTTGTCCCACATGTTCACGCGCTCCAGGCAGAGACGCACCGCCTCCTTGTCGCGCTTGCCGGCGCGGCGCAGCCAGCCGATGTGGTTCTCGCGGCCCATCATGACCACGTCGTGCACGGTGGCGGGGAAGACCCAGTTGATGCTGTCGCGCTGGGGCACGTAGGCCAGGGCGCCCTCCTGCGCGGCGGCGCCGCGGCGGGTCACCGTCCCCTGGGTGGCGGGCAGGATGCCCGCGACGGCGTCGAAGAGGGTGCTCTTGCCGGCGCCGTTCGGACCCAGCACGCCGACGAGCAGGCCCGCGCCGATGTCGAACGACACGTCGATCAGCGCCTTGTGGCCGCCCCGCTCGACGCTGAGGTTCTCGACCCGGATGCCGGGTTCGGCGGTCGTCATCATCACCTCAGATTCCACCAGCGGGGCGCGCGCCGCCCGGCTGAGCCCGGCCCCGCGCGTCAGCCCAGGGCCTCCGTGATGCGCTCGACGTTGGTTCGAAGCATGTCGATGTACGTCTCCGCGCCGCTGCCCTCCGTGCCCAGCGAGCCCGAGTAGAGCCGCACGAGCGTCGCGCCCGATTCCGTCGCCACGGACTCCGCCAGGCGTTCGCTGACCGTCGTCTCGCCGAACACGGCGGGGACATCGTATTTCTCGATCTCCTCGGTCAACTCGATGAGGTCCTCCGCCGACGGCTCGACTTCGGTCGTGATGGAGAGGATGACGCCGACGACCAGGAAGTCGTAGCGCTCCGCGAAGTAGCCCAGGCTGTCGTGCGAGGTCACGAGCAGCCGGCGCTCCACCGGGATCACGCCGACCTGCTCCTCGGTCCACGCGTGCAAGTCGTCGAGCTGCGCGTTGTAGGCGTCGGCGTTGGCGCGGTAGGCGTCGGCCCGGTCGGGGTCGAGCGCGGACAGCCGGTCGGCGATGTCGCTGACGACGACCTGCACCCGGATCGGGTCGAACCAGAAGTGGGGGTCGTGGGTGCCGTGGCCGTGGTCCACGTGCTCCTCATCCCCTTCCTCGGTCAGATGCTCGATCTCCTCGATCGCGTCTTCGGGGTCCATCGCCCCGGCGTCGACCTCTGCGATGATCTCGCGCACCATCTCGGGCAGTTCCTCATCGCCGGCGTGGTCCTCGCCCTCGGCGGCCTCGGCGGCGTCGAGTACTTCGCTGATCTCCTCCAGCCCGGTCGCGGCGTCGATCTCGCCCTCCTCGACCTCGTGCACGACGTGGCTGATGTCCTCGAGCAACTCGACATCTTCGGCGTGGGAGGCGGCGAACTCGATCGGCTCGATGACCTCCCCCAGCTCGACGATGGCCTCTGGGTCCTGGGCCGCGTTGTTCAACAGGTCGAGCAGCCACGATTCCTCGAGGCCCAGCCCGATGCTGAGGACGAGGTCGGCGTCGGCGACCTTGGCGACATCCTGGGCGCCCGGCTGGAACCCATGCGGATCGACGCCGACGGGGACGAGGCTGAAGACGTCGACGTGGTCGCCGCCCACGCTTGCGACCCAGTCGGCCACGATGCTGGTCGTGACGACAACGCGGATGGGCTCGGGGGGCTCGGGCTCGGCCTGGGCTTGCGCTTGGGCAGTGGCCGCCGGCGTCTCCTGGGCGGCGGTGGCGGCGGGCGCATCGCCGTCGTCGTCGCCCGAACAGGCGGCCAGGACGGCCACCAGCGCGAGGGCGACGATCAGGACCACCGTGCGTCCCGCGATCCTCATCACGATACTCTGTCTCATTTCTCTTTGTCCTTTCCAGGGTAGGGCGGCTCATCCGAGCCGAGCGGTCACTTCTTGGTACTGAGTCTCGATAAATGGCAGGCGCTTGCACAGGGTCGATTCATGGTCTGTCAGACCTTCTCGGCCGCGATGCAGCGGTCGCAGGTGACGTAGAGCTCGATGCGGTGGCCCACAATGTCGCCCGGGATGTCGCCGCCGATGACACGCAGGACGCGCTCGACGGTCGCGGCGCGGAACTCCCCCACGTCGCCGCAGCGGACACAGACGGTGTGATGGTGGTGCTCGACACGGGAGAGGCTGTAGCGCGGTGTGCCATCGATGAGGTTGAGGCGGCAGATGATGCCGGCCTCACGGAGCAGCTTGATCGTCCGGAAGATCGTGGCGCGGCCCACCCAGGGCAGCTCGTTGCCGATCTCCTCCGCGGTGAAGCCGCCGAGCTTCCCATCGAGGATCTCGATGATGGCGCGGCGCGGCGCCGTGGACCGGAAGCCCCGGTCCTCGAGCACGGCCATGATGTCGAGTCGCGACGAGATTGGTGTCGTCATGATGATACCGAGTATCATATTAGCAGCGACCGCACGGGGTGTCAACCCCGGCCGCCGGCGCGGACGCGGGTCACCTTCGGATCGACCGAGGGGCGTGTCCGCCCCACCAGGCGGGGACGCCCGGCGCGGCGGCGGGCGGGGCGCGGCTAGATCCGCAGCGAATGCGCCTCGTGCGACTCGGCGAGGAGGTGGTCCACGTGATGGTCTTCCTTGCAGTCCACCGCCGTGTGCTCGAGCTGGATGGTGGCGTGGCTGATGCCGAACTCGTCGTGGACGATGTGCATCATGCGCGACCGGGTCTCCTCGCGGTCGCCCTCGTACGCGGGGTCCATGAGGATGTGGGCGCTGAACGCCTCGCTGCCGGACGTGATCGTCCAGACGTGGACGTCGTGGATCAGGGTCACACCCTCGATCTCCTCGATCCGGCTGCACAGCTTGTACACATCGATGTGCCCGGGCACGCCCTCCAGCAGCACGTTGAAGACCGAGAACATCAGATGCCGGCTGCTGTAGAGGATCAGCAGCGCGATGGCGAAGCTGAGGATCGGGTCGGCGAGCGTCCAGCCGAAGGCGATGATGAGGGATGCGGAGATGACGACGCCGACCGACCCGAGCAGGTCGGCCAGGACGTGCTGGAAGGCGCCCTCGACGTTCATGCTGTGCTCCGACGAGGCGTGCAGGATGTAGGCGGCGATGATGTTCACCGCAAGGCCGCCCAGCCCGACGAGCAGCACCGGCAGGCCATCGATGTGGACTTCCTCCTGGAAGATGCGGTGGTAGGCCTCGAACACGATCCAGCCCGCGATCAGCCAGAGCGCCATCGTGTTGAGCAGCGCGGCGAGCACCTCGGTGCGCTGGTAGCCGAAGGTCCGCTTGGCGGATGCGGCCTTCTCGGCGATGCGCATGGCGACGAGGGCCATGAGGATCGCGGCGGCGTCGGTGGCCATGTGCCCCGCGTCGGCGATGAGGGCCAGGCTGCCCGACAGGATGCCGCCGATGATCTCGGCGACCATGTAGGTCGTGATCAGGCCCAGCGCGATCAGCAGGCTGCGCCGGCTCGCGCCCCGCAGGTCGTGCGCGTGATCGTGTCCCCCGTGGTCGTGGCCGGCGTGCGCGTCGTGGTCGTGGCCCTCATGCGCGTCGTGGTCGTGGCCTTCGTGCGCGTCGTGGTCGTGGCCTTCGTGCGCATCGTGGTCGTGGCCTTCGTGCGCGTTGTGGTCGTGGCCTTCGTGCGCGTCGTGGTCGTGGCCGGGTTCGGCGCCACCGGACGAACTCGAACTGGGCATGTGAGATCCTTCAGCAGCCGCCGTCACGGCCGCGACCCCATGCAGCGCCACCCGGCGCGCGATGGGGCATGGCCCGAAGTGATACTAGCAGGCTTCCCGGCGCCAATATCCCCCGGCGCCAGCCCGTCCCCCGCCGTCATAAAGAGAAACGCGAGCAGGTATCAGTTCCCGCTCGCGTCTCCTTCGAACCGGCGGACTCCCGGAAAACCGGGCGCCACCCTTCCGGGCGCGCCGGTCTTCCGAGCGAAGCACGTTCGACGAGGCCTAGTGCTCGTGGTGCTCGTGGTCGTCGCACTCGTGCGGGTCGTGCACGTGGGCGTGGTGCTCGTGCTCGTCGCACTCGTGCGCGTCGTGCACATGCCCCGGCTCGTCGCCGTGGTGCTCGTGCTCGTCGCACTCGTGCACATCGTGCTCGTGCGCGTGGTGTTCGTGCTCGTCGCATTCGTGCGCGTCGTGATCGGCCATGTCAACCTCCGAGCCGATGCACCGATCGGGGTGCATCGTGATGTAGTGCGACCCCTCAATCGGGGGCCTCTGCGCCGGATTATATCGTCGCCCCAGGGGCCGTCAAACGTCCCGACACCAGGTCTCAGAGTCGGCTTGGACGGCCGTTTTTCCCCCGTCCGCCCTGGCGGGACGGGGTCTCAGAATCGGTCGGGGGAGGTCGGGGCTGGGGGGCGGGCATCCGGGGGTGCTATTCTTCCTCGTACGCGAGACCATCCGGGCCAACGACTAGTTCCCAGGCGACAAGCTCAAGGTCTAGCAACGATGGCTTCCTTGTCTGTGGGCGGGGCAACGGTCGATCCAAGCCCTCGGCCTCAATGGCTCCCCACAACTCACCGAGGGCCCTGCGTAGTACCCCGAGATCCGCATCCACTCGGATCTGATTGATGCTCCGGACAGAGTCACGCATTGAAGGCCTTCGATCTGCGTCCGACGGTTGTGGCCGGTTCGCCCAATCGCTGATCTTCTTCCATAGCGCTTCGTCGGCTTGCAGCAGGTCGTCGCGTTGCAGGAAACGCTTGAGCCTCTTGATCAGGGCATTGGGGCCCTGTGCCTCAGCCATCTGCAGCCAGGAGTCGCCGATCTGATGTACCGCGGCCTCAAGAGGCTGAGCCAAGTGGGTGAACGGGTTCTCGTCTCCTGGTAGCTCCAGGCGCGGCTCGTCATGGCTCGCAGCGATCCGTTCCAACACGTCGCTCGGGGACGTCACTGGATGAGCAGCATCCCCCAGTGGATACCAGCGCCAAAAGACCTCGCCACTGGCGTCCTCTGGCATGCGGAGCATGAGATAGATGCCCGACTCGGGCCCCGCTCTAACGCTGTAGACGCCGTCCGGAATCTCACGCACTTCCCCGGTTGCTGTTTCTCGCATGATGTCCAAATAGCGATTCAGCCCCTCTAGAGCAGCATCAAGGCCCTGTGAGCGCTCCTCCTCTCGGTAGGCCTCGTCAGCCTGCTCCCCACCAGCGCGGATCGCCATGATCCGGTCGATCTCGCGCGCTTCGATCTGCTCGCCGAGGACTGAGGCATCAAGGGCGACCGCGTCTTCGATCGTCTCAAGCTTGATCGTCAGGCCCTTTACGAGGTTTAGGAGATCCTCCAGCCCCTGCTCCGGCATCACGTTGTGGATGTAGACGCGTTCGTGCGGGGAGTTGAGCCGATCAATACGGCCAGCGCGCTGAATCAAGCGGACAGGATTCCACGGTAGGTCGTAGTTCACCAGATACTGAGCGTCCTGTAGATTCTGCCCCTCCGACAGCACATCTGTCGCGATGAGGAGTTCGATCCCATCTGCCCGCAGTGGTTGCAAGCGGGCCACGAGTTCCTCATCGTCGAGGGGCTGCGCATCACGATGGGCAGCCAGCGGAGCAAAATGTTCGAGCACATCTTGCCTCCGCTTGTGGTCATCGGCCCCCGTGAGCAAGGACATCCAACGCTCATCGCTCAAGTTGCTTCGTGTGCGGAGCGGCCCAGGATCAGTGTCGCTGAACTGGCGGAAGAGGTACTCGGCCGTGTCGCGATAGTTCGTGAAGATGACGACCTTCGAGGGCAAACCATGCGCATCCGTCGCCGGTAGCCCCTCGATCAGGTCACGCACGGCGCGAACCTTCGGATCGCCCTCGACTCCCCAGACTCGGTCGAGGCGATCGAGCCTTCCAAGTAGTGAGCGGAGGCAGCGATGGTCCTCACCCGCATCATTGCGCAAACGCTCAGCTTCGTCTGGATTGCCGGGGGCTGGCAGGAACTCCTGAAGCACGGCCGGGGCATCCTCATCCTCCAGATCCAATTCCGAGTCACGGAGGCTACCACCTAGAACGACCCGCAGCTGGTAGGCTTGCTTCGGCGTGACGACTCTTCCCTCCTCCAGTTGTGACACGAAGAAATCGAGATAGTCAGCCATCGACCGCACAGTATGTGTCAGTGCAGCGACTGAACTCTCCATACGCTTAAGGAGGATCGTACGCATGAGGCCGACGAAGTTCGCGTTGCGTTGCCGAAGGCGCGCTGCCGACTCACCGGCTCCGGTATCCACGCCGTAGGACTCAAGCTGGTAGACAGCAAAGTTGAGGTTCTCTACTGCGTCAAGGACGTCGCGGTAGATGTCTCCATAAGCGTTCTGGAGGCTGTAGCCTATTGCACGTGGGATCTCATGTTGGGGGAAGTGCAGTGGCTGTCCAGCTACCTCGATTGACTCGCCAGCTTCCTGCCGCGCGCGGATGTCGTGGCGCGTGCGGCGCACAAGGCTGAGTAGCATGGTGTCGAGCAAGCCTGAGCCGCCTGCCCCTTGCTCGACCGCGTGGAACGCATTGCGGAGATTCGGGACTGGTCCGCGACCCTCCCACCAAGCATCGTCACCACGTGTGATCAACATCAACTGCCAGTAGAGATCCCAGACGCTGTTGTTTATTGGCGTCGCCGTCATCAGGACGAGTCGCTTGTCCTGTTTCCCACCGCGGAGGATCTCCATTAGCGCGCGGTAGCGTTTCGTCTGGCTGTTGCGGAAGTTGTGTGACTCGTCCACGAGCACGATGTCCACGTTCTGATATGTGCGCAGGAGGCGTTCGCGGGAGGCACGGTCCGACGCGTCCTCGATCTCATCGAGGTTCACTAGTCTTGGCAGGGACTCCATCGTCACCGTCTGCGCGACTATGCCGTACTGCGCGAAGCGTTCCCTGGACCAGTTGCCTGTGAGTTGTGCCGGCGAGATCACCAACGCCTGCGCGCGACCTTCCCGGCGGCGTGCAAACTCGGCGAGAATCGCGAGCCCTTCGAAGGTCTTCCCCAACCCGACCGAGTCGCACAGCATGACGCCCCAATGACGCTCGATCAAGGCAATGCAGCGCTGGACCGCGTGCTGCTGGAAGTCCGCAAGCCGCTCCGCAATGTCTTCGGATAGGCCGAGGGCCAGGAAGCGTCCGTATGCGGCGTGCAGTGACTTAATGAACACCTGCCAAGGCGTATAGCGTCGCCCGAACAGCACGCACTCCTCCAGGCGCTCGATGAATTCTCGCGTGCAGTCCTGTCCCTGCGCCCACTTCGTGTCGAACCAGTGTTCGAGTTGTGCTGCCAGCATCTCATCAGAGGAGGCCAAGTTGAGTTCGATATTGTGCTCGAGCCCCGCTCTCGTGAGGTTACTCGAGCCGATCGTGGCGAAGTGGCTGTCCGTGCTGCCCAGGAGGTAGGCCTTCGCATGCAGGCGTGCGTGCGACGATTGGTGATCGAGTACCGAGCCTTCAGGCACCTTGCCCGCCTCAGGCCCGAGGTAGCGTCGGACCTCCACGCCGCCGCGTTGCAGGAAGCGGACGAGGGCGCGAACGCGTTCCCAGGCGCTCAAATCGAACGCGGACGCCGAAGGGTCCAGACCGTGGCTCAGCAATTCGGCCCGCTCCTCGTGCGTCAGCAGCAGCCACGGGTAGTTACCCTCAAGGAAGCTGTGCCAGTTGATCGCCTCTTCGGGGCCTCGCAACTCATCGTCCTCACTGGGTTGGGCAAGCACATCCCTCGGGCCGCGCCGGTTGAGGAACGGGCGCTCACCGAGCAACACCTGCACAGACTTCGCACCCTCGAGTCCGCTCTTGAGCGCCAAGAACCCGTCCGGCGTCAGATATGCGGTCGCGATGCGCACCTCATCCGGCCGTACCTGTCCGAACGCCTGCTGCAGCGCATCCCGCAGCGTTCCAGCCTCGGCATCGTTGGAGATTGGGCGCGGGGTGTCAGCGGTCATGCGAATCTCATCTCCACTGTTCCCACCATGCCCGTTCGGTTCCGAGCGCTCTCGCTCCTACGGAAGGAGGTAGTCCCGCAACCGCCCGGATCGTGACGGATGTCGCAGCTTGCGCAGCGCTTTCGCCTCAATCTGGCGGATCCGTTCTCGCGTCACACCGAACTCGCCACCAATTTCTTCTAGCGTCCAGTTGGAGCCATCCTCCAGGCCGAAGCGCAGCCGCAGAACGCGCCGCTCGCGATCCGTGAGCATACGCAGCACATCGCTTAGATCCCTTCGTAGCCCCTTGAGCACGGCCACATCGAGCGGTGTCTCTGATTCCTCACGGATCACGTCGGCGAACTGGAGTTCGTCCACGGGCCAACCGTCGTCATCTTCGACCGATAGCCCGCGCAGGCAGTCCGTCGGCACGGACGGCAGATCGTCCGCATCGAAGCCGTAGAGACGCCCACTTCGGTCGCGCTCCGCTTCTACGTCGTGATCCACGAGTAACTTGACGGCAGGGTAAGGGAGGCCATGGCTCGCGGTCGGCCTCCACCCCGGGGTGCCCGGGGTTGGCGCCACACGTTCGCCGGTGTCTTCGAGTGCGTCGAGTGAGCTTGGTTCCTGGTAGTGGCCAACGACTATGAGTTTGCGGATGCGATCCGGTCTGAGGTTCATCTCTCTCGCGATCTCCTCAGGTGTCGGCTCCCGACCGTACTCCTGCAGCAGCCGCCGCGACACCCGCACCAGTTTGTTGATCGTCTCCACGACGTGCACTGGGATGCGGATCGTGCGTGCTTGGTCGTCGATCGCGCGCGTGATCGCTTGCCGGACCCACCACGTGGCGTAAGTCGAGAACTTGTTGCCCATGCGATAGTCGAACTTCTTGGTCGCGTGCATCAAGCCGATATTGCCTTCCTGGATCAGGTCCAGCAGCGACACGCCGCGCCCGGTGTACTTCCTCGCCATCCAGACCACGAGCCGGAGGTTTGCCACGATCAGCTCAGTACGTGCGAACTGATCACCTTGTTTGATGGCCCGTCCGAGCCTCTGTTCGTCTGCTCGGGTTAACAGCGGGAGCGTATGGATCTCTCGCAGATATACACACGAAGCATCGCCCAACGCCTCGATGTCCGCGATCTCCCGCTCGTGGTACGCACGGAACGCGCGGCGCCATTGCCGGGAGATGTGAAGCAATTGCGACCTTGGCGCCACGGCCAACTCTGCCAGCAACTCGCCGTCCCGTCGCGAGGCCGCCTGCATGTCAACGAGAGCCATAGAGAACGGCTGTGAGTTCTCCCGGTCGCCAAGATGTGGCAATAGGATTTCCAACTCGCGCCGCTGACCCCACTGGCCCGCCGAGGGCACGACGAGACAGAGATTCCGGCCGTCACCGTGATGAAGCAGTGCTCGCGCGAGTCGCCGGCGCGGGCCATCCCGTTCGACTGGCAGAGTGCCCCAGGGTCGGATCACCGCAACATAGAAGCCGATGGTGCTTGGGGTCGCGTCACGTGCCCCGACTCTGTAGAGATTGCCGACTGCGGGGAGACCGTCGCCACCCGTAAGAGCGACTCGCAGCGCTGAGGATCGACCACTGAGTAGGTCGATTGGGGCCGGAACCGGGTCAAATCCCAGCGACGCCGCGATGCCTCGTGCAGCTTGCGGATCTCCCGCAAACTCACGTAGTGCTGCGTTGGCCGTCTCCCATGTGGTCATTCGGGTTGAAGGGTAGTCGGTGGCCGCAGTTAGGGGGCCATCCGCGACGGCCACCAATTCCACCGACCCACGACCTTCACCAGCGCCGGGACGATCAGCGTGCGTGTGACGAACGTGTCGATCAGGACGCCGGTGGCGACGGCGAAGCCCAGCTGCATGAGGTCTTGCAGGGGCAGCAGCATGAGCGCGGAGAAGGTGCCGGCGAGGATGAGCCCGGCGGAGGTGATGACGGGGCCGGTGCGGGCCAGCGCGTGCCCGGTCGCCTCGGCGAGGGGGGCGCGGCGGCCCTCCTCGCGGATGCGGGACATGAGGTAGATGTTGTAATCGACGCTGAGGGCGTTGAGGAAGACGAAGAGGAAGAAGGGCACGGCCTCGCCGATGCCGCCGTGGCCCAGCAGCAGGATGAACACCGCGACGGCGAGGCCCAGCGTCGCGAAGTAGGTGAAGGCGATCGTGGCCATCAGGTAGAGCGGCGCGACGGCCGAGCGCAGAAGCAGCGCCAGCACGACGCCGATCGCGAGCAGGATGGCCGGCAGGACGACGAACGCATCGCGGTTGCCGGCGGCGCGGGTGTCGGCGGCCTCGGGCGTGTCGCCGCCGAAGAGCACGCTGCCCGGCGGCAGGCCGGCCGCGGCGGCGCTCTCGCGGGCGACGTCGCGCAGCCCCGCCACGGCGTCGAGCGCGTCGGCGGCGTAGGGGTTCATCGCCAGCACGACGTCGATGCGGGCGGCGCCGCCGTCGGGCGAGACGAAGCGCGAGCGGGCAGCGTCGGGCGGGCCGGGGCCGCCGGGCGGGGCGCCGGCGCCGAAGGGACGGCTGGGGCCCGAGGCATCGGCCACGGCCGGATGGGCGGCCAGGGCGAGCGTCAGGGCGTCGATGCGCTCCAGCGACGCCGCATCCAGCGCCCGGTCGCCGGGCGGCAGCGAGACGTAGACGCGGGTGGGGGAGAGCTCCCCGGCCGGGAAGCCGCTCCGCAACAGCTCGAAGCTGCGGACTGATTCGGTGTCGTCGGGCAGGCTCTCCAGCCGGTCGTAGTTGGGGCGGAAGGCGAACAGGCCGGCGATGAGCACGCCGAGGGCCAGGGCCGTGCAGGCCAGCGTCGTGCCGGGGCGTCGCAGCACGACGGCGCCGATGCGCCCGTAGACGCTGCGCCGCCAGGCGGTCGCGGCAGCGGGCCGGGGGTCGAGGCGGGGCTGCATCGGCCAGAAGGCGCGGCGGCCGGCGATCGTCAGGACGGCCGGGATCAGGGTGAGCGCGGCGAGCATCATCAGCGCCACGGCCAGCGCGATGACCGGCCCGAGCGATTGGTAGGAGCGCAGGCTGGCGAAGCCGAGCGCGGCCGAGGCGACCAGGATGGTCGCGCCGGCCGAGGCGACCGCCCCGCCGACCCCGCGCATCGTGCGGCGCATGGCCTCGTGGCG
The DNA here is from genome assembly GCA_965209205.1 of Dehalococcoidia bacterium. Taxonomy (GTDB): domain Bacteria; phylum Chloroflexota; class Dehalococcoidia; order Bin125; family Bin125; genus TK10-74A. The sequence goes on from CBDBQC010000003.1 coordinate 154,760, forward strand.
GTCGCCGTGGCGGGTCAGCTCCTCGCGGAAGCGCGCCGAGACGAAGAGCACGTAGTCGGTGCCGGTGCCGAACAGCACGACGGTCATGATCCCGGTCGCCTGGCCGGAGATGGGCAGGTCGAACTGCTGGGCGACCCAGGCGCCGATGCCGCCGGCCAGTTGGAAGACCAGCCCCACGCCCAGCAGCGGGATCACGGCCACGATGGGCGATCGGTAGATGGAGAGCAGCAGCGCGAGGACGAGCGCGACGGTCACGAGCAGGAGGACGGTGTCGATGCGGGCGAAGACGCTCACGAGGTCGACGACCAGCCCGCCGGGGCCACCGACGGCCACCTCGACGCCGGGCAGGTCGAGCGCGGCCGTGCGGTCGCGGATCGCGTCGACGGTGTCGATGAACGGCGGCTCGGCCGGTTCGCCCGCGATGTCGGCGAGGACGTAGAGCGTCGTGCCGTCGGGCGAGATGAGCGGGGAGCCGGGGTCGCCCGGGTCGGGCGCGCGCGCCTCGATGACGTTGTCCGGGGCGCCGGGGCCCGTCAGCCAACCGGCGAGATCGGCTGCGGCGGCGAAGCTGGCCGGGCCCAGCCCGGCGGGCTCGCGGACGACGATGAGCACGGGCGTGCCGGCCGACGGGAACCGCTCCCGCGCGAACTCGTAGGCGCGGGTCGATTCGGCGTCGGCGGGGAGGAAGAGGACGGCCTCGTTCTCGCGCACGTCGGTGAGGCGGGGGAGCTGCGAGATCAGCAGCCCCGCGGCGACGAGCCAGACCAGCAGCGTGACCCACTTGCCGCGCGGACTGCTGACGAAGTCGGTGAGGCGTCCAAGCACGTGGGGTTCCCCCGGAGTCGGCGCGGATGTCGCCTCAGGATACGGAGGGGTGGTGGGCCCTCAGGGGATCGAACCCTGGACCTTCGGATTAAAAGTCCGCTGCTCTGCCAGCTGAGCTAAGGGCCCCCCGTCAGTCTGGAGCACGGCGCGCCGGGGCGTCGAGGGGGGCCGCCGCTACGAGCGCTCGAAGACGAGTTGGAACTCCATGATGCCGTGGTCGTCGATCGCCAGCACGATGAAGGCGCTGGGCGTGTCCATGTCGTAGTCGGCGAAGACGATCTCCAGCGACCCCACGACCGCGACCCGATCCCCGACGAGCTGCCCCTCCATCGGGATTTGCACCTCGCGCGTGACGCCGTGCAGGGTCAGGTCGCCCGTGGCCGTGACCGACAGCGCCTCGCCCTCGGCGGGCACCGCATCGATGGGGATGGGCGCCGTGAGCGTGAAGGTCGTCGAGGGGTAGGTGTTCGTCTCGAGCGCTTGCCGGCGCAGGGCGCCGTCGCGGCGCCTGTCGTCGCTGGTCAGCGCCGTGAGGTCCACCTCGATGACGACCTCCGTGATCGCGGCGCCGTCGAAGACGAGCGACCCGGTCAGCACGGTCGAGCGTCCGACCGCCGTCACGGCGCCGATGTTGGCGAGTTGCTCCTCCACGCGGTAGCCCGCGAAGGACGACCCGTCGGCGAGCACCTCCCAGCGACCGACGAGGCCGGGGTCGGGGGTGTCGTCCGCGGGGGTGTCGTCCGCGGGGGTGTCGTCCGCAGGGGTGTCGTCCGCAGGGGTGTCGTCCGCAGGGGTGTCGTCCGCGGGGGTGTCGTCCGCGGGGGTGGCGTCCGCGGGGGTGGCGTCCGCGGGGGTGGCGTCCGCGGGGGTGTCGTCCGCGGGGGTGTCGTCCGCGGGGGTGTCGTCCGCAGGGGTGTCGTCCGCGGGGGTGTCGTCCGCGGTGTCCTCGGCTTCCGGCGCGGCCGGGGCCTCGGCCTCCGCGGCGGCGGCCTGGCCGGTGGCGGTCTCGGCGTCGGAGGTCGCGGCGACGGCGACGGCCTGCTCGAGCGCGACGGGCGGCGGGGCGTCGGAGCGCAGCACGAAATACCACACGGCGACCACGATCAGCCCGACGGCCAGCAGCGCGGCGACCCCGCCGCCGCCGAGCACGAGGCGTCGGCGGGTGAGTTGCGGCGTGACTTGCGGCATGGTGGACCTCTCTGCGCTTGCGCCCGCCCAGCCTATCCCCTCGGGCGGCCGTCGTGCGGCGGCGCGAGACGCGCTAGCCTCGGTCGTGCCCTGCGGCGAGACACGCAGCACGCAAAGGAGCGCCCGATGCCCCCCGCCTCCACCCGACCCGACGCCACCCCCGGCGCGAAGATGCTCTACCTCATCAAGCGCAAGCCCGCGACCTCCCGCGAGGAACTGGTGGTGCATTGGTTCGGCAATCACATGTCGAGCGTGATCGAGGGGCAGCAGGAGCTCAAGGCGGCCGGCAAGGCGCACGCCTGGCGCTACATCGCCACGCTGTTCGACGCCGACGCATCGGGCGAGCACCCCTGGGACGGCGTCGCGCAACTCTGGTGGGACTTCGCGTTGGGGCGCCCGAAGCGGCCCCTCGGCACGACGCCGAAGGACACGTTCCAGCAGAAGGCCGAGCCGCATACCTCCTGGGCGACGACCGAGTACGTCGTGATCGACGGCTCCGCGCAGCTCGCCGCCGAGCCGCTGACGCTGAACCCGCCGTATCCCACCACGCGCTCCGGCTTCCACAAGCAGACGATGCTCGTGAAGGCGCGCGACGGCGTGGACTTCGAGGCGATGTTCGCGCACTGGCTCGACGTGCACGCGCCCAACGTGCGGGAAACGATGCTGCGCGTGGGCGGGATCGGCTACGTCGTCAGCCTCAGCATCGACCCGGCGATCGAGCCGTACGCCGGGATGGCGGAGCTGTACTTCCCGGACGCCGCCTACGCTTCGCGCCTTCGCGAGGAGGCCCGGCCGGACGGCTTCGAGCAGTGGATCGATCTCGAGCGATCGCTGGCGCTGCCGACGAGCACGGAGATGATCGGCATCCCCTGAGGACCGGGCAGGCAGCGAACGGCGATCACGGAGAGGAGCACGGCGATGACGACGACGATGACCAAACAGGAGCGGGAGGCGTTCCTGGCCGAAGTGCGCGTGGGCATCCTGAGCGTGCCGCAGCCCGAGCGCGGGCCGCTGTCGGCGCCCATCTGGTACGACTACGAGCCGGGCGGCGACATCGTGGTCCTCACCGGCCGCGACAGCCGCAAGGGCCGCCTGCTGGCCCCCGGCGTGCGCGTGAGCCTGTGCGTGCAGACCGAGACCCGGCCCTACAAGTACGTCACGGTCGAGGGGCCGGTGGTCTCCGTCAATGCGCGGGACGTGGAGCGCGACCTGCGGCCGATGGCGGTGCGCTATCTGGGGCAGGAGCAGGGCGACGAGTACGCCGCGGCGGCCGCGAGCAGCACGATGGACAGCGTGCTGGTGCGCATCCGCCCCGAGCACTGGCTGACCGTCGACTACGGCAAGGCCGAGCCATCGGGCGACGGCGGCTGAGGGGAACGGGGCGACATCGCGGCGCTACGGCCTTCGCGACCGCACCTCCCTGTTCATCGTCTCCTCATACACACGCATCAGCGCGGTCGTGTTCTCACCGCCGTGTCCCATCGCCCGGGCCATGCGCATGAGGTTGTGCACCTGCGGACTGAGGGACAGCGGGACGTTCAGTTCATCGGCCAACTCGAGCGCCAGGTGCAGGTCCTTGTAGGCGAGATCGAGCGCGGCCGAGAAGGTGGGCGACCAGTCACCGGCGAGCGTGTCCGTAGCGAGCCTGCGAAACGATCGGCTGTCGCCGGTCGAGTGGCGGACCACGTGATCCAGCACATCGGGATCGACGCCGGCGATCGTGCCGAGCAAGAGCCCTTCGGCGGCGGCGGCCGTCGTGCAGAACCCGATCAGGTTGTTGACGAGTTTCGCGATGCACCCGGTGCCCAGATCCCCGGTGTGCACAATCGTCTGACCGAACGATTCCAGCACGCCCCGATGCTTCTCCAGCGCCGCTGCGTCACCGCCGGCCATGACGGTCAGCGTGCGCTCCTCGGCGCCGGCCACGCCGCCGCTCACCGGCGCGTCCAGCATGGTGATCCCTCTGGTCCGCAGCTGCGCCGCGACGTTGCGAGCCACCGCCGGCGAGTTGGTGGTCAGGTCGAAGTACACCGTGCCCGGCCGGGCGTGGCCTTCGATGCCGTCCGCGCCCAGCGCGACCGTCTCGACATCCCGCGGACCCGGCAGGGACGTCAGCACGACGTCGGCATCCTTCACCGCCTCAGCGACCGAGGTCGCGGCGATGCCGCCCACGTCGGTGCAGCGCGTCACCGCGTCGGGATTGAGGTCGAATACCGCCACGTCGGCGCCGCTGCGCCGAATCACATGGCGGCACATCGGCCCGCCGATGTTGCCGGTTCCGATGAATCCGATCTTCATGCCATCTCCATCCCTCGGAGAGCATACTCGTGCGGGCGGATCGCCGATCGTCGAGCAATCCGCGGTCCTCCGCCGTCCCCGGTCGATGCCTGGGCCGCGACCAGCACGATGGACAGCGTGCCCGTGCCCATCCACCCCAGCACTGGCCCACCATCGGCTACGGTAAGGCGGAGCCCTCGGGAGACGGGGGTTAAGCAGGGAGACGACCCCATGCCCGACCCGTTCGACCTGCGGGAGATCCGCGCCCTGACCTGGGACATCGGCGGGACGGTCTTCGACTGGCATCACACAATCCGGGACGAGGTCGCCGCGCTGGCTGCGGCGCAGGGCGCCGATGTCGACCCCGCGCGCTTCGCCAACACCTGGCGACGACGCATGTTCCAGGAGCTGGCGCGCGTGCGGAGCGGCGACCTGCCCTGGATGAACGCCGACCAGATCCATCGCGGCCTGCTCGACGAGCTCGCGGAGCAGCATCCATCGCTGGAGCTCTCGCCGGCCGACCGCGATGCGCTCAACGGCGTCTGGCATCGGCTCGCCGCCTGGCCAGACGCCGCCGCGGCGCTGCGCCGGTTGCGGAGGCGCTACACCGTGGTCGTGCTGACCGTGCTGAGCACGGCCATCGCCGTCGACAGTTCCAAGCACAACGGCATCGAGTGGGACGGCATCATCTCCTGCGAGTTCCTGGGCCACTACAAGCCCGACCGCGAGGCCTATCTGGGCGGACTGCGCCTGCTGGGCGTCGAGCCGGGGCAGGCGATGATGTGCGCCGCCCATCACCGCGACCTGCGCGCCGCGATGGGCGCGGGCCTGCGGTCGGCCTACGTGCCCCGCCCCGGCGAGAGCGGCGCCGGCAACGACGGCGACCTCTCGCCGCAGCCCGACTTCGACGTCAACGCGCGCGACTTCACCGATCTGGCCGATCAGCTGCTGGCCTGAGCGGGCGCGGCGGGCGCGCAGCGGCGTGGCGTCCGCAGGGCGCATGGGGTACGTTCCGGGCGCCAGGAGAGCACGATGACCATCGCGCGCAGCGATCCCGCCCTCGCATCCCCGGCGCCGCCCCCGCCGCTGCCGCAGCAGGGCCCACCCAGCGCCCGGCCGGCCGCCTTCGCGCCGATGCGCGAGGTGCGCAAGTCGCTGCGGGTGAAGTGGTACCGCAGCCCGATCGAGAAGGCCACGCTCTGGGAGTTGATGGAGCGCAGCGACCGCAAGGGCTTCACGCAGACGCTGGGACACATTGGGCTGGCGGCGGCGTTGGGCGCGCTGGCGGCCTTCTTCTTCATCCAGGGACAGTGGCTGCTGTTCGGCGTCTTCCTCTGGCTCTTCGGTACCGTGCGCACCTTCCTGTCGGGCCCGGCGAACCATGAACTGGGGCACGGCGCGGTCTTCCGCACGCCGGTTCTGAATCGCGTCTTCCTGCGCGGCCTGAGCGTGCTGACCTTCTGGAACTACAACGAATACCGGATGAGTCACACCTACCACCACCGCTACACGCTGCACGCGGACGGCGATCGAGAGGTGCTGCTGCCGCTCGACCCGTCGCTGCACCCGCTGGTGCTCATCGAGATGCTCACGTTCAACCTGCGCGGGATGGTCCGCCAACTCCGCTTCACCGTCCGCACGGCGATGGGCCGCTTCGACAGCGGCATGACGGTCGGCGCGATGGGGAGCACGGCCTGGATCGAGACGCTGGCCGACGTGCATCCCGACACGTACCGGGCGGCGATCCGGCTGGCGCGGGTCACCTTGCTCTTCCACGCCGCCGTGATCGCGATCTCCATCGCGACCGGGTTCTGGTGGCTCGCCATCGTGATCACGGGCGCGAACTGGATCGGGAATTGGTACCGCTACGTCCTCGCGTCGACGCAGCACGCCGGGCTGCGGGACAACATCCCCGACTTCCGGCTCTGCGTGCGCTCCCTGCGCATCGACCCGTTCTCATCGTTTCTCTACTGGCACATGGACCGCCACGCCGAGCATCACATGTACGCCGGCGTGCCCTGCTACAACATGGCGGCGCTGCAGCGGGAGATCGCGTGGGACATGCCGCAGCCGCGGACGCTGCCGTCGGCCTGGCGCGAGATGTACGCGGCGCGCCGGCGGCAGCAGACGGACCCGGACTACCAGTTCGACACGCCGCTGCCGCCCACAGCGAACCCCGCCGTGCTGCGCGAGGCCCACGTCCCGGCGCCGCCGGCCGGCGCCGGCGAGATGGCCGCCTCGATCGGGACGATGGACCCTGATGACGACGTGGAGGCCGCCGCGGGGCAGAGCGCCGCGGCCGGCGGCTGACGGTCCGCGAGCGGGCCGCGCCACGCGGCTACAGGCCGCGCCAATCGACGGGGGGCGCCTCGCGCTGCCCGTCGCCCGGCGGCTTGAGTCCGTAGCCCAGGTACACGTAGGCCACGATGCGGTCGCCGGGCGCGAGGCCCAGGTGCCGCTTGGCGGCCGCGGACTCGGCGAGGGCGCCCGTGCTCCACTTCGACGCGAGGCCGGCCGCCTGCGCGGCGAGCAGCAGGTTCTGCACCGCGCAGGCGCAGGCGGCGTAGTCCTCGCGCTCCAGGACGGGGTCGGCGTCCGGGGGGATGCGCTGCCCGACGACGACGCAGACGGGCGCCCGCGTCAGCTTCGCATGCGCGGTCTTGGCGATGCCCGCCGACGGGTCGGCCGCCACGACCGCCTGCGCCAGAGCCGCGCGGGCCTCGCCGGCCAGCACCGCGAAGCGCCAGGGCTGCGTGAGGTGATGCGTGGGCGCCCAACTCGCGGCCTCGATCAACTCCGCGACCGTCGCGCGGGTCACGGGCCGATCGGCGAACGCGCCGACGGACCGCCGCCCCCGGATCGCCTGACCGACATCCATCGCAGCCCCTTCCGCTTGCCCGTCCGCGGGTGGTCGCAGCATACCGCCGCGCCGGCCCGGCGGCGCCGGCCCGCTGGCTAGTCGTCGCGCGCCCAGGTCGGGTCGAAGTCGGGCGCCCCGCCGGCGACGCGCACCGGGTTCGATCCGTCGGCGTCCATCAGGTAGATCTGCCGCAGGCCGTCGCGGGTCGACACGAAGGCGATGCGCCGGCCGTCGGGCGACCAAGCGGGGTCGAGATCGCCCCAGGGGTGGTTGGTGAGCAGGGTGGGGCCGCCCCCGGTCGCCGGGATGACGGCGATCGACGCGCGCTCGAGGGGCAGGTGTCCGTCGGGCACGGCGGTGTAGGCGATGCGCGACCCGTCGGGCGACCACGCCGCTTGATGGCTGAAGCCCGGATCGTTCGTGAGCAGCGTCAGCTCCCCGCCGGTCGCGGGGATCACGGCGATCTGCGAGGCGAGCGAGAACTCGAACTCGCGCGCGATGGTGAAGGCGATCGTGCGGCCGTCCGGCGACCAGGCCGGGAAGGCGACCGGCTCGGGCAGGTCGGTGAGCTGCGACTCGCCGCCATCCTCGACATCCAGGATGAACAGGTTGGAGCGGCCGTCGCGGATGGACACGAACACGATCCGGCGGCCGTCGGGCGACCAACTGGGCTGCAGATCCATGGCCGGCGACTCGGTGAGCCGCCGAGCGTCGCCGCCCGCGGCGCCGACCACCCAGATGTCGAGGTTGCCCGCCCGGTCGCTGACGAAGGCGACCTGCTTCCCGTCGGGCGAGAAGGCGGGGTCGCTCTCGGTCGCGGCGTCACGCGTCAGCGCGACCGCCGGACCGCCCGAGGCGGGGCGCATGAAGAGGTCGACAACACCGTCGCGCCGGGAGATGAAGGCGTGACGCCCGTCGCCCACGCGACGGGCGGGGTCGTCGTCGGCGATGGCGACGCCGGCCAGCAGCCCCGCGATCAGCAGCAGGGCCAGGGTCAGGCGGGAGACCGCCCGCCGGGGGAGAGGTCGCGGCATGGGGCTCTTGCGCCTCCTTCGCCGCGGGGCGCCCGGCCCGCGCGGCGCTCGGGGAGACAGCGCCGAACTGGCGCGCCGGACGCCGATCAGGGTAGCGGCGATGGCGCGCTCAGGGAGACGCGCCGGCGCGGCCGACTGCGGCGAACTTGCGATAGCATCGGGGCGCCGCCCCCACGCGACGAAGGAGCGCCGCAATGACCACGATCACCGCCGTTCGATCGCGCATGCTGCGCATCCCGCTCGACAACCCGACCTCGTTCTCGAACCGCACCGTCACCCACCGCGACATCCCGGTGGTCGAAATCGCGTGCGAGGACGGTCACACCGGCATCGGCTTCTGCTACGCCGGCAATTCGAACGGGCAGTTGGTGACCTCGGCCGTGGACAACCTCTTCGCCCCGCTGCTGCTGGGCCGGAGCCCGTTCCGGGTCGAGGGCCTCTGGGCCGCGATGTATCAGGAGTCGCTGCTGCACGGGCGCGCCGGCGCGACGATGCGCGCGCTGTCGGCGCTCGACATCGCGCTGTGGGATCACAACGCCAAGGCGGCCGGGCTGCCTCTCTACCAGATGCTCGGCGGCTACTACGAGGACACGGTCCCCGCCTACGCGTCGGGCGGCTACTACCTCGCGGGCAAGGGGCACGAGGGGCTCCAGCAGGAACTGCTGGGCTACGTCGAGATGGGCTTCGACGCGGTCAAGATCAAGGTCGGCCGGCTGTCGGTCCGCGAGGAGGCCTCCCGCATGCAGGCGGCCCGCGAGGCGGTCGGACCCGACGTCCACATCATGCTCGACGCCAACAATGCCTGGTCGAACCTCGAGGATGCGCTGCGCTACATGGCCGCCTATGAGCCGGCGAATCCCTACTGGATCGAGGAGCCGTTCTCGCCCGACGCGATCGGCCTGCACGCGAAGCTGGCGCAGCGCACCGGGGTGCCGGTCGCGACGGGCGAGATCGAGGCCGGGCGCTGGCGCTTCAAGGAACTGCTCGACCAGGACGCGGCCATGATCCTGCAGCCCGACGCCGCGGTCATCGGCGGCGTGACCGAGTTCCGCCGGGTCGCGAGCACGGCCGCCTCGTACGGCGTCTCGATCTGCCCGCACTGGTTCCACGACCTGCACCGCCACCTCGTCGCCGCGTCGCCGAACGCGACCTACGTTGAGTTCTTCCCCGACGACCAGGTGCTCAACTTCCGCAACGTGATCGATCGGCAGACGGAGGTCCGGGACGGCCGGCTGGTGCTGCCCGACACGCCGGGGCTGGGCTTCGAGTTCCTACCCGAGGCGCTGGAGCGGTACAGCGTCACCGCGTAGCGGGGAGCGCCAGGACGGCGCGCCGGGCGTAGATCCGGGTAGCGGCGACGGCGCACCCGCGGAGGCGCGCCGGGGAAGCGATCGGCCGGCGAGGGGGGACGGCATGCGCACGGTCTGGACCCCGAGGGACGATGTCCGCTCCATCCGCGGCGCGCTGCGAGTGGCCGGCCCGGGCGCGGTCGGGGCGCTGGGCGTGCTCGCGACCTGGCTGCTGATCGTGCAGGAGTCCGACGCGCCCTTCCTGGGCAACCTGATCGTCGATGCCAGCAGTTCGGTGCTGTCGCCGTCCGGTTTCAGCGTCGTGCTCGACATCGTGGGGCAGGCCGGCAAGGCCGTCACCCTGGCGACGACCATCGCCATGCAGTTCCTCCTCTTCGTGCTGCTCTGGGCCTGGGGCACGCAATACGTGCAGGCCCGCGACGGCTGGGGCACGCGCTGGCGCTTCGGCGCAATCCAGTTGGGGATCGCGGTGGCCCTGCTCGTGATCGCCGCCGCGATCTTCGATCTGGCCGCCGCCTCATCCGTCTTCAGCGCCGGGGACTGGTGGACCTACCTCTGGCAGACCGTGTTCTTCACGGCGCTCTTCCTGACGGTCGCGCACGCGCTCGATCGGTTCGCGGCGCCCGCGGCGCCGGCGGTCGCGACCCCCGCCCCCGCGGCGGACGCCGCGCCCGCGCCGCCCCCGCGACGGACGCCGCTGCTGGAGCGCGGCCAGACGCGACGCGGCGTCCTGGCGATGGCGGGCGGACTGGCCGTCTTCGTCGCGGCAGCCGTCTTCGTGGGGCGGGCCGTCAGCGACACGGCCGCGACGGGGGTGCGTCGCGTGTTCCTGGGCAGGCTGCCCCCGGCCGTGACGCCCAACGAGGCCTTCTACACGGTTTCCAAGAACTTCTTCGACCCCGAAGTCGATGGCGACACGTGGCGCTTGCGGATCGATGGCCTGGTGGAAGTCCCGCAGGAGTTCAGGCTGGCCGAGCTGCGGGCCTTCCCCGCCGAGGAGACGATGAACACGCTGATGTGCATCAGCTATGAGCCGGGCGACAACCTGATCAGCAACGCGCGTTGGACGGGCACCTCGCTGCGCGACCTGCTCGACCGGGCGGGCGTGCAGCCGCGCGCGACGCACATCCAGTTCACGAGCGCCGACGATTACGTCGAGTCGCACTCCCTGGCCTACGCGCAGGATCCGCGCGTGCGGCTGGTCTGGGAGATGAATGGCGAGCCGCTGCCCTACAAGCACGGCTTCCCGGCGCGCCTGCTGGCGCCCGGCCGCTACGGCATCAAGAACCCCAAATGGATCACCCGCATCACCCTGATCGAAGGCGACATCCAGGGCTATTGGCAGCAGCGCGGCTGGGACCAGGACGGCTTCATCAAGACGATGTCCCGCATCGACGTGCCGAGCCGCGGGGTGCGGGGGACGCCGGTGCGCACCCGCGTGGAGGGCATCGCCTTCGCGGGCGAGCGGGGCATCGAGCGGGTGGAAGTGAGCACGGACGACGGCGCCGCCTGGAGCGACGCGGAGTTGCACGACCCCTTCGCGCCCCTGGCCTGGCGTTTCTGGTCGTTCGAGTTCGATGCTACGGTCGGCAAGCACGAGTTGCGGGTGCGCGCCACCGACGGCGAGGGCGCCCTGCAGATCCGCGAGGAGAGTTCGGCGCTGCCCGACGGATCGAGCGGCTACCACAAGCGCACGCTCCGGGCGGCGCCCAGCGCCTGACCGGCGCGGCAGGCACGACGCGGAGGCGGCGATGTCATCGGGGGAGCGGGTGCGGCTGGCGCTGGTCGGCTGCGGCAACATCGCACGGGCGCACTGGCGGGGGATTCGCTACCACGCGCCGCTGATCGAGGTCACGGCCGTCGTCGACGCCGACCCGGCCCGCGCCGCCGCAATGGCGGAGCGCACCGGCGGCCGCGCGTTCACCTCGTTGTCCGCGGCGCTCGCCGAGGGCGACTTCGACGCCGTCGATCTGATGCTGCCCCACGACCTGCACGAGCCGGCCGCCATCGAGTCGTTCGCGGCGGGTAAGCACGTCGTGCTCGAGAAGCCCATGGCGCCCACACTCGACGCCTGCGCGCGGATCATGGCCGCGGCCGAGGCCTCGGGCCGGGTCTTCATGATCGCCGAGCAGTCGCAGTTCTGGCCCGACGTGATCCGGATTCGCGAGTTGCTCGCGTCGGGGGCGGTCGGGGAGGTGATCTGGGCGCGGGCGTTCTTCTTCGACCCGCTGCGGCGCGACCCGGCCGACCCGATCCCCTGGCGCTTCCGCCTGGCGCAGTCCGGCGGCGGCATCTGCATCGACGGGGGGGCGCACTGGATCCGCCCGTTGCGGATGTGGTTCGGCGACGTGGAGGAGGTGCTCGCGACGACGCACCGCCACATCGCGGGGATGGAGGGTGAGTCGCGCGCGCACGCGCTGTTCCGCTTCGAGAGCGGCGTCACGGCCACCTTCGACGCGCTGCTGAGCGAGGGCCCCAGCGCGCCCACGGAGCACTTCCGGATCACCGGCACGGCCGGGGAGATCGTGTCGGAGCGCCGCGGCGCGGGGCGGCTGCTGCTCTACGACGCCGCGCACCCCGACGGCGACGTGCTGCTCGACTCGCTGGACGGCCGCCGCGACGCGTTCGGCGTCGAGTTAGACGAGTTCAGCCGCGCGGTGCTGCACGGCGCGCCCCTGACGGCGGGGCCCGCCGACTCGCTGGGCGAGCTGCGCACCGCGCTCGCGATCTACCGCTCGGCGCGGAGCGGCGGCTGGGAGCGGGTCGCGGCGGACTGAGCCGTCGCGGGCCTACTTCAGGCGCTGCAGCAGCTGCATGCGGACGCCGTGCGCGTTGCGGGGGCTGACGAACGCCTCCTGCACTTCGTCGTTGCCGATGGGGTCGGTGACCGTGCAGCCCTTGGCCCGCAGATCGGCGATGGCGGCCGCGATGTCGTCGACGCGCACGCAGAACATGTAGAGCCCCTCGCCACGGCGATCGAGGTGCTTGCGCAGGAGGTTCCCCTCCGAGTCGTCGTAGGGCGTGACGAGCTCCAGGATGGCGTCGCCCACGTTGAAGTAGGCGGCCTTGATACCCATCTCCGGGGCGTCACCGCGGTGGTCGAGGTCCAGCCCCCACGTCTCCCCGAACGTCTCGATGCCGGCCTCCAAGTCCTCCACGGCGACGATGACGTGATTGATGCCGGTGACGTTGATTCCCATGCGGGTCCCTCCTCCTTCTTCGGCCTGCTTCGGCCCCTGTGGCCGGAGGCAGAGTCTAGGGGCTGTTGACACTCAGGAAGAAGTGGGCGTGACGGAGATCATTGGGCACGACGCAAAATGGCCGATGGAGGGTGCGAATCCAGCGCCCGCACCGAGAGCGTCAGGGCTGCGATTCGATGATCGATTTCTGCTTCGGCGTCTGCCGGCGGTTGAGCTGATTGGACAAGCTGTGTGGCTGCTAGACGGAGACGATCAAGAAACACGAGCCGGTCTTCCGGTTCAAAGCTGGCGCTGATCGTGCCGGCCAGCGCGGTCACAAGCACGTTCCAAACCGGATCATCTGGATCGATTCGCATGGTAGGTCTCCTTGTGGTGTGCGATGCTGCGCGACCGCCGACCACGCTCGGTGGACGGTCTCCCCGCACCACCCTACTCTCCTCGTGCGTCGCAACGCACTCACCTATGAGCACTGCACAGAGCAGGTGGCTTCACGCCTCCTCGTGGTGCTCATGGACTCTCTGGGTGCTTGCGACGCAGCCACTGATTCTGTGCTGCGGGGAGGCACCTGTGCGCGTCCGAGTCCGAGTCCGCTTCATCACCGCCGCCCTGGCCGCCGCTCTGCTGCTGGCCGTAGCCCTGACGACGTATCTCCATGCGCAGTCGTCCGCAACGACGGACGTGCGGATCGCCGCCCGCCTCCTGGAGAACGGCAAGGTCGAGTTCGGCCTACAGCAACACGGGCCAAGTGGATGGGGCGAGCGCATCCTGCCCAGGAAGAACAAGTTTCCAGCGGATGCAGAGGTCGGCCGCTGGCTCCGGTCGACGCCCGTGACGATCAGCATCGGCGTGCCGGTGGACACGGAGTCGCTGGGCGCGTGGGAGTTTAGCGACGAGTGGCGGCACTACGACCTGCCTGGGCCGAATGGCCGCCTGCGCCTGCTGTGCAGCGAGGCGTCGCCCTGGGACGATCCGTCCGCGATCTTCAGCATGAACGCACGCCCTATTGACCCGGACATTCGCTTCATCAGCGTGGCCTACCGCTTTGAGGGTGGTATCACGGTCCCGGGGGCGGAGTGGGACAACCTGACGTGGGGAGAACGTTCTACATCGGCCATCGTGTCCAACGACGCGGCCGGCTTCGCTGCTTGGCTGGCCGTGAACTATGCCCGGAGCTCCATCCTGCACCTTACCGTCCGGGCTGCGGAGAGTCCCTTCGAGCCCTATACGGTGCGATTCCGGGCCACCTTCGACCTCACAGGCCTCCCCGCCGTGCTGGCGGCTCTGCCGTGCTTCGGCATCGGAGGGTGAACGAGGCCCCCGCTTGAACAGGGGCCTCGTGTGCCACTACCGGCGCTTCGCCGGCTTTGGTTTCGGCTTGCGCTTGCGCACGGGCCGATTTCGACAGTGCTGCTTGACCAGCACAGGCTTTTTCGTCACTATGGCCATCCTCCTCTCTACTGCCAGAAACGCACACTCAACCGCGCACAGCGCGGCTGGACAGAGGCGGAGGACCGGGTATAGAATGGGGGTAGCAGAAGTCCCCATCCACCCAGCCGAACCCCCCGCTCCAACGGGGGGTTCCCTTTGTCCCGCACATTCTACCATGGCGAGGTAGATTCCCCTATCGCGTCGCAATCACCCGCTCCGCCAAGCAGGAGAACACTCGGAACGTCGCGGCCAGCTTGCAGTAGCGGGGGACGGCGGCCACGGATCCCGTCAGCGGATCGAAGTGGAGCCGCCGTCGCAGGGGATCTCGATGCCGGTGAGGTAGCTGCCGGCCGGTGAGGCGAGCATGATCGTCAGCCCGGCGACATCCTCCATGCGCCCCCAGCGCTTCATGGCGAAGCGGGAGCGGGCCTCGGCTTCCAGTTCGTCTGTCGCGTAGAGCGGGGCCGTCATCTTCGACTTGAACGGGCCGGGCGCGATCACGTTGACGTTGATGTGGTCGTCCATCAGGTCGCGCGCCATCTGCGCGCTGAGCTGCGCCAGCCCCGCCTTGGCGGCCGCGTAGGAGTAGTTCTGCAGAGCGCTGGGCCGGATGCCGTTGACCGACGAGATGTTGACGATCACCGACCGCTGCTCCGGGCTCGCCGCCGCGCGCAACAGGGGCAGCAACTGCTGGGAGAGGAAGAAGGGGCTCTTCATGTCGAGGTCCACGACGCGGTCCCAGGCTTTCTCCGGGAACTCGTCGATGGGGGCGCTCCAAGTCAGGCCGGCGTTGTTGACGAGCAGGTGCAGGCGATCCTCGCGCGCGGCGACGGCCTCGGCGAGTTCGCGGCAGCCGTCGAGGGAGTTGATGTCGCAGGGGATCGCGATGCACTCCCCGTAGGCCGACAGCGTCCGCTCGGTCTCGGCGCAGGCGTCGAGCTTGCGCGAGGAGACGTAGACGCGAGCCCCGGCGCGCACGAGCCCCTCGGCGATCATCAGGCCGATACCGCGCGTGCCGCCCGTGACCAACGCCACCTTGCCGCGGACACCGAAGAGTTGCTCGTAGAAGGACTCGCTCATGGGGGCTCCTCGCCGTGCGCGTCCGGCCGCGCCCACGGAGGCGGCGGCGCGCTCGCAACGAGTCTAGGCGCTGGCCGCCGGGGCGCGGCTGCGAGTCCCGGCCCGGACCGACCATCGGTTAGACTCCGCCGGCCCCTCCGCGACGGCCGGCTCGTGGGCCCGCGGGGATGGGGAAGGAGTAGAGCCGTGTCGGAACTGTTCGATCTGACCGGGAAGGTCGCGCTCGTGACGGGCGGGACGCGGGGGCTGGGCCGCGCGATGGCGCTCGCCTTCGCCGACCATGGGGCGGACGTGATCGTCGCCAGCCGCAAGCCCGACGCCTGCGCGCGCGTCGCGGCGGAGATCGCCGCCAAGGGGCGGCGCTCGCTGGGCCATCCCTGCCACGTCGCCTACTGGGACCAAGTCACGGCGCTGGCCGCCGCGGCCTACGACGAATTCGGCCGGGTCGACGTGCTGGTCAACAACGCCGGCCTGTCGCCGCTCTACCCGTCGCTGGCCGAGGTCACGGAGGAGCTGTTCGACAAGGTGGTGGGCATCAACCTGAAGGGGCCGTTCCGCCTCAGCGCCCTGATCGGCGAGCGCATGGCGGCCGGGGACGGCGGCTCGATCATCAACATCTCCAGCACCGCGGCCGAGCAGCCCAGCCCCGAGGCGGAACCCTACGGCGCCGCGAAGGCGGGCCTCAACTCGCTCACGCGGTCGCTGGCCTTCGCCTACGGCCCGAAGGTGCGGGTCAACTGCATCGAAGCGGGCCCCTTCCTGACCGACATCTCCAAGGCCTGGGACATGCCCGCCTTCGAGGCGCGCGCGAAGAGCAGCATGGCCCTGCAGCGCGGCGGCCGGCCCGATGAGATCGTGGGCGCGGCGCTGTACCTGGCCAGCGACGCCGGGGCGTTCACGACGGGCTCGGTGCTGCGCGTCGACGGGGGGACGCGATGACGAAGCTGTCGACGCTGAGCCGGTTGATCGCGGGGAAGGTGGCGCTCGTCACCGGCGCCGCCAGCGGCATGGGCCGCGCCACGGCGTTCGTCCTGGCCGACGAGGGCGCGCACGTCGCCGTAACCGACATCAACGACATGGGCCCGGTGGTGGATGCGATCGCGGCGGCGGGTGGCAGCGCCCAGGGCTGGCGCCTCGACGTCGCCGACGCGGACGCGATCGCGCGGGTCGTGCCGGACGTCGCCGCGCGCTTCGGCGGCTTGGACATCCTGATCAACAACGCCGGGCTGTCGGCGCCCGGCCAGATCGATGAGGAGGACTTTGAGGTCACCTGGGAGCGGGCGCTGACGGTGATGCTGACCGCGCACCAGCGCATGATCCGGGCGGCGCTGCCCTACCTGCGCCGGGCCGAGCACCCGCGCATCGTCAACATCGCCTCGACGGAGGGGCTGGGCGCGACGAAGTGGAACAGCCCGTACGCGGCGGCGAAGACGGGCGTGATCGGCCTGACGCGGGCGCTGGCCGTCGACCTGGGGCGGGAGGGGATCACGGTCAACTGCATCTGCCCGGGCCCCATCCGCACGGCCATCACCGAGGCGATCCCCGAGGCCGACAAACAGCTCTATGCGCGGCGGCGGGTGGCCCTGAAACGCTACGCGGAGGCGGAGGAGGTCGCGCACATGACCGTGAGCCTGTGCCTGCCGGCCGCCGGCTTCACCACCGGCGTGGCGCTGCCCGTCGACGGCGGCCTGACGATCAAGAACGCCTGAGGCCGGCGGAGGCGGGTCATGGCAGAGCGTGAGAACCTCGTCGACGCCACGATGACGCTGCTGCCGCCGCTGCTCGACGCGATCGACGGCCTGCGCCGCGCCGGACGCCGCCTGCACCCGCCCGCCCTCGCCGAGGCGGTCGCCGTCGCCGCGCCGCACCGGGCGCCCCTGGGCGAGGCGCTGACGTCGTTCCGGGCCCAGGAGTGGCCGGGGCCGCTGAAGCCCTTCCGCGAGCGGCTGCTCGACGCGGCGGAGGCGACGCTGGAGGGCCACAACGCCCTGGCCGACTGCCTCACGGACCCCGACCAGATCCGGGGCGCCTATCGGGCGGTGCGCTCCGTGAGCCTCGCTTCGGAGGCGCTGTACCCGCTGGCGGCGTCGCTGCGGCCGGTATCGCGCTTCTTGCTCGACGAGGACCAGCGCGACGACGCGGCGCTGCTCGATGCGCTCGCCGCAGCCGACCCGTCGCGGCCCGACCGCGGCGTGCTCCACGCCGAGAACGAGCGGGAGTCGCGCGGGGGCTTCTCGCTCTACGTGCCGGAAACGTACGAGCCCGACGGCCACGGCCCGGCGGGCTGGCCGCTCGTCATCGCCCTGCACGGGGGCTCCGGCCACGGCCGGGACTTCCTTTGGACCTGGCTGCCCGCGGCGCGCGGCGCGGGCGTGATCCTGGCCAGCCCGACCTCGCAGGGGCGCACCTGGTCGCTGGCCGGCCCCGACATGGACAGCCGCCCGCTCAATCGCATGGTCGAGCAGATCGCCGAACGCTGGCCGATCGATCGGTCCCGCGTGCTCGTCACGGGGATGTCGGACGGGGGCTCGTTCGCGCTGCTGAGCGGCTTGGCGCCCACCGTGCCCGGCACGCATCTGGCGCCGATCTCGGCCTCGTTCCACCCGGCCATCCTGGGGGTGGCGCCGCCGGAGCGGCTGCGCGGCCTGCCGGTCTACTTGACCCACGGCGCGCTCGACTGGATGTTCCCGGTGTACATCGCGCGGGGCGCGGCCGAGGCGCTGCGCGAGGCGGGCGCGACGGTCGAGTACCGCGAGATCGCCGACCTCTCGCACACCTACCCCGGCGAGGAGAACGCGCGCATCCTGCGCTGGTTCCTGGGCCCGGATCCGCCGGGCTGATCGCCCCGGCCCAGGCGCGCCCGCCGACTGCTACCCAGGACGCGATCGCTGGTGCGTCCCGCTTGACGCGGCGACCGTATGAATGAGTGTGACGGTGGCCGACCCCGGCCAGACACGGGATGATGGGACGACGATGACTACGCAATTCCTTCTCGATCCGGCCCGCGGCGAGCAGTACCGCCGAGCCCTGCTCGTCGGTGTGCTGCTGACGGGCGTGATCGCTGGGCTCCTGGTGCTGAGTTCCCAGGCGGCCGCCGACTTCCTGCGCGAGGGTCCCGCCCGCCTGACCGGGCTGGAGGGCAGCGCCCTTCGCATCGTGCTGGGCGTGGGCACGCTCGCCGCGACGGTGGTCGCCGTCGCGGCGCTGTGGCCGCGAGCCGGGATCGGGAACGTCGTGGTGGGCGCGGTCGCGATCGGCGTGGGGCTGTTCCTGATCCACGGCGTGATGATGCCCGCCGCCGGCCTCTTCGTCGCCGCCGTCGGGACCGAGGTCGCCACGCGCATCCCCCGCGAGCGATTGCGCCGCACCGGCCCGCGCAGCTACCCCGTCGTCTGGGCGATCGGGGCGGTTGGAGCGGCGGCGGGGCTCATCGCGCTGGTCTGGCTGACGGTGTGGCTCGTGCAGCCCTTCTTCGACGAGGGGGAGACCCTGAACGAGGAACTGGGCTTCGCGATCGCCGGCGTGGACGACGACGAAGATGAGCAGAGCGCCGCCCCGGCCGAGGACGCGGCGCCGGAAGATGACGCGGCCGACGACGCCGCGGCGTCGACGGCGGCCGCCGGCGCGGCCGGCGACGACAGCGACGAGGCCCCCGCCGCACAGGCCGGTGACGCAGAGGACGACGCCGAGACATTGACCGCGACGCAATCCGCCGCGGCTGCCAACGACGACGGCGCCGAGGCCACCAGCGACGAGCCGGCCGCCGCCGCGGATGACGACGCCACCGCCGACGCCGCCGAGGACGAGCCCGCCGAGCAGTCGGCTGCCGAGCAGTCGGCCGCCGCGGAGCCGGAGCCCGAGGAGCCGGAGGCCGCAGAGCCCGAAGCCGAAGAGCCGCCCGCCGGGAACCAGGGCCGGCTCGTCAGCCAGGGCGAACTGATGGGCGCGGACGAGTTCCACACGGGCAGCGGCGACGTCCTGCTCGTGATTAGCCCCGACGGCGACGTGATCCTGCGCTTCCAGGACTACGCCGTGCGCAACGGCCCCGACCTGCACGTGTACCTCACGCCCGACCCGGGCGGCGACGTCCACGTCGACGGCGCCATCAGCCTCGGTCCGGTCAAGGCGACCCAGGGCTCCGTGAACTATGAGGTGCCGTCCGACGTCGACCCGGACAGCTTCCGGGCCGCCGTGATCTACTGCGTGCCCTTCCGGGTCGTGTTCGCAACGGCGCTGCTTGAGGGCGCATAGCGCGCTGCGCCAACCGCTTGGCCGTCCGTGGGCGGCCGCATGGCTAAACTCTCCCCGAGTTGGCGGAACCGCCGCCGGGGAGAAACGCCATGTCCGTCCGCAGCCTCTTGATCGCCAACCGCGGCGAGATCGCGATCCGGATCGCCCGCGCGGCGGCCGACCTTGGGATCCGCAGCGTGGCGGTGTACTCGCAGGACGACGCCGACTCGCTGCACACCCGCATCGCCGACGAGGCCGTCGCGCTGGACGGCCGGGGCGTCCCGGCCTACCTCGACATCGCCGCGATCGTCGCGGCGGCGAGCGCCGCCGGCTGCGACGCGGTCCACCCCGGCTACGGCTTCCTGGCCGAGAACGCCGGCCTGGCCCGCGCCTGCGAGGCCGCGGGTATCACTTTCGTCGGGCCGAGCGTCGCCAACCTGGAGCTGTTCGGCGACAAGGGCCGGGCCCGCGCGGCGGCGGCCGAGGCGGACGTGCCCATCATCCCCGGCATCGATGGTGCGGTGACCGAGGCTCAGGCCGCCGAGTTCCTGAACTCGCTCGGCGACGGCGGGGCGATCATGCTCAAGGCCGTCGCCGGTGGCGGCGGGCGTGGGACGCGCGCCGTGCAGGACCCGGCGGAGTTGTCCGAGACCTTCGCGCGCTGCCGGTCGGAGGCGGCGAGCGCCTTCGGCGACGGCGCCCTCTACGTCGAGCAGTACCTGCCCCGGGCGCGCCACATCGAGGTGCAGATCGTGGGCGACCGGCACGGCGCCGTGGCCCACGTCGGCGAGCGCGAGTGCTCCGTCCAGCGGCGCTACCAGAAGATCATCGAGGTCGCGCCGTCGCCCAACCTGCCGGCCGACCTGCGCAACCGGATCACCAACGCCGCCGTGCGCTTCGCGAGCCGCGTCGGCTACGACAACCTGGGCACCTTCGAGTTCCTCGTCGACGCCTCGCGGATGGGCCCCTCGGAACTTGGAGAGGACGCGCCCTTCTACTTCATCGAGACGAACGCCCGCCTGCAGGTGGAGCACACCGTGACCGAGGCCGTGACCGGCGTGGATCTGGTGCAGACGCAGCTGCGCATCGCCGGAGGGGAGTCGCTGGCCGACGCCGGCCTGGCCGACCCCGGCGCCGCAACGCCGCGCGGCTACGCCATCCAGGCCCGCGTCAACATGGAGACGATCACGGCCTCCGGCGACGTGCGTCCCTCGGGCGGGCTGCTGACGTCGTACGACGCGCCCTCGGGCCCCGGCGTGCGCACCGACGGCTTCGGCTACGCCGGCTACCGCACCAGCCCCAGCTTCGACTCGCTGCTGGCCAAGGTGATCACGCACTCGCCCTCGGGCGACTTCGCCGACGCGCTGGCGCGCAGCGCGCGAGCGCTGTCGGAGTTCCGCATCGAGGGCGTGCAGACCAACATCCCCTTCCTGCGCGCCGTCCTGGCCCACCCCGACTTCGCAGCCGGGCGCGTCTATACCCGCTTCCTCGACCACCACGCCGAGGCGCTGGTGACAGCCGCCGCCGCCAACGGCGACCGGCAGCGCTTCGTCGCCGGCGCGCCGCCCGCCGCGGCCGCGACGACGAGCGGCGGGGCCGGCTTCGCCGGGGCGCAGATCGACAACCGCGACCCGCTGGCCCTGTTCGAGCACGACCGCAGCGTCAAGGAGACGCAGGCCGCCACGGCCACCGCGGAGACCCCCGACCTGACCGGCCCCGACGGCTCGGTGGGGCTGCCCGCCCCCATCCAGGGCACCATCGTGGCGGTCCTCGTCGCCGAGGGCGACACGGTCCACGCGGGGCAGCAGGTCGCCGTCATGGAAGCCATGAAGATGGAGCACGTCATCAAGGCGACCGTGTCCGGCCTCGTGCGCGGCGTCACCGTGGCCGAGGGCGACGTCATCGTCGAAGGGCATCCACTGGTCTACGTCGAGGAGGCCGACGTCGGTGAGGGCGGCCTGCAGGCGGAGGAGGCGCTCGACCCCGACTTCATCCGCCCCGACCTGCAGGAGACCTACGACCGCCACGCCTACACGCTCGACGAGAACCGGCCCGAGGCGGTCGCCAAGCGGCGCAAGCGCGGCTACCGCATGCCGCGCGAGAACATCGCGCAGCTCGTCGATGAGGGCTCGCTGCTCGAGTACTGGCCGCTGATCGTCGCCCGGCAGCACCAGCGCTACGACGCGGAGACGCTGCGCAAGAACACGCCCGCCGACGGCCTCGTCGCCGGCACCTGCACGATCAACGCCGACCTCTTCGGGGAGGAGGCGGCGCGCGCCTGCGTCATCTCCTACGACTACACGGTCCTGGCCGGCACGCAGGGCGGCCGCAACCACTACAAGCAGGACCGCATGTTCGACCTCTGCCGCCGCTACCAGCTGCCGCTCGTCTTCTTCACCGAGGGCGGCGGCGGCCGCCCCGGCGACGACCGCATCGGGCCCGGCGTCGCCTTCGACACCTATACGTTCACGCAATTCTCAAAGCTCAGCGGCCTGGTGCCGCTGATCGGCGTGAGCAACGGACGCTGCTTCGCGGGCAACACGGCGCTGCTGGCCTGCTGCGATGTGATCATCGCGACCGAGGGCTCGACCATCGCGATGGGCGGCCCGGCGATGATCGAGGGTGGCGGCGTGGGCATCTACACCCCCGAAGAGGTGGGCCCGATGTCCTTCCAGGTGCCCAACGGCGTCGTCGACATCCTGACGAAGGACGAGGAGGAGGCCGTCGAGGTCGCCAAGAAGTACCTCTCCTACTTCCAGGGCCCCACTGACGAGTGGGAGGCGCACGACCAGCGCCGCCTGCGCCACGTCGTGCCGGAGAACCGTCTGCGGCTCTACGACATGAAGGAGATCATCGAGACGATCGCCGACGTGGACTCCGTGCTCGAGATCCGCGAGAAGTTCGGCATCGGCGTGATCACGGCCTTCATCCGCGTCGAGGGACGGCCGATGGGCGTGATCGCCAACAACCCGCATCACCTGGCGGGCGCGATCGACTCCGACGGCGCCGACAAGGGCGCGCGCTTCATCCAGTTGTGCGACGCCTACGACATCCCGGTGCTGAGCCTGATGGACTGCCCCGGCATGATGGTCGGCCCCGACGTGGAGCGGACGGCGCTCGTGCGGCACTGCGTGCGCATGTTCAACGCCGGCGCCAATCTCACCACGCCGCTGCTCGGCGTCGTCGTGCGCAAGGCCTACGGCCTGGGCGTGCAGGCGATGTGTGGGGCCAGTTCGCTCGTCGGCTTCTTCACCGTCGCCTGGCCGACGGCCGAGTTCGCCGGCATGAACATCGAGGGCGAGGTCAAGCTGGGCTACCGCAACGAGCTGGCCGCGATCGAGGATCCGGAGGAGCGCATCGCCGAGTACGAGCACCGGGTCGCGCGGCGCTACGAGAACGCCAAGGCGATCAACGCCTCCGCCGGCGGCGGCATCGACGACGTGATCGACCCGGCCCACACGCGCGCCTGGATCGCGACGAGCCTCAAGCGCCTGCCGCCGCCGCCGCCCCGCACCGGGAAGAAGCACCCCTACATCGACACCTGGTAGACGCCCGCCGGCGCGGCCACGCCGTGCCCACGTCCCCCCGCTCCCAGAGGAATCGGATCCCCTCTCCCCCTTGGGGGAGAGGGTTAGGGTGAGGGGGACCTCGGCGGGCACGGGGGCGAGATCCCGTAGGGGCGGTTCGCGAACCGCCCCTACCCAGGCCCTCTCATCGTCCGATCCCCCCTCTCCATCTGAAGCGATGGAGAGGGGGTCAGGGGGTGAGGTTCCCCCCTACACCCCGGGCTTGCCCTCAAACCACGACCGGTACCACCGATAGGTGGCGGCGGTGCTGCTGTTGGTCGGGCCGTAGCCCTTGAGCCAGGGACGGTGGCCGACGACCGGCCGGCCCCAGTTGCAGTAGATCTGGGGATTGAGTTCGAGCAGCTTGGTCTGGACCTCGTCGTAGATCGGCAACCGGTCCTCGGCGGCGAGGGTGGTGCGTCCCTGATCCAGCAGCGCGTCGAGCCCGGGGTCCGAGAACTCGCCGAAGTTGCGTCCGCCTTCGCTGTGGCTGAGACCGTAGAGGACGTCGGGGTCGAACGCGCCCCCGAGGCCCTGGTAGGTGAGGGTGAACTCCCCCGCCGCCCGCAGGGTGTTGTTCTCCGAGTCGGGCTGCTCGTGGACTGCGACCTCGAAGCCGATTTCGGCGAAGTTCTGCTGCATCACCTCCGCGTACGCGGTTCCGTAGCCCGCAGCGGCGGTCATCGGCGGCACGCTCGCCGGGTCGTAGCCGCTGGCGTCGAGCAGCCGCCGGCCCTCGGCCAGGTCCTCCTCGCGCTGGGCGCCGGAGCGGTAGCCGGGCCGCTGACGGAGTTCGTCGACGGTCCAGGCGTATGCGCCGATCGCGTGGGAGATCGGTCCGCCGATTTCCGTCACGCCTTGGGTCGTCGCGACGAGCTGTTCCCGGTCGGTGGCGAGGTGCAGGGCGGTGCGCACGCGCGGGTCGCCGTAGGGTTCGATCTTGGTGTGGAAGTGGACCGCCGTCCAGTTCCAGGTCGCATTCATGGGCACTTCGACAAGGTTCTCCTCGCCGACTTGGCCCCGCACGGCCGCGTTCTCCGCCGGGAAGCCCAACCACGGCGCAAAGAGGATGTCGGACTCGCCGGCGACGAACTGCGCAGCCCGGTACGCCCCGTCGGCATTCCAGTTCGCCCGCAGCCCGTTGATGTAGGGGAGCCCCTCGCGGTAGTAGTTGGGGTTGCGTTCGAGCTCGGTTTGGACATCGGCCTCCCGGGAGACCATCTGCATGCCGCCGGTGCCGATGGCGGCCGCGGCGTCGCTGGCGATGGCGTCGTCGCCGAAGGCCTCGACCACGTCGCGTGCGACCATCAGCATCTGGATCTCGCCGACCGCGGTGAGCAGCGGCGCGAACACCTCCCCGAGCGTGAGGCGCAGGGTGAGTTCGTCGGTGACCTCGAACTGGTCGACGGCGGCGAAGCGGTCCCGCCAGATGAACTCGGGGTTGTCCTGGCCGAAGCGCTGGAGTCCGAAGGAAGCGTCCTCGGCGACGAACTGCCGTCCGTTCAGCGGCGCCTTGTCCTGCCAATGCACGTTCGGCTTGATGGTGTAGACGAAGGTGACGTCATCGACGACCTCGGGCAGCTCCGCCATCGCGGAGGTGAGCACACCACCCTCATCGAGGTAGTTGAGGTGGTCGTAGACCGGGAAAATGCTGCTGTCGAGGAAGCCGTGGTCGGCGATGGCCGGGTCGAGGATGCCGCCGTCGCCCCCGTGCCAGGTGATGATGCCTCCCTGCTGCGGACCGGTGGCCGGGGCCTCGTCCTCCGCCACCATGGCCGCGCTCTCGGCGGCCTCCTGGGCCGCGTCGGCGGCCTCTTGGGCGGCCGCAACGGCAGCCGCAGCGGTCTCGGCCGCGGCCTCGGCGGTTTCCTGGGCGGTGGCGGCGGCCGCGCCGGCGGCGGCGGAGGCCTCCCCGGCGGCAGCCGCGGCGGCGGCCGCGGCCTCGGCGGCCTCGTCGATCGCGGCCTGGGCGGCCTCCGCGGTGGCCGTACCGGCCTCGACGGCGGCGGCCGCGTCGCGGGCGGCCTGGGCGGCCGCTTCGGCCGCCTCGGACGCGGCAGCGGCGACGGCCGCAGCAGCCTGATCACCGGCCGCGGATGCGGCGGCGGCAGCATCGGCGGCTGCCGCAGCCGCGGCTTCCGCGGCGGCGGCCGCGTTGGCGGCGTCCTCCGACTCGGCCGCGTCGGCGGCCAGCGCGGCGGCCGCATCGGCCGCGTCAGCGGCCTGGGAAGCCGCGGCGGAGGCCTCGGACGCGGCGGCAGCCGCCTCAGCGGCGGCGTCGGCAGCGGCTTCGGTTTCGGCAGCGCGCGCCTCGCCGGCGGCGATGGCCGCTGCCGCGGCCTCCTCCGCGGCGGATGCGGCCCGTTCCGCCGCCACGGCCCCGGCGTCGGGCTCGTCGTCGTCGCCGCAGCCGACGAGCGCCAGCCCGGCGGCGCCAACGCCCGCTTTGGCGCTGGCTCCCAACATGGTGCGGCGCGAGATCTTTCGCTGTCGCAGGGTCGTCCAATGCTTCTGCGTGCTCATGATCGGTTCCTTTCCGGGAACTCCGATGGCCCCCCCGGGGGACCGTCGGGCTGGTAAGCACGCGCAGTATGGCACATCCATAAGCTAGCCCCCCCCCCCCCCCCCCCCCCCTATGTCAAGTAGGAAGGAAATTAGGGGGTTATCCACGGCATTTGCCAAGTTATCCACAGGATTCTTCCGATTCGGGTGCCGTGGGACGCCCCCCGGTGTCACTCGAGCGGTTCCGGCGTGCGATCGCGCGGGAACCGAGAGGGGGGATCGGAGGCGCGATTGAGTGGGGAGTGGGATCATGCCCGGGCGACGGCCGCGATGGCGAGGTGAAGGATGCCGAAGGTTCGTGAGGCGATCCGGCTGGTGGAGCGCGATGGCTGGTACCATGTGCGGACGCGGGGCAGCCACCGGCAGTTCTGTCATTCGGTGAAGCCCGGCAAGGTGACGATTCCGGGCCGCCCGGGCGAAGACGTGGGGCCGAAGCTGTGGGCGAGTATCATGAAGCAAGCGGGCCTCGGGAGGGAACGACGATGAAGCTGACCTACGCCGTCGTCTTCGAGCAGACCCCCAACAACTACTGCGCCTACGTGCCGGACGTGCCGGGCTGCGTCAGCGTCGGCGACACCTGGGACGAGATGCAGGCGATGATCCGGGAGGCGCTCCGCTTCCACATCGAGGCGATACTGGAGGATGGCGATCCGCTTCCGGAGCCGAAGATGTCCATCAAGGAAGCCATCGCCTACCACAACGAGCCCATCCCCGAGGACGTCCTCGAGTCGTACGCCGAATATGGCGAGGACACCCCCACCCTGTCGACGCGGTTCGAGTTCGTGGAGGTGGACGTTCCGGCCCCGCACGCGGCGCGGGCGAGTTGAGACCACCCGCCGGCCCGCCCCCGCTCGTCGAGGGGCCCTCCCTGGCGGGCGTCCCGTATCGCTGGGTGGCGCTGGGGCTGGTCTGCACGGGCGTCTATCTGAGCACGCTGGACGCCTCGATCGTCAACATCGCCCTGCCCACGCTGGCCGGCGAGTTCGGCGCCTCCCCCAGCGACGTCATCTGGGTGACGCTGATCTTCGTGATCGTCAACACCGGCCTGGCGCTGACCCTGGGTCGCCTGGGCGACATCTACGGCCGCAAGTCGCTCTACGTGATCGGCTTCGCGGTCTTCACCGTCGCGGCCGGGCTGTCGGCGCTGGCCGGCTCCCTGCCCGAGTTGCTGGCGACGCGCGCGCTGCAGGCCGTGGGCTCGGCGGCCGTGCTGGCCAACGGCGCCGCGATCGTCACGGCCAGCTTCCCCGCCTCCCAGCGCGGGCGCGCGCTGGGCTTCCAGGTCGCGACGGTGGGCGCGGGCGTGGCCAGCGGGCCGGTGCTGGGCGGCATCCTCGTCGACGTGCTCGACTGGCGCGCGATCTTCTGGACGCGGGCGCCGCTGGGCGTGATGGGCACGCTGCTGGTCTGGCGCTTGCTGCGCGACACGCCGCCCGGCTCGCGGCCGCGCGGCCTCGATATCCCCGGCTCCGCCATCCTCTTCGGGATGCTGTCGAGCCTGGTGCTGGCGGTGAATCGCGGCGACGCCTGGGGCTGGGGCAGCCCCGCCATCCTGAGCCTGTTCGTCGCCGGTGCGACGCTGGCGATCGCGTTCGTCCTGGTCGAGCGGCGCAGCCTCAGCCCGGTCGTCGACCTGGCGCTGTTCAAGCTGCGCAGCTACACGGCATCGATCAGCGCCGCGACGCTGCAGTTCTTCGGACTCTCGGCGGTGATCATCCTGGGGCCCTTCTACCTCGTCGACGCGCGCGGCTTCTCGACGCTCGAAGCGGGCGCGATCATGGCCGCCTTCCCCATCGCGATGCTCATCATCTCGCCCTTCTCCGGGGCCCTGTCCGACCGGGTGGGGGCACGCCTGCCCAGCACCGTCGGGCTCACACTGGTCTGCGCCTCGCTGCTGTTCGCGGCCACCCTCGACGCCGACAGCTCGGTGCCCGGCATCATCGTGCGCCTGTTCCTGATCGGCGCAGGGACGGCGCTCTTCTCGTCGCCCAACACCTCGACGATCATGTCGTCCGTGCCGCCCGACCGGCTGGGCACCGCTTCGGCGTCGCAGACCACCGCACGGACCGTGGGGAACGCGGTGGGCATCGCGGTCGCGGTGGCGCTGTTCAGCAGTCAGGCAGCGGCCTACGCCGCCGCCCGCTCCTCCCTCGGCCTGGACGACCCGGCCGTCGCGCCCGACGCGATGGTCAGCGGGCTGCGCCTCGCGCTGCTCGTGGCGGCGGCCGTCGTCGCGCTGGGCATCCCGGCCTCGCTGCTGCGCGGCCCGCCCCCGGCGCAGACGGCGCCCGCGGCGGCAGCGGAGTAGGCGAGCGCGATGCCGCGGCTGGGCGTCGTGCTGGCCGTCGCGCTGCTGCTGGCCGCCTGCGATGCGCGTCTCTCGCCGGCGGCCCCGGGCGACGTCCCAGGCGACGCCGATGCGCCCCCCTTCAGCATCCTCTGGGCGGGCGACACGCTGCTCGGCGACGCCGCCCAGCCCCGGCTCGACCGCCACGGCTACGCTTGGCCGTTCGCCCATCTGACCGAGCTGCGGCGCGCCGACTTCATGATGGTCAACCTGGAGGGCCCCATCACGGCCGACGCCACGCCCTGGGACCCGGACCAGCGCTGGAGCTACAACGCGCAGCCCGAGTCGGCGGGCGCGCTCGCGGCGGCGGGCGTCGACGCGGTGGGCCTGGCCAACAACCACGCGCTCGACCGCGGCCCCCAGGGCCTGGCCGCCACGGGAGAGGCCCTCGCCGCGGCGGGCCTGACCGGCTTCGGCGCCGGGCTCGACGGGGCCGCGAAACAGCCGCTGCTGATCGAGACGCCGCACGGGGTCGTGGGGGTCGTCGCGTTCGGGCCGGAGGTGGACTTCGAGCGGCGCGCGACGGCCCGGCGGCCCGGCACGATCGCCCCGGCCGCCCCGGCCGTGGCGCGCGGCATCGCGCTGGCGCGGGCGGCGGGCGCGCGCTGGGTGGTCGCGTTCGTGCACTGGGGCGAGAACTACGCGCCGATCGACGCGGCGCAGCGGCGCGCGGCCCGGCGCTTCGCGGCGGCGGGCTACGACCTCGTCGTGGGGCACGGGCCGCACTACGCCCAGCCGATCGAGGTGATTGGGGGGATGCCCGTCGTCTACTCGCTGGGCAACTTCGTCTTCGGGACGCCGGGCCGCTACCGCGCGTCCGCGCCGGGCGTCTCCCTGCTGCTCACGACGGTCGTCGGCGCGGACGGGATCCGGGCGCTGGAGATGCGCTGCCTGCTGACCGACAACCGCCGCGTTGAGTTCCAACCCCGGCGCTGCCCCAGCGGCGCGGCGCGGGCGATGCTGCGCGCCCTGCACCCGGACGTCGAGCTGAGGGGCGATGTCGCGACGCTGCGCCGGCGCTGAACCGGGCCACCCCTCCCCCCACTCCCGGCGGCGCGCTAGCATCCCCTCGATCGGGCGCGGCCCGTCGGGCATGACCGGCGGGCGAGCACGCGAAGGGAGCGGCCCATGGCGACGCTGACGTCGGGCATCGACCCGCGCGTCGAGGGCTTCCGCAAGAACCGCGACGACATGGTCGAGATGCTCGGCACGATCGACGATCTGCTGCGCGAGGCGGCCGGCGGCGGCGGCGCAGAGGCGATGACGCGGCTGCGGCGCCGCGGCAAGCTGCCCATCCGCGAGCGCATCGCCAAGGTGCTGGACCGCGACACGCCGTTCCTCGAGATCAGCCCCCTGGCGGCCTGGTCGTCGCACTACCCGGTCGGGTCGGGCTTCGTCGTGGGGATCGGGGTGATCTCCGGCGTGGAGTGCCTGATCCTGGGCCACGACCCGTCGGTGCGGGCGGGCGCGTTCAACCCGTTCAACGGCAAGAAGCTGATGCGCGGCCTGCAGCTCGCGCGCGAGAACCGGCTGCCCTACGTGCAGTTCGTCGAGTCGGCCGGGGCCGACCTGCGCGGCGTCACGGGCGACCCGGAAGAGGCGATGCTCCAGGCCACCGACCACTTCGCCGAGTCGGGCCGGCTGTTCTACGAGATCACCGAGCTCTCGAAGATGCGCATCCCCACGATCTCGGTCGTGTTCGGCAGCTCGACGGCCGGCGGCGCCTATCAGCCCGGTATGAGCGACTACAACATCTTCATCCAGAACCGCTCGAAGGTGTTCCTGGGCGGCCCGCCGCTGGTCAAGATGGCGACCGGCGAGGACGCCGACGACGAATCGCTGGGCGGCGGCGACATGCACGCCCGCATCTCGGGCCTCGCCGACTACCTGGCCGAGAACGAGGAAGAGGGCATCCGCCTGTGCCGCGACGTCATCGCGCACCTCAACTGGCGCAAGCTGGGCCCCGGGCCCAGCCTGCCCCCCGACCCGCCCCGCCACGACCCCGAGGACCTGTTGGGTATGGTCTCGCGCGACCTGCGATCGCCGCTCGACATCCGCGAGGTCATCGCGCGGGTGGTCGACGGCTCCCGCTTCGAGGAGTTCAAGCCGCTGTACGGGCCGACGCTGGTCACCGGCTGGGCCTCGGTGCACGGCTACCCGATCGGCATCGTGGGGAACAACGGGGCGCTGTTCTCGGAATCGGCCGAGAAGGCGGCGCAGTTCATCCAGCTCTGCAACCAGATCGACGTGCCGATCCTCTTCCTGCAGAACATCACCGGCTACATCGTGGGGACCGACTTCGAGCAGGGCGGCATCACCAAGAACGGTTCCAAGATGATCAACGCCGTCTCCAACTCCATGGTGCCGCACATCACGGTCATCGTGGGGGCGTCGTACGGGGCCGGGAACTACGGCATGAGCGGACGCGCCTACAACACCCGCTTCACGTACCTCTGGCCCACGGCCAAGATCGCCGTCATGGGGCCGAAGCAGATGGCCGGCGTGATGTCGATCGTGCAGCGCGCCGCGGCCGAACGCCGCGGCCAGGTCTGGGACGAAGCCGCCGACCGCGAACGGGCCGAGGGAGTCGAGTACTGGATGGAGCGCCGATCGCTGGGGCTCTACGCCACCTCGCGGGTCTCCGACGACGGCATCATCGACCCGCGCGACACGCGCACCGTCATCGGGCTGTCGCTCTCGGCCTGCCACAACAACGAGATCAAGGGCGCGGCCGGCTACGGCGTCTGGCGGATGTGATCGTGACCGAGCCGCGCCACCTCCACAGCCTGCTCGTCGCCAACCGCGGTGAGATCGCGCGACGCATCATGCGCACCGCCCGCGAGATGGGGCTGCGCACGATCGCCGTCTACGCCGACGGCGACGCGGACGCGCCGTTCGTGCGCGAGGCCGACGAGGCCGTCGCGCTGGGCGGCCGCACGGCGGCCGAGAGCTACCTCGACATCGGCAAGATCCTCGACGCGGCCCGGCGCAGCAGCGCGGAGGCGATCCATCCCGGCTACGGCTTCCTCTCGGAGAACGCCGCCTTCGCGCGCGCCGTCGAGGAGGCCGGGCTGGTCTGGGTGGGGCCGCCGGCCGACGCCATCGCCGCCATGGGCGACAAGCTGGCCGCCAAGCGCGCGATGGACACAGCCGGCGTGCCCACGCTGCCCTCCCACGAGGTCGCGCCCGGCGCCGACGCGGCGGCCCCCGCCCAGGCGATCGGCTATCCGCTGCTGGTGAAGGCCTCCGCCGGGGGCGGCGGCAAGGGCATGCGGGTGGTGGAAGCGCCGGCCGACCTCCAGGAAGCGATCGAGGCGGCGCGGCGCGAGGCGGCGGGCGCCTTCGGCGACGACACGGTCTTCCTCGAGCGCTGGCTGGCGCGGACGCGCCACGTCGAGGTGCAAGTCCTGGGCGACCAGCAGGGCAACGTCGTGCACTGCTTCGAGCGCGAGTGCTCGATCCAGCGGCGCCACCAGAAGATCATCGAGGAGGCGCCCTCCCCCGCCCTCGACGACGGCCTGCGTGACGCGATGGGCGCGGCGGCGGTGCAGGCCGCGGCCGCGATCGGGTACACGTCGGCCGGCACGGTGGAGTTCCTGCTCAGCGGCCGGGAGTTCTGGTTCCTGGAGATGAACACCCGTCTGCAGGTGGAGCATCCGGTGACAGAGGCCATCTGTGGGCTGGACCTCGTGCGCGAGCAGATCCGCATCGCGCAGGGCGATGCGCTCAGCGTCGGCCAGGACGAACTCCGCATCGACGGGCACGCCATCGAGGCGCGGCTCTACGCCGAGGATCCCGGCAACGACTTCCTGCCCGCCAGCGGCACGGTGCTGGCCTGGCGGCCGCCGGCCTCTCCGCCGGCCCGCTTCGACTCCGGCATCGAAACCGGCTCGCAGGTGGGGATCGAGTTCGACCCCATCCTGGCCAAGGTCATCGCGCACGCGCCGACGCGGGAGGAGGCCGCGGCCCGCTTGGCCCGCGTCCTGGAGCGCACCCAGGTGCAGGGCCTGACGACCAACCGCGACTTCCTCGTCGCGACGCTGCGCCACCCGGCCTTCCTGGCCGGGGACACGACGACCGACTTCATCGATCGGGTCGCGCCGCCGCGCGTGCGCGTGCCCGAGGCGGCGGAGGTGCGGCAGGCCGCAATCGCGGCGGCCCTGGCCGCGCAGGCCGACCGCCGCGCCGCCGCCACCGTCCTGGCGGGCTTCCCCAGCGGCTGGCGCAACTCACAGATGCCGCCCGAGGAGACGCGCTTCCGGCCCGCGCACGGCGACGGCGAGGTCGTCGTGCAGTACCAGTCGCGGCGCGACGGCTCCTTCTGGGTCGACGCCGGCGGCGGGGAGCAGCAGGCCTTCGTGCGGGAGCGCAGCGCGGGCGGCGTGACACTGGAGATCGACGGCCGGCGGCGGGCGTTCGCGATCGTGCGCGACGACGACCGCTGGCACGTTCAGAGCCCCGACGGCGACGTACAGCTCACGGAGTTGCCGCGCTTCCCCGACCGCAGCCTGGAGGCGCCGGCGGGCGGGCTCGTCGCGCCGATGCCGGGCAAGGTCGTCGATGTGCTGGTGCAGCCGGGGGAGACGGTGCAGGCCGGCGACCTGCTGCTGCTGCTGGAGGCGATGAAGATGGAGCATCGCATCACGGCGCCGGCGGGCGGCGTGATCACGGACGTCCGCGTCCGGCCGGGCGAGCAGGTTGCGAACGGCGCCCTGCTCGTCGTGCTCGAGGAGTCCGAGGCAGGAGAATCCGCATGACCGACCCGCTCCGCATCGCGAACTGCAGTGGCTTCTACGGTGACCGCATCAGCGCCGCCCGGGAGATGGTCGAGGACGGCCCGATCGATTTCCTGACCGGCGACTACCTCGCCGAGCTGACGATGATGATCCTGCTCAAGGACAAGACGCGCCGCGAGGAGCTGGGCTACGCCCGCACCTTCCTGCGTCAGCTGGGCGAGATCGCGGAGACGTGCAGCAAGCAGGGGATCAAGATCGTCGTCAACGCGGGCGGCCTCAACCCGGAGGGCCTGGCGCGCGCATCGGAGAACATCTACGCCGAGTTGGGCCTTCAGGCCAAGGTCGCCTACACCACCGGCGACGACCTGCTGCCCCGCCTCGACGAACTGCAGGACCGCGGCGAGACGCTGGCCCACCTCGATAAGGGGACGCCGCTGTCGGAGTTGGAGGCGCCGGTGCTGAGCGCCAACGCCTACCTGGGCGCGTTCGGCATCGTCGAAGCGCTGAACCAGGGCGCCGACGTCGTGATCTGCCCCCGGGTGACCGACGCCGCGGTCACGCTGGGTCCGGCCGCCTGGAAGTTCGGCTGGGCACGCGACGATTGGGACAAGCTGGCGGCGGGAATCGTGGCCGGCCACGTCATCGAGTGCGGCGCGCAGTGCACCGGCGGCAACTACGCCTTCTACCCCGAGGTGGCCGACCTCTCGCGCCCGGGCTTCCCGATCGCCGAGATGTACCCGGACGGCTCCTTCGTCATCACCAAGCACGAGGGCACCGGCGGGCTCGTCTCGGTCGGCACCGTCACGGCGCAACTGCTCTACGAGATCGGGGAGCCGCGCTACGCCAACCCCGACGTGATCTCCCGCTTCGACACGATCCAGTTGGAGCAGGAGGGCCCTGATCGCGTCCGCGTGAGCGGGGTCCGCGGCGAGCCCGCGCCGCCCACGACCAAGGTCTGCATGAACTACGAGGGCGGCTACAAGAACAGCACGACCTTTGCCCTGACCGGCCCCGACGTGGCGGCCAAGGCCGCCGTCGCCGAGGAGGCGTTCTGGGGCTACGTCGGCGGGCGCGAGCAGTTCCTGGAGACGCGGGTGACGCTGGCCCACGGAGGCCCGGCCGACAGCGAGGCCTTCGGGCTGCTCAGCATCGGCGCGCGCGCCCGCGAGGAGGCGCTCGTGGGCCGCAAGTACTGGAACGCGGGCGTCGAGATGGGCCTGGCCAACTACCCCGGCTTCAAGACCGTCCACTCGAGCCGCGGCGCGGCCGGAATCACGGTCTACTGGCCGGCGCTGGTGTCGTCGGACGTGATCGATGAGCGCGTGGTGCTGGACGGGGTCGAGACGCCGGTCGCGCCGCCGCCGCAGGCGCCCCTCACAGAGGAGATCCCCGCGCCCGATCGCCCCCAGGGCGAGGTCCCCGGCGGCCCCACCCGCGACGTCCCGCTGGGCCGGGTCGCGGGGGCGCGCTCGGGCGACAAGGGCGGCAACGCCAACGTGGGCTTCTGGACCCGGACGCCCGAGGCCTACCTGTGGCTGGAGCGGTTCCTCACGCCGGACAAGGTCCGCGAACTCTACCCGGAGGCGCGGGAGCTGGAGATCGAGCGCTTCGAACTGCCCAACATCCTCTCGATGAACTTCGTGATCCACGGCTTGCTGGGCGACGGCGTCTCGGCCTCGCTGCGCACCGACCCCCAGGCCAAGGTGCTGGGGGAGGAGCTGCGGCGCGCCGTGGTCCCGATCCCCGAGTCGCTGTTGGAGTAGCCGCCGGAGCCGCCGCGCTCCGCCGGCCCGAAGGAGTCCCCCATGCCGATCGACTTTCAGGAGCTTGTAGACGATCTGGCCGGCGAGCATCGCGACCTGGAGAAGGTCGTGGTGACGCTGGGCCCGGACGACTGGGAGCGCGACTCCCACGCGCCCGGCTGGAAGGTCCGCGATCAGCTCGCGCACCTGGCCTTCGTCGATGACATCGCGGCCCTCGGCCTGCGCGACGCCGCCGCCTTCCGCCAGGCGCTGGACGACCAGGACGGGCTCAAGTACATGGAGCGGTCGCGGGAGCTCTCGCACGACGAGCTGCTGCAGTGGTGGCGCGAGGCCAGCAGCGGGCTGATCCGCGACGCGCGCCCGGCGGACCCCCGCGCCCGCCTGCCCTGGTACGGGCCCGACATGAGCGCCACCTCGTTCATCACGGCGCGCCTGATGGAGACTTGGTCGCACGGCCTCGACATCGTCGATGTGGTGCCGGCCGAGCGGCCGGACACGGACCGCATCCGCCACGTCGCGGCGATCGGCGTGCGCACGCGCAGCTTCTCCTACATCAACCGCGGCCTGGAGCCCGACGAGAGCCCGGTCTTCGTCGACCTGACGCTGCCCTCGGGCGCGCACTGGAGCCATGGCGACCGGGACGCCCCGGCGCGCATCAACGGCCCCGCGACCGACTTCTGCCGCGTCGTCACGCAGCGGCGGCACCTGGCCGACACCCGGCTCGTCGTGGAGGGCGCGGCGGCGCAGAGCTGGATGGAGGTCGCGCAGGCCTTCGCGGGGCCGCCGGGCCAGGGGCGCAAGCCGGGGCAGTTCCCGGATGATGCAAGCCCACATGGCTAGGCCCTAATGAATAAGGAAGGGGCGACATCGTGACGACGGACTCGGAGTTGGTGCATCTGTCGATCGAGCGCGGCATCGCGACGATCACGCTCGACTCGCCGCACAACCGCAACGCCCTCTCGCGACAGTTGGTCGCGGAGTTGCGCGCCCACCTCGACGCCTCCCTGGCCGACGACGCCGTCCGCGCCATCCTGCTGCAGGCGACTGGTCCCGCCTTCTGCGCCGGCGCCGACCTGAAGGAGGCGCGGCAGCGCAACGAGTCGCAGGAGCGGCCGGCGGGCGGGCCGAACGCATTCGTCGAGATCCTCAAAGACATCTGGCGCTCGCCGAAGCCGGTCGTCTGCCGGGTGCAGGGCCCGACCCGGGCGGGCGGGATCGGCCTGGTCGCCGCCTGCGACATCTCCGTCGCGGCGGAGCGCGTGAACTTCTCCTACAGCGAGGTGCGGATCGGCGTCTCGCCGGCGATCATCTCCGTCGTGATCCTGCCGAAGGTGGGACTGACCCGCTGCATGGAGTACTTCATCACCGGCAACACGTTCACGGCGACCGAGGCCGCGGCGATGAACCTGATCACGGCCGCCGCGCCCGACGACGCCCTCGACGACCGCGTGCAGGGCTACCTCGACTCGCTGCGGCTGGGCGGTCCCAACGCGCTGGGGGCCTGCAAGCGGCTCGTGCGCGACGTGCCGGAGATGTCGCTGGACGACGGCTTCGACTGGGCCTCGAAGTTCTCCGCCGACCTCTTCGGGTCCGCCGAGGCCCGCGAGGGCTTCGCGTCCTTCGCCGAGAAGCGCAAGCCGGCCTGGCAGGCCGGGGCCTGAGCCGGGGCGAACGAGCGATGATCGGCGCACGAGCTCTCCAGCACGCATACCACGGCCCGGCGCTGCCCGCGGCGGTCGGACTGGCGGCCGGGGTGGGGCTGGTGGCGCTGCTGACCGTCGTCGGGGTGCTGGGCGCCGGCGGCCCCACCGAGGACGACGTGCGGCAGGCCTACCAGGACGGCTTCGAGCAGGGCCTCGCGGATGGCGGCGCCGCGGAGGCTCCGGCCGGGGAGACGTCGCGCGACCTGCGGCCCGAGGTCCACATCGTCCCGGAGGTGTACGCCGGCCATCTCGTCGAGGTGAGCGAGGCCTGCTTCCAGCGCCCGGTCATCGGCTGCCCCGAGATCTACTGACCGCGACGGCGGCGATAGACTGCGCGGTGAGTCCTGCGCGGGCGGGCCGCAGCCTTGCCCGTTGAGAAGCGAGCGCCATGAGCGATTCCCCGCCTGAGTCCTGCGACGTGGTCGTGATCGGCGGGGGGCCGGGCGGCGCCGCCACGGCCACGCTGCTCGCCGACCACGGCCTGCAGGTGATCCTGCTTGAGCGTGCGACGTTCCCCCGCGAGCACGTGGGGGAGTCGCTGCTGCCGGCCAGCATCCCCGTCCTGGAGCAACTGGGCGTGATGCCGCAGATCGAGGCGGCGGGGTTCGTCACCAAACGCGGCGCGACGCTGGTCTGGGGCCAGGAGCCCGACCCCTGGAGCTGGTACTTCGCCGACGACCCCGGCCAGCGGCCCACCTCCTTCCAGGTCGTGCGGTCGCAGTTCGACAAGATCCTGCTCGACAACGCGCGGGCGCACGGCGTCGACGTGCGCGAGAACCATCAGGTGCTCGACGCCGACTTCGATGGCGAGCGGGCGACCGGCGTGCGCTACCTGCACGACAGCGCCACGGGGGCCATCGCGGCGCGCTTCACCGTCGACGCCAGCGGCCAGGCGGCGATCCTGAGCCGCAAGCTCAAGCTGCAGCAGTGGGACAACTTCTTCCGCAACCTGGCCGTCTACGGCTACTACCGGGACGCCGCGCACCTCGACCCGCCCAACGACGGCAACATCTTCATCGAGTCGTACCAGCACGGCTGGCTGTGGAAGATCCCGCTGCACACCGGCGTCACCAGCGTCGGCGCCGTGGTCGATAAGGATGTGGGGCAGGCAGGGCTGCGCGAGCACGGGGCGCGCGGCTTCCTGGAGGCGCAGATCGCCCAGGCGCCGCACACGCGCGCGCTGCTCGCCAGCGCCACGCTGGCGGCCGAGCCGGCGGTCGAGCGGGACTGGTCGTACACCTCCTCCTCGTTCGCCGGCGACGGCTACGTCCTGGTCGGCGATGCCGCCTGCTTCCTCGACCCGCTGTTCTCGTCGGGCGTGCATCTGGCGCTGGGCGGCGCGACGCTCGCCGCCACCTACGTGCGCACCGCGCTCGCGAACCCCGCCAGCCGCGCCCAGGCCGCGCAGGCCTATCAGTCGCTGTACGACAAGCAGTACCAGTACTTCCGCCTCACCGCGCAGCTGTTCTACGGCACCAACCGCAGCGCCGACTCGTACTTCTGGGAGGCGCGGCGCATCCTGGGCGACGACGCGGAGACGCCCCGCGCCGCCTTCGTGAAGGTCGTGGGCGGGCAGGCGCCGCAAGGCTACGAGCGGGCCGTGATCGAGCGGGGCGTCGTGCCGGCGGGCCTGCTCGACGAGGTGCACCGCATGGAGGCGTGGATCCAGCAGCGCAAGGACTCCACCGCAGCGCTCCTGCGCGACCCGGCCGCGTTGCTGCGGGCCGCGCCCTCGTTGCCGGCGCACCTGCGGCTCGAGGAGAAGCCGGTGCTGGGCCCGGGCGGCTACACGCCGGGCTTCCAGATCATCTCGACGGACCCGGACGCGATCACAGACGGCTACCCCGTCACGGCAGTCATCGCGACCTGCATCGGCAAGATGAACGGGCGTCGCACGGTGAGCGAGATCATCGCCGACGTCCAGCGCGAGCACGGGCTGCAGGACGGCGCCGCCCTGACGGGCATCGTGCAGCGCGACCTGCCCACGCTGATCAGCGGCGGCATGGTCGACGTCACCGTGAAAGCCGCCGGCCGCAACGACCCCTGCCCCTGC
This sequence comes from Dehalococcoidia bacterium, assembly GCA_965209205.1. Classification (GTDB taxonomy): domain Bacteria; phylum Chloroflexota; class Dehalococcoidia; order Bin125; family Bin125; genus TK10-74A. Next base: position 192,922 of record CBDBQC010000003.1, read on the forward strand.
GGATCGGGCAAGAAATACAAGCGCTGCCACGGATCCGCGGGGCGCGTTTGAGGCGGTTTGGCCGGCGCGCCCCGGCTCTGTGGATATCTCCCGCCCGCTGGGGGATATCCGATAACTCCGCACTTGCGCAGCGCCTGTCGGCTGATAGGATTCGCGCGTTCTTGGTGGGCACGCCGTGTAGCTCACCTACTTTTCAGCAGCCCCACGGGGCATACAGGAGGCAGTTCGATGGGGCAGAACTACTGGCGTCGCATGCGGGCGCGGCGGATTAGCCGTCGCACGATGTTGGGCGCAAGCGCGAAAGCGGGCGTCGGCGCGGCCGGCCTGGCCCTGGTCGGCTGTGGCGGCGACGACGACGATGACGATGCCGCCCCCGCCGCCGCCCCGGCCGCCGCGGCCGCGGAGGCGCAGGCCGAAGAGCAGGCCGAACAGGTGATGGACGAAGACGAGGATGCGGCCGAAGAGCAGGCCATGGAGGAGCAGGCCGAGGAGCAGACCATGTCCGGCGCGCCCATGGGCGGCATCCTGCGCCGGGGCAACACTTCCACGCCGAACTTCGTGCGCCTGGGCCTGAACAACGCCGGCAACAACACCGGCTACAACCAGGACGGCAGCATCTACGAGCGCATCGCCCGGGTGGGCGCCAGCGGACTCACGCGGCAGGACGAGGTCGGCCCGAACTTCCATCGGGCGACCGAGTTCGACTACGCGATCCAGCCGGTGCTGGCCACCGGCTGGGAGACCCCGGACGACGTGACCTGGGTGATCAACTCCCGCACCGACCCCGTCTGGCACACGGGACGCTCCTTCGACGCCGAGGACATCGCCTGGGTGTTGAACGAGATCCAGGACGAGAACGCCGGCGGCGGCGGATCGCCCATGCACCTGATGTCGCAGAACATCGACGGCGTCGAGACGATCGACGCCAGCAGCGTGCGCATGGCGCTGACCAAGCCGACGGGCTACATCGGCACCCTGCTCGAGCAGACGAACATCGTCGACCGCGAGACCTACGAGCAGCGCATCGATGAGGCCGTCGTCGTCGGCACGGGCCCCTACCAATTCACGAACTACGACCCGAACCGGGGCTGGGACCAGATCCCGCACCCCGACTTCGCCAGCGAGAATCCCCACTCGGTCTACAGCGGGGGCGCCCCCTTGCTGGACAAGATCGAGCACATCCTCTTCGCGGACGTCAACGCGATGGGCCTCGCGCTGGAAGCGGGCGAGATCGACACGCACCGCGGCGTTCCCATCGGCGTCCCCGAGATCGGCGAGCGGCTGCTCGCCGACGAGGACTTCTTCAAGGTCTCCGGCTACGGTCTGGGCGGCCGGGTGCTGCGCTTCCGCGCCGACTCCGAGCCCTTCCGCAACAAGCTGGCCCGCCAGGCGGTGCTGATGCTCGCCGACGGCCCCCGCGTCCAGCGGGACTTCTTCGGCCCCTTCGACGTGGCCGGCCGCATGCCCTGGCAGCCCGGCTCCCCGGCGTTCGTCGCCGAGTTGGACCCGCACCCCATCGCGGTCGACCCCGAGGGCACGCGGGCCGAGGCCGGGCGCCTCTTCGAGGCGGCGGGCTTCACCGGCGGCGAGGTCCTCAAGATGGACATCCTGCCGGAGCGCCTGGACGCGCCGGCCACGGCGCAGCTCCTGCAGCAGGAGGTCGCGGCGTTCGGCATCGAGACCGAGATCACCCCGCGTGAGTACACGGAGATGATCACGCTCCAGACCACCGGCTCGTTCGACCACATGATCATCGGCTTCGGGAACTGGGTCCGGCCCGGCAGCCCGGCGGTCACGGTGCTCTTCGCCGACGCCTACGACGGTCGCATGAACGCGCCCGTCGACGAGAACGTGCCGTTGCTCGAACGGCCCGGCATCGCCGACGAGCCGGAGTGGACCAGCATGGTGCAGGCGGCCATCGACGGCACCTGGGACGACTGGCAGGCCTGGAACGAGAAGTATCTCGACGTCGCCTGGAGCAACTGCCTCGTGCGCCAGTACGCCCTGCTGTCGGAGAACAGCGAGCGCTCCGGCCTGACGCATCCGGACGACGCCTACGGCTGGGCCTACGCGCCGGGATATCACATCCCCGCCTGACGGCCGCTGCCTGCTAGGATCACTGGCGGCCCCGCGTGTGAACGCATGCGGGGCCGTCGCTCCTCCGGGTTCCGCCACCCCGGGCCGAGGCACGCGAAGAGACCATGCTGCCCTACATCGTCAACCGCTTCGGCACGCAGTTGCTCCCGGTACTCTTCCTGGCTTCGATCCTCGTCTTCATGTCGGTCCGGCTCATCCCCGGCGACCCGGCCGCGGCCGCCGTCGGCGAGAACGCCACGCCCGAGGCCTATTTCGCCTACCGGGAGCAACTGGGACTCAACGACCCCTGGTACGAGCAGTACTTCAACTGGATCGGGGGGGTCGTCGTCGGCGACTTCGGCATCTCGACCAAGGGCGCCGAGGCCTCGGAGATCATTTGGAGCGCCTTCCCGGCCACGATCGAGTTGACGTTCTTCGCTCTGCTCGTGGGCTTCGGCTGGGGCACGATCCTGGGGCTCCTGGCGGCGGTCAACCGCGGGGGGTTCTGGGACTATTTCGCGGCCTTGTGGACCGGCTGGAACATCGGCGTGCCTTCGTTCATCGCGGGGCTGTTCTACCTGCTGGTCTTCGCCCTGCAATTGGACCTCTTGCCCGCGGCGGGGCGGGTCGCCTTCTTCGATGATCCGGTGCAAGCGCTCCAGCACCTGATCCTGCCCAGCCTGGCGCTGGGCGGCATCGTGGCGGCCGGCATCTCGCGCTTCGTGCGCCAGTCGGTGCTGGACACGATGACCGAGGACTACATCCGCACGGCCCGGGCCAAGGGCCTGCGCGACCGCGTCGTGCTGCTGCGGCACGCGCTCAAGCCCAGCCTGATCCCCGTAGTCACCTTCGCGGGCCTGCAGATGGCCACGATTCTGGGGGGGACGCTGGTCATCGAGACCGTCTTCACCTGGCCGGGCGTGGGCCGGGCGCTGGTCGTGGCGGTGCGCGACCGCGACTACAACGTGATGCAGGTCATCACGATGCTGCTGGTGTTCATCTTCGTGAGCGTGAACCTGCTGGTTGACCTGCTCTACGCCGGGCTGGATCCGCGCATCCGCATCGGCGCGTCGGCGGAGGCGTAGCCATGGCACAGGCAACATCCGCCGACGCCGCCGTTCCGCTGCAGTTCGCCGAGCGGCACTGGTATACCGACGTGCTGCAGGAAGTCGCGGCGATCGCCAAGGAGCCGCGCGGGGGCATCGCGATCTTCATCCTGGTCGTGCTGTTGCTCTTCGCCTACGTCCTGCCGTTCTTCGACCCCTCCGACCCGAACCTGATCGTCGATGCGCCCAAGAACCAGGGGCTCTCGTGGGGGAACCCCATGGGCACCGACCACCTCTCGCGCGACCTGCTGGCGCGCAACTCGATCGGCCTCGGGCGCACCATCGTGAACGGCCTGGGTGCCGTCATCGTGGGCTGGTTCGCCGGCATCGTGATCGGCTACATCGCCGGCTGGCGCGGCGCCAAGACCGACATCCTCATCATGCGCGCGATCGATACGCTGCTGGCCTTCCCGGGCATCCTGCTCGCGATCGTCATGATCACGATCCTGCGCGAGATCGCCTTCGGCTGGGACCTGCTGCCGCTGGCCACCGCGATCGCGATCTTCAACATCCCCTGGGTGGCCCGGCTGGCGCGCGCCGGCGTGCTCCGCGAGCGGGGCCGCGACTACGTGCTGGCGGCGCGGACGATCGGCTGCTCGGGCCGGCGCATCCTCTTCCGGCACGTGGCGATCAACACCTTCGGGCCGTTCACCGTGCAGCTGCCGCTGGCCGTGGTCGCGTCCGTGCTGACCATGGCGGCGCTGAACTTCCTGGGCCTGGGCGCGAAGCCGCCCGACCCGACGCTGGGGCAGATCCTGCTCGACGGCAGCCGCTTCATGCGCGACGACCCGCACTACGTGATCGGGCCCACGGTCGTGCTGGCGCTGCTGATGGCCTCGCTGAACTTCCTCAGCGACGTCATGTCCGAGCGCTTCGACCCGGTGCGCCGGCGCCAGGTGTAGCGTCCGCGCGGACGGCGCGCGTCAGCGCGGCGACGCCGGCCCGTCCCGACTGAGCACGAAGAGCGGCAACTCTCGTCCGCCCGTCCAAGCGCGATAGTGGGCGTAGCCCGCATAGCTCTCCGTCGCGGCGGCCCAGATCGCGTCGCGTTCGGCGCCCTGGGGCTCCCGCGCGGTGGCGGGCCAGGAGCGGCCGTCGCGCAGGACGGTGCATCCGGGGTCGGCGCGGAGGTTGAGACACCAGGCGGGCGTGCGGGGACCGCCGAAGTTGCTCCCCACGACGGCGAGCGTGCCGTCCTCGAGATCGACGCAGAGAAGCGGCGCCGAACGGGGCCGGCCGCTGCGCGCGCCGGTCGTCGTGAGGAGGAGGAAGGGATAGCCCCAGCCCCAGGGGGAGCGTCCGCTCATCAGGCGGCACAGCGGCGCGTCGAAGCGGTGCAGGACGTGGCTGAGCGCCCGCACGACCGGCCGCCGGGTGGTGACGGTCTCCAGGGCGCGTCGCCAGCGAGGCGTTGTCGGCATGCGGGCGACGATAGCACCGACGGCACTCGCCCATTCCCCCACCGACGTTCGCTCGACCGTTTGACAGGGCCGCCGCGCCTCCGTGATACTTCAGCCCCGCCCCTGCTGTCAGGCTCCGACGGGCTTGGCGCGTTTCCGCGAAAGGAAGTCCCATGAGCGACCGCAACTATTGGACCAGCCTGCGACAGCGAAAGATCTCGCGACGCACCATGTTGGGAGCCAGCGCGAAGGCTGGCATCGGGGCTGCCGGCCTCGCCCTCGTCGGGTGCGGCGACGACGACGATGACGGTGATTCCGGCGCCGCCGCCGCCGCCCAGGCAGCGGCCGCTGCCGGCGACTCGGGCGCCGCTGCCGCCGCCGCCGAACGCGCGGCCGCGGCGGCCGAGGAAGCTGCGGCCGCAGCTGCCGCCGCCGGGGATGCCGGCGCCGCCGCGGTCGCCGAGGCCGCCGCCGCCGCCGCGGAAGCCGCCGCCGAAGCGGCCCGCGACGCCGGCGCCGACCAGGCGCAAGCCGCCGCCGACGCTGCGGCTGCCGCCGCCGCCGCCGCTGAGGACGCCGCCGAAGCAGCCCGCGAGGCCGCCGACGCCGCCGCCACGGCGGCCGCCGAGCCGGACGAAGAAGAGATGATGGCGGACACGCCGGACGAGGTGCGCTGGCCGACCGTCCAGAACCTGAGCGCGCTGGAGGCGACGGTCGGCACCGGCGGCGACGACCACCAGGCCTTCTGGGCGGTGCACGACAACCTGGTGGTCTACGACCCCAACCTGTCGCCCGACGCGGAAGTCAGCCTGGCGCAGTCGTGGGAGATCCCGGACCCGCTGAATGTGATCTTCAGCCTGCGCGACGGCGTGCAGTACCACGACGGCACCCCTCTCTCGTCGGAGACGGTGCGGCTGCACATCGAGCGGGGCAAGAACCTGGAAGTGTCCCGCATCAAGGCCGACCTCGACGCCGTGGAGAACGTCGTGGAGGTGGACGCGCTCACGGCGCACTTCGAGATGAACCGGCCGTTCTCGCCGCTGCTGCTGATCCTGGGCGACCGGGCCGGGGCGCTGACGTCGCCCGCCGCCTTCGAGCGGATCAGCGAGGCCAGCAGCCGCGAAGCCCCGGTGGGCACCGGCGCCTTCCAGTACATCGACGAGGACATCGACGGCCCGTACATCATGGGCAAGTTCGACGACTACTGGATGCCCAACGCCCCCAGCGTCGAGCGGCTGGTGCTCTCGCAGGGCGTCAACCCCTCGCAGCAGGCGAACGGGCTGCTGACCGGCGAGTTCGACGTGATCTATCAGACGCTGCCGGAGGACCGGCCGCGGCTGGAGGCCTCCCCCCTGGCCGTCGCCGAGAACACCACCAATGGGTCCGCGCACGTCTGGCTGAATCGGAACCAGGCGCCGTGGGACAACGCCAATCTGCGGCGCGCGTACTTCTACGCGCTTGATCGCGATCGGCTCGTCGACGTCGTGCGGAACGGCATTGGCATTCCCAACCAATGGGGCTGGCTGGGTCCGGCGACGGGCGTCTACCACCGGCCCGAGAACGTCCTGGTGGAGTTCAACCCGGAACGCGTCTACCAGGAGCTCGACGCGGCCGGGATGTCCGACGGGTACTCCTTCAAGGCCAACGTGCTCAACACGCCGATCGACATCAGCCGGGCGGAGTTCCACCAGGCCAGCCTGGCCGAGTTCGGCATCGAGATGGAGATCGTGGGCCGTCCCAGCCCCGACTACTACCTGGAGTTCTGGGACTTGGCGGCCAACGCGTTGATCGCGGGGATGTCGGTGCGGGCGGATGTCTGGCAGCAGATTGCGTTCGGGCACGCGCAGGACGGCCCCATGGACTTCAGCCTGCCGCCGGACAAGGATCCGGACGTGCAGGCGGCCTTCGCCAAGGTGGCGGAGACCTTCGAGCCGGACGCGCGGGTCGACGCGATGCAGGAGTTGAACAACCTGATCATGGACGGCGCGTTCATCATCCCGGAGAACTTCGGCGTGCAGACCTGGGCCTGGAACCCGGCGCTCCAGTTCAACATCTACAAGGACGGCAAGCCGCACTTCGGTCAGAACAACGTCAGTTGGGCCACGTAGTCGTCCCGCTGTCACGCAGTCCGCAGGGCCGGCGCCGCTTGGCGCCGGCCCTTGGCCGCGCGGCATGACGTAGCGCCGGCGGCGCGGCCCCGCGGCGTGGTCGTTCCGCGGGAGCCGGCTCGCGGGGTCGCTCCGGGGAGGCGCCGGGGCCTCGCCGGCCTGGGGCCAGGCCGGGGGGAAGGGGAACGCGCATGGCGACGTACATGGCTCGCCGCCTCGTCGCGACGATCCCCGTCATCGTCCTCATCTCCGTCATCACCTTCTTCGCCATGCGCCTGCTGCCCGGCGACCCCGCCATGGCCATGCTGGGGGAGGAGGCGGACCCGGCGGTCGCCGAAGCGATCCGCATCGAGATGGGCCTCGACCGGCCCGTCGTGGTGCAGTACTTCGACTGGATCGGCAGCGCCTTCCAGGGGGATTTCGGCGATAGCCGCCGCTCCGGCGACACCGTGCGCGCCCTCGTCAGCGACCGCCTGGAGGTGTCAATCGAGCTTGGCATCCTGTCGCTGATCCTGTCCGTCATCATCGCGATCCCCATTGGCCTGCTGGCCGGATCGCGTCCCAACACGCCCTTCGACTACGGGGGTACGCTCTTCGCGGTGCTGGGGGCGGCGATCCCGAACTTCTGGCTGGCGATGGTCCTGATCCTGATCTTCGCGGTGGAGTTGGGCTGGTTCCCGGCGCTGGGCTGGACCAGCTTCCGCGACGATCCGATCCAGAACCTGCGCGGCCTGTTCCTGCCCGCGCTGGCCATCGGCGTCGCGCAGGCGGCCGTCCTGGCGCGGCAGACCCGGGCGGCGATGGTGGAGGTGCTGCGCCAGGACTACGTGCGCACCGCGCGGGCGAAGGGGCTGCGGGAGCGCACCGTGGTGTTGCAGCATGCGTTCCGCAACGCCTTGATTCCGGTGGTCACCATCCTGGGACTGCAGGTCTCCAACATCGTCGGCGGCGCGATCATCATCGAGACCGTCTTCTCGCTGCCGGGGATCGGCAAGCTGCTGATCGATTCGATCTTCTTCCGCGAGTTCCCCACGGTGCAGGCGCTGGCGCTGATGCTGGCGGTGATGGTGGCGCTGAGTAACTTGCTCGTCGATGTCGCCTACGCGTACCTGGACCCGAGGATCCGCTATGACTGATCAGGCCCTCCCCTTGGAGGCGCGGTCCCGGCGCTTCTCCCGGCAGCGGGACTTCGCGCGCCGTTTCTCGCGCCGCCCGGCCGGGATGGCGAGCCTCGGCGTCATCCTGCTCGTGCTCTTCTGCGCCATCTTCACCGACCTCGTCGCCACGTACGACCCGATCGACACGGACTTCGACGCCACCTTCGCGGGCACATCCGGCGATCACTTCCTGGGGACCGACAATCTGGGCCGCGACACCTTCTCTCGCATCGTGCACGGGGCCCGCACGGCCATCCTGGTGGGGCTGATCTCGGTGGGCATCGGCGTGGGCGTCGGCATGCCGTACGGGCTGCTGTCGGGCTACATGGGCGGTCTCAAGGACGAAGCGCTGATGCGCGTCATGGACGCCCTCTACGCCTTCCCCGCGATCCTGCTGGCGTTGATCGTCATCGCGGCGCTGGGCACCGGCGTGTTCAACGTGATGATCGCGATCGGAGTGGTCTTCGTACCGGTCATGGCCCGGCTCGTACGGGGGAGCACGCTGTCCGTCAAGGAGATGGACTTCGTACTCGCGGCCGAGGCGATGGGCGGCAGCACGCCCCGGATCCTCTTCCGGCACGTCATGCCGAACATCCTGGCGCCGGTGATCGTGCAGGCGTCGCTGGCGATCGGCTTCGCGATCATCGCCGAGGCGGGGCTCAGCTTCCTGGGCCTCGGCACGCAGCCGCCCGACCCGTCCTGGGGCTCGATGCTGGGCGCGGCGCAACGCTTCCTGCTCACCGGGGACGGCCAGCTCGCCATCTATCCGGGGCTGGCCATCGTGCTGACCGTCCTGGCCTTCAACCTCGTCGGCGACGTGCTGCGCGACCTCCTGGACCCGCGGCTGCGCGGCGCCGACTAGCCGCACGCATCGGCCGGCGCGACCCGCGCGCGCACTATCCTCCGACGATGACTCGGCTGCGCGACCTCCGGCGTCCGCTGCACGTCACGGCGGCGCTGCTGCTGGTGGCGTCGGTGCTGGCGGCGCTCGCGATCGCGGATGGCGGCGCGCCGGGCGCGGCCGTCCCCGTCGACCAGGACCGCCTCGTGTTCACCGCGATGAGCGGGGCGTCCATGGACCTGGCCGTCCAGACGCTGGGTGGGGCGCCGGTCCCGCTGACGGCCGACGCGTTCCGCGACGGGGAGGCGTCGTTCTCCCCCGACGGACGCCGGATCGCCTTCGTCTCGGATCGGGGCGGGAGCCTGGACATCTGGGTGATGAACGCCGACGGCCGCGATCCGCGGCAGCTCACGACCGACGCCGCGAACGATGTCAGCCCGTCATGGGGGCCGGATGGGCAGCGGATCGCGTTCGTCTCCGATCGGGAGGGCGACCGCACGAACATCTTCGTGGTGGCGCTGGCGAGCGGCGAAGTGTCGCAGCTGACGATGCAGGACCAGGGCTTGGCCTTCCCGGCCTGGTCGCCCGACGGGCAGTGGATCGTCTACTCCGCTGCCGGGGCGGCCGACCCCATCGATCCGGCCTTGACGCCGCTCCAGCTCGAGATCATCCCCGCCGCCGGCGGCGCGCCGCGGGTGCTGCACGGCGGCGCCGGCAAGAACTGGGGGGCGGCCTGGTCGCCCGACGGAGAGCGGATCGCGTTCTCGTGGACGCGCGCCGGCAGCGACCTGCATGATGTCGCGTGGCTGCAGGTGATCAATCGCGACGGCACGGGGCTGCGCCGGCTGGACCTCGGCGTCTGGGCCGACTACGCGCCGGCCTGGGCGCCGGACGGCCGGCGCATCGCGTTCACCTCCACCCGCAACGGCATCCCGCAGACGTACATCTGGGACCTGGAGAGCAACGAGCTCCGCCTGGCGTTCGGCGGCATGCGGGCGTCCGACGCCGGCTGGGCGCCGACTCAGCGATAGGGGACGCGCCCCTTCTTGTCCTCGACGACGGGCGGCAGCGCGCGGATGGGGGCCATGATCTCCAGCATCGTGGCGAGGCGGGCGCGCGTCTCGCTGGGCGCGACGACGTCGTCGACGAGCGCCAGGCCCGAGGCGTCCCAGGGGCCCATGCCGTCGAGCGCCCCGGCGCGGGCGGCCGTGAACGGCGACGCCTCGCTGGTCGAGACATCGGCGTCGGGCCAGGCGACGACGTAGTGCGTGCCCAACTCCCGGCCTCCCAGGATGAAGTCGCCGGCCGACTGCCCCCGGCGCGAGATGATCGCGATCTTGGGCGTGTCGGCGCCGTGGATCGCGGCCGCGATGTCGCCCACGAGGCGGCGGTAGTCGGTCGTGCCCAGCGCCTCCTCGTCGTAGGCGGCGCCGTGCTGCGCCAGGACCAGCGGCATCGCGAAGCGCGCCCCGATGCCGACCACGCGCCGGAAGATCTCCAACTGCGCGCGCGTGAGGACGGCGCCCCCACCCACGACGTAGGCGACGGGGTAGCCGTTGAGCGCGGCCAGCCCCGCCGCGAAGGCGTCGTCCGCGGCGAAGGGCACGACGCTGCCGCCGTCGCAGAGGGCCTCCGCGACCGTCGCGGCGCCCAGGTCCGACGCGCCCTCGTCGGCGAGGGTGACGCTCGCCGGGGTGGGGGCGTCGCCGTCGCGCTGCAGGGCCGTGGCATCGCGGGTGGGGATCAGCCGCATCAGCGTGGCGGCCGTCGCGATGGCGCCGGCGTCGTCCGGCAGGCTGAGGTCCGACGGGATCGCCGTCGCCGCGCCGCCCGGCGTGCGCAGCACGACATCGGAGTCGAGCGCGAGGGATTCCAATTCCGGCGCCACCTCGCCGCCCAGGATCGTGATGATCGGCGCCACCCGCTCGTCGAGGTGCACCTCCGGCACAATCAGGGGGCCGTCGGAGTAGCGGCCCAGCAGGCCGCCCTCGTCGGGAGCCGGCAGGTCGGCGGGGGCGGCCTGCGCGAAATAGACCACGGGCAGGCAGCCCTGCGACGCGTGCATCAACGTGCGGATGCGCTTGTTCTTGCCCACGCCGCCGTCGCTCTGGGCCATCGCGACGGGGTCGTCCGCGAGCACGGCCGTCATGCGCCCGGCGACCTCGCCGAACGCCGTGACGACGCCGTCGCCGTAGCTCGACTCGCGCGCCTCGGGACGCTGCGATCGCGTGCGCGCGCCCAACTCCACGAAGCTGTCGCTGCCGGCGTCGATCAGGGCCCGCACGCGCGCCCGCGGCGACAGCTCGCCGGGGCCCAGCGGCCGCTCGCGGTCGAACGCGGCGACGGCGTCGTGCTCGGCGAACACGCGCTCCAGACCGCTCGGCTCGTTCTGCTCAGGCATGTGGTCGCTCCCATCCACGGTGGCGTTCGGAATTGCGGACGCGGGCGCGCGCCGTGGCCAGCGCCCGCACGAGAATCGGCCGGGTGGCGGCCGGGTCGATGACGTCGTCGAGGAAGTCGAGCTGCGCGGCCGCCCAAGGCTCGGAGTTCTTCTGGATGACCTTGGCGTGCTCGGCGACGAAGGCGTCCTTGTCGGCCGCCGCCTGCCACTGCTTGCGGTAGGCGACGCGCACGCCCGGCTCCGGCCCCACGAACGCGATCTGCGCGCTGGGCCAGGCCAGCGAGTACCACTCGGGGTCGGCGCCGTGCATCGCGAAGATGGCCGCGCCGTAGCCCTTGCGCAGGTGCACGGCGATCGTCGGCTGGGTGAGCGCGATCCGCTCCGCGAACATGTCGACGAGGCCGTCCAGCAGGCGCTGGTGCTCCTCTTCGACGGTCGGCAGCACGCCGGGCGTGTCGATGAAGGAGACGGTGGGCAGGCGCATCGCCTGCGCGACCCGCTGCATGCGCCGCACCTTGATGCTGGACTTCGCGTCGAGCGAGCCCGCCCGCACCGCGGGCTGGTTGCCGATCACCATGACGGAGTGCCCGTCGAGCCGGGCGATGCCGCAGACGAGCTGCTTCGCGAATTCCGGCATCCACTCGATGAACGAGCCCCGGTCCATCACCGCCGTGATCGCCTTCTTGACGTTGAACACGCGCTGCGGCCTCGACGGCACCAGCGCGCGCAGCGACTCCTCCATGCGGTCCGGCGGATCGCCCGTCCGCACGACGGGCGGCTCCTCCCAGGCGTTGGCCGGAAAGTACGAGAAGGCGCGGCGCAACATGGCGATCGCGGCCGCGTCGTCGGCCACGACGACGTCGATCTCGCCCGTGACCTTGGCGTGGATGTCGCGCCCCCCCAACTCGAACGGCGTCACGACCTCGCCCGTTGCCTCCTCCACGATCGGCGGGCTGCTGACCGAGAAGTTCGACGTCTCCGTCATGATCCGGAAGTCGGCGTCGGCGACGTTCCAGGGGGCGTAGTAGTTGCCGAGCACGGCCGTCAGCAGCGCGCCGCGGCGTGGGTAGCCCTGGTGCCGGGAGATGTGCGCCGGCCCCGGGAAGCCCGCGAAGCGCGACGAGACGATGTCGGTGATGCGGGCGCCGCCACCCTGCATCAGGCCGATGCGGGGCAGCCCCGCGTCGGCGACGATGCGTTCGAAGGCGCCGCCGCGCCGCATCGATCCTGCCCCGCCGGAGGCGCCCTTGATCGTCGCGTCGCTGGCCGAGTAGGCGACCCAGCGGCCGTCGATCTGGCCGAAGCCCATCAGTTGGCCGTCGCCCATCGTGCGGTGCTCTTCGCCGGGCACGCCCGAGTTGACCAGCGGGCCGAAGGGCACGGCCGTGCCCGGGTCGAGCAGCAGATCGACGCGTTCGCGCGCGGTCAGGAAGCCGCGGTCGTGCTGACGCTGCACGCGGTCGGGGCCGCCCAGGCCCGCCGCGATCGTGCGGCGCCGCACGAGCTCCGCGATGCCGCCCTCGATCGCCGCCTGCGTCACCGGCATCTCCCTCGCCGCTGCTCATGGTCCAGAGGCTTTGGTATACCCGCGCCCCCGATTTCGGTCGAGGGCGCGGGCGCGGCGCGCGGCGCCGCGCCCGGCTCAGCCGCGCGGGCGGTCCCAGCCGCGGCGCCCCTCCGAGTTGCGCATCCGTTCGCGCGCGACGGCCAGCGCCCGGACCAGCGTGGGCCGCGTCGCCGCGGGGTCGATCACGTCGTCCAGGTAGTCCATCTGCGCGCCCGCCCACGGCTCCGAGTCGCGACGGATCTGCTCGGCGTAGCTGGCGATGAAGGCGTCCTTGTCGGCCGCCGCCTGCCACTCCTTGCGATACGCCACGCGCACGCCCGGCTCGGGCCCCACGAACGCGATCTGCGCGCTGGGCCAGGCGTACGAGTACCACTCGGGGTCGGCGCCGCTCATCGCGAAGATCGCGAAGCCGTAACCCTTGCGCAGGATGACGCTGAGCTTGGGCTGCGGCAGCCGCACGCGGTCGATGCCCAGGCCCCAGACGGCGTCCTGCAACCGCCGATGCTCCTCCTCGACGGTGGGCAGCACACCCGGCACGTCGATGAAGGCGACCAGCGGCAGCCGCAGCAGTTCGCAGGTCTTCAGGATGCGCCGCACCTTCGTGCCCGATTCCACGTCGAGCGAGCCGGCGCGGACGCCGGGCTGGTTGGCGATCACGCCCACCGTGTGCCCGTCGAGCCGCGCGATGCCGCAGGTGAGCTGCTTCGCGAAGTCGGGCATCCACTCGATGTAGGAGTCGCGGTCCATCACCGCCGTGATCGCCTTCTTGACGTTGTAGACCCGCGCCGGATGTGCCGGCACCAGGTCGCGCAGCGACTCCTCGCGGCGGTCCCAAGGGTCGCCGGTCCGCACGACGGGGGCGTCCTCCCAGGCGTTGGCCGGCAGGTACGAGAAGACCCGCCGCAGTTGCGCGATGGCCGCCGCGTCGTCGGGCACGATGCCGTCGATCTCGCCGGTGATCTTGCCGTGCACCGCCGCGCCACCCAGGTCGAAGCGGGACACCTTCTCGCCCGTCGCCTCCTCCACGATCGGGGGGCTGCTGACCGAGAAGTTCGACGGCGCCGTCATCACCCGGTAGTCGCCGTCGATGGTGGGACCGGGGCCGTAGTAGTTGCCCAGCACCGCGATGAGATGCGCGCCGCGCCGCGGGAAGGCCAGCCGATCGCCGACGTTGGGGCCGTGCAGTCCGGCGAACCGCGAGGTGACGATGTCGGTGATGCGGGCGCCGCCGCCCTGCATGAGCCCGAACATGGGCAGCCCCGCCGTCTCGGCCACGCGGTGAAAGGCGCGCCGCCGCCGCGACGACCCGGCGCCGCCGGAGGCGCCCTTGATCGTCGCGTCGCTGGCTTCGTAGGCCACCCAGCGGCCGTCGACCTGCCCAAAGCCGAGCAGTTGGCCATCGCCCATCGTGCGATCCTCTTCGCCGGGCACGCCGGAATGCACCAACGGCCCGAAGGGGATGCCCGTGCCGGGGTCGAGCAGCAGGTCGACCCGCTCACGCGCGGTGAGCAGGCCGCGGTCGTGCTGGCGCTGCACCCGCTCGGGACCGCCCAGCCCCGCCGCCACCGTGCGCCGATGCCGCAACTCCGCCATGCCGTCGCGCGTCGCCCGTGCTGTCACTGCTGCTGTCACCGTGCCCCCTCGGTTCCGCTGCGCGGGCTCGGCCCCGCCGACTCAGTATGGCGGGCAAGCACCGGTCGCGCTGGCGCGACGCCGGCCGGAGCGGGACGCCGCGGCGGCCGGGCCAGAACGAAGAACAGCGATCCGGCCGCGGCCATCGCGGCGAGGACGGTGAAGCCCATCGTGTAGCTCTCCGTCGCGTCGGCCATCACACCGGCGATAATCGGCCCCAGCATCATCCCGAACATCACGATCATCGACGAGAACCCCATGATCGTGCCAAACGAGGATCGGCCGAAGTAGTCCGCCCGGATCGCTGCCATCTGCGGGCCCCGCGTGCCCCAGGAGAGCCCGTGCACGATCGAGAAGAGCAGCAGCATCCACAGCGCCGTCGCGTTGGCGAGCACCAGCAGGCCCAGCACGTGCCCCGCCATGCATCCAACGACCAGGAGGCGCTTGTTGACCCGATCCCCCACGAAGCCGCCCGCCACCTGCCCCACCATCATGCAGGCGGTCATCAGCGACACCATCAGGCCCGCGACGCCCAGCGAGTAGCCGAGGTCCTCGTTGACGTAGACGATCAGGTGCACCATGACGGCGGAGACGATCAACACGGCCGACGCGTGGCCCAGCGAGATGAACCAGAAGGCCCGTGTGCGCAGCGCCTGCCGCGTGGTGAAGTCGGGCCGGCGCGCCCGCGCCGCGTGCGCCGGCGACAGATCGCGCCGTCCGTCGACGTGATGGCCGTGCTCTTCCGGGGCCGTGCGCATGACCAGCGTGATCGGGAAGCCGAGCAGCAGCACCAGGATGCCGGAGACGAACGCCGTGTCGCGCCAGCCGAACGTGTCGAGCGCCAGGATCAGCAGCGGGATGAGCAGCCCACCGACCGCCATGCCCGTCGACATCAGCCCCAGGGCCGTCGCGCGGCGTCGCTCGAACCACTTCACGACCGCGATCGTCAGGGTCATGAAGCCGGCCAGCCCGGCCCCCAGCGAGACGGTGAAGAACGCCAGCACGAACATCTCGGGCGAGTTGATCCGGCTGAACCAGAAGAAGCCCAGCGCCATGATCACGAGGCCGATCTGCATCACGCGCCGCGGCCCGATGCGATCCACCAGCCAGCCCTGGGCCGGCCCCATCGCGCCGCTCTCGACGCGCGACATCGAGAACGCGACCGCGAACAGGGTCTTGCTCCAGCCGAACTCCTCGCGCAGGACCGCCACGTACGCGCCGAAGGCCTGGAAGACCAGCAGCGCGTAGAGCATCTTCATCAGGAAGCCGGCGCCCACCATCCACCAGCCGTAGAAGATGCCGCCTTCGGTGTCCTCCCGGAAGGGGCGCGTCCAGCCGTCGGAGATGCGGTTCGCCACGCAGGCAGTCTACGCGGGGGCGCGAGCGGCGCAGTCCCGGTGGGCACAGACATCGCGGGCGACAGGCCCCCGGCCGGCCGCACGGGTATCCTGCGGGAGGCCGTTCACGACGGCCGGCGGAGGCCGCGTGCCGCGCTTCTTCCGACGCCGATCCCCCCACGCCCGGCCACCCGCCGCCGTCGGCGCCCCCTCGCCCCCGCCCAGCCACGCGCCCGACGACCGCCCGCCGATGATGCGCCTGCCCGGCCGCCGGAAGGCGGTGATCATGGGGGCGCTGATGGTCACCCTGTTCCTCTCGGCGCTCGACCAGACCGTGATGAGCGTCGCGATGCCGCGCATCATCGCCGACCTGGGCGGGCTGGACCTGTTCGCCTGGCCCTTCACGTCGTACATGCTGACGTCGACGGTGACCGTGCCGATCGTGGGCAAGCTCTCGGACCTGCGCGGCCGCAAGCCCATCCTGGTGACCGGCATCCTCGTGTTCCTGGCCGGGTCCGTCCTGGCCGGGGCGGCGCAGGACATGACGTCGCTGATCATCTACCGCGCGATCCAGGGGCTGGGCGGTGGCCTGATCAACGCCATGGCCTTCACCATGGTCGGCGACATCTTCAGCCCCCGCGAACGCGGCCGCTGGCTGGGCGTGTTCGCGTCGACCTGGGCGCTGGCCAGCGTCGTGGGACCGCTGGCCGGCGGCGCCATCGCCGACAACCTCAGCTGGCGCTGGGTCTTCTACATCAACGTGCCGCTGGTCGCGATCGCGCTGCCGGTCGCGCTGCGCTACATACCCCACCACGTGCAAGCCCAATCCGCCTCGATCGACTGGCGCGGCGGTCTGCTGCTGGTGGTCGCGTCGACACCGCTGCTGCTGGCCCTGTCCTGGGCGGGCAACGACTACGGCTGGGGCGAGGCGCCCGTCGTTGTGTCGTTCGCGATCGCGGCCGTGGCGCTGGTGCTCTTCGTCTGGGCCGAATCGCGCGCCGCCGAGCCGGTCATCCCGCTGGGCCTGTTCCGCACGCGGGCCTACGCGGTCACGATCCTGATCACCACCGTGACCTCCATCGCGATGATGGGCGGTCTGCAGTTCCTGCCGCTCTTCCTGCAAGGCGCGCAGGGCGCCTCGGCGACGGCCTCGGGCATCGTGACGATGCCGATGATGGGGGGCGTCGTCGTCAGCGCGGCCGTGGCGGGCCAGATCGTGCATCGCACCGGGAGCACGCGCCCGCTCGCGATCGGGGGGGCCGGCATCATGGCCGCCTGCACGTACCTGCTCGCGACGCTGGACGTGGGTTCGTCCCAGGACCTCACCCGGCTCTACATGCTGCTGCTGGGCATCGGCGTGGGCGCGGCCATGCCCATGCACTCCATCATCGTGCAGAACGCGTTGCCGCACCGGCTGCTGGGGGTGGGCACGTCGTCGGTGCAGTTCTTCCGCCAGATCGGCGCCACGATGGGCATCGCCGTCTTCGGCTCCGTGCTGATCGCCGGCTTCGCCGGCGGCCTGGCGACGGCCGACGTCGCCGGCGCCGAGATGCTCGCCGAGCGGCCGCAGATCCTGCTCGACCCGGACGAGGTGCAGCGCTTCCGCACGGAGGTCGATGCCGGCAGCCCGGGCACGTCGGCGGCGGCGCTCGCGAGCGCCCGCGCCGCGCTGGCCGCCGCGGTCACGGACATCTTCCGCATCGCGACGGTCATCGCCGTGCTGGGCACGATCGCGGCGCTGGCCCTGCCCGGCATCGCCATGAAGGGCGATCGGGAGATGCGGGGCGGCCGGCCGCCACGCGGGCCCCTGGCCCGCACCCCGGCGGAGGATTGACGGGCGGGCGCGACGGCGGGCGCGGGCTAGCTCTCCCGGCGGCGCCGCGCCTGCGCCTGCCGGATCTCGTTCGCGGGCACGCCGTAGCCGTGCAGCGCCTGGTACGTCAGCTCCAGGCCGATCTCCAGCAACGGCTGCACGACGGCGTTGGCCCCCGCGTCGAGGAGCCGCGCCGCCGCGTCGGGATGGTCGGCCCGAGCGACGATCCGCAAGCGCGGGTAGTCGGCCCGCACCATCCGCACGACCATCTCACTGACCACGCTGTCGGCGATCGTGAGGATCAGCATGCGCGCGTGGTCGAGGCCGGCCTCGTCCATGATCGCGGCGTTGGCCAGGTCGCCCCAGATGTAGGGGGCGGCGGCCGCCTTGGCGCGACGGGGCAGGCCGGGGTCGGTATCGATGACGAGGTAGGAGAACCCGCGCTGCGCCAGCGCCCGGGCGACCTCGCCGCCGGAGTGGCCGAAGCCGGCGATGACGGTGTGCTGGCGCTGCTCGCCGTCGCCCACCTCGGCCACCGGCGCGGAGGTCCACCAGTCGCGCAGCTTGGGGATGCGGCGCAGGCTCCGGTCGATGCGATCCGTCTGCCCGATCATCGCCGCGGAGATCGCCATGCTGGCCGCGCCCGTCGCGACCATGATCGAGGCCGCCTCCCCGGTGGCGGCGGCGGGCGTCACCGCCGCGAAGAGGAAGGAGAACTCGCCCACCTGGCCCAGCAGCAGGCCGGTGCGCAGGGCCCGCGTGGCGTCGAAGCCGGACCAGCGCGCCAGCACGAAGATCAGCACCACCTTGCCCAGGCCGCCCCAGACCAGCACCGACACGAAGATCGGCCAGTGCACGACGACCACGTGGAAATCGAACAGCACCCCGATGCTGACGAAGAACGTGGCCGCGAAGAGGTCGCGCAGCGGCACCACCTCTTGCAGCGCCCGCGTCGCGTAGATCGACTGGGCGGTCACGACGCCCGCCAGGAAGGCGCCGAAGGCCAGGCTCAGCCCGGCCGCGAAGCTGCCCAAGGCGATGCCGCTGGCCAGCGCGAAGACCGACATCAGGAACAGCTCGCGCGAGCGGTTGGCCAACGCCTGGCCCAGGAACCAGGGCACCAGGAAGCGCCCCACGATGAGCACCACCACGATCATGGCGACGCCCTTCGCCGTCGCGATCAGCACGTCCTCGACCAGCGCGCCGCCGGTCGAGGCGCCCAGCTGCGGCAGCACGACCAGCACCGGCACCGCCACCAGGTCCTGCACCAGCGCGATGCCCAGGGCCCACTGGCCGTGCGCGTCGCGGCGGTTGCCCTGCTGGCCCAGCAGCCGCACGAGCAGCGCCGTGGACGATAGCGCCACGGCGGCCGCGATGGGCGTCGCCGCGACGGCGGAGAAACCCAGCGAAACCGCGATCACGTAGCCCACGGCCCCGATGAAGCTGATCTGGATCGTCGCCGCGACGAGCAGCCGCACGCCCAGGGCGCGGAACTGCCGCAGCGGGAACTCGAGCCCGATCGTGAACAGCAGCAGCGCCACGCCGAGTTCGCCGATGAACTCGACATCCTCGATGCTGTCGACCACGCCGGTGACGGGGCCGATCAGCATGCCGCCGATGATGTAGCCCACGACCAGCGGCTGCCGCAGCAGTCCGGCCACATAGCCGCCGGCCACGGCCGCCCCCACGAGGATCACCAGATCGCCCGCGACGGAGGCGCTCGTCAGGACAGGAAGCTCGATGCCCAGGGGAGTGCCCATCTCGCTCGCCGGCGCCGCCCGCGCCGCTCGGCGGGGCCGACGCTTGCATGCAGACTAGCGGTCCCTCGCGGTGGCGGGACGCGCCGGCGGCTCGGCCTGCGGACCGGCCGGGCGGGGCGGACGCCGCACGAAGAGCAGCAAGACGAACGCGACGAACCACAGCGCGGCGCAGAAGTAGAACGCGCCGGCGTAGCTGCCCACGGCGTCGAAGTAGCTCGCCAGCGCCAGCGGCGTCGCCGCCGCGATCGCCGCCGTGACCGGGAAGCCCAGGCCGCGCACCGCGCCCAGGTGCCGGCGCCCGAAGGTCGATGCCCAGATCACCTCGTGGATGGGGATATTGCCGCCCCAGCCGATGCCGATGACCACCATCGCGAGGGCGACCATGGGCAGCGATCCGGCCTGCGCGGCGGGCACCAGCATGGCCGTCCCCAGCCCGGCGATGATGAAGCCCGTCGCGGCCAGCGCTTTGGGGCTCCAGCGATCCGCGGCCGCGCCCCAGGGCGGCTTGGTGAGCATCGCCAGCAGCGACATCGTCGAGGAGAGCGCGGCGGCCTCGCCGCGGCTGAAGCCGCTATCGGTGAGGAACGGGATGCCCTGCGTGAGGATCGCGAAGACGCCCACGATGCACAGCGCAAAGGTCACGACGATCAGGTAGAAGGCCGGCGTGCGCAGGGCCGCCCGGCGGTCCAGCGACTCCTCGTAGTCCACCGCCGCCGCCGCCCGCTGCGCGCGGCTGGGCTGCACGCCGCCGTCGGGCTCAAGGCCGAAGTCCTCGGGCTGGCGCCGCATCAGCAGCGCCGCCGGGAGCAGCGTCAGCAGCGCCACCCCCGCGACCAGGGCCCAGGCCCCGCGCCAGCCCAGCTCGTCGATCGCGAGCGTGGACAGCAGCGGCCAGACGACGCCGGCCAGCGAGACGCCCATGGAGGCGAAGCCCAGCGCCCGGCCCCGCAGCATCACGAACCACTTCGACACCGCCACGGAGGCCACGAAGAGTCCCACCATCGCCGCGCCGCCGGCCATCACGAAGCCGCGCAGGATCAGCCACTGCCAGAGCTCGGTCACCTGGCTGATCAGCAGCAGCGACGGCACCAGCACGGCGATGCCGGCCAGCATCACCGGCCGCGTCCCCAGCCGATCCACGTGCGGTCCCACGCGCACGCCGATCACGGCCATGACCAATTGGGCGATCGTCTCGGCCAGGAAGAGTTCGCTGCGGCTCCAGTCGAGCCCCTCCGTCATGGGCTTCGTGAAGGCGCCGATCACGCCCGTCTGGGCGCCCACGGCGATGAACTGCGTCGCCAGCGCCGCGCCCACGATGACCCAGCCGTAGTAGAACGGCAGGCCGGTCACGCTGAGGTGGCGGCGGCGGAGTCGCAGGGGCACCATGACGGCATAGCGCAGCGCCGGACCGCGCGCCAGCGGCGACCGCCCTCGCCGGGACGCTATCCTGTCGGCCCGCCCCGAGTTGGGGATGCCCCGTCGCAGGGGAAGGAGGGCCGGCGGTGCCCGCTCAGGCCTTGTCGCACTTGCGCATCTGCGACTTCACCGGCCAGTTGGCGGGAGCCGGCGCGACGCGCTTCCTGGCCGCCTTCGGGGCGCAGGTCATCCGCGTGGAGGATCCGGTCAGCGAGGGCCGCTGGGACATCCTGCGGGGCGCGCCGCCGTTCGCCGACGATCGCGGCGGCGTGGAGTTCGGCGGGCAGTTCCAGAATCACAACGTCGAGAAGCTCGGCGTCACCATCAACCTGCGCACGGAGCCGGGCAAGGATCTGCTGCGACGCCTGATCGCTGTCTCGGACGTCGTCGCCGAGAACTTCTCCGCCGGCGTCATGGATCGGCTCGGGTTCTCCTACGACGCCATGCGCGCCCTGCGGCCCGACATCGTCTACGTCTCCAACTGCGGCTTCGGCCATTCGGGCCCCTACGCGAGCTTCAAGACCTGGGGGCCCATCGTGCAGGCGGTGTCGGGGCTCACCTTCAGCTCCGGCCTGCCGGGCTTGCCGTCCGCCGGCTGGGGCTACTCGTACATGGACCACACCGGCGGGTACTACATGGCGATGGCGATCATGATGGCGCTGCACCATCGCCACATGACCGGCGAGGGGCAGTGGGTGGACTTCTCCACCGTCGAGGCGGGGGTGACGCTCAACGGCCCCGCCCTGCTCGACCACGCCGCCAACGGCCGCCCGCTGCGCCGCGCCGGGATGCCGCACAGCAATCGCGGCTGGCCCGGCCGCATGGCGCCGCACGGCATCTACCCGGCCGCCGGCGAGGACGCCTGGATCGCCATCGCCTGCCGGCACGATGCGGATTGGGCGGCGCTCGCCGAGGAGGTCGCCGAGCCCTGGGCGCGCGACGCCGGCCTCGCCGGGCTGGCGGGTCGGATCGCGGAGTTAGACGCGCTCGACGACCGCCTGGCCGCCTGGACCGCGCGCCATGACGCGACCGCGCTGGCGGCGCGGCTGCAGGAGTCGGGCGTGCCCGCCACCCGCGTGCAGACCCCCCAGCAGCGCATCGAGGAGGATCCCGCCACCGTCGATTGGGGCCTCTGGCCCAAGGTGCAACACCCGCTCATGGGCGCCGTGCGCGTCGACGGCCTGCCTCTGCACCTCTCCGAGACCGACTGGGAGATGACCCGCGGCGCGCCGCTGCTCGGCCAGCACAACGACCTGGTCTTCGGCGACATCCTGGGCGTCGATCGGGCGGAGCGCGATCAACTCCGGGCGGCGGGCGTGATATGACGCCCCCCACCCCCGCCGGGCCGGGCCGCGGCCCCCTCGCGGACCTCCGCGTCGTCGAGTTGCAGTCCGAGCCGGGCGCCTTCGCCGGCAAGCTGCTGGCCGACATGGGCGCCGACGTCATCAGCGTCGAGCCGCCGGGCGGCGCCGCCACCCGCGCCCTGCCCCCCTTCCTGGACGACGAGCCCCATCCCGAGCGCAGCCTGCACTTCTGGCACTACAACCTCAACAAACGCGCGGTCACGCTGGATTGGAACCGGCCGCGCGGGCGCGACCTGCTCCTGCGTCTGCTCGACGGCGCCGACGCCCTGCTCGAGGCGGAAGGGCCGGACGCGCTGGCCGCCCACGGGCTCGGCGACGACGCCCTGCGGGCGGATCGGCCGGGGCTGATCCACGTCTCGATGACGGCCTTCGGCCGCGACGGGCCGCGCGCCCACGAACAAGCCACCGACCTCACGCTGCTGGCCGGCGGCGGGCCCGCCTGGAGTTGCGGCTACGACGACCACACCCTGCCCCCGGTCGCCGGGGGCGGCTACCAGGGATACCAGACCGCCTGCCACTTCGCCGTCATGGGACTGCTTACCGCCCTGCTGCATCGCGACGCGGGCGGCCCCGGCCAGCGCGTCGACGTCAACATGCACGCCGCCAACAACGTCACGACCGAGGCGGCCAGCGTGAGCTGGAACGTCGCGCGCGCGACCGTCCAGCGGCAGACCGGCCGCCACGCCGCCGTCCAGCCCACGCAGGCGACGATGACCCAGTGCGCCGACGGCCGCTGGGTCAACACGGGCATGCCGCCCCGCAGCGGCGCACAGTTCCGCACCGTGCGCGACTGGCTGCGGGAGTTGGGCCTGCTCGACGACTTCCCGGAGGCCGCCCTGCTGGAGGAGGGCATGCAGCAGGGCTTGCTCTCGTTCGCCGAGATCCGCGAGAACGACCTGCTGCGCGCGATGTTCCATGCCGGCCGCGACGCCATCGTCCGCATCGCCGGCGCCCTTGACGCCCACGACTTCTTCACCAGCGCCCAGGAGCGCGGCTTCCAGTGCGGCGTCATCAACGCGCCGGAGGAGATCATGGCCGACCCCCACATCGTGGCGCGGGGCTTCCCGGTCGAGGTCGAGCATCCGGAGGTCGGCCGCCGCATCCGCTACCCGGGCGCGCCCTATCGCTTCGGCGCGACGCCCTGGGCCGTGCGCCGTCGCGCACCCCTCATCGGCGAGGACAACGCGGCGGTGTACGGCGGGCTGGGCCTGAGCGCCGGGGAGGTGGAGTCGCTGCGCCGGGCGGGCGTGATCTAGGGGCGCTCTACGCGACGCCAATCGGCTGTATGTTCGCAGCCAAGCGAGCGAACCGAGAGCGACGAGGCACGGCGTCTCGCCGCGCAGGATTAAGCCTTCGCATGCCCTCCGAGCGCGTTCAGCGGGAGAACAAGGTCGCCTGGAACGACGCGCGGGCGGTGACGCAGGCGGACTTCTTCACCATTGGCTACTCCGGCCGCGACATCTCGGACTTCGTCGCAGCACTGTTGAGGGCAGGCGTCGCCACGTTGGTCGATGTTCGGTTCAGAGCGGGGAGTCGGCACAGGCCCGAGTTCAGCAAGCGGAACCTGCAGGCGCGACTCGCCGAGGATGGGATCGCGTACCTGCACCGGCCGGCACTGGGGGTCCCGCGCGATATCCGAGCGCAAGCCGCGGATGGATCGCTAAACGCGATTTGGGAGTGGTACGACGAGTCCGTCGCGCCGTCAGTCACGAGGGAGAACCGGCACGATCTCTTCCGTGGCGCCGAGCACCCCCTCGCCTTCATGTGCACGGAGTTCGACCCCACCCAATGCCACCGGCACCGGCTGGCGCTCGCGTTGGAGCGCGACGGGCTGAGGAGCTACGACTTGTAGTCGGCGCGGACGGGAACGGGGTCATCCGCGGCGCCCTGCACCGGTCCAGCCAACACATCCGCCAAGATCGGTCTGGCTCCAGCCTCCGCGATGATCACGACGACTTTCGCCACTGGGCATCATATCGGGGGCTCCGCTCATCTTAACCACCCCCGCCGCCCGGCGAGGATGCCCCGCAGCCACACGCCGCCGACCCCCACTCCGCGACGCCCCAGACTCTCCACATTTCAGTGCGAAGTTGCCTGCAACCCGGCCGTGGCCGGGAACCAGCGCGGGCGCCGCGCCGTCTCGCTTGGCACGCAGCACGACCACCGCACACGTACTATGCGCACATCCACACAGGAGGCCCTGCAATGACGCGATCGCCCATTCCGCCGCCCCGGCGCGCTCCCGGCCTCGCCGCCCGGCTGCTCATCACGCTGCTGGCGCTGGCCCTGCTGACGCCGCTGATCCCCATGCGCCTGGCGGCCCAAGTCGTCGAGCCCCCGCCCATCGAACCACGGCCGTTCTCCATCGACGGAGCGCGGCTCGACGCGCTCGACGTCGGCATCACGGTCCGCGACGCGGCCGCCGTCGCGCGCTACCGGCTCGACCTCAGCAACCCCGGCGACGTGCTCGCCGAGGGGCGCATCGTCGTGCCGGTGCCGCCGGGCAGCGCCGTCGGCGACCTCGTGCTCTCGGGCGGCCCCGAGACGCTGGAGGGCCGCCTGCTGGACGCGGGCGACGCCGAGCGCATCTACGAGGACATCGTGCGGCGCCTGATCGATCCGGCGCTGCTGCAATCGATCAGCGACACGCTCTACGAGGTGCGCGCCTTCCCGGTGCCGCCCGGCGAGACGCGCAGCGTCAGCTTCACCGTCACGACGCCGCTGACGGCGGAGGGCAACCAGGTGGCCGTCTCGGTGCCCTGGTCGCGCATGTCGCCGCGACCGGCGCGCGCGATCGTCAACGCCGACATCGATGTCTCCTGGGAGGTGCGCGCGGCGGTCGCGCCCACCTACACCCTCGCCTCCACGCGTGAAGGGCCCGGCCGCCTGTCGCTGAGCTGGGAATCAGGCGAGGGCTGGTCGCCGGCAACCGACTTCCGGCTCGACCTGAGCGGCGGCGAGGGGCTGCTCAGCACCCGCCTGCTCACCTATCGCCCCAGCGACGAGGCGGGCTACTTCGCCCTGCTGTTCGCCCCGGCGGCGCAGCCCGCGGCGCGCGTCGACCGCGACCTGATCCTCGTGCTCGACAGCTCCGGGTCGATGGAGGGCGACAAGTTCGTTCAGGCCAAGCAGGCGGCGCGCTTCATGCTGAACCGGCTGGGCGCCGGTGACCGCTACGGCGTGGTCAGCTTCGCGAGCAGCGTGACCGTGTTCGGCGAGGGCCTGACGCACGCCGGCGACGCGGCCGCGGGCATCGCCCACGTCGACCGGCTGGTGGCCGGCGGCAGCACCAACATCGCCGGGGCGCTGGCGACGGCGCTGGACCTGGCCGGCGGCGACCGCCCCGCGACGGTCGTCTTCCTCACCGACGGCCTGCCCACCGTCGGGCCGGACGACCCGGAGTCGATCCTGGCGATCGCCCGGAACAGCGCCGCCGAGCGAACGCAGATGTTCACCTTCGGGGTCGGCTACGACGTCGACACCCTCCTGCTCGACGCGCTGGCCCGCGACTTCCTGGGCACCAGCCACTACGTCACGCCGGACGAGCGCATCGACGCGGAGGTCGGCCGCCTGTTCGAGCGCATCGCGACGCCGGTGCTGACCGGCGTGGAGATCGAGTTCGACGGCGGCGGCGTCTCGGGCCTGGCCCCCGAACGCATCACCGGCATCTTCGCCGGGACGCAGGTGCTGCTCGCGGGCCGCTACGACGCCCCAGGCCCCGCCACGATCATCGTGCGGGGCGAGACGGCCGCCGGGCCGGAGTCGTTCCGCTACGACGTGTCGTTCCCCGATCGCGCCTACGGCGACCCCACGGTCGCGCAGGTGTGGGCGCAGCAGCGCATCGCCGACCTGCTCACCGAACTGCGCCTCGAGGGCGCGCGCGATTCCCTGATCGCGGAGATCGTGCAGATCGCGACGCGCTTCGGCATCGTCACACCGTTCACGTCGTTCCTGGCGGAGGAGCCCGAGTTGGCCTTTGAGGAGGAAGAGGCGGAGGATGCCCTCGCGGACGCGGCGGACGCGGCCCCCGCCAGCGGCCAGGCCGCCGTCGGCGCCGCCAGCGATGTCGAGTCGCTGCGCGCCGGCGACCTCGACACCGGCACCGACGTGCTGCGCGTCGTGGGCGACCGCAGCTTCATCCTGCGGGACGGCGTCTGGACCGAGACGGGCTACGACGACGAGGACACCGTCGAGCACGTCGTGGGCTCGGCGGAGTTCAGGGAGTTGCTGCGGCGCGACCCCAGCATGGCCGCGATCGCGGCGCTGGGACCGATCATCATCGCCCGGTCCGACGACGCCTTCGTGCGCATCGTGTGGCCGAGCCCCGACGACGCCTCAATCGACGCCGCGCCGTCCCCCGCGACGGTGGCGCTCTCAGCCGCGCCGCACCGGGTGGACGAGGGCGCGGACGTGACAGTGACCGCAACGCTATCGGCGCCGCTGGGGAGCGACGTGATCATCCCGCTGACGCTGACCGCCGGCACGGCCGAGCCGGACGACTACGGGGCGCTGGCGAGCATCCTCATCGCCGCGGGGCAAACGAGCGGCACGGGTACGGTCGGCACGCGGCAGGACGCCGATGCCGCCGACGAGACGTTCACGGTGACGCTGGGCTCGCTGCCTGGGACGGTCGTCGAGGGCAGCCCCGCGTCGGTCACGGTGATGATCGACGACGTGGCGGTCGCGGGCCGGATCCGGGCGCGCCGCTTGAGCGATGGGCGGGTCGAGGTCGGTTTCCGGCCCACGGGCGGGGAGCTGATCCTGCCGGCCCGGCGCATCATCCCCGCCGATGCGCAGGTGAACCGCCGGCTGGTCTCGTCCGATGTGGTGGCCGATGGCGTCGTGGTGGGCCGCATCACCGCCCGGCTCTTGCCGACGGGGCAGATCGAGTTCGGATTCAACACCGTGGAAGCGGCGCCCGTCCTGCCGCGGTTCCGCCTCTTCCCAGCGGACGCCGAGGTTGGCCGCTGGCTGCGGACTTCCCTCGTCGCCGTGACGCTGCCGGGATCGATCCTGGACCCCCCTGATGGGGAGTGACCGCAGCGCCTCGTGTCAGGGGCCGGCGGGGAAGGCCGCCCGATAGAGGGCGAGGGCGCGCACAGCGTCTTCGCCCTCGCCCAGGTAGCCGTCGCCGATGCGCAACTCGAAGTGCAGGTGGATCTCGCTGCCCGGCTGGCGCAGCGCCCCGGGTGTGCCCGACTCGCCGATAAAGCCCAGCACGTCGCCCGCCGACACGGGCGCTCCCTCGGCGATCCCCTCCGCGATGCCGCTCAAGTGCGCGTAGCGCGCCACGACGCCGTCGCCGTGGTCCACCCAGACCTGCCGGCCGCGGAACGTGTCGAGGTCGTCGGGGCCGGCGAAGCCGCGCGCCTCCATCTCCCAGTACAACTCGACGGTGAGATCCTCGTAGTCCCAGTCGGCGCGGATCACGCGCCCCTCGCCGATGGCGAGCACCGGCGTGCCCAGCACGATCTCCGCGCAGGCCCAGCCAGGGTAGAAGTCGACGCCCTCGTGGATCCCGTTGCGATAGTCGCGCGGCGCGCCGGGCAACTGCCCGGCGAACTCGGGGAAGCAGGCGCCCGCGACGGGCATGGCGAACGGCCCGATGTCCACGGTCACCGGGGGCGGCGGGGGTGGGGGCTCCGGCGCGGGTGGCTCGACGGTCAGTTCGGGTTCGGGCGCCGGTGGATACCAGACCGCCAGATCCGCCCAGAACCGCCGGGGCGTCGGCGGCGCGTCTGGTTGCCCGGCCGCTTCGTCCCGGGGCGGCTCCGCGGCGGGCGCTTCTCCGTCGGCCGCTGCGTCGGGCACGGCGGACGGCGGCTCGTCGGGCGTGGCCTCAGATTGGACATCGGGGACGGTCTCGACGGCGGGCGCCGGATCGGCCTGCTCGGCCGGCGCCGGCTCGACGGGCGCCTCATCCGGAACGGTCTGAGCCGCCGGGGAGCCGCCCGACGCCGCATCGGCGTCCGGGGCGGCCGCTTCCGCGTCGCGATCGGCGGCCGTCACCGGGGGGAGAGCGGCGGCGGGGGGCGCGGGGGGCGCGCCGCGATCGAGCAGCGCCAGCGTCGCGCCAAACCCGGCCGCGGCCAATATGACGACGGCAATGATGAGCCATCGCCGCCGGCCCGGCGCGGTGATCGCGGCCGGCGAGCCGGCATCGGCATCGCGCTGCTCGTCTGTCATCGGCGTGCTCGCGCCGCCGCCGCCCCGTCATGATCCTACCGGCTTCGGGCGCGTCGCTCTCCCGGGCGGCCGCATCGGGCCGCCGCGTTGCCGCCGCGACGCCGCGGCGCCTACGCTTGATGCACGTCCGGTCGGCGGGGACGATGCGAACCGAGTCCGTGCAGACCGGAGGTGTCCGCTGCGTCGCTCGGGCATCGCGCTGATCTGTCTGGCCCTCTGCGCGGGGCTCCTGCTCGCGGCGTGCGCGCGCGAATCCGACCGCCCCGCCGACGACCCAGGCACCACGGCCTCGCGCGCGCCGACCGCGGCCGCCGAGCCGGCCCCCGCGGGTCCCGCAGCCCGCGATCCGCTGTTCGCTTCGGACGGCGGCCGAGATGAACCGGCGGTCGTCGACCTGCGCATCGCCGATGGGACGGAGCGCGACCGGCTCGCGGCGGCCCTGACCGGGGCGGGCTTCGCGCTGCTCCCCGCCGCCGCGCCGGCGTCGGATGCGGGCGTCGTCATCAGCGCGGCGCCGCTGCCCGATGAGGAGGCGCTGCTGCTCGATGCCTGGGCGGCCGTGGCGCACCAGCGCCACGACGTGCTCGCGCTGTCGCTCGATGAGTTGCGCCGGGTGCTCGACGGCCACGTCGACAACTGGTCGGCGTTGGGCGGCGCCGACCGGCCCATCCGGCTGCTCGTCGCGCGGGAGATCGCGCCGCGGGTGCGCCGCATCCTGCAACTGCCCGACCACGTGGGCTACGACGTCGCCACGGCGACGCTTGCCGACGACGTGCGGTCGGCGCCGGGGGCCCTGGCGCTCGTGCCGCTCGATGCGCTGCGACCGGGGTTGCTGCCCCTGATCGTCGATGGCTACGACCCCCTGCGCGACCCGGCCGCCCGCAACCCGCTGGGGCTGCGGCGCTGGCTCCGCGCGCCCGACGCCGCGACCCGCGACGCCGTGCTGGCCGCGCTCGGCTGGACGCCGCTGCCCGCGGCCGACCCGCTGGGCCTCGTGGCGACGGGGGACTACATCCCGGCGCGCTGCGTGCCCGATTCGGTGCAGCGCTTCGGCGGCGGCGACTTCAACGCGGTCTTCGCGGACGTGGGCGAGCACCTCCGCGCGGCCGACGTGGTGGTCGTCTCGATGGAGGCGCCGGTCGTGCCGCAGGAGCACGTCAGTCCCTGCCTGCGGACACTGGTGCTCTCCGCCCCGGTGGAGGCCGTCGACGCGCTGGCCGGGGCCGGCGTCGACGTCGTCACGCTGGCCGGCAATCACGCCGCCGACTGCTACGCCGGCTGCGGCCGCGCCCGCGCCGTGCGGCACACGATCGAGGTCCTGGAAGCGGCCGGAATCGCGCACGCCGGCACGGGCCCGAATCTCGCCGCCGCGCGCCGGCCGGCCCTGATCGAGCGCGACGGCATCCGCCTCGCCGTGCTCTCGTACGAGGGGCAGGCCGACCATTACTTCGCGAGCGCGGACACGGCGGGCGTCGCGCCGCTCAACAAGCCGACGCTGCGTGAGGACGTCGCGGCGGCGCGGGCGATCGCCGACCACGTCATCGTCGCGTTCAGCAGCGGCGCCGAGTACGTGCAGACCACCATCCGGCAGCAGGACGAGGCCGTCCGCGTCGCCCTGGAGGCGGGCGCGACCCTGGTCGTGGGCAACCACCCGCACGCCGTGCAGCCGCTCGTCGAACAGGGCGGGGCCCTCGCGGCGTTCGCGCTGGGCAACTTCGTCTTCGACCAGGACTGGTCGATCGAGACGACGCAGAGCGTGCTGTTGGAGGTGGGCTTCAGCGCCGACCGGATCATTGGCTACCGCGTGCGGCCGGTCGTGATCCGGCTCAACTACCGCCCGGAGTTCGTCGATCCGGCGGGGGACGAGGGTCGCGACATCCTCACCCGGCTGTGGGACGCCACGGACGCCTGGCTCGATCGCTAGCTCCAGCCCGGCGCGACAGACCGGCCGCCCGGCGACGGGTACGCTGATCGGGTCTCCCCCATCCGTCTCCACCCACCGCGGCGCCCCCGGCAAGGCTTCACCGATCGATGCCCACTCGCAGCGACATCCGCAACGTCGCCATCATCGCCCACGTCGATCACGGCAAGACGACGCTCGTCGACGCGCTGCTGCGGCAGTCTGGCGCACTCGCCGAGCGGCGCGAGGTCACCGACCGGGTCATGGACTCGCTCGATCTCGAACGCGAGAAGGGCATCACGATCCTCGCGAAGAACACGGCGATCGAGTACGCCGGCGTCAAGATCAACATCGTCGACACGCCGGGCCACGCCGACTTCGGCGGCGAGGTGGAGCGCGGCCTGACCATGGTCGACGGCGTGCTGCTGCTCGTCGACGCCGGCGAGGGACCGCTGCCGCAAACCCGCTTCGTGCTGCGCAAGGCGCTGGAACGCGGGCTGCCGATCATCGTGGGGATCAACAAGATCGACCGCGACGACGCCCGGCCGGCGGAGGTGCTGGACGAGGTCTTCGAGCTGTTCTTCGACCTGGACGCGTCGGAGGCGCAGATCGATTTCCCGGTGGTCTTCACGAACGCCCGCGCGGGCACGGCCACGCGCGACCTCGCCCGGCCCGGCGCCGACCTGCGCCCCCTGCTCGACCTGGTCCTGGAGACCGTCCCCGCGCCGACCTACGACGACGGCCACCCGCTGCAGGCGCAGGTCGCGAACCTCGACGCCTCCCCCTACGTCGGCCGGCTGGCCCTGTGCCGCGTGCACCAGGGCACGATCCGCAAGGGCGCCAACGTCGCCCGCATCCGCCTGGCCGCGGAGGCGACGGACGGGGCAGACGCGGACGACGCGGCACGGACGCTGCAGAGCGTGAAGATCAGCGAGCTGTACGTCACGCAGGGGTTGGAGCGCGTCGACGCCGAATCGGCCGGGCCGGGCGAGATCATCGCGCTGGCCGGCATCGCCGACATCATGATCGGCGAGACGCTGACCGACCTCGACGACCCGCGCCCGCTGCCGCCGATCCGCATCGACGAGCCCACCCTGGCGATGACCATCGGCGTCAACACCTCGCCGCTGGCCGGGCGCGACGGCAGCGAACTGACGGGCCGCCTGCTGCACAACCGCCTGCGGGCCGAGGCCCTGGGCAACGTCTCGCTGCGCATCCTGCCGGCGGACCGGCCCGACACCTGGACGGTCCGCGGCCGGGGCGAGCTGCAACTGGCGATCCTGGTGGAGTCGATGCGGCGCGAGGGCTTCGAGCTCACCGTCGGCAAGCCGGAGGTCGTCACGCGCCGCGTCGACGGCACGCTGCAGGAGCCCGTGGAGCGGCTGTCGGTCGACCTGCCGGAGGCCTACATGGGCGCGGTGACGCAGCTGCTCGCCCCGCGCAAGGGACGCATGCAGCGCATGGTCAACCACGGCAGCGGCCGCGTGCGCCTCGACTTCCTCGTGCCGTCGCGGGGGCTGATCGGCTTCCACACCGCGTTCCTCACCGAGACGCGCGGGACCGGCGTCCTGCATCACGTCTTCGAGGGCTACGCGCCCTGGTACGGCGAGCTGCGCGGGCGGCCCACCGGCAGCCTGGTCGCCGATCGCAGCGGCCTCAGCAGCGCCTACGCGCTGCTCGCCCTGCAGGAGCGGGGGTCGCTGTTCATCGGGCCCGGGGTCGACGTCTACGAGGGCATGATCGTCGGCGAGAACCCGCGCCGGGAGGACATGAACGTCAACCCGACCAAGGAGAAGAAGCAGAGCAACGTGCGCTCCTCGACCAAGGAGCAGACGGAGTCGCTGCACGCCGCGCGCCCCCTCTCGCTCGAGAAGGCGCTGGAGTTCGTCGCGCAAGATGAGTGCCTCGAGGTCACGCCGCGCCACGTGCGACCGCGCAAGGTCGTGCTGTCGCAGCACGGACGGGCCCGCCGGCGCGACAAGGCGGGCGTTCGCTAGGCATCCGATCGGGGGTTGCGTTTATCACAGCTACGTGTGTAGTTTAATCTCAATTAACAACATCACGTAGCCGAAGGATAAGCGCCGATGCCCCTCCCATTCCATGTCCTCGCCCCCCGGACGCGCCGGGTCGCCCCGCTCGGGGTCGCCCTGATCGCGCTCATACTGCTCGCGGTGGCCGCCGTCGCAACCGCGTGCGGCGGCGACGACGGGGACGACGCCGACCAGCAGCTCGTCGCTCGCGTCGCCCAGCTCGAGGCCGACCTCGATGAGGCCCAGGCCAGCGCCCACGCGGCCCAGGCCAGCGCCGACGCGGCGGCCGCCGCCGCCGAGGGCGACGTGAGCGCGGCCGAGGACGCCGCCGCCGACCTTGAGGACCGCATCGCCGATCTGGAGGCGGATCTGCGCGACGCCCGCGCGGCGGTCGAGGCCGCCGCCGCCGAGGAATCGGCCACGATCACGATCTACTCCGGCCGCAGCGAGAGCCTGGTCGGCCCGATCATCGAGCAGTTCGAGGCCGACAGCGGCATCAAGGTGCGCGTGCGCTACGGCGGCACGTCGGAGCTGGCCGCGGCGCTGCTGGAGGAGGGCGACCGCTCGCCGGCCGACGTGTTCTTCGCGCAGGACGCGGGGGCGCTGGGCGCGATCGAGGCGGCGGACCTCTTCGCGGCCCTGCCCGGCTCCGTGCTCGACGCCGTCGCGCCCGGCTTCCGATCCACGAGCAACGCCTGGACGGGCGTCTCCGGCCGGGCGCGCGTGCTGGTCTACTCGACCGAGCGGGTCGCCGCCGGCGACCTGCCCGACTCGGTCTTCGACCTGACGGGCCCCGCGTGGACGGGCAGGGTCAGCTGGGCGCCCGCCAACGGCTCCTTCCAGGCCTTCGTCACCGCCATGCGCCAGATCGAGGGCGAGGAGCGCACGGCGCAGTGGCTGCGCGACATGCTGGCCAACGGCGTCAGCGAGTACCGCAACAACTCGACGCAGGTGCAGGGCATCGGCGACGGCGAGATCGACATCGGCCTCGTCAATCACTACTACCTGTTCCGCTTCACGAAGGAGGACGCCAACTATCCCGCCGCCAACCACTACACCGACGCCGGCCGCGCGGGCGCGCTGATCAACATCGCCGGCGTCGGCATCCTGGCGGGGGCGGAGAACCAGGCGGCCGCCCTGACCTTCGTCGAGTACCTGCTGGGCGACACCGCGCAGAACTACTTCCGCGACCAGGACCTTCGAGTACCCGCTCAACGGGCTGGGGCCGGCCGAGGGGGTGCCGTCCCTCGCCGAAACTGTCCCCGCCGTCCCTCGCGCTCACCGACCTGAGCGACCTTGAGGGCACGCTGGAACTGCTGCGCGACGTCGGCGCGCTGCCGTAGCGGGCGCGCGCCGCCGACGCGGACCCGCCGACCGGGGCTCCTGCGGGGCCCCGGTCTCGGTTAACCTTCCCACCGGTAACCTGCCAGCGGGCCGCGCGACCGGCCGGCCCGCCCGCGACCGATGGGGGAAGCGCACCATGACCGCCCGCGAAGCCTACGACCCCGCCCGCCACGGCCGCGACACGCCCCAGGCGACCTTCGGGCCCGAGGTGCTGGTCGATCGGGCCGCCGAGGGGCGCATCCACGTCATCACGCTCAACCGCCCGCACCGGCTCAACGCGCTGGGCGGCGACCTGCGGGTGGCGCTCTACGACGCCTGGACCGACTTCCGCGACGACCCCACGGCGCGCGTCGCGATCCTGACCGGGGCGGGGCGCGCCTTCTCGGCCGGGGCCGACCTGATCGAGGGCAGCGGATCGGCGCGCCGCGGCGGCCCGCTCGGACGCGCCGGGCCCCGAAGCCGACGCGTCGGTCCGCGCCCAGTGCGCGCGGCGATGACCTGGCCGAGGGGCATGGGCGTCTGGAAGCCCGTCATCGGCGCGATCACGGGCCCGCCGTCGCGGGCGGGTTCGCGCTGGCCATGCAGGCCGACATCCGCGTGATGGCCGACACCGCCTGGGTGGGCATCGCCGAGGCGCGTTGGAACATGGGCGGGGCGTCGTGGATGATCCCCGTCACGCGGCAGATCGGGCTGGCCTCGGCGCTGGAGCTGATCCTCTGGGGCGACACCCGCTACGACGCCCGGCGCTGCTACGAGCTGGGCTGGTGCAGCGCGTCGTGCCGCCCGAGCAACTGCTGCCCGCGGCGATGGAGTACGCCGAGCGGATGCTGCACATGGCGCCCCGCGCCGTGCGCAACTTCAAGCAGGCGCTGTATCGCGGCTACTACATGGAGCCGCTGGTCGGGAGCGCCTACGGCGACGCCCTGGGAGCAGAACCTGGCCGGCATGCGCGACTCGCTGGAGGGGCCACGGGCCTTCGCCGAGAAGCGCGCGCCGCACTTCACCGACACGTAGCCCGCCGCTCGTTCCCCGTTAGTGCTGCACGACGGTGCCGCCGTCGACGTTGATCGACTGCCCGTCGTCCACGCCCCCTGGTCGCTGCAGAGGAAGAGCGTCATCGCGGAGATGTCGGCGCCCACGCCGGCGCGCCCCATGGGGACGCGCGTGCGGATCATCTCGTCCCAGACCTCGCCGCGGCCCAAGTCGTCCATGCGGAACGTATCGATGATGCCCGGCAGATCGCGTTGACGCGGATGCCGTAGCGGCCCACCTCCTGCGCCATGCAGGCCGTGAGCGCCTGGATGCCGGCCTTGCTCGACGCGTAGGCCGACGTGTTGGGCGGCAGGATCTTGCCCGCGATCGACGAGATGTGATGATCGCGCCGCCCTCGCCCGTGCCCGATCAGCGCTGCCCGAAGGTGCGCGACATCAGGAACGAGCCGATGAGGTTCGTCTCGATCACGTTGCGCCAGACGTCGATGTCGACCTCGGTGACCGGCTTGCGATCCTCGCCGCGTGCGGCGCCGGCGTTGTTGACCACGAAGTCGACCCGGCCGAAGCGCGCGACCGTCTCGTCGGCCAGCGCCTCGATTCGCCGCCGGGTCGCGCACGTCGCTGACCACCGCCAGCGCCTGCGCCCCGGCCGCCTCGACCTCCCTCGGCGACGGAGGCGATGTCGCGCCAGCCGGCGGCCTGCTCATCGTCCGGGGTAGCGCGACGGGTCGCGCCCCGTGCCGTGAGCACGATGTTGCAGCCCGCCTTGGCCAGATCGACCGCGATGGGCCGGCCGATGCTGCGCATCCGCCCCGCGCCCGTCACGACCGCCACCTTGCCGTCGAGTCCCGTGAGTACTGCCTCGCCCATCGGTCGTCCCTTCGCTTTCCGTGCGCGCCGGCGTGGGGCGCGCGTCGCGGCGGCAGGGTAGCCCCTCTCGCCGCGGAGGACATCCTCGCGACGGCCGCGCCGCCCCGACCTCACCCCCTGTCCCCCTCTCCATCTGGGCGACCGAGAGGGAGGTTCGGGGGTGCGGTTCCCCCGCGCGATCGCACGCCGGAACCGCACGAGTGACACGGGGGGGCGTCCCACGGCGCCTGAATCCGAAAACTCCTGTGGATAACCTGGCGAATACCGTGGATAACCCCCTAATTTCCTTCCTACTTGCAATAGGGGGGGGGGGGGGGGGATCAGTTCTGAGTGTGTCATACTGTACGCGCTCTCGCTCCGAGCAGTCCCACATGGGACAGCCGGGGATCGGAAAGGACTGTGCGATGAGCCGCCCGAAGTATTGGACCACCCTGCGACAGCGAAAGATCTCGCGCCGCACCATGTTGGGAGCCAGCGCGAAGGCTGGGGTTGGAGCAGCCGGCCTCGCCCTGGTCGGCTGCGGCGACGACGACGATGCCGCCGCCGCCGGGACCGCGGCGGCCGAACGGGCCGCCTCGGCCGCGGAAGAGGCCGCCGCCGCGGCCGTGGCCGCCGGCGAGGCGCGCGCCGCCGACTCCGAGGCCGCCGCCGCCGTCGCGGCCGAGGCGGCAGACGCCGCGGCCGACGCGGCAGACGCCGCGGGCGAGGCCTCCGCCGCGGCTTCGCAGGCCGCCGACGCCGCCGATGCGGCCGCCGCCCTGGCCGCCGAGGCGGCCGAGTCGGAGGACGCCGCCAACGCGGCCGCCGCCGCCGAAGCCGCGGCCGCGGCTGCCGCCGACGCGGCCGCCGCCGCCTCCGCGGCCGGCGATCAGGCTGCCGCGGCCGTTGCCGCCGCCGCCGCCGAGGCGGCCGAGGCCGCCGCCCAGGCCGCGCGTGACGCGGCTGCCGCGGTCGAGGCCGGCACCGCCACCGCCGAGGCCGCGCAGGCCGCCATCGACGAGGCCGCCGAGGCCGCTGCTGCGGCTGCAGCCGCGGCCGGGGAGGCGTCCGCCGCCGCCGGGGCGGCCGCCGCCACCGCCGCGGAGACCGCCGCCACCGCCGAGGCCGTCGCCGAAGAGGCGGCCGAGACCGCCGCCGCCGCCGTCGCCGCCGCCGAAGAGGCCGCCGACGCGGCCCAGGAGGCCGCCGACACCGCCGCCACGGCCGCCGAGTCCGCCTCAGCGGCGCAGGCCACGGCGGCCGCCGCCCTCCGCGGCCCCCGCGTCCGCGTCCCAACGCCGAACTTCGGCGGGGACCGAGGCGGGGACCGGGACGAACGGCAACGATCACGCGATGCTCTGGTGTCTCTACGACCCCCTCGTGTCCTACGACGCGTCCCCTGACGCCCCAGCCGGACCGCAGCCTGGCCGAGAGCTGGGAGGTTCCGGACCCGCTCAACGTGATCTTCAGCATCCGCGAGAACGTGCAGTTCCACGACGGCCTGCCGCTCACCGCGGAGGCGGTGCGGCTCTGGATCGAGCGCGGCAAGACGTTGGAGGCCTCGACCATCAAGGGCGACCTCGCCGCCGTGGGGAGCGTCGAAGAGACCGACACGATGACGGCGGCGTTCCGGATGGATCGGCCGTTCTCGCCGCTGCTCTGGATCCTCGGGGACCGCGCCGGCCTGATCCTCTCGCCGAACTCATTCGACGACTTCACGGAGCTGAATAACCGCAACACGCCTGTTGGCACCGGGGCCCACGTCTTCGTCGAGGAGTCCCTCGACCGGCCCCTTCGTCATGGACGCCAACCCCAACTACTGGAAGCCCCAACGCGCCCCCACGTCGAGGGCGTCACCTTCCACGCGGGCGGGGATGTCACCACTGGGCCCACCAACGGTCTCCTCGCCGGCGATTACGACGTCATCAACAGCCCGGTGCAAGAGGACCATGACCGCATCAGGGATGCGGGGTACGACCTCATCGTGCAGCCGTCGAACACCAACTTCTTCTACAACATGAACACGAACATCGAGCCCTGGGGCAATCCGCACGCTCGCCATGCGTTCAACGCCGGCTTCGATCGCACGGCACTGAACGACACGGTCTTCGGCGGCTACCACACGCCGGCGCTGTGGGGCTGGTATGGGCCGGCGGTCATCTATCACGACCCGGACGAGCGCTTCTGGGAGTTCGACCCGGAGGCCGTGCAGATGCACCTGAACGCCGGCGGCTTCGAGGACGGCCTCGAGTTCAACATGAATGTCAGCCCCGACGCGTTCTACATCGACCAGTCGCAGTTCGTCCAGGCCCAGCTCGCCCAGGTCGGCATCACGATGAACATCGATGCGAAGCCCCACCCCGCCTTCTGGTCGGAGTGGTATGACGGGACGGTCGGGGGCTTCATGGGCGGCATGTCGATGCGAGGCGACATCTGGCAGCAGGTCTTCTGGAACACCGGCGATGGCGGGCCCCATGACCTCATGCTGCCGCCCGACAAAGACCCGGAGCTGCAGGCTGCCCTTGTCAAGGTGGAGGAGACGTTCGAACTGGAGGAGAGGATCGTGGCGATGCGCGAACTCAACCGCCTCGCCGAATCACGCTCCTACCAGGTGAGGACCATCTACTTGACCGCCGCCGCCGCTCATGACCCCGGTCTCCGGTTCGAATTCTTCGGCGACGTCAAGTTCCACTTCGGGCAGGACGACGTCCGCTGGGCGACGTAGCCCGCCGGCCTCACCCCCTGTCCCCCTCTCCATCTGGACGATGGAGAGGGGGAACGTGGGCGCGGGC
Organism: Dehalococcoidia bacterium; assembly: GCA_965209205.1. Taxonomy (GTDB): domain Bacteria; phylum Chloroflexota; class Dehalococcoidia; order Bin125; family Bin125; genus TK10-74A. Next base: position 230,993 of record CBDBQC010000003.1, read on the forward strand.
GCTGGGTCCCCCTCACCCTCACCCTCTCCCCAGGGAGAGGGGATCGGAGTCCCCCCTCTCCATTGCTCGGCAATGGAGAGGGGGTGCGGGGGTGAGGTTCGGGCGGCGGGACAAGGGAGGGGGGCGAGGGCCCCCATGAAGGCGCACGATGGCCAGCTACATCGCCCGGCGGTTCCTGGTCACGATCCCGGTCCTCATCCTGATCTCGGCGATCACGTTCTTCGCCGTGGCGCTGCTGCCCGGCGACTTGGCCGTCGCCATGCTGGGCCTGGAGGCGGATCCCCGGCACCTGGAGGCGCTGCGGGAGCAGCTGGGGCTCAACCGGCCGGTCGTCGTGCGCTACTTCGACTGGGTGGGGGACGCGCTGCAGGGTGACCTCGGCTGGAGTGCGCGTGCGGGCCAGGAGGTCAGCGACCTGATCGTCAAGCGCCTGGAGGTCAGCATCGAACTGGGCATCCTGGCGATGCTGGTCGCGCTCGCGATCGGGATCCCGCTGGGGCTGCTCGCCGGGGCGCGGCCGAACACCGGCCTCGACTACGGGGGCACCACGCTCGCCGTGCTGGGGGCCGCCATCCCGAACTTCTGGCTGGCGCTGATGCTGATTCTGCTCTTCGCGGTGCATTTGCGCTGGTTCCCGGCCGTCGGCTTCACCAGCTTCCTCGACGACCCGGTCCAGAACTTGCGCTCGGTCGCCTTGCCGGCCTTCGCGGTCGGTGTGACCCAGGCGGCGATCCTGGCGCGGCAGACCCGCGCCGCCCTGGTGGACGTGCTGCGGCAGGACTACGTGCGCACGGCCTACGCCAAGGGCCTGCGCGAGCGGAGCGTGATCCTGCGGCACGCGTTCCGAAACGCGCTCATCCCCGTCGTCACGGTGATGGGGATCCAGGTCTCCACGATCGTGGGCGGCTTCGTCATCATCGAGACCGTCTTCAACCTGCCGGGCGTCGGCAAGCTCTTGGTCGACTCCGCCTTCAACCGTGAACTCCCGACGGTGCAGACGATCGGGGTGCTGCTGGCCGGCGCCGTCGCCCTCACGAATCTGGTCGTCGACGTGTCCTACGCGTTCCTGGATCCCCGGATCCGCTATGAGTGAGCGGCAGCCCGGCGGCCCGGCCCTGCAACTCCGCGAGCGCCGCTGGGCGCGCGAGCGGGAGTTCGCGCGGCGCTTCCGCCACCGGCCCGCGGGGGTCGTGAGTCTGGCGATCGTGCTGGTGGTCCTCTTCGCCGCGCTCGTTCCGGGGCTCCTCTCCACCCATGATCCCATCGCGCTCAGCGACCAGCGCCTCAGCCCGCCGACGGGGGAGCATTGGTTCGGCGCCGACTCGATCGGCCGCGATACCTACTCCCGCCTCATTCACTCTTCGCGGACCGCCCTGCTCGTGGGGCTGATCTCCGTGGGCATCGGCGTGAGCATCGGCCTGCCCTACGGACTGCTCGCGGGCTACGCCGGCGGCCGCAAGGACGAGGCGATGATGCGTGTGATGGACGCGCTGTACGCGTACCCGGCCTTGCTGCTGGCCCTGATCATGGTCGCCATGCTGGGGTCCAGCATGGTCAACGTGATGATCGCGATCGGCATCGTGTTCGTGCCCCTGTACGCGCGCATCGTCCGCGGCAGCACCCTGTCGGCCAAGCAGAACGACTACGTCATGGCGGCCGAGGCGATGGGGGCGGCCACCCCGCGCATCCTCTTCCGGCACATCGCGCCGAACGTGCTGGCGCCCGTGCTGGTGCAGATGTCGCTGGGCATCGGCTTCGCGATCATCATCGAGGCGGCCCTCTCCTACCTCGGTCTGGGGACGCAGCCCCCCGACCCCTCCTGGGGGACCATGCTCAAGTCGGCGCAGATCTACATGGCCTCGAACGGTTGGGGGGCGTTCTTCCCGGGGATGGCCATCGTGCTGACGGTGCTGTCCTTCAATCTGCTGGGGGACGTCCTGCGCGACCTCCTCGACCCGCGCCTGCGCGGCGCCGATTAACCGGAAGGGGACGGATATCGCGGATTACCCATCTCCAGGAAAGGGAAACCGAGGCGGCCCCGCCTCGCAGCGCAAGGATGGCGCATCATGAACATTCGCGTCTCGGAGCAGGAACTTCGCGCCGGCGAAATGTCGGAAGCCAAAGTCGAGCAGGCGATGGAGGCCATCCTCGTCGAGGGCTACGTCATCCTGGACGACGTCGTCGACCATGATCATCTGGACCTGCTGCACGGCAAGATGGCGGAGGACTCGGAGATACTCATCCGGGCCGAGAAGTGGGGCGGCGCGGGCTCCCTCAAGGGCCATCTGACGCAATATCCGCCGCCGATGGCGCCGTACGTGTTTCCCGACATCGTGGCCAACCCCTTCGTCATCCAGGTGACCAAGCGCCTGTTGCCCACCGGTCCGAAGGCGCACCTGGGCAAGATGTTCAACAGCTACTACAACGCCAACGCCAACTGTCCCGGCAGCCTGCAGCAGGCGCTGCACATGGATTGGCCGCATCTCTGGCCCGGCCTCGAGCAGGCGCACCCGCCCTACTCCCTCGCGATCAACACCTGCCTCGGGGACGTGTCGGAGGAGAACGGCGCCACCGAGATCTGGCCCGGATCGCATTTGAACACGAAGCCCATCGACGCCGAGAACGTCGCCGAGCAACGCCGCATCGCGCCGCCGATTCGCACGGAGGCCGAGAAGGGCAGCCTCGTGATTCGCGACAACCGCATCTGGCACCGCGGCATGACCAACCATTCCAACGAAGTCCGCCACATGCTCCACACGGTGCACAACATCTACTGGCGCAAGCGCCGCCACCTGCCGGTGCGCTACCTCACCGGCTGTGAAGCCGAGGTCGGCCACCCCGACTTGGACCCCAACGCCACGTTCGCAAATGAGCCGTTCGACTATCTCTTCCAGGAATGGGTAGGGTCATGAGGGCGGGGACGTCCGGCGCGGCGGCGTCGATCGGCGCCTGCGCCGGGCCGATTCGCGGAGAGGGGGCGCGCGATGGGTGACCGGCTGCAGGGCAAGGTCGCCGTCATCACCGGCGGCACCAGCGGCATCGGCTATCGGACGGTCGAGATCTTCGTCGAGCAGGGGGCGCGGGTGCTGATCGCCGCGCGTTCCGAGGATGTGGGGCAGGCCCTCGCCGATCGGCTGGGCGACGCCGCGTGCTTCGTCCGCACCGACGTGACGCGGGAGGACGACGTGCGGGCGATGATCGACGCCGCCGTGGCGCGCTGGGGCCGGATCGACTGCCTGTTCAACAACGCCAGCGGGGGCACCGCCGCCGGCCCGATCGAGGAGCTGTCCTACGCCGACTTCTCGGCGGCGATGGACCTGCAGATCGGGTCGGTCTTCCTGGGCATGAAGTACGCCGCCCCGGTGATGAAGCGGCAGGGCGGCGGCAGCATCATCAACAACGCCTCCATCGCGGGCATGGGCGTCGGCTACGGGCCCACGCTGTACAGCGCCGGCAAGGCCGCCGTCCTCCACCTGACCCGCTGCACGGCGATCGAGCTGGCGGAGTTCGGCGTGCGGGTGAATTGCATCTCGCCCGGCGGCATCCTCACGCCCATCTTCATCGGCGGGCGCACGGGCCACGGCATGACCGAGGCGGAGGCCGAACGCACCCTGAGCCGGATCGGCGATTTCTTCGCGGAGGATTACCCCCTCAAGCGGGCCGGCACGCCCGACGACATCGCCTACGCGGCGGTCTATCTGGCGTCCGACGAGAGCCCCCACACGACCGGCGAGAACCTCGTCGTCGACACGGGGATCACGCTCGGCCGCGGCGCGAAGCAGCAGGCGGAACGGGGCGCCGCGATGCAGCGGGCGATCTCCGGGGAGTAGGAGCCGCGAATGTCCAGTCCACTGGAACAGCGCCCCTTCGGCCGGACCGGTGAGCGCGTCACCGTGATCGGTCTGGGCGGCGCCGCCCTGTACAAGCACTCCTACGAACAAGGCGTGGCGACCGTCAAGCACGCGCTCGACCTGGGCGTCAACTACTTCGACACCTCTCCCGCGTACGGCAGAGCGGACGAGGCCGGCGCGTGGACCGACCAAGGCATGTCGCAGTTGATCATGGGCGAGGGGCTCGCGGGGACCAGCACACCGCATCTCCTCGCGACGAAGCTCATACGCTTTCGTACGGTGGAGGACTGTCGCGCCCAAATCCAAGACAACCTGCGCGCGCTGCGTCGCGATCGGGTCGACGTCCTCATGGGGCACAGCATCCAGCAGGCAAGGGCCTGGACACCTGATGCTGACGATGACCAACTGCTCGACCTCGATGCGGAGATCGACTTCGAGAGCATGGCCCTCATCCAGGCGCTGCGTGAAGCGAAGGCGCAAGGGCTGTGCCGCTACATCGGCCTGAGTGCAGACCAGTCGAAGCCCTTGGCGCACGTCCTGAACCGCGTCGAGTTGGACATGTGCCTGTCGGCCAACGAGTACACGCTGCTCGTCCGCCGTTCCCCGCGGATCGTGGCGCCGGTCGTCCGGGCGCAGGGGATTGCGTATGTCGTGGGGGGCATCTTCCGCGGCGCGGATCCGGCCGGGTCGGGTACAGCGTCGCCGTTTCAACTCGCCCGAAGAGGGCGGCTGGCACAGGTTGGAGGGGTATTCGCTGATGAGCGCCTCATCAAGCTGGCCGAGACGACGGGGATCTCGATCGCGGCATTGACGGTGCGCTTCCTGCTCGCGGACCGCGAAGTGGCGACCATCCTCATCGGCGCGTCCACGCCCGAGGAACTCGAGGAGAGCGTCGTGGCGGCGCAGGCCGGTCCGCTGCCGCCCGACATTCATCAGACCGTTGCGGCGCTGTCGTCGTAGACAGGTGCACGGGAGCACGGCGTGGAACGCCGAAACGAAAGAGGTGCGTGATGTTCAAGCGGCTTGACCACATCGGCGTCGGAACGGCGGATGCCGAGCGGTTCCTCGACTTCTACGTGGGGATCCTGGGCTTCGAAGTGCGCGAGCAATGGGACGCCAAGCCCGGTGGGGGCTCCTCGCAAGTGGCCGGGCTGGCCAATCTCGCCCTCGGAGACGGCGCGGTGATCGAGATGTTCTCGATCCAGTCGGACGAGACCGATCCCACCTACAACGGGCCGCCGTTCAGGCCGGGCCTGCGGAACATGTGCATCGAGGCCGAGGATTTCGACGCGGCGGTCGAGTACCTCACCAGCAAGGGCATCGAAATCCACCGGGCGCACCCGTCGAATCCGGCCTGCTGGATCGAGGACCCGGACGGCAACATGCTCGTCATCTTCCCGTCGTTCGTGTACGAGAACTACAAGAAGATGGCCGGCCAGGCGCCCGAGTCGGACGAATCGGAGTAGCAGTCGCGGCGCCGGAACGTCGCCGGGGAATCCAAGGGAACCGACCGTGAGCAGAATCAGATCCGTCCGCCTGGACCACCTGACGCCCGAGCAGCGCACGGTCCACGACAATGTCGTCAACGGCCCACGGGGTGCGTTTAGCGAGGCCTACACCGGCTGGTTGCTCAACCCGTCCATCGGCAACCTGCTGCAGCAGTTGGGCGCCTATCTTCGTTTCGAATCAACGCTGCCGAAGCGACTCAGCCAATTCGCCACCCTGGTCACGGTGCGCCACTGGAACAATGACCTGGAGTGGCACTTCCTGCCCGCGGCCGTGCTGGCCAATGGCACGCCCCAGCACGTCATCGACTCCGTGGCGGCCCGGACGCGCCCCGACTTCGACGACGAGGCGGAAGCGGTCGTGTACGACTTCACCGCCGAATTGCTGAACTCGGGGCACGTCGGCGACTCGACCTATGAGAAGGCGGTCGAGACCCTCGGCGAAGAAGGCGTATTCGAACTGATGGCCGTCGTTGGTCACTTCTCCCTCTTCTCATTCCAGCTCAACGTGTTCAAGCACGACCTGCCCGCCGGAGCCGTGCCGTTGCCACGATGACCGGGCGGTGGCCCGGCCGGAGCGGAATCGCATCGCCGTCGTGCATCGTGACCCGCGCGACTCGCCAGCGGCCCGCCGCGCCCCCTAGACTCGGGCCGTGGGACAAGGGGGAAGCGATGCCCGTCGCCGAGTTCAAGGTCGATAGCTACAAGTTCGTGCCGCGGAACTGGCGCGCCGGCATGGAGTCGGCGCCGATGAAGACCGACAGCACGGTCTGGACCGGCATGACGACGCCGCTCTCCGAGGCGACGATCGCGCTGCTCACCACGGCCGGGCTCTACCTGCCCGCCTCGCAGGAGTCGTACGACTTGGACCGGGAGCGGCGCGAGCCGACCTGGGGCGACCCCACCTACCGCGTGATCCCGCGCGGCGCCCGGCAGGCCGAGATGGCCTTCGCCCACCTGCACATCAACACCCGCGACCACTACCAGGACTTCAACATCGCGCTGCCGCTCGACCGCTTCGCGGAGTTGGAGACGGAGGGCCGCATCGGCCGGCTGGCCGACGAGCACTACAGCGTCATGGGCTTCCAGTCGGACGACGGCGCGGCTTGGCGGCGGGACGCCCTGCCCGCGATCACGCGGCGGCTCAAACAGGCCCGCGTCGATGCGCTGGTGCTCGCGCCCGCTTGACCGTCCTGCTGCAACAACGTGTCCGTGCTGGCACGTTTCGTCGAAGAGGCCGGCATCCCCACCGTCGTCGTGACGATGATGCCCGACGCCGCCCGGCGCTGGCGCGCGCCCCGCGTCGTGGGGGTCGAGTTCCCCTTCGGGCACGCCTTCGGGATGCCCGGCGACGCGGCCATGCAGCGCAGCGTCGCCGAGCACGCGCTGCAGGCGCTGGCCGAGGCGACGGCGCCCGAGTACCGGCTCGACGTCCCCATCGAGTGGCCCGTCGACACGAAAACCGCCTATCGCGACTGGCAGCCGCTGGTCGCGAGCCCCGGGGTCGCGATGCTCAAGAAGCGCGGCAAGGCCGCCCTCGAACGCGCCGCCGCGACCGGGGACGTCGACGAGCCCGCCTCGTGACGCAGGCCGCGATCGTCGAGCGCCTGCTGGAGGCCTGGCGCAGCGGCCGCCTCGACGACGCCGATCTCCGCGCCGCCGACCTCAGCCTCGACGACGGCCTCGCCCTGCAACTCGAACTGCTGGAGCGGCTGCAGGCGCGGGGCGAGCGGCTGGGCGGCTGGAAGGTAGGACTGACGTCGGGGACGGCGCTCGACCGCATGGGACCCGGCTTCCGGCCCTTCGGTTTCATCCTGGCCGATCGCATCTTCGCGTCGGGCGATCGCGCGCCGCTGGCGGGCGGGCCGGACAGCGTGGAGGGGGAGCTCTGCTTCCGCCTCGGGGAGTCGATCGCGGGGGCCGACGTCACACCGGACGACGTCCGCCGCGCGGTCTGCGCGCCGGGCGGCGCCGTGGCGGCCGGGCTGGAGTTGAACGACCGCAGACGCTACACGGGCGACGTCGCGGCGCTGAGCATCGCCGCCAACATGACCAACTGGGGCATCGTCGTGGGCGACGAGATCAGCCCGGTGTCGGCCGGCATCGACCTCGACGACCTTCGCGTCGACCTGCGGCAGGACGGCCGCGAGGTCGGCAGCCAGAGTGCGCGCGGCCACATCGACGACCACTTCCTCTCGCTCAGCCGTCTGGTGCGGCAGCTGGCCCGCTTCGACCGCGGTCTGGAGGCCGGGCAGCACGTGATCACGGGCGCCTTCGTGCGCACCCGCGTGACCGGCCCCACCCGCATCGAGGCCGAGTTTAGCGGCATCGGGCGCGCCGGCATCGAGATCGGCTAGCCGCCCCCACGACCGCGCCCGGCGCGGGAACCCCAGCCCCACGAGCGACGTTCTGCCGGAGAGGGTCGGGCCTCGTCGCGCCGCGCCTCGCCGGACGCCCCCGCCCGCCCCGCGAGAGGAGTCCCATGCGCACACCGTTCCACCCCACGCCCCCCACCCAGCCCGCGCCGGCGCCGCCCGCCTTCCAGCCGCCCCGCCAGCCCCCCGCCCGGCCGGGCCCCGGCCTGCCCACCGCCGACGGGGGCTCGACGGCCCGCCACCCCGGCCTCAGCCCCATCCGCCACCCCGGCGGTGGCATCGGTGCACGTCCCAGTGGCGCACGTCCCAGCGGCGCGCGGACCAGTGGCACGCAGATCAGCAAGGAGGAGAGTTCGATGCCGTACCAGTCCAACGTCGCGCCGCCGACGCGCGCCGCCCGCCCCCAGGCCACCGCCCCCGCCGTCGCCGATGCCGAGCCGGACATCCACCGGCCCTCGGCCGAGTCGACGTTCCTCGACCGTCACACGACCATCGAGGGCACGCTGCGTTCCGCCAAGGACCTGCGCGTCGAGGGACACGTGGAGGGCGACGTCGTCTGCGAGGGCAAGCTGACGATCGCCGAGGGCGCCGTCGTGCAGGCGCGCATCGAGGCGGCCGACGTGCTCGTCGCGGGCAGCGTCGAGGGCGATGTGCACAGCCACGGCTCCTTCAAGCTGCAGCCCAGCGCCGTCGTCCGCGGCTCCGCGACGGCCGCCCGCATCATGATCGAGGACGGCGCCAGCTACGAGGGCGAACTGCACATGGTCACCGGCACGCCCCGACCGCAGGACGTCGCCCCGACGCCGCTGGAGGGTGTCATGACTGGCCGCGCCGACGAGCCCGCGGCCGGCAATGGCAGCGGGCGCAGCTAGACGACGCGCGCCTCGCGCAGCGCGGCGATCTCCGCCGCGTCGTAGCCCAGTTCGCCCAGGATCGCGTCGGTGTGCTCGCCCAGCAGCGGCGCCCGGCCCCGGGGCCGTGCGGGCGTGCCCGACAGCTCCATCGGCGAGTTCGCGACGGCCGCCGCCACGGGGGCGCCCGGGTACGCGATCGCTCCCAGGATGCCGCTGGCCTGGATGTGTGCGTCGTCGAGCGCCTGCTGGGGCGAATACACCGGCCCGGCCGGGATGCGCACCTGCTCCAACTCCGACAGGGCCTCCGCCGTCGTGCGTTCCGCGAACCAGGGCGCCATCATCGCGCTGAGCGTCTCGCCGTGCTCGCCGCGCAGCAGGTCGTCGGCGAAGCGCGGGTCCGTCAGCAGCGACGGGTCGTCGAGCAGCGCCGCGACCCGCTCGAACAGCGGCTGTCCCGAGACCGCGATCAGGACCCAGCCGTCGCGCGTCTGGAAGATGTCGGACGGGCCGGCGGTCTGGCTCCGGTTGCCGCTGCCCACCCGGTCGGGCCGCAGTAACTGCTGCTCGATGAGCCAGGAATTGTTGACCGTCAGCGAGGTGCGCAGCAGCGACGCCTCCACCCGCTGTCCGCCGCGGCCCTGCTCGCGCGCCAGCAGCGCCGCGACGATGCCCAGCGCCGAGCACGTCGCCGTGTTGAAGTCGACGTACGGCACCCAGGCCCGCATCGGCTCGTCGGCGTGGCCCGTGAGGTAGGCGTTGCCCGACATCGCCTGCGCGATCCCGTCGAAGCCGACCTTGTTGGCCCAGGGCCCCCGCGTCCCCAGCGCCGACACCGTGGAGAGGATGATCTCGGGCCGGATCGCGCGCAGCGTGTCGTAGTCGAGGCCCATCCGCGTGACGGTGTCGGGCGGCAGGTTGGCGATCACGACGTCGGCCGTCCGAACCAGCCGGCGCACAACCTCGCGACCCTCGGGCTTCATGGGGTTCAGCGTCAGGCCGCGCTTGCCGCGGTTGCACTGCAGGAACATCGCCCCGGCCCCGTCCTCGGTGACCGGCTGCACCCAACGGTCCTCGCTGCCGCGCAGCTTCTCGATGCGGATCACGTCCGCGCCCAGGTCGGCCAGCAGCGCGGCGCAGAACGGCCCCGCGATGTAGCGGCCGAAGTCGAGGACGCGCACGCCCGCCAGCACGCCCGGGGCGTCGTCGCTGGTATCGCTCATCGCGTCCTCCTCCCGTGGGTCGATCCGCGAGATGACGGGGTTGGCAAGCAGGGTAGCGGCCCGGCGGTGATGGGGCAGGAGGCGGCGCGCAGGGGCCGCATGGGCTAGCATCCCCGCAACGCGCGGAAAAACGGCCCGGGAGTCCCCCGGGACGAAGGAGAGCCCCCATGTTCGACCCCACTCCCAGCAACGCCCCCGACGCCCCCGCCCGCTACGAGGCCGGCGACGGCATCGCCACGATCACGATGAACCGTCCGGAGACGCTGAACGCGATGAACGGGCCGCTCATGGGGGCCGTCCGCGCCGGCCTGATCGCGGCCAACAACGACGTGGACGTCCGCGTCGTGATCCTGACCGGCGCGGGGCGCGGCTTCAGCTCGGGCGGGGACCTGAAAGCGGGCGGCGCCAGCCTGGGCGAAGGGCCGCCGGAGGCCAGGATCAGCATCCTGCGCACCTTCATGCAGACCTCGCAGATGCTGCGCGAGATGCCCAAGATCACGATCGCCGCGATCAACGGCGCCTGCGCGGGGGCGGGCATGTCCTGGGCCTGCGCCGCCGACCTGCGCTACGCGGCGGAGTCGGCGAAGTTCCTCACGGCCTTCGGCACCGCGGGGCTGTCGGGCGACTTCGGCGGCACGTGGACGTTGCCGCGCATCGTGGGGCCGGCCAAGGCGCGCGAGCTGTACCTGCTGGGCGACATCATCGACGCGCAGGAGGCGCTGCGGCTCGACCTCGTGTCGGGCGTCTTCCCCAACGAGGAGTTGATGGACCGCGTGCGGGAGATCGCACAGCGGCTGCACGATCGCGCCCCCGTCGCGCTGCGCGGGATCAAGCGCAACCTCAACGATGGCGACCGCGTGTCGTTCTCCGAGTTGCTCGACCTCGAGGCCGAGCGGCACGTGCGCAGCGGCGAGTCGGAGGACCAGCAGGAGGCCGTCGCCGCCTTCTTCGAGCGCCGTACGCCACACTTCCAAAACCGCTGACCCGGCATCGAGCACCCCGCTTCGGGGGGAGGGAGTCACCCGTGCAGTTCACCGACACACCTGCCATGGCCGCGTTCCGCGACGAGGTGCGCGCCTTCATCGACGCGGAACAGCCCGATTACTTCCGCGACGGCGGCGAGATCGAGGATCCCTACTTTGGGGACGGCAGCCCGCCGTTCCGGGAGGCCTTCCTGGAGTGGCGCCGGCGCATCGCCGGGCACGGCTGGATCGCCCCGGCCTGGCCCAAGGAGTACGGCGGCGCCGGCCTCGGTGTCCTGGAGCAGTTCGTGCTCAACGAGGAGTTCGCCAAGCACCGCGTGCCGCGCGTGGGCACCGACTCGGGCGTAATGATGGCCGGCCCGACGATCATCGCGCACGGCAGCGAGCAGCAGCAGCGCGAGCACCTCTCGAACATCCTGACCGGCGAGACGATCTGGTGTCAGGGGTTCAGCGAGCCCGGCTCGGGCTCCGACCTGGCCTCGCTGCAGACCCGGGCCGTCCGCGACGGGGACGACTACGTGGTCAACGGCCAGAAGATCTGGACCTCGGGCGCGCGGCTGGCCGATTGGATGTTCGCCCTGGTGCGCACCGACCCCGACGCGCCCAAGCATCGCGGCATCTCCTACCTCGTCCTGCCGATGGACTCGCCCGGCATCACCGTGCGGCCGATCAATCAGATGAGCGGCGGCTCGGGCTTCAACGAGGTCTTCTTCGAGGATGTGCGCGTGCCGGTGGGCAACCGCATCGGCGAGGAGAACCGCGGCTGGTACGTGGGCGTCACGACGCTCGACTTCGAGCGCTCGGGCATCGGCTCGGCCGTCGAGATCGAGCAGTCGGTCGACGCGATCGCCGGCTTCGCGCGGGAGATCGGCCTGAGCGACCGCCCCGCCGTCCGCCACGAGCTGGCGGAGCGTACCATTGAGGCGGGCGTCCTCACCCTGCTGGGCTACAACGTCGTCACGATGCAGGCGCGCGGGCTGATCCCCAACCACGAGGCGTCGGCCTGCAAGCTGTTCGGCTCCGAGCTGTCGCAGCGCCTGGTCACCACCGTCACACGCATCGCCGGTTTCCAGTCGATGCTGGCCGAGCCGTCGCCGGGCTGGCCGCAGGCCGTGCGGCGCTACGCCGGCAACAAGGCCCTCGGCACGGTGGCCTCGACGATCGCGGGCGGCACCAGCGAGATCCAGCGCAACATCATCGCCACGCGCGGGCTCGGCCTGCCGCGCAACTAGGCCGGCCTCGAAGCAAACGCCGCGAGGGCCGGGGCGCTACGCGAAGCGGGCCATGTCGGCCGACGCGTAGGCCGCGACGGCGCGGTCCGCCGTGGCCGCGGCCTCCACCCGATCGATCACGTCGCCCAACTGCGCGGAGGGGATCGCGCAGGTCACCTCGCTGTTGGGCATCGCCGTGCGCACGCGGCTCAACTGACAGCCGACGCTGGCCACGACCTCGCCCTGCTCCTTCGCCACGGCCACGATGTGGCACTGCGGCTTGCCCTCGATGCGCAGTCCGGGCAGGGCGTCGTGCAGCACCATCAGCTGCCGGCCGGTCAGCCGCAGCAGCACGACGTCCGGGTCGACGGGCGTCTCGACCAGCGGCCCGTACAGCACCGCCGCGGGCCGCTCGCGCACGACCGGGATCTGCGGCACGACGTCCATCGTCACCCAGTTGCTCTCCAGGAGCGCCGCGACATCGGCGTTGCCGCCCACGTCCTCCAGCGTCTTGAAGCCGTGCGTGACGCTGCCCACGCTGCAGTTGCCGTGGTCGGCCGCGACGGTCGAGAACGTCGACGCGGCGCCTTCCATCCAAAAGACGCAGCCCGCGGGCACGCGCCCGGTGCGGCCGTCGGGGGCGGCGTCGGGCATGGGCGCTCCGAAGGCGGGGGCGACGTGGGGCGCGCCCGCGGCGCGGAACGTGATGGCGATCGGCGGTACGGAGAGGCCGAGCGCCTCGCGCAGCCGGCCGTCGAGCGATGTCCAGTCGGTCATGGGGTCTCCTTCGCTGGGCCGGGCAGTGGGCGCGCCGGCGCCGAGTCCAGCGCCCATCGTACCCGCTGGCGCCATGAAGCGTGTCGGTGAGCAGGCCGCCTCCGCCTGATCGGGCAGCCGATGCTAGTACGACTTCGGCAGGCCCAGCGCCCGCTCGGCGATGTTGCACAGGGCGAGCTGCGGACTGACCGGCGCGATCCAGTTGATCAGCGACTCCCGGAACAGCCGCTCCACCTGCATCTCCTTGGCGTAACCCAGCCCGCCGTGCGTGAGAATCGCCCGCTCACAGGCGCGCTTGCCGGCCTCGGCGGCGAGGTACTTGGCGCCGTTGGCCTCGGGCCCGCAGGGCTCGCCCTGGTCGTAGAGCCAGGCCGCGCGCTGGGTCATCAGCCAGGCCGCCTGCAGCTCGGCCCAGCTCTCGGCCAGGGGATGCTGGATACCCTGGTTCTGCCCGATCGGCCGCCCGAACACGACCCGCTCGCGCGCGTAGTCGGCCGCCCGCGCGAGCGCGTTCTGCCCAATCCCAACCGACTCGGCCGCCACCAGCACCCGCTCCGGGTTGAGCGAATGCAGCAGGTAGCGAAAGCCCTTGCCCTCCTCGCCGATGCGGTCGCCGGCCGGCACCGGCATGTCGTCGAAGAAGACCTCGTTCGAATCGACGGCGTGCCGGCCCATCTTGGCGATCTCGCGCACGTCCGCGTGCCCGCGGTCGAGGTCCGTGAAGAACAGGCTCAGCCCGTCGATCGGGCGCGGCGTCTCCTCCAGCGGGGCCGTCCGCGCCAGCAGCAGGATCTTGTCGGCCTCCTGCGCCGTACTCGTCCAGATCTTCTGCCCCTGCACGACGTACTGGTCGCCGTCCCGCAGCGCGCGCGTCTGGATCTGCGTCGTGTTGAGCCCCGCCGTCGGCTCGGTCACGCCGAAGCAGGTGCGGGTGCGACCGTTGATGAGGTCGGGCAGCCAGCGCTCGCGCTGCTCGTCGCTCCCGAACACGACGATGGGATGCGGCCCGAAGATGTTGATGTGCAGCGACGACGCCGCCGCCATCGCCCCCGACGAGTTGGCCACGGTGTGCATCATCACGGCCGCTTCGGCGACGCCCAGGCCGGCGCCGCCGTAGGCCTCGGGCATCGCGATGCCCAGCCAGCCGCCCGCCGCGATCGCGTCGGTGAACTCGACCGGGAACTCGCCGCTGTCGTCGTGGGCGCTCCAATAGGCGTCGTCGAAGCGGTCGCAGACCGCCTTCACGTTGCGACGCACGTCATCCTGCGTCTCCGTCAGTCCAAAGTCCATGTCGCCTCCGTCGTGGGAGGATAGAGGGTCAGGCCCAACGCGCGGGAACACCCCGGCGGGGGCGGGGTGAGGGAGCGGGGCGGCGCGGTGAGAGCTGTGCGCTATCCCTCACCGCGCCGCGTCCCGCCCCTCCCCGCCACCCGGCGGAGGAAAACAGCAAACCCAAGGGTCAGCAGCCCCATCACGATGGCCCCGTAGGCGACCGGCTCGGCGCCGCTCATGCCCAGCAGCCCGCCGCTGCCGGCGTTGGGAAGCCCGGGCGGGGGAGTGGCCGCCGAGTCGTCGCGCGACTCCTCCGCTGGCGGCTCCTCGCTCGGCGGGGCATCGCCGGGGGGGTCATCGGCCGGCGGTTCCTCGGCAGGCGGTTCCTCGCTCGGCGGCTCCTCGTTCGGCGGAGCATCGCCGGGCGGGTCATCGGTGGGCGGGTCGCCGCCGGGCGGATCACCGGACGACTGCACGGGAATCGTGACCCTGGCGGTGGCGTCGGGATCGTTCGACCGGTCGATCACCAAGTCGCTGCCGACCACCGGGCCCGAGCCGGCCCCCGGCACTTCGAGCGACTCGACGACGACGAAGGTGCAGGAGAAGAGCCAACTCTCGCCCGGGTCCAGCAGCCCGTTCCCGTTGAGGTCGCCCTGGTTGGGGCCGCTCGCCGGGACGGGCTGCGGCGTGCACAGCGGGGAGGTGACGGTGGCGCTCTGCAACGGGCCGACGCCGTCGTTGGTCTGCACGAAGGTGACGGTCACCTCCGTGCCCGGCGCCACCGCGCCGGCCGGCGACGCCAGCGCCGTCACGACGATGCTGGCCGGCACGACGCTGACCGTCTTGCGCACTTGCCAGGGGTCGTCCTGGACCGGGTTGTTGAGCAGCCGGCCGGTGGCCTCGGCCATCGCGACCCAGGCGACGCCGTTGTACCCGAACCAGCCGTTGTACTCGGGGGCCGACCGGGAGGGCACGTAGCTCCCGCCACCGATGGCCGCCACGGCCGTGCCGATGGGGTAGTCGAGGTCGTCACCCAAGGGATGCACCGTGCCGTCGGGCGTCGTCAGCGAGAGCGTCACGCCGCCCACGTCGCAGCCGGCGCCGCTCGCATTGGGATTGCCGGCCAGCACGGTGTAGTGGACCGTCGCGGTGTCGCTGAAGTACGTGAGGCTCTTCTGCACGGTCAGCACGAAGTCGTTCGACGTGCAGTTGGCGGGCGACTGATCGGCGTGCGTGCGCCGCAGCAGGTCCGTCCCCAGCAGCGAGACGCCGATCAGGGCGGCCAGGCCCATCACGACGATCGCGCTCATCAGGAGGAGACGTTGCTGCAGAGCGAACTGCCAGCGATCACGCATCGGCGTTGCCGCACCCCTCACCGCACCGGGGGCACACTGTGCAACATGACCGGGGGTCTGTCAGCGGGGGCGCGAAAAGCCGGGGTAAAACGCGCGCACCGTGATCGCACTGTGCGGTGATCGCACTGTGCGGCCGGCGTCGCCGGGCGGGGCCGGGCCGCGGGTCAGTAGAGCGCGTTGTCGGCGGCGAGCGCGGCGATGCGCGCGTCGCTGAAGCCCAGCTCGCCCTGCAACACCTGCATCGTGTGCTCGCCCCACTTCGGGGCGCGGCGCAGCGGCAGGCGCTCCCCGTTCCAGAGGATCGGCTCCTCCTGCACCATCGCCGTGACGCCCACCTCGAGGTCGACTTCGCGATAGTCGGAGCGCATGGCGGCGTCGCGGGTCAGCAGGTCCTTGAGCGTCTCGACGGGGCTGGCCGGCACGCCCGACGCCTGCAGCACGGCGGCCGCGGTCCAGTGGTCGCGGCCGCGCGTCCAGGCCGACAGCGCCGCCTCGATGCGCGCCTCCTCGGCCCGCCGGTCGGCGATCTCCGCCAGGTCGGGCCGCTGAATGGTCGCGACCAGCCGCGCCCAATCGGCGTCGTCGCGGCAGGCGATCGCGACCCAGGTGTCGTCCTCCGCCGCGGGGAACAGCCCGTGCGGGACGAAGCGCCGCGAGCGATTGCCCTGCCGGGGCGCCGCGACGCCGTTGTTGAGGTACTCCACCAGCTCGGTATCGAGCAGGTGCAGCGCCGACTCGAACTGCGACAGCTCCAGCGACTGCCCCCGGCCCGTGCGCTCCCGCTGCAGCAGCGCCGACATGATCATCAGCGCCCCGTAGTAGGGCACCGTGAAGTCGGTGTGCAGCGCGCCCAGGCGGCCGGGCGCTCCGCCGGGGGGGCCGGTCAGCGCCGACAGCCCCGACATCGCCACGATGCCGTTGCCGTACGAGCGCCAATCCTTGTGCGGGCCGAAGGTGCCCATCACGGCCATGTTGGCCAGGATCACGCGCGGGTTGAGGGCGCGCAGCCCCTCGTAGCCGATGCCCCACTTGTCGAGCCGGTCGGGCGTGTAGTTGCACGTCACGACGTCGGCCGTGGCCAGCAGGTCGCGCGCGGCGGACAGCCCCTCGGCCGAGTTGAGGTTCAGCGTGACGGCGCGCTTGTTGACGTTGACGTCGTTGAACTGGCCGTTGGTGTCGTAGCTCATCTCCTCGCCGGGCTGCACGCCGATGTAGCGGATCGGGTCGGTGCGGTAGTCCGACTCCACCTTGATCACGTCGGCGCCCAGGTCGGCCAGCAGCCGCGTGCAGAGCGTCCCCGCGATGGCCCAGGTGAAATCGACGATGCGCACGCCCGCCAGCGGCTGCCGCGGATCGGCGACGCCGTTGCGGGCGGCGGCGGGCGGCACGGCGCGGCGCGGCGGCAGCGGGACGCCCGCGGCCGGGTGGCGCCCGGCGGCGATGCCGTCCTCGAACAGCGCCTCGATCTCGAAGGCGCTCAGTCCGCCGAACTCCGCCAGGGTCTCGGCCGTGTGCTCGCCCAGCGCGGGCGCGCGGCGGGGGGGCGAGGCCCACTGGTCGGACAGGAACGGCGTGCGCGGCAGGCGCAGCGTCGCGCCGACGGCGGGGGCCTCGACATCGTAGAAGAAGCCGCGCGCGGCGAGGTGCTCGTTGGCGGCGAGGTCGGCCAGCTCGTTGATCGGCATGACGAGCAGGCCGCGCGCCTGCCCCTCGCGACAGAGCTCCGCCTGGTCGATCGCCGCGCAGAGGCGCCGCACGACCCCGGCGGCGTCGTGGTGGTGGTCGGCCCGATACTGGAGGCTCTCCCACTTCGGGTCCCGCAGCGAGGTGTCGCCGATGGTCTCCTCGACCCACTGGGTGAACTTGAACCAGTTGGGGGGATGGACCGTGAACGACGTCCACCTGCCGTCGCGGCTGCGGTAGCCCGCGCCGCTGGAGATGCGCCGGTGGCGGCTGGGCAGCTCCTTGCGCCAGTGCCAGTAGTTGGCGTTGGCCGTCTGCAGCGTCGTGAAGTTCACCGCCTCCTGCAGGCTGACGACGACGTGCCCGCCGGGGTGCCCCGCCCGCGCGGCGTGGACCAGCGCCAGCGCGGCCTCGGCCGCCGTCATCGACGCCTGACGGTAGCCGAGCTGTCCGGCCGGGTAGTGCGGCGGCTCCTGCGGGGTGCCGTTCAGCGTGATGTGGCCGCCCGCCGCCATCGCGATGAGGTCCGTCGCCACCTGATCTGTTCCCACCGGGCCGGGGGCGCCGCGGCGGAAGACCGTCTCGACGAAGCCGGGCCCGCCCCCGGCGGCGTCGCGCAGCGCCGCGAAGAAGGCGCGAGCGGCCGGCCGTACGCTGAGCGGCCCGATCACGACGTCGACCGCGGGCAGCAGCCGCGCGACGACGCCCCACGCCGCCGCCCGATCGAGGTCGAGCGCCAGCGAGCGCTTGCCGGCGTTGAAGAGCAGGTGCGCCAGCGCCCGCTCGACCCCCGCCTGCTCCCCGCCGCCGGGGCCGGCGAGGAAGGGTGGGCGGCTGCGCAGGTCGTCGCCGACGCGGTGCTCGACGCGCACGACAGCGGCGCCCAGATCGGCCAGCAGGCGCGCGCCCTGGGCGGTGGCCTCGTCGCTCAGGTCCAGCACCGTCACGCCGGACAGGGGCAGATCGGATGCGGTCGCGTCCGGCGTGCGCCCGCCGGGGCTCTCCAGCGCTGAGTCGGACATCGTGCCTGGGCCCTCCGCCGCAGGAGGCTACACCGCCGCGCCGTCGCGTTCATCCTCGGCGGTGGCGGAACCTCCCCCCCCGCGATCGCACGCCGGAACCGCACGAGTGACACCGGGGGGCGTCCCACGGCGCCCGAATCCGAAAAATGTCGTGGATAACTTGGTAAAGTCGGTGGATAACCCCCTAATTTCCTTCCTACTTGACATAGGGGGGGGGGGGGGGGGGCTAGCTTCTGGATGTGTCATACTGCGCATGCTCACCAGCCCGACGGTCCCCCGGGGGGACCAACGGTAGTTCCCGGAAAGGAACCGATCATGAGCACGCCGAAGCATTGGACCACCCTGCGACAGCGAAAGATCTCGCGCCGCACCATGTTGGGAGCCAGCGCCAAAGCGGGCGTTGGGGCCGCCGGGCTCGCGCTCGTCGGCTGCGGCGACGACGACGATGACGCCGCGCCGGCCGCCGTCGATACGTCGGCGATCGACGCGGCGGCGGGTGACGCCGCGGCCGCGGCGGAGGCCGCGAGCGCCGCCGCCGACGCCGCGGGCCGCGCCGCCGAAGCCGCCGAGGCGGCCTCGGCCCTGGCGGCCGAAGCGGCCGAATCCGATGACGCCGAGCAGGCGGCCGCTGCCGCCCAGGCGGCTGCCGATGCCGCCGCCGATGCGGCCGACGCGGCCCGAGCCGCGGGCGACGCGGGCGCCGCGGCCGTCGCGCAGGCGGCCGCCGAAGCCGCCGAGGCCGCCGCCGCCGCCGCGCGGGAGGCGGGCGCCGAGGACACCGCCGCTGCCGCCGCCGCCGCGCAGGCCGCGGCCGATGCCGCGGCTGCCGCTGCGGCGGCCGCCGGAGAGGCGTCCGCGGCGGCCGCCGAGACCGCCGCCGCGGCCGTCGCGGCCGCCCAAGAGGCCGCCGACGCCGCCCGCGAGGCCGCCGAGAGCGCGGCCATGGCGGGAGAGGACGAGCCGGCCGCGACGAGCGGACCGGTGTACGGCGGCAAGATCGTCCGCACTGCCGATGCCGACATCGACCAGGGCTGGAACCCGGCCCGCGCCATCTCGGGCAAGGATGTCTTAAATTACTTGCAGTACATCTACGACTACGTGTTGGGGTACACCGACGACGGCTCGGCGAAAGCGGAGCTGGCCGAGAGTTGGGAGATCCCGGACGACGTCACCTACCTCTTCAACTTCGCGCCCGGGCGCGCCGTGTTCCAGGACGGCGCGCCGGTGGACGCCAACGCGATGCAGGCGAATATGGAGTTTCTGCGGACCGACGCCGAAGCCTCCGTCAACGCCCGCACCAATTCGGGCATCGCCAACGCAGCGTCCTTCGAAGCGGTGGACGACGTCACCTGGCGGTTGGTCAACAGCGAACCGGTCGGGCCCACCCTCGCGGCCTTCTGGACCTGGGGACTCTCGGGCGCGTTGATCTCACCGAATGCCTTCGAAACCGCCCATACCGATCCCGTCGGCGCCGGGCCGGCGCGGCCCGTGGAGTATCGCGTTGGGGAGCACTGGCTCGGGGAGAAATGGGACGGCTACTGGGATAACGAGCACGTCTACGCCGACCAGCTGGAGACCCGGGTCGTTCCCGACCCGAACAACGCCTGGGCCCAATTCCTTGACGGGGAACTCTCCTATCAACGTCCCCCCGGTGCAGTGACCAGGGATCTGGCGGCGGAGTTGGAGGCCGACGGATTCAACGTGTCCCTCGGGGTCTCCCAGGGTTGGAACGCACAGTGGTTCAATCTCAATCCGGCGGCCGAGGGCTTCAACATGTTCCGCGACCCCCGCCTGCGGTGGGCGATCGGCCTCAGCGTGGACCGGGACGTCGTCAACGATGTGTCCATGGACGGCCTGGGCAGGGTCCCCGTGTGCAACACCAGTACGGAGAGTTGGGCCATCCGGGAGGGCGCGAACTACTACGACCCGCCCGACCTGGCGAAAGCCGCCCAGCTGCGGGATGCCGCGGGCTTCGGGGACGACAACCCCGTCACCGGCGACATCCTGTCCTACAGTTGGGATCGCGCGCTGCTCACGGCGAAGGCGGTCTTCGCCCAGCTGCAGCAGGCCGGCTGGTCGGGGTTGAACTTCGTGGAAGGCACGGAGTCGGCGATGCTGGACATCATCTTCTCGGGAACCAACTACCTCACCTCCACCATCACCTGGAGTTCGCCGTTCGACCCGGACGCGGTGATGGACCCGAGCATTCAGCTGATGCTCAAGAACTGGGCGTACGGCAGTCCCGCCGACGGCCCGGGGACCGGGCGCGCCAGCCTGGCGGACTACCCGAACGACCCAGTGCTGCAGGCCATCGCGGAGACCGAAGAGCTCACCCGTGCGGCCACGAAATTCGCCAGCCAGGAGGACCGCATCGAGCCCTACGACAAGGCGTTCGCCAGCTGGGGCGACGGCAACGCCTGGTCCGACCCCGACATCCAAGGGCACCACTGGACGTACCACTGGATCCAGTTTTCGGCGGGCTATGGCTCCCAGGCGAACCTCGGGGGGTTCCAGGTGAGACCCGTCGATGGCTGGCCGAGCTCGAGCAGTGGCGGGCACGGCTACAAGGGGTTGTGGCACAACGCCTAGCTCCGCCCCGGCCGGAACCTCACCCCTCGGCCCCCTCTCCACCTCCGGATGGAGAGGGGGCTCCGGTCCCCTCTCCCCTGGGGAGAGGGCGAGGGTGAGGGGCAGCGACCGCCCGGGTCCCCCTCACCCTCACCCTCTCCCCAAGGGGGAGAGGGGATCTGATTTCCTCTCCATTGCAGAGCAATGGAGAGGGGGTTCGGGGGTGAGGCCCCCGCGGCCGTGAGGACGTCCGATGGCGCGCTACATCACCACGCGGATCGTGTCCTCGCTGATCATCCTGTGGATCATCAGCGTGCTCGTCTTCCTGCTCATGACCCTGCTGCCCGGCGATCCCACGTTGCCGGGCGCCGGGCTGGAGGCGACCCCCGAGCACCGTGAGATGCTCCGCAATCGCCTGGGCCTGAACGATCCGCTGTTGGAGCGCTACGGCGACTGGCTGTTCAACGCGCTGCAGGGCGATCTCGGGTTCAGCTTGGCCAAGATCAACGAGAGCGTCACGATCAGCAGCGTCTTTTCCCGGCGCATCCCGGCCACGGTGGAGTTGGGCGTCTTGAGCCTCATCGTGGTCGTGGTCGTGGCGGTGCCGATCGGCGTCCTGGCGGCGCTGAAGCCCGGGTCCAAGCGCGAGGTCGCGGCCAGCACGGCCATGATCGTGGGCAACTCGATCCCGGAGTTCATCACCGGCATCGTGCTGATCCTCGTGATCGCGCTGCGCTTCGACCTCCTGCCGGTCGGGGGCTATGTCGCCTTCACGGAAGATCCGATCGCGAACCTGAAGCGCATGGCGATGCCCGTGCTGGCCATCTCGCTGACCGCGACGACGCTGCTGATGCGCCAGACGCGCTCGGCGATGATCAACGTGTTCAGCGATGACTACATCCGCACCGCCCGCGCCAAGGGGCTGCGCGAGCGCACCGTCGTCGTCCGCCACGGCCTGCGCAACGCCCTGATCCCGGTGATCACGATCTTCGGCTTCCAGGCCGGGCTGATCTTCAGCGGCGCGGTGATCACGGAAAGTGTCTTCAACATCCCGGGCATGGGCCGGCTGTTCGTCGAGAGCGTCGTCGAGGACCAGGACTACCCCATGATCCAGAACATCGTCATGTTCTTCGCGATCGCCACCCTGCTCGTGAATCTCCTGGTCGACCTCTCCTACACGCTGATCGATCCGCGCATCCGGGCGGGACGGGGGACCGCATGAGCGCCGCCAGGACGCCCGCGGGATCGGCCGTCCCGCCGCTCTCGCGGGCGGGGCTCACCGACCGCCCCTGGTACCGCGAAGCGCGCGCGATCGGGCGCGTCTACGGGCGCAACCGCCCGGCCGTCGTCGGCGCCGTGCTGCTGCTCGGCTTCGGGCTGGTCGCCGCCTTGGCCCCGCTGATCGCCCCCGCCGACCCGTTCCTGCCCGCGACCACGCGCGAGGGCGTCTTCAACCCGCCCAGTTGGGATCACCTCGCCGGCACGGACGCCCTGGGACGGGACGTACTCAGCCGCACGATCTTCGGCGCGCGGATCGCCTGGCAGATCGTGCTGGTGGCGATCGGCGTCGCGGTGGGCATCGGCGTGCCGCTGGGGTTGCTGGCGGGCTACGTGGGCGGCAAGCTCGACGAACTCGTGATCATGCGCTTCGTCGACGCCGTCATGGCGCTGCCGGGCCTCGTCCTCATCCTTGCCCTCACGGGCGCCGTCGGGCCCAGCATCACCAATACGATGATCATCATCGGCATCGTCTGGTCGCCCGGCTACGCGCGCCTGACGCGGGGCGTGGTACTGCAGATCCGGCAGGAGGTCTACGTCGACGCCGCCCGCGCGATCGGCGCGACCCCGGCCCGGATCATGTGGCGCCATCTGCTGCCCAACGTGATCGCGCCGATCATGGTGCTGGCCTCGCTCTCGGCCGCAGGCATCATCCTGGTCGAAGCGGGGCTCAGTTTCATCGGCGCGGGCGTGCAGGAGCCCAGCCCCGCCTGGGGGCGGATGGCCGCCGAGGCGAATAAGACCATCCTGACGCGGGGCGCCTGGCCGCTCGCCGGGCCGGCGATCGCGATCATCCTGCTCGTGATGTCCTTCAACTTCGTCGGCGACGGCATGCGGGACGCCTTCGACCCGCGCCTGCGGAACATCCGCTGACCCGGGACTTTGCCCCCGCGCCCGTGGCGGTACACTCGACGCGGCAGCCAGGAACGGCTCCAAGCTGGCCGGCGTCGAGTTGGGCCCGCACGGCATCCGCGTCAACGTCATCTCGCCGGGCGCCATCGCCACGTCGATGTTCGAGCAGCAGATCCTCGACGAGTAGCCTTCGGCCAGCGGCGGCCCCGGCGCGGACGGGACCACCCGCGGCACGGGCGGGAGCGAGTCGCGCGCGCCCGCTATCCTGGCGATCCCTCGTCTAGAACGGAGCCGACATGCCCACCTCCCCCCGTCCCACCAATTGGCAGCCCGAAGTCGATGAACTCAACATGCGCCGCCGCCTGGCGCTCAAGCTCGGCGGGGAGGAGCGCGTCACCCGCCAGCACGAGATGGGCAAGCTCACCATCCGGGAGCGCATCGACGCGCTCGCCGACCCCGGCACGTTTCACGAGATCGGCGGGCTGGCGGGCTACGGCATCTACGAGGACGGGGCCTTCCAGGACTTCACGCCACTGCCCTACATCGGCGGGCTGGCCAAGGTCGACGGCCGGCGCGTGGTCGTCGGCGGGCACGACTTCACGATTGGTGGCGGCGCGGCGGACATCAGCACGCAGGAGCGCTTCAAGAACCTCTTCCTGGCCGACATGGCGCGGGAGTACCGCATCCCGCTGATGATGTTCCACGAGGGCGCCGGGGCCAACGTCGCCGCCGAGGGCGACGGGCACGGCCACCTGCCGAGTTCCTTCGACGTCTTCGGGCCCGACATCCTCGCGGGGGTCGAGGTGCCCGTGATCTACGACGTCGGCGGCGCGGCGGCGGGCGGCGTGGCCGCGCACGCCATGCTGGGGCACTTCGTCGTGATGACGCCGCAGGGGTCGCTCTTCGCCGGCGGGCCGCCGCTGGTCAAGCGCGCCCTGGGCGCCGAGGTGACGAAGGACGAGTTGGGCGGGCCCGATGTGCACGTCAAGGTCTCGGGCGCGGTCGACAACCGGGCGAGCGACGAGTACGACGCCATCGCCCAGATGAAGAAGTTCCTCTCCTACTTCCCCCAAAACGTCCACGCGCAACCCCCCGTCTGGCCCAGCAGCGACCCGCCCGACCGGGAGGAGCAGGAGCTGCTCTCGATCGTGCCGCGCGAGCGCGCCCGCCCCTACAACATGCGGCGCGTCGTGGAGCTGCTCGTCGACGACGGCGACTACTTCGAGATCCGGCCGGAGTTCGCGACCACCGTGCACACGATCCTCGCGCGGGTGGGCGGTTACCCGGTGGGCATCGTGGCCAACAACCCGCGCATGCTGGCCGGCGCGATGACGGCCGCCTCGGCCGACAAGCAGGGCCACTTCATCGAGTTGTGCGACCACTTCCATATGCCGGTCGTGTTCCTGGCCGACGTGCCGGGCTTCATGCTGGGCGTCCAGGCCGAGCGCACGGGCACGCTGCGCCACGGCATGCGCGCCTACTGGGCGATGTACATGGCCTCGGTGCCGATCTTCACCATCATCACGCGCAAGAACTTCGGCATGGCGGGGCAGGCCACGGCCAACTCCGGCGCGCTCAACTACCGCGTCGGCTGGCCCTCGGGCGACTGGGGATCGATCCCCATCGAGGGCGGCGTCGCGGCGGCCTACAAGCGCGAGATCGCGAGCGCGCCCGACCCCGAGAAGCGCCGCAAAGAGATCGAGGACCACCTGCTGCAGTTCCGCAACCCCTTCCGCACCGCGGAGGCCTTCGGCATCGAGGACATCATCGACCCGCGCCAGACGCGCTCGTACATCCATCGCTTCCTGGAGTTGTCGTACGAGAGCCTGTCCAGCCAGCTCGGCGTCGTGCGCAAGGGCGGCGTGCGCCCCTAGACCGGACGGGCGGATCGACCAGGACACGCGCGATCCGCACCCGCTACCCTGGCGGTCCTTCTATCCGAACGGAGCCAACATGCCCTCCTCGTCCCGTCCCACCGACTGGCAGCCCGAGGTCGATGAGTTGAATCTGCGACGCCGCCTGGCGCTCAAGCTCGGCGGCGAGGAGCGCGTCACCCGCCAACACGAGCTGGGCAAGCTCACCGTCCGGGAACGCATCGACGCGCTCGCCGACCCGGGCAGCTTCCACGAGATCGGCGGCCTGGCGGGCGCCGGCATCTACGAGGACGGCGAGTTCCGGGACTTCAAGCCGATGCCCTACGTCGGCGGGCTGATCAAGGTCGACGGCCGCCGCGTCGCCGTCGGGGGGATGGACTTCACGGTCGGCGGCGGCGCGGCGGACACCATCACGCAGGAGCGGTTCAAGAACGTCTTCATCGCCGAGCTGGCGCGGGAGTACCGCATCCCACTGATGCTGTTCAACGAGGGCGCGGGGGCCAACGTGGCGACCGCGGGCGCCGAGGGACACGCCCACCTGCCGAGTTCCTTCGACGTCTTCGGGCCCGACATCCGCGCGGGCATCGAGGTGCCCGTCATCTACAGCATGGCCGGCGCGTCGGCGGGCGCGGTGGGCGCGATGGCCATGGTCGGGCACTTCGTGATCATGACCGAGCAGGGGTCGATGTTCGCCGGCGGACCGCCGCTGGTGAAGCGCGCCCTGGGCGCCGACGTGACCAAGGAACAGCTGGGCGGGCCCGACGTGCACGTCAAGGCCTCGGGCGCGGTCGACAACCGCGCGACCGACGAGTACGACGCCATCGCCCAGATGAAGAAGTTCCTCTCCTACTTCCCCCAAAACGTCTACTCGCAGCCCCCCGTCCTGCCCAGCAGCGACCCGCCCGACCGCGAGGAGCAGGAGTTGCTCTCGATCGTGCCGCGCGAGCGCACGCGCCCCTACAACATGCGGCGCGTCGTGGAGTTGCTCGTCGACGACGGCGACTACTTCGAGATCAAGCCGGAGCACGGGGTCACCGTGCACACCATGCTCGCCCGGGTGGGCGGCTACCCGGTGGGCATCGTGGCCAACAACCCGCGCATGCTGGCCGGCGCGATGACCGCCGCCTCGGCCGACAAGCAGGGCCACTTCATCGAGTTGTGCGACCACTTCCACCTGCCCGTCGTCTTCCTCGCCGACGTGCCCGGCTTCATGCTCGGCGAGCAGGCCGAGCGCACCGGCACGCTGCGGCACGGGATGCGCGCCTTCTGGGCCATGCAGATGGCCAAGGTGCCGATCTTCACGGTGATCACGCGCAAGAACTACGGCATGGCCGGGCAGGCCACGGCCAATCCCAGCGCGCTCAACTACCGCGTCGGATGGCCCTCCGGGGACTGGGGATCGATCCCCATCGAGGGCGGCGTCGACGCCGCCTTCAAGCGGGACATCGCCAACGCGCCGGACCCGGAGAAGCGGCGACAGGAGATCGAGGCGTTCCTGCTCCAGTTCCGCGACCCCTTCCGCACCGCGGAGGCCTTCGGCATCGAGGACCTCATCGACCCGCGCCAGACGCGCTCCTACATCCATCGCTTCCTGGAGCTGGCCTACGAGAGCCTGTCGAGCCAGCTCGGCATCGTCTGGAAGGCGGGCGTGCGTCCGTAGCGCGGGCGCTGTGGTCTCCACCCCCACCTGACTGCGCGTTGGTTCACCTACTTTCGTTTGGAGGGGCGTTTGGAGCGGGAGCCGATGGAGCCGTTCGAGGGGATTCGCGTGGTCGAGCTGTCGGTGGCCGTGCAGGGGCCGGCGGCGGGCGGGCTCCTGGCCGGCCTGGGCGCCGACGTGATCAAGGTGGAGCCGCCGGGCGGCGAGGCGAATCGCTGGTACCGCAGCGTGGGCAATCGCCTGCCCGAGGCCGCCGTCGGCACGCAGTTCATCGGCGTGAACGCCGGCAAGCGGTCGATCTCGCTGGACATCCACACCGCGGTCGGACGTGAGGTGGTCGATCGGTTGATCGCCGGCGCCGACGTGTTGCTGAGCAACTATCGCGAGCCGGCGCTCGAGCGCATGGGGGTGGGGTACGAGGCGCTGCACGGACGCTATCCGCGGCTGATCTACGCCGTCGCCAATGGCTTCGGGCAACTCGGACCGGCGCGCCAGAACCGCATGAGCGACTCGTTCGCCCAGGCGCGCAGCGGCATCTCGAGCGTGACCGGCCATCCCGGCGACGCCCCCGTGATCCCGGGCGCGATCGTCGGGGATACCGGCGGCGCCATGGCGCTCGCCCTCGGCATCGTGACGGCCTTGCTCGCGCGGGAGCGGACCGGCGCCGGCCAGAAGGTGTCGACGTCGGCCTACGGGGCGCTGCTCTGGATGCAGAGCTGGGAGATCAATCACTCATCCGTGACCGGGCACGTGCTGCGCCGCGAGGGCGCCTACCACGCAGGCTCGCCCCAGATGACGGGCCTCTATGAGACCGCCGACGGCGGCGCCTTCTGCCTGGGGATCCGTGATGACGAGAGCTGGCGGGCCTTTTGCGAGTTCGGCCGCACGCCGGAGTTGGCCGACGATCCGCGCTGGGACACCGCCCGCAAGCGCAATCCGGCGGACGGCCTGCCGCACGCGAGCGAAGAGGAGCTCGACGATCTCCGCCTGCGGCTGCGGCCGGCGATCGCCGCGGTCATGCGCCGCCGCCGCACGGACGAATGGGCGGACTTCTTCGAGATCCACCCCGACGGGATCATCGCGCAGCGCGTCTTCGACTACGCGGACGTCCTGGCCGACGAGCAGGCGCGGGCCAACGGCTACGTCGTGGAGAAGGAGATCCCCCACATCGGGCGTCGCAAGCTGGTCGGCAACCCCGTGCAGCTGAGCGAGACGCCCGGGTCGCCGAAGGCGCTCTTCGCCGAGCACGGGGAGCACACCGCGGAGATCATGCGCGCCCTCGGCTTCGACGACGCCGCGATCGCCGAGGTCGAAGCGCAGCGCACGCCGGGCGCGGGCATGGGACCGGGGCTGCGGTCGGCGGGCGGGCGCGAGGGCCGGACGGGAGCCTAGACTCCGGCGCATGGAGATCGGCCTCTTCTTCCAGTTGCCCTCCTGGCCCGAGCAGCGCCCCGCCGACCGCTACGAGGACACGCTGCGCCAGATCGAGCTGGGCGACACGCTCGGCTTCGCCGTGGCCTGGCTGGCGGAACTGCACTTCGAGGCCACGCGCGGCGTCATGCCCTCGCCGTTCCTGGTCGCCGCCGCCGCGGCCCAGCGCACGCAGCGCATCGGCCTGGGCACGGCCGTCGTGCTGCTGCCGCTGCACGATCCCCTGCGGCTCGCCGAGGAGACGGCGATGCTCGATCACCTCTCGCGAGGCCGGCTGCGGCTGGGCATCGGCCGGGGACACGGCCGGCAGCAGTACGCCGGCTTCGGCGTCGATCTCGAGGAGCGCACCAGCCGCTTCGACGAGGCGCTGGAGGTGATGCGACGCGCCTGGGGACCGGAGCCGCTGCGCTTCCGCGGGCGGCACTTCGACTACGACGGCGTCAGCGTCGTGCCGAAGCCGCTGCAGCAGCCGCATCCGCCGCTGCTCATGGCCGCCAACAGCGACGACTCGGTGGAGACCGCGATCGCGCTGGAGGTCCCGGTGATGATGGCGACGGTCACCGCCACGCCGCAGCAGATCGAGGCGCGCAGCCGGCGCTACCGCGCGGCCCTGCCCGACGCTCCGGAACGCGACGTCGCGCTGCTGGTCCCGATCCACGTCGCCGAGACGGACGCCCTGGCCCGCCGCGACGCCGAAGCGTCGCACCTGAGCTACTACCACGACTTGGCCCGCCTCGCCCGCGCGGACTCGGCGGGGGGACCGCCGACGGGATCGCCGCTCGCGGCCCGCATTGAGCGCTTCGCCTTGATGACGTTCGAGACCGCCGCCGCGAGCGACACGGTGGTCGGCGCGCCGGAGACGGTCCTGCGCCGCCTGACCGACCTGCATGCGCGCTATCACTGCGGGCACATCATGGGCTGGTTCAGCTTCGGCGGGCGCATCCCGCACGACCGCGTCCTGGCGTCGATGCGGCTGTTCGCCGAGGAGGTACTGCCACGGCTACCGTAGCGGCGGCGCGGGAGCGGGCCGCCGCGGGCCCTGCCGTTCGTTGACGCCCGCCCGCGTCGCGGCCTAGCCTGCGACCGCCCACCCCCGGGCGCCGGACCGGCGCCGATTCCCGGCAGACGCCGATTGGGAAAGACAGCATGGACATCGCCCGCGACACGCTCCGCCAGATGTACGAACGCATGGTCCTGCTCCGCGAGTTCGACGAGCGCTGCGGACGTCTCATGCAGGAGAACCGCACGAAGGGCGCGGTCCATCTCTACTGCGGCGAGGAGGCGGTGGCGGTGGGCCTCTGCACCCACCTCACGAACGACGACTTCATCACCTCCACGCACCGCGGCCATGGACATCTGCTCGCCAAGGGGGGCGACCCCAAGTTCATGTACGCCGAACTCTTCGGGCGATCGACCGGCTACTGCAAGGGCAAGGGCGGCTCGATGCATATCGCCGACCTCGACCTGGGCATGCTGGGGGCCAACGGCATCGTCGGCGCCGGCCCGCCCATCGCGCTGGGGGCGGCCTTCGCCTGCCACTACCGCCAGGACGGCAACGTCGCCGTCTGCTTCTTCGGCGACGGGGCCTCGAACGAGGGCACCTTCCACGAGGCGGCCAACATGGCCGGGCTCTTCCGGGTGCCGCTCGTCCTGGTCTGCGAGAACAATCTCTACGGCGAGTGGACCCGGCAGGCCGACCACCAGCCGATCGACGACATCGCCGACCGCGCCGCCTCGTACGACATGCCCGGCGTGACCGTCGACGGCATGGACGCCTTCGCGGTCTACGAGGCGGCCGGCGAGGCCATCGCCCGCGCGCGCCGCGGCGAGGGCCCCACGCTGTTGGAATGCAAGACCTATCGCTACTACGACCACGTCGGCGTGGACTTCGGCAAGATCGTCCGCGACCCGGGCGAGGTCGCCGCCTGGAAGGCGCGCGACCCGCTCGAGCAGTTCCCCCGCCGGCTCGTCGAGATGGGCGTGCTCACGCAGGCCGATATCGACCGCATCACGGCGGAGACGCGCGCGCGGATCGAGGAGGCCGTCGACTTCGCCGAAGCGAGCCCACACGCCGACCCCGCCTTCCTGCTCGACGACGTCTACACCAAGCCCGCCGCGGAAGGAGCGCACGTCTGATGCCCATCAAGACCGTCACGCAGGCCGTCCCCGAGGCGCTGAGCCAGGAGATGACCCGCGACCCCGACATCTTCTTCGCCGGCGAAGACCTCAGCGTGGGCGGCGCCTTCGGCACCTCGCAGGGGTTGAAGCAGGACTTCGGCGACCGCGTGATCGACACGCCCATCTCCGAGTCGGCCATCGCCGGGCTCGCGGTGGGGGCGGCGGCGGCCGGCCTGCGCCCCGTCGTAGAGATCATGTTCATGGACTTCGTGGGCGTCTGCATGGACGAGATCGTCAATCAGATGGCCAAGATGAAGTACATGTTCGGCGGCAAGGCCACGTTGCCCATCGTCGTCACGACCGCCGCCGGGGCGGGCTTCAGCATGGCCGCCCAGCACAGCCAGAGCTTGGAGGCGTGGTTCTGCCATATCCCCGGCCTCAAAGTCGTCATGCCGTCGAACGCCTAC
Organism: Dehalococcoidia bacterium; assembly: GCA_965209205.1. Lineage (GTDB taxonomy): Bacteria > Chloroflexota > Dehalococcoidia > Bin125 > Bin125 > TK10-74A. Next base: position 261,349 of record CBDBQC010000003.1, read on the forward strand.
GACACCAAGGGTCTCCTGATCAGCGCGATCCGCGACGACAACCCCGTCATCTTCATCGTCATCAAGCGCAACTTGCGGCTGCGCGACGAGGTCCCCGACGAGCCCTACGCCATCCCCCTGGGCGTCGCCGAGGTCAAGCGCGAGGGCAGCGACGTCACGGTCGTCGCCACGGGCCACATGGTCTCGCAGGCGCAGCGCGCCGCCGACCAACTGGCCGAGCGCGGCGTCAGCCTGGAGGTCGTCGACCCGCGCACCCTCTCGCCGCTCGACATGGACACGATCATCGCCTCGGTGCAGAAGACGAGCCGGGCCGTCGTCGCGCAGGAGGGCGTCCAGTTCTGCGGCTTTGGCGCCGAGATCGCGGCCGCCATCCAGGAGCAGGCCTTCGACTACCTCGACGCGCCGGTCAAGCGCGTGGGCGCGCCGTTCAGCCCGGTGCCGTTCAGCCCCTCGCTGGAGGAGGCCTGGCTGCCCGCCGCGGACGACATCGTCGCGGCCGTTGACGAGATCCTCCCTGCCCGCGTCTAGCGGGGTCGCCGGCGGCGTGGGCAGCGTCGGCCTGATCGCCAACCCCGCGGCCGGCCGCGACATCCGGCGCCTGGTCGCCCACGCCTCCGTCTTCAGCGCGAACGAGAAGGTGCGCATCGTCCGGCGGCTGCTGCTGGCGCTCGACGCGGCCGGGGTCGAGCGCGTCCCCTACATGCCCGACACGTCGCACCTCGTGACCCGCGCGGCCCGCGACCAGGGACTGCGGCTGCGGCTCGAGCCGTTGCGCGGGGACTTCCACGGCGTCGCGTCGGACACCACCCTCGCCGCGCGGCGCATGGCCGAGGAGGGGGCCGCCTGCCTCGTCAGCCTGGGCGGCGACGGCACGAACCGCGCCATCGCCCTGGGCACGACGGCGGTCCCGCTCATCCCGCTCTCCACGGGCACGAACAACGTCTTCCCCAGCGCGCGGGAGAGCACCGTCGCGGGGCTCGCCGCGGCCGCGATCGCGACCGGACGGGTCGATGCGGACGCCGTCGCGCCGCGCAGCAAGCTGATCGAGGTCGGCCTGCCGGACGGGCGCGAGATCGCGCTGATCGACGTAGCGGTGCTGGCGGGATCGATCGTGGGCAGCCGCGCGATCTGGGATCCGGCCGCGCTGCGGGAGATCGTCCTCACCCGCGCCGACCCGGCCGCCGTCGGGCTGGCCGCGATCGGGGGCGCGGTCACGTCGATCGGCCCGGACGACGACGCCGGGCTGCACGTCCGCGTCGGCGGGGGCGCCGAAGCGCGCACGGTCCGCGTGGCGCTCGCCCCCGGCCTGCTGCGCGCCGTCGCGATCGAGGAGGTCCGGCGGCTCGGCATCGCTGCTATCGTCCCCGTGACCGGGCCCGCACTGCTCGCCTTCGACGGCGAGCGCGAGGTGTTCCTGGCCGACGGACAGACCGCGCGGCTGCGGCTCACCCGCGCGGGCCCGCCCGTCGTCGATATCGACGCCTGCCTCCGCGCCGCGCGGGAGGCCGGATTCTTCGCGGAGTAGCGCCATGCCCACCTCAGTCGTCCTCCCCAAACTCGGCATGACCATGGTCGAGGGCACGATCACCGAGTGGTACCAGCAATCGGGCGACGCCGTGCGGCCGGGCGACATGCTCTTCGCCTTCGAGACGGAGAAGGTGAACTACGACGTCGAGGCGGAGGCCGAGGGGACGCTGCACATCCTCGTCGCCGCGACGGAGACCGTGGACGCCGGCGCGGTCGTCGCGCAGATCCTCGCCGCCGGCGAAGAGCCGGCCCCCGCCCCGGGCCCCCCCACGACCCCGGCGCCCGCCGCCGCACCGCCCGAGCCCGCGCCGGCCCCGGCTGACGGCGCGTCCGACGGCGCCCCGAGCGAACCGGGGCGCGCCTCCCCCGCCGTCAAGCGGCTGGCCGCCTCGCACGGCCTGGATCTGGCGGCGATCCCCGGCAGCGGCGTCGGCGGCCGCATCCTGCGGACGGACATCGAGCAGGCGGCCGCCGCGGCGGCAGCGGCCTCGGCAGCGCCCCCCGCGCCGGCCGGCCCCGTGAAGGCCTCTCCGGCCGCCAAGCGGCTGGCCCGCGAGCACGACCTGGACCTCGCGACCGTGACCGGCAGCGGCCCCGGCGGCCGCATCGTCGCCGAGGATGTCGAGGCCGCGCTGGCGTCGGTCGCGGCGGAGCCGGAGCCGGAGGCCGCGGTTCCAGCCGAGGCCGAGACGTTCCCCTACCGCGGCATGCGCCGCACCATCGGCGGCCGCATGCACGCCTCGCTACAGGAGATGGCGCAGCTGACCATGGCGACCGACGTCGACATGACGCGTGCGGTGGACCTGCGCCGCGAGCTGCTCGAGCTCTGGGCCGACCGCGGGCTGCGCCCCACCTACACCGACTTCGTGATTAAGGCCGCCGCCCTCGCCCTGCGCGGGCATCCGCGCCTCAACGCCGAACTGCGCGACGACGCGATTGTGCTGCACCCGCAGATCCACGTCGGGTTCGCGGTCGCGCTCGACGAGGGGCTGATCGTCCCGGTCACCCGCGACACCGACCGCCTGCCGCTCGACGAGCTGGCGCCGATCAGCGCCGACCTCGCGGTGCGGGCGCGCGAGCGCCGCCTGGGCCCCGACGACCTCACGGGCGGCACCTTCACCGTCACCTCGCTGGGCATGTACGGCATCGACGTGTTCACGCCGATCATCAACCCGCCCCAGGCCGCGATCCTGGGCGTGGGGCGGATCAGCGAGCGGCCCGTCTTCCGCGGCGAGGGCAACGACGTCGAGCGGCGCTCGTTCATGACGCTCAGCCTCACCATCGACCACCGCGTCGTCGACGGGGCGCCGGCGGCGGAGTTCCTGCGCGACGTGAAGGGCATCCTCGAGCGGCCGTCGCAGCTGATCCTGCCCTGAGCGCCGCGGCAGGACGCCGGCCGGCTACAGCCCCGCCGCCCGCGCGACGACCACCGCCAGGCCCGCCGCCAGGCAGTAGACGACGAACACCCGCAGCGAGTGCGCCCGCACCAGCGCGAGCAGCCCCCGGATGGCCACGATCGCCACCCCGAACGACACCGCCGCGCCCAGCGCCATCTCGCCCACGCCGACGCCCGCCTCGGCGCCGTCCGTCGCCAGTTGGTAGGCGGCCCACAGCCCGGCCCCGCCGATGGCCGGCGCCGCCAGGTACAGCGCGAACAGGGCCGCCCCCTCCCGCGTCACGTCGTGCAGCATCCCCGCCGCCATGCACATGCCCGATCGCGAGACGCCCGGCAGCACCGCGACCGCCTGCGCGACCCCGATGCGCAGGCTGTCCCGCTCCCCGATCGTCGCCAGCGCCCGCGTGCGACGGCCGAAGCGGTCGGCGGCCCACAGCATCACGCCCGTGCCGATCAGGAACGCGCCCACCCAGGTCGGGTCGCGCAGCGGACCGTCGAGCGCGTCGCGCACGGCCAAGCCGACGACCGCCAGGGGCAGCGTCGCCAGGATGACCAGCGTCAGCAGTCGCGACGGGGGCAGGCCGCTGCTCCCCGCCCCCGCCCCCGCCCCACCCCGTCCCACGACGCCCAGTGCGATCGCCCACCACTCGGCCCGGAACACGACCAGCAGCGCCAGCAGCGTGCCCACGTGCACCGCGACGTCGAAGGCGACGCCGGGATCGTCGGCGCCCAGGATCCAGGCCCCCAGCACCAAGTGCCCGCTGCTGCTCACCGGCAGGAACTCCGTTACCCCCTGCACGATGGCCAGGATGACGACCTCCAGAATCGACATCGGCTCTCCGGCCGCCCTTCCCTCGCGCCGGCGGGCGCGGCGCCCGTCCATCGTCGCGCGCACGGCGGGCTGGGACCACCGCCCCAGCGCGGGGCGGAATTCGCCCGGGGACGTGACAAAACCCGAGTGTGGCGATACCGTTTCGCCACTGTGCCATAATCGCGTGCGGAGCGAGTGGCCGGTCGTGCATGCCTGCGCGGCGCTGGAACGCGGCGGGGAGATGACGATGGTCGATCTGGCGCGCTCCGACGCGGTGCTCGCTCGCTACCGATCCCTCGTCGACGGCGGCACGCCCCCCTCCGAGTGGGCGTTCGCTTGGCGCACGGAGATCAACCGCGGCGGCTTCGACGCCTACGACTTCCTGATGCGGGAGGTCGTCGACACGGGCAAGTGCGTCGGCTGCGCGGCCTGCGTCACGATCTGCCCCACGGACGTCTTCGACTACGTGGGCGAGGAGCCGGTGGACACGCGCGGCGAGGCCTGCGTGCACTGCGTGCTCTGCGCCGACGTCTGCCCGGTGCTCAGCCCGCCCGACCACACGATCGCCGACGTCGTGCACTACCGCGAGCCCAAGCTCGACGAGGGCTACGGCATCTACGCCTACGAGTGCCTCGTCCGGGCGACCAAGCCCGAGATCGCGGCCCGCGCCCAGGACGGCGGGCTGATCAGCGCCATCCTGCTGCACCAGCTGGAGCAGGGCGGCATCAAGGGCGCGATCATCGGGGACATCCTGCCCGAGGATCCGCAGATCGGCATCCAGCGCCTGGCCACAACGCCGGAGGCGATCCTCGACGCGCGCGGCTCGCGGTACACCTACTCGCCCAACACCGTCGCGCTACGCGAGGCGATCGAGAAGGACGTCAAGCCGATCGCCGTGGTCGGCGTGCCCTGCCAGGTCGATGGCGTGCGGCAGCAGCAGCACTCCGGCATCCGCCTGGCGATGAACAAGTGGTACCGCGAGAACATCAAGCTCGTGCTGGGGCTGTTCTGCTCCGAGGCCTTCACGCATGAGTCGATCGCCGCCATCGCGCGCGACTACGGCCGCGACCGCAAGGAGATCGACAACATCAACATCAAGGGCAAGGTGATCATCCGCTTCACCGACGGCGTCGTCGAGGAGCGGTCGCTCAAGGAGTTCCAGCAGTACGCGCGCCCCGCCTGCCTCTACTGCCAGGACTACGCCACCGACCAGGCCGACATCGGCGCGGGCGGCATCGGCCTGGACGGCTGGACCTACACCGTCGTGCGCACCGAGGCCGGGCACGAGGCCTTCCAGGCCTGCCTCGACGACGGCTGGCTGGAGACCCGCCCCGTCTCGGACGCGCCGCGCAGCAAGCCGCTGCTGCAGCGCCTGTCGGGCTACAAGCGCGATAAGCTGCCGCCGCCGCTGCTGCCCACCGTGCAGGAGCGCCGTGAGACCGGGCAGATGGACCCCAAGGGCTTCCGCCTGTCGAAGATGAAGAAGAAGGCGGAGGAGGACGCCGCCGCCCGGGCCGCCGCCGGGAACGGCACGGGGAGCATCATATGACCACCATCGACGCGCCCCGCGCCGGCGGTCGCTACACGGCCCGCCACCTCGACGACCTCAACGTGATCTGCTCCGGCCAGGGCGGCGACGGCTCGCTCACCGTCACCACGGTGCTGGCCGACCTGCTGCGTCGCGACGGCCTGCACGTCTACACCGAGCGCGACGTGCTCTCCCGCATCAAGGGCGGCTACGCCGCCGCCTCGCTGCGCGCCTCGGCCCCCGAGCGCCACGCCATGGGCGACCACCTGGAGATCGTCGTCGCGTTCGAGGAGGAGGGCGTGCGCCGCGCCGTCCGCCGCATGGCACACGACGCCGTCGTCGTCTTCGACAACTCCGAGGGGGATCTGCCGGCGGACTTGCTGCCCGACGGCGCGCGCCTGCTCGCCGCGCCCATGGGCCGCTACGCCGTCCGCGACCTGGGCCGCACGCTCTACAAGAACATGGTCGCCACGGGCATCATCACGCGCGCGCTCGGCATCCCCGACGACGAAGTGCGCGACGCCGTGCGGACCCGCTTCAACCGCCTGGGCCAGCCCATTCTGGGCTACAACCTGGAGGCGCTGGACCTGGGCTTCGGGGCCGCCGAGGCGATGCAGGTGGGTGAGGGCCTGTACAACGTCACGCAGACGCACGGCAGCGAGCGCATCCAGCTCACCGGCAACGAGGCGCTGGCCTTCGGCTTCCTCGTCGCGGGCGGGCGCTTCTTCACCGGCTACCCCATCACGCCCGCCACCGACATCCTGGACTGGCTGCAGAAGTGGCTGCCTCAGTTCGGCGGCATCGCCCGTCAGGCCGAGGACGAGTTGGCCGCCATCAACATGGCGATCGGCGCGGCGCTCACCGGCGTACGCGCCATGACCGGCACCTCCGGCCCCGGCCTCGCGCTCATGCAGGAGGGCGTCAGCCAGTCGGGCAGCGGGGAGATCCCGCTCGTCATCGTCGATACCCAGCGCGGCGGCCCCTCCACCGGCATGCCCACCAAGCCCGAGCAGTCCGATATCAACCTGATGTGCTTCGGCGGCAACGGCGACTTCCCCCGCATCGTCGTCGCGCCCGGCAGCGTGCAGGACTGCTTCGAGATCGGCATCCAGGCGACGAACCTCGCCGAGCAGTTCCAGATCCCCGTCTACGTCGCGATGGACCAGGGCACCTGCCAGAACCTCGCCACCATCGAGCCCTTCGACCTCGACGCCATCCAGATCGACCGGGGCAAGCGCCTAAGCCAGGCAGAGGTGGACGCCCTCGACCGCTACGACCGCTACGCCGTCACCGGCGACGGCGTCTCGCCGTACACCGTGCCGGGCACCGCGCACGGCATGTCGCTGGTCACCGGCAACGAGCGCTACCCCGACGGCACCGTTACGACGAACCCCGGCAACCGCCTGACGATGGTCGCCAAGCGCGACCGCAAGCTCGAGACGGCGCTGCACGGCGGCCACCTGCCCAGCTCGGTCCTCTGGGGCGACGCCGAGGCGGAGATCGGCGTGATCGGCGTCGGCGGGGCGTTCGGGCCCATCCTGGAGGCGCTGGAGCGGCTGCGGGCGCGGGGCATCGCCGTCGCCTACCATCAGCCGCGCACCCTGTGGCCCGTGATGCCCGACACGGTCGCGTTCATCAACGGCCATCGCCGGGTCTTCGTCGTGGAGTTGAACTCCAGCGGCCAGATGGCCAAGCTCTTCATCCGCGAGGGCGCCGACGCGTCCAAGATCGAGAACGTGCTCCGCTTCGACGGAGAGCCGATGCGCCCCAACGATGTCGTGGGGCCCATCGCCGCCTACTGCGGACAGCAGTAGGGCACGGGGCCGGCCATCGCCCGGCGAGGGAGAACGGAAGCCGCATGACCACGCTGACGACCGAGCCACCGGTAACGCAGACCTTCCCCATCAAGGACACCATCTGGTGCGCCGGGTGCGGCCATTTCAGCGTGCTCAACGCCCTCGACGGCGCCTTCGGGCGGCTCGGCATCGACGGCAAGGACGCGCTCATCGTGGCCGGCATCGGCTGCTCGGGCACCGTCCAGAATCACGTGCGGGCCTACGGCTACCACGCGCTGCACGGTCGCGCCCTGCCCAGCGCCGCGGGTGCCAAGATGGCCAACCCGGAGTTGACCGTCATCGCGGCCGGCGGCGACGGCGACGGCCTCGCCATCGGCGGCGGCCACCTGATGCATACGTTCCGCAACAACCCATCCATCGCCTACATCATCATGAACAACAGCACCTACGGGCTCACCAAGGGCCAGGCCTCGCCCACAAGCCAGGGCGGCTTCAAGGGCTTCGCGGCGCGCGAGCAGGTGGACCCGGTCATGCTGGGGCTCAGCATCCCCGCCACGACCTTCCTGGCGCGCAGCTACTCGGGCGACGGCGACCAGTTGGAACGGCTCACCGACGCCGCCATCGTCCACGCCAACAGCGGACGCGGCTTCGCCTTCCTCGAGGTCATCTCGCCCTGCGTGGCCTACAACGACCGCTACCACGAGTGGCCCTCGCACCTCGTCGATGTCGAACGCATGCCCGGCTACGACCCCCGCGACCGGGGCGGCGTCTTCACCCGCCTGCTGGCCCTCGACCAGGAGGGTCTCGTGCCCACGGGCCTGCTCTTCGTCAACGAGGACGCCCCCCTCGCCGAGTCCGCCGGCCCCGCGCAGCAAGACATCGCGCCGTCGTCGAACCTGGAGGCGTACCGGAAGGTCCTGGCGTCGTTCCAGGCGTAGGCGTGCGTCACAATCCTGAAAGCAGCCGCGCTTGGTCACGAGTAGGGGCGAGGTTGGGGACGACGAGCGCCGGCGCCGCTCGCGCGAGGACGACGCGACATCGATATTCGCGTCGCGATTCGAGTTGGGCTTCGTCGAGTAGTTGACCCAGCCCGCGATCGTCTGACCGGAACACCCCCCAGCCCCGACCGACCGGTACACTCAGCCCCCGACACGGGGCCAACGTGAAGACCACCCTCCGACTCCTCTACTTGCGGGCGCGTGCGAACTGGCGACTGCTCAGCGTCGTCGGGTTCGGCATCCTCATCGCCAGCGTGTTGATGGCCTCGACGACGCTCTATACGCGCGCCCTCACCGACCTGGGCCTCAACTACGACCTGCGGCGCGCCACCGGCGAGACCGGCACCGTGGAGGTCATCCTCAACCAAACGCTGCTCGGCGGGCAGCGCGGCGCCGACGTGGCGGCGTTCGCGGAGGGCAGCCTGGAGGCGCACTTCGGCGACCTCGCCCTCCCCGGCCACCTGCGGGCCCAGCAGGTGGGCGCCCTGCACATGCTGTTCGACAGCGGCCTGGTCTCCAACGCCAACTACGGCGCGCAGATCACCAGCGTGGAGGGCTGGGAAGCGGAGGTGGTGTTCGAGGGCCGGGCGCCGCGGCTGCCGGCGCTGCGGCTCGACCCCAGGCTCGGCTTCCCGGTGCTGGCCGGCCCGGTGGAGGTCGCGATCCCGCGCTTCCACGCCGACCTCCTGCGCATCGAGGTCGGCGACGCGTTCCCCATCGCCGATATCTACGACGAGTGCGACCGCGAGCCGCCGTTGCCGGACGGGTCGCCGCCGCCCAACGCGGTGCCCTGCCAGACGAGCGCCATCGTCGCGCTGCACATCCCGGTGCAGGTCGTCGGCATCTTTGAGGCCATCGACCCGAACCTGCCCTTCTGGCGCGCCAGCGTGCACAGCCTGCGGAGCATGGGACCCACGCTGAACCCCAGTCTCTTCGGCACCCTGCCGCTCTTCGTCCACTCCGAGGCGCTGGCCGGCCCGCTGGCGCAGATCTTCCCCGGCTACCTCGCGAACAGCCGCATCCAGGACGCCGTGCCCGTCGCGGCGTTCGACAGCCACGGCGTGCCGGCCGACCTGGCGCGCTTCGATGCGCTGCTGGAGGACCTGACAACCGCCAACGCCTTCACCCTCAGCCGGATCGATGATGTCCTGCGGCGCTTCCAGGCCGAACGGGACTTCAGCGTCGTGCCGATCCTGATCATCCTGATCCAGGTCGTCGCGATCGTCTTCTTCTTCATCGTCGTCATGGCGCGACTGCTGGTGGGGCGGGAGACCGAGGAGTTGATCCTCCTGCGCGGGCGCGGCGCGTCGCTGCTGCAGGTGCTGGGCCTCTACGTCGTCCAACTGACGCCCATCGTGTTCATCGCGGCGGCGATCGCGCCGCTGATCGCGTTCGGCGCGATCAGCGCCCTGGGATTCGTGGGCGCGTTCCGCGACGTGACGGGCGCCACCTGGATCGCCACGCCGCTCACGCCGCAGGCCTGGGCGCTGGCGCTGGCCGGCGCGGCGCTGGCCGTCGTCGCGGTGCTCATCCCGGTCGTCGTGGTGGCGCATGTACGGCCCGGCGCGGCGCGCTACGTGGCCGCCCGGCCCGCCGGCGCGAACGTGGTGCAGCGCTACTACCTCGATCTCGCCTTCCTCGCGGTCGCCGGGTTCCTCGTCTGGGCGGTCTCCGCGCGCGACGCCGTCTTCACCCGCGACACCGTGGGCGGACTCGCCACCGACCCGCTGGTGCTGATCGCGCCGGCCTTGGTGGGGCTGGTCGCGGTCATCCTCGTTCTGCGCCTGCTGCCCGTCGGCTTGCGCGCCGTCGGCTGGCTGGGGCGCGACCGCCTGGCGATGCCCATCGCGGCGGGGCTGCGGCAGGCCGTGCGCCACCCGGGGCCGCTCGCCCGGCTCAGCCTGCTGCTCATGCTGGCCGCGGCGCTGGGCACCTTCGCGGCGTCCTACGGCGGCACCGTCGTGCGCTCGTTCGAGGAGCGCGAGCGCTACGCCGCCGGCGCCGATCTGCGCTCCCCGATCGAGCCGGCCGCGCCCGGCGTGCTGCAGCGGCGGCTCGACAGCCTGCCGGGCGACAGCCCCAGCGCGCTCGTGATCCGGCGCGCCGGCAACATCTCCCGCACCGGCGCGGGCGCCGGCGGCATCGTGCAGATGCTGGGCGTCGAGAGTCAGCGCGCGGCCGGCTTCCTGTGGTTCCGCGACGACTTCACCGAGACGCCGCCGGCGGAGATCCTGCCCCAGCTCGCCCCGGGGCCCAGCCTGGGCGGCATCGCCGTGCCTGACGACGTCGCGGAGTTCAGCCTCGCCGTGCTCCTGAGCGAACTCCGCGACGACATCAGCGTCTGGCTGCAACTGCGCGACAGCGAGGGGCGCTTCTTCCGCGTCCTGATGGGCACGCCAACGCTCAGCGGAACCTGGGAGGAGATGCGCGTGCCCGCCTTCGGCACGACCCAGGCGACCCGCACCGAACCGCCCTACACGCTGCACGCCGTCGCGTACACGGAGGCGGAGAACCGCAGCATCCTGGAGGGGGGCACGATCCGCTTCGACGACATCACCGCGATCACCCGCGACGGCGAGTCGGTGCTGCTGGAGGGCTTCGAGTCGGCCGACCAGGTGTGGCGCATCCAGCCGCTCGGCTCCGCGGAGGCGACCGACGAGGCGGCGCGGCGCAGCGACGGTCTGGCGCGCAGCGGGAACGGCGCGATGGAGTACCGCTGGACGGCCGGCGTCTCGCCCGGCCGCCGCGGCGTCTATCTGCCGGGCCCGAACCTCTGCGACGTCGCGGGCGTCTGCGCGCTCAACGTCGTCGCCAGCAACAGCTTCCTGCGCGCGCACGCGCTCGTCGTGGGCGACCATGCGCCCTTCCGCTTGGCCGGGTACAGCATCGACGTCCGCATCATCGATTCCGTCGACTTCTTCCCCACACTCGACCCCGCGGTGGGGGGCGGCTTCCTCATCGCCGACGTCTTCGACCTCTACCACCTCGGCACGATGCTGAGCCTGCGTCGGCCCATCGCCATCAACGAGGCCTGGGTCAGCGGCCCCAGCGATCCGGGCCTGCGCGAACGGACGATCGCCGCGCTGACCCAACTCAGCGACGCCGGGGACCCCATCGATCAGCGGTTCCAGGTGGACACCGCCGGCGACGATCCGCTCGTCGCGGCGGGCGGCAGCGGCATCCTGCTGGTCTCCTTCATCGCCGTCGGCCTGCTGGTGATCGTGGCCTTCCTGGTCAGCGTCATCTTCACGGCGCGCGAGCGCATGCTGGAGATGGCGGTGCTGCGCACCCTGGGCATCGGACGCCGCACGCTGCTGGGCCAGTTGATCGTCGAGTACACGATCGTGGCCGTGGTGGGGCTGGGCCTGGGCACCTTCCTGGGCGATCGCATCGCCCGGCTCATGCTGCGCTTCCTGGAGGTCGACGAAACGGGCGACCGCGTCGTGCCGCCATTCCTGCTGACCACGGATTGGGTCACCGTGGGGGCCTCGTACCTGGTGCTCATCGCCATGCTGGCGGTGGGCGTCGCCATCGCCTGGCGGCTCTACATCCGCGAGTCGATCACCCGCTCCCTGCGGCTGGCGGTCTGATGGCCGCCCGGCCCACCCGCCAATGGCGCGCCGCGTCGGCCCGAACGGGGTCAGGACGACCCGGGGTCGGGCTCCGGCTCGGGGAAGAGCCGCTCGGGGAAGCGCTGGGCGTCGTTGATGGGCCGGCTCGGCTCGGGCAACAGCACGCCGGACCGCGCGACGATCTCGCCCGCTTGCTCGGAGACGAGCAGCGCGATGGCCGAGCCGGGCTCGATCGGTTGGCCCGGGTCGACGGCCAGGCGCAGCAGCAGGTCGGAGTCCTCCGTGAAGCGCAGGGTCGTGCGGCCGCCCGCCCAATCGAGCGTGATCGTCAGCCGATCGGCCGCGGCCACGCGCCCCACCAGCACCTGGCGGCCGCGCAACCCGTCGGGATGGCCGAAGGGGCTCAGGCCGCCCCGCGGGACGATCACGCCCGCCCCAACGCCGCTCTCGTTCGGTGCGGGCGGCGGGACGTCGGGGGCCTCGACGACGATCGCCGGCGGCCGCTGCGCCTCGTTCGCCACGATGTCGGTGCCCACCAGCCAGCCGGCGATGCCCACGCCCACCAGGACGATGGGCCAGATGACCAGACCCCGCCAGCCGCGCCCCTTCATGGCGCGCCCCCCGCCGGCCCCACCACCTCATCCGGCCCCGCCACGATCGCGGCCTGCAGGATCAGCGTGTGCACGTTGTCGTCAATGCCGCCCAGGATGATCCAGTCGCCCGCTGCCACGTCGGCCGGCGTGATCGGGGTGAGCCGTTGAATCACCGCGCCGGCCCCCACCCGGACCCGCACGAGGTCCTCCCCCACGCGGACCGAGATGATCTCACCGTCGACGTCGCTGACCGTGCCGGCGAGGTCGGCGCGCGGCGTGTCGTCCTGCAGGGTCTCGCTCGCGAAGATGCGGTTGGCGGCGGGGTCGGGCTCGTCCGCGATCTGCCAGCCCAGCAGCAGCGTCGAGACGAAGACCAAGACGGCCAGCCCCGCCAGCAGCATCCCGAACGGCCCTATGACGCCGATCCGTGCGATCATCCCCGCATGCTCCACGTATCCCTTGCTGCCCCGCGTTCCCGCCCGCGGCCGCCGGCCCCCGTCGATCGGGCGTCCGCGCCGGCCGGGGTCGGAAGGTTGAGTCTATCGGGCCGCGGCCTGCGTGCAGGTTCCGGCTGATGCGACTCTCCAGCCTCTCCCCCAGCGCGACCGCGGTCATGACCCGCACGGTCCTGGGGCTCGTCCTGCGACGGGCCTCGGGGCACCGGCGCTTGCTGGCGGCCGTCATCATCGGCGTCGTGCTGGCCGTCGGGCTGATGTCGGCGACGGAGATCTACCGCAACGCCCTGCGAGAGCTCGGCGTGGATGTCGACCTGTCGCGCGCGCACAAGGTCGATCTCGACCTCTCGCTGTCCTCCAGCACCCACCTCTTCGCGCCGGCCCCGTACCAGCAGCGGCAGGAACTGGTCGACGAGCGGCTGGACCGCATCGGCCAGTTCCTCAGCGGGCGGGCGCAGCACGCGGTCTCCTCGACGTTCTTCCTCACCGACCTGGACGCGCCGCGCACAGAGGATCCTGCCCGGCCCCGGTCCAACCTGCAGTTCTTCACCGGACTCGCCCCGCACATCAACATCGACGCCGGGCGCTTCCCCACGGCCGAGACCGACGCCACTCCCGCCGGTGGGGTGCTGATCGAGGTCGCCATCAGCAGCGAGACCGCCCGCCGGCACGCCGTCGCCCTGGGCGACCGCTTCGACCTGCACCCGTTCTGGCGCGAGGATGTGCCGCCCGTCCGCGTCCAGGTCGTGGGGCTGATCAGCCCCCGCGACCCGGGCGCGGAGTACTGGGGGCGTCGCAGCGACCAGTTCTTCCTCGACACGGAGAACTGGCCTTCGTACCTGTTCTTCACGCCGCCGGAGACGCTGCTCGAGGTGCTGCCCCGTCACATCGCCGACCTCGACGGCCGCATCGACGACCTGGCCTTCTTCGACCTGGCCACGATCGACGCCGCCGACGCCGAACCGCTCGGCCACAGCCTGCGCGTGCTCGAGCGCTCGGTCGGGGCGGGCGTTGATCGCACGCGCGTGACCACGGAGATGCCCGACACGCTGGCCGCCTTCTCGCAGAAGGAGTTCTTCGCGCAGGTGCCGCTGCTGGTCCTGACGCTGCAGATCGTCGCCATCGTGCTCTACTACCTCGTGATGGTCGCGGCCCTGCTGGTCGACCGGCAGGCGGGCGAGGTCGCGCTGCTGAAGAGCCGCGGCGCCGGGGCGAAGCACATCCTCGGCATCTACGGGGTCGAGGGCTTCCTGCTCGCCGCGCTGGGCTTCGGGCTGGGACCGCCCCTGGCGCTGGGCGCGGTGGCCCTGCTGGGGCTGACGCCCGCCTTCGACGGGCTCAGCGGCGGCGGCCTGCTCGACGTCCGCCTGACGACCACCGTGTACGCCTGGGCCGGCCTGGGCGCCGTGCTGGCCTTCTTCGCCCTGCTCATCCCCGCCGTCCGCGCCGGACGGCGCAGCATCGTGCAGTACAAGCACTCGCTCTCCCGTCCCGACACCGAGTCCGCGTTCCACCGCTACTACCTCGACTTGGTGATCGTCGTCGTCGCGGCGCTGCTCTTCTTCCAACTGCAACAGTCCGACTCGCTGGTCACCGAGGAGTTGTTCGGCGACATCAACTACGACCCGCTGCTGCTGCTCGCGCCGGCGGTCTTCCTGGTCACGGTGGCGGTCGTCTTTCTGCGGCTGTTCCCGCTGCTGCTGCGGGCGACCGACGCCCTCACGGCCCGCTTCAGCGGGCCGGCCGTGCAGCTGGGCATCTGGCAGCTCATGCGCGCCCCGCTGGGGCACTCCCGGCTGGTCTTGCTGCTGCTGCTCGCGACGGCGATCGGCATGTTCGCCGCGACCTTCGGTTCCACGCTCGATCGCTCTTTCGACGATCGCGCGGCTTATCTGGCGGGCGCGCCGCTGCGCCTGGCCGATGTCAACGAGGACGAGGAACTGGGGGCGCAGGCGCTTAGCGCCGAATTCGAGGCGCGTGACGATGTCGAGGCCGCCGCCGCCGTGCTGCGCACCAACGTTCGCGCTGGCGGCGGCCGCAACGCACTCGAGGCCGACCTGCTGGGCGTCGATCCGTCGCGCCTCCCGGAGATCGCCTGGTTCCGCGACGACCTCGCGAACGGGTCGCTGGCGACGCTGCTCGGCCCGCTGACCGTGGACACGGCCCCGCCGCCCGGCATCGCGGTGCCCGCCGAGGCGCGGCGTATCGGCATCTGGAGCCGGATCAGTCGCAGCGAGGCGGCGGTCGTCTTCTTGCGCCTTCTGGACGCCAACGGGCGCTACCAGGACATGCGGATGCAGGACGTCCTGCGCGAGGATGCCGGCTGGCAGATGGTGAGCGCCTCACTGGATGGCTTGCCGGCCGGCGAGAAGTTCGTCACGGCGGTCCTGGTCCGCCGGGCGGGGCGCGCCGGCGCGTTCGCCGGGCAGGCGCTGTGGGACGACCTGCAATACAGCGCCACGCCGGGCCGGCTGGGCGAGCCGTTCGAGGACGGCGTGGTGATCGAGGACTTCGCGCAGGTCGATCATTGGGAGCCGGTCTTGGAGATCAACACGCGGGGCCGCTACGAGCGCTTCAGCGCCGAGCGGCGCGACGTCATCTCCGCCCCCTCGGCCGCCCGCTACATCTGGGACCGCGGCTTCTCGTCGGCAGCGCGCGGCATTCGCGTCGCCGGGGACGGGGCGCCGCTGCACGTGCTCGCCAGCGCGGCCCTCCTCGCCGACGCCGATCTGGAGGTCGGCGACGAGATCCGCCCGTACGTGGGCAACGGCACGATCCCGATGCGCATCGTGGGCGTCTTCGCGCTCTTCCCCACCCACGATCCGCGGTCGGGCAAGGGTGTGCTCGTCGCCGACATCGGGCGGCTCAGCTACTTCCTGCACCGCCAGGGCAGCCTCACGCGGACGACCGCAGCCAACGAGGTGTGGATCACGCCCAGCGGCGACGACGGTCTGGCGACGCTGCGCGCGGACATCGCGGCGGGCGCCTTCGGCGAGCCCAGCGTCTTCGATACCGCCGCGCTGCGCGAGGCGCAGGATCAGGATCCGCTCACGGCGGCGGGCTGGGACGGCCTGCTCCTGCTCTCCTTCATCGCGGTGCTGCTGCTGAGCGCGCTGGGCGTGCTCGTCGCGGCGCTGGCGGCGGCGCGCACGCGCGCACTCGAGTTCGCCATCCTGCGCACGATGGGCTTCTCAATGCGCCAGATCCTGGCGGTCGTCTCGTTCGAGCAGATCTTCATCGTCGTGCTGGCGATGGCGGCCGGCACGCTGGTCGGATCCCGGCTGGGCATCCTCATGCTCGAGTTCCTGGGCGTCACCGAGCGCGGCGAGGAGGTCGTGCCGCCCTTCGTCCTCGTGACCGACTGGAGTACCATCAGCGTCGCGTACGGCATTCTCGGCCTCGTCTTCCTGCTGGCGATCGGGGTGGTCGTCGCGCTGCACGCCCACCTCGCCCTCTACCGGGTTCTGCGCCTTGGCGAATAGCTCATGACCACACCACCCCAAGCCCGCCCGAGTCCCCTCGCCACGCCGGGCGCCCCGCCCGCGCCGGACTGGCACGTGGTCTGCGAGGACGTTTTCAAGATCTACAAGGTCGCCTCGCTCGAGGTCGTCGCGCTGCGCGGGCTCGACCTGCGCATCGCACGCGGCGAGATGCTGGCGCTGGTGGGGGCGTCGGGCTCGGGCAAGTCCACGCTGCTCAGCATCCTGGCCGGGCTCGAGCTGCCCAGCGCCGGCGCTGTCCGCGTCGACGAGCGCGACCTCCTGACCATGGAAGAGCAGGACCTGGTCCACTACCGCCGCAGCGAGGTGGGCTTCGTTTGGCAGCAGACGGGGCGCAACCTCATCCCCTACCTGACCGCCGCCCAGAACATCGAGTTGCCCATGGTCGTCACCGGGCTCTCGCGCGGGGCGATCCGCACCCGCACGGCCGCGCTGCTGGAGGCGGTGAGCCTGACCCACCGCGCGCGCTCCCGGCCGGAGCAGCTGTCCGGCGGCGAGCAGCAGCGCGTCTCCATCGCCGTCGCGCTGGCGAACAATCCGCCGCTGCTGCTCGCCGACGAGCCCACCGGCGAACTCGACTCGCACACCGGCGACCAGATCTTCGACCTCTTCGCCGACCTCAACCGCCAGTTCGGAGTCACGATCGTCATCGTCACGCACGACGACCACATCGCCGAGCGCGTGCCGCGCGTCGTCACCATCCGCGACGGGCGCATCTCCACCGAGACCTTCAACCGCGTGGAGACGCCGGTCAGCGGCGCGCCGCGCACGGTGCGGCACGAGTTCGCGGTCGTGGACCGCAGCGGGCGGCTGCAAATCCCGCGCGAGCTGCGCGAGGCCGCCCGTCTGGGCGCCCACGTCGTCGTGGCGCTCGGCGACGACCAGGTCGTGGTCTCGCGCGATACCCTGCAACGGGAGGGCGGCAGCGACGATGGCGACCCCGCATGACGAGGCATCTCATATGACCATCGAGCGCCCCCTCACGCTGGTCACTCCGTCGACCGACGCACTGGAGACGATCGTCGATGTGCGGAACGTCACGCGGCGCTTCCGCGTGGGCGACGAGGATGTCTGGGCCGTGCGCGACGTCTCCCTGCACATCGGGCGGGGCAGCTTCGTCGCCCTGATGGGGCGCTCCGGCTCCGGCAAGACGACGCTGCTCAACCTCCTGGCCGGCCTGGACCATCCCGACAGCGGGAGCATCCGCCTCGCCGGCGAGGACATCACCAGCGCCTCCGAGCCGCAACTCCTGGAGGTCCGGCGCCACACGATCGGCTTCGTCTTCCAATCCTTCGGGCTGCTGCCGCTGCTGTCCGCCTTCGAGAACGTGGAGGTGGCGCTGCGGATCGCCGGCGTCGGGCTGCGCGAGCGCCGGGAGCGCACGCAAGAGTTGCTGCGCCTCGTCGACCTGCACGCCCGCAGCGACCACCGGCCCTACGAACTGTCCGGCGGCGAGCAGCAGCGCGTGGCCATCGCGCGCGCGCTGGCCAACCGCCCCGCCCTGGTCGTCGCCGACGAACCCACGGGGGAACTCGACCACGCCAACGCCCGCGCGATCTTCCAGCTGATGCAGGATCTCGTCCGGCAGAGCGGCGTCACGATCGTCACCGCCACGCACGACCGCACCGTCCTGGACTACGCTGAGCGGGTGGAGGAGATGGCCGACGGCCGCATCCTGGAGCACCACGAGCGTGACCTGACGGCCGACGTGCGCGCCGAGATCGCGCCCGGCGCCCGGGGCCCCGCCACACCACCGGCGCCCGCCGCCGCCGCCGATGACGGCCGTGCCGGCGCCGGTGACGCCGACGACGGCGACCGCGTCCCCGTCCCGACCGACGTCGGCCCGGGGGAAGCGCCGCCGCCCTCGCTCCCCGTCGCACCCGATTTCCGCCCCCCGCCCGGGCGACGCGCGCCCTGGGCCCTAGACTGATCACGCGCACAGCACTGGAGTACGCCATGCCCTTCCACAAGCGAATCGCCATCCTCGGGTCCAGCTTCGGCACCCGCGTCACGGCCCCGGCCCTGCGCGCCGAGGGCTGGGAGATCGTCGCGCTCTTCTCGCGCCGCGCGCACCGCGCGGCCGAGGTCGCAGCCATGGTCGGCATCCCCCACCACAGCGACGACTACCGGGCCATCGTCAGCCGCGACGACATCGACGCCGTCGTCGTCTCGACGCCGACGGCCACCCACCGCGAGCACGTGCTCGCCGCGCTCGACGCCGGCAAGCACGTGCTCTGCGAGAAGCCCTTCGCGATGACCGAGGCGGAGGCGCGGGAGATGATCGCCGCCGCCGCGGCCACGGACCGCACGACGATGGTGAACTTCGAGTTCCGCTACACCGACCACCGCCTGCACATCACCCGCCTGATCGAGGAGGGGCGCATCGGCCGCCCGCAGTCGGCCACGGCCAACCTCTACTTCGCCCGCGACATGGCCGCCAGCGGCCTGGACTGGCGCTCGCAGTTGGCGATGGGGGGCGGCGCGCTGAACGAACAGGGCTCCCACTACTTCGACGCGCTGCGCGGCTGGATGGGCGAGATCACGAGCGTCTACGCGCACATCGCCGTCCACGAACCGCTGCGCATCGACCCCGAGACCGGCGAACACCTCACGTCGGACGCGGACGACTACTTCTCGGCCACGTTCACGTTCGAGTCGGGCGCCGCCGCGAACGTCTCGATGATCTGGAGCGCCCGCATCCCCGGTTTCGGCGACCTCTACATCACGGGGCCGGGCGGCACGATCGCCCACCACGGGAGCAGCGGCCTGTTCTCCGACGGTCCCGTCACGCACACGCCGCCCATCACGGCGCAGGCCTCGGGCGGCCCGCTCGGCAGCAACGCGGAGGGCCCGCCGCTGCCTCGCCCGGCCGACATCGAGCCGCTGCCGGACGAGGCCATCGTTGCGGGCTCGCGCCGCCTGCTGCGCGACTTCGAGCGCGGCATCGCGGCGGGCACATCGCCGGCGCCCAACTTCGAGGATGCCCTGCGCGCGCAACTCATCCTCGACGCCGCGCGCGAGTCGGCACGGACCGGGCGCGTCGTCGAGGTCCAGTCGGTCTAGGCCTACTCCGGGGCCGGCCCCGGGAACTGCTCCCGCAGGACGCGCTTGAGCACCTTGCCCGACGGGTTGCGCGGCACTTCGTCGACGAACTCCACGGTCACCGGCTGCTTGTAGCGGGCCAGCTTGTCGGACACGAAGGCGAGCACGCCCGCGGCATCGAGCTCCGGATCCTTGCGCACCACGATCGCGACCGCGGACTCGCCCCACTTGACGCTCGACTGGCCGATCACGGCCGCGTCGCCGATGCCGGGGTGCTGCATCAGCACGCCCTCGACCTCGGCCGGGTACACGTTCTCGCCGCCGGAGATGATCATGTCCTTGATGCGGTCCTGGATGTAGACGAAGCCGTCCTCATCGACCGTGGCGCCGTCGCCGCTGTAGAGCCAGCCGTCGCGGATCGTCTCCGCCGTCGCCTCGGGGTTGTTCCAGTACTCGCGCATGATGTGCTTGCCGCGCACGATCACCTCGCCCGAGTCGCCCGGCGCGACATCGGCGCCGGACGGGTCGACCACGCGCACGTCGGTGTGGAAGAAGGCCTGGCCCGTCGAGCCCGCCTTGCGCAGCGCGTCCTCCCCGTCGATCAGGCAAGCCGGGCCGCAGGTCTCCGTCAGGCCGTAGACCTGGTGGACGGGGATGTTGAGCTTGGCGTAGGCCTCGATCAGCGCCACCGGCAGCGGCGCGGCGCCGCTCCAGCAGAAGCGCAGTTGGTCGTGCTGGTACTTGCCCGGCTCGTAGGCCTGGAGCATGAAGTTCAGCATCGCCGGGACTTTGAGCATGATCGTGATCTGCTCGTCGTTGATCAGCTGCCAGGCGCGTTGCGGGTTGAACATGCGCATGACGACGTTCGTCACCCCGCCCACGACGTTCGCCGTCAGCGGCGTCAGCGCGCCCACGTGGAACAGCGGCAGCGACAGCAGGTAGCGGTCGCCCTGGCGCGAGTCAGACGTCGCCTGGATCGTCAGCACGCCCCAGGTCGCGGTGTTGTGGGTGTGCACCGCGCCCTTGGGCAGCCCCGTCGTGCCCGACGTGTACATGATGTACAACACGTCGTCCTCCGAGCCGCCCGCCTCCGGCTCCGCGTCCGACGCGGCCTCGTGCAGCGCCTCGTAGCTCTGCACCCACTCGGGACGCTCCGGCAGCGAGACCCCGATCCAGCGCTCGATGGGGGTGCCGGCCTCGCCGCCGCCCATCGCGTGCAACGCCGTCGCGATCGGCGTCAACTCCGCGCTGAAGATAAGCGTCCGCGCGCCGGAGTCGCGCAGGATGTAGGCCACCTCCGCGGGCATGAGCCGCAGGTTCAGCGGCACGCAGATCGCGCCCAGCTTGGCGATCGCGAAGAAGCTCTCCGCGTATTCGACGCTGTTCATCACCAGCAGCGCCACCCGGTCGCCGGGCCCAACGCCCAGGCCGGTCAGCGCGTTGGCCGTCCGGTTCGAGCGTTGGTTCCACTCGCGAAAGCTGAACCGGCGGCCGGTGTCGGCGTCGACCAGGCCGTCCTGGTCGGGCGACAGCATCGCCCGCCGGGTGAGGAACTGGCCCACGTTGGTCTTCATGGCTGGCTCTGACATACACCCATCCTCCAAAACTCTCGTCTGCGATGGCGGAGCGCGCGTCCCCCAGTCGGGGGGCGTGTCGGCATTCTGGCACTGTGGTCAGGTCCTGTCATGCCCCAGTGAACCCGCCGGGGCAGGGGAAGCGCCGCCGCGATCTAGGGCAGGCCCGCCCGGGGCGCGTCGACCTCCATCGTGCGGATGCGCCCGTTGCCCCGACCCGACATCTCGGCCGGGTCCGCAGTCAGCGCCTCCAGCAGGAAGAGCGTCCGGCCCTCCCCGCCGCCCAGCATGCAGGCGTAGCCGCCCCACCCCTCCAGATCGACGCGCGCCCGCACCTCGCCGCCCTCGGCGACCCGCAGGAAGCCGCCCGGCCGCGGCACGGCGACCCAGATGCAGCCCTCGGCGTTGAGGCAGATGCCGTCCGGGGGCACGCCCAACTCCGCCCACACCCGCCGGTTGCTCAGCGCCCCGTCATCGCCGATGTCGAACGCGGTCAGGCGCCGGCCGAAGGTCTCCGCGACCACCAGGGTCCCGCCGTCGGGCGTGATCACCGTGCCGTTGGGGAAGCGCAGCGGCGCCGCGGCCACCGTAGCGCGGCCGTCGGGCGCGACGGCGATCAGCGACGACTCCGCGAACTCGGCCCGCGCGTGCAGGTCGAAGCCGAAGTGCCCTACGTAGGCCCGGCCCGAGGCGTCGACGATCATGTCGTTGCAGCGTCCCGTGGCCAGCGCCGAGAGGTCGGCGTGCTCCGCCAGCGATCCGTCGGCCTCCCGGCGCAGCAGGCGGCGGTCCTCCATCGAGACGATCAGCAGGCGGCCGTCGGGCAGCCAACCCAGCCCGGACGGGTTGGTGGGCACCCGCGCGACGACCTCGCGCTCGCCGCCGGGCGTGACCGCCACGACCTCCTGCGCGTGCATGTCGGAGAACCACAGGCGCCCGTCGCGCCAGCGCGGCCCCTCGGGGAAAACGAGGTCGTCGAGCAGCGGGCTGATCGTGGGATGCGTCATCGTGGCCGCGCTCGCGCGACGCTGCGGCGGCACTAGATGCCGATGCCGCCCACCCCCAGGACGGTGCGCTGGGTGTTGATCATCCCGTTGTGCCCCGCCCCGTGCATCACGATCACCCGCCCGATGATCCGCCCGCGCGGCATGTCGCCCTGCGGCTTGATGAAGATCGTGCCGGCCAGGTACTCGTCGCTCATGGCGGCGATCTTGGGCACGACGACGTCCTTCACGTCGCGGCAGTACTTGGCCAGCTTGTCGGCTTCGGGGAAGCGCAGTGCGTGCGCGTCCTCGGGCGACATGAGCGTGCCCTGGTCGGCCTTGGGCAGGTTCCAGGCCTCGTTCAGCCCCTGCTGCAACCAGACGGGCATCTCGCGCGCGAAGGCGAAGTGGATCAGGTTGTCGGCCGTGCGCGCGACGTGCCACGCGTCGAAGGCGATCGAGTTGCAATCGTCGCCCGCCCGGTAGTGCAACTGCTCCAGGCTGAGATCCTCAATGGCCGCCGCCGACTGCTCCAGCACGTCGTCCGTCAACCCCGCGAGTTCGGCGCCCAAGGTCATCTCATCACTCATGAATCCCTCTCCGATCATGTCCACTAGTCATGTCCGCTGGGCCCTCGGCCGACGGCCCGCCGCGACCATGCTCTGGATTCCGAGGCGACTCGTCAAGCGCCGAGGCAACCCACCGCCGCCGCGGACCGCGCCTGTGCACCGTTGCTCGCTATCCTGCGGCCATCACGCTGTCGTCCAACGTGCACACGCGGAGGTCCCCCATGCCCGACACCAGCCCCAATCCCACCGTCAACGAAGCCATCGTCGTGGACACCAGCGTGGATGCCCGGCTCAGCATCCAGGCCGTCGCGCCGCCGCAGCCGCTCCCCAGTGAAGCCCTGATCGACGTGCGAGCCACGTCGCTCAACCTGGGCGAGGTGCGCGGCGCCCTCACCGGCGCCCCCGACGGCTATCGCCCGGGCTGGGACCTGGCCGGCGTGGTCGCGCGGGCCGCGGCCGACGGGTCGGGGCCGCCGCAGGGCAGCCGCGTCGTGGGCTTCCTGCGCGCCGGGTCCTGGGCGCGGCAGGTCGCGGTGGCGACGCACGCACTGGCCCCCCTGCCCGACGATGTCAGCTTCGCACAGGCCGCCACGCTGCCGGTCGCGGGGCTCACGGCCCTCTACGCGCTGGACATCAGCGGACACCTGCTGGGGCGCAACGTCCTCGTCGACGGCGCATCGGGCGGCGTGGGCCATCTGGCGGTGCAGATGGCCCGCCAGGGCGGCGCGCACGTCGTCGCCTCCGTGCGCCGCCCGGAGCGCGAAGCGATCGTCCGGGAGGCGGGGGCGCACGAGGTGGTCGTCGGCGAGGACTTGGCCGATGCGCCGGCCTTCGGCCCCTACGACGTCATCCTGGAGTCGATCGGCGGCACGCCGCTGGCCCAGGCGCTGGCGCTGCTCGCCCCGGAGGGGATCTGCGTCAACTACGGCAACTCCTCCGGCGAAGAGACGACCTTCGATATCTCGCCGGTCTACGGCATCGGCGGCGTGCGCCTGTACGGCTTCATCCTCTTCCACGAGTTGCACCGCTGGCCCGCCGCGCAGGGCCTCGCCCGGCTGGTCGATCTCGTGCAGCGGCGGACGCTCGTCGCGCCGATCGAGCACGAGGCGCCCTGGTCCGACTTCGTCCCCACGGCGCACGCGCTGTGGAACCGCGAGATCCCCGGCAAGGCCGTCATCCACCTGGACTAGCGGCCCCGCTCGCCGCCCCGGAGGCCCCATGCACTACGACACCATCCGCGCCGACACCCAGGGTCGTGTCGGCATCCTGACCCTCAACCGGCCCGAGAAGCTCAACGCCTGGAACGCCGCCATGACCGCGGAGACGATCGCCTGCCTCGACGCCTGGGCCGACGACCCGGCCATCGGCGCCATCGTGCTCACCGGCGCGGGGCGCGCCTTCTGCGCCGGCGCCGACTTCGCCGAACTCGCCCAAGGCGACGACGAAACGCTCCCCACACGGTGGGTCGAGGCGGTGCGGCGCACCAAGCCCATCGTCGTCGCCTTCAACGGATTCGCCGTCGGCATGGGGCTGAGCGTCACGCTGCCCTGCGCGGTGCGCATCGCCTCCACGAGCGCGCGCATGTCGATGCGCTTCGTACGGGTGGGCCTCGTGCCCGAGGGCGCCTCCACGACGCTCCTGCCGGCGATCGTGGGGCTGGGCTGGGCCAACGAGCTGTGCCTCACGGGCCGCTGGGTCAGCGCCGACGAGGCGCACGCGATGGGCCTCGTCAACCGTCTCTACCCCCCCGACGCGCTCCTGCCCGCCGCGATCGCGCTCGCCACCGAGATCGCCGACGGCCCGACGCGCGTCGCCATGCTGATCGAGCAGGCGCTCCAGGACCACCGGCACCTGCCCTGGGACACGGCCCTCGAGCGCGAGACGGCCGCGATCGCGGAAGCGCGGCGGGGGCCCGACCATGAGGAGGCGGTCAGCGCCTTCCTCGCGAAGCGGGAGCCGCGCTTTAACCAGTAGCGCGCGCCGAAGCGGTCCTCACCCGCCGCCGCATCGATCAGCCGAAGACGCCCGCAGCGGCCAAGTCCGCGATCTCCTCCACGTCGACGCCCAACTCGTCCAGGACCTCCTGGGTGTGCTGCCCGATCTCTGGCGCGGGGCCGCGCACGGCGATGTCGGCGCCGTCGACGGTGAAGGGCGTCGCCAGCGTCTCGAAGTCGCCCACGGCGGGATCGGGGTGGTGGACCGTCTCGAAGGCCCCCACCTCGCGCAGCTGGGGGTCCTCCAGCACCTCGGGCAACTCGACGCCGGGACCCCAGATCAGCCCCGCCGCGTCGAGCCGTTCCGCCCACGTCGCGAGGTCGTCTTGGAGGAAGATCTCCCGCACCTGCGGCGTCAGGGTGGCGCCGTGCTCCCGCCGGGTCAGGGTGTCGGCGTAGCGCGGGTCCGTGATCCACTCCTCGTGGCCGATCAGCTCGCAGAACCGCTGCCAGTACATGTCCGCCGCAGGCATCATCAGCATCAGCCAGCGGCCGTCGCGCGTCTCATAGTCGTTGGTGATCGGATTCGGCATGTGGAGATAGTCGAAGCGATCGGGCTGCTGCTTCGTCACCGACGCCACCGACACGTCCACGCCGATCGTCCAGGTTCCGGTGCGCTGGAGCGTCACCTCCACCGTTTGGCCCTCGCCCGTCTGCTCCTTCAGCCGCAGGGCGACCAGCGTGGCGGCGAGCAGGTTGAGCGCCGTCGTGTGGTCGCCCTGGCCGCCGCGCGGCATCGCCGGCGGACCGGAGACGTCGCCCATCAGCGCCCAGATGCCGGAGCGGGCCCAGAAGGCCGTGTAGTCGAAACCGGGCCGGCCGGCGTCCGGCCCCGACGTTCCATAGCCGGAGAACGAGACGTAGATCAGGCCCGGGTCCGCCGCCCGCAACTCCTCCGCGGTCAGGCCGAAGCGCTCCCGGCGGGGCTGCACCAGGTTCGTGATGAAGATGTCGGCCGTGGCGACGAGGCGGCGCAGGAGCGCGGGCGCGCCCGGCTTGTCGAGCGCCAGCGCGATCGAGCGCTTGCCCCGATTGTCCAGCTCGAACGGGTAGTTGTGCTCGACGTCCAGCCCCAGCACGTTGTGCCGCCAGGCGTCGCCCTCGGGTGGTTCCACCTTGATCACGTCGGCGCCCAAGTCGCGCATCATCGCGGCGGCGCTCGGGGCCGCCAGCCAGTTCGCCGCCTCCACCACACGGATCCCGGCCAATGGCGCCGTCATCGCAACCCTCCTCCTCCGGCCGACCCAGGCGACCGACGATCGGCACGCAGTCTACCCAGCCCCCGATCTTCGCGCTCTCGCGCACCGGCCATCCCGGGCCCGGCTACACTCAGCCCCCTATGACCCGCCCACCCCTCTCGACCGCCGCGGCCGACCACAACGTGTTCGCCGGCAACCCCCTCGATCGGGTCGCCAACGAGCGCAAGGATCCCGCCTGGCTGCAGGTCCAGTACGACGACCCGGCGCGCCGCATCCTGCCGATCTGGCGCCTGCGCTTCCCCGTCGGCGAGGGCGCGGCGGGCGCGGACCTGATCTGGCTGCCGTCCCAGGCGATCGCGGCGCTCCCGTCCGATCCGATGCCGGATCCCGTGCTGCTGGGGCTGCGCGACGGTGTCCCGCACTTTGCTCTAGACATCAGTGCCCTGGACGTCAGCCCGCTCGACGACCCGGCGGTGGGGCTCGGTCTCACGGCGGGCGTGTCGTACCGCGACCTGCGCAGCGTCGCGGCCAGCCTGCCCCCGGCCGACTCCGGCCTCGCCGCGCAGGCACGCTCCCTGGTCGATTGGCACGCGCGGCACGGGTTCTGCCCGGCCTGCGGCGCGGCAACGGCGTCGCGGCAGGGCGGCGCGCACCGCGTCTGCACCCGCTGCGACGCCCAGCACTTCCCCCGCACCGACCCCGTCGTGATCACGCTGATCCACGACGGCGGCGACCGCTGCCTGCTCGCCGCCCGCGCCCCCGCCTCGGGCGCGTCGGCCGACGAGCCGCCGCCGATGTTCACCTGCATCGCCGGCTTCGTCGATCAGGGCGAAACGGTCGAGGCGGCCGTGCGTCGCGAGGCCTGGGAGGAGGTCGGCGTCCGCGTCACCGACGTGCGCTACGACCACTCCCAGCCCTGGCCCTTCCCCAGTTCGCTGATGCTGGGCTGCCGGGCCCGCGCCGAGACCACCGAGATCACCGTCGATGGGGACGAGATCGGCCAGGCGCACTGGTTCACCCGCGAGCAGGCGCGGCGCGCCTGCGAATCTGGCGACGACCCCCCCGCCATCCACACCGCCGGCGGGGCGCCCGCGCTGCACATCCCACCGCCCCTGGCCATCGCCCACCACCTGATCAAGCGCTGGGCGCTGTCGCGCCCGCGGCGCGCCGATGCGGAGTGAGCGCCCGTAGCGCGCCGATACGGAGTGAGCCCAGGGGCGACGCCGTGATAGCCTCGCCGCCACGGCGCCGGCCGAGCGCCGTCGGCAAACGAACGGGGGATCACGATGCGTCTGGGCGTGCTGGCGGGCCTGGAGTCCGCCGACTGGCAGGACTCAGTGGCGAAGGTCCGCATCGCGGAGGATCTGGGCTATGAGCTGGCCGGCCGCGGCGAGGCCTGGGGCACGTCGGTGTTGCCCTGGCTGACGCTCCTGGCCGCGAACACCGAGAAGATCAAGCTGGGCCCCGCCATCCTCAACTGCTTCTCCCGCTCGCCGGCGGTGACGGCGCAGGAGATCGGCCTGCTCGACCAGATCTCGGGCGGGCGCATGGTCATGGGGCTCGGCTCGTCGGGCGCCCAGGTCATCGAGCACTTCCACGGCGTCCCCTTCGAGCGACCGCTGCAGCGGCTGCGGGAGTACACGGAGATCTTCAACCTGCTGATCGCCGGCGAGGCGCTGCACTACGACGGCGAGATCTTCAAGCTGGCGGGCGGCTTCCGGCTCGACTACCCGCGGCCGCGCAGCAAGATCCCCGTCTACATCGCCGCGATCACGCCGAAGTCGATCGTCCAGACGGGCGAGATCGCCGACGGCATCTACCCCATCCACTGGCCCAAGGGGCAGTTCGGCCGGTTGCGGGCGCAGCTCGACGCCGCCGCCGCCGGGGCCGGCCGCGAGGCGGGCTGCGTCACGATCGCGCCGAACACCAGCGTGTACGTGACGGACGGCCGCAACGACGAGGTCCAGTGGCAGGCCGCCCGCGCGCCGCTGCACTTCTACGTCAACCGGATGGGCACGTTCTACTGGCAGATGCTCGCCCGCGAGGGCTTCGCGGCGGAGGTCAAGGCCTCCCGCGACGCCTGGGCCCAGCGCGACAAGGCCGGCTCCATCGCCTCGATCACGGATGCGATGGTGCGCGAGATCCAGGTCATCGGGCCCATCGAGTCGGTGCGCGAGCAGCTGCAGGAGCGCGCCGCGCTGGGCGCGGAGTTGCAGATGGTGCAACTGCCCCCGGGCGACCCGGCGACGGTAGGCGCGTACCTGGAGTCGCTGCTGCGCTAGTCGGGCTCGACAGAAGCGCCGACGGGGCTGTGGTAGGGTTGGCAGCCAGCCGGAGGGCCGCGATGAAGGTGCAAGCCTCGGTCAAGAAGCGCTCGCAGGACGACCAGATCGTCCGTCGCAAGGGGCGCTTGTACGTGATCAACAAGAAGAACCCGCGCAACAAGCAGCGCCAGGGCTAGACGGCCCGGCGATCCGCGGGATCCCCGGTCTGGCGGCCCCACCCCTCGACTCGATGCGCAGCCCCGGGCGACCCGCCGCGTGCGTCAGGCCGGGTCGGCGTAGACCGGGGGCCGCTTCTCCAGGTTGGCCCGCACGGCCTCCAGTTGGTTGGCGCCGCCGATCAACGACCGCTGCGTCGACTCCTCCAGCGCCAGCCCCGCGGCCACGTCGAGCTCCACCGACTGGTTGAGCATCCGCTTCGCCGCGCGCACCGCGTCGGGCGACTGCCCCGCGATCTCCCGCGCCAGGGCCATCGCGGCCTCCTTGGGCTCCGGCGAGACGTGCGTCGCCAGGCCCAACTCCACCGCCTCCACCCCCTGCACGATCCGCGCCGTGTAGGTGAGTTCCTTGACGATGTCGAGCCGCGCCAAATGTCGCAGGAGCTGCGGGCCCGCCATGTCCGGCACGAGCCCCCAGCGCCCCTCCATGATCGACAGCCGCGCGTCGGGCGCGACGAAGCGGATGTCGGCGCCGAGGGCAAGTTGCAGCCCGCCCCCGAAGGCGACGCCGTGCACCGCCGCGATGACCGGGATGGGCGCTTCGTGCCAGGCCCAGGCGACGCGCTGCGCCGCGTTGGCGCGGGATTCCGCCTCCCGAGCGGTCAGATCGCCGCTGGCGGCCCGGCGCTCGCCCGCATCCTCCATCGCCTGGAACGACGTGAAGTCCAGCCCCGCGCAGAACGCGCGCCCCTCGCCGGAGAGCACGACCGCGCGGACCGACGGATCCGCCGCCACGGCGCGGGCCGCCTCCGGGATCGCGGCGAACATCGCCGGGTCCAGCGCGTTCATCTTCTCCGGGCGGTTGAGCCGCACATCGGCGACGCCGTCGCACACTGTGATCGTCACTCGCTCTTCCGACATCCCGGACCTCCTACTCTGCGTCGGCTGGGGCGCACCCGCGTCGCTCCGCGTCCGCCGCGCAGCCTACCGCGCCGCGACGTGCGGCGCTCGCGGCGCTATCCTGCACCCACCTCGCGAGGGCGCCCGCCGACGCCGGAGGGCGCGGCCCCGTCAGCCGTAAGGACAGTCCCATGCACGATCTCATCATCCGCGGCGGCAGCGTGATCGACGGTACCGGCGCGCCGGCCCGTCCGGCGGACGTCGCCATCGACGACGGCCGCATCAGCATCGTCGGCGCGGTCCCGGGCGAGGCCCGCGAGACCATCGACGCGACGGGCAAGCTGGTCACGCCCGGCTTCGTCGACATCCACACCCACTTCGACGGCCAGATCACGTGGGACCCCACGCTGTCGCCCAGCAGCTGGCACGGTGTGACCACCGTCGTCATGGGCAACTGCGGCGTCGGCTTCGCGCCGGTCGCGCCCGGCAAGGAGAACTGGCTGATCGGCCTCATGGAGGGTGTCGAGGACATCCCCGGCGCGGCGCTGTCCGAGGGCATGGAGTGGCACTGGGAGACGTTCCCCGAGTACCTCGACTACATCGAGCAACTGCCCCTGGCGCTCGACGTCGGCACCCAGGTCCCGCACGGGGCCGTGCGGGCCTACGTGATGGGCGACCGCGGGGCTCACAACGAGCCCGCCAACCCGGAAGACATCGCCGAGATGGCGCGGGTCGTGAAGGAGAGCGTGCAGGCCGGGGCGCTGGGCTTCAGCACGTCGCGGACGCTGGCGCACCGCGCGATCGACGGCGAACCGGTGCCCGGCACCTTCGCGGCCGAGGATGAGCTGTTCGGCATTGGCGCCGTGCTGGGCGAGCTCGACGCCGGCCTCTTCGAGGTCGCCGCCGCCGGCATCACCGGCGACGATCTCTCGATGCCGCTCAAGGAGGTGGCGTGGATGCGCCGGCTCGCCGCCACGATCGGGCGGCCCGTGACCTTCGGCCTGACCGAGGTCAACAACGACCCCGATCACTGGCGCGGCATCCTCGACGCCACCGCCGCAGCCCGCGCCGAGGGCGCGAACATCGTCCCGCAGGTGCACGGCCGCACCGTCACCTTCCTCATGACCCTGGACAGCCGGCACCCCTTCCTGCGCCTGCCCGCCTACCGCGAGATCCGCCACCTGCCGCTGGCCGAGCGCGCCGCCGAGATGCGGCGCCCGGAGCGGCGCGCGGCCATCCTCGCCCAGGCCGACGGCCGCCCGGACCCCAGCCTCGACTTCGTCGCCTTCGAGCGCATGTTCCTGCTCGACGAGTCGCTCGACTACGAGCCGGAGCCGCGCGACTCCATCGCCGCCCGCGCGCAGCGCGAGGGCGTTGCGCCCATCGAATTGGTCTACGACCTCCTCACCGCCGACGGCGGGCGCAACATGCTGCTCAGCCCGCTCTTCAACTACGCGCGCGGCGACCTGGAGCACACGCGGGCGATGCTCAGCGACCCCCATACGGCCATCGGCCTCGCCGACGGCGGCGCCCACTGCCGCGTCATCTGCGACGCGGGCACGCCGACCTTCATGCTCACGCACTGGACCCGCGACCGCACGCGCGGCGCGCGCCTGCCGCTGGAGCAGGTCGTCAAGTGGCAGACGCGCGACACGGCCGCGCTCTTCGGCCTGCACGACCGCGGCGCGCTGCTGCCCGGCTACAAGGGCGACGTCAACGTCATCGACTACGACGCGCTGGCCCTCGCCCGGCCGGAGGTCGCCTACGACCTGCCCGGCGGCGCGAAGCGCCTGATCCAGCGCGCCGCCGGCTACGACGCCACGATCGTCAGCGGGACGGTCGTGCGCCGCGACGGTGAGGACACCGGCGAGCGCCCGGGCGTCCTGCTGCGCGGGGCGCAAGCCGCGCCCGCCTGAGCCGCCCCGCGCGCCCTATCCCGCCGGCGCTTCCGCCGAGAGGAAGCGGCGCGGCACGTCGCGCATCATCACGTCGATCGTCGCCTGTCGAACGCCGTCCGCCCGCATCGCTGGCAGCGCCGTCTTCGAGAGGAACAGATAGTGCTGTTCCTGGTTGGGCGTGGGGGGCTTACGGTAGTCGCGCGCGTAGTCGTGGCCGAGCATGAGTTGGCGCGCCCAGCCGCGATCAAGCAGCGCCTCGACGGTGCGGTTGCGATCGCGCCACTCGGGCCGGGGCGGGACGCCCGGGTAGCGGTCCATCGACACATAGACGCCCGTCTTCAGCAGGTCCTCCAGGTAGTCCACGTCGGTCGAGTCGGCGCTGTGGCCGATGCAGACCAGATGCGGCGGCACGCCCTCGTCGTCGAAGAGCTCCCACTGCCGCCGGCCCACTTCCAGCGGCGCCCAGTGGTGGGTGCTGATGGGGACGTTCGTGCGCTGGGCCGCCCGCGCGGCGGCCCTCAGCACCCGCTCCCCCCGCGCGGTCACGCCCTCGGCGTCGTTCGCGACCTTGATCACGCCCGCGCGGATCCCGGTGTCATCGATGCCCAAGTCGATCTCCCGCACGAAGATGTCCGCGATCTCGTCCGGGTCCATGGCGTCCAGGGCGACGGGCAGGTCTCGCCAGAGACCCGTCGCGACGACCATGTGCACGCCCGACTCGCGCGAGATCTCGGCCAGCAGCGCCGCATCGCGGCCGAGGTCGGGCGTCGACAGCTCGATGATCGCGTCGACACCGCCGGCCTTCGCCTCGCGCAACTCCCGGATCGATCCGTCCCGCTGCAACTCGAGACGGTCGAGCCAGGGGTAATAGTGCCGCGTCAGCGGCAACCGCAGCCCGGCGTGTTCGTGGCTCAGAGTGAAGCCCAAATCGGCGGCGTCGATGGGGCCAAGCGCGGTTTGGATGTGGGGCATATCGTCCTCCCGAGCGAGGATAGCCGCTGCGTCCGCGCCAGCCTTCCTACGATGGACGCTCTTCTTACGATAGACACGAGCTTCTTACGATAGACACGAGGAGAACGCGATGGCCGACGCGATCGTGGTGCTGGGCGGCTTGAACTACGACTTCGTCCTACAGGCCGACCGGCTGCCCCGGCCCGGCGAGACCATGGAGGGGCGTCGCTTCTACACCTCCGGCGGGGGCAAGGGCGCGAACCAGGCCGTCGCGGCGGCGCGACTCGCCGGCCCCGCGACGGCGGTGCGCAAGGTCGGCCGCGTGGGCGACGACGCCGAAGGGCGCGCACTGCTCGCCGTGCTCGCAGGCGACGGAGTCGACTGCGCCGGCGTCGCGATCGACCCCGAGGAGCGCTCGGGCGACGCGCCGCCGTCGAGCGGCTGATGCGCAGTCGCTGACGCGTCACGCCGAGACTGAGAATCATCTTCGGCGCCTGGATGCGGCCATGAGGCGTGATACGCCGTTTCTTGACCGACCCGCCGCGCCCCGTATCGTGACTGGAAATCTGGACGAATCCCGGTCGGACCCGGCCGGGCAGAGCGACGCAGGAGGACACGCACGTGAACAAGATCGAGCTGGCGGCGAAGTTGGCGAAGCAGACCGAGCTCACCCAGGCCAAGGCACTGCAGGTCGTTGACTCGATCTTCAGCTCCGCGGACGGCAAGGGCATCATCGCCGTCGAGTTGGACGCGGACCGCGACGTCTCGATCGCCGGCTTCGGCAAGTTCGAGACCCGCCGGCGCAAGGCCCGCGAGGGGCGCAACCCGGCCACCGGCGCGGCGATCCAGATCGAGGCCAAGCGGGCCGTCGCCTTTCGGCCCGCCAAGGGCCTCAAGGACCGCGTCGAGGTCTAGCCGCGCGGCCATGAGGTCGCCGGCCTCACCAGTCACGCAGCAGCAGCGGCCCGCCCCCCGGCGGGCCGTTCGGATCTGACACCGGCTCTGGAGTCCACATGCACGACGATCTTCGCCCCCGCGTCGCCGCCGGCTTCCCCCGCACGCGGGCGGAGCTGGAGAGCCTCGTGCGCATCCCCTCGGTCAGCGCCCCAGGCTTCGATCCCGCGGCCGTGCGGCGCTCGGCGCTCGCCACGGCCCAGCTCATGCGCGAGTCGGGCCTCGGCGACGTGCGCCTGCTCGAGGTCGAGGGCGCGCACCCCGCCGTCCTGGGCGAGCGCCGCGTCGGCGACGACCGGCCCACGGTGCTGCTCTATGCCCACCACGACGTGCAGCCGCCCGGCGACCTTCGACAATGGACATCGGACCCCTTCCAGCCGGTCGAGCGCGGCGGACGCCTCTTCGGCCGCGGCGCCTCCGACGACAAGGCCGGCATCGCCGTCCACCTCGCCGCGCTGCGCGCCCTGGGCGACGACCTGCCGGTCAACGTCAAGCTGTTCGTCGAAGGCGAGGAGGAGATCGGCTCGACGCACCTGGCGGAGTTCCTCAGGCGCTACGCCGCCGACCTCACCGCCGACGTCATCGTGATCGCCGACTCGGCCAACTGGCGCGTCGGCGAGCCCGCCCTGACGACAACGCTGCGGGGCCTCGTCGATTGCGAGGTCGAGGTGCGCACGCTGCGGCAGGGCGTCCACAGCGGCCTCTTCGGGGGCGTCCTCCCCGATGCGCTCATGGCCCTCACCCGCGTGCTCGCCTCGCTCCACGACGACGCGGGCCGGCCCGCCGTCGCCGGACTGGTCTCCCGCCAATCGGGCGGGCTGGAGATCGCCGAGGCGGAGTTGCGCGAGCAGGCGGGCGCGGCCCCGGAGACCCGCCTGATCGGTGACGGACCGCTGACCTCGCGGACATGGACCCAGCCCGCGATCTCCGTGCTCGCCATCGACGCCCCACCCGTCGCCGAGGCGATCAACCAACTCGTCCCCGTGGCGCGCGCCAAGGTCAGCGTGCGGCTGGCCCCCGGCGACGACCCCGCCCGCGCGATGGCGGCGCTGGTCGCGCACCTGGAAGCGCAGCGCCCCTGGGGCGCGACCGTATCGGTCACCCCGGGCGCCAGCGCGGCGCCCGTCGCGCTCGACACCGAGGGACCCGCCTACGACGCCTTCCGCGCGGGCTGCGCGGAGGCCTGGGGGCGTCCCGCCGTGGAAATCGGCGTCGGGGGCTCAATCCCGTTCGTCGGCGCGTTCCAGGCCGCGTCGCCGGGAGCGACGATCCTGCTCACGGGCGCCGGCGACCCCACCAGCCAAATCCACGGCCCCGACGAGAGCCAGGACCTCGCCGACCTGGAGCGCGCCTGCCTGGCGGAAGCGATCGCGCTGCGCGCCCTCGGCGGCGGCTAACGGGCCGCGGGCGCGACTCGAACGAGGAAAATCAATGGTCGCCTCTTTGGGCTCCCTACGATGACTCCTGAGAATCCCGAGGAGCCCAACGCGCCGCAGCCGGAGACGCTGGACTTTCTCTTCGACCAGATCATTGAGGCCGAGGACCGGCAACTGGCTGCGCAGCAATCTCTCGACCAGAAGGTCATCCAGGTCTTCGCCGGCAGCGGCATCGTCCTTGGCTTCGCCGCGTTCCTGGCGACATCCGATGTGCCCGTGGGCGCGATCGGATTCCTCATCGCGGCGGGGGCGCTGTTCCTCGTCCTCGGATTGGTCACGTTTTGGCAGCTATGGCCCCGGCGCTTCTATATCGCGAGGCATCCGACGACTCTCTGGGACCGGTACTGGTCGGATTCGGTCCCGGTCATCAAGCATGCGATGGTCGACTACGCCGTGTATGCCTACGAGCAAAACGACCGAGCGCTCCAGCAGCAGGAGATCACACTGCAAGCCGTGCTCGCTCTTGCAGGACTAGAGATCACCTGCGTGGCCGCGGCGATCATCTGGGCGGCGGCGGCGTAGGCCACCGCCGGAACTCGACCTACGTGCGGCGGCGCCAAGCCCGTGGGAGCGTCGGCCTCTTGGCCGGGGGTGGGGATTGAGTCCCCGGATCGCGCGGCTCTTCGCGCCCTTCAGGCTGCGGACGCATCGGTTTCTTCGGCGGGGGCGGCGGGTTCGACCCGGAATGCCCGGGGCCCGTAAACCTTTGAGTCATCTCTGCGTACCTTGCCTGGCCCCAGATCGGCGGGACCGCGTCACGGCGCCGCCCTCTGATCCGTTGATGCCACCAGCATAGCGTTTCGCTGGGTCGTCGGGCGCGATCCAGCCGCGCCGGGCCGCTATCGTGACCCTATGCACAAACTGCTGGCCGCCAACCGGGGCGAGATCGCCATCCGCATCATGCGCGCCGCGGCGGAGCTGGGGCTCCGCACCGCCACCATCTACTCCCAGGAGGACCGCCTTAGCCTGCACCGCTTCAAGGCCGACGAGGCCTACCTGGTGGGCGCCGATCAGGGACCCGTCGCCGCCTACCTGGACATCCCCGGAATCATCGGCCAGGCCAAGGAGCACGGCGTCGACGCCATCCACCCGGGCTATGGCTTCCTGGCCGAGAACAGTGCCATGGCCCGCGCCTGCGCCGAGGCCGGCATCGTCTTCGTGGGACCGCCGGCGGAAATCCTGGACGCGCTCGGCGACAAGGTCTCCGCCCGCCGGCTGGCCCAGGACGCCGGCATCCCCGTCATCCCCGGCCACGACGCCCCCATCACCGACGTGGCCGCCGCACAGCGGACCGCCGCGGCGATCGGGTTCCCGCTGATGGTCAAGGCGGCCTTCGGCGGTGGCGGCCGGGGGCTCCGGGTCGTACACCGCCCCGAGGACCTGCCCGCCCAAATTGAAGAGGCGCAGAAGGAAGCGCAGGCCGCCTTCGGCAACGGCGCCGTCTTCCTGGAACGCTATATCCGCCGCGCCCGCCACATCGAGGTCCAGATCTTCGCCGACGCCCACGGCAACGTGCGCCACTTGCACGAGCGCGACTGCTCGGTGCAGCGCCGGCACCAGAAGGTCGTCGAGGTCGCCCCCGCGCCCAACCTCGACGACGGCGTCCGCCGGCAACTGCACGAGGCCGCGCTCACGCTGGCCCGCGCCAGCGGCTACGTCAACGCGGGCACGGTCGAGTTCCTGCTCGACGCCGACAGTAACGAGTGGTTCTTCATCGAGGTCAACCCGCGCATCCAAGTGGAGCACACGGTCACGGAGGCCGTCCTGGGCCTGGACCTGGTGCGATCCCAGATCCTGGTCGCGCAGGGCGTCGCCCTCGATGACGAGCCCCTGGCGCTGCCCCCGGACGAGGCACTGGTCCCGCGCGGCTTCGCCGTGCAGTGCCGCGTCACGACGGAGGATCCCGAGGACAACTTCGCGCCGGACTACGGGCGGTTGTCGAACTACCGATCCCCGGCCGGCCCGGGCATCCGCCTCGACGGCGCGACCGCCTACAGCGGGGCCGAGCTCAGCCCCTACTACGACTCGCTGCTCGTCAAGATGACGACGACCGACCGCACGCTGGATCGCGCCTGCCGCCGCGCCGACCGCGCCCTGCGCGAGTTCCGCATCCGCGGCGTGAAGTCGAACATCCCCTTCCTGCTCAACGTCGTGAATCACCCCACCTTCCAGGCCGGCGAGGCGACAACCAACTTCCTCGACACGTCGCCGGAGCTGACCGTCTTCCCGCAAGACGAGGAGAGCGCCCACGGCCTGCTGCGCTACCTGGGCGACATCATCGTCAACGGCAACCCCGCGGTGCAGGACCGCGCCACGCCGGACACGCTGGGCGACGCGCCCGTCGTGCCCTACACGCTGGGCGAGCCGGCCCCGGCGGGCAGCCGGCAGCGGCTCCAGGAACTGGGGCCGGCCGGCTTCGCCGCCTGGGCGCGATCGCAGGAGCGGCTGCTGGTCACCGACACCACCATGCGCGACGCCCATCAGTCGCTGCTGGCGACGCGCATGCGCACGCACGACCTGCTGCAGCCCGCGGAGGCGATCGCGCAGCGCCTGCCCAACCTCTTCAGCCTGGAGATGTGGGGCGGCGCCACCTTCGACGCTTCGATGCGCTTCCTGCACGAGGATCCCTGGGAGCGGCTGCGTCAACTGCGCGCGCGCATCCCCAACATCTGCTTCCAGATGCTGCTGCGGGCCTCCAACGCCGTGGGCTACACCAGCTACCCCGACAACGTCGTGCGGGAGTTCGTGCTGGAGGCCGCGCGCCAGGGCATCGACATCTTCCGCATCTTCGACTCCCTCAACAGCGTCGACAACATGGTGGTCTCGATGCAAGCCGTGCTCGAGACGGACGCCGTCTGCGAACCCGCCATCTGCTACACCGGCGACCTGCTGGACCCCTCGCGCCCGAAGTACGACCTCGACTACTACGTCACGATGGCGCGGCAGCTGCGCGACATGGGCGCGCACATCCTGGGCATCAAGGACATGGCCGGGCTGGCGCGCCCCTACGCCGCGGAGATGCTCGTCCGGGAGTTGCGCAAGGAGATCGACATCCCGATCCATCTCCACACCCACGACACGAGCGGCATCAACGCCAACACCGTCCTCAAGGCGGCCGAGGCCGGCGTCGACATCGTCGATGCGGCCGTCTCGCCGCTCAGCGGCGGCACGAGCCAGCCCAACCTGAACTCCATGGTCGCCGCCCTGGCGCACACGCCGCGCGACACCGGCCTCGACGAGGCCGCCCTCAGCGACGTCGCCCGCTACTGGACACGGGTCCGCGACTTCTACGGCCCCTTCGACATCGGCCCGCGCTCGGGCAACGCCGACGTCTACCGCCACGAAATCCCGGGCGGCCAGTTCACCAACCTGCAGCAGCAGGCGCAGGGGCTGGGCTTGGGGCATCGCTGGCCGGAAGTCGAGGAGATGTACGCCCGGGTCAACCACCTCTTCGGCGACATCGTCAAGGTCACACCGTCGAGCAAGGTCGTGGGCGACATGGCGATGTTCCTCCTCGTCAGCGGGATGACGCCCGAGGACGTCCTGGCCCTGCCCGACGATCACGATGTCAACTTCCCCGACTCCGTCCGCGAGATGCTGGCCGGGTCGCTGGGCACACCGCCCGGCGGCTGGCCCCCCGACGTGCAGCGCATCATCCTGCGCGGCGCGCCCCCGCTCGCCGGCCGGCCCGGCGCGAACCTGCCCCCCGCCGACCTGCCCGCCGTGGCGGCGGAGCTGGAAGCCACCGCGGGGCGCGCGCCCGAGCATCGCGACGTGCTCAGTTCCCTGCTCTATCCCGAGGTCTACGCCCGGTTCGACGACATCCGGCGCGAATTCGGCGACGTCAGCGTGCTGCCCACGCCGGCCTTCTTCTACGGCATGCCCGTCGGGGAAGAGATGCCGGTGGAACTCGCCCCCGGGCGCACCGCCGTCGTGAAGTTCCTGACCGTCGGCGACGCGCACCTCGACGGGACGCGGCCCGTCTTCTTCGAACTCAACGGGGAGCCGCGGCAAGTCAGCGTGCGCGATCAGTCGCTGAAGGCCGAGACCCGCAGCCAGCCCAAGGTCACGCCGGGCGAGCCGGGCCACGTGGGCGCGCCCACGCCGGGCCTGATCACCGGCGTCTACGTCAAGGCCGGGACCGCCGTCGCCCGCAACGAGAAGCTGCTGGACCTGGAGGCGATGAAGATCCAATCGACGATCTACGCCCCCTGCGACGGCCGCATCGCGGAGGTGCTGGTCGAACCGGGCCAGCAGGTCGAGGCGAAGGATCTGCTTGTGATCATCGCGCCGGGGTGAGCGGTGGCAGCGTCGGCGGCGTCCTTGCGACCAGGAATATGCCGATGGATTGAGAGTCGTCATTGCGCCCTAGCCGCAGAGGTGCAATCGTCTCAGCGCGGGGCGTCGTACTCTCTATACTGGGTCCGCGGGGTGATCCGATGGTCAAGGCACGGGCGATGAGACCGAGTCAGGTTCTGCGTTCCCGACATCGCCGCATGACTTGTGACGGCATCGCGCGTCCTTCTGTGATCGATGGTGCGGCGAGGATTTTCGACTTCTCTGGCTGGATCACAAGACGGAACCTGCGATTCACGGACCGGTCCGACCGGGACTCTCTTCGCGCGGACTGGGAGGTCGTCGGGGGCGATCTGTGGGGGGCGATCAACGAGTTTGCGACGGAGTCCGGGATGTCAGTAGAGGAGAGCGATCGGTCCCTCGCGCCGGATCGATCGGACAGCAGAGCGGACCCAACTGCGGGTGAACCGACATCCCCGCTCCAACGGCGCCTGCCCCTGTGACACCTGAGGAAGAGTCCCAACTCGACCCGTCCAGCATGCGAAGCGGAGCGATCGAGGGTGACCGCCCTGAGGATCCGCATCGTGAGCCCACGCTCCAGTCTGGCGCGACGCTGGAAGCGCAGTTCTCTGCGCTCATCGGCCCCCTGCCGCACCCCGCCATCTTGCAGGGCTACGAGGACGTGCTCCCTGGGGCTGCGGAGCGAATCATCGCGCTCGCCGAGAAGCAATCGGCTCATCGCATGGGCATCGAGTCGCAGGTGGTTACGCACGAGTCTTGGCGCTCGTGGGCCGGACTCTGTTCCGGAACCGCGATCGCGCTTGCGTTCCTTGGCGGATCGATTGGGCTAACGATCTCAGGACATGAGGTGGCTGGCGCCGTGCTCGGCGCGATTGACATCGTCGGCATCACATCCGTCTTCATTCTTGGCCGACGCGCCGAGCACGGGGACTGACCTCGCCCCCTACCGACCTTCCCACTCCGGCGGACGCTTCTCCCGATAGGCCGCCGGGCCCAACTTCGCATCCGCCGTGGCGCCTGCGACCTTGCGCATCGTCTCGCCGAAGCGGACGGCGTTCATGAAGTCGAACTCCTGGCCGCGGTGGGCGACCTCCTTCGTCGCGCGGACGGCCAGCGGCGCCGAGAGCAGCAGCCGCTCCGCCAGCCGCTGCGCCTCCGCCATCAACTCCTCGTGCGGCGTGATCTTCCAGACCAGGCCCATCTCCTTCGCGCGCGCCGCATCGACCCGCTCCCCGATCAGCAGCAGCTCCATCGCGTTCTGCCAGCCCACGCGCTTGGGCATGCGGATGGCGCCCTGGATGGTGGGCACGCCCAGACGCACCTCGGGGAAGCCGAACTGCGCCCGCTCGCTGGCGATGACGAAGTCGCAGGCCGCGACCAGGGTGCAGCCGAAGCCCAGGCAGTAGCCGTTGACGGCGGCGATGGTGGGCTTCCAGACTTCCAGCCCGCTCTCCAGCGACGTCAGCGACGGCACCTCCCAGAACGTGCCCTTGTCCTGCGGCTTGCCGAAGCCCCGCACGTCGGCGCCGGCGCTGAAGGCGCGCCCGGCCCCCGTGACGATCCCCACCCACGCGGCGTCGTCCTCCCGGAAGGTGCGCCAAGCGTCGTTGAGGTCCTGGCGCAGCTCGGCGTTGATGGCGTTCAGCGCCTCCGGCCGGTTGTAGGTGATCGTCGCGATGCGGCCCTCGCGCTCGTACAGGACGGTGTCGCCCATGGTGTGCTCCTTCTGATTCGGCTCGTCGCGCCGGTTCGATGCGCGCTGCGCCGATGCTAGCCTGCCCGGCATGCCCACGGAGCAACGCCTGCGACGCCTGCGCGCCGTCCTGGAACGACGCCAGGACGACGTCACCGTCGTGCTGGACAATGTGCACGACGCCCACAACGCGTCCGCCGTCCTGCGCTCCGCCGACGGCTTCGGCATCGGCCGGGTGGCGTTGCTCTATACCGAGCATCCCACGCCGGCGATCTCCAAGGGCGTCTCCGGCTACACCCGCAAGTGGATGACCATCGAGCAGTACGGCGACACCGCATCGTGCGTCGCCGCGCTGCGCGCCCGCGGCGAGCAGATCGTCGCCACGCACGTCGAGCCCGGGGCGCACAGCCACCTGGAGATCGACTGGACGCGCCCCGTCGCGCTGGTGCTGGGCAACGAGCACGAGGGCTGCACGCCGGCCATGCGCGCCGCCGCCGGCGCCACCGTTGCCATCCCCATGCATGGCATGGCCCAGAGCTTCAACGTCTCCGTCGCCGGCGCGATCATCCTGGCCGAGCTCTTCCGTCAGCGGGCGAAACGGGGTATGTATCAGCCTGAGTGGAACACCGACAAGGAAACACTCTATCGTTCGTGGCTGGCGAGGGAGACGCTGGCGTGACGCCCGTCACCCGGCCCTCGCGAGCAAACGCCTGCAGCGGGGCGCGAACACGCTGCCTTGGAACCGACGGCCGCACGCGCGGCCCCAACAGCCTGCGGGCGAACAGAGGAGACCGAGCATGGATCTGCAGAACGTAGTACTGGTCGACGGCGTGCGATCGCCGTTCACGAAGGGTGGACGCGGCGGCTTCGCCGCCACCCGCCTGGACGAGATCGGCGTCCAGGTGCTGAAGGCGCTCCTGGAGCGCAACCCTCAACTCGACCCCCTGGAGATCGAGGAGATCGGCCTGGGCAACGTGGGCGGCGTCGCGGAGTTCGGCGGCTTTGGGGGCAACCACATGGCCCGGCTGGCCGGCCTGCCGGAGTCCGTCTGCACCTTCGACGTGTCGCGGCAGTGCGGCAGCAGCATGGAGTCCCTGCACCGCATCGCCCAGGGCATCATGGTCGGCGCGACGAAGATCGGCATCTCCATGGGCGCCGAGCGCATGGGACGCCAGCTCGGCGGCGGCGGCGGCGGCGGCGACCGCATCACCTCCTTCAACGAGGCCCGCCACGACATGAACGACCTCCAGCGCAACATGGCGCACGACCACGCGAAGTACTTCGGGCAGGAGATCCCGGACTTCATCCTCGACTCCGACCCGGTCTTGTCGATGGTGCAGACCGCGCAGAACGTGGCCGACACCTACAACCTGACGCGCGAACAGCTGGACCAGTTCGCCGTCGACAGCCACCGCAAGTACGGTGAGGCCCTGGCCGCGGGCTTCTACGACGACGAGATCGTCCCCTACGAGACCGAGCGGCCGGTCATGAACGACGACGGCACGGTGGACCTGAGTCAGCACGGCGAGACGGTTCTCGTCACGCGCGACGAGGGCTACCGCCCCGGCACGAACATGGAGACCCTGTCCACGCTGCGGAACGTCAAGGGCATCACCAGCTACGGCGACCGGGAACTCGTCATCACGGCGGGCAACTCCTGCCCCACCAACGACGGCGTCACCGCCGCCCTGCTGATGAACGAGGACAAGGCCAAGGAACTCGGCATGGAGCCGCTGGCCCGCATCATCGGCTTCGGCGTGGCCGGCGTGAAGCCGCAGCTCATGGGGCTGGGCCCGGTGCCCGCGACGCACAAGGCGCTCGAGCACGCGGGCATCAGCGCCGACCAGATCGACCGCGTGGAGTTCAACGAGGCTTTCGCGGCGCAGGTCATCCCCAGCATGGCCGAGCTCGGCATCCCCATGGAGAAGGTCAACGTCAACGGCGGCTCCGTGGCCATCGGCCACCCGCTGGGCGCGACCGGCACCCGCCTGGTGCACACGCTCGGCCGCGAGATGAAGCGCTCCGGCGCCCGCTACGGCCTCGCGACGCAGTGCATCGGCGCCGGCATGGGCATCTCGACGATCCTCGAATCGGTCTAGTCCCGCAAGACGGAAACCAACCGGCCGCCCCATGGGGGGCGGCCGGTTCACGTCTGGGACCGACCGCCAACCCCGTCGCGCCGCGCGCACGTCCCCCTCTCCATCGTCCGGATGGAGAGGGGGACAGGGGGTGAGGTTCCCTAGCGCACGTTCCGCAGCCGCGGATCGAGGGCGTCGCGCAGCCAATCGCCCATCAGGTTGCCGGTCAGCGAGATCGTCAGCAGGGCGAGGCCGGGCAGCCAGATCGGCCACCAGGCGACGTTCATGAAGTCGCGACCCTCCGAGATCATGATGCCCCACGAGGGCGTGCCCGGCGGCGCGCCGACCGTCAGGAAGCTGAGCGCCGCCTCGGCCAGGATCACCAGCGCGACCTCCAGCGTCATGATGATCACGACGGTGTTGACGACGTTCGGGAACAGGTGCCGGCGCATGATCCAGACCGGCCCCGCCCCGGTCGCGCGGGAGGCGGTCACGAAGTCCCGTTCCTTCAGCGTGAGCACGTCGGCGCGCACCAGCCGGGCGTACGCGGGCCAGGTCCAGATCAGCAGGATGATGATCACGTTGCGCAGGCTGGCCCCCACCAGGGCCGCCAGCAGCACCGCGAAGAGGATGCCCGGCATGGCCAGTTGCACGTCGACCAGGCGCATCAGCAGTTGGCCCGTGAGGCCACCCACCCAACCCGAGATCAGCCCCACCAGCGTCCCGAGCAGCGCCGCGCCCGGCACCACCGCCGCGACGACGATCAGGGAGATGCGCGCGCCGTAGAGCAGCCGGCTGAAGATGTCCCGCCCCACCTGGTCCGTGCCCAGGAAGTAGTCCCAGCTGCCGCCGACGAAGACGGGCGGCTCCAAGCGCCCGCCCAGGTTGATGAACTCCGGGTCGTGCGGCGCCAGCCAGTCCGCCCCCAGGCCCGCGACGAGCAGCGCCAGCGCGATCGCGCCGGGCACGGAGAGCCCCAGCCAGCGCCGCCAGCGCCGGCCGCGCCGCGGGTCCAACTCCACCGCCGCCGTCTGGCCCGCCATCAGACGGCTCCCGCCCGGATGCGCGGGTCGATCAGCCGGTAGGAGACGTCGACCAGCAGATTCACGATCGCGATCGAGGCCGCCAGCACGATGATCGAGGCCTGCACCATCGGGAAGTCATTCTTGAGGATCGAGTCGATGATCAGCCGGCCGATGCCCGGCCAGGCGAAGACCATCTCGATGATCACCGAGCCGCCGATCAGGCGGCCGAGCGAGAGACCCAGCATCGTCACGACCGGCAGCAGCGCGTGCCGCATGGCGTGCCGCGTGATGACTACTCGCTCGCGCAGCCCCTTGGCCCGCGCCG
Source organism: Dehalococcoidia bacterium (assembly GCA_965209205.1). Classification (GTDB taxonomy): domain Bacteria; phylum Chloroflexota; class Dehalococcoidia; order Bin125; family Bin125; genus TK10-74A. Next base: position 304,903 of record CBDBQC010000003.1, read on the forward strand.
TGCGAATGAAGTCGGTGTCCATGACCTCGATCATCCCCGACCGCGTGAGCCGCATGATCGCGACCATCTCGAACAGCCCCAGCGCCAGCGCCGGCAGGATCAACGAGCGGAAGCCGTCCTTCGCGCCGCCGGTCGGGAACCAGCCCAGTTGCACGGCGAAGAAGAAGATCATCATCAGGCCCAGCCAGAAGCTCGGCGTGGCCTGCCCGATCACCGCCACGAAGCGCGCCAGCCAGTCGATCACCGTGCCCCGCTTGAGTGCCGCGAGGATGCCCAGCGGCACCGCCAGCGCGAGCGCGAACACTACGCCCGCCACCCCCAGCTTGATCGTGTTCTCGGCCCGGTCGCCGATCGCGCCGAGCGCCGGCGTGCCCCCGCCCCGCCACGAGGTCCCGAAATCGCCTTGCGCCAAGTTCCACAGGAACGTGCCGTACTGGACGATCAGCGGGTCGTTCAGCCCCAGGGTCTCCTTCAGGTTCTCGATATCGACGTCCCGCGCCTCCAGCGGCAGCATCGTCGCCTCGGGATTGCCCACGGTGCGCGAGACGAAGAAGACGGTCGTCACGACGATGAAGACGACGAAGAACGCCTGGACCAGCCGGATCGCGAAGTAGTTCCAGAACTGCATCGGGCTCCCCGCGGATCGCGCGCCGGCGTGACGACGGGTGCGTTCCCCCGGCGCCGGCGCGCGCGGCGTCTCGCCGGGTCCGATCCCGGCTGGCGCATACTACAGGCGCGCGGCGCTCGGCGGGGGCCGCCTACGCGAACTGGTCGCGGGCGGCGGCCTGGAGTGCCTCGACGCGCCCCGCCTCTTCCTCGTACTTGAACGGGTAGAGGTGCTCGAGGCCCAAGAGCCGCGGCAGCTCGGGGTGGCGGTCGAGGAGCTCCGGGCCGATCTCTCGCCAATCCTGGATCGGCTTCATGTACGAGCGCATCCAGGCCATGACCAGGGTGACGCGCAGACCGGGCGTGGTGCGGGGCAGCGCGCCGTGCCAGGTCGCGCCGTGCCAGACGGCCAGGGAGCCCTCGCGCGCGCTCAGCGGCACGGCGCGGTAGGGGCTGTCCTCCCGCGTGAAGTCCTCCTCGTGGGCGAAGGGGGCGCGGCCGAAGAGGTGGCTGCCCGGCACGTAGACCGTGGGGCCGTCCTCCTCACTGCTGTAGTCGCTCAGCACCCAGGAGGTGTTGCAGAAGTGGGCGTACTGGGACATGGGCGGCGGCACGCCTTGGGCGTCGTTGTGGAGGTAGAGGGGCTTCGTCTGGTCGTCCTTGCCGAGCCCGGGAGCCTTGTTGCTCCCCTTGAGCAGCCAGGTGGCGCCGGTCATGACCGCGCTCTGGCCGCACATCCAGCGGGCGATCGCCAGGGCCGCCGGGTTGAGCATGGCTTCGACGAAGGCCTCGTCCTCCTCGAGCAGCCACCAACTGTTCCGCTGCCCCGTCTTGAGTTCGGCCGTGCGGTAGTCGTCGATCGGATCATCGTTGCGGGCGCCGTGCGTGCGGAGGATGGCGTCGCGCAGGCGCTCCACGAAGCCGGGCGCGGCCCCCGTCTTCTCCGGCGGGATGACGGTGAAGCCGTAGGCGTCGAGCTCGACGACGTTGCGCTCCAAGCCGTAGCGGGTGATCTCGCTGACGGCCGCGTCGGCGGCGGGGGAGGCTTGCAGAGCGGCGATGTCCATGATCGGGTCTTCCTTTCCGAGAGTCGCGGGACGCCCCGCGGCGGTGCCCCGAAGCCGTCCCTCCAGTCCCCCCTCTCCATCGGTTCAGATGGAGAGGGGGTTAGGGGGTGAGGTTCCGGGCGTCAGATGTGCCGCTGCGCGGCGTAGGTGCTGCCGAAGTTCAGCAGCCCCAGCCGGCCGCCCTTGGGCCAGTTGACGTCGCTGCGGGAGAGGACGCCGTCCGGGGGCTCGACGATGAAGATGTAGTACGCGCGGCGCGCGTGCTCCAGGATGAATTCCGCGATCATCTCGAAGCGCCGTTCGGTATCTTGCTCGACCCTCTGCGCGAGGAACATCTCGTCCATGTCGGGTTCCGGGGGCGCCGCGAGGCTGAAGAAGCCTCGGGGCCCGGCGCAACACTCCCACGGATGTCCGACATCGGGGTTGGGGCTGCCCCAGAACCAGTAGAGGCCCGGCGGGGCCTGGTCCCGGCCGCGGGTGTACGCATCGGAGAAGTAGTCGCCGGCGCCGAGCGACATGGGTTCCACCCGGATGCCGACCGCGTTCAGATCCTGCGCGACCGCCAGCACCATGTCCGAGATATACGAGCCGCCCCAGTCGGGCGTCCAGTACAGGGGGATGTCGAAGCCGTCCGGGTAGCCGGCCTCGGCCAGCAGCGCCCGCGCCCGCTCGGGGTCGTAGGCGTAGGTGACCTCCTGCTTCTGCTCCGGGGTCGGGTAGCCCTGGGCGGTGCTGTGCGCGACGAGTGACTGCTCGCCGACGCCGAGCAGGAGGTTGTCGATCAGGACCTGGCGGTTGACCGCGTGGTTCGCGGCCCGGCGGACGCGGACGTCCAGGAACGGGTTCGGGCTGCCGTCGTCCAACGTCTGGGCGAACAGGTTGGGCTGGATGTGCTGGAGGCCCCAGGTGAGGGGGGCTCCCCACTGCACGGTGAAGTCGGGGTCGTCCAGGTACGGCTCGGCGACGTCGGGGCCCACCCCCTCCATCATGTCGATCTCGCCGGCCTCGATGCCGGCCAGGCGCGACTGGAGTTCGGGCCGCACCAGGACCGTCAGCTGTTGGTTGTGGGGCACGTGCGCCACCCGGACGGGATGGTCCAGCGGCAAGAAGTGGTCCTCGAAGCGCTCGAAGACGAAGTCCTCGTCCTCCGTGTGGCTCACGAAGCGGTAGGGGCCGGTGCCCATCGGGGATCGGTCCACCGCGGTGTCGCCCCGCCGCTCCGTATCCGCCTTGGAGAAGATGGAGGTGTTGACCGTGGCCATGTGGAGGAGGAGGAAGGACGCGTCGGGCTCCTGGATCTCGATCGCCCAGGTGCGGTCGTCCACGGCCTCGTTGCGGGCCCAAGTGCTCGATCCCCAGACCCCGCAGCACGTCGTCCAGCCGCCGGGGTGATCGGACGTCGCGCCGCCGTCGTGATATTCGGCGATGCCGCCCGCGCGCTCGTGGGTGAACACCAGGTCGTGCGCCGTGACGGTCGAGCCGTCATGGAACGGCGCCGGAGCGACCGCCGCCCGGATCGAGACGGGGTCGATCCACTCCGGCGTGACGACCGTCGCTATCAGGGTGTTATCGCGCGGGTCCACCTGCATCGCCGGGCCGAAGACGGCGCCGTGCGAGTAGAAGTTGGTGAAGCTGGCGGTACGCCCCTGATCCAGGCCCCCGTTGTCGGAGGGGACCGCCGTGACGATCGTGGCGTCCAGATCGACCTCGTCCAGCGGCCAGGGCACGGAGAAGTCGAACTCCTCCTCAGCGACGGCGGCGGCCATGGCCGCCGCCGCCGTGCTGGCGGCCTCCCCGGCCGCCTCGGCGGCCTCTTGGGCGGCGGCGACGGCAGCCGCGGCGGTCTCAGCCGCGGCTTCGGCGGTCTCCTGGGCCGTGGCGGCGGCCTGCCCGGCGGCGGCGGACGCCTCGCCGGCGGCTTCGGCCGCGGCAGCCGCCGCAGCGGCGGCCTCGTCGATGGCGGCCTGGGCGGCCGCGGCGGTGGCGGTGCCGGCCTCGACCGCGGCGGCCGCGTCGCGGGCGGCCTGGGCGGCGGCCTCGGCGGCCTCGGATGCGGCAGCGGCGACTGCGGCGGCAGCCTGATCGCCGGCCGCGGATGCGGCGGCGGCCGCCTCAGCGGCAGCAGCGGCGGCGGCTTCGGCGGCGGCGGCCGCGTTGGCGGCGTCCTCCGACTCGGCCGCCTCGGCGGCCAGAGCGGCGGCCGCGTCGGCGGCGTCGGCGGCCTGGGAGGCCGCGGCGGAGGCCTCGGACGCGGCGGCAGCCGCCTCAGCGGCGGCGTCCGCGGCGGCCTCGGTCTCGGCGGCGCGCGCCTCGCCGGCGGCGATGGCCGCAGCGGCGGCCTCCTCCGCGGCCGACGCGGCCCGTTCCGCCGCTGCGGTCCCGGCGTCGACATCGTCGTCGTCGCCGCAGCCGACCAGCGCGAGGCCGGCCGCGCCAACGCCGGCTTTGGCGCTGGCTCCCAACATGGTGCGGCGCGAGATCTTTCGCTGTCGCAGGGTGGTCCAATACTTCGGCATGCTCATGATCGGTTCCTTTCGCGGAACACCGATGGTCCCCCCGGGGGACCGTCGGGCTGGTGAGCACGCGCAGTATGGCACATCCAGACTTTGCCCCCCCCCCCCGTTATGTTTCATAGAAAGATTTGATGGATACCGGTGCACCTATAGGAGTTGGCCGGGGAAACCGCGCCCCGCCACCTTGCGATCTCGCCTATAATCCTCTATACTGCGATGGAGACCCGCGAATCGCGGGTGTGCCGGTGCGCCGTCCGTGCCCACCGCGGTCGCGACCCTTGGGCACGCCCCACCCAACCCCCTGAATTCGTGCATATGCGTGCAAGATCGTGCACGCGCGCGGCGCGCGCCGGCGGCGATCGGCGGCGGCGCGGCAGCCCCCTCCCCCGGGGGCGGCCGGAACCTCACTCCCGCGACAGCGCCAGCCCCTCGACAACCTCGAGACCCGGGATCTTGCGCAGTTCGCCCGGCGCGAGCCGCAGCTTGCACGAGCGGCTGCCCCCGCCGATCACGATCGCCGGCAGCGTCAGCAGCGACGGGTCGATGTACTTGGGCAGGTCGTCGGGCAGGCCGAACAGCGTCACGCCGCCGATCAGCATCCCCGTCAGCGCGACCGTGTCGTCGGCGCTCGCGAACGACAGCTTGCGGACGCCCATCAGCCGGCGCATCGTGCGGTTCACGTCGAGGCGCTGCGTCGCGGTCACGAGGCAGGCCGAGAACTGCCGCGGCTCGCGCCGCGACCCCACGATGATCGTGTTGCCCGACGCCGCCGGGGCGATCCCGTAGTGCGCGCAGAACTGCTCCGTGTCGGCCAGCGCCGGGTCGCAGGCCATGCGCTCGTACGCGACGCCGAGCGCCTCCAGTTGCGCGAAGACGAGTCGCTCCGCCGCGGCGGTTTGGGGGTCGGGCGCAGGGCAGGGATCGGGGCACATGATCCGTGCCAGCATACCGTCCCGCGGGGTCGTATTGCTGGGGCCAAGCCGCCCTCGTAGGCTGGGCGACGCGCCGGACGAAGGAGGCCGCATGCGATATCGCCGCATCGCCGGGACCGACATCGACGTGTCGGAGGTGGGCTTCGGGGTCTGGACGGTCGCCGCCGGCTGGTGGGGCGCCTTCAGCGACGACGAGGCCGCCGCGCTGATGCAGGAGGCGCTCGACCTCGGCGTCACCTTCTTCGACACCGCCGAGACCTACGGCAACGGGCGCGGCGAGACCGTCCTGGCGCACGCCTTCCCGGGCGCCGCGCGCGACAAGATCGTGATCGGCGCGAAGCTCGGCTACGACTGGCAGCGGCGCCCCGCCGACCGTCAGGCCGGGCATCAAGAGGCGCAGCACTGTTGGGACCCGGCCTTCCTCGAAAACGCGCTGCGCGGCTCCCTGCGGCGTCTGGGCACCGATCGCATCGACCACTGGCAGTTGCACAACCCGCGCATGGACGCGCTCCAGCGCGACGACCTCTGGACCTTCCTCGACAAGGTCCAGCGCGAGGGGCACGTGCGCTCCATCGGCGTGGCGCTGGGACCGGCCATCGGCTGGCGGGAGGAGGGCGAATTCGCGATGGCGCAGCGCCCCATCCACGCCGTGCAGATGATCTACAACGCCCTGGAGCTCGATCCGGGACGGGCCTTGCTGCGCGCGGCCCGGGAGTCCAACACCTCGCTGCTCGTCCGCGTGCCTCACTCCTCGGGCATGCTGGAGGGCCACTACACCGAGGACACCGTCTTCCCCGAGAACGACCATCGCCGCCACCGGCCGCGGGCGTGGCTGCTCAACGGCCTCAAGAAGATCGAGCAGCTCCGCTTCCTGACCGACGACGGCGCGACGCTGGGCCAGAAGGCCCTGCGCTACGTGCTGCGCGACCCCCTGGTGGCCAGCGCGCTGCCCAACATCTACAACCGGGAGCAACTGCGCGAGTTCGCCGCCGCGTCGGACGTGGCCGACGTGACCGACGCGCAGGCCGCCACGATCGAGGCGCTCTACGACTCGAACTACGGGCTGCCGGTCGAGCAGGAGGCCGGGCTGAACCCGGAGACCCGTCGCCGGCACGCGGCGGCCAATCGGACGGCCAGTGGGACGGCCCCGCGATGACGACCACGCAGTCCCGCCCCCCCGGTACGAGCGCCGAACCCGCCACCGGCAAGCAGTTCGTGAAGTTCAGCTTCTTCCGCCTGCGCGATGACGTCCGCGCCGCCCCTGCCGCCGAGCGTGAGCGCCTCGCGGCTGCGCTCATGGAACTCATCGAGCGCTCGGCCGAGCGCATGCTCACCCGCACCTACAGCACCGTCGGCACCCGCGCCGACACCGACTTCCTGATCTGGCAAGTCTCCGACGACCTCGGCGAGATCCAGGACTGGCACGGCGCGCTGCTCGGGTCCGGCGCCGGGGCCGCGCTGGAGCGACCGCATTCGTTGCTCTCCATGACCATGCGCTCGATCTACAGCAACCCCCTGCACGCCGGGGCCGGTGGTCGCGACCGGCTGCGCGACGACGGCGGCACGGCCGACTACCTCTTCGTCTACCCGATGGTGAAGACGAAGGCCTGGTACCAGCTGCCCCAGGCCGAGCGTCAGGCGATCATGAACGAGCACATCGCCGTCGGGCACAAGTACCACGACGTGAAGATCAACACGACCTATTCCTACGGTCTGGACGACCAGGAGTTCGTCGTCGCCTTCGAGGCCGACAACCCGGGCCGCTTCCTGGCCCTGGTGCGGGAGCTGCGCACCTCCCGCTCGACGAGCTACACGGAGCGCGACACCCCCATGTTCACCTGCCGCCGCCAGTCGCCGGAGGCGCTCATGCGGTCGATCGGGCTGCGCGGATAGCCCCCGCCCGCGGAGCCCGGCCGGGGGCTATCCTGACCGGCGTCCGATCGCTCACACGCTGCATTCTTCGAAGGAGCCCCAATGGCCACGTTCGGCGTCACCATGTTCCCCACCGACTACTCCATCCAACCGGTCGCCCTGGGCCGGGCGCTCGAGGAGCGCGGCTTCGAGTCGGTCTTCTTCCCCGAACACACGCACATCCCGGCCAGCCGCCGGTCGCGCTGGCCCGGCGGCGACGACCTGCCGCAGGAGTACTGGCACACCCACGACCCCTTCGTCGCGCTGGGCGCCATCGCCGCGACCACGGAGCGGCTCAAGCTGGGCACCGGCATCTGCCTCATCCCCGAGCGCGACCCGATCCTCCTGGCGAACGTCGTCGCCTCGCTGGACCTGATCTCCAACGGCCGCGTCCTGCTGGGCATCGGCGCGGGCTGGAACGCGGAGGAGATGGAGAACCACGGCACCACCTTCAAGGACCGCTGGCCGGTGACCAAGGAGCGCATCCTGGCCATGCGCGAGATCTGGACGCAGGAGGAGGCGGAGTTCCACGGCGAGCACGTCGACTTCGACAAGATCTGGGCCTATCCGAAGCCCGTGCAGGCGGGCGGACCCCCCGTCCTGATCGGCGCCGACACGAAGTGGGCCCACCGCCGCGTCGTCGACTACGCCGACGGCTGGATGCCGATCTTCGGCCGCAGCGACGTGCGTGACAGCTTGGCGGCCCTGCGCATCGTCGCCGAGCAGGCCGGCCGCGACATGTCCACGATCGACCTCAGCGTCTTCGGCGCCCCCCCTCGGGAAGAGGTCGTGACGGGGCTGATCGAGGCCGGCTTCCAGCGCATCATCTTCTGGCTGCCGCCGGCGGGCGACGCCGAGATCATGCCGCGCCTCGACCGCTACGCCGCGTTCATCGAGTCGTTGGGCGGATCGGACGCATGACGCCCGCTTCGCCCACGCCCCGGCCCGGCCCGCTTGACGGCATCCGCGTGCTCGACGCGAGCGCCGGCATCGCCGGCCCCATGGCCGCGATGTACCTGGCCGACTTCGGCGCCGACGTCGTCAAGCTGGAGCCGCCCGCGGGCGACCCCGCGCGGGCGCGGCCCGGCTTCGCGGTCTGGAACCGCAACAAGCGGAGCATCGTCATCGACCCGGCCGATCCGGCCGCGCGCGCCCGGCGCGACGCGTTCCTGCGCGGCGCCGACGTCTGCCTGTTTAGCGAGACCCTGGACGTGCTCGCGCAGCGCGGCCTGGACCCGGAGACGGTCCGCGCCGGCAACGGCCGCCTGATCTTCCTGCACATGCCCCCCTTCCTGCCCGACGCCACCCCCTGGGCCGGCGGTGAGGAGTCGGCCGCAATGATCGAGGCGGGGACCGGGGGCGCGCTTGGACAGTACAGCCGTGACGACGTGCCCGTGGACAGCGTCGCGCCGTTCACGCTCTACTCGCAGGCCCTGTGGGGCGCGACGGCCGCCGTCGCGGCGTTGGTCGAGCGAGAAGCGTCGGGCGCGGGGCAAACGGTCGGCGTGGGCGGGATGCACGGCATGCTGCAGGCGCACGGCCACGGCATCACGCACACCCCCGGCGAGCAGTTCGAGCCGCGGCCGGGCGGGCCGGGCGGACCCATGCCCCACTACCACCCCTACGAGTGCAGCGACGGCCGATGGCTGTTCCTGGCGGCGCTCAAGCCCCACTTCCTCCTGCCGGTCTTGGACCGGCAGGGCTTGCTGCACGTCCTGACGGACGCCCGCCTCGGCGGCGATCCGATGGCCGTGGCGCAGCCCGGGAACATCCTCTGGGCCATCGGCCTGCTGCGCGAGGCCTTCCTGCGGCGCCCCCGCGACGAGTGGCTGCAAATCCTGGCCGAGATCGGTTGCCCCGTCGGACCCGTGGAGGATCGCGACGACTGGCTCGACCACCCACAGATCAAAGCCATCGGCATGCGCGCCGCAGTCGACGATCCCGAGCGCGGCCGCGTCGTCATGCCGGGGCTGCCGCTGGTCCTCACGCGGTCGCCCGCCTCCATCCGGGGCCCCGCCCCGGCCCTCGGGCAGCACGACGCCTGCGCGGAGCCCTGGCCGGCGCAGCCGCCGGCCTCCCACGACGCCCCCGCGTGCGATGGTCCGCTCGCCGGCGTCCGTGTGCTGGACCTGGGCACGATCATCGCGGGGGCGCACGCGGGCGCCCTGCTCGCCGAACTCGGCGCCGACGTGGTGAAGGTGGAGCCCCCCGACGGCGACTTCACGCGGCTGTTCGGGGCCAGCTTCGTGGCGCTCAACCAGGGCAAGCGGGGACTGGCCATCGACCTGCGGGACGACGCGGGGCGCGCGATCTTCCTGGACCTCGCCCGCGACGCCGACATCGTGATCGACAACTACCGCGAGGGCGTCCTGGAGCGGCTGCGCATCGATTACGCCTCCCTGCGCGCCGTCAATCCGGAGATCATCGCGATCTCCCTCACGGGATTCGGGGAGGGCGGCCCACTCGGCGGCGATCCCGGTTTCGATCCCGTGCTGCAGGCCCACGGCGGGATGATGCGCGCCCAGGGCGGCGACAGCGACCCCGTGTTCATGCGTCTGCCCGTCAACGATGTCGCCGGCGCGGCCATGCTGGCGCTGGGCGCCGTGCTGGCGCTGCTGCACCAGCGCCACGGGGGTGGCGGCCAGCGCGGCTGGACGTCGCTGGCCGGGCAGTCGGGCATGATGCAGAGTGACGAGATCGTGCGCTACGACGGGCGCCGGCCGTCCCACCGCGGCGGCGCGGACTTCGCGGGGCCCGACCCGCTCGACCGCTACTACCGGACGCGCGACGGCTGGCTGCGGCTCCAGGCCGTCGATGTCGCCGCCGCCCGCGACGGCGCCGCGGAGCGTGCCGCCGCCCTCGCCGCCCTGCACGACGCCGGGCTGCTGTCCGCCCCTCCCCTCGACGACGACGCCCTCCAGGAGGCCCTCTGCCGCGCCATCGGTGGTCTGGACACGGCCGACGCGGAGCACCGCTGCATGGACGCCGGCCTCCGGGCGATGCGCGTGCGCAGCGTGCAACAGCTGTCCAGCGACCCGTTCCTCGACGGCACGGAGGCGCTGCACCTGTGGGTTCCCGGCGTGCGGGCGCCGGGCGGGCCCGCGGGGGTGTACACCGCCGGGCGGTTGGCCCGCTTCAGCCGCACCGAGAAGGCCGGCGTGCTCGCCCCGCCGGGGCTGGGCGAGCACACGCTGGAACTGCTGGCCGAGACGGGCCGCGACGCGGCGGCGGCGGCCGAGTTGCTGGCCGCCGGGGCCATCGCCGTGGGCGAGCCGTTCGTCTTGCTGCCGGTGCGGCGGGCGCCGTAGGCGGGCGTCGTGGCGCTCAGCGCTGGCCACCTCAGGCAACTGCGATCGCTCCGTACCGCCAAGGGCCGGGCCGCGCACGGCTGCTTCCTGATCGAGGGCGAGAAGCTCGTCCGCGACGCGATCGACGCCGGCACCCCCCTCGTCGAGTTGCTCGCCACCGACGATCGAGCCACCGCGCTCCGGCCGGGGACGGTGACTCTGATCAGCGCCAAGGACGCCGCGCGTCTCTCGGACACCCGCGGCCCCCAGGGCTGCTTCGCCGTCGTCCGCGACAGGCTGCCGCCCGCCGCCGACGCCCTGGCCGCGCTGCCGGCGCAGGGACCCTCGACCGTGGTCGCCCTCGACGGCGTGCAGGACCCCGGCAACGCCGGCGCCTTGATCCGGCTGGCCGCCGCGTTCGGGGCCGACGCCGTGCTGACCGGCCCCGGCACGGCCGACCCGGTCCACCCCCGGGTCGTGCGCGCCGCGACCGGGGCCTGGTTCCACATCCCGATCGCCCGCTCGCCCGGCCTCGCCGCCGACCTGCGGCGGCTCTCGGAGCGCGGCTACGAGATCGTCGGCGCGGCGGCCGACGGGCCCTCCGTTTGGGACGAGCCCCCCGCCGACCCGGCCACCCGCCGGGCGCTCGTGCTCGGCAACGAGGGCGCCGGCTTCTCCCCCGAGATCGCGGCTGTCATCGACCGTCGGGTCGGCGTGCCCATCGCCCCGCACGTGGAGTCGCTCAACGTCGCCGTGGCGGCGGGCATCGTCTTGGGCGTCTGGTCGCAGCGCGGCTGATCATCGCGCCGGCGCCGCTTTGACGCATCGCGCCGCAGCCGCTACGCAGGGGGTGTCATGGACATCGTGAGCTGGAACGTCAACTCCGTCCGCGCGCGCGAGAACCGCATCCTCAACTGGCTCGACCAGGAACGCCCCGACGTCCTCTGCCTGCAAGAGCTCAAGTGCACCGAGGAGCAGTTCCCCTTCGACGGCTTCGACGCGCTGGGGTACGAGGTCGCCGTGTTCGGTCAGAAGACCTACAACGGCGTCGGGATCGCCTCGCTGGCGCCCATCGACGAGGTGGAGACCGACCTGCCCTGGTCCGGCGACGCGCACGCGCGCGGCATCGCCGCCCTCATCGAGGGGGTGCGCGTCGTCAACCTCTACGTACCCAACGGCAGCACCGTCGGCAGCGACAAGTGGCGCTACAAGCTGGAGTGGCTCGACCACCTCACGCGCTGGCTGGCAGCGCAGGACCTGGCGGGCGAACTCGTGGCCTGCGGCGACTACAACATCGCGCCCCAGGACATCGACTGCTCCGAGCCCGAGCGCTGGGCCGACACCGTGCTCGCCGCGCCGCCCGCGCGCGAGCGCTTCCAGGCCTTGCTCGGGCTGGGCCTGCACGACGCCCTGCGCACGCTGCGGCCGGACTCCCGCGAGTGGACGTGGTGGGACTTCCGCTCGGCGATGTTCGAGCGCGGCGAGGGGCTGCGCATCGACCACCATCTGGTCACGGAGCGCCTGCTCACGCGCTTGGCCGACGTCGTCATCGACGTGGCGGAGCGGGCCGGGAACAAGCCGTCGGACCACGCGCCCGTCACCCTGCGGCTCGGCTAGCCGCGCGCCGCGTCAGCCCTCGCCCAACAGCTCCCGTCGCAGCCGCGCGACGTGCCCCTTCGCCCGCACGTTGTGGTAGACGCGCTCCACCGTGCCCGCCTCGTCGAGCACGACCGTGGATCGGATCAGGCCCTCGTACTCCCGGCCGTAGTTCTTCTTCTTGCCCCAGGCGCCGTACTGCTCCGCCATCGCGTGGTCGGCGTCCGACAGCAGGTCGAAGGGCAGGTCGTACTCCAACCGGAACTTGGCCAGCTTCGCAACCGGGTCCGGGCTCACCCCCACGACGGTGTATCCGGCGTCGCGGAGGGGCGCGTCGGAATCGCGGAAGTCGCAACTCTCGCCGGTGCATCCCGGCGTGAACGCCTTGGGGTAGAAGTAGACGATCAGCCGCCGGCCCGCGTAGCTCTCCAGAGAGCGCGGCTCGCCCTCGGCGTTGGGCAGCGTGAAGGCCGGCGCCTGCTGCCCCACTTCGATCGGCATCGCGACTCCTCTCGTCCGGGGCCCGCGCGGTCAGACCGGGCAGAAGAGCGGGATCGCGACGTCGTCGTGATCCTCCCACTCGACCGCCACGCGCTGGCCGACATGGAGTTCCGCCACCGGATCCTCGACGCCCACGACGTTCGAGAGCATGCGGAAGCCCTCGTCGAGGTCGATCAGCGCCACCGCGTAGGGGATCTTCTGCCCGAAGAACGGGTGCCGGCTGAGTTGCACGACGCTGTAGCTGTAGATCGCGCCCTCACCCTTCGAGGTGCGCCAGCTCAGCGGGCTGCCCAGGCAGGCGCCGCAGTGCCGCCGCGGGTAGAACACCACCACGTCGCAGTCATCGCAGACCTGATAGCGCAGTGCGTGCTCCTTGGTCGCCTGCCAGAACGGCCCCGTGTCCGGGTCCGAGAGGCTGGGGAGCGGTCGGGTCGCGTCTGCCATCGCTGTTCTCCCTAGTCCCGCGCCAGCACGATGGTGCTGCCCGAGTGCCGGCCGGCCAACTGGCCGCCGTTGCCGTGCGCGACGGCCAGCGCCGCCCCATCCACCTGTGATGTCGACTCGCCCCGCAGCTGCCGGGCCGCCTCGAGCAGCAGGAAGATGCCGCGCATGCCGGGGTGATTCGACGAGAGGCCGCCGCCGTCGGTGTTGAGCGCCGGCCCGCCGGAGCGATCCCAGCGCAGCCGCCCCCCCTCCACCCAGGCCCCGCCCTCGCCCTTGGCGCAGAAGCCGAGGTCCTCGAGCAGGATGAGCACCGTGATCGTGAACGAGTCGTAGACCATCGCGATGTCGATCTCGTCCGGGCGGACGCCCGCCTCGCCGAACGCGATCGGTGCCGACTGCGCCCCGGCGCTCGTCGTAATGTCGCCGCCGTTCTCCTGGTAGGCCATCGCCTCGCCCGCGCCGATCACCCACACCGGCGGCTTGGCGCAGCCCCGCGCCACGTCCGGCGACGCGATGACCACCGCGCCCCCGCCGTCCGACACCATGCAGCAGTCGAGCAGGTGCAACGGATTGGCGATCATCCGCGAGGTCACGACGTCCTCGACCGTGGTCTCGCGGATGTTGAGGAACAGCAGGTCCTCCATCGCCTTGACGGCTTGCGGGTTGCGCATCGCGTGCGCGCGCGTCGCGGTCGCGATCTCCGCCAGTTGCTCGCTCGTCGTGCCGTACTCGTGCATGTGCCGATGCGCGGCCATGGCGTACATCGAGATCAGGGTCTGGCCCCAGGGCCGCTCCATGTTCGCGCCGGGGTCGGGGACGCCGCCGCCGGCGCGCACCTCCGTGCCGGTGCGGCGCGCCGCGGAGGCCTGTGTGGAGCCGTAGGTCAGCAGGGCGACGTTCGCCCGCCCCGCCGCGATGTCCGCGCGGGCGTGCGCGGCGTGGAACTCGTAGGAGGAGCCGCCGACCTGCGTCGTGTCCATCACGCGGGGGTGCAGGCCGAAGTATTCCGCCACATTGAGCCCGCCGCCGCCGTCCTGGGCGTCGTAGACCGCGTCGACGTCGGACCACGTGAGGCCCGCGTCGGCCAGCGCCTTGGCGGCACATTCGGCCTTGATCTGCAGCGGGCTGAGGCCCGCGACTTTGCGCTCGGGCAGCTCGTAGATGCCGACGATAGCGGCGTCGCGTGACTGGGAGGCCATAGCGATCCTGTCTGGTGGAGGCCGGGGCATGGGGTCCAGCCGACGGGGAGTCTAGCGGAGGGATCCCCCTCGGGGAACCGCGCGCCTACTGCCCCGGCGCCGCCATCTCCCGCTCCAGCTGCTCCAGCCCCATGGGACCCATCGCCAGGGCGCGATCGTGGAACGTCTTGAGGTCGAAGCCATCGCCCGCGGCCGCCCGCGCGTTCGCCCGCGCCCGCAGCCACGCCCGCTCGCCGACCTTGTAGCTGATCGCCTGGCCCGGCCAGCCCAGGTAGCGGTCGACCTCGCTGGCCAGCATGTCGTCGGGGAAGAAGCAATGCGCGCGCAGGAACGGCAGCGCGAACGCCGGCCGCCAGACCTCGCCCGGGTGTTCCGGTTCGTCGTCCGGGATCGTCAGGCCCAGGTGCAGGCCGATATCGACCACGACCCGCGCCGCCCGCAGCCCCCGACTGCTCAGGTAGCCCAGGTAGTGATCGGGGTTCTCGAAGTAGCCCAACTCCGACATCAGCCGCTCCGCGTACAGCGCCCACCCCTCCACGTAGCCCGACGTGCCCGCCAGCAGGCGCTGATAGCGAGTCAGCGCGTCGCCCTGGTAGCGCGTGATCGCGATCTGCAGATGATGCCCGGGCACGCCTTCGTGATAGGCGACCGATAGCTCCGCCCAGAGCGGGAAGCGCGTGCGCCCGCCGGTGGGGTACCAGGTGCGCCCCGGCCGCGAGAAGTCCTCGCTGGGGCCGGTGTAGTACATCGCCAGCGCCCCGCCCGGCGGCGCGATCATCGCCTCCACCCGGCGGACCGGCTCGGGGATTTCGAAGTGCGTCCCGCCCAGCTCCGCGATGGTGCGGTCCTGCACGTCCTGCATCCACTGCCGGAAGGGCTCCTCCCCGTCGAGGGCGCGGGCCGGGTCCGTCTCCAGCAGGCGCACCGCGTCCGACAGACTGCCGCCCGGCGCGATCCGCTCTGCGGTCGTGGCCATCTCGCTGCGGATGCGGCGCAGTTCCTCCCAGCCCCAGGCGTACGTCTCGTGGAGGTCCAGGCGCAGCCCCGTGAAGACGCGCGCCCGCAGCGCGTAGCGCTCGGCGCCCACGCCGTCCGCGGATCGGGCCACTGGCAGGTACTCCGCCTCCAGATAGTCCGCCCAGGCCTCGTAGGCCGCGGACGCCGTCGCCGCCGCGTCGCGGAGGCGCCACGCTAGCCCGCCCTGCGACGGCGCGCCCGGCTTCGCGATCAGCCCGGCGAAGAAGCCAACCGACTCGCCGCCGGCGCCCGCCCACGTCCGCGCCTGCGTGATCGCCGCCCGGACCTGGCGCGCGGCGACGGTCGGTCCCGCCGCGCGGCCCGCCTGCAGCGACGCCCGCATGCCGTGTAACGCGCCGGGCACGGCCTCCATCCGCGCCGCGATGTTCTCCCAGTCGCCATCCGTCTCGGCCGGCATCAGATCGAAGGCGCCGCGCAGGCGCTGCATGGGCGAGGCGATGATGTTCAGGTCGCGGAGATGCTCACCCTCCTCGAACAACTCCCGGCCCAGCACCAGGCGCTCGGCCATCACGTCGCGCGCCAGGCGGTCGCGCGCCGTCGCGGCGGGCGCGGACTCAAGCGCCGCCAGCGTCTCCGCGTCCAGCGCGGCGCGGGCCCGGGCGCCGTCCGGCGAGAAGTCCGGGACTTCGTGGTCGTGCCCCGGCACGCCCATGCCGGTCGCGGCCAGCGGATCGAGCGCCGCCAGGCGGTCCACATACTCGTCCGCGATCTGGTGCAACGTCGGCATCGGCGCTCCTCTGCCCGGCTCGCGCGCGCCCGTGAACGGCCGGGCGCTGTGGTAGCCTGTCGGCCGCGCCGGCCCCGAGCCACGCGACGCACTCGCACCCTACCCCTCGGGGGCGGCCCGAACGATGCCTACCCAATGACCGCCCTGCTCGAGGTCCAATCACTGATCAAGCAGTTCGGCGGGCACCGGGCCGTCGACGGCGCGAGCTTCGATGTCGAGGCCGGCACCGTCACGGGGCTCATCGGCCCCAACGGGGCCGGCAAGACGACCTGCTTCAACTGCATCGCCGGCTTCCTGCGGATCGACGGCGGCCGCGTGCGGTTCGACGGGCACGACATCACGGGAGCGCCGCCGCACCGCATCTTCCGGCGCGGGCTCACACGCACCTTCCAGATCCCCCAGGAGCTCACCTCCCTGTCGGTGCTCGAGAATCTGCTGCTCGTGCCCGGCGGCCAGAGCGGCGAACGCCTGTGGGGACCGCTGCTGCGACCCGGACTTGTGAGGCGGCAGGAAGCCGCCAACGTCGCCCGGGCCCGCGAGGTGCTGGAGTTGGTGGAGCTCGCGCCGCTGATGCGCGACCCCGCGGGCAGCCTCTCGGGCGGCCAGCGCAAACTGCTGGAACTGGCCCGGGCGCTCATGTCGCGGCCCCGCATGATCCTGCTCGACGAGCCCGGCGCCGGGGTCAACCCCACGCTCGCGCGGCGGCTCACCGACCACATCGCGCGCGTGCGCGACGAAATGGGCGTCACGTTCCTGCTCATCGAGCACGACATGGACCTCGTCGCGCGCATCTGCGACCCCGTCATCGTGATGACCGCCGGACGGGTGCTCGTCGAAGGGCCGCCATCGGCCGTGCTCGCCAACGCCACCGTGCAGGAGGCGTACCTCGGGAGCCAGTACCGGTGAGCGCACTGCTGAGCACGAGGGGCCTGCGCGCCGGCTACGGCGACGTGGAGATCATCCACGACGTGGACTTGCACATCGACGCGGGGGAGATCGTCACGATCATCGGGCCCAACGGCGCCGGGAAGTCGACCCTGCTCAAGGCGATCTTCGGGGCGATCCCCGCCACGCACGGCGCGGTCCGCTTCCGCGATCGCGATGTCAGCACCTACTCCGCCCCGCAGATGGTCGCGGCCGGCGCGTCGTTCGTGCCGCAGACCGACAATGTGTTCCCCTCGCTCAGCGTGCGAGAGAACCTGGAGATGGGTGGCTACGCGCGCGAGGACGGCCTCGGCGCCCGCATCGACGAGATGCTCGCCCTCTTCCCCGACCTCGCCGCCCGCGTCGGCCAGCGCGCCTCGCGGCTCTCGGGCGGGCAGCGGCAGGCGCTCGCGATCGGCCGTGCGCTCATGCTCGACCCCGTCCTGCTGCTCCTCGACGAGCCCACCGCCAGCCTCTCGCCGATCATGCGTGGCGAGATCTTCGAGCGCCTGCTGCGGATACGGGACGCCGGCGTCGCGCTGCTCATCGTCGAACAGAACGCGAAGGAGGCGCTGTCGATCTCCGACCGCGGCTACGTGATGGTCACGGGCCGCGTCGTCCTGGAGCAGAGCGGCGCGGCGCTGCTGGCCAACGCGGACGTGGGGCGGCTCTTCCTCGGCCAAGAGGCCGAGCCCGGCCCAGCCGCAGCCGCCCCGTCCTCGCCGACGGATGCCCGCCGGGAGACTCCCTGATGGAGATCCTCCAACTCGTCGTCGTGGGGATCATCGTCGGCTCGATCATCGGGCTGGGCGCGATCGGGCTGACGCTGACCTACGGCGTCATGAAGTTCGCCAACTTCGCCCACGGCGACCTGATGACGCTGGGCATGTTCCTGGCCTTCTTCGTCGTCGTCGACGCCGGTCTCGAGGGCGGCAAGATCGGCCCGCTGTCCTTCGGCTGGGGCATGCTGCCCGCCGCGCTCTTCGCCATGGCGGGCGTGGCCGGCGTTGCGCTGCTCCTGGACCGCCTCGTGTTCCGGCCGTTGCGCGGCCGGGGCAGCGGCATCATCACAATGGCGGTCGCCTCGCTGGGCATCGGCATCGCGGTGCGCGCCGTCGTGCAGATGATCTGGGGCTCCTCTCCCACCCGCTACAGCACCGGCATCAACAAGGCCGTCACGATCGTGGGGGAGATCAGGGTCCAACCCGACCAGATCCTGATCGTCGCGCTCACGCTGGTCCTGTCCGTCGCCGTCTACCTCCTGCTCTACCGGACCAAGCTGGGCAAGGCGATGCGCGCCACCGCCGACAACCCGGCCCTCGCCGAGGTCGCCGGCATCGAGACGGAGAGCGTCCGCCGCTGGGTCTGGATCGTCGGCGGCGGCCTGATCGCGATCGCGGGCATCATGCTGGCGTTGCAGGCGCAACTCCGCTTCGACGCCGGCTTCAACCTGATCCTGCCGCTGTTCGCGGCCACGATCCTGGGCGGGATCGGGAACCCGCTGGGCGCGCTCGTCGGCGGGCTGGTGGTGGGCATCTCGCAGGAGGTGTCGACCGAGTGGATCAACACGGGCCTCAAGCCCGGCGTGCCCTTCGTGATCCTGATCCTGATGTTGCTCGTGCGACCGCGCGGGCTCTTCGGCTCGAGCGTGTAGGCCCGCCATGGACGCCCTGCTCGTCGACCTCGCCCCCCTCGTGAGCTTCCACGGCGGCCTGCACTGGACCGTGGGCTTCCTCACCACGGTCGCCATCTTCGCGATCGTCGCACTGGGCCTGAATTTGCAGTGGGGCTACACGGGCGTCTTCAACTTCGGCATCGTGGCGTTCTTCATGGTGGGCGCGTACACCAGCGCGCTGCTGACGCTGCCGCCGCCCGACCCCGCCTTCGAGGACTACCTGGGAGGCTGGAGTCTGCCCGTGCCGGTGGGCTGGTTGGGCGGGATGGCCGCCGCGGGCCTGCTCGCCGTGATCATCGGCCTGCCGACGCTGCGGCTGCGCCGCGACTTCCTGGCCATCGCCACCATCGGCATCGCCGCGATCCTACGCAGCGTGGCGAATTCGGTCGAAGGCCTGGTCAATCGCGCGCGCGGCCTGAACGGCATCCCCCGCTTGCTCGACGACCTGGCCGGCGGCGAAGACTACCGCTGGGTGATGCTGGGCATCGCGCTCGTCATGCTGGCGATCGTCTACCTCGTCGTGAGCCGCCTCACCGGCTCGCCCTGGGGCCGCGTGCTGCGCGCCATCCGCGAGAACGAAGACACCGCCCGCGCCTCGGGCAAAGACACCGTCAACTTCCGCATGCAGAGCTTCGTGCTGGGCGGGATGATCATGGGGCTCGGCGGCGCCATCTTCGCCCACCGCGTCAACGCCATCGCGCCGACGTCGTTCACCGACCTGTTCGGCACCTTTCTGGTCTGGACGATGCTGATGGTGGGCGGCAGCGGGAACAATCGGGGCGCCGTGCTGGGGGCGCTGGTCGTGGGCTTCGTCTGGTTCGGCGCCCCGCTCATCCAGGAAGACCTGCCCGACTTCCTGGGCGAGCGCGTCTTCATGGTGCGTCAGCTCGTCATCGGACTGCTGATCGTCGGCTTCCTGCTGGCGCGCCCGGCAGGGCTGCTGCGCGAGGAGCGGCGCATCAGCCGATTCGTCGACGACCTGCGGACGGAGCCCCTCGTGGCACGCCTCTGGCGGCGTCTGCGCGGCCGGGCGCCGCTACCCGACCCCCCAGGGTAGGCAAGGTCGCATCGCGCTGCCGCGGCGGCGCAGCGCGGAAGGGGCGGGCGACCGCAGCCGCCCGCCCAGGTCCGATGCCCCCTCTCCATCGCTCAGATGGAGAGGGGGTCGAGGGTAAGGTCGGCCGACGTCGAGCCAGCCGGCGTGAACGGGGCCTAGTTCAGGTCGAACGGGATCGACTCGATCGCCGCCGGGGCTCCGTCCTCGTATTGCCAAATCTCGATGAAGCCGGTCAGCACGTCGCCGGCGGCGTTCCAGTCCAGCGTCGTCGCCGCGCCCTCGTAGTTCACGTCGTCGCCGTTGCGCGCGGCGCCCAGCGCCGCTGCGACGCCGTCGGCGCCCGGGATCACCGTTTCACCGCCGGGCGCGGCGACGCGCGGCAGCGCATCGCGGATCGCGGCGCCGTCGGTCGAGCCAGCCAGCTCCGCGGCCAGGGCGATGGCGATCACGGCGTCGTACGCCTCGCGCACGAACGGCAGCGCCGGCAGCTCGCCGTGGGCATCGATGTAGGCCGCGTCCCACGCGCTCGTCGAAGCGTTGGCCGGACCCGCCCCCGGGGCCGTGCCCTTGAAGCCGTTCAGGAAGTCCTGGCCGATGCCATCGATCAGCTCCTGGCTCTTCGTCCCGTCCACGAAGAGGAAGTCCGAGAACATCGAGTGCTCCAGCGCCTCGCGGATGAAGACCAGGGCCTCGGCGGGGAAGGCGATCGCGACCAGCACGTCGGCCTGGCCCTCCGCGGCGGCCCGCAACTCCGACAGATAGGTCGTTGCACCTTGCTCGATCGACGCCGACGTCACCGTGCCGTCGAAGGCGGCTTCGAACGCGTCGGCGAGGCCCTGGCCGTAGGCGTCGTTGCGGAAGATCACGGCCACGTTGTCGTAGCCCTCATCCTTCGCCAGTTGGGCCAACACGACGCCCTGCGCCGCGTCCGAGATGGTGCTGCGGAACAGGAAACCGTTGTCGTCGGCCACGGTGACCGCAGGCGATGTCGCCGACGGGGAGACCGTCGGCACCCCCGCCAAGCCGGTAACGCTCTCGGCCACCGCGATCGTCACCGTGCTCGACAACGGCCCGACGATCGCGTGCACACCCTCGATCTCCACCAGGCGGCGCGCCTCCTCGACGCCCTGCACCGTGTCGACCTGCGTGTCGCCCGAGACGACTTCCACCGGCTGACCGAGCACGCCACCCGCCGCATTGATGTGCGCGATCGCCAGATCCACGCCCGTCTGAATGACCGGGCCGAACTCGGCGATCGGCCCGGAGAAGTCGGCCAGGAAGCCGATCTTCAGCGGCCCGCCCCCGCCGTCCATACCCGCGGCCTCGGCAGCCGCGCGCGCCGCAGCGGCGGCATCCTCGGCCGCGGCGGCGGCGGCGGCGGCGGCTTCGGCTGCGGCTGCGGCCTCGGCGGCGCCCGCCTCGCGCGCGGCCGCGGCAGCGGCGGCGGCGGCCTCGGCGGCGGCGGCGGCCACCGCGGCGGCGGCGGTGTCACCGGCGGCCGCGGCAGTGGCGGCGGCCTCTTCGGCGGCCGCGGCGGCGCGTTCGGCGGCGGCGGCGGCGGCGCTCGAGTCGCCGGCGGCCGCGGCGGCTTCGGCCGCCGCGGTGGCGCTCCCATCATCGTCACCGTCGCCGCCGCAGCCGGCCAGCGCCAGCCCGGCGACGAGCACCAGGACGAGCATCCAGCGGGCGGCGCTGGTCCCACCCAATTGAAGGAATCCACTCCACGTTCGGATCATGTGCGTCCTCTCCAATCCGGCGTGAATCGCATCAACTCCAGCATCGACTAGATCCGTAGAATAGACGACCAGGAGGCGACTCGTGGCGGAACCGCCGGCATGCCCGAACGATCGATCGCCGGAGGAGCGCCGCCTCCTGCGCGAGGCCGTGCGCCGCTTCGTCCGCCGCGAGTTGTGGCTCTGGGAGAAGCGCATCGATCCCAACACCTTCGCGCTCCCGCCCGAGGTCGCCGCCGGCCTCCGCCCCAAGGTGGCCGCCATGGGCCTGTCCCTGCTCCGTGAGCCGGAGGCGTTGGGCGGGCCCCCAACCGACTCAGTGACCCGGGCGCTCGTCCTCGAAGACCTGGCCCAGCATCGCGCCGGCGTGCTGGCGCTGGGCTACGGCCTCTTCGGCCCGCAAGCGCCACCCGCCCTCTATGCATGCACGCCCGATCAGCGGCGCCGCTTCCTGCTGCCCCTGCTGCGCGGCGAGCGACGCTGCTTCGTGGGCCTGCACGATCCCTGGCTCGGCGCCCCAACCGGGAGCGATGCCGGCGGCGGGCTGCGCATCCGCGCGCGGCGCACGCCCGGCGGTTGGCTGCTGGACGGCACGAAGCTCTTCGTGGCGGACGCCGGTCGCGACGGCGAGGCCGACGCCGCCGACTTCGGCGTAGTCTCTGCCCGCGCCGAGGATGAGTCGGGGCAGCCCCTGGGCGCCACCTGCTTCATCGTGGAGACCGAGCGCGCCGGCTTCCAGCGCTGGCGGCCCTATCCCACCCTGGCCACGGGGCGCGACACGCAGGAACTCAATCTCAGCAATCTGCGGCTCCCCAGCGAGAACCGGCTCGGCGACGGACCGGTGATCGCGCCGGACGCACACGCCCGCCACGACGCCTGCCTCGCCGCCCAACTGACGGGTGTCGGCCGGGGCGCTCGATCGATGCTGCGGGAGCGGGCCCGCGCCGACGCCGCCGAGTCGACTCGCTGGGCGCTCGCCGACGCCGACGTCCACCTGCGCGCCGCCGCCGCCCTCGCTTGCGACGCCGCCGGCGGCGGCGCCGCCGCCGCCGCCCGGCTCGTGGCGCAGCAGACCGCCGAGCAGGTCGTGGACGCGACGATCGCCGCCATCGGGCCCCCGGCGCTCAGTGCCGACCTGCCGCTGGAGCGCTGGTTCCGGGAACTGCGGGTGCTGCGCGAGTCGGACGGCGGGTTGGCCCGGCTGCGCGCGATGAGCGCCGGCCACATCCTGGGTGACTTCTCCCCATGACGGTCCGGTCCCGGCCGTCCGACGCCGGCCGTGCCGCCGCCACGCCGATGCGCCCGTAGACTGAATGCCGATGCATGCCAAGACCGCCTCCCAGACGCGCCTGCTCGACGCGATCGCGCCGCTCCTGCCCGGCTTCGCGGAGCGAGCGGCGGAACTCGACCGCAGCGGCGGGTTCTTCTTCGAGAACTTCGAAGCGCTGCGCGCGATCGGCTACATGGCCGCGCCGCTGCCCGCGGAGGTCGGCGGAGGCGGCCATGGACTCACCGATCTCGTCCATGCCCAGCGCGCCATCGCCCGTGCCGACGGCTCCACCGCCTACGGCGTGGGCATGCATCTGATGACGGTGGGCCAAGAAGTGGCGCGGCCCTCCTGGCCGGCGAAACTGCGAGCACGCGTCTTCGAGGCGGTCGTGCGCGATGGCGCGACGATCAACTCCGTCGTGACCGAGCCGGAACTCGGGTCGTTCCAGGGCGGCGGGCTGCCTGTCTCCGCCTTCCGTCCCGACGGCGACGGGCGCTGGCGGCTGAACGGCCGCAAGACCTTCTCCACGCTCGCTCCCGTGCTGGCCTACTTCCTCACCGCGGCCCGCTTCGACGACGGCAGCAACGAACTCGGCCGCGCCATCATCCCGCGCGACCGCGGTGGGATCCGCATCGCCGAGACGTGGGACGCGCTGGGGATGCGCGGCACCGGCTCCCACGACGTCTACTTCGAGGACACGCCCGTCGCGGCCGACGACTTCCTTGTACGCCACGCGCCCGGCGAGCGCGGGCAGGCGCACCACGACTTCGCCTGGTTCGCGCTGCTCGTCTCCGCCGCGAGCCTGGGTGTCGCGGAGGCGGCGCGCGACTACACCGTCGAGTTCGCGCGCACCCGGCGGCCCACCGGCCTGGGCGCGCCGATCGCGACGGTGCCCTACGTCCGGCACGAGATCGGCCGCATTGATGCCGATGTCTTCACCGCCCAGGCCCTGCTCTTCTCCACCGCCGAGGCCTGGGACGCCGCCGGCGGCGAGCGCACCCGGCTGGCGCCGCGCGTCGCGACCGCGAAGCTGCGCGTCACGGACCTCGCCGTGGCGATCGTCGATCGCTGCATGCGGGTGGTCGGCGGGGTCTCGTTCCAGCGCAGCGAGCCGCTCGAGCGCTACTACCGCGATGTCCGCGGCCCCCTGGCCAACCCGCCCATCACACCGCGCGGACTGGAGATGATCGCCCGCGCTGCCCTCGACGACGCCTGACCCGGCCCGGCCGGCGATGGGCCGGTATGCTGGGCATCCGCCCCGGGTCGTGCGACCCGCACGCGAGTGCCGGGAAGGAGGCGGCGGTGGCCCAGCGCGACAAGATCCGGCTGACCGACCTCGCGACCTGCGGCGGTTGAGCGTCGAAGTACGGGCCGGGGGCCCTCGCGCAGGTCGTGCGCGCACTTGGACATCAATTCCCGCAGCATGAGCATCCCGAGTTGCTGGTCGGCCTGAACCAGGCCGACGACGCGGCCGTGTATCGGCTCAACGCCGACCAGGCGATCGTGCAGACGCTCGACTTCTTCGCCCCCACCGTCGACGACCCGTTCCAGTACGGTCAGATCGCCGCGGCCAACGCCCTCAACGACATCTTCGCCATGGGCGCCGACGTGCTCTTCGCCCTCAACATCGCCGCGTTCCCCAGCGACCTGCCGCTGGAGACGATTGTCGCCGTGCTCGACGGGGGCGCGAGCAAGGTGCGCGAAGCCGGCGGCGCCGTCGCGGGGGGGCACACGATCATCGATCGAGAGCCCAAGTACGGCCTCTGCGTCACCGGGCTCGTGCACCCCGACGCCGTGCTCAGCAACGGCCGCGCCGAGCCCGGCGACGCCATCCTGCTGACGAAGCCGCTGGGCACGGGGGTGTTGCTCAACGCGATCCGAAGCGGGCAGGCGGCGGCGGCGCACGAGGCGATCGCGGTCGCGCAGATGTCGACCCTGAACAAGGTGGCTGCCGAGCTGGCGCGCGCGCTGCCGGTGCACGCCCTGACCGACATCACCGGATTCGGCCTCGCCGGGCACAGCATCGAGGTCGCGACCAACAGCGGCGTCGGCGTCGAACTCTCGCTCGGCGCGCTGCCCGCCCTGCCCGGCCTCGAGGCCTGCGTCGCGCTCGACCTCGATACGGCCGGGCAGACGCGCAACCGCGACTACTTCGCTGCGCGGGTCGGCGCCGCCCGCCGGCTCACACGACTGGAGGACACCCTCCTCTACGACCCGCAGACGACCGGGGGCCTGCTCATCGTCCTGCCGGAGTCGGCCGGCGCCGCGCTCGCCGGGCAGCTGCAGGCGGCGGGCGTGGAGAGCTGGCGCGTGGGGACCGTGGTCCCGGCCGCCGACCTGGAGGACGCGGACGTCCGGGTCACGGACTGAGCACGGGCCCCACGCCACCCCCTCGGCGTGCCGGTACGATGCGCGCATGGACACGGCGACCTCCCCCCACGGTCCGGCCTCCCCCGGCGCGACCCCCTGCGACGTCGCCGTCATCGGCGGCGGCATCATCGGGCTGGCCACCGCCCTCGCCCTGGTCGAGCGCTTCACCGGGCTGTCCGTCGTCGTGATCGAGAAGGAGTCCGACGTCGGGCAGCACCAGACGGGCCACAACAGCGGCGTCATCCACAGCGGCCTCTACTATCGCCCCGGCTCCGCCAAGGCGCGGCTCGCCGTGCGCGGGGCCGAGCAAATGCTCGAGTTCTGTCGGGAGCACGACATCCCGCACGAGCGCTGCGGCAAGGTGGTCGTGGCGACCGACGAGTCCCAGACCGGCCGCCTGCGCGCGCTGGCCGACCGCGGCGGGGCCAACGGGGTGCCCGGCATCCGCGAGATCGGCGCAGAAGAACTCGCCGAGCTTGAGCCCGCCGCCCGCGGCGTCCGCGCTCTGCACGTCCCCTCGACGGGCATCGCCGACTACGACGCCGTCACGCGGCGCTACCGCGCGCTGGTCGAAGCGCGCGGCGGGGTCGTCCGCACCGGCGTCGCGGTCACCGGTCTGCGCGCCGGCGGCGACGGTGTCCGCATCGACACCAGCGGCGGCCCGATCGAGGCCCGCCACGTCGTCAACTGCGCCGGGCTCATGGCCGACCGTGTCGCGCGGCTCGCCGGCTTCCGCCCGACGCTGCGCATCATCCCCTTCCGCGGCGAGTACTACGCGCTGCGGCCGCAGGCGTCGGGGCTCGTACGCAACCTGATCTACCCCGTGCCCGACCCCAATTTCCCCTTCCTGGGCGTCCACTTCACGCGGCGCGTCGACGGGACGGTCGAGGCCGGCCCCAACGCCGTCCTCGCCCTGCGCCGCGAGGGCTACCGCTGGCGCGACATCGAAGCGGCGGACGTCTGGGACGCGCTGAGCTTCCCGGGCTTCCAGCGCCTCGCGCTGCGCTACTGGCGCACCGGCTTGGGCGAGATCTACCGCTCAGTCAGCCGCCGCGCCTTCACGGCGGCGCTGCAAGCGCTCGTCCCGGCCGTGCGCGCCTCCGATCTCGTCCGCGCCGGCGCCGGCGTGCGCGCGCAGGCCCTCGACGCGGACGGAGGCCTCGTGGACGACTTCCGCCTGATCGCGGAGTCGGGCATGATCCACGTCCTCAACGCCCCCTCCCCGGGAGCCACCGCCTCGTTGGGCATCGGGCGGGAGATCGCGGCGATGGCCGATGACTGGTTCCGCGTCCCCCGCTCTCACCGCCCCGCGCCCGCCGGACGCTGAGCCGAGGCGGCGCCCGTGTACCTGCGCGACCTGGAGCTCGACCGTTTCCGATCCTATGAGCGGCTGCGGCTCTCGCTCACGCCCGGGCTGACCCTGCTCACCGGCGACAACGCGGCGGGCAAGTCGAACCTCCTGGAGGCCATCGCGCTGCTCGCCATGACGCGCTCGCCGCGCGCCTCGAGCGAGGGGGAGATGATCGCGTGGTCCGCGCTTGCCGCCGCCAGCCTCGAAGAGCCCGCGGTCGCGCGGGTCGCCGGGCGCGCCGAGCGCGCCGACGGGGCGGTGCAGGTTGAGATCGCCCTGGTCGCCCGCGCCGACGCCGGGGGACGTCCCCGTCCCACGCGGGCGGGCGCGCCGCTGACGGGCAAACGCTTGCGGCTGAACGGCATCGCCCGCCGCGCGACGCAGGTCGTGGGGCAGATCAGCGCGGTGCTGTTCACCACCCTGGACATCGAAATCCTCACCGGCCCACCCTCGCGGCGGCGGCGCTTCCTGGACCTGCTCATCGCCCAGTCGGACCGTGGCTACGCACGGGCCTACAGTCGCTACGACAAGGCCGTCGGGCAGCGCAACGCCGTCCTCAAGCGGATGGCCGAGGGCGCGACCTCGCCCGGCGAACTCGCGCCCTGGGACGACGTCCTGTCGGAGGCGGGCGGAGATGTGCTGGCAGCGCGGGCGTCGGCCGTGGCCGCGCTGGCCGAGCTGGCGCCCGCGCGACACCGCTTCCTGACGTCGGCGCCGGGCACGAGTGCGGGCGCCGGCGCCCTGGGGCTCGGCTATCACCCTGCCCTGCACACCACGCCCTGGCCCTCCGGCGACCACCCCACCCCCGCCGCTGCCGCCGCCCTGCTCCGCGACGCGATGGCAGCCGCGCGGCGGCGCGAGGTCGCCGCGGGCCTGACCCTGGTCGGCCCCCACCGGGACGACCTCGGCCTGCTGCTCGACGGCCGTCCGGCCGGCACGTACGCCTCGCGGGCCCAGCAACGCTCGATCGCGCTGGCCCTGCGCCTGGCGGAAGCCGATCTCCTGCGGCAGCGCACCGGCGAAGGGCCGATCCTGCTGCTCGACGACCTCTTCTCGGAACTCGACGCCGCCCGCCGGGAGACCACGGCCACGGCCCTCGCCGAGACCCTGCGCCCGGCGGGCGGGAGCGACGCGACGGGCCAACTGCTCGTGACGACGGCGGACGCAGCCGCGCTGCCGCCCGGACTGCCGGCGCCGGCGGGGAGCTATCGCATCGTCGGGGGCGCATTGTGCGCGCCGGATGGGGGCGAACCGGCCGGCCCGGGTCGTGCCGGCGGCGGCGCGAAGAGGGGATGATCCGGCCGCGGCACCAGCATCCGCACCGCCCCCGCCTCGGCGGTCAGCGTGATCGGTCCCGCCGACGGCCCCAGTCCCACCTCGCCGTCGAGCTGCACGTGCGGCAGCAGACCCCCCGGGGCGGGCGTGATGCGCCCCGCTCGCGCCCGCCGGAACAGGACGCCCCGCGCACCCAGATGGCGCCGCGCCATCAGCCGGGGCAGCGTGCGGGCGGCGTTCCACGGACCGTGGCCCAGGAAGGCCACGTAGTCCAACTCCCCATCGGCGACCGACGCCTGGGCCGTGATCTGGGCGATCGCGCCGTAGTTGCGCGTGTTGCCCACCACCAGCATCGACGCGTGTACGGGCCGCGGCGCGGCCTCGTCCAGCGCCAGATCGATGTCGAAGCCGCGGTCGCCCCATGAGGTGCGCAGGCCGGCCCAGATGTAGGCCAGCTGGCCGAGTCGCCGCTTGAGCGCGGGGCTGACCGCCGCCACCGCCGCCGCATCGAAACCGAGGCTCACCATCAGCAGGAACCGGCGCTCGCCGGCGCCGAACTGCACCCGACCCAGGTCGACCGGGACCGCCACAGCGTCGAGTTGCGCACGAATCGCAGCGGCGGGGCTGAGACGCGGGATCCCGGCCTCGCGCGCCCAAACGTTGGCCGTCCCGCCCGGCACGATCCCGATGGCGGGCCCCGCCTCGGCAGGAACCCCATCGAGCCCGTTCAGGACTTCGTTGAGCGTGCCGTCGCCGCCGCACGCGAAGACCAGATCGACGCCGCCGGCCCATGCCTCACGGGCTAGCGCGCCCGCGTGTCCGGGACGCTGCGTCCAGACCAGACGCGCGTGCAGCCCGGCGTCCGCCGTCACGGTCTCGACGGCCGCATCCAGCCGCTTGCCCGCCGCGAGCCCCCGCGCGCCCGGATTCGCGATGAACAGGACGCGGCGTTCGGGCATCGCACTTCCCCTCACGGGTCTTCCCGCGCGCCATCGTTGACCGGCCCTCAGCCGGACGGCATCATGCGCGCGCGACGGGGCGCGCGCACATCATCGCGAGCCCCCACGGTAGCCGGAAGCCGGCGCGAGCCGCAGGCCCCCGCGGGAGCGGCGGCGCGGCAACCGCAGGAAGGGGATGCGCGCATGGCGAAGTCGTTGGGCTGGGTGCGATTCGACCACTACTCGATCGCGGCGCCGGACGCGGACCAGGCGATCACGTTCCACGAGAAGCTGTTCGGACTGGAGCGCGACCACGTCTTCCGGGCGCCCAGCGAGGGCTTCCGCGGCGGCCTGCTCAACATGCCGGACGGACAGGGTCAGGTGGAGATCCTGGCCCCGCTGGGCGACGACTCCTTCCTGCATCGCTACCTGGAGACGCGCGGGCCGGGCGTACACCACATCACCGTCGAGGTGGAGGACATCGAGGCGGCCGTGGAGTACCTGCGCGAGGAGATGGGCATTGAACCCTACCGCGGCATCTGGTCGGATGGGCAATGGCGGCAGACGTTCATCCACCCGCGCGACACCGGCGGCATCCTCTACCAGCTCTTCGAATGGCTGCCGGGGCACGGTCCGGACAACCCGATGACGGACTTCGGACCCGCGGAGTAACGCGCTGCCTGGAGCGGCTCAGCCGCGCGGCGCCCGGCCCGGCGGATCCGGGCGGCGTACGGAGACCCCGATGGCGCAGGCCCCGTCACCGTCCACGGCCCCGCCCGAGCCGACGATCGTCGACGGGAAATTCGTGCCCACGCACGACGTGCCGTTCAGCGAAGCACTCGACGCGATGATCGCCGAGGTGCGGGCCGGCAACGCCCCCAATCTGGGGCGCTTCTGCGGCTACTGCTACACGCCGCTCGACCCGGGCCGCCAAGTGTGCCCCACCTGCGCCACCTCGGCCGACGACGTTCCCGCGCGCGACAAGATCTCCCGGACGGTCGCGCAGGTGTACACGGCGAAACGCAAGCGCGAGGGCCGCTACGTCCACGGCGCCGCCTGGGCGGGCATCCTGCTCGGGACCGCGGTGTCCACCGGGCTGATCGTGATCCTGCCCGACTGGACCAAGGTCTTCGCGATCCTCTTCCTGATCGTGGGCTCGTACTACCTCGCCTCGTACCTGGGCAACGTCGCAATCCAGGACTACGCCTACCGGCGCGGCCTGCGGCAGTTCTCCGTCGCCTGGCAGGACTTCCTGGCCCTGCGCGCGCAGGGCGCGACCGACGAGGAGGCACTGCCAGCGCGCGACCCCTGACGCGCCGGTCGGCCCTCGCGCCTACAGCTTGACGGCGCAGCCCCCATCGACGTTGATGATCTCGCCGGTCAGGAACTTGGCCTCGTCGGAGACGAGGAAGAGCACGACGTTGGCCACGTCCTCGGGGAGGCCGGGCTCCTCCAGGATTTGGTGGAAGTCGAAGCCGCTCTTGAACCAGTGCTCGCCGGTGGCGGGGTTGGTCGCGCCGGGGGTGAGGACCTGCCCGGGGCGCACGCAGTTGACGCGAATCTTGTGCCGTCCGCCCGCGCCGGCGGTCCAGCGGGTGAACGCATCGATGCCGGCCTTGGCCGCGTAGTACGACGCCGCAGCCGTTCCCCGGCCCATCTCCTGCTGCGCCTGGCTGAAGCCGCGCGTCGCGGCCAGCGACGACATGTTGACCACGGCGCCGCCGCCGCGGGCGATCAGGTGCGGCCAGACCGCCCGCGACATCAGGAACGTGCCCGTGAGGTTGACGCCGATGATCTCCGCCCAGTTCTCCTCCGACTCGTCGGGGAAGGCCGCGCTGGAGCCGTAGCCCGCGTTGTTGAAGAGCACGTCGACGCCGCCGTACGTGTCGACGGCCTGCGCCACGGCAGCCGTCACGGAGGCGCTGTCGGAGACGTCGCAGCGCGCAAACGTCGCCTCGCCGCCGGCGGCCCGGATCGCATCCTGCACCGCGGCGCCCTGCGCCTCGCGCCGCGCCATCAGCACCACGCGCGCCCCCTCGCGAGCGAACGTATGGGCGGTGGCCTCGCCGATGCCGCTGTTGCCGCCGGTCACAATCGCGATACGGCCGTCGAGTCGTCCGGGCATGGGGCGTCCTTCCTGGTAGGGAGCGGG
The DNA here is from genome assembly GCA_965209205.1 of Dehalococcoidia bacterium. Lineage (GTDB taxonomy): Bacteria > Chloroflexota > Dehalococcoidia > Bin125 > Bin125 > TK10-74A. Next base: position 335,469 of record CBDBQC010000003.1, read on the forward strand.
TGTGGGTGGGGAGGATAGCGGTCGGCGCGGGCCCGCGCGATGCCGGCCCCGGCCGCCGGCGGAGGCGCCGGGCGCTCAAGCGCTGGAGAGGTTCTTGCGTTTGTTGCTGACGAAGTCGACCAGGATGTACTCGCCCAGCTCGTCCGGCGTCGTATAGAACACCCGCCCCCGGTTGATCTTCGCGACGCGGGAGACGAACTCCTTGAGGTAGTAGTTGCGATCCAGCATGAAGATGTTGATCACGATGTCTTTCTTCGTGCAGTTGCGGACCTCTTTGAGCGTCTCCCGGATCGTCATCTGGCTGGGCGGGTAGGAGAAGTGGCTGACGCCGTCCTGCAGGTGCGCCGTCGGCTCCCCGTCGGAGATCATGATGATCTGGCGCGTGCCCAGCTTGTGCTTCGACAGCAGCCGCTGGGCGATCAGCAGCGCGTGGTGCATGTTCGTGCCCAGCACCGTCTCGTCCCAGCGAGCGTACGGCAGGTCCTCGGTCTTGAGCTCCCGCGCGTAGGCGCTGAACCCCACCAGGTAGAGGTCGTCGCGGGCGTACTTCATGCGGATCAGGTTGTTCAGCGCCAGCGCGACCTTCTTCGCCGCCTGGAACGAGCCCCGCAACGCCATCGACCAGGAGAGGTCCAGCATGAGCACCGTCGCGGTCTGCGTCAGCGTCTCGGAGCGATAGACCTCGAAGTCACCCGGATCGAGCGACACGGGTACCTGCGGCCCCTCGCGGTGCATCGAGTTCATCAGCGTCTGCCGCAGGTCCAGGTGGAACGGGTCGCCGAACTCATAGCGCTTGCTGTCGTCGGCGCGCTCCCCGTAGCGACCGAACTCCGCCACGTTGTGCTTGCCGAAGTTCTGCTGCTTGAGATTGGCGTAGATCTCGGCCAGCGCCCGCTCCCCGATCTTGCGGTTGCCCCGCGGCGTCAACTCCCAGGAGTTCCCGTTCTTGCGGATGTAGCCCGCCTCTTCCAGGATCTCCAGCAACTGCCGCAGTTGCTCCAGCGTTTCCCGCGCCTCCTCGCCGAGGAGCTCCTCCAGCTTGTCGGCGTCGATGTCGTCCAGGTCGCCGCCGTATTGGGTGCGCTCTAACTGCCGCTCGATCTGGTCCATGTCCTGCATCTCGCCCATCAGGCGCATGGCCGCCTGCAGGTCCACTTCCTCGCCGCCGCGGAACGGATACTGGTTGCGCAGATCGCGCATGGGCATCAGCGCCTCGATATTGGAGGCCAGCTGCGCCAACTGCTGCTGCAAGCCGGGGTCGCCCAGCCGGTCCGAGACCATGTCCTGCAGCTGCTGGCGCATGCCGCCCGGCAGCGAATCCATCAGGTTCTGCATCGCCGCCGCCTGCTGCTGCATCTGCTGTAGCAGCTCGTCGAGCGACTGCGGCGGGTCGTCGCCGAACAGGTCGCCGTACTTGTCCATGAACGCGTCGAAGTCCGGCTCTTCGCCCGCCAGACGCTGCTGCATCATCTCGTTCAGGTCGCGGACCATCTCCTGCATGCGATCCATGTCCTCGGGCGACATGTCCTGGATCGACTGGGCCATGTCCTTGAAGAAGGCGTTCAGCATCTGCTGGCGCAGCGAGTCGACCAGCTCCTGGTACTTCTGGGCCGCCTCGGGGTTCATGAACTCGTAGCTCTGCAACGCCTTCATGCGTCCGGGCGCGTCGTCGGGGAGGTCGTCGAGTTGGCCCTGCTTGCGCTCGATGATCGCGCGCAGCATGTCGCCGAACTCGGCCTGCCCGTCCGCTGGGCCGGCGGGCGCGCCGCCCGGGGGCGACCCCGGCTGCGCCTCTGCGCCCTCGGCAGCCTTCGCGCCCTCCGGCGACGCGTGGTCGCCGGCCTCCCCCGGCGCCGCGTCGCCGTCGCCGTCCCCGGCCGAAGGCGGCGCCGGCGGGGCGGCCTCCGGCAGCCGCTCATCGAGCGTGTCGCGCTCCATGTCGACGATCTCGTCGATCTGCCGCTGGATGTCGTCGAACACCGACCCCAAGTCGAAGCGGTCCAGGGCCTGCCGGCGCTGCTGTCGCAGGCGCTGCAGCAGGTCCCGCAGGCCCTGCCGGCGCGCCCCCTCGGGCGAGCGCATGCCGCGCTGCATCAGGTTGCGCAAGGCGTGTTGCAAGTCGCCGAAGTTCATCAGGTCGTCGGTCAGCCCCGACAGCACCTCGTCGGCGTCGAGGTCGGCGACATCTTGGCTGCCGTCCCACTGGCTGTAGCGATAGCGGAGCGCCATGGCGCTTCCCCCTCGGCGGAATCCCGGCGTGCGACGCCGATCAACCGCGATACTGGATGCGCGCGCCCACCTGGTCCTTGTTGAGGCGCTTGTTGAGGTGCAACCCTTCCAGCACGAACTCCACGGCGGCCGCGAGATCGGCCGGATCCTCACCCACTCGCAGTGGCTGCAGTGACTCTCGCAGGCCCTCGACTTCCGTCAGCAGGGCCGGGTAGTCGGCCGCGCGGACGCCCTCGCCCACCTCCACCGACATGCCCGCCTTGAACACCCCCACCACCTCCTCCAGGTCGACGACGTTGAAGCGGCGGTTGAAGACTGCGGCGACGCCGCCCTGCAACATCTTCTCCAGCACCTGGGCATCCTTGCCGTCCTCCGCCGTCTCCATCTCCATCTTGCCCTGGATCGCGGGCAGCACATGCGGCAGATCGCTGACCCGCGGCACGACGTGCGACTCCTCCAGCGCGATCGCGCGCCGCGTGGCGTTCGCGATCAGGGTCTCGAGCGCCGCGATCGATGTCCGCACGGAGACTCCCGAGCGCTGGCTGACGTCCGGGCTCCGGCGCGCCAGCCGCGTGACCTCGGCCACGACCTCCTCCATGTACTCGGGCACGTCGATGCGCAGGTCCGCCACCGAGATCGGCGCGATCTCCTGCCGCATGATCGCGATCTCGGTCTCGACCGACTCGGGGTAGTGCGTGCGGATCTGCGCGCCGTACCGATCCTTGAGCGGCGTGATGATCCGGCCCCGGTTCGTGTAGTCCTCCGGATTCGCGCTGGCGACGATCAAGATGTCCAGCGGCAGCCGCACGCGGAACCCGCGGATCTGTACGTCCCGCTCCTCCATGATGTTGAGCAGGCCCACCTGGATGCGCTCGGCCAAGTCCGGCAACTCGTTGATGCAGAAGATGCCGCGATTGGTGCGCGGCACCAACCCGAAGTGGATCGTCAGCGCGTCGGAGAGGTAGCGTCCCTCGGCCACCTTGATTGGGTCCACCTCGCCGATCAGGTCCGCGATCGTGATGTCGGGCGTCGCCAGTTTCTCGCCGTAGCGCTCCCCGGCCGCCAGCCAGCGGATCGGCGCCTTGTCGCCCTGCTCCTCGATCAAGCGGCGCCCCTGCTCGGAGATGGGGGCGAACGGATTCTCCGGGATCTCGGGGCCGTCCAAGACCGGCGTCCAGTCGTCGAGCAGCGACGCCAGCGAGCGGATGATGCGGCTCTTGGCCTGGCCGCGCTCGCCAAGCAGGATCATGTCCTGTCCCGCCAGGATCGCGTTCTGCAGCGCGGGCAGCACGGTCTCGTCGTATCCCTGGATGCCTGGGAAGAGCTGCACGCCCGCGCGCAGCCGCGCCACCAGGTTGTCGCGCATCTCGACGCGCAGTGGGCGCGGCTCGTAGCCGCTGGCGCGCAGCGCGCCCACGGTGCGCGGGTGGGTTGAACCGACGGTCGGAGTGGCCACAAGCGGATCCCTTCGGCGCGCGGCTGGATCCGCGCCTGGCTCGCACCCCATTGATGCGGTGTCCACCACCGTCCGCGAGCCAACGTCGCGACGCGAGGGGACGTCCCGGGGCCGGCAATCAGCCCCCTGGGCCGAGGATCCGCAGCGCTTCATCCCGCGTGAATCGGGGGAGCGCACGGGGCCCCGCAGACGTGCGGAGTATAGCGGGTTCGCCCGCCCGCTCCCGCGACGCCCGGAAGCGTCCAATGCGACGCACGGGGCGGCCCTCCGCCCGCAGCCGCGCCACGAACGCTTCCGCCCGCTCGGACTCCACGGCGGCCAGCAGACAGCCCGACGCCAGCAGCCCCCGCCAGTCGATCGCCAGCGCCTCGGCGACCACGCGGGTCAGCGGGTGCGCGAGCAGCGCCGCGTCGTCGACCTCGACGCTCAGCCCGGCCGCGGCGGCCATCTCCCAACAGGCGGTGCCGATGCCACCCTCCGTCGGGTCGTGGAGGGCGCGCAGGCCCACCGCCCCCCAGGCCGACCGCGCCATCCCCACGACACTGATCCCCGGGTCGTCCGACAGGGCGGCCGCCGCCTCGATCGCGGCCGCGCCGACGCCGGCTGCGCGCAGGGCCTCGGGGGCCTCCGCGGCGAGCAGCGCCGTTCCCTCGATCGCGGCCGGTCCGATCTGGATCAGCGCGTCCCCGGCGGCGATCCGGGTCGGCGCGTACAGCCGATCGAGCGGCGCCTCCCCCACCATCGTGCCCGCCAGCACGACCCGCGACACCGCCTCGCTGACCTCGGTGTGCCCCCCGGCGAGCGTGGCGCCCACCGCCGCGCATCCTCGCCGCACCCCTGCGAACAGCGCCTCGACATCGGGCGCATCCACCCCCGGCGGCAGCAGCAGCGTTGCCAGGAACCAGCGCGGATCGGCCCCCAGACAGACGACGTCGTTGGCGTTGACGTACACCGTCGCCGCTCCGGTCCGCGCCAGATCCGGCGCGGCCATGGACCCGGCGAACGTGATCGGGTCCGCCGCCAGCACGAGGTAGCGGTCGGGCAGACGGATGGCGGCCGCGTCCCTCCCGGGGCCCGGACCCAGCGTCAGGCCGTCGGCCGCTCGCTCAGGGGAGAGCAACCCCTCCAACAGCGCCGGGTCCAGCTTGCCGCTGCGCACGTCACGCTCCATCGACCGTCGTGCTCCACCGGGAGCGCGACCATCCTACGCCGCGCCAGAGTGGCCCGCGGGCCGGGGGCTGGATAGGCTCCGGGCGTCACGCGCCGCTCGTGCTCGGTTGCCGCCCTCCGGCGGCGGCGCGGCGGCGCCGGGACAGCGGGGCGCAATGCCGGCATCGATCGACACGTTCGCGGAGGTCGGGCTCGCCCAGACGCTGGACTGGCTGCGTCGGGAGCACGGCGTGCAGGCGGAGGTGCGCGAGCGATCGTCGAGCGAGGGGGTCGGCCTCGCCCGGCTGACCCTCGCCGGCGAGCGCGACGCGACCGTCGCGGTCGTCCCCCTGTTCAGCCCCGACGCCGAGACCGACGCCCGCGGCGCCGCCCTCGCCCGGGCGCTGCCAGATCACGCCGCCCCGGGCCGGGACGGGTTGGTGCTCTGGACGCCGCCCGGCGCGCCGCTCCCGGACGCCGGCGACGACGCGGCCCTCCAGCGCATCCGCGACGCCGCCGCCGCCCTCGCCCCAGGCGACCGCGGCGAAGTGGGCTTCCCGGTCACGCTGGGGCTGCGCAAGACCGGCGACGAGGGATCCTACCTCAGCGTGCAGGGGGGGCTCTCGCCGCACTGGGCGCGCTTCACCAACCAGGTCTTCGGCCAGTTCCAGCTCGACAGCACAGCCCTGCATCGGCTGCCGGAAGACCCCGCCACGGTCACGCAACTCGTCGACTTCCTGGTGCTGGTCGCGAACGGCATCCGCACGGCGGGCACAGCCACCACCGCCCCGGCCGACGACACCTGGTCCCTCCAGCGCCTGCCGGGACTCTTGGGCGCGCGCGTCGTCGCGGCCGCGCCGGCCGTGACGCCCGAGCAGGGGGGGCCGGTGCGCAAGGCGCTGCGCGCCGGCACACGGACGGCGATCGCCGCCCTCGACCGGTCCCCCGCGAGCGTCCGCATCATCACGTACGTCGGCGTGTTCCGCTCCATCCAGGAAGAGACGGCCTCGATCGCACTTCGGGGCCTCGACCCGGCCAGCTTCGCCCACTTCGACGCCGCCTGCCTGGTCGCGGACGCGGAACTGCGCGTGCTGTTTGGGCCCACGCCGGAGTCGCGGCTGGGCTGAGCCTGGGTGACGGGGCAGCGGCGGGGGACGGGGTGGCTACCGGGGCCGGGCCTTGATCGCGGAGCGACGCCGACGTCGCGCGGCGCGGCGTTCCGCCTGGCGCTGCTTCTCGCGGTTGGAGATGAAGTGCCGGCGCCGGCGCGCCTCCTGCAGGACACCATCGCGCTGGACCAGTTTGTTGAAGCGGCGCAGGAGGCCTTCGCCGTCCTCGCCGTCCTTGCGCGTTACCTGCAGCACTCGGGCCCTCTCCCGGAACAGCGACGCCCCGTGGCGGCGCGCGATCACACGAACGGCGAAACCGTAACACCGCCGCCGGAGGGCGGCAATCAAGGCCGCCGCCGGAGGGCGGCAATCAAGACCGCGCCGGAGGGCGGCAATCGCCGGGACCGCACATCCGCGCGGAGTGCGCCCGCTTAACGACGACAGCCCGGCGGCTGCCTCGTGGACGTTCGGCCGAAGTCCGCGGGCGCCCACCGGGCTGTGACCAGAGTGCCGGGCGTCCCTGCGTTTCGCCGGGGATCGACATTCATCCCCATCGAAACGGAGGGCCGATGGCCGGGGCGCCGGATAGGCGGCACAGTGGCGGGTCTCCAGCCCCGCCCCTCAAGGTCCCAGACGACTCCCAGCCGTTTCGATCCTCGCGGACCCCGAGCGCCGGGACGGCCGGTCTGCGGTCGCTGGTCGGAGGTGCTATCTCGGCTGCAGCCGACATCCCCGAACTTTGCTCCGCGTCCCGAGCGGATGTATGCCACATCCGCGTCCTGGGCCGCTTGCCCCTCGGAACTTCAGTGCGGGCTTGCACCCTCCCCGAAGCCATGAACAATGTAGCAGCATGGCCAACCCGCGATGATGTCGTTCCGGTGGGAATTCACGAGATAACGGGAGCCTGCGCCTGCTGCTGCGCACGCCATAGCGCCTGACTGCCGATATCGGATTCCACGCGATCTCAGACGCCGATCTCGATCTTCTGTCGACGGCGTGGGATCGATTCGTCGTGGATAATCGTGCCTGCCGATGTGCAGTGGCGGGGGATACGCGGTGCAGGGAGGCCGGGGCGCGTCTCCCGGCGCCGGCTCAGACGTCGAAGCCCAGGTAACGCAGGAAGGCGGGGCGCGTCTTGCGGCCCTTGCGCCGCCGGTTCCAGCGCTGCACGTCGTCGAGGTACGCATCGGACTGCTGCTCGTTCCAGCGCGACACCGCCACCAGCTCGCGCCGGCTGGTGCCGCCGTCCCAGTCGTGGGGGCACTCCACGATGTCGCTCAGCGCGATGAACTCCAGTGCGCCGCCCGTCGACACCGTGAGCTCGAACGGGTGCTCGCGACAGGTCACCGGGCGGTGCTCGTAGATGGTGCAGCGATTCGCATCGTCCAGGAAGATGCACGCCCCGCCCGGCCGATGGCGCAGCGTCATCGCCGCGCGGCCGCCCGCGAAGCGAATCCACCAGGGGCTGCGCTTCTCGATGTCGATGTCCCGCTCTGGCACGAAGCGCACGAACTCCGGCGCCGCGCGGCCCACGCCGCGCTCAATGCGCCGCACGTCGTCCTCGGTGATGAGCACGTGCGTGCGACGGCAGCAGTTGCCGCAGCCGGTGCAGCGAAAGTTCAGGTAGCGCTGCCAGTCGTCGTCCGCGCCGGGGCCGGCCATGCGTCACTCCTGCCGCGAAGCCTATCGTCCCCTGCGGCGGCACGCGGTAGCCTCATGCGGGAGTCGGAACATTTCGCGCCGTCCCGACCGGTGTGTCGGGGGCCGAGCCCACACTGCTGAAGCCACGGTGTTGACGCCACGGTGCAGGAGAATGCGATGTCTTGGGAACCCGAGGTCGAAGAGATCCGGCGGCGGCACGAGTTCGCCGCCGGCATGGGGGGCGCGGAGGGCATCGCCCGGCAGCGCCGCCGGGGCAAGCTCACCGTGCGCGAACGCATGGACGGGTTGGCCGACCCCGGCTCCTTCCAGGAGTTCCGCAGCTTCATGGGCACGGGGACCTACGACGAGGACGGCCAACTCGAGTCGTTCCTGCCCACGGGCAGCGTCGAGGGGACGGTGCGGCTCAACGGGCGCAAGGTCGTCGTGTCCGCCGGCGACTTCACCGTCCGCGGCGGCTCCGGCGGGGGCGGCGAGGGGATCGGCCAGGAGATCCGCGCCAGCGACCGCGCCCGCCGCTGGCGTCTGCCCTACGTGCGCCTGCTCGACGCCGCCGGCGGCAGCGTCGCCCACTTCGAGGAGATCGGCCGCACCTACCTGCCCGACGGCAACGAGTGGTCGCAGATCTCGGTCGCCCTGCTCAGCGAGGTGCCCGTCGTCTCGGCGGTCATGGGGTCGGTGGCCGGGCTGCCCGCCGTCGACGCCTGCATCGCCCACTTCAATCTCATGGTCTCCGGCATCAGCCAACTCTTCCCCGGCGGCCCGCCCGTCGTCAAGGCGTCGCTGGGCTACGACATCACGAAGGAGGAACTGGGCGGCGAGGACGTCCACATCCACGGCGCCTCGGGCTCCGTCGACAACCTGGCCGAGTCCGAGGACCACGCCTTCGCCATGATCCGTGACTTCCTGGACTACCTCCCGCCCAGCGTCTGGGAGATGGCCCCGCGCCAGGAGATTGGCGACGACCCGATGCGGCAGGACGAGTGGCTGCTGGGGGCCGTGCCGCGCAACCGCCGCCGCCCGTACGACGTGCGCAAGATCATCAACAGCGTCATCGACGAGGGATCCTTCTTCGAGATCGCGCCGCTCTACGGCAAGGCCCGCGTCACCGGCCTGGCCCGCATCGACGGCTACCCCGTCGGCGTGATGGGCAACAACCCGCGGCACCAGGGCGGCGCGACCGGCCCCCAAGAGGGCGACAAGGTGATCCGCCTGCTCGCCCTCTGCGACACCTTCCACCTGCCGATCATCTCGTTCGCCGACGAGCCCGGCTTCCTGGTGGGGTTGCAGTCGGAGATGATGGGCATCGAGCGTGCCGGCGCGCGCCTCGTGGCCGCCGTCTGCGAGAGCCGGGCCCCCTGGCTGAGCATCGTGGTGGGGCAGCTGTTCGGCGTCGCGGGGCAGTGCCAGCACCGCCCCACCGGCATGTTCGAGCGCTTCGTCTGGCCCTCGGCCTCGTGGGGATCGATGCACATCGAGGGGGGCACGCGGGCCGCCTACCGGCGCCGCATCGACGAGTCCGCCGACCCGGCCGCCGAGGAGCGCCGCATCGAGGCGATGCTGAAGTCGCTCGCCTCACCGTTCCGCACGGCCGAGAACTCCGGCCAGGAGATCATCGACCCCCGCCGCACGCGCCCCCTGGCGGTCGAGTTCGTGCGCGACGCCCAAGCCATCCTGCGCGGCCAACTGGGGCCGCCGCCCATGCCATACCGGCCCTAGCCGCCGCGCCGCCCCGCGGCAGGTCGCGCGCCTCAGTTGCCCGCCGCCGCTTGCGCGGGCGAGCCGGCCTCGGCCTCGCCGGCCACCGTTTCATAGGTGTCGAAGTAGCGCGAGGCGGTCCCCTTCTGGTTCTCGTAGATCGAGCCCCCCTTGGGGGCCGGCGGCAGCGGCAACTGCACCGGCACGGCCGCCAGCCGGGGCCGGAGCGTCGGCTCACCGGCCACCATCCGCGCGTTGAACGCGCCCATGTCGAAGTCGGCCCCCACGCCGGTCAGCGGCCAGGCGTCGGCCGCTGTGTAGCCGTACAGCAGCAGCCGCCGCGGATGGTCCGACCGATTCAGCGACGACCCGTGCACGGTGCGCACGTGGTGCAGCGTGATCGTGCCCGCCGGGCCCGTCAGGGGCACCGCCTGGGCGAAATCCACTTCCTGTGCGCGGGGGTCCATCGCACCGCAGAAGTAGCCGTCGGCGTGGTGGTTGTAGGCCGGGCCGGTGTGGCTGCCCGGGATCACCAGCAGCGGACCGTTGGCCTCGTCGCAGTCGTCGAGCAGCATCCCCACTTCCAGGACGTCGTCGTTCGTGTGGGGGTAGAAGGCCCAGTCGGTGTGCCACTCGACGGGCGCGCCGTACTCCGCGTGCTTCATGTTCATCTTGCCGTGGTGGAAGCGAATGTCGTCGCCCAGCAGCGGCCGCAGGATGGCGCAGAGCGTCTCGCTGCCCATCAACTCCTTGAACACCGGCGAGGCGCTCACCGGATCCTTGATCCGACGCACGCGCGGCGCGTCCGGCCTGTGCGAGTCCTCCAGGTCGTACCGGCTGTCGCTCTCCGTCAGCGAAGCCGCCTGCGCGACGATGCGGTCCGTCTCTGCGCGCATCGCCCGCAGCGTCTCGACCGGCAGCGCGGCCGGCAGCACCACGTACCCATTCTCGCGGTAGAACCGCACCTGCTCCGCGCTCAAGGTCTGCGACATCACGCTGTCCTCCCGCTCGTGCGCCGAATGATGATCCGGCCCTGGCGCGAGACTAGCATCGCCGCGGCCCGGATCAGAGTCGCTCGAGAGTGCTGGCGCGCCCGGAGGGACTCGAACCCCCGACCCTCAGATCCGAAGTCTGATGCTCTGTTCCACTGAGCTACGGGCGCCTGCCGTCGTGCCGGGGCGTCGGGCCCCGGTCCTCCCAATCGTAGCGCGCCGCGTGGCGGCCCGGCCGATCGCGGCCCGCGCCTCGCGGCTGCCGGGCCTGCCGTGTAGCGTCGCCACCAGACCGCGAGTCGGGGCTGGAGCGACGGTATGCGGGACTCGGTCCGCGGGCGGCTACGGGAAGTCACGGCGCGCCTCGACACGGCCGACGGGCCCGGCGCGCTGCGACTGCTGGTCGCCCTCCACCCGGCCGATCAGGCCGACATCCTGGGCGAACTCGACGACCGCGAACGCCGCACCCTGCTCGACAGCCTGGGACGCGACCAGCTCGGAGCGGTGCTCGAATACCTCACCCCCGCGAGCTGGACGAGGTCACGACGCAGCTCGCCGTCGCCGAAATGGCGGCGGCTCTGGACACCGCACCACGCCACACCGCCGCCGACATCCTCCAGCAGCTCGATGCCGACGAGGCCCAGGCCGTCCTCGACGCCATACAATCCCGCGCCCATGTGGCGCCCCTGCTGGCCCACGGCGACGAGTCGGCGGGCGGGATCATGTCCCCCGCCATGCCCGCACTGCGGCCCGACCAGACCGCGGACAACGTCATCGATTACCTGCGCACCCTGGGCCAGACCACCGACGAGCCCTACTACCTGTACGTGATCGACGACGACGGGTGACTGCAGGGCGTCGTGGGGCTGCGCGACTTGGTGGTCGCCCGCCCGGACCGGCGAACGCGGGAGTTGATGAACCGCAACGTCGATCTTCGTCACATCCGTCACCGACGTGATGGGGTACTTCTTCTACCTCGGGACGGCCGTGCTGCTGATCGACCGGATCGCCTAGGCCCGTGCCCGGCCAGACCGCGGGCGCTGCCAGCGGCCCACAACGCGGGCTAGGAGTCGGTCGCGTCCAAATCGACGTCGGCGATGAGGATGACGACGGCGCGGTCCTCCTGGTTGATCCGCAACTCCCCCTCGAAGCCGGGGTTGTCGGCGTCGCGGAAGCGGATGAAGTCGATCCCACGCACCCGCGGATCCGTCACGATCGACCAGGGCGCCTCGCGCAGCGCCTCGTTGTAGAACTCGAACAACGTGTCCGCATCCGCGCTCGACTCCCAGCCCACGATCAGCCGGCGGCGCTCGTCAGTGTCGGTGAAGGCCGACCCCAGCAGCGTCATATCGCCGGGCAGGGGGAAGTCCGGGGGCAGTTCATCAACGAAGCCCTCGATACGCACATCCGCCTCGGCCGTGGGGTCTTGCTCGAGGAGCACATTGCGGAACAGACGCTGCGCCGCCAGTCGCTCCGAGTTGTCGGACGAGTCGCACGCCGCGGCCATCAGCAGCAGCACGGGCGTCAATGCAGTGAGGATGACAATCAGCGCCGTCATCGGCGCTCGGCGACCGGCGGTGCGCGGTGCTCGCGACATGGAAACTCCCGGCAGACTCGCGCCGTGCCGCCCGGGCGGGCGGTGTGCGCTGCTTAATCAACGTATGGGGTGGACGGCGGGATTCGAACCCGCGAATACCAGGGCCACAACCTGGCGCCTTAGGCCTCTAGGCGACGCCCACCACGACCCCCGCACCTGCGGGACACTCTTGGCGATTCCCATGGGCTCGGGGCGATAATCAGGCTACCCACGCGTCGGCACAGCCGTCAACGCAGTTGCGGCCAGTCGGCGGGCGCCGACAGTCGCAGCCACAGCACGTCGCCCCGCTGCAGCGGCGCCGGCGCCACCCCCGGCAGTCGAGGGAACATCGTCTCGTAGCGGCCTGCGCGCGGGTTCCAGCGGAACGCGGACTCCAGCACGTCCCCGATCGATGCCAGCCCGTCCCGCACCGCGATGGGGCCACCGCTCCAGCGCACGAAGTTCAGACCCGGCTCCAGCCGCACCGCGTCCATCGGTCCGTCGGCCGGAGGGGCTTCGGGCTGGACCCACAGCACATCGGGGCCCGGGCTCAGGACCAGCCAGAGCACATCGCGCGGGTGCAACACGTCCAAGGTGGACAACGCCGGCAGACCGGGCCGGTACGCCGACCACGCCTGCGCTGCGGCATCGAAGCGGAATGCGGATTGCACGCGCTCCCCCAGCGACGCCAACGCCTCCGCGACCGGCCGGGGCGGCCCCAGCCATGCCGCCGCCGTGAACCCGGCGCGCAGCAGCGCCGGCGGATCCGATGCGAAGTTCGCCCCAAACTCCGACGTGTTCCCGAAGCCGTCCAACGCGACCGCCGTCAGCACCGCGCCCGGCGCCAGCGCGTGTGTGATCGCCCAAGCGCCGTCGGCGCCGGCGCGGGCGAACGCGATCAACTCCACGCCCGGCCCATGACCGCTGGCGTGCGGCAGCAACGACGGCATCGCGTCGCTGCCCACGCGGTAGAGCGCCACGCGATGCCGGCGCCCCGCCTGTCCACGGACCTCGGCCTGCGCGCCATCGTGCACGACGGCCGCGATCACGGGCGCGTTCAGCAGCCGATTGGGCCCGCTGTCGCGGTCGTTGCGGTCGTTGGCGGTGGGGCCGTCGCCGCCGAGGTCGATGCCCAGGCCCCCGTTGGGCAGGAACACATTCTCGTGGAGGGTGTTGCGCACCGATTCGTCCCCCAACACGACGATCCCGGCCCCGATGTTGTGGCCAATACGGTTGCCGCGCACGACGTTGTCGTGCGCCCCCTCGCCCCGCTGATCGCGCAGGAGCACACCGACGGCGTTGCCCGCCGGCGCCCCGTCGCGGGTGAGGCCGACCCAGTTGCCTGCGACGGTCATCTGCGCGACGCCCTCGAGCAGGATCCCAGCCTCGGTCGCGCCGACGACGACGTTGCCGCGCCCCTCGCCCTCGCGACCGATGGTGATGCGCAAGCCGCCCGACACCCGGACGCCCACGACGCTGCCACGCAACTGATTGCCCAGCAACCGCACGTCGCGGGTGGCGAGCTCCGCGATCGTGACGCCGGTCCGCCCGCCGACGATCCGGTTGCCTTCGCCGGCGCCGCCGCCGCCGATCTCGATATCGCGGGAGCCGCCGATCACCGACACCCCATCCTCGGTGTTGGGCGCGGGATCGCCCCGCAGGTCCAGGCCGATGCGATTGCCCCGCACGCGCACGCCGTGCGCCCGCTGCTCGACGGCGATGCCCACCCGGTTGGCCGACACGATGTTGGCCGAGCCCGGCCGCGCCGCGCCGATCTCGATCGGGCCGGAGGCGCCGTTGACGAAGATGCCGACGTCGTTGGCGGCGGGCCGCCCGGCCTCGTCGAGGCCGAGGCGGTTCCCCTGCAGCCGGACCGGCAGCAGCGACGCCGTGCCGCGCAGCTCGATGCCCGCCACGCGCGACGCGCCCACGATGTTGCCCGCGCCGGCCCCGTCGCCGCCGATCGTCGCGTGCGCGCCGTCGACGATGAGGATGCCGTCGTCGTTGGGGAGGGCGCGGCCGCCGGGGCCCAACCCCACGACGTTGCCCAGCACGCGCGCCCCGGTCGTGCCCGCGCCCCCCACGAGGATGCCGTGGCCGGTGCGACCCGCGACGCTGTTGCCCGCGGCCCGGTTGCCGCAGCCCACGCAGAGGTCGCCGATGAGGGCGCCGTCGGGCCCGCCGACGACGGCGATCCCGCTCAGCACGTTGGGGTGCGAGGCCGCACCGTCGGGGCTGAGCCCGGCCCAGTTGCCCAGCAGGCGGTTGTTGTCGGCGGCCTCGCCGATGACGAGGAAGCCGAACTGCGCGAATCCGCCCGCCGCCAGCGCCCGGAACTCGACATCCGCCGCCTGCGACACGAGGCCGCTGCCCTCGCCGGCCGCGCCGCCGTCGAGGTAGATCCGCGGGGCGCCGTCGTAGCCGGGCTGAGTGCGGCCATCGATCGCCGTGCCGGATGCGATCACGGGGGGCAGGGGCGCATCGAGCCGGATGATGACGGGGCCGCCGCTGCTGTCAGTGTCGACATCGATGTCGAACACGATCCGGCTGGGGCCGGGACCGGCATTCGCCGCGATGATGGCGTCGCGGAGGGTGCAGGTGGCGTCGCAGACGCCGTCGCCCGCTGAGGCGGCCGAGGTGACGACCAGCGTCGCCGACTGCGCCCGCGCGCCCGGACCGCCCAGCGCGCCGGCGACGACCGCCGCCAGCGCGACCACAAGCAGCCACCGCCCGACGACACGGCGTGCGCGCACGGCATCCCCGGATCCACCCCCGCCCGGGCCCGCGCACTCTAGGCCCGCGCCGGGCTAGCGGCCAGGGAGGGGATCAGGGCGCCGCGCCGGCCAACTCCACGCCGGGGAATCGCACGGGCTGCGACACGCGCACGTAGATGGTGTTTCCGTGGGCGACGAGGAAGTCCTGGCTATCGGCCCAGTCCGGGATGTAAGACTGCCAGCCGGCCCCCAGGTCGTAGCGATAGGCCGAGACGAACACGGGCGTGATCGGCGCGACGATGGTGCTGATGGAGCCGTGCGGCCCGGTCCAGACGAGCTGGTGGAGGCCGGCCTGCAGCGGCGTCCCGCTGGTCGGCAGCGGCATGGGCAGGGTGGCGGACGCCGCCACGACCGGGTCGCTGCCCGCGACACCCGCCCAGACCGTGACCGCCGCCGGCGGATCGCCGGTGACCCTGGCGACTGTGGCGGCCGCCCCGTCCTGGGCCTCGGACTGCGGCCGCGTGAAGGTCACCGTCACGCCGGACGGGACGTTCAATGCGGCCCACTGGACGTCGGCCGCGCGAATCACGGGCGCGCCGGCGGCGTCGAACAGCCGCACGCGCAGGGCGAAGTCGGGGCCGCCGAGCTCGGTGAAGGACAGCAGGATCGACGCCGGCGGCCCTGCGATGCGCAGGGCGGCGCTGCTCTCCAGCCCCGCCGCGCGCGCCGTCACGGTGACGATCCCCGGCGCCGTCCCCTCGCCGAACGCCAGGCGCCCGCGCACCGTGCCGTCGGCATCGGTGAAGAAGGCGCCGCCGGGCGCGTCGGAGACGACGCGCAGGCCCGAGGGGGCGACCGTGAACGTCACCGGCACGCCGGGCAGGAACTGGCCGATCGCGTCGCGCACGATCACGGCCAGGGCGCCCGGCGGATCGTCGCGCAGGTGGATGGTCTCGGGCAGGGAGACGATCTGCAGCGTGGCGGGCGGGCCGAGCAGGCGCAGCTCCCGCGTGGCCACGATGGCTCCGGCCCGCGCTGTCAGGCGGACCGCGCCCAACTCGGGCTCGAGGTGGGCGCGCACGCGCCCGCGCGCGTCGCTGGCCAGCGTGATCATCTCGCCCGCGGCGTCGCTGGCGCGGAGCCGGCCGCGGTCCGTGGCCAGGGTGATCGCCGCGCCGGGCACGGGGGCGCCGGTGATGTCGCGCACCAGCAACTCGACGCCGTGCGACCGATCGGCGGGCAGGTCGCCGGCGGGCGGCGCCTCGAAGCGCAGCGTGGCGGGCGCGCCCAGGAAGCGGACGCCGACCCGGCGCGACCGGTCGAACGCCGAGGCCGTGATGGTGGCGCCGCCCACGCTGCCGTTGCCGACGAGCACGGCGGTGACGACGGCGCCGCCGTCGCTGCCGGGGGTGACGGGCAGGACGATCCGGGTGGGGCCGGCGGCGGCGCCGAATGCTCCGCGGGTGGTCGCCAGGGCAACGGTTTCGCCCGCGGGGGCGATGTCGGAGACGGTGACGGTGATCGTGATGCGCCCACCGTCGGCCGCCGCCTGGGTGGGGCTCGCGGTGAGCCGGTCGATGTGCAGCGGGGCGGCCTGCGCCGCCTCCGGCGACCATGCGAGCAGGAGGGCCAGGAGGGCGACCACGGTCAGCGCGAGAACCGCCGGGGGGCCGGCGAGGGGGCGCGGGAGGCGACCGGAGGCGCTCATCGATCCACCGCGTCACGAACGCGCCGACGGGGCGCACGGTCCACCGCCGACCCTTGCCGCGGGCGGTATACTCGACGCGCGGGGGTCTTCGCCCCGCAGGGAGTGGAGCGCAGCATGACGACGAACGGATGGACCCCGATTGGGGACACCGGCTGGTTCCAGGCCAGCGAAGAAGAAACCGCGGAGTTCAGAGCAGCGCTCAAGGTGTACATCGCCAACGAAGAGGCCCTTGAGGCGATGCGCCCGGACCTGCTGTGCGAGCATCCCAACGAAACCGTGCTGGTGACAGACGCCGGCGCCACGGTGCGATTCTTTCCCGACTGGGAAGCCCTGGTTGCCACAGTGCCATGGGAGGAGCGGCAGGACGGGGCAGTGGATTTCCTCGAGGATCCTCCCTCGATCCTGATCGTATGACCATCCGGGGGCGATTCCGCGCGGAGCGTCGGCTGACGTCGCCGGAGCCCACCGTCCGCGCCCGAGTGTCGTTGACGCCGGGGCGTTTCGTCAGGGTCACATTCCTGATCGACACCGGCGCCGACCGCACCATGCTGAACCCCCGCGACACGGTCGATGTACTGCCGCCCGGCAGTGCGCTCGACTGGGAGAACGACCCCTCCCTGCGCCGGGTGCGCGGGGTGGGCGCCAGGGATCGCCGGGTGATCACCCGCGACGGGATGGTTGTCTTCGACGACGACCGCTTGGGGCCGGTGCCGAACCCACGTGTGCGCTTCTTCCTGGCGGAACCGGCGACCGACCCCGGACTGCCGTCCCTGCTGGGCCGCGACGTGCTGGAGAACTTCCGGCTGACGGTGTCCACGCGAGAATCCCACGTCACCCTCGAACTGGTCTGACTGACAACCGCGCCGCGACTCCGGCGTCGGGTTCCCTGCCCCCGCTCCACCGCTTCAGGTGGAGCGGGGGGCCAGGGGGTGAGGTTCCCCTCCAGCTCCCCGGGGAACAAATCAGGGCGGGGGAGGCGCTTGCGCGCCCCGCCCCGCCCCGATCGTACGCTCCGATGAGCGTCCGGTTACGCCTTAGGCGCGGGTGCGACGCACTGCCATCACGCCGCCCAGGGCCACCGCGATGCTGATCGCGACTGCCAGGGGCAGGATCGGCAGGCTGCTGCCGCCCGCCAGACCACCGCTGCCGGTGTCCGGGAGCGCCATGGGGTCGTCGCCCATGTCGTCGGCGTCGTCGGTGTCACCCATGTCGTCGGTGTCACCCATGTCGTCGGTGTCACCCATGTCGTCGGTGTCGCCGTCGGGCATGCCGTCGTCGCCCTCGCCCGCGTCGTCCTCGCCGTCATCGGCGGGGGCCGGCGAGCTGAGCGCCAGGCTGACATCGGTGGCCGAGCCGGAGCTGACGTCGTAGGAGTCGCTCGGGTCCGAGCCGTCAATGCTGAACGTGACGCTGGCCGCGTCGGACGGGTCGACATCGATCGTCCAACTGCCCATGCTCACCGGGCCCGAGCCGACGGCCTCGCCGTCCTGGTTGGTCGCCGTGACGGTGCCTTCGGCCGACGCGCCGTCGAGCGTCGCGCCGGAGCCGTAGAACGTGTGCGGAGGCTGCGGAACCTGCGCGAAGGCGCTGGCCGCGATGGCGAGGGCGAACACCGTCGCACTCATCACCGTCAGCAGGCGCCACATGGTTTTTGTTGCCATGATTGGGGGCTTCCTTTCCGATATTCCCTGGTGGGGAGCGGGGCGCCCCCTGGTGAGGCGCCCCGCTCAGAATCCGTTCGCCTAGTCGAGGGTCAGATCGACCGGGCCGTTGGCCACGACGAACAGGGTGTCGCCGTCTTGCAGCGAGTAGTTCGTCTTGGTCGCGGCCGGCGCGTTCGGGGCGGACACGTAGCCGACCCACATGCCGCCGGTCCACTTCCAGACCGCCACCAAGTTGGCGACGTTCTCGAACTCGGACGAGGAGCCAACGCCGCCCGTCCAATTGTGGAAGTCGCCGCCGGCCTGGGAGGCCAGGGTGTAGATCCTCGGACCGGCGTCCTCAGCCGGAGCGTCCGGGTCCGCGACGTTGACGACCAGATCCGTGAAGACGGTCGAGGGAGACGGGACGCTGAACTCCAAGGTCGTCGTCTCGTCACTAGTGCGGACACGGAACGTCACCTCACCAGCGTCGTTCGTCATTGCAACGCGCTCTGGATCCTGGCCGGTTTCCCGCCACATCTCGACGGACTCACCGTTGGCCGGGAGCAGAGCATTCGCGCCAACGGCCAGCACGGTCACCGTGAGGCGCTCGCGCGCAGCAGCATCGACCGTGTCACTGCCAGCCGTCAGGATCTCGTCGCCGGCGCGGTTCTGCACGCTCACGACCGTGAGGGCCGTGATCGCGCCACCGACGTGCGCCTCCAGCGGGTCGCCGTCGGCGTCGGCCGACTTCTCGACCACCCTGTTGGCGGTGGTTGCGGCGTCGACGGCGAGGCCCAACTGGTGAATCGCCACCTTGAAGGCGTGGTTGCCGACGGTGGCGTTACGCGTGACCGGAGTCACACCCGTGGCGCTCTCCTCGCTCGCCTTGATCGTGATCGGGTAGACGCCCGGAGCGTCCGCCTTCGCATTGCCGACGGTGAAGATCAGATCACCGGGCGTCTCGTCTTCCGTCACCTTGATCACGGTGGGGGCCGAGCCGGCCGCAGGGCTCGTCGGGTCGTCACCGATCGCCGGCAGCATGACTGGCGTGCCGTTGGCGTCGCGCAGGGTCACCATGCGCGTGTGCTCGGCGCCGGCCTTCAGGTTGACCGGGCTGCCGGCAGCGCCCACAGAGGACATGTCCTTGTCGGGGTGCCCGGAGATGGCGAAGGCGTGCTCAAGCGTGCCGCCGCCCGGGAGATCGAGCACGATGCGACCGACCGCCGCGTCACCCAGGGTCACCGGGGTGAGGGCGACGCCCACGAGACCACCGGCGTTGGGATCCGCCGCGGTCGGATATCCAGACGAGAAGGTCTCGTCCCCGATGTCCACGTACGCCGTTGTGCCCGCCGTCCCGACGGACAGCGATGCGGCGAAGGAGAGATCGACGCCCAATTCCTTGATGACCCGCACGCGGAGGTCGTCGCGCGCCGCGTTCGCGCCGGTGGAAACGGTGTTCAGAGCCACCTGGCCAGCGCTGTCCTTCAACTGGAAGAGGAAGCCAACGCCGGTGGCGGCGTCGAGGCCAGCGGTGGCGCCGCCGACGAAGGACGACGGGCTGAAGGTGCCGAGGGTGGCGTCGTCAGCCAAGGCCGAGCCGGCCGGCTTCGCGGTCAGAGCCTCCCCCGACACGGCCTCGCCGACCCACTGGCCGTTGACCGTCGCGGCCTTCGTGGCGACCGCGGCGGTCAGCAGGCCGGTTTCGGCGGGTGCCGCCGTGACGCTGAACCCACCGGGGGTGCCGGTGGTCCACACGGGGAACTGGACGGCTTGCACGCCGGTGGACACTTCCTGAGAGGCAAGGGTGCCCGACGTGAGCCCCGTGCTTGTGAGCTGCGCTTCACCGCTGACCGAGAGCAGAAGGCTGAAAGCCCTGCTCTCGGGGGTGCCAGTGGTGGCCGAGTCGACGACCGCCTGCATCTCGACCCAGGCGCCGCGGTCGGCCGCGCCGCGGAAGACGTTCTTGTCATCCGCGGCGAACGCGCCCTCACGCGCTGTCAAGGTCTCGACGGTGAGCCCGGGGGGGCCGAAGGCGTCCGTGTTGCCCGCCACCGTGTTGGGCTCGTTGAATGACGAGGTATCGGTGACGTCCGTCACCGTCAGCAGCACGTCACCTTGGGCCGCCTGCGTGGTCTGGGTAACCCAGAAGCCGGCGGCCAGGGCGATGATCAGCGCCGCGACGATCGCAAACGGCGCCGCGCCAATCCCTTTCTGCATGTATGTGCGATTCAAAACTGTTCTCCCTTTTCTTGAGAGCCCGGCCTTTCGTGGCCGGCATGGTTCGATGCCTGGTGTGTGTGCCGTGTCGGGGGGTCTCCTTCCCGGTTCGTCGCCCGTCGGGGGCTTGCGGACGCAGCGTGCGCCCAGCGTGGGCCCCGTGCGGGCCCCAGGGGTATTCCTGGCCCACACTAGAGAGGCGGGCGCAGGCTCGCAATGCAATTGGGCCGCCGGGGGCAACTCTTTACGACGGTTTAACCCTGGACGGCCCGTGGAGGTGTCGTGGGGCACGGCCGGAGTCTCGGGCAGGGGGTCGGGCGGCATCAAGGGGGGTGGGGTGGGGGTGGTCCGGTGACATCGCCGGTCGCCTCCGGTAGCCTGGACCAGCGGAGGGCATCGGCATGGCAATGACGATCGACACGCGGCGCGCTGTCCAGCAACTGACGGAAGCCGGGGTCGGTGATCCCGAGGCTGATGCGATCGTCGAGGTCGTGGGCGACGCGACCAGCCCGCTGGTGACGCAGGAAATGCTGCACGCGGAGCTCGCGCAGTTCCGCACGGAGTTCGGGGAGTTCCGTGCGGACATGCGCGCGGAGTTCGCCGAGTTCCGGGCGGCGACCAAGGCCGAGGCCGAGGCGTTCCGTACGGACATGCGCGCGGAGTTCGCCGAGTTCCGGGCGGCAACCAAGGCCGAGGCCGAGGCGTTCCGTACGGACATGCGCGCGGAGTTCGCCGAGTTCCGGGCGGAGGCCGAGGCGTTCCGTACGGACATGCGCGCGGAGTTCGCCGAGTTCCAGGCGGAAACGCGGGCGGACCAGAACAACCTGCGTGCGGAAACGCGCGCAGACATGAAGGATCTGCGGACCGATTTCTACCGCGCGCTCGTGATCCAGACGGGGGTGTTCGCCGGGATCGTGACCGCCGTCGTCGCCCTGCTCACGCGCCTGTAGCACATCATCGCAGCCCAGGCAGATCGCTCGCGCGACGCGATCGCGGCGTCGAGATCCTGCTTCAGCCAATGGGCGCCACGCTCGAAGACGGCGAGACCGCCCACGACGAGTCGCTCGGCTTGCGAATGGGTGCCGGACTCGTCGAGGTAGAGCAGGTGCATGAACCGATCGCCCGGGAGAACATCGGAACGGGCCGCCTACTTGGCGGCCCGCAGTCTCGGTCGAAAGAATCTTGAAGCGATGCAGCCGGCCGGGCGTGAGCCCAACGAACCATGGATCCGAGCAGTCCTGCCAGCCACCATCATCATGGGCGTCGGGTTGTCGGGTGTCAACGGCGGTGGCGGCGTCAAGCGCCGGCACGCCATCGCGACGCAGGATCACCCGCACGGGTGACGGACCGAGCCCGCAGGGCGCGCGGGACGTGCGGCACGACCCGCGACCCGCTAGCGTTGGGCAGGGCGATCATGCGTCGCCGGGTCGGCTGGAAGGCGCTCCGAACGATGCGCTGGCGAAGCCTGTTGCCCCTGCTCCTCACCGTCGCGGCCGTCGCCGCGCTTGCCCCGTCCCCCGCGCGGGCGGTTGGCCCGCCCGTCGTCACCGGCGTCTCGCCCGACACGGGTCTCGCCGGCGCCGTCGTCACCATCACCGGGCAGCACTTCACCGGCGCCACCTCCGTGACCTTCGACCGCCGCCGCGCCGACTTCACGGTCGTCAACGACCGCACGATCGAAGCCACGGTGCCGATCCTCACCGGCGCCGGCGTCGCCGCGATCGTCGTCACCAGCCCCGACGGCGCCAGCGCCCACGCCGGCGGGGACGAATTCACGTACGTGGTGCCCAGCCTCACCTTTGGGGGGGTCGCCGGGCTTCGCCTCACCGAGGGCGGCGCCGCGAGCGTCTACACCGTCGCGTTGAGCATGCGCCCCACCGGTCCCGTCACGGTGTCGATCTACGGCACCCAGCACATCAGTGCCACGCCCAGCGCGCTGACTTTCACCGGCGCCGACTACGCCACCCCCAAGCTGGTCACGCTCAGGGCCCGCGACGATCCGGCCCGCGCCAGCGCCCGCGACGTCGTCATCACGCATACCGCCACGGGGGGCGGCTACACCGGCTCCGGAGACCACCCGCTGTCCGTCAGCATCATCGGCGACGACAGTTTCACCATCATCGTCACGCACTCCGGCGGCAGCACGGAGTTGGTCGAGGGCGGCCGTCCCGACTTCGTCACCCTCCGCCTCAGCGCGGATCCCGGCGGCGATGCGACCGTGACCGTCACCCCGGACGGCGAGCTCCGCACCTCCGGCTCGGAGTTCCGCTTCAACTCCGACAACTGGCGCAGCCTCGTCGAGTTCGCCGTCTTCGCGGTCGAAGACAACGATCCTGAAGGCGATCACACCGGCGTGCTCACCTTCACGCTCAAGACCGGCCCGCGCAGTACCCCCGCGGTCGAGGTCAGCATCCCGATCGCCGACGAGCACTCGCCCGCGGTGCATGTCACCGAGTCCGACGGCGGCACGGCCGTCGCCGAGGACGGCGGCCACGACAGCTACACCGTCGCCCTGCGCCGCCGCCCGTCCGCTCCGGTCACCGTCGCCATCCAGCCCGACGAAGACCTGCGCGTCAGCCCCACTCGAATCGTCTTCCACCCCAGCGACTGGGCGCAGCCGCGGACCGTCCTGGTCGAGGCCGTCGATGACGACCTGGACGAAGGCGAGCACGTCCACCACATCCACCACATCGCCACCGGCGTGGGCCTGGGAATCGTCTCGCTCAACGTCACCATCACCGACAACGACCACCTCAGCCAGGCGTT
This sequence comes from Dehalococcoidia bacterium, assembly GCA_965209205.1. Lineage (GTDB taxonomy): Bacteria > Chloroflexota > Dehalococcoidia > Bin125 > Bin125 > TK10-74A. Next base: position 358,385 of record CBDBQC010000003.1, read on the forward strand.
GATCCCGCTCGCCGCGGGCTTCTCCCTGGTCGGCTGGTTCGGCACGCCCACCACGGCCGGCGCGATCATCGAGGGCAACCCGAGCGTCGTCAGGATCTGGGCCTGGGATCCGGTCCACGGCTGGCGCGTCGACGGCCGCGACATACCGCCGCGGCTGCGGCGGGACATCGCCATCGCGCGCGGCGCCGCCTTCTGGGTCGTCGCCGCCGCGGACACGGACCTGGTCGTGCCACTGCCCTAGCAGCGTGCTGGGGAATGGGCCTCGGGTGAAGTCGCAGGCGGTCGGGCGGCGCCAAGCGGGGTGGGGTGGGGGTGGCGTCGCGCCCGCATGCCGGGATCCCCGCGCGCGGGGCATCGGGGCTAGACTGGGGCGGCAGGGCGCCGGTTGGGAGGCAGGCCATGATCGCGAACGTGAAGGCCCGGTACGCGAACGGCGTGCTGACGCCGCTGGAGCCGCTCGACCTCGCGGAGGGCGAAGAGGTGACGTTGTCGATCGCCGGCGGGAAGCGGGAGTCGTTGCTGGAGATGTTCGATCGGCTGCGCGACTCCGTCCCGCCGGATACCTGGGACAACGTCCCCACGGATAGCGCGAAGAACTACAAGGACTATCTGTACGGTCACCCCAAAGAAGCGGACTGATGCGAACGCTCTTCGCAGAACTCGCCGCAAGCGCCGAGCGCTACTTGGCGGGGCAGGCGCCGTTTGACGAGGTGTACCGGCTGGCGCTGGAGCAGATGCCGGCGGCGCTCGACCCGGCCATGCGGAGCGCCACGGCGCTTGCCCGTCTGATCGTGCAGTTGGAGGCGCAGTTGTCGGCGGGAGAGATCACGCGCGCCGAACTGCGGGGGCGTTTACGCGACCGCTGGCCCGCACCCCGCGGCGTCGCGACCGGCTAGCCCGGCGCTTCGGCGTCCGGCGCCGCCTCGACGGCGATGGTGAGGTCGTCGAGCCACGACGGCAGGTCGGGCTCCCAGGGGATGGGGCCCGAGGCGCGGGCGCCGATCTGGGCGGCGAAGATGAGCGAACGGCCGACCTGCCGCCAGTAGACGGTCATGCGGCTCTCGACGGTGTTGCGGCGGAACTCCAGCGTGAAGGCGAAGGTGCGCGCGTCGCTGGTGGGCAGCACGGTCATGCCGATCACGGCGTCGTGGGTGGGCTCGACGTAGGCGGCGGTCTCGGCGGGGGTGGCCTCGCGCAGGCGGGCGAGGGCGGCGGCGGCCTGGGCCGGGTCGTCGCCGATGATGATGCCGCTGCTGATGTCGAGGAAGCGGGCGTCGGGGTCGCGGGCGGCCCAGCCCTGGCCGCCGCCCGAGGGCGTGTCGGCAAAGGCGGTGGCGGCGCCGAGGTTGGCCCGGCGCAGGGTGCCCCAGAAGCCGAAGCCGAGGCCGGTCGTCGCCCAGGAGTCGGGCAGGCCGGCGGGGGGCAGGTCGATCGTCTGGGCCAGGGGCAGCTCGGCGACGGCGCGGGCCTCGCGCTGCGCGACGGTGTCGTCGGAGCGGGGGAAGAGCACCAGGACGATCGCGGCCACGCCGGCCAGCGCGACCAGTCCGCCCAGCTGCACGAGCAGCCGGTAGCGGCGGCGCCACGGCAGCGCCGGTCCGGGCGCCGACGCGGACGCAGGGCGCCGGACGAGGCGTCGCTTGAGCGGGGCGATGCGCGGCATGCCTCTCATGCTCCCGGGGCGGCCGGGCAGGGTCAAACGGGGAGCCCGGGGCCAGGGCCGCGCTTAGCCGTCGGAGACGGCGACCTCGAGGTCGACTACGGCCGTCAGCGCGGCGAGCCACTGCTCGCGGGTCTTCGCCGACCAGCGGCCGTCGGCCGGCAGCAGTCCCACGATGGCGCCCACGAGGGCGTAGTCTTGCGGGGGCGGGGCAGGCGCTTCCTCGGCGACGGGCGCCGGCGCGGGCGGAGGCGGCGGGGGCGGGGCGGGGGCCTTGCGCGCGGCCCGCTTGCCGCCGCGCCGGGCCTTGGTCGCCTTCTTCGCGGCCTTCTTGGCGGCCTTCTTCGCGCCCGAGCCGAGCCGGCGCTTGCGGGCGCGCTTCGAGACCTCGGCCTGCATGTCGATGCCGGCGGCCTTGGCGGCGTTGATGAAGAAGGGCAGCGCGCGGCGGTGGGTGGCGTCGGTCGTGCCGAGGGCGCGCAGCGCGTCCTCCACGGCGGCCAGGCTCTTGCCGCCCAGGTTGTCGACGAGGTCGTCGCCGTAGGCGTCGCGCAGCATGGCGCGCAGGCCGTCCTTGCGCGCGTCGCCGCCGGCCTTGGCGAGGGCGACCAGCGTGTCGGTCGGAGCGCCGCCGTCGAGCAGGCTCAGCGAGCGCAGGCCGACCATCAACTGGGCGCCGCTGGCCGGGGCGAACTTCCGGCTCCACAGCTGGCGGTTGATCTGGGCGGGGACGGGGTCCATGCCGCCGAGCCAGTCGAGGAACACTTCGAACATCGAGTAGCTCACGTAGGCGGGCTGGCGGGACCTCGGGGCGGCGGGCGCCGCCTCAGCCTGCGCATCGGGCTGTGCGACCGGTGCGTCGGCGGGTGTATCTGGCGGTGTATCGGCCATCGGGCATTTCCAATCATGCGTATGTGGGGAAACAACGGGTGCGCTCTTGCGATCGGTGCGCAGTGTAGCAGGCGATCGCGCGTACGGGCGCGTCGCGTACACGTCACGCCGATGGATCACGAAGTAACGTTCGGCGTCACGTACGGGACGGCGGGCGCGGGCGTTCAGATCACGCCGTCGTCCTTGAGTGTGGCGATGGCGTCCCAGTCGTAGCCGAGGCCGAGCAGGATCTCCTCGGTATGCAGGCCGAGTTCGGGGGCGGCGGCGCGCGGCCCGGTGGGCGTCTCGGACATCTTGATCGGCGTACCGGTGACGTCGATCGTCCCCAGCGACGGATGCTCCAGGGTCGTGATGTACTCATTGGCCAATACCTGCGGGTCTTCGGTCAGGGCGGCGTAGTCGTGTACGGGGGCGACCGGGACGCCGGCGTCGCGCAGCAGCCGGAGCCACTCGTCGCGGGGGCGCGTCGCGAAGGCGGCGTCGAGTTCGGCCAGCAGCACGTCGCGCGCGTCCTGGCGAGCGAACGGATCGACGAAGCGCGGGTCGTCGGCCAGGTCGGGCCGGCCCAGGGCCTCGCACAGGGGCCGGAACCAGCGCGGGTCCAGGATGGCGATGGTGAGGTAGCGGTCGTCGGCGGCGCGGTAGTAGTTGAAGATGGGCATCCGGCGCTGCCGCGTGGGGCCCTGCTCGCCGCGCCGCAGGAAGTCGGTGATGTACCAGGTCTGCAGCCCGATCTGCGCGCCGAGCAGCGACGACTCGACGTGCTGGCCGACGCCCTGGCGGTCGCGGGCGACGATGGCGGAGACGATCGCGAGAGCGAGGCTCATCGCGCCGACCTGGTCGGCGAAGCCGAGTTGCACCGTCTGCGGGGGCTGGTCGGGGCCGCCGCCCTGCGAATACATGATGCCGCCCATCGCCATGCCGTTGATATCGAACGAGGGCTCCTGCGCGATGGGCCCGCGCTCGCCGTACCCGGTGCCGCTGGCGGTGATGATGGCGGGGTTATACGGACGCAGCGATTCCAGGTCGATGCCCAGTCGCGCGGGCACGCCGGGCCGGAAGTTATCTACTACGACATCGATATTGGGGACCAGTTTGTGCAGGATCTCGCGGCCGCGCGGCGCCTTGAGGTCAAGTGTCATGGAGCGTTTGTTGCGATTGTGCGCCTCGTAATACGAGCACCAGCCGTCGGGCTCGCGACCAAGGCTGCGGCCGAGGTCGCCGCCGCCGGGCGGTTCGACCTTGATCACGTCCGCGCCGAGGTCGGAGAGCATGACGGTGGCGGCCGGTCCCTGCTGGAAGCGCGAGAAGTCGAGAATGCGAATTCCGTCGAGCGGTCCGGGCACGGCGTCGCCTCCCCTCGTGGCGGGCAGTCTATCCGTCTCGGGAGTAGTCGAAGATGCCGCGGCCGGTCTTGCGGCCGAGGCGGCCCGCCGACACGAGGCGGCGCAGCAGGGTGGGCGCGTTCCAGCGGGCGTCGCCGGTCTCGGCGCGCATCGCGTCGGCGACGTGCAGGACAACGTCGAGGCCGGAGAGGTCACAGGTCGCGAGGGGGCCCATCTTGTGCGACACGCCGAGTTGGCAGGCGCGGTCGATGTCCTCCGCCGAGGCCACGCCGGACTCGAGCAGCCGGATGGCGTCGAGCGCGAAGGGGACGAACAGCCGGTTGACAACGAAGGCCGGGGTGTCCTGGACGCGGATCGGGGTCTTGCCGGTGACGCGGCAGTAGGCCTCGGCAGCGTCCGCAGCGGCGGGATCGACGGTCAGGGGCGTCACGACCTCTACCAGCGGCAGCACCTGCGCGGGGTTGAAGTAGTGCAGGCCCAGGACGCGCTCGGGCCGCGCCGTCGCGGCGGCGAGCTCCTGCAGCGACAGCGATGACGTATTGCTGGCCAGGAAGATCGCTCGCGCGCAGACCGCGTCGAGATCGGCGAAGAGTCGCTTCTTCAGCGCCAACTGCTCGGGCGCGGCCTCGATAACCGCGTCGGCGTCCGCGACGGCCTGCAGGTCGGTCGCGCCGTGCAGGCGGCCGAGCGTGGCGTCGCACTCGTCGGCGCTGAGGCGGTCGCGCGCGACCAACCGCGCCAAGCCGGCCTCGATCCCGGCCAGCCCCTGATCGACGGCCGCCTGGTCGATGTCGTGGAGGATCGTCGTGATGCCGGCCAGCGCGGCCGTCTGCGCGATGCCGTGGCCCATGCTGCCCGCGCCGATGACGGCAAGGGTGCGCACGGGCGGAGGGTCGGTGGCGGGCTGTTCCGTAGTGGACATGGGGGCTCCTTCTCCGCCGCGAAGGGTAGGACAGTCGGCGTCAACACTCCGAGGCAGGGGCGGGGAAGCCGTCGGGGGGCAGCGGGTCCGCGGCGACGCCGGCCAGCGTCACCTCCGCGTGCGGGGCCAGCGCCTCCCAGATCAGCGCCCGGATCGCGTCGAAGGCGGGGCGGGTCTCGGCCTCGATGCGCAGCGACAGATAGGGGTTGGTATTCGATGCGCGCAGGTGGAACCAGCCGTCGGGGAACTCCACGCGCGCGCCGTCGACCTCCAGCATCTCGTAGCGCCCCCGGAACGCGTCGGCGACGGCGTCGGCGATGCGGAACTTGGCGGCGTCGGCGCAGGGCAGCTTGATCTCGTTCGAGGTGACGTAGCGAGGCATGCCCGCGAAGTGGGCCGACAGCGGCGCCGGCCCGGCCGAGACGATGCGCGCGATCGCGCACGCCGCGAATACGCCGTCATCGAGGTACGGGTAGTCCTCGCCGAAGATCATGTGCCCGCTCGCCTCGCCGCCGAAGACGATGCCCTCGTCGCGCATGCGACGGCGGAAGATCGAATAGCCGGTGCGGGCCAGCACGGGCTCCCCACCGTGGCGCCGCACGTCGGCGATGGGGGAGCGGGAGCTCTTGAGGTCCATGAGGATGCGCCCGCCGGGGTGGCGCGAGAGCACGTCGCGCGCCAGCAGGGCGGCGATCCAGTCGGGGTCGTAGCGACGGCCCGTCTCGTCGACCAGGCCGACGCGGTCGCCGTCGCCGTCCCAGGCGACGCCGAGGTCGGCGCCCTCGGCTACCACGCGTGCCGCCAAGTCGCGCATGCTGCCGGGCTCCTGCGGGTCGGGCAGGTGGTTCGGGAAGCCCGCCAGCAGCTCCGTGTGCAGCCCCACGACCTCGGCGCCCAAGCCGCGCAGCGCCGGCGGCCCGGTGAGCGTCGCGACGCCGTTACCGGGGTCGGCCACAATCTTCAGTGGCCGCTGCAGCCGGAAGCGGCGGCGCAGCATCTCCAGGTAGTCGGGGGTGGGATCGCGCTCGATCGGGGGCGCGGGATCGGCGGCGGGGGCGGTGAAGTCGCCAGCCTCGGCCAAACGCCGCACCGCTTGGATCTCGTCGGGCAGGAGGGGCATCGCCTCCTCGCGTAAAAGCTTGAGGCCGTTGAACTCGACGGGGTTGTGGCTGGCCGTGACGACGATGCCGCCGCGCACGCCCCAGCGATGCAGCGCGTAGTAGAGCAGGGGGCTGGGCGCGAGGCCGAGCGCCGTGACGCGCAGGCCGCACTCAGCCAGGCCGCGCAGCGCGGCCGCGTACAGCGCCGGCGAGCTGGGACGGCTGTCGCGCGCCACGATCGCGGTCTCGGCCTGGAAGCGCCGTTGCAGGAGCGTGCCGAGCGCCCGCGCCGTCCGGCGAACGACGTCCGGCGTCAACTCGTCGCCGGCGAGGCCGCGCACGTCGTAGGCGCGGAAGATGTGGGGGGGCAGCGGGGGGTGTTGCACCGTCCCGATTGTACGCTCGATTGCACGGCGACGCGCCGCTGGGCGCCCGCACCGCTCCCGGAGGCCCATGGCCGGCTACTCCGCCACACCGCTGCCCACGAAGCTCGGCATCAAGCCGGGGCACGCGGTCGTCCTCGTGGACGCCCCGTCCCAGGCGGCAGCATTGCTCGCCCCCCTGCCCAACGGTGTCCGCCTGCGCGGGGACCTACGCGGCCGGGAAGATGTCGATGTCGCAGTGCTGTTCTGCCGCAGCCAGGCGGATCTGCGCCACCGCTTCCCGCGGGTCGCCAAGCGGCTGAGCCGGGCGGGAGGACTGTGGGTCGCTTGGCCGAAGAAGAGCTCCGGTGTGGCGACCGACCTGACGGACGGCGTGGTACGCGAGTTCGGCCTTGCGGCGGGCATGGTCGACAACAAGGTCTGCGCCATCGACGAGACGTGGTCGGGCCTGCGCTTCGTCGTGCGGCTGCGCGATCGGTAGGGCGCCGCGTCAGGCCGGCGGGTCCGACGCGAGCAGGTCGCGCAGGGCCTCGGGCGTGGTCACGGGGGCGCTGCAGGCGAAGCCGTGGCAGACGTAGGCCGCCGGCGCGCCCTCCATCGGCGCCTTGCCGCGCAGTTGCGGGACCGCACTCTCCGCACCGTCGCGCCCGGGGGAGTGCGGCATCACGACGGTCGGGCCGGGCGGTCCCTGCCAGACGGTGCGCACGAGCGCCCGGGTCGCGGGGTCGGCATCGTCGCCGACCACCGCGACCGCCTGATGTCGGTCCAGCCAGTCGAGCGCGGCCACGAAGCCGCTCATCATGACCGGCGCCCGGGTGAGAATGACACCGAAGGCGACCGCCATCGCCTCCAAGCGGTCGGCGTAGAGGCCGTCCCCCGTCAGCGCGTAGAGCCGCGCCAGGACGCGGGCGGCCTGGGAGTTGCCCGAGGGCGTGGCGCCGTCGTAGGTGGGCTTCTTGCGGCTGACCAGCGCCTCGTTGCGCGAGCCGGTCGTGAAGAAGCCGCCCGCGTCCCGATCCCAGTAGCGCGTGAGCATCGCGTCGGCGATGCGGCGCGCCTCGACGAACCAGCGCTCCTCGCCGGTCGCCTCATAGAGCGAGAGCAGGCCGTCGGCAAGGGCGGCGTAGTCCTCGAGGAAGGCCGGGACCGACGCCCGCCCGCCTGCGAAGATGCGCAGCAGGCCCGATCCGTCGTCCGGCGGGCACATCGTCGCCAGGACGAACGTGGCGGCGGCGCGCGCGGCGTCGATGAAGCGCGGCGCGTCGAGGACCGCGCCGCCGCGGGCCAGGGCGTCGATGGCCATGCCGTTCCAGGCCACGATCACCTTGGTGTCGGTGGCGGGGGGAATGCGCTGCGCGCGCGCCGCCAGCAGCGTCGCCCGTGCGGCCGCCAGCGTCTCGGCGGCGGCCTCTTCCTCCACCTGGTGCCAGGCGCCCGCCTGCGCCAGCGGCATCCGCGGATGCAGGATGTTGCGCCCCTCGAAGTTGCCCGTCTCCGTCACGTCGTAGTAGCGGGCGAACAGGGGCGCGTCGTCCCCGAGGAGCGCCGTGACCTCGTCCAGCGACCAGACGAAGTACTTCCCCTCCTCGCCCTCGGAATCCGCGTCGGTCGAGGCGTAGAACGCTCCCTCCGGGGTGCGCATCTCGCGCAGCAGGTAGTCCAGCGTCTCGGCGGCGATGCGCGAAAAGAACGGGTCGCCGCTCAGGCGCGCCGCGTCGAGGTAGAGCGGGACGAGGAGGGCGTTGTCGTAGAGCATCTTCTCGAAGTGCGGCACGAGCCAGCGCTCATCGACGGCGTAGCGGTGGAAGCCGCCGGCGAGTTGGTCGTAGACACCGCCCTCGGCCATGCGGCGCAGCGTCGTCAGGACTTGGTCGCGGGCGTGCGTGTGGTTGTCGGCGACGGCGTGCTGCAACAGTAGGGCCAGGAAAAAGGGCTGGGGGAACTTGGGCGCCCCGCCGAAGCCGCCGAATTGCTTGTCGTAGCTCTTCATGATCTGGGCGGCGGCCGCCCGACGGGCGGCAGCGGGGTCGGCGCGCTCCGCCCCCGGCTCCAACGCGCCGGGGGCCTGCTCGAGGTGCGCCGCGATCTGGCCGGCCTGCCCCTCGACGTCGTCGCGCCGCTCCCGGTAGGCGGCGGCGACGGAGTCGAGCACCTGCCGCCAGGACGGCATGCCCTGGCGCGCCACGGGCGGGAAATACGTCCCGCCGAAGAACGGCCGGCCATCGGGCAGGCAGAAGACGTTCAGCGGCCAGCCGCCCTGGCCGCGCATGAGCTGGACCGCGTCCATGTAGATCTCATCGACGTCCGGGCGCTCCTCGCGGTCGACCTTGATGCTGATGAAGAGTTCGTTCTGGCGCGCCGCCAGCGCCTCGTCCTCGAACGACTCGCGCTCCATCACGTGGCACCAATGGCAGGCGGCGTAGCCGATGCTGACCAGCACCGGCTTGTCCTCGTCGCGGGCGCGCTGCCAAGCGTCGTCGCCCCAGGCCTGCCAATCGACCGGGTTGTGCCGATGCTGCAGCAGGTAGGGGCTGGTCTCGCGCGCGAGCCGGTTCGTGTGCGGCGGCGGCGGCGGGTCGCTGGGGTGAGCCATACACATCCTCTCGGGGCTGGGAATCGAGCCTAGCAGCGGCGGCGCGGGGCGTTGCGCGGCTCGGCCGCTGCCTCGGACGCATATCGCACGACGTTAACAGGGCGGTGCTTTCGCTCGTGCCACAGACGTGATTCCTTGGCCCACGACACGAGGAGGGACGCCATGACCGTACGCACGCCACGACTCAGCCCAAGCGGCCTCAGCGCCGTCGCACGACCGTCGCCGCGGACGGCCCGCCGGCTTGCCGCCGAGGTGTTCGGCACCTTCGGCCTCGTCTTCCTGGGCGTCGGAGCGGCCGTCGTCGACTACGCGACCGAGGGGTCCCTGGGGCGCGTGGGCAACGGGCTCACATTCGGGCTGGCCGTCTTCGCGATGGTGCTCGCCTTCGGGAAGGTCAGCGGCGCGCACATCAACCCGGCCGTCACGATCGGCCTGTGGATGGCGGGGGAGTTCCCGGGGCGGCGCGTGCCGGGCTACATCGCGGCGCAGATCGTGGGCGCGCTGATCGCCGCGTCCGTGCTGCACGGCCTGTTTCGCAACAGCGGCGGGGAACTGGGGTCGACCGTGCCGGCCGGGACGTGGGAGCAGTCGTTCGGCATGGAGTTCATGCTGACGTTCTTCCTGATGTACGCGATCCTGGCCGTCGGGCATCAGTGGCGGGCGTCGCTGCCGCTGGTCGCGGCGACGGCGGGGGCCGTCGTGGGGCTGGAGGCGACGTTCGCCGGCGGTATCTCAGGGGCGGCGATGAACCCGGCGCGGTCGTTCGGCCCGGGCGCGATCGCCTGGTTCTGGGAGCACCACTGGATCTACTGGGCGGGGCCGATCCTGGGGGCGGTGGCCGCGTCGGCCCTGCACGTCGTCATGCGGGCGGGGTCGGAGGGGGAGTGAGAACGGACGCCGCTGTTAGACGAGTTGTCTCTGGGCGACATAGGCACGCGGATCGTGCTTCAACTCGTCAAGAATCCGCCTCAGATCATTGAACGTTGACACCGCAATCCCACCCCTGCGGATGAGTTCGCGATTGCCGTCGGTTTCGGGCGAACTGGACCGAACAACGAGCAGCGGCTTCTTCGCCTTCAAGCAGGCGTTCCCCGCCTCCCAGGTTCCACCCTTCGAACGAGCCTGAACGACCAGGAGGGCACGGGAGAGCCCAACAATCAGGCCGTTGCGATCCATCGCCCGGCCGACTGTCCAGCGGTCTTCTAACTTGAACTTGGAAACTGCGACGAAGTTCGACTCGGTGATTAGCGGCCGGTGGTGCTTTCGAGGTTTCCACCCTGCGAGCCCTTCAGCCAAGACGACAGCCACCCAGCCCCCGGAATCCAGCGCCCCCCGTTGCGCCGCCTCATCTACTCCGCGGGCGTCGCCCGAAACGACACCCAGTCCCAACTCGGCTGCGATCTCCCCGAAACGGTAGGCCTCGACCCGTGCAGACTCGGTCGCGTCGCGAGAACCGCAGATGCCGATGGCCGGCGCGCCGAGAAGGTCCACTGCCCCTTCTGTGTAGAGCGACCTAGTACCCGTTCGGCGAGCGATGTCGGGCAAGCGCGTCGAGAGGTCTAGGGCAGTAGGAGGATTCGCGTCAGCGGCCATCGAACTCATAACCCTTCGTCCCCTTGTAGTTCTTCACGAGGCCTATCGAAATCACAGCCGCAGCACCTGCCTGACGAAGCGCCCGAGTCGCCTCTTTCAGGGTGCTCCCATGGCGCATCAGATCGTCGATGATGACAACGGCTTGTCCGCGGACATCACTCTCGCAGGCGGCCATCGTCTCCCACTGATTTCCGTCAGCATCCTCTCCGTCTGGAAGGGCCTTCTGCTGATGCTGCGGGAGCTTCACGCGACGGAGACCGATCTCGGGCAGGGAGAATTTCTGGGACAGTTCCATGGTGACACGGCCCGCCAACGTCGTGCGAGGAGCTCGCCCAATGGCCGAGGAAGAGGGCATCGCGGCGACCACCGTTGCAGCAGCGTAGATCGGGTGTCCCCGCATGAATGTCGCGATCTTCCGGGAAAGCGACGGCACGAGGCTACCAACCTGTCCACCATACTTTGCTTGGTGAACCAACTTGCCAATCTCAGTCTTCGGCCACACGGACTCGCCCTGACCGTCACCGTCTGGATGCGCGTAGAAATCGAGACAGACCGAAGCATCGCAGTCAGTCATGGCCGTCACTACCGGCCGAGAATGGGCAGTCAGGAGTCGATCGACGGCGCCCCAGCTTGCTTGGGGGAGGCGGTAGGTGGCGCTTCGATCGGGCGAGAAGAGCAGGGGCAGGTCGCCACTCGGGCGGAGTCGCTCCACCTCCGGCGCCACTTGGCTGAGGAGTGCTTCAATGTTCGTCGCCCAGGCCGGCCGACTGTACGTCGTCACATCGACAACCACTGCGTCGTTCTCAGCCACAGAACTGACGCTGTCCAGCCGGTAGCACACAGGCACGAGCACCTCCAAGACGATCAATACATATGTTCTACTGAAGACGACGGCCTGTCAACATGGAAACCAACCCTGCTCCAGCACAGGCTTGAGTGAGCCGGACTGCACCCAGATACCCCGGCTGGGGTGCTGCCACGCGAGCCCAGGCCGCAACAGGCGGCGTCCGACGCGCAGCCGATCGGGCCGCGACGCCAGACCGTCGTATGATGGCCCGCATGCCACCTGACCTCCCCACCGCCGACCAGCCCACGGCCCTCTCCGGGATCCGCGTCGTCTCGCTGGGACAGGTGCTGGCGGCGCCGTTCTGCGCGACGCTGCTGGCCGAGTTCGGCGCCGAGGTGATCAAGGTCGAGCGGCCCGGCAGCGGCGACGGCCTGCGCGGCGGCATCGCCTTCCCGCAGGAGAACCGCGGCAAGAAGTCCGTCACCTGCGACATCAAGTCGCCTGGCGGCAGGGCGCTGCTCAAGCAGTTGATCGGCACGGCCGACCTCCTGATCGAGAACTTCCGGCCCGGCACCCTGGAGCGGCTCGACTTGGCCCCCGACGACCTGCGCGCGACCAACCCCGGGCTGATCGTCGTGCGGATCAGCGGTTACGGGCAGACGGGCCCCTACCGCGAGCGGGCCGGCTTCGACCGCGTGGCGCTGAGCTTCGCGGGCATCACGGCGGTGACGGGCGAGGCCGACCGCCCGCCGATGCGGCCGGGCTACATGATCGCCGACTACGGGGCCGGCACGTTCGCGGCGCTGGGCGCGCTGCTGGCGCTGCAGGCGCGGCAACACACGGGCCGCGGCCAGGATGTCGACCAGGCGCTCTACGAAGCGGTCTGGCGCATGAGCGGCGCGCACATGAGCAGCTTCGGCCGCAGCGGCCGGGACCGCGAGCGATCCGGCAACTACTTCCCCGGCGTCGTGCCGGCCGAACAGTTCCAGACCGCCGACGGGGAATACCTGATCGTCAACGCCACCACCGATCGCGTCTTCGCCCGCCTTGCGACGGCGATCGGCCGGCCGGCGCTCGCCGACGACCCCGCCTACGCGCATTCGGTCCAGCGCCGCAAGCACCACGAGGAACTGCACGCCATCCTCCGCGCCTGGGTGGGCGAGCGCACCCTGGCCGACTGCCAGGCCATCTTCGACGCCCACGGCGTGCCCGCCGTGAAGCTCTACCGGACCAGCGACATCGCCACCGACCCGCACTACGCCGCCCGGGCGCAGGTCTTGGAAGTGGATAGCGCGGACTTCGGTACGCTGCTCCAGCCGGGGATCGTGCCGCGCCTCACCGACACGCCGGGGCGCGTCGCCCACCGCGCGCCGCTGCTCGGCGAGCACAACGCCGAGATCTACGGTGCGCTGGGCCTCGACGACGAAGACCTCGCCCGGCTGGCCGCGGAGGGGGCGATCTAGCCGGGCGGGCCCACGCCGAACGAAGCCCATGCCGAACGAAGGAGGACCGCATGCCCTTGGACCTTAGTGGCCTCATGGTCGCCCAGGTGACGCCCTTTACCGAGGACGGCGGCGGCGTCGATCTCGACTGGCTGCCCGCCCACATCGCGTGGCTGCACGGGCAGGGCGTGTCCTCGATCCTGACCCTGGGCACGAACGGCGAGGGCCCCTCGGTGGGGCTGGACGAGCGGCGGCGCGTCGTCGAGGCGGTAGTGGCGCAGCGCGATGCCCTCGGTGGGAGCCTGGGGGTCGTCGCGGGCGCGGGCTGCCTCGCCCTGCCGGACACGATCCGCGCCGCCAACGACGCCCTCGACGCCGGGGCGGACGCCGTCGCGCTGCTGCCCGCCCACTTCTACGACAACACCGATGCGGCCGGACAGTTGCACTACTTCAGCAGCGTGATCGACGCGCTGCCGGCGCAGGCGCGCGTGCTGCTCTACAACATCCCCCCGCGCACCAAGATGGACATCGCCGATGAGATCGTGCTGGCGCTGATCGAGTTGTTCGGCGACCAGGTGATCGGGATTAAGGACTCCAGCGGCGACGTCGCCCGCACGCAGCGCTACATCGACGCGACGGCGGATGCCGAGTCCTTCGTCGTGCTGGCGGGGGCGGACCACGTCCACGCCGAGTTGTACGCCGCCGGCTGCGGTGGCGGCGTCAGCGGCATGGCCAACGCCGTCCCCGCGCTCGCCATCGCCGTCCAATCGACGTTCCGCCAAGGCGGGGACGCTGGACGCCCGCAGCGCCAGCTCAACGCCGTCAAGGATCTGGTCCAGGCCTTCCCGGCGGTGGGGGCGCTGAAGTCGTTGATCGGGGTCACGGCGGGCCTGCCGACGCCGCACTGCCGGCCGCCGAACCGCGACCTCTCGGCCGAGGAAGCGGCCGCCTTTCGGGAGGCGATCGGCCGCTTCCTCGTGGGCGCGCCGGCCTGACACGGCCACGATCGGGGAGCCGGCGAGGGCGCAGCCGCGGGCACCGCTGTGGGCGCCGCCGAGGGCCCACATTTCCAGCGCCCGCCGGGGCTATACTGCGATGGGGCGACGGCGACCAATCCTGAGGGCGCGTGCCGTCGGCGACCGGCGCTCCGGGCGGCGCGTGCGATCCCGCCCGTCCCCGCACCCGCGCGACGCCGGCACGCCAACCGGAGCGAGGCCCTGATGCGCATCCTCGTCGCAGACGATGAGCCCAACATCCGCGAACTCGTCCGCCTGTACCTATCCAAGGAAGGCTACGACCTGGAGTTCGCCAGCAACGGCCCGGAAGCCCTCGAGAAGGCCCTGACCATGCAGCCCGACCTCGTGTTGCTGGACCTGATGATGCCCAAGCTGGACGGCTTCGAGGTCACCAAGGGCATCCGCGAACGGTCCGACGTGCCGATCTTGATGCTCACGGTGCGCAAGGAGGACACTGTCAAGGTGGCCGGGCTGGAGTTGGGCGCCGACGACTACCTGACCAAGCCCTTCAACCCGAAGGAGTTGGTCGCGCGGGTCAAGGCGATCTTGCGCCGATCCGACGGCATCCAGCGTTCCGGCACGATCGTGCACGTGGGCGCGCTGCAACTCAACCGGCCGCGCCGCGAAACCACGCTGGACGGGCGTCCCATCAGCCTGCGCACCAAGGAGTTCGACCTGCTCTTCGCCCTGGCCCAGAACGAGGGCGTCGCGATGTCCCGCGAGCAACTGCTCTCGTTGGTTTGGGGCTACACCTTCAGCGGGGAGACGCGCACCGTGGATGTCCACGTGAACCACCTGCGCCAGCACCTGCAGGGCAGCAGCGTCGGCATCCAGACGCTGCGCGGCGTGGGCTACAAGCTGGTCGCCGGCCCGGGCGACGCCCCCGGCGGCGGCGGGCCGGGCGGCCCCGATCATGGCCACGCATAGCGTCCGACTCGGAGGCGCCGCGGCGCCGGCCGGCCGCGCGAAGGACGAGGGGCAGGCCGGGCGCAGAGCCCGGCCCCATCTCCTTTCCACGCTGCAAGGGCGCATCTACGTCACGCTGGGGTTCCTGATTCTGCTCACGCTGGGCATCGCCGGCGTCGCCTTCTTCTTCCTGCTGGGCGGCTACCAGGACCGCCTCGCCGCCTCCACGCTGCGACAGATCGGCGGCCCCGTGTACCTGTCAGTCGTGACGCCGCCCGGCTCCGACTTCCAGGCCTTCGAAGTCAGCCGCCAGCTCGCGACCAGCGCCACCGTGGGCGGCATCCCGCTGGACCCCGACGTGCGCATCCTGTTCGTCGACGGCGCCGGCGCCGTCGTCAGCGAGGCCAGCGGCTCCCCCCGCTTCCTTGGCGAGCAACTCGGCATCGACTTCAGCGACGCCAGCACGGATACGTTCATCGAGGGACGCCTCACGGCCGGCGACCAAACCCGGCTCGACTACCTGGCCGCGGCGCTCTCCAGCGAGGCCTCGCGGCGCTTCGGGGCCGAGTTCGTGGTCCTGGCGCTGCCGGTCGAGGACCGGCAGGCCGTGCTGGGCGACCTCACCCGGCAACTCGTGCTGGCCGGCGGCGTGGGGCTGGCGGCCGCGATCATCGTGGGGCTGCTGCTCTCCCGCTCGATTTATCGCCCCTTGCAGGCCACGACGGCCGCCGCCCGCAGCGTCGCCCGGGGGCGCTTCGACCAGAAGGTCAGCGTCGAGGGCACGCGCGAGGCCCGCGACCTCGCCGAATCCTTCAATCAGATGACCGAGGAGGTGCAGCGCCAGCAGAGCGCCCTGCGGGACTTCCTGGCCAACGCCTCGCACGACCTGCAAACGCCGCTGACCTCGATCAACGGCTTCTCCCAGGCGCTGCTCGACGGCACCGTCGACGAGGCGGTCGCGCGGCAGAATGCCTATCGCATCATCGAGGAGGAGTCGCGCCGCCTGCTGCGCCTCGTCGAGGGACTGCTCGACCTCTCTCGCATGGAGGCCGGTCACGTGCACGTGGAACTCAAGCCGGTCGACGTCAACGGCGTCCTCCACAACGTCGGCGAACTCTTCGTCCTGCGCGCGCAGCAGCTCGATGTGCGCCTGGAGGTCATCCCGGCCGATCTGCCCCCGGTCGCGGGCGACGTCGACCGCATGGAGCAGGTGCTGGCCAACCTCGTGGACAACGCCCTGCGCCATACGCCGCCCGGCGGCAACGTCGTGCTCAGCGCCCGCCGCGAGAGCGACGTCTCCGTCGGCATCGCCGTCGCGGACACCGGCGCCGGCATCCCCGAGGACCAGATCCCACACCTCTTCGACCGCTACTACCGGGCCGATCGCCCCGGGTCGGAAGGCGGCACCGGGTTGGGCCTGGCCATCGCCCGGGAGTTGGTGCGCGCCCAGAAGGGCGAGATCCAGGTCGACAGCCGGCAGGGCATCGGCACGACCTTCCGTATCCTGCTGCGCCTGCATCAGCCGCTCCCGGCGCAGCCCGCCGAGCCCTTCGCGTGACCGGCCACGAGCGGCTCCCCCGGTGGCGCGCATTGATCCGGCGGTCCCGGTCGCGGCGAGCGCTGGTCGTGATGGGCCTGAACGTGATCGCGCTGGGCGCGCTGCTGCTCGCCGGCTGCGGCGGCGACGACGGCCCTCGGCGAGTCATCACACCGGCGCCGGCGGCGCAAGCCGCTGACGACCAGGTCGCGCCGCCCGACCCGGATCCGCCGTCGCAAGATGTCCGGGGCGACGAAACCGCGGCGGGGACGGCGGCAGCGGCAGACGCCGCGGCGGAGGCGGAAGCCGCAGCAGCGGCGGCCGCGGCAGCGGCGGAGGCCGCGGCAGCGATCGCGACGGCCGCAGCGGCGGAGGCCGCAGCGGCCGCGGAGGCGGAGGCCGCAGCGGCGGCGGCCGCAAAGGCCGCGGAGGCGGAGGCCGCGGAGGCGGCGGCGGCGGAGGTCGCAGCGGCGGAGGCGGCCGCGGCCGCGGCCGCGGAGGCGGCAGCCGCTGCCGCCAGGGCGGCGGCCGAGGCCGCGGAGGCGGCACGGGCGGCCGCCGAAGAGGCGCGGGCGGCGGCGGCGGTGGCGGCGGCGGTGGCGGCCGAAGCGGACGCAGACGAGGAACAGGACCCGGCCCCCGGCGATCAGGACCCCCCCGGCCCCGTCGCCGCCATCGTCGAGGTGCTGACGGACGACCTGCCCCCCGGCTTCGACGCCATCCCGTTCTACGCTGACATTCCTGGACTGCTGCGTGACTCCCCCGACGGGAATCTCGCCGCGCTCGGTGGGCGCGCCGCGGAGGAGGGGATGGCCCGCGGGCAGGGCTTCGCCAACAACGACAGCGGGGAGCTGGTATTCGTCGTCACGATCATGCTGGAATCGGCGGACGCGGCACGCGCCGCCGTCGACTACATCGCCACCCGCGAGCCCCATCCAGGTCAAGGAGTTGGTGGAGCCCATCGACACGCTGTTCGAGAGCGAGCGCACGCCCGACCCCATCCTCGGCGCCAGTGCGATCCGCTACGTCCTGCGCTACGGCGTCGAGGACGGCGGTCGCCGCACCCGCGACGTCGCCACGGAACTCGTCATCTTCGCCCAGGACGGCAGCCTGGTGTTCCTGCAACGATCGGTGAACGTCACCGGCAGCGACCCCGGCGCCGCCCAGGAGACGGATGTCGATCTACTCGCCCTGGGGCAAGCCCTGGCGGAACGCATCGGCGACATCATCGCGGCGGGGACGCCGGCGACCGCCGAGAGCGACGGCTAGCCCCGTCCGGCGCGGCTGCGCCTCACTCCGACCCGGGCCAGACGGGCCGGCCGGCCTCCACGAACACCCACACCGCGTCCAGGTGCTGGACCGGCCGCGAGGCACTCCGCCCCGGCGCCACATGGGTGAAGCCCTGCAGGCTGCCCGATGCCACATCCCAAACGAAGACCTCCAGCCGCCCCGCGCCCGAGTCGCCCGGCCAGGCCAGCAGGTGCCAGCCCGGCGTCAGCGTCCGTTCGGGGATCCGCGCGCGCCGCTGCGGCCACTGCGCCGGCTCGGTCCCGGCCAGGAACAGCCACAGCCCATCGCCGGCGCGGATCCGATCGAGCTGGAACCGCGGGTCGCCGGGGATGGACAGCTCCCAGCCCCGCCCCTGCCAGGCGAAGACGCGCAGCACACCCGGCGGGAGATCCGCGAGCACATCGGCGCCCGGCCCCGTCGCGCCCGCCCAGGCCACCAGGTTCCAGCCCGGCGCCAGCGGCGCCAGCCGGGGCAGCGCGAGGGTCACCGGGCTCGCGGCGGGCGAGGTCCGGTCGGCGGCGGCGTCCACGGCGTCCGCATCGCCGATCACCGTCCAGGCCGTGATGGTCAGCGAGGAGCGCCGCTCGGACACCCGGTCGCGCGGCAGCGCGATGCGGAACCGGCCGTCGGCGTCCGCCGTCCCCGATACCCGCAACTCGCCCGGCGCGACCAGCAGATCGACGCGGCCCCCCGGCCGCGCGCGTCCGCCGACGACGAAGTCGGCGGCCGGCGCGTCGAGGTCGATCCCCTGCACCAGCGGGGCGCCGGGGGTCGCGCCGTCCAGGAGCTCGATGGCCGCGCCGATGTTCAACCGTCCGGCGCCGGCCCAGCCGGGATCGGTCCCATCCGGCAGCGGCGTGGCCGTCGAGGTCAGCAAGTCCAGCACCGCCGCCTGGTTCCAGCCCCGGCTCCAGGCTCAGCGCGAGGGCCACCGTGCCGGACACGAACGAGGCCGAGTAGGAGCTGCCGGTCGCGCGCGTGAAACCCGGCCGCCGCGGAGATCGGCCGGACCTCCGTCGTGAGGATCGCAACGCCCGGCGCGACGAGGGCCGCGCCCGGCTGGCTGGGCGAGAAGGGCGCGCGCGCATCCTGCTGATCCCCCGCCCCGTGCGAGCCCACGCCGATGACCTCGGGCATCGCCGCCGGGAGGAGCGTGAGGCTGCCGTCGTTCCCGCCCGCCGCCACCAGAATCACGCCCGCCGCCGCGGCGGCGCGCACCGCGGCCTGCGCCGCCTGCGGGAGGAACGTCGCCGCGAGGCTGATGTTGACGACGTCCGCCCCGTTCGCCGTCGCGTACTCCATGCCCCGCACGAAGGAGGAGCTGAACCCGCTGCCCTCGGGGTCGGTCACGCGGACGGGCATGATGCGCACGCGCCAGGCCGTACCGGCGACGCCGCCGGCGTCGTTGCCGCGCGCGGCGATGATCCCCGCGACGCGCGTGCCGTGCCCCACCGCGAGGTCGGCGGCCCCATCCCCGTCGTGGTCGATGCCGTCGCCGGCGGCGGCGTCGCCCGCGGACACGTCCGGGTTGGCGTCCTCGCCCGGCAGCCCCTCGCCACCGGGGAAATCGCCCACGAAGTCGTAGCCGTGCACATCGTCGATGTAGCCGTTGCCATCGTCGTCGATCCCGTTGTCGGGGATCTCGCCCGGGTTCGTCCAGATGTTCGCGGCCAGATCCGGGTGGTCGAGGTCGACGCCACCGTCGACGACCGCCACGACGACCTCGCGACTGCCGGTCGTGATCGCCCAGGCGTCGGGCGCGCCCAGCAGGTCCCACACCGGGGCCTGCTCGGCGTAGCGGGAGTCGTCCGGGATCAGTCCGGCCACCTGGAGGCGGCCGTTGGGCTCGGCCCAGGCCGTCAGGCCCGACGCCTGCAGCCGGGCGATGGCGGCACGCGGATCGGCGTCCGCCGCGCGCAGCCGTGTGACGTTGCTCCCGGGGGAGTGGTCGATCAGGGTCAGGCCCAGCCGCGCCAGCGCCTGCCGATCGGGCGGCGCATGGAACGAAGCCAATATCTCGCCGGGAGCCGCGCGCGGATCCGGGGCGTCCACCGCGGGGCTTCCAGCCGCGCCCGGCGCGGGCCCGCGCAGAGCCAGCGCCGCAACGACCAGCAGCAACGCCAGCCCGTACCGTCGCAGCACGCGCCGCCGCGGCGACGGGAAACGCACGGGAATCGACATGCGCGCAGTCTATGGGAGCCCGAGCGCAACCCGGTACGGCCGGCACGCCTAGACTAGGCACGATGGAGACCGGGACGGGGCACGCGACATCGGCCAGCAGGGCCCGCGAAGCGGCGCAGGCGCCGACTTGGCGCGCCGCCCTGCGCGCCGAGTGGCGCCGCCCGCGCTGCGCGTACGATGTCGTGCGGCTGCTGGCCTGGGCGTACTTGGGCGTCGCGCTCGTGGTCCCGGTCATCCGGATCACGTCGTCCTTCAGCCCGGCGGGCCTGCCCTTCGTGCTCGTCCCCGCGCTGGCCGTGATCCTCTGGGTCGCGCCGCGGCAGGATCACTTCCGCACCTGGCTGCTCTACGTCGTGGGCATGTTCTTCTTCACGCAGCTGCGCGACGCCGCCGACGAGACGGCGATTCAGGCCAGCACCGGCTACGTGCTGGACTGGGAGCTGTGGATGTTCGGCGGCACCACGCCGTCGGCGTGGCTGCAGCAGCATCTGGGGGGCGCCGACGGCGACCCCGGCGTGCTGGCCTTCTTCTCGGCCTTCATGCACTGGAGTTGGTTCGTCTTCCCCCACCTCACCGTCATCGGCACCTACATCTGGATGCGGCCGATGTTCTTCCGCGTCGCCGTGATCATGCTGGGGGTCTTCTACACGGGCGTGGCGATGTACTACCTGGTCCCCACCGTGCCGCCGTGGCTGGCGGTCGTGCAGGGCGACACGATGGGCATCGTGCGGATCATGCGCGACGTGGGGCCCACGATCTTCGGTCAGGGCCTGTGGAACGACCTCTTCACGCTGGCCGCCGAGCCCAACCCGCGCGCCGCGATGCCCTCGCTGCACTTCGCGGCCGCCTTCCAGATCTTGCTGATCGCGCTGCTGCTCGGATCGGGGCGCCTGGTGGCAGCCGGTGTCGTCTACTGCGTCTGCCTGGCGTTCGCGTTGATGTACCTGGGCGAGCACTACTTCGCCGACATCATCGTGGGCGGGCTGGCCGCGCTCGTCTCCTTCCTGATCGTCGAGCGGACGCTGCGCGGGCCCGGGCTGCGCCGCTGGCCGGGGCCTCGTCCGCGCCTCCGCCCGCCGCGCCCCCCGGCGCGCTGGCGCGCCTGGCATCTGCCCCGTGCGGGGCCCAATCGATCGCTGGCCCGGGAAGGCCCCTGATGCGCCGCCCCGCCGTGCTGTCGCATTTGACCGGCGGAGCGGCGCGGACGGTGCTCGGGCTCGGCGTCAGCGCGATCTTCGGCTTCCTCTTCCTGCGCGACACCGACTTCGGCGCCGTCAGCGACGCCTTCACCAGCGCCGATGTCGGCCTGATCTTGATCGCCATGGCGGTCTTCTTCGGCGGCGTCGGCTTCCGGGCGCTGCGCTGGCACATCCTGCTGCGCCCCCTCGTCGACGCGTCGCCGCGGCAGCTGTACCCGATCATGGCCGTGGGCTACGCCGCCAACAACATCCTGCCCCTGCGCGGCGGCGAGATCGTGCGCGCCCACACGCTGTACCGCCAGTTCGGCGTGGGCCACACGGCCGGGCTGGCCAACGTGTTCCTGGAGCGCGTGCTCGACGGCGTCATGCTGACGCTCTTCCTGGTGCTGGGCGTCGCGGCCAGCCTGGTCGGCATGGCGGGCATGGAGTACGCCGGCGACGTCCTCCTCGCCACGATGGCGTTCCTGGTGTTCGGCGTGTCCATCTCGGTGGGGGCGCTCTATGCGATCGCCCGTCACCCGGCGCGGGCCGAATCGATCATCGTGCGCCGCCTGCGCCGCGTCCCCGTCCTGCGCCGACACGACGCGCGGTGGGTGTCGGGCCTGATCGCGGGCGTCCGGCCCGCCGGCGACCGCGCCCTGCTGACGGCGGCGTTCTTCGCCAGCGCGGCCGCCTGGGGCCTGGAAGCCTTGATGTATTTCCTCGTCGGCGAGGCCTTCGGCCTCGACCTGCCGCTGCCCGTCTACCTGCTGGTGGCGGCGGCGGCGAACGTCATCATCAGCGCCCCCTCGACGAGCGGCGGCGTGGGCCCGTTCGAGTGGGCCGCGAAGGAGGTCGTGCTGATCTACCTCGTCGGCGCGCACGCGCAGGAGAGCGCCATCGCCTACGCGGCGTCGCTGCACGGCCTCGTCCTGATCCCCATCACGCTGCTGGGGCTGGCGTTCCTGTGGTACTACCACGTGCCGGTGCGTCGCCTGCTGCGCGGCGGCGCGACGCCGGAGGAGGAGGCCTAGCGCGGGACGAACTCGATGATCTGGACGTAGTTGCCGTCGGGGTCGGTCATGGTGGCGACGAGGCCGCCCCAGGGCTCGGCCTGGGGCTCGCGCACGAAGGCGACGCCCCGCGCGCTCAGGCGGCGCCACTCGGCGCGTACGTCGTCGACGAAGAGGTTGATCTGCATGCGGGCCGGATCGGCGCTGGGGCCGCTGATCGCCGAGTGATCGAGGATGCGGAGGTACGCCCCGGCGACCTCAAACACGGGGTCGTGTGACTGCATGCGGCGCGGCAGGCCCAGCACGTCGCCGTAGAAGCGGGCCAGCGCCGCCGGCTGCTGGGTGCCGATCATGAGGGTGAGTTCGTGGACCTGCATCGGTGCGTGGGGACCTCCCGCGTTCGCCGGGCGCGCCGGCCGCTCAGAGCGAATCGAGGAACTCCAGGACGGCCGCGTTGACGGCGTCGGCCGCCTCCATCACGACGCCGTGACCGGCGCCGGGCAGCAGCCGCAGACGGCCGCCGGCGACGTGCTCGGCCAGCAGCCTGGCGTTGGCGGCGGGGACCATCCGGTCCTCGGCGCCGTGCAGGATCAGCGCCGGCAGGCGCAGCGACTGGAGGCCGGGGAGCGGGTCGTACGCGGCCACCGACTGCAGCGGACCGAGCGTCGCGATGAGGGGCGCCGTGTTGGCCTCGCGCTTGGCGATGGCGCGCTGCAGCACCTCGGGGTGCCGGCGAGGGTAGTCGCCGGCGAAGACGATCTCCTGCGCCGCCGTCGCGGCCTCGATGAGGGGGAGGGCCGAGGCCTGGAACATCGCGGTCTGGGTCTCCGCGGGCATGGCCGGCGCGGTGGGGCCGGCGGAGGTCGCGGCGAGGATCAGGGCCCGCACGACGGCCGGCGCGCGCAGGGCGGCGGCGATGGCGATGGAGCCGCCCAGCGAGTTGCCGAAGAGGACGCATGGGGCGGCGCCGAGGGTCTCGATCAGGGCGAGGGTGTCGTCGGCCATCTGCTCGATGGTGTAGCCGCCGGGCGGACCGTCGGAGGCGCCGACGCCGCGCTGGTCGAAGCGGATCACGCGCCGCGTGGGCGCGAGGGCGGCCATCTGCGCGTCCCACTGGTCCATATCCATCGCGCCGCCCGCCACAAGCACAACCGCGTCGCCGGCGCCGCGCTCTTCGCAGGCCAGTCGCACGTCGCCGGCGGCGACGAGGGGGGCCGGCGGCGCGGGGCTTTGCGGGGAGTGAGCCATGGGCGTTCCTACAGTCGTCGCCGGGCACGGGCGCCGTGGCCGGTGGGCGAGCCGGCTACGCGCCCTCGATCTGCTGGCTCTCGATGATGGCGAAGTCGTCGTTGTCCAACGGGTCCATCTCGCCCTTGCGGTAGGCGTTGTAGAGCCGGAAGAGTTCGTCCTTGTGGGGTCGCTTGCGACCGATGGGGCAGGCCTCCCAGGCCGCGTAGTCCTCGTCGCAATATCCCATGCGCAGTTCGCCGCACTTGGGCTGCAGCATGCGACCCAACTCGGGCGCCGCGCGCACGACCTCGGCGCGCATCAGCGCCATGACGCGCCGGAACTCCCACTGGGCGCGGGTGCAGAGCCGCAGGTCGGCGATGTGCAGCAGCGACGCGAAGTTGACGGTGATCTTGAAGTTGGTGTTGGTGGCGTTGGGCAGCAGGAAGCGCGCGTCCTCGGCCGGGACGCCGGCCGCGACGAGCCGCTCGTAGAGGTCACCGACGTCGCGGAAGAGCGCCTCCATGTCGTCGGCCATGCCGGCCGCCTCGACCGTCTTGGGGACCGTGTAGGGGAAGTCGCCGCCCTTGTAGGTCACGTAGCGCTGGCTCTGCTGCTCGAAAGAGATGCCGATGCGATGGCGCACGAACTGGTGCGAGAAGGCGCGCGACACGCCGCTGATGCCGAACTCGAAGTGCACCTGCTCGAGGGGCGAGACGTGCCCGGTCTTGAGCCGCTCCTCCACGAAAGCGGTCATCTTCTCGCGCGGGATGCGCTCGTCGGCGATGCGGGCCAGCACCTGGTCCGGCGTCAGGGCCGAATAGCAGACCCGGTAGGCCATGTAGAGGGCCCGGATGGGATCCTCGGTGTGATCGATCAGCGTGACCTGGATGGGCATCTCGCGTCGCCTCGCTCCGTAGGGGGAGCGTAGCGGGATCGGCCCGGAAGAGGTGGCCCGGCTCTTGACTGCGGTTATCGCGCTCGTGCCCAGCGGCAACTCAGGGGGCGAACGTCGTCTCGATCTTCGCCGAGGCGTCGAAGAAGTCCTGCAGGGTCTGATTGAAGCGATAGAACTTGTCGCGCCGGTGGTAGTCCTCGCCGCGCGCGAAGTTCTCGGGGTTGTTGAGGTCGAGCGTATTCAGCGTGTGGTGCAGGTCCGCGCCGCCGTGCTGTGCGATGTTCTCGAGCATCTCCCGCCAGGCGTCGGGCGGCATGCTGAGCACGAAGTCGAGCTGCGCAGCGGCCTCCGCGTCGATCGCGGCGACTTCCGTGACGTCGAACGCCTCAAACACGATCTTCCAGGTCGCCTCCCCGACCTCGACGCCCATCTCGCAGTCGATCGTGCCGAACTTGCGGAAGGCGGGGTCGGCGTTGGCCAGGCTCGCGAGGTCCTGGAACCACTGGGTGGACGGGAAAACAGGCATGGGGGGCATCCTCCGGCTCGGGTGCTGCGTGATCGCTCGCTGGAAATATACCGGCCTATCGCCGCTGGCGGTCGCGGAATGCATCGACGCCGCCGGGCCGAGTGTTGCGCCCACGGCCACGCCCGCGCAAACCGAAGCGTCGCTTCTTCGCCGGGGCGGGCGCGGCCTGCCAGTTGCCGGGCAACCGCACGTCGTCGTCGGGGGGCGACGGCGGGGACTGGGGCGGGGGGTCGCCGCGCAGGCGCCCCTGCCGGGGGATGCGGCGCCGGGCGCCGAAGCCGAAGCCGAACGTCGCCGGCATCGACCACTGGGGACCTACCTCTTGCGCCGGCGCGCGCCAGCGCCCAACAAGAAAGGGGTACACCAGCAGCATCCCAGCCACGAAGCCTCCGATGTGCGCCCACCAGGCCGTGCCCGATCCACTGCTCTCGGCCACGACCGACCCGACACCGGGCAGCAGGTTGAGCAGGAACCAGAATCCGATCAGCAGCGGCGCCGGCACGACGGCGGGGATCAGCAGCACCAGCGGGATCAGCACTTGCACCAGGGCGCGCGGGAACAGCAAGAAGTACGCGCCCAGGACGCCGGAGATCGCGCCGCTGGCGCCGATCATGGGCAGCAGATCGCCCGCGTCGATGTAGATGTGCGCGGCCGCGGCCAGGTAGCCCGTCGCGATGTAGAAGACCAGGAAGCGCGCCGAGCCCATGCGGTCCTCGACGTTGTCGCCGAAGACCCAGAGGAAGAGCATGTTGCCCGCCAGATGGAAGAACCCCCCCGTGCAGGAACATGGCCGTCAGCGGGGTCAGCAGGATCAGGAATCCCGGCAGCAGGCGCACGCCCTGATCCGCCACGGCGTCTTGGGAGCGGGTGTCATCGTCCAGGTAGCCGGTGATGAACTCCGGCACCGCGCCCAGAGCGAGGTTGACCTTGTCCTCCTCGGAATTGAGGTAGCGCTGGACTTCGCTGCCGTCGTTCTTCGGGATCCAGATCAACCGGCTGGGGACATCGCTGAGGACGTAGGCGGTGAAGCCCCAGACGAGGATGTTGATCACGATCAGCGCGCGGGTGACGTGCGGCGTGCTCGCGCGGTAGGCGCTGTCGCGCAGGGGGATCATGCCGCGTCCCGCCCCGGCCCGGGCACGGCCAGGATGATGAGCGCCGCGATCGCCGCGGCGACGGCGAGCGCCGCGCGGTGCAGGAGCAGCGCGCGGCGCAGCCCCACGCTCGGCTCCACGGGCGGATCCAGCGGCGAGCCCACGGCGACCGCGGCCGCGGCGAGGGCCGGCGTGTCGGCGGCCAGCGCGGCGCGCACGGCGCGCACGGGGTCGCCGCCGACGACCGGGGCCGCCGCGCCGTACGCGACGCCGGTCGCGCGGGCCGAGAGCCCCCGCAGCAGGGCGAGGCGCGGACCGCCGCCGAGCGCCCGGCCCGGCAGCGGCGCGCGCAGGACGATCGCGGGGACGTCGCCCCACAGCCGCGCCAGCAGGGCCGGCAGGTGATAGGCGACCGCACCCGGCAGATCGAACAGGGCATAGGCCAGCCAGGGGCCAACGATGTCGTCGGCGGCGCCGCCGGCCAGCGACTCCTCGGTCCGATCCGCGATCTCCTGGGCGGTCAGGGCGGGCGGCAGGGGCTCCGCGCCCATCCGCTGCAGCGCCGCCCGCGCGGCGGGCAGGTCATCCTGCTCCAGCGCCTTCACGACGGCGTCCGCGCTCCGGGCCGTGGACCAGGCGTCGAAGCTGAGCGACAGCAGCGCCGCCCGCATCGCGAGGCCCAGCGTCCCGCCTCGCGGCGCGACGCGCGGCGGGATGCCCAGCAGCACGGCGCTGCCGGCGGCGGCCGCGGCGACCGCAGGCGCGCCGGCGGGGGCGATCCCGCGAGGGAAGCCCGCCAGCGCGATGAGCGCCGGACCACCGGGCCGGCGCCGGGACAGCCAAGCCTGCATCGCGATCGCGATCACGAAGCCCAGCAGTCGGGAACGGCGGCCGGGGCGCGACGCGCGCTCGCGGGTGGGCATCGGAGGTCAGGCGATCTCCGTGGAGAGGGGCACCGGTAGGACGATCCGCATGCGTTGAGAATAGTCCATCGGCCTCGGGAGCCCCGCGGACTCACCCACGGTTAACCGTTTGTAAATCCCATCACAACCGAGCCCCGGAACGGGGCGGCCAACGGCGCTGGGCTGTTGACAGCCTGATCGGGCTGCGTCAAGAATGTTCCAGAAGTCACAAAGTCGGTGGCGGTCGGCTGGGGCGGCTGCGAACCATCGTGCGTCGCCACTGTGAGCAGAGGGCAGGAGTCTCCTAAACATGACCGTCGCGACCCCGATTCAGTGTCCCCGTTGCACCGGCGCCATGCTCGCCGAGTCCGACACCCATGGCACATTCAGCACCTGTCTGGCCTGCGGCTACGTCTACGAGAGCCGCGTGATCTCCGTCTTCGAGCTCGAGCAGGAGCAGGCCGTCGAAGAGGGCCGGCAGCGACGCCGCCAGCCCTCGCACGGGAAGCTGCGCCTCTAGGCCTCGCCCTTCGCATCGGACCGTTGGCATCGGGCCTCTCGGCCCAGTCTCCGTCCTCCATCGACGGCCGCGTGCGCGCGCGCCGTCGTCTTCGCACGCCAACCGCACCACCGGGCGCGGTCCGCGGCGGCGGGCGGGCGTCGTAAACGGGGTGTGAACGAGGGCCGGGCGGGAGGTCGCGCGTCATTGCCGCTAGCAAAATGCGGGCGTTAGAGTGGCCGCCCTTCGCCGCCGAGCGGATCCCGACCCGACGAGAAAGACGCCCCATGACGGACACGCCGCGCCGAGCGCGCCCGAGAAGCGACCACCTCCGCCGCGCGATCCGGCGTGGCGGCCTGCGCCCGGATCCGCCGTCGCGACCGCAAGCGGCGTAGGCCGCGGGAGACATCGTGCAGGAGTTCGTCACACCGCAACTGCAGGCGTCCGACGACGCCCCGCCCCCGCCCGGGGGCTGGCTGGGCGAGCAGCTCCAGCGCCTGCAGCGACTCCTGGCGCTGCGCGACGCGCACGCCTCGAACCTCAACGAGGAGGGCCGCCGTCTGCTGGACCACGCCATCTTCACCACCCTGGTGGACTGCCGCGACCTGGGCGGCGAGGCGCGGGCCTCGGCCCTGCTGACGGCGGCCGAGGTCGACGCCGCGGCGCCGACGGCGCCGCCCGGCGGGGCGGAGCCGTCGCCCAGGGACTGACCCCACCCGGCCCCGGCCCGGCTAGACTGGCGCGGCTAAACTGGCGCGGCATTGGCCTGGCGGAAGCGGGCGTGGCCGAGATGATGCGCGAGTACAAACGGGCGCAGCGCTGCGAACGGCGCAGCCGGGTGCTGGGTTGCCGGCAGCCGCTGGCCGGCCAGTGTCAGTACTGCGCGCGCGGTTTCTGCGCCGACCACGGGGACCGCTTCGGCGACCGCCAGGAGGTCTGCCACCGGGACCGCTGCCAGGCCAAGAAGGCCGACCTGGATCGTCACCACGCCTTCCTGCGCGACGCCCGCGCCCGCAACACCGACGGCCGCTGCGGGATGCCGGACTGCGCCGACGCACACGCCGCTCACTGCGAGCGTTGCGGCCCGCGGTTCTGTGGCGCGCACTTGCAGGAGACGCTGGTTATGGCGCTGCATCAGGGGGAGCGCGGCTCGGACGTGCTGCGCATGTGCGCGCATTGCCTGTCGCGGGTCGATCTGTGGGCGGACGACTAGCAGGCGTCCGCGGCTAGTCCTGCCGGGGCGGCGCGGCCGGCGCCACGCCGAACTCCGTCGCGAAGGCCGCCACGAAGCGCCGCTTGACGGTCTCCATGTCGCAGGCGGCGAGATCCGCGCCGCCCTTCGACACGAGTTCCGCGCGCAGCGAGGCGGCCCGCACCCCGGGCTGACCGCACGGATCGATGCAGGCCCAGTGCTCGGGGCTGGGATCGACGTTGAGCGCGATGCCGTGCCGCGTCACGCCGCGCGAGACGTGCACCCCCAACGAGGCGACCTTGCCCCCGGCCGTGAAGACGCCGTGCATCTCGGGATCACGACGCCCGCCCAGGCCGTAGCCATCGAGCAACCGCAGCACGACGGCCTCGAGCGCCCGCACGTAGGCCCGGACGTCGAGTTGGAAGTCGGCCAGACGCAGGATGGGGTAGGCGACGAGCTGGCCGGGGCCGTGGTAGGTGACATCGCCACCGCGCTCGCTGCCGACGATCGGGATGCCCAGGCGCTCGAGGCGGGCGGGGGCGCGGACGCCGTCGCGCTTGCCGCGCCGTCCCAGCGTGACGACGGCGTCGTGCTCGACGAGGAGCAGGACGGCGCGCTCCTCGCCGGCGACGACGGCGGCGTGCGTCGCGCACTGCTCGGCGAGCGCGGGCGCGTAGGCCATCCGTCCCAGGTCCCGCACGCCGAGGGGGATCGCGGGGCGGTGCGGGGCGGTCATCGGCGGGCGCGCCAGCGGCGCAGGATCTCGGGATCGTGGGGGAAGGCGGGCGGGGGCAGGCAGGCGAGCGGGAAGAAGCGGACGTCGCGGGCTTCGGGACCGGCCCGCAGCTCGCCGCCGGCGGCGCGGCCCGCGAAGGCGAGGAAGACCAGCGGATCCCCGGCCCGGGAGTAGGCGCCCAGCAACTCGTCGATAACGGTCTCGATGCCGGTCTCCTCGCGCACCTCGCGGGCGGCCGCGGCGCGCAGCTCCTCGCCGCGATCGACGAAGCCGCTGGGCCAGGCCCAGGCGCCCATCGCGGGCTCGTGGTCGCGCTGGGTGTAGAGCAGCCGCCCGGCCTCGTCCTCGATGAGCGCCCCCACGGCCAGCTTGGGATCGTCGTAGTGGATGAACTCGCAGTCGGGGCAGGCGAGCCGCGCCGCCCCGGCGTGCTGACGGGCCTGCAACGGCGCGGCGCAGAGCGGACAGTAGCGGGGCGCGATCGGGGCGGGGTCGTGGGGCATGGCGACGGCCGCCTCTCGCGGCGCGGTCAGGAGGGCAGATCGATGCGCAGGAAGCGCTCGTAGAAGCGGCCGTCCGGGTCGCGGAAGCGGTCGCGCATGCCGGGCACGAACGTCTCGCCGCGCGAGCCGAACTGCGTCTTGTGCTCCATCAGGCCGCTCAGCTTGCGCTCGACGCTGTCCGTGATGTCGACGCGGAAGTTCGCCTCCGGGTGACCCCAGATATAGACCTGCGAGACCTTGTGCGTCTCCAGGCCCTCCTCCCGGATCTGCTGCGGGAAGTTCATGTGGTCGCGCGCCGTGGGGTAGACGGCGTCGACGGCCATCGTGCCCGTGTTGCGATGGTCGCGATGGTTGATGAAGCCGACAAAGCGCTCGGCCTCGTCGGCGTCGACCGCCCCCGGACGGCGATGGATGATCTGGTCGCTGTGCGTGAAGATGGCCAGGGGCTTGAGGCGGCGGATCTCGCGCACGATCTTGCCCAGCATCGCGCGGCTGTAGTCGAGCTCGCCGTCCTCTCCGCCCAGGAAGACGCACGACGAGACGCCCAGGACGGCGGCGCAGGCGCGCTGCTCTTGCTCGCGGGCGGCGATCAGCCGGTCGCGCGTCATCGTCGGGTCGTCGGAGCCCTTGGCGCCGTTGGTGACGACGATGTAGTGGAACTCCCAGCCCTGCCGGGTCCACAGCGCGGCGGTCCCGCCGGCCCCGAAGTCGGGGTCGTCGGGGTGCGCCGCGATGACGGCGGCGATCTTCGGCGGGGCCGGCGCCCCGGGCGTGCCGTCGGCGGCGTGAGCGATGGTGGGCTCCCTCTGGATCGTCCCAGTCGCCCGGTGGGGCGAGCCGGCGCGCGGATCCTGCGTCGCCGAGCATAGAGTCCCGGCCCGGCATGGGCCGCCCCGCCGTGTGGCCGGGGCTGCGCAGCGCCGGGGCGCGGCGCTCGCCCGACGGGTCACCGGGCCGGCCCAGGGGTGGCGTTGACACGAACGCGGGAATGGGGGATAGTACCAGAACACACGTTCCAGCAGTGGACGGATGTGGACAGCGTGGACGCGGGGGGCCACGGACAAGCCCCACGGCGTCCCGGAGTCGGCGGAGGAAGCAAGTCATGAAGCGACGCTCCGACAAGCAAGAACGCATCCTGGACTTCCTGCGGGAGTTCCTGGCGCAGCACGATTACCCGCCCAGCATTCGCGATATCCAGGCGGGCTGCGGCATCTCGTCCACCTCGGTGGTCGACTACAACCTCAAGGCGCTGGAGGCGAAGGGGCTGATCCAGCGCGACCGCGAGATCTCGCGCGGGATCAAACTGGTGGGCGACGATCGGCGGGCGGAATCCGAGCACACGGTCCGCGTGCCGCTGCTGGGCACGATCGCGGCCGGACAGCCGCTGCCCGTCCCAACGACCGAGGGCGTGGACCCCGACCAGACCGATGAGGCCATCACCGTGTCGCCGCAGGTGCTCGGGGGCCGGGCGCGGGACAGGGTCTACGCACTGCGCGTGCAGGGCACGTCGATGATCGATGCCCTGATCAACGACGGCGACATCGTGATCATGGAGCCCGCCCAGACGGTGAACGACGGCGAGATGGCCGCGGTGTGGGTCAAAGACGCGAACGAGGTCACCCTCAAGAAGTTCTACCGCGCGGGCGCGCAAGTGCGGCTGCAGCCGATGAACGCGACGATGGCGCCGATCTATCACCGGGCCGGAAACGTGCAGGTGCAGGGCCGCGTGGTGGGCGCGATCCGGTCGATGTAGGCGCGTCCGGGCCTCCCGCCTCTCGAGCGTGGGCATCCCAAGTCGCCGCCGCGCGAGCCACGCCGTCTTGCGCAGCGACGGCCTAGACTGACCCGGGCCGCGCCGCGGGCCGGCCCCGCCCGGAGGGACCGTGGCGCCCGTTCTGCGCATTGAAGACCTGACCGTCGAATACCGCACCAAAGAGGGAGCGGTCCCCGCCGCGCGGCATGTCAGCCTCGACCTGGAAGCCGGGCAGGTGACGGCGCTCGTCGGCGAGAGCGGGGCGGGCAAGACCACCGTCGCGTTGAGCATCCTGCGGCTGATCCCGGAGCCGGGCGTGGTGACGTCGGGGGCGATCCGGCTTCTGGCGCCGGACGCGGAGCGCGACCTGGCAACGATCCCCGAGAGCGAACTGCGCAGCGTGCGCGGCGACATCGTCTCGATGATCTTCCAAGACCCCGTGGCAGGCCTGAACCCGGTGCTCGAGATCGGCCGGCAGGTCGAGGAAGCGATCCTGAGTCATCGCGCGGTGACGCGGAAGGATGCGCACGAGATCTCGATGGACGTGCTGACGCGCATGCGCCTGCCCGACCCCCGGCGGGTCGCGCGGTCGTTTCCGGGGGAGCTGTCGGGCGGGATGTGCCAGCGCGTGATGATCGCGATCGCGACGGTGCTGGACCCGCTGGTACTGATCGCGGACGAACCGACGTCGGCGCTGGACGTGACCGTGCAGGCGCAGATCATCCACGAGCTGAACATGCTCCGCGAGGAGCGCGGCACGGCGATCCTGCTGATCACGCACGACATGGGCGTCGTGGCGCAGATCGCGGATGTGATGGGCGTGATGTACGCCGGGGCGCTGATGGAGATCGGTGACACGCGCGAGACCTTCCGCTCGCCGCGACACCCGTACACCTGGTCGCTGCTGGAGACGCTGCCCCGTCTCGACGCGCCGCGCCGGCGGCTGCTGCCGCAGATTCGGGGCGCGCCGCCCGACCTGCTGGCCCTGACCGGCCACTGCAGCTTCCTGGAGCGCTGCCCCAAGGCGGTGACGACCTGCCGGGAGGAGCCCGAGCCGCCGATCGCGGCGCCGGCCGATGCCCTCACGGACCGATCGCGCGTGGCCTGCTTCAACCCGATCGAGGCGCCCCAGCCGCGCTAATCCGCCGCCAGGTCGACGACGAGCAACTCCAGCGCCACGTCGTCGTGGAGGCCGCCGGGCAGGTCGCGGCGGTAGCGCTGGATGGCGGCGTCGCAATCGCGGATGCGCGACAGGGCGGCGGCCGCCTGGGCGGGGGTGACGCGCCGCGCCTGCTCGGCCAGCTTCTGCGCCGGGTAGGGGTGCCGCATGCGGAAGCGCTGGCGCACTGCGTCGGCGTCGCCGCCCTGCGCCAGGATGTCCTGCGCGACGGCGATGCGCCGCATCTGGTTGGCGAGGATCCTCAGCAGTCGGATGTTGTCTTCCCCGGCGTGGCGCAGCGTTTCCAGCGCCCGCAGGGCCACGTCGGGCCGCCCCTGGCCCACGGCGTCGGTGAGATCCCAGACCTCCGCCTCGAGGTTGCGCGGGCAGATGCGCTCGATGACGTGCTCGTCCACGGTGTCGTCGCCGGCGTAGAGCCGCAGCTTCTCGATCTCCGAGGCCAGCGCCCCCTGGTCGGCGCCCACCCGCGCCACCAGGGCGCGCTGAGCGCGGGCGGTGAGGTGCAGCCCCGCCCGCTGCGCACGCGTCCGCACCCAGGCGTCGAGCTGCCGGCCCTTGGCGGGTTTGAACTCCTTCGACTCGTGCGCGACTTGGCCGAGCAGGCGCTTCATGGGGTTGCCCGCCCGGATCTCGCCGTCCACGAAGACCAGCAGGGTGCTCCGTGGGAGGTCCTGCAGGCGGTCGGCGAGACCCTCCCAGTCGCCGAGGCCCCGGCGGCGGCGCTTCCCGGCCGGCGCGTTGCGCGCCGTGTCATGCGGCCGGCACAGCCCATCGACGCGCACGAGCCGGTGGTCGGCGAGGAAGGGGGCCGTCATCGCCGCCGCCGCGACTTCGGCCGGCGTGGTGCGCGGCCCGTCCAGCACGAGCGTGTTGGCCGCCAGGGCGCCGTCGCCGTCGTGGTCGGCGCGCAACTGGTCGTAGGCCTCGCGCTGGGAGAAGGCGTCGGCGCCGAAGTAGTGCAGAACGGGCACGAGAGATGGCTCCCCGCCGCAGCCTAGCAATACACGACCCGCTCCCGCGGGCGGCTACTCGTCGAGCCGGTAGGTGGGCTGCCGGGCCCAGGTGTCGGTGGGCGGGTTCTCCTGACGCCGCCACAGCTCGCGCCGCTGGGCGGCCTCGTAGCGCTTGGCGCGACGGATCACCGCCCGCCGCTCGCGGTCCTTGGCCTTGCGCCGCGCGACGGTGTCGGCCCGTGGCTTGCGCTTGCGGCCCGGCGCCACGCGGACCCGGGCCTCGGCCCGCAGCTGCTCCAGGTGCGCCCGCACGTTGCCGTCGGCGGCGGCGCGGAGCCGCCGGTCGATGTCGGGATACAGCTGCAGCATGATCTCCCAACTCGTGCGCGGCCCGCCCCGTCGCAGCACCTTCAGGATCTGCTCCTCGCGCATGTTGCGGTGGTCGATGTAGGTCTGCAGCCGCTCGCGCGCGTCGTGGACGAGGGGGCCGTGGCCGGGGCAGAGCACCTGCAGGTTGGGCAGCTCGACGAGGCGCTGCAGCGAGCGGCGATAGTCGCCCAGGTTGCCCACCGTGGTCGTACCGACGCCGAGCAGTGTGTCGCCGGTGAAGAGCACCCCATCCTCTTCGATGTAGTAGCAGAGCGAATCGACGCTGTGTCCGGGCGTGGCCAGCACCTGCACGCGGACGTCGTCCAGGTCGATGACCGCGCCGTCGCGCAGGGTCTGCACGCCGTCGGCGGGGAGGCGGCCGCGCAGCAGTCCAACGCCGTTGTCCGGCACGGCGACCTCCGCGCCCAGCGCCTGCCGCAGGTCCTTGAGGTTGCCGCTGTGGTCGTAGTGGTGGTGGGTGACGGCGGCGACGCCGATCTCGGAGCGCTCGACGGCGGCCAGGTAGCCGCGGATCATCCAGCGGAACTTGTCGATCGCTTCGCCGGAGTCGATCGTGAGCGCCTGGCCGCTGCCGACCAGGTAGATGTTCGTCGAGCCCGGGCGCATGGGCTCGTCCTCGGGCACCTGCACCGCGCGGACGTGGGGGGTGACCTGCATGACGCGCGCCGGCGCTCTAGCCGCCGCTCTCCTGGGCGCTGGCCGGCGCGCCGCGGGCCGTGACGTCGTAGGCCATGACGAGCAGATCGCGCTCCGCGCCTTCGCGATCGACGACGAAGCCGGGCAGCAGCGCCACGGGCTCGAAGCCGAGGCCGCGGAAGACCGACTGCGCGCCCAACTGGTCGTGCGACATCTGCGCGGCGAGCTTGCGCAGGCCGAACAGCTCGGCGATGACGAAGATCTCTTCGGCCAGGTAGTGGCCCAGGCCCTCGCCGCGGGCCTGCGGGCCGACGATCATGCGGATGTCGGCGCGATGGCGCGTCCAGCCGGCGCCGCTCTGGATCAGCGACGCCTCGCCGATGATCTTGCCGCTCTCCAGGGCCAGGATGGTGACGATGTTGAGCCGCGCGATGCTGTCGACCCAGCCGTCGACGATGTCGGGGTCGGTGATGTCGCTGCGCAGGTAGAGCAGATCGTCGGTGGGGAGGGCGCGGGCGAAGGCGAGCACGGCGTCGCGGTCGTCCGCCTGCATCAGGCGCACGTCGAAGCTGCGCCCGCCCCGCAGCGTGCCGCTGCGCGGATAACGCTCGCGGACGAACCCGGCCTGTTTCTGACGACGTTCGGCGGCGGATGGCATTCTGGATACTCCCGTCTGCGCGGACCGGTCGCTCTGTATTCGCGCATCCGCGCGGCTCTGTCAACGGCCGGCGCCACAAGTGTGGGTAACCCGCGGGCTGTGCTCTGCCGCGTGTATGGCTATCATGGGGCCGTTCGACGCAGCGAGGAGGGAATCGCGTGCAGGGAATTCTGCGGTCCATCGTACAGGGGGCGCGGGTCTTCGCCCGCCCGCCGGTCACCGTGCACTACCCCGACGAGAAGCGGCAGCTGCCCAAGCGCGCCCGCACCTTCCCCTACCTGATCTGGAACCACGATCTGGACGAGGCGAACTGCACGGGCTGCGGCAAGTGCGCCAAGGCCTGCCCCGTCGACTGCATGACGACGACGCTGCAGAAGAACCCCGGGTTCGCGGCGGGGACCAGCAACCACAAGTCGGTGATCAAGGACTTCTACATCGACTTCGGGCGCTGCATGCGCTGCAACATCTGCGTGGAGGTCTGCCCCTTCGACGCGATCGCGATGCTGCCCGAGTGGGAGGGCCACGAGCAGTCGAAGTTCGACCGGCGGGAGCTGGTGATGGACCTCGATGACCTGTTGGCTCCCAGCCGCGCCCGCCAGGACCTGCCGTTCTGGATCCCGGAGACGGTGCTCGAGCAGACCAGCAAGGAGCGCGACGGCCGCCAGCGCTTCATCGCCGAGCGGGCCGCCGCCGAGGCCCCCGCCCAGCCCTAGCGTCCCTCCGAAGCGGCCGCCGACGCCCGACGCGCCCCGCCCGACCTAGCGCACGTTGCGCAGCCGCGGATCGAGGGCGTCCCGCAGCCAGTCACCCATCAGGTTGCCGGTCAGCGCGATCGTCAGCAGGGCCAGCCCCGGCAGGATCACCGAGCGGAGGCCGTCCTTCGCGCCGCCGGTCGGGAACCAGCCCAGTTGCACGGCGAAGAAGAAGATCAGCATCAAGCCCAGCCAGAAGCTCGGCGTGGCCTGCCCGATCACGGCCAGGAAGCGGGCCAGCCAGTCGACGGCCCGGCCCCGCCGCAACGCCGCCACGAGCCCCAACGGCGCCCCCAGCGCGATCGCGAACACCATGCCGGCCGCCCCCAGCTTGAACGTGTTCAGCGCCCGGTCGCCGATCGCGCCGATCGCCGGTTTGCCCCCGCCCCGAAACGACGTCCCCAAGTCCCCCTGCGCCAGGTCCCAGAGGAAATTGCCGTACTGGACGAACAGCGGGTCGTTCAGCCCCGGGTCTCCTTCAGCTGCTCGACGTCGGCGGCCCGCCGCGACTCCATCGGCAACAGGGTCGCCACGGGATTCCCCACGAGGCGCGAGACGAAGAAGACGATCGTCACGACGAGGAAGACGACGAAGAAGGCCTGCGTGAGCCGGATCGCGAAATAGTGCCAGAACTGCATCAGGTCCCTTGCCGATCACGCGCCGGCGGTCCCGGGGGCGTGTGCCGCGGGCGTCGGCGCCTGCGGCGTCTCGCCGGCTCCGATCCCGATGGGCGCATCCGACAGGGGCGCGTTCGGCGGGGGCCGCCTAAGCGAACTGGTCGCGGCCGGCGACCCTGAGTGCCTCGAGGCGCCCCGCCTCTTCCTCGTACTTGAACGGGTAGATGTGCTCGAGGCCCAAGAGGCGCGCCAGTTCGGGGTGGCGGTCGAGGAACTCGGGGTCGCTCTCCCGCCAATCCTGGATCGGCTTCATGTACGAGCGCATCCAGGTCAGGACCAGGGTGACGCGCAGGCCGGGCGTGGTGCGGGGCAGCGCGCCGTGCCAGGTCGCGCCGTGCCAGACGGCCAGGGAGCCCTCGCGCGCGTTCAGCGGCACGACGGGGTAGGGGCTGTCCTCCCGCGTGAAGTCCTGCTCGTGGGCGAAGGGGGGGCGGCCGAAGAGGTGGCTGCCCGGCACGTACACCGTGGGACCGTCCTCCTCCTTGCTGTAGTCGCTCAGCACCCAGGAGGTGTTGCAGAACTGGGCGTACTGGGACATGGGCGGCGGCACGCCTCCGGCGTCGTTGTGGAGCAACAGGGGATCCGTCTGGTCGCCCTTGCCGATCCCGGGCACCTTGTTGCTCCCCTTGAGCAGCCAGGTGGCGCCGGTCATGACCGCGCTCTGGCCGCACATCCAGCGGGCGATCGCCAGGGCCGCCGGGTTGAGGACGGCTTCGACGAAGGCCTCATCCTCCTCGAGCAGCCACCAACTGTTCCGCTGCCCCGTC
This sequence comes from Dehalococcoidia bacterium, assembly GCA_965209205.1. Classification (GTDB taxonomy): domain Bacteria; phylum Chloroflexota; class Dehalococcoidia; order Bin125; family Bin125; genus TK10-74A. The sequence continues at coordinate 395,566 of CBDBQC010000003.1, forward strand.
TTGAGCTGGGCCGTGCGGTAGTCGTCGATCGGATCATCGTTGCGGGCGCCGTGCGTGCGCAGGATGGCGTCGCGCAGGCGCTCCACGAAGCCGGGCGCGGCCGCCGTCTTCTCCGGCGGGATGACGGTGAAACCGTAGGCGTCGAGCTCGACGACGTTGCGCTCCAAGCCGTAGCGGGTGATCTCGCTGACGGCGGCGTCGGCGGCGGGGGAGGCGTGCAGAGCGGTGATGTCCATGATCGGGTCTTCCTTTCCGAGAGTCGCGGGACGCCCCGCGGCGGTGCCCCGAAGCCGTCCTTCCGGTCCCCCCTCTCCATCGCTTCAGATGGAGAGGGGGTTAGGGGGTGAGGTTCCCACGCAGGGGGTGAGGTTCCCCCCTACACGCCGGGCTTGCCCTCGAACCACGACCGGTACAGCCGATAGGTGGAGGCGGTTTGCATGTTGGTCGGGCCGTAGCCCTTGAGCCAGGGACGGTGTCCGACGACCGGCCGGCCCCAACACCAGTAGATCTGGGGATTGTGCTCTTCGAGCAGCTTGGCCTGGATCTCGTCGTAGATCGCCACACGGTTCTCGGTGCCGATGGTCGTGCGTCCCTGCTCCAGCAGCGCGTCGATCTCGGGGTCCGAGAACTTGCCGTAGTTCCGTCCGCCGTCGGTGTGGTGGGTACCGTGGAGGACGTCGGGGTCGAACGCGCCCCCGAGGCCCTGCACGACGACCGAGAACTGCCCCGACGCCCGCCTGGAGATCTGCTCGTTGTCGGTAAACTCCTCGAGGTTGACCTCGAAGCCGATTTCGGCGAAGTTCTGCTGGATCACCTCTGCGCGGTCGGTATAGAAGGCACCGGTGCTCATCGGCGGCACGCTCTCTGGGTCGTAGCCGCTGGCGTCGAGCAGCCGCCGGCCCTCCGCCAGATCCTCCTCGCGCAGCGCGCCGGAGCGGTAGCCGGGCAGCTGGCGCAACTCGTCGACGCTCCACGCGTATACGCCGGCCGCGTGGCAGATCGGCCCGCCGATCTCCAGGAAGCCCTGGGCCACCGCGAAGAGTTGTTCCCGGTTGGTGGCGAGATGCAGGGCGCGGCGCACGCGCGGGTCGGTGTAGGGCTCGACCTGGGTGTTGAAGTACGTCGAGTTGTTCCAGGTCCCATTCATGGGCACTTCGACCATGTTCTCCTCGCCGACTTGGGCCCGCACGGCCTCGTTCTCCGCCGGGTAGCCCAGCCACGGAGTAAAGAGAAAGTCGGACGCGCCGGCGACGTACTGCGCGGCCCGATACGCCGGGTCCCACGCATTCCAGTCCGCCCGCAACCCATCGAAGTAGGGGAGCGGGTCGCGGAAGTAGTTGGGGTTGCGTTCGAGCTCGGTTTGGACATCGGCCTCACGGGTGAGATGCTGCATGCCGCCGGTGCCGACGGCGGCCTCGATGTTGCTGGCGATGCCGTCGTCCCCGAAGGCCTCGACCGCGTCGCGCGAGACCATCACCATCTGGGTCTCGCCGACGGCGGTGAGCAGCGGCGCGAACGGCTCCTTGAGCGTGAGGCGCAGGGTGAACTCGTCGGTGGCCTCGAACTGGTCGACGCCGGCGAAGCGGTCTCTCCAGATGAACTCGGGGTGGTCCTGGCCGAAGCGCTGGAGTCCGAAGGCGGCGTCTTCGGCGACGAACTGCCGCCCGTTCAGCGGCGCCTTGTCCTGCCAATACACGTTCGGCTTGATGTTGTAGACGAAGGTGAGGTCATCGACGACCTCGGGCAGCTCCGCCATCGCCGAGGTGAGCACGCCGCCGTTATCGAGGTAGTTGATGTGGTCGTAGATCGGCAACACGATGCTATCGGTGCCGCCGTGGTTCGCGATGGCCGGGTCGAGGATGCCTCCATCAGGCGCGAGGAAGGCGATGACGCCTCCATGCTGCGGCCCGGTGGCCGGGGCCTCGTCCTCCGCCGCCGCCATGGCGGCGCTTTCGGCGGCCTCCTGGGCCGCGTCGGCGGCCTCTTGGGCGGCGGCAACGGCAGCCGCGGCGGTCTCAGCCGCGGCTTCGGCGGTCTCCTGGGCCGTGGCGGCGGCCGCCCCGGCGGCGGCGGACGCCTCCCCGGCCGCGGCGGCAGCCGCAGCGGCCGCGTCGGCGGCCGCGTCGATGGCGGCCTGGGCGGCCGCCGCGGTGGCGGTGCCGGCCTCGACGGCGGCGGCCGCGTCACGGGCGGCTTGGGCGGCGGCCTCGGCGGCCTCGGACGCTGCAGCGGCGACGGCCGCGGCAGCCTGATCACCGGCCGCGGATGCGGCGTCGGCGGCCTGGGCGGCAGCCGCGGCGGCGGCTTCCGCGGCGGCGGCCGCGTTGGCGGCGTCCTCCGACTCGGCCGCCTCGGCGGCCAGGGCGGCGGCCGCATCGGCCGCGTCGGCCGCCTGTGAAGCCGCGGCGGAGGCCTCGGACGCAGCGGCGGCCGCCTCAGCGGCGGCGTCGGCGGCGGCCTCGGTCTCGGCGGCGCGCGCCTCGCCGGCGGCGATGGCCGCGGCGGCGGCCTCCTCCGCAGCCGAGGCGGCCCGTTCCGCCGCTGCGGTCCCGGCGTCATCGTCGTCGTCGCCACAGCCGACCAGCGCCAAGCCGGCCGCGCCAACGCCAGCCTTCGCGCTGGCTCCCAACATGGTGCGGCGCGAGATCTTTCGCTGTCGCAGGGTGGTCCAGTAGTTCAGGCGGCTCATCGCATAGTCCTTTCCGGTTCCCGGCTGTCCCATGTGGGACCGCTCGGAGCGAGAGCGCGTACAGTATGACATACTCAGAGGCTAGGCCCCCCCCCCCGCTATGTCAAGTAAGACGGAAATTATGGGGTTGCCCACCGAATTTATCGGCTTTCCGCGGAATTTTTCGGATTCGGGCGCCGTGGGAAGCCCCCCGGTGTCACTCGTGCGGTTCCGGCGTGCGATCGCAGGGGAACCTCACCCCCTAACCCCCGCTCCATTGCCGAGCAACGGAGAGAGGGAACCGGAGGGGGGCGGGCGCGAGTGGGTGGCGACCGGTGTGCCGAGGCCTAACCGTCGGGCCCGGCAGGCCTCACTTGGGGGGCAGGGAGCCCGCGAAGTCGAGACCGCGCCCGACCCAGCGACGCAGCGCACGGCTGTCGCGGACGCCGGCGGCGTCGACCCAAACGAAGCCGCGCATGGGGCGGCCGGTGAAGTCCATCGGCCGCGCGTGCGGCTTGGCGAGGGCGTCGTCGTAGGCGGCGGGGCCCACGCGCACCATGAGGCGGTCGCTTTCGACGCCGACGGCCATGTTGCCGTCGAGCATGTAGCAGAGCCCACCGAACATCTTCTGCTCGCGGATGCCCGGCTGCCCCGCGAGCACGCGGCGGACGCGGGCGGCCAGCGCTTCGTCGTAGGGCATTGGGCGTCCGGCCGACGACGCGGCTAGTCGTCGACCGTGGTCACCGAGGTCGCGCCGACGACCATCAGGTGCGACATCGGCGATCCGGTATCGGAGGCGCCGTGCCAGTGGCTCACGTTGGCCGGGATGACGGCCATGTCGCCGGCGGTGATCACGTGCTCCCCATCGGCGTCGCCGACCTTGCCGATACCGGAGACCACGAAGAGGATCTGGTCGCTGCTATGACGGTGGGGCTTCGTGCGGGCGCCCGCGGCGAAGCTCACCACCGCGGAGGTGAAGTCGTCGCTCTCGGAGGCCAGGGGGCGGGCCCAGACGTGCCCACCCTCGAAGATGTGGTCGGCCGTACGCTCAATGGTCTCGCCCTCGGCTGCTCGGATGATCTGCATCGCGGCTCCAATCGCTGCCGGTCGCCGGTCGGCGGCCGGGCCGGCGGTCAGACTAGCGCCGGTGGGCGCGGTCGGGGTGTTGCGGGGGCATCGATAGCGCTAGCAGCCCAGCTGATCGGCCAGGTCTTCGAGGCTGCTCGCGGTGAAGTCGAAGTCGTCCCGGTCCGGCATTGCCACCGTGGCCCCGGGCCCCATCTCCGCGGGGCGGTGGACGTAGGCCGTGCCGAACCCCAGCGCCGCGGCGGCGTCGAGGTCGCCGGGGTGGGCGGCGACCATCATGCACCGGCCGGGTTCGAGCCCCATGATGGCGGCCGACCGCAGGTAGGCATCGGGGTGGGGCTTGTACTGCCGGGCCGGCTCGGCGCCGAGGACGACGTCCCAGGGCAACCCCCCGTACTTCGCCATGTTGACGATCAACTCGACGTTGCCGTTCGACAGCGCGGCGATGATGAAGCGCGACTTGAGCCGGGTGAGGCCGGGCACGCTGTCGGGCCACGGATCGAGACGGCGCCAGGCGTGGTTGAAGTGGTCGATCCGTGCCTCACTCAGCCCGCCGACGCCGAACTCCGCCAGCGTGGCGACGAGGTTCTCGCGGTGCAGCACGTCGAGCCGGACCCAGGGACGGCGGCCGTCGCGGATGGGAGCCATGGAGGGGCCGTAGCGCCCGCGCCAGGCGGTCGCGAAGGCGGCCCAGTCGATGCCGTGGAGGCCGCACTCGGCGGCGAGTTGCTCACCCTCCCGCGTGATCGATGTGTGCCAATCGACGACAGTGCCGAAGATGTCGAAGGTGAGCATCGTGGGGGAGGTCATGGCTGGCAGAACTTCAATGTTCTCTTCACGAACCCGCGCAACTCCTCGCTGCTGATCTCCTCCGTCTGCCAGGCTGGGTTCGTGTCGTGGTGGAACTTGTTCGCGTACTCCACGATCTCGTCGAGCTCTTGAACGACAGCGGCATCGAGTATCTGCTCCGGCTTGCCCGCTCGCCGGTGGCAGGAGTGTTGGAACTGACCAACCCGCGTCTTGGGCTTGAACCACTTCGGGCACGCTACCCGGAGAAACGCTTCGATGTGGGGGCGGATGGACTGCGCGATCTGCCTCAGGTCTACCGTGTCGCTAGCGAGGAATTCGCGGAGTCTAGCGTCACGGTGATCATGCTCAGTAATCGAAGCCTCGTTCACATCCCATACGCGGAGAGTGGACCCTTCCCCATCACGGACCAGTTCGAGAGCCGCTCGCGAGTCTCGATCAGCTCCCTCCCAAACCTGACACAGGAACGGCTTCTTGTGCGAGAGGAGGATCACCTGAGCGGCACGGCTGGATAGGCGGCGGATCTGCTGGACCGTCGTCATGGTCCGGTGCTCGTCCATACTTGAGATCGGGTCGTCGATGACGACCACCTTATCCTTCACGGCTTTGTCCTGATCGAGGGAGGTGAGGAAGAACGCCAGAGCCAAGGTGTTCCGATCACCCGCGCTAAGGGTGCTGCGAAACGATGGCGCGCCCGGCTCGACGCGAGCACGTGCGACGTGCACCGGCGTGCTGTTGATGAGCACGTTGTACGCGCACGTCGAACCGAAACGCGTGTTCTCAGGCGTGAATTGGCCTATGCGAAAACCAGCGTTGAACCTCTCCAAGTAGGAATTGATGGCCACACTAGACTGCTGGAACACGCTGGTGCGGTGCGCTTCGAGCGCGGCCCTCGTCTGATCGCGCTGCAACTCCGTTCGTTCCTTCGCTGCGCGCTCTCGGAGGTACGCATCGCAAAGCGCCGCAATCCCCGGCTCGTACCGGGCCTTGACAGCCTTGAGCTCTGCGAGCGTCCCCATGAGGGCAGCCGAGCTTGTGGTCCGCACTTGTTCCTTGGTGATCGCGATCGCCTTGTTCGCTTCCGTGAGCCGCCCGTTCAATTCTGCAATCCTGCTTCGGTGCCCCTCGAAGGCAGTGATTTCCCGCCGAGCCTCCGTTGAGACCTCCAAGGATTCGAGCGGAGCTGCTTGCTTCGCCCTGAGTAGAGTCACCAGCGCCTGCCGGGCAGCCGCCCAGTCCCGCACGATCACCCCCGTGTCCAATGCAACATCCGGGACCTCGCAAAAGCGAGACCAGAGCTGTTGACGCTCGCCGACGACCCGCACAGCCCGTTCGAAACTCGCCGGCGCATCCCCGCCGTGCATCTGCTCGATCGCCGCAAGCGCACGCTCCACATCTTGCTTCAACGCCTTGTAGGCATCGCTGAAGTAGGCCCGGTAGTGATTGATCAGCGGTGCCCCACGTAGATCCTGAGCGCAGAACGGACACAGTTGCACAGGGCCTGAGCCTTGTCTGCCCGCGATTAGCGCCATCCCGTCACTTACCCAGGCTTCGCCCCGTTGGCCGAGCCTAGCCAAGTGTGTCTGCACTCGCGCGAGAGCGGAGGCATCCAGGGAGGCGAGATTCTTCTTCAGGAGTTTCTCGACTTCGGTCAGATCGAGACTCGGTAGCTCGAGCAGCTCGAATGGTGGTTCTTCCTGAACGGAGTCCTGGTTACGCGCTATTGCGATCGCCCGTTCTGCCTCCTGGACTGCGGTGTCGATATCCTCTCGCGCGGGCAAACCACAGAAGTCATCCAGGGAATACGGGCCCCTAGACGCCGGTGGGAAGGCGTCACTTTTCGCCTTGAGCTCCTGGTTGTGAGTTTCAACCCTCTGGATGAGTTCCTCATGCCGCTCGTTCAAAGCAACCGCCTCGGCCCCTAGAATCAAGTCGTGCAACTCCTGCCGGTGGCGCGGCTCGACGGCCAGACCGGAGTGCACGTTCCGGTCGATGAACACGTCGTCGAACACCAGGAGGCCCGGCAGTGTACGACTCCACGCGTTGTCCTTGAAGATCGCCTCAGGCGGATCCCCGGCGCATTCGAGGACCGCGTCCGGCGGATGCTGAGCAGCAAGGCGCTTCCGCTCCGTGATGGGCACCGGGTCTCCCGTAGCCAGCGACCGCAGCACCGCGGCAAGCGTCGTCTTCCCTCTCCCATTCTCCGAGTAGACGAGCGTAAGACGTGCGAGAGGCAGGTCCGCTCCCGCGCTGACCGAATCGAACTGCCCGACGTTCCGAATGAGTTGTATCCGGTTGATCACGCACTCACTCCGTCCAGACCCGATCCGGCACGGCAGCCTCCGGCAAAAAATAACCCCGCCATTTCATCGCCTCAAGGACGATGGAAGGCGGGGAACGTTGGAGTCCGAAGACCCAGACCAATCATGGACCGGACGAGGCGGGCTTGTCAAGCTCGGCCGCCCGAACCGGATCGAGGGTCGCAGGGCGGCGGCGCTGGCGGGAGCGCATGGGAGTCGAACCCACCCAGGACAGCGCGGGCTGCCCTGCAACGGTTTTGAAGACCGGGGGGGCCACCGGGCCCCTTCCGCTCCCCCGCGGCGCGACGGCCGGCCGGCGCGGGGTCGCCGGACGCGGTTAGGCGAGCACTTCGTCGAGGCGCTTCTTGAGGTCGCCCTTGGGCCGGAAGCCGACGATCTGGCCGACGGGCTCGCCGCCCTTGAAGACCAGGAGCGTGGGGATGCTGCGGATGCCGTAGGTGGTCGCGACCTGCGGGTTGTCGTCGGTGTTGAGCTTGTAGAACGAGACCTTGCCCTCGTATTCGCCGGCGAGCTCCTCGACGACGGGCGCCACCATGCGGCAGGGGCCGCACCAGGGCGCCCAGAAGTCGACGAGGGCGGGAAGCTCGTTGTCGAGCACTTCGGCCTTGAAGGTGGCGTCGGTGGTTTCGGTTGGCTTGGGCATGGTTCTCCTTGTTGGCGCTCAGTTGACCCTGATGTGGCACTGAGGTGGCGCTGACTCCGCCGGACCGATCGCGGAGTCCCAGTCTATACCGAATCGCCCGCCGGCCCGGCGCTGGGAAGTGGTGCTGGGAAACAGACGGGCGGGGCTACTCGGCGGCGACGGTCTGGGAGGGAGCGTCGGCGGGGACGGTGCGTCCGGCGACGGCGCGCCCGGCCAGGGCGGCGCGAATCGCGCTCACGAACTCCGATTCGCCGACGGTGCGGGCGGCGCGGATGCCGGCGGCGACGGTCTCGGGGTCGGCGCGACCGTGCCCGATGAGCACGGCGCCGTTGACGCCGAAGAGCGGCGCGCCGCCCGATTGGCGGTAGTCCATCTCGTCGCGCAGCGTGCGGAAGGCGCCGCGCAGCAGCCAGGCGCCCAGCCAATAGTGCGGCTTGCTGGCGATCACGCGCCGGAGCGATCCCGTGAACAGCGAACTGATGCCCTCGGAGACCTTGACGGCGATGTTGCCGTCGAAGCCGTCGGCCACGACGATGTCGGCCGCGCCGGCGATCATGGCGTTGCCCTCGACGTTGCCGATGAAGCTGGGCTCGTCGCTCTTGAGGATGGCGTAGGCCTCCTGGATGAACTGGTTGCCCTTGCCCTGCTCCTCGCCGACGTTCAGCAGGCCCACGCTGGGGTTGCGATGATGCAGGACGCGCTCCAGGTAGGCCTTGCCCATGGTGGCGAATTGCAGCAGGTAGGCGGGCCGGCAATCGACGTTGGCGCCGACGTCGAGCAGCAGCGTGCGGGAGCCGCGGCCGTTCTGGAACAGCGCGCCCAGCGCCGGCCGGTCGACGCCGGGCACGCGGCCCAGCTTGACGAGGCTGGCGGCCATGACGGCGCCGGTGTTGCCGAACGACAGGAAGGCGTGGGCGCGGCCGCGCTTGACGAGCTCGAGGCCCACCATGATCGACGAGTCGGGCTTCTGGCGGGTCGAGGCCACGGGCGACTCGCTCATGCCGACGGCCTGCGAGGCCTCCTCGATGCGGAGGTTCGGCGGGGCGACCGGCAGCAGCCCGCGCAGTTCGGCGGCGCGGCCGACCAGGACGATCTCCAGCCCCGGATCGCGGGCGGCGAGCAGTGCGCCTTGGACCGTCGCTTTGGGGGCGTGATCGCCGCCCATGGCGTCCAGCGCGACGATGGTCATGCTGCCTCCGCCGGTGCTGGGGCCCGCGCTAGTCGCCTATCAGGCAGCGAAATCCGTCGAGTACGGCGGGCCGCTCGTCCTCGCCGATCAATTGTAGCGTGAAGGAGCGGCCGCCCTCTTCGCAGTACCAGGAGAAGACGCGCACGGGAATGCTGTTGCCGGCGGCGTCGGCGGCGGTGAAGATGCCAACGCGGCCGCTGATCGCGTCGCTGAGCTGGAAATCGCCGCGCGAGTCCTCGGTCGAGGAGACGGCGCCGGGGGGCTGCGCCCCGGCGTCGATGGCGGCGTCGGCGCTGTAGATCGCCTGGCTGAGCGACTCCCAGGTGAGGATGTACTGCAGGACGCCCTCGGCGTTCTGGTGGAAGAAGCGGCCGCCGTCGCGGGTGGGCTGGTTCGCGACGCCGGCCAGGGGCAGTTCGCCCACGAAGCCGCTGGTGTCGTAGGCGACACCGAAGCCGAAGCGGGTGTAGTCGCCCGGCAGGCTGCCGGGCGCGGGGACGGCCAGGAACGAATCGAGCGTCTGCTGGAGCACCGGCTCAAGGTCGGCGAATGCGTCATCGATCGCGCCGGCGTTGACGAAATAGGCGATGGGGCCGACCTGCGTGACCAACGACCGCCAGCGCTCGATCACGCCGCCCGTCGCCCGGCGGTCGACCTCCCAATCGATGACCAGGGCCGGCGTGTCCGCGTCCGTCGCGAGGCTGACCTCCTGGCGGGCGAGGATGGTCGGCTCGCGGTCGCCCACCGTCTCGGCCCGCCAGACGGCCTCCAGGTCGTCGAGCGTTGCGTCCGCCGCGACCGCCAGCGTCGTGACGTTGATGGCGGTCGGATCGGTCTCGGATCGGAAGATGACGAGGTCGATCCCGCCGGGGTTGATGTCGCAGAAGGGGCCGCAGACCAGATCGAGGCTGTAGCCGTAGGCGGGGCTGCGGTAGCGCCGGACGATGTCGTCGGCGAGTTCGAGGCCGCCGTCGTCGTCGGCGTCATCGGCGTCATCGGCGGCCGCTGCATCGGGGGTCGCATCCTCGGTGGCTTGGTCGGCAGAGGCGTCGTCATCGGCCGCGTCGGCCGCCTGGGCGTCGTTCTGCGAGTCCTCGCGGTCGTCACGCTGGCCGGCGCTCTGCGTGGCGTCCTCATCCGCCGCGGCTTGGGCGGCGTCGTCCGCGGCAGCCGTGGCGGCCGGCTCGCGGAAAAATTCGTCGGATTCGACCGCCTCGTTGCTGACGCTGCAGGCCGCGGCGAGCAGCGACCCGACGATCAGCAGCCCGATGGCCGCAAGCACTGCAACACGCGTGGAGCGAAGGGGGAGGGTCACACGGTCTCCTAGCCGGGAGCGCCGGCGGGCTTGCGGGCCACGGCGATCAATCGCTCTCCCGCATCGTGCGGGGGGAGATCATCGAGGTCGTACGACGCGAAGCAGCGCTCCGGCCGCAACCCAGCGGTCTCCAGCAGCCCTTCCAACTCGAAGCGGAAGATGTGGCGGAGCGGGAATCGTGCCAGCGTGCGGTGGACCACTCCGTCGCTCCGCGTTTCATCATACAGATACGTGATCCACTGGATTTGGATTGCCGGGGCCGGATCGGACGCGGCGTACTTCATCACGGTGTGGCCGCTGCGGGGGTCGGTGCGGGTCCATTGCAGGCGCGGCGTGGCGAGTTTCGGCGACCAATCGCCGGGGACGAAGGCGGGCAGATCGGCGACGAACCAGCCGCCGGGACGCAGCAGCCGCGCGACGCTGCGCAGCGCGTCCAATTGGTCGCCGCGGGTAAGCAGATGGCAGAGCCCCGCCAGCGGCACGATCACGAGGTCGAACGCGCCGGACGCGAGCGCGGGATGGGGCGGCGGCCGGCGGATGTCGGCCTGCAGGACCGTGACGCCGGCAGCGGGGTCGGCGAATCGCTCGCGGGCCTGCGCGAGCATGGCCGGGCTGGCGTCGATGCCGACCACGCGGCAGCCCGCGGCGGCGAGGTGGGCGGCGACGCGCCCCGTGCCCACGCCGACCTCGAGCACGGCGGGGCCGGCCAAGCGCGCGTACTCCCGATAGAGCGGCAGGTCGTCGACGAGGGCGCCCATGTCGAGCTCGTAGAAGGGGGCGATGCGGGCCAGCGCCGCCTCGATCTCGGCCGCGCCGACCGGGAGGCCGTCGGGATCGATCAGCGGGGGGTCGATGGGAGCGGTCATGGGGGGTCTCATGGCTCGGCGGGGGGGCGCGGCTCGTGGGCTGGCAACTCGGGCTGCCGGTACGGCCTGACGGTATCAGTGACCGGCGATGGGGCCCGCGATCCGGTTTGACCGTCGCTCGGGCGGCTGCGTAGCCTGCGGCTGCGCCGCCCACGAGAGCACCGGTGGCAGCTGCGAAGGACGAGCGATGGTCGTGCAACATGACCTGCGGGCGCTGATCCGCGACATCCCCGACTTCCCGGCGCCGGGCATCCTCTTCCGCGACATCACGCCGCTGCTGGGCGACGCGGCGGCGTTCGGCCGGGCGCTGGATTGGTTCGCGGCGCTGCCGGCGGCGCGGGAGGCGACGGCGATCGTGGGGATCGAGTCGCGCGGGTTCATCTTCGGGGCGCCCGTGGCGGCGCGACTGGGGGTGGGGTTCGTGCCGGTGCGCAAGGAGGGCAAGCTACCGCACGCGGCGCACGCCGAGGAGTACGCGCTGGAGTATGGGACGAACACGCTGGAGATCCACCACGACGCGCTCTCGGCGGCGGACCGGGTACTGGTGGTCGACGATCTGCTGGCGACCGGGGGCACGGCGCGGGCGGCGGCGCGGCTGATCGCGATGACGGACGCCACGGTCGCCGGACTGGCGTTCCTGGTCGAGCTGGGCGACCTGGACGGGCGGGCGCTGCTGCCGGACTGGCCGGTCGACGCCCTGATCACATACTGACCGCCCAGCGATGCCCGACACACCCCCCGACCCCGACACGCCCGACGCCACGCTCGCGGTGATCGGTGGCTCGGGCTTCGCCCGCATGGCGGATCTCGCCGCGCCCCGGGTCTGGGAGACGACGACCCCGTTCGGGTCGCCCAGCGCGCCGATCACCATCGGCACGCTGCACGACCGCCGCGTCGCCTTCCTGCCGCGGCACGGGCCGGGGCACTCGCTGCTGCCGGGGGAGGTACCGTACCGGGCCAATATCTGGGCGCTGAAGGCGCTCGGCGTGCAGGGCATCATCGCGGTGAGCGCGGTGGGGTCGCTGCGACAGGCGATCGCGCCCGGCGACATGGTCGTGCCCGACCAGATCATCGACCGCACGCGGCACGACCGCCCGGCGACATTCTTCGGCGACGGCATCGTCGCGCACGTGGGCTTCGCCGACCCGTTCTGCGCCGACCTGGGCGCCCGGCTCGTGACGGGCTGCGCCGCCGGGGGCGGGCGCGTGCACGCCGGGGGCACCTACATCGCGATGGAGGGGCCGCAGTTCTCGACCCGCGCCGAGTCGCACCTCTACCGATCCTGGGGCGGATCGATCATCGGCATGACCGCGCTGCCGGAGGCGAAGCTGGCCCGCGAGGCCGAGATCGCCTACGCGATGCTGGCCACCGCGACCGACTACGACGTCTGGCACGAGACCGAGGCCGACGTATCGGTCGAGGTGGTGCTGGCGCGGCTGCGCGAGAACGTCGCGCGGGCGCAGCGGGCCGTCGCCGAGACGATCCGCGCCCTGCCGTCCGACTGGACGAGCACGGCCCGGGGCGCGCTGCGGCACGCGATCGTGACGGACCCGTCGCGGGTCCCCGCCCGCGTGCGGCGCGACCTGGCGCCGATCATCGGGGAGTACCTGCCGTGACGGACAGGCCCGCGACGGCGCCGGTGGCGATCGTGGGGGCGGTGACGTTTGACGACATCGCGACGCCGGCGGGCGCCGTGCAGGGAGAGCTGGGGGGATCGGCGCCGTACGCGGCGCTGGCGGCGTCGCTGCTGGGACCGGTGCAGCTGGTGTCGGTCGTGGGCGACGACGCCCCGCCGGCCTGGCTCGAGCGCCTGGCCGGGCGCGGGATCGACGTCTCCGGCGTGCGCGTCGTCCCGGGCCCGACGTTCCGCTGGAGCTGCCGCTACCACCCCAACCTGGAGGACCGCGACACCGTGTCGGTCCGGCCGGGCGTGTTCGACGACACGCCGATCGTCGCGCCGAGGGATGCCGGACGGGTGGCGCACGTGTTCCTGAGCTCGAGCGTCGCGGCGCAGAATCAGGCGGCGATGGCGGCGTACCGGGGTCGCCGCCTGACGATGCTGGATACGATCGAGCGGGAGGTCGTGGGAGCGCGGGCGGCGCTGCTGGAGACGATCGCGGGGGTGGACGTGGTTTCGATCAACGACTCCGAGGCGCGGCTGCTGATCGGTGCATCGGGGACGATGTCGCGGGCCGATCTCGCGACGCGGACGCTGGCCCTGCTGACGCGGCTGGGGGCGCAAACGCTGCTGCTGAAGCACGGACCCGACGGCGTGACGCTGGCCGATGCGCGCGGGCTGCGCCGGGTGGCGGCGGCGCGGGCCGCCCGCGTCGTCGACCCGACGGGGGCCGGGGACGCGTTCGCGGGGGCGGCGCTGGCGGCGCTGGCGCGCGGCGCGTCGCTGGAGGACGCGGTGCGCTGGGGCTGCGCGACGGCCTCGTTCGTGGTGGAGGCGTTTGGCATGGCGCGCCTGTGGGAGATCGGCCGCGGGGACGTGGAGCAGCGCGCCGCGACGATCCCCGCCGCCGCGCCGCTGCCCGCGGTGGAACGGGCGCTGTCGTGAGGAGCCGGCCGTGACCGACGCATTGCGCCGCGAGGGCCGGGCGCGGCGCGCGGGGCGGGCCCGCCGCGACTTCGTGCTGCGGGAGTCGCGCGATCCCCGGGCGCTGTCGGCGATCCTGGGCCGGGACCGGCTGCACGCCGCCTACGCGCTGGCGCAGTTGGACCCCGAGGCGTTCGTCCACGCCCGCTACTGGCTGTGCGAGGGCCCGGCCGGATCGGCCCCGGACGGGTCGGGGCGCGTGAGCCTGGTCTGCCACTCGCGGGCGGGGCTGGGCGACACCACCTACGTCATGGGCCCGGCCGAGGGGGTGGCGCACATCCTGTCGCTGCACCCGGGCGCGTATCAGACGTTCATCACGGCGCGACCGGCGCACATCGAGGCGCTGGAGTCGGCCTACCGGCTGCGCAACCCCCGCACGATGCGGCGCATGCACGTGACCCGCGACCACTTCCGACCAGCGCCGGGAGCGGCGCCGCGAGCGGCGCCGGGAGCGGCGCCGGAGGCAGCGCCGGGGCCGGCCTTCCGGCTGCGCCCCACGCACGTGCGGGCGCTCAACCGGCTCTACAGCAGCGAGGGGGCCCCGGCGACGTATGGGGCGCGGCACCTGCGGGAGGGCTGCTACTACGGCATCCAGCACGAGGGCGAACTGCTGGCCGTGGCGGGGACGCACTCGCTGAGCGCCCGGGCCGGGATCGCCGTGCTGGGCAACGTCTTCACGCACCCCGCGGCCCGCGGGCGCGGCCTGGCGACGATCACGACCAGCGCCGTCACCGCGGTGCTCCTGGCGGGCCAGCCCGACGTCGTGCTGTCGGTCGAGCCGGACAATCTGCCGGCGGTCCGGGCCTACCGGCGGCTGGGCTACCGCGACGCGGGCACGATCGTGGAGGCGCAGGGGCAGCGCCGGGTGGGCAGCGTGACGACGGCGCTGCGCCGCCGCCTGGCGGCGTACCGGGGCCGTCACGCGGGCGTGGAGATCGTGCGCGGCTGACCGGAGCCGCACCCCCTGGCCCCCATCCCCCTCCGGTCCCCCCTCTCCATCGCTTCAGATGGAGAGGGGGTTAGGGGGTGAGGTTCCCACGCAGGGGGTGAGGTTCCCCCCTACACGCCGGGCTTGCCCTCGAACCACGACCGGTACAGCGCCTGGGTGGCGGCGGTGCTGCTGTTGGTCGGGCCGTAGCCCTTGACCCAGGGACGGTGTCCGACGACCGGCTGGCCCCAAGACCAGTAGATCCGGGGCGCGTGCTCTTCGAGCAGCTTGGTCACGATCTCGTCGTAGATCGGCTTGCGGTTCTCGAAACCGAGGGTGGTGCGTCCCTGCTCCAGCAGCGCGTCGATCTCGGGGTCCGAGAACTCGCCGTAGTTCCGTCCGCCGGCGCTGTGGTGGAAGCCGTGGAGGGAGTCGGGGTCGAACGAGCCCCCGATGCCCTGGGTGTGGATGGTGAACTGACCCGCCGCACGCCTGGTGAGGGCCTCCGTGTCGGGCAATTCCTCAAGATCGACCTCGAAGCCGATTTCGGCAAAGTTCTGCTGGATCACCTCAGCGCGTGGGGTCACTAGGTCGGTGCATTGCATCGGCGGCACGCTCGCCGGGTCGTAGCCGCTGGCGTCGAGCAGCCGCCGGCCCTCGGCCAGGTCCTGCTCGCGCAGGTCGCCGGAGCGGTAGCCGGGCCGTTGGCGGAGCTCGTCGACGGTCCACGCGTATGGCCCGCTCGCGTGGGCGATCGGCCCGCCGATCGACAGGAAGCCTTGGGACACCGCGTGGAGTTGTTCCCGGTCGGTGGCGAGATGCAGGGCGAGGCGCACGCGCGGGTCGGTGTAGGGCTCGACCTTGGCGTGGAAGAATGTCGCCTCGCCCCAGGTCGCTTGCATGGGCACTTCGACGAGGTTCTCCTCGCCGACCTCGGCCCGCAGGGCCTCGTTCTCCGCCGGAAAGCCCAACCACGGAAAAAAGGTGAAGTCGGACTCACCGGCGACGTACTGTGCGGACCGATACGCCCCGTCGGCATTCCAGTTCGCCCGGAACCCGTCGAAGTAGGGGAGCCCTGCGCGGAAGTAGTTGGGGTTGCGTTCCAGCACGGTGAGGACGTCGGCCTCACGGGAGACATGCTGCATGCCGCCGGTGCCGATGGCGGCCTCGATGTCGCTGGCGATGCCGTCGTCGCCGAAGGCCTCGACCGCGTCGCGCGAGACCATCAGCGCCTGGATCTCGGCGACGGCGGTAAGGAGCGGCGCGAACGGCTCTTTCGCGGTGATGTGCAGGGTGAGGTCGTTGACCGCCTCGAACTGTTCGACGCTGGCGTAGCGGTCTGCCCAGATGAACTCGGGGTTGTCCTGACCGAAGCGTTCAAGTCCGAAGACGGCATCTTCGGCGACGAACTGGCGGCCGTTCAGCGGGGCCTTGTCCTGCCAGTGCACGTTCGGCTTGATGGCGTAGATGAAGTTGAGGTCATCGACGACCTCGGGTAGCTCCGCCATCGCGGCGGTGAGCGTCCCGCCGTCATCGAGGTAGTTGATGTGGTCGTAGATCGGGAACACGATGCTGTCCGTGCCGCCGTGGTTGGCGATGGCCGGGTCGAGGATGCCGCCGTCGTACCCGATGAAGGTAACGACGCCTCCATGCGTCGGGCCGGTGGCCGGGGCCGGCTCCGCCATGTCGTCTTCTTCTGCGGCCATGGCCGCGCTCTCGGCGGCCTCCTGGGCCGCGTCGGCGGCCTCTTGGGCGGCCGCGACGGCAGCGGCGGCGGTCTCCGCCGCGGCTTCGGCGGTCTCCTGGGCCGTGGCGGCGGCCTGCCCGGCGGCGGCGGACGCCTCGCCGGCGGCTTCCGCGGCGGCGGCGGCCGCAGCGGCGGCCTCGTCGATGGCGGCCTGGGCGGCCTCGGCGGTGGCCGTCCCGCCCGCGACGGCGGCAGCCGCGTCGCGGGCGGCCTGGGCGGCGGCCTCGGCGGCCTGCGCGGCGGCGTCCGCGACGGCTGCGGCCGCGGCGTCGCCAGCTGCGGACGCGGCGTCGGCAGCGTCCGCGGCAGCCGCGGCCGCGGCTTCGGCGGCGGCGGCCGCGTTGGCGGCGTCCTCCGACTCGGCCGCCTCGGCGGCCAGGGCGGCGGCCGCATCGGCGGCGTCGGCCGCCTGGGAGGCCGCGGCGGAGGCCTCGGACGCGGCGGCAGCCGCCTCAGCGGCGGCGTCCGCGGCGGCCTCGGTCTCGGCCGCGCGCGCCTCCCCGGCGGCGATGGCCGCGGCGGCGGCGTCCTCCGCGGCCGAGGCGGCCCGTTCGGCGGCCGCGGCCCCGGCGTCGGGCTCGTCGTCGTCGCCGCAGCCGACGAGCGCCAGCCCGGCGGCGCCAACGCCCGCTTTGGCGCTGGCTCCCAACATGGTGCGACGCGAGATCTTTCGCTGTCGCAGGGCGGTCCAATACTTCGGTGTGCTCATGATCGGTTCCTTTCCGGGAACTACCGTTGGTCCCCCCGGGGGACCGTCGGGCTGGTGAGCACGCGCAGTATGGCACATCCAATAGTGACACCCCCCCCCCCCCCACTATGTCAAGTAAGAAGGAAATTGTGGGGTTATCCACGGAATTTACCAAGTTATCCACAGGATTCTTCGGATTCGGGCACCGTGGGACGCCCCCCGGTGTCACTCAGGGGGTCCGGCGTGCGATCGCGTGGCGTGACGAGCGCTTAGCGCTTGGTGTACTGCGGGGCCTTGCGGGCGCGCTTGAGGCCGGGCTTCTTGCGTTCCTTGATGCGTGCATCGCGGGTCAGCATGCCGGCGCGCTTGAGGGTGGGGCGCAGGCCGGCGTCGGCCTCGAGCAGGGCGCGGGCGATGCCCAGGCGGATGGCGCCGGCCCAGCCGCTGCGCCCGCCGCCGCTGCACTTGATCTGCGCGTTGAAGCGGCCCTCCATCTCGGTCAGGGCCAGCGGCTCCAGGAACTCCCGGCGCTGGACCTCGCGGGTGAAGAGCTCCTCGGCGGGCTTGCCGTTGACGACGACGGCGCCGGCGCCGGGGTAGAGCCGCACGCGGGCGACGGCTTCCTTGCGCCGGCCGACGCCGTAGTAGTAGTGCTGCGGGGGGCTGGTGGTCATGCTATTCCTCCGTCGCGGCGGCCGGCGCCGTCGCGGCGACCTGTCCGGCATGGGGATGATGCGGGCCGGCGTAGACCCGCAGGTGGCCGAATTGGCGGGCGCCGATGCGGTTCTTGGGCAGCATGCCCTTGACCGCCTTCTCAACGGCGCGCTCCGGGTAGCGCTGGATGAGATCCTTGAAGGGCATCTGTCGCAGGCCGCCGGGGTAGCCCGAGTGCCGGTAGTACATCTTCTGCTCGCGCTTGTTGCCGGTGACCGCCACGCGCTCGGAGTTGATCACGACGACGTAGTCGCCGACGTCGAGGGCGGGGGTGTAGGCGGGCTTATGCTTGCCGCGCAGCAGGATGGCGATCTCGCTGGCGACGCGCCCCAGGGGGCGGTCGGCCGCGTCGATCACGTGCCAGGTGCGCTCGACCTCAGCGGCGCGGACGGCGTGGGTCTTCGGTGTCATCGCAGTCATCGGTGTCGTCGTTCCAATCCGCCAGCTCCGCCAGCGTGTATCGAACCCCAACCAAGTACAACCCCCGCGGCGGCGCCGACGGGGCGGCGGTCCCGAAGACCGGCCGCTGCAGCAGCGCCGCGATGCGCTCCGGCTCCGCCCGGCCGCGGCCGATCTCGACGATCTGCCCGGTCATGCGCCGCACCTGGTGCGGCAGGAAGGCGTTCGCCTCGAACTCCAAGCGCCAGCCGCCCGGCCGGGGCCGCAGTCGCGCCGCCGTGAGACGCCGCCGGCTGTGGCCCGTCGCGGGGCGGGCCGCGAAGGAGGCGAAGTCCCGATCGCCCGGCAGCAGCGCCAGCGCCTGGGACATCTTCGCCGCATCCAGCGGCCCGCGCATCACCCAGGCCCCGGAGTCCCAGAGCGGCTGGCGCACGGGGGCGAGGCGCAGGTGATAGTGGTAGCGCCGGGCGCAGGCGTCGCGCCGGGGATCGAAATCGGGCGGCACGAGGCGCGCATCCTGGACGGCGACGGCGGCGGGCAAGAAGTGGTTCAAGCCGTGCTGCCAGCGGTCCGGGCTGAGCGCCGCATCGCTGCTGAGCGCCGCCACCTGGCCGGTGGCGTGCACTCCTGCGTCGGTGCGGCCGGCGAAATCGACCCGGTGCGCGGCTCCGGTCAGCGCTTGCGCCGCCGCCTCCATCGCGGCCTGCACGGTGTCGGGACCGGCCTGCCGCTGCGACCCCGCGAACGGGCCGCCGTCGTATTGGAGGAGGAGCGCGATGCGGCGCCGGTGCGCCGGGGGCGTGGTCAGGCGTCCTCCTTTGTTGCTGCGTCCGTCGTGGGCGTCTCCGCGGCCGGGGATCCGGTCGCGTCGGCCGGCTCGATGATGCTCTCGCCGGCGGCGCCTTCCACCAGCTCGATCTGGGCCATGCGGGCGCCGTCGCCCAGGCGCGGCCCCAGCTTGACGATGCGGGTGTAGCCGCCGGGGCGATCACGGAAGCGCGGCCCCAGCTCGCGGAAGAGGCGGCGCAGGACGGCGCTGTCGGTGAGGACGGCGCCGGCGCGACGGCGGGCGGCGCTGTCGCCGCGCTTGCCAAGCGTGATCACCCGTTCGGCGATCGGCCGCAGCTCCTTGGCCTTGGCCTCGGTCGTGACGATGCGGTCATGCCGCAGCAGGTCGGTGACCTGATTGTGGATCAGGGCCTTCCGATGCGTCGCGGTGCGTCCCAGCTGCCGCCGTGCAATGCGATGCCGCATGACTGTTCCCGTTCCCGTCGGTCTCGCCCCAGCGCCGTCGCTAGGGCCGGATGCCGGGCTCCTGGCCCGCCTCGCGCAGCGCCTCCAGCAGCGCCGTGCCCAGCGAACTGATCTCTTCGTCGGGTTCCGCGGGGGGGTCGGGGTCGTCCTCCTCTGCCGCCGCGGCGGCCGCGGCGGCCTCCAGCAGCTCGACGCTGCCTAGCCGGCCACGGGGGTCGTCCTCGGCCACGAAGCCGAGTTCCCGCAGCCGGTCCATCAACTCGAAGAACGACTTGTCGCCGAAGTTGCGCAGGCTCAGCAGTTGCTCGTCGGACTTCTCCAGCACCTGCCCCACGGTCATCAGGCCGCTGCGCTTCAGGCAGTTGAAGGAGCGGACCGAGAGTGAGAGGTCCTCGATGGAGGTGTGGTAGCGCTCGGGGCTGAGGCCCAGCGCTGCGCCCGGCAACTCGCCGAAGACCGTGGCCGGCGTGCCCAGCTGGACGAACAGCCGCAGCTCGTGCTGGAGGATTTCGGAGGCCCGGCGGACGGCGTCCTCGCCGCTGAGGGAGCCGTCGGTCCAGACCTCCAGGATCAGCCGGTCGAGGTCGCTCTCCTGGCCCACGCGGGTGGGCTGCACGGTGTAGTTGACCTTGCGCACGGGCGTGAAGACGGCGTCCATGGGGATGACGCCGATGGCCATGCCGTCGGTGTGGCCGGCGGGCACGAAGCCGCTGCCGCGCTCGATGTCGAGGGCGGCGCTGAGCCGGGCGTCGGGCGAGTCGAGGGTGGCGATGTGCAACTCCGGGTTGACGATCTCGTAGTCGCCGGGGACTTCGAGGTCGGCGGCGGTCACCACGCGCTCGCCCGAGACATCGAGGAAGATCTTCGCGGGGCGGTCGGAGAGCGCGCGCAGGCGGATGCCGCGCAGGTTGAGCAGCAGCTCGGTGGTGTCTTCCTTGATGTGCTCGATGGTGGAGAATTCGTGCTGGACCTGGTCGATGCGGGCGGCGACGACGGCCGCCCCGGGCAGCGCGGCGAGCAGCACGCGGCGCAGGGCGTTGCCGATGGTGGTGCCGAAGCCGCGGGCAAGCGGCTCGACGACGAGCCGCACGTAGGTGGGGGTCGACTCTTCGATGGCGAGCCGGGGGTTGTCTTGCTCGATAGTCACGTGGGGCGATCCCTCCCGGGCCGTCGCTCCGTCGGAGCGGAGGACGTCTTGGATGGCGGTGCTAGCGGGAGTAGTACTCGACAATGGCATTCTCGTCGAACTTGGTATCGACATCGGTTCGCAGGGGCAGGGCGGTCAGCGACGCTTCCAGCTGCAGCGGATCGACGGCGATCCAGCCGGGGACCTCGCGGCCGCCCTGCCACTCTTTCACGTTCTCAAAGAACTTCGTGCCCTTCCCCCGCGCGGTCCAACCCACGCGGTCTCCAACCTTGGTCTGAATGGATGGGATATCGGCCTTGTGGCCGTTGAGGGTGATGTGGCCGTGGCAGATGACCTGGCGCGCCTGGGGCCGGGATTCGGCCAGCCCGGCACGATAGACGACGTTGTCGAGGCGCAGTTCCAGCAGCTGCACAAGGTTGTCGCCGGTCGCGCCCTCGCGGCGGGTGGCTTCCTTGTACATGCGCCGGAACTGCCGCTCCAGCACGCCGTAGGTGTAGCGGGCCTTCTGCTTCTCGAGCAGCTGGCGGGCGCGGTCGGAGATCTTGCGCCGGCGGGGCGATCGCTGGCCGGGCGGGTTGGGACGCCGCTCCAGGGCGCAGCGCGCCTTCGTGCACAGCGTTTCGCCGGTGCGACGGCAGAGGCGACATTTGGGTCCGGTGTAACGCGCCATGGCTCGCTCCTAGACCCGCCGCCGCTTGCGGGGGCGGCAGCCGTTGTGCGGGATGGGCGTGATGTCGCGGATGGTGCGCAGCGCGATGCCGCTGGCCTGCAGGGCGCGGACGGCGGATTCGCGCCCGCTGCCGGGGCCCTTGACGAAGACGTCGACCTCGCGGAGGCCGTGGTCCATGGCCTTGCGGGCGGCGTTCTCGGCCGCGATCTGGGCCGCGTACGGGGTGCTCTTGCGGGAGCCCTTGACGCCGGTCGAGCCGGCGCTGCCCCACGCCAGCGTGTTCCCGTTGGTGTCGGTGAGCGTGATGATCGTGTTGTTGAAGGTCGATTGCACGTAGGCGCGCCCGCGGGGCACGTTCTTGCGCTCCCGGCGCCGGCCGCGTGCGGCGCGCGCGGGCACCGCCGCGGGCGCGGGGTCGGCATCGGCGGGCGGCGGCGGCGCGGCGGCGGGGTCGGGCGGGGGCGTTGGCTGGTCTTGCACCATGCGGTCCTCGGACTCCTTGGTTCCTCTGGCTGCTCGGTTCCCCGGGCGGCGGGCTACTTCTTGACGGCGGCGCGGCGGCGGCCGGCCACGGTCCGGCGCGCGCCGCGGCGCGTGCGAGCGTTGGTGCGGGTGCGCTGGCCGCGCAACGGCAGGTTGCGCCGGTGGCGCTGGCCGCGGTAGCAGTTGATATCGATCAGCCGCTGGATGTTCTGCCGTGTCTCGCGGCGCAGGTCACCCTCGACCAGGTAGTCACGGTCGATGATCTCGCGCAGGCGGGAGATCTCGGACTCGGTCAGCTCCCGCATGCGCTTCTCGGGGTCCAGTTGGCTCTTGCGCACGATCTCCCGCGCGCGGGTGGCGCCAATGCCGTAGATGTAGCGCAGCGCGTACTGGATCTTCTTATCGTCCGGCACGTCGACGCCCGAGATGCGGGCCATCGTGCTCCTCCTCGTTCCGTTTCCGTTCGTTCCCGATTCCCGCTTCGTCCGCGGCCGGACGGCGACAGCCGCCGGCCGGGAGTCGCCGATCGGGTCAGTCCCAGGCGGTCAGGACGTCCGCCGGCTCCCCGTCCCGGAGGGCCATTGTGTGTTCGAAGTGAGCGGAAAGTTTGCCATCTTTTGTGCAGACGGTCCAGCCGTCCGCTAACTCTACGGTCTCCGGGCTGCCAATGGTGGCCATGGGCTCCAGCGCGACCACCATTCCCTTGCGCATGATCATGCCGCTCCCCGGCCGGCCGTAGTTCGGCATGCTGGGCGGCTCGTGCATGGCCCGGCCGACGCCGTGCCCGACGTACTTGCGAACCACGCCGTAGCCCGCGTCCTCGATCACCGCCTGGATCGCGGCGCCGATGTCGCCCTTGCGGACGCCGACGCGCGCCGCATTGATGCCGACCCACAGCGATTCCCGCGTGACGTCGATCAGGCGCTGCGCCTGCGCCGACACCGTCCCGACGGGGACGGTGATGGCGGAGTCCGCCACCCAGCCGTCGACCGTTGCGCCGTGGTCGATGGAGAGGATGTCGCCGTCCTCCAGAATACGATCGCTGGCGAAACCGTGGACGATCTGTTCGTTCACGGAGGCACAGATGGCGTGCGGGAAGCCGTGATAGCCGACGAAGGTGGGGACGACGCCGAGGCGTTCGTACTTCCGCACCACGTGTTGGTTCAGGGCGGCGAGGCGCCGGCCGGGCCGCACCATCGCGGCCAATTCCTGCAGCGTTTCGGCGACCAGGCGGCCCGCGACGCGCATCTGCTCGATCTCCGCCGGGCTCTTGAGGATGACCTGGTTCGCGCGACCGTCGAGCATCAGCATCCCTCCGACAGGCCGGTCGGCAGGGCCGCGAGCAGGTCGGCGCCGACATCGGCGGGGGGCCGCGCGCCGTCGATGCGGACGAGGCGCCCGGCCGCCTCGTAGAAGGCGATCAGCGGCGCCGTCTGCTGGGCGTAGACGGAGAGCCGCCGGTCGATCGCGGCCGGGGTGTCGTCGTCGCGCTGGATCACCGCGGCGCCGCAGCGGTCGCAGGCGCCGGCGCTCGCGGGGGGGTTGTTCGTCTCGTGGTAGACCGCGCCGTCGGCGGGGCAGGTCCAGCGGCCGCCCAGGCGGGCGCGCACTTCGTCGGGGGCCACATCGATCAGCAGCGCCGCGTCGACCGCCTGGTCGCGCTCGGCGAGGGCGTCATCGAGGGCCCGCGCTTGCTCGACGGTGCGGGGGAAGCCGTCGAGCAGGGAGCCGGCGGCGGCATCGGGCCGGTCCATGCGCTCGCGCAGCATGGCGATCGTGACGGCGTCGGGGACGAGTTCGCCGCGGTCCATGTAGGTCTTGGCGAGTAGGCCCAACTCCGTGCCGCCGCGCACGTTCTCGCGGAACATGTCGCCGGTGGCGACGTGCACGAGACCCGTCGCCTGCACGATACGGGCGGCCTGGGTGCCCTTGCCGGCGCCGGGGGGGCCGAGCAGGATGATGTGCATCGCTAGCGGATGAACCCTTCGTAGTTGCGCATGAGGAGTTGCGACTCGACCTGCTTCATGGTGTCGAGGGCGACGCCGACGACGATCAGCAGGCCGGTGCTGGAGATCGTGAGGGCCTGACTGTCGGGGATGAACTCGGTCGTCAGGAAGGGCACGATCGCGATGAAGCCCAGGAACAGGGCGCCCGCGAAGGTGATCCGGACCAGGACCTTATTCACATAGTCCTGGGTGGGGCGGCCGGGGCGGATGCCGGGCACGAAGCCGCCCTGCTTCTGCAGGTTCTCGGAGATGTTCTGCTGCTGGAACGTGACCACGGTGTAGAAGAACGTGAAGCCCATCACGAGCAGGAAGGAGAGCGCCCAATACAGCGGGCGGCCGGGCGAGAAGTTCTCCTCGACCCAGGAGGCGGCGCGCACGACGAAGCCGGGGCGCTGGCCGGCGATCTGTCCCTCGACGGCGTCGACGGTAAGTGGATCATCGGGGCCGTCGCGGTGGGTGCGAACCTCGGTCTGGGCGATGAGGTCGCCCTCGACGTCGTCCAGGACGATGAGCGCGGTCCCGATCTCGTTGTTCTCGATGCTCCAGGTGGGCACGATCTGGCCGCTGCCGGGGTCGGTTTGCGCTTCCACGCGGGTGAGCACGTTGGCGTCGCTGGCGCGGTTGATGTCGTCGACGACGTCGCGGAAGGTGTCCTCCGCGGCGTTCCAGGCGACTTCGCCGGCGTTGACGAGGATCGTCCCCTCGGGGGCGATGCCGGGGAAGGCCTCGGCGAGCGGCAACTCGTCCGCCTGGTCGACGGCGAAGGGCAGCTCGACGCGGGTGCGCGTGGCCGTGTCATCGCCGGCCGTCCCGGTCACCCAACCGGCGATGACGGAGGGGAAGATGATGATGGAGAAGGCGAAGATGAGCGGGATCATGCCGGCGCTGTTGACGCGCAGGGGGATATGACTCTGGCCGCTCTGGCGGTACATGCGTCCGCCGCGGAAGACCGATCGGGCGTACTGCACGGGGATGCGGCGCTGGGCTTCCTGGAAGAAGACGATCAGCGCAACCAGAACCACCGCGATGGCGACGACGATGAGGATGCCGCTGGCGCCGGTGTCGCTGGCGCGGATGGAGTTGAACAACGTGGGGAAGCTGGCGATGATGCCGCCGAAGATGATCAGCGAGATGCCGTTGCCGATGCCGCGCTCCGTGATCAACTCGCCCAGCCAGATGAGGAACATGGTGCCGGCGGTCATGGAGATGACGGCCGAGAGGGTGGGCAGGGCGTCGCTGCCGCTGAAGCCGATGCCGGAGATCGCGTTGGCGTTCTCGAGCAGCAGCAGCTGGCCGTAGCCCTGCACCACCGACATGGGCAACGCGAACCAGTACGTGTAGAGCCCGATCTTGTTGCGGCCTGCCTCGCCCTCCTTCGAGAGCGCCTGCAGGCGGGGGATCATCGGTGTCATGAGCTGCATGACGATCGACGCGGTGATGTAGGGATAGACGCCCAGCGCGACGATGCTGAGGTTCTCCAAGCCGCCGCCGCTGAACAGGTTGAGGAAGCCCAGCACGGGGTTGTTCTGCAGCGCGTTGTCGAGCTGGACGAGGTTGACGTTGGGGACGGGCACGTGCGCCAGGAAGCGGAAGACGACCAGCATCGCCAGCGTGAAGGCGAGCTTGCGGCGGACGTCCGGCTGGCGCCAGGCGTCGACGAGGGCCTGAAGCAGGCGCGGTCTAGTTGGACTCTGCGCCGTCGGGGCTCGCTGCATTCAGCTCCTCAATGGTTCCACCCGCGGCTTCGATCTTGCGGCGCGCGGCAGCCGAGACCTTGGGGGCGCGCAGCGTGAGGGCGTGGGACAACTCACCGCCGGCCAGGACTTTGAACGGCTCATCGGCGCGCTTCAGCAGCCGGGCGCCCACGAGCGCGGCCGCATCGACGGTGGCGCCCGCCGGGAAGCGATCGCCCAACGTGCCGACGTTGATCGCGGTGTGCTCGACGCGGAAGGGATTGCGGAAGCCCGGTTTGCGCGGCAGCTTGCGGATGAGGGACATCTGGCCGCCCTCGAAGCCGGGGCGCAGGTCGTTGCCGGAGCGCGACTTCTGGCCCTTGAGGCCCTTGCCGGCGTAGGTGCCGCCGCCGGCGGCGTTGCCGCGGCCGATGCGTTTGCGGGGTCGGGTGGCCCCGGCGGGCGGGCGCAAGTCGTTGGCGCGAAGCGGCATGACTCAATCGACCTCACTCACCGCCACCAGGTGCGCCACCTTGCGGAGCATACCACGCACATCGGGCGTATCCGGCTTCTCGACGCTCTGTCCCAGGCGGCGCAGACCCAGGGATCGGACGGTGTGCTCTTGGTCCGATCGATAGCCGATGGCGCTCTTGACATAGGTGATGTGCAGGGTGGCCATCGGGCTACTCCGTCGCCGGGGCCGGCTCGGCCGGCGGGGCCGGCAGGCGGCCGGCCAGCGCCAGGCGCTCGCGCCGCACCTCCACCGGGTCGCGCAGCAGTTGCAGCGCTTCGATGGTGGCGCGCACGACGTTGATCACGTTGTTGGATCCCAGCGACTTGGTCAGCACGTTGCGCACGCCGGCCGCCTCGAGGATGGCGCGCACGCCGCCGCCGGCGATGACGCCGGTGCCCGGCGCGGCGGGCTTGAGCATGACGCGGGCGGCGCCGAAGTCGTGGGTGATGGGATGCGGCAGGGTGCCCTCGCGCAGCGGCACGGTGATCATGCTGCGGCGGGCGATGGTCGCGCCCTTGCGGATCGCCTCGGGAACCTCATTGGCGCGGCCGATGCCGACACCGACCTTGCCCTTCTGGTCGCCGGCGACGATAACGGCGGTGAAAGAGAAGCGCCGGCCGCCCCGGACGACCTTGGCGACACGGTTGATGGAGACCACCTTCTCGACGACGTCGTCGCCGGGGCGGTCGTCGCGGCGGCGGCGATCACCGCGGTCCCGTCCGCCGCCGCCGCCTCCTCGATACTGAACCATGGGCGCCTCCCTAGAAGTGCAGGCCGCCGGCGCGGGCGGCGTCGGCCAGCGCTCGCACGCGGCCGTGATAGCGGAAGCCCCCGCGGTCGAAGACGACCTGGGTGACCCCGGCGGATGTGGCACGTTCGGCGACGCGGGCGCCCACGGTCGTGGCGCGGGCGGTCTTGTCGCCGCCGCTGCGCAGGTCGGCTTCAAGGTCGGAGGCGGCAGCGAGGGTACGCTGGGCGTCGTCGTCGATGACCTGGCAGTAGATGTGGCTGTTGGACCGGAAGACGGCGAGGCGGGGGCGCTCGGCGGTGCCCCGCACGTGCTTGCGCACGCGGGCATGGCGGCGGATGCGGGCGGCGCGCGGATTGCGGCGGCTGCGTCGGGTTCCCATCGGTCGCTCCTAGACCTCTCGTTCCTCGATCGGGCGCGCTTAGGCGCCGGCGGCGCCCTTGCCGGCCTTGCGGCGGACCCACTCGCCCTGGTAGCGAATGCCCTTGCCCTTGTAGGGCTCGGGGGGGCGAATCTTGCGAATCTCGGCGGCCTGCTGGCCGACGGCCTGCTTGCTGATGCCGCTGACCCGGACGAGCTGGCCCTCGACCTCAAGGCTGATGCCCGGGTGCGGCTCCACAACGACCGGGTGCGAGAAGCCCACGC
This sequence comes from Dehalococcoidia bacterium, assembly GCA_965209205.1. GTDB lineage: Bacteria > Chloroflexota > Dehalococcoidia > Bin125 > Bin125 > TK10-74A. The sequence continues at coordinate 422,679 of CBDBQC010000003.1, forward strand.
GCAGGTTGACGTTCTCGCCCACCATCTCCGCGCGATAGCCGGTGCCCTGGATCTCAAGCACCTTCGTGAAGCCCTCGGAGACGCCGACCACCATGTTGTTGATCAACGCGCGCGTCAGGCCGTGCAGCGCGCGCATGTCCCGCTTGTCGCTGGGGCGCGTGACGCTGACCTCGTCGCCGGCGACGCGGACGTCGATGGGGGCGGGCGCCTGCCAGGCGAGCTCGCCCTTGGGGCCGGTCACGGAGACCAGCCCGGCATCGACGCTGACCGCGACGCCGCTGGGGATGGGGATTGGCAGTCTTCCGACTCGGCTCATGACGTCACCATACGTAGCACAGCACTTCCCCGCCGACGTTCTGGCGGCGCGCGTCGCGGCCCGTCATCACCCCCCGCGGCGTGGACATGATGGCGACGCCGAGGCCGCCGTACACGCGGGGGATCTCGCGGCGCTGCACGTAGACGCGCAGGCCGGGACGGCTGACGCGCTGCAACCCGACGAGGACGGAGTCGCCGCCCTCCTTGTAGAGCAGTTCAATATCGATCTCGGGCTGCGGGCCGCGCGCGGAGTCGCGGGTCTGGTAGCTCTTGATGAAGCCCTCCTCGGCCAGTACCTCCGCGATCGCGACCTTCATCTTCGAGGCGGGCACGCGAACGCGGGCGTGCCGCGCGGTGACCGCGTTGCGGATTCGGGCCAGCATGTCGGCGACGGGGTCGGTGACGGGCATCGCGATCGCTCCTAGTTGTTCGACCGGGCGAAGGGCATGCCGAGCAACTCGAGCAGGCGCCGAGCTTCGGCATCGTTCTGGGCGGAGGTGAGCACATTGACCTGTAGACCGCGGATGCGATCGACGGTGCTGAACTCGATCTCGGGGAACACGATCTGCTCGCGCAGGCCAATGCTGTAGTTGCCGCGGCCGTCGAAGGCGGTGCGGGAGAGGCCTTGGAAGTCGCGGATACGGGGCAACGTGGCGTTGATCGTGCGGTCGAGGAACTCCCACATGCGATCGCCGCGCAGGGTCACCGTGACGCCGACGGGGTTCCCCTCGCGCAGCTTGAAGTTGGCGATCGATTTGCGGGCCCGGGTGATGACGGGGCGCTGGCCGGTGATCTGGCCGACCTCGGCCGCGACGGTGTCGAGCACGCGGGCGTTGCCGAGCGCCTCGCCGAGGCCCACGTTGACCACGACCCGGGTCACCCGCGGGACCTGCATGATGCTGGAGTAGCGGAACTCCTCCTGCAGCTTGGCTTGGATCTCGTCGCGGTAGCGCTGCTTGAGCCGAGGGACGGGCATCAGTCCAGATCCTCCTCACAACGACGGCAGAAGCGGACCTTGACGCCGTCGGAGCGGCGCCGGAAGCCCACCCGCGTGCGCTTGTCGCAGTCGGCGCAGACGACGGCCACCTTGCTCCAGTGCAGGGGGGCCTCGACCTCGATGATGCCGGCCTGCGTGCCGAGCTGGCGCGCCTTCATGTGTTTCTTGACGATGTTGACGCCTTGCACGATCACGCGGCCGCGCTCGGGCTGCAGCTCGCGGACCTGGCCGCGGCGGCCGCGGTCCTTGCCGCTGATGATCTCCACGACGTCGTCCTGGCGCAGGCGGCGCATCAGATCACCTCCGGGGCGAGCGAGACGATGCGCATGTAGTTCTTCTCGCGCAGTTCGCGGGCCACGGGCCCGAAGATGCGCGTGCCCTTGGGGTTGGTGGCATCGGTGAGGATGACGGCCGCGTTGTCGTCGAACTTGATGTACGAGCCGTCGGACCGGCGGTAGCCCTTGGCGGTGCGCACGACGACGGCGCGCACGACATCGCCCTTCTTCACCTCGCGGCCGGGATCGGCCTGCTTGACCGTCGCGACGATGACGTCGCCCACGCTGGCATAGCGCCGGCCGGTGCCGCCGAGCACACGGATGCAAGAGATCTTGCGAGCGCCGGAGTTGTCGGCAACGAGGAGGCGACTCTCCTGCTGGATCATGACTGCGTCTCGGCTTCTGGTGCTGCGTCGCTGGTGGCATCCGGGGCCGCTTCCGCGGGCGCGTCGGACGGCGGCGACTCCGCATCCTCCGGGGCCGGCTCGGGCGCGGCGTCGGCGCTGACCTCCGCCTCCGGCGGCGTGTCGGCGACGGGGGCGGCTTCGGCGGCCGGCGTCTCGGCCGGGGCCTCAGCGGACGCTGGCTCCGGTTCTTCCTGTGCTTCGGGCGCTTCCTGGGCCTCGGGCTCCTCCGAGGCCGCAGCCTCGGGCTCGTCCGGGGCTTCCGGCTCGTCTGGCGCTTCGGGCTCCTCGGGGGCGTCGGCCTCCGGTTCGTCCGGCGCTTCCGGCGCTTCCTTGGCTTCCGGCGCCTCGGGTTCGTCCGGCTGTGCCGGTTCTTCCGCGGCTGGCGCCTCCGATGCCTCGGCGGGGGGCTCCGCCGGCGCATCGACGGTCGCGTCGGCCGTCATCTCGGACATCGCCTCCGGCGTCTCCTCGGCCGCGGGCGCCTCCGGCACCGGTTCAGCCGCGGGGGCGTCGGCCGACGCTTCCTCGGCCACGGGGCCCTCGGGGGCCGACGGCGGTTCCGCCGCGGGGGCGGCCGGGGACGGCGCCTCGTCGACGGACGGCGCCTGGATGTCGCCGGGCTGAATCTCGGCGACCTCGTGGCGCGCCAGGATCTCAACGACGCGCCACTGCTTGTGCCGCGAGATCGGCCGGCACTCTTCGATCAGCACCTGGTCGCCGAGTTCGCAGACGTTGCTCTCGTCGTGCGCCTGGAACTGCTTGCGGCGGCGCAGCACCTTCTTGTAGCGCCGGTGCGTAACGGTGCGTTCCACGCGCACGACGACGGTCTTGTCCATCTTGTCGCTCACGACGACGCCGGTGCGCTGCTTGCGTGCCATCGCTAGCTCGTCTCCTTCTCGGGGGCGGTCTCGGCGTCGCCGGCCGCCGCGGCTTCGGACGAGGTCAACTCGACATCTTCGACGGCGTCGTCCACGAGGCCTTCGGCGGCGGCGCTGGGCGGGATCAGGCCGCTGGCGTCCTCGGGCAGCGCGCTCGCGGCCGCCGCGCGCTCATCGAGCGCGCGCTGCCGCTGCGGCGAGATCGGGGCCGGAGCGGTCGCGGTCAGCGGCTGCAGCGGCGTGCCGGCGACGATGGCGAGCTCGCGCTCGCGCAGGATCGTCCGCAGCCGCGCGATGCGGCGCCGGGCGCGCCGGATGGCGGTGAGGTCCTGCAACTGATGCGTGCCCTTCTGGAACTGCAGGTTGAAGACCTCGCGATAGGCCTCGTTGACCGCGCTGGTGAGGGCGGCATCGTCCATTTGGCGGGCTTCGTCGGCGAGCGGGTTGGGCATGGTCAGATGACCTCCATCTCGCGCTGCACGACGCGGGTGTGTACGGGGAGCTTGTGGGCGGCGAGGCGCAGCGCCTCGCGGGCCTCGGTCTCGGTGACGCCGCCGATCTCGAAGAGGATGCGGCCGGGCTTGACGACGGCGACCCACTTCTCGGGCGCGCCCTTGCCCTTGCCCATGCGGGTCTCGGCCGGCTTCTGGGTGACCGACTTGTCGGGGAAGATGCGGATCCACACCTTGCCGCCGCGCTTGACGTGGTGCGTGATCGCGCGGCGGGCCGACTCGATCTGGCGCCCGTCGATCCAGGCCGCGTCGAGCGACTGCAGGCCGAAGTCGCCGAAGGCCACCTGGCTGCCTCCGTGGGCGACGCCGCGGCGGCGGCCGCGATGGTGCTTGCGCCACTTGACGCGCTTGGGTTGCAGCATCAGGCGCTCCCCGGAGTCGCGGCGCCGCTGGGCTGCGCCAGCGGCGACGAGGGCGGCGGCGGCACGGCGTGCGCGGGCCCGGTGACCTCGCGCTCGTCGGGCTTGCTGGCGGCGGCGGGGAGGATCTCGCCCTTGTAGATCCAGCACTTGACGCCGATCCGCCCGAAGACCGTATGCGCCTCGGCGAAGCCGTAGTCGATGTCGGCGCGGATCGTGTGCAGGGGCACGCGGCCGTCCATCTCGCCGGCGCTGCGCGACATCTCGGCGCCGCCCAAGCGGCCGCTGATATGAATCTTGACGCCCTCGGCGCCGCGCTGGCGGGTGCGCTGCACGGCCTGCTTGATGGCGCGGCGGAAGGCGACGCGGCGCTCGAGTTGGTCCGCGACGTTGCGCGCCACCAGGTAGGCATCGAGTTCCGGGGTGCGGATCTCCTGGATGTTCACGCGCACGCGCCGACCGGTGAGCTTCTCGAGGTCGGTGCGGAGTTCATCGACCTTCTGCCCGCCGCGGCCGATGACGATGCCCGGCTTGGCCGTATGGATGGAGACGGTGAGCTGGCTGATGTTGCGCTCGATCTCGACGCGGGAGATGCCGGCCTCGCCCAGGGTGTCGCCCAGGAAGTCGCGAATCGTGCGGTCCTCGCGCAGGAGCTTGGCGTAGTCCTGATCGGCGTACCACTGGCTGCGCCAGGTGTAGATGGCGCCGATGCGGAAGCTGGTGGGGTGCACCTTGTGGCCCATGGGCTACTCCTGCTCGTCCGTGACGATGACCGTGATGTGGCATGTGCGTTTGAGCAGCGGCTGCACGCGGCCGCGCGCGGCGGCCCGGAAGCGGTGCAACGTGCGGGCGTCGCCGGCGTAGATCTGCGCGATGCGCAGGTCCCCGGCGGCGAGGTCGTAGTTGCTCTCCGCGTTGGCGGCGGCGGACTCGACGACCTTGGCGACCTGCTTCGCGCCCGGCTTGGGGGTGAAGCGCAGCGTGGTGAGGGCGGCCTCGACGGGCATGCCGCGCAGCCCCTGCAGGATCATGCGGGCCTTGCGGGGCGACATGCGGACGTACTTGGCGGTCGCGCGGACTTGCATGGCTTATCGCACCCGGGTGCTGCGGTCGGAGCGACCCACGTGGCCGCGGAAGGTGCGCGTGGGCGCGAACTCGCCGAGCTTGTGCCCGACCATGTTCTCGGAGATGAAGACGGGGATGTGCCGGCGGCCGTCGTGCACGCCGATCGTCATACCCACCATCTCGGGGGTGATGGTGGAGGCGCGCGCCCACGTCTGGATGACGGTGCGCTTGCCGGAGACGCGCACCCGCTCGACCTTCGCCTGCAGGCGGTGGTCGATGAAGGGCCCCTTCTTGGTCGATCGGGACATGGGGTCTCCTAACGCCGCTTGCGCCCGCGGCGACGGACGATGTACTTGTCGGAGGGCTTCTTGCCCCGCGTGCGATAGCCCAGCGTGGGCTTGCCCCAGGGCGTCTTGGGCGTGGGCAGGCCGATGGGCGCCTTGCCCTCGCCGCCGCCGTGGGGGTGGTCGACCGGGTTCATGACCGAGCCGCGCACCTGGGGGCGCCGGCCGCGATGCCGGTTGCGACCCGCTTTGCCCAGCTTGATGTTGCCGTGCTCCACGTTGCCCACCTGGCCGATGGTGGCGAAGCACTCGCGGCGCACGCGGCGCATCTCGCCCGAGGGCAGGCGCAGCAGGACGTAGTCGCCTTCCTTGGCCATGATCTGGGCCGAGGCCCCCGCGCTGCGCACGATCTGCGCGCCGCGGCCGGGATTCAACTCCACGCCGTGCACGGCGGTGCCGTTGGGGATGAGGTGCAGCGGCATGGTGTTGCCGGTGCGGACGGGCGCGTCGGCGCCGGTGTGGATGCGGTCGTCGACGTGCAGGCCCAGCGGGGCGAGGATGTACCGCTTCTCGCCGTCGGCGTAGAAGATCAGGGCGATGCGGGCGCTGCGGTTGGGGTCGTACTCGATCGCGCGCACGCGGCCCTCGATGCCCACGCGGTCGCGGCGCTTCCAGTCGATGATGCGGTAGCGCCGCTTGTGGCCGCCGCCGCGGTGCCGCACGGTGAGGCGACCCTGGTTGTTGCGGCCGGCCTTCTTCTTCTGCGGCGCGAGCAGGCTCTTCTCGGGCCGCTTCTTGGTGATCTCCTCGAAGGTGTGCCCCGAGGAGTTGCGGCGGCCGGGCGACGTGGGCTTGAACTTCTTGAGCGGCACCCTACACCCCCTCGAAGAGTTTGATCTCGTAGCCGTCGGCCAGCGTGACGACCGCCTTCTTCCAGCCCGGCTCGGTGCCGTAGTGGCGGCCGAAGCGGCGGCGGCGGCCGCGCACGTTCATTGTGTTAACGCGGCGCACGACGACGTTGAAGCCGATCTCGACGGCTTCCTTGATCTGCATCTTGTTGGCGCGCGGGTCGACCTCGAAGACGTACTGCCCCTCGCCAGCGAGCTCCGTCGACTTCTCCGTGATGATCGGACGGCGCACGACTGCGAAGGGGTGGATGTCCTTGGGCATCTAGGACTCCTCTCCGTGCGGCGCGGGGGCGCGGCGCGCGGCGGCGCGCTCGCCGCCCCAGAGGGCCTCGGCGCGGCGCAGGGCGGCCTCGGTCATGACGATGTGATCGTGCGTCAGCAGCGATTCCACGTTGAGCGTGTCGGCGGGGCAGGTATCCATGGCGCGCAGGTTGCGGATGCCGCGCTTGAGCGCGTCGTTGCTGCGGCTGGTCACGAGCAGGGCGCTGCGCTGCACGCCCAGGTCGCTGAGCAGCTGCTGCACCGCCTGCGTCTTGGGCTCGAAGGCCTCGCCCTCAAGGACGATGATGCCGCCCTCGGCGGCGCGCTGCGAGAGCATGGAGCGGATCGCGAGGCGCCGCATGCGCCGGGGCATGCGCTGCCGGTAGGAGCGGGGATGGGGGCCGTGGGCGACCGCCCCACCGCGACGCACGGGCGAGGACGCCCCGCCCTGACGGGCCCGGCCGGTCCCCTTCTGGCGGCGCGTCTTGCCGGTGCTGCTGCGGTGGTCGGAGCGGTTGAGCGTGCTGGCCGTGCCCCGCCGCCGGTTGGCCAGTTGGGCGACGTGGGCCTGGTGCACGACGGGCAGGTTCGGCTCAATGCCGAAGACCGCGTCATCGACGTCGATCTGGCGCAACTCCGCGCCGCTGCGGTCGACGAGGGAGAGCTTCATGCCCGGCTCCGTGACTGGCGGCGGTCCTGGCGCTTGGTCTGGCGGATACGCACGAGGCCGTCGGTCGCGCCGGGGACGGAGCCGTTGACGAAGACCAGGCCTCGCTCGGGCTGCACGCGCACGACTTCAAGGTTGAGCGTGGAGGCGGTTTTGCCGCCCATGCGGCCCGCCATGCGGGTGCCCTTGAGCACCCGCCCGGGGGTCGACCCGGCGCCGATGGAGCCCGGCGAGCGGTGACGGTCGCTCTGGCCGTGCGTCTTGGGCCCGCCGGCGAAGTGATGGCGCTTGACGCCGCCCTGGAACCCCTTGCCCTTGCCGACGCCCTGCACGTCGACCCGGTCGCCCACGCGGAAGACCTCATCGGCGGTGAGCGTCTGGCCGACGCTGAGCGCCTCATAGTCGTCGGCGGGGAATTCCGCCAAGTGCTTGAGGGCGCCGTTGGAGCGGGTGTGTCCGCGCTCGGCCTTGGTGGCCTTCCACTCGGGCACGGGCCCGAAGCCGATCTGCACGGCGGCGTAGCCGTCGCGCTCGGGGGTGCGGATCTGGGTGATGGGACAGGGGCCGACTTCGAGCACCGTGCAGCCGACGACGCGGCCATCCTCCTGGATGACCTGCACCATGCCGCGCTTCTTGCCGAGGAGTCCCAGCACCGCCACGATTGTCCGTCTCCGTCCTTCCCGATCTTGACCCTGCGCTGCGCCGGGTCCGCGCCCGTGGGCGTCGTGAGCGCCCGGGCTTGGCCGGTCTAGAGCTTGATCTCGATGTCGACGCCGCTCGGCAGTTGGAGCCGCATGAGCGTGTCCACCGTGCGACCGGTGGGCTCCAGGATGTCGATGAGGCGCTTGTGGGTTCGAATCTCGAACTGCTCGCGGCCGTCCTTATGGACGAACGGCGAGCGGATCACCGTGTACTTGTTGATGTCGGTGGGCAGCGGGATGGGCCCCGCGACGGCCGCGCCGGTTTTCTCCGCGGACTCCACGATCTGCGCGGCGCTCTCGTCGAGCACGCGGTGGTCGTAGGCCTTGAGGCGGATGCGGATTTTCTGACGCGCCATGCGACGGCTACTCCAGGATCTGTGAGACGGCGCCGGCGCCGACGGTGCGGCCGCCCTCGCGGATGGCGAATCGCAGGCCGGGTTCGAGGGCGATGGGGCTGATGAGGCGGATGCGCATGACGACGTTGTCGCCGGGCATGGCCATTTCGACGTCGCCGGGGAACTGAATCTCGCCGGTCACGTCGGTGGTGCGGATGTAGAACTGCGGGCGGTAGCCGGGGAAGAAGGGGGTGTGGCGCCCGCCCTCGTCCTTGCCCAGGATGTAGACCTCGGCGTCGAAGGCGGTGTGGGGGGTGATCGAGCCGGGGGCGGCGAGCACCTGGCCGCGCTCGACGTCGGCCCGCTCCTTGCCGCGCAGCAGACAGCCGACGTTGTCGCCCGCCTCGCCGGCGTCGAGCGTCTTCTTGAACATCTCCACGCCGGTCACGGTGGTGCGCTCGGTGTCCTTGAGGCCCACGATCTCGATCACCTCGCCGGTGTGCACCTGGCCGCGCTCGATGCGGCCGGTGACGACGGTGCCGCGCCCCTTGATGCCGAAGACGTCCTCAATGGGCATCAGGAAGGGCTGGTCGGTGAGCCGCGGGGGGGTGGGCACGTAGTCGTCCACCGCCTCCATCAGCTCGCGGATGGGGGCGTACTCGGGGGCGTCGGCGTCGCTGCTGGCCGACTCCAGGGCGTGCAGGGCGGCGCCGCGGACGATGGGGATGTCGTCGCCGGGGAAGTCGTACTGGCTGAGCAGTTCGCGGACTTCCAGTTCCACGAGGTCCAGCAACTCGGGGTCGTCCATCTGGTCGCACTTGTTGAGGAAGACGACCATCCGCGGCACGCCCACCTGGCGGGCCAGCAGGATGTGCTCGCGGGTCTGCGGCATCGGCCCGTCGGGGGCCGCGACGACCAGGATGGCGCCGTCCATCTGGGCGGCGCCGGTGATCATGTTCTTGATGTAGTCGGCGTGGCCGGGGGCGTCGATGTGCGCGTAGTGGCGTGCGTCGGTCTCGTACTCCACGTGCGCGATCGCGATCGTGATGCCGCGCTCACGCTCCTCGGGGGCGTTGTCGATCGAGTCGAAGGAGCGCACTTCGGCTTGGCCCGCCAGGGCCAGGGTCTTCGTGATCGCCGCCGTCAGGGTCGTCTTGCCGTGATCGACGTGGCCAATCGTGCCCACGTTCACGTGCGGCTTCGTGCGTTCGAATTTCTCGCGCGCCATGGGATTCCTTCCTGCGTTCGTGCGCGGAGGCGCTCGCGGCGCCCCGGCACTCTATGCCTTGCCGGCCGCCTCGGTGACCGCCGCCGGCGCCTCCTCGTAGTGATCGAATTCCATGCTGGACGTGGCCCGGCCCTGCGTCATCGAGCGCAGCGCCGTGGTGTAGCCGAAGGTCTCGGCGAGGGGGATCATCGCGCTGACGATCTGCGTCGTGCCGCGCGCCTCGATGCCGTGCACGTGCCCGCGCCGGCCGGAGACGTCGCCGACGACGTCGCCGAGGAAACTCTCCGGCGTGGAGATCTCCAGCTTCATGATCGGCTCCAGCATGACCGGCTTGGCGCGGCGCATGGCCTCCTGGAAGCAGATGCTGGCCGCCGTGGTGAAGGCCATCTCGCTGGAATCGACTTCGTGGTGGTTGCCGTCGACGAGCGTGACACCGACATCGACGACGCCGTGCCCACCCAGGACGCCGTTGCGCTGCGCCTGCTCGACACCCTTGGCGACGGCCGGGATGTACTGCTGCGGGATGGCGCCGCCCCGGATGCTGTTCTCGAACGTGTTCTCGGATCCGGGGGGGAGGGGCTCGATGCGCAGGATGACGTGCGCGAACTGGCCCCGTCCGCCGGTCTGCCGCACGAAGCGGGTCTCGTGCTCGGCCGTGCGGCGCACCGTCTCGCGGTAGGCGACCTGGGGGCGGCCGACGTTGCAGCCGACGCGGAACTCGCGCGTCATGCGATCGACGATCACCTCCAGGTGCAACTCGCCCATGCCCGAGATGATCGTCTGGCCGGTCTCCTCGTTGTAGGCGGCGATGAAGGTGGGGTCTTCCTCGGCGAGCTTGCGCAGCGCCTGGCCCATCTTGTCCTGGTCGGCCTTGCTCTTGGCTTCGATGGCGACGGAGATCACGGGGTCGGGGAAGCTGATGTCCTCCAGCACGACTGGGTGTTCCCGCGGCGCAAGCGTGTCGCCGGTGAACGAGTCCTTGAGGCCGATGACGGCCGCGATGCCGCCGGCGTAAACCGCGTCGATCTCCTCGCGGCTGTCGGCGTGCATGCGCAGCAGCCGGCCGATGCGCTCCTGCTTGTGGCGGGAGGTGTTGGTCACCGAGTCGCCGCTGCGCAGGACGCCGGAGTAGATGCGGGTGTAGGCCAGGCGACCCACGTAGGGATCGGTGACGATCTTGAAGGTCAGCGCGGCCAGGGGGGCGTCGTCATCGGGCGGCCGCTCCACATCGACGCCGTCGGGGCGACGGCCGCTGATCGGCGGCACATCGATGGGGGAGGGCAGGTAGTCGACGATGCCGTCGAGCAGCCGCTGCACGCCCATGTTCTTGAGGGCCGCGCCGCAGAAGATCGGCGTGAACTCGTTGGCGATGGTGCCCCGGCGCACGGCCTTGCGGATCTCGTCGGGGCCGACCTCGTGGCCCTCCAGGTAGGAGATCATGATCTGCTCGTCGTGTTCCGCCAGGCGTTCCAGCATCGTGTCGCGCCAGCGTTCGGCGGCCGCCTGCTGCGCGGGCGGGATGGGGCCCTCGACGGGGGGGTCGTCGCGCCGACCGCTGTGGGTCCAGGCGCGCATCGTGATCAGGTCGACGACGCCGCCGAAGGTTTCCTCGGCGCCGATGGGCATCTGCACGGGCACCGGCAACATGCCGAGGCGGTCCGCGATCATGTCGATCGTGCGTTCGAAGTCGGCGCCGACACGGTCCATCTTGTTGATGAAGCAGAGGCGGGGGACGCGGTACTTGTCGGCCTGCCGCCAGACCGTCTCGGACTGGGGCTCGACGCCGGCGACCGCATCGAAGACGACGACGCCGCCGTCGAGCACGCGCAGCGAGCGCTCCACTTCGACGGTGAAGTCGACGTGGCCGGGGGTGTCGATGATGTTGACGCGGTAGTCGCGCCACTCGGCGGTGGTGGCGGCGGCGGCGATCGTGATACCGCGCTCGCGCTCCTGGTCCATGAAGTCCATGACGGCGGTGCCTTCGTGGACCTCGCCGATCTTGTAGGTGCGGCCGGTGAAGTAGAGGATGCGCTCGGTCACGGTCGTCTTGCCCGCGTCGATGTGGGCGATGACGCCGATGTTGCGCACGTACTCGATGGGGATGTCGCGGGGCATGGGGGCGGCGGTCCTACCAGCGGTAGTGCACGAAGGCGCGGTTCGCCTCGGCCATCCGGTGGGTGTCGTCACGGCGCTTGACAGCCGTGCCTTGGTTCTCGGAAGCGTCGAGCAACTCCTGCGCCAGGCGCTCGGCCATCGAGCGGCCGCCGCGCGCGCGCGCCGCCGCCAGGATCCAGCGCACCGCCAGCGCGGTGCGGCGATCTGCGCGGATCTCGACGGGGACCTGGTAGGTCGCGCCGCCAACGCGGCGGGGCTTGACTTCCATCTGCGGCGTCACGTTGCGCATCGCCTGCTGGAAGACGTCGATGCCGTCGCGGCGGGTGCGCTCTTCGATGTGCGTCAGCGCGCCGTACACGATGCGCTCGGCGGCGCCCTTCTTGCCGTTCATCATCACCTTGTTGATGAACTGCTGCAGGACGAGGCTGTTGTAGCGCGGGTCGGGCAGCGCCTTGTGCCGCTCGGGCCGATTCCGGCGTGGCATATCGCTCCCAATCCTTCGCTGATCAGGCCGGCGCGGCCGTGGCGGGCCCGCCGGTGCGCCGGGTGCCGTACTTCGAGCGGCCGCGACGGCGGTCGCCCACGCCCTGGGCGTCGAGCGCGCCGCGGATGACGTGGTAGCGGACGCCCGGCAGGTCCTTCACGCGACCGCCGCGGATCAGCACCACCGAGTGCTCCTGCAGCGTGTGCCCCTCGCCGGGGATGTAGGCCGTGACCTCGATGCCATTGGTGAGCCGCACGCGGCAGACCTTGCGCAGGGCCGAGTTGGGCTTCTTGGGCGTCATCGTGCGCACGGCCGTGCACACGCCGCGCATCTGCGGCGAGCCGCGCCCCTCGCGGGTGCGGTTGGTCAGCGAGTTATGCATGAACCGCAGCGCGGGCGCCTTGGTCTTCTTGACGGTCTTCTTGCGACCGCGGCGCACCAACTGATTGACTGTGGGCACGAGCCCCGCCCTTCGCTTGGTTTGCACGCGTGCTGCGCGCGCTTCGAGCGCCGCACGCCCCCCGCCGTCCCGATCGGAGCCGGCATGGCCGGCCAATCCCGGAACAGTCTCCGGCACAATCTCCGGAACAATCAGAAAGGGCCCAGGCCGTCCGATAGAACCGTTCCGACACGACGTGCCGGCGGTCGTCTCCGGTTTCGGCCTCGACCCGTACGAGGGACGTGAACCTCGGCGTACAGCAGCACAGCCTAGGGACGCCCGATCGCCGCTGTCAAGGGAGGGGGCGGGCGATCGAGGGGCAGTTTACGCCCGGCGCACTCAGCCCGCTGTGCCCGCCGCATCGGCCCTCTCGTCGCCGGCGGCGAGTTCCGGCGCGGCCGCGAGGCGCACGCTCTGATCGATCGGCGCCACGACGTCGATGCGCTTGGCCGCCGACGCCGCGGGGCCGAGCTCCTCGAAGCGGCGGGCGCGCACCAGCACCCGCCCTTCCAGCGAGCCGATGCTGTCGTTGTAGGCGCTCAGGGCCTGCTGCAGCCCCTTGCCCACCCGGCCCACGTGGCCGGCGTAGACCTGCAGACTCTCGTACAGCCGCCGCGCCTCGTCCGAGATCTGCTGCGCGTTCTCCTGCATGTCCTGCCGCTGCCAGGCCAGCGCGACGGTGCGCAGGAACGCCACCAGCAGCCCCGGCGTCGCGATCAGCACGTGATGCTTCTGCCACGCGTCCTCCCACAGCGACGGCTGGACCTCCATGGCCGCCTCCAGAATCGCCTCGGTGGGCAGGAACATGACGACGAAGTCGGGCGACACGGGCACCGTCCCCGTGTAGTCCTTGTCGCCCAACTCCTTCACCCGATCGCCCAGCGACTTGGCGTGCCGCTGCAGCAGCTCCTCCTGCTGCTGCGCGTCGGCCGCGTTGTGCGCGTCGAGGTAGGCGCTGAGCGGCGTCTTGGCGTCGATCACGACGTGCACGCCGCCGGGGATGCGCACCACCACGTCGGGCCGCCGCCGCGCCCCCTCATCGTCCGCCGCCGTCGTGACCTGCTGCTCGAAGTCGACGCCCTCCTTCAGCCCCGACAACTGCAGGATGTTGCGCAGCTGCTGCTCGCCCCACTGCCCGCGAATCTGCGGCGAGCGCAGCGCCTCGCTCAGGCTGCCCGTCACATCCTGCAGCCGGCCGATCTGCACCTTCAGCCCCTCGTAGGCGCCCTCGCGCTTCTGCTCGATGGCGTTGACCTGCTTCTCGAACTTGTCCAGGTGGTCGCGCACCGGCTTGACCAGCGCCGCGACGGCCTGCTGGCGCTTCTCCAACTCCGCCTCGCCCACCTGCAGTTGCTGGGCGAAGTGCGCCGTCGTCTGATCGCGCAGTGTCTCGCTGTTGACCTTCAGTACCTCGGCCGCGAGACCCTTGAAGCGCGTCTCGATCTGCGCCTGCGCCTTGGCCAGCTCCTCGTTACGCGCGGCGTGGTCGGCCCGGACCTGGGCCAGTTCGAGGCGGGCTCGTTCGCCCGCTGCCTGCGCCGCATCGCGGTCGCGGCGGGCCGCGTCGCGTTCGGCCCGGACCTCGTCGATCTGGCGGTCGCGCTCGGCGATCTGAGCGCTGAGCCCGGCGATGCGCTCGCCCGGCCGCTCCCCGTCGCCGCGGATCAGCCGCCGCGCCAAGTACGCCGTCGCCAGCACGCCGATCAGCGCCACCAGCCCCACGAGGACGAGTGCGATCTCCATGGCCGGCAGCATAGGGGGTGGGGGTGGTCGGCCGTCGGGTCGGGGGCCGGGGCCAGACCGCGGCTACGACGCCTGCAGGACGCCGCGCTCCCGCAGCACCGACAGCAGATAGGCCTGCGACCGATCACCCTTGAGGCTGTTGCAGGCGCCGCACAGGAGTTGCAGGTTCGACCGGTGATCCGTCCCGCCCTGGCTGCTCGGCACGACGTGATCCACGGTGAAATTGCGGAACGGGAAGAACACCCGGCAGCCGGCGCAGACGCCCTCCTGCTGCCCGTAGAGGTGGTGCTTGTGCGTGCGGTAGGCCGGCAGATCGCCGATGTCGGTCCGCTGGGGGATGTCGTCGCGGCGGATGCAGCGGGCGAAGGTGCGCGCGCGGTCACGGAGCCGACGTTCCACCAACTCGGCGGCGAGGGGGGAGAGGTCGATCCCGATCCACTGCCGCTCGTGATGCTCGGCAGCCACACAGGCCGTGGCGCAGCCGGCGAACGGGTCGAAGACGACGTGGTCGGGATTGCTGCTCGCAAGAACAATGCGCTCAAGGAGCTTGAGGGGCTTCTGCGTGGGGTAGCCGAGCCGCTCCTTTGCAATCGGTGCGATGACGGAGATGTCCCACACGTCGCGCATCGGCGCCCCCGGCGTTGTCTCGGCAGTCTGGCTCGGCTTCCGTCGTCCCGATGAGAAATCCGCCACCTGCTGCTTGGTTCCCCAGGTCTTGCGCGTGGAGTCAGCCAGCGGCTCGTAGGCTTGGTTCCAGGTCACCGACTCGCCACGTGAGTAGCGAAAGATCACGTCGTGCATCCGCTGGAAGTTCTTCTGCTTCGCAGGCCAGCGCCGATACGACCAAATTATCTCGTTTCGGAAGTTGCCGACCCCGAACACGGCATCCAGCAGCAACTTGAGATAGTGGCTCGCAGTCGGATCGCAGTGGAGATAGAGGCTGCCGGTGTCCTTGAGCAGGCGGTGCATCTCCAGCAGCCGGACGGCCATCATGATCAGATAGGACTGCATCCCCGGCCCGTGGGTCTGGCCTGCGGCGGCGATGGCGGCGTAGACGGCCGGGTTCTGCTCCGCGATCTCTCCATGCCACGCCAAGTCCACATCGTCGAGCGTCCACGTGTCCTTGAAGGCAACACCCGCCGCCTCGGACCCGATGGGGGCGCTGTAGGTCTTGTTCGAGTTGAAGGGCGGGTCCAGGTAGATCAGGTCAACGCTGGCACTGTTCATGCCGCGCATGATGGGCAGGTTGTCGCCCGTCCAGATCGTCCGGTTGGCCCAGTTGGGATCCGCCATGCGGTCGCCCGGCGGCGCCGGTTAGTGCGCGGCTGGGGTGGGCCGCGCGATCGCGGCGACCGCCAACATGACGGCGAGGCTGAGGCGGCGGGTGTGATTCGCCGGCCGTCCCCGCACCGCTACGGCCCGCGTCTGCAGGCCCTGATCCTCCACGAGGTGCCCCCTCTCGGCAACGGACGGATGGGGACTTGCCAGTCATCCAGCTGTCTCGCGTGAGCCTTGAGGGGGCAGGAGCCCGCCCCGCGGCCGAAGCCCACGCGGGAAACATGCTCGAACGACTGGCAAGTCGGAGGGGACGCTAGGGGGCGGCGATCGTCGCGTCAAGCGGCGTCGCAATGAGAGGCTGCTGAAGTAGGCGGAACGCGCGGCCGGGCGGCGTGGGGACAGGCCCCAATCTGCCCGGTGTCAAACGAAGCCGCGGCGGCGCGCCAAGAGCCAAACCAACGCAACAGAGTGCACGCACGCAGGCGCGAGCACGCCCACCGCCGCCCGGTCGAGCATGCGCGGCCTGTGGCTCACCAAGTTCCGAGCGGACACGGCGAGCACGAGCGTCCGAGCAATCTTGAGATCATCCGGGTCGTCATCGCGTGCGGCGTTCGCCAGAGCGATCGCCCGCCGGTCCAGGTCGCCCTTCTTATCGGACGCTCGGTCGCTGCCCATCAGATCCTTGACCTCGTCGAAGCGGCTTGGATCCTTGCTAAGGCTCTTGAGGAGTTCGGAGAGCCCCTCCCGGTGCATCGGATCAGAGGTCGTTCCGAAAATTCCCCGAGCTAGTTGCTCGACCGCCAGTGCATGCGGCCTCAGCTGACGGTACGTGAAGCCCGGAAAGAGATCACGGCGCAGATCCTCCTCTGTGAAGAAGTAGTCCGCGAGACCAGTGAGGACTTCGAACAGCTCGTGCGTGATGCAGAACTCGACGATCTGGTCAGGCAGGGTCGCGGCATCCTCCGGCTCGAGTTCGATTCCCAGCCCCGACTCGACGACATGCCTCAGAGTCATCCGGGCACCGGCCGCTGCATCCTCAATGGGATCGAGCCTGCGGACTGCCTCGCTCGAATACGGCCCGCCACGCCGCTCGATCGCCGCGAGGAACTCCTCCCAGTCGTGGTTCAACGCGTAATGAGCGAACCTCTGCGCGAGCCAGATGTCACGTTCGACATCCTCCGCAAGCGCAGTACGCTCCTCACGTCGGTAGTCGTCGATGAGTTCAGTGAGCTCGACGACGAAGCCGAAGAACGCGGCCTCGTCGAGACCGAGAAGGCGCATGATGCGGCCCGCCTCGGCACGCAGATCATTCCGCATCTTGTCCTTGGCACCCTCGGGCACTTCCCGCCCCTCGTACGGAGTGCGCCCCTTCCCCACCACGCTCGAATACGCAACCTCGAACAACGTCAGGGCGTCGTAGCCGACCGCCATCCCCCGCAGCGTCCGCGCCCACTCCGTCTCTTGGGGGATCCCAGAGACGACCCTAAGCGGGCTCTCCGCAGGCACGTAGGGCATGAAGGGCGCGCGTTCGTAGTACTTGCACTGACGAAGCAGTTCGACGACGTGCACCTGCCAGTAGGCGTAGTACCGCTCGACTGTCGAAATCTTGACGGGCGATCCGGGCTCCAGCGTGACAGGGACGAGATTGGCGTTCCAACGCTCGAACGTCTTGCAGTCGGGCGTCACGAGGAGCGGGTTGCACCCTCGCTCTCGGTCGAAACAGTGCATCCCATCCGTCACGGGCCCCTGAAGTCGCCGCCAGTCGTCCGGTGGGTCCAAGTCTTCGGGCCTGTCGACGGGGAGGCCGTAGTTCCGCTGAGCCACTGCAACGGCGTGCGCCGGCGGCTCGTGGGTCCGCGCAACCGGCAGCAGCAGGCAATGCTTCTCGTAGAACTCAAGCTCCCGCTCATCCAACCGCCGCATCTTGAGAGCCGAAGCGCGCGACTTGAAGAGCCAAAGCGGGAGGAATCGTTCGCCGTGGTAGTCGGAAGGCACGGTCATCCCCATCTACGGAGCGAGGCGACTCAGACCCCCGCGTACGAGTGCAGACCGCTGACCCACAGATTGACGCCCAGGTACGTGAACAGGACGGCGGCGAAGCCCACGACGACGATCCAGGGGCCGGGGGGCGGCCAGAGACGGCGTCGGCGCGGGCGGCGGGCGGTGACGGAGCGGGCGCCGGGGCCGGCGGGGGCGGGCTGCAGGCCGCGGGCGTGCAGGTAGACGGCGAAGATGAGCCAGGTGACGAGGGCGGCGGTCTCCTTGGGGTCCCAGCCCCAATAGCGGCCCCAGGCGTCGTTGGCCCAGAGGGCGCCCAGGGCGATGCCGGCGCCCAGCAGGGGGAAGCCCACCAGGACGGCGCGGTGCGTGAGCTCCTCGGCGCGGCGGGGCGAGGGCAGCCAGGCGATGCGCTGGCGGTCGTTGCCCTGGACGAGGTGCATGACGGCAGCGCCGAAGGCCACGGCCAGGACGGCGTAGGCCAGGATCATGACCGAGACGTGGATGGTGAGCAGGGTGGGGTTCTGCAGCGCGGGCACGAGCGTGGGCTGCCCGGCGCTGGGGAAGACGAGCGCGCTGGCGTAGAGGCCGAAGGAGACGGGCATCACGAATGCGCCCAGCAGCCGCGTGCGGTAGGCGCGCTCGAAGAGCAGGTAGACCAGCGCGATGGCGAAGCCGAAGGCCATCGAGAACTCGAACAGGTTGCTGAACGGCGGGTGGTCGAGGGCGATGGTGCGGAAGATGAGGCCCAGCCCGCCGAAGACGACCGACGTCCAGGCGGCGAAGGTCGCGAGGCCGCCCAGGGTGCGCGGGCGGGCGGCGCGTCCGGGCGCCGGGGGGGCGGTCGCGACGCCCGAGGGCCCGCCCTCGGGCAGGGGGGGCGCGGGGGCGCGGGCGAGCAGGCGGATCCGCGGCGCGGCGGCGAAGCCGATGTACAGCGGGGCGGCGATGCCCGCGGCGACGAGTCCGGCCCAGAGGCAGTAGAGGGCGAGGTCTTCCACGCTAGCGCTCCGCGTCGTCCTGTGAGGCGGCGGCGGCGCGCAGGGCGGCCGCGCGGGTGGGGGCCGACGTGCCGCCGAAGGTCAGGCGGCGGAAACCCTCGGCCCAGGGGATGCGGCCCTGCGCGGCGGCCTCGGCCTGGCGCCGGCGCATGCGCCCGCTGAGTTCGTCGCGCGTCGATTGGACCTGGCTGGCGTGGCAGAGCAGGGCGTCGATCTTGCGGTCGAACTGGCGGCCGACGTCGACGAAGTGGTCGGGCTCGCGGCTGCCGGCCAGGAGCACCGTGTTAACGCGGTGCCAGCGCAGGCCGGCGTCGGCGTGGCCGGGGAAGTAGTGGGGCGTGCGCGCGAGCGGGAAGGCGGCGTCGAGCGCGACGAGACCGACGGTGCGGTGGTCGCGATGGTTGAAGCCGCGGTAGCCGTCCCAAGTGATGAGCAGCTCGGGCTGCTGCTCGCGGATCACGCGCACGAGGCGCTCGCGCAGTTCGGCCGAGTCCTCGACGAAGCCGTCGGGCCAGCGCAGGAAGACGCACTCGGCGACGCCGAGGCGGGCGGCGGCGGCCTGCTGCTCGGCCTCGCGCATGCGGCCCAGCTCCCAGGCCCGGATGGTGTCGTCCTTGCTGCCCTTGTCGCCGCTGGTGACGAGGCAGAAGGTCACGCGCCAGCCGTCGTCGGCGAGGTTGGCGGCCGTGCCGCCGCAGGTGAACTCGATGTCGTCGGGGTGCGCCATGATCACGAGCGCACGGCGCGGGCCGTCGGCGGCGGCGGGGGCGGGGGGGTCGGACGCGGCGGCGGTCATCGCTGGCAGTCTACCGCCGTCGCGGGCGCGGAGGGGGCGGAATCAGGAGGCGTGGCACGAGGCGGCGCCGGTCGCGTGGCGTTCGAGCAGATCCTCGTAGACGTCGACGATCTGCGCGGCGACGACGTCCCAGTCGAACTGGCGCACCGAGGCGGGGGCGGCGGCGGCGAAGCGGGCGCGCAGGTCGTCGTTAGCGAGCAGCGCTTCCAGCCGCTCGGCGAAGGGCTCGGGGCAGCGCCACGAGATGAGGTGGCCGGTCTGGCCGTCGCGGACGGTGTATTGCAGGCCGCCGACGCGGGTCGCGATGACGGGCGTGCCGCAGGCCAGCGCCTCGACCGCGACGAGGCCGAAGCTCTCGTAGTACGAGGGCACGACGCAGACGTCGGCGGCGCGATAGTACTGGGCCAGGGTGTCGCGATCGACGGCGTCGACGAAGTGGATGCGCTCGCCGGCGCCCTGGGCGACCGCGAGCGCGCGCAGCCGCGCCCGTTCGGGGGCGTCGGCCTGGTCGCCGCCGACGATGACGACGTGCAGCGGCGGCTCGACATCGGCCAGGGCGGCCGCGCGGACAAGGATATCGACGCCCTTGAGCCGCTCCAGCCGTCCCACGAAGAGCGCCGTGGGCGCGACGGGGAGCCCCAGCGCGCGCCGGGCGGCGGCGCGGTCGCGCGGGGGATCGGCGGGGCGGAAGCGCTCCAGGTCGACGCCGCCCGGCACGACGCTGACGCAGTCGGCGTCGGCGCCGTAGAGCTCGACCAGGAAGCTCTTCTCGTGCGGGGTGGCGCAGATCAGGCGGTCGGCCCGCGCGACGATGCCGCGCTCGGCGTCGATGCGCAGGGCCGGCTCCCGTTCGGCGCGGCGGGCGCGGTTCTTGACCTCGCCCAGGGTGTGGAACATCGCGACGTGGGGGCGGCGCCAGTCGTCGGCCAGGGCCATGCCGGTGATCGCGGAGATCCAGTAGTGGGAGTGGATGAGGTCGTAGGGGGCGCCGAAGCCGGCGGGCTCGGCATCCTGCGCGACGAAGGCCTGGACGCCGGCGCGGAACTCGGCCTCCACGGCGTACACGTCGAGCGGGGGGAGGGGGGCGGGGGGGCCGGCGCGGACGTGGACAACGCGCACGTTGCGGTCGAGGGGCACGATGGTGGGCAGCGCCGGGTCGTCGCGGCGCGTGAAGATATCGACGCGGCGGCCGGAGCGGCCGAGCCGCCGGGTGAGGGCGTCGATGTAGACGTTCATGCCGCCGGCCTTGGTCGTGCCCGGCACGGCCAGCGGCGAGGAGTGGGTGCTGAGGAACGCGAGGCGTTGCAGGTGGTGCGACATCAGGCGCTCCCTCCGCCGGCGGGGCCGCGCCGCAGAACCAGGCGCGTGACCGGGCTGGGCTTCGCGCCGAGTTGGAACTTGTAGGGCTCCTCGCCGCGCAGGAAGTTGACCCGCACCAGCCCCCGCTCGATGGCGTCCCGCACGACGAACACCTTGGAGGCGAGGCCCACGGAGAGTTCGCGGCAGTCGGGGTCGTAGCCGCTGTTGTACATCTGCAGTTCCCCGTCGGCGAGGAAGCAGAGCACCGCCGCCACGCGCTTGCCGTCGACGTGGAAGAAGTAGAGCCGCAGCAGCCCGGCCGGGGCCATGGCCGCCGTCAGGCGCCGAAAGAAGTTGGCCATGCGCGGGGTCAGGAAGCCGGCCTTATCGGCGCGGGAGGCGGCCATCAGGGCCAGGAACTCGGGCAGCGCCGCGATCAGCGTCTCCGGCTCGTCGATCGCCTCCAGGGCGACCGTCGCGCCGCCGTCGAGCAGGTTGCGCATCTTGCGCCGCACCTCACGCCGGTGGCGCGTCTTGATGCCGGCCAGGTAGCCGTCCCAGTCGGGCGCGAGTTGGAGCACGGGGCAGACGGCCTCGGGCTCGGAGCGGACGTCCCAGCCCCGCGCGGCGGCGGCCGCCGGCAGCCGCGTCAGCGTGCCGGAGCCGTGCGGCAGGCCGGGCAGCGTCAGCGATGTCGCAGCGGCGGTGTCGAGGTGGTCGAGCAGCGCGCCGACGACGACGTCCTCACGGCCCGGGATCGCGACGATGTCCATGTAGTCGCAGACGTCCGGGTCGCCGACGAGGGCCAGGCCGGCGTCGTGGCGCATGAGGGGCAGCACCCCGATCAGCCCGCCGCCGTCGCGGACCGCCTGCAGGTCGATGCGACAGTCGGAGTCCGCGGCGCAGGCATCCCACCACGCGGACTGGAACTGGGGCGTGGCGAACGCCCCGGCGGGCGGGCGGGCGGCGGCCAGCAGGGCCTCCCACTCCGGGGCGACGCTGGCCCAGTCGGCGGGGAGAGTCGTGACGCTCATCGGCGAGGCCTCACCGGCCCAGGGGGCCGATCAGGGCGAGGAACTCGGTGCGGGTCTCGGGCTGCGACTGGAAGGTGCCGCGCATCGCAGAGGTGACCATGCGGCTGCCCGGCTTCTTGATGCCCCGCATCGTCATGCAGAGGTGCTCGGCCTGCACCGCGACGGCGACGCCGTCCGGCTGCAACGCGTCGATCAGGGTGTCGGCGATCTGCGAGGTGAGGCGCTCCTGCAGCTGCGGCCGGCGGGCGACCGAGTCGACCAGCCGCGCGAGCTTGCTGATCCCGACGACGCGGCCACGGGGCACGTAGGCGACGTGGGCGCTGCCGTGGAAGGGCAGCAAGTGATGCTCGCACATCGAGAAGAAGGGGATGTCGCGCAGGATGACCATCTCATCGTGGCCCTCCTCGAAGCCGACCCGCAGCAGCGAGGCCGGATCGGCGTGCATACCCGCGAAGACCTCGGCGTAGGCGTCGGCGATGCGTCGGGGAGTGTCGCGCAGGCCCTCGCGGTCGGGGTCCTCGCCGATCGCGACCAGCAGTTCGCGCACGGCAGCCTGCACGCGCCCCCGGTCGAGGGCGGTGCCGGTCGTCGTATCGCGGTCGAGGGTCATGGCATCCCCGCTGCCGTGGACGTGCTCGTCGCGGCGCAGCCGGTCGGCCGGGAATCGGCCGGCCCGCCTAGTCGCCGCGCCCAGCCTAGCGGACGCGAGCGCCCCGGCCTGTCGCGCCGGGGCGCGCCGGCAAATCGATCCGCGACGCGTCGGGCCGGCGCGCCGACGCTCCAGTGTGCGGGCCGGATCGTCAGGCGAGCGCCGCCTCGACGGCGTCGATGTCCACCGGCACGTCGCGGACGTCGGCTTCGACGGAGAGCGCCGTCTCGGGGTCCTTGAGCCCGGAGCCGGTAATCACGCAGACGATGCGCGCGCCGGTGCAGTCGACGCCGCGCTCGGGCAGGGCGAGGAGCCCGGCCACGGAGGCCGCGGAGGCGGGCTCGCAGAAGACGCCCTCCTCGCGGGCGAGGTGGCGGTAGGCGTCGAGGATCTGGGTGTCGGTGACGGCTTGGATGTCGCCGCCGGAGGCGTCGCGCGCGTTGATGGCGCCGCGCCAGGAGGCGGGATTGCCGATGCGGATCGCGGTCGCGACGGTCTCGGGGTGCTCGACGATCGCGCCGGAGACGATGGGGGCGGCGCCGGCGGCCTGGAAGCCGAACATGCGCGGCGGCCGGGTGAGCCGCTCCTCGGCCTGATAGTCGCGGTAGCCCATCCAGTAGGCGGTGATGTTGCCGGCGTTGCCGACGGGCATGCAGTGCAGGTCGGGGGCATCGCCGAGGGCATCGACGATCTCGAAGGCGCCGGTCTTCTGACCCTGGATGCGGTGCGGATTGACCGAGTTGACGAGCGCGATGGAGTGGCGGGCCGTGATCTCCTGGGCCAGGCCGAGGGCGTCGTCGAAGGAGCCCTGGACGGCCAGGATGCGCGCGCCGTGCGCGATCGCCTGGGCCAGCTTGCCCTGCGCGATGGAGCCGCGCGGGACCAGCACGTAGACCGCCAGCCCCATGCGCGCGGCGTAGGCGGCGGCCGAGGCGCTGGTGTTGCCCGTCGAGGCGCAGAGCACGGCCTGATGACCGTCTTCGATCGCCTTGGCGACCGCCAGCACCATGCCTCGGTCCTTGAAGGAGCCGGTGGGGTTGCAGGACTCGAGCTTGAGATGTACCGCCGCGGCGCCGGTCGCCCGCTCCAGCGAGGGCGCGCGGACGAGTGGGGTCGCGCCCTCGCCCAGGGTGATGCGGGGCGTGGCGTCGGTCAGGGGCAGGTACGCGGCGTAGCGAGCGATGATGCCGGCGGAGGCGCCGGAGGCCGGGTCCGCCGCGAGACGTGCGTCGGCCAGGTCAGGCATTGCGGCTCTCGGCCTGCTGGCGGATGTGGCCGCGGATCTCGCGGACCTCCTGCTCGAGGTCCGCGATCTGCCGACGGCGCAGCTTCTCCTGGAAGCCCAGGAGCCGTTCCGTGTCGCGTTGGAGCAGCTTCCGCAGGTCGTCGAAGGCGGCGCGGATTTCGGTCAAGCCGCGCTCCTGCTGCTCGGACCGGGTGCGGGCCCGTTCCAGCGATCGCTCGAACTCGCCGAAGCGGGCCTGGATCTGCTCGTGCTCGCTTTGCATCGTGCTGACCCGGGCCAGCGCGGCTTCGTTGTCGACGCGCATGCTTTCGAAGCGATCGCGCAGGGCGTGCGTCTCCTCCTGTGATCGCTCGCTGTCCTCCTGGCGCTGTTGCACGCGTCGGGCCAACTCGGTGAACCGCTCCATGCGGTCACCGATCTCGGCGAAGAGGCGCTCGTGTCCCTCGATTTCGGCGCTGGCGGTCCGGCCGTCGTCCTGCACGCGGCGCAGGGCCTCGCCGAGGGCGGCCAGGCGGGCATCGAGTCCGGCGACGTGGAGGTCGCTCTGCTCCAGGCGCTGCCCGACGACGGACATCGTCTCCTGGGCGCGCTGCGACATCTCCTCGGCGACGTGGACCTTTTCCGCGCCGGTCAGCGCAGCCTGCTCGGCGAACTCGGTGCGGCGGCGCAACTCGGCGCGCTCGTCGCGTTCGGCCTGCATCTCCGCGCGCAACTGCCGGGCCAGGAGCTCCATCTGTTCGGACTCCTGGCCCAGAGCGGCCTGCGTGCGCTCGGCGCGTTCGCGCAGCAGACGGACCTCCTCGGGCAGGTCGGACAGGATCTGCAGCTGCGCCACCACGTTCGCCGCGCCGCCTTCGGCGCGCTGGACGGCCTCGCTGATCTGCCACAAGCGGGTGCGATCCTCCTGCGCTTGCGCTTCGGCCTGGGCGAGCTTGGCCTTGAGGCCGCCGACTTCGGCCTCCAGCCAATCCACCACGCCGGCCAGTTGTTCGGGGTCTTGTGGGGTGGTCACGGGCTGCTCCCAATCCGGATGCGGACCGCCAAGTCGCGGACCACGTCCAGCATGGCGGCCGTCGCCATGAAGCGATCGACATCCGACTCGCGGGCCTCGTGGGTCGTGATGATGAGTTCCGCGGTTCCCGCCACCGCGTCCGCCTCGACCTGCAGCAGGGAGGCGATGCTGATGTGATTGGTGGCGAAGACACGGCCGATCTCGGCCATCACGCCGGGGCGGTCGCGGACCAGCACGCGCAGATAGTACCGCATGCGCAGGTCACCCCGGCGCACGAACGTGGGCGCCGCCACCGCCGTACCCGCCGCCGGCGCGCCGGCCGCGGGACGGCGCGCGCCCGCGCGGACGCCGTTGGAGACGATGTCGAGCAGATCCGCCACGACCGCGCTCGTCGTGGGGCGCGACCCCGCCCCCTCCCCCTCGAAGATGGCGCGGCCCAGCAGGTCGCCCTCCACGGCGACCGCGTTGAGCACGCCGTCGACGCGCGCCAGGGGGTCGTGAGAGTCCAGCAGCGTGGGATGCACGCGCACGTCCAGCGCGCCGGCGGCGTCGCGGCCGGCGATGGCGAGCAGCCGGATGACGTAGCCCAAGTCGGCGGCATAGCGGAAATCCCCGGCGCTGAGGGCAGTGATGCCTTCGTGGTAGACATCGTCCGGTCGCACGCTGGTGTGGAAGGCGAGGCTGGCGAGGATCGCGAGCTTGAAGGCGGCGTCGATGCCCTCGACATCGCTGCGGGGGTCGGCTTCCGCGTAGCCCCGGCGCTGCGCCTCGGCGAGGGCGGCGTCGTAGGACATCCCGTCCTGCGCCATGGCGGTCAGGATGAAGTTGGTCGTGCCGTTGATGATCGCCTGGAGCGAGCGGACTTCGTTGGCCTGCAGGTCGCGCGTGAGGGGGGCGATGATCGGGATGCCGCCGCCCACACTGGCCTCGTAGAGCAGCGCGACGCCGTGGTCCTGCGCCAGCGCCAGCAGCTCCGGGCCGCGGCGGGCCATTACTTCCTTGTTGGCCGTGACGACCGACTTGCCCGCCCGCAGCGCCGCCGCGATGCAGTCCGCGGCGGGCGCCATGCCGCCCATGAGCTCGACCACGATGTCGATGTCGTCGCGGGTGGCGAGCGCCAGCGGGTCGTCGCCGAGCAGCGCCGCGTCGACCCCGGGGCGGGCCCGGGCGCCGTCGCGCACGGCGATGCCACCGATCTCGATCGCGTGCCCCGAGCGCTGGGCGTAGGTCGTCGCGTTCTCGCGCAGGGCGTCATGGACGCCGCGCCCCACGACACCGAGACCGAGCAGGCCGACCCGGACCGTGCCGGGGCCGGAGGATTCCTGCGAAGCGGCCATTGCGTGCGCGCCCATCGCCGCCGGCCGCCCGCCTAGGCGGAGGCCTCGGGCGGCGCGGGGGGCTCGGCTGTCTTGGGCGTCTCGGCCGGTGGGTCGTCGGAGGGGGTGGTGGGGGCCGCGTCCGGTTCCGCAAGGGCAGCTTCTGGCGCCGCAGGGTCAGCTTGCGACGCTGCAAGGGCCGCGTCCGGCGCTGCGCCCGCGTCGGTCGCGGGGGCGTCGGAGGGGGTGGCGGGGGCCGCCTGCGGTTCCGCAAGGGCAGCTTCTGGCGCCGCAGGGTCAGCGTGTGGAGCTGTAGGGGACGCCTCCGGCTCCGGAGTGGGCGCACGGGGTGCTTCGAAGCGGGCGGCGCGGGCCGCCTGCCGGAAGGCCGACGTGGCCCGCAGATGGGAGGCCGTGTAGGGCAACAGCGCGACGTGACGGGCGCGCTTGATCGCGCGGGTCAGCTTGCGCTGGTCCTTGGCCGTGAGCCCGGTCTTGCGTCGCGGCTCAATCCGGCCCCGGTCCGAGACGAGCCGGCGCAGCCGGTCGACGTCCTTGTAGTCCATCGTCTCGACTTCGGCCGGGACGAACATGGGGGCCTTGCGACCGCGGCGGCGGCTGGAGCGTCGGTCGCGATCACGGTCGCGATCGCGATCCCCGTCGCGGTCGCCGCGGTCGCGAGCCCGATCGCGGCCGCCGCCATCCTCGCGGTCGCGGCGCGGGGGGCCGCCGCGGGGGGGCGGGGTGGGGTTGGAAGCGGGCGCACCCGCTCCGGCATCGGTCGTCATGGGCGGTCTCCTCTGGAATCCCCCAGCGCAACCGGCGCCGCCACGCGGCGACGCGCCGGTCTTGGGAGGGATGCCCTATTCAAAGGGCAGGTCGTCGGGGTCCACGCTGCCGCCGGAGGGGGCAGCGCCGGGACTCCCGGAACCACCATCGTAGTTACCGCCCCCGCGACGGTCGAGAAACTGGACATCCCGGGCGATGACTTCGGTGGTGAAGCGGCGCTGCCCGTCCCTGTCCTGCCACTCGCGGGTCTGCAGGCGGCCCTCGACGTAGATCTGGCTGCCCTTGGAGAGGTATTGGCTGACGCGCTCCGCGAGTTGCGCCCAGGCGACGACCCGCACCCACTCGGTCTCCTCGCGGCGCTCCCCGTCCTGCGTGGTGTAGACGCGATTGCAGGCGACGCGCATCGTCGCGACGGCGCGGCCGTTGGCGGTGAAGCGCATCTCCGGGTCGGCGCCCAGGTTGCCGATGATCTGGACTTTATTGAGGCTGGCCATGGCGGTGTCCGTCTCCGCCCCCGCGGCCCGCTCGCGCCGGTGCGCGGGCGGCGGGGGAGCTAGTCGTCGGTGCGGACGATGAGGTGCCGCAGCACGCTCTCATCGATGCGCAGCGTCCGCTCGACTTCCGGGTTGCCGGCGCCGTCCTCGCTGGTGAACTCCGTGATCAGGTAGTGCCCCTCGAAGTTGCGGCGGATGGGGTACGCCAGGCGGCGGCGGCCCCAGTCGATCACCTCGGTGACGTTGCCGCCGTTCTCGCTGACGAGGCTGCGCAGCCCCTCCATGCGGTCGGGGATCTGCTCGGCGTTCACGTCGCCGCTGAGGACGACCATCATTTCGTAGGCTCTTGCCACTGCGCACTCCTGGTTCGCCCGCGGGCCGATCGTCGG
The DNA here is from genome assembly GCA_965209205.1 of Dehalococcoidia bacterium. Lineage (GTDB taxonomy): Bacteria > Chloroflexota > Dehalococcoidia > Bin125 > Bin125 > TK10-74A. The sequence continues at coordinate 449,953 of CBDBQC010000003.1, forward strand.
GCGGGGGCGGTCATTATAGACAACCTCGGCCGCCGCGGCCCGTTGCGCGGCACACTCGCGCGGGATTGGGCGGACTCGGCCTGCGATCGGGCCCCGGCCGCGCGGTCGCGTCAGCCGCCCAGGCCGGGCACCGGGAAGCCCGCGACAAGGTCGCGCACGGCGGCGCGCACCGCGGCGTGCGTCGCCGCGTCCTCGAGATCGTCCAGCACGCGGCCGATCAGCCGGGCGATGGCGCGCATCTCGTCCGGCCCCATGCCGCGCGTCGTGAGCGCCGGCGTGCCGATGCGGATGCCGCTGGTCACGGTGGGCCGGCGCTCGTCGTAGGGGATGGTGTTCTTGTTGACCGTGATGCCGGCCGCGTCGAGGGCTCCCTCGACCGCCTTGCCGGTCAGGCCGCGGACGCCGACGTCGACGAGCAGCAGGTGGGTGTCGGTGCCACCCGAGACGAGGCGCAGCCCCTCGCCGCGCAGCGCGTCGGCCAGCGTGCGCGCGTTCTCGATGATGCGGATCGCGTAGTCCCGGAATTCCGGGCGGGCGGCCTCGCCGAAGGCCACAGCCTTGCCCGCGATGACGTGCATGTGGGGGCCGCCCGAGGTGCCGGGGAAGATGGCCCGGTCGATGGCGCGCGCGTGGTCGGCGTCGCTGAGGATGAAGGCCGAGCGGGGGCCGCGCAGCGTCTTGTGCGTCGTGGAGGTGATGACCGGGGCCGGGCCGACGGGGGTGGGGTGCTGCCCGGCCGCGATGAGCCCCGCGATGTGCGCCATGTCCGCCATCAGGACCGCGTCGACGCTGCGCGCGATCTCCCCCGCACGGGCGAAGTCGTACTGGCGCGGGTAGGCCGTCGCGCCGATGACGATGACCTTCGGGCGCACCTCGCGCGCCACGGCGGCCATGGCGTCGTAGTCGATACGCTCGGTCTCGCGGTCGACGCCGTAGGAGGCGAAGTTGAACCACTTGCCCGAGACGTTGACCTTGAGGCCGTGCGTCAGGTGGCCGCCGTGGTTGAGCTCGAGCCCCAGCGCCACGTCGCCCGGGTTCATCAGCGCGAAGTAGGCGGCGAGGTTGGCCTGGCTGCCCGAGTGCGGCTGCACGTTGGCGTGCTCGGCGCCGAACAGCGCCTTCACTCGCTCGATGGCGAGCGTCTCGACCTCGTCGACGAACTCGCAGCCGCCGTAGTAGCGCTTGCCGGGGTAGCCCTCGGCGTACTTGTTGGTCAGGATCGAGCCGACCGCGGCCAGCACGGCCGGACTGGTGTAGTTCTCCGAGGCGATCATCTCCAGGGACTCGAGCTGGCGCCCGGCCTCGCGGCCGATGGCGGCGGCGACGGCGGCATCGGCGGCGGCCAGCAGATCGGGCGGCGACGTCTGGACCATGGCGCTCCCTGCGGCGCGCGGGAGCACGACCCCAGCGCCGGGGGCGAGTTTATGGGCGGTCCCGGCCATCGGCAATGCGGCCTGAGCTAGTCCTCCCGGGCGACGGCCCAGCCATCGACGGTGGCGGCGCCCGCGACGAGCAGGGCCTCGGCGCAGGCGTTGAGTGTCGCGCCGGAGGTGGTCACGTCATCGACCACGAGGACGGCACGGTCGCGCACGCGGCCGGGGTCGGCCGCGAAGGCGCCGCGCACGTTGGCGCGACGGGCGGCGCGATTGGGCTGGCGGACTTGCTGGGGGGTGCGCCGCCGACGCCGCAGCGCCCGCTCGTCGAAGGGGTAGTCGAGGCGCGCGGCCAGCAGCCATCCGAAGACGGCGGCCTGGTTGTGCCCGCGCCGCCGACGCCGGCCGCCGGGCATCGGCACGGCCGTGACGACGTCGATCTCCGGCGGGAGGTCGCTCAGGTCCGCGACCTCCAGCATCGGCGCGGCAGTGGCAGTGAGGCTCTGGTACTTGACGGCGAGCACGGCCCGCCGCGCGGCGCCCTGGAACACGAAGGCGGCGCGCAGCGAGCGCAGCGGCGGCGGGTCGCGGCGGCAGCGCCGGCAGACGGAGGCGTCGGGCCCGTCGCCGGGATCCCAGCAGCGCGGGCAGCGCGGCGGGGCCGCCGGCGTGAACGTGGCGCGGCAGTCGCCGCAGAGCAGCGCCCCGTCGGCGGCGCAGACGGCGCAGCGGGGCGGGAAGAGGAAGTCGGCGGCGCGTCCACGCCAGCGGCGCAGGCGGTCGCGGTCGATGACGTCGGTTCGCACGACCCTTCCCTCCCCATCCGGCCGGGCGAATATAGACTGCGGGTATGACAATCACGGTGCAGCTCTTCGCCAGCCTGGCCGAGTCGGCGGGGACCCGCCGCATTGACCTGCCGCTCGACGGGGCGACGACGGCCGGATGCCTGACCAGCGCCGTCGTCGAGCGCTACCCGGCGCTGGCGGCGATGCGCGACTCGGTCATCGTGGCGGTCAACGCCGAGTACGTATCGGCCGACTTCCCGATCCGCCCCGGCGACGAGGTGGCGCTGATCCCGCCCGTGAGCGGCGGCGCGCCCGAGCCGGACGACGGCTCCGACGCCTACTTCCGTATCACCGACGCACCCCTCGACGTCGCGGCGCTGCACGACCTGGTGCTGCGCCCCGAGGCGGGCGCGGTCTCGGTGTTCAGCGGCGTGGTGCGCAACAACAACCTGGGCCGCGAGGTGGACTACCTGGAGTACGAGGCCTATCCGGCCATGGCCTGCAAGATCATGCGCCAGATCGCCGGCGAGGTGCGGGCGCGCTGGGAGGTCTGCGCGGTGGCGATGCACCACCGCCGCGGCCGCCTGGAGATCGGCGAGGCGAGCGTGCTGATCGCCGTGTCGTCGCCGCACCGGCGGGAGGGCATCGAGGCCTGCCACTACGCGATCGACCGGCTGAAGGCGATCGTGCCCGTGTGGAAGAAGGAAGTCTGGGCCGACGGCGAGCACTGGATCGAGGGCAGCCTGACGCCCCAGGCGGAGGCGCGGGGGGCGGACTAGCGCACGTTGCGCAGGCGCGGATCGAGGGCGTCGCGCAGCCAGTCGCCCATCAGGTTGCCGGTCAGCGAGATCGTCAGCAGCGCCAGGCCGGGCAGCCAGATCGGCCACCAGGCGACGTTCATCGTCACGCGGCCCTCCGTGATCATCGCGCCCCACGACGGCGTGCCGGGCGGTACGCCGATGGTCAGGAAGCTCAGCGCCGCCTCCGCCAGGATCACGAGCGCGACCTCCAGCGTCATGATGATCACGATCGTGTTCACGACGTTGGGGAAGAGGTGCTTGCGCATGATCCAGACCGGCCCCGCCCCGGTCGCCCGCGACGCCGTCACGAAGTCGCGTTCCTTGAGCGAGAGCACGTCCCCCCGCACCAGGCGCCCGTAGGAGGGCCAAGTCCAGATCAAGAGGATGATGATCACGTTGCGCAGGCTCGGCCCCACCGCGGCCGCCAGCAGGACCGCGAAGAGGATCGCCGGCATCGCCAGCTGCACGTCCACCAGCCGCATCAGCACCTGCCCCCAGAGGCCGCCCCGCCAGCCCGCGGTCAGCCCGACGAGCGTGCCGAACAGCGCCGCCCCCGGCACCACGATCGCCACCACGATGAGGGAGACCCGCGCCCCGTGCAGCAGCCGGCTGAAGATGTCGCGCCCCAGCTTGTCCGTGCCCAGCGGGTAGTCCCAGCTCCCTCCGTCGAACACGGGCGGCTCCAGGGCCACCGCGATGTCGAGAAACTCGGGGTCGTGCGGCGCCAGCCAGTCGGCCCCGATCCCCCCCACGAGCAGCAGCGTCACGATGAGCGCCGGAAAGGACAACCCCAGCCAGCGCCGCCAGCGGATGCCACCCCGCCGCCGCTCGAACTCACCAACCAGGGCCTGCGAGGGAGTCTCCTGCGTCATCAGGCCTCCCCCGCTCGGATCCGCGGGTCGACGAACCGGTACGACACGTCGACCAGCAGGTTGGCCGCGGTGATCGAGATCGCGAACACGATGATCGACGCCTGCACCATGGGGAAGTCTTCCCGGAAGATGGAGTCGATGATCAGCCGGCCGACGCCGGGCCAGGAGAACACGATCTCCACGATCACCGAGCCGCCGATCAGGCGGCCGAGCGACAGGCCCAGCAGCGTCACGACGGGCAGCAGCGCGTTCCGCATCCCGTGCCGCACGATCACCGTCCGCTCGCTAAGCCCCTTGGCCCGCGCCGTGCGAATGAAGTCCGTGTCCAGCACCTCGATCATCCCGGACCGAGTGAGCCGCATGATTGCGGCCATCTCGAAGACGCCCAGCGCGATCGCCGGCATGACCAGAGAGCGGAACCCCTGTGAGCCGCCGGTGGGGAACCAGCCCAGCTCCACGGCGAAGAAGAAGATCATCATCAAGCCCAGCCAGAAGCTGGGCGTGGCCTGACCGATCACCGCCAGGGCGCGCGCGAGCCAGTCGATCGCCGCGCCGCGCCGGAGGGCCGCGATGATGCCCAGCGGCACCGCCAGCGCGATCGCGAACACCAGGCCGGCCGCACCCAGCTTGACGGTGTTCAGCGCCTTGTCCCCGACCACGCTGATCGCCGGCTGGCCGCCGCCGCGCCACGAGGTCCCGAAGTCCCCCTGCACCAGGTCCAGGAGGAAGTTGCCGTACTGAAGGGGCAGTGGGTCGTCCAGTCCCAGAAGCTGCCGCACGCGCTCGCGGTCCTCGGCGTCCGCATCGAGCGGCAGCAGCTGCGCTTCCGGGTTCCCGATGCTGCGGGCGACGAAGAACACCACGGTCACGACGATCCAGACGAGGATCAGCGCCTGGAAGAGCCGGATCGCGAGGTAGTTCCAGAACTCCATCAGGTCCCTCGGGCGCCGGCGGGGCGCGGTCCCCTCTCCCAGGGGAGAGGGTTAGGGTGAGGGGGACCCGGGCGGCGCGCCGGAACCCTCACCCTGGCCCTCTTCCAGGGGGAGAGGGAACCGGAGCCCCCTCTCCATTGCTCGCCAATGGAGAGGGGGACAGGGGGTGAGGTTCCGCGTCAGGCGAGGGCCTTCTGCGCCGACCAGTGCGTGTCGAAGTTCAGCAGGCCCAGCCGGCCGCCCTTGGGCCAGTTGACGTTGGATCGGGTAATGACGGCGTCCGGCGGCTCGACGAGGAAGACGAAGGACGCCTCGCGCGCATGCCACAGCAGCAGTTCCGCGGTCATCTCCAGCCGCCGCTCGGGATCCGGCTCCACCTTCTGCTGCTCGAACAGCTCCTGCATGCCCGGGTCCACGGGCGGGCCCTGCGAGAAGAAGCCGTCGGCGGCGGTGCAGCATTCCCACATCGATGCGATGTCCGGGACCGTGTTGGCCCACCACCAGTACAGGCCCGGCCCCGCGATGAGGTTCTTGGCGTTCAGGGCGTACTGCTCGGTGGCGTAGTCCCCGACCAAGACCGGCACGGGCTCGGCCCGGATGCCCACCGCCTGCAGATCTTGCGCGACGAGCAGCGCCAGGTCCGGCGAGAGCTCGCCGCCCCAGTCGGGCGTCCAGAAGAGCTTGATGTCGAAACCGTCGGCGTAGCCGGCCTCGGCCATCAGCGCCTTCGCCTGCTCGACGTCGTACTCGAAGAGCACTTCCTGCTTCTGCTCCGCGCTGGGGTAGCCCGGGACACCGTTGTACACCATCAGCGCCTGCTCGCCCACGCCGAGGAAGAGGTTGTCGATGATCGCCTGCCGGTTGATCGCGTGGTTCGCGGCCCGGCGCACGCGGATGTCCAGGAACGGGTTGGGGCTGCCGTCCTCCATGGTCTCGTGGTACAGGTTGGGCATCAGGTTGTGCACCGAGAAGGACCGGCCCGCCTGAAACTGGACGGTGAAGTCCGGGTCGTCCACGAAGGGCGTGGCGGTCCTCGCCCCAATCCCTTCTCCCCCCACCATGTCGACCTCGCCTGCCTCGAGACCGGCGAGACTCGCCTGCATCTCCGGGCGGACCAGCGCCCGCAGCGTCTTGAAGTGCGTCGCGCGCAGCAGGCGCAGGGGATAGTCGATCCCACGGTAGTGCCGGTCGAAGTGCTCGTACACGAAGTCTTCGTCGTCCGTGTGGCTGACGAAGCGCATGGGACCCGAGCCCATCGGATCGTTGTCGGCCGCCGTGTCGCCGCGGGCCTCGGTGTCCGCCTGCGACATGATCACCACCTCGCCGGTACTGTCCATGCGGACCGTGAGGGAACCGGCGTCGGGCCCCGCGATCTCGATCGCCCAAGTGCGGTCATCCACCGCCTCGTTACGGAGCCAGTCGGCGGCCCCTCGCCCGGGCAGCGCGGGGGCCCAGCCGCTCGCGTGATCGCTCGTCTCGCCGCCCTGGTGGTACTCGGCGAGGCCGCCCATGCGGTTGTAGCTGAAGACCAGATCGTGGGCGGTCATGATCGACCCGTCGTGGAACTCCGCCGGGAGGATCTCCAGCCGGATGTTCGTGAGATCGATCCACTCCGGCGTGGCGATCCCGGCGACGTGCCTGTTGTTGCGCGGATCGCGGACCAGGGGCCCGCTGAAGACGAGGCCGTGCGAGATGGTGTTGGTTACGCTCCCGATGCGATGCTGATCGAGGCCGCCCGGGTCGCCGACGACGGTCATCACGATCTCTGCGTCCAGATCCACCTGGTCCAGCGGCCAGGCCACGGAGAAATCGGCCTCCTCGCCGGCGACCCCGGCGGAGATGGCCGCCGCAGCCGCGCTGGCGGCCTCCCCGGCCGCCTCAGCGGCCTCCTGGGCCGCCGCGACGGCGGCGGCGGCGGTCTCGGCGGCGGCAGCGGACGCCTCTCCCGCGGCGGCGGCGGCGGCGGCGGCGGCCGCGGCCGCGGCCTGGGCGGCAGCGGCGGCGGCGGCGGTGTCCTCGGCGCCCGCATCGCCCGCGGCTTCGGCGGCAGCGGCCGCATCAGCGGCCGCGTCGGCGGCGGCCTGGGCGGCCGCAGCCGCCTGCTCCGCGTCGTCGGAGGCCGCCGCTTCGGCCGCCAGGGCAGAGGCCGCCTCGGCGGCTTCGGCGTGCGATCGCGCGGGGGAACCCCGCCGTTCCGGTTCCCCCTCTCCAGCGCTTTAGCTGGAGAGGGGGTCAGGGGGTGCGGTTCCGCCCGCCGGCCCGGCGGCGCGTCGCCGACCGCGGCGCGACGGGCCGGGGCGACGTGCCGGTGCGGTAATCGCGCACGTCCAGCTCGTAGACCTGGCTGAGGCGCGGGTCGAAGATGCGCGACGCCAGCCGCGGGTCGAGGTCGCCGGGCCCCATGTTGGTCGTGATCAGCGTGGGCGACTCCTGCAGGTAGCGGTAGGAGAGCAGCTGGTAGAGCTTCTCCTCGGCCCAGGGCGTGGTGGAGTGCGCGCCCAGGTCGTCGAGGACGAGCAGGCCGGCGTGGCGCAGGGCGTCGAGCACGTCGTCGTAGGTCTCGGCGTTGTCGGGGCGGTAGGCGCGCCGCAGGCGGTCGAGCAGGTCGGGCACGACGGCGAAGAAGACCGAATCGGCGGCGGCGATGCGCTCCCCGGCGGCCGCCGCCGCGAGATGCGTCTTGCCCGTCCCGGTGGGGCCCATCAGCACCATCCAGCCGCGAGGACGCTCGGCCCACTGCCGCACCATGTTGCGCACCAGCGCCAGGTTCTCGGACTCCTTGGCGCTGAGGCGGCCGTCGAGGCGGAAGCCGTCGAAGCTGCAGCGGTCGAGCTGGTCGCGGGAGAGGCCGCCGATCTCCCGGTAGGCGCCGGCGGCGGTGTCGGCCGACCCGGGAGGGCCGCCGAGGTCGTGTCGATCGACGAGGTCATCCCGGTCGAGCATGGGCAGCGCGCGCCGCAGCGCGCCGCCCGGCTCGGCCGAGGCCAGCAGCACGGTGGGCAGGCGGGCCGTCATGCGGTGGTTGGCGATCTGGAAGATCTTCTCGCCCGCCCAGTCGGTGGGGTTGGCGGCGTCGAGGTCGTCGAGGATGAGGAAGGGCGCGCTGCGCACCTGCTCGAACAGCTGCGGATAGGGCGTCTCGGCGTTCTTGCGGTAGGCGGCGCGCAGGTGGTCGAGCAGGTCGGGCACGACGACGTACAGCGCAGCCCGCCCGCGGCCGATGCGGTCGTTGGCGATGGCCGCCGCCAGGGAGGTCTTGCCCGCGCCCGGCGGCCCCGTGATGAGCAACCAGGGCTTCGCACCGGCCTCGCCGGCGGCCTGCTCGGCCGCAGCCCGCGCGGCGCCGAAGGCCGCCGTCCGGTCGGCCGGGAGTTGCGCGAACGTCACGCCCGACAGGGGCCCCAGGTTGCTGTAGCGCTGCAGCCGCTCGGCGCGCTTCCCGGCCGACTCCTCGCGCGCGCAGCGGCAGGCGATCGCCTTGCCGAAGTCCGGATCCTCGAGCGGCAGGTCGCGGCGCACGAAGCCGGCGTCGTTGCACAGCGGGCAGGCGGGCGCGGGCGGCGGGGGCGGGGCCTCAGCGGCGGATGAGGTGGTCGAACTGCGACGCGGATCGCCAGCCAGCACGTCGCTCAGACGACGCATCGTCATCGTCCCTCCCCTCGTCGTCCCAGCGCTCCAGGATGCGCTGGATGTACCGCCAACTGCGCTTGTTGAGCTCGGCCGCCTCGCGGAAGGCGTCCTCGATCCAGGCCGCCGGGTAGAGGCCCTCGGCCTCGGCCAGGGCGTCGGCGATTGGCGGCGGGATGGGCCCGATCGTCTTCTCGTAGAGCGCGTAGACGTTGATCGCGGCGCCGGCCTGCGGGCCGGGCTGCGGCGGCACGGCGGCCCCGACCGGCACGTGGCCCGTCGCGGCGAGTTGCCCGCGCCGCCAGCGCTCCAGCGCGCGGGCGTCGGACTCGCTGTTGAGCGTCAGCACCTCCGCGCGCGGCGCCGCGCCGTCGCCGGCCGGGCCGGGCTGGGCCGCGGCCCGCAGCAGCGTCCCGCGCGACACGGCCGCCTCGAGCCCCCGGCGGAAGACCGCGTCGACGTCGGCCTGGGGGCAGAAGCGGGCCAGCGCGGCGACCAGCGGGCGCTCGGCGCGCAGCGCGGCCACGTCGAGCAGGCGCGGGTAGCGGCGCTGTCGCTGCACGCCCGCGACGGCGTACAGCGTGACGAGCAGCTCCGCCGGGTCGTCCATCCGCGGCACGGCCTGGTGCAGGAGCGCGGCGGGCAGCATGACCTGGCGCGCGCCGGCGGGCAGGGCGGAGGGCGGGCGCGGGGGGTCGCCGGGGGCGGTCATCGCGGATCGTCGTTGCGCAGGTGCGGCGGTGGCTCGTCGAAGTCGGCCAGATTCCAGGAGGCGTCGCCGCCGACGGGAGCGGCGGCGGGCGCCGGCGGCGTGCCGTCCTCGGCGTAGACCAGCAAGTCCTCGAACTTCGCCAGGTCGCGGCGGAAGCGCACGTTCACCGTGCCGATGGGCCCGTTGCGGTGCTTCGCGACGATGATCTGCGCGAGGCCGCGCTGATAGCCCTCGGGCTGCTCGGGGTGCATCTCCTCCCAGTCCTCCTGGCGGACGTACATGTCCTCGCGATAGATGAAGATCACGATGTCGGCGTCCTGCTCGATCGAGCCCGACTCGCGCAGGTCGCTGAGCAACGGCACGTGCGGCTGGCGGGCCTCGACGGCGCGCGACATCTGCGAGAGCGCGAGCACGGGGACCTCCAACTCGCGCGCGAGTTCCTTGAGCGAACGCGAGATGTAGCTCATCTCGGAGACGCGGTTGACGTCGAAGCCGCCGCCGGCGCCGCCGTGCACGAGCTGCATGTGGTCGACGACGATCAGGTCCAGCCCCACCTCGTGGGCCAGCCGCCGGGCCTTGGCGCGGATCTCGGCGACGGTGCCGCCGGGCGTGTCGTCGATGTAGATCTCGGCGCGGGAGAGCACGCCGATGGCGCGGCTGATGCGTCCCTCCTCCGTCTCGTTGTGCTGGCCGTAGGGCAGCCGCTGCGAGGCGACCTCCGCCTCGGCCGAGACCAGCCGCGTGGCGACCTGGTCGGCCGACATCTCCAGGCTGAAGAGAGCCACCTTGCCGCCCTGGCCGATCGCCAGGTTGCGCGCCATCGCCAGGGCCAGCGCCGACTTGCCGACCGAGGGGCGGGCGGCAAGCACCACGAGGTCGGACTTCTTGAGCCCGGCGAGCAGTTGGTCCAGCTCCATGAAGCCGGTGCGCGCGGGCTCGCGCAGGCCGTCGCCGTCTTCCTCGTCGGGCGGCCCCAGGAAGCTCTCCAGCAGGTCGCGCAGGGTGACGAAATCGCGCAGGCGCTCGCCCCCGTGCAGGGCCAGGAGCAGCGCCTCGGCGCGGCCCAGACTCTCGGGCAGGTTGGGCGCGGCCTGGTAGCCGATGCGGGCGATCACCCCGGCAGCGTCGATCAGGCCGCGGTAGACGGCCTCGCGCTGGACGATCTTGGCCGAGTACTCGACGCCGACCGTGGTGGGCAGATCGGCCACGATCTGGCTGAGGTAGGCGTGGCCGCCGGCCTCCGCCAGCTTGTCCTCGCGCGCCAGCTCGTGCGCCAGAGTGATGGGGTTGATCGCCTCGCGGCGTTCGTCCAGGGCCAGCGCGGCGCGGTACATCGCCTGGTGGCGATTCTCGAAGAAGTGCTCGGGCTGTAGGAACGAGGCGACGCGGGTGAGCGCCTCGGCGTCGACGAGGATGGAGGCGAGGACCGTCGTCTCGGCCTCGATATCGCTGGGCGGGGCCTGATCCAGGACCACCGGGGCTCCCCTCCACGGGGAGCCGGCTGGCGCCCCGGGCTACTCGGTCTCGGCGGCCGCGTCGGTCGACGCCTCCGCCGCTTCGGGCTCCGTCGCCGCCTCGCCGTCGGGCGGCTCTTCCTCTGTCGATTCCTCCGACGGTTCCGGCTCGACCTGCTCCGGCTCGACCGTCACGCTGACGGTGGCGAACACGTTGCGGGTCAGACGGACGCGCACCTCCTGCGTGCCGACCGTGCGGATGGCCTGGCCCAGCAGAACCTGGCGGTGGTCGACACCACCGTCCGCGAGTTCGGCCAGCCGATCGGCGATAGCGGCGGCCGTAATCGATCCGTACAGCCGTCCCTGCTCGCCCACGCGCGCGGTGAACGAGAGCGCGGCGCGATCGATCTTGTCGGCGATGACGCTCGCCACACCGTCGAGCTTCTCCTGGCGGATGGCGTCCGCCCGGGCGAGTCGCTCGCCACGCTCCAGGTTGTCCTTGGTCGCCGGGACGGCGAGGCCACGCGGAAGCAGGAAGTTGCGCGCGTAGCCCTTCTTGACCTCCTTGACCTCGCCGACCAGCGCGGACCCGGGCACTTCTTCAACGAAAACAACCTTCATGGCAACTCTCCGTCGTGCCCGGAGTGCGCCGGACTTCAGTGTCGGCGCATCCGGGAATCGAGCCAAATCGGGGCTCGTGGAAGACCCGGCTTATGGGCGGCGCTCCTCCACGGAGTCCACCGGGGGTCAACACGATAACTCGCGGCGTCGTGAAGCTGTAGCGGTTCTGTCACAGCCGACGCCGGGGCCCTGCGCCGAGAGTCGCACTCCTGCCTGCGCCCACCCTCACACCAGGAACATGGTAGTACAGATGTGCTAACCCTGGCGAGAGGGGATTCAGCCGTCGAGCGCGCGGGGCAGCGCCTCGCGATGGGCAGCGGTGGCGTCGGCGAGGGAGACGTCGATGGCCGCGCCCAGCCGCAGCCGCGCGCCGCTGGGGTCGTCGGCCGCGACCGTGCCCAGCGGCGTGACCACCACGCCGCTGTCGGCCGCGAGGGCGGCCAGGGCGTCGGCGTGGGCGGGGTCGAGGCTGACGACGGCGCGCGCGCCGGCCTCGCCGAAGAGCGCCGCATCGCGCCGGCCGTCCCAGGCCACGCCGGCGCAGTCGGCGCCCAGCGCGCCGGCGATCGCGCATTCGGCCAGCGCGACGGCGAGGCCGCCGTCGGAGCAGTCGTGCGCCGAGCGCAACAGGCGCCGCTCCGCCGCCGCGACCAGCAGCCCCACCAGCGCGGCCTCGGCGTCGAGATCGATGGGGATCGGGCCCGCGACCCGGTCGTGCTGCTGCACGAGGAACTCGCTGCCGCCCAGCGTCGCGGGGGGCTGTGCCATCGCCGCACCCAGCAGCCAGATGGCGTCGCCGGGGCGCTGCAAGCCCATGCGCACGGTCTTGGTCACGTCGTCGAGTACGCCCAGCATGCCGACCACCGGCGTCGGCGTGACGGCGACGCCGCTGCTCTCGTTGTAGAGCGAGACGTTGCCCGAGACGACGGGCGTGCCGAGGGCGCGGCAGGCGTCGCCCAGGCCGCGCACGGCCTCGCGCAGCTGGTGGTAGATCTCGGGCCGCTCCGGGTTGCCGAAGTTGAGGCAGTCGGTCACGGCGAGCGGCCGGGCACCGGTGCAGGCGACGTTGCGCGCCGCCTCGCAGACGCAGCGGGCCGCCCCGGCCCAGGGGTCGAGGCCCACGGCGCGGCCGGCGCCGTCGGTGCAGACGGCGATGGCGCGGTCGCTGCCCTTGATGCGGACGACACCGGCGTCGCTGCCGGGCACAAGCACGGTGTTGGTCAGCACCTGCTGGTCGTACTGCTGCGTGACCCAGCGCTTGTCGGCGATGTTGGGCGCGGCCAGCAGCGCCAGCAGCGCCGCGTTCGCGTCGGCGACGTCGGGCAGGCCGGCGGGGTCGAAGGCGGCCAGGGCGGCGGCGGCGGGGTCGGGCCGGGCGTCGGGGATGTAGGCGGGCGGATCGGTGAGCAGCCCGACCGGCGCCGCCGCGACCTCGACGCCCGCCTCGTAGACGCGGGCGCGGTCGCCGTCGGTCGTCGCGCCGACGACGGCGGTCGGCAGATCCCAGTAGGCGAAGTGGGCGCGCACGTCGTCGACGTGCTCCGGCTTGGCGATGACGAGCATGCGCTCCTGGGACTCGGAGAGCATGACGTCGTAGGCGGTCATGCCGGCCTCGCGGCGGGGCACCGCGTCGACGTCGATCTCCAGCCCGCTGCCGCCGCGGGCGGCGCACTCCACGCTGCTGCTGGTCAGGCCGGCGGCCCCGAAGTCCTGCAGACCCACGATCCAGTCGCGGTGATCCTGCACCAGGTCGACGCAGGCCTCCATGAGCAGCTTCTCGAGGAAGGGATTGCCGACCTGCACGGCCGGCCGCCGCTCGGCGCTGCGCTCGTCGAGTTCGACGCTGGCGAAGGTCGCGCCGTGCAGGCCGTCGCGGCCGGTGTCGGCGCCGACGAGCAGCAGGACGTGGCCGGGGCCGCCGGTGGTCGCGCCGATCAGCGAGCCGCGCGGGGCGATGCCGACGCACATCGCGTTGACCAGCGGGTTGCCGCTGTACTGCGAGCCGAAGCGGACCTCGCCGCCGATGTTGGGGATGCCCAGGCAGTTGCCGTAGCCGCCGATGCCGGCCACCACGCCGCGCAGCAGGCGGCGGTTGCGCGGGCCGGCCTCCGGGTCGTCGAGGGGGCCGAAGCGCAGCGAGTCGAGCAGCGCGATGGGCCGCGCGCCCATGGCGAAGATGTCGCGCACGATGCCGCCCACGCCGGTGGCCGCGCCCTCGTACGGCTCGATCGCGCTGGGGTGGTTGTGGGACTCGACCTTCATGACGACGACCCAGCCGTCGCCGATGTCGACCGCGCCGGCGTTCTCGCCGCCGAGCTCGGTGAGCACGTGCGGGGCCTGGGTAGGGAAGTGACGGAACAGGGGCTTGCTGTGCTTGTAGCCGCAGTGCTCGCTCCAGAGCGCGCCCAGCATGCCCAGTTCGACCGGCGTCAGGTCGCGGTCGAGGTGGTCGCGGGCGCGGCGGTACTCGTCGCGGGAGAGCGCGAGCTGCGCGAGGGTGTCGTCGTCGACGGCGACGGGGGCGGCATCGGCGACGCGGGCGCCCGGGTGATCCGCGGGGCGGTCGCCGGGCATCAGCCCCACCGCTCGATCATCGAACGCCAGATCAACAGGCCGTCCTCGCCGCCCAGCAGGGCCTCGCTGGATCGCTCGGGGTGGGGCATCATGCCCAGCACGTTGCCGGCGGCGTTGATCACGCCGGCGATGTTGCCGCGCGAGCCGTTGGGGTTGGCGGCGGGCGTGACGCGCCCGTCCGGGTCGGAATACTGGAAGACGATGCGGCGCTCCGCCTCGAGCTCGGCCAGCGTGTCATCGTCGACGAAGTAGTTGCCCTCGCCGTGGGAGATGGGCAGCATCAGCGCGTCGCCGGCGCGGCTGGCGCAGCTAAAGCCGGTGTCGTCGCGGACGACGCGGACGTACTGCTCCTGGCAGCGGAACTGCAGGCTGTCGTTGCGCAGCAGCGCGCCGGGCAGCAGGCCCGCCTCGCAGAGGATCTGGAAGCCGTTGCAGGAGCCGAAGACGGGCCGGCCGGCCCGCGCGTGACGCTGCAGCGCGCCCATCACGGGCGAGAAGCGGGCGATGGCGCCGCAGCGCAGGTGGTCGCCGTAAGAGAAGCCGCCCGGCACGACGACGGCGTCGTAGCCGTCCAGGCTCGCCTCGCGATGCCAGACGCGGTCGGCCTGCTGGCCCAGCCGGGCCTGCAGGACGTGCTGGCAATCGCCGTCGGACCAGGTGCCGGGGAAGACGAGAACGGCGAAACGCACCGAACCCCCTCTGGCCCGCAGCGTATCAGCGGTCCGGGCATGGGCCAGCCGGGGCACTCAGGCGCGGCGGGCGGGCCGCTCCAACTCGGGCAGGGCGCCGCCGTCGACGGGGGCGTCGCTGCTGGGGGCGGGGGCGCCGCTGGGCACGAGCGTCACGCCGCGCTGGCGCTCGGCCTCGCTGGGCTCCGGGTACTCGATGCGGGGGTGGTAGACGCCGTTGAGCGTGACCTTGAAGGACTCGCCGATGGCCTGGATCTGGCGCAGGGTGAGGTCGCAGTCATCGAACTGGTGCTCGTTGAGGCGCTCCTGGATCACGGCGTCGACGAGCCGGGCGATGGTCTCCTCGTCGCGGGCCTTGCTGGAGCGCACGACGGCCTCGGTCGAGTCGGACATCATCACGATCGCGGTCTCTTTGCGGCGCGGCCGGGGGCCCCCGTAGGTAAAGAGTCCGGGGTCGACGGCGGGGTCGCGCTCGGCCGCCTTGCGGTAGAAGTAGGTCACCAGCCGCGTGCCGTGGTGCTCGGGGATGAAGGCGCGCACCGGCTCCGGCAGGCGGTAGCGCTTGGCCAACTCGACGCCGCGGCGGACGTGATCCTGAATCACACTGGCGCTCTCCAGCGGGTCGAGCGCGTCGTGCGGGTTGCCGCCGTCGGCCTGGTTCTCGATGTACATGTGCGGCTGGGCCAGCTTGCCGATGTCGTGGTAGTAGGCGCCGACGCGGACCAGGAGGGCGTCGGCGCCGACCTGGGCGGCGGCGCGCTCGGCCATCGTCGCGACGAGCAGCGAATGGTGGAACGTGCCCGGCGCCTCTTCCTGCAGGCGTCGCAGCAGGGGCTGGGTGAACTGCGCCAACTCCAGCAGCTGCAGGCGCGTGGCGATGCCAAAGACCTGGCCCAGGAACGAGAACGCGCCGATGACCAGCACCGAGGTCGCGATCGCGAGGACGACGGAGGCGAGGGCGAGCAGCCCCAGATCGACGGTGGCGCGGTCGGGGTCGAGCAGCCAGAAGGCGACCCCGGTGAGGAACGCCGTCGCGCCGACCACGCCGCCGGTCGCGCCGTACTGGGTGACGTGCATGACGCGCTGCGTGGCGAGCACGCCGGCCACGCCGGTGAACAGGAAGACGATCAGCGGGCGCAGCGCCTGGGCGCCGCTGAACCCCTCGCCGGGGGCGAAGCCGGGGTGGATCACGGCGGCGACGCCGGCGAGCACGGCGACCACGACCGCGACGACGATGGCCAGGCTACGCTCGAGCAGGGCGGCCACGAGGACGGCGGCGGTCGCGAGGGGCAGGCCCACGTCGAAGTAGTCGTCCAGGTGGCCGGGCAGGATCTCGGGCAGGAGCCAGCGCGCCAGCGCGACGAACACCACCACCAGCAACGCGATCATGCCCAGGCGGCGGTTGCTGGCCGCGGCCTCGGGCGCGGCCAGCAGCAGATACGCCCCCAGCGTGCCGGCGCCGGCCAGGGCCAGGATCAGCATCGCGACGAGTTCATCGACGGGGATACCGCCGCCCTGCAGGGGCAGCAGGGCCAGGGCGCCGGCGGCGGCCGGCCCGACCTCCTCCCCGGCGGGCACGATCACGTCGCCCGCGGCGAAGGCCACGGTGACCTCGTCGACGCGCAGGCGGGCTTCGGCGCGGCTCGCCTCGGTGGCCTCCGCGTCGATAGTGATGTTGGCCGAGACGCGGGGCGCGACGAGGGCCGTGACGAGGCCCCGCTGGTCGTTGTTCAGGTCGTCGGAGACGCGCTCCTCCATGGTCTCCCGGACGCTGTCCACGTCGGCGTCGCTGATGTTGCCGGTCAGGATGTCGGTCAGCAGCCCCAGCGACTCCTCGCGCACGGCGCGCCAGTCGCGGGGGCTGAGATCGAGCAGCAGGAAGTCGGCCGGGCCCACGCTGAGGTCGGGGATGGCGTCGAGGGCGCGACCCTGCTCGGTTCCGTTGAGGCCGCGGTCGCTGCGCACCGCGTCGATCGCGTCCAGGGTGGCGCTGAGGGTGGCGACCTCCCGCGGGCGAACGCCGGCATCGAAGATCAGTACCGGCGCGACCTGCGCGGCCGCTTCCGCCCGCGCGAGGTCGGTGGCGCCCTCGTCGACAACGCGTACGTCGCTGACGGCGACGATGTCGGCCTCCGCCACCTCGCCCAGCATCGGCAGCCGTTCGGCCGCGCGGGTGGGGATCAGCGCGAGCGTGAGCAGCAGCGTGAGACACACCACGAAGAGGGCGATGCGAGCGGGGGAATAGAACGTCGCCGGCGACATGCGGTCATCATACGGCGGGCCGCGCGGCGCGGGGCGGTCTGGATCAGCCGCCGAGCAGTTCGCCCACGACTTCGTCGACCAGGCGGCCGTCGGCCTTGCCGCGGAGCTGGCCCATGAGCGGCCCCATGACCTTGCCCTTGTCGCCCGGCCCGCTCGCGCCGGTGCGTTCCACGACGGCCTTGGCGGCGGCCATGATGGCGGCGCGGTCCATCTGCGCGGGCAGGTAGCCCTCGAGCACGCCGATCTCGGCGCGCTCCCGGGCCGCCAAGTCGTCGCGCCCGCCGGCCTCGAACTGCTCAATGGAGTCCTGCCGCTGGCGCAACTGCCGCTGGATGATGGTGAGCACGGCCGCGTCGCCGACGTCGCCGCGGTGTTCGATGTCGGCGTTCTTGATCGCCGCCTGCAGCAGACGGATGGTGTCGCGGCGCAGCGCATCCTTCGCGCGCATCGCCGCCTTCAGGTCCTCGCGGAGTTGGTCACGCAGTCCGGCCATGCCATCCCCTTGCGCCGCCGCGACTCGCCACCCGCGCCCGGCACGCGAAAGGCCGCCACGCGGCGGCCCAATCGAGCGCGCCGGTCAGTCGGCGCTGGTCCGTCAGCCTCGGTCGCCGCGCCTCAGTCCGCCGACGGCAGCACCTTGGGCTGCATCAGCTCCATCTCGCGGTCATCGACCTTGAGGTCGCAATCGCCCGGCTTGATACAGAGCACCTCAATGCCGGTCTCTTCGTCCTTGTAGCGCTTGCCAAGTTGCACAGCCATGGGATCGTCTCCAGAACGCCGGGGAGCCCGCCTTCGCCCCCCGGGCTCGACTACTTCTTCTCCAGCAGCACCGTGTCGCCGCAGCGCAACTCGGCGTCGCCGCCGCGGGTCA
Source organism: Dehalococcoidia bacterium (assembly GCA_965209205.1). Taxonomy (GTDB): domain Bacteria; phylum Chloroflexota; class Dehalococcoidia; order Bin125; family Bin125; genus TK10-74A. Next base: position 467,525 of record CBDBQC010000003.1, read on the forward strand.
CGATGAACTCGGCGCCGCAACTGGGGCAGGTGTAGCGCTTACCGGTCTGGGCAGGTGGCATGGGTTCGCTCTCCAGAGAAGACTCTCCATCGCGGAATGGCGGGAAGTGTACCCAGCGAGGCTCAGAGCGTCAAAGCGCCGCGCCGGCCGACGGCGACGACCCGGGCGCCGGATCAGCGCTGGCCGCAGGTGCCGCGGGTCAGTTCCAGCGGGAGTGGCTGCTCTTGGATGGGACGGCCCGCCTCCATCCGGCTGGTAGCGACATCGAGCGCCTCCTGCGCCGCGGCCAGCTTGGCCTTGGCGAGCGCGTCGTGGGCGCGGATCAGCGCGACTTCGGCCTCGCCGCCGGACGCGTTCAGGGCGTCGGCGACGCCCTCCGCCAGCAGCGCGGCCTCGCGATCCGCGATCTCGGCCTGGAGCGCGTCCAGCGCGTCGTCGTCCTCGGCGGCCTCGGCGGCGGCGAGCGCGTCCGCGAACTCCGCCTCGATCTGGGCGGCGATGCCCTGGCGGGTGAGCTGGAGGATCGCCGCCTCGAGCGCCGCGGCGAGGTCGTCGCCGGCGGCCTCGATCGCGGCGTTGACCGCAGCGGCGACGACGGACGCGCGGGTGCCGGTCACCGCCAGGTCGACCGCGTCCTCCAGGCCGGCGAGGGTCAGTTCGTCCTGCTCGACGGCGAGGTGCACGGCCTCTTCCCAGCCGTTGCCGGCGTTGGTGGTGATCAGCGTGACCAGGTTCTCGATGTGGAAGAAGTTCAGCGAGCCGCCGTGGGCCACGGCCCAGGGGGGCATGGCGGTGCCGTTGCGCCCGCACTCGATGGTGCCGCGGTAGCGGGCCTGCAGCTCGGCCAGGGCGGCGTCGTTGAAGGAGCGGAAGGCCAGGGTGTTCGCCGGCGTGTTGAGGGCGAGGCCGATCAGCCCCTCGCCGGCGTTGCCGTGGCAGACGCGGCAGTTGTTGGCGTAGAGCTTGGCGCCGCGGTGCGTGGCTTCGAGCAGGTGCTGGTCCTCGGCCTCGGCGCGGCGGCCGTCGTCGAACCACACATAGGCGCCCAGGCTGGCGACGCCCAGGAACATCAGGATCACCATCGCGATGATCTGCTTGTGCGTGTTCTGGCCGCTCATGCCGCGACCTCGCGGCGGCGACGCCCATCCATGGACCGCTTAGGCATAGGGGACCGTCCGTTGCGGGTTGTCCTGGTCGCCCTTGCGAATGACGCCGGTATCGACGCTCAGGGAGCCGTCCGGGTTGACGGTCACCTCCATCGTGTCCATGGGGCGGGGCGCCGGGCCGAAGACGCGCACGCCGGCGGTGGTGTAGGTGGAGCCGTGACAGGGGCAGCGGAACCACCCGGTGACGCCCTCGAAGTTGAAGTCGCCGCGCCAGGGCACGGTGCAGCCCAGGTGGGGGCACTTCCACCACAGCGCCAGCAGACCGGTGTCGCCATCGAACCCGAAACCGCCGTGGGTGCCGGCGCCGGCCTCGAGGTGGCTGAGCCAGAACTTGCCGGTGGTAACGCGCACGGGATCTTCGCCCGCCTCCGGGACCAGCGATGCGGAGACGGGAACCTTGCCGCCGAAGCCCTGCACGCCGCGCGGCCAGAAGAACGACAGGAAGGCCGCCAGCGCGCCGGTGAGGCCGAACCCCATGCCGCCCCAGAAGGTGGCCTTGACGAATTGGCGGCGATTCATCTCGGCGCGGCGGGCGCGGCGGCGCTGCGCCCGGGTCACGATGGCGCGCTCGCCGGCCTGCTCGTCGGTGACGACGGCGCGGCCGCTCGTGTCGAGATGCGGGGCGCGGGCGGGGCGGGAGCCCGAGGCGATCTCGGCCGGCGCGGGCTCGATCTGCGAGGGGCCGCCCTCGCCCAGGCTCCGCGCGACGACGCCGCTGCCGGGGGCCGCGGGCGGCGGCTCCTCATTCACGGCGCCCTCGGGCGCGGGGTTCACGGCGCCCTCGGGCGGGGGGTTCACGGCGCCGGCCGGGCGGGGGGTGGGCTGATCGCTGGGGGTCGTCACTCTTCCACCACCACAATGTCCCACGGCGGGCGCAACTCCTGGCCCTGGCCGCGGAAGAACTGGCCGACGGCCGTCGTGACGATGAAGACCGCGATAAAGCCGCTGAAGACGAGCAGGGCGATGTCGCGCCGGGTCTGGATCCAGCCCAGCACGTGCTTGGTGAAGCCGATCAGCAGCAGCGGCAGGCCCACCATCGTCGCGACGGGCACCACTTGTTGGCTGAGGAAGCTGGGGAAGTTGAGGTTCAATAACCAGGGATCGTCGGTGGTGCCGGGGATGCCCAGGGGGATCGCGCGCCAGTCCTCGAACATGGTGAAGGGGCCGATGGTGAAGCTGAGGGCGCTCCAGTTGATGCCCGTGTCGAGGCCGCGCAGGTTGCGCGCCCAGTCGAGCCAGGTGGGCCAGGTGAAGTCGCTGTTGAGGCCCGTGCCGCGGATGATGTCCTCGGTCCACTCCACGTGCTTTGCGCCGTCGTAGAGGATCAGCCAGATGGTGAGCAGGCTGGCGATGCAGAAGCCCCAGATGGCGATCTTCGCGGCGTGCCGGGTGCCGAACCAGGTGCCCTGGCCCTCGGAGGAGCGGTCCCAGTAGGGGATGGCGGCCAGCAGGATGAGGGCGATGGTGGGCACGATGACGCCCGCCCAGGCGGGCTCCATGTGCAGCAGCAGTTCCTGCAGGTTGAGGAAGTACCAGGGCGCCTTGGAGGGGTTGGGCGTGGTGTTGGGGTCGGCGCGGTCGAGCAGCGGGGCGTTGATGAACGCCGAGAGCACCATGAGGCCGATGGTGAAGACAATCGACGAGATGAACTCGACGAAGACGAGGTCCGGCCAGACGAGGACCTCTTCCTCGCGCTCGCGCCGGGGACGGGCACGTACCGCCGAGACCGCTTGACTGACCATGCTGTCCTATCCGCTCGCGGTCCGTACCGGGGGGCCGGGCGGCGGCGGCGCGCCGTCTGGTCCCACTGCCGACTGTGCCCCTACAGGGGCCGCGCCAAGCCGCCGTCGCGCCGGACGCGCCAGAAGTGCACGGCCAGGAAAATGGAGATAACCAGCGGCAAGCCAATGACGTGCAGGGTGTAGAAGCGAATCAGGGCGTTGGGGCCCACTTCGAAGCCGCCCAGGAGCAGGAACTTGCTCTCGTCGCCGAGCACCGGGGCCGAGCCGACCATCGTCGTGCCGACGGTGATGGCCCAGAAGGCGAGCTGGTCCCAGGGCAGCAGGTAGCCCGTGAAGGAGAGCAGCAGCGTGAGGATGAAGAGGATCACGCCCACGACCCAGTTGAATTCGCGCGGGGGCTTGTAGGCGCCGGTGTAGAAGACGCGCATCATGTGCAACAGCACGAGGATGATCATCGCGTGGGCCATCCAGCGATGCAGGTTGCGCAGCAGCAGCCCGAAGCGCACGTTCGTTTCCAGCGCCTGGATGTCGGCGTAGGCCCGTTCCACCGAGGGCACGTAGTAGAACATCAGCAGGACGCCGGTGACCGTGAGGCCCAGGAACATGAAGAACGAGAGCCCGCCCAGGCAGTAGGTGTGCGTGATCTTGACGTGCGTGCGATGGATGCGCGTGGGGTGCAGGTGCAGGAAGACGTTCGTCGCGACGACGAGCATCTGGTTGCGGGGGGTGTTGGGGTAGCCCGTCCGGAAGATCGACTGCCAGACGTAGTTGCGGAAGAGCAGATCATAGATCTGGTCGTTGACGCCCTTGCTGGGGGGTCGCTCGGCGCTGGCCACCGTCTAGCGCTCCCACCAGCGGCCGAGCAGCACCATCGCGCCCAGCGAGAAGATGACCGTCAGCCCCACGAGGGGGAGCTCCATGATCTCGGAGCGGAACGGTATCTGCAGCAGCACTTCCATGGCCTCATCCGCTCCTGCCCGCGGGCCGGACTCCGCGCCGGACCGGGCCGGCAGCGGGTGACGCATCGACCTTCCGAACCCACCGTTCGTGAAGGATCGTGCAATTCGAGAATCTACGGCCGGGCCTGGGCAGTGTCAACCTGATCGGGCGCGCCGAAGTCGCGCGCGCGGCATCCGGCGGCCTATCTGGACGACCATCGCGGCGACGCGAGAAATCACCGGGCGGGAGTTGGCGGGGCCGGCTCGACGACGACGGGCGGGCCGCCGCCGCGCGGCACGACGCGGCCCACCGTCGTCGCGCCGGGCAGGGCCGTCAGGACGGCGGCGGCGGCGGCCGGATCGACCGCGATCACGAGCCCCAGGCCGACATTGAACACGCGCATCATCTCCTCGTCGCCGATCTCGCCGCGGGCGCGGATGCGCTCGAAGATCGGGGGTTCCGGCCAGCTGCCGGCCCGCAGCTGCGCCGCGCAGCCCGCGGGCAGGATGCGCGCGACGTTGCCGGGGATGCCCCCGCCGGTGATGTGCGCGATGCCCTTGCAACGCGCCAGCACGGGCGCCAGCAGCGGCCAGTAGGGCGTGTGCGGGGCGAGCAAGGCGTCGGCGAGGGAGGCGCCGAGTTCCTCGTCGTGCGCCGTGAGGTCGGCCGCGGGGGCGTCGTCGAGATGCAGGGCGGCGCGCGCCAGGGTGTAGCCGTTGGTGTGCAGCCCGTTCGACGGCAGGCCGATCAGCGCGTCGCCGGGGACGATGCCGCGGCCGTCGATCTCGTGCCCCTTGCGCACCACGCCCACGATCGTGCCGGCGAGGTCGAAGTCGCCGTCGCGGTAGAGGCCGGGCATGTCGGCCGTCTCGCCGCCCAGCAGCGCCAGCCCGCCGTCGGCGCAGGCGGCGGCGGCGCCGCCGACGATCGCGACCTTCTCGTCCTCGCTCAGGCCGCTGCCGGCCAGGTAGTCGAGGAAGAAGAGCGGGCGGGCGCCGGCGGTGAGGATGTCGTTGATGCAGTGGTTGACGATGTCCCGGCCCACGCCGTCGAGCCGCCCCAGCCGCCGCGCCACGAGGACCTTGGTGCCCACCCCGTCGGTCGAGGCGACGAGGACTGGGTCGTCGAAGGCGGAGAGGTCGAAGAGGCCGCTGAACACGCCGACGCCGCCCAGCACTTCGGGCCGCGTGGCGGCGCGGGCGAGCGCGCGGTAGCGGGGGATCAGCCGGTCGTTGGCGGCGATGTCGACGCCGGCGGCGGTGTAGCGGGGCGTCGCGGCGGCGGCGGACTCGCGGGGCGCAGCCGGATCAGCCACCCGACCCCTCGCCGGGGCGCGGCGCGAGCCGGGCGAAGCTGGGCGGCGCGCCCTGCACCGTCGCGGTCGCGACGAGATGGGGCGAGTCGTCGTCCAGCATGGTGGGGCGCTCGAGGGCGAGCTTGTCCATCTCGAGTTGCACCGGCACGGGGTAGTCGCCGGTGAAGCAGGCGAGGCAGTGCCGCTCGCCCAGGCCGATGGCGCGCACCAGCCCGGCGACGCTGAGATAGCCCAGGCTGTCGGCGCCGACGTGCTCCAGGATCTGGGGGATGGTGCGCTGCGCCGCGACGAGTTCGCCGCGGTTGGCCATGTCGACGCCGAAGAAGCAGGCATGCCGAATGGGCGGCGCGCAGATGCGCATGTGCACCTCGGCGGCGCCCGCCGCGCGCAACATCTGCACGATGCGCGGCGTCGTCGTGCCGCGCACGATCGAGTCGTCCACGACGGCCAGGCGCTTGCCCTCGATGACCTCGCGCAGGGGGTTGAACTTCAGGTTCACCCCCAACTCCCGCAGGCGCTGGTCGGGCTGGATGAAGGTGCGGCCGACGTAGCGGTTCTTGACCAAGCCCTCGGCGTAGGGCAGGCCCGACCCGCGGGCGTAGCCCACGGCCGCGGCGGTGGCCGAGTCGGGCACGCCGATCACGAGGTCGGCGTCGGCGGGCGCTTCCCGCGCGAGTTCCTCGCCCATGGCGAGGCGGCTGGCGTAGACCAGCGTGCCGTCGAGCTTGGAGTCGGGGCGGGCGAAGTAGATGTGCTCGAAGACGCAGCCGGCGGCGGGCGCGCTCGAGGCGACCTGCTCCGACTTGACGCCCTCGGCCGAGATGGTGACCAACTCGCCCGGGGCGATGCTGCGCTCGAAGGTCGCGCCGATGTGGTCCAGGGCGCAACTCTCGGACGCGACCACGTAGCCGCCGTCGACCGTGCCCAGGCAGAGCGGGCGGACCCCGCGCGGGTCGCGGGCGGCCATCAGCCGATCGGGCGTCAGGACGACCAGCGAGTAGGCCCCCGAGAAGGTGCGCATCATCTTCGCGAAGCGATCGCCCCAGCTGCCGGGCGTCGCCAGCAGGTACTTCCCAATCACCTCCGAGTCGGTGGAGGTGTGGAAGGCGTGGCCCTCGCGCTCCAGGCTCTCGCGGATCTGGCCCGCGTTGACGACGTTGCCGTTGTGCCCCAGCGCCAGTTCGCCCTCGACGCCTTGCAGCAGCAGCGGCTGGGCGTTGCGGGCGCGGGACGCGCCGGTGGTCGAGTAGCGCGTATGGCCGATGGCGGCGGTGCCGTGCAGGGGGGCTAGCGAGCTCTCGTCGAAGACCTGGGAGACGAGGCCCATGCCGGTGCGCAGCCGCAGCCGGGCGCCGTCGGTCGTGCAGATGCCGGCGCTCTCCTGCCCGCGATGTTGCAGCGCGTAGAGGCCGTAGAAGGTGAGCCGGGGAACATCGAGATCGGGCGCGTAAACGCCGAACACGCCGCAGGCTTCCCGCATCTGGTCGCCCACGAGTCCCTCCGCTGCAAGCACCTCGCCAAGTGCTGAGCGCCGGTCGACGTTTGGTAGCGCGAGTGTACCACGGGGCCGCGCCTGGGCCCCGTCTTACGTCGCTTAGGTCCGCGCGCGGCCCCGGGCGGCGCCCCGGCGGCGATGCTCGACCATCAGGCAGCGGTCCTGCACGGCCAGCAGCCCGGCCGCGCGGGCGCGGGCGAGGCCGGCCGGGTTGCGGATGCCCAATTGCAGCCAGACCGCCTTCGCGCCCACCGCGATCGCCTCATCGATGTGCGCGTCCGTGAACTCCGGCCGGCGGAAGACGTCGACGAGATCGATGGGCTCCGGAATCGAGGCCAGGTCGGGGTAGGGGCGCTCACCGAGCACGGGCGCGGTGAGCCCCGGGTTAACCGGGATGATGCGCAGACCCTGGCCCTGCAGGTAGCGGGCGACTTCGTGGTCGTCGCGGGCGGGACGGTCGGTCAGGCCGACGACGGCGATCGTGCGGGCGAGGGCCAGGATCGCGTCGACATCGTCGGGCGGGGGCGGTGTCGAGGGTGGCTGCGTCACGGCATGCCTCCTACCAGAACGGCCCGCGCAGGGGGGCGCCGGAGAGCGCGGCGAAGGCCTCGCCGACACCCATGACGATATCGAGGCCCGCCTCGTCGTGCTCGCGCGGCAGGCTGTAACCGCCCAGGCGGATGCGCTTGCCGCTCTTCTTGACCAGCGTCAGATCCCACTGCGCGATGTCGTGGGCGGGCTCCCGGCCGTGCGCGTGCTCCTGCGCGCGGGCCACGTCCTCGACGACGAACTCGCGGATCTTCCAGAACGGGATCAGCTCCGTCGTGCCGACGCCGAGGCCCAGGAAGCGCTGCTTGACGGAGACGTTCTGCCCCGCGCGGTCGGCGACGATGTTGGCCCCGAAGATCGCGTAGACCAGCGTGATGCCCGACAGCGGCAGCACCAGGACCGACACCAGCAGCACCACCGGCAGGACCAGGAACGGCAGCGAGTCGATCCAGGCGACGGCGGCGGCCAGCAGCGCCGACACCAGCACGCTGCCCACGAGCGGCAGCAGCATCGTGCTCTTGGGCGGGCGGATCTCGATGCGCCGCGGGCTGATCGTGACGATGCGGCGGTGCAGGAACAGCTGTCGCGGCGCAAGCGCGTCGCCATCGGGCGGCGCATCCGGCGGCGCGCCGGGGCGTTCCTCATCCGGGGGCGGGGGGTCGGCGTGCACGGCCATGGCCGGGCCCACTATACCGATGCCCGCGCCGGACGCGGCGCGCAACGGTCGGGCCGCGTATTCTGCGCGCATGGATCGCACACGACTGACCGGCGCGCTGCTGATGGCGGCCTGCGTGCTGCAGGCCCTGCTCTTCCTGACCGGGGCGATGAAGCGCAGCTACGCCGCGCTGGCGCTGCCCGTCGGCCTGCTGGTGGGGGTGGGGTCGGTGCTGGGCTTCTGGGTGGGCTGGACGCTGCTCTCGATGGAGGACGACCTGTCGGGCCTGGAGTACGAGGCCGAGCCGCTCACGCCGGAGTAGGGCCCGGCCCCGACGCCCACTCGGGGCCGGCGACGCGCCGCAGCCCCTCCTCGCCGATCGCGGCGAGTGCCGCCGCGACGCTGCGCTCCCAGCCGGGCGGCACGGTCGCCGGGGCGAGGTCGGCCAGCGGCCGCAGCACGAAACCGCGCTCGGCGATGCGGGGGTGGGGGATGATCAGCGTCTCGTCGTCGAGGCGCAGGTCGCCGTAGAGCAGGATGTCGAGGTCGAGGACGCGCGGGCCCCAGCGACGGCCGGGCGTGCGTCCGGCCTCGGCCTCCACGGCCTTGCACTTGGCGAGCAGGTCGTGGGGGGAGAGCCGCGTCTCGACGCGCAGAGCGGCGTTCAGGAACGGCGGCTGATCGGTGACGCCCCAGGGGGCCGACTCGTACAGCGGGGACGCCGCCGTGACGCGGACCTCGGGCGCGAGCAGCGCGACGCCGCGGCGCAGGTGCGCCAGGCGGTCACCGAGGTTGCCGCCCACGCCCAGCAGGACGCTGGGGGGCGGCCGCCAGCCGCGCACGACGGCGTCGGTCATGCGGGCGACCTGGGCCATCTCTGCCACGTCGTGGACGCGGACGATGTCGGCGCCGTTGGCGATCGCCATCGCGACAGTGGCGGCCGTGCCCAGCAGCCGCTCCTCGACGGGCAGGCCGAGCACGGCCCCGATGGCGCTCTTGCGCGACGTGCCCACCAGCAGCGGCCGGCCGAGGTCGCGCAGCTCGCCCAGCCGCCGCAGCATCTCGATGCTCTGCTCGGGCCGCCAGCCGAAGCCGAAGCCGGGGTCGAGGATCAGGCGCTCGCGGGGGATGCCGGCCCGCTCGGCGGCGGCGCAGCCGGCCAGCAGCCCCTCGCGGATGTCGGCGGCGACATCGTGGAAGGGGCGGTTGCGCTGGTTGTGCATGATGACGACGGTCGCGCCGGCCGCGGCCGCGGCCGCGGCGACGCCCGGGTCGCCGCGCAAGCCAGCGACGTCGTTGACGACCGTCGCGCCCCCCGCCAGCGCCGCCCGCACGACGTCGGCCTTGGTCGAATCGATGCTGAGCGGCGCGTCCGTCTCGCGCGCCAGCCGCTCGATCACCGGCACGACGCGGGCCAGCTCGACATCCGTGCCCACGGGCCGGAAGCCGGGGCGGGTGGATTCCGCCCCCACGTCGAGCAGATCGGCGCCCTCGGCCAGCATGCGCAGGCCCTGACGCACCGCGGCGTCGGCGTCGGCGCGCAGGCCGTCGCCGGAGAAGGAGTCGTCGGTGCAGTTGATGACGCCCATCAGGAAAGTGCGCGCCCCCCACTCGAAGCGGCGCCCACCGATCAGGGCGGGGATGGGGGCGGGGGGCGGAGGGCTGGCCATCGCGCCGGGCTCCTTGCCGGACGGGTCGCGCCGGCTGGATCAGTCGTCGAGGGGGCGCTCGCTGACGACGGGGCGGCGTGCGTCGCCGCTGCTCTCAAGGCGCAGCATGGCGCTGCCCGGCGGCAGGGGCGCAACCGCGTAGCCGACTTCGACCGGCTTGACGCCGTTGACGGCCTCGGGGTCGTCGTCCGCCGCCTCGACGATGCGCCAGACGCGCACGTCCGGGGGATCCGTCGCCAGCGACACGAGCAGCCAGTAGGGCCAGGGGTCGGCGCCGACCAGCGGGCGCGCGAAGCGCAGGTCGGTGGGGGAGGGGCGGGCCTCCGACATCGTATGGGAGTGGTAGACGAGGTAGTGGTCGGCGTCGCGGTCGCTCATCAGGCGGTAGAGGTGCAGCAACTCGCCAGCCGGGATATCGAAGCGGAAGGGGCGCTGGGCGGGGTCGGCGGCGTTGGTGGTGCGGTAGAGCGACTGCGCGCCGCCGGGGAAGCGCAGCACGACGCCGCAGCACTCGTCCGGCTCGGCCTCGCGGGCGTGCGCGACCATGGCGTCGAGGAACTCCCGCGGGATCTGGACGGGCCCGTCGTTCGTCACAGGGAGCTCATCACAGGAGCGGTCATCGCAGCGGGTTCATCGGGCGCACGCTCACCACCAGAGTTGCCCCTCGATCGTCTCGTCGCCGGCGATGTCGTCGTAGTCGCGGCCCCAAAGACCGGTCGAGAGGTACTTCCAGCCGCCGTCGGCCAGCAGCACGACGATGTCGCCGCTCTGCATGCGCTCGGCCACGCGCTGGGCGGTGCGCACCGCCGCGCCGCAGGAGATGCCCGCGAAGATGCCCTCCTGCTCCAGCAGTTGCTTCGTCACGGCGAACGAGGTGCGGCTGTCGACGACGATGCGGCCGTCGAGGACCGACTCGTCGAAGACGGGCGGGATGTAGCCCTCCTCCATGCTGCGCAACCCCTGCACGAGGTCGCCGGGGTGGGGGGCCGCGGCGACGATCTTCACGTCGGGCTTGCGCTCCTTGAGGTAGCGGCCGACGCCGGTCAGCGTGCCGCCGGTGCCGAGGCCGGCGACGAAGTGCGTGAGGTCGGGGCAGTCGCGCAGGACCTCGGGGCCGGTGCCGCCGTAGTGGGCATCGGGGTTGGCGGCGTTCTCGTACTGCATGGGCATGAACACCGACGGATCCTGGGCGTAGAGCTCCTGGGCCAGCCTGACGGCGCCGTTGGTGCCCAGGTCGCCGGGGGAGAGCACGAGCTCCGCGCCGTAGAAGCGCAGCAGGTCGCGCCGCTCGTGGCTGACGCTCTCCGGCATCACGCAACGGACGGGGTGACCATAGAGCCGCCCAATCATCGCCAGGGAGAGGCCGGTGTTGCCGCTGGTGGGCTCGAGGATGGTCTGGCCCGTGGCCAGGGAGCCGTCGGCGCGGGCGGCGGCCAGCATCGCCTGGGCGATGCGATCCTTGACGGAGCCGCTGGGGTTCTGCCCCTCGAGCTTGGCCCAGATGCGCACGCCCTCACGCGGCGACATGCGCCGCAACCGCACCAGCGGCGTGTTGCCGATCAGGTCGAGCAGCGACTCGTAGCGCGCGCCCGCGGACGCCGCCCCGGCCACCGCCTCCACCGCTCAGGCCTTCCCGGCCCGCCGCGGTCGCCGGGGCGGGCGGGCCGATCCGCCGGCCAGCGCGGGCAGGATGGCGAGCACGTCGCCGTCCTCCAGCGCGGTATCCATCTTGTCGAGGAAGCGGATGTCCTCGTCGTTGCGGAAGATGTTGACGAAGCGGCGCATCTCGCCGTCCTCGACCAGTTGATCGCGGAAGCCGGGGTAGTCGGCGTCGATCGTCGCGAGCAGCGCGCCGACCGTGGCGCGCTCGTAGCAGAGCGTCTTCTGGCCCTGCGTGTACTTGCGCAGGAGCGAGGGAACCCGGACCTCTACCGCCATGACCGCACCTCAGGACGCCGGCTGGGCGGCGGGCCCCTCGTGGAAGGGCGAGCCGCAGAACTCTTCGTAGTCGATCAGCTCGGTGACGGTGGGGGCGTCACCGCAGAGCGGGCAGTCGGGGGCGCGGCGGATTTTCACCGTGCGGAACTCCATCGCCAGGGCGTCGTAGAGCAGCAGGCGGTTGACCAGCGGCTCGCCGATGCCCAGCAGCAGCTTGAGTGCCTCGGTGGCCTGGATCGCGCCGACCGTGCCCGGCAGCGCGCCCAGGACGCCCGCCTCGGCACAGGAGGGGACCATACCGGGCGGCGGCGGGCTGGGGTAGAGGCAGCGGTAACAGCCCTCGCCGGGCAGGAAGGTGGTCACCTGGCCCTCGAAGAGGAAGATGCTGCCGTCGACGAGCTTGACCCCGGCCAGGAAGGCGGCGTCGTTGACCAGGTAGCGGGTGGCGAAGTTGTCGGCCCCGTTCACGACGATGTCGTACTGCGGGATGATCGCCATCGCGTTCTCCGACGTCAGCGGCTCGGCGTGCTTGACGACGACGACGTTGGGGTTCATGTCGGCGATGCGGTCGGCGGCGGAGTCGACCTTGGGGCGGTCGAGGTCGCCCGTGCCGTGGATGATCTGTCGCTGCAGGTTGCTGCGGTCGACGACGTCGAAGTCGACGATGCCGAGCGTGCCGACGCCCGCCGCGGCCAGGTAGACGAGCACCGGCGAGCCGAGCCCGCCGGCGCCCACGACGAGCACCTTGCCGTCGTTGATCTTGCGCTGCCCGGTGGGGCCCACCTGCTCCATGATCAGGTGCCGCGAGTAGCGGTCGACCTGCTCCGCGGTCATCACCGAGCCGCCGGCGATGGCGGGGATGACGGAGACCTCGTCGCCGTCGCCGACGGCGGTGTCCGAGCCGTCGAGCGTGGAGATCTCGTGGTTGTTCACGTAGACGTTGACGTGGCTCAGGATCTGGCGGTCCTCGGTGAAGACGAGCGCGCCGAATCCGGGGTAGCGCTGCTCGAGGTCGCGCAGCACACCGCCGACGTCGCTGCCGTCCGCATCGACGAAGATGCGGTTGCCCGTCAGCCGCCGGAACGGGGTGGGGATGTAGACCTTCACTGCCATCGCTGCTCCTCCGTGCTCGCCGTGTTCACGCTCGCCGCATTAGCGCAGCCGGGCCGTGAGGCTCCGCGCCGCGGATTCCAGATCAACGCTCAGATACCGCTCCCCGGTGTCGCACAGGATGGTCACCACCCGCTGCGTGGCATCCATATCCTCGGCGACGCGCAGGGCGGCGTGGACGTTCGCGCCGGCCGAGACGCCCACCAGGACGCCCTCCTCCCGCGCCAGCCGGGCCGTCATCGCGTAGGCGTCCTCGTCGCTGACGCCCATCACCTCGTCGTAGACGTCGCGGTCGAGCACGCCCGGGACGAACGACGCGCCGATGCCCTGGATCCCGTGCACGCCGAAGCGGCCGCCGCGCAGCACCGGCGACTTCGCCGGCTCGACCGCGATCACGCGCACGTCGGGCAGCCGCTCGCGCAGGACCGCGCCGACGCCGGTGATCGTGCCGCCGGTGCCCACGCCCGCGACGAAGGCGTCGATGCGGCCCCCGGTGGCGGTCCAAATCTCCTCGGCCGTGGTGCGCCGGTGGACGTCGGGGTTGGCTGGGTTCTGGAACTGCTGGGGCATGAAGTGGCCGGGCTGCCGGGCCAGCTCCTCGGCCGCGAAGACGGCGCCGCTCATGCCCTCGATGGCGGGGGTGAGGACGAGTTCGGCACCGTAGCGGGCGAACAGCTTGCGCCGCTCGACGCTGTAGTCCTCGGGCATGGTGAGGACGAGGCGGTAGCCCTTGGCGGCGGCGACCAGCGCCAGCCCGACGCCGGTGTTGCCGCTCGTCGGCTCGACGATGGTGTCGCCCGGATGGAGCAGCCCGTCGTGCTCGGCGGCCTCGATCATGGACTTGGCGATGCGGTCCTTGACGGAGCCGCCGGGGTTGAGCGATTCCAGCTTGCCGAGCAGCTCCGCCCCGCCCGGCGGGACGACCCGCTGCAGGCGCAGCATCGGCGTCTCGCCCACGAGGTCGAGCAGGCTGTCGACGATGCCGCTGCGGTTGCTCATCAAGGGCCTCGCCTGCAATCGACTCAACTGGGTGGAACTCGGGGTGGGACTCAAATGGAGTAGCGGCCGCCGGTGCGGACCGCGTCGCGCTCGGCGAGGTCGGCCAGGGTGCGGTCGCGGAGGACGCCGACGATGGCGTCGCGGACGTCCTCCCACATGCGCAACTGGCCGGCCGACCCGGTGCAGTCGAGGTTGGGGCTGTCCAGGCAGGCCCCGACGGTGATGTTGCCGTCGAGGCTCTCGACGACGGCGTCCATGCGGATCTCGCCGGGGTCCATGGCCAGCTCGTGGCCGCCCTGCGCGCCGCGGACCGAGCGCGCGAAGCCGGCCGTGCGCAGCGCGCCCAGCACCTGCCCCACGAGGGACTCGGGGATGCCCTGCCGGGCGGCGATCTCGCCGCTGGGGATCGGCCCGCTGCCGCGATGCTGCGCCAGATCGACGAGCGCGCGGATGCCGTAGTCGCCCTTGTTCGAGAGTCGCATTACGCCTCGCTCCGACGGGTGGCCCCCCCGCGCTCCCTCATCGGGGCGGCGAGCGGGCGAATCCGGGTAATCCTAACCGGAATGGTAGCATTTGGCGGGGCGGCTCCCGGGACGCCAATGTGTCGTGGTTAAACTGGGACCGCGGGGCCGCCGACGGGCGGCGCGGAGGGACGGATGGGCATGACTTCGCTGGACCCGACGGCGCTCGCCGCCGACCTGGACCCGCTCGACCCGGCCGCCACGATCGGGCGGGCGCTGGAGCTGTTCCCCGGCGAGACGCTGATCTCGTTCAGCGGCGCCGAGGACGTCGTCCTGATCGACATGGCCGCGAAGAGCGGGCGCCCCTATCGCGCCTTCACGCTCGACACCGGGCGGCTGCACCCGGAGACGCTGGAGTTCGTGGAGCTGGTGCGCAAGCGCTACGGGACGACGATCGAAGTCGCGTTCCCGGATCCCGCGGCAGTGCAGGCCCTGGTGCGCGACCGCGGTCTCTTCTCGTTCTACGAGGACGGCCACGAGCAGTGCTGCGGGATCCGCAAGGTCGAGCCGCTGCGGCGCATGCTGGCGGGGGCGCGCGCCTACATCACGGGCCAGCGCCAGGACCAGAGCCCGGCGACGCGGGCCGCGATCCCCCTGGTGCAGGAGGACGCCGGCTTCTCGGCCGACCCGGCGCGACCGCTGATCAAGTTCAACCCGCTGGCCCGCTGGACATCGGTGCAGGTGTGGGACTACATCCGCGCGCACGACGTGCCCTACAACCCGCTGCACGACCGCGGCTTCAAATCGATCGGCTGCGCGCCCTGCACGCGCCCCACCAACCCCGGCGAGCACGAGCGCGCCGGCCGCTGGTGGTGGGAGGAAGCGACGCAGAAGGAGTGCGGCCTGCACGCGATGAACCTGCCGCCGGGCGGTCCCACGTCGGTCGTGTAGGACCTGCGCGCGTCGCGCCCACGGTGTCGGCCGCGCCGTTGGCCCCATCGCGCCGGGGTCACGTTCCCCCTCTCGGTCCAGGAGGATGGAGAGGCGGGAGTCGTGCGGGCGGGGCGGGGCGTTCAGATCAGGGTCAGCGCGAGCGGCAGCGCGACGATGCCGACGATGAAGCCGGCGAGGCTGGTTCGGTCGCGGCCGATGCGGTGCGCCGCCCCATGGATGGCGCGGACGTAGGGGCGGTAGACGACGGTCAGCACGACCAGCGCCACGAGCGTCGCGAGGATCATCGTCGTCACCACGATGATGGCGGCGCCGCCCCGCTCCAGCGCCGCCGCGGCGAACAGCGTGTCGACGAAGGTCGTGATATTGGCGCCGAGCACGTAGGGCACGATCGCGTCGCGGCGGATGGTGCCGCGCAGGGCCATCGGCACGAGCAGCGTGAGCGAGACCGCGACCGACAGGGTGGCGAGGGTGACGCCGGCGCCCAGCGCGAACATCGGCCAGCGGCCGCGCAGCCGGCCCGGGGTCGCCGCCAGGCGGTCGCCGGCGTTCTCGGGGCTGGGCAGCGCGTGGTCGACGAGGCGCAGCGCGGCGAGCAGCAGGAAGACCGCCGCCGCGAACAGCAGCCCGGCCGGCAGCACCTCCTGCAGGCGCCCGAGGATGGGGTCGTAGATCGCGTCGCTGAGGGCGGTGATCGGCGCGACGGCGCCGAATTCCGCCCCGTCGAACCAGCCGCCCTCCAGCGCAGCGAGGCCGAGCAGGGCGACGGGGACCCAGGTCGTGGCTGTGACGAGGAAGGCGACGATGCCCACGTGGACGCTGTCGGCCAGGCCCCGCCCGCGCAGGTAGTAGAGGAAGCCGACCACCAGGACGATGAACGACGCGCCGATGCGCGAGCCGACGACCTGCGCGAAGGCCTCGGACGGTGTGAGCACGCCGGCGTCGAGCAGGGTGAGGGCGGTCGCGGCGATGGGTGAGCCGCTGAGCACGACGTACGAGCCGAGCCAGCCCAGTCCCACGAGATTGAGCGCGCCCTGGGCGTCGAGCACGTCCAGAACGTCGGCCAGCGCCCCGGCGCTGAGCACCAGCGCCCGCAGTGCCAGCAGGAAAACGAAGAGGGCGAGCGGCGCGGCCAGCCAGCGATGCGCGGGCCGGGTCGGCAGACGGCCGCGGGCGAATGCGCGGGCCGCTAGACCGCGCACTCCCCCTCGCCCATTTCGTCGAGGTTGAAGAGCTTGTTGGCCTCGTGGTCGACGAACATGAGCGGGTCGTCGGTGAACTTGGGCGGCGCGCTGAACTGGCCCAGCAGGCCGCGGAAGTGCTTGAGGCCGCGGCGCTGCGAGTAGTCGCGGAAGATCTCACCGTCGTCGCGGGCGGCCTTGTAGTCGTCGATGACGGCGTGCACGGCGTCCGCCACGCGCTTGGCAGGCACCTTGCCGACGATCCGGGCGATCCCGGCGCCCTCGATGTCGGTCCCGCCGCCGATCAGCACGTTGAAGGAGGGGACGAGGCGGCCGTCGGCGTGCATCGCGGCGCCGTGGAAGCCGATGTCGGCCATGTGGTGGTGCCCGCAGGAGTTGGGGCAGCCGCTGATCTTGATGCGCATGCGCTCGACCAGGGCATCCTCCGGGCCGCGCGCGATGACGCTGTCGCGCAGCACGCTCGCCAGCCCCTTGGAGGAGGTGATGCCCAGCGCGCAGGTGTCGGAGCCCGGGCACGACATGACGTCGGCCAGCTGGTGAGCGCTGGGCTCGTTGAGCTCCAGTTCCCCGAGGCGCAGGTAGAGGTCGGCCAGATCCTGCTCCCGGATCCAGCGCAGGATCAGCGCCTGCTGCGCGGTGATGCGCAGGCGGCCGCCGGAGAACTCGCGCGTGAGGTCGGCCAGGGCGTGCATCTGCTCGACGGTCAGGTCGCCCAGCGGCACGGTCACGTAGACGGCGTAGAAGCCGTCCTGGGTCTGCGGCACCAGGTTCGTGCGCTTCCACTCGGCGAAGTCCGCATCGGGCAGGTCGGCCGTCCCGACGAGGCGCGGGGCCGTCGTGGGGACCTCCTCCTCGACGTGCATGAACTCGGAGACCTGGCGGAAGTGCGGGTCGTCGGCGGGCGGCAGCTGCTCGAGCGCCTCCTGCACCTGCAGGCGGAACTGCTCGATGCCGACCGACTTGATGTAGAACTTGATGCGCGCCTTATTGCGGTTCTTGCGCGGCCCGTTGGCGTTGAAGACGGTCAGCACCGCCTCCGTGATGCGCGCGACCTCGTTGGCCGGGAGGAACTCGTCGAGCGTCTCGGCCAGGTGGGGCGCGGCGCCCAGCCCGCCGCCCACGACGACCTTGAAGCCCCGCTCGACACGGCCGTCGACCTCGCGCGTGCGCGCGACGAAGCCGATGTCGTGCATGGGCACCAGCCCGAAGTCGTGGTCGCTGGCCGAGAACGCGGGCTTGAACTTGCGCGGCAGCAACTGGCAGACGTCGAGGCGCAGGCAGTGCGCCGAGACCGCCGCCGCGTAGGGCGTGACGTCGAAGGCCTCGTCGGGCCCGACGCCGGAGAGGTGGTCGCCGGTGACGTTGCGCACCGTGTTGCCGCAGGCCTCGCGCGTGGTGAGGTCCACCGAACTGAGCATGCGCATCACGGTGGGCGTCTGGTCGAGCGGCACGAAGTGCATCTGCAGGTCCTGGCGCGTCGTCAGGTGCCCCACGCGGCGCGGCGCGTAGCGGTCGATGATGTCGGCCAGCATGTCCACCTGCTCGGCGTTGAGGCCGCCGTAGGGGATCTTGACGCGGATCATGTGTACGTCGGGCTGCCGCTGGCCGTAGATGCCGTGCTGCAGGCGGAAGAGGCGAAACTCCAGCGGGTCGATCTCGTCACGCTGGAAGCGCCGCACGTGCGCCTCGTAGTTCTGGATCTCGGCCTCGATCTCGTCGGGCAGGTCGAAGTCGGTCGCGGGGTCGAGTTGTGCGGTGGTCATGATGGCTCCCGTGCGGTCGCGCCTCGAAGGGACGATAACCATAGCGCGTCCGCCCACAGACCAGTGTATTCGCGGCCGTCAACCGGTCTCTTCAATCAAAGTGTACTAAGACCACCGGATTTATCAAGATTGGGCGCAACGCTCCGGCGGCTCAGCGCGAGAGCGCCCGCGCGATCGCGACGCGCAGGGCGGGCGGCTCGAACGGGGCCGCGATGATCTCCTCGGCGCCGCAGGCGACGACCGGCACGCGCTCCCCGTAGCGGGCGACGAGGGCGGGGTCGGCGTCGATGTCGAGCACCGTGACGTCGAAGTCGAGCACGGGGGCGAGGCGCTGCAGTTGGGCGCGCGCCTCCGCGCAGAGGTGGCAGCCGTCGCGGTCGTAGAGGATGAAGCGGGGGCGGGCGGGGGCGGCCATGTCAGCCGGGATCCCGGCGCTTGCGCCGCCGCACCCCGCCGGGCCCCGATCGGGCGGCGGGCGGGCGGGGCGGGGCCTTCGATGGCGGGGCGGAGTCGGGCTTGCGCGGCGCGGCGCCGCGGCGTCGCTCGCGGGCCTCCTCGCGGTGCAGCGCCCGCGACAGGGCCAGCGGCTCGGGCCGGGCGGGCGGATTGCGCCACAGGTACCAGGCCATCGCCAGCGCCAGCAGGCCGGTCAGGATGGCCAGCAGTTGCGGCACCGACATCCCGCCGAAGGCGGTCTGCTCGTCGGTGCGGAGCAGGGCCAGGAGGCCGCGCACGGCGGCGTAGGCCAGGACGTAGAAGACGAAGCCCCAGCCGGGCAGCAACCGCGTGCGGCGCAGGAGCAGCAGCCCGCCCAGGATCATGAAGTCGAGGATCAGTTCGTAGCCGCCGGCGACGGGGTGCACGGGCACCGGCGCCTCGGCGAGGGCGCCGGTCTGTCCGCGGAACCAGTTGGCGGCGGGCGGGATGACGCCGTCGACGATGGAGGCCCAGGGGCCGTCGGTGCTGGGGTGGGTGTAGCGGAACGCCCAGGGCAGGTCGGCGGCCTTGGCGAAGTGCTCGCCGTTGATCGTGTCGCCCAGGCGGCCGACGGCCTGGCCCAGGATCATGCCGGGCGCGGCCGCGTCGAGCGCCAGCCAGCGAGGGAAGCCCGGCTTCCAGATCACGACGTAGATGAAGCCGCCGAGGGCGCCGCCGATCATCGCGCCGTAGACCGAGATGCCGCCGTCGGTGAGGGCGAAGATGTCGCCCACGTTGTGGATCAGGTCGGTGTGCTCGAGCACCCACAGGGCGCGCGCGCCCACGATGCCGCAGGGCACCGCGACCAGCGCGATCGTGAAGGCGTCGTCCTCGGGCAGACCGACGCGCCGGGCGCAGCGCACCGCCAGCCAGACGCCGCCCGCGATGCCGACGGCCGTGAAGAAGCCGTGCCACGTGAGGGCGAAGCCGCCGTCGAAGATGTGCGGGTTGAGGTGAATGTTGATCGCGGCGACGAGGTCGAGCATCAGCGGTCCCAGTCCTCGCCTTCCTCGGGCGCCGGCGGGGGCAGATCGGGCGCGCCCACGTCGCGGGCCAGCCCGTGGAACTCCCGCCGCGTCATGTCGACGCCGTGCGTGGCCAGCCCCGCCAGCAGCGTGCGGTCGTCGGTGACGCGGGCCCAGATGCGCCGCCGGGGGACGAAGAACGTCGTCAGCAAGGCAAGCACTCCCAGGATGATCGCGACCCAGAAGACCATACCGCCCGGGTCGCGCCGGAGGTTGAGTCCGGTGAACTCGCGCGGGCCGAGGAAAGCGTACTCGTAGTCGCCGACAACGCGGGACTGCCCCTCGTCGAGGTCGAAGCGGGGCACGTCGCCCAGGCCGACCGCCAGCCGGGCGGGCCGGTCGGCGTACAGCCCGCTCACCGTCGAGCGGTCCAGCTCCACGTCCTCCCCGCCGAAGGCGTTGAACTCGCTCGTCGTGCGGGCCCGGCCGAAGCGCTCGATGGCGACCACCGACTGGCCGCTCGACCCGGGCAGGTCGTCGACCACCGCGAAGAAGACCGACTCCGCGCCGCCGTAGCGCAGTTCGACCCGGCCCAGCACCTGGCTCTCGCCCGGTTCGAGGCTGCCGTGGCTGGTGCGATCGACATCCTCGCCCACGTACTCCAGGCGGGCGTCGCCCAGGCCGACCGACTGTCCGGCGGCGAGCAGTCCGCGGCGGCTCTCGTCGTCGGGGTCGAAGTAGAAGAAGCGGCGCGGATCGCCGGAGTAGCCGACCGTGAGCAGGGTGCCGTCGGGCAGGGGCAGCAGGCCCAGGCGCTCGCCGCCCGCGGCGGCGGCGAGCGCCTGCAGCGGCACGACGGCGTCGAACAGGGGGGCGCCGGCGGCGTCGGTCAGGCGGATGCGCGGCGCGACGGGCTGCGGCTGCCCGATGCGCAGCGCGGCGCTATCGAGTGCCCGGCCTTCGGGCGACCCGGCGCCGACGGGCAGCAGCGCGTAGTGGAAGCGCACGCCGTCACCGTCGGGCAGCAGCGCCAGCGCGACGCTGACCGTCTCGGCCAGCGGGATGAGTTCGTACGCGCCACTGTCGGCATCGGCGACGGGGAAGCGCAACTGAACGACCTCGTCGGTGAAGAGCGCGCCCGTCGCGGCCTGGGTGATGATGATGCGCGGCCCAAAGAACCGCTCTTGCAGCATCAGCGCCTCGGAGTAGAGCAGCTGGCCGCTGCCGGCGTCGCGGACCTGCAGCGCCGCGCCGTGCTCCCAGTACGCGGCCTGATGCACGCGAAAGCCGGCGGCGTGCAGCGGACCGTTGACCGTCACCTCGCCCGCGCCGACCTCCTCGCCGGCGCTGGTGACGCGGACGAGGCTGCGGAAGTCGAGCGCCTGGCCGTCGTCGTTGAAGCGGGCGATCGCGTCATCGACGATGACTTGCACCTGCTGGCGCTCACCGCCGGTCGCGAAGAGCGGGCGGCTCTCCCCCTCGGCGACCCAGAACTGCAACTCCTCGCCCGTGAACTTCGTCAGCAGCGCCCCGATCACCAGCAGGATCAGCGCCAGGTGCGAGACGAACGTCGCGAGCTGCACCCAGGCGTAGCGGTCGGCGAAGAGGTAGTGGGCGCCGTCGCGCGCTTCGCCGCGGACGGAAAAGCGCCGACGGCGCAGCGCCGCGGCGAGGGCGTCGGCGGTCGCGGCCGGCGAGTCGGGATTGGCGAAATCGAAGCGCTGGCGGGCGCGTTCGAAGTAGCGGTCGTTGACGCGCCGCTGGGGCCGGCGCACGCTGCGCCAGATGGGCGGGAAGCGGCTGGTCGTGCAGGTGGTGATCGAAAGCGCCAGCACGGCCACGAGCGCGAACCAGTAGGGCTGGTTGAAGAGATTGAAGACGCCGCCATTGGTGTCGTAGAACCCCGGGAAGTCGGCCAGGATGTCGGTCAGCGCAAGCCCGCCGACGCCGCCCAGGCGGTCGGCGGCGAGGCCCAGCAGCAGCCCCAGGCCGGCCAGCGAGAGGCCGAGCGGCAGGCGTCGCAGGGGGCGCGGCCGCAGGCGGGCTCGCACGCCCGGCGCGGCGACGCGGATGGCAAGCCCCAGGCCGAGGCCGATCAGCGGCAAGAGCAGCGAGGCCGCCGGCACGTGGTCGAAGGTGCCGCGCTGGTTCTCGATGTGCTGCGCGACCGCCGTCGGGGAGCCGAGCAGTTGCGGGGGGACCTGCGGGATGATCACGCCGGCCAGCGCGAACATCGTCAGTGTCGCGATGAGCAGGATCGCCGCGCGGACGGAGGTCAGCCAGCGCCAGATGGGGTAGACGGGGTCCGGCAGCGCGACGCGGCCCGCGGGGCGCGCGCTGCCGGGTGGGAGGGCGGCCATGGACCTCCGCCTCGCTGCTTCCTGTGGGTGGGACTTCCGATGGATGGGGCGTCGTGCGCGGTGCGGCTCAGCGTATCCGATTCCCGGCCGCGGCTCGGGCGGGATCAGCCCCCTTGCGACGGCTCCACCACGCCGAACGCCTCCAGGTACAGCGCCCGCGCCTGCGCGATCAGCAGGCCCTGCCCCAGGTAGCCGTCGCCGACGCGGATCTCGAAGTGCAGGTGCACGTCGGTGCCGGGGGCCTGGACGCTCTCGGGAGTGCCGGACTCCCCCGCGAAGCCGATGATCTGCCCCGCCGCGACGGTCTGCCCCACCTGAATGCCGGCCGCGATCGCGCCCAGGTGGGCGTAACGGGTGACGATGCTGTCGCCGTGGTCGATCCAGATCTGGCGTCCGCGGAAGCGGTCGAGGATCTCCTCGCCCTGGTACCCGGCCGCGGCGGCCGCGTCGAGCTCGGCCTGCGTCATCTCGACGTAGTCCCAATCGGCGCGGATGACGACGCCCTCCTTCGCCGCCAGGATCGGCGTCGCCAGCGTGACGGGCAGCTCGGGCGGGCAGCCGCCGACCGCGCCGCTGTAGAAGTCGACGCCCTCGTGGGTGCCGTTGCGGTATGACCGCAGCGAGCCCGGCAGCAGCGACTCGGAGGTCGGCACGCACGCGCCCGCGACGGGGATGCTGAAGCCCAGCAGGGGCGACCCTGATGTCGCCGGGGCGGCCGCCTCGGCCGTGGCCGGGGGGTCCGCCTGAGCTGCCGCCGCCGCCGGCGCCGCCGGCGCATCCGACGAGTCCGGAGCGGCCGGGGCGGCGGCATTCGCGTCCGGGTTCGCCGGCTGCGGGGCCGCGCTGCTCGGCTCGCTCCCAGGCTCGCTGCCGGGCTCGCCGCCGGGCTCGCCGCCGGCGGGGGCCGCGACGGCCGCGGGCGCGGCGACGGGGTCGTCGTCGTTGAGGATGAAGGCCAGCGCGCCCGCGGCGACGAAAACCACCAGCGCGACGACCACCCACACCTCCGTCGCGCCGGGGAGGGGAGCGCCGCCCTGCCGCCGGGCGGCCTCGAGCGGCGCGCTCGGGTCGACGACTCCCACCGGACGCGAGGGCCGGCGCGCCCGCGCCGGTGGGCGCGCGGGGGCGGCGTCCTTCGGGAGGGACGAGCGATCGTCAGGCGGCGGCGGGATGACGCAAGCCCTCCGTCTCCGTGGGGCCGCCGGGGGCGGCGGGGCGAGACACCGAACGAGCGTAGCGAGGGGGCCGTCCCACGGTGGCGCCCCTACCGACGCAGGCCGGCGTGCAGGGCCTCGGCGTGCGCGCGACTCTCGTAGCGGTCGTCGAGCGGCGAGAGAGGAGTCGGGGCGGCCCCGCCGTCGCGGCGCGCGAGCGCGAGCGCGATGAGGCGGTCGGCGAGGCGCGGGTTCTTGGGCAGCAGCGCCCCGTGCAGGTACGTCCCGAAGGCGTTGCGGGTGCGCGCCCCCTCGGTGCCGTCGCCGCCGTTGTTGCCGAACCCCGCGACGACGGTCGCCAGCGGCGTCGCGCCCTCGTTGAGGTAGGTGCGCCCGCCGTGGTTCTCGAAGCCGACGAGCGTGTCGTCCTCCCACATCGCGACGACGTTGCCGACGCAGCGCTCGAAGCGGCGGCCCGGGTGCGCCGAGACGATGTCGAAGATGCCGACGCCGTCCATCACGTCACCGTCGATGTCGCGGTAGCTGCGGCCGAACATCTGGTAGCCGCCGCAGACGGCCAGGATGACGCCGTCGGCGTCGCGGTAGTCGCGCAGCGGCCCGGCGCGGGCGACCAGATCCTGCTGGATGCGTCGCTGCTCCCGGTCCTGGCCACCGCCGATGAAGACGAGGTCGGTCTCCGCCGGATCCCAGTCGTCGCCGATCTCGACCGCGTCGACCTCCAGCTCGATGTCGCGGGCCGCGCAGCGCGCCCGCAGCGCCATGATGTTGCCGCGGTCGCCGTAGAGGTTCATCAGCGACGGGTACAGGTGGGCGAGCCTGAGCGTGCGCCGCGGCGGCGGGTCGGCGGGTCGGCGGGGCGGCATCAGGCGCCCTCCCAGATGCGCCGCGCCCCCGCCATGCGACCCAACTGCTCGCGCACGTCGAGCAGGGCGGTGTAGGTGGGCAGCACGACCAGGGGCGCGCCGGACGGCAGCGCGTCGAGCCGGGCGCGGAGGGCGGCCCCGATCGACCGCTCGACGGCGAGGGGATCGGGGAAGCCCGCGTAGCGCAGGCGCAGCGCCATGTCGGCCGCGCGCCGCCCGCCCACGACGAGCGAGGCGGCGTCGCGCAGGATCTCCCAGTCGGTGTCCCAGATCCAGGAGACGTCGGTGCCGTCGGCGAGGCCGTCGTTGAGCAGGACGAGCAGGTGCTGCGGGCCGCCGGGTTGCAGGGTGCGCAGCGCGGCGTTGACGCCGGCCGGATTCTTGCCCAGCAGGATGCGGACCGCGTGCCCATCGACCAGTAGCTCCTCCTGCCGTCCGAAGGCGGCGGCGGCGCCGGCGAGGCCGCCGGCCACGTCGGCCGCGGGCAGGCCCAGGGCCGTCGCGGCGGCCGCGGCGGCGACCGCGTTGTAGACGTTGTAGAGGCCGCGCAGCGGCGCCTGCACGCGCTGTTCCTCGTCGGGGGTGCGGAGGCGGA
This sequence comes from Dehalococcoidia bacterium, assembly GCA_965209205.1. Classification (GTDB taxonomy): domain Bacteria; phylum Chloroflexota; class Dehalococcoidia; order Bin125; family Bin125; genus TK10-74A. Next base: position 491,915 of record CBDBQC010000003.1, read on the forward strand.
AGGCGAGCCCGTCGGGGGCGTCGAGGTCGATCTTCCGTGCCGCGACGCCGGGCTCGGGCCGCGCGGGGCCGTCGGCGGTCGCGCCCGGGCAGGCCCAGAGGCCCAGATGCGCGAGGTAGCGGCGCTCGTAGACGTAGTCCGCGCCGCTCTCCTCGTCCCAGAGCGCGTCCAGCGAGCGCTGCGACGCATCGGGCGGCTCCGCGACGGCCGCGTCGTCGATGCCGAACTGGAGCACCGGGCCGCGAGCGGCGCGGGCGAGCGTGGAGACCGACGGGTCGTCGGCGTTGAGCACGACCGTGGTCTCGGCCGGGAGCGCCGCGATCGTCTCCCGCCACTGCTCGCGCACGGCCTCGATCTCGCCGTAGCGGTCGAGCTGGTCGCGCGAGAGGTTGCCGATCAGGAGCGCGCTGGGCCGGACGGCGCGGGCCGCCTCGCGCAGGGTCGCCTCGTCGGTCTCGAAAACGCCGGCCGCGCCGGCGGGCAGCGCGCCGGAGGGGCCGGCGGCCGCGATCAGGGCGGCGCCGATGCCGCGCATCAGGTTGGACCCGGCCCGGTTGTGCACAACGCGGCGCCCCCCGGCTTCAAGGATGCCGGCCAGCATGCGCGCCGTCGTCGTCTTGCCGTTGGTGCCGGTGACGAGCACGACGCCGTCGAGCTGGGCGGCCAGCCGCGCGACGAGCCGGCCGTCGATGCGCTCCGCGACGAGGCCGGGCAGGGCCGTGCCGCCCCGGCCCAGGCGCCGGCTCGCACGCTGCGTCAGCTTGCCCGCGAGCACCGCGGCGCGGGCGCGGGCCGCCTCAGGCGGGGCCGGCATCGGTCTGCAGCGCGGCGACCACCTGGTCCAAGCCCACCAGGCCGAGCAGCCGCCCGTCCTCGACGACGGGCAGGATGGGGCTGTTCTCGGCCTGCAGGCGCTCCAGGGCCTCCTGGCCCGTGGCGCCGGGATGGATGGGGGTGATGTTCGCGGCCGGAATCATGACGTCGGCCATGCTCGCCGTCTCGTAGCGTTCGGCGTCGATCAGCAGCAGGCTCGCGCCCGTCGCGAGCCCGACGACCGTGCCGTCGCGGGTGATGAGGTAGGCGGTGTGGGGATCGACGCGGTTGCGGAACGGGGCCGTCCAGCGCACGGGGGCGCCGGCCTCGACGCTGCGCAGGTCGGTGGACATGAAGTCGCGCACGACGACGCCGGCCAGCGCCTGCTGCGTCGCGACGGAGCGCAGCGTCTGCGTGGCGGCGTTGAAGAGGAAGATGCCGATGAGGATGAACATCAGCCCGCCGAAGCCGGGGCTGCCGAAGCCCAGGTCCAGGTCGAGGAAGCTGACCACGCCCCAGACGACGAAGAGGCCGGCGAAGGCCTGCCCCACGCGCGCCGCCCAGCGGGTCGAGCGGTCGCGGTTGCCGGTGACGCCCCAGACCACCGAGCGGAAGACGCGGCCGCCGTCGAGCGGGAAACCGGGCAACATGTTGAAGGCCGCGATGATCAGGTTGCCCGCGCCCAGCCAGAGCAGCAGTTCCGTCAGCAGCTCGCGCGGCTGGCCCACCAGCAGGGCGGCGGCGATGAAGAGCCCGCCCACGATGCCGCTGGTCAGCGGCCCCACGACGGCGATGACGAACTCCTGCATCGCGGAGCGGGACTCCTGCTTGATCTGCGAGACGCCGCCCAGCACGAACAGGGTGATGCTCGAGACCTGCAGCCCGTACAGCCGCGCCGCGACCGAGTGCGCCAGCTCGTGCAGCAGCAGGGAGGTGAAGAAGACGATCGCGCCCAGCACGCCCAGGCTCCAGGCGACCACGGCGTCGGGCGGCGGGCTCACCCGGTCGGGCAGCATGTTCGCGCCGAGCAGGTAGGTCACGAACGCCAGCGCGAGGAAGAACGAGTAATCGAGCAAGATCGGGATGCCGAAGATCTTGCCCAGCCGGACGCCGCCGCCGCTGCGCATGCAGGCCCCCTCTCTCACCGTGCCCCGCCCATCATACGGCGCATCCAGCATACGGATCGCGCCGCGAGTCCGATGTATTGCGGCAGGCCCGGCGTCGTCGGGTGGGCCCGGCGTCGTCAGGTGGGAATGAGCCGCCGCTCGCGCAGCGCCTCGACCAGCCCGCCGACGCCGGGCAGCTCGATCCCGGCGCGGACGCCGTCGCTGTTCTTGGATCCGACGCGCACGGCCAGGCCCAGCCCGGCCTGCTGCGCGCCCAGAATGTCGGCTTCGGGGGTGTCGCCCACGAAGGCCGTCTCGGCCTTGGCCGCGCCGAGGGCCACGACGGCGGCCTCGAACATGCGGGGGTGCGGCTTCCAGGCGCCGGTCTCGTCGGAGTAGATCTGGGCGCTGAAATAGCCGCTCAGGCCGAGATCCGCGAGCAGCGCGCGCATGACGGGGCCGGGGCTGAAGCCGCTGTTGCTGACCAGCGCCAGCCGCAGCCCGTGGTCGCGCAGCGCCGCGAGCGTGTCGATCGCGCCGGGCAGGAGCGCGGGCGGGGTGTCGCGGGAGCCGCCGTGGATCGCGGCGGCGACGGCCGCGGCCGCGGCGGGCGGGAGATCGCGGGCGGGGTCCAGGCCGGGGTCGAGGTGGCGGTAGAACAGCGCCAGCCGGCCGGCCCCGTCGAGGTCGAGGTTGTCCTGGTGCACCGCCACCAGCGCGTCGACGGCGGCCTGGAAGGCGTCCGCGATCACGTCGGGCGAGGCGGGACGGCCGCCGTCGCGCAGGGCGACGCCGACACGGCGGACGCGCTCGGCGGCGCGTTCGCGGCCGCGGCCCGGCGGATCGGCGATCAGCGTGCCCCAGAGGTCGAATGCGATCGCGCGCAGCATCGGGGCCTCCGCGCGCGGGCCGTCGGACCGGACCGGGCGACGCCCGGCGACGCAGCCCCCGGACTCAGCCCGGGGGAGCGGGACACCGCGGACGGGTGGGGGGCTTAGGTCTTGTCGTCCGGCGTCGCGGCGGGCGTCTCCGTCGGCGCCGCTGCGGCGGCGGCGCTCTCCCCGGTGGCGTCATCGGCGCCTGCGGCGTCCTTCTCGTCGTCGCCGTCGCCGCCTTCGCCCTCGCCCGGCCTGATGGACGCCTCCTGGCGGAATTCGCGCAGGCCCATGCCCAGCGCCTTGCCGACGCCCGTGAGTCGTCCTGCGCCGAAGATGACGAGAACGATCACGACGATGACCACCGCCTCAATCGGCCCGAAACTCATACCGACACTCCCAGCGCAACCGTTGGAACAGAACCGCCGATCCTGCTGCGCGGCCGAGCGCAGATGACGGCCCCTCGGACATCCCCCGTCTGCGCATCGGCGCACGACCGCGGGGGCCCGGTGAGTTGCCGCGTGAGTGTATCAGCGGCTCCGGGGCGAGGCCATTCACGGCCGCGCCGGGCCGTCGCGACAGTGCGATCAGGGTGGCAGCCGGCGCGCGAGGTCCGCCTCACTTGCGCAGCAGGCGGCGCAGCGGTGGCAGCAGCAGACCGATGACGAATCCCCCCACGGCGGAGATCAGCAGCGCGCCGGCCAGGCGGAACTCCGCCGTGCCGAGGATGAGATTGACCTTCACCGGCTCACTGTTGAGCAGGATGAAGGCGATGAGGATGCCCACGACCGCGCCGCTGCCGGTCAGCAGCAGCGCATGACGCCGCAAGAAGCCGGGCGGGGTCGGCGCCAATGGCGCCAATGGGGCCACAGGGGCCGGCGGGGGCGGGGCCGGCGGGGGTGGCGGCTCGGGGGGCGGCGGGGCGGACGGCGTGGTCATCGATCAACTCCCGGTTGGCGCGCGGGCGCGCGGCTAGCGCCCCAAGGGCTCGACGAAGATGCGCATGACGCCGCCGCAGATCTTGTCCTCGCCGTCGGTGGGCTCCGTGAGGTCGACCGTCACGACGCGGGCGGCGCCGCCGTCGAGCACGTCCATCGCTTCCTGCCAGACCTCGGCCTCGCCGCAGCCGCCCCCGATCGTGCCGACGAAGGATCCGTCCTCGCGCACGACCATCTTGGCGCCGGTCTTGCGCGGCGTGCTGCCGAACGTCTGCGCCACGGTCGCCAGCACGGCCGGCTCCCCGGCCGTGACGGCGCTCTCGATCGCGCGGTAGACCTCGTCACTGGGCATCGCGTGCTCCCCGGCTGCGGCGGCTGGGCGGGATCGCCGGCGGCATTATAGAGCGGACGCCAGCCGCTGCCCATGCGCCGAGAGCGGACGGCCGCTGCCGCCGCGGCGCACCAGCGTGATCTCGGCCAAGACGGCCAGCGCGATCTCCTCGGGCGTCTCGGCCTGGATGTCGAGGCCGATGGGCGTGAACACGCGCTCCAGCGCCGCGGGATCGACGCCCGAATCGGCCAGGTGCTCCAGCACGGTGCGCGTGCGGCGCTTGCTGCCGATCATGCCAACGTAGCCCGCGCCGCGCTCCACCACCCGGGCCAGGCTGAGCTCATCGACCTTGTGGCCGCGCGAGACCAGCACGATGAACGTGTTGGCGGTGATCGGGAAGCGGTCGAGCTCCTGCGCGAAGTCACCGCAGATCACCGCGTCGGCGAAGGGGAAGCGGTCGCGGTTGGCGTAATCCTCGCGGTCGTCGAGGACGGCGACGCTCATGCCGAGGATGGCGCCGATCTCGCCGATCGCCCGGCCCACGTGGCCGCCGCCGACGACGAGCAGCGTCGCCGCCGGCTCCACGACTTCCATCAGCACCTCCACGACTTCGGGCGCGTTCGCCACCGCGCGGCGGCCGGTCAGGGGATCGCCGGCCGGCGTGAAGAAGACGGTCTCGACCGCGTGGCGGGGGATCGCGGCCAGGGCCGCGCGGCGCACCGCGTCGTGCAGGGCGGGGCCGGCCATCGAGCCCAGCGTGCCGCCGTCCTGGAAGACGAGTAGTTTGTCGCCCGGCCGCGCGGCGTGGCCGTCCGGCGCCGCGATGACGCTGCAACTCACCAGCGGCGGCCCCTCGCGGCTGGCGGAGAGGACAGCCGCGGCGATCCGCGCGGGCAACGAGGAGCCGTCGGAGGAAACGGTGGGGGTCGTCATGCCGCCCCGATCATACCGATGGCGATGGCCTGGACGAGTCTCAGACGTTGAACAGCACGTGCAGCACGTCGCCGTCCTGCACGACGTACTCCTTGCCCTCGGTGTGCTGCAGGGCCCGCTTCCTGGCCTCGGCCTCGGAGCCGGCGTCGAGCAGGTCCTGCCAGCCGACGACCTCGGCGCGAATGAAGCCGCGCGCCAGGTCGGAGTGAATCTGGCCGGCGGCCTCCTGCGCGTGCTGCCCGGCCCGGATCGTCCAGGCGCGACATTCGTCCTCGCCCACCGTGAAGAAGGAGCGCAGCCCCAGGATCTGATACGCGAGCCGCACGCCGGCTTCGAGCGCGCCCTCGCTGGCGCCGATCTCGCGGCGGTACTCGGCCGCCTCGTCCGGCGTGAGCCCCCGCAGCTCCATCTCCAGCGCGACGCAGGCCGCCGCCGTGGCCGTGCCGGCGGGTTCGTCGGCCGGACGGAACTGCGCCGCGATCTCCGCCGACCGCCCGGCGTCGGCCTCGTCGATGTTGAGCAGCGTGAGCAGGGGGCGCTCGGTCAGGAAGCGGTAGTGGCGCAACTCCTTGCGCTCCGCCTCACCGAGGGCGATGGCGCGCACCGGCGTCCCCTGCGACAGCTCGTCGTTGAGGCGGCGCAGGAGGGCGGCATCGCGGTCGGCGCGGTCGCGTTCCGCCGCCTTCAGGGCCTTCGTCTCCGTCGCGATGCGGTGCAGGCGCTTCTCGATCAGGCCCATGTCGGCGAAGACGAGCTCCAGCAGCATGTCCTCGATGTCGCGGGCCGGGTCGACGCGCTGCCGCGGGTGCGGCACGGCGTCGTTGTCGAACGCGCGCACGACGTGGACCAGCGCGTCCTGCTGGCTCAGCTCGTCGAGGAAGCGCACCTGCGGCCCGCCGGCGTCGCCGCCCGGCCCGCCGCCTCGGAACGACGCGCCGGGAAAGTCGACGTAGCTCAGGCTGGCCGGGGTGGTCTTCTTGGGCCGGTACATGGCCGAGAGGCGGTCGAGGCGGTCGTCGGGCACCTTGGCCACGCCGACGTGCGGATCCTGGTGCGTCGCGAAGCCGACCGCGTGCTCGCTGCCGGTGACGGCGTTGAACAGCGATGTCTTGCCGCTGCGCTCGAAGCCGATGATGCCGAGGCCGGGCACGGGATCCCTCTCGTGTTTCTCTAGTGGCCGTCGCCGCCGACGGGCGGCCGGGTGCGTTGGGCCCAGCCCCCACGCAGCGCGTCGACGTCCATGCGCTCCAACTCCGGGCCCGTGCGCGGCCAGCAGCGGGTCGCGGCGATGATCGCGTCCAGGTCGTCGCGCTGCGTGGCCCAGCGGAAGACGTCCCGGGCCGCTGGGAGGGGGCGCCACTCCGCGGCTTGGTGCTCGGCGGAGACGCGCACGACGGCCCCGGGTGCGGCCAGCGCCACGAATCCGGGGACGAGGTAGACGGCGTCGCTGGCGGGCTCGTAGAAGCTGGCCACGCGGATCAGGCGGAACCAGTCGGTCGGATCGATGCCGGTCTCCTCTCCGGTCTCCCGCAGCGCCGCCTGCCAGGCGGCCTCGCCGGGCTCGATGTGGCCGTGCACGCCCTGCCAGTCGCCGGGGAAGCGATGATCGGGGCCGCGCTGCAGGAGCAGCACCTCCAACCCGGCCGGACTCTCGCGCAGCAGGTAGACGCTGACCAGGCTCGCCTTGACGCGGGCCATCAGCGCGCGCCTGCGATCCGGGGTACGCGCGTCATTGGGCCCACTTGGGGATCTCCGCGTCGAAGGAGTCGTAGAACGAGACGTACGGCTTGATGTCGAGCACGGGCGTGCCGTTGACGGCATCGAGGCCCACGACCTTGACGGTGTTCCGCGACACCCCCTCCAGCGGCGCGATGCTGACGCCGATGGGGTTGGGCCGGTGCGCGGTGCGGGTCGCGAAGACGCCGACCTCGGGCGAACGCTCGTCGCCGCTGGGGCGGATGCGCAGCAGCGCGCGGCCATCGTCCGTGACCTGGTCCAGCCAGGTGACGACGAAGAGGTGGCTGAACCCGTCGAGCCCGTCGAGGGCGGGGAGGAACTCGTCGCGGAAGACGATCTCGGAGCGGACGGCGGCCCAGGTGCGTCCGCTGGTGTCGTGAATCGTGTTGCGCACGACGCCCACCGGCTCCAGATCGCCGAGGCGCTCGGGCAGGCCGCGCAGCGCCGCATCGCGCGCGTCGCGGGCGCTGCGCAGGTGCAGTTTTTCGCGCCAGCCGACCATCGGGCATCCCACCCTTCCGGAGGCGCCGGCGGCGGCCCCGATCGGGCCCAGTCTCGCACGCGCACGGGGCGCCGCCCAGCGCGCAGGATGCAGTCGGCTGGATGCCCGCGGCAGTGCGGCCGGGCGTGCCGCTCTCTCTGGTGGCTGATACAATCGGGGGACAGGGCCGACCGCGCTCCGGCGGGGGCGGGGCGGCTCGCCGGGACCACTGCATGGCCAAAATCACCAGCGATTACACCGCCTCCGACATCCAGGTGCTGGAGGGGTTGGAGGCGGTTCGCCGCCGGCCCGGGATGTACGTCGGCTCGACCGACGCGCGCGGGCTGCATCACCTCGTCTACGAGATCGTCGACAACGCCGTCGATGAGGCGATGGCGGGCCACTGCGACCGCGTGGCGATCACGATCGGCGCCGACGACTGGGTCACGGTGACCGACAACGGGCGCGGCATCCCCGTCGACCGGCACGAGAAGACCGGCCTCTCGGCGCTGGAGACGGTGATGACGGTGCTGCACGCCGGCGGCAAGTTCGGCGGCGGCGGCTACAAGGTGTCGGGCGGGCTGCACGGCGTGGGGGCGTCGGTCGTCAACGCGCTGGCGGAGTCGCTGCAGATCGAGGTGCGGCGCGACGGCAAGGTCACGACGCAGGCCTACGAGCGCGGGAAGGCGCAGGGGCGTCCCACGACGCGGCCCGCACGGCGGGGCGAGCGGGCGAAGACCGGCACCACGGTGCGCTGGCTGGCCGACCGCGACGTCTTCGAGCACCTGAACTACGACTTCGAGACGCTGGCGCAGCGCTTCCGCGAGGTCGCCTACCTCAACCGCAAGCTGTGGATCTGCCTGCGCGACGAGCGCGCCGCCGCCGGTCCCGCCGGCCGCGAGACCAACTTCTTCTTCGAGGGCGGCATCCGCTCCTTCGTGCGCTACCTCAACCGCGACCGCGGGGTGCTGCAAGCCCTGCCCTTCGACGTCAGCCGCGAGGTCGCGGGTACGTCGATCGAGATCGCGCTGCAGTACAACGACGGCTTCAGCGAGCACGTCTTCGCCTTCGCCAACACGATCAACACGATCGACGGCGGCAGCCACATGACCGGCTTCCGCTCGGCGCTGACGCGCGTGCTGAACGGGCACGCGCGGCGCAACAAGCTGCTCGCCGAGGCGGACCCGAACCTGACGGCGGAGGACGTGCGCGAGGGGCTGACGGCCGTCGTCAGCGTCAAGCTGGGCGAGCCGCAGTTCGAGGGGCAGACGAAGACCCGGTTGGGCAACCCCGAGGTGAAGGGGCAGACCGAGTCGGTGATGGGCGAGGCGCTGAGCGAGTACCTGGAGGGCAACTCGCGCGAGGCGCGGCGCATCGTCGATAAGTGCCAGACGTCGGCGCGGGCGCGCGAGGCGGCGCGCAAGGCCCGCGACCTGGTCGTGCGCAAGGGCGCGCTGGAGGGCGCGACGCTGCCCGGCAAGCTGGCCGACTGCAGCGAGCGCGACCCCGCACGCTCGGAGATCTACATCGTCGAGGGGCCGTCGGCGGGGGGGACGGCGAAGCAGGGCCGCGACCGCCGCACGCAGGCCATCCTGCCGCTGCGCGGCAAGGTGCTGAACGTCGAGAAGGCGCGGCTCGACAAGCTGCTCGCCCACGATTCGTTCCGCACGCTGATCACGGCGCTGGGCACGGGCATCCAGGACGAGTTCAACGTCGAGAAGCTGCGCTACCACAAGGTCATCATCATGACCGACGCCGATGTCGACGGCTCGCACATCCGCGCGCTGCTGCTGACGTTCTTCTATCGCTTCATGCCGGAACTCATCGAGCGCGGGCATCTCTACATCGCGCAGCCCCCGCTCTACAAGGTGCAGAACGGCAAGAACGCGACCTGGATCTTCTCGGACGCGGACCTCGACGGGCACCTGGCCGGCCTCAAGGAGGGCAGCAAGCACTCGATCCAGCGCTATAAGGGGCTGGGCGAGATGAACGCGGAGCAGCTCTGGGAGACGACCATGAACCCCGAGGACCGCCTGATGCTGCGCGTCGGCGTCAAGGACGAGATCGACGCCGACCGCGTGTTCGCGCAGCTCATGGGCGACGACGTGCCGGCGCGCCGCAAGTTCATCGAGAGTCACGCCGACCAGGTCGTCAACCTCGACGTCTGAGGCGCCGCCCAGGAGTTGCGATGCCGGCGTTGTTCGTGGAGACCGACCCCGCGACGGCCGTCGCGCCGCGCTTCTCGACCGACCCCCGGCCGCTGCTGGCGCTGATCTCGTTCGGCGTGGCCGAGCCGTTCGGCACGCAGCATCCCCTGACCGAGTTGATCCGCGGGCTGAAGCGCGGGCACGGGATCGACGTGGGGCCGTTGCTCACCTTCTACGACCGCGACGTGGAGGACGCGGAGGACGCGGCCATGCTCGACGCCGCCTGGCAGCCGGCGGCGGCCCTGCGCGACTGCGCGGCGGCGGCTCGGGCGGCGATCGCCGCGGACATGGCGCTGGCCGAGCTCGCGGCCGGGGAGCCGGATCTGCCCGCGCTGCTGGCCGACCTCGAGGCGATGGCGGCCGCCGTGGGTGAGGGCCGCATCCGCCTCTCGTTCCGCCTCGGCGACGGCTGAGCCGTCGCCGGCGGCCCCGGTAGGCTTGCTCCCGTGACACACGCATCGCCGCCGCGACGTCCGGCCACGCCCGCCCGCCTGGGCGACGGCGTGCCCGCGGCGCTGCGGTGCTGGTGGTCGGGCCAGCCGCGGCTGCTGCTGCAAGACACGGCCGCGTATCTGCTGCCCGCGCTGCTGCCGCTGCGTCCCGAAGACCGCCTGCTGGTGCTGGACGACGCCGCGCTGGCGGACACGCTGGCGGAGCGCGGAGGCCTGTCGGCGCGTCCGCTGGTGCTCGACACACGCCCGGGCGCCGGGCGGGGGCCGCTGGTCGGCCCGGCGGCGCTGCCCGTCGCCGACGCGGCGTTCACCGTGATCGTCGTCGGGCACCGCCTGCGGGCCTGGGACGACGACACGCTGCTGGCCTTCCTGCGCGAGTGCTGGCGGGCCCTGACGCACAACGGCATCGTCGTGCTGTGGGAGGTCGCGCCGTCGCGCTCGGCGCGGGTGAACGCGATCTGGCGCTGGCTGCTGCCGGAGCGGTCGCCGCGGCTGCGCCGCTTCGGCGAGGTCGGCGCCTGCGGTCGCGAGGCGGGCTTCGCCTGGATCCAGACGCTGGCCCTGCGGCCGTTCCTCTGGCCGCCGGGGCCGCGGCTGGCGGTGCTGATGCGCAAGGAGCACTACACCCCGGAGACCGTGCACCTCGCGCCCGGCCAAACGCCGCCTCAGGCGTAGAGCCCGCGACGGCGCGCGTACGCCACGACGGCGGGATCGGCGTCGGCCCCGAGTGGCTCGCCTGCGGCGATGCGTCGTCGCAGGGCGCTGGCGCTGAGCGGGTCAGGGGCGAGCGCCAGCCAATCGACGCGAGCGGCCAGGCCCGGCACGATCGCGTCGAGCGCGGCCGCATCAAGGGCCGCGCCGGGCCGCGCCACCGCCGCCAGCCGGGCCAGCGCGATGATCCGTTCCGGCTCGTGCCAGTTGGGCAGGTCGGCCAGCGCGTCGGCGCCGAGGATGAACCACAGCGCGGGCGGCCCCGCCGCGGCGGGGGCCTGGGCCCGCAGCGCCGCCAGCGTGTCGCGCGTGTAGGTTGGCCCGCCGCGGCGCAGCTCCATGTCCGAACAGGCGAAGCCGGGCGCCGCCGCGACGGCGAGGCGGGTCATCGCCAGGCGGTCGGCGGCGGGGCCGACGCGGCTGTCCGCCTTGCGCCAGGGGCCGCCGGCGGGGACGAAGAGCACGCGCGTCAGCCGCAGTTGGTCCATGGCCGCGCGGGCCACGGCGAGGTGCATCCGGTGCGGCGGGTCGAAGGTGCCGCCGAGGATCCCCCATCGCGCCGGCGCGGGGTCGGCTAGGCCTCCCACGTCCACGCCGCCTCTCCAATACGGACACGGTCGCCCGGGCGCATCCCGGCCCGGCGCAGCGCCCCACGCACGCCGCGCCGGTCGAGCCAGCGATAGACCTCCTCCATCGCGGCCTCGTCGCCCATGTCCATCATCTCGATGAAGGTCTCCACCTGGCCGCCCCGCACGCGGTAGGACGTTCCCTCGCGCTCGACGCTGAAGCGGCGCCGATCGGGCCGGGGGGTGATGACCACGGGCCCCTGCGGCCGCTCGGCCGCCCGGGCCTGCTCGTCGCGGCGCACGTCCGCCAGCCGTTCCCAGGCGCACGCCACGAGGGCCTCCGCGCCCTCGCCGGTCGCGGCGGAGATGGGCAAGGCCTCGGCGCCGCGCTCCCGCAGCTGCCGTTGCAGCGCCGGCAGGGCCTGCCGGGCCGCGGCGGTGTCGATCTTGTTCAGCGCGACGATCTGCGGGCGCGCCCCCAGGGCGGCGTCGTACGCGCGCAACTCCGCGTTGATCGTCTCCCAGGCGGCGATCGGGTCGGGCCCGGCGGCGTCCAGCAGGTGCACCAGCAGCCGCGTGCGGGAGGCGTGCCGCAAGAAGTCATGACCCAGGCCGGCGCCGTCCGCCGCCCCCTCGATGAGGCCCGGCAGGTCGGCGACGAGGAACTCTTCCCAGCCCACCGAGACGACGCCCAGGTGCGGCTCCAGCGTCGTGAAGGGGTAGGCGGCGACCCGCGGCCGGGCGGCGCTGAGGTGGCCCAGCAGCGTCGACTTGCCGGCGTTCGGCAGCCCCACGAGGCCCACGTCGGCGATCAGGCGCAGCTCCAGTCGCAGGCGGCGTCCGCGGCCGGGCTGCCCCCGCTGGGCGACGCGGGGCGCGCGGTTCGTCGAGCTGCGGAAGAACGTGTTGCCGTGCCCGCCGCGACCGCCCCGCGCGACGAGGACGCCCTGGCCATCGTGTGTGAGGTCGGCCAACTGCTCGATCGGCTCGCCACGCCCGTCGAGCACGGAGGCGATCGTGCCCGTCGGGACCTCCAGCATGAGGTCGGCGCCGTCGCGGCCGCGGCGTTTGTTCGCGCCGCCCGGCTGGCCGGCGTCGGCGCGGAACGTCGCTCCGCGGCGGTAGCGGCGCAGCGTGTTAATCTGCGCGTTCGCGATCAAGATCACGTGCCCGCCGCGGCCGCCACGGCCGCCATCCGGTCCGCCCTCGGGGATGAACTTCTCGCGGTGAAAGGAGACTGCGCCGTTGCCGCCATCACCCGCCACGACCTCGATCAGCGCTTGGTCGATCATGCCGCCAGTATATGGAGCCCCGCGTCGCATACCGATTGTGTGCATTGTCCACGTCCTCTCCGAACGAAGAACCAGCAGTCGTTGATCTTCAGATGTGTCGAAGTCGGCGTCGTCGGGCGGTGGACTGTGGTGAGAGCGGGGACGGCGGCCAGGACCTGGTAGCCGTCGGCCCCAAGCCGTGCACCGCGCGGCGTGGACCGCCCGCACGCCACGGGGGAAAGCCGTGGATGACGACGGCGCCCGCCGTGCGACGGGGAGCGCCGTCCACGCCGTCGCGGCGCCGCACCGGGATTGACGAGGAGCGGGTTATCCCCAGAGCGCAGCCATTGCCCACATGCGGACGCCGAGTTATCCACCGGCGCGGCGGCGAGGCGCGGGGCCGGTGGAAGCGTCAGCGGGCGGCGATGGCGGCGCGGATCTCCGTCAGGTCACGGCGCACGGTGGGATCCGTCTCGAGCAGTTTGTCGATGCGGCGGAAGCCGTGCAGCACCGTCGTGTGGTCGCGGCCGCCGAGGATGCGGCCGATCTGCGCGTAGGACTGCTGGGCCATGTCGCGCAGCAGGTACATGGCCAGGTGGCGCGCGTAGGCGACCTGCTTCTCGCGGCGTTTGCTGGTCAGCGCCTCGACGGGGATGTTCATGACCTGGGCCACGGCGTCGAGGATCACCGACGGCAGCGGCACGGCGGTGCGCGGCGTGGTGGTGATGGCGTTGAGCGCCTCGGCGGCGAGCTCGCGCGTGATCGGCTCGCGCTGCAGGCGGGCGAGCGCGGCGATGCGATTCAGCGCGCCCTCGAGCTGGCGGATGTTGTCCTGCACGCGGTGGGCGATGAGCAGCAACACCTCTTCCGGCGCGTCCAGCCCGTCGCGCTCCGCCTTGGAGCGGAGGATCGCGAGGCGCGTCTCGACGTCCGGCGGGGCGATGTCGACGATCAGCCCCCACTCGAAGCGGGAGCGCAGGCGCTCCTCGAGCAGCGAGAGCAGCTTGGGCGAGACATCGCTGTTGATGACGATCTGCTTGTTGCGGGTGTAGAGCACGTCGAAGGTGTGGAAGAACTCCTCCTGCGTCTGCTCGCCGCGGCTGATGAACTGGATGTCGTCGATCAGGAGGACATCGACGTTGCGGTACTTCTCGCGGAACTGCTCCATCGAGTGTTCGCGCAGGGCGGTGACGAACTCGTTGGTGTAGGTCTCGGCGCTGACGTAGATCGTGCGCAGCCGCGGCCCGGTCATGCGCGCGATGGCCTGCAGCAGGTGCGTCTTGCCGAGGCCCACGCCGCCGTAGATGAACAGCGGGTTGTAGGTCTGGCTGGGCTGCTCGGCGACGGCGACGGCGGCCGCATGCGCGAGCCGGTTGCTGCGTCCCACGACGAACGTGTCGAAGGTGTAGTGCTGGGCCAGCACGGGGCGGGTGTGCGGGGTCGCGCCGCGCTGCCCGGGCGGCATCGCCTCGGCGGGCACGTCCGTCCCCGGGAGGCGGTGCACGACCAACTCGAAGTCCAGGCGCCGCCCCACGACGCTGGTCAGCGCCTCCGAGATGGCCGGGTAGTACTGCGCCGTCAGGGCCTCGCGGGCGAAGTCCGAGGAGACGCCGATGCGCAGCACGCCGCCCTGCATGCCCAGGACGTGCGTGGGCGCGAACCAGGTGTCGAAGGAGGGACCGGGCACGACGCGGCGCAGCCGATCGAGCACCCGGCGCCAGATTTCGCTGGGCGCGGGCGCAGGACTTGGGCGTTGCGCAGCGCGGTCAGACGCGTCGCCGGGGGCAGCCACCATGTCGGCGCGCAATCCTGTCATCGCTGGCCCGGGGGTCATCTCGACGCCTGCGGTCCCGCCCGCCGGAGCGGGAGAGTGGAGGCGCGCGATGGCGTCGGGGGGTCCGTTTCTATCTGGGCCGTGGGGGCCCGCCCGGAGTCTACGTCCGGCTTCGGTCGGGTGACAACCCACACCCCATCGGGGCCGTGACGACTGGGCTTTTGCAGGCGCAATAATCGCGCGCCGATGCGCGGATCGTCCTACATGCGTCGCCCCACGGCGGGAACACGCCGTCCTGTGGGCGTTGTAGCCTGCGTGCTGCGCGCCCCGCGACCGCCCGCGGCGCGCTGGAGGGGACACCGTCGTGACGCTGCTGGCCGTCGACATCGGCAATACGACGATCCAAGCGGGGATCTTCGACGCGGGGGCGCTGGGCCCCTCCTGGCGGCTGGCCACGGACCACGACCGTCTATCGGACGAGTACGGCATCCTGCTGTCGTCGCTGCTGCGCTCGGCGGACATCGATCCGCAGCAGGTGGACGGGGCCGTCATCTCCTGCGTCGTGCCCATCCTGCTGCCCGTCTTCCAGGCGGTCTGCCGCCGCTTCTTCGACGTCGAGCCGGTCGTCGTCGGGAGCACGATCCGCACCGGCATGCGCATCCGCTATGAGCACCCAAATGAGGTGGGCGCCGACCGCATCGTGGACGCGATCGCGGCGCGCGACCGGCACGGGCCGGCCCCGCTGATCGTCGTCGACTTCGGCACCGCCACCGTGTTCGACGCGATCGACGCGCAGGGCGACTACCTGGGCGGCGCGATCGCGCCGGGCGTGGGCATCGCGGCGGAGGCGCTGTTCTCCCGCGCCTCGCGGCTGGCGCGGGTGGAGTTGGAACGCCCCGCCCAGGCCATCGGCCGCACGACCACGGAGTCGATCCAGGCGGGCATCCTGTTCGGCTACGTGGGGCTGGTCGAGGGCATCATCGCGCGCTTCAAGGCCGAGCTGGGCGGCGGGCGGGTCGTGGGCACGGGCGGCTGGGCGGACCGCATCGCGCGGGAGACGCGCGCCGTCGACGTGGTGGATCAGGATCTCAGCCTGTGGGGGCTGCTGCGCGTCTGGCAGTTGAACGCCGAGGGGACGCCGTGAGCGACGCGCCCGGCGGACCTGCCGGCGACGACCCGATTGCGCCGCCCCGGCCGCTGGCCGGCCGCCGCATCGTGCTGGGGGTGACGGGGTCGATCGCCGCCTACCGCGCCTTCGAGATCGCGCGGCGGCTGCAGGAGGCGGGCGCGACGGTGGACGTCGCGCTGACGCCCAACGCCAGCCGCTTCGCGCCGGGCTTCACGTTCCGAAACCTGGTGGGCGGCGTCGTGAGCGACGACCTCTGGACGACCGCCGAGGAGCCGGAGCTGCACGTGGCCCTGGGCCGCCGGGCGGACGCGCTGCTGATCGCGCCGGCGAGCGCCACCACGATCGCCAAGCTGGCCCAGGGCATCGGCGACAACCTGCCGACGCTGACCGCCCTCGCGACGACGGCCCCCGTCGCGGTCGCGCCGGCGATGGACAGCGCCATGTTCGCGCACCCGGCCGTGCAGGCGAACCTCGAGACGCTGCAGGCGCGCGGCGTGATGATCGTGGGACCCGAGCGCGGGCGGCTGGCCAGCGGGCACGTGGGCCTCGGCCGGTTGTCGGAGCCGGCCGACGTGGTGGGCGCGGCGCGCGCGCTGCTGGGCCGTCGCGACGGCGCCCTGCGCGGCCGGCACGTGCTGGTCACGGCGGGCGGCACGCGCGAGGCGATCGATCCCGTGCGTTACGTGGGCAACCGGTCCAGCGGGCGCATGGGCTTCGCGCTGGCGGAGGCCGCCCGCGACCGCGGGGCGGCGGTGACGCTGGTCAGCACGCAGGCGCCCCCGCCGGGGCTGTACGGCGTGATGCTGGAGCGGGTGGAGAGCGCCGAGGCGATGCGCGCGGCCGTCGCGCGGCGGCGCGAGGGGATCGACGCCCTGATCATGGCCGCGGCCGTCGCCGACTACCGGCCGGTCGCCGCCGCGGCGGAGAAGATCAAGAAGGCCGGCGCCGGCGCGCCGGTGCTGGAGCTGGAGCAGACGACCGACATCGTGGCCGAGGCGTCGGGGCGGTTCGTCAAGGTGGGCTTCGCGGCGGAGACCGAGGATCTGCTGGCCAACGCCGCGAAGAAGCTGACCGCCAAGGGCCTGGACCTGATCGTCGCCAACGACGTGGGGGCGCCGGGGTCCGGCTTCGGCAGCGAGACGAACCAGGTGACGCTGCTCGCGCCGGGCGCCGAGCCGGTGGCGCTGCCGCTGCTGCACAAGTACGACGTGGCCTGCGCGGTCCTCGACCGCGTCGCCGCCCGCATCGAGGCGCGCGAGCCGCAATAGACGGGCGCCGCTAAACAGGCCCTAGTCGATCCCCTCGGCGAGGGTCTCCTTGAGCGGCCGCTTGCCCTCGGGCAGCGAGAAGAAGTTGCAGAAGCAGGTGCCCTCGAAGTCGACGAGGCCGTTCAGCACCGGCGGGCAGACGCAGATCGTGTCGTCGTCGTTGGCGGGCTGGCAGGGACAGTAGAACTTGCCGAACTTCAGCCGCATGTTGACGAAGTCCTCGATGGTCATGTCGGCGTTGGTGAGGACGTAGCCGCGCTCCTCGCAGAAGCGATCGGCCAGCTCGACCATCTCCTGGCGGTACTGGTCGCGCAGGCGCGCCTCTTCCTCGGGCGGCAGGTCGGTGATCTGCTCGTCGGTCATGGCGGTGCGTCCTCCTCGCTCTGGTCCTGGCTGGGGTGTTGGGCCCGGTTGAGCACCCAGTGCACCAGCGTACGCACGGGCACGCCGGTCGCGCCCTTGACGGTCGTGCCCTGGTCCTTGCCGGCGTCGTCGGTGCCGGCCATGTCGAGGTGCACCCAGGGCGTGTCGCCGGCGAATACCTCAAGGAACTTGGCCGCCGTGATCGCGCCGGCGTAGCGACCGCCGACGTTCTTCACGTCGGCGACGGGGCTCTTAATCAGCTCGCCGTACTCCTCAAACATCGGAAGCGGCCAGATCTTCTCGCCCGCCGCCGCGCCGGCGGCGATGACCTCCGCGCCCAGCGCGTCGTCGTTGGTCATCAGGCCGGTGGTCGTCGTGCCCAGCGCGACGGCGCAGGCCCCGGTCAGCGTGGCGACGTCGATCAGCGGGGCAAGGCCCATGTGGTTTGCGTAGCAGAGCGCGTCGGCGAGCACGAGGCGGCCCTCGGCGTCGGTGTTGAGCACCTCGATGGTCTTGCCGTTCATCGCGGTGAGCACGTCGCTGGGCTTGATGGCGCTGCCGCCGGGCATGTTCTCGGTCGCCGGGACGATGGCGGTGACGTTGATCGGGGCGCCCAGGCGGGCCAGCGCGCCGGTCGCCGCGATGACGGCCGCGCCGCCGCTCATGTCCTGCTTCATCGTGACCATGCTGGCCGACGGCTTGAGCGAGATGCCGCCCGTGTCGAAGGTGATGCCCTTGCCGATCAGGGCCAGGCCGGGCTCGCCGCCGCCGCCCCGATGCCGCAGCACGATCAGCTTGGCGGGTTGATGCGAGCCCTTGGCGACGCCCAGGAAGGAGCCCATGCCGAGCGCGGCGGCGTCGCTCTCCTCCAGCACCTCGAACTCCAGGCCGGTGTCGCGGGCCAGCGCCTGCGCGCGGGCGGCCATCTCGGTCGGCGTGAGCAGGTTGCTGGGCTCGTTCGCGAGGTCGCGGGCGAGGTTGGTCGCCTCGCCCAGGATGACGCCCCGGCGCACGCCCTCGGCGACCGCCGCGGCGTCGGCGCCCAGCACGCGCGCCCCGCTGATCGACTTGGGCGCCTCCTCGGGATGCAGGTGGCGGTCGAAGCGGTAGAGCCCCAGCACGAGCCCCTCGGCGACCGCCTGCGCGACGTCCGTCTCGTCGAGGGCGTCCAGGGGGGCGCCGGCGATGGCGACATCGAGCGCGCCCTCGGCGAGGGCGCGCGCGCGGCGCGCGGCGGTCGCGGTGGCGTTGCGGACCCGCTCCAGGTCGATGGCGGCGGCGTCGCCCAGCCCCGCGACCAGCACGCGCGTCATGGGCGCGCGCCCCAGGGTGTGCACGACGCCGACCTGGCCGCGCTTGCCGGTCAACTCGCGCTCTGCGACGAGCGCGGCCAGCCCGCCGTCGAGCAGGGCGTCGATCGCGCGGGCCGGGCCGCCGGCCAGGACGGCGTCCCCGCCCGGGACGAACACCAGGAGGTGGGGGGCGACGCTCTCCGTCGCGGCGGTCGTGGCGGCTGCGATCTCCATGCCCTCTCCCTCGTGGGACTCCAGCCGAGCAGTCGGCGGGGCGATCCTAGCATCGACACGGGCGGGAGCCGTGTCGCTACCGTGGCGCGCGGGCGCTGGCTACCGTGGGCGCGATGACGATGCTGGAACGTTCCCGGCCCGCGCCCTCCCGTTGGGGCGCACGCCTGCGGGCCGCGGCGTCGCGCGCCGGTCGGCGCGCCGATCTCCGCGCCGATCTCAGCGACTGCGGCCGCGAGCTGGCGCTGGTCGTCGCGGGCGGGCTCGTCTACTACCTGATCCGGGGCGGCGTGGTCGATCGGGCGGAGGAGGCGTTCGCCCGGGCCGGCGACCTGATCGCCCTCGAGCGCCGCCTGGGCATCTTCTGGGAGCCGGCGATGCAGGACTGGATCCTGGGCTCGCGGGCGCTGATCGACCTGTCCAACGCCGTGTACTTCTGGCTGCACATGCCGCCCATCGTCGCGCTGGCGCTGTGGCTGTTCTGGCGCAAGCGCGATGTCTACCGGCTGACCCGCAACGCTTTTCTGGGCTCGGCGGTCGTGGCGCTGATCTGCTACGCGGCGCTGCCGGTCGCGCCGCCGCGCTTCTTCCCCGAGCTGGGCTTCGTCGACACGATGGCGCTCTACAGCGAGGCCAGCTACCAGGCCCAGGAGGTGGGCGTGTTCGTGAACCCGTACGCGGCGCTGCCCAGCCTGCACTTCGGCTGGGCGCTGCTGCTCGGGCTGGCGCTGTGGCTGGCGCGGCCCCGCGGCCGCCGGGCCTGGGCGTGCGTCGCGGGGGCGGTGCTGCTGGTGGGAGGGCAGGGCGCCGCGATCGTGCTGACGGGCAACCACTTCATCCTCGACGCTGTGGCGGGGGCCGGGGCGGCGGGGCTGGGTCTGGCGGCGGCGCTCGTCTGGCGACGGCGGCGCGGGTCTGGCAGAGTGACGCGGACCGAAGAGCCGCCGAATAGGCGCCGAACAAGCAAAGGAGCTGCCTGATGCTAGTAACGACGTCGGACGATGTCCCGGGCCGCGAGATCGCGGAGACGCTGGGACTGGTGACCGCCAACACCGTGCGCTCGCGCAACGTGGGCCGCGACATCCTGGCGAGCCTGAAGACCATCACGGGGGGCGAGATTCACACCTACACGCAATTGCTCACCGAGTCGCGGGGGCAGGCGCTGTCGCAGTTGGAGGCGAAGGCGGCAGCCGAGGGCGCGGACGCGATCATCGCGCTGCGCATGACGACCTCCTCCGTCATGCAGGGGGCGTCGGAGATCCTGGTCTACGGCACGGCCGTCAAGCTGCGCTGAGCCGGGCCACGCTAGTTGCGGTGGTGATACGTGTCGATGGGGCCCAGCGGCGTGTAGATCTCGGCGCTGAGTTCCTGCAGCCGCGCGCGCCAGTGATCCCAGTCGCGGCGGGCGCGCTTGGCCTCGGTCGAGGCGAGCGCGGGCTGGACGGCGGCGTTGTCGGCGAACTCGAACATCATCAGGTGCGTGCCCGCCGGGTCGTGGGCCCCGCGCACCCGCTGCGCGTGCACGATGCCGGGGATGTCCAGCACATGCGGCAAGTGGGTCTCGCGGTACCAGGCCTCGAACTCCGCCATCGCGGTGGGCGAGACCCGGGCCCGGACCCAGAGGCTGGGGTGTTGGTTGAGTTCGCTCGTCACTTCCGCGCCCGTCCAGGGCTCGCGGCCGGCATGCGCGCCCGGGTCGTGCGTCCGATTCTCCCAGGCGGCGTGTCAGGGGTCTATGCGGGTGCTCCTTCTGTCAATGCCGCCTTCGCGCCGCGGGCGCGGCGCCGCCCGCGATCGATGCGGGCGGCGGGGCCGTTGCGGGGCCGACACTCGCGCTCGGCCGGCGCCGCGGCGTGTGTTGCCCGCGCGCGCCGCTGTGGTAGGATCCCGTCGAGACGGAGCCCGTGCGCATCACGGATGCCACGGATGGCGAGCGCGGTCCCGCCCCGGACGCGTGGGGCGGCAGGTCAGGCGGACCACAGCCGGCGCTCGCAGCCCACACCTCTTCGGGCCAGCCGCGCCGAGCGCCGTGTTTCGGTTCATGCTTAGGGAAACATGCTGACGCAAGACCAGAAGACCGCGATCACGCGTGACTACCGGGTCCACGACACGGACACCGGGTCGGCCGAGGTCCAAGTGGCCATGCTGACCAGCCGAATCAGCGGTCTCACCGAGCACCTGCGAGCCAACAAGCACGACTACAGTTCGCGCCGCTCGCTGATGAAGTTGGTCGGCCGCCGCCGCCGCCTGCTGGCGTACCTGAACAAGACGGACGTCGGGCGGTACCGCCGGTTGATCGGCAGTTTGGGGCTGCGCCGATAGGCGCCCCCACGCCGCGGCCGCACGGGTCGCGGCCACCGCGACCGGGCGGATCCCGGCGGCGCGGGCAGAGGAGACGGGCGGCATTCGAGGGACGCGCAGGCGCGCGACTCGGGACGGCCGCCACGCCGCGAACGCGGCATGAGGATTGGTACACGCGCCCGACAACGACGGCGCACCACACACGCGCGGGAACGAAGGAAACGTCACCCCCGCACCCACGGGCCTCCGGTGCAGGACACCGGCGCCCCCCACCATGGCCCGAGACATCGCTCCGGGCACAGAAAGAGGAACGCGGAAACGCATGAAGCATTCGTACGATATGGAATTGGCCGGGCGACCGCTCAGCCTGGAGACCGGCGAGCTGGCCCAGCAGGCCGGGGGCGCGGTGACGCTGCGCTACGGCGACACCATGCTGCTGGCCACCGTCACGGCCAGCGAGCCGCGGCGCGGGATCGACTTCTTCCCGCTGTCGGTGGAGTTTGAGGAGCGGCTCTACGCCGCCGGGCGCATCCCCGGCTCGTTCTTCCGGCGCGAGGGCCGGCCGACCACGGCCGCCGTCCTCTCGGCCCGCCTGACCGACCGGCCCCTGCGGCCGCTCTTCCCCAAGGGCTACATGGACGACACGCAGATCGTCATCACCGTGCTCTCGGCCGACATGGAAAACCCGCTCGACACCCTGGGCACGATCGCCGCCAGCGCCGCGCTGACGATCTCCGACGTGCCCTTCGACGGCCCCGTCGCCTCGGTGCGGGTCGGGCACGTCGACGGCGAACTGGTCCTGCAGCCGACCTGGGCGGAGATCGCCACGAGCGACCTCAACCTGGTCGTCGCGGGGACCAAGGACGCGATCATGATGGTCGAGGCCGAGGCCGGCGAGGTGCCGGAGTCGCTCCTGGTCGACGCCATGGCGCTGGGCCAGGAGGCGATCAGCGAACTCGTCGCCCTGCAGGAAGAGATGCTCGACCTGGCGAAGCCGAAGCGAGCCTTCACGCCGCGCGCCGTCGACCCCGAGGCGCTGGCCCGGGCCGAGGCTGCGGTCGGGGACGACCTGGTCGCGGCGCTGTCGCCCAGCTCGGGTCTGACCAAGGCCGAGCGCGACACCGCGCGCAACACGCTGCGGGCCAACCTGCTCGACGGCGTCGAAGGGGAGCAGAGCGAAGCGCTCGGCCTGGCCTTCGACTCGCTGGAGAAGCAGGCCGTGCGCCGCGAGATTCTCGAGAACGGGGCGCGGCCCGACGGTCGCGGCCTGGCCGACCTGCGGCCGCTGTCGGGCAGCGTGGGCATGGTCCCGCGCACGCACGGCTCGGGGCTCTTCCAGCGCGGCGAGACGCAGGTGCTCTCGCTGACGACGCTGGCCGGCACCGGCATGGCGCAGCGCCTCGACGACCTCACCCCCGACGACAGCAAGCGCTTCATGCACCACTACAACTTCCCGCCCTTCTCGGTGGGCGAGACCGGCCGCATCGGTTCCACGGGCCGCCGCGAGCTGGGCCACGGGATGCTGGGCGAGCGGGCGCTGGCCAACATCCTGCCCGACGACGAGACCTTCCCCTACACGATCCGCGTCGTCTCCGAGGTGCTGTCGTCCAACGGCAGCACGTCGATGGCGAGCGTCTGCGCGGCCGTCCTCTCTATGATGGACGCCGGCGTGCCCATCAAGAAGCCGATCGCCGGCATCGCGATGGGGCTGATCAAGGGCGACGGCCCCGACGATGTCGCCGTGCTGACCGACATCGCCGGGCTGGAGGACCACCTGGGCGACATGGACTTCAAGGTCGCCGGCAGCCGCGACGGCGTGACCGCCCTGCAGATGGACATCAAGGTCAAGGGCATCGAGCTGCCGATCATGGCGCAGGCGCTGGCGCAGGCCAAGGACGCGCGCCTGGAGATCATCGACCTGATCCTGGACACCATCGCGCAACCGCGCGAGGAGATGTCGCCGTACGCCCCGCGCATGCACCGCGTCGACGTGCCGCAGGAGAAGATCGGCGCGATCATCGGCCCGGGCGGCAAGACGATCCGCCAGATCGAGGGCGACTCGGGCGCGGGCATCGACATCAACGACGACGGCGCGGTCTACGTCACCGCCGTCGATCAGGCGTCGGCCGAGAAGGCGATCAACGCCATCCGCGCGCTGACCAAGGAGGTCGAGCGGGGCGAGAAGTACACCGGCAAGGTGTCGCGCATCCTGCCGTTCGGAGCCTTCGTCGAGATCCTGCCGGGCAAGGACGCCCTCGTGCACATCTCCGAACTGGCCGACTACCACGTGCCGTCGGTGGAGGACGTCGTCAAGATCGGCGACGAGCTTGAGGTCGTCGTCACGGAGATCGACAACCTGGGGCGCATCAACGCGTCGCGCCGCGCGCTGCTGACCGGCGAAGGGGTGAGCGCCGGCGGGGGTGGCGGCGGCCCGCGCGGCCGCCGCGACGGCGGCGACGATCGCGGACCCCGGGGACGGGGCCGCAGTGACCGCGGCGACCGCGGACGTCGCGGCGAACGCAGCGACCGCGGCGAGCGCCGCGGCCGGGGCGATCGCGACGATCGGCCGCGCGACGACCGGCCCCGCGATGATCGGCCGCGCGACGACCGGCCGCGGGATGACCGCCCACGGGA
Organism: Dehalococcoidia bacterium; assembly: GCA_965209205.1. Taxonomy (GTDB): domain Bacteria; phylum Chloroflexota; class Dehalococcoidia; order Bin125; family Bin125; genus TK10-74A. The sequence goes on from CBDBQC010000003.1 coordinate 515,328, forward strand.
GAATCGCTACCGGGATCGGCCCAGCGACTCCGCCCGCGACGAATCGGGCGACGCCGGCCGCGACGAGCCGCGGCAGGCCCCCCGCTCCCCCGCGCGCGACCGCGACCAGGATTCGGCCGGCGAGCGTCAAGCGGCCCCGGCCGCCCGCCCGCCGCGCGCCGAGGACGAGGGATCGCGCCCCGAGGGAGACGGACGCCGCCGCCGCCGGCGCCGCCGCCGTCGCCCCGACGACGGAGACGCCTCGGTCGCCGAGACCGAGAGCGCGCCCGTCGAGCGCCAGCCCGACTCGACCGATAGCGGTGGCCGCCGTCGCCTGCGGCTGGGCTTCAGCCGGGACCGGCGCTTCGGCGGTAGCCCGGACGAGCCGCCGGGACCGCCGCCGCCGCCGCGCCCCGACTTCGGGGCGCCCGCCAACCACTGAGCGCACATGGGGCCCCTCGCGCAGGGGCCCCGCCTTGATGGGGGCCCGGGATGCCGATTCGCGTGGTCGTGAGCGGTACGGGCAACATGGGACGCCGCCTGCTGGAGACCTTCGGCGCGGCGGCCGACACCGACGTCGTGGGCGTGCTGGAGAAGTTCTCCGACGGCGACCGCTACACGCTGCCCGGCGGCGGCGAGGCGCCGCTGGCCCAGGACGTCGCCGCGCTGGCCGACTTCGGGGCCGACGTGGTGGTGGACTTCAGCAACGCGGCTTGGACGGAGGCGCTCTTGCCGGCCGCCGTCGAGGCGGGCGTGCGGCCGGTGATCGGCACCTCGGGCCTGTCCGACGCGCTGATCGCGGAGACCGCCGGGGCCTGCGCGGCGCGCGGGCTGGGCGGCGTCATCGCGGCGAACTTCGCGCTGGGGGCGGTGATGATGATGCACCTGGCGCGCGTCGCGGCGCCGTTCTTCGACGCCGTGGAGGTCATCGAGCAGCACCACGACGGTAAGGTCGACGCCCCCTCGGGCACGGCCGTGGCGACGGCGCAGGCCATGCGCGAGGCCCGCGGCCGCGACTTCGCGCGCAACGTCGCCGAGCGGGAGACGCTGCCCGACGCCCGCGCCGCGACGCTGGGCGGCGTGACGCTGCACGCCGTGCGGCTGCCGGGGCTGGTCGCGCATCAGACGGTGCTCTTCGGCGGGTTGGGCGAGACGCTGACGATCCGCCACGACTCGATGGATCGTGAGTCGTTCATGCCGGGCGTGCTGCGCGGCGTCCGCGCGGCGATGGAACTCGACCACCTGGTGGTGGGCCTGGACCGCGTGCTGGGGCTGCGGACCGACTAGCCGCGCGCGGCGCCCGTCGCGATCAGTCGCCGGCGATGCGCCGGTTTCGCTCGAGCCGTATCGCGGTCAGCTCCGCCGAGGTCGCCATCCGGACGGTGATCCCGGCGTCGATCATCAGGTTGTGCCCGGTGGTGTGGCGGCTCTCGTCGCTGGCCAGGTAGAGCGCGCCGTAGGCGATGTCCTCCGGCGCCCCCGCCCGATTGAGCGGCAGGAACTCGTCGAAGTGCTCGGCGAGCCGCTGGGCCCGCAGCGCGTTCTCCTCGTCCGATTGCGTGTCGTGTCCACCCCAGAAGATGGGCGTCACGACCGCCCCCGGCGAGATGCAGTTGACGCGCACGCCGAACTCGGCCAGCTGTGTGGCCCAGACCTTGGTCACCTGGATGAGGGCCGCTTTGCTCGCCGAGTACAGGGGGCCCGAGCCGTCGGTGGTGACGCCGGCGGTGCTGCCGTTGCTGATGATGCTGCCGCCGCCCTGCGCCTTCATGATCCGCGCCGCGTACTTGAGGCACAGGAAGCACGAGGCGAGATTCGTCCGCATGATCCGGTCGAAGTCCTCGATCGTGAACTCCTCGGGCGACACGTAGGGCTGCCCGATGCCGGCGTTGTTGAACAGGACGTCGACGCGGCCCCACTGCGCGAGGGTGGCGGCGAACAGGGCTTCCACATCCGCCTCGGCCGCGACGTCGGTGCGCACGAACAGCGCGTTCTCGCCCAGCCGATCGGCGAGGGCCCGGCCCGCCGCCTCGCCGCGGGCGGCGATGACGACGCGCGCCCCCTCGGCGACGAACAACTCGACCGTGGCGGCGCCGATGCCACTGTTGCCGCCCGTGACGATCGCGACCTTGCCGTCCAGTCTGCCCGGCTTGTCACTCACGACGGTCTCCTTACCTGCCTCGGTGTGTCCGGCCCGGTGCAGGGTACCGCAGGGTCGCCGCCGACGCGCGCACGGTTGGGGGGTGAGGTTCCGCCCGCCGTCGTATCGAAAGCAGGGGGTGAGGTCGCCCGGCCGCCGGGAACGCGTCGCGGGTTACGTCTGGCCGGCGCCGGCGGGCGGCGCGCGTTGATGCGGCGGAACGCGCGACCGTATGATCCCCTCTCAGCGGCGGACATTCGCCGGTTCCGTCACACCGCAGCGTCCATCAGCCCGATGCCGGGTCCGGCGCCGCCGGGTTGCGCCGCTGGGTTGCGCTGGGAGGAGGGTTCCATGCCCCGAGAGTTGACCGTCGCCCTGGTCGGCGCGAGCGGCGTCGTGGGGACGGAGTTCCTGCGCACCATGGAGGAGCGGGCGCTGCCCGTGAAGGAGTTGCGCCTGCTCGCGACGAAGCGCTCGGCCGGGCAGACGCGGCGCTTCCGGGGCGAGGAGCTGACCATCGCGGAGACGACGCCGGAGGCCTTCCAGGGGGCGGACATCGCCTTCATCTCGGCCAGCACGGCGGCCTCCCAGGCGCTCTGCCCGGTCGCGCGGGACGCTGGCGCCATCGCCTTCGACGACTCGTCGGCATTCCGGCAGCACCCCGACGTGCCGCTCGTCGTCCCGGAGATCAACCCCGAGGACCTGCGCGACCACCGCGGCATCATCGCCACACCGAATTGCAGCACCGTGCCGCTGGTGCTGACGCTGTCGCCGCTGATGGCCGAGCGTCGCGTGACGCGCGTCATCGCCGACACCTACCAATCGACGTCGGGCGCGGGCACGGCGGCGATGGCGGAGCTGGACGAGCAACTGCAGGCGCTGGCGGCAGAGCGGCCGGTGGCGATCGAGAACTTCCCCAAGCAGATCGCCTACAACGCGATCCCGCAGGTGGATGCGTTCCTGGAGGACGGCTACACCAAGGAGGAGTGGAAGATGCTGGTGGAGAGCCGCAAGATCCTGCATCAGCCGGATCTGCCGCTCAGCGCCACCTGCGTGCGCATCCCCACGCTCGTCTCGCACGCCATCGCCGCCCACGTCGATTTCGACGCCCCGCTGCCCGCCGCCGAGGCGCGCGCGCTGTGGGGCGGGCAGCCGGGACTGACCGTCGTCGACGACCCCCTGCACGGCGGCTACCCCACTCCGCTAGACTGCGCGGCCCAGGATGCGGTGTTCGTGGGACGGGCGCGGCAGGACGTGTCGAACCCCAACGGGCTCGCCTTCTGGTGCGTCACGGACAATCTGCGCAAGGGCGCCGCCCTGAACATGGTGCAGATGGTGGAGTGGATGCTGGACGACGGCTGCCTCTAGCCGCCCGACGGCACACAGTTCCCCGAGCGGGAACGGCAGGAGCGCCGCGATGACCGACTTCGCAGATTTTGGCCGCGTCTTTACCGCCATGGTCACGCCCATGCGCGACGACGGCTCGGTCGACCTGGAGCAGGCGACGGCGCTGGCGACGGCGCTGCTGGAGAACGGCAGCAACGGACTCGTGATCTGCGGCACCACGGGCGAGGCGTCGACGCTGGAATTCGAGGAGGAGCGATCGCTGTTCCGCGCGATCCTGCCCGTCTGCCGCGCGCATGGGGCGGCGCTGGTCGCGGGCACCGGGTCGAACAGCACCCGCACGGCGATCGAGAGCTCGCGGCGGGCGGAGTCGATCGGCGTCGATGGGCTGCTGCTGGTCGTGCCGTACTACAACAAGCCGTCGCAAGAGGGCATGTACCGGCACTTCCGCGCGATCGCGGAGTCGGTCACGCTGCCCTGCATCCTCTACAACGTGCCCAGCCGTACGGGCGTCACGATGAGCGCGGCCACGCAACTGCGGCTGGGCCGGGAGGTGTCGAACATCCAGGGGACCAAGGAGGCCAGCGGCGACCTGGACCTGATCGGCGCGATCATCGACGGCGCGCCCGACGGCTTCCGCGTCTGGAGCGGCAACGACGGCGACACGCTGCCGATCCTCGCGCTGGGTGGCTACGGCGTGATCAGCGTCGTCTCGCACCTGGCCGGCCGCCAGGTGCGCGCGATGATCGAGGGCTTCCTGGCCGGCCGTCGCGACGAGGCGGCGGCGATCCACCGTCGCCTGCAGCCGCTGACCAACAGTCTGTTCCTGGAGGGCAACCCCGTGCCGGTGAAGTACGCGCTCAACCAGAGCGGATTCCGCGTGGGACCCACGCGCCTGCCGCTGGTCGAGCCGGGGGCGGCCGTCCGCGCCCGCATCGACGCCGAACTCGCCGGCGCCCAGATCGATCTGCCGGCCCGCGTCTAGGCCCGCGCCGCCCGCGCCGCCCGAGTCAGATGAGTCGCGTGGCGGAGCGCCCCTCCCGCTTCGACGCCTGGGATCCGCCGCAGGGCCGCCTGGAAGCGCTGGCCTTCGCGCTGTTCGCGACGCGCCGGACGCTGACGCAGACCCTGGTGGGCCTGAGCGATGCGCAGTTGTGGTCGCCGGGCCGCGACGGCCGCTCGGCCGGGGCGGTCGTGCGGGGCGCCTGGGACCGCGAGTTCCACTGGCTCTGGCCCCCGGACCTCGACGCGCCGGCGCTGCCCGTGACCCCAACGCTGGTCGAGGCGCTGTACGCGCTCGTGCGGCATCGCGCGGTCAGCGAGGAGTTGTTGATGGCCGCGTCGGACGCGGATCTGGGACGGTCGCATCGCTCCCGCGCCACGCACGACGCCCCGCGCAGCCTGGCCGCGGTGCTGACGTTCGTCGCGGGCGCGGAGCTGACCGATGCGGAGTGGCTGGCGGCGCGCCGGTTGGAGGTCGACCCGAACTGGGCCGGCGTGGATGAATTGCTGACCCGTGCCCGCGCCGCGGTCGCGGCGCTCGCGGGGGGCTGATGCGCGTCGTCCTCTGGACCCACGAGCGTTGAAGCGCCTGCCGGGTGGTCAAGAAGTTTCTTGACGAGCGGGCCGTGTCCTACGAGGTGCGCCGGGTGGGCGTGGATGCGTCCGCGGGCGCGGCGTTCCAGGCACGCGGCTGGCGTCTGCCGCCCGTCGTGGAGATCGGCGACGCCGTCGTGGAGGGCTACGACCCGGAGCGGCTGGAGTCGCTGCTGGATGGGGCGCGTGATGACTAGAGAAGCCGGGTCCTGCGCACTCCGCGAACCGGATTCCCCACCGCTTGCAGCCGCCAGATGAACGGAGGCGGGTCAGCACAGGAGTCGATGAACGGCCACGCGCGCGCCAGAAGTTGAACCCGCGCCCAGTTGGCGGCTCCGTGCCCCGGCGCGAAGTTGAAGCATCTCGCCCCGCTCGTCTTGATCGCGTCGAGCGCGACTTGGTTTCGATCCAGCCGGTCGAATGACAGGACTGTGTAGTCGTTTGTAACGGCCCAATGCAGCCACTCCTCATCGGGTGTGGTGGGGGAGAAGCCTTGCTCCTTGTGGTACGTGAGGCTGGCCGCTTTTCCCAGGCCGGCCCGCCGGAGCCCGATCGGCAGGTTCTGCCCCCAGTTCTTGTCGAAGAAGAGGTTCACGCAGCGGCGCCGTTCAGGGGAACACCCTCGAACTTGAGCGCGGTGAGCACGTCCCCCCGGGAGAGGCCGAAGTCCTGCTCGATCTCGGCGATCGTCTCGTGCGAGAGATACCGGTCGGCGAGTACCCAGGTTGGGATACCGGCCGCCTCCAGCGTGGGGGCGCCGTAGGCGATGGTGGGATCGACCGCGACCGGAACCTCCTTGCCGCGGGGGTGCCAGGTCAGCGCGAGCCCGTGACGGTAGTCGAACTCCTGCAGCCGCCCCTGCACCACGTCCGGCCACCGCATCTGACCGGCGGCGCTGGTGATGATCAGCCGCTCGCCCGCCCGCGCCTCCGCTTCCTGCCACTCTCTCAGGATGTCGGAGCCATCGCTGAGGAGCCGTTCTTCCGCGAACGGATACTCCCGCCCGAAAACCTGCCGGAGGTAGTCGCGGGCCTTGCGAATCTCGCGATGGCGCACGCCGTGTTCGAGGAACTTCACGGCGACGGCGACCTCCACAAGCTGGAGGTAGTTCAGGCGCTGTCGTTTCGCGCGGTTCGTGCGGATGAGCGGTGGGGCTGTAGACCGATCCCCGTAGCCGCGATGCCAGGAGGAGACGCGCTGGGGGGTTACGCCCGTGAGATGGGCTGCTTGGCGCACCTCGTAGACGGGGAGCAGGAGATGTCGATCGTAGGGTCGCAGCATGATCGTCGGCCTAGCACATCGGCTCGCCGCGAGGTCTGGAGCCCATCGTATCGCACTCTGAGCGACCGGCGCCGCGTGCGCACATCGGGCCGCGGCTACTGCGGCGTGCCCTCGCCGGCGACGATGGTGGCGGGTATCGGCAGGGTCTGCAGCCAGGCGTGCACGTGCGCGACGTCCTGGTCGCTGATCAGGTCGACGGGCTGCTGCGGCATGAGTTCGCGCGGGTTGCGGTACTGGTCGATCTGCTGCGCGAGGGTGAAGCCCGTCTGCGCGATCGTGGGGCCGATGCCGCCCTCGCCGGTCTCGCCGTGGCAGGCCTGGCACCCGTTCTGGAAGAAGAGTTGCTGACCGACCGTGGGGTCGCCCGGGACCAGTTCGGCGGGGGGCGGCGTCGACGCGTCGACCTGCTGCACGACCGGGGCCTCGGCGCCTTCCGCTTCGAGGCGGATGCGAAGCGGGTCCGTCTCGTCGAGGTCGGCGAGCGTGATGCGTCCGGAGTCGAGCTGGGCGATGACGGCCTCTTCGGCGCCCGCGCGCGCGATGTTGGCGTCTTTGGCGCCGGCCTTGTCGATCGCGAAGCCGGCCAGCGCGATGATGCCCGCGCCGAGCAGGCCGAAGACCATGGTGAGCCAGAAGGACTGGGGAATCCCCCGCGACGGCATGGCGACCCTTCGCGCCGGTCCGGTGGGGCGCCTGCGGAGGCCAGGCGCACGCGCACGGACGGGCGCGCCCCATGGTAGCGAAGGCCCCGCTTTGCGGAAACCGTCACAATGTGGCGCGGTGGACGCGCTACCGGGGATCCTGCGTCTGGAACGCGTCGAAGCGGGATTGGCCCTCGGCGAGCACCTCCCGCCAGTCGGGGATCGCGGGGGTCACGCCCATGTCGCGGATCAGGAACGCGACGACCTGCTCGATCGGGACGCGGGCGCCGGTCGGGATGTGGAGGTCGACGCCCTTGCCTTGCGGGTCGGGGACCGGGACGTGGACGTGGGGTGCGGGCCAGTTGGGGTTGCCCCTGTCCCAGTGCCAGCGGATGAGGGGCTCGGCGGTGGCAGTGTCGGGGTGGTCGTAGACGGCGTAGACATACGTCGCCGTGCTGACCTTCCATTCCCCCGGGTACCGCGGGTCTGGAACGACGAACCCGGTCTGGAGAACCCGGACGTAGAGAGGCACTCCGGTCGTGCTGAGCTTCATCAATGCTGGGACCGTGCGGAGGGTTACCGCGCTCTCGTCGAGTCGGGCCACTTGGCAGAAGATGCGGGCGTCCAGGCACGCCAGCGCACGCTGGATGAAGTGACGGTACCGATTCCGCGCCTCAGCTTGCGTTGAAGCTCTCTGTCTCTGCGCATCCGGCGACGGATTCTCCCATCAGTGCCTCGACATCGAACATCTGGACCTCGTCCCGCGCGGCATTCGGTACACGCGGGAGAGACCCCGCCGCACGGGCGCTGCGGTATTCGTCGAGAGACATCCTGTACACGCGCCGGACCTCCTGGCGCAGGATCTCGGTGGTCTCTGCCGGGCTGAGATCCCAGGATTCCTTGGTGACCATGACGGCTTCTCCTAGTGAGTGGGATCGTAGCACCGACCCCGCGCCTCAGTCCTCATCCAACTCTTGCCACTCCGGGGAGTTGACGAGGTTGTCAAACAGCAACATCTCCACGTAGTCCCGCGCGGCGTTGGGGACGCGCGGGAGGGTTCCCAACGCCCGTGCGCTGCGGTACTCCTCAAGCGACATCTTGTACACTTGGTGCACTCGCTCGCGCTGGACCTCGATGGACTCTTCCCGCGTGAGGTCCCAGACGCCCTCTCTGACCATGATGCTCCCCCAACTCTCGATCAGCGGTCACGCGGATCATACAGGGCGCTACGTGGCGACGAACGAGTACGAGGTGTTGCCCAGGAAGACGCCGCAGCCCAGCACCAGCAGCGATGTGAGCATGCCCAGCCCCGCGACGACGCCCGACTGCACCTGCAGCCGGCGGATCTGGGGGTCGCCGGCCTGCACCTGGTCGACGGCGCGTTGATTGAGTTCCATCAGCCGGGGGCCCAGGACGAAGCTGTGCAGCGCCACCAGCCCCGCCATCAGCAGGAAGAGCGCCATCTTGATCGCGAAGACCCAGCCCCAGCGCAGGTCGTAGATGCTGTCGAAGCCGTCCAGGATCGTCTCGATGCGGTCCCCCGTCAGGAGGCCGCCCGTGATGAACACGATGACCAGCGACCCCCAGGCGATCCAGCCGAAGCGCCGGGTGAAGGCGCGCAGCAGGTCCATGCGGTCGGCGCGATTCTCGATGCGCCGCAGGGTGGGCACGACCGCGAAGCCCGTCAGGACCTGCGAGCCGATCCACACGGCGATGAACATCAGGTGCAGCCAGAGGATGATCGAGCGGACTTCTTCGGACATGGCCCCTCCCGTTCCAGCGACGGCGCAGCCCGCGGGGGCGGGACGCGCCAGGGCGCGACGCGTCAGATGATCGGGTCGACGATGATCGCCTGGTCGCGCTCCGGTCCCACGCTGACGAGCGCGGCGGGCACGCCGATCAGCTTCTCGATGCGGCGCACGTAATCCTGCGCCGCGCGCGGCAGATCGTCGAAGTTGCGGCAGCGGCTGGTGTCGGTCTCCCAGCCGGGCAACTCCTCGTAGATCGGGCGCGCGCCGGCGAGCGCGCGGCGCCCCGCCGGGACGGTGCCCGTGCGGCGTCCGCCGACTTCATAGGCCACGCAGACCTTGAGCGCCTCGAAGCTGTCCAGCACGTCGAGCCGGGTGAGGGAGATGCTCTGGCAGCCGTTGAGCTGCACGGTGTAGCGCGCCGCGACGCCGTCGAACCAGCCGCAGCGCCGCGGGCGGCCGGTGGTGGTGCCGTATTCCTGGCCGCAGTCGCGCAGCCGGTCGCCGGTGGCGTCGGTGAGTTCGGTGGGCATGGGGCCCCCGCCGACGCGCGTCTGGTAGGCCTTGTAGACGCCGACGACGCGGTCGATGTCGCGGGGGCTGATGCCGACGCCCATCGCCGCGCCGGCCGCCATCGACGTCGGCACCGACGAGGTCACGTAGTCGTAGGTGCCGTTGTCGAGGTCGAGCAGGGTGCCCTGCGCGCCCTCCAGGAGCACGCGCTCCCCCCGGCGCAGGGCCTCCCGGCAGAGTTCGCCGGTATCGGTGACGTAGCGCGCCAGGCGGCTCCAGTGCTCGCGGTACTCCGCCTCGATCGCGTCCGGCTCCAGCGGCTCCAGGTCGTAGAAGCGCGTCAGCAGGCGATTCTTGTGCTCGAGCACGAAGCGCAGCCGCTCGGCGAAGCCCTCCGGGTCGGAGAGGTCGGCGATGCGGATGCCGAGCCGGCCCACCTTGTCGACGAAGGCGGGCGTGATGCCCTTGCCGGTCGTGCCGACGGCGTCCTTGCCGCGCAGCTGCTCCTCGGCGGCGTCGAGCAGGGGGTGCCAGGGCATGACGAGTTGCGCGCGGTCGGAAACGCGCAGCCGCTCGGTGCTCACGCCGCGGGTTTCGAGCGCGGTGATCTCGTCGATCAGGACGGCCGGGTCGATGACCAGGCCGTTGCCGATGACGCAGGTCTTCTCGGGGTAGAAGATGCCCGCCGGCACGACGTGCAGGGCGAACCTGCCCAGGTGGTTGACGATCGTGTGGCCGGCGTTATGCCCGGCCGAGTAGCGCGCCACGATCGCCGCCTTGCGCGCCAGCAGGTCGACGATGCGGCCCTTGCCCTCGTCGCCCCACTGGCCACCGATCACCACCACCGCGGGCATGTGTGTCCACCCTTACGCGACCGCGCCGGCCGCGACCGCTGAGCGCTCAACGACCCCGCCGACGGGGCGGGGCCGTGCGCAGGACGCTCTGCGGAAATCGTATCACTCCTGGGGCCGTCCGTCGGTCGGCCGTGGGCGCGTGGGCGCGCGGCTAGCGGCCCTTGAAGTTGGGCGTGCGTTTCTCCGCGAACGCGCGCGGCCCTTCGACGGCGTCCTCCGTGGTGTGGAGCTGCAGCGAGAAGTAGTCCTCCAGCCGCAGGGCGTCGTGCAGGGGCATGTCGGCGCCGCGCAGGATGAGTTCCTTGGCGGCGCGGATCGCCAGGGGGCCGCGCGTGCTGATGACCTCCGCGATGCGGGTCGCCTCGGCCAGCAGCCCGTCGGCCGGCACGATGCGGCTGATCAAGCCGGCCTGCAGCGCGCGCTCGGCGTCGATCGGTTCCGCCGTGAGGATCATCTCGTTGGCCAGCGCCAGGGGAATCGCGCGCGGCAGGCGCTGCGTGCCGCCGCCGCCCGGGATGATGCCCCAGCGCACCTCGGCCAGGCCGAAGGTCGCGCCGGGCGCCGCGATGCGGATGTCGCAGGCGAGCGCCAGCTCCAGGCCCCCGGCCAGGCAGTAGCCGTTGACCGCGGCGATGATCGGCTTGTAGATCGGCGGGCCCTTGGCGAGCCCCGCCTGGGTGATGTGGATGATGGGCCGGCGCTTCTCGCCCTTGGAGCGCGCCACCAGGTCGGCACCGGCCGAGAAGGCGCGGTCGCCGGCCCCGGTGAGGATCGCGACGCGCAGCTCGTCGTTGTAGCGGAAGTCCTCGAAGGCGGCGCGCAACTCCTCGCCCGTCTGACGGTCGATCGCGTTCATGCGCTCGGGGCGGTCGATCGTGACCCGCGCGATGAAGCCGTCGCGCTCGTAGCGAATCTTCTCGAAGCTCGGCAACGGTCCCGCGTCGGTCATTGGTCCTCCCCGGCGGCTCGCCGTCCCGCTGCGGCGGGGCGGGGGCCGCAGGATAGGGCACGCCCCGCCGCCTATCGTCCCGCCGCCGCCGACGGGGGCGCCGTGCTCACAATGCCCCCGTCGATACACTGGCGGACGACCAGCCCCGGGCGCGCGACGGAGGGACGCATGGCGTCGGAGATCGACTTCGCTCCGCTGCTCCTGGTCTGCGCGCTCGCCTTCCTGATCCCCCTGCTCGTCCACCGCGTGTCGGGCGGCGCGATGCCATCCGTGGTCGGCGAGATCCTGGCCGGCGTGGTCTTCGGCTCCTCCGTGCTGGGCATCATCGAGGACAACGTTTGGCTCGAGTTCCTCTCGCTGTTCGGCTTCGCCTACCTGATGTTCCTGGCCGGGCTCGAGGTCGATGTGGCCCTGCTGATGCGGCCGCTGGGACGCCGCTGGTTGTATCCCCGCGTCGCCCTGCGACACCCGCTCGTGGCCGGCGTGCTGCTGCTGGTCTCGATCCTGGCGGTGACCGCGGGCGGCGTCGCGCTGATCAACGACTGGGGCAAGGCCGACGACTTCCCCCTGCTCTTCCTGGTCCTCTCGGCGACGGCCGTGGGCATCATGGTCCCGGTGCTCAAGGAGCGCGGCGGCCTGGGCGGCTACGCGCAGGTGCTGCTGCTGGCCGGTTTCCTGGTGGAGTTCGTGGCCATCGTGGGGATCGGCATCGTGGCGGCGATCGACCGCGGCGGCCTGGGCGTCGAGGCGCTGCTGCTGCTGGCGCTGCCGGCTGTCTTCGCGCTGCTGCTGCTGAGCGTCCGGCACGGCAGCACGCGCGTTCCCGAGTTGGCCGGGCTGATGAGCGAGTTGGCGCACGCCTCCTCGCAGATCCAGATCCGCGGCGCGCTGGCCCTGCTCGTGATCTTCGTCGTGCTGTCGCAGGTCGTGGGCACGGAGCTCGTGCTGGGCGCGTTCTTCGCCGGGCTGGCGCTGGCCATCCTCTCGCCCAAGCACGGCTCGTCGATGCGCATCAAGCTCGACGCCATCGGCTACGGCTTCTTCATCCCGATCTTCTTCATCACCGTGGGCGCGACGCTGGACCTGAGCGCGCTGGGCGAGGGCGCAGACGCGGCGCTGCTGATCCCGGCCTTCCTGCTGATCGGTCTGCTGGCCAAGGTCGTGCCGGGGTTGCTGATCCTCTGGCCGGCGTTCGGCCCGCGGCGCGCCGCCGCGGGCGGCGTGCTGCTCAGCGCCAACCTCAGCCTGGTGCTGGCCGCGATCACGATCGCCGAGGACTCGGGCCGCTTCGAGGAGGCGACCTCGGCGGCGCTGCTCGTGCTGGCGCTGGTCACGACGGCGGCGGCGCCGCTGGGCTTCAACGCGCTGTTGCCGCGCCGCGGGCAGGCCGCGCGCGCCCGCGCGATCGTCGTGGGGGCCAGCGACACGGGGCGCTACGTGGCGCTGCGCCTGCACCGCGAGGGCATGACCGTGGTCGCGGTCGACCGCGACGCGGCGGCGCTGGCGCCGCTCGCGCAGGCCGGCTGCCGCACCGTCGTGGGCGACGCGCGCGACGCCGAGATCATCGCGCGCGCCCGGCCCGAGATCAGCGAGGTCGCCGTCATCGCGGTGGCCGTGACGGAGGACGGCTTCGAGATCGCGCAGGCGCTGCGCGCGGCGGCCCGCGGACTGCGCATCGTGACCTGGCGCGCCCAGGCCGACCATCGCCTCGCCGACCTCGACGTCGATGTCTACTTGCGCTCGCGGGCGACCGCCGTCGCGCTGGCCGGCGCAGTGCTGCGGCCCGGGCTCTATCAGGCGCTGGGCAGCGAGGACTTCGGCGGGCTGGAGGAGGTCACGCTGCGCAACGTCCGCGCCACCGGCATCGCGCTGCGCGATCTGGGCCTGCCCGGCGGCGCGCGGGTAATCCTGATCCTCCGCGAGGGGGAGATCGTGATCCCCGAGGCCGACACGCCGCTGCAGTTGGGCGACCACGTCACGCTGGGCGGCGAGCCGGAGGCCGTCGCCGATGCATTCGAGATGCTCAGCGGCCGGCGCCTGGTGCGGATGGAAGACGGAGAGATCCCGCCGCCCCTGGGGGCGCTGGACCCGCAGGCCGGCGCGGAGTCCGGCCCGCCGGCCGCGGCGGGGCCGCCGGGGCGGCGGCGGCGCGGCGTCCGCGCGCCGGGCCCGACTCCGCCCGTCGCCGACGAGTTCCTGGAGGCCGCCGACCAATGAGTGCGCAGGCCGAGGCCGGCGGGGGCGGCGGGCGACTCCCCCCGGCGCCGGCGGCGCGGCTGGTCGAGGTGAAGCGCAAGCTCGACGGCGAGGAGCAGCGCTTCGACCTGGAGGGCTGGCTGGTCCGGCCCGACCTCGTCGTGGGGCGCTGGCTGGCGGGGCCGGACAACCCCTTCGGGCTGCCCGCCGACAGCTACTCCTGGGGCGTCTGGCGGCCGCGGCTGCCAATCGGCGTGTACCGGCTGCACGCGCCCGACGGGACGCTGCTGCGCTACCGGCTGGACGTGATCGAGGACGTCGAGGTCGTCGATGGCGAGGTGCGCTACCGCGACCTCCTGCTCGACGCGGGCCTCGTGCCCGGCCCGGCGCCGGGCGACGACGCGCTGCGCTTCGAGGATGAGGACGAGGTGGTGGCGGCCGTCGCGGCGGGGCGGCTGACCCGCGCGCAGCGCTGGCGCATCGAGTGGGTGCGGGGCGTGCTGACCGAGCGGCCGTCGGAGGTGCGGGGCTGGGTCGATCGGGCGATCGCGGAGGCCGTCGCGGCGCGGAACCTCACCCCCTAACCCCCGCTCCATTGCAGAGCAATGGAGCGGGGGGACCGGAGGGGGACAGAGGGCGGGAGGTTTCGGTGTCGGGAGCCGCTGCATCGGCAGGCGATTGTGACCAACGCGGCACCGCAACTCGACGGGTGATCGCGGCTGTGCAAGACTGGCACTGGTTGAACAGGGGCGGCGATACGGGTGCCATGGGTGCCCTTCCCACTGGGATAGCCGCCCCGCTCACCCCCCAAACATCGCGAACTCGCTCATGATCCTCTGCCTGATCAGGCGGTAGTAGTCGTCTTTCTCGCTCTGCCACTTCCTCTGGATCGCCCAGGCGCAATAGTCGGCGGCCTGCAGGCCGTAGTTCGACGCGGCTGGGGCCAGCGAAGCGATGGCTGGACCCACGCGGACTTGGTTCACGACATCCTCGATTGCGGCTCGGGCGTCCTTCTTCGACATCTTCGTGCTCAGCGCCGCTGCTGACACGAGCAGCGAATCGGAGCCACGCTGCACCCGTGGCACGAGGAAGTTCAGGTGGAAGTACCAGGTCAGCTTCCACAAACGAAGGTTGTCGCCGCGAATGTGTTCGTGAGCACGATCCTTCCTGAGAATCGTGGCGTCTACACGGAAGTCATGCTGGGCGAGAGCGCCGAAGACCCGGGTCCGAACGGGGTGACTATCGTTGTAGGCGTGGAACCCCGAATCGACTGGGAATCCCTCAACGAGGAGATCCTGCTGCAGGTCGAGTAGCGCATGAGCGACAGCATTCGACCGGGTCGTCACCGTTGCCACCATGAAATGGGTTGACGCCGAGGGATCCTGATCGAAGCGGAAGTCGCCTGACTCGTCCCCGTAGATACAGACACGCGCCATCATGCCCCCGGACCCAAACTGCGGTCGGCTCGCTACTCCGCCGCCGCGCGCTTGGGCAGCATGACGGCGCGCTGGAACTCCAGGACGACCGCGCCCTTCTGGTTGAGGCCCTCGGTCTTGACGCTGACGATGCCGCGGTCGGGCTGGCTCTTGGAGTCGCGCACGGCCAGCACCTCGGTGCGGGCGTAGAGCGTGTCGCCGTGGAACACCGGGGCCAGGTGGCGCATCTCCGACGTCGCCAAGTTGGCGATCGCCTTGCCGCTGACGACGGCCACGGTCATGCCGAAGACGAGGCTGTAGACCAGCGGCCCGGCGACGATGCGCTGCCCGAACTGCGTGTCGGCCGCGTACTTGGCGTCGGAGTGCAGCGGGTGGTGGTTCATCGTCAACATGCAGAACAGCATGTCGTCGGCCTCGGTGACGGTGCGGCCCGGCCAGTGCTCGATCACCTCGCCCACCCGGAAGTCCTCCAGGTAGCGGCCGTACAGCGCCTTGGTCGGCATGGTGTTCCTCCTTTGGACTGTGCGCTGGGGACTGTGCGCTGGCCCGGACTGCGCGCCTGCCTAGTCGATCCGATGCAACTCCAGCAGCCGCCGCGCGATGACGATGCGCTGGATCTCGTTGGTGCCCTCGGCGACGGCCATGAGCGGCGCGTCGCGGTAGTAGCGCTCCACCGACATCTCCTTCGTGTAGCCGATGCCGCCGTGGATGCGCAGCGCCTCCATGGTGCACTCCAGCGCCACCTCGGTCGCGAAGAGCTTGGCCATGCCCACGTCGAGGTCGGCGCGCCCGCCGCCGTCCTTCGTGCGGGCGGCGTCGCGGGTCAGCAGGCGGGCGGCGCGGATCTTGGTCGCCATGTCGGCCAGCTTGAGCTGGATCGCCTGGTGCCGGGCGATGGGGACGCCCATCGTTTCGCGCTGCTGGGCGTAGCGGATCGAGTCGTCGAAGGCGGCCTGCGAGACGCCGACGGCCCGCGAGGCGACGTTGATGCGCCCGATCTCGAGCGCGCCGATCATGTGCTGGAAGCCGCGCCCCTCGACGCCGCCCAGCAGGTTGCGGGCCGGCACGCGCGCATCCTCGAAGAACAGTTCCGTCGTGCCCGGGCCCTTGTAGCCCAGCTTGTCGATCAGGCGGCCGGTGCTGAAGCCGGGCGTGTCCGGCTCGACGATCAGGGCGCTGATGCCGCGGTGGCGCGGCTCGGCGCCGGGGTCGGTCTTGACCATCGTCAGGTAGACGCCGGCGCGGTCGCCGTTGGTGACGAAGAGCTTGTTGCCGTTGACCACGTAGTCGTCGCCGTCCTTGACGGCGGTGGTGCGGATGGCCTGGGCGTCGGTGCCGGCGTTGGGCTCGGTGATGCTGAACGCCGCCTGCACCTCACCGCTGGCCAGGCCGGGCAGGAAGCGCCGCTTCTGCTCGTCGGTGCCCCAGGATTCCAGCGCGTAGCCGTCGATGGCGTTGCCGTTGATGATCCCACCCAGGCCCATCCAGCCGCGGCAGATCTCCTCGATCACGGCCGAGTAGGTCTCGTAGGAGAGGCCCAGGCCGCCGTAGTCGGGCGAGAACGTGATCGAGTAGAGCCCCATGTCGACCATGTCGCGGTGCAGCTGCGCGGGGAAGGCGCCGGCGTGCTCCAGCGCGTCGGCCGTGGGGATGACCTGCTCATCGACCCAGCGGCGGACGGTGCGGACGATGTCGGCCCCCACGGCGCCGTCGCCGGCGATGATCTCGCGCACGTCGCTGGTCGCGGCCATCGCGGGTGTCCTTTCCCGTGGCGGAGCGGGCTAGCGGCCGAGTTGAGCGTCGCGGGCGGCGACGCGCTGCGTCCAGTCAAGCAGTTGATGCGCGCGGTCGACGAGGGGGTCGTCGATCATCTCCCCGTCGAGGGCGATGGCGCCGCGGCCCTCGGCCTTGCCGGCGTCGTAGGCCTCGATGATCCGGCGCGCCCAGGCGAGTTCGTCGTCGCTGGGCGCGAAGACGCGATTCGCGATCTCCACCTGCGTGGGGTGGATGCAGAACTTGCCCCGGTAGCCCAGGTGGCGCGCGGCGGTGAGGTCGCGCTCGAACTTGGCGAGGTCGCGGAACTCGGTCGTGGGCGTGTCGATGGGCACCACGCCGGCCGCCGCCGCGGCGTTGCTCGTGACCGCGCGCGGGTAGTTCAGTTCGGCGGCCTCCGGCGTGCGCACGACGCCGCTGTCGGTGGCGTAGTCGTCGGCGCCGAATGTGACGCCGAGGATGCGCGGCGAGGCGGCGCAGATCTCGTAGGCGTGGACCACCGCGGCGGCGGTCTCGATCCAGGGGATCAGGCGGATGCCGCCCGGTTCGAGGCCGCGCGTGACCTCCAGCAGCGTGAGGTAGTGATCGACCTGCTGGATGGAGCCGGCGTCGACCACCTTGGGCAGGTTGACGATGCCCAGGCTGGGCCCGGTGATCGCCGCCAGGTCGTGCTCGGCGAGGCCGGTGTCGAGGCCGTTGATGCGCACGCAGAGCAGCCGGCCGCGGGCGTCGAAGCGGGGCAGCGCGGCGGCGACGGTGTCGCGGGCGGCGCCCTTGTCGTCCCAGGCGACGGAGTCTTCGAGGTCGAAGCAGATGATGTCGGCCGGCACCGCCAGCGCCTTGTCGATGAAGCGCTGCTGGTTGCCGGGCACCGAGAGCATGCTGCGCAGGATGGGCGCGCTCATGGGTCGGCAGCATAGCGGTCGCGCGGCGCGGGGGCCGTCAGCAGGCCGTCGGGTGGACCCTCGTCGGAGCTAATGCAGTCAAACTTGAAGTTCTGGGGGGTTAACTTGAACTCGTCGGGCGGAAAGTAGAAGTTGAGATGGCCCTCGATAGGTCCGGAGAGCCGTAGGATCACTGCGTGGCTGGTTCAGGTCGTCGCAAAGTTCAGGATGACACGCGTGAGGTGACCCTCGCGCGCCTTCTGGAGTTGCAGCCGAGCGAGCGTCGGATCGGGCCGGACGCGACCGATGAGAATGGGAACACATACGAACTGAAGACGACGACGACCAAGGGCCTCAGCACGGGACGAGACGTGGGGCAGCGCTTTCTCGATGGACTTCGCCAGTGCTACTTCATCGCGGCGAGGGGTCAGCAGACGACGTACGCGTTCGCGTTCGAAGAGATCTACTTCCTTCACCCCGACGACCTTGAAGACTGGATTCAGGCGATCGAAGACCGGTTGCGTGATGACCTAACCGTCGTTGCGGAGGCCCTCGGAGCGCTCGAACGGGAGGGCGCGGACAAGCTGAAGTTGGAGCGACTTCGCTCCATCGGCGAGCGTGGCGTCACGTTGAACAATCCGAAGATCCCATGGGCCTACGTGGAGAGCCATGGGGCACGCCTGGGCTCTACGCCGTCGGCAGACCTGCGAAGGCTAGTTGCCGAGCGTCCACTCGCTTCGTCCTAGGGCGGATCGGCCGCCGATCCGCCCAGGCCTCGCATGCCGCTCTCTTCTGAGCTTCTGTCAGGGGGCGTGCGAACTCGAACAAGAAGGATGTCTTCGTGTGAAGATAGTCGGGGTTCAACTGGTCGTGACCGCCATTCCTTCGGTGCGCACTGCCATGGAGGGATCCGCCGCTCTTGCCGACCTCCGAGAAGTTGGCCGCGCGGTAGATCGTGCCTTCATGATGGACGTCGTCTGCCCACGATACGCAGGCCGCGATGTCTGGGAGATGAGGGTACTTGCCGTGCCAATCCTGACGGATCCTGCGGAGCGATCTGCCGACGGCGCAGCTTGCGATCGAGAGCGTGTGTTCCATCCCCTGCGAGTCGGTGACTGTTTGCCCTTGCACTTCAGGGTCGATCCACAGGCGAGCCAACTCCACGAGGTTCATCGGGCCATGGCCCTGAAATTTCACGCTGAGCCGGGGGAGGGCGAACAACAGAACCCCACAACGCTGGCCGTCCAGCAGAATCCAATAGGGCATCTGCGCCATCGTGCGACCGCGGTGGAGGTAGTGGTTCTCAACGATGACCTGAGTCGCCTCCTTCAGGTTCGCGACCTCAAGTGCGATTCGGCTGCGGAGCGTCGGGCTGGAAGTCATGCTTGTTCCGCCCCGTATGGAGCCGCCTCCTCCGCGGCTCGGCGCTGTTTGCGGGGGGAATCCCAGTAGGCGCTCTTGCACCGCGGGCAGACTTTGGGCACTGCCTTGGTCCGCGGCACCCATTCGTGGCCGCACCGTTCGCACTGGTAGCCGAGGAAGCTCACCCTGCCCATACGACTACTATATTATCAGTAGTAGGCACCCGCAACGGTGTTATTGGAAAGAGCGTCCCCTCAGCCCGACGGGAAGGCGACGTTCAGCGCCGGCACCTCCGACGGGTGGCGCGTGAGGCGGCCGCGCAGGCCGTGGGCGCGCAGGGCGGCGTCGTCGGGCGGGTGGGACGGCAGGGGCAGGCCCTCGACGGCGGGCAGGCCCGATGCCTGGGCGGCGAAGACGACCGCCGCGCGGGCGGCGTCGAGCAGGCCGGGGGCGGGCACGTCGAGGACGAGCTCCATGGCGAGCGGGGCCGTCGCGACGCCGAGCCAGGTCAGGCGGCTGCTGGCCGCGGCCAGTTGCGACACGCGCCCCAGCGCGGCCGCGCTCTCGATCCAGAGGCCCAGGGCGGTGAGGCCGGGCTCGATGCCGGCGCGCCCCTCGACATCCTCCAGCAGGGAATCGACGAAGCGCAGCTGGTCGACGTGCACGACGCCGGGCAGCGAGACGCCGTAGACGCCGTCGCGCAGGGTGGCGAGCAGCTGCTCGCGCAGGTTGGGCGACTGCGGGCCGCGGCTGTGCAGGTAGACGCGGTGGCCGGCCTGCCGCAGCCCATCGATCGCCGCCACGGCGGCGTCGTGGCCGCCGGCGTCGGTGTGCATGAGATCGACGAGGGTGGCGTCGGGGAGTGCGGGGGCGTCCGCGCCGATCCCGGCGAGGCCGTCGCTGTCGGCGGGGACGAGCAGCAGTGAGCGGACGGTGTCCATCGCTCCTCCCTTCAAGACAGAGGTCGCGGCCGGGTCAGGCCCCGACCAGAGCGGCGAGCTTCGCCTCGTCGTCGAACGGCCCCACGACGGAGACCGCCAGATTGCCCGGCCGCACGACGCGCTGCGCGACGCGGCGCACGTCGTCGGCGCTGACGGCGGACAGCCCGGCGATGTGCTCGTCGACGGTGCGGATGCGGCCCTCGCTGAGCAACTGCGCGCCCGTGCGGTGTGCGTGCGACTGCGCGGTCTCCAGGCTGAGGCGGAAGGAGCCGACGGCGTGCTCGCGCGCCTTCGCCAGCTCGTCGGGCGGGACCAGATCGTGGATGAGCGTGTCCAGTTGCGCCAGCGTCACCTCGATCGTCTCGACCAGGTTGCCGGCGGTCACGCCCGCGCCGATGCTGAGATGCCCCGTGTCGCGGAAGCGGCCGACGCCCGAGCCCACGCTGTAGGCCAGGCCGCGCCGCTCGCGCACCTCGACGAAGAGGCGGCTGCTCATGCCGCGGCCCAGCACCTCGTTGAGCAGGCTGAGCGCGTGGCGGTCGGGATCGTCGCGGGCGAAGGTGCGCAGCGCGAGGCCCAGGTTGCACTGCTCGATGTCGCGGGGCTCCAGCCGCACGGGCCTGTCGTCCATGCTGTCGCGCGCATCCGCGACCGGCGGGGCGCCGCCGGCCGGGGCGTCGTCCCAGTGGCGCCGGGTCATCGCCAGCACGGCGTCGGGGTCGACGTTGCCCGCCACGCTGAGCACCATGTTGCGGGGCCGGTACCAGGTGTCGATGTGGGAGACGAGGTCGGCCCGATCGGCGGCGGCGACGCTCTCCAGGTCGCCCGCCACGTCCCAGGCCAGGGGCTGGTCGCCGTAGGCCGCCTCGGCCAGGAGTTGCGAGGCGCGCTGGGCCGGCTCGTCGTCGGCGCGGCGGATCTCCTGCTGGATGACGGTGCGCTCGCGCTCGACCTCCGCCGGGTCCAGCAGCGAGTGGCGCACGCTGTCGGAGAGGATGTCCAGCGCCAGCTCCAGCTTGTCGAAGGGGACGCGGTTCCAGAAGCACGTCAGCTCTTTGGTCGTGAAGGCGTTGAGCATGCCGCCGGCGCCTTCGATGGCGGCGCTGATCTCGACCCCGTCGGGGCGCGACTCGGTGCCCTTGAACAGCATGTGCTCGAGGTAGTGCGACAGCCCCAGCGTGCGCCGCGCCTCCTGGCGGCTGCCCACGCCGATGTAGACCGCCAGCGAGGCCGCCTGCGACTGCGGCAGCGGCGTGACCACCAGCCGCAGCCCGTTGTCGAGCGTGGCGATGCGCCAAGTCTCCCCGGGCTGCGGGGGCTGCCAGACTGCCGTGCTCATCGCGGCGGCTCCTCCTTGCGGCGTGCGGGCCCGCGGCCGGCGGGCCGACGGTCGGCAGGCTATCACGGGCTGGCTACGCTTCCGGGGTGCCGAGTGACGTCGCGCCGGTCCGCTACGAGTACAACTGGAATCCCCTGGTGGGGTGCCTGCAGGGGCTGCTGCGCGCCGCCGGGCTGCCGCACGACGCCGCGCGGGTGAGCGCCGTGAGCGGCGAGGCGTTCCGCCTGCCGTCGTTGGCCGCCGAGCCCCGGCAGCCGGCCTTCGCGGCGGGCGCGGATCACCCCCGCGACCTCTCCGCCCTCGCCGACGACCTGGCCTTGCTGGGACTGCGCGCCCGCGTCGACGTGTGGGACCTGCGGTCGGGCCGTCGGCCGCTGCTGGGGCGACGGCTGGGGCGGCGCCTGCGTCGCGCCCTGGCCGAGGGACGCGCGGCGGCGCTCTCGGGCGCGGCGGGCGGCGACTTCGGCCTGCTGCTGGCCTACGATGGCGCGCGCCGCGCCTACCGCGTCGACGGTCCGCTGAGCGAGGAGATCGGCGGCTGGCTGCGCGCGGACCGCGTCCCGGACCCGGACGCTGCCTGGCTGGCGACCGTCATCCCCGAGGCGGCGACGGCCGAGGGGCCGGCGGGCGCGGCCGCGCTCGTGCGGCGCGCGGCCGCGCACCAGCGCGACGCCGGACGCGCGCAGCTCGTGCGCGACTGGGTGGCGCTCCTGCGCTCGCAGGTCGAGATCGACGCGGCGGGGCACGCGCGGGCGGCGCAGACGCTGGCCGCGTCGGCGGGCGAGGCGGCGCGCTTCTACCGGCAGGCGGCGGCGGAGGGGGTCGCCGAGGCGGCGCCCCTCGCCGAGCCGGCGGCGGCCCTGGCGCTGGCCCTGTCGCGCTTCGCGACGCTGTTCCCCTTCCCCGGCGGCGGCGACGTCGTCGCCGGGGGGCGCGAGGCGGGGGCGCGGTCGCTGGAGTCGGCGTTGCGCGCCGAAGCGGCGCCGGCGGCCGCGCCGCCGCCGCCCGACCCGGACCCGCGCCGGGACGCAGGCGAGAATCCCGGCTAGGATCGCGGCGGGAGGATGATCATCGTGCCGGTACACGTGCGCATGTTTACGACGCTGGTGGCGCTGTCGAAGACGAAGCAGCCCAAGTTCGACATCGACTGGCGCGCGGGGATGACCGTGGGGGACATCGTCGCGGCGGAGGGCTTCAGCGAGCAGGACGCGGAGGCCATCGCGGCCGTGGTCAACCGCGAGCAGTCTGAGTTCGACCGCCGGCTGCATGACGGCGACGAGGTGGAGTTGATCGTCAACCTGCAAGGTGGAGCGGCGGTGTATGCGATGGTGGAGAACGTGGCCGGCTGCGTTGACACGCCCCCGGCCCGCTCATAGCATTTCGACTAGAACAGACGGTCGAATCGCCGTCGCGGGCACACAAGCGAGTTGATGCCGAAGTACATCTTTGTCACGGGCGGGGTGGTCAGTTCGGTCGGCAAGGGCATCAGCACCGCCTCCCTCGCGAAACTGCTCAAGAGCCGCGGCCTCTCGGTCACCGTCCAAAAGCTCGACCCGTACCTCAACGTCGACCCCGGCACGATGTCGCCCTACCAGCACGGCGAGGTCTTCGTGACCGCCGACGGCGCCGAGACCGACCTGGACCTGGGCCACTACGAGCGCTTCCTGGGCGAGGACCTGACGGGCGCCTCGTCGGTCACGATGGGGCAGATCAACTCCGCCGTGATCGAGCAGGAGCGCCGCGGCGACCACCTGGGCGGGACGATCCAGACGGTTCCGCACATCACCGACGAGATCAAGTCGCGCGTGCGCGGGCTGGCGAAGGCGGCCGGCGCGGACGTGCTGATCGTTGAGGTGGGGGGCACCGTCGGCGACATCGAGGGGCAGCCGTTCCTGGAGGCGATCCGCCAGATCCGCTCCGAGGAGGCGCGCGAGGACACGCTCTCGGTCCACGTCACGATGCTGCCCTACCTGCGCGCGTCGCGGGAGGTGAAGACGAAACCCACCCAGCACTCGGTGCGCGAGTTGCGCTCGATGGGCTTGCAGCCGGACATGATCTTCGCCCGCGCCGAGATGCCCGTCGAGGAGAGCATCAAAGCCAAGATCGCGCTCTTCTGCGACGTGGAGTCGCGCGCGGTGGTCCCCCTCGAGACGATGCCCAGCATCTACCAGGTGCCGCAGGTGCTCGAGGACGCGGGCGTCTCCGACCTCGTCGTCGAGAAGCTGGCGCTGCCGGCCGCCGAGCGCGACCTCGCCGGCTGGCGCGACTGGGTGCGGCGGCTGCGCAACCCGGCGGGGCACTGCACGATCGCCGTGGTCGGGAAGTACGTCGAGCTGCACGACTCCTACCTCTCGGTGCGCGAAGCGCTGATCCACGCGGGCGTCGAGCGCGGCGTCGACGTGGACGTGCGCTGGGTGCAGTCGGAGGGGCTGGAGTCGCGCGACGTGGCGGCGGAGCTGGAGGGCGTCGCGGGGGTCATCGTGCCGGGCGGGTTCGGCCGCCGGGGCGCGGAGGGCGAGATCGCCGCGGCGCGCTTCGCCCGCGAGACCGGGCTGCCCTACCTGGGGCTGTGCCGCGGCATGCAGCAGATGGTGATCGAGTTCGCCCGCAACGTGCTGGGCGAGCCGGAGGCGACCTCGACCGAATTCAAGGAGAAGACGCCGGCGCCGGTGATCTCGCTGCTCTCCGAGCAGGAGGAGGTGGTGGACCGGGGCGGCACGATGCGGCTGGGACACTACGACTGCCGGCTGGTCGCGGGGACGCGCGCCCGCGCCGCCTACGGCGTGGAGGCCGTCGAGGAGCGGCACCGGCATCGCTGGGAGTTCAACAACCGCTACCGGGACGCGCTGGAGCGGGTCGGCCTGCGCGCCAGCGGGGTCTCGCCCGATGGCCGCCTGGTGGAGATCGCCGAGCTGCGCGATCACCCCTTCATGCTGGGATCGCAGTTCCACCCCGAGTTGCGCTCGCGGCCGGGACGGCCGCACCCGCTGTTCGCGGCGCTGATGGACGCCGCGCTCGCGGGCGGCCGGCGCGCCCAGCGGCCCGTCGCGGCGGCGAGTCGCGCCTGAGGCCTCCCCGCGGCCCGATCCGGTAAGCGAGCGCCCCGCATGACCGAGGACACCCGATGACCGAAGACGACGTCTTCCGGCTGCTGCACATGCTGTCGCTGTTCGTGTTCCTGGCGGGGCTGGGCGCGACGATGCTGCCGCTCTATCGCGCCTGGAACAGCGACGACGTGCAGCGGCAGGTCTACGCGTTCCAGGAGGCCGCCCGCAACCAGGCCGGCGTGCTGCTGCCCGGCATGATCCTGACCGGCGTCAGCGGCGTCGTCTGGGCGATCGTCGCCGATCACGTGGACCCCATCGAGACGGGTTGGCTGCTGGCCGTGGAGCTGCTTTACCTGGGCGCCCTGTTCATCTGTCTGCCGGGCATGGTCGCCGGGCTGCGCCGGGCGCGGCTGCTGGCGCTGCAGGCGCAGCACAGCGGCGAGGTGAGCGACGAGTTACGTGAAACGCTGGCCGACAAGGGGCCGGTGGTCTTCGGTACACTGATGCTGGTGCTGGTGGTGCTGATGACGGCGCTCTCGATCAGCAAGCCGTTCTGAGCGGCCCCACGGTCGCGGCGCGGTGCAGGCCCGGACGGCGCGCGGCCGCCGGTGCGAAGGGACAACCCCATGCGGCTCTTTCTGGATACGGCCGACAGCGACGAGATCCGTCAGGCGGTGCGCTGGGGCGTCTGCGACGGCGTGACCACCAACCCCACGCTGTTCGCGAAGGTCAGCGACCGCGCGGGCTCCTACAAGGAGCGCGTGCAGGAGATCGCGGCCATCGTCGATGGCCCCATCTCGGCCGAGTGCGTGAGCCGCAGCGCCGACGAGCTCGTCGCCGAGGCGCGGGAGATCGCGAGCTGGCATCCCAACGTGGTGGTCAAGATCCCCCTCGACGCGGCCGGGCTGGAGGCGATCCATCGCGTCAGCGGCGAGGGCATCCGCGTCAATACGACGCTGATCTTCTCGGCCAACCAGGCCCTGCTGGCAGCGAATGCCGGCGCCGCCTACGTGAGCCCGTTCATCGGGCGGCTGGACGACATTGGTCAGGACGGCGTGACGCTGGTGGCGGAGATCGTGGAGATGCTGGATCGCTACCACAGCCCGGCGCAGGTCATCGCGGCCAGCGTGCGGCACGTGGGGCACGTGAGCGCCTGCGCCGCCGTGGGGGCGCACATCGCGACGCTGCCCTTCCCGGTGCTGAAGGCCATGCTCCAGCACCCGCTGACCGACAAGGGCATCGCCTCCTTCCTGGCCGACTGGGATCGGGCGCAGGCGCAGCAGCGGGCGCGCACCGAGTCGCTGCCGGGCCGCTGAGCGGTGATCGGCCCTGCTGTGTCGTCCGGTGTGTCGGAGGCGGTATCGCAGTTGCTTGCCATGCGCCCGCCCGCTGGGCTAGGCTCGACATAGCGGAGTGGTCGCAACGCGACCGCCGCGCCCCTTCCGACCCTCCGGATGAAACACCGCCGCCGCCGCGGCTGGTGAAGGTTCACAAAGCGTGAATATCGCTGAACTCGAAGCCCTGACACGGGAAGAACTACTGGAACGAGCCCGCGACCTGGGCATCGCGGGCGTCAGCGCGCTGCGCAAGCAGGACCTCGTCTTCAAGCTGCTGCAGGCGCACAGCGAGAAGCAGGGCCACATCTTCGCCGGCGGCGTGATCGACATCGTCGACGACGGCTACGGTTTCTTGCGCGGGGAATCACTGCTGCCCACCAACACCGACGTCTACGTCTCGCAGTCCCAGGTGCGGCGCTTCGGCCTGCGCACGGGCGACTACGTGACCGGGCAGGTGCGCGCGCCCAAGGACGGCGAGAAGTACTACGGCCTGCAGCGCGTCGATGCACTCAACGGCATGGGCCCGGAGGAGGCGTTCAAGCGCCCCCACTTCGAGAACCTGACCGCGGTCTTCCCCAACCAGCGCTTCATGCTCGAGACCCAGGACCCGACGGACCTCTCGGGCCGGCTCGTGGACCTGATCGCGCCGATGGGCCGGGGCCAGCGCGGGCTGATCGTGTCGCCGCCGAAGGCCGGCAAGACGATGCTCCTGCAGGCGCTGGCCAACGGCATCGCCTCGAACTACAACGACGTCCACCTGATGGTCGTGCTGATCGGCGAACGGCCGGAGGAGGTCACGGAGATGCGCCGCCACGTGCGCGGCGAGGTCTTCGCCTCCACCTTCGACGACCCGGTGGAGGATCACACGCGCGTCGCGGAGATGGCGCTGGAACGCGCCAAGCGGCTCATGGAGTGCGGCCGCGACGTCGTCATCCTGGTCGACTCGATCACGCGGCTGACGCGGGCCTACAACCTGGAGATGCCGACCAGTGGGCGCACGCTCTCGGGCGGCATCGACCCGGTGGCGCTGTACCCGCCCAAGCGCTTCTTCGGCGCCGCCCGCAAGGCCGAGGACAACGGCAGCCTGACCATCATCGCCACCTGCCTGGTCGACACCGGCAGCCGGCTGGACGACGTGGTCTTCGAGGAGTTCAAGGGCACCGGCAACTGGGAGGTGCGGCTCGACCGCAAGCTGGCCGAGCGCCGCATCTACCCGGCCATCGACATCGCCGCCAGCAGCACCCGCCGCGAGGAGTTGCTGCTCAGCGGCGAGGAGCTGCAGAAGATGTGGCTGCTGCGCCGCATGATGTCGATGCTGAGCAGCAACGGCAGCTCCACCGAGCCCACCGAGCGCCTGCTCGACCGGCTCTCGCGGACCAAGTCCAACTCGGAGTTCCTCGAGTCGCTGGCCACCGCCGACGCCTGACGCGCCGCGGCCCGCTTCCGGCCCAGTCCCCGGCCCGCTCAGTCGCCGCGCGGGGCGAGCACCTGCACGGCGGTGTGCTCGCTCAGCCCGGCCCGCGTGACGTTGATGTGATTCTCCAATTGGGCGGCGGCGCCCCCGTCGCCGGGCGTGGACGCGCCGGCCGGGGGGGCGCTGAGGCCCATCGCGCTCAAGAACGCGGCCACCGCGTCGAGCGCCGCCGTTTCGGGGCCCACCTTGTGCAGCATGGGGATGACCAGCCGGGGGTCGATCGCGCCGGCCACCTTGACGGCGGTCTTCGCGTCGAGGTGGCCGTGGCCGCCCACCGGCACGAGCAGCACGTCGGCCCGGCTCAGCTCCTCCATCGCCCGCGGCGACGGCTCGCCGCGCATGTCGCCCAGGTGCGCGACGATCACGTCGTCGATGGTGACGACGAAGGCGACGTTGCGGGCGGCCGCCGGGGCGCGGTCGTCGGTGACGACGCCGGTGATCAGCACGTTGTGGATCTCGTATTCGCCGGGCGCGTCCAGCGGCACGAAGTCCCCGCCGACGCCGTCGCTCCAGGAGTGCTCGGGGGCGGGGTTGGAGATCGTGACGATGTCGGCCTGGGGGCGTCCCAGGCGGAAGCCGGTGCTCGACGGGCAGGGGTCGAGCACGACGGCGGCCTCGCGGCCGCGCAGACGGAAGGCCGCGTGCCCGATCCAGGCGATGTCCATTGCGCTCGTCCCTCCGCCGCCCGGACGCCGCGCCGCGGCCGGCCGGGCCTGCCCGGCTACACCATCGGCAGTTCGTCGCCGGGCTCGGCCCGATGCGCGCCGATCAGCAGCGCGGCGTTCTGCCCGGTCGATCCGTAGGCGCTGACCAGGGCGGCGTGCAGGTGGTCGCGCTGCGGCCGGACGGTGATATCCAGCGCGCAGTCCGGGTCGGCCTCAGCGTAGCTGGGGTGCGGCGGCATGACCTGCTCGGCCAGCGCGAAGAGCGCCGCGACGGCCGCCAGGGGGCCGCTCGCGCCCACGGTGTAGCCCAGCACGGGCGTCGTCGCGGTGACGTACATGTCGAGGATGCGCGAGCCGAAGGAGCGCTCCAGGATGTCGGTCTCGCGGGCGTCGCCGGCCTGGGTGGCGGCGCCGGCGGTGAAGACCATGTCGATCTCCCCCGGGCTGCGGCCGGATTCGCGCAGGGCGCGCCCCACGGCCTGGCGCGCGATGTCGACGTCGGTGGGGGGCGCCGCGTCGCCGGCGGGGCCGGCGGTGATCGCGCCGCCGATCAGTTCGGCATAGATGGACGCGCCGCGCAGCACGGCCACCTCGCGATCCTCCAGCAGCAGGACGGCGGCGCCCTCGCCCAGCACCATGCCGTCGCGCAGCAGGTCGAAGGGGCGCTGGGCGGTTGGCGCGGCCTGCCGGGAGAGCAGGCCGCGGGCCTCGTAGGCGGCGAAGATCTCGGGGCGCAGGGGGGCCTCGGCGCCGCCCGCCAGCGCCGCGCGCACGCTGCCGCTGCGGATCATCTCGGCCGCCTGATGGATCGCGACGAGGCCCGACGCCGCTCCGGCGTCGATCGCGTAGCTGGGCCCGGCGATGTTGAGCCCCGTGCTCGCGCCGGCCAGCCCGGCGCTGAACAGGGGCGCGGGCGGCCCGGCCGGGTCGGGCCCGTGGGCCGAGCCGATCAGCGAGGCGACGGCGTAGGCGTTCTCCGGGGTGAAGCCGATGCGCGCGTCGGCGACGGCCTGGATGGCGGCGTCGAGGGCGAATTGCGAGGCCCGGCTGAGCCGCGCCGCGAAGTCGGGCGGGACGCCGGCGGGGCCGTCGTAGTGGGCGATCCGCCCCGCGAGGGCGGGCCGGCCCAGCGCCTGGTCCGGGATCGGCGTCAGCGCCGGGCGGCCGCGGAGCAGCGCATCCCAGATGGCGGGCGGGTCGTTCCCGGCGGCGCTGATCGCGCCGACGCCCGTGATCACGACGCGGCGGGGTTCGTCCGGCATGTCGTGCAGTGTCGCCTGCCCGCGCCCGATGGCCAAGCCGCCCAGTCGTCAGAGGGGTGATGGGGGGTCGCGCGCCCGATCTGCCGGCGCGTGTGATTGACCCCTCCGGCGGCGCGCTGCTAGTCTGCTATTGCGAAGTTAGCACTCTCATACGGAGAGTGCTAATGGATGGAGTGTCCAGATGACCGCGGTCACGGATCGACGGGCCGGCATCCTGCGGATCATCGTGCGGGAGTACGTGGAGACCGCGGCGCCGGTGGGGTCGCGCACGATTCACGATAAGTACGGCGTGCCCGCCTCGCCGGCCACGATCCGGCACGAGATGCAGGCGCTCGAGGAGGAGGGGCTGCTGGAGCAGCCGCATACCTCGGCCGGCCGCGTGCCCTCGGACCGCGGCTACCGCCTGTTCGTGGAGTCGCTGATGGGGCAGACCGACCTGCCCCTCGACGAAAAGGCGACGATCCGCCATCAGTTCTTCCAGGCCGCGCCCGAGCTGGACGAGTGGGCCGACCTGGCCGCCGCGCTGCTGGCGCGTTCGCTGGGACTGCTGGCGCTGGTCTCGCCGCCGCGCTCGCGCGAGCTGCAGGTCAAGCACCTGGAGTTGATCGGCCTGAACGAGATCCTGGCCCTGCTGGTCGTGGTGCTGCGCGAGGCGCGGGTGCTCAAGCAACTGGTGCCGCTGGACAGCCCCTTCGAGCAGGCCGAGTTGAGCGTCCTGGCGGCGCGCCTCAACGAGCGCGTCTCCGGCCGCACGGTGACCGAACTGCGCCGCGAGCCCGCCGCCGACGATGCCACCGAGCGGCGGCTGATCGAGACGCTGACCGGCATCCTCAGCGAGGAATCGGCGCGCGAAGCGGCCGTGCGGGTCGAGGGCGTGGCTGGGATGCTGGGGCAGCCCGAGTTCCGCCAGGACCATCGCGGCCTGCTCGACATCGTGACGCTGGTGGACCAGCGCGCGACGGACCGCGTCGTGCCCCCGGAGTCGCTGGGCGGCGACGGCGTGAGCGTGATGATCGGCGACGAGAACCCGGCCGACGAACTCCACCACTGCTCGCTGGTCGTCGCGCCGTACGGCGACCGGGCCGACATGTCGGGCTACGTCGCCGTGGTGGGGCCGACGCGCATGCGCTACGGGCGCGGTGTCGCCACGGTGCGCTACCTGAGCGGTCTGCTGGAAGAGATGATGGACCGGGTTTACGGATGACCACGGCCGATGCAGAGGGTCTCGACGGGGCCCAGCCCAGCGACCCGGGGTCCGGTGGCGCAGACCAGGTCGCGCCGCCGGAGGCCCCCGAAGACGCCGCCCCCGCGTTGGCCGCGGCGTCGCAGGAGGTCGAGCGTCTGCGGGCCGAGTCCCAGCAGCACCTCGCCGCCTGGAAGCGGGCGCGCGCCGACTACGACAACCTCAAGCGCCGCAGCGCGACCGAGGTCGGCGAGCGGGCGGCGCAGGCGACGCAGGGGCTGCTGCTGTCTCTGCTGCCCGTGATGGACAACTTCGACCGCGCCTTCGAGGCCGACCGGGTGGATGATCCCGAGGCCTGGGCGGAGGGCATCGCGCTGATCCGCAAGGACGTCGTGCAGCTCCTGGAGCGCCTGGGCGTGCAGCCGATCGCGGCGGCCGGCCAGCCGTTCGACCCCCAGTACCACGAGGCCGTGGGCCGGGCGCCGGGCCCCGACAACGAGGTTTTGCAGCAGGTGCGCAAGGGCTACCTGCTGGGGACGCGCGTCTTGCGGCCGGCGCTGGTGGTCGTTGGGCAGGGCGGCGGCGACGCGCCCGCGCCCGCGTCCGCAGACGACCCCGCGTCCGTAGACGACACCGATACCGACACCGAGAACGAGAACAGCGACAGCGCGTAACTCTCCGGCGGGCGACGCGGCCCGGCCGGCATGGAAGGCAGACTCATGGCGAACGTCATCGGCATCGATCTGGGGACGACGAACTCGGTCGTCGCGGTCATGGAGGGCGGCGAGCCGATCGTCATCCCCAATCAAGAGGGCAACCGCACGACGCCGTCCATGGTCGCGATGAGCAAGGACGGCGAGCGGGTCGTGGGGACCGTCGCCAAGCGCCAGGCGATCACCAACCCCGACAACACGATCTTCAGCGTCAAGCGATTGATGGGCCGGCGCTACGAGGATCCCATCGTGCGCTCGTCGGCGGCGCTGCTGCCCTTCGAGATCGTCAGGGCCGGCAACGGCGACGCCTGGGTACAGATGAGCGGCAAGGCCTACGGCCCGCCCGAGATCGCGGCCATGATCCTGCAAAAGCTGAAGGCCGACGCCGAGGCCTACCTGGGCGAGAGCGTCACCGAGGCGGTGATCACCGTCCCCGCCTACTTCGACGATAGCCAGCGCAACGCCACCAAGGACGCCGGCAAGATCGCCGGGCTCAACGTCCTGCGCATCGTCAACGAGCCCACGGCGGCGGCGCTCTCCTACGGTCTGGAGAAGTCCGAAGAGCAGATCATCGCCGTCTACGACCTGGGCGGCGGCACCTTCGACGTCTCGATCCTGGAGATCGGCGAGGGCACCTTCCAGGTCAAGTCGACCAACGGCAACACGCACCTGGGCGGCGACGACTTCGACCAGCGCGTGATCGACTTCCTGGTCGATGAGTTCCGCAAGGACCAGGGCATCGACCTGCGCGAGGACCGGATGGCGCTGCAGCGGCTCAAGGAGGCCGCCGAGCGGGCCAAGATCGAGCTCTCCAGCACGCAGGCCACCGAGGTCAACCTGCCCTACATCACCGCCGACGCCAGCGGCCCCAAGCACTTCAACATCCCGCTCTCGCGGGCCAAGTTGGAGCAGCTCACCGAGGACCTGGTGGAGTCCTCGCTGGGCCCCTGCAAGGCCGCGCTGGCCGACGCGGGCGTGTCCGCCGCGCAGGTCCACGAGGTCGTGCTGGTGGGGGGCCAGACGCGGATGCCCCTGGTGCAGGCCCGCGTGCAGGACTTCTTCGGGCGGGAGCCGAATCGCTCGGTCAACCCCGACGAGGTGGTGGCCGTCGGCGCGGCGATCCAGGCGGGCGTGCTGAAGGGCGACGTGAAGGACGTCCTGCTGCTCGACGTGACGCCGCTGACGCTGGGCATCGAGACGCTGGGCGGCGTGCGCACCTCCCTGATCGAGCGCAATTCCACGATCCCGACCAGCAAGAGCCAGGTCTTCTCGACCGCCGCCGACAACCAGCCGCAGGTGGAGATCCACGTTCTGCAGGGCGAGCGCGAGATGGCCGCCGATAACAAATCGCTGGGCAAGTTCGTGCTCGACGGCATCCTGCCCGCCCCGCGCGGGGTGCCCCAGGTCGAGGTGACCTTCGACATCGACGCCAACGGCATCCTCAACGTCGCCGCCGCCGACAAGGGCACCGGCAAGGAGCAGAAGATCACCATCCAGGCGGCCTCGGGCCTGGCCGAGGAGGAAGTCGAGAAGATGCGGCAGGACGCCGAACTCCACGCCGAGGAGGACAAGGCGCGCCGCGAGAGCGTGGAGTTGCTCAACGTCGCCGATTCGTCGGCCTATCGGGCCGAGAAGATGCTGGCCGAGCAAGAGGACAAGATCGACGCCGAGTTGAAGGCCGAGGTCGAGGCGAAGATCGCCGCGGTGCGCGAGGCCCTGGCCGCGGACCCGCCCGACGCCGACGCCCTGCGCGCCACGCTGGACGACCTGAACGTGGCGCTGATGAAGGTTGGGGAGAAGATCTACGGCAGCGGCGCGCCCGGCGAGGCCGCGCCCGGCCCCGACGGAGAGACGCCCGGCGCGGACGGCGCCGGCCCCGACGCGACCGGCCCAGACGCGCCCGGCGAGGAGGCCGGTACCGTGGAAGGGGAGTTCCGCGAGGTCTAGCGCGGCGCCGCCGCGGACCACTTGAGGCGGGGAGGGGCGCCGGCGCGCCCCTCCGCTACGATTACGAACTATGGCCACAGCCAGCAAGCGCGACTTCTACGAGGTGCTCGGCGTCGATCGCTCCGCGTCGGCGGAGGACATCAAGGGCGCCTTCCGCAAGCTGGCGATGCAGTACCACCCGGACCGCAACAAGGCGTCCGACGCCACCGAGCGCTTCAAGGAGGTGGGCGAGGCCTACGAGATCCTCTCGGACCCCGAGAAGCGCGCCCGCTACGACCAGTACGGGCCCAACGCCGACTTCGGCCCCTCGCGCGGCTTCGAGGGCTTCGACTTCGGCGGCTTCGGCGACATCTTCGATGCGTTCTTCGGGGGGCGCAGCGCGGCCCGCGGCCCCGTTCGCGGCGACGACCTGCGCCTGCGCCAGGAGCTCAAGTTCGAGGAGGCCGTCTTCGGCGTCGAGAAGGAGATCCGGGTCAGCCGGCTGGAGGACTGCACGCTCTGCAGCGGCGCCGGCCACGAGCCGGGCCGGCCGCCCGAGGCCTGCCCGCAGTGCAACGGCAGCGGCGAAGTGCGCCGCGTCCAGCGCAGCGTCTTCGGGCAGTTCGTCAACGTCTCCGCCTGCGATCGCTGCGGTGGGGAAGGGGCGATCATCACGCACCCCTGCGGCAACTGCGGCGGGCTGGGGCGCGAGCGCCGCAACCGTCGCTTGCAGGTGAAAGTGCCCGGCGGGGTGGACAACGGCTCGCAGATGCGGCTCAGCGCCGAGGGCGACGCCGGGCAGCGGGGCGGGCCGCGCGGCAACCTCTACGTGGAGTTCCGCGTCAGGCCGCACCACGTCTTCGAGCGTGACGGCGACGACCTGCGCGTCACACTGCCGATCACCGTCGCGCAGGCCGCGCTGGGCACCGTCGCGGAGATCCCCACCCTGGACGAACCGTCGGAGGAACTCGAGATCCCCGCGGGCACGCAGGCCGGCTCCATCTTCCGCGTCCGCAAGCGCGGCGTGCCGCATCTGCGGGGCCGCTCGCGGGGCGATCTGCTGGTCGGCGTCGATGTGCAGGTACCGACCCGGCTGAGCGCCGAGCAGCGCCAACTCTTCGAGCAGTTGGACGGCGTCCTGGACGAACCGACGCAGGGCAACGGTCGCGGCTTCTTCTCGCGAATCAAGGATGCCTTCAGCGCCTGAGCCCGGCGGCGACGAGACGTGGTGGCGGATCTCGCTGCCCGTGCTCCCCGACGACGTCGAGCCGGTGACGGCGCTGTTCGAGCGGCTGACGCCGTCCGGCGTCGTCGTCGAGTGGCCGTTCCGGCAGGCGGCAGATCTGACGACGGCCGGCCCCGGGGGCGGCCCCACCGAGCCCTGCGTGCGGACCTACGTCGCGGCGCCGCAGCTGGACGACGCGCGGGCGACGCTGCGCCGGCTGCTGGAGCGGGCCGGCCGCGGCGCCGATGTCGGGCGCCTGCGCTTCGAGGCGCTGCGCCGCTCGCAGTGGGAGACGGCCTTCCACCGGCATCTGCGGCCGCTGCGCGTCGGGCGCTTGCTGGTGCGGCCGCGGCCCAGCGCCGAGACCCCGCGCGCCGGCGAGGTGGTGGTCGACCTCGAGCCGGGGCTGGCCTTCGGGACGGGCGACCACCCCACGACGCGCATGGCGCTGGCGGCGCTCGAGCGGACGCTGCGCCCCGGCGACCGCGTGCTCGACTTCGGAACGGGGTCGGGGGTGCTGGCCTGCGCGGCCGCGCGGCTCGGCGCCGGCGCGGTGCTGGCGCTGGACAGCGATCCGCAGGCCGTGGACGCGGCCCGGCGCAACGTGGCGCTGAACGGGCTCGACGGCGTGACGGTCGCCCGGGCCGATGCCCCACCGATCGGCTGCGCGACGTACGATGTAGCAGTGGCGAACATCAGCGCCGGCGTGATCGTGCACATCCTGCCGGCGCTGCTCGCCAGCGTGCGCCCGGGCGGGCGCTGCCTGCTGGGCGGCATCATTGCGCCGCAGTTGCCGCGCGTGACGCGGGCGCTGGCGGCCACGACCGGGGATCAGCATCCGCTTGAGCCGTCGGAGGTGCAGAGCGATGGTGAGTGGCGCAGCCTCGAAGTCGTTCGTC
Organism: Dehalococcoidia bacterium; assembly: GCA_965209205.1. GTDB lineage: Bacteria > Chloroflexota > Dehalococcoidia > Bin125 > Bin125 > TK10-74A. Next base: position 550,035 of record CBDBQC010000003.1, read on the forward strand.
CCGCGCGTCTTCGTCGATGACCCAGGCGCGATCGACGGGGCAAGCCTGCACATCCAGGGAGCGCTCGTGCGGCGCCTGGGCCGGGTGCTGCGTCTGCGCCGGGGCGACCCGCTGGAAGTGATCCACGCCGAGTCGCTGCACGAGGTCGAGGTGACCCGGGTGACCCGGGACACCGTGCAGACCCAGATCCTGCATTCGCGTCCGACCCGGCCCGACCCGCCGCCCCGCATCGAGCTCTGCCCCAGCCTGATCCGCCCCCAGCGCTTCGACCTGCTGGTGGAGAAGGCGACGGAGCTGGGGGCGTCGGAGATCCGGCCGGTGCGAGCGGCGCGCTCGCTGACGCGGGGCAAGAGCGGCGAGCGGCTGGGGCGCTGGAAGCGGCTGGTCACGGAGGCGGCCGAGCAGTGCCGCCGCGAGCAGCGCCCGGCGGTGCACGAGCCGATCGAGATCCTGGAGTTGCTGTCGGCGCCGGCGCCGCCGGGCACGCTGCGCGTGATGTCCTCGGCGCTGGAGCCCGAGCGCACGATCCCCGACGCGGCGGCGCACGTGCCCAACCTGCACACCGTGCAGATCGTCGTGGGGCCCGAGGGCGGGTTCAGCGCCGAGGAGTCGCAGGCCGCGCTCGCCGCCGGCTGGATGCCGGTCACGCTGGGCCCGCGGCCGCTGCGCGCGGAGACCGCCGGCATGGTGGCGCTCGCCGTCGTGCAGACGGCCCTGGCGCTGCGCACCCTGCCGCAGCCGGTCCCGCGGCGCGATCCCCCGCCCCGCTAGCGCCCCCGCCCGCGCGACGCCGGGACCGCGGGCATCAGCTGGGCACGTGGAGCGGGGCGGGCAGGGCGTCGAGCGGGTCGAACTCCTGCGTGGGGCTGGGGAAGCCCAGGACGCGGATCCACTGCACCGGGTTGACCGTGATCCCGTGCACGACGATCTCCCAGTGCAGGTGCGGCCCCGTCGCCAGCCCGGTTGCGCCCATGCGGGCGATGAACTGGCCCGCCTGCACGACTTCCCCCGGCGCGACGGCGAAGTCGGACAGGTGGTAGTAGCCCGACGTGACGCCGCCGCCGTGGTCGAGGATCAGGCCGTTGCCGCGTCGCTGCGTCTGCCCGCCCCAGAGCACGATGCCGCCGCTGGGAGCGACGATCGTGTCGCCCGTGCCGCCGGCGAAGTCGACGCCGGCGTGGTACTCGCTGGGCGGGCGGAAATTGTACGAGCGCAGCAGCCCGTAGCCCGAGGTGATCACCCCGGCGGCGGGCGGGTCGAAGATGTCGTCCCAGAAGCGGTTGCTGGTGCGGCTGCGCAGGAACGGGCTGCGCGTCTCGGCGTCCTGCCGGGTCACGGCCGGGTCGAGCAGGGAGCGGTTGTCCTCGTCCAGCTGCACGACCTCGGTCTGCCACTGCGAGTCCTGCACGTCGATCAGGGTCTCTCGGGTCATGACGGGGTCGCCGGCCCCGTTCGCGACGGAGAGGATCAGCGGCAGCGGCCCGATGGGCGTCAGCGCGTCGAGGCCGAGGATGGTGTAGAAGCGCGAGCCCTCGCGCTGCATGGAGAGGATCTGGCCGCCGAAGGCGATCGATGCGAAGCCCGCCCCCGGGGCGTCGATCACGACGATGAAGGACGAGCCCTGCTGCACCTCGCGGGGCTCGATCCAGATCAGCGGGTCGGCGTCCAACTCCAGCGAGACCTCCTCGGCCGCGCTCTGTGCTGTTTCGGACTGTGCTGCTTCGGACTGGGCCTGTTCGGACGACGACGCTTGGGCGGACGCCGGGCCGGCGTCGGCCGCGGTCGCCTGGGCCGCCGCCTGGTCGTCGCCCGGCAGATCGACGCTGACGGCCGGCTCTTCGTCGCCGTCGCTGCAAGCGGCCAGGACCAGCCCGGCGCCGGCGACGCCGAGCGCGCCCAGCAGCTTGCGACGGCTGAAGCGGCGCAGCGCCAGGCGGCGATCGGGGCTGGGGGGGATGATCACGGGCACACCCTCGGGCCGTGCGGCGCGCGCCTCGCGCCACGGCCCGATCCCAGTGTACCGCCGATGCGCGCTCGCGATCCGGTCCGTAGTCCGATCAGGGGGCCGGCGCGCGGGCCGTGTTGACCGCGCGGCCGGGGTCGAAGTGGGCCAGGGGATCGGGGACGTCCTCCTCGCGCAGCCAGGGCGCCGGGTCGACGGGGACGCCGCCGACCGTCAACTCCCAGTGCAGGTGGGAGCCCGTCGAGAGCCCGGTGTTGCCCACGCGGCCGATGGGGGCCCCGGCCGCGACCGCCGTGCCCGCCGTCGTGGCGACGCTGGCCAGATGCCAGTAGCTGCTGAACACGCCCTGCCCGTGGTCGATGATGACGCCGCGCCCGCGCCGCTCGGTTTCGCCGGTCCAGGCGACGACGCCCCCGTTCGCCGCGACGACCTCGGTCCCCCGCGGCGCGCCGAAGTCGAGGCCGCTGTGGTAGTCGCTGGCCTGCGCGCCGTTGTAGGCGCGCCGCACGCCGAAGCTGGAGGTGATCACGCCTTCGGTCGGCGCGCGGAAGGGACCGTCCCAGAGGCGCTGCGGGGAGTGCGCGCGCTGCACGGCCTGGCGCAGCGCGCGGTCCTCCGCGACGACGTCCGGGTCCAGCAGCCGCGACAGCGCCGGGGCGAGCTGCACGTGCTCGACGGGGGAGTCGGCGGCCTGCACGGCCAGTTGGATCAACTCCAGCAGGGCCAGGTGGCCGGCCGCGTCGGCGACCTCGACCTCGATGATCAGGCCGCCCGCCGGCTGCTCGAAGGGGACGGGCAGGATCGCGTAGAAGCGGTCGCCCTCGCGGGCCAGCGACACCGCGCGCCCGTCCAGCGTCACCCAGGCCGCCGAGGCGTCCCTCGTGTCGATCGCGACGAGGAAGACGCCGCCCGGCCGCACCTGCCACGGCTCCACGAAGATCGTCACGCCATGGTCCGGCGCGGCGGGCGCGGCGGGGGGCGGCGGGTCCGCGGCGGTCTGGGCGACGGCGGGCTGGGCCGCGGGGGTCGGCGCGGCCTGCTCGCGGGCCTCCGCGGCAAGACCGGCGGCGGTCCCCCGCCGGGGCGCGTCGCCGGCGGGCGCGGCGGGCTGGGCTTGGGTGGCGGCCGCGACGGCGGCCGGGTCGGCGCGGCCCGCTTCGTCGTCGAAGCAGGCGCTCAGCAGCAGCGCACTCAGTAATGCACTCAACACTGCACCCAACAGTGCGATGGGCGTGAGGCCGACGAGGCAGCGTGGGGGCACCGCTCCGCTCATCCTTTGTCCGGCCGCCGAGATCAGGATAGATGTGTGGGACGTAGTCACAATTGCAGATCATCGCTTAGGGTCGCCGGGACCGCCGCGGCCGGCGGTGACTGCTATGCTCGGCTGCGCCCGCGGGCGCGGGGAGGCAGGGGGACCGGATGGACGATCCGCAGGCCACGCTGCGTCAGATCACCGCCAACGTTGAGCGCGTGATCCTGGGAAAGAGCGCCGAAGTGCGCCGGGCGGTGCTCGCCCTGGCCAGCGACGGCCACCTGCTGGTGGAGGATGTGCCGGGCACCGGCAAAACGATGCTGGCGCGGGCGCTGGCGCTCTCCACCGGCTGCCACCTTCAGCCGCATCCAGTTCACGCCCGACCTGCTGCCCTCGGATGTGACGGGCGTCTCGGTCTACAACCAGAAGTCGGGCGACTTCGAGTGGCGGCCGGGGCCGATCTACGCCCAGGTCGCGCTGGCGGACGAGATCAACCGCGCCACGCCCAAGACCCAGTCGGCCCTGCTGGAAGCGATGGAGGAGCGCCAGATCACCACCGACGGGGTGACGCGCATGCTGCCGCGCCCGTTCATGGTCATCGCGACCCAGAACCCGATCGAGTACGAGGGCACGTTCCCGCTGCCGGAGGCGCAGCTGGACCGCTTCCTGATGCGCATTCACCTGGGCTACCCGGAGGGCGCACGGACGAGATCGCCGTCCTGGAGGGCCAGCAGACGGCCCACCCGATCGACTCGCTGGAGGCGGTGACCGACGCGGAGGACCTGGACGCGCTACAGACCGCGGTGCGCGCCGTCTGGGTGGATCCGCTGATCAAGCAATACATCGTGGAGATCTCGTCGGCGACGCGGCAGCACGACGCGGCCTACCTGGGCGCGTCGCCGCGCGGATCGCTGGCGCTGTTCCGCGTCGCGCAGGCCAACGCGCTGCTGGCCGGCCGCGACTACGTCACGCCCGACGACGTGAAGGAGTTGGCCTATTCCACGCTGGGGCATCGCATCATCATCAGCCCCTCGGCGCAGGTGCGGAGCGTCAGTTCGCTGACGGTGGTGGAGGACGTGCTGGACCGGGTGCCCGTCCCGGGCGCGCGGGTGGGTGTGAGTTGAGCGCCCGATGCGCCGGTACTACGGTGCGACGTTCGGTCGGCGGCGGTCCCTGACACTGGTCACGCTGCTGACGCTTATCGTCTTCGGCATCGGCTTCTCGACGAACTTCTGGCTGCCGCTGCGGCTGGGCTACTTGCTGGTGCTGGGCCTGCTCGCGGCCGCGACCTGGACCTGGCTCAGCAGTCGCGGGTTGCAGGTGCGCATGCGCCGCGACGCGGCGCGCGTCCAGGTCGGCCAGGCGATCACCGAGCAGCGCTGCAGATCAGCAACGCGTCGCGGCTGGGCAAGTTCTGGCTGGAGGTCGAGGAGGAGTCGGACCTTCCGGGCCACCACGCCGAGCACGTCGTCAGCCTGGGCGGACGGGCCCGCCGCCAGTGGCGCGAGGACACCGAGTGCCGCCGCCGGGGGCTGTTCACGCTGGGGCCGGTGCACGTCCGCGTCAGCGACCCCTTCGACCTGTTCCACCGCCGCACCACCTTCGGGCGCCCGCAGCAGTTGCTCGTCTACCCGCGGGCGATGGAGCTGCCGCGCTACAGCGTGCCGCCCGCGAATCTGCCCGGCGAGGGGCGCTTCCGGCGCCGCACGCACTACGTCACGCCCAACGCCTCCGGGCTGCGCGAGTACGCCCCCGGCGACAGCGTCAATCGCATCCACTGGCCCAGCACGCTGCGCACCGGCCGCATGCAGGTGAAGACCTTTGAGCTGGACCCGGCCTCGCAGCTCTGGATCGTGCTCGACCTGAACCGCAGCGACCACGCGGGCGAGGGCGAGGAGGCGACCGTGGAGTACGCGGTCACCGCCGCGGCCTCCATCGCGCGGCTGTTCCTGGCCCAGAACCGCTCGGTGGGCATGATGATGTTCTCCGACCGCTTCCGCCTGATCGAGGCCGACCGCGGCAGCCAGCACCTGACGCGCATGCTGGAGGACCTGGCGGTGGCGCAGCCCGTCGGCGACGTGCCCATCTCCACCTTGCTCGCCCAGCAGTCGCCCCGCTGGGGGCGGCACACGACGGTGATCGTGATCACGCCGGCGAGCGATCGGCGCGCGCGCGACGGCATCCGCGCGCTCACGCAGCGGGGCGTGCAGGTGGCGGCGGTGCTGATCGACGCGGCGTCGTTCGGCGGCCGCGCCGGCGGGGAAGAGGCGTGGCGCACGCTGCGCGCCTTCGGCGTGCAGACGAACCTGGTGGCGCGCGGCGACTTCCTCGCCGAGGCGCTCGACGCCGCGCAGGGCGCGCCGGGCCGCGCCGCCGTGGGGGCGCGCACATGACCACGCGTTCGACAGCGGCCAACCTCTCGCCGGCGGCGCTGATCCGGGGCGCCGTCGCGCCCGAGCAGCAGCAGACGACGCAGCAGAGCCGCACCTGGCGGGCGATGGAGTCGGCGATCACGCTGGGCATCCTGCTGCTGGTGATCATCGCCGTATCCGATTCGATCGCCGCGGCGAACTGGGTCGAGGGCATGCCGGACGTGCGCGTCACGGCGCTGCTGGCGCTGGGGGTGGCGCTGGGGCTGTCAAGGCACGTCGTGCCCTGGGCCGTGGCCTACGCGGGCAGCGTGGGGCTGGGCGTGGTGGTCGTCTGCTGGCAGCTGCTGCGCATGGAGCACTTCACCGGGCAGATCTGGTTCTGGGAGCGCTTCATCGACCTGCGCTTCCGGCTGGAGGACTGGTTCACGCAGGCCTTCAACGACGGCATCACGACGGACAACGTGCCGTTCGTGTTCTTCATCGTCGTCGCCGTCTGGCTGGCGACCTGCCCCCGCCACGCTGATCGTGCTGCGGCGCCGCAACCCCTGGCCGCTGCTCATCCTGCTGGGCACGCTGCTGGCCGTGAACGTCAGCTACCTGGGCGGCCGGCAGTGGGATATCCACTTCGGCTTCTTCGTGGCGGGGGCGGCGCTGCTGGTCATGCGCACCGGCCTGCTCTCGCGCATGACCGAGTGGCGCAGCCGCGGCACGCGCTTCCCCCGACTTCATCAGCCTCAGCTTCCTGGGGGTCACGCTGCTGGCCGTGCTGGGCATGATGGTCGTCACTCGGGCCTTGCCGCGCCCCGACCGCGCCGAGCCGCTGACGGCGCTCTGGGGCGGGATCACGGAACCGTTCGACGAACTGAGCCTGGACATGGAGCGCCTCTTCGGCGGGATCGACTCCAAGCGCGGCGCGCCGATCCACAGCTTCGGATCGAACTTCGTCCTGCAGGGCGACATCACCCGGGGCAGGGCATCATCGTGCGCGTCGACGCGCCCGAGGCCGGGCTGCTGCGCGGCGCCAGCTACGACCGCTACACGACGCGCGGCTGGCAGCAGAGCGCGGTGGTGACGACGAAGCCGGAGCCCCAGCGCTCCTTCAGCGGCGACGACGACAGCGTGTACGACTCGCGCCGGGAGGTCGCCGTGCGCCTGTCGGTCGAGCAGTCGGCGCGGGTGCTGTTCACCTTCGGCCAGCCCCGGGCGATCAGCCGCGAGGTCGCGATCGACCAGACGGCGCCGGGCGCCGTGCGCCTCGACATCGCGGACGCCGGGGGGCGCGTGCCGAGCGAGCTGGCCGGGGTGGCGGAAGAGATCGCGGCCGCCGAGGACGCCGGTGAGTCGTTCTCGGCCGAGCTGATCCCCGAGGGCTGGGTGCCGGTGGGATCGGAGGTCGGCGACGATGGCGAGCTCCTGGCGCTGGAGTTGGAGAGCCGGCCCGCGGAGCCCGACGTGCTGCGGGTGCACCCGTCGGAGCCCATTCACCCCGGGTTCACCTACGAGGTCACGGGCTCCGTCTCGACGGCGGGGGTGGAGGATCTGCAGGACTCGAGCGGCGACTACCCGTTCTGGGTGCTGCAGCGCTATCTGCAACTGCCCGCCGACCTGGACGACGCCAGCCGGGACCGGCTGCGGAGCCTGGCGGTCAGCGTCGTCCGGGGGGCCGAGTCGCCCTACGACGCCGCGGCCGCCATCGAGGGCTATCTGTGCTGCACGCCGCTGCGCGGCGAGGGCGGCGAGGTGCTGCTGGATCCCGACGGGGCGCCGCGGCTGCTGTACCCCTTCACGCGGGATGTGGCGCTGCCGCCGCTGCGCACCGACGCCGTGACCTGGTGGCTGTTCGACAACCTGGATCCCGACGGGCTGCACGTGGGCGGCTACTACGACTACCACGCCAGCGCCATGGCGGTGCTGCTGCGCACGCTGGGGATTCCCGCCCGCGTGAGTACCGGCTACGTGCTGGCGGAGGACAACTTCGATCCGCGCACCGGGACCTACATCGTGCGGGGGCAGCACGCCTATAGCTGGGTGGAGGTGTTCTTCCCCGAGTACGGCTGGGTGGACTTCGACCCCACGCCGCCGGTCGTCACGGAGGGCTTCGCGGAAATCGCGGGGCAGCGCATCGCGGAGCAGCGCCTGCGCCCGTTCGCCTCCGACCTGCTGAACGACTCCGGTCTGATCAACGACCCCCTGCTGAACCCGTTCGACGAGTTCCTCTCGCTGCAGGAGCTCGGCGATCAGTTCGACCAGGAGGGTTTCGAGCGCGACACGGGCTTCAATCCCTGGTCCTGGTGGGTGCTCCTGCCCGTGGCCGCCGCGCTGGCGCTGCTGGCGGCGGGCGGCGGCTGGGCGGCGGCCTGGCAGTTCTCGCTGCGCGGGCAGACGCCGGTGGAGCGGCTCTGGACGTCGACGCAGCGGTTGTCGCGCTGGGGCGGCCTGCGAGTCGATCCGGCCAACACGCCGCGGGAGTACGCGGCCGCGCTGGGCGCCGCCGTGCGGGATCCGGAGGCCTCGCGCCGCCTGGCCGACACCTACACGCGGGAGCGCTTCTCGGCCGGGGCGCTGCCCGAGTCCCACTACGCGCAGGCGCTGGGCGCATGGCGGCTGCTGCGCGGCCGGCTGCTGCGTCGCGTCTTCCGGCTGCCGATGCCCGCCACGCCCGGCGGGACGGCGCCCCCCGACCCTCCCGCCCCGCCCGCGCCGGCCGACTGACGCCGGCCGGCTAGTAGTCGTCCTGGCCGGCGACCTCGACGTCGAGGAGTCCCGACGCCGACCGGCGGGCCTCCTCGACGGCGCGCAGGGCCTCAAGGATCGCGAGGGCCGCCTCGGGGCTGGGGTTGTTGCGGTCGAAGGCCTGGATCGCGTCGCGCAGGGCCTCCCGGGCGGGCGTCAAGCCGATGCCCGGCTCATCCGCGCCCGGCACCGCGGCGCGCCCCGCCGGCCGGCCGGGCGCCGTGTCGACGGGGGGGTCGCCGCCGCCGCCCGGCCCGGCCCCCGCGCCGCCCTCGGCGCCGCCGCCGCCCTCGTCACCGCCGGCGCCTCCCGGCGCGCCGTCGTCCTCCGGCGGCGGCGCGAGAGCCGCCAGCAGCGTGTTGACGATCTCCAGGTTCAGCTTGGCGTCGGCGTCCGCCGGGACGAGCAGCAGCGTCTCGATGTAGGCGCTGCGCGCCGCCACCAGGTCGCCCCGCTCGAACTGGTGGACGCCCAACTGGTAGTAGGCGCGGGCGGCGAGGGCGTCGTCGTCGCCGGTGAGGGCGCGGCGCGTGGCGACGATGGCGGCCTCGTACTCGCCGAGGGCGTGCAGCGCGCGTCCCAGGTTCAGGGCCAGCCGCGGGTCGCCGGGCGCCGCCGCGAGCGCTTCGCGGTAGGCGGCGGCGGCGTCGGCGAAGCGGCCCTCGTCGAAGGCGGCGGTCCCGGCCGCGTTGCGCTCGGCCGCGGGGTCGCCGCAGGACACGGCCGCCAGCGCGACGAGCGGCAGCAGCCCGGCGAACAGGAGGCGGCGGCGCCGCGACGGCGCTCGCGCCGCGCCCGCCGCCGCGCGCCGCGGGGCCCGCGCCGCGATCAGCGGCTCGATGAGCAGCAGCACCAGGGCCAGCGCGAGCGGGATCTGGAAGCGCTCGCGGGGTTGACGCTCGGTCGTGACCTGGAAGCGCGACGCCTCCAGCGCCTCGAAGTCGGCCGCGAGGTCGCTGAGTGCGCCCGGCTGGTCGAGCCGGACGAAGCGCCCCTCGCCGCGGTCGGCGAGCGCCGTCAGGGCGGCGCTGTCGAGCCGGGTGACGACGGGCTCGCCGGTGCGGGCGTCGATCTTGGGGACCGTTTGGGTGGTGTTGCGGTTGACCACCGGGATCGTCGCGCCGGTCTCGCTGCCGGCGCCGGCCGTGAAGATGTGGACGCCGGCGGCCGCCGCCACGCGCGCGGCGGCGAGCGCGTCGCCGCTGAGGCTCTCGCCGTCGCCGACCAGCAGGATCACGCGCGTCCGCGCGTGCGTGGTTTCCAGCAGCGCCAGCGACTGCGCGATCGCGGCCGCGACGTCCGTCCCGGGCGGCAGCAGCCGCTCGCCCGGCTGCATCGTGGCCATGATCTCGCGCGCGGTCTCCAGGTCGCGCGTGAGCGGGAAGCGGACCAGCGCCTCGCCGGCGTAGATGACGAGGCCGACGCGGTCGCCGGACATGCGGTCGAGCAGGCCCGCCAGCTCCCGCTGGGCGGCCTGCATCCGATTGGGGGTGATGTCTTGCGCCGCCATGCTCAGCGACGCGTCGAGCGCGACGACCATCGCGACGCCCTGCTGCTCGAGCGCCCGCGTGCGCGCGCCGAACTGCGGCCGGGCGATCGTGATCGCCAGCAGCACGACGACCAGGCAGATCAGGCCGAACTTCCAGAGGCCGCGCCGCGGGTCGGCCCCGGCCAGGATGCGTCCGCCGCCGCGGTCCAGCAGGCGCGTGACCATCCGGGCGCGCCAGCGCAGGATGCGCAGCGCAAGGCCGCCCGCCAGGATCCCGGCCAGCAGCAGCGCGAGCAGGGCGGGGTCGCCAAATTGCGCCAACGCGGGCACGGCGAGCGGGGGCAGCGGCGGGGGGAGGGTCATGGCGCGCGCCTCCACCAGGTCGCGCGGCCCAGCAACTCGAGCAGGATGAGCGCGATCGCGGGGATCAGGAACCAGGGCATGCGCTCGCGGAAGACGGTGAACTCCTCCGTGTCGAGCCGGGCCCGCTCCAGGGCGTCGATGGCGGCGTAGGCGGCCTCCAGGTCGCCGGCCTCGGAGGCGCGGAAGTACTCGCCGCCGGTGCGGTCGGCGATGAAGCGCAGGGCGATCTCATCGACGACGCCCTGGTAGGCGTCGGGATCGGCGATGGCGATGGTGTAGACGCGCACGCCCAGCGCCTCGGCGATGCCGGCCGCATCGACGGGGCGCACGGTGCGCACGTTGTCCTCCCCGTCGGTGAGCAGCACGACGATGCGGCTGGGCGCTTCCGAGTCGCGCAGCAACTCGACCGAACGCGCCAGCGCCAGGCCCACGGCGGTGCCGCCGGGCAGCAGGCCGGGGCGCATCGTGTTGGCGATCAGGCTGTCGATGGCTTGCAGGTCGAGCGTGGGCGGGCTGAGGACGAGCGTGCGGGACTCGAAGATGAGCAGCCCCACGCGGTCGTCGCCGCGCCGGGCGATGAAGTCGCGGGCGACGCGCCGGGCGGCGTCGAGCCGCTCCTCGGACCCGAGCATCTCCTGCGCCATGCTCAGCGAGGCGTCGATCGCCAGCACGATGTCGATGCCCTCGGCGGGGGTGCTGGCCTCGGCGTCGGCGGTCTGCGGGCGCGCCAGGGCGATGATGATCAGCGCCGCCGCGGCCAGTCGCAGGGTGGGCAGCCAGGGCAGCGTGCGGACCCGCCAGGAGCGCCCGCCGGCGCCGGCCGCGGGCAGCGCGGCCAGGCTGGGCAGACGCAGGCCGGCGGGATGGCGGCGGCCGTCGCGGCGCAGCAGCCAGACGAAGAGCGGCAGCAACGCCAGCAGGGCGAGGAGTTCGGGGTCGGCGAAGCGCATCACTCCACCTCGCTCGTTGGGCTGACGGCGACGGGGCCGGCCCCCACGATGGCCTGCGCCAGGTCGAGGTAGCGGGCGACGCGGGCGGCGCTGGGCGTGGAGCCGGCGTAGGCGATGCCGTCGCAGGCCTGACAGAGGCTGCGCACGCGCTGCACCGTGCCCGCGTCGGCGCCGGCGCGGGCGAGCCGCTCGGCCAGCTCCGACGCCGTGAGATTGCGCGCCGGCAGGCCGTAGCGGGCGGCCAGATAGCCGCGCACGGCGGCGTTGATGCGGGCGCAGAACTCGTCGACGGCGTGGGGCAGCAGGCCGGCGTCGGCGATGGCGCGCAGGTCGCGGCCGGCCGTCGCGCCGGGGCCGGGCGCGGCGTCGGGCGCCGGGGCCGGCCGCCGCCGTCGCCAGACGACGCCCGCGCCGCCGACGACGAGCAGCGCCGCGATCGATCCGCCCAGCGCGACGGGCAGCACGGGGAACCCCGCCCCCGCGATCTCCTCGGCCGGCTTGAGGCCGCGCGGGACCGCCGATCCATCGGCGGGCAGCAGCGAGCGCACGGCGACGACCTGCGCGGGGGGCTGGATGGGCGTCGTCAGGCCGTCGCGGCGGTAGGAGAGCGCGGGCGGCGCCAGCGACAGCCGGCCGGTCGCGAAGGCGCGTGTCTCGTAGACCAGCGTGACCCGGGTGCGGCCGTCGGCCGTGTCACGCGTCACGACCGGCGCCGCCGGATCGAGGTCGCCCAGCGGCCCCTCGGGCGGCGGGACGAGCAGCTCGCCCCCGGACGGGTGGGTCACGACGACCGTCAGCTGTACGGGGTCGCCGATGGTGTCGCCCGCACGCTCCACCGCGACCGTGACGACGACGTCGGGCGGCAGCGGGGGCGGCGCTTGCGCGACGGCGGCGGGCGCGCCCGCTCCGAGCAAGGCGGCGAGTCCCGCGAGCGCGGCGACCAGCCTGCGGGCCCTCATCGGCGCTGGGTCCGCCGGCGGAAGAGCCGCGCCAGGGCGGGGGCGGCGGGGGCGTCGCTGGGCAGCGACAGGTAGTCGGCGCCGGTCGCGCGGAGCAGCCGCCGGAGGGTCTGCGTGTGCCGGGCGTCGGCGCGGGCGAAGTCGTCGCCGATGGCAGCGGGGTCCACGGTGACGACGCGGCCCGACTCGGCGTCCTCGATCGTCAGCAGGCCGCCGGCGGGCAGCCGCGCCTGGGCCGGGTCGTGGACGTGCAGCGCCAGCACGTCGTGCGCGACGGCGAGGCGGCGCATGGCCGGCTGCCAGTCGCCGTCGCCCCCGGCCGCGCCCTGGAAATCCGAGATCACCGCCACGATTGCGCCGCCGCGCAGCGTGCGCGCGGCGTGCTCGAGCGCCGCGGCGAGGTCGCTGCCGGCGCCCTGCGGCTGCAAGTGCAACAGGTCGTGCAGCAGGCGCAGGACGTGCGGGCCGCCGCGGGCGGGCCGCAGCAGGTACTCGGTGCGGTCGCTGAAGGCGATCGCCCCCACGCGGTCGCGGCTGGCGGCGGCCGAGAAGCCCAGCAGCCCCGCCACCTCGATGGCGAAGCGCCGCACGCTGCGGCCCGTGGTCCCGAAGCCGGCCGAGCGGCTGACGTCGAGCACGATCAGCAGCGTGCGCTCGCGCTCCTCGACGAACTCCTTGACGTAGGGCGCGCCGCGGCGGGCGGTGACGTTCCAGTCGATCAGGCGCACCTCGTCGCCGGGGGTGTAGGCGCGGATCGAGGCGAATTCCAGCCCGCGGCCGCGGAAGGCGCTGCGGAAGTCGCCGGCCATGCGCTCGCGCAGCGCCGTGCGGGCCCGGATCTCGATGTCGCGCACCTCGCGGCGGATGCGCGCCTCCGCCACGGCGGCATCCTCGGCCTCGCCCTGCAGGGCGGCGGGCGGGGAGAGCCAGCCCAGCAGCCGGTCAGCGAACCGCGACACCGTCCAGCATCCGCTCCACGATGGCCTCGGGCGCCACGCCGTCGGCCTCCGCCTCGTAGGTCAGGATCAGGCGGTGGCGCAGCACGTCCGGCGCGACCGCCTTGACGTCCTCGGGCGTCGTATAGGCGCGGGCGTCGAGGAAGGCGTGGGCGCGCGCCGCCTGCGCCAGCGCGATCGAGGCGCGGGGCGAGGCGCCGTAGCGGATCAGCCGCTCCAGGTCGGGGTCGACGCGGCCCGGCTGCCGGGTGGCGCGAATCAGGCGCACCACGTAGTCGCGGATCGCCGTCGCCAGCCGCACCTCGCCGACGACCGTGCGGGCGCGCAGCAGGGCCGCCGTCGTGATGACGGGGTCGGGCGGCGCGGGGGGGCTGCCGAGCTGGCGTTCCAGGATCTCCCGCTCGTCGTCCTCGGGCGGGTAGTCGACGACGATCTTCATCAGGAAGCGGTCGAGCTGGGCCTCGGGCAGGGGGTAGGTGCCCTCCTGCTCGATGGGGTTGCGGGTGGCCAGGACCATGAACGGCTGCGGCAGCGGGAAGCTCTCGCCGCCGATCGAGACCTGACGCTCCTCCATCGCCTCCAGCAGCGCCGACTGCACCTTGGCGGGCGCGCGGTTGATCTCGTCGGCCAGGACGATGTTGGCGAAGATCGGGCCCTGGCGGGTCTCGAACTCCGACGTGCGGGCGTTGTAGATCTCGGTGCCGGTGAGGTCGGCCGGCAGCAGGTCGGGCGTGAACTGCACGCGCACGAAGTCGGCGTGCAGCGTGGCCGCCAGCGTGGAGACGCTGAGCGATTTGGCCAGCCCCGGCACGCCCTCGAGCAGGCAGTGGCCGTCGCAGAGCAGGGCGATGAGCAGGCGCGAGATCAGCGTCGTCTGGCCGACGATGGTGCCCGAGACGGCGTCGCGGACGGCCTGCAGGTCGGCCTCCGCCGCGGCCAGGGCGGGGGACGCGCGCTCGGGCTCCCGGGCCGGGGCCGGGGCGGGCGCCTCGGCGCTACCCTGCGACGCCGCGGGCGGCGCGGTCTCGCCGTCGTCGGCGGCGGGCGACTGTTGCGCTCGGGGCGGGGCCCAATCGGGCATGCGTGCTCCCGGAGTGCGGAGGCCGTCGGTCCCGTGAGTGTAGCCGTCCCGCGCGACGCCGATCGCGCCGGCCGGGTTACGCGCCCGCGACGGCGACGGGCGCGGCCTCGATCTCCGCGGCGCCGAACTCGCCCAGCGCCGTCCGCAGCGCCTCGACCAGCGCCCAGCTGGTGGTGCAGGCGGGCAGCGCCAGCGTCACCGTCTCGCCCAGCCCGGCGATGGTGAGGTAGGCCCGGTGGTCGCCGGCGGCCTCGCGGACGAGGCGCAGCACCTCCTGCAGCCGCGCCCGGTCCGCATCCTCGTCGTCGGTCTCGCGCAGCCGGACTTGCAGCGCGGGCGGCGCGCTGGCGGCCGGGCGCGGCGCGGCGCGCGCGGCCGGGGCCGGGGCCGGGGCGGCGGCAGGCGGCGGCGCGGCCGTCCGGCCATTCGACGGGGCGGGCGCCGATCGGGCGTCGCCGGCGCCGGCCCGGGGTCGCGGCTTGCGCTCCCGCAGGTTCCAGCTCGCGGGGTCCTCGCGCGGCCGGCCGCCGTCGGGGCCGTCCTCCCAGATCGTCGCGTGCTCGACGGCGACGCTGAAGCGGTCGCTGCGCGAACGCACGCGCACGTGCGCGACGATGACGTTGCCCTCGGCCCAGAGATCGCGCGTGGCGGCGTAGACGTCGGGCCAGACGGTGAGTTCCACCGTGCCCGTGAGGTCCTCGATCTCGACGGCGGCGAAGGGCTTGCCCTGGCGCGTGGTGAGCGGTCGCACCAGGGTGACCGCGCCCGCCACGATGAGATCCTGGCCCTCGTGCTCGTCGCGGATCTCCCCGGCGGTGATCGTGACGTACCGGCGCAGCGCCGCGCTGTGCGGCTGGAAGGGATGCGCCGAGACGTACAGGCCCAGGAGTTCCTTCTCCCACTGGAGCTGCTCCGCGTTCGTGACGTCGGCGCCGGCGAGGTCTTCGAGCGCGAGCGCGGGGCGCGGCGTATCGACCTGTTCGCCGAAGAGGTCGAACATCGTCGTCTGACCGCTCTCGCGCAGATCGCGTTCCCGCTGGGCCAGGCGCAGGATGCGATCGACGCCGGCCAGGGCGGGCCCGCGCGCGACCAGGGTGTCGAGGGCGCCGGCCTTGATCAGGCTCTCCAGGGAGCGCTTGTTGAGCCCGCGCAGGTCGGTGCGGCGGCAGAGGTCCTCCAGGGAGGTGAAGGGGCCATCGGCGTCGCGCGCCGCGATCACGACCTTCATCGCCCCGTGCCCCACGTTCTTCACGTTGGCGAGGCCGATGCGGATGCCCGGCCGGCCGTCGGCCAGGACTTCGGCCTGGAAGGTCACGCCCGACTGATTGATGTCGGGCGGCAGCAGCGACATGCCCATCCGGGCGCACTCGGCCGCGGCCAGCCCCACGCGGTCGGATTTGCCGTCGGCGGCGCGCAGCACGGCCGTCATATAGGCGACGGGGTGGTGCGCTTTCAGGTAGGCCGTCTGGTAGGCGATGCTGCCGTAGCAGACGGCGTGCGCCTTGTTGAAGGCGTAGCCGGCGAACGGCTCCACCAGGTCGAAGACGGTGTTCGCCTGCTTGGTGCTGTAGCCCAGCCCCTCGGCCCCCTGCACGAAGCGGCCGCGCTCGGCCTGCATGACCGCGGCGATCTTCTTGCCCATGGCCTTGCGCATGATGTCGGCCTGGCCCAGCGAGTAGCCGGCGAACTTGCGCGCGATCTGCAGCACCTGGTCCTGGTAGACGATGACGCCGTAGGTGTCGTCGAGGATCTCGGCGAGGTCGGGGTGGGGGTAGGTGATCGCCTCGTCGCCGTGCTTGGAGCGGATGAAGCGCGGGATGTGTTCCATGGGGCCGGGACGGAACAGCGCCACCATGGCCGCCAGGTCCGACATCCGGGTGGGCCTGAGCTCCTGCACGTAGCGCCGCATGCCCGGCGACTCCAGTTGGAAGACGCCGAAGGTGTCGCCCGTGGAGAGCAGCTCGAACGTCGCCGGGTCGCCGTCGGGCAGGTTGACGTAGTCGGGCCGCTCGCCGGTCTCGTCCTCCACGATGGCGACCGCCGCTTCGAGGATGGTGAGGTTGGCGAGCCCCAGGAAGTCCATCTTGAGCAGGCCGATTTCGGCGCACTGGTTCATCGCCCACTGGGTCATGGGGATGGCCTGCGCGTCGTCGGTGTCGCGGATGGGCCGCTGCAGGGGGACGTTCTCGATCAGCGGCTCGCGCGCGATGACCACCGCCGCGGCGTGTGTGCCGGCGTGCCGAGCGACGCCCTCGAGCTTGCGCGCCTGGTCGACGAGCTTCTGGGTCTCCGGCTCCGTATCGTAGGCGGCGCGCAGCTCCTGGCTGCCCGACAGGGCGTCGTCGAGCGCGATGTTGATCTGCGTGGGGACGAAGCGGGCGATGCGGTCGGTCGCGCCGTAACTCATGCCCAGGGCGCGGCCGGTGTCGCGGATGGCGGCCTTCGCGCCCAGGGTGCCGAAGGTGATGATCTGCGCGACGCGGTCGTGGCCGTACTTGTCGGCGACGTAGCGGATCACCTCGTCGCGGCGGTCGTCGGCGAAGTCCATGTCGATGTCCGGCATCTCGCGCCGCTCGAGGTTCAGGAAGCGCTCGAAGATGAGGTCGTGCGCCATCGGGTCGATGTCGGTGATCTCGAGGCAGTAGAGGATGATGCTGGCCGCGGCGCTGCCGCGCACGCCCATGGCGATGCGCTGCAGGCGCGCGAACTGCGCGAAGTCGCGCACGATCAGGAAGTACTCGGCGAAGCCCGTCTGCTCCACCACGCTCAGCTCGTATTGCAGGCGCGCGATGTGCTCGGCGCTGGGGGCGCCGTAGCGCTGCTGCAGCCCGGCCGTGCTCAGATCGGCGAGGTGCTGCTGGGCGCTCGTGCCGGGCGGCAGGTCGGGGTCGGGCAGCTGCAGGCGGTTGAAGGTCAGCTCCACGTCGCTGCGCTCCGTGATCGCGACCGTGTTGCGCAGCGCCTCGGGCAACTCCGGGAAGCGCTCGGCCATCTCCGACTCGGCCGCCAGGTAGTAATCGTGGCCGTCCAGCTTGAAGCGGTCGGCCTGGTCCATCGTGGCGTTGGTGCCGATGCACAGCAGCACCTCGTGGCTAATGGCGTCCTCGGGCGCGGTGTAGTGCGAGTCGTGCGTGGCGACGAGCGGCAGGTCCAGCTCGCGGGCCAGATCGACGAGCTTGGGAATCACCGGCGTGAACTTGGGGTCGTGGTGGTTCTGCAGCTCGATGTAGTAGCGGTCGCCGAAGACCTCGCGGTACCAGCGGGCGGTGGCCAGGGCGTCGGCGTCGCGGGCCTCGTGCAGCGCCCGGTGCAGCTCCCCCGAGGGGCAGCCGGAGAGGACGATGAGGCCCTCGCTGTGGGCGCTCAGGCACTCCCGGTCGACGCGGGGGCGGTAGTAGAAGCCTTCCAGGTGTGCCTTCGAGGACAGCGCGACGAGGTTGCGCCAGCCGGTGTTGTTCATCGCCAGCAGCGTGAGGTGATGCGCCTTCACCCGGGCGGCCGCGTCGCGGTCGGTCATCTTGCCGGGCGCGACGTAGGCCTCCATGCCCAGGATGGGGTGGACGCCCGCGCCCCGGCCCGCCTTGTAGAAGTCGATCGCGCCGTACAGGTTGCCGTGATCGGTGACGGCCAGGGCTTCCTGCCCCAGCCGCTTGGCGCGTTCCATGAGCGCGTCGATCTTGGCAAGGCCGTCGAGCAAGCTGAACTCGGTGTGTGTATGGAGATGCGTGAACATCGGTCTGGGGAGCGTAGCAACGGACGGGCCGTCGGCGTCGCGCGTGTGGCCGGGCTGGGGAAATCATGTGGACGGGGGCGCGGGTGGCGGGGCGGAACCGCACCCCCTGCGTGGGAACCTCACCCCCAGCCCCCTCTCCAGCGAAAGCGCTGGAGAGGGGGAACCGGAAGGGGCGGGGGCGGGAAGGGCGGTTCGCGAACCGCCCCTACGGGAGCTCGCCGATGCAGGGGCCAGACGGCGACTGGGGTGGCGGAATTGCGCATCCGCCATAACGGCGCGCCGCATTCGGGTCGCGGGACGGTACACTTCGACACGTGGTGGGAACCGGTCTTCACACACCGGCCGGACTTGATGCGGCGCGCCGCGCGCGCCGCTGAGGCGCCAGCCTGCGGGCCGGCGCCTTTTCGTGTCCGCCGCCGTGGACGATCGCTCCCCCACTTCGGTCGGCGCAGCGGATCGGCGAGGACGGGACACCGGCATGCACAGCAGTCTCATCGGCAAGATCGCCAAGGCGCGCATCTACGCGGAGGAGCGGGACCGCATCACGATCGAATCGATCGCGTGCGAGATCCGCGGCGACAACGCCAGCCATACGGTGCAACTGCGCGAGGGCGTCTGGCAGTGCGACTGCCACTTCTTCGCCGGCTACGACACCTGCAGCCACGCGATGGCGCTGGGGCGCATCCTCTCGGGCATGCTGCCGGCCGAGCCGGCGCTGCCCCCCGCCGCGACCGCCTAGCCCCCGCCGCAGCGGCCACGCGCCCCCGGCCCGCCCGCGGCCGCTACGTCGCGGCGCGGAAGACGAGGCAGGCGTTCTGCCCGCCGAAGCCGAATGAGTTGCTCAGCACGACGCGCACCGTCGCCTCGCGCGCGACGTTGGGCACATAGTCCAGATCGCATTCGGGGTCGGGCGTCTGCTGGTTGATCGTGGGATGGATCGTCCCCGTCTCCAGGGTGCGCACGGCGGCGACGGTCTCGAAGGCGCCGGCCGCGCCGAAGCTGTGCCCGGTCATCGACTTGCTGGAGCTGATGGGCACGCGCGCCGCCGCCTCGCCCAGCGCGATCTTGATGGCCTCGGTCTCGGAGATGTCGTTGAGTGGCGTCGAGGTGCCGTGGGCGTTGATGTAGTCGATCTCCTCCGGCGCGACGCCGGCGTCGGCCATGGCCCAGCGCATGGCCCGCACGGGGCCGGCGCCGCTGGCGTCCGGCGCGACGAGGTGCGAGGCGTCGCTGCTGCAGCCGAAGCCGGCGACCTCGGCCCGCAGCCGGGCGCCGCGACCCCGCGCGTGCGCCTCGCTCTCCAGCACCACGATGGCCGCTCCCTCGGCGGGCACGAAGCCGTCGCGATCGGCGTCGAAGGGGCGCGACGCCGCCGCGGGGTCGTCGTTGCGACCGGTCGAGAGGGCCCGCATCACCGCGAAGCCGCTCAGCCCCAACTGGCAGAATCCGGCCTCCGTGCCGCCGCAGATCATGATGTCGGCGTCGCCGCGGCGGATCACCTCGCTGGCGTCGCCGATGGCCTGCGTGCCGGCCGCGCAGGCGGTCACGACGGTGTTGTTGAAGCCGCCCAGCCCGAACTGCATGGCGACGTTGGCGGCGGCCATGTTGGGCAGGATGCGCGGCAGGAAGAAGGGGTCGATGCGCATGCCGCCCTTTGCGTCCAGCACGCCGGCCGCCTTCTCGACGTCGGGGAAGCCGCCGTTGCCGTTGCCCAGCAGCACGCCGATCCGTGCGCGCTCCTCCCCGTCGAGGTCGAGGCCGGCGTCCTCGATGCTCTCGCGCGTCGCGGCGACGGCGAGTTGTGAGAAGCGCGCCATGCGCCGGGCGGCCTTGCGGTCCATGTGATCACGCGCGTCGAAGTCGCGCACCTCGCCGCCGATCCGGCAGGGGAAGCCGGTCGTGTCGAAGCACGTGATCGGGCCAATGCCGCTCTGCCCGCCGGCCAGCGCCGTCCAGAAGGCGTCGACGCCCAAGCCCAGCGGGGTCATCGCGCCCAGCCCGGTGATGAAGACGCGGGGACGGGAATCGGTCATGGCACTCCCCGTTCGTCGCGCGACGGCGCCGGCCGCCCGCCGGCCTGACGTTGAATATATGCACGCGCCTCGGCCGCCACAAAGAGGGATCCCAACACACACACCAGATCGCCGGGGCCGGCCAGGGATCGCGCCGTCTCGACGGCCGTCGCGACGCGCGGCTCGACGACGATCTCGGGGACGCGCGAGGCGAACACCTCGGCCGCTTCCTGGGCCGGCCGGCTGCGGGGATGCCGCGCCGCCGTTACGACGACCGCCGAGGCCCGCGCTGCCAGCCGATCGGCCATGGGCGCCAAGTCCTTGTCGCGCAGGACGCCGACCACGGCGATGAGCCGATCGTAGGTGAAGTAGTGCGGCAGCGAGTCGAGCACCCGGATCAGCGATTCCTCGTTGTGCGCCCCGTCGATCACGACCTGGGGGTCGCGTGCGATCGTCTCCAGCCGCCCCGGCCAGGCGACCGTGGCGAGGCCGGTGTGCAGGGCGGCATCGGACACCGCCAGGCCCTGGCGGCGCAACTCGTCGACCGCGGCCACGGCCGTGGCGGCGTTCTCGATCTGGTGCCGGCCCAGCAGGGACAGCAGGTGCAGCGCCTCGGCGGGCTCGCCCGCCGCCGGCCGCCGCCGCCGCAGGCGGAACCACTGCCCCGCCGCCTCGTGCCCGGCGGGCGACGTCGCGTAGCGCTCGCCGACGTCGACCAGGGGGGCCGGGATGTCGTCGACGTGCGCGCGCACGGTCTGCGCCGCCGCGGCGCTGCGCTGCGGGCCCAGCACCACGGCGTTGGTGGCCGCGTGCACGATGCCGGCCTTCTCCCACGCGATCTTGCGGATGTCGTCGCCCAGGACGTGCACGTGCTCCTTCGAGAGCGCCGTCACGACGGCCACGTCCTTGCGGCGCATGACGTTCGTGCAGTCCAGCCGCCCGCCCAGGCCGACCTCGATGATCTGCACATCGACGGCGGCGTCGCGGAAGGCGCTGAAGGCCATCGCGGTCAGGATCTCGAAGGTGCTCAGGCGGCCCGGGGCGTCGTGCAGTTCCGCCTCCAGGACGGGGCGGACCGACTCGACGAGGGCGGCGAAGCGCTGCGGGGCCAGCGGCTCGCCGTCGAGCCGGATGCGCTCGCGGAAGTCGTGCACGTGGGGGCTGCTGAAGAACCCGGTGCGCAGCCCGGCGGCGCGCAGGATCGATTCGATCATCGCCGCCGTCGAGCCCTTGCCCTTGGAGCCGGCGACGTGCACGGTCAGGCGCGGCGCCGCGGCCGTCCCGTCTTGCGGCCGGCCCAGGCGATCCATGAGGGCGTTGATCCGGTCGAGCGCGAAGGCCTCCGGCACACGGCGGGCGCCGCCGCGCTCGAAGTCGGCGAACCCCAGGATGTACTCGATGGCGGCGGCGTAGTCCATCGTGCTCTCGCGCCGGCGGGCCCGCGCCGGCCCGGCCATGGTACGGGACGCTTGACCTTCCCGCGGGACTGGGGCGACGCTGCCCCACACGAGTCGGTCCGCGGCCGGCCGGTCGGCCGGAACGGAGCCGCGGGGACTGCGTGATCGGGATTGGGCGATCGGGAAGGGGCGAACCCATGTCAGAAGCGAATGTGGCCCCGGCGCCGGGCGACCGCTTGCACGACACCCTGGCCCGGCGGCTGCCGCCCGCCGAAGCGGCGGCCGGCCTGGACGTCGTGATCGAGGCGATCGCGCGCGGGGCGGCCGGCGTCGATCGGCTCACGCGGCAGGCGGCGCTGGCCGACGTGCTGGGCGACACCGGCGAGACCAACGTGCAGGGCGAGCTCGTCCAGCGCCTCGACGCCGAGGGCACGCGCATCTTCGTCGCGGCGCTGCAGGACTGCGGGCGCGTGGCGGGGCTGGCCTGCGAGGAGCTCGAGGCGATGGTGCACGTCAGCGACGCGCCCGATCACCCCTACCTGGCGCTGTTCGACCCGGTCGACGGCTCCAGCAACATCGACGTGGGCGTCACCATCGGGTCGATCTTCGCGATATACCGCCGCCTCGACGACGCGCCCGTGGACGAGGCGACGCTGCGCCGCCCGGGACGCGACCAGATCGCCGCCTGCTACGCCATCTACGGCTCCAGCACGGTGCTCGTCGTCGCGACGCGCGCCGGCGTCGACGGCTTCACGCTGGACCCCGACTCGGGCGCGTTCCGGCTCACGCATCGCGGCATCCGCATCCCCGCGAAGGTGTCCTGCTACTCCGTCAACGAGGGCAACCAGGACCGCTGGACGGCGCCCATGCAGGACGCCGTGGCCGCGCTGCGCGCGCGCTACGGGCTGCGCTACGTCGGCTCGCTGGTGGCCGACTTCCACCGCAACCTGCTCAAGGGCGGCATCTTCCTCTACCCCGGCGACGTCAAGAGCCCGGCCGGCAAGCTGCGCCTGGGCTACGAGGCGAACCCCCTCAGTTTCGTCGCGGAGCAGGCCGGGGGGCGCGGCAGCACCGGCGCCGGGTCGATCCTCGACGTGCCGCCGCAGGCGCTGCACCAGCGCACGCCGCTGATCGTGGGCAACGCCGACCTGGTCGGGGAAGTCGAGCGCGTCCTGGCCGGGGCCTGACCGGCGGCCGGCCCGGCGGCGCAAGATGTCCACCATCGAATCCCCAGCCGCTCCCCAGGCATCGTCCCTGACGGGCAGGCGCGCTAGGATCGATCCCGCTCTCGCCGCGATCGGCCCCGAGATCCGGGCGGCGGCGGGCGAACCCCGGAGGACCCCATGAACGCGGACCAACTGGCGGCGACGGCGCGGGCGCTCGTCGCGCCCGGCAAGGGCATCCTGGCGGCCGACGAGAGCACGCCCACGATCCAGAAACGGCTGGCCAGCATCAACGTGCCCTCGACGGAGGAGAACCGCCGCGACTGGCGCGAACTGCTGTTCACCTGCCCGGGCATCGGCGAGACCGTCAGCGGCGTCATCCTGTACGACGAGACGATCCGGCAGGAGGCGTCGGACGGCCGCCGCCTGGCCGACGTGCTGGCGTCGCAGGGGGTGATGCCGGGCATCAAGGTCGACACCGGCGCCAAGGCGCTGGCCGGCGCGCCGGACGAGAAGATCACCGAGGGCCTCGACGGCCTGCGCGACCGCGCCAACGAGTACCGCGAACTGGGCGCGCGCTTCACCAAGTGGCGCGCCCCGATCGCGATCGGGCCGGGGCTGCCCTCGCGCTACTGCATCGACGTCAACGCGCACGCGCTGGCGCGCTTCGCGGCGCTGTCGCAGGAGGCGGGGCTGGTGCCCATCGTCGAGCCGGAGGTGCTGATGGACGGCGACCACAGCATCGAGCGCTGCTTCGAGGTGACCGAGGCGACGCAGCGCCGCGTCTTCGAGGAGCTGGCGGCGCAGGGTGTCTCGCTGGAGGGCATGCTGCTGAAGCCGAACATGGTGCTGTCGGGCAAGGACGCGGCCGTGCGCGCCGACGCGGCGGGCGTCGCCGCGGCGACGCTGGGCTGCTTCCGCCGCACGATCCCGCCCGCGATGCCCGGCGTCGTCTTCCTCTCCGGCGGCCAGGGCGACGAGGAGGCGACCGTCAACCTGGATGCGATCAACCGGCTGGCGCAGGCCGAGGGGGCGCCCTGGCAGTTGAGCTACTCCTACGGGCGCGGCCTGCAGGCGACGCCGCTGCGCACCTGGGGCGGCGACCCGGCCAACGTGGCCGCGGCCCAGGCCGCCTTCCAGGAGCGGGCGCAGGCCACCAGCGCCGCCCGCCGAGGCGCCTACGACCCCGCCGCGGCGACGGCCGGCGTCTGATCCGGCCGCCCGGCCGCGCCCCGTGGCGCCCAACGGACCCGACGTCATTCAGGGCTGGCCCGTGCGGGACGGGCGCATGCGGCTGCTCATCGCGACGGGCAACGCCGGCAAGATCCGCGAGCTCCGCGCGCTGTTCGACCCCGCCCGCTGGGACGTCGTGACGCCCGACGAGGCCGGGATCGCGGGCCTGGAGGTCGTGGAGGACGGCGACACGCTGCGGGCCAACGCGGCCAAGAAGGCGCGCGCCTACGCCAACGCCGCGGGCCTGCCCGCGCTGGCCGACGACTCGGGCCTGGAGGTCGATGCGCTGGGCGGCGCCCCCGGAGTGCGCAGCGCGCGTTATGCTGGGGAGAGCGCAACGGACGCGGACAACCGCGCCAAGCTGCTGGCGGCGCTCAAGGGCGTGCCGGCGGCGCGGCGCGGCGCGCGCTTCCGGGCGGTCGTGGCGCTGTCGTTCCCGTACGGACCCAACGTGCGGCTGGGCGAGGGCGCGGTGGAGGGACGCATCGCGATGGACGAACGCGGCGAGCACGGCTTCGGCTACGACCCCGTCTTCGCGCTGCCCGACGGGCGGCGCATGGCGGAACTCGGCCGGGCCGAGAAGAACGCGATCAGCCATCGCGGCCGCGCCGTGCGTGATCTGGCCATGCTGCGCGGCTGGCTGGCCGCGCCATGACGGCCGCGACGCCGGCCCCGCTGCGCGACCGCCTGGGACGCCCCCTGCGCGACCTGCGCGTGTCGGTCACCGACCGCTGCAACTTCCGCTGCCGCTACTGCATGCCGCGTGAGGTCTTCGGCGCCGACTTCCAGTTCCTGCCCCGCGACCAGATCCTCAGCTTCGAGGAGATCACGCGGGTCGTGGCGATCCTGCACGGGCGCGGGCTGCGCAAGCTGCGCCTGACGGGCGGCGAGCCGCTGCTGCGCAGCGGGCTGCCGGCGCTGGTCGCGATGCTGCGCGCGCTGCCCGGCCTGGAGATCGCGCTGACCACCAACGCCTCGCTGCTGGCGGCGCAGGCGGCCGACCTGGCGGCGGCGGGGCTCGACCGCGTCACGGTCAGCCTGGACAGCGTCGACGACGCCGTCTTCCGCGCCATGAACGACGCCGAGACGCCGGTCGCGCAGGTGCTGGGGGGCATCGAGGCGGCGGCCGCGGCCGGCCTGGGGCCGATCAAGATCAACGCCGTCGTGCGCCGCGGCGTCAACGACCACACCCTCGTCGACCTGGCGCGGCACTTCCACGGCAGCGGCCACAGCGTGCGCTTCATCGAGTACATGGACGTCGGCGCCAGCAACGGCTGGCGGCTGGACGACGTGGTGCCGGGTGCGGAGATCGTGCGCCGCATCGACGCCGCGCTGCCCCTGGAGCCGGTCGAGCCCGCCTACCGGGGCGAGGTCGCGCGGCGCTGGCGCTACCGCGACGGCGGCGGCGAGATCGGCGTCATCACCTCCGTCTCGCAGCCCTTCTGCGGCGACTGCACGCGGGCCCGGCTGTCGGCCGAGGGCGTGCTCTACACCTGCCTCTTCGCGACCCAGGGCACGGACCTGCGCGCCCTCCTGCGCGGCGACGATCCCGACGCGCTGCGGCGTGAGTTGGAGGCGGTCTGGTCGGCGCGCGAGGACCGTTACTCGGAGTTGCGCGCGGCCGCCACGCCCGGCCTGCCCGAGCCGGGCCGCAAGATCGAGATGTCGTACATCGGTGGCTGAGGCCGCGCGCGGCGCGCCGGACGACCCGTCGCTGAGCCACGTCGACGCGGCCGGCCGGGCGCGCATGGTCGACGTCGGCGACAAGGAGGTGGGCGAGCGCGCCGCCGTCGCCGAGGGGCGCGTGCTGATGCAGGCCGAGACGGCGGCGCTGATCGCGAACAACGCGCTCAAGAAGGGCGACCTGCTGACCACGGCCGAACTGGCCGGCGTCATGGCCGCCAAGCGCACGCACGAACTGATCCCGCTCTGCCACCCGCTGGCGCTGAGCCACGTCGGCGTCGAATGCGCGCTGGAGGCGGAGCCGGAGACGCCGCCCGGCTTCGGCGGCGCGGTCGCGATCCGGGCGCGCGTGCGCTGCCGCGGCCGCACCGGCGTGGAGATGGAGGCGCTGACGGCGGTCAGCGTCGCCGCCCTGACCGTCTACGACATGGCCAAGGCCGTCGATCGCGGCATGCGCATCACGGACGTGCGGCTGCGCGAGAAGAGCGGCGGCCGCTCGGGCGAGATCCGGCTGGAGTAGCGGGGGAACCGGCGGGAAACGCGACGCGCCCCCGGCCGCGACATGGAGCGGGGGCGAGATCTCGTAAGGGCGGTTCGCGAACCGCCCTTCCCTAAGACCCTCTCCCCCTTGGAGACCTTTGCGTTACTCGGGGTGGGCGCGAAAAAGGGCGGCGTCCGGGCGGATCGGGGCGCGGGGAAGGCGGGAGTGGGCGGTTACGGGCGGCGCTTACGGAGCGCCGGCGGGCGGCGGGCGCACGGCGCCTACGCCGCGGCGAGGAGGCGTTCGGCGCGGCGCAGGTTGTAGGCCGAGAGCTTGAGCCAGAGCTCGGTCGCGTTGCGATCGAGGCCGGTGTAGCGCACCCGCCGGTAGCCGTAGCTGCGCTTCAGCGTCCCGAAGACCTGCTCGACCGGCGCCCGCACCCGCGAGATCAGCGCGTTGCGCCGCCGCTGCCAGTGCGGCAGCGCCCGCTGGTGTTTGTGCGCGCGGTGCATGATCCGGTCCTTGACCCCCTGCGCCCGCAGTCGCGCGCGCCGGTCCTTCGACTCGTACGCCTTGTCGGCGTAGACCGCCGCCTCGTCGCCGCTCACCAAGCGGTCGGCGACCTCGGTGTCGTTCACGTTCGCCGGCGTCAGCAGCGCCCGGCGGATCAGGCCGGAGCCCCCGTCCATCGCGAGGTGCGCCTTGTAGCCGAAGGCGGCGCGGCCGCCCTTGCGGGTCCACGCGGCGTCGGGGTCGGTCGCACTGCGCGCGCCGGGGCCGCGCCCGTACGGCGGGCGCCGCACCGCCGCCTCGACGAGGGTGGCGTCCAGGAGCGTGCCCTCCTTGACGAGCAGCCCCCGCGCGTCGAGCTGGCGGGCGATTTCGTCGAACACGCGCTCGGCGAGGCCGCGCCCGGTGAGCTGGTGGCGGAAGCGGCTGATCGTCGAGTGGTCCGGGGTGCCGTCGTCCCAGCCGAGCCGGGCGAAGCGGCGGAACGAGATGCGGTCGCGCAGCGCCTCTTCGATGGCCGGGTCCGAGGCGTCGAACCACTGCTGCAGGAGCATGATCCGGAGCATCGACAGCGGCGGGTAGGCGGGCCGGCCCTCCGGCGCCGCATGCACCTCCCCGACGATCGTGGCGATGCGCTCCCAGTCGAGCGCGGCGTCGAGCCGTTCGAGCACCGCGTTGCGGCCCATCCCCTCGGCCATCATCGCGTCCGCGAACGTGAGCTCCCCGGTCTGGCGGTACATGCGGCCCTCCCGCTGCCGTCCCCCCGCCACTTACTCTGCCGCTTCCGGGGAGTTACGCAAAGGTCTCCCTTGGGGGAGAGGGTCGGGGTGAGGGGGTCCCAGCGGGCGCGCCCCCTCACCCTAACCCTCTCCCCAGGGGAGAGGGGACCGGAGCCCCCTCTCCATCGGAAGAGATGGAGAGGGGGTTAGGGGGTGAGGTTCCCGCGCAGGGGGTGAGGTTCCCCGCTACACGCCGGGCTTGCCCTCGAACCACGACCGGTACAGCGCCTGGGTGGCGGCGGTGCTGCTGTTGGTCGGACCGTAGCCCTTGATCCAGGGACGGTGGCCGACGACCGGCCGGCCCCAACAATAGTAGATTTGGGGGTTGTGCTCTTCGACCAGCTTGGTCTGGATCTCGTCGTAGATCGGCACCCGGTTCTCGGTGCCGATGGTCGTGCGTCCCTGCTCCAGCAGCGCGTCGATCTCGGGGTCCGAGAACTCGCCCCAAGCCCGCGCGCCGTCGGTGTGGTGGCCGTTGTGGAGGGCGTCGGGGTCGAACGCGCCTCCGAGGCCATCGTGGTGGATGGAGAAGTTCCCTACCTGCTTCCTGGAGTGCGACTCCGCGTTGGCAAGCTCCTCAAGACCGACCTCGAAGCCGATTTCGGCAACGTTCTGCTGGATCACCTGCGCGTACGCGGTGACTCCGTCCCAGCAGGTCATCGGCGGCACACTGGCTGGGTCGTAGCCGCTGGCGTCGAGCAGCCGCCGGCCCTCGGCCAGATCCTCCTCGCGCAGCGCGTCGGAGCGGTAGCCGGGCAGTTGGCGCAGCTCGTCCGGGGTCCAGGCGTAGACGCCGGCCGCGTGGGTGATCGGCCCGCCGATCTCCAGGAAGCCTTGGGCCACCGCGAGGATGTGTTCCCGGTTGACGGCCAGATGCAGGGCGAGGCGCACGCGCGGGTCGGTGTAGGGCTCGACCTTGGTGTGGATGTGCATCGCGATGCTCCAGCTCGCGTTCATGGGCAGGTCGACGATGTTCTCCTCGCCGACTTGGGCCCGCACGGCATCGTTCGCTGCCGGGGTGCCGAACCACGGCTCGTCAAGTATGTCCGCCTCGCCGGCGACGTACTGCGCGGCCCGGTACGCCGCGTCGGTATTCCAGTTCGACCGGAACCCATCGAAGTAGGGGAGCGGGTTGCGGAAGTAGTTGGGGTTGCGTTCGAGCTCGGTGAGCACGCCGGGCTCACGGGAGACATATTGCATGCCGCCGGTACCGACGGCTGCCTCGGGGTTGGTGGCGAGGCCGTCGTTGCCGAAGGCCTCGATCACGTCGCGTGAGATCATCAGCATCTGGATCTCGCCGACCGCGGTGAGCAGCGGCGAGAACACCTCTTTCGTCTTGAGGCGCATGGTGAACTCGTCGGTGACCTCGAACTGGTCGACGCTGGAGAAGCGGTCTCTCCAGATGAACTCGGGGTTGTCCTCGCCGAAGCGGGCGAGTCCGAAGGCGGCGTCCTCGGCGACGAACTGGCGGCCGTTCAGCGGGGGCTTGTCCTGCCAGTACACGTTCGGCTTGATGTTGTAGATGAAGGTGAGGTCATCGACGACCTCGGGCAGTTCCGCCATCGCGGAGGTGAGCACCCCGCCGTTATCGAGGTAGTTGAGGTGGTCGTAGATCGGGAGCCAGCTGCTGTCGAAGCCGCCGTGGTCGGAGACGGCCGGGTCGAGGATGCCTCCATCCCATGCCGGGAAGTTGAGGACGCCTCCGTGCCGCGGGCCGGTGGCCGGGGCCTCGTCCTCGTCGCCCATGGTGGCGGCGTCGGCGGCCTCGCGGGCGGCCTGGGCGGCGTCCTCGGCGGCGGCGGCGGCAGCAGCGGCCGCGTCGGCGGCGGCTTGCGCCTGCTCGGCGCCGGCATCGCGGGCGGCTTCGGCGGCAGCGGTGGCCGCAGCCGCCGCTGCCTCGGCGACCGCGGCGGCGCCGGCATCCCCCGCGGCGGCGGCCGCAGCGGCAGCCTCTTCCGCGGCCGCGGCCGCGCGTTCCGCCGCGGCCGCGGCGGAGCTCGAGTCGCCGGCGGCGGCGGCGGCCTCGGCCGCAGCGGCGTCGCCCGCGCCCCCGTCGTCATCGTCGTCGCCGCCGCAGCCGACGAGCGCCAGCCCAGCGGCGCCAACGCCGGCTTTGGCGCTGGCTCCCAACATGGTGCGGCGCGAGATCTTTCGCTGTCGCAGGGCGGTCCAGTGGTTGCTCATGGTTGATTCCCTTCTGTGGAGCGCGGACGCCGGCCACATGGGGACGGGCTCGCGAAACCGGAGCGCCCGCATGGTGACGCCTAAGGGAACAGCCGGTCAAGGGTTCAGGCTCAAGCGATTTCTTGACATTTGACGGAATAGGTGATGCGGGCGACGGTCCCCCCCTGTCCATGCTCCGCCGGCGGGTGGAGAGGTTCTGGCCCCTGCGGCGGCGGCCGGAACCTCACCCCCTAACCCCCTCTCCATTGCAGAGCAATGGAGAGGGGGGATCGGAGGACTAGGGAGTAGAGCGGCCCGCCGACTCCAGAGCGCTCCGCTCGATTCCCCTTCCGGTTCCCCCTCTCCAGCGTTTCAGCTGGAGAGGGGGCCAGGGGGTGAGGTTCTGCACGTCGCGCGCCGGGGGCTCTCCAGCGCTGCCGCCGGAAGGGGCGTCAGGGGGTGAGGTTCTCCCGCTGCGCCAGCAGCGCCGTCACGGCGCGCAGGCCCTGCTCCGCCAGCAGCAGCCGATCGAGCGGCGCCGGCTGGATATCGACGAGGCGCTCCTCGCGCATCGAGACCGGGTCGGGCGGGCCGATGGCGGGCCCCTCGGCATCGAAGCCGATCTGCAGCTCCTTGAGTTCGCCCGTCTCCGTCACGACGACGCAGCCCAGGCTGCGGTCGCGCACGCCCTCGGCCTCCACCTCGACGCCGTAGCTGAACAGCGCGCCGGGGAAGGGCGGGAAGGGGCGCAGTCGCCGGGCGGCGTCGCGCAGCAGCGCCTCGAGGTCGTCGGTGGCCTGCTCCAGGATGCGGTCGGCCGCGCGCAGGTCCGCGCGGGCCGCAGGGGGGAGGTCGGTCATGCCCGTGATGATACGCCCGTCAGGCTGCGCCCGTGATGATGCGCCCGTGATGATGCGCCACTGATCATAGCGAGGCGCCGGCGGCCCGCGGCCGTCTGGCCTCGGCGGCGCCCGCGCGATAAGCTACGCGCATCGGGGCGGCGGAAGGTGTGGGCCGCGTGGCTGCGGAGAACTGGACCGCCCAACTCCATATCACCGACGGTCTCGCCAGCGAGGATGCGCCGGAGATCGCGTACGCCGAGCGGCGCGACGCGCTGGGCCGCCCGGCCGCGCTGTACATCCTGGCGGAGCCCGACCGTCCCGGCAGCGAGCCCTACATCGGCGACCTCGTCAGCCGCATCGGCGAGGACTTCCTCGAGGGCGACGGATCGCTGACCGGGGTGCTGCAGCGCGTGATCCGCGAGCGGCACGCGGAGTTGCTCGACTGGAACCGCACCAGCCTGCCGCGCGACCAGGCCAGCTACGGCCTCTCCTGCCTCGTCGTGCACGAGGGCGAAGTCTTCCTGATGCAGGTCGGGCCCTGCCTCGCCTACTACCGCCGCGGCGAGCGCCTGCTGCGCCGGCGGCCCACGTCCGACGCGGCGGCCGCGGCCCTGGGCGCCGCCGACACCTCGGCGCCCGAGTTCTCGCAGCTGCGGCTGGGCGGCGACGACTGGGTGCTGCTGATCAGCAGCGACGTCGCGCGCACGGTCGGCGAGGAGGCGATCGGCGCGCTGCGCGATCGGCCCGCCGAGGACGTGCTGCCCGCGCTGTACCCCAAACTGCGCGCGCTGCCGCGGGTCTCGGCGCTGGTCGTCGCGCTGGGGGGACCGCCCGCGCCCGGCCCGGCGGAGACGGCCGCGCGCATCGAAGCGGAGGCGCCGGCGCCCGTCGCGAGCCGGCCGCCGCCCGCGCGCGACTGGTCGCGGGAGGAGGCCGCCGCCCCCGGCCCCCAGATCGACGACCCATCCGCCGACGGCCCGGCGGGCGACTCCGCCGTCGACCCCGCTGATGATCCGTACGGCGATCCGTACGGCGATCCGTACGACGATCTCTACGACGACTTCCCCGAGCGCACCTCGGTGCGCGACGCGATCGGCGGCCTGTTCTCGGGTCTGACCGGCTTCCTGCGCCGCAAGCCGCGCGGCCCCGACCCCTGGACCGAGGCCGGCGACGAGGAAGAGGAGACGGAGTGGCCGGGGCCGAGTTGGACGGCCAGCCCCATCTCCGATCCCGAAGTCGCCGTGAGCGACGCCGAGGACGTCGCGGCCGGGGACGGGCCCGCGGACGCTGAACTCGAGGACGACGACGAGCGCCCGGACGAGGCGCCGTCGGACGAGGCGCCCCCCGAGGAGGAGCCGGCGCAGGAGGAGCCCGCCGACGCCGAGCCCCCAGACGACGCCGCCGGCGCCGGCGCCGGCGACGACGGCCCGGAGTCCGCCGGCGAACCGCCGGACGACGCCGCGGACTCCGCCGCGGACCCGGACGCAGACCCGGACGCCACCGAGGATCCGGCCGAGGAACCCGCCGCGGGCGAGGACGACGGCGCGCCCGGCTCGGCCCGCAGCGTCGAATACCGGCTGGCGCAGGACGAGGGCGGCCCCGGCGCCCTGCAGCCGCAGGCGGCCGGCTGGCCCGCGAACCCCTTCAACACGCCCGCCGCGCCGGTCCTGGAGACCGGCGGGGACGCCGACAGCGCCCGCTTCCCGCTGCCCATGTTCCGCCTGGAGGGGCGCGTGCCGCGCTTCCGCCGCCGGCGCCGCGAGTCCGACGCCGAGCGGACCGGCGAGGCGGTCGCGCCGCGCCGCGGCTGGGGCGCCCTGGCCCTGGCCGTGCTGGCCGTGATCGCGGTGCTGGCGGTCGTCGTGGGGGTGCTGCTGGTCCCGGATCTGCTCGAGAACTCCGAGCAGCGCCGCTTCGAGGAACTGCTCGAGGACACGCGCCGGGGGCTCACGGCCGCCTCGCTGACCAGCGACCCGACGGCCGGCCGCGCCGAGTTGAGCGACGCCCATCTGGCGATCGCGGCGGCGCTGGAGCTGCGCCCCCTCGACGAGAGCGCGCTGGCCCTGCAAGGGGAGGTCGCGACGGCGCTGTCGCAGATCAACGCCGTCGTGCGGCCGCCCGACCTGGTGCAGGTGGCGAACCTCGCCGCGATCGTGCCGCCGCCGCTGGCGCTGTCGCTGGTGCAGGTCGGGGGCGCATCGCTCTACCTGCTGGATGAGAGCGGGGCGCGGGTCTTCGCCCTGCCCCTGGCGGGCGGCGACCCGGAGGTGGTCTTCGCGGCCGGCGATCGCTACCCGGTGCTGTCCCTGGCCGCCGATCAGGAGGCGGGCGCGCCTGTGGGGATGCACTGGGCGAGCGGCGCGGCGGGGCCGGCGCTGACGATCCTGGACGACAACGGCCACCTCTTCCGCTTCCTGCCCGGGCAGGGCGCGCAGGCCCTGACGATGCCCAGCCGGGAGCTGATCGGCTCGCCCGACGCGGTCGCGGTCGACGCCGGCGGCATCCACGTCCTGGACGTGGCCGGCGGCGCCATCTGGCGCTTCCCGCAACTCGCCGACGGGACGCTGCTGGAGCCGCAGCTCGCCATCACGCGCACCGACCTCAGCGCGGCCGGGTCGCTGGCGGTCGGCGACTCCCTGTTCGTGGCCGGCGCCGACGGCCGCATCCGCCGCTTCAGCGACGGCGCCGACCAGGGCTTCCCGCTGCTCGCCCTCGACCGCCCGCTGCTCGTGCCCGACTCGCTGGCCGTCGGCGCGCTGACGGGGCTGGTCTACACCGTCGACCGCGGCAATAATCGCGTGGCGGTGTTCAGCGCCGCGGGCGAGTTGGTCGTGCAGCTGCGCGCCGACGAACTCAGCGGCGTGCGCGGCGTGGCGCCGGACGAACGCAACGGCCGGCTCTACTTCGTGACCGCGGATACGCTGCTCGCGTCGGCGCTGCCGCCGATCATCGGCAACTGAGGCCGGCGCGGGGCGGCTGCGATCGGATCGGGCAGCGGAGAGGGACCGTCGAGCGGGGGCCATGAGCGACACCATCCTGGCGCTGGAATCCTCCTGCGATGAGTACGCGGCCGCCGTGGTCGAGGACGGGCGCGAGGTGCTGGCCTCGGTCGTCGCCTCGCAGGCGGAGCTGCACGCGCGCTACGGCGGCGTCGTGCCCGAGGTGGCGGGGCGCGAGCACCTGCGCAGCGTGGCGCCGGTGCTGGAGGCCGTGCTGGCCGAGGCGGGCCGCGACTGGGCGTCGATCGACGCCATCGCGGTCACCCAGGGCCCCGGCCTGGGCGGCTCGCTGCTGGTGGGGATCAACGCCGCCAAGGCCGTGGCCTGGGCGCGCGACCTGCCCTGCATCCCCGTGCACCACATCGAGGGGCACCTCTACGCCAACTGGCTGTCCCCCTCGCTCGACGCCTACGACGGCGCGCCGCCGCCCTTCCCGGTGCTCTGCCTGGTGGTCAGCGGCGGCCACACGGAGCTGCTGCTGATGCGCGGCCACGGCGACTTCCGGCGCCTCGGCCAGACCCTCGACGACGCCGCCGGCGAGGCCTTCGACAAGGTGGGGCGGCTGCTGGGGCTGCCCTTCCCCGGCGGGCCCGCCATCGAGCGCGCGGCGCGCGACCGCGCGCCGGCCGCGCGGCTGCCCCGGGCCTGGCTGCGCGGCAGCGACGACTTCTCGTTCAGCGGCCTCAAGACGGCGGTGCTGCAGCGCGTGCGGGCGCAGGCCGACGGCGGCGCCGCCATCGTGCGCGACCCCGGCCCCCTGGCGCGCGCCTTCCAGGACTCCGTCGTCGACGTGCTGTCGGCCAAGACGGCCCGCGCGGCCGCGGAGCACGGCGCGCGCACGGTGATCATCGCCGGCGGCGTGGCGGCCAACGGGGCGCTGCGCGCGGCGCTGGAGGAGCGATCGCCGGTCCCGGTGCGCTGGCCGCCGCCGCGGCTCTGCACCGACAACGCGGCGATGATCGGCGGGGCCGCCTTCTACCGCCGCCGGGCCGACCCGGCCCTCGCCTTCGACCTCTTCTCGACCTCGGGGCCGGGCGTCTTCCAGGCCGGCGGCGGCTAGCCGCGCCCGCCCGGCGGGCCCTCGGGGCCGGCGGTGGGACTGGCCGCCGGCCCCTCGGGGCCGGCGTTGGGACTGGGCAGCGGCGCCCGGCCGGGGCGCAGGCCGGCCACCCGCGCCAGCGGACAGACGGCGCAGGCCCCCGCCCGGCAGTAGCAGCGCTCCAGCGACAGCAGGGCCTGCGTCGAGCCGTTGCGCCAGTCCTCCAGCCCGCCCGCGGCGAGCCGCGCGCGCAGCGCCTCGGTGCGGCCGTAGCGCGCCCCGCCCAGCCGCTGCCAGGCGCCGATCAGCTCCGCGTCGGGCGCCCGCGCCAGCGCGAAGGGGTAGGCCGCGTCGACGAGCAGCTGCCGCGCCCGCTCGGCGCCCAGCAGGCGCGGCACGCGCAGGGCCGCGACGGCCTCGCGCTCGGGCGCCCGCGCCAGCCCGATCAGGCCCCCGGCCAGCGAGCCGCCGCCCGCCGCGTGCAGGCGCAGGAGCAGCACGGCCGCCGCCGCCAGGCGTCGCCGCGGCCCGTTGGCGGGACGTCCCGTGGCCGCGGCGGGCATGTCGGGCAGGGCGCCCTGCAGCCGCGCCGCCAGCGCGACCACACGAGGTGCATCGGCGGCGGGCCCATCGGCGGCGGGCCCGTCCCGGGCCCGGCCGGCGGCGCCCGGATCGTGCGTCGCCGCCCACGACCCCAGGCCCTCGCGCAGCCGCGCCCAGGGCAGCCGATCGGGGATGCGCGCGATGCCGCTTCCCCCCGCGCCCAGGGCGGCGAACAGCGCCCCGTAGGCGGCGGCGTCCGCCGCCTCGTCTCCGGGCCCCGCTCCGGCCCCGGCCGGCCGCAGCCGCCCGGCCTTGGCCAGCAGCCGCTCGCGCGAGAGCCGCCGCAGGGCCCCCGCGACGGCGGCCGCCCCGCCCCGCTGCACGACCTCGCTGCAGGGCGGCGGCGCGGCCGGGCCGCCGCGCACGAGCCGGGCGTCGCGCGGCGGCCCCGGCGCCGGCGCCGGCCCGGGCGAGCGCTGTGCCGAGAGCTGGAAGAGCACGCGCGCGTAGGCCGGGTCCGCGTCGTGGCCGTGCGCGCGCCAGCCGGCCGCCCGGCGATGGATCTCCACGTCGCCGCGCAGCGCCGGGCCCCAGGCGGGCAGCAGCAGCGCGTCGCGGAAGTCCGGGCCGGGGCCGTGGTTCCAGGTCCCCGCGAAGAGCACCCGCCACTCGCGGCCCGAGTCCTCGCGCAGGCGGGCGGGCGGCGCGGTCGCCCAGCCGCGCTGCAGCGCCGCCTCCATCTCGATGCGCGGTTGCGCCTGTGTTGGCGCTTGCACGCGGCGGCGCTACGTCCCCGGGGGCGGCGGCCCGGCCGGTGCCTCCCCCGGCGGCCCGGCCAGCTCGTCGCGGCGCGGCGGCCCGTAGTAGCCGGCCTCCTCCGCGATCAGCGTCAGCAGCCGCGCCGAGGCGCCGCGCGGGCGGTAGCGCCCGGTCTCCCATTCCGAGACGGTCTGCTGGCGCGCGTTGACCTCGTCGGCGAACTGGCGCTGGCTCATGCGCAGGTGCTCGCGCAGGGCGCGCACGCCGCTTTCGTCCCAGTCGTCGTCGCGCGGCTGCCGTCCGCGGGCGCTGTACGGGGCCATGCCCTGCAGGATACACGCTAACAGGTAATCCCGCGAGTCCCCCGGCGTCGCGCCGGAAGCGCGCAGGTGGGCACGCCGGAGGCGCGCGGGTGGGCGCGCGGCCGACCCGCGCAACGCGGCGGCGCCCCGGCGGGCGGGGCGCGGCCTGTGCGACGCGCACGCTTGCACGATCTCCCGCGGCTCGGATAGGATGCCTCTTGGCACTCGCCGCCTGGGAGTGCTAATCAACCGCGAAGGGCCGCTGCGGGCGGGGAGAATCCCCAGCCGGGCGGGCGAATGCAGACGACGAAGGACTGAAAGCAATGGCGAACAAGGAAAGCGCACGGCTCGAACCGCTGAACGACCGGGTGGTGGTCACTCCGGTGCAGCAGGAGCAGGTGCTCGACAGCGGCCTGGTCATCCCCGACACGGCCAAGGAGAAGCCCCAGCAGGGCGAGGTGATCGCGGTGGGCCCCGGCAAGCGCGATGATTCCGGCGGCCGCGTGCCGATCGGGATCGAGATCGGCGACCGGATTCTGTACAAGAAGTACACCGGCCAGGACATCAAGATCGACCGCCGGGACCTGGTCGTGCTCCAGGAGAGCGAGATCCTGGCCAAGGTGATCGTGTAGCGCGCGGCGGCGCCCCATCGGGCCCGGCCCCCGCGGGGGCCTGACGGGCCTCGGGCGGCGGCGCCGGGCAAGCGCGACGGCGGAGGGATCCTCGCCGGGTTCCTCGCACAGCAGACGGCCGGCCCCGGGGCCGGCGGAAGGGACGGACGACATGGCGGCCAAGCAACTGGCCTTCGATATGACGGCGCGGCGCGCGCTCAAGGGCGGCGTCGACGCACTGGCGGACGCGGTCCGCGTGACGCTGGGCCCCAAGGGCCGCAACGTGGTGCTCGACAAGAAGTTCGGCGCCCCCCTGATCATCAACGACGGCGTCACCATCGCGCGGGAGATCGAGCTCGACGACGCCTTCCAGAACATGGGCGCGCAGCTGGCCAAAGAGGTCTCGATCCGCACCAACGACGTCGCCGGCGACGGCACCACGACGGCCACCGTGCTGGCCCAGGCGATCGTGCGCGAGGGCATGCGCAACATCGCCGCCGGCGCCGACCCGATGAGCCTCAAGCGCGGCCTCGACCGCGGCTCCAAGGTGATCGTCGAGGAGCTGCGCGGCCAGGCCCGCCCGGTCCAGGCCAAGCACGAGATCGCCTCCGTCGCGACGATCAGCGCCGACGACCCCGAGGTCGGCGAGATGATCGCCGACGTCATGGAGAAGGTCGGCAAGGACGGCGTGATCACGGTCGAAGAGGGCAAGGGCATCCGCATGGAGACCGAGTTCACGGACGGCATGCAGATCGACCGCGGCTTCGTCTCGCCCTACTTCGTCAGCAGCCCCGAGCGCATGGAAGCGGCCATCGACGACCCCTACATCCTGATCACCGACAAGAAGATCTCCGCCATCCAGGACATCGTGCCGCTGATGGAGAAGGTGCTGCAGCTGAGCAAGAACTTCGTCATCATGGCCGACACCGTCGACGGCGAGGCGCTGGCCACGCTGGTGGTCAACAAGCTGCGCGGCACGATCAACGTGCTGGCCGTCAAGGCGCCCGGCTTCGGCGACCGCCGCAAGCAGCAGCTCGAGGACATCGCCGTGCTGACCGGCGGCACGGTCATCACCGAGGAGTTGGGCCGCACGCTGGACCAGGCGCAGATCGCCGACCTCGGCCGCGCCCGCCGCATCGTCTCCAGCAAGGACGACACGACCCTCGTCGAGGGCGCGGGCTCGGACGAGGCGATCCAGAACCGCATCAAGGAGATCAAGGCCCAGGTCGACGGCACCGCCTCCGACTTCGACCGCGAGAAGCTGCAGGAGCGGCTGGCCAAGCTGGCCGGCGGCGTGGCCGTGATCAAGGTCGGCGCCCCCACCGAGGTGGAGTTGAAGGAGAAGAAGGCCAAGCTCGAGGACGCGCTCAGCGCCACCCGCGCCGCCGTCGAGGAGGGCATCGTCGCCGGCGGCGGCATCGCCCTGCTGCGCACCGACCAGGTCCTGGCCGACCTGGAGGACGAGGCCGAGGGCGACGAGCGCACCGCCGTGCGCCTGCTGCGCCAGGCGATCGAGTCGCCCCTGCGCCAGATCTCGTTCAACGCCGGCGAGGAGGGCTCCGTCGTCATCGACAAGGTGCGCAAGAACAAGAGCTGGGAC
Organism: Dehalococcoidia bacterium; assembly: GCA_965209205.1. Classification (GTDB taxonomy): domain Bacteria; phylum Chloroflexota; class Dehalococcoidia; order Bin125; family Bin125; genus TK10-74A. Next base: position 588,002 of record CBDBQC010000003.1, read on the forward strand.
TTCGGCTACGACGCCAAGACCGATCGCTACGGCAACATGTTCAAGTTCGGCATCGTCGACCCGGTCAAGGTCGTGCGCTCGACGATCGAGAACGCCACCTCCATCGGCGGCATGGTGCTGACCACCGAGTCGCTCGTGGCGGACATCCCGCAGGCCCCGGTCGCCCCCATGGGCGAGCCCCCCATGGACTACTAGGCCCGACCACCCGTCCGGGCCCCCTGGGGCCCGATCGAGACAGCGAGAAGCCGGGGCCCGCGGGCCCCGGCTTTCCTCGTATCCGCCTCCCGAGGCGGGCGCGGCGCGGACCGGCGCGGCGGCCGGTCCCGCGGCCGCGGGTCGCTAGAACTCGTCCGGCTCGGCGATGAAGCTCAGCGGCGAGTCGCCAGCGCCGGCGCCGGCGCCGGCGCCGGCGGCCACCGGTGCGGCCTCCTCCTCCGGGTCCTGCGTGCTGAAGCCCAGCTCGCGCATCAACTCCTCGGTCAGCCCCTCCAGGGCGTCGTCGCCGATCAGGTCGCCGGCGTCGCCGCCGGTGATGATCGTGCTGGGCTCGGGCAGCGGCGGCAGTTCGATCTCCGCCCGCGCCGGGACCAGCTTGCCGATGATCACGTTCTCCTTCAGCCCCGCCAGGTGGTCGACGGAGCCCGTCAGGGCCGCCTCGGTGAGCACCCGCGTCGTCTCCTGGAAGGAGGCGGCCGAGAGCCACGAGTCCTGCGACAGCGAGGCCTTGGTGACGCCCAGCAGCACCGGCTGGGCGCTGGCCGGCTCCCGGCCCTCGGCGATCAGGCGCTGGTTGAGGTCGTCGTACTGGAAGCGGTCCAGCAGTTCGCCGGCCAGCAGGTCGGAGTCGCCGGGCGTCTCGATGCGCACCTTGCGCAGCATCTGCCGCACGATCACCTCGATGTGCTTGTCGTTGATGTTCACGCCCTGCGCGCGGTAGACCTGCTGCACCTCGGTGACGAGGTAGCGGTGCACGGCGTCGACGCCCAGGATGCGCAGCATCTCCTGCGGGTTCACCGAGCCCTCGGTGATCCGATCGCCGGCCTGCACCTGGTCGCCCTCGCTCAGCCGCATGCGCGCCGCCGCCGGGATGGCGTACTCGCGCACGTCCTGGTGCTCGTAGACGATGGCCAGCCGGCGGGCGCGCGGCTTGCGCTCGATGCGCCCCGCGACGCGGGCCAGCAGGTGGCTGCGCGCGTCGGGCTTGCGGGCGGACGACTTGCGGGACCGCTTCGCGGGCTTGGCCGCCGCCTCGGCCCCGTCCTCGCCCGGCTCCGGCGGCGGGGTGGGCAGGCTCGCCAGCACGTCCCCCTCCTCCACCAGCGTTCCGTCCTTGGCGCTCACGCGCGCGCCGGTGGGCAACTCGTACTCGTCGCGGTAGGTCTCGGTGGCGGTCACCCGCACCTTGCGGATCTCCCCCTCGCGGAGGATGCTCACCTGGCCGTCGATCTCGGTGATCACGGCCTGCCCCTTGGGCGCGCGGGCCTCGAAGAGCTCCTCCACGCGCGGCAGACCGCTGGTGATGTCGGTCACGCCGGCGACGCCGCCGGTGTGGAAGGTGCGCATCGTCAGCTGCGTGCCCGGCTCGCCGATGCTCTGCGCCGCGATGATGCCGACGGCCTCGCCCATGGAGACGATCTTGCCCGTCGCCATGCTGCGCCCGTAGCAGTGCTGGCAGAGCCCGTTGCGGGTGCCGCAGAGCATGGGCGATCGCACGCGGAAGCTGGTCACGCCGGCCTCCAGCATGGGGTCCAGCGTCTCCTCGTCGAGCAGCGCGTTGACGCCCGCCAGGATCTCGCCCGTCCCCGGATGCGCGACGGGCGCCGCCGTGAAGCGACCCAGGACGCGCTCGCGCAGCGTCTCCAGCAGCCCCAGCTCGCGCGCCTCCTCCTCGAAGAGCAGGCCCGGCGGGGCGGGGCGATCGGTGGTGCAATCCTCGGCCCGGATGATCACATCCTGCGAGACGTCGATCAGCCGCCGCGTCAGGTAGCCGCTGTCGGCCGTGCGCAGCGCCGTGTCGGCCAGCCCCTTGCGGGCGCCGTGGGTGGAGATGAAGTACTCGAGCACCGACAGCCCCTCGCGGAAGGAGGAGCGGATCGGCAGCTCGATGATGCGCCCCGAGGGGTCCGACATCAGGCCGCGCATGCCGGCCATCTGCCGCACCTGCGCGATATTCCCCTTGGCGCCGCTGGAGACCATGATGTGCACCGAGCCGTACTCGTCCATGTGCTCCGAGATGGCGTCGCTGACGGCGTCGGTGGCGCCCTGCCAGATGTTGACCGTCTGCCCGTAGCGCTCCTGCTCGGTCATCAGGCCCATCTGGAACTGCTCGCGCACCTCCTCCGCCGCCGCCTCGGCCTGCGCCAGCACGCCGCGCTTGGTCTTGGGCACGCGCAGGTCGTCGACCGCGATGGTGACGCCGGACTGCGTCCCGAAGCGGAAGCCGATGTCCTTGATCTTGTCGGCCATCAGGGCCGTGGGGTCGCCGCCCAGCTCCTTGTAGGAGCGCGAGACCAGGTCGCGCAGCGTCTTCTTGTCCATCAGCGCGTTCTGGAAGGGGATCCCGTCCGGCACCACGTCGTCGAAGATGATGCGCCCCACGGTCGTCTCCACCAGGGCGCCGCCGCTGCGCGCGTCGCGCACCCGGATCTTGGCGTGCAAGTGCAGTTCGCCCAGGTCGTAGGCCAGCCGCGCCTCCTCGAACGAGGCGTAGAGGCCGCGCGGCGGCGGGCCCGGCTGGTAGCCGCCCTGCGCGCCGTCGCGGGTCAGGGTCAGGTAGTAGCAGCCCATCACCATGTCCAGCGTGGGCGCGATCGTGGGCTCGCCCGACGAGGGCAGCAGCAGGTTCTTGGTGCTGAGCATGATCTGCCGCGCCTCGGCCACGGCCTCCCGGCTCAGCGGCACGTGCACCGCCATCTGGTCGCCGTCGAAGTCGGCGTTGAAGGCCGAGCAGACCAGGGGGTGGATCTGGATGGCGCTGCCGTCGACCAGCACCGGCTCGAAGGCCTGGATGCCCAGCCGGTGCAGCGTGGGGGCGCGGTTGAGCAGCACCGGCCGCTGCCGCACGACGTCCTCCAGCACGTCCCACACCTCGGGCCGCGCCCGCTCGACCACCCGCTTGGCGCTCTTGATGTTGTGCGCCAGACCGCGCGCCACCAGCTCGTGCATGATGAAGGGCTTGAACAGCTCCAGCGCCATGCGCTTGGGCAGGCCGCACTCGTGCAGCTTCAGCGTGGGGCCGACCACGATGACCGAGCGGCCGGCGTAGTCGACGCGCTTGCCCAGCAGGTTCTGGCGGAAGCGCCCCTGCTTGCCCTTGAGCAGGTCGGAGAGGCTCTTGAGCTTGTGATTGCCGCTGCCCGTGACGGCGCGGCCGCGGCGGCCGTTGTCGATCAGCGAATCGACGGCCTCCTGCAGCATGCGCTTCTCGTTGCGGATGATGATCTCGGGCGCGCCCAGCTCCAGCAGCCGCTTGAGCCGGTTGTTGCGGTTGATCACGCGCCGGTAGAGGTCGTTGAGGTCGGAGGTGGCGAAGCGGCCGCCGTCGAGCTGCACCATGGGGCGCAGGTCGGGTGGCAGCACGGGCAGCGCCCGGAAGACCATCCAGACCGGCTTGTTGCCCGACTTGCGCAGCGCCTCCACGACGCGCAGGCGCTTCATGGCGCGCTTGCGGCGCTGCCCCGACGTCGTGGCGACCTCCTTCTGCAACTGCTCGCTGAGCCCGTCCAGCTCGATCTTCTCCAGGATCGGGATGACCGCCTCGGCGCCCATGCCCACCTGCACGACGCCCGGGTAGCGCTCCTGCAGCTCGGCGGCGCGCTGCTCGGTGATGATCGCGTCGCTGAAGTCCATCGTGTCGCGGGGGTTCTGCAGCGCCTCCAGTTCGGCCAGCCGCTCCTCGAGCTCCCGCTCGGCCCGCTCGCGCACCGAGGCCAGCCGCTCGCGCAGCTGCTCCTCCTGGGCGAAGACGTCGTCCTTGATCTGGTGCTCGTCCGCCTCCGCCTGCGCGGCGATCTTGGCCTCGGCGGCGGCGGCGTCGCGCTCGGCCTTGGCGAGCTTGCGCTGGACCGTCTGGCTGAGCTTGCGGATCATCTTGTCCGCGACGACGAGGTCGCCGCGGGAGGCGATCGTCAGGTCATCGATCTTGACGTTGCGCCGCGCCTTCTTGCCGTCGAAGTCGCGCAGCAGGGCCGTGAAGGTCGTCCCGGCCTCCTCGAGCTGGGCGCGCCGCGCCGCGGCGGCGGCGGCGTTGGCCTGGCGGCCCGCCTCCAGCGCCTCCGCGATCGCGCTGAGCCGACCCTCGCTGGCCGACTTGAGCATGCCCAGGGCGTCCTCGATCTCCTGCTCGGAGGCCTCGATGGCGTCCTCCGCGTCGAGCGTGAGGTGCCGGATCGCCTTGGCCTTCTGCTCCTCGTTGATGCCGGTGATCATGTACTGCGCGAAGTAGATCACCCGCTCCAGCGCCCGCGGCGAGATGTCGAGCAGCAGCGCCACGCGGCTGGGCGTGCCCTTCACGTACCAGATGTGACTGACCGGCGCCGCCAGCTCGATGTGCGCCATGCGCTCGCGGCGCACCTTGCTGCGCGTCACCTCCACGCCGCACTTGTCGCAGATGATGCCCTTGTAGCGCACCCGCTTGTACTTGCCGCACATGCACTCGAAGTCCTTCTGGGGCCCGAAGATCTTCTCGCAGAAGAGCCCGTCCTTCTCCGGCTTCAGGGTGCGGTAGTTGATCGTTTCCGGCTTCTGCACCTCGCCGTACGACCAGGAGCGGATCTGCTCCGGCGACGCCAGGGCGATGCGGATCGCGTCGAAGTCGTTGACCTCAAGCACTGGGCGCTTCCTCTCCCTCGAATCCCTTGAGATTCACACCGAGTTCGGGCACATCCTGGCGCGAGGTGTCCTCGATGAGGACGCGCTCGTCGGCCTCGTTGAGGACCTCCACCGAGAGACCCAAACTCTGCAATTCCTTGACCAAGACCTTGAACGATTCGGGCACGCCCGGCTCCAGCACGGCCTCGCCCTTGACGATCGCCTCGTAGGCCTTGACGCGGCCCACGACGTCGTCGCTCTTCACGGTCAGCAGCTCCTGCAGGATGTGCGCGGCGCCGTAGGCCTCCAGGGCCCAGACCTCCATCTCGCCGAAGCGCTGCCCGCCGAACTGCGCCTTGCCGCCCAGCGGCTGCTGCGTGATCAGCGAGTAGGGCCCGGTGGAGCGGGCGTGGATCTTGTCCTCGACCATGTGGCTGAGCTTCATCATGTAGATGAAGCCCACCGTGACCGGCTGGTCGAAGCGCTCGCCGGTGCGCCCGTCGTAGAGCCACTGCTTGCCGAAGAACGGCGGCGCGCCGCGGCCCGTCTGGTAAGCGGCGTCGGCGCGGGCCAGCAGATCCTCGTCCGACAGGCCGCGCACCTGCGACTCGCCGAGCTGCTCCAGCCAGAGCTCCAGGGCGGCGCGCTTGGCCGGCCCTTCGCGGCTCTCGTCGAAGATCGCGTCGGCGTCGTAGCCCTGTTCGCGCAGCCACTCGTCGGCGCGCTCGCGGTTGATCGCCGGCACCACCGCGTGCTGGTCGGGCACCTCGGCGTAGCCGTTGGCGCCGGCCGCGCGGACGATCCAGGCCCGGCCCATGGCGTCGGCGATGGCGCCCTCGGTGGCGCCGTCGAAGACGGGCGTCACCGCCCGGAAGCCCAGGTTGTGCGCCGCCCAGCCCAGCTGCGTCTCGAGCATCTGGCCCAGGTTCATGCGGCTGGGCACGCCGATGGGGCTGAGGATGATCTCGACGGGCGTCCCGTCCTCCAGGTAGGGCATGTCCTCGGCCGGCATGATGCGCGAGATGACGCCCTTGTTGCCGTGCCGCCCGGCCATCTTGTCGCCCTCGGAGAGCTTGCGGCGCTCGGCGATGGTGACGCGCACCATCTGCTCGACGCCGGCCGGCAGTTCGTCGTGCTCCTCGCGCCGGAAGATGCGCAGCTCGACCACCGTGCCGCGCGCGCCGTGCGGCACCCGCAGCGAGGTGTCCTTCACCTCGCGCGCCTTCTCGCCGAAGATCGCGCGCAGCAGCTTCTCCTCGGCGGTCAGCTCGGTCTCGCCCTTGGGCGTGATCTTGCCCACCAGGATGTCGCCCGGGCCCACCTCGGCGCCGATGCGGATGATGCCCTGGTCGTCGAGGTCGCGCAGCGACTCCTCGCCGACGTTGGGGATGTCGCGGGTGATCTCCTCCGGACCCAGCTTGGTCTCGCGGGCCTCCACCTCGTACTTCGACATGTGAATCGAGGTGAACTTGTCCTCGCGCACCAGGTTCTCGGAGAGGATGATCGCGTCCTCGAAGTTGTAGCCCTCCCAGGCCATGAAGGCGACGAGAATGCTCTGGCCCAGCGCCAACTCGCCCTTGTCGGTCGAGGAGGAATCGGCCAGGGCCTGCCCCGCCTCCACGCGGTCGCCCGTCGCGACGATGGGGCGCTGGTTGATGCAGGTGCCCTGGTTGGATCGCATGAACTTGAGCAGCGTGAAGGTCTCCTGCTGGCCGTCGTCGTACGTGATCGAGACCTGCGAACTGGTGGCCTTGGTCACCGTGCCGGCGCTGCGCGCGAAGACCACCTGGCCCGAGTCGTGCGCCGCCTGCCGCTCCATCCCGGTCCCCACGATGGGCACCTCGGGGCGCAGCAGCGGCACGGCCTGGCGCTGCATGTTCGAGCCCATCAGCGCGCGGTTGGCGTCGTCGTGCTCCAGGAACGGGATCAGCGACGTGGCCACGGAGACGATCTGCCGCGGCGAGACGTCCATGTAGTCGATCTGGTCGGGCTCGATCTCCTCGAAGTGGGCGCCGTCGCGGACCTCCACGCGCTCCTCGAGGAAGTGCCCGTCGCTGTCCAGCGGCGCGCTCGCCTGCGCGACGACGAAGCGATCCTCCTCGTCGGCGGTGAGCAGCTGGATCTCGTCCTCCACGAAGGCCCGCACCCGCACCGGGTCGATGCCGGCGTGCGCGAGCCGCGTCTGCATGGCGGCCGTGACCACGTCGCCGGCCTGGCCGATCTGCCCGCCGCGGGGCCCGGTCTGGGTCGCGGCGAGCACCTGCCCCACCAGCGCCTCGGAGTCGACCGGCAACTCCGAGATGACGCGCCGGTAGGGGGTCTGGATGAAGCCGAACTCGTTGATCACGCCGTAGGTGGCGAGGCTGCCGATGAGGCCGATGTTGGGGCCCTCCGGCGTCTCGATGGGGCAGATGCGGCCGTAGTGGCTGTGGTGCACGTCGCGCACGTCGAAGCCCGCCCGGTCGCGGCTGAGGCCGCCGGGGCCCAGCGCGCTCAGCCGGCGCTTGTGCGTCAGCTCCGCCAGCGGGTTGGTCTGATCCATGAACTGGCTCAGCTGGCTGCCGCCGAAGAACTCCTTCATCGCGGCCACGACGGGGCGGATGTTGATCAGCGCGCTGGGCGTCGCCTGCTCGGGGTCGGTGATCGTCATGCGCTCGCGGATCACGCGCTCCATGCGCAGCAGGCCCACGCGGAACTGGTTCAGGATCAGCTCGCCCACGGCGCGGATGCGGCGGTTGCCCAGGTGGTCGATGTCGTCCCGCTGGTCCTCGCTGTTGTTGATCCGCACCTGCTGCTGGACGATCGCCAGCATGTCGGTCAGGCGCAGCGTGCGCTGGTCGGTGGGACCGCCCAGCAACGGCGCCAGCCGCTTATCGACCTTGTAGCGGCCCACGCGGCCCAGGTCGTAGCGCCGCGGGTTGAAGAACAGGCTGTCCAGCAGCCCGCGCGCGTTGTCGGCCGTCGGCGGGTCGCCGGGGCGCAGCTTGCGGTACACCTCCAGCAACGCCCAGGCCTTGTCGCGATCCTCGCCGTCCGGGGGCGCCGGCTCCTTGGCCAGGGTCGCCTCGAGGTAGGGGTGCAGGGGGTTGCTGTCGGCGTCGGGCAGCATCGCGCGGATGCGCTCATCGGTGCCCAGCAGCGACTCGTCGCTGATCTCGGGGTCCGAATCGATCGCGCGCAGCAGCGTCGTGACCGGGATCTTGCGCTTGCGATCGACCTTGACGGTCAGCAGGTCGCGGTTGCTGGTCTCGAACTCCAGCCAGGCGCCGCGGTTGGGGATCAGCTTCGCCGAGCACAGCTCGCGCCCGGTCGTGGGATCGACGACGGTGCTGAAGTAGGCCCCCGGCGAGCGCACCAACTGCGAGACGACGACGCGCTCGGCCCCGTTGATCACGAACGTGCCCGTCGACGTCATCAGCGGGAAGTCGCCGAAGAAGAGCTCCTGCTCCTTGATCTCGCCGCTCTCCTTGACCACCAGCTGCACCGTGACGCGCAGCGGCGCCGCGTAGGTCAGGTCGCGCTGGCGGCACTCGTGCTCCGAGTACGGCGGGTCGTCCAGCCGGTAGCCGCCGAAGAGCAGCTCCATGCGCTTGCCGGTGAAGTCCTCGATCGGGGAGAGCTCGTCGAAGAGCTGCCGCAGCCCCTGCTCCAGGAACCAGTCGTACGAGTCGATCTGCACCCGGATCAGGTTGGGCAGCGCGTGCCGCTCCGGGATCGACGAGTACACGCGGCGCTCTTCGGGCACGAGACTGCGCCCAACGGGACCGGCGGCGGGCTTGGGGGAGGTGGTCGTCATGATCGCGGGGCACTCCTCTGTCTTGAACCGGTCTGTCTTGAACCGGCCGGTCGTGACCTGGTCGGTCGGGCACTCGGCAGTGGTGAACGCGGCGGTCGGGCGCCGGGCAGGGATGCGACGCGGCGCGGCGCGCCGGGAGCATCACGGCGGGGCGGCGGCGGGGCGACGGCGGACGGCGCGCCGACCCACGACGCCGGGCCGGGGGCGCCGACCGATCGCGGCCGGGCCGAAGTCCGGGATCGGGGCGTCATTGCGGAACAACGCCTCCTCGACGTGGGAGGCCGGTCTCGATCACGAGGCATGCACGGGGGGCCCGGGCACGGCAACCGGCCATCAACGCGGATCTCTGCTGCATCGAATACGTGTGTGGGGCATGCGCGGCCAAGCATGATGCTACGCACTTCCGCGCACGATTTCAAGGCGGGCGCGTGCCCCGCCCCCCGAATCGCGCCGATCCGCACGCCGTTCTGTCACCCAGCCGACCCGATCGGCGCCCCATCCCCGTCGATCATGGGGACGAACGGTGGACACGCACGCTCCCGGGGGCCGGACGCGCGCCGTTTGCTTGCTGGCATCGCGAGGGCGGGGGATACTCGGTGACGCGCCGCCGGCGGCGCCCCTGGAGCGCCTGGTGACCCTGCCCGGCCCACTGATCTTCACCGGCAACGCCCACCCGGCGCTGGGCGAGGCGATCTGCCGCTCGCTGGGCATCCCCATGGGCCGCGCCGAGGTGTCGGCCTTCTCCAACGACAACATCTTCGTGCGCATCTGCGAGAACGTGCGCGAGCGCGATGTCTTCCTGGTGCAATCGGGCGCGCGGCCGGTCAACGCCAGCTTCATGGAGCTGCTGATCATGATCGACGCCGTGCGCCGGGCCAGCGCCGGCCGCATCACGGCCGTGATCCCCTACTTCGCCTACGGCCGCTCCGACAAGAAGGACCAGCCGCGCGTGCCGATCACGGCCCGGCTGATCGCCAATCTGCTGGAGACGGCGGGCGCGAGCCGCATCCTGACGATGGATCTGCACGCCGGCCAGATCCAGGGCTTCTTCAACATCCCCACCGACGAACTGACCGCGCTGGGGCTGCTGGGCGACGCCGTGCAGGCGCGCGAGTTCCGCGGCGTCGTGGTCGCGCCCGACCTGGGCAGCGCCAAGCGGGCGCGCAACATGGCCGAACGGCTGGGCGCGCCACTGGCGCTGTGCGAGAAGCGGCGCGTCAGCAACGACGACCAGGCCCAGGTGCTGCATCTGATCGGCGACGTGGCCGGCCAGGACGCGCTGATCATCGACGACGAGGTCGACACCGCGGGCACCATCGTCGAGGTGGCGACGCTGCTCAAGGGGCACGGCGCGAACGTGGTCTCGGCCGCCTGCACCCACGGCGTGCTGTCGGGCCCCGCGCTCGAGCGCCTGGAGCACAGCGCGCTCAACCGCCTGCTCGTGACCGACACCCTGCCCATGCACGAGCCCCGCAGCGACAAGATCGACTCGATCAGCGTGGCCCCGCTGCTGGGCGAAGCGATCCGGCGCATCCACACGGGGCAGTCGGTGGGCGAACTCTTCGGCTAGCCGGGCGCTGACGAGCGGAGCCGCGGCCGCGTGCGCCTGCCCGGCGCCGCGACCGGCTAGCCGCTGCCCCGCAGGCGCGGGTCGAAGATGTCGCGCAGGGAGTCGCCGAGGAGGTTGAAGCCGAGCACGGCGAGGGTGATGGCGAGGCCGGGGAAGATGCTGAGGTGCGTGTGCTGCCAGAAGTCGCGGGATTCCACGAGCATGCGACCCCAGGACGGGGTGGGCGGGGGGACGCCGAGGGCCAGGAAGGAGAGTGCGCCCTCGAAGAGGATCGCGGCGCCGAGCAAGGCGGCGACGTAGATGGCCAGCGGCGGGGCGATGTTGGGCAGCACGTGCCGCCAGAGGATGCGGAAGGGCGACACGCCGATCACGCGGGCGGCTTCGACGTAGCTGGCGCTCAGGGTCGCGAGCGTGCTCCCGCGCACGATCCGCACCATGCCCATCGTGAAGATGATCCCCATCCCCAGCGCGATCGATTGCCAGTTGCGTCCCGTCACCTGCGCCAGCAACAGCAGCAGCACGAGGCCGGGGAAGGCCAGCAGCATGTCGAGCACGCGCTGGGACAGGAGATCGAATAGCCCGGCCGCGTAGGCCGAGGTCATGCCCCAGAGCAGCGCGATGCCGACCCCGATCGCCATCGCGGTCAGGGCCAGCGAGATGGAGAGCCGGGTGCCCGCGACCACGCGCGCGAAATAGTCCCGGCCGAGCCCGTCGGTGCCGAACAAGTACTCGCCGCCGGGGGCGGCCAGGATGTTCGGGGAGAGTTTGGTCGGATCTCCGCTGATCAGCGGGCCGAAGGCGGCGAGCGCGATCATCAAGAGCACGATCAACAGCCCGAACGCGCCCAGGGGATGCTGCCGCAGCAGCCGCCGCATACGCCGGCGCAGCGGCGGCCGCACCAGGACGCCGTACTCATCGAAGACGGCCGCGCCCGGCTCGGCGGCGCTCACTGGAACCGGATCCGGGGATCGAAGAGGGCGTAGCTGAGGTCCACGGCCAGGTTGATGAGGACGAAGGCCGTGCCGAAGAACAGCATCCAGAGCTGCACCACCGGCAGGTCGTTCGCGAAGATGGAGTCGACGAGCAAGCGGCCCATGCCCGGCAGGCCGAAGATCTGCTCGACGATCACCGACCCCGCGACGCCATCGGCGAAGACGAGCCCGATCAGCGTGATCAGGGGGATCATGGCGTTGCGCAGCGCGTGGCGCATGACCACGATGCGGCCGGAAACACCCTTGGCCCGGGCGGTGCGCACGTAGTCCTGGCGCAGCACTTCCAGCATCTCCGAGCGCGCCAGCCGTCCCAGGACGGCCGCGCCCGACAGCGCCGCGACCGCCGCGGGCACGATCATCTGGAGCAGGTTGGTGCTCGGATCATTCCAGAGTTGCGCATAGGGGGCGGGCAGCGCGTAGTGCCAGAGCACGAGCGGGATCAGGACGACCAGCGTGGCCAGCCAGAAATTGGGGATGGCGAGGAAGAGCACCGTGATGAAGCGGATGCCGTAGTCGTCGGGCCGGTTGCGGCGCACGGCCGACCAGATCCCCGTTCCAATCCCGATCGGGATGTACAGCAACAGCGTCAGGAAGAGCAGTTCGGCCGTGACGGGCATGCGGCGGGCGAAGGTGTCCATGATGGACTCCCGCGTCAGCCAGGAGTCGCCGAAATCGCCGGTGAGGACTTGGCCGACCCAGTTCACGTATTGCACGTGGACCGGCTTGTCGAGCCCGAAATGCGCCTCCAGCGCGGCGCGCTGCTCGGGGTTGGAGCCCGCCGAGGCGCCCATGGTGTTGGAGAGGCGCGCGTCGACCACCGATCCCGGCACGAGCCGCACCAAGCCGAAGGCGAAGGTCGAGAGCAGGATCACCGTGACCGGCAGCAGCAGCAGCCGTCGAATGACGTAGGTACGCATCGGCGTTGGCTCCTCGCGGCCGGGCGGCTGGCGCCCACGGGCGACATGCTAGCACCGCCGCGCCGCGGTCCGGCTAGTCGGGGCGACCCTTGTGGTCGCCCTGCCGGGCGCCCTCCCGGGCGGAGTCCGGGCGCCCACGAGGGGCGCCCCGACGATGCCGCGGCCACGGCCTCCCTCTCCACCGCAGAGCAATGGAGAGGGAGCGAGATCTCGTAGGGGCGCCCCTTGTGGTCGCCCTGCCGGGCGGAGTCCCGGCGCCCACAAGGGGCGCCCCGACCCGCCCGCCTTCCCCCTGCGGTCCCCCCTCTCCATCGCTTCAGATGGAGAGGGGGTTAGGGGGTGAGGTTCCCACGCAGGGGGTGAGGTTCCCCCCCTACACGCCGGGCTTGCCCTCAAACCACGACCGGTACAGCCGTTGGGTGGCGGCGGTGCTGCTGTTGGTCGGGCCGTAGCCCTTGAGCCAGGGACGGTGTCCGACGACCGGCCGACCCCACACCGCGTAGATCTGGGAGGGGTTTTCGAGCAACTTGGTCTGGATCTCGTCGTAGATCGGCACCCGGTTCTCGGTGCCGAGGGTCGTGCGTCCCTGCTCCAGCAGCGCGTCGATCTCGGGGTCCGAGAATTCGCCGAAGTTCCGCCCGCCGGCGCTGTGATGCTTGCCGTAGAGGACGTCGGGGTCGAACTCGCCCCCCTGGCCATGCGTGCTGATGGTGAAATCCCCCGCCGCACGCCTGCCGAGGTGCTCCGTGTCGGGCACCTCCTCGAGATCGACCTCGAAGCCGACTTCGGCAAAGTTTTGCTGCAGCACCTGAGCGCGTAGGGTTTCTCCGTCACTGCAGCTCATCGTCGGCACGCTGGCCGGGTCGTAGCCGCTGGCGTCGAGCAGCCGCCGGCCCTCAGCCAGGTCCTCCTCACGCAGGGCGCCGGAGCGGTAGCCGGGCAGCTCGCGGAGCTCGTCGACGCTCCACGCGTATACGCCGGACGCGTGGCCGATCGGCCCGCCGACCTCCAAGAAGCCTTGGCTCACCGCGAAGAGCTGTTCCCGGTTGGCGGCGAGATGCAGGGCGAGGCGCACGCGCGGGTCGGTGTAGGGCTCGACCTTGGTGTGGATGTATATCGCGATGTTCCAGGTCGCATTCATGGGCACTTCGACGAGGTTTTCCTCGCCGACTTGGGCCTGCACGGCCGCGTTCTCCGCCGGGAAGCCCAACCACGGCAACCAGAGCATGTCGAACTCGCCGGCGACGTACTGCGCGGCCCGGTACGCCCCGTCGGCATTCCAGTTCGACTGGATCCCGTCGAAGTAGGGGAGCGGGTCGCGGAAGTAGTTGGGGTTGCGTTCCAGTACGGTGACCACGCCCTCCTCACGGGAGACCATCTGCATGCCGCCGGTGCCGATGGCGGCCTCGATGTTGCTGGCGATGCCGTCGTCCCCGAAGGCCTCGACCGCGTCACGCGAGACCATCAGCGCCTGGATCTCGCCGACGGCGGTGACCAGCGGCGCGAACGGCTCCCCGAGCGTGAGGTGCAGGGTGAGGTCGTCGGGGACCCCGAACTGGTCGACGGCGGCGAAGCGGTCTCTCCAGATGAACTCGGGGTTGTCCTGACCGTAGCGCTGGAGTCCGAAGGCGGCGTCCTCGGCGACGAACTGGCGACCGTTCAGCGGCGCCTTGTCCTGCCAATGCACGTTCGGCTTGATGTTGTAGACGAAGTTGAGATCATCGACGACCTCGGGCAGCTCCGCCATCGCCGAGGTGAGCACGCCGCCGTGATCGAGGTAGTTGAGATGGTCGTAGACCGGCAACACGATGCTGTCGGTGCCGCCGTGGTTCGCGATGGCCGGGTCGAAGATACCGCCGTCGCCAATGCCGCCCATGGAGAGCATGCCTCCGTGCTGCGGGCCCGTGGCCGGGGCCTCGTCGTCCTCCGCCGCCATGGCCGCGCTCTCGGCGGCCTCCTGGGCCGCGTCGGCGGCCTCCTGGGCCGCGGCGACGGCCGCGGCGGCGGTTTCGGCCGCGGCTTCGGCGGTCTCCTGGGCGGTGGCGGCGGCCTCGCCGGCGGCGGCGGACGCCTCGCCGGCAGCCTCGGCCGCAGCGGCAGCCGCAGCGGCGGCTTCGTCGATGGCGGCCTGAGCGGCCTCGGCGGTCGCCGTGCCGGCCTCGACCGCGGCGGCCGCGTCACGGGCGGCCTGGGCGGCGGCCTCGGCCGCCTGCGCGGCGGCGTCCGCGACGGCCGCGGCTGCGGCGTCACCGGCCGCGGATGCGGCGTCGGCGGCCTGGGCGGCAGCCGCAGCCGCGGCTTCCGCGGCGGCGGCCGCGTTGGCGGCGTCCTCCGACTCAGCCGCCTCGGCGGCCAGGGCGGCGGCCGCATCGGCCGCGTCGGCCGCCTGTGAAGCCGCGGCGGAGGCCTCGGACGCGGCGGCAGCCGCCTCAGCGGCGGCGTCCGCGGCGGCCTCGGTCTCGGCGGCGCGCGCGTCGCCGGCGGCGATGGCCGCGGCGGCGGCCTCTTCCGCGGCCGAGGCGGCGCGTTCCGCCGCCACGGCCCCAGCGTCGGGCTCGTCGTCGTCGCCGCAGCCGACCAGGGCGAGGCCGGCTGCTCCAACCCCAGCCTTCGCGCTGGCTCCCAACATGGTGCGACGCGAGATCTTTCGCTGTCGCAGGGTGTTCCAATACTTCGGCATGCTCATGATCGGTTCCTTTCCGGGAACTACCGTTGGTCCCCCCGGGGGACCGTCGGGCTGGTGAGCACACGCAGTATGGCACATCCAGAAGCGAGCCCCCCCCCCCCCATATGTCAAGTAATAAGGAATTTATGGGGTTATCCACGGAACTTACCAAGTTATCCACAGGATTCTTTGGATTCGGGCGTCGTGGGAAGGCCCCCCGTGTCACTCGTGCGGTTCTGGCGTGCGATCGCGGGGTGAGGTCGGGGCGGCGGCCGGAACCTCACCCCCTAACCCCCTCTCCATTGCTTTGCAATGGAGAGGGGGGATCGGAAGGGGACCGGAGGCTGGGGGCCGGCGGCGCTGTACCTGGACCTCCCCCTTCCGGTTCCCCCTCTCCAGCGCTTTAGCTGGAGAGGGGGTTAGGGGGTGAGGTTCCCCCTCCGCCCCCCCGCTCCACCCGGAGGTGGAGCGGGCGCTAGGGGGTCGGGCCGGGCAGCGCTATTCTGGTACCGACTGCGCGCGCCGGACCCGGCGGGGCGGGGCGCGCGGCGGGACGAGACATGGGCATCCTCAAGCGAGCCAAGAGCATCCTGGGCGACTCCAACAGCCGCGAGTTGAAGCGGCTGCAGCCCGTCGTGGCCGAGGTCGCGGCCTGGGAGGACGACGTCGCCGCCCTGACCGACGCCGGCCTGCGCGAGAAGACGGCCGAATTCCGCGCCCGGCTGGAGGACGGCGCCGCGCTGGACGACGTCCTGCCGGAGGCCTTCGCCGTGGTGCGCGAGGCCGGCAAGCGCTGGCTGCAGATGCGGCACTACGACGTGCAGATCGTCGGCGGCGCCGTGCTGCATCAGGGCAAGATCGCCGAGATGCGCACCGGCGAGGGCAAGACGCTGGTCGCCACGCTGCCCATCTACCTCAACGCGCTGGAGGGCGACGGCGTCCACCTGGTCACGGTCAACGACTACCTCGCCAAGCGCGACGCCCGCTGGATGGCCGCGATCTACCACGGCCTGGGGCTCAGCGTCGGCGTGCTGCAACACCGCGCCTCGTTCGAGTACGACCCGGCCTACGACCCCACGACCGTCACCGACGCCGAGGAGGTCGACGCCGAGGAGCGCACCCGCCGCGCCGGGCTGGGCGACATGCGGCACCTGCGGCCCTGCTCCCGCGCCCGCGCCTACCGCTGCGACATTACCTACGGCACGAACAACGAGTTCGGCTTCGACTTCCTGCGCGACAACATGGCGACCTCGCTGGAGACGCGCGTGCAGCGCCCCCTGGCCTACGCGATCGTGGACGAGGTCGACAACATCCTCATCGACGAGGCGCGCACGCCGCTGATCATCAGCGGTCAGGCCGCCGAGCCGCTCGACACCTACCACACCTTCGCGCGCATCGTGCGCACGCTCAGCGAGGGGGAGCACTTCACCACCGACCCGAAGTCGCGCACCGTCGCGCTGACCGAGCCGGGCATCGAGAAGGTCGAGCGCAGCCTGGGCATCGACAACCTCTTCGAGGGCGAGAACGCGCGCCTGACCCGCTTCCTCGAAGCGGCCCTGCGGGCGGAGTTCATGTACCACCGCGATCAGGAGTACATGGTGCGCGGCGGCAAGGTCGTGATCGTCGACGAGTTCACGGGCCGCGTGATGGAGGGCCGCCGCTACTCGGAGGGGCTGCACCAGGCGATCGAGGCCAAGGAGGGCGCCCAGGTCGAGCGCGAGACCGTCACGCTGGCCACGATCACCTATCAGAACTACTTCCGCATGTACGACAAGCTGGCCGGCATGACCGGCACGGCCGAGACCGAGGCCGAGGAGCTCAACAAGATCTACTCGCTCGACGTCGTGGTGATCCCCACCAACGTGCCCATGTGCCGCGACGACCAGCCCGACCTCATCTTCCGCAGCGAAACGGCCAAGTTCCGCGCCGCCGTGGAGGAGATCGCCACCGCCCGCGGGCGCGGCCAGCCGGTCCTGGTGGGCACCGCCTCGGTGGAATCCTCCGAGCGGCTGGCGGGCATGCTGACCCGCCAGGGCATCCCGCACAACATCCTCAACGCCAAGAACCACGAGCGCGAGGCCGGCATCATCACCGAGGCCGGCGCGGCCGGCGCCGTCACCATCGCCACGAACATGGCCGGCCGCGGCACCGACATCAAGCTGGGCCCCGGCGTGCAGGACGCGGGCGGCCTGATGGTCCTGGGCACCGAGCGCCACGAGTCGCGCCGCATCGACAACCAGCTGCGCGGCCGCTCGGGCCGCCAGGGCGACCCCGGCAGGTCGCGCTTCTTCGTCTCCTTCGAGGACACGATCATGCGGCGCTTCCCCAGCGAGCGCGTGACCGGAATGATGGGCAAGCTGGGCTGGGACGACGAGACGCCCCTGGAGTCGGGCATGGTGGGCTGGGCGATCGAGCAGACGCAGCAGAAGGTCGAGGCGCATCACTTCGACATCCGCAAGCACCTGGTCGAGTACGACGACGTGATCAACCGCCAGCGCGAGGTCGTCTACGCGGAGCGCAACCGGGTGCTGGCCGACGACGATATCCACGCCATCGCGCGCGGCATGATCGAGGATGAGGTGCGGGCGCAGGTGCAGGAGTTCGGCGGCGGCGGCTCGCTCGCGGCCGGCGACATCGACATGTTCTGGGCCGAGCTGGGCGGCGTCATCCCGCTCGACGGCTTCGACACGGAGGCCGTGTCGGGCGCCGACAACGAGGCGGTCATCGCGGCGCTGAGCGCGCACGCCCTCGCCCTCTACGAGGAGCGGCGCGAGGCGCTGGGCGACAAGGTCTTCGAGGAGGCCGAGCGGCAGATCGCGCTGCGGGTGATCGATCGCGCCTGGATCGCCCACCTCACCGAGATGGACTCCTTCCGCCAGGGCGTCGGCCTGCAGGCCTACGGCCAGCAGGATCCCTTGGTGACCTACAAGCGCGAGGCCTTCGACATGTTCGATCAGCTCACGGCGACGATTCGCCGCGAGGTGGCGCGGGCGGTGCTGCGCGTGGGCCCGGCCGCCGGGGCGCCGTCGGCCGCGACGCCGGCCCCCGCGGCGACGGGCGCCGCCGCCGCCGCCGGGAATGGCAGTGGCAGTCGCGGCGCGGCCGGCCGCGGGGGCGGCCGCCCCCCGCCGCCGGGCGCTGCGCTCGGCGGCGGCCGGCGAGCGGCCATGGGCGTGCGCGGCGTCCGCGAGATCAGCGGCGAGGACGCGGGCGACGCGGCGGCGCCGGCCGGCGGCGGCGGGACCGTGAGCGTCGCGAAGACGGGGCGCAACGCGCCCTGCCCCTGCGGCTCGGGCAAGAAGTACAAGCGCTGCCATGGAGCGGCCGCATGACGGAGTTGCTGCACCGCGACCCGGCATCGCACATCGCGGCCTTCCGCGCCGACCTGCAGGCCGGCCGCGCCTGGACCGAGGCGCTGCTGGCGGCGATCGCGGCCTGGGACGTGACCGGCGAGGAGGTCGCGGGGCGGGAGTACCGCTACCTCGTGGGCGGCGAGGCGTTCGACTGGCTGGTGCTGGCCGAGCGCCTGCTGGACGCCGTCGAGCCGGCGCTGCTGCCCCAGGCCGAGGTCGAGGCGCTGCTGATCGACGAGCGCTGGCCCGCGCCGATGCGCGAGGAGGCGTTCCAGCAGGCGCTGGGGCCCAGCAAGTACCGCGCGCACCTCAACTTCACCTACGGCGTGCGCGTCGAGGAGGCGCTGCAGTTGACCGTCGAGGAGGAGGTGCGCAAGGAGCGCGGCAACGCCGCCTTCCGCCGCGACGCCGCGCACGAGGACGACGCCTTCGCGCGCATCTACGGCGCCACCCGCGCGCGCCTGCTGCGCGACTTCCGCACCGCCCGCGGCCGCGCGATGGTGGACCGCATCGGCCTGTCGGAGCTGAAGGAGTTCACCTACTGGCTCTTCAAGCGCCGCCTGGCCGCGCAGGACCCGGCCCGCGTGGCGAGTGACACGCGTCGCGGCTTGCAGCGGCTCAACGCGATGGAAGAGCTCAAGCGCAGCCGTCAACCCGCGGCGGACGCCCCCGCGGCGGCCGCCATCATCGACGGCGTCGCCCTGCCGGTCGCCTGAGCGCCCGGCCATCCCCGTCCCCCCAGCAGCGACAGCAGCGGAGCCCCAGTGAGCGAGACCGCCCCCTCCAGCCCCCAATCGCCCCCAGCCGACGCGCCCCCAGTCGGCGCGCGCCCACTCGGTGCGCCCCCGATGAGCGCACTCCCCAAGACCTACGACCCGGCCGCCGTCGAGGCGCCGATCTACGAGATGTGGGAGTCGGGCGGCTACTTCCGTCCGCAGGCGCGCCAGCCCGACGGGCAGCCCTACTGCATCATCGTGCCGCCGCCCAACGTGACCGGGGCGCTGCACCTGGGCCACGCCCTGACCACGACGATCGAGGACATCCTGATCCGCTGGCGGCGCATGCGCGGCGACGAGGCGCTGCTGCTGCCGGGCGTCGACCACGCCGGCATCGCGACGCAGAACGTCGTCGAGGCCGACATCGCGAAGGAGGGGCTGAGCCGCCACGACATCGGCCGCGAGGGCTTCCTGGAGCGGGTGTGGGAGTGGGTCGCGCGCTACCGCGGGCGCATCGCCGACCAGCAGCGGCGGCTGGGCATGTCGTGCGACTGGGAGCGCGAGGTCTTCACGCTCGACGCCGGCCCGCAGCGCGCCGTGCGCACGACGTTCCGCGACCTGCACGCGGGCGGCAAGGTCTACCGCGGCCATCGCATCATCAACTGGTGCCCCAGTTGCCGCACCGCGCTCTCCGACCTGGAGGTGGAATACGAGGAGGAGCCCGGCCAACTCTGGTACGTGCGCTACCCCTTCGAGGACGGCGACGGCGACGGCGACGGCGGTGACGCGGGCGGCATCGTGATCGCGACGACGCGGCCGGAGACCATCCCCGCCGACGTCGCCGTGGCCGTCAACCCCGAGGACGATCGCTGGCGCGACGTGATCGGCCGGCGCGTCATGGTCCCGATCCCCGGCATCGAGCGCGCGATCCCGGTCATCGCCGACGCGGCCGTGGAGATCGGCTTCGGCACCGGGGCGCTCAAGATCACGCCCGGCCACGACATGCTGGACTTCGAGATCGGCGAGCGGCACGGCCTGCCGGCGATCAGCGTCGTCGACTGGGACGGCACGATGACGCGCGAGTCGGGCCCTTACGTGGGGCTGGACCGAGACATCGCCCGCGAGTCGGCCGCCGCCGATCTGGCGGCGGGCGGTCACCTGGTGCGGACGGAAGCGCACGAGCACAGCGTGGGGCACTGCCAGCGCTGCGGCACCGTCGTGGAGCCGCTGATCAGTAATCAGTGGTTCGTCGACGTCGAGGCGCTGGCGGCCAAGGCGGCCGCCGTCGTGCGCGAGGGCGAGGTGCGCATCGTCCCCGAGCGTTTCGCGAAGGTCTACCTGCAATGGATGGACAACATCCGGCCCTGGTGCATCAGCCGCCAGCTCTGGTGGGGACATCGCATCCCGGCCTGGTACTGCCTGCGCTGCGATGGGGCCGCCATCCAGGTCAGCGTGCCGCGGTCGAGCCTGCCCGGCGGCGGCGCCGGGCTCGAAGAGAGCGGCGCGGGCGCCCAATCGTCGGGTACGCAGTGGTCGGGCGCCGCGGCGGCGGTCGCGGCGGCCGGGCTGCCCTGGGAGCGCATCGCGCAGCTGACGACGGAGCTGACGATCGGGCGCGACGTGACGCCGATCGTCGCGGCCGACGACCCCGCCGCCGACGGCTGCGATCGCTGCGGCCGCGGTCCGCTGGTGCAAGACCCGGACGTGCTCGACACCTGGTTCAGCAGCGGGCTCTGGCCCCACTCGACGCTGGGCTGGCCCCAGGCCGGCGAC
Organism: Dehalococcoidia bacterium; assembly: GCA_965209205.1. Lineage (GTDB taxonomy): Bacteria > Chloroflexota > Dehalococcoidia > Bin125 > Bin125 > TK10-74A. Next base: position 608,593 of record CBDBQC010000003.1, read on the forward strand.
GACCTGGCGCGCTTCTATCCCGGCAGCGTGATGGAGACCGGCTACGACATCCTCTTCTTCTGGGTCGCGCGCATGGTGATGCTGGGCTGCCACAACATGGACGGCGTCCCGCCCTTCCGCACGGTCTACCTGCACGGCCTCGTGCGCGACGCCCAGGGCCGCAAGATGAGCAAGAGCCTGGGCAACGGCGTCGATCCGCTGGACGTCAGCGACCAGTTCGGCACCGACGCGCTGCGCTTCACGTTGGCCACCGGCTCAAGCCCCGGCAACGACATGCGCCTGACCGAGGAGCGCCTGCAGGGCAGCCGCAACTTCGTCAACAAGCTCTGGAACGGGGCGCGCTTCGTGCTGGGCGAGCTGGGCGATCGCGTCGTCGCGCCGCGCGCGGCGGCCGGCGATCCGTCGCTGGCGCTCGAGGACCGCTGGATCCTCTCGCGGCTGGCGGCCCTCACGGCCGACGTCGACGACCTGCTGGGCCAATTCCAGCTCGGCGAGGCCGGCCGGCGCATCAGCGACTTCCTCTGGGGCGACTTCTTCGACTGGTACGTGGAGGCCAGCAAGGTGCGGCTGCGCGCCGGCGACGACACGCCGCTGGGCGTCCTGGCGCACGTGCTCGACCAGGGTCTGCGGCTGCTGCACCCCTTCCTGCCCTTCGCCACCGAGGCGATCTGGCAGCAACTGCGGCCGCATCTGGCCGGCGAGGACGGCCCGGCGCTGATCATCGCGGCCTACCCTCGGCCCGCCCCCGGCGGGGCCGCCGAGCAATCCGGCGGCGCCACTGACGCCGACGCCGAGCGCGACTTCGCGGCGGTGCAGGAGGTCGTGCGGGCGATCCGCCAGGTGCGCGCCGATCGCGGCGTCGAGGCGCCCCGCTGGATCGAGGCCTACATCGTCGCCGGCGCCCCGGACGGCACCCCAGCCGGCGACGCCGACGGCGCGCTGCGCGACCGCGCGGCGGTGATCGAGGCGCTGGCGCGCGCGCGGCCGCTGCACGTCGTGCGCACCCGCGCCGAGGCGCCGGACGCGCAGGTCGTCACGCAGGTGCTCGACCACGCCCAGGTCATCCTGCCGCTGGGCGGGCTGGTCGATCTCGGGCAGGAGCGGGCCCGCCTCGACAAGCAGATCGCGGAGGCGGAGCAGCATCGCGGCCGCATTCAGGGCAAGCTCTCGAACCAGGGGTTCACGTCCAAGGCGCCGGCGGCGGTCGTCGCGCGGGAGCGGGAGCGGCTGCGCGAACTCGAGCAGCGGCTCGACGGCCTGCGCGCGCGCCGCGCCGATCTGGGCTAGCCCCCGGCGGGCGGCCCGCTCTCGATTGACACCGATCTAGGGCGGCCATACGATCCGCCTGCGAAATCTCGCACAATCGCCCCCGGGCGCGACGGAGACGGCCGTGGAACAGCTCATCGAGAACTACGGCGCGGTCCTCCTCGCGGTCCCTGTTGGGGCCTTCCTCGTGCTCAACGCGATCGTCGTCACGAAGGTGCTCGGGCCGCGCCGGCCCACCCGGCTCAAGGGCCAGGTCTACGAGTGCGGCATGCTGCCCATCGGCAAGAACTGGGCCCAGGTGCACGTGCGCTACTACATCTTCGCGATCCTCTTCCTCGTCTTCGACGTCGAGATCGTCTTCCTCTTCCCCTGGGCCGCCTCGTTCCTCGGGCTGATGGACAGCGGCGGCTCGCTGGGCCCGGCGGCCTTCGACAAAGTGATCCTCTGGCAGATGGTGCTGTTCATCTTCACCCTCCTGGTGGGGCTGGCCTACGCATGGCGGAAAGGCGTCCTCGAATGGTCGACCGAGAAAGCCCGCTAGTCACCGAGTTGACGGCGCCGGTCTCGCCGGAGGAGCTGCGGCTCCTGCCGATCGACGACGGCGCCCCGCTGATCCCCTACAAGGTCGCGCTGCCGGGCGTGATGCAGGTGCCCGCCGACACGGTCATCGCCGCGGCGCGCAAGGCCTCGCTGTGGCCCATGACCTTCGGCCTGGCCTGCTGCGCGATCGAGATGATCTCCACCTACATGGCGCACCACGACCTGGACCGCTTCGGCATCGTGCCCTGGCCGTCGCCGCGCCAGAGCGACGTGATGATCGTCGCGGGCACCGTGACCAAGAAGATGGCCCCCGCCGTCAAGCTGCTGTGGGAGCAGATGCCGTACCCCAAGTGGTGCATCTCCATGGGCGCCTGCGCGACCAACGGCGGCCCCTACACGCAGTACGACCGGGTGCTGCAAGGCGTCGACAAGATCATCCCGGTCGACGTCTACGTGCCCGGCTGCCCGCCGCGGCCGGAGTCGCTGCTGGACGGTTTCCTGGCCTTGCAAGACAAGATCATGGAGACACGGGCGCGCGGCATATGACGACACAGACCGACGCCGCGCCATCGACGCCGGAGCCCGGCAGCGTCGCGGATCTCTATCGCGAGGTCCTGCCGATGCTGGAGTTCACGGCGGCGGCGACGAAGATCGACGTGGCCCTGCGCGTCGCGCCGGGCGCCCTGCACGACGTCATCGCCACGAGCCGCGACGACGATCGGCTGTCGATGGATCTGCTGCGCAACCTCACGGCGGTCGATTGGCAGGACGAGGGCATCGAGGTGGTCTACCACCTCTACTCCCTGCGCCATCGCCACGGCGTCTGCATCAAGACCCGGCTCGAGGGCGAGGCGCCCGCCATCGCGACGATCACCGACCTCTACATGGGCGCCGAGTGGGCCGAGCGCGAGGTGCGCGAGATGTTCGGCGTCGAGTTCGACGGCCACCCCGACCCCCGCAACCTGCTGCTCGACGAGGACCTCGACATCCACCCGCTGCTCAAGAGCCACCCCCTCGCGGAGATCGAGCTGCCGCAGGGGGTCGACGTCGAGTACTTCACCAAGGAGCACCCCCCGGAGCGCCGCGCCGCGCCGGACGCGGGCCGGGCCGCCGCCGCGCCGAAGCCCGCCGACGAGAAGAAGCCCGCCAGCGACCTGACGCCCGAGGAGCTCGCCGCCAAGCGGGCCGAGCAGGCGGAGCGGGTGCGCAAGGCGCGCGAGTTGGCCGCCGCGCGGCGTCGCGAGGGGCCCAAGACGCCGATGGGGACCAAAGCCGCCGCGGCGCCGGCGGCGCCCGCGGCCGAGGCCACCCCATCGCCGGACGCGCCGGCGGCCGCGCCGGCGCCGGCGCGCCCGGCCGCCGCCCCCGCCGCCGCAGCGCCGAAGAAGGCGACGGCCGACATGACGCCCGAGGAACAGGCCGAGCGCAAGCAGGCCCAGTCGGAACGCGTCAAGCGCGCCCGCGAACTCGCCGCGGCCCGCCGCGCCGAACTGCGAGGAGAGGGCTGATGGCGGAGCCGGTGATCATGACGGAGCCGGTGGTCGTGGAGCGCGAGTTCCAGACCGTCGACATGAACATCAACATGGGGCCCCAGCACCCCTCGACGCACGGCGTCTTCCGCATGGTCCTGACCGTCGACGGCGAGGTCGTCAAGGACGTCATCCCCTACATCGGCTATCTGCACCGCGGGGCCGAGAAGCTGAGCGAGGCGCTCGACTACCGCGGCTCGCTGGGCTTCCAGGACCGCACCGACTACCTGGCGGCGTTCTGCAACGAGTGGGTGCACGTCAACGCGACCGAGCGGCTGGCCGGCATCGAGGCGCCCGAGCGGGCGGAGTACGTGCGGCTGATCCTCTCCGAGTTCAACCGCGTGCTGTCGCACCTGATGTTCGCGGGCGCGTTCGGCACCGACGTGGGCTTCTTCGGCACGGCCTTCACCTGGGCCTTCAAAGAGCGCGAGCTGATCCAGGACTACTTCGAGGCCGTCACCGGCGACCGCATGATGTACAACTACTTCCGCGTCGGCGGGCTGGCCTGGGAGCCGCACGAGACCTTCGTCGAGGACGGCCGCTGGCTGATCGAGCGCATGCACGCCGGCATCCAGGACCTCGACGCGCTGATGACGCGCAACGAGATCATGATCGCGCGCTGCCGCGACGTCGGCGTGCTGAGCGCCGAGGACGCGATCAACCACGGCGTCACCGGCCCCATGCTGCGCGCCTCGGGCGTGCCCTTCGACCTGCGCGTCGACGAGCCCTACTCGATCTACGACCGCTTCGAGTGGGACATCCCGGTGGGCGACCGCGGCGACGTCTACGACCGCTTCCTGGTGCGCATGGAGGAGATGCGGCAGTCGCTGCGGATCATCGGGCAGGCGCTCGACCAGATGCCGACCAGCGGGCCCATCGTGGCCGAGGGGCTGCCGCCCCGGCTGCGGCCGGCGCCGGCCGAGATCTACCAGCGCCAGGAAGGCCCGCGCGGCGAGTACGGCATCTACATGGTCTCCGACGGCACCGACAAGCCCTGGCGCATGAAGGTGCGCTCGCCCTGCTTCCACAACCTCAGCGCGCTCAAGCAGATGACCGTGGGCTCCTACATCGCCGACGCCGTCATCATCCTGGGCTCCGTCGACATCGTTCTGGGGGAGGTGGACCGCTAGATGCCCGACGCCATCGTCCTCAGCGAGTTCGCCGGCATCGGCATGCCGGACTGGATCGACGCCCTGATCCGGCTGGTCTTCATCGTCCTGCTGATGACCATCAACGCGCTGGCGCTGATCTACCTCGAGCGCAAGGTGCTGGCCCGCTTCCAGGCCCGCGTCGGTCCCACGCGCACCGGCCCGATGGGCATCCTGCAGTCCCTGGCCGACGCCATCAAGCTGCTCACGAAGGAGGATGTGCGCCCGCACTCGGCCGACCGCTGGGTGTTCGAGCTGGCGGTGTTCTTTGTCTTCGTGCCCGTCTTCCTGATGTTCGTGCCCATCCCCTTCACGGAGACCTGGTTCATCCGCGACCTGGAGTTGGGCTTCCTCTACGTCTTCGCGGTGCTGGGGCTCAACATCGTGGGCGTGATCATGGCCGGCTGGGGGTCGGACAACAAGTACGCGCTGCTGGGCGGCATCCGCGCCGCGGCGCAGGCCATCTCGTACGAGTTGCCCATGCTGCTGGCGGCGGCGGGCGTGATCATGATCGCGGCCGGCCACCTGCAGGACGACGGCCTGGTGGGCGGGGCGCTGAACCTCAACTTCATCGCCGGCGACCAGCGCACGACGCCCTACATCTTGCTGCAGCCGCTGGGCTTCGTGATCTTCATGATCGGGGCGCTGGCCGAGCTGCATCGCCCGCCCTTCGACATGCCGGTCGCCGAATCGGAGGTCGTGGGGGGCTACTTCGTCGAGTACAGCGGCATCCGCTGGAGCCTGTTCTTCCTGGCCGAGTACACGGGCCTGTTCCTGATGGTGATGCTCGCCTCGACGGTCTTCCTGGGGGGCTGGAACTTCCCCTTCGGCGAGGACGGCGGGCTGGGCCTGCAGATCGTGCTGACGCTGCTCAAGGCCGGCGCGCTGATCTTCGTGCTGTTCTGGCTGCGGGCCATGTTCCCGCGCCTGCGCATCGACCAGCTCATGGCCTTCTCCTGGAAGGTGCTGCTGCCCTTCGCCCTGCTGCAGGTGCTGGCCAACGGCATCATCCTCGCCTACGGCGGGGCCGACTGGATCGTGGCGCTGGTCTCGCTGGCGTTGCTTGTCTCACTGGTGGCCCTGATTTACGTTCTGATTCGTTCCAAGGCGGGCGGCCAATCGATTCACTTGGAACCGGCGCGACCGCGCCTGGTCACGAGCACGGAGGTCGCATCGGGCGACTGATGGGCGATTGGGCCCGCGCCTCGGCACGGGCTCACCGTTGAACGCGCAGGCCCCCGCAGGGGGCGAGCCGGGTGGAGAATGAGCGCAACCGAGATCATCTTCTACGCCGTCGCCGTGCTGACGCTGCTGAGCGCCCTGGGCGTGACGCTGGCCGGCAACATCGTCTACGCGGCGCTGCTGTTCATCGCGACGCTGGGCGGCGTGGCGGCCATCTACCTGCTCCTGACGGTGGAGTTCCTGGCCCTGGTGCAGCTGCTGATCTACGGCGGCGCCGTCGTCATCCTGATCCTCTTCGCGCTGATGCTGACGCGCGCCCGCGAGCGCCCGCAGGCCCTGTTCGGCAAGAGCCGCCCGCTGGGCGTGCTGGCCTCGATGGGTCTGCTGGCCGCGCTGATCGGGGCGGCCGTCACCACCGACTGGGTCACCCCCGCCAACCGCGGCGGCATTGAGCCGGTGCCCTTCGAGGCCATCGGCGACGTCATCTTCACGGTCTGGATCGTGCCGTTCATCGTGGTGGGGATCCTGCTCTCCATCGCCCTCGACGGCGCGATCCTGCTGGCCACGCCGGAAGACGAGGAGGACTAGTGCCACCCATCGAACACGTGCTGGTGGTCAACGCGATCCTCTTCGCGATCGGCGTGATGGGCGTGCTCACGCGGCGCAACGCGATCCTGATCCTGATGTCCGTGGAGATCATGCTGAGCGCCGTGAGCCTCAACCTGGTGGCCTTCGCGGTCTACGGCAAGATCGAGTTCGGCAACTTCACGGGCATCATCTTCGCCTTCTTCCTGATCGTCGTGGCGGCCGCCGAGGTGGCGCTGGCGCTCGGCATCGTGGTGCGCACGTTCCGCAACCGCGCCACCGCGAACGTCGACGAAGTGAACCTTCTCAAGTGGTAGGCGCCGTGCCCATCCTCCCGCCGACGCCGCCCTGCGCGCCCGCGGCCCCAGCAGCGAGGGGGCGCCGCTAGATGTTCTGGATGGAGCACGTCTGGATCCTGCCCGCGCTGCCGGTCTGCGCCTTCTTCGTGCTGTTCCTCTTCGGCCGCTTCCTGCCGCGCGGCGGCGACTGGATCGCGATCGGCGCCATCGGGACGGTCTTCGCCCTGTTCTTCGTGGTGCTGATCGAGCAGCTCGACGCCATCGGTGACGGGCTGGCCGGGGTCGCCAACAACGGCTTCACCTGGCTGCAGGTCGGCGAGTTCAGCCTGCGCATCGGCTGGACGCTGGACGCGATCGCGGTCGTGATGATCGGCGTGATCGCCACCGTGGGGCTGATGGTCGTCCTCTACTCCACCCAGTACATGCGCCATCACGGCAAGCCCGAGCCGCGCTACTGGTGGTACTTCGCCGTCATCAACCTCTTCATCGGGTCGATGCTGGCGCTCGTCCTGGCCGACAACCTGCTGCTGCTCTACGTGGCCTGGGAGGGCGTGGGCGTCTGCTCGTTCCTGCTGATCGGCTTCTACTACGAGCGCCCCTCGGCGGTGGAAGCGGCCAAGAAGGCCTTTGTCACGACGCGCCTGGGCGACGTGGGGCTGCTGATCGGGATCATCCTGCTGTGGCGCGCGACCGGCAGCTTCCAGATCAGCGAGATCATCGCGGCCGCGCAGGCGGGCCGCCTCAACGACCTGCCCCAGGTCATGGGCGACGCCTACCTGACGCTGTCCGTCCTGCTGCTCTTCCTGGGCGCGATGGGCAAGAGCGCGCAGTTCCCCTTCCACGTCTGGCTGCCCGACGCGATGGAGGGCCCCACGCCCGTCTCGGCGCTGATCCACGCCGCCACGATGGTGGTCGCCGGCGTCTACCTGGTGGCGCGCCTGCTGCCGCTGTTCGACGTGACGCCCGGCGCGCTCGAGGTGGTGCTGGCGATCGGCCTGATCACGGCGCTGCTGGCGGGCCTCATCGCCCTCGCCCAGACCGACATCAAGCGCGTGCTGGCCTACTCGACGGTGAGCCAGCTGGGCTTCATGTTCGTGGCGCTCGGCGCCGGCGCCGTCGGCATCGCGATGCTGCATCTGATGACGCATGCCTTCTTCAAGGCGACGCTGTTCCTCGGCGCCGGCTCGATCATCCACATGACCGACGAGCAGGACGCCCGCCGGCTGGGCGGGCTGTGGTGGCGCATGCCGGTCACCGCCGGCACCTTCATCCTCTCCGCCCTGGCGCTGGCCGGCATCGCACCGCTGTCGGGCTTCTTCTCGAAGGACGAGATCTTCACCATCGTCGAGGCGACGCAGAACGAGGCGATCCTGATCCTGCTGGGCATCGCCGCCTTCCTCTCGGCGGTGTACATGGCGCGGCTGGTGCTGATCACCTTCTTCGGCGCGCCCAAGGACCTCGACGTCATCCGCCGCACCCGCGAGGCGCCGGCGCTGATGCTGATCCCGCTCGTCTTCCTGACCGTGCTGACCGCCTTCGCCGGCTGGTTCGCCATGGACCAGGTGGGCGACTGGTTCGGCTTCCCGGGCGGCATCAACCAGTACATCTACTACCCCCATCCCGAGGAGTTCCACTTCAACTCGCTGCTGGCCGCCGCCACCGGCCTCGTCTCGCTGCTGGGCATCGGCACCGCCTGGTGGCTGTTCCACGGCCAGAACGCCCGCCGCGCGCAGGCGCTGCGCGAGCGGCAGCCGCGCATGGCGGCGGCGCTGGAGAACAAGTTCTACTTCGATGAGGCCTATCAGTGGGTCATCGACCACGCGGTACTGCCCTTCGGGCATCTGGTCGCCGCATTCGACCGCATGGTCGTCAACAACACCGGCATCAACGGCCCGGCCAACCTGACGCGCTGGGCCGGCGAGCGGGTGCGCCGGCACGTGACCGGCCGCCTGCCCGACTACGCGCTGCTGATGATCGTCGGCGTCGCACTGCTGGGAGCCCTGGGCTTCCTGCTGCGACTCAACTAGGAGACGCGCCCGGCGACGACGCCGGGCGCGATGGAGCCGCCGGCGCCGCGTGCGCCGGCGGAGGAGAAACGGGGACCGGTGAACGACGTCGGCGCACTGCTGCTCGTGCTGCTGCTGATCCCGGGCGCCGCCGGCATCCTGACGATGCTCACGCCCAGCCGCCACGCCCAGGTGGTGCGGGTGATCGCGCTCATCGCCGGCGTGGCCGTCTTCGTCATCTCGGTCATCGTCTTCGCCGCCTTCGACTACAAGGAGGGCGGCCTGCAGTTCGCCCTGCGCTACGTCTGGATCGAGAACGTCGGCATCTTCCAGGAGAACGGCATCTCGCTGTTCCTGGCCATCGATGGGATCGCCGCGGCGCTGGTGTTGCTGAACGGCATCGTCGCCTGCGCCGGCGTGCTGGTCTCGTGGAAGATCGACTACCGCAACAAGGACTTCTTTGTCCTCTTCTGGGCGCTGGTGGCGGGCGTCTTCGGCGTCTACATCAGCCAGGACCTCTTCTTCTGGTTCTTCTTCTACGAGCTCGCCGTGCTGCCGATGTACCTGCTCATCGTGGTCTGGGGCAGCACCAACAAGGAATACGGCGCGATGAAGCTCACCATGGTGCTGGTGGGCGGGTCGGTGCTGATCTTCATCGGCATCTTCGCCGTCTTCACCGAGGCCGGGGCCGGCACCTTCGATATGGGGGTGCTGCGCGAGGTCGAGTTCGGCAAATCCTTCGCCAACACCTTCTTCCCCTTCTTCATGATCGGCTGCGGCGTCCTGGCCGGCCTCTGGCCCTTCCATACCTGGTCGCCCGACGGCCACGTCGCGGCCCCCACGGCCGTCTCGATGCTGCACGCCGGCGTGCTGATGAAGCTGGGCGCCTTCGGCATCGTGCGGCTGGGCATCGAGATCCTGCCCGCCGGCACCGACCTGTGGATGCCGGTGCTGCTGGTGCTGGGCGGCATCGCCGCCATCTACGGGGCCTTCTCGGCCATCCACCAGACCGACCTCAAGTTCGTGGTCGGCTATTCCTCCGTCAGCCACATGGGCTTCGTGCTCATGGGCCTGGGCACGATGAACACGATCGGCGTCAACGGCGCGACCCTGCAGATGTTCAGCCACGGCGTCATGACGGCCCTCTTCTTCGCCATGGTCGGCGCGATCTACGACCAGGCCCACACCCGCGACATCACCCAGTTCGGCGGCATCATCAAACGCATGCCGCTGTTCGTGATCTTCTTCGGCATCGCCGGGCTGGCCTCGCTCGGCTTACCGGGGCTGAGCGGCTTCGTGGCCGAGTTCCACATCTTCGTCGGCGCCGTCAACGAGTTCCCCTTCTGGGCGGCCATCGGCGTGCTCTCGGCCGCGCTGACCGCCGTCTACATCCTGCGACTGCTGGGCCGGGCGGCGCTGGGTCCGTTCAACGAGCGCTGGGACAGCCTGCACGACATCACCCGCTGGGAGCTGGCCGCGGGGCTGATGCTGCTGATCCCGATCGTCGCGATGGGCGTCTGGCCCGACCCCTTCGTCGACCGCATCGCGAGCGCGGTGCTCGAACTGCCCAGCGTGGATGAGGTGGGTGGCAGCCTGGCCAACCTGCCCGTGGTTCGGGGCGGCTGATGGACCTTGACCTCGAATACGCCCTGATCATCCCCGAACTCGTCCTGGCGAGCTTCGCCACGCTGATCGTGGCGGGGGCCGTGAGCTTCCGGCGCGTGCCGCAGGAGGTGTGGGGCTACCTCTCCGTCGCCGGGCTGGTCGTGCTGCTGGTGCTGACGGCGGTCTTCTACATCAACGTCAACGACGACTTCGCCAACGTCCTGGCGATCGACAACTACACGGTGCTCTTCCGCGTCTTCTTCCTGGGCATCGCCGCGTTCTCGATCCTGGCCGGCATCCAGTTCGCGGGCGACCGGCTCAAGCACCACGGCGAGTTCTACGGCCTGATCATGTTCGCGACGCTGGGCATGATGCTGCTCGCGTCCTCCCGCGAGCTGATCACCGCCTACCTGTCGCTCGAGCTGATGTCGTTCAGCCTCTACATCCTGGTGGGCTTCAACAAGCTCAACCCGTTCTCCAACGAGGGATCGCTGAAGTACCTGCTGCTGGGCGCGTTCTCGTCGGCGCTGTTCCTCTACGGGCTCAGCATCCTCTACGGCGTCACCGGCACGACCACCTACAGCGCCATCGACCCCGACGCCGTGGAGGTGAGCCGCAACATCGCCCAGCAGCTGGGCAACTTCAGCGCCGCGACGATCGACAGCGCCCTGCCGATCCCGGGCGACGTCCGTCCCGCGATCATCGTCGCGCTGGTGCTGATCGTCGCGGGGCTGGGCTTCAAGGTCTCGGCGGTGCCCTTCCACCAGTGGACGCCCGACGCCTACCAGGGCGCGCCGCTGCCCGTGACGGCCTTCCTGAGCGCCGCCGGCAAGGGCGCCGCGTTCGCCTTCTTCCTGCGCCTGTTCTCGGAGGCGCTGCTGCCCGCCGCCGCCGAGTGGTCGTGGCTGATCGCGATCATCGCCGCGATGACGATGATCACCGGCAACCTGATCGCGCTGCGCCAGACGAACCTCAAGCGGCTGATGGCCTACTCCTCGATCGGGCAGGTGGGCTACCTGCTGATCGGCATCGTCGCGCTCGACGCCGGCTCGCTGGCCGAGTCGCAGGACGCCGCCACGGCGCTGGTCCTGCACCTGATGGGCTACGTGGCGACGAACGTGCTGGTCTTCACGGCGCTGATCGCCTTCTACAACCGCACCGGCAAGGACGACATCGTCGACCTGCGCGGGCTCGCCGAGCGGCAGCCCGTGCTGGCCCTGCTGCTCTCGGTGGCGCTGTTCTCCCTGGCCGGGATGCCGCTCTTCGCCGGCTTCGCGACGAAGTTCGTCATCTTCCAGGTCGCGGCCAGCAACGGCCATCTCTGGCTGGCGGCGATCGGCGTCACCGTCTCGTTCGTGTCGCTCTACTACTACCTGATGGTCATCAAGCAGATGTACCTCTACAAGCCGGAGGGCGCCGACACCGGCCGCATCGCCGTGCCGGCGCCGATGATGGGCGCGCTGGCCGTGCTGACCGGCGTGGTGTTCCTGCTGGGGCTCTACCCGGCGCCGCTCTTCAAGGCCATCGACGCCTCGACGTCGATGCTGTTCCCCGGGCTCTAACCGCGGAACCCCGCAGGCTGCCGCCGGGCTACAGAATCGGCAGGTAGCGCTCGCGCTCGAAGTCGGTGACGTGCGCCTGGTAGGCGTCCCACTCGATGCGCTTGTTGGCCAGGATGCTCTCGAACACGTGCGGGCCCAGCGTCTCGCGCATCAGGTCGCTGGCCGCGAAGAGGTCGATCGCCTCGCCCAGCGAGCCGGGCAAGTGACCGATGCGGCGCGCGCGTCGGGTGGGCTCGTCGAGCAGGAAGACGTTCTCCTCGGTGGGGGCGGGGAGTTCGTACTCCTCCTCGATGCCCTTCAGGCCGGCGGCCAGCATCGCCGCGAAGGCCAGGTAGGGGTTGCAGGCCGAGTCGGCCGCGCGGTACTCGATGCGCGTCGCCTTGGCGTGCCCCGGCTGGTACTCGGGGACGCGGATCAGGTCGCTGCGGTTGCGCGTCGCCCAGGTCAGGTAGACCGGCGCCTCGTAGCCGGCGCGCAGGCGCTTGTAGCTGTTGACCCACTGATTCGTGACCAGCGTGAACTCGCGCGCGTGCCGCAGCAGCCCGGCGATGTAGTGCCCCGCCAGCGGCGACAGGTGCGCCGGCGCCTCCTCGGCGAAGAACATGTTCTCGTCGCCGCGGAACAGCGACTGATAGAGGTGCATGCCGCTGCCGTTCTCGGTCGTCAGCGGCTTGGGCATGAACGACGCGTGCACGCCGTGCTTGATCGCGATCTCCTTGACCACCAGCCGGTAGGTCATGGTCGCGTCGGCCATGGTCAGGGCGTCCGTATAGCGCAGGTCGATCTCGTGCTGCGAGGGAGCCACCTCGTGGTGGCTGTACTCCACCGCGATGCCCATCTCCTCGAGCATCAGCACCGTCTCGCGGCGCAGGTCGCTGGCCGTGTCCAGCGGCGTCAGGTCGAAAGTAGCCGCCGGCGTCGAGCGGCTCCGGCGTGTCCGGCGCCTTGAAGTAGAACCACTCCAGCTCGGGGCCCACGTAGAACGTGAAGCCGGCCTCCCGCGCGCGCTCGAGTTGGCGGCGCAGCACGAAGCGCGGGTCGCCGACGAAACGGCGCGCCGTCGGGCATGTAGATGTCGCAGAACATGCGCGCCACGCGGTGCTGCTGCGGCCGCCAAGGCAGCACGACGAAGGTCGAGGGGTCGGGCCGGGCCACCATGTCCGACTCATCGATGCGGGCGAAGCCCTCGATCGAGGAGCCGTCGAAGCCCATGCCCCGCTCCAGCGCGCCCTCCAACTCGCCGACCGTGATCGCGAATGACTTCAGCGAGCCCAGGATGTCGGTGAACCAGAGCCGGATGAACTTGACGTCGGCCTCGCGGGCCGTCGCGATGACGTATTCCGTGGTCTCGGCAGCCATGTATGCCTCCGGACCGCCCGGCTGCGGACCACCCGGGGGCGGACCACCCGCCGCCCGCGCCTAGGACGCCGCGCTGCAGACCGTGTCGATGATCAGCCGCGTGACGACGTAGGGGTCCATGTTGGCGTTGGGCCGGCGGTCTTCGATGTAGCCCTTGCCGTCCTTCTCGACCTGCCAGGGGATCCGCACCGAGGCGCCGCGGTCGGACACCGCGTAGTTGAACTGGTCGAAGCGGGCGGTCTCATGCTCGCCGGTCAGGCGCTCCTGGACGCCGTGCCCGTAGTTCTCGATGTGCAGCCTGGCGTTGGCCGCCAGCGCCTCCGCCGCCGCGATGCAGGCGTCGTAGTTCTCGCGCATCGCGACGGTCGAGAAGTTGGTGTGGGCGCCGGCGCCGTTCCAGTCGCCCCGCACGGGCTTGGGATCCAGCGTCGCGTTGACGTCGAAGTCCTCCGCCACGCGGTAGAGCAGGTAGCGGGCCACCCAGAGCTCGTCGGCGGCCTGCGGCGCGGCCACGGGGCCGATCTGGAACTCCCACTGGCCGGGCATCACCTCGGCGTTGGTGCCGGCGATGTGCAGCCCCGCCTCGATGCAGGCGTCGGTGTGCGCCTCCACGATGGGGCGGCCGAAGACCTCGTCCGCGCCCACGCCGCAGTAGTAGCCGAACTGGGGCGCCGGGAAGCCGTGGTCGGGCCAGCCCAGCGGGCGGGCGCCCTCGAAGAACGTGTACTCCTGCTCGATGCCGAACCACGTGTCGAACGCGGCGTACTGCGCCGCCGTCGCCGCGCAGGCCGCGCGCGTGTTGCTGGGGTGCGGGCTCATGTCCGGGAGCATCACCTCGCAGAGCACCAGCACGTCGCCCTCGCCGCGCATCGGGTCCGGCACGACGAAGACCGGCTTCAGCACGCAGTCCGAGTCGTGGCCTTCGGCCTGACCGGTGCTGGAGCCGTCGAAGCCCCAGATCGGCATCTCGGTGGTACCGACCGGCAGCACCCTCGTCTTGGAGCGCAGTGTCTGCGTGGGCTTCGCCCCGTCCATCCAGATGTACTCCGCCCGCATCGCGTTCGCCATGGAAACCTTGCCCAATCGTCGAATGGCCCGGAACTCCGTCGTCCGGCTGTGCTGGTCCGCGCGGCTGCCCGCGCCCGGCCGGCGCGCCCCGGCTCCGGGTGCATCGCCGGCCGGGGCCAATTGTACGATCGGCCCGCCGTAGGCCCGTGGCAGGGGTGTTACGTCCCGATTAACTTCACCGCGCGCGCCGCCGCCGCCGCCGCCGGGGTGTGTCGCGGGATGCCCGCGGGCGCCTCATCCCCTACCCCCCGGTCCACCTTCGGGTGGAGAGGGGGAACTCCGGTCCCCTCTCCCTCCGGGAGAGGGCTCGGGTGAGGGTGCAGCGCTCGCCGAGACCCCCTCACCCTAACCCTCTCCCCCAAGGGGGAGAGGGGATCCGACCACATCCCTCCGGTCCCCCCTCTCCATCGCTTCAGATGGAGAGGGGGTTAGGGGGTGAGGTTCCGGCCGCCGCCCCGACCTCACCCCGCGATCCCACGCCGGACCCCCTGAGTGACACGGGGGGCCTCCCCACGGCGCCCGAATCCGAGGAATCCTGTGGATAACTTGGTAAAGTCAGTGGATAACCCCATACTTTCCTTCTTACTTGACATAGGGTAGGGGGGGGGCTCGCCTCTGGATGTGCCATACTGCGCGTGCTCACCAGCCCGACGGTCCCCCGGGGGGACCAACGGTAGTTCCGGGAAAGGAACCGATCATGAGCACGCCGAAGTATTGGACCACCCTGCGACAGCGAAAGATCTCGCGCCGCACCATGTTGGGAGCCAGCGCGAAGGCTGGGGTTGGGGCGGCCGGCCTCGCGCTGGTCGGCTGCGGCGACGACGACGGGCCCGACGCCGGGGCCGTGGCTGCCGAACGGGCCGCCACGGCGGCGGAAGAGGCCGCTGCGGCGGCCATCGCCGCCGGTGAGGCGCGCGCCGCCGAGACGGAGGCCGCCGCGGACGCCGCCGCCCAGGCGGCCGCCGCCGCGTCCGAAGCCTCCGCCGCGGCCTCCCAGGCCGCCGACGCCGCCGATGCGGCCGCCGCCCTGGCCGCCGAGGCCGCCGAGTCGGAGGACGCCGGCAACGCGGCCGCCGCCGCGGAGGCCGCCGCCGCGGCCGCCGCCGCCGCGGCTGCCGCCGCATCCGCGGCCGGCGACCAAGCCGCCGCCGCCGTCGCGGCCGCCGCGTCCGAGGCCGCCGAGGCCGCCGCCCAGGCCGCCCGCGACGCGGCCGCCGCGGTCGAGGCCGGGACGGCCACCGCGGAGGCCGCCCAGGCCGCCATCGACGAGGCCGCTGCCGCCGCCGCCGCCGCGGCCGAAGCCGCCGGCGAGGCGTCCGCCGCCGCCGGGGAGGCCGCCGCCACCGCCCAGCAGACCGCCGAAGCCGCCGCCGAGACCGCGGCCGCCGCGGTCGCCGCGGCCCAAGAGGCCGCCGACGCCGCCCAGGAGGCCGCCGAGAGCGCCGCCATGGCGGCGGAGGAGGAGGCCCCGGCCACCGGCCCGCAGCATGGAGGCATCCTCTCCGTCTTCAGTTTCGACGGCGGCATCCTCGACCCGGCCATCGCCGACCACGGCGGCCTCGAAAGCGCCTGGCTCCCGATCTACGACCACATCAACTACCTCGATAACGGCGGGGTGCTCACCGCCGCGATGGCGGAACTGCCCGAGGTCGTCGACGAGCTCACGTTCGTCTACAACATCAAGCCGAACGTGCACTGGCAGGACAAGGCGCCGCTGAACGGGCGGCAGTTCGTCGCCGAGGACGCCGCCTTCGGACTCCAGCGCTTCGGCCAGGACAACCCCGAGTTCATCTGGCGAGACCGCTTCGCCATCGTCGACCAGTTCGAGGTCCCCGACGAGCTCACCCTGCGCCTTCGGACGAAAGAGGTGTTCGCGCCGCTGATCACCGCCGTCGGCGAGAACCAGATGGTGATGATCTCGCGCGACGCGGTCGAGGCCTTCGGCGACGACGGCGTCGCCAGCGACAACGAGGCTGCCATCGGCACCGGCGGTATGCAGTACGTCTCCCGTGAGCCCGACGTCCTCACCGTGCTGGAACGCAACCCCAACTACTTCCGCGACCCGCTCCCCTACATCGACGGGCTGCGGGCGAACTGGAATGCCGACGGGGCGTATCGAGCCGCACAGTACGTCGCCGGCGAGGCCGACTTCACCTTTTTGCCGTGGTTGGGCTATCCGGCAGAGAACGAGGCCCTGCGGGCCCAGGTCGGCGAGGAAAACCTCATCGAAGTGCCCATGAACGCGATCTGGTCGGTGTCGACATTCTTCCACACCAAGGTCGAGCCCTACACCGACCCGCGCGTGCGCCTCGCGCTGCACCTCGCGGCCGACCGTGAACAGAACTTCGCGGCGAGAGGAGGCTTGCTGCAGATCGGCGGGCCGATCTCCCACGCGGCCGGCGTCTACGCCTGGACCCCTGACGAACTCCGCCAGCTGCCCGGCTACCGCTCCGGCGCCCTGCGCGAGGAGGACCTGGCCGAGGGCCGGCGGCTGCTCGACGCCAGCGGCTACGACCCCGGGAGCGTGCCGCCGATGACCTGCAGCCACCTTGAAACCGTAACCGCTGAGGTGCTCCACCAGAACTTTGCCGAAATCGGCTTCGAGGTCGAACTCCAGGAGATTCCCGACATAGAGCACAACCCCAGGCGGGCGGCGGGGGATTTCAGCCTGGCCGTCCAGGGCCTCGGGGGCGCGTTCGACCCCGACGTCCTCCACGGCACCCACCACCGCGACGGCGGGCGCAACTTCGGCGAGTTCTCGGACCCCGAGATCGACGCGCTGCTGGAGCAGGGACGCACCACCCTCGGTCTCGAGAACCGTCTGCCGATCTACGACGAGATCCAGACCAAGCTGCTCGAAGAGCACAATCCCCAGATCTACCATTCTTGGGGCCGGCCGGTCGCCGGACACCGTCCCTGGCTCAAGGGCTACGGCCCAACCAACATGCAAACCGCCTCCACCTATCGGTGGTACCGGTCGTGGTTCGAGGGCAAGCCCGGCATCTACGGCGTCTAGCGGGGCGGACCTCACCCCCTGCGTGGGAACCTCACCCCCTAACCCCCTCTCCATTGCGGAGCAATGGAGAGGGGGGATCAGAACGGGTGGTGGGAGGTTCCGCAGCGCTGCTCTGAAACCTCCCCTCCGGTTCCCCCTCTCCATCGCTTCAGATGGAGAGGGGGCTAGGGGGTGAGGTTCCGCCCGCCCCTACCGCAGCGGCTGGCCGAAGCGGTAGCCCACGTTGCGCACGGTCTCGATGTAGACCTGGCCGCCGCGCTCCAGCTTGCTGCGCAGCCGCCGCACGTGCACATCGACGGTGCGCGAGCCGCCGTAGTAGTTGTAGCCCCAGACCCGGTTCAGCAGCTGCTCGCGGCTGAAGACGGTGCCCGCGTGCGTCATCAGGAAGCGCAGCAGCTCGTACTCCTTGTAGGTCAGCGTCACCGGATGCCCGCCCTCGAAGATCTGGTAGGTGGTCAGGTCCATCACCAGATCGCCGGCGGCCAGCGTCTTGCCGGCCGGCGCGCGGCCGTGCCGCCAGAGGATTTGGAGCACCCGCGCCACGAACTCGGGCGGGTGCAGCGGCGTGGTGATGAAGTCGTCCAGGCCCAGCGCCGGATCCAGCGCCGGCACCTGCGCCGGCGTCACGACGCCCAGCGCGAAGGCCTTCTCCCAGGGATCCTGGAAGGGCGAGCGGGCCGGCGGGCGCGACTCCCGCAGGTCCAGGCAGAGCACGTCGGGCGCGGCGGCCGGGTCGGGCTCCGCGGTCTCATCGAAGGCCGGCAGCGTGACGAACTCCAGGCCGGCGCGCGCGATCAGCGGCCCCACGGAGTCGGCCAAGGATGCGTCGGCCGTGACTAATGTCACCCGGAACATGGCCCCACCCTAGCGGCGCGCGGCGGCCATCGCGACCCGCCGGCGTCACTCGCGGTAGGATCGCGGTATGCACAGCAGCACGCCAGCCCCAGCCCCGCCCCGCGGTCGCGGCGCGTCGGGACCCAAGCCCGCCTGGCTCAAGGCGCGCGCGCCCGGCGGCCCCACCTACGAGCGTCTGCGCGGGCTGATGCGCGACGAGGGCCTGCACACCGTCTGCGAGGAGGCGCGCTGCCCCAACATCGGCGAGTGCTGGAACAGCGGCACGGCCACCTTCCTCATCCTGGGCAAGGTCTGCACCCGCGCCTGCGGCTACTGCCAGGTGACCAGCGGCCGCCCCGGCCCCCTCGACGCCGACGAGCCGCGCCGCGTGGCGATGACCGTCGAGCGGATGGGCCTCGACCACGCCGTGATCACGTCGGTCAACCGCGACGACGTGCCCGACGGCGGCGCCGGCCTGTTCGTCGAGACCGTGCGCTGGATCCGGCGGCTCTCCCCGGGCGCCACGGTCGAGCTGTTGATCCCCGACTTCGACGGCAACTGGGAGGCCCTCGAGACCGTCCTGCGGGCTGCGCCGGAGATCCTCAATCACAACACCGAGACGGTGCCCCGCCTCTATCGCAGCGTGCGCCACAAGGCGCGCTACGAGCGCAGCCTGGAACTGCTGCGACGCGCCGACGCCTGGTCGCCGCGGCCGGTCACGAAGAGCGGCCTGATGCTGGGGCTGGGCGAGACGATGGACGAGATCGACGCCGTGCTGCGCGACCTGCGCGCCGTGGGCTGCGACGTCCTGACGGTGGGCCAGTATCTGCGCCCCACGCTCAAGCACCTGCCCGTCGCGCGCTTCGTGCCGCCGGCGGAGTTCGACGCGCTGGCCGGCCGCGCCCGCGCGATGGGCTTCCGGCACGTGGAGTCGGGGCCGCTGGTGCGCTCGTCGTACCACGCCGAGCGGCAGGTCCCGCGGCCCACCGGCGGCGGCGCCCGCGAGTCGAGTCTGCTGGTGCCGCTGGTCGACGTGTCCTGAGGGATGTCGCGTCGCGCCGCCCGCGGCGGGGCCGGGGACGACACGCCACGAAAGCGGAGGGATCGCGCATGACGGCTCGCAACTTCCTGCTCAGCGACGCGCTCGATGCCTACGTGCGCGCACACACGGAGGCGCCGGACCCGATCGCGCGGGACCTGATCGCGGAGACGGCCGCGCTGCCGATGGCGGGCATGCAGATCGGACCCGACGAGGCCGGCCTGCTGGCGCTGCTGGTGCGCATCAGCGGCGCGCGCGACCTGATCGAGGTCGGCACGTTCACCGGCTACTCCTCGCTGGCGATGGCGTCGGCGCTGCCGGCGGGCGGGCGGCTGCTGTGCTGCGACGTGAGCGAGGAGTGGACCGCGATCGCGCGGCGCTACTGGCGCCGCGCCGGCGTCGCGGACCGCATCGAGCTGCGGCTGGCCCCGGCCATCGAGACGCTGCAGGCGCTGCCCGCGGGGCCGCAGTTCGACCTCGCCTTCCTGGACGCCGACAAGGAGCGCTACCCGGACTACTTCGCGGAGCTCGTCCCGCGGCTGCGCCCCGGCGGGCTGCTGCTGGCCGACAACGTGCTCTGGAGCGGCGCCGTCGCCGACGACGCCGACCAGCGCGAGAGCACCGCCGGGCTGCGCCGCTTCAGCCGGCTCGCCGTCGACGATGAGCGCCTGGAGACGGTGATGCTGCCCGCCTTCGACGGGCTCTCGATCTCGCGGCGGCGCTAGGCGGCGTCAGGGGGCCGGCTCCGCGGGGCCGGGCGGGTAGTCGCTGAAGGCCGTGCGGCCCTGCTTGAGCTTGGCCAGCGCCCCATCGACGCCTTCCATGCGGCGCGGCGCCCCCTCGGCCGCCACGCTGCCCGTCGCCGGTCCCAGGCCCGTGGTGTTCATCGCGTAGGTCTGGAACGCGGCCGTGACGTGCGCCGTGAAGCCCTGCGCGTCGAGCATGTTGTTGACCGAGAACTTGACCTGCCGGTTGTGCATGGGGCTCGTCGAGGCCACCTCGGCGGCGTAGGCCAGCGTCTCGCGCTCCAGCTCGTCGCGCTGGTAGACGCGGTTCACGAAGCCCACCGCGTGCGCCTCGCGGGCCGTCAGGAAGCGGTTCTGAAAGAGCAGCTCCTTGGTCTTGCGCGCGCCCAGGTCCCAGGGCACGCCGAAGTACTGGTTGTGCGCGGGCAGGAAGCGGGCGTCGTCGGAGGCGAAGATCACGTCCATCGCGGAGGCGATCATCCAGCCGCCGTAGATGCAGTAGCCGTGCACCATGGCGATGGTGGGCTTGGGGAAGTTGCGCCAGCGCAGCGTGTTGCTGAGGTTGCGGTCGCGCAGTTGGTCGTAGCTGCCGGGGCGCTCCGTCTCGTAGCCGTGCGTGGCGCGGTCGACCAACTCCGCCTCGCTGCCCATGTCGTGCCCCGACGAGAAGTTCCGCCCGTTGCCCGACAGCACCACGACGTGCACGCCGCGGTCGTCGTTGGCGCGGTTGAAGGCGTCGTCCATCTCGGCCAGCAGCACGCGGCTCTGGGCGTTGTTGACGTCGGGCCGGTTGAGAATGATCCGCGCCACCGGCCCCGGCTCGTAGATGATCTGTTCGTAGCTCATCGTGTGCTCCTCACTGCTCGGTCCTGCTCCGGCCGCGACTCCGCCGTCGGCCCAGGCTTCCCATCGATCGCCATATGTGCGAATATTCGCACATGGAGACGCATACACGGCGGATCCGGCAACGGCTGGAGCGCGAGGGCTGGATTCTCCGGCGTCACGGCGGGAACCATGATATCTACACCCACCCGGCGCGGCCGAACACCCGCATCGCGGTGCCACGGCACCGGACCATCCCGCCGGGGACGGCCCGCAGCATTGCGCAGTCCGCCGGTTGGGTGGGCGAAGGAGGCTAGACGATGCGGTACCCAGCGCTGATCGAATATGGCTCCGACGCCATTGGCGTCATCTTCCCGGACTTGCCCGGTTGCGTGGCCGCCGCTGCCGGCATCGACCAGGCCTTGCTGAACGCCGAGGACGCGCTCCGGGATTGGGTCGCAGTCGCGGATGAGGACGGCGATCCCGTCCCCCCTCCCCGCGCGCTGGAAGAGATCGAGGTTCCACCGGGCCATGCCCTCGTCTCCGTGCCCCTGATTCGACCATCGGGCGTCCCCGTGCGCGCCAACCTCTCCCTCGACGCCGGGGTGGCCGCCTTCATCGACGAGGAGCGCCGGCGGCGCGGCATGACCCGCCGCGCCTACGTCGAATGGATGGCCCGGCGCATCGCGCAGATGGGCGGGTAGGGCGCTCACCCTCGTGCTCCTGCCTGCGTTGGCGGGGGCGCCTCAGCGGCCCCGCTTGTCGATGACCTCGCGCCGGAAGTCGGCGATCAGGTCGCGCGCGCCCTCCCGGCTGACGGTCGCCAGCGCGACGTGGTCCACGCCCAGCGATTCCAGTTGCTCCAGCTTCTCGATGATCTGCGGGCCCGTGCCCGTGATCGTCTGACCGATCCGCTCCTCCTCCAGGAAGGCCGCCTCGCCCTCCTTGAGGTAGGTGTAGTGGCCCTCGTGCACGTCCAGGTAGAGCCGGTCGCCGGGGCGCCCGCGGGCGGCGGCGTAGTCGCTGATGTAGCGGTGGTAGCGGGCGGCGAGGTCGGCGTCGCCCACGGGCAGGTTCGATCCCCAGCGCCCGTACTTCGCCTCCCACATCGTGTGCAGGCGCACGGCCGCGATCGCGCCCACCCGGTCCAGCACCCGCGGCGACATCAGCGACTCGCCCTCGCGCAGCACGCAGGCGCCCTCCAGCACCACCGTGTACGGCTTCTCGTAGGGGCGCCCGGCCGCCTCCGCCCCCGCCCGGATGACGTCGAAGCCCTCCACGAGGCGCGGGCTCGCGCCGGCCGTCACCCAGCCGTCGCCCATCTCCCCCACGACGGCCATCGCCTTCGGGCCGTTGGCCGCGAGGAAGATGGGGATCGGGTCGTCGAGGTTCATGAAGTCCGGGTGGTCGCCGTGGATCAGCCGGATCCAGCGCTCGCGCTCGCCCTCACGGAACAGCACGTCCTCGCCGGCGAGCAGGCCGCGCACCTGGGCGGCGTACTCGCGGAAGGCGGCCACCGGATACGAGGGCAGGCCCATCGTGTTGCGCCCCGTGTAGCCCGTGCCCAGGCTCAGCACGACGCGCCCCGGGGCGAGCTTGTTGATCGACGCGACGGCGGTCGCCGTCACGGGCGCGATGCGGTTGCTGGGGATCGAGACCAGCGTGCCCAGTGTGATCCGCGATGTCTTGTCGGCGGCCAGGGCCATGGCCGCATAGCAGTCCGACCAGATGAGCTGCGAATCGGGGAACCAGGCGTGGCTGAAGCCGGCCTCCTCGGCGGCCTGCACCTCGCGCCACATGTCGATATAGGTCGGCAGCAGGATGCCGTAGTCCATCGTCACACTCCGATCCGTCCTCCCGCGCCCCGCTCGCTGGAGGGTAGCGGGCCGGGCGCCCGCGCGGCGCGAATCGCAGAACGCCGGGCGCCGCTCTGATAGAGTCGCCGCCAGGCCGGTGTAGCTCAGTGGTAGAGCAGCTGTTTCGTAAACAGCAGGCCGAGGGTTCGAATCCCCCCGCCGGCTCCAGACTTCCCCCTCATGCCCCGACCGCCGCGAGAGGCGACGCCAGGCTAGCGCAGGTAGCTGGACCGAAACTGGACGCCCCAGTGGCCGTCCTGCAGGGTCACGACCCACAGCGTGTCGAAGGGCTTGTAGACGGTCCCGTCGGCGTGACAGCGGTGGTTCGTGATCGCGAGGTGCACCTTGTCGGGGCCCTCGTGCACGACCTCCATCGCCGAGACGACGGTGTGATGCCAGCCCTCCGCCGCCAGCGCCGCCTCGTTCCTGCGGCTGCGCGCCACGCAGTCCTCCCGCGTGGCGATCGTCCCGAATGCGCCCTTGGCCAGGCGCACGTGGGGATAGTTGAGCGTGTCCGCGTGGCGCTCGTGGTCCTGCGCGTTGAACGCGTCGATGAACGCGCGCGCCGTCGCCATGGCCTGCTCTCCGACGTCCGACATCCGCTCCCCCTTGCGCTGCGGCGGCGATCCGCTCGGACCGCCTTGCCGCACACAGCCTACGGCCCGGCGCGACCGCGACGCCCGCGATCGTGGGATACTGCGGCGACACAGCACGACGGGAGGACACGCGCATGAGCACGGAAATCCGCATGAGCCGCGGGGCCGACTTGGCCTGGTCCGAGCACCGCTCGGGGATGGGCATCCAGTTCGGCGTCTCCGAGGACCTGAGCGGGTCGTCGCAGGTCTTCATGACCCGGCAGCGCATCCCGCCGGGGATGCAGAGCACGCCGCACACGCACCTCAACTGCGAAACGGCGATGTACGTCCTGCAGGGGCCGCTGATCATGCGCTACGGCGAGGGGCTCGCCCGGGAGCACGTCGCGCAGAGCGGCGACTTCTTCTTCGTGCCACCGCACGCGCTGCACCAGATCGCCAACCCCCGCGACGACGGCGACGCGGAGGTCGTGCTCTGCCGCAACGCGGCCGAGGAGATCGTCGAGGAGATCGAGGTGCCCGGCCGCTGACGGTCGGCCGCTCGCGACGCTCAGGCCAGACTGCCGCCGCAACTCGCCCCCGCGCCCGCCGTACAGCCAAAGCAGTGCGTCCCGACCGCAATCCGCCGATCGGCCAGCCGCTCCAACTCCAGCCCGACGATGCGCGGCGGCGGCTGGGGGCCGGGCAGCGCCAGGCCGATCTCGAGCATCTGGTTGAAGTCGCAGTCGTAGAGGGCCCCGTCCCACCCGACCGAGATCGTGTTGCGGCACATCAGGCCGGGCAACGTGGCCGGGTTGAACGACCGCGCCAGCAGGTGCACGTAGTCCTCCAGGTGGCCCGAGTCCTGCAGGGTCTCCAGATAGCGGCCCACCGGCAGGTTGGTCAGCGTGTAGAGGCGGTTGAAGCGCACCCCGTAGCGGCGGTCCAGCTCGCCCCGCCAGTCGCACTCCATCGACGCCTGATCGGGTGGCAGGAACGCCCCCACCGGGTTGGCGATCAGGTTGAGCTCCAGCCCCGACCCCTCCATGCCGTAGCCCAGCGCGTTGAGCGTCGTCAGCGCCTCCAGGCTGCGATCGAACACGCCCACGCCGCGCTGCGCGTCGGTCGGGCCGGCCAGGTAATAGGGCAGCGAGGCGATGATCTCAACGCCGCGCTCGGCGAGGAAGGCGGGCAGGTCCCGGTGCTCGGGCATCAGGAAGGCGGTCAGGTTGGCCCGATCGATCACGTGCGCCCCGCGATCGGCCGCCGCCGACACGAGGTCGCGGAAGCGCGGGTGCAACTCCGGCGCGCCGCCCGTGATATCGACGGTGGGGAGGTCGTGCCGGGCGATGACGTCGAGGCAGGCGTCCACCACGGCGTCGGGCATGATCTCCGTGCGGTCCGGCCCGGCGTCGACGTGGCAGTGGCTGCAGGTCTGATTGCAGTACTTGCCGACGTTGATTTGCAGCACCTCGACGGTCCCCGCCCGCAGCGGCCCGGCGCCCGCGGCCGATACAGCGTCGGGGAAGGCGAGCGGCGGCGCCAGGTCGCCCAGCAGGGCGCGCTGGGCCGCGGCGTCGGCCAGCGGATGCGCGCGGCGCCGCAGCGACCCCACCGGCATCGGTGCGGCGACGATCGGCGCGTCGGCAGCGCATGACGCCTGCGGTGTATCGGGGCAGTCGGGGCCGGCGTCGTTCGGGCCCTGGGATTCGCAGCAGGTGTCGGTCATCGTGTCCTCCGTCGCCCGGCGATCCTACGCGACCGCGCCGCCCGCGGATGCGGATCGCACGATTCAGCCGCGCCGATTCAGACGCGCAGGGCGACGAAGCGCAGCCGCACGTAGTCCGCGACCCAGCGCTCGCCGTCGAAGAGCTGCGGGCGGGCCGCGGTCTCCACGGCGGTGATCAGCGCCTCGGCGCGATCGGCGGGCACGGCGGCCAGGAACGCCCCCGCGAACATGCGCAGCCAGTCGCGCATGCCGTTCGCGCCGCCCTCCAGCGGCGTCGCCCGATCGAAGGCGGAGAGCCGTCGCAGTTCGAGCCCGTGCGCCTCCAGGCGCGCCGCCTGCTCGGCCGGCGAGGGGAAGACCCAGGGCCGCGGCTGCCGCGCGACGGGCAGGCCCTCGCGCTCGAGCGCGGCCCGCAACGGCGCGACGATCGCGGCGACGTTGCGCCGCCCGCCCATCTCCACGACGAAGCGGCCGCCCGGCCGCAGCGCCGCCGCCACGCCGGCGATCACGGCGTCCTGGTCGGGCATCCAGTGCAGGGCCGCGTTGGAGAAGACCGCGTCGAGCGGCTCGGACACGCGCAGCCGCTGCCCGTCGGCCTGCCGGAACGCGATGCCGGGGTGCTCGCGGCGGGCGAGCGCGATCATCGCGGCGTCCCGATCGACGCCCTCGGCGGTCGCGCCGGCCGCGGCGATGGCGGCCGTCAGCGCGCCGGTGCCGCAGCCCAGGTCGAGGATCCGCTCGCCGGGCCGGGGATCGAGCCAGGCGACCACCTCGCGCCCCCGCTCCGGCACGAACGAGAAGGCCTCGGCGTAGCGTTCGGCGTCCCAGCCGGGCTCCGGCATGCCCGCAGCATACCGGTGAGTTGTGGCCGCCCCGGCGCTCTGTAAGACTCGGCGGCATGACCGTCCGCATCCGGCCCGTGGGCCAGGGCCGGCAGGCGCGCCCCTTCATCGACGCGCTGTGGCGTGTCTACGACGGCGACCCGGTGTGGACGCCGCCGCTCCGCGTGCAGCTGTCGGGGCAGCTCGACCCCAAGCACAACCCGTTCCTGCGCTACGGCAAGGCGCAGCTCTTCGTCGTCGAGCGCGACGGCGAGGTCGTGGGGCGCATCTCGGCCCACACCAACCCCGCGCACGACGCCCAGCACGGCGAGCGCGCCGGCTTCTTCGGCTTCTTCGAGTGCATCGATGACGCCGCCTGCGCCCACGCCCTCATCGAGTCGGCCGAGGACTGGCTGGCGGGCGAGAGCGTCGACTTCGTGCGGGGGCCCGTCTCCTTCACGATCAACCAGGAGATGGGCACGCTCGTCGAGGGCTTCGACACGCCGCCGATGGTCGCGATGCCGCACGGCCGCCCCTACTACGACGCCCTGCTGCGCGGCGCCGGCTACGCCAAGGCCAAGGACCTCTTCGCCTGGAAGTACCCGGTGCACGATCCCGACCCCCGCATGGAGCGCGTGCACGACCGCGTGCTGCGCGAGATCGACGGCCTCGCGGTGCGCGAACTCGCGAAGCGGCGCCTGCGCCGCGACGTCGGCATCGGCATCGACATCTTCAACGACGCCTGGCGAGACAACTGGGGCTTCGTGCCCGTGCGCGAGGACGAGGTCGACCAACTGGCCGCCGATCTGGGGCAGTTCGCCGATCCGGCGCTGACGGCGCTGGTGTCGATCCACGATGAACCCGTGGCGATGGTCTTCGCGATCCCCAACCTCAACGAGGCCGCGCGCGATATCGACGGGCGCCTGCTCCCCTTCGGCTGGATCAAGGTCAAGTGGCGGCTTTGGCGCGGCCCCCGGACCGGCCGCGTGATGCTGCTGGGCATCCGCCCCGAGTACCGCAAGCGCCGCTACGCCGGCATCGCGCTGCTGCTGTTCGCGCAGATCCACCGGCGCGGGCAGCGCCGCGGCTACGAGTGGGCGGAGCTGGGCTGGGTGCTGGAGGACAACCACCTGCTCAACAGCGGCCTGCAGCGGGCCGGCGGGCAGATCTACAAGCGCTACCGCGTCTATCAGAAGGGCGGCCGGCCCGGCGCGTGAGCCGCCGCGGGCTCAGTTGATCACGCTGTCGAGCGAGACCGGCCCCGCGCCCAGGAAGATGAGCGACACGCAGGCCAGCAGCAGCAGCACGTCCAGCTCGTAGCCTTGCACCTCGCCGCCCTGGAAGGGCGCGTTCAGCTTGGTCTTCTGCACCCACGTCGCGACGAGCATGTTGCCCGCCAGCGGGATCGCGACCCAGGCCGTGCCCAGCCCCAGCAGCAGCAGCGCGCCGCCGACGAGCTCCAGCGAGGCGACGCCCATGGCGAGCAGGTGCGGCTGGGGGAAGCCCAGGCTCTGGAACCAGTCGCCCGTGCCGCGGATGCCGCGCCGCCACTTGCCCAGCCCGGCATCGACGAAGATCACGCCCAGCGCGATGCGCAGGGGCACCGCCGCCCATTCCAGGTTGTGCAGGCCCCAGGGCTCGGTCAGCCAGTCCATCGTCGGCGCCCTCTCCAGCCCCCCCGCGGGGCGATCCCGCGGACGCTAGCGGGTCGCGCCGCCGCCGTCGACCGGTGGCGCCGCATTGATGCGTCCGGCGACGCCGCATTGACGCGTCCGGCGCCCCGTCCATACGATCGGCCCCGCGCCACCCAGCCCCGGAAAGCCATGCCATGAACAAGCTCAGCGAGCGCCTCCGTCATGCCCGCCGCCGCGGCCGACGTCTGGGATTCGGCGTCGCCGGCGCGGCCCAGGCTGCGGAGCGCGGGTTGCTGATCGCGTCCCGCGGCCCGGACCCGGCGGGGGCCGACCTGGCCGTCCTGCCGGACGCCGCCGCCGTCGCCGACAGCGACGCGCTGGCCGGTGTCGAGCTGAGCCCGCTCACGCCGGCGGGGGCGGAGGCGGCCGAGGCGGCCGAGGCGGCCTTCGTCGTCTACGACCCCGACGACGCCGACGCGGCGGCGCTCCTGCGCGTCAAGCTCGACTACGTCCTGCGCCTGCCGGCGCGGCCCATCGAGGACTCGGAGTTGCGCGCCGTGGCCAGCCTGCGCCCGGCGCTCGTGATCGCGCCGGCCGTCGCCGAGCCGATGCCGGTCGCCGGGCTGATCGCCCTGCGGCGCATCGGCCTGAGCGTCGGCGCGCCCCTGGCCGTCCCCGTCCCGGCGACGGCCGGCGCCAACCTGCTGGAGGTGCTGCGCGACTCCGGCGTCGCGGTGCTGCTGCTGGAGTCGCCCTCGGCCGACGACGTGGCCGCGCTGCGGGCGCGCATCGCCGGGTTGCCCGTCCGCCCCCGCCGCCGCGACGAGGACTCCCCCGTCGTGACCGGCGTGCGCCCCGAGGGCGGCGAGGACGACTTCGACGACGACTGATCGTCGCCCGTCAGGCCCGCCCGCCGCGCTATGCGCGGCCCGGCTCCGCCGCCGCATCGATGTAGCGGCGCTCCGGTCGCGAGCCCAGGCCCGTCAGGACCTCGTAGGGGATCGTCTCGCAGCGCTCGGCGAAGGCCTCCAGGCTGACCGCCGCGTCGCCGTCGCGTCCGATCAGCGTCGCCGCGTCGCCCACGGCGGCCTGGGGGATGCCGCTCAGATCGACCAGCGTCATGTCCATGCAGACCGTGCCCACGACCGGCGCGGGGCGGCCCCGCAGCAGCATCAGGCCCCGATTCGACAGCGAGCGCCGGAAGCCGTCGGCGTAGCCCACCGCGACGACGCCCACGCGCGCCGCCCGCGACGCCGTCCACGTCCCGCCGTACGAGACCGCCTCGCCGGCCGCGACGTCCTGGATCTGCACGAGCCGCGCCCGCCAGGTCGCGACCGGCCGCAGCAGCTCGGCGGCGATCCCGGCCGACGCCCCGGGCCCGAACCCGTAGACGGCCGCCCCCACGCGCACCACCTCCAGCGACATCCGGGGGTAGCGCAGCAGCGTGGCGCTGTTCGCCGCGTGACGCAGGGGCGCGCCGGCCCGCTCGGCCAGCGGCAGGAATCGCGCGAAGCGGCGCTGCGTGTCGTCGGGGCCGGCCTTGTCCGCACTCGAACCGACCTCGTCCGCATTGGGGAAGTGCGTGTAGAAGCCCTCAAGCCGCAGCCCGGGCTCGGCCCGGACGGCCGCGACCAATGACTCCGCGACCGCGGCCGGCGGACCCAGCCGGCGCATGCCCGTGTCGACCTTGACGTGCACCGGCAGCGCGCGCCCCGCGGCCGCCGCCGCCGCCGCCAGCGGCCCGACCAACTCGGGCCGCGTCAGCGTGCTGCTGACGTCGAGGCCGGCCACGCGCGGCGCCTCGTCCGGGGCCCACGGCCCCAGCACCAGGATCGGGGCGTCGATGCCGGCCTCGCGCAGCGCCTGTGCTTCATTGAGCGCGAAGACGCAGAGCCGGCCCGCTCCGGCGTCGAGCGCCGCCCGCCCGATCGCGACCGCGCCCAGCCCGTAGCCGTCCGCCTTGACGACGGCCGCCAGCTCCGCCGTCCCGGCGCGCGCGCGCAGGGCGCGCACGTTGTGCCGCACGGCCGCCAGGTCGACGTCGACCCAGTTGAGCGCGCTCACGGGCGTCGCTCCGGGCGTGGCGCGCATGGACAGCCCTCGGGCGCGCGGGTACGGTGCGCAAGGTGTTGTTGGGGGCGGCGGTGCCGAGCATCCCGTGTGCAAGACGGGATGGACCACGCATGCGACAAGAGGCGTCTCGGCTTTCTGAATCCCCGCCGCGGGACCGCTGGCACCGTACCACCCGGCGAAAATTCTCGTCAAAATGGGCCGGGTCACAGTGGGCGGCGCTCTGGCTGATCGTCGTCTGCGCCGTGCTGGCCACCGCCTGCAGCGGCGACGACCCACCGCCGCCCGAGCCCGATGCCCCGGCATCGCAGACCGACGTCGCGCCCGACCCCGCGCCCACGGACGCAGCCGCCGCCCAACCCGACGTCGAGCCGGACGCGCAACCCGACGGCCAATCCGGCGCAGCCGCGGCGGGGGGCTCGGCACGGCGCGGGGACGCGGCGCCCGCGCCCGCGCCGCCGGTCAGCGCACGCATCCTGCTCCAGCGGGCGGCCCAACTCGAGCACGACGGCTTCTGGGAGGCGGCCGCCGATGCCCGCGCGCAGGCCCTCGGCGACGCCTCGGCCGCGACGCTCGCGCCCGGCGACCTCGGCGACGCCTACCTGGCCCAGATCCGGCTCCTGCTGGAGCTGGAGGCGCCGGGGCGAGCCGAGACCACCCTGGCCGCGCTCGACGCGAGCGGGGCGTCGGTCAGCGCGGCGCAGCGTTGGCTGATCCGCGCCCGCGTCCTGACCGCCGTCGGCCGGGCCGAGGCGGCCATCGCCGCCTACCACGCCTACCACAGCGACGGCGGCGCCGCCTGGCATCACGCGCTGCTGGCGCGGGCGCGTCTGCGATCCGCGATCGGCGATCCCGAGTTCGCCCTTCGCGACTATCAGTCGATTCGCGATGAT
Source organism: Dehalococcoidia bacterium (assembly GCA_965209205.1). Lineage (GTDB taxonomy): Bacteria > Chloroflexota > Dehalococcoidia > Bin125 > Bin125 > TK10-74A. The sequence goes on from CBDBQC010000003.1 coordinate 638,774, forward strand.
CCCGCGGCGCCCGCCCTCGACCTGGAGAGCGCGCTGCTGGAGGGCGGGCTGTTGCTGGAGAACGCGGGGCGCTACGCGGAGGCCGATGAGTGGTACCGCGCGCTCGGCGACGTCTCGCCGTGGGTCTCCGACGACGCCTTCGCGCTGCATCGCAGCGGCGCCGTGCGGCTGCGGCAAGACGACATGCCCGGCGTCCGCGAGGCCTGGACGCAACTGCTGATCGACCATCCGGGCCACTGGCGCGCCATTGAGGCCTACGACGGCCTGATCGCCGAGGGCATCGCCGTCGACCCGCTCGTGGCCGGGCTCTACTTCTACCGTCAGTCCCGCTTCGACGACGCGACGGCGGTCTACGAGGCGCTGCTCGACGGCCATCCCACGGTCGCCGAGACGGGCGTCGCGCTGTACTACCTGGCGGCGATCGATGAGGACCTGGGCGCGGACGCCGAGGCGATCGAGGCGTATCTGGCGTCGGTGGCGGCCGACCCCGACGGCCCGCAGGCCGACAACGCGCTGTGGTGGGCGGGCCGGCTGCTGGAGGAGCAGGAGTCGCACACCCTGGCGCGGGTCGTCTTCGCGCGGCTGGCCGACGGCTACCCCGACAGCGAGTTCGCGGTCGAGGCGGCCTTCCGCGTCCCGCTCGCGCGCTACCGGGCGGGCGCGCTGGCTGCCGCCGCCGAGGACTTCCGCGCCCTCACCGACCGTGCCGACGTGGCGCAGGCCCAGCGGGCCTGGCTGTGGCTGGGCAAGAGCCTCGACGCCCTGGGCGATGCGGGGGGCGCGGCGTCGGCCTTCGCGGCGGCCCAATCGGTGGGCCAGGCCGTGGGCCAACCGGCGGGCCGCGGCGGCGCCCCGCACGACTACCACGCCCTGCGCGCGCAGGCGCTGGCGGCTGGGGCGCTCGAGACGCCGCAGCCGACGCCGGGCCCCCTCACGCCGCGGGACCCGCCCGCCGCGTCGCCCCTCGACGCCTGGATCGACGCGCTGCCCGGCGCCGATGCGGCGACCGCGGCCGCCATCGAGGACTCGGACGACTGGCGCGCCGCCATCGACCTGTGGGCCGCCGGGCTCACCCGCCAGGCGGAGGCCCGCTTCCGGCTGGCCCTCGATCGGACGGCGAACCCCTGGGCGATCGTTCACGCCGCCCGCGCGTTCGACGCGATGGGGTCCGTGCATCTGCGTTTGGCGGCCGCCGTCAACCTGCTCAGCCGCGTCGCGGAGGCGGATCGCCCCGCCGCGCCGGTCGAGATCTTGCGCTGGGCGTACCCACGCGGCTGGCCCGACCTGGCCGAGACGGCGGCGCGCCGCTTCACCGTCGATGAGTTGCTGCTCTACGCGCTGATCCGCCAGGAGAGCCTCTTCAATCCGCAGGCCGGCTCCGTCGCGGGCGCGCTGGGGCTGACGCAGGTCATCCCCGCGACCGGCGGCGACATCGCGCGCATGCTCGGCGACGGCGGCTTCGAGACCGCGCTGCTCTTCCGGCCCGAGCGCTCCATCCGCTACGGCGCCGCGTATCTCGGGCAGCAACTCACGAGCTTCGATGGCTCGGCGCCGATCGCGCTGGCCGCCTACAACGGGGGGCCGGGCAGCGCCGCGCGCTGGTCGCGGGGCGCTGCGGCGCTCGACCCCGACCTCTTCTACGAGGCCGTCACCTTCACCGAGACCCGCGCCTACCTGCGCCTAGTCCTCGAGAACTACGCTTGGTACCAGTACGTCTATCGCGGCGCGAGCGGCCCCACCCTCCTGCCGCCGCAACCGTGACGGGTGCGCCGCCCCACTGTGGCGCCCCACTGCGACGCCCTACTGTGGCGCGCTACATCGGCGTCGCCGCCACGGTTGCGGCCAGAGGGCGGCTGGATATACTGATTCCACGTTGCGACGGCGGGTTTGCCGTCGCTTTCCCGGGCGCGGGGCCGATCGCGCGCGTCCGATGCTGGCAGGGCCATGCCCAAGCGGACCTGGCAACCCAAGCGAATCCCGCGGAAGCGCGAGCACGGCTTCCGCAAACGCATGGCGTCGCGCGGCGGACGGGCGGTGCTTCGCCGCCGCCGGCAGCGCGGTCGTCATCGATTGACGGTGGTCTAACCGGCCGTTCAGCCGGTCGCTCCGGCAGTGTCGCGCGGACCTCCCTCCCTGCTTGCGCGACTGACGGCCGTCCGGCGGGAGCTGCCGATGCAGCGCCATCAGCGACTCCGGCGGCGGCGGGATTTCGCGGCTGTGTACCGATCGGGGCGTAGCTATGCCCGTGGCCCGCTGGCCCTTCGCATCCGCGCGAATCCGGAGACGGATGTCCCGCGCTACGGCTTCGCCGTGGGCAAACGGCTGGGCGGCGCGGTCACGCGGAACCGGATCAAGCGCCGCCTGCGCGAGGCCGCGCGACGCTGCGCCGCGGCGGGACAGGTGGACATCGTGGTGATCGCGAGGAACGGCGCGCAGCGCGCGAGCTACCAGGAGTTGCAGGCGACGCTGTCGGGCCTACTGCGTCGGGCCGGGCTGACGCGGGACGCAGCGCCCCCGGACGACGCGCCGTGAGCCCTCTGAACCCAGCGAGCCCTGTGGACCCAGCGAGCTCGCCGTGACTATCTCCGCCGCGCGTGGCGCCGCTCACCGATCGGCCACGGGCCTGTCCGCCCGGCTGCCCGCCCGTCTGCCCGCCCGTCTGATCGCGCACCTGATCCGCGGCTACCAAACCGCCATCTCGCCGGGCCTGGGCCCGGCCTGCCGCTACCTCCCCACCTGCTCCGACTACGCCCTGCAGGCGATCGAGCGCCACGGCGTCGTGCGGGGCGGCGCGATGAGCGTCTGGCGCCTCCTGCGCTGCAACCCCTGCTCGGCCGGCGGCTACGACCCACCGTCCGACCCAGCCCACGACGAGAGCGACGCCGAGCCGCGCCCCGCGGGCGCGACATCCCCCCGGGCCTCGCGATGGCGGATGTTTCACGTGAAACATCGCCCCGGAGCGGCGCGGTGATGCGGACCCGTCTGCGCAGCCGCCGCCTGCGTGGCCTCGCGCTGCTGGCCGCGATCCCGATCCTCGCGGCCTGCACGATCAGCAACGACCCCGACGGCTGGGCCCCGCCCATCGCCACCGAGCTCGACGGGCGGGCCGTCGTCATCGCCCGCGTCGAGGACAACGCGATCGCCGCCATCGACCTCGACCGGGCGAGCCCGGTCGTCTGGCGGTTCCCCGGGGTCGCTGCCGGACAGGCCCCGTCGCAGGACGACAACCGCCCCTTCCCCGGCCTCGACGGGCCGGTCGAGACGCAGGGCTTCTACGGCGCGCCCGCCGTGATCGGCACGCAGGGGGAGGAGTTCGTCGTTGCCGACCACAACGACGGCGTCGTCTACGCCATCCGGCGCGACGGCACGAGCGCCCGCGTCCTGCTCGACACGGGCGCCCCGGTGATCGCCGGGGTCGTCGCCGCCGCCGACGGGCGCACCCTCTTCGTCGCGACGACGGGCGAGCGCGTGTACGCCATCGACGCCGAGAGCCCCCCCGCGAGCGTCGACGATGCCGAGGCGTTCGTCTGGATCGCCGAGGGGCTCGGCGGGCGCATCTGGGGCACGCCGGCCATCGCCGCCAGCGAGCGCGACGGGCCGCTGCTCATCGTCCCCACGATGGCCGGCCGGGTGGTCGCACTGCGCACCGACGACGGATCGGTCGTCTGGTCGTTCGATTCGGGCGCGGGCATCGCCAGCGACGTCGTGGTTGGGGGCGGCCTCGCCTTCTTCGGCGGCTTCGACCGCACCTTCTACGCGCTCGATGTCGAGACCGGCGATCTGCGCTGGAGCGCCCAAGGCGCGCACTGGTTCTGGACGAGCGCGCTGCTGGTGAACGGCACGGTCTTCGTCGGCGATCTGCACGGCGCGGTCTGGGCCTGGGACGCGGCGACGGGCGTGCCGCGCTGGCCGGAACCGTTCCAGGCCGGGGAGCGCATCCGCGCGCAGCCCGCCCTCACCACCGCCGGCGAGCTGGTGATCATCACCCGCGAGGGCACGCTGCTCGCCCTCGACCCGGACACCGGGCGGCGCGTCTGGGGCGACCCCGACACCCCGCTGAAGACCTCGAACCGGGTGCTGGCCACGCCGCTCATCCTGGCCGACGACTCGGTCCTGATCAGCGATGACCAGGGCGTGCTCTGGCGGTCGCGCGTCGGCGCCGGCCGCATCTGCGAGATCTTCCCCGAGCGCAACCTCGACTGCGAGCGCCTGCTCGACGCGGTCCAGGGCTAGAGGGCGGCGCGCGTGAGCTTCATCTGGAACGACCTGCTCGTCAACCCCATGATCAACGCGCTGATCATCATGTCCAACGCGCTCTTGGACAACTTCGGCCTGGCGATCATCGCGTTCACGATCTTCATCCGCCTGGTCACCTTCCCGCTGACGATCCGGCAGTTGCGCACCACCCGCGCCATGCAGGAGATGCAGCCGCAGATGCAGGAGATCCAGAAGAAATACAAGGATCCCAAGCGCCGCCAGCAGGAGATGATGAAGCTCTACCGCGAGGTGGGCTTCAACCCGCTGGGCTGCCTCGTGCCCTTCGCGGTGCAGATCCCCATCTGGATCGCGCTGTTCCAGGTCATCCGCCACACCGTGGGCACGACGCCCGAGGCCCTGCTCGGCCTGGCCTCGCGCCTCTACGACTGGGACTACATCACCGAGTCGGTGCCGCTGAGCAGCGAGTTCCTGTTCATCGACCTGGCGGAGCGGTCGATCCCGCTGGCCGTGCTGGTCGCGGTCGCGACGTTCTACCAGCAGAAGCTCTCGACCGCGACCCGCTCGCAGGTGAAGGACGACCGCCAGGCCGCGACCAACAAGATGATGCTCTACCTGATGCCGCTGCTCTTCGGCTGGTTCACGATGACCGTCCCCGCCGGGCTGGGCCTGTACTGGTTCACGACCAGCCTGGTGGGCATCATCACCTCGTACCTCTACTACAAGCCCGACAACATCACGTGGCGCTGGCTCGTCTCCCTCGACGCGCTGCCGCCTTCGGCGAAGGCGCGCGCGCGCACTGCCGCTCTCACCGGCGGCGCGCCCGCCGCGGCCGCCAAGACCACCGCCGCGACACCGGCGGACGAATCCACCTCCGATTCGAGCACCACCCCCGACGCGGCCGACCCGGCCGACAGCCGATCGGCCGCCGCCCGTCGCCGCAGACGCCGGCGCCGGCGCCGGCGCGGCGGCGGGGGTGGGAGCGCGAAACAAGAAAGGGCCGACTGAGCCATGCCCGCAGACAACCCCGACCGCGTGGAAACGACCGGCAAGACCGTGGACGACGCCGTCCAGCAGGCGCTGCGCCGGCTCAACCGGACGCGCAACCAAGTGGATGTGCGCGTCCTCAGCGAGGGCCGGCCCGGCGTGTTCGGCATTGGGGCCAGCGAGGCCCGCGTGCGGGTGAGCGTCATCGGCGCCGCCCCCGCCGGCGACGACCCCGCCGAGGCGCCGCTCCCCAAGATCGACGACTACGCCGATTACGCCGAGGTCGATCGGCGGGCCGCCGGTCCCGGACGGGGGCGGGGCGGCTCCGGCGGCCCCCCCGGCGCGCGCCGCCGCGATCCGTCGCTGGGTCCGCCGGTGGCGCGCACACCGCGAGACCGCCCGTCCCGATCCGGCCCGCCGCCGCGTCGTGACGGCGGGCGCGACCGGGATCGCGGCCGTGACCGTGACCGCGACCGTGACCGTGATCGCGGCCGCTACGGCGGACGAGGCCGGGGCGGCCACGACCGCGACCCGATCATGCGGCCCGAGCCGCTGCCCTTCGAATTGCTCGCCGATCCCGAGTTCGAGCCCGAGGACGACCAGGACGCCACCGAGTTCGCGACGGCCGTGCTCACCGACCTGCTGCATCTGATGCGCCTGGAGGCCGTCGTCACGGCGCGGCCGCCGGCCACGCCCATCGAGGGGCTCGACCACGCCCTGGCCGTGCTCATCGTCGCCCCCGCGGACGACGGCGGCGCCGGCGGGCTCGACATCCTGATCGGCCCCAACGGCGAGCACCTGGCCGCCCTGCAGTACATGGTCAACCTGATCGTCAACCGCGCGCTGGAGGGCCGCCACGCCTTCACGGTCGACATCGACGGTCACAAGCGGCGCCGCGAGCAGGAGCTCGTGGCGATCGCCGAGGCCGCCGCCGCCGAGGCCCGCGAGACGGGCGCCATGGTCGAACTGGAGCCGATGTCGCCGGCCGAGCGCCGCATCATCCACCTCAACCTCTCCGAGCACGACGGCATCGAGACGGAGAGCACCGGCGCGGGCGCTGCGCGGCGGGTCCAGATCGTCTACCGTGACGAGTAGCTGGGGTCGGCTCTGCTACGAGGGCGGGGTCTGTGCCGGTCGTTGCGATCGCGAACCAGAAGGGCGGCGTCGGTAAGACGACGACCGCCGTCAACCTCGGCGCCGCGCTGGCCCGCTCCGGGCGGCGCATCCTCCTCATCGACGGTGATCCCCAGTCCAACGCCACCAGCGGCCTCGGTCTCGTGCCAGGCGCGCGCGGCGCCGACGGCCGCGACACCCTGTACGACGTCCTCGGCGGCGTCCCGGCCGCGGCCTGCGTCCGGGCGACCGCAGAGCCGGGCCTCGCGATCCTGCCCGCCTGCCGCGACCTCGCCGGCGCCGAGGTGGAACTCGCCGCGCTGCCCGACCGCGAGCACCGGCTGCGGACGTCGATCGCGACGCTGCGCTCCGGGTACGACTTCGTCCTGGTCGACTGCGCCCCCTCGCTGGGCCTGCTGACCTTGAACGCCCTGACCGCCGCCGACCGCGTCGTGATCCCGGTGCAGTGCGAATACTTCGCCCTGGAGGGGCTGGGCCACCTGGCCGACACGATCGCCCGCGTCGCCGAGCGGCTCAATCCGTCGCTGCGCGTCGACGGCGTCCTGCTGACGATGTTCGATGCCCGCACGAAGCTGGCGCAGGAGGTCGCGCGGCAGGTGCGGCGCCACTTCCCGCAGACCTACGCCACCGTCATCCCGCGCTCGGTGCGCCTGGGCGAGGCGCCCAGCTTCGGCCGCACGATCTTCGACTACGCCCCCACCTCGTCGGGGGCCGGCGCCTACCGCGCCCTGGCGCGGGAGTTCCTGGCCCGCGAGGAGCGCCGCGCGACTCCGTCCCCGCACACCCAGCCCGCGCCGGCATCCGGCGCCCTCGATTCCAGCCGCGGCGGACTCGTCGCGGCGGCAGGAGGCACAGCATGACCACCGCCCGGCCGATCCTGGGCCGCGGACTCGACGCGCTGATTCCGCGGTCGCACGACCGCCGCGACGAGCCCGCCCCCCACCGCGTCGCCATCGACCAGATCGACCCCAACCCCGAGCAGCCGCGCGGCGCCGTGGACCCGGCCGCGCTGGAGGAGCTCGCCGCGAGCGTGCGCGCGATCGGCGTGCTGCAGCCGCTGCTCGTCACCGCCGGCGACGGGGGCCGCTTCACGCTGGTCGCCGGCGAACGCCGCTGGCGGGCGGCCCGGCTGGCGGGGCTGCGCGAGGTGCCCGTCGTCGTCACGAGCCTGGCCGGCGACGAGCTGCTCACGGCCGCCCTGGTCGAGAACGTGCAGCGCGAGGACCTGAGCCCGCTGGAAGAGGCCGGCGCATACGCGCGGCTGCTCGCCGCCACCGGCGAGAGCCAGGCGCGCATCGCGGAGCGCGTCGGCAAGAGCCGCAGCGCCGTCGCCAACTCCCTGCGACTGCTGGGCCTGCCCGCCCCCATCCGTGACAGCCTGGCCCGCGCCGAGATCAGCGAGGGCCACGCCCGCGCCCTGCTCGCCGTCACCGACCCCGCCGCGCGCGAGGGACTCTGGCAACGCATCGTCGCCGAGGGGCTCAACGTGCGTCAGGCGGAGCGCGCGGCCCGCGCCCTCAACGCGGCCGCTGTGGCGTCGGCGGACAGGGCGCCGGCGGACAGGGCGCCGGCCGAGCCCGGCGACCCATCGCCCGACGCCGACGCGGCGCTGATCGCCGACCTCGAACGGGCGCTGGGCACCCGCGTGCGCCTGCATCGCAACGGCCGCGGCGGCTCGCTGGAGATCCGCTGGTACGACGACGAACAACTCGGGCAGCTCGCCGGGCGCTTGACGGCGCCGGCCGCCGGCACGCTGCCACCACCGCCCGCGCACCTCACCATCTGAGCGCCAGCTGAGCCGCCAGCACAGACACCTCAGCAGCAAAGGAGTGACCATGTCCATCGACGACCGCCTGCAAGAACTCGGCATCGAACTGCCGCCGCCGCCCGGCCCCGTGGGGGTCTACAAGCCGGCCGTCCGCACCGGCGACCTGCTCTACGTGTCGGGCCAACTGCCCGTCGCCGGTGGCGCGTTCACGGCGGTCGGCACACTGGGGGACGACGTCGACCTGGGGACGGGGCAGGCCGCGGCGCGGCAGTGCGCGATCAACTGTCTGGCAGCGGCGGCCGGCGCGCTGGGCTCGCTCGACGCGATCCGCCAGGTCGTCCGGCTGACCGGCTTCGTCGCCTCGACCAGCGACTTCACGCAGCAGCCGCAGGTGATCAACGGCGCATCGGAGCTGCTGCGCGACGTGCTGGGCCCCGACGCCGGGGTGGGCACGCGCGTGGCGGTCGGCCTGGCGGCGCTGCCGGCGGGCGTGCCCGTCGAGGTCGACGTGATCCTGGAAGTCGACGGCTAGCCTCCCAGGGACGGGAGTACGGGATACGCGGTCCTAAGCCGTCGATCCGCCCGGGCCCCCACTATCCGATCCACCGCCGCCCCCGCGCCGGCGGCGGCGGCGCCTGCGCCGGCGTCGTGACGCGTCCTGGCCCTCGCCGCCCGCCGCGGCGTTCTCGGGCGGGGCCCCAGGCGAGGTGGTCGCGTCGGGCGGGGACGCGGGCGTCGCCGATGCCCGCCCGTCCGTCGCACCGGCTGCCGGCGGCGACCCACCCGGCGCCGCGGCGTCGGCGCTCGTCGCGCGCCCCCGGCGGCGGCTGCGCCGTCGCCGGCGACGGCCGGGACGTTCCTCGCCCGCAGCCGCCGGATCGGCCGGGGCGGCGCCTCCGCCGTCCTCCGGCGTCCCGGCGCGAGGCCCCCCCTTGGGCGGCCGTCCGCCGCGCCGGACGCCGCGGCTCGCGGGCCCAGCGGCGGGCCCATCGGCGGGTGCAGCGGCGGGCCCATCGGCGGGCTGCGTGGTCGCCGGACGGCCCAGCACGTCGCTGAGCGTCTCCTCAAGCGCCGCGTTCGGCTCGTCTTCGATGCGGACGGCCATGCCGACCTCGGCGGCCGACACCTCGACCCGCCCCGCGTGGTCGTCGAGCTCCAGCGTGATGGTCTGCTTGAGCACGTTGGCCTGCACGACCTTGCCCATCCCCGCCGGCGTCGATACGCGCTTGCCCAGCTTGGGCAGCGTGCCGCGCATCTCCCGGTAGACCGGGTACTCGAAGGTCAGGCAGCAGAGCAGTCGTCCGCAGACGCCCGACAGCTTGTCGGGGTTGAGTGCGAGCGATTGCTCCTTCGCCATGCGAATCCCGACCTTGGGAAGTCGGTCATCCAACTCGAGCAGCAGAGCCGCAGACCGCAGATGTCGTGGCCGTCGACCAGCTTCGCGCGGTCGCGCGGGCCGGACTGCTGCATGTGCAGGCGGATGTCGAACTCGTCCTCCACCTCGTGCACGACGGACGTGAAGTCGACGTGCCTGTCGGACTGGAAGTGGCAGGTGGCCTCCTCGCCGGCCAGGTTGAGCTGCATCGTGGCGGCGTACATGGGCAGGTTGCGCGCCGCGATCAGCGCCCGCGCCCGCGCCAGGATCTCCTCGCTGCGCGCCCGCATGCGCTCCGCCCGCTCGCGGTCGTCGGCGTCGGCCAGCCGTACGATGGGGCGCGCGTCGCGGGGGACGGGGCCGGCGTCGTCGGGCGGCAACGTCACGACGCGCGCCATCTCGAGGCCGCGCGCCGTCCGCACCACGACGTACTCGCCCTCCTGCACCGGGTCGGCCGGGGGGGCGAAGTGATAGATCTTCGACGCGTCGCGAAAGCGCACGCCGATCATGTTGGCGCTCATGCCGCGCTCCTCACCGCCGGCGGCCCCGGACGGGGCGCGGCCAGCATCAACGCTTCCAGCGCGACGCGGACGTCGACGCCGATGCGCAACAACTCTTCCGTACGCCGCACCTCCCGCAGGAACGCGACGATGTCGTCCGGACGGTAGCGCGGCGCATCCGCCTCGAGCTCCGCGCGCAGGAATTCGTGCGTGATCCCCGCCGCGACGCCCAGGCGCACGCGCAGCAGGTCGCGCCACCACTCCCGGCAATACTCCAGCGCCGTGCGCGCGGGTCCGAGGTCGCCGCGGCGGACGGAGAGGTGCTCGGCGAACTCCATGCGCTCGCCGGGGCTGCCGGCGCTGAGCGCGCGCAACTGCTCGATCTCCGCGCGCCGCTGCGCGACCGGGTCGTCCTCCGCGAGCGCGCTGGTCGCCCAACTCGCGCGGCCGCGCGCCATCCGCGACAGCGCGTCGGCGGTCTCGGGGGTGACCCCATCCTCCGCCGCCAGCCGGTCCGCCAGCAGGCCGCGGGGCAGCGGCGTCACGTCGATGCGGCGGCAGCGCGACCGCACCGTCTCGGACAGCCGCGCCGGCGAATCCGTGACCAGCACCAGCGTGACCGCGTCGGGCGGCTCCTCCAGCGTCTTCAGGAAGGCGTCGGAGGCGTCCGCCGTCATGGCGTCCGCCGGGTCGATCACGAAGACGCGGCGGCGGCCCTCGTAGGGATTGAGCGCCGCGATCACCTCGAGCCGCCGCAGCTGGCAGATGCCGATCGTGGCGCTGTTCTCGTGCGAGTGGTCCGTCACCCGGCAGAGCCCGCCCGGCGCGACGGTCTCGACATCGGCATGCCGCCCCCCGGCGATGCGCCGGCAGGGGGCGCAGTCGCCGCAGGGGTCGCCCTGCCCGGGCGGGCGCGCGTCGCAGTTGAGGGCCTGCGCCAGCGACATCGCCAGCTGCGCCTTGCCCACCTGCGGCGGCCCCGCCAGGAGCAGGGCGTGCGGCAGGTGTCCGCCCGCGATCATCCGCGACAGCGTGCCGGCGGCGGCGCTCCCCGCCATCGCGCCCCAGCCGGCCGTCATGGCACGGTCTCCAGCGCGACGAGGTCGGCGTAGGTCTGCCGCCGCCGCGCGACGCGGGCCGCGCCGTCGCGCAGGAACACGACGGGCGGCCGCTGCGCCTGGTTGTAGTTGCTCTCCATCGCCAGGTTGTAGGCGCCGCTGGCCGGCAGCGCCACGAGGTCGCCGGGCGCGAGCCGCGGCAGCGCGACGGCGTCGATCAGCACGTCGCCGCTCTCGCAGAACTTGCCCGCGATCGCGACGGTCTCCTCGGCGGCGTCGCGCATGCGGTTGGCGACGACGGCCGTGTAGGCGGAGCCGTACATCGCCGGGCGGACGTTGTCGGCCATGCCGCCGTCGACGGCGACGTAGGTGCGCACGCCCGGGATCTCCTTGCGCGCGCCCACCGCGTAGACCGCGACGCCCGCCCGCCCCACGACCGAGCGCCCCGGCTCGATGTGCACCTCGGGCAGGGGCAGGCCGTGCCGCTCGCAGCCCGCCCGCAGCGCCGCCGCGATGGCGTCCGCGTAGGCCGCGATCGGCGGCGGCGGCCGGTCGGGCGTGTAGCCCAGCGCGAAGCCGCCGCCGGGGCTGAACTCGCGCCAGGTGACGCCGTGGCGATCGCGCATCGCGGCGGCGAAGTCCGTCATCACCTCGATGCCCGCCTCGTACGGCGCCGTGTCGAAGATCGGGGAGCCCAGGTGCACGTGGTAGCCCGTCAACTCCAGCGACGCCGAATCGCGCAGCCGCACGACGGCGGCCTCGGCGGCGCCGCCCACCAGCGGGAAGCCGAACTTGCTGTCGACCAGGCCGGTGGTGGTCTTGGCGTGCGTGTGCGCGTCGATGCCGGGCGTGACGCGCAGCATGACCGCCTGACGCGCGCCGCGATCGGCGGCCACCTGCTCCAGCAGCGCGAGCTCGTGCTCATTATCGACGATGATCCGGCCCACCCCCGCCTCGACCGCCTCGGCCAGTTCCGCGGCGCTCTTGTTGTTGCCGTGGAACGCCATCCGGTCGGCCGGGAAGCCGCCCGCCCGCGCGACGTACAGCTCGCCGCCCGACACGACGTCCATGCCCACGCCCTCCTCGGCCAGCAGGGCGGCCAGGCTGGGGTTCAGGAAGGCCTTGGCGGCGTAGAGGACGCGCGCGCCGGGCAGGCGCTCCTCGAACTCGCGGCGGTAGTCGCGGCACATCTGGCGGATCGTGGCTTCGTCGTAGAGATACAGCGGCGTGCCGTAGTCGCGGCAGAGTTGCACGACGTCGCAGCCCGCCACCCGCAGGTGGCCGGCGGCGTCGATCGCGGCCGTGATCGGGAGCAGGCCCCCCACACCTGGGGGAAGCGGCTCCGAGGGAGTCTCGCCCATGGCGGTCGCCCAGCATCATCACGACGGCCGGGCCCGCCCCTGCGACGTCGCGCGCCGGCCGGGCGGCCGCTCGGGCCATCGATGTCGTATCCCAGCCGCGCCGCAGTCCCGCCGCGACGGTCGGCGTATTCAGTCTACGGGTGTGTATCGTCGCGGGGCCACCCGCGCTCTGATCGCAAGCGGTCGGTCCACATCCCCCTTGACGACGCCCACCCGGTCGTCGAGTAGACTCCCCCGAACGCTGGCGCGCGGCCCGCGCACGCGGGCCCCCCACACTGGCCGAATGAGGAGCCCGACGATGACCACCCCGCCCACGCACGCCGAGAGCGACTCGCTCATCGTCCGCAAGCTCGGCCCCTTCGGCCCGATCTCCAACAACGCCTTCATCCTGATCGATAAGGCGACGCGGCAGAGCGCCCTGATCGACGCCGTGGCGGAGCCCGGGCAGGTGCTCGCCGGCGCGGCCGACAGCAGCGTCGCGATGGTGCTCTTCACGCACTCGCACCACGACCACATCGACAGCTTCGACCACCTCGACGCGGCGCTCGACGTGCCGTTCTACATGCACCCCGACGAGCCCTGGGCCGACCACAGCCGCATCCAGGTGCACCTGACCGGCGGCGAGACGATCCAACTCGGCGAGACGACGCTGACCGCCATCCACACGCCCGGCCACACGCCCGGCAGCATCTGCTACTACGCGCCGCCCTTCCTCGTCGTCGGCGACACGCTCTTCCCCGGCGGCCCCGGCCACTCGCGCAGCAACGACGCCCTGCAGACGCTGGTGCAGTCGATCAGCGAGCGCATCTACGCCCTGCCCGACGACACGCTGATGTTCAACGGACACGGCGACGACTGCACCATCGGCCAGAGCAAAGCGGAGCACGCGGTGTTCGCCGCCCGCGAGCACGCGCCCGACCTGCACGGCGACGTGCTCTGGGAGCGAGACTAGTGGCGCCCACGGCCGGCCCGGCGCTGCATCAGCGCACGCTCGACAACGGCTTGCGCGTGCTGGCGGCGCCCATGCCGCACAGCCGATCGGTGACCGTGAGCTTCTACTTCGGGGCCGGCTCGCGCTACGAGCGGCCCGGCGAGGCCGGCATCTCGCACCTAGTGGAGCACTGCTGCTTCAAGGGCTCGCCGCACTGGCCGACGGCGCCCCAGATCTCCGCCGCGATCGAGGGCATCGGCGGCGTGCTCAACGCCGGCACCGACCGCGAGTACACCGTCTACTACGCCAAGGTCCCCGCGGCGCACGCCGGCCTCGCCATCGACGTGCTGGCCGACATCGTCCTGCGGCCGCTCTTCGACGCCGAGGAGCTGGAGAAGGAACGCAGCGTCATCCTGGAAGAGCTGGCCATGGTTGAGGACAACCCCGGCCAGCTCGCCGAGATCGTCCTCGACGGGCTGCTCTGGCCCGGGCAGGCGCTGGGCCGCGACATCGCCGGCACGCCCGAGAGCGTCCGCGCGATCCCCCGCGACCGCGCCGTGGCGTATCGCCGCGCGCAGTACACGCCGAGCAACGCGCTGATCTCGATCGCCGGCGCCATCGACCCCGAGCAGGCCTTCGCGATGGCGGAGCGCAGCGTCGCCGTCTGGGAGCACGGCGCCGCGGGCCCGCCCGAGACGTACACGCGGCCCGCCGACGACAGCGCCCGCCTGCGCCTGCACGCCAAGCAGTCGGAGCAGGCGCACTTGATGATCGGCCTGCCCGGGCTCTCCGCCCTCGACGAGGAGCGCTACGCCCTGACCCTGCTGACCACGGTCCTGGGCGACGGCATGAGCAGCCGCCTCTTCGTCTCGCTGCGCGAAGATCTGGGCCTGGCCTACGACGTCCACGCCTCGGCCAGCAACCTGCGCGACACCGGCAGCCTCTTCATCTACCTGGGCGTCGACCCCGAGAACGCGGTGCCCGCCCTGCGCGCCGCGCTCGACCAACTGGGCGGCCTGCGCGACGGCGTCCCGGCCGCGGAGCTGCATCGCGTGCGCGAGTACATCAAGGGGCGCATGCTGCTCAACATGGAGGACACCCGCGCCGTCTCCTCGTGGTACGGCGCGCAGGCGCTGCTGCTCAACCGCACGCGCAGCGTCGAGGAGGTCGTCGAGCGCATCGAGGCCGTGCGGCCCGAGCAACTCGCCGACCTGGCCGGCCGGCTGATCCGCGACGACACCCTGCACCTCGGCGTCGTGGGACCGTTCGAGGCGGGGGAGCCCTTCCGCGACGAGCTGCACCTGTAACCATCCCTCTGGGAGCCCCCCTGTGACCACCTCCGCGACCAGCGCCCTCCCGGCCCCCGACCAGGAACCCAACCCGTACGAATCGGCCCTGGAGCAACTCGACGCGGCGGCGGACATCCTGGGCCTCGACGCCGGCGTGCGGGCGACGCTGCGCCAGCCGCGCCGCGAGTTCACCGTGCACTTCCCCGTCGAGATGGACGACGGCAGCGTCCGCACCTTCACGGGCTACCGCGTGCAGCACAACGACGCCCGCGGCCCGCACAAGGGCGGCATTCGCTACTCGGCCGCGGTGTCCCTCGACGAGGTGCGCGCCCTCGCCATGTGGATGACGTGGAAGTGCGCCATCGTCAACCTGCCCTACGGCGGCGCCAAGGGCGGCGTCATCGTCGACCCGGCCACGCTGAGCGACTGCGAGCTGGAGAACCTGAGCCGCCGCTTCATCTCCGAGCTCGAACCGATCATCGGCCCCGACCGCGACATCCCCGCCCCCGACATGGGCACCAACGCCCGCGTCATGGCCTGGATGATGGACACCTACTCGATGGGCCACGGCCACACGGTGCCGGCCATCGTCACGGGCAAGCCGGTGGAGGTCGGCGGCAGCCAGGGGCGCCGCGAGGCCACCGGCCGCGGCGTCCTCTTCGCGACGGAGGAGATCGCCAAACGCCGCGGCGACGCGCTGGAGGGGCTGCGCGTGGCGGTCCAGGGCTTCGGACAGGTGGGCAGCGTCGCCGCGCGGCTGCTGGCCGAGGCCGGGGCGCGGATCGTCGCCGTCTCCGACGCCGCCGGCGGCTACCACAACGGCCACGGCCTCGACATCCCCGCTCTGATCGCCCGCGCCGACGAACGCGGCATGATCGGCGGCGCCGCGCCCGGCGCGGACCGGATCAGCAACGCCGAGCTGATCGAGATCGACTGCGACTACCTGGTCCCGGCCGCGACCGAGAACGTGATCCTGGCATCGAACGCGGAGCGCATCCGGGCCGACGTCATCGTCGAGGCGGCCAACGGCCCCACGACGCCCGCGGCCGAGCGCATCCTGCTCGACCGCGGGCGCGTGCTCGTGCCCGACGTGCTGGCCAACGCCGGCGGCGTCACCGTCTCCTACATGGAGTGGGTGCAAGACCTGCAGTCGTTCTTCTGGGAGGAGGACGAGGTCAACCGGCAGTTGGCCCGGATCATGCGCAAGGCCTTCGCCGAGGTCTGGGAGAGCGCCGATCAGCGGGAGCTTTCCCTGCGCGACGCCGCCAACGTCGTGGGCGTGGAGCGCGTCGTGCGCGCCATCAAACTGCGGGGTATCTTCCCCTAGACCGGCCCCGCCCACGGAAATAGGACCGCCATGCCCAACGACTCCGCCCTCGACCTGGCCTACGCCACCATCGAGGAGATCGCGCCACGCATCGCCGCCGGCGAGATCTCGCCGGTGGAACTGACGCGGGCGCAGCTCGACCGCATCGAGCGGCTCAACCCCACGCTCCAGTCCTACGTCACGCTCACCGCGGACTCCGCCCTCGCCGAGGCCGAGGCCGCCCAGACCGCGATCGCCGCCGGCGACTACCGCGGCTCGCTGCACGGTGTCCCGGTGGCGGTCAAGGACCTCTGCTACACGGCCGGCGTCGCGACGGGCGGCGGCACGATGGTGCGCCGCGACTTCACGCCCGACGCCGACGGCACGGTCGTCGCGCGGCTGCGGACCGCGGGCGCGGTGATCCTGGGCAAGCTCACGCTGACCGAGGGCGCCATGGGCGGCTACCATCCCGACCTCCCGATCCCCATCAACCCCTGGCGCGCCGACCTCTGGACCGGCGTCTCCTCCAGCGGGTCCGGGGTCGCGACGGCGTCCGGGCAGTGCTACGCCTCGCTCGGCAGCGACACCGGGGGCTCGATCCGCTTCCCCTCCGCCGCCTGCGGCATCGTGGGGCTCAAGCCCAGCTATGGGCGCGTCAGCCGGGCCGGCGTCTGGGCGCTGGCTGAGTCGCTCGACCACGTGGGGCCCATGACCCGCTCCACCTGGGACGCCGCCGTCGTGCTGGCCGCCATCGCCGGGCCCGACCCCGACGACCCCACCGCGCTGCCCGACCCCGTGCCCGACTACACCGCCTCGATCGACGACGGCGTGGCCGGGCTGCGCATCGGCCTGGACCCGGTCTGGGCGCTGGACCGCATCGACGCGGGCATCGCCGCCGCCGTCGAGGCGGCGGCCGACGCGATGCGCGATCGCGGGGCGGAGATCGTGCCGCTGACGCTGCCGGACACGGCGGCCGCCGTGGAGGGGTGGCCGGTCCTGTGCTCCGTCGAGGCGGCGGCGGCGCACGCCGAGACCTACCCCAGCCGCGCCGGCGAGTACGGCCCCTACTTCGGGCACTTCCTGCGCATGGGCGCCGACGCCTCGGGCATCGATTACGCCCGCGCCAATCACCGGCGGCTGGAGTTGGTCGAGCAGCTGCGCCAAGCCACGGCCGATGTCGATGTGCTGATCAGCCCGGCCATGGCGACGCCGCCCTTCCCCGTCACGCGCGAGTTCTACTTGACGCCGCCCGATGGCTTCCCCGCCTGGCGCATGCGCTTCACGGTGCCCTTCGACTTCAACGGCTGGCCCACGATCACGCTGCCCGCCGGCCGCAACGACGAGGGCGCGCCGCTGGGCGTGCAGTTCGCCGGCAAGCCGCTGAGCGAGCCCATGCTGTTCCGCATCGGCCGGGCCTACGAGCGCGCCACGGACTACCGGCCGGGGCGACCCCCCGTCGACTGAGGGCGCTCGTCGCCGGGGACCACCCGCACGCCCCACAACTCGCGGCGGACCAGCAGCAGCGCCGCCACGCTGCCCACGCAGACGTAGGAGAGGATGGGGAACAGCGTCTCGAGGCTCACGAGTTGCCCCGCCACGGCGATGGGCAGGGCCAGCGACTGCGCCGCGAAGATGCCGATCATCAGCAGGCTCATCACCCGCCCGCGCACCTCGTTGGGCGTGTGGTGGGCGATGAGGGACGTCGCGGCGATCTGCGTGACGGCGAAGCCCGCGCCCAGGCCGAAGTTCCCCGCCACCGCGAAGGGCCACGTCTGCCCGCCGACAAAGAGCACGAACGACCCCGCGAAGGTCAGCGCGCCCAGCGACAACAGCAGCCCCTGGCGCTGCACCGCCGCGACGCGCGTCATCCACAGCGAGGCGAGCAGCGCGCCCACCCCCCAGGTCAGCGCGATGAAGCCGAATTCCGCGTACGTCGCCCCCACCACCGTCGTGATCCAGGTGGGGCCCAGGCTCGCCACCGGCGGGAAGCCGATCGCTAGCAGCACGACCACCAGCACGATGACCCACAGCACGATCGCGTGGCCGCGCGCGAAGCGGAAGCCCGCCGCGATGTCGGCCGCGGTGCGCCGCAGCGCCGCGCCGGCCACGTGCGCGCGAGCCGCCGTGCGGTACGACATCGGCAGCAGCAGCAGGCACGCAATCGCGTGGCCCAGCGAACTCAGCGCGTAGGCGCCGCCCGTGCCCAGCGCCTCGATCACCAGCCCCACGCCGAAGATCGAGAGCGGCATGGCCAACTGCATCCCGGCCGAGTTGAGCGCGATCCCCCGCGACGTCAGGCGGGGGCCCAGGATCTCCGGCACCATCGCCTGCCGCGTGGGCATGTCGATCGCGATCGGCGCCGCGCTCAGGAAGGCAAGCAGGAAGATCAGCGCGAAGCCCAGCGCGTCGCCCGAGCCGAGGTGCATCAGCAGCGCGACCGTCAGCGCGATCAGGAACCCCAGCCCCTGCGCCGCCAGCAGCAGCCGCCGCCGATCGAAGCGGTCGGCCAGCGCCCCCGCCAGCAGGCTGAAGAGCAGCGCCCCCACGCCGCGCAGGCTGCCCAGCGCGCCGATCAGGATGATCCGCGTATCGTCGTCGGCCTTGTCCTGAATCCAGAAGATCAGCGAGACCACCTGCAGCGGGTGGACCAGTTGCCAGCCGACGAAGCTGAGGAACAGCAGCCGGAAGTCGCGCACCGAGAACGGCGCCATCGACGACGTGGAATCGAGTCGGGAGCGGGCCACTGTCCGATCGGGGGCCGGTGGGTCGGGGGAGGGCATCCCCGGCACGATAGCCCCCGCCCGCGGCGGCGGCTCTAGGTGCGGCCCCCGTGCGGGAACTGATCGGCGTCCTGCAGCAGTGCGCGCAGGTGATTGATCTCGCCCGCGTGATAGACGTCGTGGATCACGATGGCGTCGATGATGTAGCGCGTCTGGCGCAGCTCGCCCCAGTGCGTGCGGCGCTCCATCAGCAGTTCCGCGTCCTCCTCAAGCGCGCGCACGGCCGCCTGCGCCTCGGCGTGCGCCCGGCGCAGCCAGGCCACCAGCGCCTCGAAGCTGGCGTCCTTCATCTCCCCCTCGCCGTCCCAGGTCTCCCACCAGCCCAGGGCGCCGTCGCCGAAGGCGTGCGCGACGTGCATCCGCTTGACCGAGGCGCAGTGCGCGATGAGGTCGCGCAGCGTGCGCCCGCCCGACGACGGCGGTTCGTCGAGCATCGCCGGCGTCACCGTCGAGAGGTTGCGCAGCAGCGAGTGCTCGGGCTTGAACTCGAACGACTGATCCAGCTGCCAGACCAGGAAGTCCAGGATGTCGCGCGTCTCGTCGCTCAGGTCCCGTTCCGACTGCTCGCTCATCTCGCTCCAGCCCCAGCCGGCCGGCCCCCGCCAATCAGACCCGGCCGCTCAGATGACGACGGGTGCCTCGGTCCCCGCCTTGCGCGCGCGCTGCGTCAGCACCTTGTCCTGCAGCTTCACTTCGCACAACTGCGCCGCGTGCTCCAGCCCGCAGACCTGGCAGCCGTCGCGACAGTCGATGGTCGTCAACTCCTTGTGCGTCCGCATCCACTCACGGCGCAGGTAGGCCTCGCTGACGCCGCTCGCGATGTGCATCCAGGGGAACTTCTCCCACAGATCGCGCTCGCGGTGGCAGTAGAAGTCCGGGTCCACGCCGTGCGCGGCGAAGGCCGCTGCCCAGATGGCCGGGTCGTGATGCTCGCTCCAGGCGTCGAAGCGGGCGCCGCGGCGCCAGGCCTCCACGACTGCCTTGCCGACGCGCCGGTCGCCCCGGCTCAGCACCCCCTCCAGGATCGACTCCGCCGGGTCGTTCCAGGTGAAGTCGAGGCGGGCGGCGCGGCAGCCCTGGCGCAGCAGCTGATGCTTGGGCTCCAACTCGGCGGCGGTGTCCTGGCGCGCCCACTGGAAGGGGGCGTGCGCCTTGGGCACGTGGTTCGATGTCGAGACGCGCACGCGCGCGCGGTTGCCCACCACCTCGCGGCCGATCTGCTTGACCTGCGCCGCCCAGTCGACGATGCCCTGCACGTCGTCCATCGTCTCCGTGGGCAGGCCCACCATGAAGTACAGCTTGATGCTGCCCCAGCCGTTCTCGAAGGCGTTGCGGGCCGCCGTGAGCAGGTCCTCGTCGGCGACCAGCTTGCTGACGGCGTTGCGCAGCCGCTGGCTGCCCGCCTCGGGCGCGAAGGTCATCGAGCGCCGGCGGCGCGGCGCACAGGCCAGCGCGACATCGACGCTGAAGGAGTCGACGCGCGTGCTGGGCAGCGAGATGCCCAGGCCGTCGCCGAACTCCCGGCGCAGCGCCGCGACGATGCCGTCGATCTGGCTGTGGTCGGTGCTGCTCAGCGAGACCAGCGAGAGCTCGTCGTAGCCGGTGTTGGCGAGCAGCTCGCGCGCGCCCGCGACGACCTCCTCGGGCGTGCGCTCGCGCAGCGGCCGGTAGATCATCCCCGCCTGGCAGAAGCGGCAGCCCTGCGTGCAGCCGCGCTGGATCTCGATGCCGGCGCGGTCGTGCACCGTCTCCAGGAACGGCACGATGGGCTTGGTCAGGATCGGCGGCATGCCCTGGATGAAGCGCTTGACCACCGGCAGCGACGCCGCCGCGTCGAGCGGCTCGACCTCGGCCGGCGTGCCGTCCGGCCCGTAGTGCCAGCGGTAGAAGCGCGGCACGTAGACGCCGGGCGTCCGCGCCAGCCGGCGCAGCAGTTCGAGCCGCGGCCCGCCCCCGGCCGACTTCCAGGCGCGCAGGACCTCCGTAACTTCGAGGATCACGTCCTCGCCCTCGCCCAGGATGAAGGCGTCGATCACCAGCGCCAGCGGCTCGGGCACCAGCGCCCCGGAGCCGCCGGCGAAGACGATGGGGGCGTCGTCGGCGCGCTCCGCGGCGAGCACGGCGATGCCCGCCAAGTCGAGCATGTTGCAGACGTTGGTGTAGGTCAGTTCGTAGCTCAGCGAGAAGCCCAGCGCGTCGAACTCGCCCAGCGGGCGGCGGTTCTCCAGGCTGAACAGCGGCGCCCCGTGCCCCCGCAGCGACGCCTCCATGTCGGGCCAGGGCGCGAAGGCGCGCTCGGCCAGCGTGCGCGGCGTGTGGTTGAGCAGGTCGTAGAGGATCGCCAGGCCGCCGTTGGACATGCCCACGTCGTAGACGTCGGGGTAGATCAGGGCCCAGCGGATCTCGGCGTCGTCCCAGGGACGCACGATGCTGTTCCACTCGCCGCCGCTGTAGCGGGCCGGCTTCGAGACGCCGTGCAGCAGGGGGTCCAATTCGATACGCGGCACGCTGGCCTCCGTCGCCCGGGCCGGGGCCCTCGCCCGGCCACGCGCCCACCATCGTACACGGGGAGGCGCCCGCGCCCGTGTCGGCAACCCCGTGTCGGCAACCCCCGTTGCGCACCGCCCGCCGCGTCTGGTATCATTTGGTGGCATTCACCTCCGGGTGGTTGCCTGGATTTATCCGGTGGGCCCGGCCCACCCCGGCATCATTCGGCGGCCGCAAGGCCGCCTTCCTGTTTCCAGCGCGATCGACGCAGGCTGCGTGGCCTGCGCGTTGATCCGCCCACCGGGGCTTCCCATGTACTCGCCCCACCGCGCGACCGCCTCGCTCACCCAGATGCTGCTCTGGCCGATCAACGTCCTGCGCCGGGGCGTCCGCCTGGGCCTCTCGACGCTGGAGATCCTGCTGGCCGCCTTCGGGGCCGTGGCGGCGCTCGTCGTCACGGCGCTGCTGACGCCCGCGCTCAACCAGCTGCCCGGCGCCGCGGGCGACTTCGCTCCCATCGGCGTCGCGATCCTGCTCGTGCCGGCCGGCATGGCGGTCGCGCTGGGGCGGCGGCCCGAGGTCGAGCGCTTCTTCAGCGGCGTGCGGGAGCGCACCGACACTGTGACCGAGGCGATCGTCCCGCCCGCCGCCGCGCGCGGGATCCGCAGCGGCGTGGTCGTCGACACCAGCGCCATCATCGACGGCCGCCTGGCCGACATCGCCGAGTCCGGCTTCCTGCTCGCCGACCTGATCGTGCCCCGCTTCGTCCTCGACGAACTGCGCCGCGTGGCCGACAGCAGCGACGCCCTCAAGCGCCGGCGCGGCCGCCACGGGCTGGAGTTGCTGTCGCGCATCCAGGCCGGGACGCAGGTCAAGACGATCATCGACGAGCGCGACTTCCCGGACGCGCCCGACGTCGACGCCAAGCTGCTCGCGCTGGCCCGCGACCGCGGCGCCGCCCTGCTCACGACCGACTTCAACCTCAACCGCGTGGCGGGCGTCGAGGACCTGCGCGTGCTGAACATCAACGTGCTGGCGCAGTCGGTCCGCACCGTGGCGCTGCCCGGCGAGACGCTCCACCTCCCCATCCACCAACCCGGCCGCGAGCGCCGCCAGGGCGTCGGCTTCCTGGCCGACGGCACCATGGTCGTCGTCGAGGAGGCCCGCGACCTCGTGGGCCAGGATGTCGCGGTCGAGGTGCAGCGCGTGATCCAGACGGCGGCCGGGCGCATGCTCTTCGCCCAACTGCGGACGCCGGCGCCCGGCGCGGACGACGCCCCGGCGGCCCCCGGCGCCGGGGCCGGGACGTCCGCCGGAGCGCCCTCTTGAGCCGCCCCCGGACGGGCGCGATCCTGCTCGCCGGGGGCCGCAGCGCTCGCATGGGCGGCATCGACAAGACGACCGCCGCGCTCGCCGGCCTGCCCGTGGTCGGCCACTCCCTGCGCGCCTTCGCGGCCTGCGGCGCGATCGACCACATCGTGCTCGTGGCCGGGCCGGAGAACCGCGACCTCCTGGCCCGCCTCGCGGCCGAGCACGGCGGCGGCAAGGTGCGCGCCCTCCCACCCGGGGGCGCGCGTCGCCGCGATTCCGTCGCGGCCGGCCTGGCGGCGCTCCCCGACGTCGACCTGGTGGCGGTGCACGACACGGCCCGTCCGCTCGTCACGCAGGCGATGATCCGCGGCGGCATCGACCTGGCCGCGACGCACGGGGCCGCCATCGTGGTTGGCCCGGTGACCGACACCATCAAGCAGGTCGGCCTCCCCGCGGCGTGTGACGGCGCGGCCCGCATCGAGCGCACGATCGACCGCGCCGCGCTGCGCGCCGCCCAGACGCCGCAGACGTTCCGCCTGGACCTCCTGCGCCGCGCGCACGCCGCCGACGCGGCCCTGGACGCCACCGACGACGCGGCGCTGGTGGAGGCCCTGCCCGCCCCCGTCTTCGTCTACGACGCCGGGGCGCCCAATCCCAAGATCACCCGCCCGCAGGACCTGGCGGTCGTCGAGGCGCTCCTGCGCGCCCCCGCGGCGACCGGCGGCGCGGCGCCGGCGGCGCAGCGATGAGCCCCGCCCAGGACCGCATTGGGCTGGGCAGCGATTCGCATCGCTTCAGCGCCGATCGGCCGCTGGTGCTGGGCGGCGTGACGATCCCCGGCAGCGACGGCCTCGCCGGACACTCCGACGCCGATGTGCTCACGCACGCCATCATCGACGCGCTGCTGGGCGCGGCCGCGCTGGGCGACATCGGCGCCCACTTCCCACCCGATGATCCCGCCTGGGCGGGCGCCGACAGCCTCGATCTGCTGCGCCGCACGGTCGCCAGCCTGGAACAACACGGGTATCGTGTGGGCAACGTGGACGCCACCGTGGTCGCGGAACGGCCGCGGCTGCGGCCCCACGTCGAGGCGATGCGGGCGCGGCTCGCAGCCGCCCTCGCGGTCGAGCCCGACGCTGTCAGCGTCAAGGCCACCACGGCCGAGGGGCTGGGCGCGCTGGGTCGCGCCGAGGGCATGCAGGCGCAGGCGATCGCGCTGATCCGCCGCCGCGACTGACGCGCCCGGGACGGACGCAGGAGGAGCAGGGGGCATGACGCCGGTCAATCCCTACGTGCGCACGCTCAAGCGTCGTGGCGCGGTGCTGCCCGGCGTCCCCCTGGCGCGCTGTCCCTGAGCGATCGCGCCGGCCCCCGTCCGCCCCCCGACCGACGCGTCGCCGGCGCGCCCCGCGCCCGCCCCGCCGTCGGTGGCCCCCATCGATGGTCCCCGCATCGATGGCCAATGTCCGTAGGAGCCCCATGTTCGTCTTGCGCAACATCCGCGACGACATCCGCTTCGTCCTCGACCGCGACCCCGCCGCCCTCAACCCGCTGGAGGTCGTCTTCCTCTACCCCGGTTTCCAGGCCCGCGAGCTGCACCGGCTGGCGCACACCCTCTGGCGGCTGCACGTCCCGTTCCTGCCCCGCGCCCTCTCGCACCTGGGCCGCTTCCTCACGGGGATCGAGATTCACCCCGGCGCGACCCTCGAGGGCCGCTGCTTCATCGATCACGGCATGGGCGTCGTGATCGGCGAGACGGCCGAGATCGGCGACGGCTGCCACCTGCACCAGGGCGTCACGCTGGGCGGCACCAGCACGCGGCGCACCAAACGCCACCCCACGCTGGGCGCCGACGTCACCGTGGGCGCGGGCGCGCAGGTGATCGGCGCCGTGACCGTGGGCAAGGGCGCGAAGATCGGGGCCGGCTCCGTCGTCGTCGGCAACGTGCCCGAGTACGCCACCGTGGTGGGCGTGCCCGGCCACGTCGTCTCGTTCTACGACCCCGGCAACGACACCGTGCTGCGCCTGCCCGACCCCGAGCACGACCGCCTGGAGATCGTCGAGCAGCGCCTCTTCGAACTCGAATCGCGCTTGACCGACCACGAATATCCGCACGAGAGCGCGGACGCCGCCGCCGCCGCCGCCGCGCCGGCGGAGACGCCCGGCGCGAACTGACCGCCGCGGCCGCATCGGAGAGACGCGTGCAGCTCTACAACACCCTCACCCGGCGCAAAGCGCCCTTCGAGCCCCGCCACGACCCCATCTCGATGTACGTCTGCGGCATCACGCCCTACGACGACGCCCACCTGGGCCATGCCATGAGCATCGTCGTCTTCGACGTCCTGCGCCGCTACCTCGAGTGGGACGGCCGCGCCGTACGGCTGGTCTACAACTTCACCGACATCGACGACAAGATGATCGCGCGCGCCCGCCGGCTGGAGATCAGCGTGGCCGAGCTCGCCGCCCGGCAGATCGATCGCTTCCAGCAGGAGTGGCGCGAACTCAACATCCGCGCCGCCGACGTGCACCCCCGCGCCACGCAAGAGATCGACAAGATGCAGGAGGTCATCGCGCGGCTGATCGCCCAGGACGCGGCCTACGCCGCCGGCGGCGACGTCTACTTCCGCGTCGAGGCCCCGCCCGACTACGGCAAGCTCTCCAATCGCAGCCTGGAGGAGATGATCGCCGGGGCCCGCATCGAGCAGAACTCGCAGAAGGCGCACCCCATGGACTTCACGCTCTGGAAGGGCGCCAAGCCCGGCGAGCCGTCGTGGGAGAGCCCCTGGGGACCGGGCCGTCCCGGCTGGCACATCGAGTGCAGCGCGATGGCGCTGCGCTACCTGGGCGAGCAGATCGACCTGCACGGCGGCGGCATGGACCTGATCTTCCCCCACCACGAGAACGAGATCGCCCAGTCGGAGGGGTTCAGCGGCAAGCGGCCCTTCGTCGGCCACTGGGTGCACAACGCCATGATGCAGCTGGGCGACGAGAAGATGTCCAAGTCGCTGGGCAACATCATCAGCCTGCGCGAGGGGCTCGATCGCTACGGCGCCGACGGCCTGCGCATCTTCATCCTGGGCGGCCACTACCGCAGCCCGCTGACCTACTCCGAGGAGTCGCTGGTGGCCGCGGCGCGCGGCGCCGAGCGACTGCGCATCGCCGCCGGCGCCGCCCTGCCGGCGGGCCCGGGCGACTTCGACGCCGCGGCGGCGCGCGATCGCTTCCGGCGCGGCATGGACGACGACCTGGGCACGCCGCAGGCCCTGGCGGTGCTCTTCGACATCGCGCACGCGATCCACCGCGCCGCCGCGGCGGGCCGCCCGGCCGGGACGGCGCTGGCGCTGCTGCACGAGTTGGGCGGCGTGCTGGGCCTGCGCTTCGAAGCGCGGCGGCACGACGCGCAGGCGGCCCCGTTCATCGATCTGCTGGTCGACGTGCGCCGCCGGCTGCGGGCGGCGAAGCAGTACGCCCTCGCCGACCAGGTGCGCGACGACCTCCGCGAGTTGGGCGTCGTGCTGGAGGACGGCCGCGTCGGCACCACCTGGCGCAGCGCCGAACCGGCCCTGCCGGCGGCCTCCAGCGCCGCCGACGGCGACGCGCCCGCGGCGAAAGCGTCGGGCAAGGCGGCGGATACGTTACGTTTCTAGCGTTCCCGCGCCGCTCCCGGGCGGCGATCGCCTTGACCCGATTTTTCGGACCCTCATATACTCCTTGACAGACGCGCGGTTCAGCGTGTCTTTTTCGTTTCGGGCTGAGCCCGAGTGGCGCAACTGGCAGCGCAGCCGATTTGTAATCGGCAGGTTGGGGGTTCGAATCCCTTCTCGGGCTCCAACCGCCGGCGACGGCCTGCCAGCCCTGCGCCGGGGCGCGCTGGGGTGGGTGAGTGGCTAATACCACCGGTCTGTAAAACCGGCGCCCGGAAGGGCTACGCAGGTTCGAATCCTGCCCCCAGCACCAGACATCGCGGCCCGCCGCCCGTCCCGCCCCGGCGGTCGCGCGGCGGAGCCGGGCAGGTGAGGATGAACGTCCGGCCCACATAGCTCAGTCGGTAGAGCGCGTTCTTGGTAAGAACGAGGTCTCCAGTTCAAATCTGGATGTGGGCTCCAGTCAGTCAGCAGGCACGGCCCGGCCCACCCCGGGGCCCGCGCACGAACGCAGGAAGGAATCCCATGGCGCGCGAGAAATTCGAACGCACGAAGCCGCACGTGAACGTGGGCACGATTGGCCACGTCGATCACGGCAAGACGACCCTGACGGCGGCGATCACGAAGACCCTGGCGCTGGCGGGCCAGGCCGAAGTGCGCTCCTTCGACTCGATCGACAACGCCCCCGAGGAGCGCGAGCGCGGCATCACGATCGCGATCGCGCACGTCGAGTACGAGACCGACGCGCGCCACTACGCGCACATCGACGCCCCCGGCCACGCCGACTACATCAAGAACATGATCACCGGCGCCGCCCAGATGGACGGCGCCATCCTCGTCGTCGCGGCCCCCGACGGCCCGATGCCGCAGACGCGCGAGCACATCCTGCTGGCCCGCCAGGTGGGCGTGCCGCGGATGGTCGTCTTCCTCAACAAGTGCGACCAGATGGACGACCCCGAGTTGCTGGACCTCGTGGAACTGGAAGTCCGCGAACTGCTCAGCCAGTACGACTTCCCCGGCGACGACATCCCCATCATCCGCGGCGCCGCCCTGCACGCCCTGGAGTCGGACAGCAGCGACGCCGACGCCCCCGAGTACGCCCCCATCCGCGAGCTGATGGCGGCCGTCGACGACTACGTGCCCACCCCCCCGCGGCTCACCGACCAGCCCTTCCTGATGCCCATCGAGGACGTCTTCGGCATCAAGGGGCGCGGCACCGTCGTCACCGGCCGCATCGAGCGCGGCCAGGTGCACACCGGTGACGTGATCGAGATCGTCGGCCTCAAGGACACCGAGCGCACCACCGTGACCGGCGTGGAGATGTTCAAGAAGACGCTGGACGCCGGCGAGGCGGGCGACAACGTCGGCTGTCTGCTGCGCGGCAAGGAGCGGGCCGACGTCGAGCGCGGCCAGGTGCTGGCCGCCCCCGGCTCGATCACCCCCCACACCGCCTTCGACGCCGAGGTCTACATCCTGGGCAAGGACGAGGGCGGCCGCCACACCCCCTTCTTCCCCGGCTACCGCCCGCAGTTCTACATCCGCACCACCGACGTGACCGGCGAGATTCAGTTCCCCGGCGACGTCGAAATGGCCATGCCCGGCGACAACGTCGTCATGCGCATCCGCCTCATCAGCCCCATCGCCCTCGAACCCGGCCTGCGATTCGCCATCCGCGAGGGCGGCCGCACCGTCGGCGCCGGCGCCGTCTCACAGATCCTGGAGTAGGCTTCCCGCATGGCCAAAGGCGACCGCGTTCACATCACACTGCGCTGCCGGGAGTGCCAGCGCTTCTCGTACCACTCCAAGAAGAACCGTCGCAACACGACGGGCCGGCTGGAGTTGCGCAAGTACTGCCCGCGCTGCCGGGCGCATCACCCGTTCCGCGAGACGCGTTGAGCGGCGAGAGGACGAGTCATGCCTCGCGCCGGGCGTCGCCGCCGCCGCCGCCGCCAGACCGGCGGTCAATCCCCCGCATCGGGTGCGCAAGCACGCGGCCGGGAGGCCGCGTCGGTCACGCCGCCGCCCGCCGCGTCATCCACCCCCGCGACCCCGCCGCCCCCCGCGCAGACCGTGCGGCCCCGCCGCGGCACGCCGCGGCCCTCGGCCGGCGCCCAGAGCGGCGCGGGCGGCAACCGCGGCCGGCTCTACCGCCTCACCCATCCCCGCCTCGTGATGGAGACCATCTCGGAGCTGCGCAAGGTCGTCTGGCCGAGCCGCGCCGAGACCCGCAGCCTGTCGACGGTCGTGATCGTCATCGCGATCGCGGTCGGCATCCTGCTGGGCTCCGTCGACTGGGTCTTCAACCGCCTGATGGAAAACGTCCTGCTCAACTAGCGCCGCGAAACCGATACTGCTGAACCCACGATGACCAGCGATACCGACACCACCACCGACGCTCCCGACGCGCCCATGCTCGATGCCGCGCAGGGCGACGCCCCCATGCTCGACGATGCCGTGGGCGACGATGCCGCGGCCGACCCCGCCGCGGCGCCGGACGCCCCCGCGCCGCTGACGCCCGTGCCGCTGACCGACGACGTCGTCACCGAGGCCAGCGCACGGGACGCCGACGCCGCGGCCGCGGCCGCCGCCCTGTTCGGCGTCGAGACCGCCGCCGCACCCGCGACGGACGACGCCGACGCCCGCCTCAGCGCCGCCGAGCGGGAGTACGAAGCCGCGATGCGCGCCGTCAAGGCGCTCGGCCTCGACGAGACGGCGCCCACGGCTGCCATCGACCGGGAGGCCGAGACCGCCGAGCGGCTGGCCGAGCAACTGGGCCTCGGCGACGAGGCGCCGCCCGCCGCCGTGGAGCCGGAAGCGGCGGAAGACGCCGCCGCCCGCCTCGCCGCCGCCGAGGCCGACGAGATCCTGGGCCCCGACGCCGGCGACGGCCGCGCCTGGTACGTCCTCAATACCTACTCCGGCCACGAGAACAAGGTCGACGAGAACCTCAAGCGCCGCGTGGAGTCGATGGATGTCGCCGACCGCATCTTCGACGTCGTCGTGCCCACCGAGGAAGAGTTGGAGATCCGTGGCGGGCAGCGCCGCAAGGTGCAGCGCAAGCTGCTGCCGGGCTACGTGCTGGTCAGCATGATCCTCGACGACGACACTTGGTACGTGGTGCGCAACACGCCGGGCGTCACCGGCTTCGTCGGCGCCGAGAAACCGCACCCCCTGCCGCGCGAGGAGGTCGCCGGCATCCTCAAGCAAACGCGCGTCGCCGAGCCGCGCGTGCGCGTGGGCTTCGAAGTCGCCGACATGGTGCGCGTGATGGAGGGGCCCTTCCAGGACTTCTCCGGCGAAGTCGACGAGATCAACGTCGAAAAGGGCAAGGTCCGCGTCATGATCTCCATGTTCGGTCGCGACACCCCCGTGGAGTTGGACTTCATGCAAGTCGAGAAGGTGTAGCGATGGCGAAGCGAATCCGCGCGGTGCTGACCCTGCAAATGGAGGCCGGCAAGGCCAGTCCAGCGCCGCCGGTGGGCCCCGCGCTGGGCCAGCACGGCGTCAACATCATGGACTTCGTGAAGTCCTACAACGAACGCTCGGCGAGCATGGCCGGCGACATCGCCCCCGCCCAGATCACGATCTACGAGGACCGCTCGTTCACCTTCGAGCTGCGCACGCCGCCGGCCTCGGACCTGATCCGCAAGGCCGCCGGTCTCGACAAGGGGTCCAGCGAACCGCGGCGCGAGCTGGTGGGGCGGATCTCGCGGGAGCAGGTGCGGCAGATCGCCGAGAAGAAGATGCCCGACCTCAACGCCAACGACGTCGACGGCGCGATGAAGATCGTCGCCGGCACCGCCCGCAGCATGGGCGTGACGGTTTCGGAGTAGGACATGCCCAAACACGGGAAGCGTTACACCAGCGCCGTCGCGGCGTTCGACCGGCAGGCCCCCGTCGCGCTGGGCGAGGCCGTCAGCCGCGTCAAGCAGGGCGCCACCGCCAAGTTCGACGAGACGGTGGAGTTGCACATCCGCACCGGCCTCGACCCGCGCCACGCCGA
Source organism: Dehalococcoidia bacterium (assembly GCA_965209205.1). Lineage (GTDB taxonomy): Bacteria > Chloroflexota > Dehalococcoidia > Bin125 > Bin125 > TK10-74A. The sequence continues at coordinate 668,923 of CBDBQC010000003.1, forward strand.
CCAGCAGGTGCGCGGCACCACCAACCTGCCCCACGGCCTGGGCAAGACCGTGCGCGTGGCGGTCTTCGCCGAGGGCGAGGCCGCCCGCGACGCCGAAGCGGCCGGCGCGGCCATCGTGGGCGCGGACGACCTGATCAAGAAGGTCTCCGACGGCTTCACCGACTTCGATGTCGCGCTGGCGCAGCGCGAGCTGATGGGCAAGGTCGGCCGGCTGGGCCGCATCCTGGGACCCCGCGGCCTGATGCCCAACCCCCGCGCGGGCACCGTCGTGGGCGCCGCCGACGTCGGCAAGGCCGTCGAGGAGGCGCAGGCGGGCCGCGTCGAGTTCCGCCTCGACCGCCTCGCGATCATGCACGTGCCCGTGGGCAAGGCCAGCTTCGAAGAGCAGCAGCTGGTCGACAACATCGCCGCGCTCGTCGGGGAGATCGTCAAGGCCAAGCCCAGCGGCGCCAAGGGCGCCTATATCCGCGGGCTCCACCTCACCTCTACGATGGGACCCAGCGTGAAACTGGAGTTGCAGAGCACGATCAGCACCACCGCGGAGTAGACCTCCGCTCCCGGCGCCGAAGACCGCTGGCGGCGACCCCCTCGCCTTAATCTCCAGCGCAGGTGCGGATTCGACCTCCCGGCCCCGCGGCCGGGAGTCCCGCCCCTTCCGTCCCATCGGCGCCGCACCGGCAGGACGCGGAGGGCGTTTTCGTGCGCTCCGCCCCATGCACAGACCTCGAGAAGGAGCCGCCTATGCCCACTGAACACAAGGTCCAACAGGTCGCCGACCTGGAGGAGCGGCTGGGCCGCGCGGTGATGGCGATCGGGCTCGACTTCCGCCACCTCAGCGTGGGCCAGATGCGTGCGCTGCGCCTCACCCTGCGCGCGCAGGAGCCGTCGATGGAGTTGCGCGTCGTCAAGAACACGCTGCTCAAGCGCGCCGCCGAGAACGCCGGGCGCCCCGGCGTGGGCGCGATCGCCAACCAATCGACGGCCCTCGTGCTCGGCTACGAAGAAGAGGTCGGGCCGCCCAAGGCCCTCAAGAAGTACCTGCGCGACTCCCGCCTGGAGATCCCCATCCACGGCGGCTACCTGGACGGGGAGGTTCTTTCCGCCGCCCAGGTCGACGACCTGGCGTCGGTGCCCACGCGCGTCGAGTTGATGGCCCGCGTCGCCGGCGGGGTGAACGGGCCCGTCGGCGGCATCGCGGCGGGCATCAACGCCCTGCTGCGCGAGGTCGCGGCCATCATCGAGGCCCGCGCCGAGCAACTCGACAGCGCGCAAGACCCAGCCCAGCCCAGTCAGACCGGCAGTGAGACCGCCAGTGAGACCGCGAACGCGGAAGGAGACAGCAATGGCTAAGGTTCAAGAGGCATTCGATCTGATCAGCGGGATGACCGTGCTCGAAGCGCGCGATCTCGTCAAGAAGATCGAGGAAGAGTTCGGCGTCAGCGCCGCCGCGCCGATGGCGATGATGGCGGCCCCCGGCGCCGAGGCCGAGCCCGAGGAGGAGCAGACCGAGTTCACGGTCGTGCTCAAGGACTTCGGCGCGAACAAGATCAACGTCATCAAGGCCGTCCGCGCCCTCACGACGCTGGGCCTCAAGGAGGCCAAGGAGTTCGTCGAGAGCGCCCCCGCGAACGTCCGCGAGGGCGTCCCGAAGGACGAGGCCGAGAAGGTCAAGGCCGACCTCGAAGCGGCCGGGGCCAGCGTCGACATCCAGTAGCGCCGGAGGAGCGGCGACGGCGCGACGGCGCGATCGGGTATCCTGACCCTCGACGCCCCCCGGCCGCGCCGCGCCGGGGGCGGAGGGGAGCGCCGCCCGCACCATGCTCTCGACCTCGCACGCCGCCGGACCCCTGCGGGGGCGCATTGGCCGGCGCCCCATCACGGCGCCGGCGCTGCGCCCGCCCCAGAGCCCCGTCCGCTTGCTGGCGGTGGTGGTGCTGACGGTCGCGGTCGTGACCGTGTGGGGCCGGCGCGACGATCCGGCCCCCGTCGCCGCGGAGCCGCCGCAGGTGATCAGCGTCGTCGGCGCCGAGCCCCCGCCCGCGGCGGAAGCGCGCATCTCGCTGCCGGCCGCGACGGTGGCCGCCCAGGAACCGGCCCAGTTCAGCGCCGCGCCCGCGCCCGCGGTCGTCCTGCCCCGCCTGCGCGCCGACGCGCTGCCGCGTCCCCCGGAGCCCGCCGATCCGGTCCAGGCGACGGCCTTCATCCATTTCATCGCGCAGCCCGGCGATACCCTCTACGACGTTAGCGTCGTCTACGGCGTCTCCATCGACGACCTGCTGTGCTACAACCCCGGCCTGGGCGATGGGACGCAGATCCTCGTCGGCCAGATCATCTTCGTTCCGGAGGAATAGCCGTTCACATCGATCGCCCCCCCACCACGACGATCCAGCCCAGCGCCGACAAGCGTGCCCGCGCACGGCGCCTGATGCTCCGCTCGGCGCTGGGTTGGGCGCCCCTGTTCGTCTTCTTCAGCACCATCGCGGTCTTCTTCCTGGTGCGCGCCGTGACGGAGACCGGCGGCGCCTGGATCGGGTTCTCCATCATGGGCCTGATCGCGCTGCTCACGCTGCCGCTGCTGGTCGCCGCGCTGCGGGACCTGCGCACCGATCCCATGGAAACCGAGGGGGCGCTGCAGCGGAAGTGGCGCAAGAACGACTTCTTCATCGCCAAGAGCCACTACTTGATGGTCGGCCGGCGCGTCTTCCGCGTGGCCGCGGATGTCTGGTTGGAGATGCCCGACGTGCCCGCCCGCGTCCTGCTGCTGCACTACCCGCACACCAACACACTGGTCGAGTGGCAGCGCTCGGACCCGCCCGACGACGAGGCGGCCGAGCCCGCGCCCGCCATCGGCGAGTCGCCCGCGCGCGCATCGGCGGCCCCCGCCGCGTCCCCCGGCGCGACGGTCCGGCCGCCCGCCTTCGGGGCGTCGCCGGCGCCGCGCCCCGCCGAGCCACGCGAGCGGCCCGCCCGGCGCGTGGAGCCACCGCGCTTCGGCGGATCGGCGGGCCGGCGGCCCGGCGACCCGCCCGACCGGGACGACGCGTGAGCCCGGCCGCCGCGGGCGGCGACGGCGTCCGCCCGCGGCGATCCCGGCGCGCCGCCGAGGAGGCGGCGCAGTACAACGTCCGCATCCTCGACCTGCCCAGCGGCGAGCGCCCCCGCGAGCGCTTGCTGCGCGCCGGGCCCGGCGCCCTGGCCAACGCCGAGTTGATCGCGATCCTGCTGCGCACCGGCATCGAGGGCGAGAGCGCCCTCGACATCGCGGCGCGCCTGCTCGCCGACCACGGCCTCGACGGCCTGCAGCGCCTCGAGGCCGACCTGCTGGCCCACGAGCGCGGGCTGGGACCGGCCAAGGCGGCGCAGATCAAGGCGGCGCTGGAGCTCGGCGTCCGCCTGGCCGCGCTGCAGCCCGAGCAGCGGCCGCGCATCAACGGTCCAGAGGTTGTCGCCGGCCTGCTGGCCACCGAGATGGCGGCGCTCGAACTGGAGGAATTGCGCATCCTGGTGCTCAACGCCAAGAACGAAGTGCTGGCCACCCACCACGCCTACAGCGGTTCGGTGAACCGCACCCAGGTGCGCATCGGCGAGATGCTGCGCCCCGCCGTCGCGCGCAACGCCTTCGGGATCATCGCCGTGCACAACCACCCGTCGGGCGACCCCACGCCCTCGCCGGACGACCTGGTGATGACCAAGCAGCTCGTCGAGGCGGGCAAGCTGCTCGACGTGCGGGTGCTCGACCACGTCATTTTCGGCGAGCACGGGCGCTGGGTCTCGATGATGACCGACGGGCTAATCGGCTGAGGCCGCCCCGTCCGGCGGCGCGAGGATCGCGGCCCAGGCCGCCGCCTCGACGATCGCGAAGACCTCCCCGATCGGCCGGCCGCTCTCCCGCGCCAGCCTCGCGCAGTCCTCGTACTCGGGGGCGACGGCGGGCGCTTCCCCCGGCAGCCGCCGCAGCTTGACCGTGGCCGGTCCCAGAGGCGTCGCGACCCGCCGTAACTCGCGCTCCGCCTCGTAGCGGTGCTCGTCGCGCACGCGCACGCCCAGCGTCGGCAGTTCGCGCAGCATCGACGTCGCCACGGCCGCCTCCGCCTCCGGCCGCGCGACGGCGGTGACCTGCAAGCCGCTGCGGCCCTTCTTCATCGCCGACGCCGCGAGCCACACGTCGAGCGCCCCCGCGGCCCGGATGCGCTCGACCGCGAACGCGGCCCGTTCCCCCGTCACGTCGTCGACGTTCGTCTCCAGCACCACGACTGGCCGCACGGGCAGCGCCGCCGCCGGCTCGGCCACGCCCCGCCAGGCGCGCAGGATGTTCGGCCGTTCCGGGTCGTCGCGCGTGCCGGCGCCCACGCCCACGCGCTCCAGGCGCAACGGCGGCCGGCCGAACGTCGCCAGCTCCGCGACCAGCGCCGCCCCGGTCGGCGTGACCTGCTCCCCCCGTGTCGCGGGCGCGCCGGCCCGGATGGGGGCCGAGACGCGGCTCAGGATCTCCAGCGTCGCGGGCGCCGGCAGCGGCAGCGGCCCGTGGGCGCTGCGCGTCGCCCCCTCGGCCGCCAGCGGCAGCGCCGAGCAGTGCACCGCCCCGATCGCCAGCCGGTCGAGCGCGAGCAGCGTGCCCACGATGTCGATCACCGCGTCGGTGCGGCCCACCTCGTGCACGTGCGCGCGCTCCAGCGCCTCCCCGTGCACCCGCGCCTCGGCCTCGGCCAGACGCCGGAAGACCGCCGCCCCCCGCGCCCGAATCCCCTCCGGCAGCGCCCCCGCGCCCAGCAGCGCCTCGATTTCGGCCAGCGTGCGCGCCGGCTCGGCCTCGCGCGCCACCTGCACGATCGCGTGGGTGGCGCGCAGCCCCGCCCGCCGCACCTCCCGCGCCGACAGCGACCACTCGCCCAGCGGCAGCGATCGCAGCGGCGCCGCGATCGCCTCCGGCTCGACGCCGAGGTCGATCAGGGCGCCGAGCAGCATGTCGCCACTGACGCCGCCGGGGCAGTCGAGGTAGAGGCAGGCGGCGTCGCTCATTGGTCTTCCAGCGGTAAGGACGGCACTTGCGCCGAGGCCGGGGCGCCCGCCGCCGCCCGCGCGATCGTGGCCGCCAGGTAGCCGGCGCCGAAGCCGTTATCGATATTGACGACGCTGACCCCCGGCGCGCAGGCGTTGAGCATCGTCAGCAGCGGCGCCAGCCCATCGAAGGCGGCGCCGTATCCCTGCGAGGTCGGGGTTGCGATGACCGGCACGGCGGTCAGCCCCGCCACGACGCTGGCCAGCGCGCCGTCCATGCCCGCCACGACCACGATCGCCGTGGCGCGCTGCAGCGTGGGCAGTTCGCCCAGCAGCCGGTGCAGCCCGGCCACGCCCACGTCGGTCAGGCGCTCGGCGGGGCAGTCCATCATCGCGGCGGTCAGCGCCGCCTCCTCCGCGACGGCGGCGTCGGCCGTGCCCGCGCTGCAGATCAGCACCCCGGGCGCCGTCGCCCCCGGCGGAGCGTCGGCCGCGCGCCAGGTCAGGCAGCGGGCCCGCTCGTGGTAGCACGCGCCCGGCACGACGCCGCGCACCGCGGCGGCCTGCTCGGGCCCGGCCCGCGTGACCAGCAGGCGATCGCCCTGCGCGACGATGCGCCCGGCCAGCGTGGCGCATTCGGCCGCCGTCTTGCCCTCGGCCAGGATCGCCTCGGGCAGGCCGTCGCGCAGCGGGCGCTGGTGATCCAGCCGGGCGAAGCCGAGGTCCTCGGCGGGCAGTGTCGACAGACGGGCGCGGGCCTCGTCGACGCCGATCTCACCCGCCCGGACCGCGTGCAGCAGGGCGATCAGCGACGCGCGCTCCACGACCAACCTCCTCACGGCCCCGGCCGCAGGGCGTCCCCGGCGACTGGGCCATCCGCGACATATTCGCCGGCGATCCGCGATCCCTGTACCGAGCGGCAATGGTACGGTACGCGGCGCGGCGGGTGACCCCGGAGGGGTCCGGCATTTCACGGTGAACTGGCTCGACTTCCTCATCATCGCAATCGTGGGATGGTTCACGGTCGCGGCCTACCTGAGCGGCTTCATCCGCGAGACGGTGGGGCTCGCGGCCGTGCTGCTCGGCGTCCTGATCGCGGGCCTCTTCCACGACAACCTGGCCGAGAACTTCCAGATCTTCATCGACGACGAGACCGCCACGCGGGTGGTCGCCTTCCTGACGATCTTCACCATCGTCGCCGTGACCGGCTGGGCGCTGTCGATCCTGCTGCGCCGCACGGCCAGCCTGCTCATGCTGGGCTGGGCGGATCGCGCGGCGGGCGCCTGCTTCGGCTTCCTCAAGGGCGTCGTCATCGTGCAGGCGATCACGGTTATCTTCGTGCTGCAGCCCGCCCTGGGCATCGACGCCGCCATCGCCGACTCCCGGATCGGCGCCTTCCTGCTCGACAGCGCCCCCGTCGTCGTCGCCCTGCTGCCCGAGGAGTTCGACAGCGCACTGCGCGACTTCGTCGCGGCTTGACCTCCGCCGCCGTTTGGTAGCATGGCCGCGATCGAGGGCCGCTCCACGCCCGGGGCCGGCCCGCCCGGAGGTCGGCGACCCGTGAGCCTTGTCAACGCGCCCGTGCTCGTGCTGAACCAGAATTACGAGCCGCTCAACGTGTGCAACGCGCGGCGCGCCTTCGTGCTGCTCGAACGCGGCAAGGCGGAGGTCGTGAAGGACGGCGAGCGCGCGCTGCGATCGGTGGCCCGCGCCTTCCACATCCCCAGCGTGATCCGCATGGTGTACTACATCAAGCGGCCCCGGCCGACGGCCCGGCTGTCGCGCCGTGAGGTCTTCGCCCGCGACGGCTTTACCTGCCAGTACTGCGGTCGCCGCAGCCATGACCTGACCCTGGACCACGTGCTGCCCCGCCATCGCAACGGGCCGCACACCTGGGAGAACCTCGTCTCGGCCTGCAAGCCCTGCAACCATCGCAAGGCGGGGCGCACCCCCGCCGAGGCGCGCATGCGGCTGATCCGCGACCCCCGCCGCCCCCGTGCGACGCTGGCCGCCGTCTTCTGGCGGCACATCGAGCGGCATCCCGGCTGGCGGCCGTTCTTCCCCGGCGCCGAGCACGAGGGCGCCCACCGAATGAGCGACGCCGTCGGCGCACCGTCCGCCGGCTGATCTATGACGGCTGGCAGGGGCGGCAGAACGACGTCACCCGCCGGCTGGGGCTGACCTCGGAGATCGCGTGGCCGCAGGTCGGGCAGGGCGCGCCGCCCTTGCGGTGCACCCGCAGGAAGTCGCGCGGCTTGCGGTCGGTCGCGTCGCCCATCTGCTCCGCGACGATCGGGATCGCCCACTCGAGCACCGCGTGCATGGCGCGGTAGAGCCCGCGCCGGCGCGCCTCGTCCAGCGCGGCGACCTTCGTGAACGGGTGCACCCCGGCGACGAACAGGATCTCGTCGGCGTAGGCGTTGCCGATCCCGGCGACGAAGCGGGCGTTCACCAGCACGCTCTTGACCTGCCCCCGGTAGCGGCGCAGGCGCTCCAGGAAGGCGTCCTCGCTGAGCGCCGGGTCGAGCGCGTCGGGGCCCATCTCGGCGAACTGCGGGATCTGGTCCAGCGCGCTCTCCGCCAGCAGGTAGACCTTGCCCATGAACCGATCATCGACGTAGCGCAGCTCCCGCCCGTTCGACAGGGTCAGCGCGAAACAGGTGCGCGCCGGACGCTTCGCTCCCGCCTCGACGTACTGGAAGCGCCCCACCAGCATCGCGTTGACGGCCAGCACATCGCCCGACTCGAGCGCGAACAGCAGGAACTTCCCGCGGCGCCGCACCGGCCCCAGGCGCACGCCGGACAGTCGCCGCTCGAACTCGTCGCGGGCGACCCGCACGACGATCGGCCGGGGCAGCTCCACCCGTTCCACGCGCAGCCCGGGCAGGCGCGCGTTGAAGACCGCGCCGATGTGCTCGAGGTCCGGGATCTCGGGCACGGCGCCCTAGCCGTCCGGGTCGGGTCCCGCCTCGCGCGGGTAGGAGCCGAGGATCTTGAGCCAGCGGCACTGCCGCTCGACGGTCGCCAGCACGTCGCGCAGCGGGGGGTCCAGCCGATGGCCCTCGCAGTCCAGCAGGAAGACGTAGACCCCCAGGGCCTCGCGGGCCGGCCGCGATTCGATCTTGGTCAGGTTGATGCCGGCGTCGGCGAACAGTTGCATGATCCGCACCAGCGCCCCGGGCCGGTCGTCGACGTTGAAGACGATCGAGGTCTTGTCGGCGCCGCTGGGCGGCGCGTCCTCATGGGCCAGCACGACGAAGCGGGTGCTGTTGCGGGGATCGTCCTGCACGCCGTCGGCCAGGACCACGCCGCCGTAGATGGCGGCCGCGCGGGCCGGCGCGATCGCCGCGGCGCCCGCTTCGCCGACGACGCGCTCCACCGCCTGCGCCGTCGACAGCGTCGCGACCTGCACGGCGCCGGGCAGCGTGTCCTGCAGGTAGTGACGGCTCTGCGCCAGCGCCTGCGGATGCGAATAGACCGTCGTCACGTGCGACAGCGCCGTGCCCGGCCCGGCGATCAGCGCCGCCTGGATCGGGACGATGACCTCGCGCTTGACGCGCAGCGGCAGCGAGTGCACCAGCAGGTCGACGGTCTCGGTCACCGAGCCCTGCAGGCTGTTCTCGATCGGCACGATCGCTTCGCCGGCCACGCCGTCCAGCACCAGGTCGGTCACGCCGGTGATCGACTCCCCCGCGACGAGCGTCGCGCCGGGGGCGTAGCGCAGGGCCGCCGCCTCGGTGTTCGTGCCCCGCGGCCCCAGGAAGGCCAGCCGCTGGGGTATCCCGCCGGGGGGCATCGAGCCCGGGGGCATCAGGCCCCGCCGGTCAGCCCGCGGCGCAACTCCGCCTCGTGCTCGGGCAGCGTCACGGCGAGCACGGCCGCGCCGGCCGTCAGGCGCGTGCCGCCGGTCGGCAGCTCCGGGCGACCGTCCGCGTGCACGACCAGGGCCAGCAGCGCCTGGTCGGGCAGTTGCAGGTCGCGCACTGCGTGACCCACGGTCGCCGCGTCGGTCCCGACCACCACCTCCACCAACTCGAACGGGCTGCCGTGCAGCTCCAGCAGATGGATCAGCGGCGTGGACGGCAGGGCCTGCTCGATCTGCGACATGATCGCCGTCGTCGCCGAGACCGTGATATCGACCCCCACGACGCGGAAGATCTCCTCGTTCTTGGGGAAGTTGATCCGCGCGATCACGCGCGCCGTGCCGAAGCGCTGCTTGGCGACCTGCGCGACGGCGAGATTCGCCTCGTCGCGGCCCGTCGTCGCGACGACGAGGTCGGCGCGGTTGACGCCCGCCTCCTCCTGCGTGGAGACCTCGGTGCCGTCGCCCAGGATCGCGATCTCGCCCAACTCGTCGTTGAGCGCGTGGACCGTCGCGGCGTCGCGATCGATGACGGTCACCTCGTGGCCGAAGGCGACGAGTTCCCGCGCCGTCTGCGCGCCCACCTGCCCCCCGCCCACGATCACGATGTACATCAGCGCTGCCGGGCCGGATTGAGCGCCGCCTGGCGCACCAGATTGGAGACGACCACGGTGGGGTTCACGACTTCCACCCCCAACTCCCGGTAGACTTCGGCGCGCTCCGGGTCGAAGATGCGCGCCACCACGCGGGGCACGTTCAGCAGGTGGTGCGCCACCTGCGCCGCCATCGCGTTGCGATTGTCCCCGTTGGCCAGCGCCAGGAAGATCTCCGCGCCCTCGCCGCCGGCCTCCCGCTGCACCGCCTCGTAGCCGCCGTTGCCGACAATCATGCGCCCCGCGAACTCGCGTGGCAGCAGCCGGAATGCGTCCGGCTGCAGGTCGATGACCGACACGTCGTGGCCTTCCGCATCGAACTCCGCGGCGACGCGGGCCCCCACCCGGCCGCAACCCATGATCACGACTTTCATCGGCCCGGCCGCCCGTTGGCGGAGTTGCGGTCGCGCACCACCACCACCTCGCAGGGCGCGTGGCGCAGGATGTACTCCGAGGTCTTGCCCAGGTTGAGCGCCATGCCCTCGCGACCGCTGCGCGGCACGCCGATCACGATCGCGTCGGCGCCGAGTTCGAGCGCCTCGTCGACGATCGCATGGCCGGCGTCGCGGGCCTGCAGGATCTCCCCGTGGGCGTCCAGCTTGTAACGCCGGGCCAGGCGCTCGGCCTCGGCCAGGCAGTGCTCGCCGCGCTCCGCCTGTTCCGGCAGGTCGACGTCGAGCGGCATGCGCCGGTCCACGACGACCACGTAGACGGCGTGCACGGTGGAGTGCTTCTCGCTCCGCGCGATGCGGAACGCCGTCTCCAGCCCGCGCTGCCCGGCGGGCGATCGGTCGTACGGGACGAGCAGGGTCAAGCCGGACGCCACGGCTACCTCCCCACGCCTGCCAGCGGGCGTGTCTTCGTCGGGAGCGCGCACCGGGCAGCATAGACCGCGCCCCGAAGCCGGTCACGCACGATCGTCATGTGGAGTGCGATCCTGGGGCGCCGCGGGGGCTCAGACGTAGCGCGGCTGCGTCGCGACGGGGTGGCTGCCGGTCTCGTCGAGTTGCTCCAGCCAAGCGTGCGCCCGGCCGTCCTTGAGCTCGAGGAAGCCGATCGTGCCCAGGCGGGTGTTGAGGTTGCGCGGGTACATGGGACTGCCGGGGTTGACGATCAGCACCCCGCGCATCGTCTCGACCCCCGCGACGTGCGTGTCGCCGTGCACCAGGATGTGCTGCGGCCCGCCGAAGTAGTGGTCCATCACCGTGTGCAGCGTGCGGTACGGCGGCCACTCGGGCAGCGACAGATCGTGCGTCAGGCCCACGCGGAAGCCCTCGAGGTCCAGCGCCCAGGCCTCGCGCAGGCGCGGATCCTCGGGCACGATGGGGCGTCCGGCGCCGCCGTCGTCGCCGTTGCCGCGCGCGACGTAGATCGGCGCGATCGCCTCCAGCTTGTCGATCACCTCCAGCACGTGGATGTCGCCGCCGTGCAGGATCAGGTCCACGCCCCGCATGCGGTCGTAGGCCTGCGGCCACAGCTCGGGGCCGGCTTCCGGGATGTGCGTGTCGGAGATCAGGCCGATCAGCATGCCGGCCAGCCTAACAGCCGCACGGCCTAACAGTCGGACGGGGGCGGGCCGCACAGACGCCCACGCTCGGCCGCCACCAGCGCCGCCAGCGCGCCGGGCGCAAGGCGCGGCTCATTGGGCCAGCCGGCGCTGAACAGCGCCCAGCAGGCCCCGCTGAGCGCCGCCGCCCGATCGTCCGCGGCGGGTACCACCGCCGTCCGCGACGACGGCGGCAGCGACGCGAACACGGCCCGCGCCAGCGCGCCGTCGGGCCGGAACGCCTGGTCGCAGGCGTCGCCGCGGCGCACCCGGCGACGGGTCAGCGCTGCCAAGCCCTGCAGCTCGCGCAGCAGCGGCAGCAGCGCCCGCCCGCCCGCGCCGTCCGCGTCCGGGCGGCGGCGCAGCACCGCGTGCGTCTGCCGTACCGCACGCTCCAGCGCGGGCCCGGCGCCGAGGCCCAAGCCGCGCGCCCGCGCGTACGCCGCGATGAGAATGTCGCCGGCGCCGGTCGTGTCCCCGGTCCCGCCCGGCGACGGACTGGGCACGTCGATCACGCGCGCCGCGCCGGGCGCCGCGACCGCCGCGCCGTCGCCCCCCAGCGAGACGACGATCTCGACGCCCAGCGCATCGGCCGATCGCGCCGCCGCCGCGCGCCAGTCGGCCCGTGCCGCCGAGCCCGCGTAGACCTCGAACTCCCGCCGCGAGAACTTAACCGCCTGCACGCCGTCGAGCGCGGCCCGCAGGTCGGCGGCGCGCGTCTCGATGCGGCCGCCCGCTCCGGAGACGCGCAGGTCGCCCTGCGCGTCGGCCGCGACGAACGCCCCCCGCGCGCGCATGAGCCGCGCCGTCCCCGGCGGCGTGTCGCCCGGCATCAGCGGCGACACGACCACGGCCGCCGGGTCGCCGATCGCGCCGGCCTCGATCGCCGACTCCGGTAGCGGCGGCGCGCGCGAGATCAGGGTCTGCCGGCGGCGGTCGCGGTCGTAGCGGTTGACGAACGCGGTATCGCGCGCCGACTCCACGCCGCGACAGCGCACGCCGGCGGCGGCGAGCGCGGGCAGCGCGCAGCGGCGCGCCCACGGCCCCGCCGTCGCGACGACGGACACGCGCGCGCCGTGCATCGGCTCGGCCAGGGCGAGCGCCAGCCCCGCGTGCCAGACGGCGCCGCCCGGCTGCGACCACCGCGGCCCGGCGCCTTGCGGGGAGACATCGGCGCGACGGATGAAGTCGCGGGTCAGGGGGCCGATGAGGAGCGTCTCGTGCGTCACAGCCACTGCCTGCGACCGCCGTCGGCGGATGGTCGGGCCCGGTGCGGGCGCGCCCGCGATGATAAACTGCGGATGTCCGCCGCGGCCGGCCGCATGCCGCCGGGCGGCGACGGAGGACCCCATGGTCGTGGAAACCGGCACGCAGACCGTCAAGTCCGGCCTTGCGGAGATGCTCAAGGGCGGCGTCATCATGGACGTCGTCACCGCCCCGCAAGCCATCATCGCCCAGGAGGCGGGGGCGTGCGCCGTCATGGCGCTGGAGCGCGTCCCCTCCGACATCCGCAAGCACGGCGGCGTGGCGCGGATGAGCGACCCCACCAAGATCCGCGAGATCATCGGCGCGGTGACGATCCCGGTGATGGCCAAGGCGCGCATCGGGCACTTCGTCGAGGCCTCGATCCTGCAGGCGCTGGGCGTCGACTACGTGGACGAGTCGGAGGTCCTCACCCCCGCCGACGAGAAGCTGCACATCGACAAGTGGGGCTTCGCGGTGCCCTTCGTCTGTGGCTGCCGTGACCTGGGCGAGGCGCTGCGCCGCATCGCCGAGGGCGCGGCCATGATCCGCACCAAGGGCGAGGCCGGCACGGGCAACATCGTCGAGGCGGTGCGGCACATGCGGGCCGTGCAGGGGGCGATCCGGTCGCTGGCCGGCATGGCCGACGAGGAACTCGTCAACTACGCGAAGGAGATCGGCGCGCCGGTGGAGCTGGTGCGCGAGTGCAAGCGCCTGCGACGGCTGCCGGTGGTGAACTTCGCCGCCGGCGGCATCGCGACGCCCGCCGACGCGGCGCTGATGATGCGCCTGGGCGCCGACGGCGTCTTCGTGGGCAGCGGCATCTTTAAGTCCGAGCAGCCGCAGCGCATGGCCGACGCCATCGTGCGCGCCACCACCCACTACAACGACGACCAGATCCTGGCCGAGGTCTCGACCGGCCTGGGCGACGCCATGCCCGGCCTCAACCTCGACGACCTGCCGGCCAGCGAGCGCCTCGCCGCGCGGGGCTGGTGAGGAGCGCCTTGCCCCCCACCATCGGCGTTCTGGCCCTGCAGGGCGACTTCCACGAGCACGCGGTCAGCCTGCGCGCGCTGGGCGCGCTGGCGCGGGAGATCCGCAAGCCGGAGCAGCTGCACGGGCTCGACGGCCTGATCATCCCGGGCGGCGAGTCGACCACCATCGCGCGGCTGCTGCTGGCCTACGACCTGCACGCCCCGCTGCGGCGTCGCGGCGCGGCCGGGCTGCCCATCTGGGGCACCTGCGCCGGCGCGATCCTGCTCGCCGACGACGTCCCCGGCCTCGACCGGCCCCCGCTGGGGCTGCTGCCGATGACCGTCGAGCGCAACGCCTACGGCCGCCAGATCGACTCCTTCGAGACCGACCTCGACGCGCCCGCGCTGCCCCCCACGGCGACCGGGGCGCGCCCGCCCTACCACGCGATCTTCATCCGTGCGCCGCGCATCCGCGGGCTGCGCGACGGCGTGCAGGTGCTGATGACCTGCGAGGCGGAGCCCGTCGCCGTGCGCTATCGCTCGCTGCTGGCGACCACCTTCCACCCCGAACTGACGCCCGACCGTCGCTGGCACCGATACTTCCTGGAGAGCCTGGTCGACGGCGGAGCCGCGGGCGGGGTCGCCGTCGCGACGGAGGCGGCGGGCGGAGGCGCGGCATGACGCCCCATACCCGTCCGCTGGGACTCGCCGACCTGCCGCTGATGGCGCTGGCGGGCCGCGCGCCCTACGCCAACGAGGCCGTCACGCTCGAGCACGGGGCCGCCTCGGTGCGCGGCCGGCCGGGCTGGGAGCGGCTCCTGCGCAACAGCATCCAACCGGGCGGCCGCGAAGTCTGGATCAGCCGCGACGGGCTCTCGCTGCGCGGTCTGGCGGCGGTGCGGCCGCGCGGCGGCGCAAGCGCCTGGGAGATCGACGTGCTGGTGCTGGGCGTCCAGTCCGAGGCCCTCACCCTCGACCTGCTGGAGCGCTGCGTCGCCACGGCGGGCGCGCGCGGCGCGCATCGGCTCTTCCTGCGGCTGGCCGCCGGCAACCCGGCGCTGCCGGCGGCGCGGCGGCAGGGCTTCGCGGCGGCCGGGAGCGAGACCCTGCTCGTCCGCAGCCCCGAGGCCGGCGGGGACCGCGACGCGACCGCAGCGGGACTCGGGGCCGTCACGGCCGCCGCGCCGGCGTGGCGCAATCGCACCCGCGCCGACGACCACGACCTGTTCCGCCTCTTCGGCGACACCGCGCCACACGACACGCGCTGGCAGGTCGCGCTGACGCCGCAGGAATGGCGCGCGGCCCAGGACCCGCTGGGGCGCGGCGGTCGCGAATGGGTCTGCACCGGCGACGCCGGACCGGCGCTGCTGCGCGTCCGCCGCGGGGAGGGCCGCATCCGCGCCACGCTGCTGTCGGCCGACCGGCGCGAGCCCGCCGACGCCGCCGTCGCGCTGCTGCGCCGCTTCGCGGGCGCCGGATCGCGCGGGGGCGGACCGCGCAGCACGGCCGAGGTGCTGCTGCCCGACCATCTGCCCGTGGTCGCGGACGCCTTCCGCGACCACGGCTACCACGACGCGGCCCGCTTCGACCTGAGCGTCCGCCCCATCGCGCAGCGCACGCAGCGGCTACAGTTGGCCGAGCGGTCGGTGGAGGGGACGGTCTGGCCCGCCATCCAGTAGCCCTGTCCAGTAGACTCGCCCATTCGAGCATCCAGCGGACCTGCATCATGCGCGACCCCGATCCCTTCGACATCCCGCCCGCGTCCGGCGCCGCCGACGCGCCCCCGCCCAGCCACATCACGCCGCCGCCCGCGCCCGCGACCACCGACGCCATCACCGACGACCTCGACGCCCTGCTCGCGGTGCTGCCCGCCCCGCTGCGGCGCGCGCTGGCCCGGCAGCCCGACAACGCGCTGCTGCTCGAGATCGTGCTGGACCTCGGCCGGCCCGCCACGGCGCGCTATCCCGATCGCGAGATCGTGCTGGGCGACCACGAGGTGGAGGCGGCCGTGCTGCAGGCCGTCGTGCGCAAGCTGGGCGAGTTCGGCGGCGACAATCGGGCCGGCATCACGCGCACGCTGCACCGCATCTCCTGCATCCGCAACCGCCGCGACGAGATCGTGGGGCTCACCATGCGCGTCGGCCGGGCCGTCTACGGCACCGTCCGCGTGATCGACGACCTGGTGCAGTCGGGCGAGAGCATCCTCCTGCTGGGACGGCCGGGCGTGGGCAAGACCACGATGCTGCGCGAGGTCGCGCGGGTGCTCTCCGAGACCGGCAAGCGCGTGATCGTCGTCGACACCTCGAACGAGATCGCGGGCGACGGCGACATCCCCCACCCCGGCATCGGCCCGGCCCGGCGCATGCAGGTGCCGACGCCCGCGCAACAGCACGCTGTCATGGTCGAGGCCGTCGAGAACCACATGCCCGAGGTCATCATCATCGATGAGATCGGCACCGAACTCGAGGCGCAGGCCGCCCGCACGATCGCCGAGCGCGGCGTGCAGTTGGTCGCCACGGCGCACGGCAACACGCTCGCCAACCTGATGATGAATCCCACCCTGGCCGACCTGATCGGCGGCATCCAGACCGTCACGCTCTCCGACGAGGAGGCCCGCCGCCGCGGCACCCGCAAGTCGGTGCTCGAGCGCATGGCGCCGCCCACCTTCGACGTGCTGGTGGAGATCCAGTCCTTCCACCGCGTCTCCATCCATCGCGACGTGGCGCGCACGGTCGACGCGCTGCTGCGCGGCGAGTCGGTGGAGCCCATGCAGCGCGAGATGGACGACGAGGGGGCGGTCCACATCGCCGACCGCCCGCCCGCCCGCAGCGACGCCGGGCGCACGCCGCCGGGCGCCGGCCTGGAGCTCGAGCGCCCGCCGGTGCGCCTGCGGCCCGTGGGCCCGCACCGGCGCATCCACCCCTTCGGCGTCTCGCCCGACCGGCTCAACGAGGCCATCCGCGAGTCGGGCGCGAACGCGTCGGTCGCCGACGACCTGGAGGCGTCGGACGCCATGATGACCCTGCGCTCGATCTTCCGTCGCCGGCCCGGCCCCGTCCGCGACGCCGAAGCCCGCGGCCTGCCCATCTTCGTGCTCAAGCACAACACCGTCGTGCAGATGGAGCAGAGCCTGCGCGCCCTGGCGCAGGGCCAATCGGAGTTCGACCCCGTGACCAGCGCCCTGGCGGAGGCCGAGAGCGCCATCGAGGCGCTCAACGCGGGCGCCGAGTCGGCTGTCGAGCTGGCGCCCCAAAGCGCCTACATCCGCCGGCTCCAGCACCAGCTCGCCGAGCGCTTCGACCTGTTCTCGACCAGCAAGGGCCGCGACCCCCATCGCCGCGTGCGCGTCTTCCGGACCTGAGCGCGACGATGGCCCTGTTCATCAGCCTGGAGGGCGGCGAGGGGGCGGGCAAGACCAGCGTGGCGACGGCGCTGGCCGACCGCGCCCGCGCCCGCGGCGCGGAAGTCGTGCTCACGCGCGAGCCCGGCGGCACGCCCCTGGGCGCGGCGATCCGCGAGTCCCTCTTCGGCGCCGACGGGCGCAGCGACGAGCCGATGGGCGCCTGGGCCGAGGCCTTCCTCTTCCTGGCCGACCGCGCCGAGCACGTGGCGCGCGTGATCCGGCCGGCCCTGGCCCGCGGCGCGGTCGTGATCTGCGACCGCTTCACCGACTCCACGATCGCCTACCAGGCCTACGGGCGCGGCCTGGACCTCGACCTGCTGCGGCAACTCAACCGCGCCGCCACCGGCGCCACCACGCCCAACCTCACCCTGCTGCTCGACGCCCCGGTCGCGATCGGCCTGACGCGCACCCGCCTGGAGACGTTCGACCGCATCGGTCACGAGACGGCCGACTTCCACGCCCGCGTCTACGAGGGCTTCGCGCGCCTCGCCATCCAGGAGCCGGATCGGATCAAGTCGATCGACGCCGCCCGGCCCCTCGACGCCGTGATCGAAGACGCCTGGGAGCTGGTGGCGGCGCGGCTGTCGCGGATCGGCTTCCCCGCCCGCGCCTGAGCGCGACCCGCACTCGATATGTGTGCGCGACCCGCGCTCGATGGATGTGCGCGACCCGCACTCGATATGTGTGCGCGACCCGCGCAACCGCGTCGATTGCCCCCTCCGGCGGGCGGACCGTAGGCTGGCGCCAGCCCTCCGAGGCCGGCCGATCGGCCGCCCCCACATACCGCGCGAGCCCGCCCATGAAATCGGCCCCCGTCTCCGTCCGCGTCCCGGCGACGACCGCCAACCTGGGGCCGGGCTTCGATGCCGTGGGCATGGCCGTGTCGATCTTCGCGACGGTCACGGTGCGTGTCCGCGACGGGGACCACCGCCTCGGCCGCCGGGACCCGATGTGCACGATGGCCGCGGCCGGCGTCCGCGCCGGCTACAAGCGCGCCGGGGAGCGTGTGCCCCGCATCATCGAGATCGACGTCGCCAGCGACATCCCGCTGGGCCGGGGCCTGGGCGCGAGCGCGGCGGCCCGTGGCGCCGGCATCGTGGCGGCCAACGCCCTGCTCGGCGGGCCGCTCGACGATCGCGCGCTGCTGGCGGTGGGGGCCCGGCTGGAGGGCCACGCCGATAACATCGCCCCGGCGCTGTTCGGCGGCCTGCAGGTCGTCGCCGCCGCCGACACCGCCCCCGGCCAGTCGAACCAGCGCCCGCGCTGGCAGCGGGTACCCGTGCCGATCCCGGCAGGCATCACCTGCGCCGGATTCGCCCCCGACTTCTCGATGCCGACCAACGAGACCCGCGCCTCGCTGCCCGACAGCCTCAGCCGGGCCGACGCTGTCTTCAACAGCGGCCACGCCGCCCTGCTCGTCGCCGCCCTCGCGACGGGCGCCTGGGACGCGCTCGCCGTCGCCAGCGAGGAGCGGCTGCACCAGCGCCCGCGCAGCCGGCTCTTCCCCCAGATGTTCGACTTCTTCGCCGCCGCGCGCGCCGCCGGCGCCCTCTGCGCCTACCTCTCGGGCGGCGGCTCCACGATCCTGGCGCTCACCGCGCCCGAGCGCGCCGAGGCCGTCCGCGACGCCCTCTCCGCGGCGGCGGCGCGCTTCGAGATCAGCGGGCGGCCGTTCATCGCCGATCCCTGCCCCACCGGCGCCACCGTCGTCCTCGACGCCGACGATCCCTGGGCCGGGCTGTGAGCGCTGCCGGCCAGGCCCCCGCCGTCGTGCAGCCCGCCGTCGTGCAGCCCGTCGTGGTGCAGAAGTACGGCGGCAGCAGCGTGGGCAGCACCGAGCGCCTGCAGCACGTGGCGCGGCGCATCGCGGCCCGGGCGGCGGGCGGCGAGCGCATCGTCGCCGTCGTCTCGGCGATGGGCAAGACGACCGACAGCCTCGCCGCCCTGGCCCGCGAGATCACGGCCCACCCCGCCGGCCGCGAGTACGACATGCTGCTCGCCTCGGGCGAGATCGTCAGCGCCGCCCTGCTCGCCATGGCCATTGAGGAGCACGGCCGGCCCGCCATCGCCCTCACCGGGCAGCAGGCCGGCGTCCACACCGACGACACCCACACCCGCGCCCGCATCACCCGCATCGAGACCGATCGCATCCTGGCCGAACTCGACGCCGGCGAGGCCGTGATCATCGCCGGCTTCCAGGGCATCACGCCCGCCTCCGACTTCACGACCCTGGGCCGCGGCGGCTCCGACACCTCCGCCGTCGCGCTGGCCGCGGCGCTGCACGCCCGCCGGGCCGAGATCTATACCGACGTCGACGGCGTCTACACGACCGACCCGCGCATCGAACCGCGGGCCCGCCAGCTGCACGACATCGCCTACGAGGAGATGCTTGAACTCGCCTCCCAGGGCGCGGGCGTGATGCATCCCCGCGCCGTGGAACTGGGGCTGCTCTACGACCTCCCCATCCTCGTCGCCTCCTCCTTCCGCGAGGACGTCCCCGGCACCCTGATCCGAAAGCAGGTCCAGATGGAACCCAGCAACCGTGTGCGCGGCATCGCGCTCGACCGCGACGTGGCCCTGATCACCATCCGCGCCGTCCCCGACCGGCCCGGCATCGCCTCGCAGGTCTTCGGCCCCCTGGCCGCCGCGGGCATCAACGTCGACACCATCGTCCAGAACGCCAGCGCCGAGCGCCTGACCGACATGACCTTCAGCGTCGCGCACGACCAGGCCGCCGCCGCCCACGCGCTCTGCCGCGACGGGGCCGGCGACCTCGGCGCCAGCGACGTGATCCTCGACGAGCACGCCGCCAAGGTCTCCATCGTGGGCACCGGCATGCAGTCGGGCGTCGGCTACGCCGCCAAGATGTTCCGCGCCCTGGCCGACGCCGCGATCAATATCGAGCTGATCTCGACCAGCGAGATCCGCATCACCGCCATCGTGCACGAGGACGACGGGCAATCGGCGGTCCAGGTGCTGCACGCAGCCTTCGAGTTGGACGAGCCGGTGCGTCCGGCCGGGGCGGGCCCCGGCTAGCGCACGTTCCGCAGGCGCGGGTCGAGGGCGTCGCGCAGCCAGTCGCCCACGGGCCACACACGAGCCGCGCCGCGTTCACGGTCGTCGGGGCGACCCTTGTGGTCGCCCTGCCGGGCGCCCTCCCAGGTGGAGCCGGGGCGCCCACGAGGGGCGCCCCGACGATGCCGTGTCCACGTTCCCCCTCTCCATTGCTCGGCAATGGAGAGGGGGACAGGGGGTGAGGTTCCGGCGCGTCAGGCTTTGCGCCGCTGGATGGCGAAGGCGGTGCCCCCCCACATGAAGCCGGTGCGCCCACCCTTGGGCCAGTTGACTTCGGCCTGGGTCAGCACCGTGGACGGGGCCTCGGTGATGAAGACGAGCCACGCTTGGCGCGCGTGCTCCAGCATCAGTTCCGCGGTCATCGCGCTGCGCCGTTCGGGATCGAGCTCGGCGCGCTGTGCGAGGTACAGCTCGTGCAGGGCGGGATCCATGACTCCCTCGCCGCCGAGCTTCGTGAAGAAGGATTCGGGCCCGACGCAGCAATCCCACATCGATCCGATGTCGCGGACGATGTTGGCCCACATCCAATAGAGGCCCACCGGACGGTTCGGGCCGCCGATCACGTAGGCGTCGGAGAAGTAGTCGCCGACGAGGGCCGCCTCGTCGTGCGTGCGGATGCCGACCGCGGACAGGTCCTGCGCCACGGCCAGCGTGATGTCCGGCATGAACGCGCCGCCGAAGTCGGTCGTCCAGTACAGCGGGACGTCGAAGCCGTCCGCGTAGCCGGCCTCCGCCATCAACTGCCGGGCCAGCTCGGGGTCGTAGTTGTACTCGACTTCCGCCCGCTGCTCCGCGGTCGGGTAGCCGTACACGCCGCTGAACGTGAAGAGGGGATAGTGGCCCTGGCCGAGCAGGAGGTTGTCGATGATGGCTTGGCGGTTGATCGCGTGGTTCGCGGCCCGGCGGACGCGGAAGTCCAGGAACGGGTTCGGGCTGCCGTCCGGCATCGTCTGGGGGTACAGGTTGGGATAGATGACCTGGACGGTCGCCGAGATGGCGGGCTGGAACTGCACGGTGAAGTCGGGGTCGTCCAGGTACGGCTCCACGTTGTTGGGGCCCAGTCCGGGCACCACGTCGATCTCCCCGGCCTCGAGGCCGGCCAGCTGCGACTGGATCTCGGGCCGCACCACGATCCGCTGGTGCTTGTGGTGGGCGTAGCGCGACACGACGACGGGATGGTCGACCGGGAGAAAGTGCTCCTCGAAGCGCTCGAAGACGAAGTCCGTGTCGTCTTCGTGGCTGACGAAGCGGAGGGGGCCGGTGCCCATCGGCTGCGTGTCCATCGCGAGGTCGCCGCGCGCCTCCGTGTCCGCTTGCGACATGATGACGACCTCGCCGGTCCCGGCCAGGTTGACGACGAAGAAGCCGGCATCGGGCCCCGGCAACTCGAACGACCACGTGCGGTCGTCCACCGCCTCGTTGCGGACCCAGTCTGCGGCGCTCCGGCCGATGTTCGAGGGGCTCCAGCCGCCGGGGTGATCGGTCGTCTCGCCGCCCTGGTGGTAGGCGGCCTTCCCGCCCATGCGGTCGTAGCTGAACACCAGGTCGTGGGCGGTGAGGATCGAGCCGTCGTGGAACGGCGCCGGCACCACCGACGCCACGATCGACGTGGGGTCGACCCACTCCGGCGCGGCGAGATGTGGGATCGCCGTGGCGGAGGCGGGTTCCCATTCCATGACCGCACTGAAGGCGGCGCCGTGCGAGTACTGGTTCCCCTTGCTGCCGAGCCGCATCTGATCCAGGCCCCCCGAATCGGAGGGGACCACCCCGACGATCGTGGCGTCCAGATCGATCTCGTCGAGCGGCCAGGGCACGGAGAAGTCTGCGGTCTCGCCCAGGACGCCGGCGACGCTTGCGGCGGCCTCCTGGGCCGCGGCTGCGGCCTCTTCAGCAGCGGCGACCGCCGCAGCGGCGGTCTCGGCCGCGGCCTCGGCGGTCTCCTGGGCCGTGGCGGCGGCCTGTCCGGCGGCGGCGGACGCCTCGGCGGCGGCTTCCGCGGCAGCGGCGGCCGCTGCGGCGGCCTCGTCGATGGCGGCCTGCGCGGCGGCCGCGGTGGCCGTCCCGGCCTCGACCGCGGCGGCCGCGTCGCGGGCGGCCTGGGCGGCGGCCTCGGCGGCCTGGGCGGCGGCGTCCGCGACGGCCGCGGCGGCCGCGTCGCCGGCCGCGGATGCGGCGGCGGCCGCGTCGGCGGCAGCCGCAGCCGCGGCTTCCGCGGCGGCGGCCGCGTTGGCGGCGTCCTCCGACTCGGCCGCTTCGGCGGCCAGGGCGGCGGCCGCATCGGCCGCGTCGGCGGCCTGTGAGGCGGCGGCGGACGCTTCGGACGCGGCGGCAGCCGCCTCAGCGGCGGCGTCCGCGGCGGCCTCGGTCTCGGCCGCGCGGGCCTCGCCGGCGGCGGTGGCCGCGGCGGCGGCATCTTCCGCGGCCGAGGCGGCCCGTTCGGCGGCGGCGACCCCGACGTCGTCGTCGTCGCCGCAGCCGACCAAGGCCAGGCCGGCCGCTCCAACCCCAGCCTTCGCGCTGGCTCCCAACATGGTGCGACGCGAGATCTTTCGCTGTCGCAGGGCGGTCCAATAGTTCAGGCGGCTCATCGCACAGTCCTTTCCGATCCCCGGCTGTCCCATGTGGGAACGCTCGGAGCGAGAGCGCGTACAGTATGACATACCACAAAGAGAGTCCCCCCCCCCCCCGCTATGTCAAATAAGACGGAAATTGTGGGGTTGCCCACCGAATCTATCGGCTTCGGGCGTCGTGGGACGCCCCCCTGTGTCACTCGAGGGGCTCCGGCGTGCGATCGCGAGGGGGAACCCCGCCGTTCCGGTCCCCCTCTCCAGCGTCCAGATGGAGAGCCCCAGGCGCGCGGCCGCACGCCGTCATATCCGAAGTCAGGGGGTGAGGTCAGCCCACCCCGGCGCCCCGCCAGCGGCGCAGCAGGCGCTCGCTGGCGGCGGCCAGCAGGACGGCCGCCCGGGCCATCGCCTCGGCATCGCCGACGTCCGCTCCCGCGGCGGCCTCGACATCGAGCAGGCCGGGGATCGCGCGGACCGCGTCGCCGTCGCGGATGCGGCCGCCCACCGCCAGACACGGCACGCCCGCGGCGGCCGCCCGGCCGGCGACGCCCGCCACCGTCTTGCCGAACGCCGACTGGCGATCCAGCGACCCCTCCCCGCTCAGCACGACGTCGGCCCCGGCCAGCCGCTCGTCGAGGCGCACGGCGGTCGCGATGGCCTCGATGCCGGGCTCGATGCGCGCGCCGGCGAAGGCGATCAGCCCCGCGCCCAGCCCCCCGGCCGCGCCGCCGCCGGGCAGCGTGACGATGTCGGCGCCCACGTCGCGGGCGACGATGTCGGCGAAGTGCGTGAGCGCGCGGTCCAGCTCCGCGATCGTCGGCGCGTCGGCGCCCTTCTGCGGGCCGTAGACCGCGCTGGCGCCGTCGGGCCCGGTGAGCGGGTTGCGCACGTCGGCCAGGACGCGCACCTCGACGGCCGCGAGTCGCGGGTCGAGGCCGCTCACATCGATGCGCGCGAGGCGGGCCAGCGCCGCCCCGCCGGGCGCGATCGGGCGGCCGGCGTCGTCGAGGAAGCGGGCGCCCAGGGCCGTCGCCATGCCCGCGCCGCCGTCGTTCGTGGCGCTGCCGCCGACGCCCACCAGCAGCCGCGACACCCCGGCGTCGAGCGCGGCGCCGATCAGCTCGCCGACGCCGATCGTCGAGGCGCGGCGCGGATCCAGCCGGCCCGGCGGGACGAGCAGCAGCCCCGAGGCGGCGGCCATCTCGATGATGGCCGTGCGGCCGTCGTCGATGCGGCCCCAGCGGGCGGTCACGGGGTCGCCCAGCGGGCCCTCGACGCGTGCGTGGGAGTAGCGGCCGCGGGCGGCCGTGACCACGGCCTCGACGGTGCCGGGCCCGCCGTCGGCGAGCGGCACGGCGTCGGTGCGGGCGCCGGGCAGGGCGCGCAGCGCGCCGGCGCGCATGGCGGCCGCGGCCTCGGCGGCCGTCAGGCTGCCCTTGAACTCCTGGGGGGCCACGACGATGCGCATCGCCGTCAGGATACGACGGCTACGGGAAGTCGAAGATGCGGCCCGCGGCGATGAGGGTCACGGCCACGGCCCACAGCAGCCCGGCCAGGCGGATGCGCTTGTAGACGTGGATCACGCCCGCCGTGGGCAGCACGCCCATGGCGTACATGCCGCCCAGCACGATGAAGATCACCAGCAGGCCCTCGAAGCCGCTCACGACCGCTCCGCCTCGCTGCGCCGGACCGGGTCCCGATCCCCGCCCGCCGCCGCATCGTACGCAGCGGGCATCGCTCCAGGCCAGCGGGGCCGGCGCCCCGGTGTCGCGGACGGCGGCCCTAGGCGGCGCGGCGCAGCCCGCAGACCACGCAGGTGAGGAAGCCCTCGCCCCGCGCGACGGGGCCCCGGCAGTTGGCGCAGAAGCGCGGCGCCGGGCGTCGCCGCGGCATCGCGGGTCGGATGCGGCGGCGTGGGTTGGGGGTCGCGTGGGTCGTGGCCGGTGTGGTGGCCGGCGTGCCCGGCAGGGCCAGCGGCACCTGGATACCGCGCGTCATCGTGATCGGCATGGCGACTCCTCTCGCGGGGAGCGTAGCACATGCGTTCTAGGAATGGGAACACGGCGGCGCGGGGCGTCAGGCGGACCGCTCGAGCCAATCGAGCAACTCGCGCACCTTCTCGGTGAGCATCTGCATGTGCGCGCGGTCGGCCGCGAGCAGCACGCCCATGAACAGAATTGCGATGCCGATCTCCGCCATGCGTCGATCATAGCGGGTCGCGGCGCCCGGTGGGACGTAGGATTGGCGGCATGACGGATCGACCGCCGGACGCCGCATCGCCCGGCCGCCCGCTGGTGGGCGTGCTGACGCTGGGCTGCAAGCTCAACCAGGCCGAGAGCCAGGCCTGGGGCCGGACGCTGCGCGCGGCCGGCTGCGAGGTCGTCGACCGGCCCGTCGCGGCCGACGGCTACCTGCTCAACACCTGCTCGGTGACGCACGTCGCCGACCGCAAGGCGCGGCGCCTGATCCGCGCCGCGAAGCGGCTGGCGCCGTCGGCGCCGGTGGTCGTGACGGGCTGCTACGCTGAGTGGGCGGGGCCGGCGCTGGCGCGCGAGACGGGCGCCGACGTCGTGCTGCCCAACCGCGACAAGGCGCGCGCTCCGGCGGCGCTGCTGGCGGCGCTGCCGCCGGCGCGCGCCATGCCCGGCCGGGGCGACGGGCCGGGCATGGCGGCGCCGGGGCGCACGCGGGCCTTCATCAAGATCCAGGAGGGCTGCGACGACGTCTGCGCCTTCTGCATCGTGCCGGCGGTGCGCGGCCGCGAGCGGGCGCGGCCGATCGCGGAGATCGTGCGCGAGGCCCAGGCGGCGGAGTCGCGTGGGACGCTGGAGGTCGTGCTGACGGGCACCCAGCCGGGGGCCTACGGCCGTGATCGCGACGACCACGCGGCGACGCCGGACGGGGCGCCCGGCACGAACGCCGCGGCGCTGCTGGCGGCGCTGCTCTCGGCGACGACGCTGCCCCGCATCCGCTACTCGTCGATCCAGCCGCAGGACGTGACGCCGGCGCTGCTGTCGCAGTGGGAGGACGCGCGGCTCTGCCGCCACTTCCACTTGGCCCTGCAGAGCGGCGCCGACCCGGTGCTGTGTCGCATGCGGCGCCGCTACACGGCCGGCGGCTACCTGCGCGCGCTGGAGCAGATCCGCGCGGCGGCGCCCGGCGTCGCGATCACGGCCGACGTGATCGTGGGCTTCCCGGGCGAGAGCGCGGACGAATTCGCCGCGACGCTCGCCGTCTGCCGCGAGGCCGGCTTCGCCGATGTGCACGTCTTCCCCTACTCGCCGCGGCCCCGCACCAGCGGCGCCGCACTGCCCGACGACGTGCCGCCGCAGGTCAAGCGCGAGCGACTGCAGGCGGTGGAGGCGGTCGTGGCGGAGAGCCGTGCGGCGTTCCGCGCGGGGCTCGCGGGTAGCGTCGCGGCGGTGCTGATCGAGTCCCGGCGCGGCGACGTCTGGCGGGGCCTGACCGACAGCTACGTGCCGGTCGAAGTCGCGGCCCCGGGGGGCGGCCCCGACCTCGCGAACCGGCTGCTGCCGCTGCGCCTCGGCCAGGCGTCGCGGGCCGGAGAGGGCGGCGCGGCTGGAGCCGTCGCGGGGTGGCTGCTAGGGTGATCGGGCTCGCTTTGGTGGCGGCCGAGGATGACCGACATGGAAACCGGACCCGCCTCCGGCGCGTCCGCCGTCGCCTCCCCGGCGGCGCCGACGCCCGCCCCGCCCCCATCGACCGTGCCCAGCGCGACTCCCCCGGACTACCTGCTGCGTGACGCCGCGCCCACGGCCACGCCGGCGGTGCTCGCCCTCGTGGAGGGCGGCGCGCCCGAGCCGGCGCGCAACCTGCCCGCGATCATCGAATCGTTGCTCTTCGCCGCCGACGAGCCGCCGACGGTGTCGCAGATCGCGAGCGCCGCCAGCGTCTCCCGCGACGCCGTCGAGGGGGCGCTCGACGAGCTCGGCGCCACGACCCAGACGCGCGGCCTGCGGCTGCAACGCAGCGGCCAGACCGTGCGGCTCGTGACCGCGGTCGAGGCGGCGCCGTCGATCCGCCGCCTGCTGGGGCTGGAACGGCCTAACAAGCTCTCCAAGGCGGCGCTCGAGACGCTGGCCATCATCGCCTACCAGCAGCCCGTCACGCGGGGCGCGATCGAGCGGCTGCGCGGCGTCTGCTGCGACGGGCCCATGGCGACGCTGCGCCGGCGCGAACTGGTCGCGTCCGTGGGGCAGTCGGCCGCCCCCGGCCGCCCGCACCTTTGGGCGACGACGCCGGCCTTCCTCGATCACTTCGGCCTGCGCGACCTGGGGGAACTGCCGCCGCTGCCCGGGCTGGCCGGCCCGGCGGCGCAAGCGGCGCTGCCCCTGGCGGCCGCCGCCGAGTCATCGCCCGCCGCGGGCGCGGACGGCCAGGCCGCAGCGGGCGGCGCCTAGCGCGGCGCGCGGGCCGGGGCGCCGCGATGTTCGTCGCCTGCCTGCGGCTGACGCTGGCCCAGCCCGAGAACGACTCGCTCAAGGGCAAGCGCGCCGTCGTGCGGCGCCTGCGCGACCGGGTGCGGCAGCGCTTCCCGGTCGCGGTGGCCGAGGTCGAGACTCTCGACGACCGCCGCCGGATCACGATCGGCATCGCCTGCGTCACGACCGACGCCGCCCACGGCCACGCCGTGCTGATGTCGATCCGGGACTTCGTCGAGGGTCTCGGGCTCGACGCGGAGTTGCGCGATGTGGAGACGGAGATCGTGCAGGCGTTCTGACCCCCCTGCGCCCACAGCGCCGGGGCCGGAGTCAGACCGGCATCAGCAGCAGCGTGTCGCTGCCGACGGGCTCGGCGACGAGGTCGTGCGCCAGCGCGCCCGTGATGCGCACCGTGGGCATCGACCCGGGCCGCGCCACGCCCCGGCAGAAGACGAACCCGTCGACCTCCGGCGCGTCGCGGTAGGAACGGCCGACGAAGATGGGGCTGCCGTCCTCGGCCGTTTGGCCGTCCATCGACTCGACCAGCACGGGCAGCTCCCGTCCCACCTGGGCCTCGCCGATCGCGGCGGAGATGCGCGACTGCACGCTCATCAGCCGCCGGTAGCGGCGCTCCATCAGGCGCTGGGGCACTCGGTCCGGCAGGCTCGCCGCGGGCGTGCCGGCCTGCGGCGAATAGGTGAACGCGCCGATGCGGTCGAAGCGGCCGGCGCGGACGAAGTCGAGCAACTCTTCGAACTCGGCCTTGGTCTCGCCCGGGAAGCCCACGATGAAGGTCGAGCGGATGGCGATGTCGGGCATCGCCGTGCGCAGGCGATCGAGGGTGTCGTGCACCATGGCCAGATTGTGGGGGCGCTTCATGCGTCGCAGCACCGAGGCGCTGCCGTGCTGCAGCGGGATATCGAGGTAGTGGCAGACCTGCGGGATGGCCGCCATCGTCTCGACGAGCGCCGGGGTGACGAAGCCGGGGTAGGCGTACATCAGGCGGATCCAGGCCAGGCCGGGGGCCTCGCTC
Source organism: Dehalococcoidia bacterium (assembly GCA_965209205.1). GTDB lineage: Bacteria > Chloroflexota > Dehalococcoidia > Bin125 > Bin125 > TK10-74A. The sequence goes on from CBDBQC010000003.1 coordinate 696,718, forward strand.
GCGAGGCGTTCGAGCAGCCGCGGCAACCCCTCGCGCAGGCCGATGTCGTCGCCGTAGGCGGTCGAGTCCTGCGCGACGAGCACCAGCTCCCGGACGCCCGCGTCGGCGAGCCGCCGCGCCTCCAGGACCAGCGCGTCGATGGGGGCGCTGCGGAAGGCGCGCCCCTTGATGCCGGGGATGTTGCAGAACGTGCAGGGGCGCGCACAGCCGTCGGAGATCTTCAGGTAGGCGCTGGCCCGCGGCGCGACGCCGGCCGGCCCCGTCTCGGGGATGTCGCCGGGCGTGCCGGGCCCCAGCGACTCGACGATCGCGTCCCAGGCCTCGATGCCGAACGTCGCGTCGACGCCGGCGTGCTCGCGGCGGATGCGCGGCGCCTCGATCTGGGCCCAGCAGCCGACGACGAGCAGTCGCTGGTCGGGGCGCTTGTCGCGCTCGATGTCCGCCACCGCGGCGGCAGATTCCTCCTTGGCCGCGTCGATGAAGCCGCAGGTGTTGACGATCAGCACGTCGGCGGCGTCGGCGGCGCCGGGGCGATGCCCGGCGCGGCTGAGGGCGCGCACGAGTTGCTCGGAGTCGGTCGTGTTCTTGGGGCAGCCCAGGGTGCGTAGGTGGTAGCGCATCACTGCGCCCCCGCATCGCCCGGGCCGGTGTCGGACTGGCTGGCGTCGGCCGGGGCAGCGTCGGCGCCGGCGTCTGGGTCGCCGTCCGGCTGCGTGGTGGGGGCCGGTCCCCGGCTGACCACCACGGTGACGGCCGTGCCCGAATCGAGCGCCGTCCCGGGCGCGGGGAGTTGATCGATGACGAGGCCGGCCTCGGCCGGGTCGTAGACCTCGACCAGCACGAACGGCGCGCCCGAGCGGCGCAGCCAGAGTTGCGCGTCGCCGATGCTGACGTTGGCGAAGCTGGGCAGCACCGTACCCTCGGGCACGCTGAGCGGCGCCGTGAACGAATCGTCGTCGCCCTCCAGGTCGGACGGGCCGGCCGGGACGCCCGGCGGCGGCGCGGCGGTCTCGACGCCGGGCTCCGAGTCCTCGTTGCCCACCGTCACGGCCACCACCACCCCCGCGACGACCACCAGCACCACGAACACCGCGACCAGCCAGGGCCCCAGGCGGAAGCTGCTGGGGGTGGTCTCGAGGCTGGGGATCGGGGGCAGGGCCTGGTCTTCGGCGAACTCGTCGTCGTAGTAGGGGGCGGCGCTGCGCAGGCGGGTGGGTGCGAGGTCGCGCGGGTAGCCGGCGTCGCCCTGGGCGCCGGCGGGGGCGCGGGGATGGGCGGGGAAGCGGGCGACCAGGGCCGTGGGATCGAGGCCCAGGAATTGCGCGTAGGAGCGCAGGAAGCCCCGCGCGAAGATGGGCGCCGGCAGGGCGCTGAACTCCTCGACTTCGAGGGCCTCCAGGTAGCGGCGCGAGATGCGCGTGACGCGCTGGCACTCCTCGATCGAGAAGCCGCGTGCCAGGCGCGCGTCGCGCAGTTCCGCGCCAATGCCCGTCAGCTTGCGCCGGGGGCTCCGCTCGGACGTCATCGCGCGCGCTCCGCGGCCGGCCGGTTCACCGCGGCAGCCCCCCGGGGAAGACGATCGTCTTCAGGGCGTCGGGGTCGTCGCGCGTCGTGTAGGCGCCGGCCGCGTCGGCCATCGCGAAGCGATGCGTGGTCAGGCGGTCGAGGCCGCCCAGGGAGGGGAGCAGGTCGGCCGTGCGGCGGAACTGGTCCGCCGTCGCGTTCTGACTGCCGGTCAGGACGATCTCGTTGTAGTGCAGGAAGTTCACGTCGAGCGTGGCGCTGGTGTCGGGCGGGAAGCCGGCGAAGAGGTTGATCGCGCCCTGCTTGGCCGCGATCGGCAGCGCCAGTTCCGTCAGGCCGCCGAGTCCCACGCTGACGATCACCACCTCCGCGCCGGCCCCGCGCGTGGCGTCGAACACGGCCTGCTTGATCTCCGCCGGGTCGCCGCCGCAGACCGCGGTCGCGCCCAATTCCGTCGCGACGGCGCGCCGCGACGCCACGGGCTCCGCCACGATGACGGGCCCGGCGCCCAGGGCGCGCGCCAGGATGATGTGCGAGAGCCCCATGGGGCCGGCGCCGATGACCGCGACCGACGCGCCGGCGCGGAAGCGGCACGACTCCAGCGAGTTGAGCACGCAGGCGGTGGGCTCGGTCATCGCGGCGCGCTCGGCGGGCACGCCGTCGGGGACGGGCATGAGCTGGCCCTGCCCCACGATCGGCGCGGGCACGCGCACGTACTCGGCGATGCCCCCGTCGAGGTCGTAGCCCAGCGTGCGGCGCGACTGGCAGCGGTTGCGCAGCCCGCGCCGGCAGAAGTCGCAGCGGCCGCAGGCGACGATCGGGTACACGGCGACGCGGTCGCCCGGGGCCAGGTCGTCGACGCCGGCGCCCACGGCGGCCACGGCGCCGGTGATCTCGTGGCCGGGGATGACGCCCGCCGCAGCGTGCTTCTCGCCCCGGTAGACGCGCAGGTCGGAGGCGCAGATGCCGGCGGCGTCGGTGCGCAGGACCACCTCGCCGGGGCGGGGATCGGGGTCGTCGCGCTGCTCGACGACGATGCGCCGGGGCTCATGGAAGATCAGGGCGCGCATCCGGGTTCCCTTTCATCGCGAGGCAGCCGAGACATGACGTCCGGCCGGGGAGGCCGGTCCAGTCGCTGGCGTCGATCGTGAGCGAGGCGCCTACCCGGAACGGCTAGGGGACTTTGACCGGCTCCGGCGGCCGCACGCGCGGGCGGGCGGGCGCGTCGGGCGCCTGCGCGTGGTGATAGTGCCGCAGCAGCCGCGACTTGCGCCGGGCGGCGTTGTTGGCGTGCACCACCCCGCGCTGCGCGGCGCGGTCCAGCGCCGCGACGGCGTCGCGCACGAGCTGGTCGGCGTCGCCCCAGTCGTTCGCGTCGATGGCGAGCAAGGCGTCGCGCACGGCCGTGCGGGCCCGCGTGCGCACGGGCTTGTTGCGCATGCGCCGGCGCTGGGAGGCGCGCAGGTACTTCTCGGCGGCCTGTTTGTTCGCGATGACGACTCCTCGCAAACCGTCCCCGCATGGGCGGACTGCAATCTAGAACAGTGCGCCGCTATCGTAGGGAACGTGGCGGAGGAGTGTCCACACATGGTGCGACACGGACCGCGCGCTCCGCGGCGGCGGGGCCGGCCGTCACCGGGAAACGCCCCCCTGCCGTGCTAACCGGCTCCAGCCGCACCGTCGCGAACGCGGCGATCCTCGTCGCGCTCGGCTTCCTCGGCAGCCGCCTGCTGGGCGCGCTGCGGGCCGTCGTGATCGCCAACGAGTACGGGGCCAGCGCCGACCTGGACGCGTTCTTCGTGGCCCAGCGGCTGCCCGAGATCGTCTTTCAACTGCTCGCCGGCGCGACGCTGGCCAGCGCCTTCATCCCCGTCTACGCGCGCTACCTGCACCGCCGCGGGGACGCCGAAGCCTGGCGGCTGGCGTCGATCGTGCTGAACGTCGTGCTGCTGGCGACGATCGGCTTCGCGCTGGCGATGTTCCTGGCGGCGGAGTGGATCGTGCCCGCGATGGCGCCCGGCCTGGGCGAGGACACGGGCATGCAGTCGCAGCTGCGCGCCGACGCGATCTACCTGACCCGACTGATGCTGCTCGCGCCGATCCTGTTCTGCGTCTCGGGCATGATCACCGGCATCCTCAACGCGCGGCAGCATTTCCTGCTGCCCGCCTTCGCGCCCATGCTCTACAACCTGGCGATCATCCTGGGCGCGCTGCTGCTCTCCGACCGCTACGGCGTCGAGGCGCTGGCGATCGGCGTGATCGTGGGCGCCGGCGCCCACCTGGCGATCCAGCTCCCGGCGTTGATCGCGGCCGGGGCGCGCATCGTGCCGTCGATCAAGATCTGGGATCCCGGCGCGCGGGAGGTGCTGCGCCTCATGGGGCCGCGCATGATCGGCCTCGGGGCGGCGCAGATCAACTTCGTCGTGTTGACCTTCTTCGGCTCCTTCGTGGGCGATTCCTCGATCTCGGCGCTCAATTTCGCTTGGTTGATCCTGCTCTTCCCCGTGGGGCTGTTCGGCATGTCCCTGGCGGTCGCCATCTTCCCCACGATGGCGGCGCGGGCGGCGGAGGACGGAGGCATGCACGAAGTGCGGCTGATGGTGGGGCGCGCGCTGCGCTTCACGCTCTACCTGGCCGTGCCCACGTCGGTGGGGATGATCCTCCTGCGCGAGCCGCTCGTGCGGGCGCTGCTCGAGCACGGCGCCTTCGACGCCGAGGCCACGGCGCTCGTCTCCGACGCCCTGCTCTACTACGGCATCGCGCTCGCCGCCCACACCTCGATCGAGATCCTGTCGCGCGGGTTTTACGCCATGTCCGACACGCGCACGCCGGTGACCTTCGCGGTCGGCGCGATGCTGATCAACATCGTGCTGTCGGCCCTGCTGGTGGAGCCCCTGGGGATCCGGGGGCTGGCGCTGGCCCTCTCCACCGCGACGATCGTCGAGGCGCTGGGGCTGTTCATCGTGCTGCACCGTCGCATGGAGGGCGGGCTGTGGGATCGCCAAACCGCGACCACCGTGTACCGCATCGTCGGCGCGACCCTGCTGATGACGGAGGCGCTGGTGCTGGGGCTGCTGGTGCTGGACGCCCGCGGCGACTTCGGGCCGCAGTCGTTCGTCGCGCTGCTGGTGGGCACGGCCCTGGGGGCGGTGGTGTATCAGGGCGCGATGCTGGCGATGCGGGTCGAGGAGGCGCAGGCGTTGACGGCGCGCGTCTGGTCGCTGGTTGGCAGACGTGGACGCTAACGATCGCACGCACGCGGTCGAAGCTGGTACGCTGCCAGGGTCCAGGTGTCATCGCGACCCCGCCGCATCTGGCGGGGTTTCTCGTTAACGGGCGCTGCGGCGCCCGCGGGCCGGTGACCCGCCACGATTGGACCGCCGGGGCCCGATCCCGCAAGGCCCCGACCCCGGAAGGCTGAGGTGAGTATGCAGGACCGTTCTCTGACCTGTCGCGACTGCCAGAACGCGTTCGTCTTCACGGCCGGCGAGCAGGAGTTCTACGCCAGCAAGGGCTTGCAGAACGACCCCGTGCGCTGCCCCGACTGCCGCAACGCGCGCAAGAGCGCGCGCAACACGCTGGAGAACGACAGCGGATACATCCGCTACGGCGGCGCCGCGTCGTTTGGGGGGCGCACGCCGCGTCAGATGCACCCGGCCGCTTGTGCGCTGTGCGGCGACATGATCGAGGTCCCCTTCATCCCGCGCGGTGACCGCCCCGTGTTCTGCTCGGCGGTGAAACGCCTGATGACCCACGGCATGCAGTTGGAAGAGGTCGCGAACAAGTGGGGCCAGCGCCCCTGCCAGAACGACGACGCGCGTGAATTCCTGCGCAACGCGCCGCCCCCACCCCGGGAGGGGGAGCCCCGCGAGGGCGCCCCGACCGGTGGCGGCTTCGGCGGGGGGTTCGGCGGCGGACCGCGCGACCGCGGGCCGGGGTTCGGCGGCCGGGGCCCGGGCCGGCCGGGCGACGCGCGCCGGAACTAGCCGCGCGCGCCAGGGATCGAGCGCGCGATGTCGAGCGCGGAGGCGCGGCGCCTGTCGCGGCTGCTGGGCGACCCAGCGGGCGCGCCCGTCCCCGAGGCGGCGGGCCTGGTCGCACGGGTGGGGGCCGATCCGACCACGGTCGCGGACGGGCTGGTCGCCGAGGCCCTGGCGTCGGACGACGTGACGTCGGCCGCGGCCGCGGTGGCGTTCATCGAGGAGCGGCTGTCGGAACTGGCGGCGCTGCTGCCGCCGGACCTGCGGACGGAGATCGGGCGGCGGGCGGAGGCGGAGGTCCGTCGCCGGGTGCCGGGCTGACCCGTCGACAAGAAGGCTGCCGCGGGAGACCTCGCGACCACGCCGCGTGAACGATGACCCTTGATCGGCGCCCCGAGGACGATTCGCCTGCTGGTCCATCGCCGAGTGAACTACCCGAGGCCGTATCCGCCGAGATCGTTCGGCGCGAACTCACTGCGACATTCTGGGCCGGGCCCCTCCCGCATCCCGACCTCCTACGGACATACGACGAGATCGTCCCCGGCTCGGCAAAGCAGCTGATCGACACGTTCGATCGGCAGGCGCATCACCGAATGGAACTCGAGAAGGCCGTGATCTTCGGTGACGTCGCTCGAGCGAATCGCGGGTTGTGGGTGGCCGCAGGGGTCGCGATCGCGATCCTTGTCGTGGCTGCGCTGGTGATCCTAGAGGGGCACGACACGGCGGGAATCGTCATCGCATCCGTCGACATCGGCTCGATTGTCGCCGTGTTCATCTACGGAACCGAAAGTCGCAGGCGTGAGCGCAACGAGAAGGCGCAGGCGGTGCCCGACCCAAGCGAACTCACGCCACCATCGCCACGATGACGACCGGCATCGAAGCGCAGCGAGTCGCTGTTCGGAGTCCGCGTCGCACGGGTTTACGCGGTTTGATTGATCCCCCCCGAAACGACCGCCTACCCTCGATCAAAGGCTGCGACGGAGACCGCGTCGACGAGGAGCGCCGCGCACCAGCGAGTCCGGACGGTGGAAGCGGACACGCCGGCCCCCGCATCGAACATCCCTCCCGAGCCGCCGCCCGAACGTGCGCCCCCGCTGCGCATCAGTAGACGCGGCCGGAGACCCCCCGTTAGCACAGGGCCGGACGGTGCTTGCCGTCCGCGAGGCGCCTCCCGCACCGGCCCGGCCGGCGTGGGGGGAAGCAGGGTGGTACCGCGGACCGACGTGTCGGCCCGTCCCTGAGTGGGGCGGGCCGTTTGTGTGCCCGCCGCAGTCCCGGCGGAGGGCGCGATGACCAGTCGATTCACGGCCGTGGGCAGCACCATGCCGTATCTGGAGATGGAGGCGCGCCAGCGCGACTTCTGGCGCGAGCGCCGCATCTTCGAGCGCTCCATCTCCGAACGGCCGGCCGGCAAGCTGTTCAGCTTCTACGAGGGCCCGCCCACGGCCAACGGCGCGCCCGGCGTGCATCACGTCCTCTCGCGCGTCTACAAGGACCTCTTCCCGCGCTACAAGACGATGCGCGGCTACCGCGCCCCCCGCAAGGCGGGCTGGGACACGCACGGCCTGCCCGTGGAGCTGGAGGTGGAGCGAGAACTGGGTCTGGAAACCAAGGCCGACATCGAGGCATTCGGCATCGCCGAGTTCAACCGGCGCTGCCGGGAATCCGTGATGCGCTACGTGTCGCAGTGGCGCGATCTGACCGATCGGATCGCCTTCTGGATCGACATGGACGACGCCTACGTCACCTTCCACGCCGAGTATGTGGAGTCGGTCTGGTGGATCTTCAAGTCGCTCTGGGACGGCGACCTGATCTACGAGGCGCGCCGGGTCACGCCCCACTGCCCGCGCTGCGAGACCTCCCTGTCCAGCCACGAGCTGTCGCTGGGATATCAAGAGGACACGCCGGACCCCAGCATCACGATCAAGTTCCGCGCCCTGCCCGAGTCGATGCCGGCCGAGTTGCGCGGCTTCGATGGCGAGACCTACCTCGTCGCCTGGACGACGACGCCCTGGACGCTGCCGGGCAACACGGCGCTGGCCGTCGCGCCGGCCGAGACGTACGCCGTCGTCGAGACGGACGCGGGCGAGCGCCTGATCCTGGCGCAGGCGCGACTCGACGGCGACGAGGCCGGGCTGGCGTCTGCGACGGTCGTGCGCACGCTGCCCGGATCGGCGCTGGTGGACATGCAGTACGAAGGCCTCTACGAGCCCGGCGACTGGGGCGACCGCGTGCTGCGCTTCCAGGGCGCCCGCCTCGACGACGCCGGGGCTCCGCCTCGGCGCCGCGTCTTGCCGGGCGACTTCGTCTCGATGGAGGATGGCACCGGCATCGTGCACATCGCGCCGGCCTTCGGCGAGGACGACTACGACCTGGGCCGCGCGCACGACCTCTTCTTCCTGCAGCCGATCGACCTGCAGGGCCGCTTCACGGGCGGGCCCTTCGCGGGCCTCTTTGCCAAGGACGCCGACACCGCGATCATGACCGACCTCGCGTCGCGCGGGCTGCTGCTCCAGCGCGGCACGGTGCGGCACACGTACCCGTTCTGCTGGCGCTGCGACACGCCGCTGCTCTACTACGCCAAGCCGTCCTGGTACGTCGCCACGACGCGGGTGGCGGAGTCGTTGAACCGGGGCAACCGCGAGGACATGCACTGGTACCCGGCCCACGTCCGCGACGGGCGCTACGGCGACTGGCTGGCCAACAACGTCGACTGGGCGGTGAGCCGCGAGCGCTTCTGGGGCACGCCCCTGCCCTTCTGGCGCTGCACCGCGTGCAACGCGACCGACGCCGTGGGATCGTTCGCGGAGCTGGCCGAGCGATCGGGCGCGCCCCCGATCGCCGACCCGCACCGCCCCTTCGTGGACGCGATCACCATCCCCTGCGACGTCTGCGACGGGACGATGCGGCGCGTGCCGGAGGTCGCCGATGCCTGGTTCGACAGCGGCGCGATGCCCTACGCGCAGTGGCACTACCCGTTTGAGAACCGGGAGCTGTTCGCGGAGCGCTTCCCCGCCGACTACATCTGCGAGGCCGTCGACCAGACGCGGGGCTGGTTCTACTCGCTGCACGCCGAGGCGGCGCTGCTGCACCGCGTGGAGGCGGCGCCGGAGCCGATCTCGTACCGCCACGTGATCTCGCTGGGCCACATCCAGGACGAGCAGGGCGAGAAGATGAGCAAGTCGAAGGGCAACGTGGTCGACCCCTGGTCGGTGCTCGACGCGCACGGCGCCGACGCGCTGCGCTGGTACCTTTTCACGGCCTCGCCCACCGGCGCGCCGCGCCGCTTCAGCAGCAACCTGGTGGGCGAGGCGCGGCGCCGCTTCCTGCTGACGCTGTGGAACACGTACTCGTTCTTCGTCACCTACGCCGCGATCGACGGCTTCGACCCGGCCTCGCCGCCGCCGGCCCAGCGCGCCGAACTCGACGACTGGGCGCGCGGCGCGCTGCACGCCACGATCGAGGAGGTCACCGAGGCGCTGGAGGGCTACGACCCCACCCGCGCCGGCCGGGCGATCGAGTCGTTCGTGGACGAGCTGAGCAACTGGTACGTGCGGCGCAGCCGGCGGCGCTTCTGGAAGTCGGAGGACGACCGCGACAAGGCCGCCGCCTACCACACGCTGCACGAGTGTCTGGCCACGGTCGCGACGCTGCTCGCCCCGTTCACGCCCTACGTCGCGGAGGAGATGTACCGCAACCTCGTCGCCGGACCCGACCCCGGGGCGCCCGAGTCGGTGCACCTGGCGGCCTGGCCGGCGGCGGATGCGTCGCTGATCGACGCGGAGCGCATCGAGGCGATGCGGCTGGTCCAGCGGCTCGCGTCGCTGGGACGGGCGGCGCGCAGCAAGGCCGGCGTCAAGGTGCGCCAGCCGTTGCCCGCGCTGCTGGTAGGCCTGCGCTCGGCCCGCGAGCGCGCCCTCGTCGAGGGCTACGGCCCGATGCTGCTGGACGAGTTGAACGTGAAGACGATTACGTTCCTCGATGCATCGGCGCGTGGCGACGCATCGGGCGCCCTGGTCGAGTACGTGATCAAGCCCAACCTGCCCGTGCTGGGCCCGCGGCTGGGCAAGGCGGTGGGCCCGCTGCGCCGGGCCATGCAGGAGCTGGACCCGGCGGTGGCGACGGGCATCGCGCAGGCCGCGGAGGCGGGCGAGACGATCGAGATCGGCGGCGTCAGCCTCGCCCCCGCGGACTTGCTGATCGAGTTGCGGGAGCGCGCCGGCGCGGCCACCGCGCAGGACGCCCACGCCACCGTCGCGCTCACGACCACGCTGACGCCCGCGCTCGTGCGGGAGGGCACGGCGCGCGAGTTCGTGCACCGCCTGCAATCCCTGCGCCGCGAGGCCGGCTTCGAGATCGCGGACCGGATCGTCGTCTGGATCGAGGGCGGCGCGGACGCGGACGCCGCCGTCGAGGCGCACGCCGACTACGTGCGCGCGGAGACGCTGGCGGTCGCGCTGCACTGCGCCGCGCCGCCCGACGATGCGAACGTCGTGGAAGAGAGCGTGGCGGGGCAGCGCGTACGCCTGGGCGTGCAGCGCGCGTAGCACGGGGGCGGTGGCTCAGGGGGCCGGGGGCGGAGCGGCGGCGTCGTCCTCGCCGGGGTCCGGTTTGGGGGGCGGGTCCGGCCGCTGGCGATGGGCGCGGCGGGCACGGGCGTCGGCGTCATCGACGTGGTGAGGCGCGCCATCGGCGGCGACGAGCCCGCGCAGGACGCCCAGGGCGCGCCGGTACCAGGGCCCGCGGGGGACGGCCCGCCGGGCGAGGTCGGCGTCGTAGTGGCCGTGGATCACGCGCGGCCACTCGGCGGCCATCTCCCCGCCGATCAGCATCGCCACGGCGCTCAGGTAGACGAAGAACAGGAAGATGACCACCGCGCCCAGCGACCCATAGATCGCGTCGTAGTCGCCGAAGAAGCGCAGGTAGACCGCGAAGCCGTTCTTCAGTAACTCGAAGAGCAGCGTGGCGAGCAGCGCGCCGGGCCAGACATGGCGGAGGCGCGTGCGCACGCTGGGCGCGTACTTGAACAGCGCCGCGAAGGCGCCGACGGAGATCAGCAGCGGCACGAGGATCGCGACGACCTGGAAGGCGACGCTCGCGCCCGCGCCCAGCGGGCCCAGCGCCTGCGACAGGTCGTCAGAGAGCACGCGGGCGACCTGGAGCACTACCGTTGCGCCGATCGACAGGCTGATCAACAGGCCCACGCCGATCAGCAGCCCGATGTCGAGCAGCTTGCCTCGCAGGAAGGGGCGGCGGTAGTCGGTATCCCAGACCACGTCGAGGGCGTGGCGGATGGCCCCCATCATCGCCGTCGCGGACCAGACCAGCCCCGCGATCGCCAGCAGCCCGATCAGCGAGAAGCCCGTCGCGATGCCGTCGACCGCGCTCTGGAGGTCGGCGCGGCCCTGGCCCTCGGAGAGCGGCAGGGCGCGGAAGACCTCATCGACGACGTCCGCGCGCAGCCCGTCGTCGGTCAGCAGCAGGCCGCTGATCGAGACCAGCAGGATGGCCAGCGGGAAGATCGAGAAGAGCACGTAGTAGGCGATGGCCGCCGCCAGCTGCGTGCAGTGGTCGTCGGCGAACTCCTGCGCCGTGCGCCGGAACAGGAGGCGGGCGTCGTCCCAGTACCAGCGCAGGCGCAGCGTCCAGCGGTCGCGCCACCGATCGGCATCCCGCGCTCCGGCATTCGGCTGCATGCGTGCAGTATGCATTGGGGAGTTGTGCGCACGACAGTGCGGGGAGCTCCGCGGGCGGACGAGGCGAGGAAGGAGCCTGAGCCCCCGTCGCGTCCGAGTGTGGCCCGCGCCGGGCAGGTAAGCTCGGCGAGTGCGGCGACGCCGCGGCGCCACTGGGGCCCGGATCATGCCGGCCTGCGCGGGCGGGAAGAGCGACGGATGAGCGGCCAACGGATCGTCGTCAAGTTCGGCACGAAGCTGCTCTGCCGGGGCGGCGAGCGGCTCGACACGGCCATCATGTCCGACCTGGTGGCGCAGGTCGCGACGCTGCACGGCGAGGGCGCGCAAGTCGCGGTTGTGTCGAGCGGCGCGGTCGCGGCGGGGCGCGCGCGGGTCGGCGCGGCGCCCACCCGCGATATCCAGCGCCGGCAGGTGCTGGCCGCCATCGGCCAGGGGCAACTGATCGAGCACTACGACCGGCTTTTGCGCGCGCACGGGCTGATCGCGGCCCAGGCGCTGCTCACGCGCACCGACCTCGCCGACCGCGCCGGCTATCTCAACGCCCGCAACACGCTGGAGGGCCTGCTGAGCGCGGGCGGGGGCGCCGTCGCCACGCAGGGCGTGATCCCGGTCATCAACGAGAACGACGTCGTCGCCAGTGAGGAGTTGCGCGGCGGCGCCTTCGGCGAAAACGACAGCCTCTCCGCACTCGTCGCGAATCTGCTGGACGCCGACCTGCTCGTCATGCTCAGCGACGTCGCCGGGCTGTACGACCGCGACCCCGCGACGGATCCGGATGCGCAGCTGATCGCGGTCGCCGGGCAGGATGTGGCGCAGCAGGCCGAGACGACGGGACCGGCCGGCGTGGGGCGCGGCGGCATGCGGGCCAAGCTGGCCGCCGCGACGCGCGCCGCCGCCGCCGGCACGACGGTCGTGATCGCGCACGGGGAGGAGCCGCGGGCGCTCGTGCGGATCGCGCACGGAGAACCGCTGGGCACGCGCTTCCCCGCCCGCGCGACGCGGCTGGAGAGCCGCAAGCGCTGGCTGCTGTCGGATATCTCCACGACGGGCGAGATCACCGTCGATGCCGGCGCCGTCGAGGCGCTGCGACGGCACGGGCGCAGCCTGCTGCCGGCCGGCATCGTTGCCGTGCGCGGCCGCTTCGACCGGGGCGACATCGTGGCCGTGCGCGACGCCGCCGGGGCGCGGCTGGCGGTGGGCATCAGCGACTACGCGTCGGACGACGTGGAGCGCATCCGTGGCCGGCGCTCGAGCGAGATCACGGCGACGCTGGGCTACGCCTACGGCGACGAGGTCATCCATCGCAACAACCTGGTGCTGGCCTGACTGTTCTGCTGCTGGCGGACGCGGCGCCGATGGCGTGATCGGGACGGGGCCCCGGTCCCCGCGAGCCGGTAGGATCAGCGCAACGGCGGACGCGGGAGCGCGTCCGGGACGGGGGAGCCACCGATGCCCACACTCCGCAGGCGCAAAGACTTCCCCGCCACGCTGCTGACTCCGCAGGGCAAGGTGCTGAGCGAGTGCTACGCCTTCATCGAGATCATCACGACCGTTTCCGAAGGCCAGCGCAGCGTTGCCTGGGAGGGGCGCATCACGTCGCTCAGTGAACCGCAGCACGCGTACGGGGGGCTGTACGGGCTGCGGCCGCAGGATGGGGACGTTGCCTCGCGCATCCAGATCGTGCGGGGGGCCGAGGTGCGCCTGGGCGTCACCAGCGACGAGTACGAATTCCGCGGCGCGGGCGACCCGCCGCAGCTGTCCTGATCGGGAGCCGCCCGGCGGGACGGGCCCCTCGGGAGCAGCCAGCAGGGAGCGTCCGATGACCAGTACATCCGCCCTCGACGCGCTGCGCGCCCAGGTCACGGCGGCGCGCGCGGCCAGCCGCGCGCTCGCGGTCGCGACGAGCGCCGAGAAGAACGCGGCCATCGCCGCCATCGCCGACGGGCTACACGAGCGCCGCGACGAGGTCGCGGCGGCGAACGCGCGCGACATCGCCAAGGCGGGGGCCGAGGGCGTCACGCCGTCCGTGATCGACCGCATCCGCCTGGACGCCGATCGTGTCGAGCGGCTGGCCGCCTCCCTGGCCGACGTGATCGCACTGCCGGACCCGGTGGGCGAGACGATCGACTGCGAGTCGCGGCCCAACGGGCTCGAGATCGGCCGGGTGCGCGTACCGCTGGGCGTCATCGCCGTGATCTACGAGAACCGGCCCAACGTCACGATCGACATCGCCGCGCTGTGCCTCAAGAGCGGCAACGCCTGCGTGCTGCGCGGCGGGCGCGAGGCGCTCGAGAGCAACCGCGTGCTGGCCGCCATCATCGCCGCCGGGCTGACCGCGGCGGGGCTGCCCGGCGACGCCGTGCAGTTCGTCGCCAGCACCGACCGCGCCCTGGTGGGCGCGCTGCTGGGCATGAACGACCTCATCGACCTGATGATCCCGCGCGGCGGCAAGGGTCTCGTGGAGCGCGTCCGCGACGAGGCGTCGATGCCGGTCGTGGCGGGCGGCATCGGCATCTGCCACACCTACGTCGACCGCGCGGCCGACCTGGCGATGGCGCTCGACATCGTTGACAACGCCAAGACGCGGCGGGTCTCGATCTGCAACGCGCTGGACGTGATGATCCTGCACAGCGACATCGCGGCGCCGTTCCTCGGCGCGCTGGCCGGCCGCTGGCAGGAGCGCGTGGAACTGCGAACCGACGCCGCCGCCGCCGCGCTGCTGGCCGGCACGGCGGCGCGCGCCCGCCCCGCCGGCCCCGACGACTTCGACACGGAGTTCCTGGACATGGTGGCGGGGGTTCGGGTGGTCGACACGGCCGAGGCGGCGCTGGCGCACATCGCGGCGCACGGCTCGGGCCACTCGGAGGCGATCGTGACCACCGACGCCGCGCTGGGGGAGCGCTTCCTGCGTGAGGTCGACGCTTCCGCCGTGTACGTGAACGCATCGACCCAATTCACCGACGGGGGCGAGTTCGGCCTGGGGGCGGAGGTGGGCATCAGCACCGGCAAGCTGCACGCCCGCGGCCCCATGGGCCTGCGCGAGCTGACGTCGTACAAGTGGGTCGTGCGCGGCACGGGGCAGACCCGGCCTCGCTGAGCCCGGTACACTGCACCGGTACGCTGGCAGTCAGCCGGCAGGCCGCCGTGGCCCTCGCGCCGGCAGGAGCACGCCATGTTCAGCTACGAGCGCGAGAGCCGCACGCCGCAGTCCGAGGCGTACGTGATCGAAAACGAGGGCGGCAGCCGGGCCCGCGCCGACCTGCACTTCACCCCCACGATCGTCTACAGCACGCTCTGCGTGCCGGCCGACTGGAGCGAGGACGACATCCGCGACGTGATCGCCGACCTCGACGACCGTATCGTGCGCACCGCCGACCCCTTCCGGGAGGACTTCGTGGTGACCGTGTGGTCGGGCGACGAGCTGGCGGTCTACTCGGACGAGGAGTCGCTCGACGACCTCGTGCTCACGGCGACGGGGCCGGCGGGCGTGCCCGCCGGACGCGCCGAATGAGCGGCCGCGTCGCGGGCGGCGCGCAGCCGCGGGCCGGTGCTGTCGGCGCCGGGGGAATTGGGACCAAGCGTTCAGAGTCGCGGCTGCGAATGTCAGGCCGCGGAAGCGTCAGGATGGGACGATGACAGATTCGGGAAACGCCGTCGCGGCGCAAGCGGCAGGGGCCGACGATGACGCCGAGGAGTTGTCCAGCGCCTTGGACATGCTCTTCGAGGGCCGGACCGAGGAACTGATCCCGCCCGAAGAGTTGGGCGAGTTCCACGACTTCATCCGCGAGGAGGCGCTGATGCGCCGCCGCTTCGCGGTCTCCTTCCGGCTCGACTGCTCCTGCCTGGCCTGGATCGGCTACGCGCTGTCCAACGTCGTCACGCACGACGAGGGGCTCGAGTTCAACGCCAAGCCCACGCAGTCCTACATCCCCGACCACGAGGCCGACGTCGAGCACCCCGAGGGCCCCACCGAGGACCCGCCCGAGGCCTTCGAGGACTGGCCCATCTGGCCCTTCGAGATCTATCAGGACGAAGCGGACGACGCCGACGCGGACGACGAGGACGAGGACGACGCCGGCGACTAGGACCGCGGGCATGACCTGCCGCTACCGCGCGATCTTCTTCGACCTCGATGGCACGCTGATCGACGAGAACGCGGGCGTCGGCCAGGCGCGGGCCGCCGCGGCCGCGGCCCTGCGCGCCCGCGGCCACGCCGTCGGCGACGCCGCCTACAGCGCCGCGAGCGACGCGGTGATCCGGGATCTGCTGGCCGCGAACGGCGGCGAGTGGCCGTTCGTGTGGTCGAGGGAGGCCGTCATCGCCGACACCCTGGCACGGCTGGGCCTGCCCACCGGCGATGCCGGGGAACTGGCCGCCCTGTACCTGCGCACCCGCCTCGACCACGTCCGCGTGCTCGACGGCGCGGAGGCGGCCGTCGCCTGGGCCCGCGCCGGCCACCGCGTGGGGCTGATCACGAACGGCCCCGGGGGCGAGCAGCGAGAGAAGCTGCGCCGCGCCGGCCTGACGGCGTCCTTCGAGAGCCTGACGATCTCGGGCGAGGCCGGCGTCAGCAAGCCCGACCGAGAGATCTTCGACCGGGCGCTGGCGTCGCTGGGCGTCGAGGCGGGGGAGGCGGTCCACGTCGGCAACAGCTTCGCGGCCGACATCACGGGGGCGCGCGGGGCCGGGCTGGACGCCGTCTGGCTGCGCGCGCCCGACGCCTCCGCGCCGGCCGGCGCGGACGGCGATGGCTGTGCGGTCATCGAATCGATGCGCGAGTTGCCGGCGGCACTGTCGGCGGAAGTCACGATGTCCGGCGCCACGGTGTCGCCGGCCAGGCAAGGGAGGGCGTAATGGCGCGCATGACGGATGAGCAGCGGGACACGTTCCTGCGCGGACGGCGCTACGGCATCCTGACGACGAACGGGGCCGACGGCACGCCGATGCCGATCCCCCTCTGGTTCGAGTGGGACGGGCGGCGGGCGCGGCTGTTCAGCGCCGCCGGCGCGCCCAAGCTGCGCCGCATCGCCGCCGACCCGCGCGTGGCGCTGCTGGTCCCGAACAACCCCGACGAGCCCGAGCAGTGGGTGCTGATCAAGGGCCGCGCGTCGGTCGTCGCCGACGACGGATACGCGCTGGCGCAGCGGCTGGCCGCGCGCTACTGGGACATGACCGACCCGGCGCACGCGCAAACGCTGCGCGACTGGGAATCGATGCAGTGGCTGGTGGTCGAGATCGCGCCGCAGTCGATCGAGAGTTCGCCCGGCTGACGGGGGCGGCGACGCGCCCGCGCTACGCCTTGCGCGCCAGCACGCGGCGCACGGCGTCGGCGACGCCCTGCGCCGTGAGGCCGTGCCGCTCAAGCAACTGCGTCCAGGTGCCCGACTCGCCGAAGCGGTCCTGCACCCCCACCTGCTCCATGGGCAGGGGGGCGTTGAGCGCCAGCCAGCGCGCGACGGCGCTGCCCAGCCCGCCGATCACGCTGTGCTCCTCGGCCGTCACGATGGCGCCGGTCTCGCGCGCGGCGGCGGCCAGCGCGGCCTCGTCGAGCGGCTTGATCGTCGCCATGTTGAGCACCCGCACCGAGACGCCCTCCCCGGCCAGCGCGGCCGCGGCCTCGAGTGCCACCCCGACGAGCAGCCCGCAGGCCACGACGGTGACGTCGTCGCCGGGACGGGCGAGGTGCGCCGTGCCGATCTCGAAGCGGTGGCCGTCGTCGTAGATCACGGGGATCTTCGGGCGCCCCATGCGGATGTAGATGGGGCCGTCGCTGTACGCCGCGGCGGTCAGGGCCTGCTCCATCTCCACGACGTCGGCCGGCACGATCACCCGCATGTTGGCCAGCGAGGTCATCAGCGCCAGGTCCTCGAGCGCCTGCGCCGAGGCCCCGTCCTCGCCCACGCTGACGCCGCCGTGACTGGCGATCAGCTTCACGTTGAGCCGGGGCTGGGCGATGCCGACGCGGATCTGGTCGAAGCAGTGCCCCGGCAGGAAGACGGCGAAGGAGGCCGCGAAGGCCACCTTGCCCGCGGCGGCGAGCCCGGCCGCCATGTTGATCATGTTGGCCTCGGCCGCGCCCACCGTGTACCAGCGATCGGGGTGCGCCCGGCCCAGCTTGTTACCGCCCGTCGACGCGGCGAGGTCGGCGTCCAGCGCGACCAGGTCGACGCCGGCGTCGGCGAGCTTGACCAGCGTGGGGCCGTAGGCCTCGCGCGTCGCGGCGCTGCGGACGCCGACCGTCGTCATGCCTCGCTCCCGTCGAAGCCGAGGTCGACGAGCGCCTGCGCCAGTTGATCGTCCGAGGGGCCCTTGCCGTGCCAGCCGGCTGGGTTGTGCTCCATGAACGAGACGCCCTTGCCCTTGTGCGTCGGCGCGATGACGACCTGCGGCCGCCCGCCGACGCCCTTCGCCTCCTCCAGCGCCCCGATCACCTGGCCCACGTCGTGGCCGTCGGCGATCTCGATCACGTGCCAGCCGAAGGCCCGCCACTTCTCGGCCAGCGGGTCCATGCGCATGATGTCGGCGGCCGGCCCGTCGTTCTGGAAGCGGTTGCGATCGACGATGGCCGTCACCTGGTCCAGTTCGAAGTGGGCGGCGGCCATCACCGCCTCCCAGTTCTGGCCCTCGTTGAGTTCGCCGTCGCCCAGCAGGCAGTAGCAGCGCCAGGCCGCGCCGTCGATGCGGGCCGCCAGCGCCATGCCCAGGCAGAACGACAGCCCCATGCCCAGCGCCCCGCCGCTCATCTCGACGCCGGCCGGCGTGCCGCGCACCACGTGGCCTTGCAGCTCGGAGCCGAGGCGGCGGAAGCTGGCCAGCAGCGCGGGGTCGAAGTAGCCGGCCTCGGCCAGCGCCGCGTAGAGCACGGGCGTGGCGTGGCCCTTGCTCAGCACGAAGCGGTCGCGATCGGGCCAGTCGGGCCGGGCGGCGTCGTAGCGCAGCACGCCGCCGAAGTAGAGCGCCGTCAGGATCTCGACGGCCGACAACGACCCCCCGGGGTGGCCCGATTGGGCCGCGTGCGTCATCTCGACGATGTGGCGCCGGAGGCGTTGCGCCGTGTGCTGCAACGCCTCCGGGGAAGTGAGCGTGGTCATCCCGGCCCGTCCGGCTGCCGTGCCCGGCGGCGGCGATGGGTGGCGGCGATCGCGGGGGGCACGTGCGGCGAGTATATGGAGGCGTCGGGGACGGGTAAAATCCCCGCGCTACCCTGGCGGCGCTCCGCACGCCATAAGGCGCGCGATCGGGCGGTCCCAGGCACGAGGAGGCCCCGCGCGTGATCATCGACGCCCATACGCACGTCTTCCCGCCCGAATTGATCGCCCGGCGCGGGGAGCTGCTGCACAGCGAGCCCGCCTTCCGCGAGGTCTACCCCGATCCGGCCGCGAAGCTGGCCAGCGCCGACGACGTGCTGGCCCTCGTCGAGGGGGGCGAGCTCGACGCGGCGGTGATCTGCAACTTCGCCTGGACGGACCTTGATCGCATCCGCGAGACGAACGACTACGTGCTCGACGCGGCCCGCCGCAGCGGCGGCCGCCTGATCCCGTTCTGCATGGTGCAGGGCGCGGCCGGCGAGGCGCACGTGCGCGGCGAGATGGAGCGCGTGGCGCTGGCCGGGGCGCGCGGCATCGGCGAGCTGCGGCCCGAGCAGCAGGGCTACTCGCTGTCGAGCGGGCGCGCGCCGTCGCTGCTGGCCTGGGGGTCGAGCGCCTACGACCTGCAGCTGCTGATCCACGTCACCGAGCCGGTGGGGCATCGCTACCCGGGCAAGCCGGGCGCGCCGATGGCCGCCTTCGCCCAGTTCCTGAACCACCACCCCGAGGCGCAGGTGATCGGCGCGCACTGGGGGGGCGGCCTGCCCTTCTTCGCGCTGATGCCGGAGGTGCGCGACGACCTCGACCGCGTGCACGTCGACAGCGCCGCCGGCGGCCTGCTCTACGACGACGCCATCTTCCGCCTCGTGGGGGAGGTGCTGGGCTACGACGCGATCCTCTTCGGCAGCGACTACCCGCTGCGCGATCCGGCGGCCGAGATCGCCCGCATCCGCGGTCTGGGGCTGGGGGCCGAGGCCGAAGCCGCCATCCTGGGCGGCAACCTGCAGCGGCTCTTGCACCTCGAAGCCCGTGCCGGCGACTGAGACGCAGACCGATCCCCCGGCGGGCGGCGGCGGGTCGTCGCGGCTGTTCATCGCGGCCGTGCCGCCGCCGGCGGTGCGCGACGCCCTGGTCGCCGCGCAGGACGCGCTGCGCGCCGGGCTCGCGTCGGGCGCCGGCCCGCGAGTGCGCTGGGTCCGGCCCGAGGTCATGCACCTGACGCTGCGCTTCCTGGGCGAGACGCCCGGCGACCGGGCGCCGGCGATCGGGCGGGCGCTGGCCGCGACCGCCGCGGCGAGCGCGCCGATCGACCTGCGCCTGGGCGCGCTGGGCACGTTCGGGGGGCGACGGCCGCGCGTCGTCTGGGTGGGGCTCGAGGGCGACCTGGCGGCGCTGGCGGCCTGCGCGGCGATGCTCAACCGGTCGCTGGCCGCGGCGGGCTTCCCCGACGACCCGCGCCCCCTGCGGCCGCACCTCACCCTGGCCCGGGTCCCGGGCCGCGGCGGCCGCGAGGCGTACGCCCGCCTGCTGTCGCTCGTGGCGGCGGCGGCGTCATCGCAGCCGGCCGCGGCCGGCTTCCGCGTCGAGGCGCTGGAACTGATCCGCAGCGAGCTGCGCCCCGCTGGTCCGCGCTACACCACCCTGCTGACGACCGCGCTGGAGGGCGGCGGGAACCTCACCCCCTAACCCCCTCTCCAGCGAAAGCGCTGGAGAGGGGGAACCGGAGGGGGGTGGTCTCGGTACAGCGTTGCAGGGGCTCCGCTTCGCTCCGCCGCCGGCGCGGACGGCGTCAGGCGTCCTGCTTCTCCTGCTCGTGGCGCCGCAGCGCGTCGAGCGTCAGCGGCCGGCCCTCGCGCTTCGCCGCCAGCCAGCGCTCGAAGGACCGCTGGCTCTCCCCGGACGGCCTGCCCGCGAGCAACCCTTCGACACTGAGATCCTCGTCGAGGTCCGGCCAGTGGATGTGATTGCCCTCAGCGAACAGCTCCCACCGGTTGCGCTCCTGCAGCGTGGCGTGGACCAGCCGGGGGTACCAGTCGAGCGGCACGGAGATCGTGCGGCCGTCCGAGAGCTCGGCGGTCAGCGTGTCCTCGGTCACGAGGATGGTCGTCGCGCCCGGCCCCGGCTCCTCCCCGAAGATCGTCGGCATCGCTCGATTGTAGCCCGATCGCCCATACGCCAGCGCCGATGCCGGGTCAGGTGGGGACGTACGCGCCGTAGTCCGTAGCCCGATCGTCCCGCTGGCGTGAGGTTCCCCTGCGATCGCACGCCGGAGCCCCACGAGTGACACGGGGGGCCTTCCCACGGTGCCCGAATCCGAAAACTCCCGTGGATAACTGGAAAATACCGTGGATAACCCCATAATGTCCTTCTTACTTGACATAGGGGGGGGGGGGGGGGGTGTCGCTATTGGATGTGCCATACTGCGCGTGCTCACCAGCCCGACGGTCCCCCGGGGGGACCAACGGTAGTTCCCGGAAAGGAACCGATCATGAGCATGCCGAAGTATTGGAACACCCTGCGACAGCGAACGATCTCGCGCCGCACCATGTTGGGAGCCAGCGCCAAAGCGGGCGTTGGCGCTGCCGGGCTGGCGCTCGTCGGCTGCGGCGACGACGACGAGGTCGATGCCGGGGCCGCCGCCGCCGAACGGGCCGCGTCGGCCGCGGAGGAGGCCGCGGCCGCGGCCATCGCTGCCGGCGAGGCGCGCGCCGCCGAGACCGAGGCTGCCGCCGACGCCGCCGCGGAGGCGGCTGCCGCCGCGTCCGAGGCCTCCGCCGCGGCCTCACAGGCGGCCGACGCCGCCGATGCGGCCGCCGCCCTGGCCGCCGAGGCCGCCGAGTCGGAGGACGCCGCCAACGCGGCCGCCGCCGCCGAAGCCGCCGCCGCGGCTGCCGCCGATGCCGCCGCCGCCGCATCCGCGGCCGGCGATCAGGCTGCCGCGGCCGTCGCCGCTGCCGCCGCGGAGGCCGCCGAGGCCGCCGCCCAGGCCGCCCGCGACGCGGCCGCCGCAGTCGAGGCCGGCACCGCCACGGCCGAGGCCGCGCAGGCGGCCATCGACGAGGCCGCGGCTGCCGCCGCCGCTGCGGCCGAAGCCGCCGGCGAGGCGTCCGCCGCCGCCGGTCAGGCCGCCGCCACGGCCCAGGCCACCGCCGAAGCCGCAGCCGAGACCGCCGCCGCGGCCGTTGCCGCCGCCGAAGAGGCCGCCGACGCGGCCCAGGAGGCCGCCGAGAGCGCGGCCATGGCGGCGGAGGACGAGGCGGCCCCCATGGTCAGCCGGTACGACACGGAGGCCACGCTGAACATCGGCTACCCCGCCTTCCCGGCCTCGCTGGACACCAATACCGACCAGGGCGGCGCCGCCGTCACCAACGGTTTGCACTTCGACCCGATCTACGCCACCGACCGCGGGCGCAACCACCTCGCGTCCGGCGGCTACGCGAACTGGGAGTTCGTGGATGACAACGGCGCCATGCTGATCACGATCCAGCCCGGCGTCACCTTCCACGACGGCGAGCCGTTCGACGCCGAGCGCCTGCAGTGGTGGTTCGAGCGCAACCTGGGCATCGCCGACTACAACCCGGACTACGTGAGCGGGATCGCCGCGCGCATCGCCTTCATCGGCGACATGAAGGTGGTCGACGACCTCAGCCTGCACCTCACTATGAACCCGCCCAGCGTGAACGCGCCCGAGCAGACGGGCGGCGGCAACTCCCAGGTCACGCCGCGGGACTACATCGTGGAGCACGGGGACGAGCACTTCGCCCGCAACCCGGTCGGCTTTGGCCCCTATACGTTCGTCTCCTTCACGCCGGACCAGCGGATGGAGAGCGAGCGCTGGGACGACTGGTTCTACCCCAACCCCGCCGACGACGGCCCGTTCAACTACTACGGCAACTGGGCCAAGACGGTGATCGCCCGCTACATCCCGGAGGAGTCGGCCCGCATCGCCGCCCTGGAGGCGGGGGAGATCGACGTCGCCGACCGCCTCAGCCCGGACGGCGCGGCGCTGTTCGAGGCTGCGGACGACCACCACGTGATCACGGTGTCGGGCCTGCGCGTCATGGGGCTGGAGCTGCCGATCAACCAGAGCCTCGACCCGATCACGGGCGGCCCAAACCCCTGGCGCGACAAGCGCGTGCGGGAGGCCGCCAACTGGGCCATCGACCAGCAGGGGATCATCGACAACCTGCTGACCGGCCTGGAGCTGCCGGCCGTCTCCCCCTTCCCGGCCGGCTACGACCTGCCCCTCGGCCCCTCCGGCCTGCGCGGCTACGACCCGGAGAAGGCGCGCGCCCTGCTCGAGGAGGCGGGCCAGGTCGGCTTCCAGATCCGGTTGCACATCGGGACCGGCATCTGGGGCGACGAACGCTGGGTGCCGGCCATCCAGCAGCAGCTCAACGCCGCGGGCTTCGTGTGCGAGGTGGACTACCTGGACTTCGGCGGCGCGCTGCAGGAGATTCGCGACCATGTGGTGCCCTACCCCTTCCTGATGAGTCAGAACGGCGCGACGAAGAACGGGTCGCCGGCGGGCGCCGGCTTCGCCTGGACCCTGATCGCGGCGATCGACAATCCCTACTCGCACACGAACGCGGACGACGACTTCCTGCCGGAGTTCCTGGACTTCCAGGCGCTCATCGACGAGGCGAACGTCACGTTCGATGAGCAGAAACGGAACGACCTCTACTGGGACGCGGCGGTCATCCACTACGAAGAGGCCTTCAACATCCCGCTGTTCAACCTCTCGCACCAACACGGGGCGCGGAAGGACATCAGCTACCAGGGCTGGCTGCACTCGGACCCGGGACTCAACCCGCGCTACCTGGGGGTGAACACCTAGCAGTCCGCCGTTTCTGCACCGTCCCCCGGGGAACCTCACCCCCTGTCCCCCTCTCCATCGTCCAGATGGAGAGGGGGAACGTGGGGGCGGCGCCGCGGGGCTCCGGTTCCCTCTCCCTCTGGGAGGCTGAGGCCGACGTAGCGGAGGAGCCGACGCCGGGATGAACACGCAACTGGCCTACGCCGCTGTCGCGCGCTTCATTCGCGGCGTCGCGGTCGTCTTCCTGGTCGTGACGAGCGTCTTCATCCTCAGCCGGGCCACCGGCGACCCGATCAGCTATCTGGCGCCGATCGAGACGACCGCCGAGCAGATCGAGAAGTTCAAGGATCAGCTCGGCCTGAACGATCCGCTGATCGTGCAGTACGGCCGCTTCCTCGCCGACACCGCGCAGTTCGACTTCGGAACCTCCTTCCGTGCCCACGTGCCCGCCACCGACGTGGTGGTCGAGCGCATCGTCGCGACGGTCATGCTGGGCGTCGCGGCGCTTGGCTTCGCCTTCGCGGTGGGCGTCCCCATGGGCGTCATCGCCGCGGTGCGCCGCGGCGGGGCGGTCGACGTGATCGCGCGGCTGTTCGCGCTGCTGGGCCAGGCGGTGCCCAACTTCTGGCTGGGCCTGATGCTGATCCTCTTCCTGGCGGTGAACTTCGACTTCTTCCCCACCGGCGGGCGGTCGGGCGTGGGCAGCATCATCCTGCCCGCGATCACGCTGGGATCCTTCCCCGCCGCCGCGGTCATGCGCTTCACCCGCTCCTCCATGCTCGACACGCTGCAGCAGGACTACATCCGCACCGCCCGCGCCAAGGGCCTGCGCGAGCGCGGCGTGATCCTCAAGCACGCGCTGCGCAACTCCATGCTCGCCGTCGTCACGCTGCTCGGCCTGCAGGTCGGCTACATCCTCTCCGGCTCGGTCGTCGTGGAGACGGTCTTCGCCTGGCCCGGGCTGGGCTTCCTGATCATCCAGTCGATCAAGGCGATCGACTACCCCGTCGTGCAGGCGGCCGTGATCATGACCTCCACCTGGATCATCTTCGTCAACTTCGTGGTCGACGTCTCCTACACCTTCCTCGACCCCCGCATCCGCACGGGAGTGAGCTGAGCCATGGCCGTCGATGCTCCCCTCCTGGCCGAGCCCGCCCACCGCCGCCGCTTCCGCGTGCGCTCCCCCAAGACGCTCGCGGCCACGCTCACCCTGCTCCTGATCTTCGTCTTCTTCGGCATCTTCGGTCCCGCCCTCGCCCCCGAGGATCCCTACGCCCAGGACCTCGTCGGGCGGATCCAACCGCCGGTGTTCGACGGCGGCAGTTGGGATCACCCCCTGGGCACGGACCACTTCGGCCGCGACTACCTCAGCCGCCTGATGTACGGCGCCCGCATCTCCCTGCTCGCCATCGCGCTGATCATCCCCATCGCGACGCTGATCGGGACCTTCCTGGGCTTGCTGGCCGGCTGGTTCGGGGGCTGGACCGGCCGCGCCATCGGGGCGCTGGTGGACTATCAGCTCGCGCTGCCGGGCATCCTCGTGGCCGTCTTCCTGGCCTCGATCTGGGGGCCGAGTCTGACCAACGTCGTGATCGTGCTCGTCTTCGGGCTCTGGGCGACCTGGGCGCGGATCGTGCGCGGCGAGACCCTGGCCCTGCGGGAGCGGGAGTACGTCATCGCCGCCCGCACCATCGGCGCCACCAACGTGCGCATCATGCTGCGCCACATCCTGCCCAGCCTGATCAACGCGATCGTGATCCTGGCGACGCTCAACATCGCCACCGTGATCATCGCCGAGGCCGCCCTCAGCTTCCTCGGCGTCGGCGTCGAACAGGACACCATCTCCTGGGGCGCGATGACCGCGCAGGGCCGCGATCTGCTGCGCACCGCCTGGTGGCTCGTGACGGTGCCGGGCATCGCGATCATCACGATCTCGCTGGTCGTCAACCTCTTCGGCGACTGGCTGCGCGACTTCCTCGACCCGCAACTGCGCAACGTGCGCTAGGCGCAGGCGGGCGCTAGTACGCGCCGATGTCGTGCAGGCGCTCGTCGTCGATGCCGAAGTGGTGCGCGACCTCGTGCAGCACGGTCCGGCGCACCTGCGCGAGGACCTCCGCATCGCTGCGGCAGACCGACTCGATCGCTTCCTGGTAGATCATGATGCGGTCGGGCAGCGTGTTGCCGTAGTAGCTGCCGCGGACCGTGAGCGGATGGCCCACGTAGAGCCCCAGCAGCTGGTCGCGGGGGCCCAGGCCCGCCTCGGCGCGCTCCTCGGCCGTGGGCCGCATGCGGACCAGGATCTCGACGTTATCGAGCTGCTCGGCGAACTCGGGCGGGATCGCCGCCACGGCCGCCTCGACCACCCGCCGGAATCGCGCGCGATGCATGTCCCCACCATACCGGCCCCAGGCCGGACGCTCGCTACTCGAGCGTGGGCGCCCAGCCCGAGAGCATCGTGCGCTCCAGGACGATCCGCGCGATCGGGCCGGCGTCGCCCGCGCCGGACTCCCCGTCGTCGAGGACGACCGTCACCAGCAGCGATGGCTCGGGCACATCCGCCCAGACGACGAACCAGGCGTGGTTGCGGGTGCCGTCGTCTTCCTCTTCCTCCTCCTCGGCGTCCTCTTCGCCCTCCGCCGGCTCCTCCTCGTCCTCCTCCTCGCGCTCCTGGAAGACGTCCTCCAGCCGCACGAGCTCTTCCGCCGTGCCCGACTTGCCCGCCGCCCGCAGCGGGGAGCGCTGGAAGATGAAGAAGCCGGTCCCGCGCCGGGTCGAGATCACCTCCCGTGTGCCCTGCAGCAGGATCGCGTGCGACTCCGACGAGATTGGCAGCACGCCGATGGGCGCCGCTTCGAAGCGCTCGACCACGTTGCCGTCGGGCGTCCGCAGCGAGTGCGCCACCAGCGGCGTGCGCAGGATGCCGTCGGTCGCGAGGGCGGCGTAGGCGTTCGCCATCTGCATGGGCGTGACGTCGAGGAAGCCCTGCCCGATGCTGACGTTGATCGTGTCGCCGGTGAACCAGAAGTCGTTGCGGTTGAGGCGCTTCCACTCGGGGCCGGGGTTGATGCCCGGGACTTCGCTGAGGCCCAGCACGCCGGTCTCGCGCCCAAAGCCGAAGCCCGTCGTGTACTCGCGCAGCAGGTTCTCGTCCTGCAGGTGCAGTTCCATGCCCACCTGGTAGAAGAACGTGTTGCAGCTCTCGGCCAGCGCCTGCGGCAGGTTCAGGTTGCCGGCGTCGTCTTCCTTCCAGTTCTTCAGCGGCACGTCGGGGCCCAGGCCGAACCAGACCGAATCGCAGGGCAGGAACGTCTCCGGCGTGTAGTCGAGCGCCTCCAGGGCGGCGGCGGCGGTCACGACCTTGAACGTCGAGCCGGGCGCGTAGGTCTCCTCGGTCACCCGATTGACGAACGGCCGCTGCTCGTTCTCCAGGTAGGCGTCCAACTCCTCCTCGCTGATCCCGCCCACGAAGTCGTTGGGGTTGAAGCGCGGGTATGAGGCGGCCGCCAGCAGTTGGTTGCTGCGCGGGTCCATCACGATGATCGCGCCGGCCTCGTCGCCCAGCGTCACCTCCGCCAGCTGCTGCACGCGCAGGTCGATGCTGAGGTACACGTCGCGGGCGGGCACGGGCGCGCGTTCGGCCAGCAGGCGCCTGGTCGAGCCGTTGGGCGCGATGATCGTCAGCCGTCCGCCGCGCGTGCCGGCCAGCGTCGATTCGAAGATCGCCTCCGCGCCGTCGCGGCCGATCGCGTCGCCGGGGCCGAAGCCCTGCGACTCGAGCGCGGCCAGCTCCTCGGGGTTGACCTCGCCCATGAAGCCGACGATGTGCGCCGCCGTCTCGCCCTGGGGGTAGAGCCGGATCGTCTCGCGGCGCACCAGGATGCCCAGTTCGGCCAGTTGCTCGAACTCGGCGATCAGCGCCGGCGAGGTGTTGTGGTCGAGCCGCACGATGGGGATGAAGTAGTACGACGGCACGTCCTGGAAGACCAGGTTGCGCACGGCCAGCTCATCGAGGCCCAGCTTTTCGACGAACGTCGAGACCACCAGGTCCTCGTCGCGGGTGTCGATCAGGTCGTGGGAGATGCCGATCACCGCCTGCTCGCCCTTGACGGCCAGCGGCATGCCGTTGCGATCGAAGATGTCGCCGCGGATGGGCACGTCGACGAAGAGGTGCACGAGGGTTCCGGGCTCCCCCAGCCCGTCGAAGATCAGGTCCGGGGTCCAATCCAGCACCCAGTTGGGCTGGCGCAGCGTCGGCACGAAAACTTGGTCCGGGACGTCGCCGAAGAACTCCGTCTCGTAGACCAGGTTCACTTCCAGGCCGGCCACGTTGTCGCCCGGGGGCGGCACGACGGCCCAGCGCAGCCCGGTGATCGTCGCCTCGGCCCAGATGTCGTGGTGCCGTCCGACGAAGGCCTCGATGGTGATGCGCTCCCGCGCATCGAGGGCCAGCAGCCGGTAGGCGTCCTCGAAGCGGCCGCTGGCGACCAGCGCGAAGTACTTCTGCACGGCCTCCAGCGCCGTCTCCGGTGGGACGCTCACGTCGAGCAACTGCTCGTCGACGGGCTGCTTCGGCACGGTGCTGGGGTCGCCCGACGCGGGGTCGCCGGCGGCCTGCTGCTCCGCCGTCGCCGCGGCGTCCTGCGCGGCCTCGTCGGCCGGGGCCTCCGGGAAGAACTCCGAGAGGTCGCGTTCGCCCTCGCCGCCGAACACGCAAGCGGCGCTCGCGGCGGCGACGATCAACAGGGCAATGCTGAGGGTGAGCGCGGAGCGCGGGCGCGCGACCATGACTGCCTGGCCCCCCGCCTTCGCATGGCTCAGTGTAACCGAACGGCGCCGCTAGCCCAATGGAACCGCGCGCCGCGCGCCGCCGTCTCGGTGCGGGAGGCCGTACGATCGGGCAGATGCAAGTACGACACCCACGGCTGGGACATGCGCGATCGTGGCCGGCGACGCTGGCGCTGACGCTGCTGCTGGCGCTGGCGCTGGTCGCCTGCGGCGGCGAGGACGCGCCCGCGGATCCGTCGCCCGGCGCAGCCGGCGACCCGGACGCGGGGCAGCAAGCCGTCGCGGCGGAGTCCCCGCTCGATGGGCTGCGCGCCCGGGCGGCGCCGGCGCGGCCGCCCCGCAGCGGCACCGCGCGCCCCTACGCGTTGGGCTTCACCGCGACGCCTGCCACGCTGACACCGGACGCCTACGTCGACGTGTTCGACGCCGCGGCCCGCCACGCGGACCTGATTATGCTGCAGCGCCCCGTCGCCTGGGACGAGGTGGGGGCCGCCGGCGCGGTGCGCCCGGAGACCCTGGCGACGATCGCCTGGGAGCGGCAGCTGCTCGACGAGCGCGGCCTGGACCTGCTCTTCGCCATCGACCCGTGGGAGACCGCCGATCGCGGCCGCCTGGCCGGCGAGGCCCCGGGCGACGGCTTCGCCGACGCCGCCGTCAGCGACGGCTACGTCGCCTACGCGGAGTTCGTGGCGCGCGAGTACCGGCCGCGCTGGCTGGCGCTGGCCGTCGATCTGGACGCCGTCGCGCGCGCCCGCCCCGACGACCTGGACGCGATCGAGGCGGCGTACCGGCGCGCCTACGCCGCCGTTAAGGCGATCGCGCCCGAGACGCAGGTCTTCGCGACCTTCCAGCTCGAGGACATGCAGGGGTTGGTGCCGTGGTCGGAGCACCTGCCGCAGTGGTCGTTGGTGCTGCGCTTCCAGGACGTGCTCGACCTCCTGGCGGTGAGCAGCTATCCGTCGCTGATCTTCCCCTTCGCCAGCGACATCCCCGACAGCTACTACTCGCGGCTGGAGACGTTCCAGAAGCCGATCGCGCTCGTGCCCAGCGGCTACGCGTCGGCGCCCGGCCGCGATGGGGTGACCTTCGGCACGCTGCGCGGGCAGCAGCGCTTCCTGGAGCGCCTGCTGCGCGAGGCCGAGGCCGGCGCCTGGGCGCTGATCGTCTGGCTCACGCCCGACGATCCGGCCTTCGCGACGGACCCCCCGTTCGATCTCTTCGCGCGGATGGGGCTGCGGGCCGTGGACGGCGCCGAGAAACCCGCCTGGCCGGTGTGGGTCGAGAGCGCGCTGCGCCCCTGGCCGGCCGGCGCCGAATAGGCGGCCCGGCCGCGGACGCCGGTCCATCCCCGCGTCGCAGCCCCGGGCGTCGCCCGGCCTATACTGCCGGTGCGTTCCCGCGCCGCGGCGCCCGCCGCGGCACGCGCGGAGAGGGGGTGCGGCGTGGCCCAAGCGGACCCGGCCTACAGCGAGCAGAATCCCATGCCGGTAGCGGTGGTCTCGGATTACATCTGACCGTGGTGCTATATCGGCACGGCGCGCGTGGACCGGATGTTGCGCGAGTTCGCCGTCGAGGTCGAATGGGTTCCATTCGAATTGCACCCCGAGACGCCGCCCCAGGGCATCGACAAGGACCCGGCCCGGGCCCCCACCGACATGCGCGATCGGCTCTACGCCATGGCGGCGGCCGATGACCTGCCCATGCAGTCGAACCCCCACCAAGCCAACGGGCACAAGGCGCTGGAGGCCGCCGAGTGGGCGCGCGAGCAGAGCGTTGAGACATTCGACCGCGTGCATCGGGCCATCTTCCACGCCTACTTCGCCGGCGGCGCCAACGTCAGCACCATCGACCAGGTCGACGCCGCCGTCGCGGAGACGGGCGTCGATCGGGCGGCGCTGCGCGCGGCGCTGGAGTCGGGCGCCTACCGGGAGCGCGTCGACGAGTACACCCAGCTCGCGCGGGGGAACGGCATCAACGGGACGCCGACGTTCATCCTGGACGACAAGTACGTGATCTCCGGCGCGCAGGACTGGCCCGTGTTCGAGAGCGTCCTCACGCGGCTCGGCGTCCCGCGCCGCCGGGCGGCCGACCCCGCCCCCGGCGGCGGGCCCGAGGCATAGAGAGCAGGCTGCGATGGACTTCCGCCACGACGCCGCCCTGGACGGGTTCCGCGACGAGATCCGCGACTTCATCGGCGAGCACCTGCCGCCGAATTGGGGCACGCGGGGCGACGACGACGGCGGCTACGGTGCGCGCGCGATCGAGGACACGCGGACGTTCCAGCGCGCCCTGGCCGAGCGCCGCTGGCTGACGATGGCCTGGCCCCGCGAGTACGGCGGGCTGGGCGCGTCGCACTGGCGGCAACTCGTCATGAACGAGGAGATGGCCTACCACCGCGCCCCCGGCGGCAACATGGGCGTGATGTGGGTGGGCCCCGCCCTGCTGCTCTACGGCACCGAGGCGCAGAAGGCCCAGCACGTCCGCGCCATCGCCGAGGCCGACGTCTGGTGGTGCACGCTCTACTCGGAGCCGGGCGCCGGCAGCGACCTCGCGGCCATGCAGACGCGCGCCGTCGCCGACGGGGACGACTACCTGATCAACGGGCAGAAGATCTGGACGTCGGGCGCGCACCGCTCCGACTGGGGCTGGCTCGCTGCCCGCACCGACCCCGACGCGCCCAAGCACAAGGGCCTGACGATGTTCATGGTCGACATGCGCAGCCCCGGCATCAGCGTGCGTCCGCTGGTCAACATGGCCGGCGGCCATGCCTTCAACGAGGTCTACTTCGAGGATGTGCGCGTGCCCAAGGCGAACGTCGTGGGGGAGGTCGACCGCGGCTGGTACCACATGGCCGTGGCGCTCGACTTCGAGCGCTCCGGCATCGCCGCCTTTGCGGGCGGGCGCCGCATCGTCGAGGAGTACGCGGACTACGTCCGCGAGCACCCCGAGACGACGCGGCGACGCCCGGGCCTGCGCTACGACCTCGCCGATCGCGCCATTGAGGTGCAGGTGGGCACGCACTTGGCGTATCGCATCACCGACATGCAGAGCCGCGGCGTCGTCGCGAATTACGAGGCGTCGGTGTCGAAGCTGTTCGGGTCGGAACTGGCGCAGCGCATCCAGGCCACGGGCCTGGCGATGCTGGGGCCCTTCGGCGCCTTGGTCGGCCCCGGCGAGGACTGGACGGCGCTGCGCGGCAGCCCGGGCCGGGGGTACCTGCACGCCGCCAGCGCGACCATCGCCGCCGGCACCAGCGAGATCCAGCGCGGCATCATCGCGACGCGGGGCCTCGGCCTGCCGCGCGGCTAGCGCCGTTACGTCACGGGCGGGTGTGACATCGCGGGGCGTGCGATAGGCTGCCAAGTGTCACGGGGCGCGGCCTACGGTCCCGTGCGTATCTGGAGCACGCACCTCCGCCTCGCCCGGAGAGACGTGAAGGAACTGCCCATGCCGACGCCCCTGCCCGCCCCCCTCGCCCGACGCCCCCTGCTCGTCGTCGCGCTCCTGATGGCGGCGCTGCTCGCCGCGCTGCCCGCGGTCGCTTCGGCGCAGCCCCTGCCGCCCAGGCTGCTCTGGGGCAACAACGACGACGTGACCGTCGGCGGCGCGCCCTGGGATGGCTCTCCGATCGACTTAATCGACGAAACCGGTGTCGTCGTGGCCACGGTCGATCGCGACGTCGAGAGTTGGAGTGTCAGGATCTCCAACGACGTGACCGCCTTCCGTTTCCGCGGCAGCAACGGCGGCGTCTCGCAGATCTACCGCATCGACAAGAGCGTCACGCAGCAGATCTTCATGCTCGTGATCGGCAGCCCCTCCGGCGAAGACCCCGTCAGGCAGGTCGATCTGCTGGCCCGGTTCAACTTCGTCGTTTGGACCGGTCACACGCAACCGGTGGCGGACGCGCTGGAGACCTTCCCCGACACGTCCCAGCTATCCGCGATCTTCGAGTACCAGGGCGGCTCGAGGCCCTGGAAGTCCTACCGCCCCGGCCTGCCCGCCATCGTGCAGAGCATCGACGAGTTGCGCTCCGGCGTGGCCTACTTCCTCCTGCTCAAGAGCGCGGTGACTTGGGGGATGCCCTCCGACGGCGATCTGCCCGGTACGCGGACGATCGCGGCCGGCTTCACGACCATCGGCTGGGTGGCGCCGGATGCGACGCCGGAGGATGTGCTGGACGCCATCGCGAACCCGGCCGCGGTCACCGCGTTCTTCCGCTACAACGCGGCCACGCAGAGCTACGAGTCGTACCGCCCCCACCTGCCCCCCATCGCGCGGGGGAGTATCCGCGCGATCGCGCCGTTCGACGTCCTGTTCATGCACGCCGCATCAGCCACTACGATCACGCAGTAGCACCCGATCGGGACGCACAATCGCAGAGGCCCGGGCATCGCCCGGGCCTCTCGGTGTCCGCGCCGACAGGCGACGCTCAGGCGGTCACCGGCTCCGCCTCGCGGGGCGCGGCGGCGGGTGCCGCCGGCTCGAACGCGCCGGGTTGCCGCGAGAAGCGATAGCCGCCGCCCTCGTCGTCCGGGGCCCCGTAGTCGACCGTGATGCAGTCGCCCGGTTCGTAGCCGCCGCGCAGCAACTCCTTGCTGAGCGGGTTCTCGACCCGGCGCTGGATGATGCGGCGCAGCGGGCGCGCGCCGAAGGCGGCGTCGTAGCCCTCCTTGACGAGCGCCTCGCGGGCAGCCGGCGTGAGCGCGAAGGTCAGCCCGCGTTCCTCCAGCCGCTGCCGCTCCTCGTCCACCAGCAGGTCGACGATCTGCGTCAGTTCGTCGTGCGTCAGCGGCTCGAAGACGATCACCTCGTCGAGCCGATTGAGGAACTCGGGCCGGAAGAAGTCGCGCAGGGCCCGCTCCGCCTTCTCGGCGCGGGCGCGATGCTCGCCGGCGTCGGCGGCGCGCGAGGCGGAGAGGAAGCCCAGGCCGGATTGCGCCGCGCGCGACGTGCCCAGGTTGCTGGTCATGATCAGAACCGTGTTGCGGAAGTCCACCACGCGGCCGTGGCCGTCGGTGAGCCGGCCGTCGTCGAGGACCTGCAGCAGCACGTTGAACACGTCCGGGTGCGCCTTCTCGATCTCGTCCAGCAGGATCACCCGGTAGGGCCGCCGCCGCACGAGTTCGGTCAGGCCGCCGGCCTCGTCGTAGCCCACGTAGCCGGGGGGCGCGCCCATGATGCGGCTCACCGTGTGCGGCTCCTGATACTCGGACATATCGAGCCGCACCAGCGCCTCCTCATCGTCGAACAGGTATTCCGCCAGGGTCTTGGCGAGCTCCGTCTTGCCGACGCCCGTGGGGCCCAGGAAGATGAACGAGCCGATGGGCCGCTTGGGATCCTTCAGCCCGGCCCGGGCGCGGCGGATGGCGTCGGCGAGCACGCTGATCGCCCGGTCCTGGCCGATCACCCGCCGGTGCAGGTCCTCCTCCATGTGCAGCAGCTTCGCGGCCTCCCCCTCGAGCATCCGCGCGACGGGGATCCCGGTCATGTCGGCCAGCAGCGCGGCGATGTCCTCCTCGCCGACATCGGTCGTGATCGCGTGCGTCTGCTCCCACTCGGCCTTGCGCGCCCGGTAGGTCTCCTCGATCTGCAGCAGCTCCGACTTGATCCGCGCCGCCGCCTCGAAGTCCTGCCGCGCCGCCGCGGCCTCCTGCTGATCGCCCAGCTCCCGCACGCGGCGCTCGAGGTCGGTCACGGGGGCCGGCCGCGACTGGTTGGCGATGACCCGCTTCGAGGCCGCCTCGTCGATCAGGTCGATGGCCTTGTCGGGCAGCTGGCGTTCGGTCAGGTAGCGCTGGCCGAGCCGCGCGGCGGCCTCCAGCGCGGCGTCGGTGATGGTCACGCCGTGGTGCGCCTCGTAGCGGGCGCGCAGCCCGCGCAGGATCGCGATCGAGTCGTCCAGGCTGGGCTCGTCGAGGTAGACGGGCGCGAAGCGGCGCTCCAGCGCCGCGTCCTTCTCGATGCGCTGGCGGTACTCGTCGGGCGTGGTGGCGCCGATCACGTGCAGCTCCCCGCGCGCCAGGGCGGGCTTGAGCATGTTGGCGGCGTCGATGGCCCCCTCGGCCGCGCCCGCCCCGACGACCTGGTGCAGTTCATCGATGAAGAGGATGACTTGGCCCTCGGACGCCTTGACCTCGGTCATGACGGCGGTGAGGCGCTCCTCGAACTCGCCGCGGAACTTCGCGCCGGCCAGCAGCAACCCCATGTCCAGCGCCAGCACCTGCTTGTCGCGCAGATTGCCCGGCACGTCGCCGTCCGCGATGCGCTGGGCCAGCCCTTCGACGACGGCCGTCTTGCCGACGCCGGCCTCGCCGATCACGACGGGGTTGTTCTTGGTCCGCCGGTTGAGGATCTGCATCACCCGCCGCACCTCGACCTCGCGGCCGATCACGGGGTCCAGCTTGGCCTCGCGGGCCAGCAGGGTGAGATCCGTCGTGTACTTCTGCAGCGACCCGTAGCGCGACTCCGCGGTGGGCTCCGTCACGCGCTGGCTGCCGCGGATGCGCTGCAGGGCGTCGTAGATGCGCTCCTGCGTGAGGCCGTGCTCGCGCAGGATGCTGGCGCCGTTCTCGTAGGGGCGGGGGCCGTCGGTGATGGCGGTGATCGCGATCAGCAGGTGCTCGACGCCCACGTATTCGTCCTTCAGCCGCGACGCCTCGGCGTTGGCGCGCTCCAGCATCTTCACGACGCGGGGCGTCGTGTAGACCTGCACGACGTCCTGCGCCAGCTTCGGCGCTTCCGCCAGCGACGCCTCGGCCTGCCCGGCGAGCCGCTTGGTGTCGACCTCCAGGGCCTCGAAGATCTGCGCCGCGAGGCCGCCCTCGGTCGCGAGGGCCAGCAACACGTGCTCGACGTCCCACTGGCTGTGGCGGCTGCGCCGGACCAGTTCCTGGCTGGCCGCGAGCACCTTCTGCGCCTGCTCGGTGAAGCGGTCTTGTCGCATCATCGCTGTTGCTCCTTTCGGGCGCTCCTTAGTCGGTCCGTGGCGCGCGCGGGGCGGGCAGGTGGCGGTCGCGCTCGCGCTGCAGGTCGTCGCGCAGCCGCGCGATCTCCGCCTGCAGCTCCTGCATGCGTTCCATGAGGTTGAGGATCACGTCGACGCCGGCCAGGTTGCAGCCCAGCTCGTCGACGAGCGTGCGAATGCGCCGCAGGCGCTCGATGTCGTAGTCGGAGTACATGCGCACGCCGCCGCGCGATCGCGCCGGGCGCACGAGGCCCTCGCGCTCGTAGGTGCGCAGCGTTTGCGCGTGCACGTCGAGCATGCGCGCGGCCACGCTGATCACGTAGAGCGGTTCGGCGCCGTGCTGCTCGACCCGCACGCGGATGCGCTCGCGGGCCTCTCGCTCCATCATGTCGTCCTCGCATCCCCCGCGCCGGCCGGCGCATCGCGGCTGGTCGTGTCCGTGCCGCCGTCCGGCTCCAACTCGCGCAGCCGCTCGAACAATGCGCGGCGCTCATCGTCGATCTGCTCCGGCAGCACCACGCGCACCTTGGCGAACAGGTCGCCGGCGCGGTCGCGCTTCATCACGGGCATGCCCTTGCCGGCCAGGCGGAAGACGCGGCCGTTCTGCGTCGCCTCGGGCACCTGCAGGGCGACCTGCCCCGTGACGGTGGGCACGATGACCTCGCCGCCCAGCAGCGCCGTCGTCAGGCCGACGGGGACTTCGGTGTGCAGGGCCGATCCGCGCCGCTCGAAGCGCGCATCTTCCGCGACCCGCACCTCCAGTACGACGTCGCCCGGGGGGCCGCCGGCGCGGCCCGGGCCGCCCTTGCCCCGCAGCCGGATCTTGCCGCCGCTCTCGATGCCGGCCGGGATCGTGACCTCCAGGCGCCGATCCGTCCGGCGCTGGCCCCGGCCCCGGCACTCGTGGCAGGTGGCGGCGCCGGTCCGGCCGGCGCCGCCGCACGTCGTGCAGGGCTCGGGGCTCTGCAGTCGCACCGTGCGCGTGCTGCCCGAGAAGGCCTCGGCCAGCGAGACCGTCACCTGGTGGCGCAGGTTCTCGCCCCTGCTGGGGCGCGGGCTGCCCGGGCTGCCGCCGCGGAATAGGCGCTCGAAGATGCCGTCGTCGCCGGCGCCGCCGAACAGGTCGCCCAGGCCGCCGATGCCCGCGCCCTGGCCCCCGAACTCGAAGCGGACGCCGCCCCGCCCGCCCGGGCCGCGCGCGAAGCCGGCCCGGCGCTCCGCCTCCTCCATCTGCTCGGCGTGCATCCAGCGATCGCCCCACTTGTGATAGGCGGCGCGCTTCTTCTCGTCGCCCAGGACCTCGTGGGCCTCGTTGATCGCCTTGAACCGGGCCTCGGCGGCCTTGTCGCCGCCGGTGACGTCGGGGTGGTACTTGCGCGCCAGACGCCGGTAGGCGGACTGGATGTCCTTCTGCGTCGCGTCGCGCGTGATGCCCAGGGTGCGGTAGTAGTCGTCGGCCATGTCGGGATACCTGGAGCGATCATACGAGACACGAGGATAGATGACCATACTGTCACGACACCGCGAGAGTTGATAGGATAACACTCAAGCCACTTGACAGCGGATGCGGCCCAGAATACGATTCTGTCAGTCGGGCGGAATCCAGTCCCGCCCGAGGAGTGCTCCGGAAAGGAACCGACCCAGATGCCTCGCACCATGATTGTTCCCCGCACCCGCACCGTTCGCGACCCCTTCCACGACATGCGACAGCTCATGCGCCGCGCCTTCGACGACGTGCCCGGCTGGTTCGACGACCTGCCCGCCGCCGGCGCGTCCGCCGAGCGCGGCCACACGCTCCCGCTCGACGTGTTCGAGTCGGCCGACGGGCTGACCGTCGCGGCCTCGCTGCCCGGCATCGCCGCGGACGAGGTGGAGGTCACCCTGGAGAAGGGCAAGCTCTCGATCCGCGCCGAGCAGGCCGCGCCGGCGGACGACGCCGCGGACGAGGGGCGCACCTACTTCCTGCGGGAGCGCCACTACGGATCGCACGCGCGCAGCATCCTCATCGGCGACGGCTACGACCCGGACTCCGTGCAGGGCAGCCTGAAGGACGGCGTCCTCACGATCAGCGTGCAGAAGGCCGCCCAGGCCCAGCCGCGGCAGGTCGTGATCAGCGGCGCCTAGGCCCCGCGCGTCACGCGGGAGTCGGGGCGACCCTGGTGGTCGCCCTGCCGGGCGGAGTTCGGGCGCCCACGAGGGGCGCCCCGACTCGGCCCGCCGCTTGACGCGACCCCCGTGCCGGTCGCAGGCTGGGCCCATGCCCACCCGCAGCGTCGCCCTGCTCTTCGATGACGCCACCGCCGGCGATATCGACCTGCTGCGCGCGCTCTACGACCGCGACCGCGTCGACCGCGCGCCGCCGCACGTCGCGGTCGTCGCGCCCTTCGACGAGAACACTCCGGCCGCCGACCTGCTGGAGATGATCGGCCTGATCGTGGCCGTCCACCCCCCGTTCATGCTGCAGCTGGGGGCGCCGCAGCAGTTTTTCGACGGCGACGACCAACTCCTCCAGTTCGTCGCGACGAAGGGGGCGGAGGAGTCGCAGCGCCTGTCGGAGGCGCTCTATCGCGACATCTTCCCCCATCACCGGCCCGCTGACGCGGAGGACTCGCCGCTGCGGCGCCCGGCGCTGACCGTGGGCCGCTTCACCCGCGCCGACGAGGCCGCCGGCGCCGCGCGGCAGCTGGCCGGGAAGTCGTACTTCTGCGTCATCACCCAGGTGGGCATGCTGGAGGCGGACGACGACGGCGGCTGGACCCTCCTGCACACCGCCGACCTGGGCTCGATGATCTCCACCCGCTGACGCCATGGCTCCCGGAGGCCCCGGGCCCCGGAGACCACAAGGTCGCGGGCGCGCTAAGATCGCCGCACGGCCCTCCGGCCGCCGGAGCGTCCAGCGCAGGGAGTGCGGCATGCCCGTGGTCACGGTTTCCAGTCAGTTCGGCGCCGGGGCGCGCCAGGTGGGCCGGGCGATCGCCGACCAGCTCGTCCTCCAGTACGTCGATCAGGCCGTCCTGGTCGACGCGGCGCGACAACTCGGCGTGACGGTGAAGAGCGTCGCCAAGCACGACGAGCGCACGGATTCCCTGCGCCAGCGGCTGGGGCACTTCCTGCAGCGCGCGCTCGAGCGCTCGGCGGCCGGCGGCAACGTCGACCCGCTGATGGGGGCCGGCAACCTCGAGTTGATGCTCGCCCAGTCCTACCAGGATGTGATGGAGTCCGAGGTCCCCGCCTTCATCGACGACCGCGCCTATCTCGGGACGGTGACGAGCATCCTGCAGGACGTGGCCAAGCGCGGCGACGTGGTGTTCATCGGGCGCGGCAGTCAGATGATCCTGCGCGACCGATCGGACGTCCTGCACATCCAGCTCATTGCCGACGAGGAGACGCGCTTCGAACGGGTGATGCAATGGGAGTCCGTCGATCGCGAGGAGGCCCGTCGGCGAGCGCGCGACTTCAACCGTCACCGGGCGGCATTCCACAAGAAGTTCTGGCGCGTGGATGTGTGGGATCCCCGGCTCTACGACGTGGTGATCAACACAACGAACATCAGCTACGAGGATGCCGCCGCCATCGCCTGCGTCGCGGTCGACTCGAAGTTGGGTGTCGCGGCCGGAGGCCGCGCCTAACCGCCCACCGGGGCCGGAGGCCGCGCCTAGACGCCGGCCGCGTCCGGCGCGTCGCCGTCCTCGCCCAGCAGCCGGCGCAGCACCTGCGCCCCCTCGTCGATGCGCACCGCCATGCCGTGCGCGCCCTCGATCTGCATGCCTTCGGAGTCCAGCGGGTCGATCGGCCCCACGGCCGCCTGGAAGGCCGCGCGCAGCGGGTGCCCGGCGCCCACGAAGTCGGTCAGCAGTTCGGCGCTGCGGTCCCGCCAGCGCAGATAGGCATCCGTCGGCGGGCCGGCGGCGCGCAGGCGCGCGGCCTCGTCGATCTGGGCGCGGATGATGCTGTCACGATCCATGCCCCAAGTATCGAGCGTCGCCGGGCGGCGGTCCAGCGCCGGGCTCACGCGCCCATCCGCGTCAGCCCAATGCCCCGCTCGCGGCCCAGCCGGGCGCGCCGCGCCTCGAGCCGCGCCCGGACCGGGGGCGCGCCGACCTCGGCGAGCACCATCACCAGCGCGTCCTCGTCGTCGCTGTAGTAGCGCCGCCGCCGCCCCACGACCTCGAAGCCGAAGCCGCGATACAGCGCCTGCGCCGCCTCGTTCGAGGCCCGGCACTCCAGGCGCACGGCCGGCGCCCGAGCCTCGAGCGCCAGGTCCACCGCGTGCATCACGAGCGCCGCGCCCAGCCCCCGGCGCTGCTGCGCCGGCTCGACGCCCAGCGTGACGATGTGCAGCCCGTCCGGCATCAGCCAGCAGCCGGCGTATCCCAGCGGCGGCCCGTCGCGCTCGCCCAGCACGAAGTAGCGCGCGAAGCGGTTCTCGCGCAGTTCGGCGAGGAAGGCGCGCTGTGGCCACGCCCCGGCGCCGAAGGCGCGCCCATCGATCGCGGCCACGGCGGGCACGTCCCGCTCGGTCATGGGGCGCAGCACGAGTGCGCGCGGCGGGGGCGGGGCGGCGGCGGACATTGAGGCGAGTCTACCGCCGCGGGGGCGGGGACGCGGCCCGCGCGGCCGCTCGGCCCCCCGCTGCCGCCAGTATGTCGCCAGTGTGTCGCCGCGCACGCAGCCCGCGACCATGGCGCGGCGAGCCGCCCTATACTCGGCGCATCCACGAAATCGAGCCAGATGGCTGAGTCTGCGTCCCCACGCGGAGCATCCGCTCCGCCGCCTGCCCCCGACCCCGCCGCGTCCGCCGGCGGGGAGTTGCCCGGCATCCGCAACTCGATCCGCGTCGTCGGCCGGCTCCTGCGCTACGCCCTCCCGTACCGGCGCGGACTCGGCGTCACCCTGGTGGCGATCGTCGCCACCGGCGGCTTCGCCATCGCGACGCCGGAGTTGCTCGAGTGGGCGGTCAACACCGGCCTCGGCGTCCAGGTCAGCAACGGCGTAACAACCGTCGACGTCGACGAGCGCCTGCTGGTCGTCGCCGGGCTGGCGCTGCTCGGCGCGGCGCTGCTGCGCGGTCTCTCGCAATTCCTGCAGTCCTACTTGGGTGAGTCGGTCGCCCAGGCCGTCGCCTACGACATCCGCAACGAGATCTACGAGCGCCTGCAGCGCCTCTCCTTCGCCTACCACGACGAGGCGCAGACCGGGCAGGTGATGGTCCGCGCCACCCAGGATGTGGAAGTCGTGCGGATGTTCCTCAACATGGGCGGTGTGCGCCTGCTCTTCATGCTGGGCCTGCTGACCGCGGTGGGCGTGCTGATGTTCCTCACCAGCTGGCTGGTGGCGGTGGTCGTGCTGCCGTTCATGATCGTGCTCGTCATCCAGTCGTATCGGGTGGCGCGGCGGCTGGTCCCGCTCTGGCGCGACGTCCAAGAGGGGCAGGCGCAGCTGGGCACCGTCCTGCAAGAGGCGCTGACCGGCATCCGCGTCGTCAAGGCGTTCGCGCGGGAGCCGGTCGAGGGTGAGAAGTTCGCCGAGAAGGCGAGATGGCTCTACCGCACGAGCTTCGACACGAGCATGGTCCAGGCGAAGCATCAGCCGCTGCTGACCGCCGTCTGGATGGGGGCCATGATCGCCACCGTCTGGGTGGGCGGCATCGAAGTCGCCAACGGCGACCTCTCGCCGGGCGGTCTGACCAAGCTGCTGTTCTTCGTCGCGCTGGTGCAGATGCCGGTGCGGATGCTGGGCTTCATGGTGATGATGATCCCCCGCGCCGCGACTGCCGGGCAGCGTATCTTCGA
Organism: Dehalococcoidia bacterium; assembly: GCA_965209205.1. GTDB lineage: Bacteria > Chloroflexota > Dehalococcoidia > Bin125 > Bin125 > TK10-74A. The sequence goes on from CBDBQC010000003.1 coordinate 737,363, forward strand.
GATCCTCGATCACGAGTCGGAGGTGGTCGAGTCGCCGTCCGCCGTCGCGCCCACCGCCCCCCGCGGCCACATCCGCTTCGACGACGTGAGCTTCAGCTACGACGGCGTGCGGCCCGTCCTCGACCACGTCAGCTTCGACGCCCAGCCCGGCGAGGTCGTGGCGCTGCTCGGTCCCACCGGCTCCGGCAAATCGAGCGTGGTCAATCTCATCCCGCGCTTCTACGACGCGAGTTCCGGCGCGGTCACCTTCGACGGCGTCGATGTGCGCGACCTGACGCTCCTGGGCCTGCGGGCCGAGGTCGCCATCGTGCAGCAGGACGTCTTCCTGTTCTCCGCCACCCTGCGCGACAACATCGCCTACGGCCGGCCCGACGCGACCGATGAGGAGGTCGAGGCGGCGGCGCGGCTGGCGCGGGTGCACGAGTACATCCAGTCGCTGCCGTCGGGCTACCGCACCTGGGTGGGCGAGCGCGGCGACACCCTGTCGGGCGGGCAGAAGCAGCGCATCGCCATCGCCCGGGCGCTGCTGATGGACCCCCGCGTGCTCATCTTCGACGATTCCACGTCGAGCGTGGACACGGGCACCGAGCAGGAGATCCAGGCCGCCATGGCGGCGCTCATGCAGGGCCGGACGACCTTCATCATCGCGCACCGGCTGCGCAGCGTGCGCGACGCCGACCAGATCCTGGTGCTCGACGGGGGCCGCATCGTCGAGCGGGGCCGGCACGCGGAGCTGCTCGCGCGCGGCGGCCTCTACCGCGAGATCCACGACCTGGAGCTGCGCGACCAGGCCGAGGCCTACGCCCAGATCGCCGGGGGGGCCGAGTAATGGGCTTCGGCGGGTCCATGGCGCACGGCTGGTCCACCAACATCGGCGGGCAGGGCCACGGCTCGCGCGGCGGCAACTGGGGCAGCGCCGCGCATGGCGACTGGGCCGACGAGTACGGCTCGCTCTACAACCCGAAGCTCGCGCGGCGCATGGTGCGCTACCTGGGCCCGCATAAGAAGCAGGGCAGCGTGGCCTTCCTCTCGATGGTGGTCTTCGCCTGCTTCTCCTACATCCAGCCCTTCCTGATCACCCTGGCCGTGCGCGACTTCATCACCGAGGGCGACCTGGCCGGCCTGAAGTGGCTGATGATCGCCTTCATCGGCGTGGCCCTGGGCGCCTGGGGGGCCGAGTACGTGCGCCAGTGGGCGATGGCCCGCGTGGGGCACAGCGTACTGCTGCGCATGCGCCGCGAGATGTTCGACCACCTGATGAAACTCTCCCAGCGCTTCTACGACGACGCGGAGGTGGGGCGCGTGATGTCGCGCGTCACGTCCGACGTGCAGGTGCTGCAGGAGCTCCTGACGACCGGCGTGCTGACGGCTATCGCCGACGTCATCGGGCTCGCCATCGTCGTCGCGGCCGTGCTGATCCTCGACTGGCAGCTGGCGCTGTTCACCTTCGCGGTGCTGCCCGTCCTGATCGGTGTGATGATCATCTGGAGCAAGTTCGCCCGCCGGGCCTTCCTGGAAGTGCGCATGACCATCGCCGGGGTCAACAGCACCCTCAACGAAGACCTCAACGGCGTCCGCGTGGTGCAGGGCCTGAGCCGCGAAGAGGAGAACGCGCGGCGCTTCGACCGGATTAACGCGCGCAACCTGCGCGCCACCCGCCGCGCCGGCATGCTCTCCGCCTCCGTCATCCCCGTCGTCGAGGTGCTGGTCGCCGCCGCCACGGCGCTGGTCATCGTCGTCGCGGGGGTGCGCATCGCCGGCGGCGGGCTCGACCCCGCCCTGGGCTTCGCGGCGGTGCTGGGCTTCTCGCTCTACATCCAGCGCTTCTTCGACCCCGTGCGCGACCTCGTCCTCCAGTACACGATGTTCCAGCGCGCCGTCGCGGGCGCCGAGCGCATCTTCGAGGTGCTCGACACGGAGCCCGAGATCACCGACAAGCCCGGCGCGGTGGAACTCGACGACATCGCCGGCGACGTCGTCTTCGACCACGTCACCCTGGCCTACGTCGAGGATCTGCCCGTGCTGCACGACATCAGCCTGCACGTCCGCGCCGGCGAGACGGTCGCCTTCGTCGGCGCCACCGGGGCTGGCAAGACGTCGATGACCGCGCTGATCTCGCGCAGCTACGACGTCACCGACGGGGCCGTGCGGGTGGATGGGCACGACGTGCGCGACGTGCAGCGGCGCTCGTTGACCCGCCGCATGGGCGTCGTGCTACAGGACCCGTTCCTGTTCTCGGGCACCGTCGCCGAGAACATCCGCTACGGGAACCTGGACGCGACCGACGCGGAGATCCGCCGCGCCGCGCAGATCGTCGGCGCCGACGAGTGGATCCGCCGCCTTGGCGACGGCTACGACACCGTCCTGGCCGAGCGCGCCCAGAACCTCTCGCTTGGGCAGCGGCAGCTGATCGCCTTCGCGCGCGCCGTCGTCTCCGACCCGCGCATCCTGATCCTCGACGAGGCGACCGCCAACGTGGACTCGCAGACCGAGGCCATGATCCAGGCCGCGATCGCCCGCGTGATGCACGGCCGCACGGCGTTCGTCATCGCGCACCGGCTCAGCACCATCCGCTCCGTCGACCGCATCCTGGTCATGAGCGACGGGCGCATCGTGGAGTCGGGCAGCCACGAGGAGCTGCTCGCCGCCGGCGGACGCTACGCCGACCTCTACCGCATGACCTACGCCGAGCAGCAGGGCGAGGAAGAGTTCGACGAGGGCGCATCGCTGGGGGTGCTGGCCCGTCTCTGGGAGCGCGCCCGCATCGAGAAGGCCGGCGGGGCGCCGGCCGCGGCGCCCGCCCCGGCCGACTGACGCCGGCCGCCCCCGCTACGCGTCGCCGGGCGTCTCCGGGCCCGCCGGATCGGCCGCGTCATCGAACAGCGACGGCTGCGCCGCGCCGGCGGCGGTCCCCTCGGGCAGCTCGACGCCCAGGTGCGCCCAGGCGGCGGGCGTGGCGAGGCGGCCGCGCGGCGTGCGCTGCAGGAATCCAAGTTGCAGCAGATAGGGCTCGTACACGTCCATGACGGTGTCGGACTCCTCGGCGACCGACGCCGCCAGCGTCTCCAGGCCCACCGGCCCGCCGCCGAAGCGCTCGATCAGCGTGCGCAGCAGCGCCCGGTCGCGGTCGTCGAGGCCCAGGCTGTCGACGCCCAGCCTGGCCAGCGCCGTGTCGGCGACGCCGGCGTCGATCGTGCCGTCGCCGCGCACCTCGGCGTAGTCGCGCACGCGGCGCAGCAAGCGGTTCGCGATCCGCGGGGTGCCCCGCGCGCGCCGCGCCAGCAGCACGGCCCCGTCGTCGCTGATCGGGATCGCCAGCTTGTCCGCGTTCGTCTGCACCAGGCCCACGAGGTCGGCGGGCTGGTAGAACTCCAGCCGCTGCACCATGCCGAAGCGGTCGCGCAGCGGCGAGCTGATCAGCGCGTAGCGCGTCGTCGCGCCCACCAGCGTGAAGCGCTTGATCTGCAGGCGCACGCTGCGCGCGCCCGGCCCCTTGCCGATCAGCAGGTCCAGCGCGAAGTCCTCCATGGCCGGGTAGAGCACCTCCTCGACGGCGTGGGGCAGGCGGTGCATCTCGTCGATGAAGAGCACGTCGCCGTCCTGCAGCGTGGTGAGCAGGCCGGCCAAGTCGCCGGGCCGCGCGATGGCCGGCCCCGACGAGGCGCGCAGGTTGACGCCCAACTCGGCCGCGACGATGCGCGCCAGCGTCGTCTTGCCCAGCCCCGGCGGGCCGTAGAACAGCAGATGGTCGAGGGGCTCGCCGCGCCGCTGCGCCGCCGTCAGCGCGATCGAGAGGGAGTCCTTGAGCAGCGGCTGGCCGACGAAGTCGGCGAGCCGGCTGGGGCGCAGGGAGCGGTCGAGGACGTCGTCGGCCACGTCGGGCTCGGGCGCGACGATGCGCGGCGCCGTCGTCTCTCCGGAGTCGCGGGAACTACTCACGTGCCATCCCGGCCGCCGCCAACCCGACCACTATACACGCACAGGTGTTCTGGGGCCGCTACGCTCCCGCGTCCGCGGCCCGAACCTGCCCCAAGGCCCAGTTGCGCGTCTCGATCGCCAGGGGGTGCAGCACCCGCCCGGCCGACACGTAGTGCATGATCCGGCGATCGAGGAAGGCCAGCAGCGCCGCGACGGGATCGCGCTCCGCCACGAGGCGGATGCCCGCCAGCCCAGGGTCGGCGGCGACCTTCGCCGGCTCCAGCTTGTCGGCCAGGAAGAGCGTCAGCGCGACCGGGCTCATCCCCGGGTGGCCCGTGGTGTGGAAGCGGATCGCCTCGAGCACCTCCGCGTCGCCGACGCCCCACGCCCGCTGCGCCCGCGCCGCCGCGACGGGGCCGTGCAGGAGGATGGGCTCGGCCTGCTCGGCCGCGTCCGGCGCGATCACGAGGTCGCGGGCGGCGCGCAGCAGCGCCTCGTCGTCGAGGTGGCGATAGAGGTCGTGGCCCCAGGCGGCGGCCTGCACCCGCGACGCGTCGACCTCGTGCAGCTGCGCCAGGCGGCGCCCCTCGGCCACGACCCGCCCGGTGTGCGCCTGCAACCAGGCCGGGAGTTCCGCCGCCCGCGCGCGCAGCGTCTCGACGGCCGGCGCCGCGTCCGCGCCCGGGTCGGCCACGACGCTAGCCCTCGGCGGCCAGCCGCCGCCCGCCCACGAGATGCAGGTGCAGGTGGGGGATGGTCATGCCGGCGTCCTCGCCCACGTTGAACGCCAGCCGGTAGCCGTCGCCGGCGACGCCCTCCCGCCGCGCGACCGTCGCGGCAGCCGCGAACAGTTCGCCCAGCAGCGGGGCGTCGGCGGGACGCAGCGCCCCGGCGTCGGTGATGTGCCGACGGGGGATGAGCAGCACGTGGATCGGCGCGCGGGGGTTGATGTCGCGGATGGCGAAGACGTGCCGGTTCTCGACCAGCGGCTCGACGGCGATCTCGCCCGACCCCATCTTGCAGAACAGGCAGTCGGCGGGGCGGTCGCTCATGCGTCGGATGTTCCCGGGCGCCGCGGCGGCCGCTCGTTGCGACGCACCGGCACGCCGATGAACGTCCCCAGCGGCACGGCCGCGGCCATCACTTCCTGGTCGGTGTGGTAGGTCCCCAGCGCGAGGGGCGGGCGGTCGTAGAAGCCGATCGCGGCGTAGTGCGTCTCGTTGAGCTTGAAGATGAAGCGGCCCCGCTTCATCCACACGTAGATGCGCTCCACCTCGTCCAACTCGAAGTCCCAGCTGCGGCCCCAGCGCCACAGCAGCCGCTGGTCGACCTCCGCGGTCTCCGTCGCGCCGTCCAGGCGGATCTCCAGCCGGTCCCCGCCCAGCGCGCCGATCACGGCCCAGAGGATCGCGCCGGCCAGGTAGCCGCCCAGGATCACGAAGCCGCCCAGCCGCACGGCCTCGTCGCTGGTCTGGCCCGCGGCCGAGGCGACGGCGATCGAGATGCCGCCGACGACCAGCGAGAACGTGACCGGGATCACCCAGGCGGGGAGCGGATTCCAGATCGTGCGCATGCGCAGGCCGTCGTCGCCGATCTGCTCGATGCGGGCGAAGCCGCTGCGCTTCGCGCCGTCCTTGGGCCCGGATTGTCGGGGGGTGCTCATGCGAGCAGGCTATCGACGCGCCGCCGGGCCCGTCCACCCGGACGGGTGTGCGATGCTGCGACGATGGGGCCGGGGAACCGCCCACCCATCGCCGGCGTCCTGCCACGGTGAATGGACCCCGCTGATCTGGAGACGCCATGCCTCTTGCCCGCACCGTTCGCCCCAGCCCCCTGCTGATGACCGCCCTAGCCCTGTGCGCCGCGCTCTTGGCGCTGGCGCCGGCGGGGCCCGCGCACGCCCAAGCCCCGCCGGGCGTCGTCGCGGCGGCGACGGCGGACCTCGCGGAGCGGCTCGACGTCGACCCGGCCGGGCTGGAGGTGCTGCGGGCCGAGGCGGTGACCTGGAGCGACTACTGCCTCGGCGTGTACGAGCCCGACATCGCCTGCGCGACCGCGCAGGTCGACGGCTTCGCGCTCTGGCTGAGCGACGGCGCGGTCGCCTATCGCTATCACACCGACGGGACGGGGGCCGCGCTGCGGCTGGCCGAGTCGGGCATCGCGCTGGACGAGGTCGCGGGCGCGCCGCTGCCCGAGAGCCTGGTCGCGCCGCCGGTGCACCCCGAGCCGGAGCGCCCGCCCGCCGAAGTGCCAGACGGCGCCTTCGCAGCGGCGGCGGCGGATCTCGCGGAGCGACTTGGCGGCGACGATCCGGCCGCGTACGCGGTGCTGCGAGCCGAGGCGCTGACGTGGCGCGACGGCTGCCTTGGCGTGTACGAGCCCGACATCGCCTGCGCGACCGCCCTGGTCGACGGCTTCGCGCTCTGGCTGAGCGACGGCGCGGTTGCCTATCGCTACCACACCGACGGGACGGGCGCCGCGCTGCGGCTGGCCGAGTCGGGCATCGCGCTGGACGAGGTCGCGGGCGCGCCGCTGCCGGAGGGCCAAGCCGCGCCGCCACCGGACGACGAGCCGGCGCCGCCACCGGACGACGAGCCGGCGCCGCCGCCGGACGACGAGCCGGCGCCCGTGGACGACACGGCGAGCCCCGCAGCCCTGCCCGCGTCCGGCAGCGGCGGCCTCGCCGACGACACCGACGCGCCGGCCTGGGTCTGGGCCGTCATCGCCGCGGTCGCGCTGAGCGCGATCGGGACGGGCGGCGCCTACCGGTTCTGGCTCCGATCCCGCCGCCGTTGATCGGCCCGCGCTGATCGGCCCGCGCTGAGGCACGCAGTCGCCCGCGCTCCTATCCTGCACTCGGTGCCGCCCGTGCCCGGCGACCGCCGCGGCCCGGCGACCGGTGCAGGACGAGGAGCGTCATGACCAGCACGACCCGCGCCGCGGTGCTCTACCGCGCCAACGAACCGCATCAGATCCGGGAGTTGCAGATGGAGGACCCGCATCCGGGCGAGGTCGTCGTGCGGGTGGGGGCGGCCGGCATCTGCGCCAGCGACCACCACGTCATGGAGGGGCTCACCTCCTTGCCCCTGCCCTCGGTCCTGGGACACGAGGGGGCGGGCACCGTCGAGGCGGTGGGGCCCGGCGTCACGGACGTCCAGCCGGGCGACCGCTGCATCCTGTCGTTCGTCTCCAGTTGCGGGCACTGCTCGAGTTGCCGTCGCGGGCGCCCGAACCTGTGCGACAGCAACGCCGCCACCGGCACTCGCCAGTACGACGGCACCACCCGCCTCACCGACCCGGAGGGCCTCGGCATCCCGCAGATGGGCAAGCTGGGCGTCTTCGCGGAGCGGCTCGTCTGCCCGGCCCAGGCCTGCCACCCGGTTCCCGACGACGTGTCGATGGAGGCCGCGGCGCTGATCGGCTGCTGCGTCACGACCGGCGTCGGCGCGGTCGTGAACACGCCCGACATCCAGCCCGGCGCGACCGTCGCCGTGTTCGGCTGCGGCGGCGTGGGCCTCAACGTCGTGCAGGGCGCGGCGCTGACGAGCGCGTCGCGGATCATCGCCGTCGATATCCACGACCACAAGCTCGATTTCGCCCGCGGCTTCGGCGCGACCGACACCGTCAACGCGCGCGATGTCGACGCGGTCAAGGCGATCCGCGAGCTGACCGGCGGCGGCGCCGATTTCGCCTACGACGTCCTCGGCAGCCCCGAGACGACCCGCAACGCCGTCGATTGTCTGGGCAAGGGCGGCACGGCCGTCGTGGTCGGGCTGGCCGGCATTGAGGACAGCGCGCCGATCAACCTCGTCGACCTCGTCCGCACCCAGAAGCGCATCCTGGGCTGCTACTACGGCTTCGTCAGCCCGCACGAGTCCTTCCGCACGATGGTCAGCCTCTACCGCAGCGGCCGCCTCGACGTCGACGGCCTCATCCAGCGTCGCTACCGGCTGGAGCAGATCGACGCCGCCTACGCCGACCTGGCGCGCGGCGAGAACGGTCGCGGCGTCATCGTGTTTGAGTGAGGGTCCTTCAGTCGGCGGGGCCCGCAACCGGCGGGCGCACGATGTCCAGGTTCGCCTCGATCACGCCGTCCTCTCTGACGATCAGGCCGGCCGCGGTCAGGTAGTCGAGGTCGCGGGAGAGCGTGCGGGCCGACCGGCCGCGATAGAAGCGCGCCGCCCGATGCGTGCCCTCGATCAGTTCCGAGACCGGGATCGGCGCCTCCGCGGCTTCGAGCGCGAGGTTCAGCCGACGCTCGCCGGTCGCCGATCGCAGGCTGCCCGATCGCTGCATCTCGTCCGCTGCGTGTGCCCGGAACGCGATCCGGGTGAGGCCGTCGATGGCCTCGCGTTGGACGTCCGCCAGCTCTTCGAGCAGCCCGCCCAGCGCGAAGCTCGAGAACTCGGTGAGGTTGCCGTCATGGACGACGCGGGTTTGGTCCAGCATTTCGATGTACTCCGGGCGCCGGCGGTAGTAGAAGTTCGCGAGCGAGTAGAAGCCGAGCCTGTTGATCCCGGCCTGGTAGAGGATGAAGCTCTCGACTGCCCGCGAGGTTCTGCCGTTGCCGTCGCCGAAGGGGTGGATGGAGACCAGGTAGAAGTGCGCGGCGATGGCGCGAATCACGGCCGGCCAAGCGCTGATGGGACCGGAGCGCAGCCAGGCGACGAACTCGTCCATCAGGCGCGGCACGTCCGCGGCCTCCGGGGCGAAGTATGTCCCCACGGCGACGCCGTGCTCCCGGTAGCGCCCCGGCGTGTTGTGCGCGTAATCGATGCCCCGCGTCGCGCGGAAGTGGATCTGTCTGACCAACTCCTCCGTCAGCGCCTGCCCGGGATCGGCGGCCAGGCTGTCGGCGATGAAGCGCATGACGTCGGCCGCGTTGCGCGCCTCTCGCTCCTCGCGCGCACGCTCCGGCGCGAGCACGGGGCCCGGTGAATCGATGATCTCCCCGGTCTCGGATTCCGAAAGGTGGGTGCCCTCGATCCCGATCGTGCCGCGGACCGCGCGCACGATGTTGATTCGATTGAGGCGCTCGCGCAGGCGGAGCGGCAGCGGCAGGCTGTCGAGCACCTCGCCCTGCGCTTGGACGCGCGCCAGGAGGAGCGCGATCTCGAAATCAGCGTGCGGAGGCGTTGGGTTGAAGCGAACGGACCAGCTTGGGATGACGCACGGCCTGTCGTAAGAACTGCCGTTCTTTTGTCACGTGACATCGCCAATCATAGCAGGACTATTGGGACCATATCTGGATATTGTGTCATCGCTGATGACGATCAAAATGTCTGTCTAACTGTCAGGCCGACTGCTCCCAGACGCCGGGAAGCCCGGGCGATGCCCGGGCTTCCACAACGGGTGGCCACCCCGCCACCAACACGCTTGAGCGGCGTTAGATCGCCAGCAGGTCCGCGACCTTCTCGCGATGGTACTCGCCGTCGCCCCACATCAGCTCGGCCATCTTCTGCCGGCGGAAGTAGAGCTGGATGATGTACTCTTTCGTGAAGCCGATGCCGCCGTGGATCTGCTGCCCGTGCGCGACCACCCGGCGGCTCGCGTCGGAGCACCAGGCCTTGGCCATGCTGACCTGCAGATCCTGGTCATCCTCGTCCTCGTTCACGGCCCAGGCCGCGCGGTACATGATGAAGCGCGAGCCGTCGACGTCGGTGACCATGTCGGCCGCCTTGTGCTGGATCGCCTGGAACGAGCCGATCGGCCGCCCGAATTGGATGCGCTCCTTGGCGTAGTCGACGCTGATCTCGAAGTCGCGCTGGGCCAGACCGACCAGGTAGGCGCAGTAGGCGACGGTCGCCCGGCGGCGGAGTTGCTCGATCGTCGCCCAGCCGCCGCCGACCTCGCCCAGCACGGCGTCGGCGCCCACCGTCACGTCCTCGAACTTGACCTCGCACTGCTTGTCGGCGGCGATCGTCTTGAGGACGGTGCTGGTCACGCCGGTCGCCTTGCCGTCGACCAGGAAGAGCGTGATGCCGTCCTCGCCACTGCCGCCCGTGCGCGCCACGACGACCATCTGGTCGGCCACGTGCGCGTCGGGGATGAAGAGCTTCGTGCCGTTGAGCACGTAGCCGTCGCCCTGCGCCTCGGCGCGGAGTTCCACGCCCTCGGCGTCGAAGCGGGCCGACGGCTCGGTGAGGGCCAGCGTCATGACCAACTCGCCGCCGGCGACCTTGGGCAGGATCTGCTGCTTCTGGGCGTCGCTGCCGGCGAGTTGCACCGGGATCGCGCCCAGCACGACGGTGCTGATGAACGGCCCCGGCACCAGCGCCCGGCCGAATTCCTCCAGCAGCACGCACAGGTCCAGGAAGTCCATGCCGATGCCGCCGTGCTCCTCGGCGATCATGAGGCCCTGCCAGCCCTGCGCGGCCATGCCCTGCCAGAGCGCGTCGGTGTAGCCGCGCTCGTCCTCCTCCATCTCGCGGACGAGCTTCTCGGGCGACTCCTTCTCCAGGAAGTCGCGCGCGAAATTCTTCAGCATTTCCTGTTCTTCGGACAGGCCCAGATCCATGAGTGCTCCTTCGGGTTGTGAGTGTGGCACTTGTCGCGCCGCAGTGCGGGGCACCGAAGAATCGCGTGCTCGCGGCGTCGCGCGCGGCAGACTAGCCGATCGACGGGCGCCCGCGCTAGCCGCGAGGCAACGTTCGCGACGCGGAAGCCCCCCGATGCGTACGCTGCGAGCGACGGGAGGCCGGCGATGGGCGCAGGCCTAGAGGATCGACGCTGCATCGTCTACGGCGCGGAGGTGGGGCACGGCTCCGCGCTGGTGCGCGCCCTGCGCGAGGCGGGGGTGCGGGTGGCGATCACCTCCGCCACGACCGACGGCGCGGCCCTCTTCGCGCTCACGCGGCTGGCCGGGCCGGGCGGGGCGGCGCAGGCCGTCGATCTGACCAACCCCACCAACATCCGCGTCGCGACGCGGAAGCTGGCCAAGCAGTTGGGCGGGCTCGACGTGGCGGTCGTGGTCGGCACGACGGGAGGCTCCGCCCTGCTCGACATCGCGGCCCGCGAGTTGCGCCGCGCCGAGGCGCCCCGCCTGATCGTCGTGGGCGCGGTCGCGGCGGCGCCCGACCCGGCCGAGGCCGTGGGCGATGTCCCGCTGCACGCGATCGGCGGCCCCGATCCGGTCGCCGAGCTGCTCGGTCTGCTCCAGGACGGCGGGGCGCGCTAGACTCCCGCCGACACCGGGCCGCGCGGTTGCCTCGCGGCGGCAACGACACCGACGACAGGAAGGAGCCCCCGTGGAACTCGAGAACGTCCTCTACGAAGAGCGCGGCGGCGTGGCCTACGTCACGCTCAACCGCCCCGAGAAGCTCAACGCCCTCTCCACCGACCTCATGAAGGAGTTGAACCAGGCCCTTTGGGAGGCCGACAACCGCACCGACGTGCATCTCGCCGTGCTGAGCGGGGCGGGGCGCGCGTTCAGCGCCGGCTACGACATCACGCCCGGCCGCGGCGACGCCGGCCCCGGCTACCGCGGCCGCGCCAGCATCGACGACGACTCCTGGCGCATGGAGAGATCGCAGCGCGACAAGATGGCGCTGTTCGACATGCACAAGCCCGTCATCGCCAAGGTGCACGGCTACTGCCTGGCCGGCGGGACCGACGTCGCGCTGCTCTGCGACCTCGTGATCGTCGCCGACGACGCCGTGATCGGGTTCCCGCCCACCCGCGCCCAGGGCACGCCGCCGCACCAGATGTGGCTCTACCACCTGGGTCCGCAGTGGGCCAAGCGCATGCTCTTCAGCGGCGACAGCATCAGCGGCGCCGAAGCGGCCGGGATCGGCTTCGCGCTGGAATCGGTCCCGGCCGACGAGCTCGACGCGCACGTCGACGCGCTGGCCGGCCGCCTGGCGATGATCGACGCCGATCTGCTCGCCGCGCAGAAGCGCCTCATCAACCTGGGCCTGGAGATGATGGGCGCCCGCACGATGCAGCGCGTCGCCTGCGAGATCGACTCCCGCGCCCATCAGGCCCCCGCCGCCGTTGAGTTCAACCGCATCAGCCGCGAGCAGGGGCTCAAGTCGGCCCTGGAGTGGCGCGACACCAAGTTCGGCGACGGCCGCGGCACGGCTGCCTACCAGCGCCGGCGGGCGGCCACGCGGGGCTGACGGACGCTGGGCTGACGAGAGCCGTCCCGACGGAGAGCGGTATGGAACTGGCGGGCCGGACCGCGCTGGTGATCGGCGCGCAGCGCCCGCTGGGCCGCGCGATCGCGGTCGCGCTGGGCGAGCGCGGCGCCGACGTGGCGGTCGCCGGGGTGAGCCGCGACGCACGCGAGGACTTCCGGGTCCACTCGGTCGCGAACGAACTCTGGGCGCTGGACCGGCGCAGCCTGGCCGTGCCCATCGACCTGCGCGTCCCCAGCCTGGTCGAGGCCGCGGTGCAGCAGGTCGACAGCGAGTGGTCGCGGCTCGACATCCTGGTCAACGCCCAGGACCGTCTGCTGGCGCTGCCCTTCGACGAGACCGGCCCCGATGAGTGGGCGGAGATGCTCGACGCCAACCTCACATCGGCAGCGCTGGCCTGTCAGGCGGCGGGGCGGGTGATGATGCGCGACCACGCCATGCACGCCCGCGGCGGCGCGATCGTGAGCCTGGTCAGCGCGCCCGCCGCCGAGGGGCGGCCCGGCTTCGCGGCCTACGCGGCGGCGGCGGGCGGCCTGCTGGCGCTGACCCGATCGCTGGCCGCCGAGTGGGCCGAATGGGACATCGCCGTATCCGCGATCGAGGTCGGCTTCGCCGAGGCCCAACTCGAGGCGGCGGCCCCGGCCGGGGCGTCGCACCCGGTGCCGCTGCCGGGCGAGGCGGGCACGCCGAACACGCAGATCGCGACGGCCGTGGCCGCCTTGATCGAGAGCGGGGAGTCGGGCGTCGTGCGGCGGCTGCGTCCCTCCGGCGGCTGAACTGAAGCCGCGCCGCACCGTCCCGGTGTCTGCTACATTGGGGGCGGCGACGGGGTGGCTACCCCCGATGCTGCGGGCCGTGGTAGTTGGGAGAGCGGCCCGCACCGACACCGCCGCAGCGGCGGCCCCGCAGCCCCCGACCAGAGCGCCGGGGGCGCTCTGTGTCTGGCCGATCGTCCTACCGGCTGCGTCCCTCCGGCGGCTGAACTGAAGCCGCGCCGCACCGTCCCGGTGTCTGCTACAGTGGGGGCGGCGCCGGGGGAGCGACCCCCGACGAGCGGGCCGGATGCTCCGCCCCGAGGGGCGGAGGTTGGGAACCGGCCCGCACGCCACCCGAACGGGCGACGCCGCCGCCCCCGACGATAGCGCCGGGGGCGCTCTGTGTCTGGCCGATCGTCCTACCGGCTGCGACCCGCCGGCCGGTAAACTGGCCGCATGGCGCAGCACTCCCGCCCGGACCGCATCCTGGCGCAGCGCATCGTTGCGCAGCGGTCGGCGCCCGAGACCGTCACGCGCCCCGGCGTCGGCCACGCCGAATCGACCGAACTCGACAAGCGCTACCACCTCGTCCTGCTCGACGACGACGACCACAGTTACGCCTACGTCGTCGAGATGCTGGGGCGGCTGTTCGGCTACAGCAAGGAGAAGGCCTTCGCCATCGCGGCCATGGTCGACACGCAGGGCCGCGCCATCGTCGAGACCGCCTCGTACGATCGCGTCCGTCACGACCAGCAGCGCATCCACGACTACGGCCCCGACCCGCGCATCGCGCGCTGCCTGGGGTCGATGTCGGCGCTGGTCGAGGAGGCCTGATCAGGCCAGGCAGCGCACCGGGCCGCCGTTGAACGCCACCATGTCCGCGGCCATCTGGGCGAGGTCGATCGGCGCCCCCAGCGCCTCGCCGCGCAGCTCCGAATAGGCCCGGTGCAGGTTGCCCACCAGGCGCTCACTGTCCAGCAGGCCGGCGAAGCGGCCCAGGTCGGTGTCGCGCGCCAGCTCAAGCGGGCTCGCCCCGGCCTCGAAGCCGCGCCGCGCGACCTCCTGCACGAAGCGCAGGTAGGCCGCCACCTCGTCGATGGCCTCGGGGCCGCAGACCGGCCCGTGCCCGGGGATCAGCGTCTCGGCGCCGATCTCGCGCAGGTCCTCCAGCGTCTGCAGCCAGCCCGCGATCGAGCCGGCCACCGCGAACGGCGTGCCCTGGTTGAAGATCACGTCGCCCGTGATCAGCAGGCGACGCTCCGGGATCCAGGCCACGACGTCGTTCGTCGTGTGGGCGGGGCCCACGTACTCCAACTCCACGGCCAGGTCGCCCGCGTACAGCGTGACCGACTCCTCGAACGTCAGCATCGGCGGCACGACCCCGACCTCGCCGAAGTCGACGGCGGGGAAGAGGCGTCGCGCGCCCGTCAGCACGCCGTCGCCGGCCGCGACGATCTCCTCGCGGCAACCCTCATGCGCCACGATCGTCACCTCCGGCCCGAAGACCGAGTTGCCCAGCGTGTGGTCGAGGTGGTGGTGCGTGTTGACCAGCGTGCTGACGGGCTTGTCGGTCGTGCGCGCGATCGCCGACCGCAGGTCGCGCGTGCGCCGCTCCGTCGCCCCGGCGTCGACCACGATCACGCCGCGGCCGCCGGTCAGGAAGGCCATGTTGTTCAGGCACCAACTGCCGTCGGGCTGCAGGTAGGCGAAGATGCCGGGACCGACCTCCTCAATGTGCGGCGGCGGCAGCGCGGCGCCCTCGGGGATCTGCTGGCTGGTCATGGTTGACGCTCCCTCGTTCGATCTGGCCCTCGGTCAGTGCGGGCTGCGACGCCGGGAGCGCCCCGCGTCGAACAGCGCGATGCCGAGGCTCAGCCCCAGGCAGCCGATCGTCAGGCCCAGCAGGACCGCCGCCGTGGTGGCGTCGTAGTCACCCAGCGCGCGCAGCGCGAGGAACGTCGCGCCCAGCAGCGCCGCGACGAAGATCGCAGTCCAGTGGCGCACGAACTCGCTCAGGAACGTCACCGCGATCCCCACCGCCGCAGCCCCGCCGACGACCAGCGCCAGCACGATGTCCTCCTCGCGGTTCCAGCCGCCGCGCGTCGTGCCGGTGAGCGCGTTGACCTCGTCGCCGGGCTCGCCGCCGCGGATCGCCAGGAACGCCACGACGATCGCCATCGCCACGCCGCCGCCCAGCAGCGGCCGCCCCCAGCGTGCGGCCAGATCGTCGAGGCTCGGCCGGCCGTAGCGCGTGCGCTCGCGGCGTGCGTGCTCCGGCGTCGGCGTGGGGCTGGAGGAGTCGGTCATGGCTGCGGCGGTCGCTTCTCCCGGCGGTATCAGGTATTCGAGCGGCTCTGGCCGCCATCGACGTTAATGCACGCGCCCGTGATCCACGAGGCCCGCGGCGACGCCAGGAAGGCGACGACGTCGGCCACCTCCTCGGGTCGCCCGAAGCGCCCCCAGGCGATCCCGTCCAGGATCGTGCGCTGGATGGTGTCCGGGTCGTCGTCGTAGCGGGTCTGCCAGCGGCTGCCGGGCCAGGCGATCGAGCCCGGCGCGACCGAGTTGACGCGGATGTGCGACGGGGCCAGCTCCGCCGAGAGCGCCTTGGCGTGGCTGTGCATCGCCGCCTTCATGGCGTTGTACTGCGCCGAGCCGCCCGCCTCGCGCCCGAAGATCGAGCCGATGTGGATCACCGCGGCCGGCGCATCCGCCGTCGCGCGGGCGCGCAGGTGCGGCAGCGCGGCGCGCGTCGTGCGCACGGCGGCCAGCAGGTTGAGGTCGAACATCTGCTGCCAGACGTCGTCGCCCTCGCCGCGGATCGAGACGCCCATGTTGTTGACGACGATTTCGATCCCGCCCAGCTCCCCCGCCGTCTCCGCCACGACGCGCTCCACGTCCGCGGCGACGCCCATGTCGGCGGGCAGGCCCAGGCAGCGGCCCGGGCCGGCGGCGTCGATCTCGGCGCGGGCGCTCGCCACGACATCCGCCCGGCGGGCGCAGATCGCGATGTCGGCCCCCTCCGCCGCCAGGGCCAGTCCGCAGGCTTTGCCGATCCCCTCGGATGCGCCCGTGATCAGCGCGACCCGGCCTCGCAGTCCCAGATCCATCGTGTCTCCTCGCCCGATGCCTGCGCGCGGCGACGTGCCGGCGGCGGATGCCAGCATACGGCCCGTACGTGGCGCCTCCGTACACTGCGCCCAAATGCCCCAATTCCCGACTCCAACCGTGGCGGGCGCACGCGCCCGGGCGCGCGGGCTGCGACTGACTCTGTCACAGGGCGGGGCCTTCGCCCGCGCGATGGGCGGGGAATTGCTGCGCCGTCCCGCGCCGCCCCAGATCGACGGCGCGCTGCGGGTTCCGGGCGTGCGCGCGCCGGTCGAGATCATCCGCGACGCGTCGGCCGTGCCGCACATCTACGCCGGGTGCGAGGCGGACGCCCTGTTCGGGCTGGGATTCGTGCACGCCCAGGATCGCTACTGGCAGATGGAGTTCTATCGCCGGGCGGCGCAGGGGCGCATGGCGGAGGTCGCCGGGCCGACGGCGCTGCCCTCCGACCGATTGATGCGCTCCGTGGGGTTGCAGCGCGCCGCCGACGCCGCCTGGGCTGCGATGCCGGCGGCGTCGCAGGAGCGGGTGCTGCCCTACGTCGAGGGTGTGAACGCGGCCATGGAGCGCGCCCCGCGCCCGCTTGAGGCGCGCATCCTCGACTACCAGCCAGAGCCCTGGCAGGCGCGCGATTCGGCCCTCTGGGCGAAGCTGCTGGCCTTCATGCTCTCCCCGGCCTGGGAGGTGCAGATCCAGCGCGCGCGCCTGATCGAGGCGGCCGGCGCCGAGGCGCTGATCGCGCTCGATCCGGGATACCCCGCCGATGGCCCCGCGATGATTCCCCCGGGCGTCCCGTTCGGCCACCTCTCCCGCGAGATGGGCGCCGCCTACGCCGCGCTCGTCGAGGCGACCGGGCTGGGCGCGGGCGGGGCCGGCAGCAACGCCTGGGCCGTCGCCGCAGACGCGACCGCGGCCGGGACGGCGCTCTTCGCCTGCGACCCCCACCTCACGGCGGTGAATCCGCCCTACGGCCACTTCGCGCACGTCGAGTGCCCGGAATACAGCGTCGCCGGCGCGACGGCGCCGGGCTTCCCGGGCATCATTTGGGGCTGCAACCGTCGCATCGCCTGGGGCGCGACGGCGGGGCTGGTGAGCACGCAGGACGTCGTCGTGGAGGAGTTCGACGACGCGGGCCGCTACCGCACGCCCGATGGCTGGCGCTCCGCGGGTGAGATCGAGGAGCGCATCGCGGTGCGGGGCCATCCCGACGAGGTGCTGCGCATCCGCACCACCCGCAACGGCCCCATCGTGTCGCCGCAGATCCCGGGCGTGCGGCACGCGCTGGCGCTGCGATCGGCGGTGCTCGACGCGCCCACGTCGGTGCAGGCGCTGCTCGACCTCCCCCGCGCGGGCGACGTCGACAGCTTCCGGGCCGCGCTGACGGCCTACCAGGAGTTCAACCTGGTCGTCGGCTATGCCGACGTCGAGGGGCACATCGGCGTGCAGATGACGGGCGCCGTGCCCGAGCGACCGCCCGGCTCGGCCTGGTTGCCGGCCTGCGGCTGGGACCCCGCCTCGGAGCCCGGCCGCCTCGTCCCCGCGGAGGAGTTGCCTTCCCTGTTCGACCCGCCGGGCGGTCGCGTCTGGGCCGCCAATCACACCCCCCTCCCGCTCGACGGCCTCCGCTTCGACGGCGAGTTCCTCGACGCCTACCGCGCGGCGCGGATCGGGGAGGTGCTCACGGCGTCCGGCGAGCACACCCCCGAGACCATGCGCCGGCTGCAGGTGGATCGGCGTTCGCTCGCATTCCGCGCCGTCGCACGCCACCTCGCCGCCCTCGACGGCGTGGGCGAACGCGAGCGCCGGCTGATCGACCGCGTGCGCGACTGGGACGGCGAGGCCGGCGCCGGGTCCGTCGCCGCCGCGATCGTGGGCGTCACCTACACGCGGCTGCTGGAGGCGGTCGTGCGGGCCAAGCTCGGCGAGCACGCGTCGCTCTTCTTCGGCGATGTGCACGCCGTGCCCAACCTCAACATCCTGCTGGCCCGCGCGGCCTCGCTCGTCGTCGGTCTGCTCGACGACGCCCCGGCCGATTGGTTCGGTGCCGCCCCGCCGGCCGCCGGCGGCCCCGGCGGCCGCGAGGTCTGGCGCGCCGTCCTGCTGCGCAGCTTCCGCGACGCCGTCGCGCTGTTTGAGGAGCGGCTGGGGCCGGACCCCGACCGCTGGACGTGGGGCCGCGTGCGCCGCGTGACGCTGAAGCACGGCCTGGGCGACGTCCCCATCCTGGCCAAGCTCTTCAGCCTGGGGCCCTACTCGGTCGGCTCCGACGCGCAGGCGCCGCTGCAGGCGGGCCCCCTGGGCCCCGACCCGTTCGCGCCCGTGACCGGGATCCCCGCCCTACGGCTGATCGTCGAGATGTCGGACCCGCCCGTCGCCCGCTTTACCCTCGCCGGCGGGCAGGTGGGGCGTCGCGGCGACCCGCACCACGACGACCTGCTGGACGACTGGCGCGCGGGCCGGCTGCGGCCCCTGCACACCCAGCGCGCGGATGTCGAGGCGGCCGCGGCGCACCGCCTGCGGATCGAGCCCCCCGGCTAGCGGGCGCCGCGCTGTTGCGGCAGGCGCGCAACGGGGCGACCCTGCGGAGGGAACGCAGAGATGGACGCACTCACCCGGGACGGGCACATCGCGCGGCTGACGCTACCCGCGACGCTGGACGCGGACACGGTCGCGTTGCTGCGCGACGGCTGCGCCGCCGTCGCGGAGGAGGCGGAGATTCGCGTCCTCGTCCTCGATGCGCCGTCGGGCTGCTGGCGCGGCTGGCCCGAGGCGCTGCTGCCGCGGCTGGCGCTGGAGGGGCTGGTGGGCGACCCATTCGGGCCGCTGGCGGCGCTGCCCCAGCCGACGCTGGCCGTGCTGCGCGGCGACATCCTCGACGCGGGCCTGGAACTCGCACTGTGCGCCGACCTGCGCGTCTGCGACGGCGGGGCCCGCTTCGGCCTGCCCGCCGTCGCGGCGGGGCGCTTGCCGGTCGCGGGGGGGTTGCAGCGGCTGGCCCGCGCGGTGGGGCGGTCGCGCGCCACCCAACTCCTGCTGGGCGACCCGATCGCCGCGGCCGCCGCACGCGACTGGGGCCTCGTCAGCGAGACCGGCGACGACCCGGCGGCGCTGGCCGGGGCGCTCGCCGGCCGCATCGCGGCGCGCGGTCCCATCGCCACGCGCCTGGCCAAGGAGGCCGTCGCGCGGGGGCTGGAGATGCCCCTCGATCAGGCCCTGCGCTACGAAACGGACCTCACGATCCTGCTGCAGAGCACCGACGACCGCGCAGAGGGCGTGCGCGCGTTCCTCGAGAAGCGACCGCCGCACTTCCACGGCCACTGAGCGGCGCAGCGGCGCGGCGCCGTGACACTGGCGGGTGTATCAGGCATGATCGGTCAATGCGCCGTCCACCGGTGGCGGCGCGGCGCGGCGTCCCGGCGGCCATCGCGGCCCCCGAAAGCGACGCCAGCATGAGCAACGCCGCGGGAGGCAGCGGGACGCCAGGCGGCCCACAGGCGTCCCGCGCAGCACAGGCAAGAGGAGACCGCCGTGCACATCATTCTCGATGAGGAAGAGGCCCTGTCGCTCCTGCAGCTGGTCTCGGCGCAAGTCGTCGACGGAGTCGAGCTGTCGGAAGCGACCGTGGACGCGATCCGCGACTGGCGCAACAGGACGCTGGAGCGGGGCAGCGCGGAGCTGCTGGACTTCGCCTCGGCGCTGAACGAGACGCTGGGAAACGCGATCGATGAGGAACTGAAGCGGACGATCCGCCGCCGCGACTACTACCGCAACGCCTGAGCGCGCCCGCGCGCGCCGCCGAAAGCGAGCCGAAATCATGCCCACCATTGAATTCAACGTCGACGAGTCGTGGGAGTTGATGTCCTTCATGGTCAACCACATGCTCGAGAGCGTGCCGATGGACAAGTCGGACCGCGCCAAGGTGCGGCGCTGGAAGTCGAGCGAGATGCGCGCCTCCAGTGAGGACATGCGCGCGCTGCACGAGAAGATGAACGCCGATATCGCCCGCCTCTGGGAGGTGCGCCGGAGGAGCGAGATCCGGCGCCCCGACTGGCGCTGATCGGCGGTCCCCGTGCCCGCGGCCCCCTCCGACGCCGCCGACGCCGCGGACCTGCCGGGCGCGTCCGTCCTGCTCTACGCGAAGCCGGCGCCCGGCGTCGCCACGCTGACGCTGAACCGGCCCGCCGCGCTCAACGCCATCAACCTGGCCATGCGCGACGAGTTGTGGGGCTACCTCGACGCCGTGGCCGTCGATCCCGATGTGCGGGTGCTGCTCTTCCGCGGGGCGGGGCCGCGCGCCTTCTCGGCCGGCGCCGACATCAGCGAGTTCGGGACCGCGCCCAGCCTGCTCGCCGCCCGCGACGCCCGCCACCGGCGCGATGTCTGGGACCGGCTCGAACGGTTGCCCGTGCTCAGCATCGCGGCGCTGCACGGCTTCTGCTTCGGGGCCGGCATCGAGCTGCCGCTGTACTGCGATCTGCGCATCGCGGCCGAGAACACCCGCATCGCGCTGCCCGAGGTGACGCTGGGCTACATCCCCTCGGCCGGCGGCACGCAGATGGCGCCCCGGCTGATGCCCCCCGGCGTCGCGCGCGGCTTCGTGCTCAGCGGCGACGTGATCGACGCCGCCCGCGCCCGCGCCTGGGGCCTGGTGCACGAGGTCGTCCCCTCGGCCGAGCTCGACGCGCACGCCCTGCGCCGCGCGACGGACCTGGCCTCGCGCGACATCGCCACGCTGACCGCCGCCACCCGCGCGATCCGGCGCGGCCTCGACCTGAGCCTGCGGGACGCCATCGCCGCCGACGCGGCGATGGCCCTCGCCGGCTGACGGGCCCCGTCCGACGCGTTTCGGCGGCCGCCCGGTGCCGGCGCGCCGGCTCGGTAGGCTGGACCCCAACGCGCGCAGGCGGTATCCCCAACTGCGGAGCAACGGCGTCCGCGTGGGGGCGCGAGCGAGAGCACGGAATCGACGGCAACGGCGCGCCCGTGCAGGCGGGCGCGCGGCGAAGGGGCAGGCATGAACACCGCGGAATTCTTGGACATCTCGGCGGCCGTCGTGCCCGAGCGCGCGGCGCTGGTCACCGAGGACCAGCCAACCACGTTCACCGAGATGAGCGCGCAGGTGACCCGGCTCGCCAACGCGCTGCAGGGTTTGGGGCTGCAGAAGGGCGACCACCTGGGCGTGATGTCGGTCAATTCGTCGCAGTACGTCATCACCTACTACGCCTGCGCCCGGCTGGGCGTGACCTTCGTGCCGCTCAACTACCGCGCCAAGGCGGAGGAGTTGGAGTACATGATCAACACGGCGGAGGTGAAGGCGCTCTTCCTCTCCGACCGCTATCAGGACTTGGTGGCGGCGAGCCGCGCCAACATCCCCAGCGTGGAGCACGTGGTCGCGTTCGGGACCCCGCGCAACGGTCAGATCTCCTACCAGGCGCTCATCGAACAGGGCTCCGACGACTACGTCTACACCGAGATCGACGACGACGACCCGACGATCATCATCTACACCTCGGGCACCACCGCGCTGCCCAAGGGGGTCGAGGTCACCTACCAGGACCTCACCGTCTACGTGACCAACACCATGGCCCCCGCCGACCCCGACGGCGAGCACGAGAAGACGCTGCTCAGCGTGCCGCTGTTTCACATCGCCGGGGCGACGGCGATGATCTCGGCGATCTGGGGCGGCCGCAGCCTGGTCATCCTGCCGCAGTTCACGCCCGAGGCCTGGATGAGCGCCGTCGACACGCACGGCGTCACGCACAGCATGGTCGTGCCGACGATGGTCAAGCGCCTGATGGACCACGAGGACTTCCCCAACTTCAGCGGCGCCAGCCTCAAGCTGCTTGCCTACGGGGCGGCGCCCATGCCCTACGAGGTCGTGCGGCGGGCCATCGACGAGTTCGACTGCGGCCTGATGAACGCCTACGGCCAGACCGAGGCCACCTCGGCCATCACCTTCCTGGGCCCCGACGACCATCGCCTGGAGGGCTCGCCCGAGGAGGTCGCGCTCAAGGAGCGCCGGCTGCGCTCGGTGGGCAAGGTCATGGACGACGTGGACCTCGCGATCCAGGGCCCCGACGGGACGATCCTCCCGAACGGCCAGGACGGCGAGATCTGCGTCCGTTCGGCCCGCACGATGAAGGGCTACTACAAGCAGGAGGAGGCCACCCACGAGGCCATCCGCGATGGCTGGCTGCACACCGGCGACGAGGGCCATCTGGACGATGACGGTTATCTGTTCATCACCGGGCGCGTGAAGGACCTGATCATCCGCGGCGGCGAGAACATCGCGCCGGGCGAGATCGAGCAGGTGCTGGAGGATCTGCCGGCGATCGAGGACGTGGCCGTCATCGGCGTGCCCGACAGCGAGATGGGCGAGACCGTCAAGGCCGTCGCCGTGCTCGCCCCGGGCGCCGCGGTCACGGTCGACGAGCTGCGGGCGTTCTGCAAGGGGCGCCTCGCCAGCTACAAGGCGCCCGAGTACCTCGCCGTGGTCGATGAGATCCCGCGCAACCACATGGGCAAGCTGCTCAAGAACGACATCCGCAAGTTCCACGGCGGGCCGGACAACGAGTAGCCTGCGCGCGCCGCGCGCGCCGGCGGCGGCGCGGGCTGGGGAGAGGCCCACCGTGCCGCCTGACGCCCCCCGAGGCCCACTGCCGATCGGCCGTCCTGCGGCCGTCCCGCGGCCGCCTGCGACCGGCGACGACCGGCCCGCGCGCCCCATCCCGCGGCCCGGCCGGCTGCGCCGCACGGTGCGGATCGGCGGCTTGGCGGTGCCGGTCTGGGTGCCCCTGGGCGGCTTGGGCCTGCTGGCGGCCGCCGAGACGGGCCGCATCGACGGGCCGCACCGCGAACTGTTCTTCAACATCGCCGACTTCTGGGTGCTCTACGCGCTGCTGCCGCTGCTCGTCGTCGTCATCGCCTACAGCGTCGTGCGGCGGGCGCGGATCTGGCGCATCGGCCGCGCCGACTTCCACGTCGACAACCCGCGGGCGCGCCTGCGGCAGGCGCTGCGCGGCGGCGCCGGCACCGAGCGCGTCCTGCGCGACCCCTACGCCGCGGTCATGCACCTGTGCATCATGTCCAGCATCCTGGTGCTCTTCCTCGTCACCGCCCTGCTCGCCATCGACGACTACCTGCCCGACGACAAGGTGCGCATCCTGGTCGGCGATCGCTATCTGGGCTACTCGCTGGTGGGCGACCTGTTCGGCCTGATCGGGCTGATCGGGGTGGGCATGGCCGTCGCGCATCGCTGGGTCCGCCCGCGCACGACCTGGCTGCCCAGCACCGAGGACAAGCTGATCGTGGGCGGGCTGGGCCTGCTGCTGGTGACCGGCTTCCTGATCGAGGGCTTCCGCATCCAGACGTCGGAGATCGCCGAGCACCGCGACTGGTCCTACTGGTCGCCCGTGGGCTTCGTGGTCGCCGAGGCCGTGAGCGGCGTCGAGACCGGCGCCCTGCTGAGCGCGCACAAGGCGCTGTGGTGGTTCCACATGGTGCTGGCGCTGAGCTGGATGGCCCTGCTGGGCTTCACGAAACTCAACCATCTCGCCTACGCGCCGGCCAACGCCTTCCTCAAGAGCCCCGGCTCCAGCGGCAAGCTGCCGCTGATCGCCAATATCGAGGAGCAGGAGCACTTCGGCGTCAGCCAGCTCGAGCACTTCACGCAGAAGCAGCTCTTCGAGCTCGACGTCTGCGTGCGCTGCGGCCGCTGCACCGACCACTGCCCCGCCGACATCGCCGGCCAGCCGCTCTCGCCGATGCACATTATCCAGGACCTCAAGGCCTACGCCGGCGACGTGGGCGCGCGCAAGGCCGCCAACCTCGCCCGCGGCGCGCCCATCGACGCGGGCCTCGACGACGCGCCGGCCATGGTCGGCGAGGTCATCCGTGACGAGTCGCTCTGGGCCTGCCGCACCTGCGGCGCCTGCGTGCAGGAATGCCCCGTCTTCATCGAGCACATCCCCACCATCGTCGACATGCGCCGCAGCCTCGTCATGGAGGAGGCGCGCATGCCCGACACCGTGCAGTCGACGCTGGAGACCCTGGAGCGGCAGGGCCACCCCTGGCGCGGCACGCCGCACACCCGCGAGTCGTGGATGGACGGGCTGGACGTGCCGCGCTGGACGGGCGAGCAGGAGTACCTCTACTTCGTCGGCTGCACCGGCGCGCTCGTCGATCGGGTGCAACCCATCACGCGGTCCGTGGTGCGGCTGCTGCGCGAGGCGGGGGTCAGCTTCGGCGTGCTGGCCGGGCAGGAGTCGTGCAACGGCGACCCGGCCCGGCGGCTGGGCAACGAGTACCTCTTCCAGATCCTCGCCGAGGGGCTGATCGCCAGCCTCGACGCCGGGGGCGTCAAGAAGATCGTCACCCACTGCCCGCACTGCTTCAACACGTTCAAGAACGAGTACCCCGACCTGGGCGGGCACTACGAGGTGCTGCACCACAGCACGCTGCTGGAGCGTCTCGTCGACGAGGGCAAGCTGCGGCCCAAGCCCGGCGCCGCGGCGCAGACCGTGACCTTCCACGACTCCTGCTACCTGGGCCGCCACAACAACCTCTACGAGGCGCCCCGCAACATCCTCAAGCAGATCCCCAACCTGACGCTCGTCGAGATGCCCCGCAATCGCGAGCGCGGGCTGTGCTGCGGCGCGGGCGGGGGCAACATGTGGATGGAGGAACGGGGCCGGGCCCGCGTCAACGAGGTGCGCGTCGCGGAGGCGCTGGACACCGGCGCCGACAGCGCCTGCACGGTCTGCCCGTTCTGCGTGCAGATGTTCGAGGCCGGCGTGGGCAGCGTGCAGATGGGGACCGACGAGTCGCAGCGGCTGGGCGTGTTCGACGTCGTGGAGTTGCTCGATGTGGCGCTGCCCGACCCCGAGCCCGCCGCCGGATCGCCGCCGGCGGGCCCTCCGTAACCCAGCCGTTTGATTCGGCCCGGTCGCGGCGCAAGAATGCCCCCGGCTGGATGCGCGCCCCCAGCCGAAGACACGGCGGGCGGTACGGCGATCGTCGCCGGCGGCCGCGGCGGCGCGAAGGAGCATGCGCGATGGACGCGATCGTGTGCGTCAAACAGATTCCCGATCCCGAGACCCCCGCCGCCGCCTTCAGCGTCGACGAGGCGGCCATGCAGGTGGTGCAGGCGCCCGGCGTCTCGCCGGTCATCAACCCCTTCGACCAGCAGGGGGTGGAGGCCGCCCTGCGGCTGCGCGAGGCCGACGGCGGCGCGGGCACGATCTCGGTGCTGTCGCTGGGCCCCGACTCCGCCCGCGACGCCATCAAGACCGGCCTCGCCATGGGCGCCGACGAGGGCTACCAGCTCAACGATCCCGCCTTCGAGGGCGGCGACGCCTGGACGACGGCGCTCGCGCTGGCCAAGGCGATCGAGAAGATCGGCCGGCCCGACGTGGTCATCTTCGGCCGCCAGGCCGCCGACCTCGACCAGGGCACGGTGGGCAGCATCGTGGCGGAGTTGCTCGGGCTGCCGTCCGTCACGGTGCTGCGCTCGGTGGAGTTGGCCGACGGCGAGATCCGGGTCTCGCGCGTCGTCGCCGACGGCTTCGAGTCGATCAGCACGCCCACCCCCGCCGTGCTCACGATCAGCAACGAATTCGGCGACCCGCGCTACCCGCAGTTGCGCCAGATCATGCAGGCGGCGCGCAAGCAGGTCGTCGTCTGGACGCCCGCCGACCTCGGCCTCGATGCGGCCGACGTGGGCGCGGCCGGGGCGCGCCTGAAGCTGCACGCGCTCTTCCAGCCCAAGAACGAGACCGAGTGCGAGTTCATCGAAGCCGACAGCGCCGAGGAGAAGGCGAGCCAGCTCGCGGCCAAGCTGCGCGAAGCCAAGCTCGTCTAGCCCGGTCCAGGCCCGGCAGCGACGGAGAGAGCCCCCATGGCCAGCATCCTTGTCTTCGGAGAGAGCGCCCCCGGCGGTGGCCCCACCGCCATCACGGCCGAGTTGCTGGGCGCGGCGACGCGCCTCAACGCGGCCCTCGGCGGCGACGGCGGTGTCGCCTGCGCGCTGATCGGCGCCGGCCTCGACGCGGTGGCGCAGGCGGCTATCGCCGCGGGCGCCGACACCGTCTACACGGCCCAGGACGACGCCCTTGCCCAGTACCAGACCGACGCCTACCTGCCGGTGGCGGCGGCGATCGTCGAGCAGGCCGCGCCGTCGGTGGTGCTGCTCGGTCAGACCAGCATGGGCCGCGACCTCGCGCCGCGGCTGGCCACGCGGCTGGGCAGCGCCGTTGCCATGGACGCGCTGGCGCTCGACGCCGGCGACGGCCGCGTGCGGGTCACGCGCTCCTGCTACGGCGGCAACGCCCGCCAGGTGGTCACCGTCGAGAGCGACCCCCAGGTCGTGACGGTACGCGCCAAGTCGCAGGATCCGCTGCCCGAGGATGCCGGTCGCGGCGGCGAGGTGGTCGCGGTGGCGGCGGCCCCCGGCGACACGCGCGCCCGGCTCTTGGACAAAGAGACCGCCGACTCGGCCGGCGTGCGCCTGGAGGACGCCGGCATCGTGGTCTCGGGCGGGCGGGGTCTGGGCGCGCCCGAGGCGTTCGCCGACCTGGAGCGCATCGCCGCCGACCTGGGCGCCGCCGTGGGCGCGAGCCGCGCCGCCTGCGACCTCGGCTGGTACCCGCCCAGCCAGCAGGTGGGGCTGACCGGCACCGTCGTCTCGCCGGAGCTCTACGTTGCCATCGCCATCAGCGGCGCGAGTCAGCACATGGCCGGCTGCGGCGGCAGCAAGAACATCGTCGCGATCAACAAGGATCCCGACGCGAACATCTTCCGCTACTGCCGCTTCGGCATCGTCGACGACTACAAGAAGGTGCTGCCCCAGCTGGAGGCGGAACTCAAGCGGCTGCTGGCCGACGGCTAGGCGTTGCCGCGGGCCTTGCGCCAGGCGCGGATCTCCGACGCGTGTTCCGCGTCGTGGTCGATGAAGCCGTCGATGAACTCGTCGGGCGACATCGGGTGGCCGCAGAGGTCGTAGCGCGCTTGCGAGCGCTCGCTGTCGGACATCGTCGACAGCAGCGCGATCATCTCCGCGCGGGAGGTTCGCAGCAGCCGCTGGAGCTCCAGCCCCGTCAGCGCGCGCGTGTGCTCCAGCCACTCGCGGGTCATCGCGTCGTCGTCGGGCTCCGCGACATCCTCCCCGCGCTCGAGCGCCGCGATCACGGTGACGCCCCAGGCGTCCCAGCCCAGCAGGTGCGCCAGCGCCTGGCGGACGCTCCAGGCCCCCACGACGCCCGGCACGTCGAGCAGCGTGTCGTCCAGCGTGGCGAAGCTCTGCACGAGTTTCTCGCGCGCGTCGGCCAGGTCGGCGGTGCTGCTAAGTGCTTCGATGACCATGCGAACTCCGCACTAGGGGCCTGACGGCCGGGCTACGGCGGCATGCGCCGGACCGTACCAGACCGCTTACCCGGTCGTCGGTACCGCGGTGAACAGACGCGTCGCCGCTGGGGCGTGATGCGCGGACCGCGTCCGCCGCGCGGTGTGTCCCCCTCGATACGCGTCCCCGCGGCGGGCGGCCCTGCGGGAGCGTGGCGCCTCGAGCGGTGCGGTGCTGCGGTGAGTTGACTGGTTGACGCTGCCGATCGGCGCTGGCTAACCTCCGGGCCGGGTCCGCGGGGGCCCTTCCGTATGATTCGCACCAGCATCGCCGGGCCGGCCCGGCGCGGACGGCGGCGGGGCCACGTGCCCCCGCGAGGGAAGAGCAGGCGCATGCGTTCGATCGGCCTCAGCGGCGGCATCGCCTCCGGCAAGTCCACGGTCACGGCCACGCTCGCCGATCTCGGCGCGACGGTCATCGACGCCGACAAGCTGGGTCACCGCGCCTACGAGCCCGGCACGGCCCCCTTCGCCCAGGTGGTCGCCGCCTTCGGCGAGCAGATCGTCGCGCCCGACGGAACGATCGACCGGGCGGCGCTGGGGGGCAAGGTGTTCGGGTCGCCCGACGCCATGACCCAGCTGACCGACATCGTCTGGCCCGCCATCGCCGGCCTGGTCGCCGGGGAGCTGGACGCGGCGCGCGCGGCCGGCGCGTCCGTCGCCGCCGTGGAGGCGGCGGTCCTCTTCGAGGCGGGCTGGGACCACCTCTTCGACGAGGTCTGGGTGGTCAGCGCGCCGCCCGAGGTCGCGCGGCAGCGGCTGATGGATCGCAACGGCTTCAGCGCCGAGGAGGCCGGCAAGCGCCTCGCCTCGCAACTCAGCAACGCCGAGCGCGAGCGCCGCGCCGGCGTCGTCATCCACACCGATTGCTCACTGGACGATGTGCGCACGCGGGTAGAAGCTGCCTGGGGCGCGCTGCAAGGCCGGCTCGCCGCGACGGGCTAGCGCCGCGTCGTCCGATGTGCACCGAATGCCCCCCGCGGGCGCCAGGACCGGAGTTCACGCTCATGACCACCGCATCCGAAGGCACCATCACGCAGTACCGCTCCTGGGCCGTCGAGGAGTTCCGCGCCGAGGAGGAGCCCTACTACGTGCCGGTGGGCGACGAGGTGGAGCTCTTCCGCGCGGCCTGGGACTCCAAGGTCCCCGTCCTGCTGAAGGGCCCGACCGGCTGCGGCAAGACCCGGTTCGTTGAATACATGGCCTACCACCTCAACCGCCCGACGGTCGTGGTCCGCGGCGGCCGCCAGGTGATCGAGGCCGAGGACAACCTGCCGCTCGTCACCGTCGCCTGCCACGAGGACCTGACCGCCAGCGACCTCGTCGGCCGCTACCTGCTGGAGGGCGAGGAGACGAAGTGGATCGACGGGCCGCTCACGCGCTCCGTCAAGGCGGGCGCGATCTGCTACCTCGACGAGGTGGTGGAGGCGCGCAAGGACACGACCGTCCTCATCCACCCGCTCACCGACCACCGCCGCATCCTGCCGATCGAGAAGAAGTCGCAGTTGCTGCAGGCGCGCGACGGCTTCCTGCTCGTCATCTCCTTCAACCCCGGCTACCAGAGCGCGCTCAAGGATCTCAAGCAGAGCACCCGGCAGCGCTTCATCTCGATCGAGTTCGGCTACCCGCCGCGCGAGACGGAGGCGCGCATCGTGGCGCACGAGTCGGGCGTCGACATGGACGTCGCCATGAACCTCGCCAAGATGGCCGAGAAGGTGCGCAACCTGCGCGAGCACGGCCTCTCGGAGGGCGCCAGCACGCGGCTGCTGATCTACGCGGGCAAGCTGATGCAGCACGGCATCACGCCGCGCCGCGCCTGCCAGGTCGCCGTGGCCTGGGCCCTGACCGACGACGGCGACGTGCAGCGCAGCATCGAGGAAGTCATTTCCTCGATCTTCGAGTAGCGGCGTGCGGCTCGGCATCGTCTCCGACGTGCACGGCAACATCGAGGCGCTCGATATCGCGATCGCGCGGATGGGCGACGTCGATGAGCTGCTCTGCGCCGGCGACGCCTGCTACCAGTTCCGCTTCTCCAACGAGGTCGCCGCGCGCCTGCGCGAGGTCGGCGCGCGCTACGTGCTGGGCAACCACGAGGAGATCCTGCTGAGCCCGGCGGGCATCCGCGCGCAAGAGTCGCCCCGCGTCGACCAGGACCTGCTCGAGTGGACGCGGGGTCAACCCTCCACGATCACGACCCAGCTGGGCGGCAAGCGCCTGCTGATGTTCCACGCGACGCCCTGGCAGCCCAATCGCGACTACCTGTACCCGTCGAGCCCGGAACTGCGCCGCCTGGCCGCCGAGGAGGCCGACTACATCATCTACGGGCACACCCACTATCAGATGGCGCGCCGCATTGGGCGGGCGCTGGTCGTCAACCCGGGTTCCACCGGCGACCCGCGCGACCCCAACAACGACTTCCAGGTCTCCTATGCTGTGCTCGACACGGAGACCGACGCCGTGGAGATCGGCAACTTCTCCGACCCCACCCGGACCATCGCGAAGCACTCGGGGTAACCCCAGCCAATGAACGAGCGCCCTTCACCCAGCATGCTCCTCGACCCCACGGCGACCTGCCGTGGCTGAGGCGCCCGACCGCCAGCGCGAGGCCCTGAGCGCGTTCCCGCCCAGCCTCCAGCAGGACTTCGATCGCGCCGAGGCGGTGCTGCGCGATGTGCTGGCGCCGCAGGAACTCGACGCCTGGGCCGGCGACGGCGTCGAGATCGCGCGGCACTCGCTGCGCTCCTGGGAGGCCGCCGGGGAGTACTTCCGCGCCAGCCCGGGCATGCTCGAGCAGCTCACCTTCAGCCGCTTCCGCGAGTGGACCAAGACCGGCACGGAACTCGCCGAGGCGTCGCCGGCGCTGGCGGGGGCCTACTTCCGATCGAGCCCCACCTCGCTGCAATACCTCTCCGTCACGCAGGCGCCCGACTGGGCGGCGCAGGGCCGCTCGCTCTACAAGGGCACCTGGAAGTCGGGCTCCCTGGCCGCGCAATACTTCGAGGTCAGCCCCCAGGTGCTGCCGAAATTGCCACTCAACCAGATGCGGCTGCTGGTCGACCTGATCGACTCGCTGGCCGGCCACTCGTACGAGTTGGCCAGCGCCTGTCTGAACATGTCGCCGGGCGTCCTGGAGCAGCTCGACCGGCCCGACCGGGCGCCCTTCCTGGAGTTCGGCTCCGTCGTCGCGGGCACCGCCTGGGTCGACGCGCGCGTCTACTTCGAGCGCGGCCCCGCGCTGGTGCGTCACCTGCACCCGCAGCAGCGGGCGCGCTTCCTGGCGCTGGCGGGCCGGGTGGCGGTCAACGTGGGGCGGCTGGGGCATCCCTACTTCATGGAGGCCTCGCAGGCGCTGGCGGAGATCGACCGCGACGCCCACCGCGACATGCTCGAACTGGCCGAGGGGATCATGCCGGTCTCCGGCATCGCGGCGATGGAGTTCGTCAAGTCCGCCCCCGAGGTGCTGCGGCGGCTGCGCCCCGAGGACCTGCCGCGCTGGCAGGAGGCGGGCCGGCAGATCCTTGACGCCAGCCCCGAGGGCGGCGAGGCCTTCTTCCGCCTGGAGTCGTCGAAGGGCGAGGACATCATCGACGCCCTCTCCTCGCGGGTGGAGCTGGAGCGCGTGTCGGAGTTGATCCGCATGTACTGCAAGGCGCTGACCGGCGCCGACGTCGCCGTGCACTCGGCCGAGCAGTTGGCCGAGAAGGGCGTCGGCTGGGTCAACGAGAGCAGCCCCACCACGGAGGGCACCGCGATCTACCTGCCGCCCACCGTGGAGCAGTACACCGAGAAGGACGAGAACTTCGCCGTCTACAAGGTCTTCGCGACGCATCAGGCCGCGCGGCTCGAGTTCGGCTCCTTCGCCTTCGACTTCGCCCGGCCCGGGCGCCTCTTCCAGCGCGCCGCCCGCGAGGACGCCCCGCCGCGCGACCCCGAGCAGGCCGAGGCCGTGACGGCCATGGAGCGCTTCTTCGACGGCTTCGAGGATCGCCGCCTGGCGCACGACATCTTCACCATCGTCGAGGACACGCGCATCGACACGATGGTGAAGCGCGAGTACGCCGGCATCCGCCGGCCCATGGCGCGCCTGCAGGAGGCCGCGCTGGAGCGTCGCCGCCCGCTGGAAGAGATGCCCGTGCGGCAGGCCATGATCGAGAACCTGCTGCGCGCCTCGCTGGACGAGGAGATGCGCCTGCAGTGGCCCGAGGATCTGCACGACGTCATGCAGCGGCCGCTGCGCATCATGAGCCGCATCCGCGACGACGGCGCCACCGTCGAGGACTCCGGCGCCGCCACGCGGGTGCTCTACGACTGGATCCGCCACATCCCCAACGTGGAGTTGGACGACGCCGACTGGTCGGAGATGACGGAGGGGGCGGCCGACGAGGAGATGGTCGACATCGGCCCCGGCGGCGGCGACAGCGGGCTGGAGTCGTATCAGCCCAATCTGCCGCACGGCGAGGAGCAGCCCTACGAGTCGCCCGAGCCGATCGACTTCCGCGGCGACTTCAAGCCGGAACTCGTGCAGTTGCTCATGCAGCTCAAGAACCAGCAGATGGGCGACGGCGACACGCCGCCCGTGCAGCTCAGCAAGGAGCAGTTGCAGGAACTGCTGGAGAAGTCGACCGAGATCAACATCACCGAGATGACGGAGGGCGACCTCGACGAGTCGTCCGGGATGTTCCTCGACAACCTGATGAAGGAGGTCGAGCAGCAGCTCCAGCAGGCGGCCCAGCAGCAGGCGGGCAAGCGCGGCGACGGCAGCGATCCCGAGGACGGCGGTGAGCCGCTGCCCGAGATCGCCGAATCGTTCTACTACGACGAGTGGGACTTCCGGGCCTCCGACTACAAGCCGCGCTGGTGCCGCGTGCAGGAGATGCGCCTTGACCACGGCGAGATCGACTACTACGAGCGCACGCTGGCCGACTACGCGCAGTTGGTGGCGGAGACGCGGCGCCAATTCGAGCAGCTCAAGCCCGAGATGTTCCGCAAGATCAAGCGGCTGCCCGACGGCGACGACTACGACCTGGACGCCGTCATCGAGTGGATCGTCGAGCGCAAGGCGCAGGCGCAGTCGGATGCCAAGCTCTACTACCGCCGCAACAAGGTCGAGCGCGACGTCGCCGTCGCCTTCCTGCTCGACATGTCCGCCTCGACCGACGAGGAGATCACCAAGCACCAGCCGCGGCCGCAAGGCGCCGACGACAACTTCGACGACGACCCGCGCAAGTACCTGAGTTGGTGGGCGCAGAAGCGCGCCCAGGAGGCGCGGCACCCGGCCAAGCGCATCATCGACCTGGAGAAGGAAGCCGCCGTCCTGCTGATCGAGGCGCTGGAGACGATCGGCGACACCTACGGCGTCTTCGGCTTCAGCGGCTACGGCCGCGACAACGTCGAGTTCTACGTCATCAAGGACATGGACGAGACGCTCAGCAACCACGCCAAGGCGCGCCTCGACAAGGTCTCACCGGTGCGCAGCACGCGCATGGGCCCGGCCATCCGCCACTGCATCCACAAGCTCAAGCAGACCGCCGCCAAGGTTCAGATCCTGGTGCTGCTCTCGGACGGACGGCCGCAGGACCACGGCTACGGCCGCGACCGCACCGAGAAGGAATACGCCATCCACGACACCAAGATGGCGCTGACCGAGGCCCGCCGCGAGGGCATGACCCCCTTCTGCCTGACCGTCGACCGTGCCGGCCATGACTACCTCAAGCAGATGTGCGAGGACATGGGCTACGAAGTCGTCGGCGACATCGAGTCGCTGCCGCGCCGCCTGCCGACCCTCTACCGCCGCCTCACGCAGTAGCGTCGGCCAGGCGTAGCCGTAGCGATCCCCCCGACCGCTCCTCGACGACCGCCCCCCGCTCCAGCAGTACGTCGATGTGCCCCTGCACTTCGGCGAAGGCGGGCAGGAGACGGGTATCGGGGCGGGGGCGGAAGAAGATGACCAGCAGTTCGTAGGGCGTGAGCGGGCCGTCGCGCAGGCAGCGCAGCAGCCGCTCCCGCCGCCGCTCGTGACGCGCGAGCGTCCAGCGGATCGCCTGCCCCACGGATGCCTGCCGGGGCTCGCCGTGGCCGGGGTAGAGGTGCGCGGCGCCCAGGCCCGCGATGCGCTCCAGCGAGTGCGTGTAGGCGGGCAGGCCGCGGAAGCGCTCGCGCGGGCTCAGGAAGTGGATGCCCGGGTTGGGCGTGATCCGCGGCAGCAGCTGGTCGCCGCTGAACAGCGAGCCCGACGCCTCCTCCAGGCAGACCGCGTTGCCCGGCGTGTGCCCCGGCGCGGCGACGAAGCGCAGGCGGCGCTCGCCGGCCGAGAGGATGTCGCCGTCTTCCAGGGCGCGGTCGGGCGCGAAGGGCGTGCCGCGCAGGACGGCCGGCCAGCGGTCGCGGGCGGCGGCTCGCGCGCTACGGCGGCGGCGGCGCAGCGCCTGCGCCCGAGGCTCGTCGGGGAAGCCCGACTCCCGCAGCAGCCCATCGACGAGGTCCGCCTGGTAACCGACCACCCGGTCGCCCAGCGCGAAGCGCTCGACCTCCGCCGCCGATCCGACGACCTCCGCCCCCATCTCCTGCCAGCGACGCGCCAGCCCGCAGTGGTCGATGTGGGCGTGCGTCACGACCACCGTGCGGACGTGGGCCGGGGTCAGCCCCGCGGCCTCGATCTGGGCCGTCAGGATTTCCCAGGCGCCGTCGAAGTCGGGGCCAGCGTCCACCAGCAGCACCCCGTCGCGGGCGGGGTCGGCGGCCGGCAGCGCGTAGACCCAGTTCGCGCCCAGCGAGATCGGCAGCACGCCGCAGTCGTCGAGCATCATCGTGGTGGGCGCGGCGTTCATCGGTCGAGTGTGGGGGGTGGGCGGAGGCCGGACAAGGCGACCGCCTCACCCGCAGCCGCGATCTCTTCGCGGGCGGAGCCTCATGGCGGTGACGGCTTGACAAATCATTGGAACGGTCCAATACTTGGAATGTTCCAAGAAAGGAGTTGCTATGGGGTTGGCACGCAACCAGTACATCGTCCTCAACTATCTCGCGGATCTCCCTGCCGAAGTCGCAGGGCTCGATGTCGCCGACGGCATCGAGGGTAGCGGCCGCAGTTCCGTCTACGCCGCCCTCGCCGCCCTCCAGCGGGACGGCTTCGTCGACGCTCACTGGGACCACGGCGGTTCGCACCCACGGCGTCTCGTCCAGATCAACGGCGCCGGCCGCGACGCCCTCCGCGCGGAGCAGGTGATCAGACGGGTCATCCCGCAGGAGGTGACGTCGTGAGCACGCACCCCGACCTGCCGCCCCCGCCCGCTCCGCCGCCCTCGCGACGGCCGGGCCGGACCGCGGCCCTGCTCAACTTCCTGGTCCTCGGCCTCTTCGGTCGGCCCTGGCTGGCGCTCTGGTTCCGCCTGCATCCGCGGGCGCGCACGCCGCTCTCGTGGACGTACTGCGAGGAGATCGCCGCCGCCCCGCAGCGAGAGCGCTGGCGCCGTGGACTGCGATTCTTCGTCGCCCTGCCCGGCGCCGCCGCCGCGCAGGCCGCGGCGGAATCCACTGAGGCCACTCGCACCGGCGGCGCGCCGCCCGATCCGGCGGATCCGCGTGGTGCCCACTCCAGCGATCCCCTCGTCATCGCGCGCACGAGCGTCCTCCTCGCCGTTACCGCGCTCGTTGCGTTCACCGCGGTCGGCGCTTGGCTCCGGGCCTTCCACCTCATCGGCGAGATCCTTGAGCGTCCTCAACCCGTCGCCGCGGGCGAGGTCGCGGTGATCGGCCTGCTGCTCGCCCTCGGCTCGATCCCCGTGATCGGCATCCTGCTGCGACGCCGCATGGCGTGGCGCAGGCCGATCCACCGAGCGGAGCCGGCGCTGGTGACGGCCGGCTGGGGCGTCGTCCTGGCCGTCTTCTGCGCCGTCGCCTTCATCGGCTGGTTCGCCACGATGCACGAGATGTTCGACCGTCTCGACGACGGATCGCTGCACGGCTTCAACCAATTCCTTGGATTCGCGATCATCTTCCTGCTTGTGGCGACGCCTCTCGGCACGCTTCTCTGGAAGCGTCACCGGCTCTCGGCGGCCGAGCGGCGGGCGTGACGCCGTCTGTCGAGCGAGGCCGTCGTCCCTCGGGTGACGTCGGGGAGGGGGGCGTGGGCGGCTAGAAGTGGTGGAAGCAGTGCGGCCGATGCCGCGTCGCGAAGGCGCGATCGACGGCGGCCAGGTCGAGCCCCGCCGACGCCTCGGCCCGCCCCATGCCGACCAGTGCGCCGGCGCTGCGGTAGCCCGTCACCAGCGACGCCAGCGACTGCACCGGCAGCGTCAGCTCCGCGGCGCCGTCGCCCCGCTCGACGGTCGTGCGCACGCCGTCCGTCTCCATCGACCAGACGCCGTCGTTCCAGGCGCAGAGCGGGTCGATGACGCGCAGCCGCAGCGAGAGCGGGCCGCCGTACGACCGCTGCGGCAGCCCCGCCGCGACATCGACGACGCGCGCCATGATCCCGTCCTGCGTCCAGCGGCGCAGCATGCGCGGCTCCTGCACGAGGTCGAACAGCGGGTCGTCCTCCGGCACGTTGTCGTAGTGGATCCAGCGCACCAGGTCGTGGCTGCCCACCACCCGCCAGAGCGCCTTGTAGGCGGCCGGGCTCAGCGCGACCAGCTCGCGCAGCGTCAGCCGCTGGCTCTCGTCCGGGTGCAGATCCTCCGTCGTGGGTCCGTAGACGCCGTCGCGCACGGTGTAGAGCGCGTAGCCGCGCGCCGCGCCGCCCTCCTCGTAGATCGCGGCGTAGAGCGGTCCCTCGCGCTGACGATCACGCAGCGGGCCGCGCTCCCACATCGGCCGGCTGCGGTGCAGCTCCCCCGTCCGATCGGCGATCCAGGCCTCGTAGACCGCGCGCAGCGTCTCCAAGTCGGGCTGGTCGCTCAGCCGCACCTCGCCCGCCGGCGCCGCCACGCCGGGCAGCGCGGCGAAGTCGACGTCGCCCGGCCGCAGCTTGTAGTGGACGTCCTGCGTCACGACCTCGTAGCCGAAGCGGCGGTAGATGGCCGTGTGCGTCCCCCACAGGATCGCGAATGCCTGGCCCGCCGCCCGCTGGCGCCGCAGCGATTCCTCGATGATCCGGCGCACGTGCCCCCGCCGCCGGCGATGCGGCAGCGTCCCCACGTCGGCCACCCCCGCCGCCGCGACCTGCGCCCCGTTCAGCCTCCACTGGAACGGCCAGGCGTTGAACGCGGAGACCATCGCCCCGTCCTCGAAGGCGCAGATCGTCGTCTCGCCCGGCGTGAACGGCGTCCCCTCCGGCCGATAGGCGAAGACGGTGCTGTTGATGAAGCGGTAGGCTTCGGCCTCTTCGGCCGTCGCCGATCGGATCTCGATATCGGGCATCGCGGCTCCCCCCGTCCTCAGTCCGACCCCGCCCGCCGCGCGTCCTCGCGCGACCGGGCGAAGATCAATTCCTTCTCCCGCAGTTGTCCCAGCGCCGCGCGCCGCAGCAGCAACAGGCACGACGTCACGGCCCGGCGCTTGATCGCCGCCCGCGTCTGCGCGAAGACGTACTCGGAGTGCGAGCGCCCGGTCGCGGTGGCGACGCCGATGTGCGTCGTCCCGACCGGCTGGCCGCCGTGCGTCGCCGGCCCGGCCACGCCCGTCACGCCGATGCCGATGTCGGCGCCGAGCGCCTCGCGCACGGCCGTCGCCATCGCGACCGCCGTCGCCTCGCTGACCACGCCGTGCTCCGCGATCGTCCCGGCCGGGACGCCGTAGCGGATCTTCGTCGCCTCGCTGTAGGTGACGAGGCCGCCCCGGAAGTAGTCGCTCGACCCGGCGACGTCGGTCAGCGTGCTGGCCAGCAGCCCGCCCGTCAGCGACTCCATCACCGCCACGCTCAGCCCGTGCTCCCGCAGCAGGTCGCCCACGCCGCCGGCCAGCGTCGACTCGTCGGCGCCCCAGACGGCCGTGCCGAACAGCGCTCGCACCTGCGCCTCGAGCGGCTCGATGCGGGCGCGGGCCTCGGCCTCGGTGGCGGCCTTGGCGGTCAGCCGCAGGTGGATACCGTCGGCCTTGGCGTAGACGCCGACCGTCGGGTTGCGGCTCTTGAGCAGCGGGCTGGCCATCTCATCGACTGTCGCCTCGCCGATCCCCACGGTCTTGAGCGTGCGGCTGACGATCACGTCGCCGTCGCTGCGGGCGGCCAGCCGCGGCGCGACCTCGTTGGCCCACATCCCGGTCATCTCGGCCGGCGGCCCCGGCATCGCGACGACGATGCCGTCGGCGTTCTCCACCCACCAGCCCGGCGCCGTGCCGCGCGGGTTGGGCAGGATCGTGCCCGAGGGGATGATCGTCGCCTGCTTGATGTTGCGCTCGGGCATCTCGCTGCCGCGCCGCGAGAAGAACGCCCGCAGCGTCGCCTCCGCCTCCGCGTCGACCCACGCTTCCTCGCCGACCGCCCGCGCGATGGCGTCGCGCGTGACGTCGTCCTCGGTCGGCCCCAGCCCGCCGGTGCAGAGCACCACGTCGGAGCGATCGAGCGCCGTGCGGATCAGCCCGCCCAGCCGCTCGACGTTGTCGCCCACCTGGTGCATGTAGTACAGGTCGACGCCCAGCGCCGGCAGCCGCTGCGCGATGTAGTGGCTGTTGGTGTCCTGGATGTCCGCCAGCAGGATCTCGGTCCCGATGGAGATGATCTCCGCGCGCATGCTGCTGCTCCCATCCGGCGTCCCGGCCCCTGGTGAAGCCTACCGCCGCACGACGATCCGGCCCGCGTTGTCGACATCCGCCCGCGGCACGACCGTCTCGCGGTCCATCTCGGCCGCGAAGCGCACGTCCTCCGCGTAGCCGATGCTCTTCAGGTAATCGGCGTGGGGGGCGTCGGCCAGCGCCCGCTGGGGGTCGCGGCCGTAGGCGTCGAAGACGCGCAGCGCCAGCCGCGCGCCCGACTCCAGGAAGATCGCCGCGGGCTCGCGCGCATCGCGCAGCAGCGCGGCGAGCGCCCCCGCCGTGAAGGCGTCCTCGACCGAGGCGGCGGTGGCGCGCTGTTCGCCGGCGCAGATGATGGCGAGGTCGAGCTCCCCGGGCGCGGCCGCGTCGCGCAGCGCCCGCGCGGCTGCGGCGCGGTTGCGCAGGCAGACGACGAAGGCCGCCGCGGCGTCCGCGGCCAGCGCCGCGGCGCGGGTGCCGTTGCTCGTCGTCTGCACGAGCCGCATGCCGCGCACGTCCATGGCTGCGAACTCGATCGGCGAGTTGCCGAAGTCGAAGCCGGGGGTGCGATGCCCGCCGCGCTCGCCGCAGAGCCGCGCCCCCGGCAGCGCCGCCGCGAGGGTGCGCGCCTCGGCCTCGCTGGGGACGGGGTAGACGGCGGCGGCGCCGCGGGCGATGAGCGTAGTGAGCGTCGTCGTGGCGCGCGCCGTGTCGATCACGGCGATGACCCGCCCGCGGACGTGCGCGGGCGCCGGTGGGCTGAAGAACACGTTGAGGCGTCGGAATCGTGGCATCGGCGCGGGCTCCTCCCTGCCTCGTCCCCGCCATGCGGGTGACGACGATTAGTATGCCTGTATGACCCCGACGCCGACATTCGCGGACAAGCTCGCCGCGGCCGTGGAGCGCAACCGCTCCTGGCTGTGCGTGGGGCTGGACCCGCAGCCGGGCCGCACGCCGCTCGAGGAGATCGTGCCGTTCACCCGCGCGATCATCGACGCGACGAGCGACCTGGTCTGCGCCTTCAAGCCGCAGGCGGCCTTCTTCGAGGCGCACGGCCGCGCCGGCTGGGACGCGCTGGCGGCGACCATCGCGGCGGTCCCCGACCACGTGCCCGTCGTGCTCGACGCCAAGCGCGGCGACATCGCGCATACGGCCGAGGCCTACGCGACGGCCTGCTTCGACGCCCTGGGGGCCGACGCCGTGACCGTGAATCCCTACCTCGGCCGCGACGCCGTGGCGCCGTTTCTGGCCCGGCCCGACAAGGGGGCGTTCATCCTCTGCCGCACCTCCAACGCGGGTGGCGCCGATCTGCAGTCCCTCGACGTGGGCGGCGAGCCGCTCTACCTGCGCGTCGCCTCGCTGGCCCAGGAGTGGGGCGCGCAGCACGGCAACGCCGGCCTCGTCGTGGGGGCGACCTACCCGCGGGAGTTGGCCGCCGTCCGCGCCCGCGCCCCCGGCCTTCCCATCCTGCTGCCCGGCATCGGGGCGCAGGGCGGCGACCTGGAAGCGTCGCTGCGGGCGGGCGGCGGGGGCCTGCTGGTCAGCGCCTCGCGATCGGTGATCTACGCCGGCGCCGGTCCCGGCTTCGCGACGGCGGCCCGGGCGGAGGCCGAGCGTCTGCGCGCCGCCATCACTGCCGCGATCAACGGCGCGATCAACGGGGCGGACAGCGGTGCGGCCGGCGGCGCGCCGGCGCCGGACTGAGCATCGTGGGCCCGGCCGGGTCGCCGAGGGGCGTGCGCCGATGACGGTGGTCGACTTCCAGCCCGGCGACCGGTTGGAGCTGCGCAAGCCGCATCCCTGCGGCAGCCGTCAGTGGTCGGTCGTGCGCATCGGGGCCGATATCGGCATCGTGTGCGGGGGCTGCGCCCGCCGCGTGACGCTGGAGCGGCGGCAGTTGGAGCGACGCTTGCAGCGCGTGCTGGAGCGCGACGATCCCGCATGAGTGACTCCGCCGATCTCCCGCCCGCCCGCGATGGGTCCGGCCGCGATGAGGCCCCCCAGGCTGGGCCGCGCAGGGGGCCGCGCGTGCCGGGGCTGCGCCGCGCGCTGGGATCGGTCTCCTCGCACGACACGGCCCACGCCGGTCGCGCCGTGCGCAGCATCGCGCCGCCGCCCATGGCCGCCGCCCCGCAGACGGCCGACCTGCCGGAGGCCGAGTCGGAGTCGCCGCGCCCGTCGCGGCCCGGCGAGCCGGCGGCCTCGATCTTCCGCAACCGCGACTTCCTGCTGTTGTGGTCGGCGCAGGGTGTCTCGCTGGTCACCAACACGGCGCTGCAGTTTGTCTGGCTGATCCTGATCGTCGAGCGCACGGGCAGCAGCATCGCCGGGTCCGGGCTGATCATCTTCCTGGCCGCGCCGCCGGTGCTCTTCGGCCCGATCTCGGGCGTGATCGTCGACCGCATCGACAAACGTACCGTGCTGATCGCGACCAACGTTGTGCGCGCCGGCGCCACGGCGATGCTGCTGCTGGCCGACGTGTCGGTCGCGTCGATCTACGCGGTCGCCTTCGTCACCGCCACG
Organism: Dehalococcoidia bacterium; assembly: GCA_965209205.1. Taxonomy (GTDB): domain Bacteria; phylum Chloroflexota; class Dehalococcoidia; order Bin125; family Bin125; genus TK10-74A. Next base: position 777,864 of record CBDBQC010000003.1, read on the forward strand.
ATGGGGCAGTTCAACCTGCCCGCGGCCAGCGCGGCGCTGCCGGCCTTCGTGCCCCGGCTCCAGTTCCTGACCGCCAACTCGGTCTTCCAGCTCACGACGGCGGTGGGCCAGCTGGTGGGGATGGTCGTCGTCGCGCCGGTGATGCTGAAGGCCCTGGGCTTCGACTGGTCGTACATCGTGGGCGCCGTCCTGATCCTGGCCACGGTGCCCCTGCTGGCCCGGCTGCCCGCGCTGCCCCCCGAGGCCTCACCGCAGGGCGACCACTGGCGGCAGCGCGCGCGCGCCGTCCCCCGCGACCTGCACGACACCTGGGTCGTCGTGCGGCGCGACCGGCTCACGCAGATCGCCATGTTGCAACTCTCCACGGGCGGCATGCTGCTGTTCATGTTCGCGCTGCTGGTGCCGCGCTTCGTGACCGACGTGCTGGCGCGCCCGGCGGAGGACTCGGTGTTCGTGTTCTGGCCGGTGGGCGTGGGGGCGCTGCTGGCCCTGCGAGCGTTGCCCGCGCTCGGCCGCCGCTTCTCGCCGACCGGCATCGTGACCACGGCGCTGTTTGGGCTGACCGTCTCGATCGCCGCCTTCGGCGCGATTCACTTCCTCGTCAACGCGCTCCAGGGCACACCATTCGGCCTTGAGCACGTCGAGGGCGACGTGCTCTTCATCGGTGTCACGCTGGTGCTGGCCTTCCCCATGGGCGTCACCTACGCGATGGTCAACGCCCCCGCCCAGACGGTGCTGCACGAGCGCACCCCGGCCGCCATCCGGGGCCGGGTCTTCGCCTCGCAGTTGATGTTCGCCAACGGCGCATCCATGGCCGCGCTGCTCGTGATCGGCGGCATCGCCGACGCCGCGGGCGTCGAGACGGCGCTGTTCGCGGTCGCCGTGCTCACCCTGCTGGCGGCGTCGGCCAGCGTGCATATCCGGCGGCAGGTGCGCCGCGCGGGCGACGGCCCGCCGCCGCCGCCGGCCTGAGCCGGCCCCCGGCGCGGGCGGGCGCTGGAGTCCCACGGCGGCACGGTTGTAGGCTGCGCAGCAGTGGGCCGCGCACGGCGCGCGGCGCGAGCGCCGCGATTGGGGGTCACGATGGTCGAAGTCACGGAAGTCACGATCGATAGCATCCGCGTGTCCCTCATGAACTACAACCGCGTCGTCGTGCTGCGCGCGCCCGACAGCAACCGCTACCTGCCCATCTACATCGGCGCGCCCGAGGCCGACGCCATCGCCATGCGCCTGCAGGGCGTCTCGGTGGCGCGGCCGATGACGCACGACCTGCTGGCCACCGTCCTGCAAGAACTGGGCGGCGTCGTGCAGCGCGTGGTCGTAAGCAACCTCTCCAACGCCACCTTCTTCGCGCAGCTCTACGTGCGCGTGGACGAGCGCGAGGTGGAGATCGACGCCCGGCCCAGCGACGCGCTCGCCCTGGCCGTGCGCAGCGAAGTCCCGATCTACGTCGCCGAGGCGGTGCTGGAGGAGGCCGGTGTGACGCTGGACGACTCCACCGAGGCGGAGGACGGCGAGGGCGCCCGCCCGCGCGGCCCGGCCGTCAAGCCGGAGGAGCTCGAGAAGATGTCGGCCTTCACGGACTTCATCGAGAGCCTCGATCTGGACGATTTCGACCAGCGGTAGCGGCCCGCGCGGTCGTCGCGGTCCGTGTCCTGGAGTTCGTTGCCCCCACCAGATGGCTTGTGATACGGTTCACCAGGTTCGCACGGGGGCCGGTTTCAGATGAGAAACCTCCCACCAGCACTGGGCCTGATCGGGATCGGTTGGTACGTCGCAACCTGCATCGTCCTGGGGACTGTCGCCGGGCTCTGGATCGATGATGCGCTGGGCGCGAAACCGGTCTGCACGCTGCTCGGCATCGCTGTGGGACTGCTCACGGCCGGGTACGGGGGCTACCGGATGCTGATCGACGTAGTCCGGCCGGCGAGGCAGCGGCGGCGCTAGCCGCCCAGCGGGGGACGACGGAGTGCCACAGCGGCACCGCGGCAAACTCATTGGGCTGCTCTGCCTGGGACTGATCGTCCTGGGCTTCGTCCTGATCAAGGCGCCGACGCCGATCATCTCGATCGCGGCCGAGCCCATCATCGACGGCAGCTACGCGATCACGAACACGATGATCTCCGCCTGGGTGGTCATCGTCCTGCTGGCGCTGATCGTCTTCTGGCTCTACTTCACGAAGCTGCGCGACATCGAGAAAGCGATGGTGCCCAGCGGCTTCCAGAACGTCATCGAGGGCCTGCTCGACGCCTTCTTCAACATCGTCCAGCTCGTCGCCGGCGAGAAGAACGGCCGCCGCTTCTTCCCCGTCGTCGCGTCGATCTTCCTGATCCTGCTGTTCGCCAACTGGTTCGGCCTCTTCCCCTGGAACAACTCCTTCGGCCGCACCGTCGACCTGCGCTTCGAGTACGTCGAACTGCTGGAAATCGACGTCCACCACCACCTCGAGGAAGTCGAACACGACGAGAGCGCCCAGCCGGCCGAGTTGATCCAGTCGCTCAACGCGCACTTCAGCGCCGCCTACTTCGACCCCATCCCCTTCAAGACGGCCCACCTGGACGAGGCCGATGAGCGCATCGGCGCCATCCTGCGCGACGACCTGAGCGCGTCCGAGATCGCCGTCCGCGAGGTCTTCGCCGAGGATCCCCTGCCCGAGGGCCTCGGCGGCGCCGACCTCGTACACGCCATCGAGGAGCGCATCGAGCACGGGCTGCAGGCCGCGGGCCTCACGGAGGAGGTCCGACACCGCTACGAGGCGGATGACCTGGAGGCGGCCGTCGAGCACGCCCTCCTGTTCAACCTCCCCATCGCCGTCGGCGACGTCGGCGAGCCCGAACTGTCGGGCTGGGTGATGGACAGCGGCGGCGTCAACGTCGTGCCCATCAAGGCCGACGATTTCACCTACGACCCGTTCCTCGAACCGGCCATCGCCGGCCGCGACGGCAGCTTCGCGCACGCCCGCATCTACACCGACCGCGAGCCCGAGAGCGAGCACAACGTCGCCCCCGCCGCGAGCGAGGTGGCCCTGCCGGTGAGCCTCAACACGGCCCACATCGGCATCATCCTCAAGCAGGCGCAGGCGGGCGTGATCGGCATCGAGGGCGGCGTGATCGAGCGCAGCAAGGGCGTCGCCGAGATCTTCCCGCTCTTCCGCGCCATCGCGACCGACCTCAACTTGCCCCTCGCCATCGCGCTGTGGTCGTTCATCTTCGTCCAGCTGTGGGGCATCCAGAGCCTGGGGCTGGGCACCAACTTCGGCAAGTTCATCGGCATGGGCGGGGCGGCCGTGGTCAAGGGGCCGATCGGTGTCGTCGTCGGGCTGCTCGAAGTGATCTCGGAGCTGGCCCGCATCATCTCGTTCACCTTCCGACTCTTCGGCAACATCTTCGCCGGGGAAGTCGTGCTGTTCATGGCCGCGTTCCTGGTGCCGCTGCTGGCGGCCACGGTGTTCTACGGCCTGGAGTTGTTCGTGGGCTTCATCCAAGCGTTCGTCTTTGCGATGCTCACGCTCGTTTTCGCGGTCACGGCGGTCTCCCACGGGGAGCACGGCCATGATGAAGAAGAGGCAGAGGAGACTGCCGGGCACTAGCGTCGGCCGACGCCCGGGCCCGGGGATGTCACAAGCAGACGGTGCGGCCGAGGAGGCCGCGGGAGGGAAACCTGATGGACCTGCTACTGCAAATTGGCGACGCCGGATTCTCCGATGGACTGAAGTTCATCGGCGCCGGCCTGGCGATCGGCTTCGGGGCCCTGGGCCCCGGGGTGGGGATCGGCTTCCTGGTGGGCAAGGCGATGGAGGCCCTGGGGCGCAATCCCGAGGCCGCCGAGGTCGTGCAGCCCAACATGATCCTGGGCATGGCCTTCGCCGAGGCGATCGGCATCTACGCCCTGGTCGTCGCGGTCATGATCGGCTTCGTCTTCTAGCGAGCGGACACAGCGGGGCGGCCGCGCGGCCGCCCGTCCTCCGTTCGCCCGGCGGCGCGGCCACGCATGTGGGGCGGCGCCGTCGCGACGACGGTCGTAGAAAGGTGAGGGGTCGCCGTGGATGGTCTCGGCATCAACCTCCCGAGCCTGATCACTCAGTTCATCAACTTCGGCATCCTGCTGGCGTTGCTGTGGATCTTCCTGCACAAGCCGCTGGCGCGCGTCCTCGACGAGCGCCGCCGCCGCATCGAGGAGGGCTTGCAGGCCTCCGAGACGGCGCAGGCCGAGGCGGAAGAGGCCAAGGTCCAGGCCGAGGCCCAGATCCAGAGCGGCCGCGAGCAGGGCCAGGAGCTCGTCGCGCAGGCGCAGGCGATCGCGCAGCGCATCGAAGCCGATGCGCGCGCCGCCGCCGGCGCGGAGAGCGAGACGATGCTGGAGCGGGCCCGGCAGGAGATCCAGCGCGAGCGGGATCTCGCCATCGCGCAGTTGCGCACGGAGTTCTCCGACCTCACGATCCGCGCCGCGGAGCGCGTGATCGGCCAGTCGCTGGACGCCGAGGCGCATGAGCGGCTGATCGATGAAGTCCTGGCGGACTCGTCGATCGGCGGCCGCCAGAATTAGTTGTAGGACGGGGACGGCGCGATGCCGGGATCCGAAGTCGCCGCCAAGCGCTACGCCCAGGCCGCGTTCGCCATCGCGACCGCGGACGACCGCGTCGACGCCTGGCAGACGGCCCTCGACGGCCTCGCCAGCCTGGCCGCGGATCCCACCGTGGGCGCCTACCTGCAGACGACGAAGGTGGAGGAGGCGACCAAGTTCGCCACCCTCGACCAGGCGCTGGCCGGCGTCGAGCCGAAGGCGCGCAGCCTGGCGAAGCTGCTCGTGCGCAAGCGCCGCACGGCGCTGGCGGCCGACATCGCGCGGGTCTTCGGCAGCCTGGTCAACGCCGGGCGCGGCCGGGCCAGCGCCCAGGTGACGACGGCCCGGCCCCTGACCGACGACGGCCGGGCGTCGCTGGTGCGCAGCGTGCGGGCCAGCACCGGCGCCACCGAGGTCGAGCTGGACGAGCAGGTCGATCGCGACATCCTGGGCGGCGCGATCATCCAGATCGGGGACCACATCATCGACGGCAGCGTGCGCACGCGCCTGCGTGGCTTGCGCCGCAGTATCTCCGGCAGCATCGGCTGATCGGCTGCCGGCACGCCGGCCCGACAGGAAAGCGAGGAGCACAGCATGGCGGTTCGACCAGAAGAGATCGCCTCCATTATCCGGCAGCAGATCGAGGGTTTCGACACCGGCGCCGTCGCGGCCGATACCGGCACGGTCGTCGAGGCCGGCGACGGCATCGCCCGCATCTTCGGGCTGGCCGGCGCCCTCTCGGGCGAGCTGCTCGAGTTCTCCCGCAGCGACGACACCGGCCAGCCGATCATCGGCATGGCGCTGAACCTCGAAGAGGACATCGTGGGCGCCGTGGTGCTGGGCGACTACCGCCCCATCGAAGAGGGCGACGAGGTCCGCTCGACCGGCCGCGTGGCCGAGGTGCCCGTCGGCGACGCCATGATCGGCCGCGTGGTCAACGCCCTGGGCGAGGCCATCGACGGCAAGGGGCCGATCGCCTCCAGCCAGCGCCGGCCCATCGAGCAGATCGCGCCCAACGTCGTCACGCGGGCCGGCGTGGACACGCCGGTGCAGACCGGCATCCTCGCCATCGACTCGCAGATCCCGATCGGCCGCGGCCAGCGCGAGCTGATCATCGGCGACCGCCAGACCGGCAAGACGGCCGTCGCCATCGACACGATCATCAACCAGAAGGGCGAGGACCTGCTCTGCGTCTACGTCGCCATCGGCCAGAAGCAGGCCAAGGTGGCGCAGGTCGCGGCCACGCTCGAGAAGCACGGCGCGATGGACCACACAATCGTCGTCAATGCCTCCGCCGCCGAGTCGGCCGCCCTGCAGTTCATGGCGCCCTACGCCGGCGTCGCCATCGCCGAGCAGTTCATGGCCGAGGGTAAGGACGCGCTGATCGTCTACGACGACCTCAGCAAGCACGCCTGGGCCTACCGCCAGATCTCGCTGCTGCTGCGCCGCCCGCCGGGCCGCGAGGCCTACCCCGGCGACGTCTTCTACCTGCACTCCCGCCTGCTCGAGCGGGCCGCCAAGCTCAACGACGACCACGGCGGCGGCTCCATCACCGCCCTGCCCATCATCGAGACGCAGGCCGGCGACGTCTCGGCCTACATCCCCACCAACGTGATCTCGATCACCGACGGCCAGATCTTCCTGGAGGCCGACCTGTTCAACGCCGGCCAGCGGCCGGCCGTCAACTCGGGGGTGTCGGTGAGCCGCGTGGGCGGCGCGGCGCAGCGCCGCTCGATGCGCGCCGTCGCCGGGCAGTTGCGCCTGGACATGGCGCAGTTCCGCGAACTCCAGGCCTTCGCCCAGTTCGGCACCAGCGACCTGGACGACGCCACCCGGCGGCAGCTCGAGCGCGGGCAGCGCCTCTCGCAGCTGCTCATCCAGCCCGAGAACGCGCCGCTCTCGCTGGCCCAGCAGGTCGTGCTGCTGTTCGCCGCCAACGACGGCCTCGCCGACGATGTCGCGGTCAACAAGATCACCGACTTCAGCCAGGCCCTGGGCGACTACATGACCAGCAGTCAGCCCGGCATCCTGGACACGATCCGCGAGACCGGCGCCCTGAGCGACGAGACGCAGGAGGCGCTGCGCAGCGCGATTGGCACGTTCAAGCAGTCGGTGCCGTTCTAGGAGCGGCGGGCTGCGGAGAGATCGCTAGAGAAGGGCTGCAATGCCGAGCACGCGCGAGATTCGCCGGCGCATTCGCTCCGTCGAGAACACGGCGAAGATCACCAACGCCGTGCAACTCGTCGCGGCGTCGAAGATGCGGCGCGCGCAGATGCGCGCCGAGGCTGCGCGCCCCTACGCCGAGAGCATGCGCGGCCTGCTGGCCAACCTGGCCTCGGCCGGCGGCGACGGCCAGGACAGCGGCCCGCTGCATCCGCTGCTGGAGCGCCGCGAGGTGCGCGAGACCGCGATCATCCTGATCACGCCCGACCGCGGCCTCGCCGGCGGGCTGATCTCCAACCTGCAGCGTCACGCCGGCTCGCTGGTGCTCAGCCCCGAGCAGGCCGGCGGCGTCTCGATGATCCCCGTCGGCCGCAAGGGGCTCGACTACTTCGCCCGCTTCGACGTGCCCTTCCGGGGCGAGTTCCAGCGCCTCGGCGACTACCCCAGCCTCGACGAGACGCGCCCCATCTCGCAGATCGCGATGGACGATTACATGAGCGGCGCCGTGGACCAGGTCTCGCTCGTCTTCGCGTCGTTCGTGAGCACGGTGCAGCAGCGCCCCACGACCGTGCCGCTGCTGCCGGTCGAAGCGCCGGCGGCGGAGGCCGGCGACGCCGCGGCGGAGGTGGAGTACATCTTCGAGCCCAGCCCGCAGGCGGTGCTCGACGACCTGCTGCCCCGTTACGTGGAGATGCAGGTCTACCAGGCCGTCCTCGAGTCGGCCGCCAGCGAGCAGTCGGCTCGCATGGTCGCGATGCGCAACGCGACCGACGCCGCCAACGACATGGTGGGCGACCTGACGCTGCAATACAACAAGGCGCGCCAGGAACAGATCACGTCCGAGTTGCTCGACATCGTTGGTGGTGTCGAGGCGATGGCCTAACCCGCGATGCCGCACCTCCCTGCCCACCCCGCTGGCCATCGCCCGCCCGCCCGCGCCGTCGTCTTCGACATGGACGGCGTCCTCGTCGACGGGGAGCCGCTGCACTTCGCCGCCGCCCGCGACGTGCTGGCCGGCTTCGGCGCCGAGCTGACCTGGGAGGTCTACACGGACTGGATCGGCGAGACGTTCGACGCCATCTGGCCCGATATCCAGCGCCGCTTCGCCCTGCCGGTGGACCGCGGGGCGTACGAGCGCGCCTTCGGGCCGCGCGTGCAGGCGCAATACGAGCGGCACGCGGCCGCGATGCCGGGCGCGCGCGATCTGCTGGCACGCCTGCACGCCGCCGGCGTGCCGTTGGGCCTGGCCACCTCGACCAAGCGGCCCCGCGTCGACCCCACGCTGGCGCGCCTCGACCTGGCCCGCTTCCTGTCGGCCACCGTCTCCGGCGACGAAGTTGCGCGCGGCAAGCCGGCCCCCGAGATTTATCTGGCCGCCGCCGCCCGCCTGGGCGTGGATCCCGCGGCCTGCCTGGTCCTGGAGGATTCGCCGGCCGGCGTCGCCGCGGCGTGCGCGGCGGGGATGCGGGTCATCGGCGTGTGCATCAACGGCGGCAGCGGGCGGCCCCTGGAGGGGGCCGACCGGATCATTGAGGCGCTGTCGGACTTCGACCCCGGCTGGGTCGCCACGGCGCCACGCGAGGGGGCGCGCAGTGGCGCCTAACTCATTGTCTCGTTCAGACGGAAGCAAGTCACCGGGCCCGCGCGCCCGCGAGAGGAGTACGTGATGGCTGCAACAGGACGTGTCGTACAGGTCATCGGCACGGTGGTCGACGTCGAGTTCCCGCCCAACGCGTTGCCGGCGCTGTTCGACGCCGTGACGATCACCATGGGCGCCGGCGCCGAGGTCGTGACCGAGGTGCAGCAGCACCTGGGCAACAACCGCGCCCGCTGCCTGGCGATGGACGCCACCGAGGGGATGAAGCGCGGCGACGCGGCCGAGGACACCGGCCAGCCCATCGCCGTGCCGGTCGGCGAGGTCGCGCTGGGGCGCATCTTCAACGTGCTCGGCGAGCCGCTCGACGACATCGGCCCCATCGACGCCGGCGCGCTGCGCTGGCCCATCCATCGCAAGCCGCCCACGTACGAGGAGCAGGTCTCGGAGGCGCAGATCTTCGAGACGGGCATGAAGGTCGTCGACCTCATCGCCCCATTCACGCGCGGCGGCAAGATCGGCGCCTACGGCGGGGCCGGCGTCGGCAAGACCGTTGTCATCCAGGAGCTGATCCGCAACATCGGGACGGAGCACGGCGGCTTCTCCGTCTTCACCGGCGTCGGCGAGCGCTCCCGCGAGGGCAACGACCTCTGGACCGAGATGAAGGAGTCGGGCGTGCTGGCCAAGACGGCGCTCGTCTTCGGCCAGATGAACGAGCCGCCGGGTGTGCGGCTGCGCGTCGGCCTCACCGGCCTGACCATGGCGGAGTACTTCCGCGACGAGGAGGGCCAGGACGTCCTGCTCTTCATCGACAACATCTACCGCTACACCCTGGCCGGCCAGGAGGTCTCGGCGCTGCTGGGGCGCATGCCCTCGGCCGTGGGTTATCAGCCCACGCTGGGCACGGAGATGGGCGAACTCGAGGAGCGCATCACCACGACGCCCAAGGGCTCGATCACGTCCTTCCAGGCGATCTACGTCCCGGCCGACGACTACACCGACCCCGGCGTGGCGACCACCTTCGGCCACCTCGACGCGGTCATCGCGCTCGAGCGCTCCATCGCCTCGCAGGGCTTCTACCCGGCGGTGGACCCGCTGACCAGCTTCAGCCGGGCGCTCGATCCGGCGATCGTCGGCCAGGAGCACTACGAGGTCGCGCGGGGCGTGCAGCAGGTGCTGCAGCGCTACCGCGACCTGCAGGACATCATCGCCATCCTCGGCGTCGACGAGTTGTCCGAGGAGGACAAGCTGGCCGTCGCGCGGGCGCGCAAGATTCAGCGCTTCCTCACGCAGCCCATGTTCGTCGCCGAGCAGTTCACCGGGCTCGCCGGCCAGTACGTCTCCACGCGCGACACCGTGCGCGGCTTCGGGGAGATCCTGGCGGGCACGCACGACGACCTGCCCGAGCAGGCCTTCTACAACGTGGGCACAATTGAGATGGCGGTCGAAAAGGCCGAGAGCATGCGCGCCGGGTCGGCCGCTTAGGCGGCGCCGGGCACGCGAAAGGGCGCCGAGATGGCGAAGCTCACGCTGGAGATCATCACGGGCGAGCGGCTGCTGCTGCGCGAAGAAGAGATCGACGAGGTCGTCGCGCCCGGCAGCCTGGGCGAACTGGGCATCCTGCCCAGCCACGCTCCGCTGGTCACGAGCCTGCAGGCCGGGTCGCTGCGGGTGAAGCGCGCCGGCGCCGAGGACGACTTCTTCGTCAGCGGCGGCTTCCTCGAGATCCGCGCCAACCACGTCAAGGTCCTCGCCGACTCCGCCGAGCGCGGCACCGAGATCGACCTCGACCGCGCCGAAACGGCCCGGCAGCGCGCCGAGGAGCGCCTGCGCGGCGAGGCGACGGTGGACCGCGTGCGGGCCGAAGTGGCGCTGCGGCGGTCGCTGATGCGCCTCAAGGTCGCGCGCCGCCGGCGTCGCGGCCGGGCCGACATGGGGCCCGGGCAGGGCGGGGCCGAGTAACCGTCGCCGGCCCGGCGCGAGCGCCGGGATCCCGTGGCCGTGATACGTTGACCCCGGGGTTGACGCGCGCCACGGCGCGGCGGAGGGGCGTCGCACGATGGAGCCGCTGTACCGCGTGCAAGGCGGCGGGCCGCTGCGAGGCGACGTCCGCGCCAGCGGCGCGAAGAACGCCGCCCTGCCCTGTCTGGCCGCCGCGCTGCTCACCGGCGAGCCCTGCACGATCCGCAACCTGCCCGCCATCGCCGACGTCACCGGCTTCCTGGAGATCCTGCGGCGGCTCGGCGCCGAGGTCGACCATGACGCGGCGGCGCACTGCGTCACCGTGCGCGCCGCCGGGCCGCTGGCCGAGGCGCCGCCCGATCGCCTGGTCGCCAACCAGCGCGCCTCGTTCCTGGTGATGGGGCCGCTGCTGGCCCGTGAGGGTCGCGGCGCCTGCGCGGCCCCCGGCGGCGACATCATTGGCCAGCGCCCGCTCGACGTGCACCTGCGCGGCTTCCGCGCCCTGGGCGCCGACGTGCGCACCGAGGCCGGGCGCTTCGTCGCCGCCGGGCGCCTGCGCGGCGCGCGCATCGTGCTCGACTACCCCAGCGTGCTGGGCACCGAGAACCTGATCCTGGCCGCCGTCCGCGCCGAGGGCGAGACCGTGATCGTCAACGCCGCCGCCGAGCCCGAGGTCGAGGCGCTGGCCGCGCTGCTCTCGGCGATGGGGGCGCGCATCCGCGGCGCCGGCTCGCACACCGTCACCGTGTCCGGCGTCGGTGCCCTGCACGGGGCCGACTACACCCTGATCCCCGACCGCATCGAGGCCGGCACCTTCGCCATCGCGGCCGCGATCACCGGCGGCGACGTGCGCATCCACGACGTCCGCCCGCGCCATCTCGACGCGCTGCTGTTCAAGCTGCGCGAGATCGGCGTCGAGATCGACGAGGGCGATGGCACGCTGCGCGTGCGCCGGCGCGGGCCGCTGCGCCCGACCACCGTGCAGGCCGTGCCCTTCCCCGGCCTCGCCACCGACCTCCAGGCCCTGGTGACCACGCTGCTCACGCAGGCCGAGGGTGTCAGCGTGGTCAACGAGCGCGTCTTCGAGAGCCGCTTGGCGTACGTCGCCGAGCTGCGCAAGATGGGCGCACGCATCGTCCTGGCGGGCGCGACCGCCATCGTGCAAGGACCGTCGCCGCTGCACGGCGCCGTCGTGCAGGGCCTCGACGTGCGCGCCTCGGCGGCGTTGGTCGTCGCGGCGCTGGCCGCCGACGGCGAGACCGAGGTGCTGGACATCGTGCATCTGGAGCGCGGCTACGAGGACCTCGGCCGCAAGCTGCGCGGCCTGGGCGCGGTCGTGGAGCGCCAGGGCGCCGCGGCGGCGGCCCCCACGGCGGATGGCCCCGGTGTTTGACTGTCAGCCGTCGCCGGGGCCGGTATGATTCGCTCGTTGCGCCCACGGTCCGGTCGGCCGCGCCGCCGGGCACGTCTCACGGAAGCCTGAGGGAGCTATGGCGCTCGGCAAGAAGATCGGCATCGACCTGGGCACGGCGAACATCCTCGTCGCGATCCGGGGCCAGGGCGTGGTGCTGCGCGAGCCCGCCGTGGTCGCGCTGGCTCAGCGCGACAACGCCGTCGTCGCCGTGGGCGAGGACGCGCGCGCGATGATGGGCCGCAGCCCCGAGGGGATCAGCATCGTGCGGCCCATGCGCGACGGCGTCATCGCCGACTACGTCGTGGTGGAAGCGATGCTGCGCTACTTCCTGGGCCGCGTGACGGGCCGCCTCAACCTGGTGCGCCCGGAGGTCATGATCAGCGCCCCGGCGGGCGTCAACACCGTCGAGCAGCGGGCCGTGCGCGACGCCGCCGAGCAGGCGGGCGCGCGGCGCCCCGCGCAATTGGTCCCCGAGCCGCTGGCGGCGGCGATCGGCGCCGGCCTGCCCGTCGCGACGCCGCGCGGCAACCTCGTGGTCGATATCGGCGGCGGCCGCACCGAGGCGGCCGTGATCTCGATGTACGGGATGGTCGTCTGGCACTCCGAGCGCGTGGCCGGCAACCGCTTCGATGAGTCCATCCAGAGCTACATCAAGCGCCGCCACAGCCTGATCATCGGCGAGCGCACCGCCGAGGACCTGAAGATCGCCATCGGCTCCGCGCTGCCCGTCGAGGACACGCTGCGCACGCAGCTGCGCGGGCGCGACCAAGTGAGCGGCATGCCGCGCACGGTCACCGTCACGTCGAACGAGATCGCCACGGCGCTGCAGGAGCCGCTGGCCGGCGTCGTGGGCGTGATCCGCTCCGTGCTCGAGGAGATGCCGCCGGAACTCTCGGCCGACGTCATCGACCGCGGCGTCGTGCTGACCGGCGGCGGGGCGCTGCTGCGCAACGTCGACCGGCTGCTGACCGAGGAAACGGGCATCCCCTGCCACATCGCCGATCACCCGCTCGACTGCGTGGCCGAGGGCGCGGCGATCGCGCTGGAGTACATCGACGTGATCCGGCGCTCGCTGCCCACCGACGAGGGCATGCTGGCCGGCGCGATCGAGTAGCGCGCCGATCACCCGCCGGTCGCTGCCTGGGATCCGTTCCGCGTGAGGAAGTACGTCATGCTCTGCAGCGAGAGCACCGGGTCGATCTGCCGCAGTTGCACGCCGGGCGGCACGCGCACGGCGATGGGCGCGTAGTTGAGCACCGCGTGCACCCCGTTCGCGATGAGCACGTCGATCACCTCCTGCGCGATCTCCCCCGGCACCGCGACGATCCCGATGTCCACCGGCTGCTCTCGCAGCGACGCCCCAAGTTGCCCCACGTCCTCGATGACCAGCGATCCCTCGCCGCGGCCGATCAGGCCGGGAGCGGAGTCGAACGCCTTGACGATGTGGAAGCCCTGCGGACCGAAGCCGCCGTAGCTCAGGATCGCCTGGCCCAGCCGTCCCGCCCCCACCAGCGCCATCTTCCATTCTCGGTCCAGGCCCAGGATGGCGCGCAGCGTGTCCAGCAGGTGGACCACGTTGTAGCCCCGCCCCTGCTTGCCGAAGCGCCCGAAGTACGACAGGTCTTTGCGGATCTGGGCGGGCGTCACGCCCAATTCGCCGCCCAACTCCCGCGAGCTGACCACCGTGCGCCCCTCAAGCGCGAGCAGGGCCAGGGCGCGCACGTAGACCGGCAGCCGGTTGATGACGACTTCGGGGATTTCGTTGGCCGTCACAGCGCTCGTCCCCGAGCGGAGCCACAGTGGGTTCGGCGGGTGCGGCGCCTCTGCCACGATCCCTCCCTGCCGGGCACGCCCGCATATGACATGTCAGTGTATCGGCTGCCGGGGTAGCAACAATCGCGGACCCCCCGGCCCGTCCAGGGCATAGAGTGAGCCGATGCCGGGATCGCGAGTCGTGCTGGACGCCGGGCTGCTGCCGTCGCTGCGGGAGCGCCCCTGCGCCTACCCCGACGCCCGGCCGCCCGATCGGCGCGCGCCGTACGTCTACGCCGGCGGCCGGGCGCACATCCTCGGCGACGGTGAGAGCCCCCACGCGTTGCTCCGATCACTGGGCGGCGCCCCGCTCGCGGCCCGCATCCCCGTGCTGGCCGTGGGGTCGAACGCCTACCCGCGGCAGTTGCTCGACAAGTTCGCGACGGCGCCCCCGGCCGACGACAGCGTTCCCACGCTGCGCTGCCGCGTGCCGCAGGCCGCGATCGCCTACGCTGGGGCGCTCTCGCGCTGGGGCTACATCCCGGCGACGCTGTGCGCCCGGCCGGGCGCGTCGTGCGAGACCTGGCTGCAGTGGCTGACCGTGGAGCAGCTCACGCGCATCTCGTCGACGGAGGGGCAGGCCTACCGGCTGGTGGCGGCGCCGGACGTCGTCGCGCCGGCGATGGGGGCGCGGTCGATGACCGCGCTCGGCTGGGCGCACGAGTCGCTGCTCGACCTCGGCGGCGGGCCCATCGGGCTGGCGGAGATGAGCCAGCGGACCCTGCTCGATCGCGTGCTGCGCGGCGTCGATGCGGGGGCCGCGTGGGACGGCTGCGCGCTGCCGGCGGCGGCGATCGGGCCGCTGCGGCGCTGGCTGCGCGAGCGCGGCGCCGCGAATCCGCTACCCCCGTCGTGGTGCATCGTCGAGCGGGATGCGGCGGCGTTCACGGCCTACCTGCCCGGATAACGCGAATCCCGCGGATCGGCCGTGTTTTCGGTCGTTTATCGGCCTATGACGCAAGCTCCAAGGTGGTAGAATGATGGGGCATATGGCGCTGGACCCCAGCCCCATCCCGCTCCGAGAGGGACAACGCTCATGGTGAGTGGCGAGGAAGCGATCCGTCCGCCGCGGCCGCGCGACATCGAGACGGAGATGCGCACCTCGTACCTCGATTACGCGATGAGCGTGATCGTCGCGCGGGCCCTGCCCGACGTGCGCGACGGCCTCAAGCCGGTGCAGCGCCGCATCCTCTTCGCCATGGACGACCTGGGGCTCCGCTCCGGGTCGTCCTTCAAGAAGAGCGCCCGCATCATCGGTGAGGTGCTGGGCAAGTATCACCCGCACGGCGACTCCCCCGTTTACGAGGCCATGGTGCGGATGGCGCAGGACTTCTCGCTGCGCTACCCGCTGGTCAATGGGCAGGGCAACTTCGGCTCGATCGACGCCGACCCGCCGGCCGCGATGCGCTACACCGAGGCCCGCCTCAGCCAGATCGCCGAGGAGATGCTGGCCGACCTCGACAAGCAGACCGTCGATTTCTCCCCGAACTTCGACAGCTCGCTCAACGAGCCCACCGTGCTGCCCGGCCGGCTGCCCAACTTGCTGGTCAACGGCGCGCAGGGCATCGCCGTGGGCATGGCGACGAGCATCCCGCCCCATCACCTGGGCGAGATCGCGGCCGCCGTCAAGCTGGTGCTGGACAACCCGGGCGCCGGCGTCGACGAGCTGATGGAGGTCGTGCAGGGACCCGACTTCCCCTCGGGGGCGCTGCTCTTCGTCGGCGAGGGGCGATCGGCCCTGCGGGACATCTTCGGCACCGGGCACGGCCGCGTCACGCTGCGCGCCGTCCATCACACCGAGGAGACGGCCCGCGGGGGCCGCATCCAGATCGTCTTCACCGAGCTGCCCTACCAGGTCAACAAGGCGGCCTTGATCGAGCAGATCGCCAACCTGGTGCGCGACAAGCGCATCGAGGGCATCGCCGACCTGCGCGACGAGTCGGACCGCGACGGGCTGCGCGTCGTCGTGGAGCTCAAGCGCGACGGCAGCCTGCAGATGATGCTGGCCCACCTCTGGAAGCTGACGCCCCTGCAAACGACCTACGCCGCGAACATGGTGGGCCTGATCGACGGCCGCCCGCGCACCTTCTCGCTGAAGCAGGCGATCGAGGCCTACATCGAGCATCGCCGCGAGGTCATCCGCCGCCGCTCCGAGTTCGACCTGGAGAAGGCGCGCGACCGCCATCACGTCGTCGAGGGGCTGCTGCGGGCCATCGACATGATCGACCAGATCATCGCGGCGATCCGCGAGGCGGAGTCGGCCGACGCGGCCAAGAGCCGCCTGCAGCAGGACCCCTTCGCGCTGTCCGAGCGCCAGGCGCAGGCGGTGCTCGACATGCAACTGCGCCGCCTGGCCGCGCTTGAGCGCACCAAGCTCGAGGAGGAGTACCGCGAGCTCTCCGAGACCATCGCCTACCTGGAGGGGCTGCTGGCCGACGCGAAGAAGATCGACGCCGTGATCGCGGAGGACGTGGACGAACTGACGGAGCGCTTCGCCGGCGAGCGCCGCTCCAAGGTCATCGAGCGGGACGTGGAGAGCTTCAGCCCGGAGGACCTCATCGACCACGAGGAGACGGTGATCTCCTACTCCGGCGGGGGCTACATCAAGCGCATGCCGCTCTCCACCTATCGCACCCAGCACCGCGGCGGCAAGGGCATCAAGGCGATGCAGACCCGGCCCGAGGATGCGGTCCGGGAGCTGCTCGTCGCCGATACGCACGACAGCCTCCTGCTCTTCACCGACCGCGGGAAGGTCTTCAGCCTCAAAGCGCACGAGGTCGAGGAGCGCACCCGCGAGTGGCGCGGCCTGCCCATCCGCAACCTCGTGCAGGTGGAGCCCGAGGAGCGCATCACCGCCATGGTCGCTGCGCCCGAGTTGGACCACGACTACCTGCTGCTGGCGACGCGGGACGGCCAGATCAAGAAGACCGCGCTCAAGGACTTCGCCAGCGTGCGGCGCGCGGGGCTGATCGCGTTCAACCTGCAAGATGGCGACGAACTGGTGCTCGCCACGACGGCGCACGCGGGCGACGATGTGATGGTCGCCTCGAACCGCGGGCGAGCCGTGCGCTTCCCCGTCGATTCCCTGCGCGAAGCACGCCGACCGAGCGGCGGCGTGCGCGCGATCCGCCTGCCCGAAGGCGGACGCCTCGTCGGCCTGCTGACGGTCACGCCGGGCCAGGAGTTGCTGACCGTGACGGCCAACGGCTTCGGCAAGCGCACGCCCGAGTCCGAGTACCCCTGCAAGGGGCGCGGGGGCAAGGGCATGATCGCGCACAAGGTGACCGAGGATACCGCCGACGCCAAGGGCACCGGGAAGCTGGTATCGCTGCATCAGGTCGCCGGCAACGAGGACCTGGTGCTGATCTCGGCCGAGGGCAAGTTCATCCGCACCACCGTCGAGTCGATCCGGAAGCTGGGTCGATCCACGAAGGGCGTCACCGTGATGAAGACCGACGGCATGGACGTCGGCGCCGTCGCCGTCGTGCGGCCCAGCGCTTGGGAAGGCTCGCCGCCGCCGGAGACCCCGGCGTCGGGCCGCAACGGCAGTCGGCGCGGCAAGCGGTCGGGCGCCGGCGCGCGCGCGGGCGGACGGGGCGGCCCGTCCCGCAACGGGGCCGGCAGCACGAAGAAGCGTCGCAACGGGCGCTGATCAGTCGCCGGTGCCATGGTGGTGGTCGGGGCCTCCGTGCGAGGGCTCCGCACCGGAGCCCGGGTCATCCTGTCAACAGCCCGGCTGCCCCGGGTTCCCGCAGCACAGCGACAAGTGGCGCGCCTTGAGCCAGTAGTTGCGCGTGAACAGCCGCAGCGTCGTCGCCGTCGAGGCGTCGGAGTCGCGCAGGCTGCGCAGCGACCGCCGCAGCCGGGGCCAATTCCGGCGCACGAAGCGGGATACCCCGATCGGCCCGGAGGCGCAACGATGACACCACCTACGGAGCACGCTGCGGGGCGCCGGGTCGGGCATTGGTCGCTCCTCGGCAACGGCGATCACGCGGCCCGCCACCGGACCTTGGCACTGGCCCCATCCTACCCGCTCCAGCACACTGGCCCCATGACCGCCGACCCGCAGCTCGCCGACGCCCCGTCCGCCGTCTGGCAGGTCCGCACCCGCGACCCCGCCGAGACGCGCGCGCTCGGCGAGCGGCTGGGCGCCCTCGCGACGCAGGGCGCCGTGCTGCTCCTGCAGGGCGAACTGGGGTCGGGCAAGACCGTCGTGGCGCAGGGCGTCGGGCGCGGCCTGGGCGTGCCCGGCGTCGTCAACAGTCCCACCTTCGTGCTGGTCAACGAGCACCTGGGCGGGCGTCTGCCCATGCTCCACGCCGACCTCTATCGCCTCGACGACGCGGGCGAGATCGCGGAGCTCGTGCTCGATGAGCTGGCGGCCGACGGCGTGCTGCTCGTCGAGTGGCCCGAGCGCAGCAGCGAGCCCATCGCCGAGGACGTCCTCCGCCTGACCATCACGCCCGGCCCCGGCCCCCAGGACCGCAGCCTGGTTTGGGAGGCGCGCGGTGGTCGCTCGGGGGCGCTGCTGGGCCGGCTGCGCGCCGCGGTCGGCCCCGCACCCGCGCCGCCCGAAGCTGGCTAGCCGTGGAACTCTCCATCGACAGTGTCGGCATGCAGTCCAGCGTCGCCGTCAGCGACGGCGGGCGGCCGCTGGCCGAGATCAACTGGTCGACCGGCCGCCGGCATACGCCCAGCCTGCTCCCCACCGTGGACGCGGCGATGCGCCTCGCCGGCGCCGAGCGGTCGCAACTGACCGCGGTCTTCGTCGACGCGGGGCCGGGCGCCTACGGCGGCATCCGCGCCGGCATGGCCGCCGCGACGGGCATCGCGCTGGCGCTGGGCCTGCCGGCCGTCGGCGTGGGGCGTCTGGAGATCGAGGCCTACGCCCAGGCCGCGGCCGGTGTCGTGACGGCGGTGCACGCGGCCGGACGGCGGCAGTGGGCCGTCGCCCGCTACCGCGGTCCGGCGTCGGAGTGGCGAGAGGAGGCCGGGCCGCGCCTCGTCCCGGCCGACGACCTGCTCTCCGTCCTAAGCGACGGCCCCGCCGGCGTCTGCTGCGGCGACCTGGAGGCCCTGCCCGACGCGACCCGCGCCGCTCTGCAACGCGACGGCTGGACGCTGAGCGGCCATGCCGCAACCATGCGCCGGGCCGGGCTGCTGTCCGAGTTGGGCTGGCGGCGCTTGCAGGCCGCCCGCGCCCGCGGCGACGATCTGCACCCGGCGCGGCTGCAGCCGATCTACCTGCGGGAGCCGGCCATCGGGCCGCAGCCCCCGCCGGCCGCGCAGCAGCCCGAGGCGATGACGCCGGGGCCATAGAGGGAGTGGGTCGATGAGCAGCGAGCGGACGTTGGTCCTGGTCAAGCCCGACGGCGTGCAGCGCGGCCTGATCGGCGAGGTGCTGGGCCGCCTCGAACGGCGCGGCCTGCAACTCGTGGGCCTGAAGCTGATGCGCATGGACGAGGCGCTGGCGGCGCGGCACTACGCCGAGCACGTCGAGAAGCCGTTCTACCCCGGCCTGCGCGACTTCATGACCAGCGGTCCCCTCGTCGCCGCCGTCTTCGAGGGCGAGCACGCCGTGCGCGCCGTGCGACAGGCGATGGGCGCGACCGACCCGTTGGAGTCGCCCCCCGGCTCCATCCGCGGCGACCTCGCCCTCGACCTGGGGCGCAACATCGTGCACGGCTCCGACTCCCCGGAATCGGGCGCGCGCGAAGTGGCCCTCTTCTTCCGCCCCGAGGAGCTGCTCTCGTGGACGCAGGACGCCGCCCGCTGGGTGCGCGAGTAGCCCGCGCCCGTCGCCCGGCTCAGCCGACCGGTACCCTGCCTCTATGGCCTCGCCACCCGTGCCGTCACTCGATGCGCAGCAGTTGCCGCCCCGCCGACCACAGCCCCTCGAGGTTGTAGTAAGCGCGCTCCTCGCGGCCGAAGACGTGCACCACCACGTCGCTGAAGTCGAACAACTGCCAGCCGCCGTCGCTGCCGCCCTCGCGCCGCAGGTGGCGATCACCGGCCGCCCGCTCCACCGCCTCGCCGAGCGCCTCGAACTGCCGCGACGACGTCGCCGACGCGATCACGAAGTAGTCGGTGAAGCCCGCCACCGCGCTCACGTCGAGCAGCACGATCTCCTCCGCCTGCCGGTCCGCCAGGGCATCGGCGATGCGCCGGCCCAGCGCCTCGGCCTCCTGCAGGCGCGGGACGGGGCCTGTGGGGGCGTCGGGCGGGCGGGGGTCGGTGGACATGGGCGGGGGCGGCTCCTGCGTGCGCTGCGGCGGCCTGGCCGTCGGCGATACGGCTGCGCGCGATACGGCTGCTCGGGCCATGCTAGCCGCCCCGGCCCGTGCGGGGGAGCGGCGTCGTGAGCCGGGTCGTGGTCGCGATGAGCGGCGGCGTCGATTCCAGCGTCGCGGCGGCGCTGCTCGTCGAGGCCGGGCACGAGGTGATCGGCGTCACGATGCGGCTCTGGACCGAGCGCCGCCCCGAGGCCTTCCGGGGCCGCACGCAGTGCTGCGGCGTCGAGGACCTCGACGACGCCCGCCGCGTCGCGCAGCGGCTCGGCATCCCGCACTACACGCTCAACCTGGAGCAGCCGTTCCGGCGCTTCGTGGTCGATGCGTTCGTCGCCGAGTACGCGCAGGGGCGCACGCCCAATCCCTGCCTGAACTGCAACACCTTCATCAAGTTCGACGCCTTCCTCGAGCGCGCCCTGGCGCTGCGGGCCGACTACATGGCCACCGGTCACTACGCGCGCCGCGTCGAGCGCGACGACGGCGTGGAGTTGCATCGCGCGCGCGACGCCGCCAAGGACCAGTCGTACGTGCTCTACACGCTCTCGCCCCGCGCGCTGGCGCGCACCCTCTTCCCCATCGGGGATCTGCCCAAGCCCGAAGTGCGCGCGATCGCGGCCCGGCACGGCCTCGCCGTCGCCGACAAGCCCGACAGCGCCGACATCTGCTTCGTGCCCGGCGGCGACTACCGCGACTTCGTGCGCCGCCGCCTGCCCGACCGGCCCGGCGAGATCCGCGACGCCGCCGGCGACGTGCTGGGCGAACACGCCGGCGTGCAGCACTTCACCGTCGGGCAGCGGCGCGGCCTGGGCGTCGCGACGGGTGAGGCCCGCTTCGTCACCGGCATCGATCCGGCCGCCAACGTCGTCCGGCTCGGAGCCCGCGAGGACCTCCGCGTCGACGCGCTCGTCCTCGCCGACCCGCACTGGCTCATCGACGGCGCGCCCCTCGATCGGCCGTTGACGGTGCAGGTGCGGGCGCACGCCGATCCGGTCCCCGCGCGCCTGCAGGCCGGGTCCGGCGCCGGCGAGGCCGCCCTGCGCCTCCGGCTCGAGGCCCCGATCTACGGCGTCGCGCCGGGGCAGGCGGCCGTCCTCTACGAGGGCGATCGCGTGCTCGGCGGCGGCGCCGTCCTACGCACTTCCCGCGGCCGCCGCCAGGATGCGCGGGCGAGGGTGATATAGTTTCGGTCGCTCTGCCGCGATCCCGCCGCTGTTCGGCGGCGACGACGGGATTTCGCCGCCCATGGACGTCCTCTCCACCCTGACCGACATCCGCGACATCGTCGTGATCGTGGCCGGCATCATCGGCATCGTCGCGCTGACGCTGTGCATCATCTTCACCGTGCTGATCGGCTGGGCGGCGCTGAAGCTGATCAAGACCACGCGTGGTACCGTGCGCGACGGCCTGGGCCCGATCCTGGACAACGCCCGCGACACCACGGCCGGCGTCAAGGGCTCGACCGACTTCGTCACGGAGACGGTCGTGCGGCCGCTGATCAAGGCCTACGGCGTCGTGGCGGGCGTGCGCAAGGGTCTGTCGGTGCTGGGCAAGGCCCGCGCCGGCACGGACCGGGATGACGAATCGGGATGAATGGTCGGGATCGCCAGCAGCCGGCGAGGCCGGCGACCGGCGACCCGCAGGTGAACCGAAGGAGACGCGATCATGGACTTCAATCACAGCCCCAAGGTGCTCGAACTGAAGGCGAAGCTCGAAGCGTTCATGGACGAGCACATCTACCCCAACGAGGCCGAGTACGACGCGTACATCCGCGATCACCACAACCTCTGGATGCAGCCGCCGCTGATGGAGGACCTCAAGGCCAAGGCCCGCGAGGCGGGCATCTGGAACTGGTTCCTGCCCCGCGACTGCGAGCCCTGGAGCCCCGGCCTCAGCAACGTCGAGTTCGCGCCCCTGGCCGAGGTGATGGGGCGCTCGCAGTGGTCGTTCGAGGTCTTCAACTGCTCCGCGCCCGACCGCGGCAACATGGAGGTCCTGGCCCAGAAGGTTCCGAACGCCATCCGCGGCAACCACCTCTACGTGGTCAGCCATCCCGAGACGCAGCCCGCCGTCGAGGCCCGCTTCCAGCGCATCCTCGACGCCTACGACCTCATCCCCAGCTAGCCACACCGCCGAGAGGAGCGAGTCATGTCCGTCAAGGTCCTGGTTGTCACGAAGGGCCACCCCTTCGACTACAACGGCTTCTACGCCATGTTCGACGAGAACCCCGATCTTCTCACGACGCAGGTCGAGCAGCCCGCCGCGCAGGTGATGCTGCGCCCCGAGAACGTGGCCGAGTACGAGGCCGTCTGCTTCTACGACATGTGGGGCACCGTGCGCCCCGACGGCGGCGCGAGCTTCGTGCCCGCCCCCGAGGAGTACCAGCAGAGCATCGCCGCCCTGCTCGAGAGCGGGAAGGGCATCGTCATGATGAACCACGCCATCGTGCAGTGGCCCGCCTGGCCCGGCTGGCGCGACGTGAGTGGCACCTCCTTCCTCCTGACCGAGGGGGAGGTCTTCGGCGAAATGACTCCGGGTTCCGGCTACCGCGGCGGCGCCGTCGACCCGCGCGGCAACCCGGAGGGCACCGTCTCCGCCGATCCCGGCGCCGCCGGCCACCCCGTCCTTGATGGCGTCGACCCCTTCACCATCGAGGACGAGCTCTACCTGACCTCCAAGCGCTTCGAGTCCCAGCCGGACATCCTGCCCCTCATGCGCACGGACTACCCGATGGTGAAGGAGAACTTCAACCCGCCGCCGCTTGCTCCCGCCGAGGAGCAGGCCGGCTGGGACCATCCCGAGGGCAGCAACCTCGTGGTCTGGGCGAAGAAGAGCGTCAACTCCCCGGTCATCGCCATGCAGATCGGCGACGGCCCAAACTGCTACGCCAACCCCGGCTTCCGCAAGCTCCTCAGCAACGCCCTGCACTGGGTCGCGACCGAGGACGCGCGCGCCTGGGCCGCCAGCTAGCCCGATCTCCCACCACCACAGAAGGAGCGGAACGATGGCAGTGAAGGTACTCGTCGTGACCAAGGGCCACGGCTTCAACTACAACGGCTTCTACTCGATGTTCGACGACAATCCCGAGCTGCTCACCACGCAGGTCGAGCAGCCGGCGGCGCGGGGGCGGCTAAGCGAAGGGACGCCGGTGCCCCGCCGTATCGGCCGGAGACCAGACGAACACGAGGGAGCATGACCATGGATTTCACGCACAGCCCCAAGGTGCTCGAACTGAAGGCGAAGCTCGAAGCCTTCATGGACGAGCACATCTACCCCAACGAGGCCGAATACGACGCGTACATCCGCGATCACCACAACCTCTGGATGCAGCCGCCGCTGATGGAGGACCTCAAGGCCAAGGCCCGCGAGGCGGGCATCTGGAACTGGTTCCTGCCCCGCGACTACGAGCCCTGGAGCCCCGGCCTCAGCAACGTCGAGTTCGCGCCCCTGGCCGAGGTGATGGGGCGCTCGCAGTGGTCGTTCGAGGTCTTCAACTGCTCCGCGCCCGACCGCGGCAACATGGAGGTGCTGGCCAAGTTCGGCACGCCTGCGCAGCAGGAGCGCTGGCTCAAGCCCCTCCTCGCCGGCGAGATCCGCTCGACCTTCGGCATGACGGAGCCGCAGGTCGCCTCCTCCGACGCCACCAACATGCAGCTCACCATCGTCCGCGACGGCGACGACTACGTGCTCAACGGGCGCAAGTGGTGGAGCAGCAACATCATGCACCCGCTCAACCGGATCCTCGTCGTGCTGGGCGTCACCGACCCGGACGCCGATCGGCACGAGCGCCACTCGATGATCCTCGTCCCGCGCGACACGCCGGGCCTGGAGGTGGTGCGGCAGCTGACGGCCATCGAGAGCTACGACTCGCCCGGCGGCCACGGCGAGCTGCGCTTCAGCGACGTCCGCGTCCCCGCCGAGAACCTCATCTGGGGCGAGGGCAAGGGCTTCGCCATCGCGCAGGGACGGCTGGGGCCGGGCCGCTTCCAGTACGCCATGACCTGCGTCGGGGCCGCTCAGCGCGTCCTCGACCTCATGTGCCACCGCGTCGAGGAGCGGGTCGCGTTCGGACAGAAGCTCAGCAAGCAGTCCAGCATCCGCCAGGACATCGCCAAGTCGCGCTGCGAGATCGAGCAGGCGCGGCTGCTGGTGCTGCGGGCCGCCGCCGCCATGGACGAGGGCGGCATTGAGGCGGCGCGGGAGTACCTGCCGATGGTCAAGATCGTCGGGCCCAACATGTGCTGGAACGTCGCCGAGCGGGCGATGCAGGCCTTCGGCGGCCAGGGCGTCAGCTCCGACACGATCATCCCCACGGTCTGGGCCATGGCTCGCAAGATGCGCATCGCCGACGGCCCCGACCAGGTGCACATGTCGCAACTCGGCAAGATGACCATCGCGCGGGCGCTGAACGGGGGCTAGGCATGGGCTTCCGCCGCGGCTGGCTGCTGGGGCTGCTCGCGGGGATCGTCGCCGCCGTGATCAGCGGCCGGCCCGCGAAGCCCTCGGGTCCATCGCAGGATGCGGGCGCCGGCGGGTCGCTGCTCGACGAGGCGCGCGCCGCCGCCAGCGCCGAGCGCGCCGCCACCGAGGCCCGCCTGGAGGAGCGCTTTCGCGCCGCGCGGCAGACCGGCCGCATGCCCGAGGATCCGTCCTAGCCCCCGCGGCCCCGGCGTCGTCCGGCAACACAGCGCGGCCTCGCGCCTTGCTACGATGCCCGTGGAGAGGTGTCCGAGCGGTTTAAGGTGCCGATCTCGAAAATCGGTAGGTCTCAAAAGGGCCTCGTGGGTTCGAATCCCACCCTCTCCGCCATCTCGACTCCAACGCGTCCCGTCTGGAGAGGTGACCGAGCGGCTTAAGGTGCACGCCTGGAAAGCGTGTGGGGGCGCAAGCCCCTCGTGGGTTCGAATCCCACCCTCTCCGCCAGGCGTGGCCCCCGCATCGGGCCGGCCCGCCGCGGCTGACAAAGTGATCGCGCGCGTGCTAGGATGTGGCGACGCCGGGGATGTCACCCCCGACGATCCGGCGGGCCGGCGCCGACCATGGCCCCGCGGCCCGCCGTCGCCACCCGCCATCGGGCGACGCCGCCGCCCCCGAGCCTAGCGCCGGGGGCGTTCGCGTTACAGCAGTTGCCCGTGCCGACGGCGGCCACTGGACCGGCCCACCGCGGCTGACAACGTGATCGCCCCTGTGCTAGTTTGTGGGCGGAGCTAGGGAGAGTCACCTCCCCGACGATCCACGGGCCGTCACTTAAGGGTCGCCATGGCCCCGCGGCCTGCACACCGTCACCCGATAACGGGCAGCCCCGCCGCCCCCGAGCCTAGCGCCGGGGGCGTTTGCGTTACATCGGTTGCCCGGTCCCCACGGGCCGGCCCGCCGCGGCTGCCGATGCGATCGCCCGTGTGCTAGGATGTGGCAGCGCCGGGGGCGTCACCCCCCGACGATCCGGCGGGCCTGCACTGCGGCCAGAGGCCCGCCTTCGCCACCCGCCATCGGGCGACGCTGCCGCCCCCGAGCCTAGCGCCGGGGGCGGTTGCGTTATACCGGCGGCCCGTGCCGACGGCGGCCTTGGCGGCGCCGACCGCGGCCGCCACGGGAACCCCGCTCGTCGGCGACTCGTTAGGCTTCCATGCGAGGTACTGCGATGCGACGACTCATGACGCTGCTCCCCATTGGGCTGCTCGTGGCGATCGCGCTGGTCGCCTGCGGCGCCGGCGACGACAACGAACGTTTCTACGACACGGCCGCCACCTTCGGGCAATCGGCCCCCTCGATGGCGATGGACGACGCCGACTTCGCCGAGTCGGAGGCGATGGCGGAGGAGGAGATGGCCGAGGAGGCGATGCCCGAGCCGGCGGCGGCGATGGCCGAGTCGGCGGGCGGCGGCGACGGCGGCGACGCGGCGCTGCAAGTCTCCGAGCGACGGGTCATCTCCACGGGCTTCATGAGCCTGCAGGTCGACGACGTGCCGGGCGCGGCCGGGCAGGTGCGCATCGCCGCCGAGGCGCTGGGTGGCTTTGTCGAGAGTTCGACGGTGTCCGGAGACGACGAGGACGCCTACGCGGAGGTCACGATTCGCGTCCCGCAGGAGGCCTTCCCCGAGGCGCTCGACCGCATCCGCCGCATTGGCGAGGTGCAAAGCGAGGACCTGCGCGCGCAGGACGTCACCGAGCAGTTCATCGACCTCGACGCGCGGCTGCGCTCGGCCGAGCGCACGGAGGGCAGCCTGCTCGATCTGCTCGATCGCGCCACCGACGTGGCGGACGTGATCAGCATCGAGCGGGAGCTGAGCCGCGTCCGCACCGACATCGAACGCCTGCAGGGGCAGCTCAACTTCCTCGAACGGCGCGTGTCGTTGTCCACCCTGACGGTCTCCCTCTTCACGCCCGCCGCGATGCGCACGGAGCCGCCGTTCGCCTACATCGGCATCGAAACCAGCGACGTCGAGCGCGGCATCGCGACGGTCGAGGGCATCGCGGCCTCCGCCGGCGGGACGGTCGACGCCTCCGAGATCACCGTCAGCGACGGCGAGGCCGCCGGCCACGTCCGCATCCGCGTTCCCCGTGACGCCTTCCAGCGCGCCGTCGGCGCCGTCGACGCAGCCGGCGATGTGCGCAGCAAGACCATCCGCACCGGTGAGGGCGCCGACGACCCCGACGCGGCCTACGGCGACGAGCCGGATGCGCGTATCGAGGTGAGCCTGGGCGAGGCGCGCGGTCCGGGCGCCGAGGAGATCGTCCCCGTCGTCATCGTGGTCGTGGCGATCGTGCTGGCCGTGGCGCTCGTCGCGTACGGCGTGCGCCGCGTTCTCCGCCGCCGCGCGCCGTCGCCGGAGCCGCCGCCGGAGGCATGATCGAGGCGCGGGTGATGGGGCGTAGCCGCCGAGTGGGCTAGCGTCGGGTCATGCGCAACGTCCCAACGTTCTCCCCGCTCTGGGTGCTCCTGGGGGTAGCGCTCGCCGTCGTCGCGGCGGGCTGGGCCGCTGGGGGGCGCATCGTCAGCGCCCAAGATGCGCCATCGCCGGCGCCGGTGCTCCAGCCCATCGCGGGCGGCTGGTCGCTGCTGGCCAACACCGGCCCCGCCGCCTCGCCCGCCGACCTGCTGGCGCCGATCGAAGACCTGGTGACGGCGGCCTTCACCTTCGACCCGGCTGCGGACCGCTTCCGGGCCTACCGCCCGGGCGTGCCCGGCCAAAGCGACCTCGTGCAGGTCGAATCGGGGCAAGCCCTGTGGGTCATCGTGCCGCCCGACCGGCTCGACGGCGATATCGCGTTCCTGGAGGTGCCGGCGTCCGCGCGCGACCTCCCCGCGACGCTCGAGCCCGGCTTCACCCTCGTGGGCTGGACCGGGACCGACGGCCTGCCCATCTCCGAGGCGACGGAGGGGCTGCCGGTCCGCAAGGCCTACCAGTGGGAGGCGGCGTCGCAGCGGTATCGCACCTGGATCCCCAGCCTGCCCGCGTTCGCGCGCGACGACTTCCCCCTCGAATACGGCGCCGGCCTCTGGATCGACCTGGGCGGCGACGAAGCCGTCGTCTGGGTGCAGCGCTAGCTACGAAGCAGTTTGAGGACTGATTCTCGCGACTCTGCCGCGAGCGCCTTGCAGTTCCTCAGAATGTCTGCCATGGCATTCTTGAGTTCGGGGTGCGAATCTCCGCGCTCGATCGCCTCCCGTGTGGCCTTCTTGAGTTCACTTGGACCCGCGATGCGGAAGTCCGAAAGACGCGTCAACGAAAGGGTCGCTGACTCGAAGGCATTCTCGGTGTGCTGCCCCCGGATCCTGCTGGCGACTTGTCGGACGATCTCATCGGGGGGCACCACAAACCAAGTGTCATTGCGGGAGTCGAGGATCACGAGCGGGATGTACTTGACTGCGCGAACTTGGTTGATCGTGGTGCTGCTCGCTCGTTTGACCTCCACGAGTCGGCCGCACAAACGGGCATCCCCCACGCTGCTGCTCGGTGCCTTCGACGCGCCACTGTGCTGGCGGAACAACTCTTCCGCCCTCTGTCCAAGATTGCTGATTCCCTCAGATGCCATCAGGTCGCACTCCCGGACGAGCCGTGTCACAGCATCAGAAGCGTCGCCTGTGGCTCATGGCTTGATTCGGACATCGTGAATCCAACTGCTTCTGGACGGAAACGTGACAAGCGCTTCTCCATGATGGCGATTGCTTCGGGACTGTCGTCGACGAGTATGAAAGCACGGTCCGCCTCTGCTGCCGCTTCTCCGGTCGTGCCAGAACCCGCGAAGAAGTCCAGCACGGTGTCTCCAGGGTTCGAGTGGACTTGGACGATGCGCCTGAGGATCCCGAGGGGCTTCTGCGTTGGATACCCCGTGCGCTCCCTGCTGTTGGTCGGCACGATCGTGTGCCACCAGACGTCGGTGGGTGTCTTTCCTCGTTTGGCCTTCTCCGCACCCACCAGCGAGGGGGCCATGTAGGGGATTCGATCGATTGCCTCATAGTTGAACGTGTAGTTGTCGGGATCCTTCGCGTACCACAGGATGTTGTCGTGCTTTGCGGGCCAGCGGTTCTTGGGCCGCCCGCCGTAGTCGTACGCCCAAATGATCTCGTTCTTGAAGCTGTCGCGGCCGAAAACCGCGTCCAGCAACAGCTTGCAGGAGTGCACTTCGCGGTAGTCGATGTGGAAAAACAGAGATCCGTTGGGCCGCAGGACTCGGTGCGCTTCCTGCAGCCGTGGTGCGAGAAACGCCAGAAAGTCATCGAATAAGTCGACGAAGGAAAGGGTTCCGAGCTCGATTGTCCTGTACCGCTTGCCGCCGAACCCAACGCGGTCCCCATTCGATGGGTCACGGACCGTCTTGATCCTGGTCCTGCTCTGAGTCTTGCCGGTGTTGAACGGCGGATCAATGTAGATCAGATCGACCGATTCGTCCGGGATCGTCGGGAGGAAATCCATGTTGTCCGCGAGGACGATCTTGCCCACAGTGCCCCTCCTGAGCCGCCTAGGGGAACCCTAGCAGGAACGGGGCGTCACCGGCCCGAGGAGTTATCGTCCCGAGGCGCCGGCTACTGCTCGGGCCGCGGACGCGGCAGCGCCGACGCGTCCGGCTCGGTCTCCCCGCGGCGCTCCTTCTCGTAGCGCGCCTCGGCCGCCTCCTCGCGCTTGATCGCCCGTTCCGCCTCCACCTCGTCCAACTCGTGCCCCAGCCCCTCCTCGGCCATCTGCTCCGGCGAGCGCTGCTCGACCTCCGCGTCGAAGGCCGCCGAGAGCACCGAGTAGGTGCGCCCGCCGATGTAGTTCAGCGGCTTGTACTCGTCGTCGGCGAGCGACCAGAGGCCCGTCTCGAAATCGAAGGCATCGGTGTCGGCCTGTGCCGCGAGCACGCGCCCCACGAACAGCGTGTGGTCGCCGGTCGTGTAGGAATCGTGCACGGCGCACTCGATCCAGCCCACGCAGCCCTCCAGCAGCGGCGCCTCGACGACCTTGCCGCGGAAGTAGGGCAGGCGGGAGCCCTCCAGCTTGTCGCCGTGCACCCCGCTCACCATGCCCAGCCACTGGGTGTGGTTGAGGATGACCTTGCTGGGGAAATTGAGCGCGAACTCTTCCCCGAAGGTGATCATGTCGTGGCTGTGCCGCGACTGGTGCACGGCGATCGCGATCAGCGGCGGGTCCACGCTGACCGGCATCGACCAGGCCACCGGCATGGCGTTGGGGACGGCCTTCCAGCGCGTCGTGACGATCGCGACGGGCGCGCCGCCCAGCAGGCGGCGGGCGTCGAGGTCTTCCAGCTTGCGTCGAACCATGGGTCCCCCTCGGATCGATCGTAGCGCGGGCTGTGCGCCCGCGGTGATGGCGGCGCCATCACGGCGTTGCTAGCATGCGGGCGCAGTAGCGGGGAGCGCAACATGGTCCGATTCGCCGATTCACCCCAGGAAGCCGCCTTCCGAGACGAAGTGCGGACGTTCATCGAGGATTCCTACAATCCGCTGCGCGAGGCCATCCGCGTCGAGACCGCCGCGGCGGAGACCAAGGCCGACACCACGCCGACGAAGCGCAAGTGGCTCTCGAAATTGGCCGAGAAGGGCTGGATCGCGCCGGCTTGGCCCGTCGAGTACGGCGGCGCCGGCATGAGCGTGATGGAGCAGTTCGTCTACAACGAGGAGATGGCGGAGGCCGGCACGGTCGGGCCCAGCGGCATCACGGTGGGCTTCATCGGCCCCACCATCATCACGCTCGGCACCGACGAGCAGAAGCAGGAGCACCTGCCGCCCATCCTGCGCGCCGAGACGCAGTGGTGCCAGGGCTACTCCGAGCCGGGCTCCGGCTCCGACCTCGCCTCGCTGCAGACGCGCGCCGTCAAGGACGGCGACGACTGGGTGATCAACGGCGAGAAGATCTGGACCAGCAGCGCCCACGTCTCCGACTACATGGTGCTGCTGGCCCGCACCGACCCCGACGCTCCCAAGCACAAGGGCATCACCTACTTCATCGTCGATATGCACGCCCCCGGCGTCGAGGTGCGCCCGCTGGTCAACATGGCCGAGACGCACGAGTTCAACCAGATCCACTTCGAGGACGTGCGCGTGCCCGGCCGCAACATCCTGGGCGAGGTCAACCGCGGCTGGTACGGCGCCGTCACCACGCTCGACTTCGAGCGCTCCAGCATTGGCTCCGCCGTGGGCATGGGCAAGCACGTCAAGACGCTGATCCACCACGCCCAGGAGCACCAGGGCAACGGCGTCTCGCAGCTCGGTCATCGCGCCGGCCTGCGCGTCGAGCTGGCCGACCGCTACCTGGAGTCGCAGATCGCGCGGCTCATCTCCTACCGCATCGTCACGATGCAGGCG
The DNA here is from genome assembly GCA_965209205.1 of Dehalococcoidia bacterium. Lineage (GTDB taxonomy): Bacteria > Chloroflexota > Dehalococcoidia > Bin125 > Bin125 > TK10-74A. The sequence continues at coordinate 808,468 of CBDBQC010000003.1, forward strand.
CAGGGCCTGATCCCCAACCACGAGGCGTCGATGGGCAAGCTCTACGCCATGGAGCTCAACCAGCGCATCGCCTCGACCGCGATGCACGTCTTCGGCCTGCACGGCCAGCTCTGGACCGGCGAGGAGCGCGCGCCCCGCGGCGGCGCCTACAACTACGACTACATGCGCACCGTCGCCAACACCATCGAGGGCGGTACCAGCGAGATCCAACGCAACATCATCGCCGGGCGCGGGCTGGGCCTGCCGCGCTCCTGATCCGTCGCGAGGTGAGGGAGGATGGAGGAGCCGCCGCCCGACGCACAGTCCGGGCAGACGCCGGCCCCCGGCGGTCTGCTGATCGATGACTGGCTGCCCCAATTCGAAGTCCGCGACGTCGCTGCGACGACGCTGCGCGGCTCTCCCGCGCGCGTCTTCGCCGCCGCCCGCGAGATGAACGTGCTCGACGACTCGCTGATCCGCGGCGTCTCCACCCTGCGCGAGGCCCCGCTGCGCATGCTCGACTGGTACCGCGGCGTCACGCGCGCGCACCCGGCGCCGGGGCTCGTCACGTTCGAGACGCTGGCCCGCGGCGATCGAGGCTTCGTACTGCTGGAGGAAGACGTCCGCTCGCCCGACGGCCGCCACGAGGTCGTGCTGGGCGCCGCGGGACGCCTATGGACGGCCCGGCCGGTCTTGCGCGCCCTGACCGCGGACGCGTTCCGCGCCTACGACGTCGACGGTGACGCCCGGGCGGTCCTGGGCTTGCGCACCGAGCCCGCCGCCGATGGGCGCAGCCGGGTTGCCGTGGAGTTCCGGGTCGCGCCCATCGGCCGGGGCGCGCGGCTCGCGCTCCGCGCCTACTGGACGGCCATCGGCCCCGCCTCGGGGCTGGTCCGGCGTCGCGCCCTCGATCGCCTCAAGCGGGAGTTCGAGGACTAGCCGCGGCGCGTCACCCCGCCCGCGGGACGAGCTGCGGGATCGCCTGGAAGCCGTGCGGTAGGGCCAGGACGCGCGCCCGCTCTTCGGTGCGACGCTCGTGCGCGGCGGCCAGCCGCGACACCGTCGCGCTCACGTCCGCGATCGGCTCCAGGTGCGTGGCCCGCACGCTGGCATCGTCGAGCGCCGAGTACAGGTGCAGCCGCGCGCGCTGCTGGACGGTGACCTGCATCTGCACCTGCCACTGGTCGATGCGGTGGAAGTCGGGTTGCAGCATCTGCTCCATCGCCGCCGCCGGCGACGCCGCCGCGGCGAGGAACTCCGCGTACTCGGCGCTGCCGAGGCCGTCGCGGCACTCGGCCGCCAGGATGATGTCGCCGCCGTCCCGCACGCCCAGCGCCGCCGACACGAGGCCCTTCACCGACTGGTAGAGGTTGAGGTCGGCCGGGTAGCCGCAGTTCGTCCCGACGACGATGTCGTAGGGCTCCGCGATGGGGCGCAGGGCCTGGCGGTTGACCTGCGCGATGGCGGCGTCGTGCGCGGCCACCAGTTCGCCGCAGAAGACCCCGGTCACCCGCTTCTGCGCGTCGAGCGTGACGTTGCAGAGGAAATCGACACCGGCCCGCAGCGCGATCCGGCGCACGTCCTCGAAGATCGGGTTGCCCTCCGTCACGCAGTAGGTCGCGTTGGGGTGGGCGAGGTTGGCGACGCCGTGGTTGCGCATGATGTTGTGCGCCGCCGCGACGCCCGGGAAGACACCCTTGCCGCCGCCGCTGTAGCCGGCGAACAGGTGCGGCTCGACGAAGCCCGTCACGATGCGCACCGTGGCCTGCATGAAGGCCGCGTTCAGGTAGATGCCGCCGCGCGGCTCGCCCGGGTAGCGCTCGAGGAAGATCTGCTGGTCGGGGTCACGGGCGTCGTGCGCGATGGTCCGATAGCGGGCGGTCACGGCGGGGCCCAGCAGCCCGTCCATCTGCGCGCGCGTCATCGGCGTGTGCAGGCCGCCGCCCACCAGCAGCGTGATCTGCCCGTCGGGCACGCCCGCCGCGGCCAGCGCCTCGAGCAGCGCCGGCGCGATGACCGTGCTGGGCACGGGCCGCGTGTTGTCGCTGAAGACGATCGTCACGTGGTCGTCGGGGGTGACCCGGTCGGCCAGCGGCGGCGTCCCGATCGGCGACGCGATCGCCGCCCGCAGCGCCCCCGGGAAGTCCGCCAGCGGCGGGCTGACGACCGGCTCCAGGACGTCGCTGCCGTCGGGCAGCTCCACGGGCAGTCCGCCGTCGCCGTAGGCGAGTTCGACGCGCATGGCGGCAGGATATCCCCTCGCGCGGCCCGGCGCCTGCCCGCGCGCCGGCGGACGCGGGAACCACTCGCCCCGGACCGGCGTCCTGCTACCCGACGGAGGGGTCCAAGCCCGGGGCCGCCCACGGCCTCACCCCCTGCGACGACGGGAGTCTGCGATCGATGAGCGTGCCACGCTTCGCCCGACGGCTTGTTTCCCGGCCCGGCGCCGTCTCACGCGACGCGGATGGGGTGGGGCACGGGCCGGTTGAAGAGGTAGCCCTTCTTGTTGAACGGGATCTCGTCGGGCTGGGTCGTGCCCGCCGCGTCCGTGGCGCGCGTCATGATGGCGTGCTCGCCGCGCCGGGCGTCCCAGGCGAACTCGAAGCGCGCCCAGGAGTACTGCGGCTGCGGATCGAGGACGGCCGCGTCGCGCCAGCTCTCGCCCCCGTCGACGCTCCACTCGACTCGGGTGATCGGGCCGTGCGGCGAGTGCGCGTAGCCGCGGATCCGCTGTGAGCCGGCCGCCAGCGTCGCCGGCCACGGCAGGGCCAGCGCGCTCTTGATCGACTGCGCCGTGACCACCGTGCCCAGCGCCTCCCCTTCGGGCGGGTAGTCGTCGCCGATGAGGACGTAGGACGTCGTGTTGTTGCGCCTCCAGAGCGGCTTCGCGGACACGACGATGCGGCTCAGCCACTTGATGCTCGAGCTGCCCACCCAGCCGGGCACGAGGGCCCGCAGCGGGTAGCCGTGGTCCCGGGGCAGCGCCTCACCGTTGAGGGCGTAGGCGAGCAGGGTGTCGGGATGGCGGGCCTGCTCGATCGGCAGGACGCGGCGGAAGCCCCCCTCCGGCGACGCCGTGTCGAGCCCGATCAGCAGCACGCTGACGGCGTCCTGCCGCACGCCCGCCGCCGCCAGCACGTCCCGCAGCGACACGCCCGTCCACACGCCGTTGCTCACACCTCCCGTTCCCCACTGCGTCCCCCCGGCCGGCCGCCCCATCACGATGTCGAACATCGCCCGCTGGTTGCCGCCGCACTCCAGGTAGGACACCAGGGTGCGGCTGGGCATGTTGAGGAGGTCGGCGTACGACAGCGCGCGCGGCCGGGCCACGGCGTCCCCCTCGATCGACAGCCGCCAGCGCGCCGCATCGACGTCGAGGCTGACCGAGTTGTTGCGCACGAAGAAGAGCCGCTGGGGCGTGATCAGCCCCCGCATGTGCTCCAGGCGGGCCTCCAGGCTCTTGCCGTCGTCGTGGACGATGAACGGCGCGGTGTCCTTGAACCACGCCGGCGACTCCGCCGCGCCCACCCCCGGGGATCCGCCGGGGGCGTCGGCGCAGCCCACCAGCGCGAGGCCGATCGCGCCGACGCCCGCCCGGGCGCCCGCGCCCAGCAGGCTCCGCCGCGAGGCCCGGCGCCGGTGCACCGGCGCCTCCGGCTCGCGACTGCGCACGGGCGACTCTCCCGGCGGGGCGGCTAGCGCCGGCCGGCGAGCGCGACGGCGCGCTCCCGCTCGATGACGTACGCCTCGTGTACGTCCCGCACGGTCTCCTCGAACTCGGTGTAGCCCGACCGGATCAGCTGAATGAAGTCCTTGCGGGTCACGCTGCGGCGCGACCAGGCGCTGCCCTCGGGCAGGTCCTCCAGCTTGTTGGCCGTGGCGTAGAGGAACAGGTCGTAGCGCATGCTGCCCGGCGCCGTCGTCGTGTTCTCCTCGGTGGCTTCCTTCTCGAAGCGGGTGTGCTGCGTCCACTGCTTGAGGTTGATGCCCCACTGGCCCCGGCAGACCGGCTTCAGCCAGCGCCCCAGTTGTGCGCCCGGTCCGCCCCGGGCCGATGTGTCGCGCGCCGCGGCGTCGACCTGGAGCATCGGGATGCGGAATTGCGACTCGCCGTCGGCCCGGACCACGACCATGCGGTCCCGGTAGCCCAGCACCAGGTAGACACTGTCCACCTGGTCCAGGGGCGGCGTCTCGTCGCTCTCGGCCAGCGTGCCGACCCAGTCCGCGCCCAGTTCCTTCTCGTACGTGAAGTGCCGGATCCGTCTCCGTTCGGCCGCGATCTTCTGCTGGGCGGCCTGCATCTCCGCCTCGTTGATCCCGCCACCTTGCATCAGGCTCCTCCTTTGCCTTGGGCGCTCGGCGCGACCGGCTCGCGGTCGGGCTCCGGCGCCTCGTCGATGAAATGGTTCCGGCCCTCGCGCCGCACCAGCCGCCCCGCTCCGGGGTAGGGCGTGTGCACCGAGAGCACCAGATGGTTGCCGTCGATGGCCTCGCGGATGAGCCGCTTCTTCGTCTCGAGGCTCACCAGCGGCAGCACGTCGAAGGCGCTGATCCAGGCCACGCGCTCGAGCTGCACCCGGTGCTGGGCGATGTCGCCGATGTAGATCGCCGTCTCGCCGCCGTCGCGGATCAGCACGGCGGCGTGGTCGGCGGTGTGCCCCGGCGCCTCGATCACGGTGATCTGCGACGTCACCGCGGTCTCGCCCTCGATCAGATCGAGCTGGCCGGCCTCGCGCAGGGGCAGCAGGTTGTCGGCCAGGTAGGTCGCGCGGGTGCGCTCGTTGGGGTGCGTGGCGACGTCCCATTCGCCCGCCTGGATGACGTAGCGGGCGTTCGGGAAGCTGGGCCGCAGGGCGCCGTCGATCCGGCGCGTGTTCCAGCCGCAGTGATCGTTGTGCAGGTGCGTGTTGATCACGATGTCCACATCGCCCGGCGCGACGCCCCGGCCGGCCAGGGCGTCGAGCAGCTTGCCGTGCCCCACCACGCCGCCGCGCTCGCGCAGCAGGGCGAAGTCCTTGTCGCCTTGCCCCGTCTCGATCAGCACCGTCTTGCCGTCCGACTCGAGCAGCAGGCAGTTGAGCCCCAGCGGGATCTGGTGCTGCGCGTTGAGTCCCGTCGTCACGCGCTCCCACATCACGCGGGGGACGAGCCCATGCACCGCCCCGGCGTCCTGCCAGGACTGGCCGTCGGAGAGGACGTGAATCGGCACACTGCCGACCTGATAGCGCGCTGCCGCCACCTGCACGCCCCCTCGGGTCGCACGCCGGCCGCCCGGGCGGGCGGCCGCTCGTCGTCGCCACGAGCCCTCGCGACACGTCGTCGCGACAAGCCGTGGCCTAAGCATCCAGCCTACCGGCATCCTCGGCCCGCTCGCCAGCGGGGCCCGCCGGCGCGCCCCGCCAGCGCGACGGACTTTGCAGGGCGCTGCGCCGCCGTGCGCGTATACTGGCGCGGTTGCGAAGGAGAATCGCCCATGTCCGGTACCCCCTACGCGTTTCTCAAGGGCGAAATCATGCCCTTGGCCGACGCCAAGATCGGCCTCATGACGCACGCCTTCAACTACGGCACCGCCGTCTTCGAGGGCATCCGGGCCAACTGGAACGCCGAGCACGAGACGCTCTATCTGTTTCGCGCCCGCGAGCACTTCGAACGCCTGCGCAAATCGGCCCACGTGCTGATGATGGACGTGCGCTACAGCGATGACGAGCTGATCGACCTCACCCGCCGGCTCGTGGCGAATAGCGGCTTCCGCGAGGACCTCTACATCCGGCCCATGGTCTACAAGTCGCAAGAGGTGCTGGGCGTGCGCCTGCACGATGTCGAGGACGACCTGCTGATGTACTGCGCGCCGTTTGGGGCCTACCTCGACCTCGACGCCGGCATCCGCTGCTGCACCTCGTCCTGGCGCCGCGCCGACGACACCTCGATCCCCGTGCGCGCCAAGGTCAGCGGCGTGTACATCAACTCCGCCCTCGCCAAATCTGAGGCCATCGGCCACGGCTACGACGAAGCGATCATGCTCAACGCCGACGGCCACGTCGCCGAGGGCAGCGGCGAGAACATCTTCATGGTGCAGGACGGCGCGCTGATCACGCCGCCCTCGTCCGACAACATCCTGGTGGGCATCACGCGGGCCACGGTGATCGAACTGGCGCGGGCGGAACTCGGGTTGCCGACGATCGAGCGCAGCATCGATCGCAGCGAGCTGTACGTCACCGACGAGGTCTTCATGACGGGCACGGCGGCGCACGTCACACCGATCCTGGAGATCGACAGCCGGCCCGTGAACGGGGGCGGCATCGGCGTCGTCTCGGCGCAGCTGCAGAAGCTGTTCTTCGACGCGATCCTCGGGCGGCTGCCGCAGTACGAGCGCTGGCTGATCCCGATGCCGGCGGCGCAACTCGTCGGGGCCTGACCCCGGTCCCGCCGGCGCGCGTGCCCGGTGCGCAGCCCCGCGCGCGGGCGAACGCGAGGGCGAAAGCGAGGCGGCGGCCGTGACCGAGTTGCTCGCTGTCGTGCTGGCCTACGGCATCGGGTCGATCCCGATCAGCTGGCTGATCTTCTACTGGCGCAGCGGTGGCCAGGATCTGCGCGCCGTCGGCGACCTCAACGTGGGCTCCGCCAACGCCATGCGCGAGGGCGCCGGCCGGCCCTGGGGCCACATCGCGCTGCTGGGCGACATCGGCAAGGGGCTGCTGGCCGTCTCGCTGGCGCGCTGGCTCGATCTGCCGGTCGGCTGGTGGGTCGCCTGCGGCTACATCGTCATCCTGGCGCACATGTTCCCCGTCTGGCTGGGCTTCCGCGGGGGCCGCGGCGCCGCGACCGCGGTGGGCGCGGTGGGCGCATTCCTGCCCTGGCAGTTCGGCATCACGATGTCGGCCGCGACGGGCGTCTTCCTCCTCCTGCACATCGCGGAGCTCGGCATCCTGGTGGCGGTCGCGCCGCTGCCGTTCCTGGCCGTCGCCGCCGACCTGCCCGTCGCGGCGATCGTCTTCTGCTTCACCGCGCCCATCCTCACCGGCCTCAAGGCCGCCTTCGACCGCTGGCGGCGCTGGCGGTCGGCCCGCGCCGCGCGTGAGGAACCATGAGCGCGCCCCAATGAACACACCATGAGCGGCGCGCCGTCGTACGACTGCATCGTCGTGGGCGCGGGCCCGGCCGGTTCGGTCGCCGCCTACGACCTCGCCTGCGCCGGCGCGCGGGTGCTGCTCGTCGATCGGGCCGCCTTCCCGCGCGACAAACCCTGCGGCGGCGGCGTGCTCGTCGGCGCGGCCAAGCACCTGCCGTACTCGATCGAGCCCGTCGCCGAGCGCACGCTGTCGGCGTTCCGCGTGCGCTACCGCCGCGACTGGGAGTTCGAGCACGACGCCGGCCTGCCGCTCGTCTACATGACCCAGCGCGCCCGCCTCGACGCCTACCTGGCCGAACAGGCGGTGGCGGCGGGCGCGACGTTCCAGGACGGGCGCCGGGTGCGCGCGGTCGAGCCCGGCGCGGACGAGGTCGGCGTCCGCTTCGACAACGGCGACCTCGCGACGGCGACGGCGCTCGTCGCGGCCGACGGGGTCAACGGCGTCTGCCGCGGCGCCGTGGGCCTGCCCGGCCAGCGCACCGCGGTCGCGCTGGAGGCCAACACCCCGGGCGTGCCGGACAACTGGTCCCGCCACGTCGGCGTCGAGCTGGGCACGCTGCCGGGCGGCTACGGCTGGATCTTCCCCAAGGCCGACCACTGCAACATCGGCGTTGGGGGCTGGCCCGCCACCGGCCCGCGGCTGCGCGCCGAACTCGACGCCTACGGCGTCGCCGAGCGCTTCTCGGCCCCGGAGCTGGCCGGCCACCGCGGCTTCCGGCTGCCCCTGCGCGACGCCGGCAGCCCGGTCGTCGTCGGGCGGGTGGCGCTGGTCGGCGACGCCGCCGGCCTCGTCGACCCGCTCTCCGGCGAGGGCATCGGCAACGCCTTTCACTCGGCGCGCCTGGCCGCGGCGGCGGTGTCACGGCTGCTGTCCGGCGAGGCCCCCGACCTGCGCGACTACGAGCGCGCGCTGGAGCGCAGCATCGAGCCCGACCTGGCCATCGCCCGGCAGCTCGCCGACCTGCTCCAGGACCACCCCTGGCCGTACGTGCAGATCATGCGTCGCTCGGGCTGGTTCCGCGGGCTGCTCTGCCGCATCGTGCGGGGCGAGGACGACTACCAGGGGATGCGCGCCCGCCTGGGCCCCCTCGCGCCCCTGTTCGAGTTCGCCGCGCGCCGGGCCGCACGCAAAGTGGCGCGGCGCAAGCGGCGGGAGGCCGGGCGGGCAACCGTCCGTTAACGCCGCCGCTTCACAGGCCGGGCCGCGCTGGGCTACAGTCAGGAAGGCTCCATCCACCCGGAGCCGGGAGTGCAGACGTGGCGCGACTCATCATGCTCGGCGTGACCCTGCTCGTGGTAGTCGTAGCGGTGCGCTCCGTGGGGGGCGGCGAAGCGTAGTCGTCGCCCAGCACAGCGGAGCGCAACGCCGGTCATGGGGACCGGCGTTTTCTTTTCCCGCGATCCCCCCGGGGGGACGCGGCCGGCGAACGAGGAGGTGCAATCATGAAACTGACCGGCGCACAGATCCTGCTCGAGTGTCTGAAGGCCGAGGGCGTCGAGACGCTGTTCGGCTACCCCGGCGGCGTCGTGCTGCCGCTCTACGACACTTTCGTCCAGTACCCCGAGATCCGGCACGTGCTCGTCCGGCACGAGCAGTCGGCCGCCCACGCCGCCGACGCCTACGCCCGCGTCAGCGGGCGCACCGGCGTCTGCCTGGCCACCTCGGGCCCCGGCGCGACCAACCTCGTGACCGGCATCTGCACCGCCTACATGGATTCCGTGCCGATGGTCGTGCTGACGGGCAACGTCGCCCGCGACCTGCTCGGCCGCGACGGCTTCCAGGAGGCCGACATCACCGGCATCACCCTGCCGATCACGAAGCACAACTACCTCGTCATGCGCGCCAGCGAGATCGCGCAGGCCGTCAGGGAGGCCTTCCACATCGCCTCCACGGGGCGCAAGGGGCCGGTGCTCGTCGACATCCCCAAGGACGTGTTCATCGAGACCGCCGACTGGGACGGCTACCCGGAGGATGTGCATCTGCGCGGCTACCCGGTGATCAGCCGTCCCGCCCAGGACGACGTGGAACGCGCGGCCGAACTCATCAACGCCGCCGAGAAGCCCGTCATCCTGGCGGGGCAGGGCGTGATCCTGTCCGGTGCGGCCGATGAACTGCGCGAGGTGGCCGAGAAGGCCGACATCCCCGTCATCACGACGCTGCTGGGCATCTCCGCGATCCCCGACGCGCATCCGCTCTCGTACGGCTTCCTGGGCATGCACGGCCACTACTACTGCAACATGACGGCCGACGCGGCCGACGTCGTGATCGGCGTAGGCATGCGTTTCGACGACCGCGCGATGGGGCGCTTCAAGGACTTCAACCCCGGCGCGAAGATCGTCCATATCGACATCGACCCGGCCGAGATCGGCAAGAACTTCCAAACCCATGCACCCGTGCAGGGCGACGTCGCCGAGGCCCTGCGCGCCCTGGCGCCCCTGCTCGAGCCGGCCACGCATCCGCAGTGGCGCGCCTGGATCGACGGCGTCAAGGCCGAGCACCCCACGGACTACTTCGGCGCCGAGGACGAGCTCACCGGCACTTGGCTGGTGCGCGCCATCGCCGAGGAGACCCGCGGCGAGGCCACGGTCGTCACGGGTGTCGGGCAGCATCAGATGTGGGCCGCGCAGTACTACCCCTTCCAGCGCCCCCGCCAGTGGGTGACCAGCGGCGGCCTGGGCACGATGGGCTACGAGGTACCGGCCGCCATCGGCGCGCAGTTCGCGCAGCCGTCGGATCCCGTCTGGTCGTTCTGCGGCGACGGCGGCTTCCAAATGACGCTGCAGGAGCTGCAGACCGTCAAGGACCACAACCTGCCCATCCGCTATGCGCTGTTCAACAACGGCTTCCTGGGCATGGTGCGCCAGTGGCAGGAACTGTTCTACGCCGACAACCTCCACTCGGTGAACCTGGGCCAGCCCGACTTCCTGAAGCTCGCCGACGCCTACGGCATCACCGGCCTGCGCGCCACGACCCGCCAGGAGGCCCGCGACGCGATCCGCGCCGCGCAGGACGTCGACGGCCCCGTCCTGCTCGACTTCCAGACCGCCAAGGTCGAGAACGTCTGGCCCATGGTCCCGGCCGGCGCCGCCCTGTCGGAGACGATTGAGGAGCCCGCCCCATGACCGACCACAGCACCATCGTCGCGCACGTCGAGGACCGCCCCGGAGTCCTGGCCCGCGTCGCCTCGCTCTTCCGCCGCCGCGGCTTCAACATCGAGAGCCTGACCGTCGGCAAGGCCGACGAGCCCGGCCTGAGCCGCATGACCATCGTCGTCGAGGGCGGCGCCGGCAACGTTCAGCAGGTCGAGCGCCAGCTCTTCAAGCTGATCGATGTCGTCTCCGTGGTCGACATCAGCGATCAGCCGGTCATCGACCGCGAGATGTCGCTGATCAAGGTCGCCTGCCGGCCCGCCCAGCTCGTCGAGGTCGGCGAGCTGGTGAGTGCCTTTCGCGCCGACATCGTGGACGTCGGCCCGCAGTCGATCATCGTGCAGGTGCTCGGCGACGGCCGCAAGGTCGAAGCGCTCGAGGCCATGCTGCGCCCCTACGGCATCCTGGAGATGGTGCGCACCGGCCGCGTGGCCATGGTGCGCGGTCGCTGCACGAGCAAGCCCGATCCCATCAGCCTCGACGCGCAGGAGGCCGAGGCCGCGCGGGCGCAGCTGGGCCGTCGCCCGGAGGGCGCGCTGCCCTTCGCCAGCGACTAGCCGCGCGGGTTGCCCCACCGCTCGCGCCGGGCGAAGCGGCGGGATAGCATCCGCCCTGCCGCCCGCACGACCGCCGCCGCCCCAGCCCGCGCGGCGCTCGCAGAAGAGGAGCCCCCATGCCCGCCAAGATGTACTACGACCACGACGCCGACATGTCCTACATCGAGGGCAAGACGATCGGCGTCATCGGCTTCGGCAGTCAGGGGCACGCGCACGCGCTCAACCTGCAGGACAGCGGCCAGCGCGTCATGGTGGGCCTGTACCCCGGCTCGCGCTCCTGGCCCAAGGCCGAGGCGGTGGGCTTGCAGGTCGGCAGCGTCGATGACGTCGCCGAGGCGGCCGACATCATCATGGTCCTCACGCCCGACCACATCCAGAAGGAGATCTACGAGAACCACATCGCGCACGGCATGCGCGAGGGCAAGACGCTGATGTTCGCGCACGGCTTCAACATCCACTTCGGGCAGATCAGCGCCCCCCACGACGTCGACGTCTCGATGATCGCCCCCAAGGGGCCCGGGCACTTGGTGCGGCGCGTCTTCGAGGAGGGCGGCGGCGTGCCGGCCCTGCTGGCCGTGCACCAGGACGCCTCCGAGACCGCCCGGCAGACGGCGCTGGCCTACGCCCGCGGCATCGGCGGGACGAAGGGCGGCGTCCTCGAGACGACCTTCCTGGAGGAGACCGAGACCGACCTCTTCGGCGAGCAGGCGGTGCTCTGCGGCGGCGTCTCGGCGCTCATGCAGGCCGGCTTCGAGACGCTCGTCGAGGCCGGCTACCAGCCCGAGTCGGCCTACTTCGAGACGGTCCACGAGGTGAAGCTGATCGTCGACCTGATCTACGAGGGCGGCTTCGCCAACATGCGCTACTCGGTGTCGGACACGGCCGAGTACGGCGACTACACCCGCGGCGCGCGCGCCGTGGGGCCCGACATCAAGGCGCGTATGAAGGCGATCCTCGACGAGGTGCAGAGCGGCCAGTTCGCGCGGGAGTGGATCCTGGAGAACCAGGCCGGCCGCCCCGGCTTCGAGGCGATGCGCCGCCGCCACGCCCAGCACCCGTCCGAGGAGGTCGGCGGCGAGTTGCGCGGCATGATGTCGTGGCTGCGCGAAAAGGCCGACTGACCGCCCCGACTGCAAACGCGACGCAAATCCCGGCGGCCCCCGCTAGGCACAGGCTGCCGCGCCCTGCCATACTGAGGACGTTATGCGGAACCGCATCCTGGGAGGGACATCTCGGCGGGCCCACTCAGCCCGCCGCAGCCTTGGGGGACGACGCTGATCCAGCCGTCCACCCCGTCGGCGCCTGCCCCCCTGCATGCGCCGCGCTGAGCCCAGGAGTCCGACCCCATGCCCGACCGAATCAAGATCTTCGATACCACCCTGCGCGACGGTGAGCAGGCCGCCGGCGTCAGCTTCTCCGCCGAGGAGAAGCTGCAGATCGCCAAGCTGCTGGAGCGCATGAACGTCGACACCATCGAGGCCGGCTTCGCCGCCGCCTCGCCCGCCGACTTCGACGCCGTCGCCCGCATCGCCCGCGAGGTGCGCGGCAGCTCCGTCGCCACGCTCTGCCGCGCCGTCCCCAACGACGTCGACCAGGGCTGGGCCGCCATCCAGGATGCGGAGGAGCCGCGCCTGCACGTCTTCCTCTCCAGCTCCGACATCCACATCGCCCACCAGCTGCGCAAGGACCGCGAGTTCGTCCTCGGGCAGGCGCGCGAGATGGTCGCGCGGGCGAAGCGCTACGTGGACAACGTCGAGTTCAGCCCCATGGACGCCACCCGCTCGGACCGCGACTTCGTGATGCGCATGCTCAAGGAGTGCGTCGAGGCCGGCGCCACCACGATCAACATCCCCGACACCGTGGGCTACGCCATCCCGGAGGAGTTCGAGGCCTTCATCCGCCAGATCATGGAAGACGTCCCCGGCATGGACCACGTCACGGTGTCCGTCCACTGCCACAACGACCTGGGCCTCAGCAGCGCCAACAGCCTCGCCGCCGTGCAGGCCGGCGCGCGCCAGATCGAGTGCACCATCAACGGCCTGGGCGAGCGCGCCGGCAACGCCTCGCTCGAGGAGGTCGTGATGGCCATCCGCACCCGGCCCGACTTCCTGGGCGCGGAGACCAACGTCGACCCGCGCTACCTGGTCCCGGCCTCGCGCATGGTGCAGGACTTCGCCGGCATGCACGTGCAGCCCAACAAGGCGATCGTGGGGCTCAACGCCTTCCGGCATCAGTCGGGCATCCACCAGGACGGCGTCATCAAGCTGCGCGAGACGTACGAGATCATGGACCCGGAGGAGGTCGGCTGGAAGGAGGGCAGCCAGTTCGTGCTCAGCAAGCTCTCCGGCCGGGCCGGCTTCCGCGCCCGCCTGCACGACCTCGGCTACACGCTGGAGGACGAGGAGTTCAACCGCGCCTTCCTGCGCTTCCAGGAGCTGGCCGACCGCAAGAACACGGTCGATGACCGCGACCTGGAGGCCATCGTCTCCGACCACATCGGGCAGGCCGAGGAGGCCTGGCGCATCGAGTCGGTCAACGTCACGACCGGCACCGGCGCGACCCCCACGGCCAGCATCAAGCTGCGCGGCCCCGATGGGGACTTCCACCAGGCGGCCGACACCGGCACCGGCCCCGTGGACGCGGTCTACAAGACGATCCGCGGCCTCATCGGCACGCAGGACGTGCTCACCGAATACGCCGTCACGGCCATCACCGAGGGCATCGACGCCCAGGGCGAGGTCACGATCCGCATCGAGATCGAGGGCGTCACGTACACCGGGCGGGCGCTCGATCAGGACATCCTGGTTGCCAGCGCGCGCGCCTACGTCAACGCCGTCAACCGCTACCTCACCGGCAAGGTGGGCGCCCGCGCGTCGGTGACGCAGCGCCGCACGCCCTAACCGCCGCCGGGCCCCGCTCGTGCGGGGCGACGAAAGGACTCACGCGTGGCCGAAGCTCGCACACTGGCCCAGAAGATCTGGGATGAGCATCTCGTTCGCCAAGGCGACGGCGAGCCCGACCTGCTCTACGTCGACCTGCACCTCGTGCACGAGGTCACCAGCCCGCAGGCCTTCGAGGGGCTGCGTCTGACGGGACGGCCCGTCCGCCGGCCCGACCTCACCCTCGCCGTGCCCGACCACAACGTCCCCACCGACAACCGCGTCGAGCCCTACCGGGATCCGCTCTCGCAGCAGCAGGTCACCTCGCTGCGTGAGAACTGCGCCCAGTTCGGCGTGCCCCTGTTCGACACGCTCGACCCGCGCCAGGGCATCGTGCACATCATCGGGCCGGAGCAGGGCGTCACCCAGCCCGGCCTGACGATCGTCTGCGGCGACAGCCACACCTCGACCCACGGCGCCTTCGGCGCGCTGGCCTTCGGCATCGGCACCTCGGAGGTCGAGCACGTGCTCGCCACCCAGACGCTGCCGCAGAAGCCGCTCAAGCAGATGTCGGTCGACGTCACGGGCGAGCTGCCCCCCGGCTGCACCGCCAAGGACGTTGTGCTCACGATCATCAACCGCATCGGCGTCGACGGCGGCACGGGGCACGTGATCGAGTACCGCGGCGACGTCATCCGCGCCCTCTCGATGGAGGGACGCATGACCGTCTGCAACATGACCATCGAGGGCGGCGCCCGGGCCGGCCTCGTCGCGCCCGACGAGACGACCTTCGACTACCTCCGCGGCCGCCCGCACGCCCCCGCGGGCGACGCCTGGGACGAGGCGCTGGCGGCCTGGCGGCAACTGCCCAGCGACCCCGGCGCCCGCTTCGACCGCGAGGTCGTGCTCGATGGGTCCGCCATCGACCCGCACGTCACCTGGGGCGTGACGCCCGCGCAGAGCGTGGGCGTGGGCGGGCAGGTGCCGGACCCGGCCGAGATCGACGATCGCGCCGCCCGCGAGACGGCGGAGCGCGCCCTGCGCTACATGGACCTGGCGCCCGCGACCCGCATCGTGGACATCAACCTCGACCGCGTCTTCATCGGCTCCTGCACCAACGCTCGCATCGAGGACCTGCGCGCGGCCGCGCAGGTGATCGAGGGCAAGACGGTCGCCGGCGGCGTGAACGCGATGGTCGTGCCGGGCTCGGGGCTCGTCAAAGCGCAGGCCGAGCAGGAGGGCTTGGCCGACGTCTTCCGCGACGCCGGCTTCGAGTGGCGCGAGGCCGGCTGCTCGATGTGCCTGGGCATGAACCCCGACATCCTCGCCCCCGGCGAGCGCTGCGCCTCGACCAGCAACCGCAACTTCGAGGGGCGCCAGGGGCCGGGCGGTCGCACCCACCTCGTCAGCCCGGCGATGGCCGCCGCCGCCGCCGTCGCCGGCCACTTCGTCGACGTGCGGGACTGGAGCTAGCGATTCGGAGCTTCGATGCCGGGGCTTCGGAATGTCAAACAGGAGGAGGCCGTCCGGGCGTTCGTTCGCTTGGGTGGCCGAGAGCGGGCGTCGAAGAAGAACTACCGGATGGTGACGATGCCGAACGGAGCGTTGATCGCGATCCCCACCGGTACACTCAAGATCGGTCTGCTGCATCGGCTCATTCGCCGCGCTGGGGCAACCGCACAGGAGTTCGAGGAGGTGTTGTGATGGTGGCTCCCGAGGCGCCCGTCTACACGATCTCGGTCTATGAGGCCGAGGAGGGCGGCTACTGGGCGGAAGTCCTCGACCTGCCGGGTTGCGTCGCGCAGGCCGAGACGCTCGACGCCCTGCGGGCGCAGCTGCCCGACGCCATCGCCGCCTACATCGAGACGAAACGGGAGCTCGGCGAGGAGCCCGAGCCCGCCAGCGCCTTCACCTGGTCCCTCCGCGTCGAGGGCAGCGGCCTGGCGCCGGTGAGTTAGGAGCAGCATGCAACCCGTCACGACCGTCAGCGGCCACGCCATCCCGCTCGACCGCGCCGACATCGACACCGATCAGATCATCCCCGCCCGCCACCTCAAGAAGATCGAGCGCACCGGCTACGGCCCCTTCGCCTTCGAGAGTTGGCGCAAGGACCCGGACTTCGTCGTCAACCGGCCCGAGTACGCCGGCGCCCCCATCCTCCTGGCCGGCCCGAACTTCGGCGGCGGCTCCTCGCGCGAGCACGCCGTCTGGGCGATCCAGCAGATGGGCGTGGGCGTGGTCATCGCGCCCTCCTTCGCCGACATCTTCCGCAACAACAGCGCCAAGATGGGGCTGCTCACCGTGACGCTGTCCCCGCCCGACTGCGAACACCTCATGGCGCGCGCGGCCGAGACGCCGTCCGCCCCCATCACCGTGGACCTGGCGGCGCAGACCGTCTCGACGCCCGGCGGCTGGTCGCGCGGCTTCGAGATCGACGCCTTCGTCAAGCACACGCTGCTCAACGGGCTCGACGGCATCGACCTGACGCTGCAGCACGTCGACGCGATCACCGCCTTCGAGCGGGAGCGTCCCGCCTTCATGCCCCGCACCAGCGCCTGAGCCCGCCCCCGGGAGGACCTTCGTGAGCCACTTCAATATCGCGCTGCTGCCCGGCGACGGCATCGGACCGGAGGTGGTCGCCGAGGGCGTGAAGGTGCTCGACGCCGTGGGCGCGCGCTTCGGG
This sequence comes from Dehalococcoidia bacterium, assembly GCA_965209205.1. Classification (GTDB taxonomy): domain Bacteria; phylum Chloroflexota; class Dehalococcoidia; order Bin125; family Bin125; genus TK10-74A. Next base: position 824,845 of record CBDBQC010000003.1, read on the forward strand.
CACGAGTTCAGCTACACCGCCGACATCGTGGGCGGCGCCGCCATCGACGACTACGGCGTCGCCCTGCGCGATGAGACGCTGGAGATGTGCCAGGAGCAGGATGCGGTCTTCTTCGGCGCCGTCGGCGGCCCCAAGTGGGACGACCCCGGCGCCAGCGTCCGCCCCGAGCAGGCCATCCTGGGGCTGCGCAAGGGCCTGGGTCTGTTCGCCAACATCCGCCCCGTGAAGATGTACGACTTCCTCGTCGACAGCACGGCCCTCAAGCCCGAGGTCGTGCGCGGCGTGGACATGATCGTCCTGCGCGAGCTGACCGGCGGCATCTACTTCGGCCAGCCGCAGAAGCAGTGGGTGGAGAACGGCGAGCGCCATGTCGTCGATACGCTGGCCTACGCCGAGCACGAGATCGAGCGCATCGTGCGCGTCGGCTTCGAGCTGGCGCAGGGGCGGCGCAAGAAGCTGACCTCGGTCGACAAAGCGAACGTGATGGCCAGCTCCCGGCTGTGGCGCGCGGTCGTGCTGGAGGTCGCGCCCGACTACCCCGACGTCGAGGTCGAGCACCTGCTCGTCGACGCCTGCACCATGCACCTGATCTCGCGCCCCGGCGACTTCGACGTCATCGTCGCCGAGAACCTGTTCGGCGACATCCTCAGCGACGAGGCCTCGATGCTGGCAGGCTCGATGGGCATGCTGCCCAGCGCCAGCCTGGGCCTGCGCAGCCGCGACGGCACCGGCCTGGGCATGTACGAGCCGATTCACGGCACCGCGCCCGATATCCAGGGCCGCGGCATCGCCAACCCCATCGCCCAGATCCTCAGCGGCGCGATGATGCTGCGCCTCTCGCTGGGCCTGGAGGCCGAGGCCGCCGCTGTCGAGGCGGCCGTCGACGGCGTGCTCGCCGCCGGCCACCGCCCCGCCGACCTCGCCGGCCCCGACGACCGCCCGAAGGACACCGCCGCCATGGGCGACCTCATCGTCGCGGCGCTGGCCTGACGGGGGCGCTCCGCTCCGACCTCACCCCCTGACTTCGGATATGACGGCGTGCGGTCGCGCGCCTGGGGCTCTCCATCTGGACGCTGGAGAGGGGGGACCGGAGGGGAACCTCACCCCTAGCCCCCTCTCCAGCTAAAGCGCTGGAGAGCCCCCGCCCCGGGGGAGGGGGCTGCCGCGACGACGCCGATCGCCGCCGGCGCCCGGCACGCGCCCGGTGCGTGCACGATCTTGCACTCATATGCACGAATTCAGCGGGTTGGGCTGGGAGTGACCGAGGAGTGGGACCGCGGTGGGCACGGACGGCGCACCGGTACACCCGCGGTCCGCGGGTCTCCATCGCAGTATAGCGGATGCTTGGCGACGTGGCCAGGCGGCGGCCGGATCTCACCCCTTCACCCCCCTCTCCAGCGAAAGCGCTGGAGAGGGGGCTCGGGTCCCCTCTCCCCAGGGGAGAGGGGATCCGACCACATCCCTCCGGTCCCCCCTCTCCATCGCTTCAGATGGAGAGGGGGTTAGGGGGTGAGGTTCCCCCGCGATCGCACGCCGGACCCCCTGAGTGACACCGGGGGCCTTCCCACGGCGCCCGAATCCGAAAACTCCGGTGGATAACTGGCAAGTACCGTGGATAACCCCATAATTTCCTTCTTACTTGACATAGGGGGGGGGGGGGGGGGGGGCTCGATTCTGGATGTGACATACTGCGTGTGCTCACCAGCCCGACGGTCCCCCGGGGGGACCAACGGTAGTTCCCGGAAAGGAACCGATCATGAGCACACCGAAGCATTGGACGACCCTGCGACAGCGAAAGATCTCGCGCCGCACCATGTTGGGAGCCAGCGCCAAAGCCGGCGTTGGAGCCGCCGGGCTGGCGCTCGTCGGCTGCGGCGACGACGACGAGCCCGACGCCGGGGCCGTGGCGGCGGAACGGGCCGCCTCGGCCGCGGAGGAGGCCGCCGCCGCGGCCATCGCCGCCGGCGAGGCGCGCGCGGCTGAGACTGAGGCTGCCGCGGACGCCGCCGCTGAGGCGGCTGCCGCCGCGTCCGAGGCCTCCGCCGCGGCTTCACAGGCGGCCGACGCGGCCGATGCGGCCGCCGCCCTGGCCGCCGAGGCGGCGGAGTCGGAGGACGCCGCCAACGCGGCCGCCGCCGCCGAAGCCGCGGCCGCGGCTGCTGCGGACGCTGCCGACGCCGCGTCCGCAGCTGGCGACGCCGCGGCCGCTGCCGTGGCGGACGCCGCCGCGCAGGCCGCTGAGGCCGCCGCCCAAGCCGCGCGCGACGCGGCCGCCGCGGTCGAGGCCGGTACCGCCACCGCCGCCGCAGCGCAGGCCGCCATCGACGGGGCCGCGGCCGCCGCGGCTGCCGCGGCCGAAGCCGCCGGGGAGGCGTCCGCGGCCGCCGGCGAGGCCGCCGCCACCGCGCAGGAGACCGCCGAAGCCGCGGCCGAGACCGCGGCCGCGGCCGTCGCCGCCGCCCAGGAGGCCGCCGAGGCGGCCGGGGAGGCCGCCAGCGCGGCTGCGGCCGCCGTCGAGGCCGGCATGGCCATGGCCGAGGACGCCGAGTTCTCGGTGCCCTGGCCGCTCGACCAGGTCGATCTGAACGCCACGATCGTCGTCGCGCACGACGCCGACGCCGGCGGCCTGGATCCGCGCAGCAGCGCCAGCTTCGCCAACGACTGGGCCGATGCCGCCGTCTTCAGCGCGGCCCTCCAACTGGATCCCCGCGATAACTCCGCGGCCGACCATCTCGCCGCGCCTGAGTGGATCGACCCCGCCACGATCCGGGCGGCGGTTGCCCTGGCGCCGTTCCACGACGGCTCGATCCTCACCGCCCACGACATGGCGTTCAGCCACGACCGTGTGGCCGGACGCGCCGCCTATCACGACGGCGGCGCGACGACCGATCACCCCAGCGGCTGGGCCCCCGCGAACGCCTGGGCGATGGCGAACGTCGCCGGGAACGAGGCCGTGGACGATCGCACCTGGGCGATCGATCTCGTCACGCCGAATTTGGGCTTCCTCGCCGTCAGTCTGACCGCGGTCAGCAATACGTCAGTCATGTCGCGGGCGGACACGGAGCGGCGCGGCGACACCGCGGTGGACCAATCCTTGATGGGCACGGGCCCCTACCGCTTCGTCAGCCACACGGACGACGAGGACTTCGTCTTCGAGCGCTTTGAGGACCACTTCCTCCCGATCGACCACCCCGTCCGGGTGCCGCACTACGCCCACAACCAACACCTGACCGTCCTGGTGCGCCCCGAGCTCCAGTCGCGTCTCGCCGGCCTCGAGGCCGGCGAGATCGACGCCGTGCCGGCCCTGGGCCCCACCGTCGTCGAGCCGTTCCTGGACGACCCCGACTTCACCGTCCAGTTCGCCCCCTCCCTCTCGACGGCCATCCACAACCTCTATCCCAACTTGTGGACCCCGACGATGGACGACGGCAGCCCCAACCCGTTCCTGGACGTCCGCGTCCGCCGGGCCGCGAACCACGCGATCAACCGCCAGTCCCTGATCGACAACCTCATGGCGGGCGTGGGGGGGCAGGCCTTCGTCGCGCACAGCAGCACCGAGGGCTTCCCGACGCCGGAGCAGTTGCAGGAAGTCACCTACGCCTACGACCCCGAGCGGGCGAGGCAACTCCTGGCCGAGGCGGGCTACCCGGACGGCTTCGATACCCCCCTGTACTGGACGCCCGATGTTGGCGGCCCGTCCGCGCCGGACATGGCGCTGGCCGTCGCGCAGGATCTGACGGCGGTCGGCATCCGGATCGAGTCCGTGTCGCTCCCCAGCAGCGACTACTTCACCGACGAGTACATGCGCGGCAAAGAAGACGCCAAGCCGGGGCTGTGGTGGTTCTGGGGCAGCCCCATCCCCGACATCTCCCAGCCGTGGGAGTGTTGCGCCGGGCCGCGTGGCGATTGGGCGATCGCGGCGCCGCCGGACCCCGACATGGACGAGATGTACCTCGCGCAGTCCGTCGAACTCGATCGCGCGCGGCGCCTGGAGATGATCACTGAGTTCATCCTGGAGCACGCGCGGCGCGCGTACTACGTCTTCCTCATCGAGCCGCCGGAAGCCGTCATGACCCGCAGCAACGTCAACTGGCCCAAGGGCGGGCCCTTCGGCCTCGTGGACTACACAAGCTCCTTCGCCATGCAGAAGCGCATCTGAGGCGCGGGAACCTCACACCCTGCGCCAGGACCTCACCCCCGAACCCCCTCTCCAGCTGAAGCGCTGGAGAGGGGGCTCCGATCCCCTCTCCCCCAGGAGACCTTTGCGTAACTCCCCGGAAGCGGCAGAGTAAGTGGCGGGGGGACGGCAGCGGGAGGGCCGCATGTACCGCCAGACCGGGGAGCTCACGTTCGCGGACGCGATGATGGCCGAGGGGATGGGCCGCAACGCGGTGCTCGAACGGCTCGACGCCGCGCTCGACTGGGAGCGCATCGCCACGATCGTCGGGGAGGTGCATGCGGCGCCGGAGGGCCGGCCCGCCTACCCGCCGCTGTCGATGCTCCGGATCATGCTCCTGCAGCAGTGGTTCGACGCCTCGGACCCGGCCATCGAAGAGGCGCTGCGCGACCGCATCTCGTTCCGCCGCTTCGCCCGGCTCGGCTGGGACGACGGCACCCCGGACCACTCGACGATCAGCCGCTTCCGCCACCAGCTCACCGGGCGCGGCCTCGCCGAGCGCGTGTTCGACGAAATCGCCCGCCAGCTCGACGCGCGGGGGCTGCTCGTCAAGGAGGGCACGCTCCTGGACGCCACCCTCGTCGAGGCGGCGGTGCGGCGCCCGCCGTACGGGCGCGGCCCCGGCGCGCGCAGTGCGACCGACCCCGACGCCGCGTGGACCCGCAAGGGCGGCCGCGCCGCCTTCGGCTACAAGGCGCACCTCGCGATGGACGGGGGCTCCGGCCTGATCCGCCGGGCGCTGCTGACGCCGGCGAACGTGAACGACACCGAGGTCGCCGACCGCTTGGTGAGCGGCGACGAGGCGGCGGTCTACGCCGACAAGGCGTACGAGTCGAAGGACCGGCGCGCGCGACTGCGGGCGCAGGGGGTCAAGGACCGGATCATGCACCGCGCGCACAAACACCAGCGGGCGCTGCCGCACTGGCAGCGGCGGCGCAACGCGCTGATCTCGCGGGTGCGGGCGCCGGTCGAGCAGGTCTTCGGGACGCTGAAGCGCAGCTACGGCTACCGGCGGGTGCGCTACACCGGCCTCGATCGCAACGCGACCGAGCTCTGGCTCAAGCTCTCGGCCTACAACCTGCGCCGCGCCGAACGCCTCCTCGCCGCGGCGTAGGCGCCGTGCGCCCGCCGCCCGCCGGCGCTCCGTAAGCGCCGCCCGTAACCGCCCACTCCCGCCTTCCCCGCGCCCCGATCCGCCCGGACGCCGCCCTTTTTCGCGCCCACCCCGAGTAACGCAAAGGTCTCCAAAGGGGGAGAGGGGATCGGATTCGCTCTCTCGTTCTGGGAGAGGGCCTTCTGGGAGAGGGTGAAGGGCCCAGCGCCCCCGCCCCGCCGCGCCACGTTGCCGCCACGCCCGGCGCTCAGTACGGTGAGCGTGGACCAGGAAGCGAGGCGACGCCCCATGCCCGCGACGCCAACCCCGACGGGAGCCCCAGCCGCCGCGATCGTCGCGGCGGTGACGATTGCGTCCTGAGCGGCGCTCGCCCCCGCGACCCCCGCACGGGTTCGCTCCCTCGCGTCCGCCCCCACCCCCGATCCCCCCGGCCCGCGCCGCCGACGGCGGCGCACGGCGCTTGGAGCGCGACATGTCCCAGTCCCCGCCGATCGTCCTCTACGACACCCTGCTGCGTGACGGCTCGCAGATGGAGGGCATCGCCTTCTCGCTCGACGACAAGGTCGCCATCGCGCACCGCCTCGACGCGATCGGCATCCATTACGTCGAGGGCGGCTTCCCCGGCAGCAACGAGAAGGACAAGGCTTTCTTTGAGGCCATGCGGGCGCGGCCCCTCAAGCACGCCCGGCTGGTCGCCTTCGGCGGCACGCGCAAGCCCGGCGCCGAGACCGCAGCCGACTTCAACATGCGGGCCCTGCTGGGCGCGGAGACGCCCGTCGTGACGCTGGTCGGCAAGGCCAGCGCCTACCAGGTGCGCGTCGCGCTGGAGACGGCGCGCGAGGAGAACCTCTCGATGATCCGCGAGTCGGTCTCCCACATCCGCGCGCAGGGCCGCGAGGTCCACTTCGACGCCGAGCACTTCTTCGACGGCTTCCGCGAGGACCCGGACTACGCGTTGCAGGCGCTGCGCACCGCCCATCGCGCGGGCGCCGAATACCTCGTCCTCTGCGACACCAACGGCGGCGCCATGACCTCCGACGTCCTGCGCGCTGTCGCCGCCGTGCGCGAGGCGCTCCCGGATGCGCGGCTGGGCATCCACTGCCACGACGACTGCGGCCTCGCCGTCGCCAACAGCCTGGCCGCCGTCGAGGCGGGGGTCAGCCAGGTGCAGGGCTGCGTCAACGGCTACGGCGAGCGCTGCGGCAACGCCAACCTGACCAGCGTCATCGCCAACCTGCAACTCAAGATGGGCCGCCCCGTCGTCAGCGAGGCGCAACTGGCCGAGCTGACCAACGCCAGCCTGTTCGTCGCCGAGCTGGCCAACCTGCCGCTCGACGGTCAGGCGCCCTACGTGGGCGCGAGCGCCTTCGCCCACAAGGCGGGCTATCACGTCGCGGCCATCGTCAAGGACCCCGACACCTACCAGCACATCGACCCCGACGCCGTCGGCAACGGCCGCCGCATCCTGGTCAGCGAGCTCTCCGGGCAGCGCAACATCTCCGTCAAGCTGGCCGAGCGCGGCCTCGACTTCCCCCTCAGCAAGGAGGAGAACCGCGCGCTGCTCGACCGCGTCAAGGAGATGGAGAGCCGCGGCTTCCAGTACGAGGGCGCCGAGGCCTCGTTCGAATTGCTGGCCCTGCGACTGCGGCCCGGCTACCGCGCGCCCTTCCAGCTCGAGGACTTCCTGATCGTCAACCGGCGCCGCCACAAGGACGACGGCGACCCCACCACGCACTCCGACATGCAGGCCGAGTCGATGACGAAGATCGCCGTCGGCGAGGAGGTCTTCCAGACCGCCGCCGACGGCAACGGCCCCGTCTCGGCCATGGACGCCTCGATCCGGCGCGGCCTGCGCCAGCCCTACCCGGCGATCGAGACGGTGCGCCTGCGCGACTACAAGGTACGCATCCTCGACGCGGCGAGCGGCACCGGGGCGAGCGTGCGCGTGCTGATCGAATCGTCGGACGGGGAGCACACCTGGAACACCGTGGGCTCCTCGACCGACGTCATCGAGGCGTCCTGGATCGCCCTCTCCGACGCCTACGAGTACTTCCTCTACAAGCACCCGCAGTGGGCGGCGGAGGCGGCCGGGGCCGCCGGGGTCCCGGCCCGGTCCTAGCCGCCCGCCGGCGGCGCGCCCGCCCGCGCGACGAAGTAGTTGTGGAACGCGTCGCTCTGCGACCGCACGACCTCCACCGCCAGCCCCGCCGCGGCCAGTACGTCGCGCGCCGCCTCCTGGCCCCATAGCGCGCCCAGGCCGTCGCCCCCGCAGGCCACCGAGTGGGGCACGCAGTGCATCAGCGAGAGGTCGTACATCACCTCGACGAGCGGCCGGCCCAGGTTGCGCTCGAGCCGGCTCGAGGCCGCGATCTCCGTCGCCACGAAGAGCCCGCCGGGCGCGATGATCCGCGCCACCGCCTCGACGATCTCGCACGGGTTCGGCGTGTCGTGCAGCATCCCGAAGGCCAGCATGAGGTCGTGGCGATCCGGCAACCGCGTCACGTCCGCCTCCACGAACCGGCAGTTGCCGACGCCCGCCGCCCCGGCGTCGGCGGCCGACAGCCGCACCGCCGTGGGGTTCAGGTCGTAGCCCGTGAAGGAGCTGCGCGGGTAGCGGCGCGCCAGCTCGATCAGCAGGCGTCCCCGCCCCGAGCCCGCCTCGCCCACGCTGATGCCAGCCTCCAGCGCGGCGGCGAGTTCGGGGGCGGCGCGGAAGGCGGGCGCCAGGCCGTGCGCCGGCCGCGGCAGGATGTGAATCAGGCTCTCCCACTCGTTGGCCATGCCCGCCTCCAGCCGCACGCCGTCGCCGGCCCGGATGAGCGCGATCAAGCGCTCATCGGCGGGGTCGCGCGGCGTCGTGCTGTCGAGCAGGTCGAGGAACGAGTCGGGGCGCTCCGGCGTCAGCAGCGCCCGCTGCGGCGGCGCCAGCCGGAAGTGCCGCGTGGCGGCGCGGTACGTCACGACCCGGTGCGCCGCCAGCGACTGCAGGATGGCGCGCACGTAGCGCCCGTCGATGCCGGTCTGCGCCGCGACGCGGGTCACGCCGGCGGGCGGCAGTTCGCGCAGCGCCTCGATGACCCCGGTCGCCGTCGCGATGCGCAGCACCCGCTGCAGCAGCGACCCCCGCATCGCGTCGAGCAGGTACTTCGCGAAGTCGACCTCGCCCGGCTGCGAGGCCGGCTGCGCCGTCGGCTGCGCGGGGGCGTCGGCGGGCGGGCCCCACAGCGCCTCGCGCACCGACGCGCGCGAGGACACGCCCAGCCGGCTGAGGATCTCCGCGACGTGGTACTTGACCCCGTCCTTGGAGATCCCCAGCTGCTCGGCGACCTCGCGGTTGGTCAGCCCCGCGGCGACCAGGCCGGCGACTTCGCGCTGACGATCGGTAAGTGCATCCGCCATGTCGTCAGCTTATGGCCCCGGGGGCCGATCCGCGCGGCCGGGCCGGGCGCGGTCGGGCCGGCCGCGATAGAATGAGACTGGCCCCGGCGTGACGGGAGCGCTGGGGAACCCGGCGCGGCGCTCGCGCGTCGTGCGGGATGAAGGGGGTGACGGGTGGAGGACGGGCTGTTCGCGTTCCCGCCGTGCCAGCGTTGCGACACGGGGCACCTCGTGCCGCTGTCGGACTTCGGCAGCCAGGGAGCGGCGATTCACTACAAGGCGTGGGTCTGCACGAATGGGAACTGTGGCTACAACATCAAGATTCGGAACGGCGATGTCTACATCGACGAGCCCATCCTGGAGGGTGAGCCCAGCCGCCGCCGCTAGCGCTTCCGGCGCGCGGCCCCTACAGGCGGCCGGGGCCGAGGGCCCCCCACCGAACGAGACCGTCTGGTCTGGTCCGGTGCTGGGCTTCCTGCTCACCATGGTCGTGGCGGTCCCGATCATCTTCGCGGTGCTGATGCTCACCACGTTCAGCGTCCTGCGAGACACGGGCGGGGGCGGCCAGGACGCCGTCGTCGCCGAGGGCGCCGAGGCGACGCTGGCCCCCACGGACGCCGAGGCCGCGCCGGTGGCCGAGACGGTGGCCGTCGCGCCCGACGCGGCGTCGGACGCCGCTGCCGCCGCCGTCGCCGCCGCCCTGACCGAGCCCGAGGTGCCGGCGCAGCAACTCGACCAGATCTACGTGGTGGTGCCGGGCGACGTGCTGAGCAAGATCGCACAGCGCTTCGCCGTCACCACCGCCGCGCTGGCCGCCTACAACGAGCTGAGCAACCCCAACGCGCTGCGCATCGGCCAGGAGTTGCGCATCCCGCCGCCCGGCTACCAGCCGCCGGACCCGGAGGCCGAGGAGCAGACCGACTTCGCCAGCGGACCGCTGTCGCCGCAGGGCTAGCGGTCCCACGCCGGCCGGCGTCTGCGCCCCGCGCGATTGTTCGAGCGCGACGCGCTCACGTACGCTGAGCCGGCGTCGGGGAGTGGCGCAGTCCGGCAGCGCGCTTCGTTCGGGACGAAGAGGTCGGAGGTTCAAATCCTCTCTCCCCGACCATCCCCGACTTTTCCCGCCTCCCCGGCCCCCGGCCCGCGCGGACGGCGATCGTAGCGCCCCCCGCTGCAGTTCTCAGCCGCCCGACGCCGCGCCGGCGCGCCAGTCCTGCAGCGGCCGGCACTCGCCCTCCTCGACTTGCACGGCGCGGGTCGCCACCCGCCGCAGGACCTCGCGGTCGTGCGACGCGCAGATGATCGTGCCGTCGTAGTCGGCCAGCGCCTTGATCAGCCGGGCGCGGGTCGCCCCGTCGAGGTGGTTGGTGGGCTCATCGAGCAGCAGCACGTTGGACGGCCGGATCAGGAACTTCGCCAGCGCGACGCGCGACCGCTCCCCGCCCGAGAGCACGGCGATGCGCTTGAACACGTCCTCGCCGCGAAACAGGAAGCGCCCGAGGACGCTGCGCAGGTCGCCGTCCGTGTGGTCGCCGGCGATCGACGCGACCTCCTCCAGCACGGTCCGGGCGGGGTCCAGCGCTTCATCCTGGTGCTGGTCGTAGTAGCCGAACTCGGCCCGCTCGGCCCAGGCGATGCTGCCCTCGGTGGGGGCGATGCGGCCCGCCAGGGCGCGCAGCAGCGTGCTCTTGCCGCCGCCGTTCGGCCCCACCAGGGCGACCTTCTCGCCCCGCTCGATCTCCAAGTTCGCGCCGACCAGCACGATGTGGTCGTCGTAGGCGTGGCTCAGATCCTGCACCGTCACGACGGCGCGCTCGGGCCGGGCCGCCGTCTGGATGCGGAAGTGCACGGCCCGCTCGGCCCCGGGCGCGGCGACCCGCTCGATCTTCTCGAGCGCCTTGATCCGGCTCTGCACCTGCTTGGCCTTGGTGGCCGTGCTGCGGAAGCGATCGATGAACCGCGTCTGCCGGGCGATCTCGCGCCCCTGGCGGTCGGCGGTCGCGCGCTGCTGGGCGAGCAGGGCGGCCCGCTGGCGGCGGTAGTCGCTGTGGTTGCCGGGGTACGAGCGCGCCTCGCCGTCGCGCAAGTCGATGATCCGCTGCACCGTCGCGTCGAGGAAGTCGGTCTCGTGCGAGACGATGATCACCGTGCCCTTGTATGCTTGTAGATGCCCGATCAGCCACGTCCGCGCTGCGGCGTCGAGGTGGTTGGTGGGCTCGTCCAGCAGCAGGTGATCGGGCCGGCGGACGAGCACCTGCGCCAACGCGACGCGCATCCGCCAGCCGCCCGAGAACGCCCCGCAGGCCTTGCCGTCGTCCGCGGGTGCGAAGCCCAAGCCGCGCAGCACCTGCCCGATCCGCTTCTCGATGCGATAGCCGTCCAGACGCTCGAACTCCTCGAATAGCTGCGCCTGGCGTGCGACGAGCGCGTCGACGTCGCCCGCGGGGCTCTCGAAGGCGGCGGCGACCTCGTGCAGCTGCTCCTCGACGGCGCGCGCCTCCGGGAACGCCTTCCACATCTCCTCGACCAGCGGCAGCCGGCTACTCAACTCCGCGTCCTGCTGCAGGAAGCCCAGGCTGCCGCCGCGGTGCCCCGCGGCGCCGGCGTCGGGCGGCAGCAAGCCCGCGATGACGCGCAGCAGCGTCGACTTGCCGGCCCCGTTCGGCCCGATCAGGCCGACCCGCTCGCCGTCGCCGATGTTGAAGCCGACCTCGTCGAGGACGGGGACGCCCTTGAAGCGCTGGGAGACGGCATCGACGTAGAGCACGGATGATCGGCCGGAGCGGGAGCGGGAAACGGGGTTGCTGCGCTCACGGTACCGGCTGCGCCGCCTGCGGGGGGTGTCGAGCCCAACGCAGGCCGGCCCTAGACTGCGTTGCCATGACCGACGCCCCCACCGGCCAGCCGCCCCCGCCCGACCCCCCCGGCGCCCTGTCGGGCGTGCGCGTGCTGGATCTGACCGACGAGCGCGCGATCTACGGCGCGAAGCTGATCGCCGACCTCGGCGCCGACGTCGTGCGGCCGGAGCCGCCCTCGGGCGACCCGCTGCGGGAGCGCGGCCCCTTCGCGGGCGGCGAGCCGGGGCCGGGGCGATCGCTGTGGTACGCCTACTTCGCTTCCGGCCGCCGCTCGCTCACGCTCGACCCGGAGGCGCCGGCCGGGCGCACGCGGCTGCGCGAACTCGCGCGCGCGGCCGACGTCGTCCTTGACAACGGCGCCCTGGCCCGCGCCGGCATCGACGCCGAGGGGCTGCTCGCCGAGCGGCCGGGGATCGTCGTCGTGCGGTCCACGTCGTTCGGCCGCGAGGGGCCCTGGCGCGACTACCGCGCCCCCGACCTCGTCGCCTCGGCGCTGGGCGGCATCTGCGCCACCACCGGCGACGCCGACACGCCGCCGCTCAAGCTGTTCGGCGAGCTGGCGTTCATGATCTCCGGGGCCTACGTCGCGATCGGCGCGCTGGCCGCGCTGCATCACGCGCGCGAGACCGGCGCCGGCCAGATCGTCGACGCCGCCGTGCACGAGGCGCTGCCGACGGCGCTGGAGCACGTGCTGATGTACGCGTGGTACTGCGACCTGGTGGAGTGGGCCGAGACGCCGGTCCTGCCGCGGCAGGGGGCGTTGCACTGGACGACCGTGTACCAGGTCCTGCAGGCGCAGGGCGGCGGCATCATGGTCACCCCCACGCCCGACCCGGAGGCGCAGCTGGCCTGGCTCGTCGAGGAGGGCTTCGTCGAGGATCTGCTCGACCCGAAGTGGCAGGATCCCGACCTGTGGGTGGAGTACGTGCGGCGCCTCATGGACGTGATGCGGGCCTGGGTGCCCACGAAGGAGGTGGGCGCCCTGTTCGAGGAGGCGCAGGCCCGCCACGCGCCCTACGGCCGCGTGCTGCCGCCCGAGCTGCTGCTCGACAACCCGCAGTTGGAGGCGCGCGGCTGGTGGCGCCCGCGCACGATCGCCGGCGCGGCCGTGCGCGGACCGGGCGGTCCGTACCGCTTCGAGCGAACGCCCTGGCGCGCGGCCGACGAGGCGGCCGCCGCCCCCGGCGCCGGCCCGCCCGCCACGCCCGAGGCGCTGCTCTCGGCGATCGGCTGGGACGACCGATGACCGGCCCGCGCCCCCTCGACGGCGTGCGCGTGCTCGACTTCACGCACGTGCTCGCGGGCCCCTTCGGGACGCGCGTCCTGGGCGATCTGGGCGCCGACGTGGTCAAGGTGTCCACGGCCGGCCGCTCCCAGGGCGTGGGGGCGGACCCGGCGCGGCCGTACTTCGTCATGTGGAACCGCAACAAGCGCGCACTGGCGCTCAACATGGCGACGGAGGAGGCGCGGCGGATCGCCCTCGACCTCGCGACCCGCGCCGACGTGCTGATCGACAACTTCTCGCCGGGCGTGCTCGAGCGCTGGGGCCTGGGGGAGTCCGTGCTGCGCGCCGCCAACCCCGGCCTGATCGTCGTCAACATGTCGGGCATGGGCGACGGCGGCCCCTGGTCCGGCTACGTCACCTATGCGCCCACCATCCACGCGCTCTCGGGCCTGACGGCGCTCACCGGCGTGCCCGGCCGCGACGACATCGGCATCGGCTTCTCCTACAACGACCACGCCGCCGGGCTGCACGCCGCATTGGCGGTGCTGGCCGCCCTGGAGGCGCGCCGTCGCGACGGCCTCGGCCAGCGCATCGAGGTCGCGCAGTTCGAGACGGGCGTCAACTTCCTGGGCCCCACCCTGCTCGACCTGATCGTGAACGGTGGCCGGGCGGAGGCGACCGGCAACCGCCTGCCCTACGACGCGGCCGCCCCGCACGGCTGCTACCCGTGCCGGCCGCTGGCCGGCGCCGTCCCCGGCGAGGAGGAGCGCTGGGTGGCGATCGCGGTCATGAGCGACGCCCAGTGGCGGGCCCTGCGCGCGCTCTTGGGCGAGCCCGCCTGGGCCCGCGATTCCGCCCTGGACACCGCCGCGGGGCGCGTGGCGGCGATGGACGCGATCGATCGCGAGATGGCGGCCTGGACGCGGACGCAGGACGCGGAAGCGGTCATGGAGCGCTGCCAGGCGGCCGGCGTGCCGGCCGGCGTCGTGCAGTCGGGCGTCGACCTCACGCAGCGCGACCCGCAACTGCGCGCGAGCGGCTTCTTCACCACCGCCGAGGGGGAGCACCCCACCATCGGCGCGCAGCACCTCGAGCGGCTGCCGCTGCGCTTCTCGGCGACGCCGATCGAGACCTACGCCCGCTCGCGGCTGACCGGCGAGGACACCGCCGCCGTCCTGCACGACTGGCTGGGCATGCCGCCCGCGGAGGTCGCCGCCGGCGAGGACTCCGGCATCCTCCGCTAGCCGCGCTCCCTTGACACTGCGTAGTACATATGTTCTGATCGAGTCCGGCGGGGAAGGGCGGACGCCGTGGTCGAGTACCGCGAGATCGAGTGCAAGTCGGCGCTCAACCGGGTGCGGGGCATGCCCTTCGCGTGGTCGCTCAACCCGTATCGCGGCTGCGCGCACGGTTGTCACTACTGCTTCGCGCGTCCCACCCACCGCTTCTTCGAGTTGGGCGTCGGCGACGACTTCACCGGCATCATCTACGTCAAGCGCAACCTGGCGCCGGTGCTCGCGGGCGAACTGGCGCGGCCCGCCTGGAAGCGGGAGCCGGTCGCGCTGGGCACCGCGACCGACCCCTACCAGCCCGCCGAGGGCCGCTATCGCCTGACCCGCGCGGCGCTGGAACAGTTCGCGCGCTTCCGTAACCCCGTCTCGCTGCTCACCAAGAACCCGTTGATCGTGCGCGACCTCGACGTGCTGCGGGAACTCGACGCCCGCGCCCGCCTCAGCGTTTGCTTCAGCATGCCCACCGTCGATCGAGAGATCTGGCGTCGCACGGAGCCCGGCACGGCCCCGCCCCACCAGCGCCTCGCCGCGATGCGCCGCCTGGCCGACGCGGGCATCCACGCCGGCGTGCTGATGGCCCCGCTGCTGCCCGGGCTGTCGGCCGACCGGGCGCAGGTCGAACGCACCGTGCGCGCCGCCGCCGATCACGGCGCGCGCTTCGTGGGATCCAACGTCCTCCATCTGGGCCCCGAACTGCGCGACTATTACTTCGACTTCCTGGCGGCGGAGTACCCGTCGCTGCTCGAGGGGTACCGGCGGCTCTACGGCGAGAAGTACGCCCCCAAGCGATACCGCGATCGTGTCGCTGCGCGCGTGCAGGAGCTGAAGGAGGTCGCCGGCGTCCCCGATCGGCCCATGTCCCCCCGCCCCGCGACACCTCCGGTGCGACAGCTTAGCCTCCCGCTGCGGTAGGCTCGCAGCCCGGCCACCGTTGAGGGGGCCGACAAGCACCGTGGAAGGACGCGCCCGTGACGATTGAGCACCGGCAGATCGAACTCCCGACCGGCATCTCCATGCACGTCGCGGAGCAGGGCGACGGACCGGCCGTCGTCTTCGTGCACGGCTTCCCCGAGCTGTGGTACTCGTGGCGGCATCAGCTGCCGGCGCTGGCGGACGCGGGCCTCCGCGCCATCGCGCCCGACATGCGCGGCTACGGCCGGACCAGCGCGCCCCCCAACATCGAGGACTACGCCCACCGCCTGGTCTGCGACGACCTGGTCGCCCTGCTCGATGCGCTCCCGCTGGAGCAGGCCGTCTTCGTGGGCCACGACTGGGGCGGCGCGATCGTCTGGGCGATGGCGTTGCACCACCCCGAGCGGGTGCGGGCCGTCGCGGGGATCAACACGCCCTACCGCGGTCAGCCGCCGGCGCCGCTGCTGGAGATGGTCAAGGGCCGCCCCGGCGTGTGGGACTACCAGTTCTACTTCCAGGAGCCCGGCGTCGCCGAGGCCGAACTCGAGGCCGACCCCGAGCGCACGATGTCGCTGCTCCTGCGCAGCAGCGACCCCGCCGATCGGCTGGACGCCCTGGGCGGCACCAAGAGCGTCCGCGAGCGCGGCGGGATGCTGGTCGGCCTCCCCGAGCGCCCGGTCCGCAGCGTCATGCTGAGCGCCGACGACCTGGCCGTCTTCGTCGAGGCGTTCCGCGCGACCGGCTTCCGCGGACCGCTCAACTGGTACCGCAACGACCGCCGGAACTGGGAATGGGGCGAGGAGAGCAAGGACGCGCGCATCGGCTGCCCGGCGCTGATGGTCACGGCGGGCAGGGATCCGGTCCTCACGCCCCGGCTGTCCGAGGGGATGGAGCGCGTCATCCCGCAGCTCCAGCGTGGCCACATTGAGGAGTGCGGCCATTGGACCCAGCAGGAACGCCCCGATGAACTGAACCAGATCCTGCTCGACTGGCTGGCCGGATTGCCCCCGGCATAACTCCGCAAGACCGCGCCGAAACGAGGACCCCATGCCGCCCCTGACCCCTGCCGAACGCGACGCCTTCCTCGACGCGCCGGGCGTGCTGATGCGCATCGCCACCGTCGACGCCGACGGCGACCCGCACGTTGCCCCGATCTGGTTCCTGCACGAGGAGGGGCGGCTGTGGTTCACCCCCCGCGCGATGTCGGACTGGCTGACGCACATCCGCGCGCATCCCCGCATCGCCTGCGCCATCGACGAGACGGCCGCGCCGGCACGCAAGCTCGTCGTGGAGGGCGAGGCGGAGATCGTCCACGACCTCGGGGCGGACGACGTCTGGCGCGACCTCTACCGCCGCATCGCGGAGCGCTACATCTCGCCGGCCGCCGCCGCGGCTTACATCGGCAACACGATCGACCAGCCGCGCGCCCTCTGTGCGCTCCCGCTCGCGTCGGCGCGCATCCGGAGTTGGCGCATGCCCATGGGCGACGAGCCGCGCAGCGGCATCTGGCACCGTCGCTACTACGTGCCCGGCAGCAAGTACGGCGCCGAGGCCGGATCGACCGCGGAGTAGGGGGACGCGATGAGCGTGCGCATTGGCCTGGGAATCGCGAATTTCCCCTTCGAGGAGCCGCGCGGCTTCTGGCGCTGGGTGGAGCAGTGCGAGGCCGGCGACGTCGATTCGATCTGGCAGACCGACCGCCTCATCGGCGCGCAGCCCTTCCTCGAATCGATGTCCACGATGGCCGCCCTGGCCGGGGCGACCGAGCGGCTCAAGTTCGGCATGAACGTCGTCGTCGTGCCGTTCCGCGACCCGCTGGTGCTGGCCAAGGAGTGCGCCACGATCGATTTCCTCAGCGACGGCCGCATGCTGCCGGCCTTCGGCGTGGGCGGGGCCGTCGCGCCCGAGTTCCGCGCCACGAGCCGGCCCATGGCGCGCCGCGGCGCGCTCGCCGACGAGGCCCTGCGCCTGATGGTGCGTCTCTGGGCGGGCGAGACCGTCAGCTTCGCGGGTGAGCACTACGACTACCACGACGCCGTGATTGCGCCGCTGCCCGTGCAGCAGCCGCTGCCGCTCTGGATCGGCGGCGACAGCAAAGCCGCGATCCGCCGCACGGCGACCATCGGCAGCGGCTGGCTGGGCGGCCTGCACAGCCCGGCCCAGGTGGCGCGGATCGTCGCGGCGATCAAGGGTGCGGCGGTCGCGGCCGGGCGCAGCATCGACGACGACCACTACGGCGCCGCCTTCGCCTACCGCTTCGGCGACCCCGGCGACGCCCCCGTGCAACGGCTGGCGGCCGGCTTCCGCCGCCGCCTGCCCGACGTCGACCCGGCCGGCTACTTCAGCGTGGGCGACGCGGCCTGCATCCAAGCCCGCATCGCCGAGTACGTGGCGGCGGGGGCGTCGAAGTTCGTGCTGCGCCCGATCGCCGACGGCGACGCCGACATGCAGCAGCAGACGCAGCGCCTGATCGAGGAAGTGCTGCCCGTGGTCCACGGGCGGGCGGCGGCGGCGGCCCGCTAGATCCGTCGGCCGGCCCGCGACGCCGGCGCGGCGATTCGGCCGGCGGCGATTCGGCCGGGCCCTATTCGACCAACCAGGTGTTGTCCCCGGCGACGAGCGCCGCCAGGTCGCCCGCGCCGCTCCCGGCCTGGGCCTCGGCCACCTGCTGGCCGAGCATTTCGCCGTAGGTCGGCTTCTGCACCTGGCGGAAGACGCCCATGGGCACGGGCATCTCGGGGTACTGGAAGCGGGCCAGCATGTTGCCGCTGATCGGTGTCGGCTCGGCCGGGTTGTGCACCAGCACCTTCGAGCGGTCGCCGTTGACCTCCACGATCTCCGGCCGCGCCCCGTCGAGCGCGATGCCGCGCTGCTTCTCCTCGCCGAAGAGCATGGGCTCGCCCGCCTCCAGGTAGAGCAGGCGCTCGCCGCGCACCGGCTTGTCGGTGAAGTCGCGGAACGCGCCGTCGTTGAAGATGTTGCAGTTCTGGTAGATCTCGACGAACGCCGAGCCCCTGTGGTGCGCCGCCGCCTCGAGCGTGCTGACGAGGTGGTGCGGGTCGGTGTCGAACGTCCGCGCGACGAACGTCGCCTCCGCGGCCAGCGCCACCGCGATCGGGTTGAGCGGGTTCTCGATCGAGCCCATGGGCGAGGACTTCGTCACCTTGCCCACCTCGGAGGTGGGCGAGTACTGGCCCTTCGTCAGGCCGTAGATGCGGTTGTTGAACAGCAGGATGTTGAGGTCCTGGTTGCGGCGCAGGGCGTGCAGCAGATGGTTGCCGCCGATGCTCAGGCCGTCGCCGTCGCCGGTGATCACGAAGACCAGCAGGTCGGGGCGGGTCAGCTTGAGGCCGGTCGCCAGCGTCGGCGCGCGGCCGTGAATCGAATGGAAGCCGTAGGTGTTCATGTAGTAGGGGAAGCGGCTGGAACAGCCGATGCCGGAGATGAAGACGATGTCTTCCCGGCGCTTGCCCAGGTTGGGCAGCATGCGCTGCATCTGCGACAGAATCGAATAGTCGCCGCAGCCGGGGCACCAGCGGGTGTCCTGGTCCGAGGCGAAGTCCTTCTTCGAGAGGCGTGCGGCCTCCGCGGGCATCGCGTCAGGGTCTACGACCACCATCTCCGCGTCTCCTCGCTCGTTCCGCTCGCTCGCTCGCGCCGCCGCTACGAGGCCCGGGCCCGCGACGGCGCCGCGCTGCGCAGCGCCATGATCCGCTCCGTGATTTCGCCGGCGCTGAACGGCTGCCCCGAGACCTTGTTCAGGCCCTGGGCGTCCACCAGGTACTTCGCCCGCACCAGCATGCGCAGCTGGCCGGCGTTGGTTTCCGGAATCAGGACCGTCCGGTAGCGGCCGAGCACGGCGCCCAGGTTGGGCGGGAAGGGATTGAGGTAGCGCAGGTGCGCCAGCGCGACGTCCGCGCCCTGGGCGCGCGCGTCCTCGACCGCCGTGACGGCCGGGCCGTAGGTGCTGCCCCAGGAAAGCACCAGCACGTCGCCCGACTCCGGCCCCTCCACCTCGAGCGGCGGGATCATGCGGCCGATGCGCTCAATCTTCTCCGCCCGCAGCGCCACCATGTGCGCGTGGTTGTCGGGGTCGTAGGACACGTTGCCCGAGCCGTCGGCCTTCTCCAACCCGCCGATGCGATGTTGCAGGCCGGTCGTGCCGGGCACGGCGTACTGGCGCCGCAGCGTCTCCGGGTCGCGGGCGTACGGCGCGAAGGTGCGCGGGTCGTCGTGGAACTGCACCTCGATGCGGGGCAACTGGCCCACGTCGGGCACGGGCCAGGGCTCGGCCGTGTTGGCCAGGTAGCCGTCGGACAGGAAGATCACCGGCGTCATCGACGCGAAGGCGAGGCGGACGGCCTCGATCACCATGTAGAAGCAGTCACCCGGGCTGCGCGGCGCGACCAGGCACACCGGGCTCTCGCCGTTGCGGCCGAACATCGCCTGCAGCAGGTCGCCCTGCTCGGTCTTGGTGGGCAGGCCGGTGCTGGGCCCGCCGCGCTGGATGTCGAGCACGACGATCGGCAGCTCCGTCATCACGGCCAGGCCGATCGCCTCACTCTTGAGCGCCAGGCCGGGGCCGCTGGTGCCGGTCACGCCGATCGATCCCCCGAAGGCCGCGCCGATCGCCGCGCCCACCGCGGCGATCTCGTCCTCCGCCTGGAACGTCTTGACGCCGAAGTTCCGGTACGAGGCGAGCGAGTGCAGGATGTCGCTGGCCGGCGTGATGGGGTAGCTGCCGTAGAAGAGCTGCAGCCCGCTGAGTTCCTGCGCCGCGACCAGGCCAATGGCCGTCGCTTCGTTGCCCGTGATCGTGCGGTAGGTGCCGGGCTGCAGCGTGGCCGGCGGCACCGCGACATGGGCGTCGGCGAGCTCGGCGGTCTCGGCGAAGGCATTCCCGGCCATGAGCGCGGCCTTGTTCGCCGCCACGATGTTGGGCCGCTTGGCGAACTTCTCCTCGATCCAGGCGATGCTGGGCGTGGGGTCGCGGTCGTAGAGCCAGTAGACGATGCCCAGCGCGAAGAAGTTCTTCGTGCGCTCCGCGTTCAGCCCCGAGACGCCCGCCTCCGCCGCCGCCGCCGCCGCGAGTTCCGTGATGGGGGCCTGAACGAGGCGGTAGTTGGAGAGCGAGCCGTCGGTCAGCGGGTTCTCGCGATAGCCGGCCTTGCGCAGGTTCACGTTGGTGAACGCATCGGAATTGACCAGCAGCAGGCCGCCGGGCGCCAATTCCTTGGCGTGCACCTTGAGGGCCGCCGGGTTCATCGCGACGAGCGCGTCGGGCGCGTCGCCGGGCGTGTGGATCGTGCGCCGGGAGAAGCTGATCTGGAACGAGCTGACGCCCGCCAGGGAGCCCGCGGGCGCCCGGATCTCGGCCGGGAAATCGGGCAGCGTGCTGAAGTCGTTGCCGAAGACGGCGGTGGCGTCGGTGAAGCGGTTGCCGGCCAACTGCATGCCGTCGCCGGAGTCGCCGGCGAAGCGAATCGTCGCCCGGTCGCGCTCCGCGATGGGCTCGCGTGACTGTGATTCGAGGGTGGGCGACTCAACCATCCCTGCTGGCCCTTCCTGCCTCGGCGCGCGCCCCGATCAGTGCGATCGTGCGACGCGGCGTCACCCGCTCGGCCGGCCGGTCCCTGAGGCGTTTCACGCTCGCGCCGCCTCCTTGCTGACGCACCCGTGCACCACCACCTCGCATCGTAGCAGCGAGAGCATTGCACACAGCGCCCTTCCGTTGTCAGCTTTGCGGCGTTACGTGGGGGTTACGTTCGGCGTGGCCCGCCGGACGGGCGCGAGTCGGCCCGGGAGACCCGCTATCCTGCCCGCAGCGCCGCCAGGATGGGACCGCCGGAAACGAGCGGAGGCCGCATGTCGCAGCCCGCGTCCCCGCCCGATCGCGCCGCCATGCGGGCGCGGGCCACCGCCGCGATCGATGCCGCCGCCGCGGATCTGCGCCGCGTCAGCGCGCGGATCCACGAGCGGCCCGAGCTCAACTTCGAGGAGCACTTCGCGCACGACGTGCTCGCGACCGCGGCCGCCGCCGCCGGCCTGACGGTGCAGCGCGGCGCGTTCGATCTGCCCACCGCGTTCAGCGCCAGCGCGGGCGCCGGCGGCGACCGGGTCGCCATCTGCTGTGAGTACGACGCGCTGCCCGAGATCGGCCACGCCTGCGGCCACAACCTGATCGCGGCGGCGGGGCTGGGCGCCGGCATCGGCGCGGCTGCCGGCTTGGCCGGGTCGGGCGCGGCGGGCCGGGTGGTCGTGCTGGGCACGCCCGCCGAGGAGGGCGGCGGCGGCAAGATCGATCTGATCGAGCGGGGCGCGTTCGCGGACGTCGACGCGGCGCTGATGGCGCACCCCGCCCCCAGCGATCTCCTGCGGCCGGGCGTCAGCGCCCTGCGGCAGTTGGACGTCGTCTATCGGGGGCGCAACGCGCACGCCGCCGGCGCGCCCTGGGAGGGGCGCAACGCGCTCGACGCGATGGTCATCGCCTACAGCGCGATCTCGGCCCTGCGGCAGCAACTGCCCCCCGGCGCGTTGGTGCACGGCGTCATCACGCACGGCGGCGACAAGCCCAATATCATCCCCAGCCTCACCCGCGCCGAGTTCATCGTTAGGGCCCGCGACCGCGACGCGCTGGCGCGGCTCAAGGAGCGCGTGCTGGCCTGCTTCCGGGCCGGGGCCGAGGCGTCGGGCTGCACCGTGGAAGTGCGGCAGCGCGGCCACGAATACTCGGACATGCGGCACAACACCCCCATCGTCGAGGCCTACGCGGCCAGCCTGCGCGCCTTGGGCGCGCCGCCGCGCGAGGATCCCGCGGGGTTCAGCGCCTTCAGCACCGACATGGGCAACGTCAGCCACGTGACGCCGTCGATCCATCCCGTCTTCGGCATCCCCGCCGCGGCCGGCAATCACACGCCCGAGTTCGCCGCGGCCGCGGCCGGCGCGCCCGCCCACGATGCGATGCTCGTCGCCGCCAAGGCGATGGCGCTGACCGCCCTCGACCTCCTCACCGACCCCGCACTGCTGGCGAACGCCCGCGCCGAGTTCGCGGCCGCCGGCGCCGCCGGAACGGACGCCGCGCCATGAGGCCCCCCGCCCCGCCGATGCCGGACCAGATGCCCGTCGGGATGGTCGACCACATCGTCTACGCCGTGCCCGATCTCGACATCGCCGTGCCCGACCTCGAGGAGCGGCTGGGGGTGCGCCCGGCCTACGGCGGCGCCCACCCCGGCGCCGGGTCGCACAACGCCCTGCTGGGTCTGGGCGACGAGGCGTACCTGGAGATCATCGCGCCCGACCCCAACCAGCCCGACCCGCCCGGCCGCCCCCGGCCCTTCGGCCTCGACGACCTCACCGCGCCGCGGCTCGTCGGCTGGGCGGCGAAGGCGACCGACCTCGCGGCGCGCGTCGCGCTGGCGCGGCTGGGCGGCTTCGACCCGGGGCCGGACCGCACCATGCGGCGGGTGCGGCCGGACGGCGTCGAGCTGGTCTGGACGCTGACGAGCGCCGGGCCCGCCCTGGACGGCCTGGTCCCCTTCCTGATCGATTGGGACGAGACGCCGCACCCCGCGGCGACCGCGCCCGGCGGCTGCCGCCTGACCGCCCTCAGCGGCCGGCATCCCCGCCCGCCCGAGGTCGAGACCGCGCTCGCGGCGCTGGGCCTGACGCTGCCGGTCGAGGCGGGAGCGGCCGCGCTCGTGGCCACGCTCGACACACCCAACGGCGTCGTGCGGCTAACCTGACCGGCGTCCGCCCCGCCGGGGCCGGGCGCTGGACGGCGAGAAGGGGCAGATCATGAAACTCGGCTTCACCGCGGGCGGCTTCGGTCCGCGCTACCAACTCGACCTGGACCTGATCCGGCGCGTCGAGGCGCTGGGCTACGACTCGGTCTGGACGGCCGAGGCCTACGGCTCCGACGCGGTCACGCCGCTGGCCTTCATCGCCGCGCACACGCAGCGCATCAAGCTGGGCACGGGCATCCTGCAGATCCCCGCGCGGACCCCCGCGATGACCGCCATGACCATGGCGACGCTCGATCAGCTGGCCGGCGGCGGCCGCGTCATCGTGGGGCTGGGCCTGTCCGGGCCGCAGGTCGTCGAGGGCTGGCACGGGCAGCCCTGGGGCAAGCCCGCCACGCGCGTGCGCGAGTACATCGAGGTGCTGCGCAAGATCCTCGCCCGCGAGGCGCCGGTCACCTACGACGGGGTCGAGTACCAACTGCCCTATCAGGGCCCCGGGTCGAGCGGCCTCGGC
This sequence comes from Dehalococcoidia bacterium, assembly GCA_965209205.1. Classification (GTDB taxonomy): domain Bacteria; phylum Chloroflexota; class Dehalococcoidia; order Bin125; family Bin125; genus TK10-74A. The sequence goes on from CBDBQC010000003.1 coordinate 848,054, forward strand.
AAGCCGCTGAAGTCGATCCTGCACATGCAGCAACTGCCGATCTACGTCGCCTCGCTGGGCCCGGCCAACGTCAAGAACACGGCCGAGCTGGCCGACGGCTGGCTGCCGATGTGGTTCTCGCCCTACCGCATGGCGAACTACCAGCCCTGGCTCGACGAGGGCATGCAGCGCGGCCGGGCGAGCGAGGCGCCCAAGGCGCTCGACGACTTCGAGATCCAGGCCGCCTGCACGGTGATCGTCAGCGACGACGTGGGCGAGTGCATCCGCCAGATGCGCCCCAACGTGGCGCTGTACATGGGCGGCATGGGCGCGAAGTCGAAGAACTTCCACAACGACGTCATGGTCCGCTACGGCTACGGCGAGGCCGCGGCCGCCGTGCAGGACCTCTACCTGTCGGGCCGCCGGGCCGAGGCGATGGAGGCCGTGCCCGACGAGTTCATCGACGAGATGGCGCTGATCGGCCCCGCCGACCGCATCCGCGAGCGCTACAAGGCCTGGGAGGACTGCGGCATCACGGGCATCACCGTCACCGCCCGCCAGCCCGAGGCGCTGGAACTCATGGCCGACCTCGCCGGCACGCGGGGCAACGTGTAGTCGGAGTCGCTCAGTCGCCGTCGAGCGGGGCGCCGCCCGGCCGCACGCCGGCGCGGTTGCGCGCGTTCATCTGCTCGAGCAGGCGCTGCCAGCGGGCGTCGACGCTGCTCCAGCCCCCGTCCACCACGATCGCCTGCCCGGTCACCAGGCTCGACTCGTCGCCCGCCAGCCACAGCGCCGCCTGCGCGATGTCGAGCGGCTGCCCCGCCCGCCCCACGGGGTGCACGGCGGCGAAGCGCTCCGTCATGATCTCCTCCGCGCGCGGGAACGGCGCCGAGAGCGGCGTGACGATCCCGCCCGGACAGATGCAGTTGACGCGGATGCCGTGCGGTCCGCCCTCGGCGGCGGCGCTGCGGGTGAGCGAGATCACGCCGGCCTTGGTCATGCCGTAGATGGCCTGCCGCTCGAAGCCGTGCAGCCCGGCGACCGAGGCGGTGGAGATGATCACGCCGCCGCCCTGCGCGCGCATCCGCCGGGCGGCGTGCTTGATGCCCAGCCAGACCCCCTTGAGGTTGACCGCCGTGACGAAGTCGAACGTCTCCTCGGGCGCATCCGCGATCTCGCCCTCGACCATGCCCACGCCGGCGTTGTTGTACATCACGTCCAGCGCGCCGAACTCGTCGACCGCCGTCGCCACCAGCCCCGCGACGTCCTGGTCCCGGCGCACGTCCGCGACGACGGCGCGCGCCGGCTCGCCCAGCTCGGCCGCCAGGGCCCGCGCCCGCTCCTCCTGCACGTCGCCGATCACGACGCGCGCCCCCTCGGCCACGAACAGGCGCACCGCGCTCTCCCCGATGCCGGAGGCACCGCCCGTGATGACCGCCACCTTGCCGTCGAGTCGTGTCATGGCGTCCTCCCGAATGTGCGCGCTCCCGCGACGGCCGCCGCTCAGTCGTCGTCCGCCATCTCGGCGCCGGCGTCGTCGCCTGCGCTCTCTCGCAGCACGAACCAGTACAGCACCGCGCCGACGCCGCCACCCAGCGCTGGGGCCAGCATGTAGACCCAGAAGCTGTCGAAGGCGTTCGAGACCAGCGCCGGCCCCAGCGTGCGGGCCGGGTTCACCGACGCGCCCGTCAGCGGCAGCGCCACCAGGTGGATCGCCGCCACGGTGAGCCCGATCAGCAGCGGCGCGACGTGCCAGGCGCCCCGCTTCGAGACCGCCGTCGCGAAGATCACGATCAGCAGCACCGCCGTCAGGATCGCCTCCAGCACGAACGCGCCCAGGTCGGTGACGGCGCCGTTGTTGATGGAGTGCGCGCCGAAGTTCGTGATCTCCCCGGCCGCGTTGTCCAGGATCACGTAGAGCACCGCGGTCGCGAGGATCGCGCCCGCGAACTGGGCGACCATGTAGCACAGCCCGGGCAGGACCTTGATCTGCTTCGTCACGATCATGCCCAGCGAGACGGCCGGGTTCAGATGGCCCCCGGAGATGTTCGCCGTCGCGTAGACCATCAGGCCGATGCCCAGCCCGTGCGCCAGCGCGATGACGATCAGCGCATCCGCCGCCCCCGAGCCGACGCTGGTGATGACCGCCCCCGTGCCGATGAGGACGAAAAGCATCGTCCCCACCAACTCCGCCAGGTAGGCGACCACGTTCGGCCGGGCCGCGACCTCCTCGCCCCCCAGATCGCCGGCTCCCATGCGTAGCTGTGCGAGTGCCATGCCACCTCTCCCAATTCACTGACGGCGCCAATTGGTTGCGCCAATGATGTCGCGGACCTGCCGGGAGACCCACGATTGGCAGCTCGGCATGCGCTCCGCCGCCGGAATGAACACGCCAACGATGGGGCCCGCCAGATCGGAAGTCAACCACCTCCCCGGTTATCGCTTGAATCCCTGCTGCCGGGCCGCAGGCCTCGGGCGCGGCCGGGACGACGGCGCCTGATATATTCCCGAGCGTGGCCGCCGGGCGCCGCGCAGCGGCGCGGAAGCGGCCAGGGAGAGCCATGCACCTGAACGAATTCGCCGCCGACGCCGGCCCGCTCGACATGACCACGTTCGACGAGTTCGGCAGCCTGCAGCGCAGCGCCGCCGACCTGGGCATCCCGCATCCGGGCCGCGTGCGCTACGTCTCCCGCAACGTCGTGGTGAATCACCTGCGGATGCACCTGCTGGAATGGGGAGACCCCGACGCGCCGCCCGTGGTGTTGCTGCACGGCGCGAATCAGTCGGCCCACTCCTGGGACCTCGTCAGCCTGCACCTCGCCGACCGCTACCACGTCTACGCGCTCGACCAGCGCGGCCACGGGGACACCGAGTGGGTGCGCGACGCCGACTACTCGTCGCCCGCCATGGCCCGCGACGCCGCGGCGTTCATCGCGGGCGAGGGCCTCGACGCGCCGATCGTCTTCGGCCACAGCATGGGCGGCATGGTCACGCTCAACTTGGCCCTCGGCCATCCGGGCGTCGCGCGCGGCCTCGTCATCGTCGATGCGGGGCCGCAGATCTCCGAGGCGGGCGCCCGCATCATCGGCAACTTCGTCAGCAAGAACCGCGAGTTCGACTCCATCGACGAGTTCGTGGAGCGCGTCGTCAAGTACGACCCCTTCCGCACGCGGGCGCACATGGAGCGCACGGCGCGCTACAACCTCATCCGCCGCATCGACGGCAAGTACATCAGCAAGTCCGACCGCATCCTGCACGACGAGAGCTTCCGCCGCGCGCGCTCCGAGCACGCGCCGCGCCTGGGGATGGACGACGTGCGGGCGATCGCCACGCCCACGCTGCTCGTGCGCGGCGCGCAGTCGAACGTGTTGGAGGTGGAGGGGGCGGAGCGCTTCGTCGCGGCGCTGCCCGACGCGCGGCTGGTTACCGTGCCGGACTGCGGGCACAACGTGCACACGCAGAACACGCCCGGGTTCCTGGCGGCCGTGCAACCGTTCCTGGCGGCGCTCGACGCCGCCCGCGTTTAGCCGGCCGCCGCCGCGTCCCTAGTTGCCGTTGATGATGTCCTGCATCGCCTTCGGCATGCGGTCGATGCGGTCGCCCAGGCCGGCCACCTGGAGCCGGTGGTGGTACTCCGTGAGCTGCTTGCGCTGCACGAGTTGCTGCAAGCGCCAGCCCTCGTCGAGTTGCGCCGGCGAGGCGCCGCCGCCCAGCAGGACCGTCAGGGATTCCACCAGCAGCGGATCCTGGGTGCTCGCCGGGCCCTGGATGCGGTCGGCGCGGTCGAGGTAGGAGTGGATCTCCTCGCGCCGCTCGGGCTCGCTCTCCAGGATGTGCTTGAGGTGCATCACGCCGAAGGCCAGGTGCCGCGACTCGTCCTGCGCGCAGAGCCGGAAGATCGTCTTCTCGGCCGTGTTCTGGCCGATCAACTCGCCCATGCGGAAGAGCGACTGCACGACGCCCTCCCCCTGCACGTGCAGGACGGCCGACATCTCCGAGAAGTCGCGCGCCTCGAGGACCAGGCGCAGGCCGTCGCCCAGCCCCTGCTGGAGCAGCCCGCCGCCGTTGACCAGCGCCCGCTTGCGGAAGACGTCCAGGTGGCGGGCCTCGTCCATGATCTGCGTCATCAGGAACAGGCCCACCTCGTAGTACTCCGGCGAGAGCCGCGGCAGCCATTGCCCGGGGACGTCGGCGGCGATGAACTCGACCTCGTTGAGGATGGTGCAGAACTGGCACATCGCCCGCTCGACGTCGTCGGGCAGCGGCTCGACGGTGTCCCAGGGGATGTCCGTCGCCGAGGACCACTGCCGCTGGACGGCCTCCTCGTAGAGCATCGGCACCGCTTCCGACCAGCTCTCCGCCTTGCCCACGTAGGCGTAGCCGAAGCGCGGCGCGCCCTCGCGCGCGGCCGTCCCGCGCAGGCGCATCGTGTGGTTGCCGGCCTGCGGGGCGTCGGGCGGGAAGGCGGCCTCGTTCATGCCGTCCAGCGTCATCCCGCGGCGGCCGGGCGTGGCGTGTGTGTCGAACTGTTCGTCCAGGTTCAGCCAGGACAGGTCGAGGGGCTGGGTGGGGGCGTCGCTGGGGGTCTGGGTCGTCATCGTCGGTCTCCGTCCACTCCCGCGATCATACCCCATTGCGCCGCTGGTCTGCGACATCCCGCAGGAGACACGGTCGGGCAGGCGATCGGCCGCGTCCCTAGTTGCCGTTGATGATGTCCTGCATCGCCTTCGGCATGCGGTCGATGCGGTCGCCCAGGCCGGCCACTTGGAGCCGGTGGTGGTACTCCGTGAGCTGCTTGCGCTGCACGAGTTGCTGCAAGCGCCAGCCCTCGTCGAGCTGCGCCGGCGAGGCGCCGCCGCCCAGCAGGACCGTCAGGGACTCCACCACCAGCGGATCCTCCGTGCTCGCCGGGCCCTGGACGCGGTCGGCGCGGTCGAAGTAGGAGTGGATCTCCTCGCGCCGCTCGGGCTCGCTCTCCAGGATGTGCTTGAGGTGCATCACGCCGAAGGCCAGGTGCCGCGACTCGTCCTGCGCGCAGAGCCGGAAGATCGTCTTCTCGGCCGTGTTCTGCCCGATCAACTCGCCCATGCGGAAGAGCGACTGCACGACGCCCTCCCCCTGCACGTGCATGAGGGCCGACATCTCCGTGAAGTCGCGCGCATCGAGGGCCAGGCGCAGGCCGTCGCCCGGCCCCTGCTGGAGCAGCCCGCCGCCGTTGACCAGCGCCCGCTTGCGGAAGACGTCCAGGTGGCGGGCCTCGTCCATGATCTGGGTCATCAGGAACAGGCCCACCTCGTAGTACTCCGGCGAGAGCCGCGGCAGCCATTGCGCGGGGACGTCGGCGGCGATGAACTCGACCTCGTTGAGGAAGGTGCAGAACTGGCACATCGCCCGCTCGACGTCGTCGGGCAGCGGCTCGATGGTGTCCCAGGGGATGTCCGTCGCCGAGGACCACTGCCGCTGGACGGCCTCCTCGTAGAGCATCGGCACCGCTTCCGACCAGCTCTCCGCCTTGCCCACGTAGGCGTAGCCGAAGCGCGGCGCGCCCTCGCGCGCGGCCGTCCCGCGCAGGCGCATCGTGTGGTTGCCGGCCTGCGGGGCGTCGGGCGGGAAGGCGGCCTCGTTCATGCCGTCCAGCGTCATCCCGCGGCGGCCGGGCGTGGCCTGTGTGTCGAACTGGTCGTCCAGGTTCAGCCAGGACAGATCGAGGGGCTGGGTGGGGGCGTCGCTGGGGGTCTGGGTCGTCATCGTCGGTCTCCGTCCGCTCCCGCGATCATACGCCATTGCGCCGCTGGCATGCGACATCCCGCAGGAGACACGGTCGGGCGGGCGCTCGACCGCACGCCGTCATGTCCGCAGCGAGGGGGTGCGGTTCCCCCGCGCGATCGCACGCCGGACCCCCTCAAGTGACCCTGTAGGGCGTCCCACGGCGCCCGAATCGGAAGAATCCTGTGGATAACTTTGCAAATACCGTGGATAACCACCTAATTTCCTTCTTCCTTGACATAGGGGGGGGGGGGGGGTGTCTCTATTGGATGTGTCATACTGCGCGTGCTCACCAGCCCGACGGTCCCCCGGGGGGACCAACGGTAGTTCCGCGAAAGGAACCGATCATGAGCATGCCGAAGTATTGGACGACCCTGCGACAGCGAAAGATCTCGCGTCGCACCATGTTGGGAGCCAGCGCGAAGGCTGGCGTTGGAGCGGCCGGCCTCGCCCTGGTCGGCTGCGGCGACGACGACGGGCCTGACGCCGGGACCGCGGCGGCCGAACGGGCCGCCTCGGCCGCGGAGGAGGCCGCCGCCGCGGCCATCGCCGCCGGGGAGGCGCGCGCCGCCGAGACCGAGGCCGCCGCGGACGCCGCCGCTGAGGCGGCTGCCGCCGCGTCGGAGGCCTCCGCCGCGGCTTCCCAGGCGGCCGACGCGGCCGATGCGGCCGCCGCCCTGGCCGCCGAGGCGGCCGAGTCGGAGGACGCCGCCAACGCGGCCGCCGCCGCGGAAGCCGCCGCCGCGGCTGCCGCCGACGCGGCCGCCGCCGCATCCGCGGCCGGCGATCAGGCTGCCGCGGCCGTCGCCGCTGCCGCCGCCGAGGCGGCCGAGGCCGCCGCCCAGGCCGCCCGCGACGCGGCCGCGGCCGTCGAGGCCGGCACCGCCACCGCCGCCGCCGCCCAGGCCGCGATCGACGAGGCCGCCGCTGCGGCGGCTGCCGCGGCCGAAGCCGCCGGCGAGGCGTCCGCCGCCGCCGGGCAGGCCGCCGCCACCGCACAGGAGACCGCCGAAGCCGCGGCCGAGACCGCCGCTGCGGCGGTCGCCGCGGCCGAAGAGGCCGCCGATGCGGCCCGCGAGGCCGCCGACGCCGTTGAGCAGACGAGGAACGTCGCCGCCTCCTTGACCGCCGAGGCCGAGTTCGTGGAGTGGAGCGTGCCCTGGCCGATCGACGAGATCGACCTGGACGCCACGATCACCTTCGCTATCCCCGCCGACACGGGGGGCCTGGATCCGCAACGGGTCGGCAGTGATTCGAACTTCACCTCGCACTCGGCCGTCCACGACAGCCTCGTGGAGATCTCGCCCCTGACCAAGGATCTGCTCCCGCATCTCGCCACGCTGGAGTGGGCCGACGAGGGCGCCACGTGCATCGGCACCGTCAACGGGGCGATGTTCCACGACGGCTCCATGCTCACCGCCCACGACTTGGTCTTCACCTACGACCGCATGGGCGGCGTCGCCGAATACCACCAGGGCGGCGAGACGAGCGACCACCCGGCCGGCTGGCAATCCGTGCGGCCGATTTGGGGGGCCTCTTACTGGCTCCGCAACGAGGCGGTCGACGACACCACCTGGGTGATCGAGCTGCCGGACTTCGACGCGAGCCTCTGGGGCACCATCGGCATCGCCCCCAATGTGATGGTCATGTCCCAGGCGGACGTCGAGCGGCGCGGCGATCACGCGGTGGATAACCACCCGATCGGCACGGGGCCCTTCCGCTTCGTCAGCCACACCGACGAAGAGGACTTCGTCTTCGAGCGCTTCGAGGACCACTTCAATCCGGTCGACCACCCCATCCGGGTGCCGCACTACCCCCACCACAAGGACCTGATCGCTCTGGTGCGCCCCGAGTTGCAGTCGCGCATCGCCGGCATCGAAGCGGGCGAGATCGACGCGGCCGCGGAGTTGGGCGTCAACGCCGTCGCGCCGTTCCTCGACGACCCCGACTTCACGGTCCAGTTCGTCCCCGGGCTGGGGTGGGCGCTGCACAACATCTACCCCAACCTCTGGAGGGAGACGCGGGACGACGGCACGCCCAACCCGTGGATGGACGAGCGCGTCCGCATCGCCGCGAACCTGTCCATCAACCGCGCGGCCATCGCCGAAGGCCTGCTGCTGGGCGCGCCGCCGATCGAGCCCATGTATGGGTTCCGCGGCGTCGTGGGCTACCCCAGCGAGGAGGACGCGCGGGCGGCGGACTGGGGCTACGACCCCGATCGGGCGCGGGCGCTGCTCGCGGAGGCCGGCTACCCGGACGGCTTCGACGAGACGCTGTACTACACGACCGACTGGGGCGGCGACCTCCAGGAAGACCTCGCGCTGACCACGGCGCAGATGCTGACCGCGGCCGGCATCCGGACCACCCCCGTCTTGCTCCCCGGAGGCGAGTACTTCACCGACGCCTACGCCCGCGGCGGTCCGACGGGGACCGCTCCCGTCGGGCTCTATTGGTGGTGGGCGAACAACCAGGCGGACGCCGGCGTGATGTGGACCTGCTGCGCCAACTCCGAGGGCTTCTTCACCATGGCGATCCATGGCGACCCGGTCCTCGACGAGCTCTTCTCGCAGAGCAAGGTCGAGCGCGATCCCGAGCGGCGCAACGAGCTCACCTCGGAGTTGTTCCTGCGGCACAAGCGGGGCGCCTGGTTCATCAACGTCATCGAGCCGCCGGACGGCGTGCTCACCCGCGGCGACGTCAACTGGCCGGTGGGTGGACCCTTCGGCGGGCTCAGCTTCCTCAACACGTACTCCATCCAGAAGCGCCGGGCCACCTAAGGCCCCGCCTCCTGGCGGATCGCGGCGATCGGAACCCCACCCCCTGCCCCCCTCTCCATCCAAAAGCATGGAGAGGGGGAACGGAGGGGGAACCTCACCCCCTAACCCCCTCTCCATCTGAAGCGATGGAGAGGGGGAAGCGGAAGGGGAGTAGAGCGGAGCGCCGACCCCGGGGCGCTCCGCTCTACTCCCAAGTCCTCCGATCCCCCCTCTCCATTGCTCTGCAATGGAGAGCCCCAGGCGCGCGACCGCACGCCGTCATATCTGAGGTTAGGGGGTGAGGTTCCGGCCGCCGCGCCCCCACGATGCCGCACGGGGATATGCTGGACGCATGGCAGACCAGTACGTCGCATCCGACAAGCGCACCGGGGTCGAGGTCACGGTCACGGGGCAGTTCCCGCCCCACCCCGACGACCGCATGCGCATCGCCCGCACCACCACCCTGTTCACCCGCCTCGCCTCGACCCTCCTCGCGACGGAGAACGAGACCGAGCGCCGCGCCGGCTTTCGGGCCGTCGAGACGCAGCTCGAACTGGCCGACGCGCTGATCCGCGGCGACACCGACGAGGTCCGCCGGCTGGTGCGCGAGACCATGCAGAGCATGGGCGTGACGCAGGACCAGCTACAGGATCTGGCTCGCCAGCTGCAGGACCTGGGCGGCCTGGACGACGCCACGGCCGAGCAACTCGGGAAAGCGCTCGGGCTCGACGTCCCCCCCGGCGGCCTGCCCGACTGGCCGCCCCCGCCCCCGCCCGACGACGTATCCGATGGCTCCGACGAGGAGCCGAAGGCGCCGGCCTGAGCGGCGTCAGCGGGCAGTCAACGCGAAAGGATGAGCGCATGCGTGTGGTCGTGACGGGCGCGAGCGGGACGATCGGCGGAGCGTTGGCGCGGGCGCTGCTCGCGCGCGGCGATGACGTGACCGGCATCAGCCGCTCCCCAGCCGGGGCGGCCGGCGGCATCGATTGGCGATCCTGGGACGATCTCGGGGCCGCGATCGCCGAGGCGGACGCCGTCGTGCATCTGGCCGGGGCCGGCGTCGCCGACAAGCGCTGGTCGGCCGCGCGCAAGCGGGAGCTGCGGGAGAGCCGCATCGACACGGCCCGGCGGATCGTCTCGGCGATCGGGGCCGCGGGCGACAAGCCCGGGGTCTTCGTCTGCGGCTCGGCCGTCGGCATCTACGGATCGCGCGGCGACGAACTGCTGACCGAGGCGAGCGCCCCCGGCGACGACTTCCTGGCGCGGCTCTGCGTCGACTGGGAGGCCGCCGCGCAGGGGGCCGGCGTGCGCACCGTGACGCTGCGCACCGGCGTCGTGCTGGCTCGCGAGGGCGGCGCGCTGGCCAAGCTGCTGTTGCCGTTCAAGCTGGGCGCCGGCGGGCCCATCGGTCGCGGGCGGCAGTACATGCCCTGGATCCACCGCGACGACATCGTGGGCCTGATCCTGCACGCGATCGACACCCCCGGCCTGGAGGGCCCGCTCAACGGCGTCGCCCCCGAGCCGGTGACCAACGCCGTCTTCAGCAAAGCGCTGGGCGCGGCGCTGCGCCGTCCCGCCCTCGTGCCCACGCCCCCCCTGGCCCTGCGGCTGCTGCTCGGCGAGCGCGCCGGCGTGCTCACGGCCAGCCAACGGGTGGGCGCCGATCGGGCGCGGGAGTCGGGCTACGCGTTCCGGCACCCGGAGATCGGCGCGGCGCTGCGCGACCTCGTCGGTTGACGGGCGAGGCAGCGAGAGAGCGCCGGGGAGGAAGCTGAGGCATGGATCGCGAGATCGCGCTGCGCTACGGGCTGAACCCGCACCAGACGCCCGCCCGCGCGATCGTCGAGGGGGACGGCCCGGGTCCGTTCCGCGTCCTCAACGGGGCCCCCGGCTACATCAACCTGCTCGACGCGATCTCCGCCTGGCAACTCGTCCGGGAGTTGCGCGCCGAGTTGGGCGAGCCCGCCGGGGCCAGCTTCAAGCACGTCAGCCCGGCCGGGGCCGCGATCGGGCTGCCGCTCTCCGACGCCCTGCGCGACGCCTACCAGGTCGGCGACCGGGAACTCTCCCCCGTCGCGACGGCCTACGTGCGCGCCCGCGGCGGCGACCTCGTCTCCTCGTACGGCGACGTCGCGGCCGTCAGCGACCGCGTCGACCTCTCCCTCGCCATGGCGCTCAAGCGCGAGGTGTCGGACGCGATCGTCGCCCCCGCCTTCGACAACGACGCCCTGGCGATCCTGCGCGCCAAGAAGGGCGGCAAGTACCTCGTCATCGAGGCCGACCCCGATTTCCGGCCCCCGCCGCTGGAGCGCCGCTCGGCCTTCGGGCTGACGATGGAAGCGCCCGCCGACAGCGCTCCCATCACGCCCGAGCTGCTGGGCAACGTCGTCACCCGCGAGCGCGACTTCCCGCCCGACGCCGTGCGCGACCTCATGGTCGCGACGATCGCGCTGCGCTACACGCAGTCGAACTCCGTCTGCCTCGCCGCCAATGGGCAGGTGATCGGGCTGGGAGCGGGGCAGCAGTCGCGCATCCACTGCTCGCGCATCGCCTGCGGCAAGGCCGACCGCTGGATGCTGCAACAGCACCCTCGCGTGCTGGATCTGCCGTTCGCGCCGGGCATCAAGCGGCCCGAGCGCTTCACGGCGCGGGAGCAGTTCATCGCCTGGGCCGAGCTGTCGGCGCCCGAGCGCGACCACCTGCGCGCCCACTTCACCGCCCCCGTCGAGCCCCTCTCGGACGCCGAACGCCGCGACTGGATTGGGGGCTTCCGCACCGTCCTCAGCCACGACGCCTTCCTGCCCTTCCGCGACAACATCGACCGGGCGCAGGCCAGCGCCGTGCGCTACGTCCTGCAGCCCGGCGGCAGCATCGCCGACGCGGGCGTCACCGCCGCCGCCGACGAGTACGGCATGACCATGGCCCTCTCGAACCTGCGATTGTTCCGGCACTGATGGCCCCCATGCCCATCCCTGCCGCCGATCTGCCCGCCGTCGCCGAGCGCAACCTGCAGCGCCACCTGCGCGAGAATCCCTATCCGGGCCGCGGCCTCGTCGTCGGCCGCAGCGCCGACGGGGCGGCCTGGCTGCAGGTCTACTGGATCATGGGCCGCAGCCGGAACAGCCGGAACCGGCGCTTCATCGTGGACGGGTCGTCGATGCGCACCGAGGCCGTCGACCCCGCCAAACTCAGCGACCCAACCAACGTCATCTACGAGGCGATGCTGGAGCTGCCCGACCTCTACGTCGTCAGCAACGGCGACCAGACGGGCACGATCGTCGAGGCGCTGGCCGCGGGCGGGAGCTTCGAGGACGCCCTGGCCACCCGCGAGCGCGAGGACGACGCTCCGAACTACACGCCCCGCATCAGCGGCCTGCTCGACCTGCGCGGCCACATGCACGGCGCGCCCCCGCAGGTGGCGATCAGCATCCTGCGCGCCGCCGATGCCGACCCCGCGCAGTCGGACCGCGTGACGACCCGCCCGGCGCTGCCGCCGCCTGGCTTGGGCCTGGGCATCACGACCTACGCCGGCGACGGTGATCCGCTGCCGCCGTTCCGGGGCGATCCGCTCTGGCTGCCCCTGGAGGGCGGCGCCGGCCATGTCCTGGCGACCTACTGGGACGCCCTCGACGCGGACAACCGCGTCGCCCTGGCCGTCAAGACGATCCCCCTCGACGGCGGACCCGGCCGCATCCTCGTCCGCAACGCCCACGACGTCTGAGCGGCGGGCGACCACGAGGGTCGCCCCGACGGACGGCGGGGACACTGTCGGGGCGCCCCTTGTGGGCGCCCAAGCAGAGGGCGGCCTAGATCAGCGGCCAGGGGTACGGTCGGCGCCCTTCGGGCGGCTGCGGGAAGACGCGCGACTCCAGGATCTGCTCGGCCCGGGCGCGCAGCGCGGCGCACTCGGCCGCGTCCAGGTACTCCGACAGCGACGCCCACAGGGCGGTCTCCGGGCGCAGCTGCGGCAGGAACGCCTCCACGTCGGCCAGCAGGGGCTCGGGCACCGGCTCGCCGGCGTAGTCCCAGATGACGGTGCGCAGCTTGTCCTCGACGTGGAACGAGAGCGCGTTGTCGATGCCCCAGATCGTGCCGTCCTCGCCCAGCAAGACGTGGCCGCCCTTGCGGTCGGCGTTGTTCGTCAGCCAGTCGAAGGTCGCCATGCGGCGCATCGCGTCGGCGTGCGCGTCGCGCAGTTCGAAGTAGGTGCGGGTGTAGTCGCTGGGGATGAAGGCCTGCAGCGAGCCCGGGCCGTGCGGCAGGCCGTCGTCGCGGACGATCGTGGGCGGCACCAGCCGCCAGCCGATCGCCTCGCAGACGACGTAGCTGGCGACCTCGCGGCGGTAGATGTCGGGCGGGAAGTCCCACAGCGGCGCCTCGCCGCGGGCGGGCTTGTAGACCGCCGCGCCGGGGCCCGGATCGCCGTCCGCGTCGCCGGGGGCGGCCAGGCTCAGCACGAAGACGTAGTTCGACGCGGAGGGGATCAGCCCGGAGTCCGTCACGACGCCCTCGCGCAGCAGCCGCGCGATGTCGGGGCGGTCCGGGTCCCACGCGCGGTCGGGAAAGCGATCCATGGCTCGCCCCGCTCTTCGCCCGGCGCCCGCTATTCCACGTCGGCGGACGCCGCGAAGGCGCGGCAGGCCTGCGCGCGCTGCGCCTCGTCGAGCGCCTCGCGCAGGTTGCGGCGCAGCAGCACCTCGTCCTCGTTGAGCGCATCGAGCACCGCCCGTGTGCGGCTGATCGTGTCCTCTGTCGGGATGTGCGACGGGTACAGCTGGTGGAAGTAGCTGGTCGCGAAGTCCTTGTCGCGGCCCTCGAAGATGGCCCGGATCTCCGCGAAGAAGCGTGTCACGTACTGGCGCTGCAGCTCTTCCTCCTCCAGCCACCAGGTCCGATTCGACCAGAAGCCCCCCATCGCCGAGCGCACGATGTGCAGCGACGACTCACGGTCCTCGCGGAAGCGGGTCCAGGCCGCGGCCTTCACGCCCCGCTCCGGCCGCCTCACCGCCGCCGTCTCCAGCGACCGCTGTCCACGGTCACTGCCGTCCCGCTCGCGCTCGCTGGCGAGGCGGGCGTCGGCGTCGGGCAGGCCGTACGCGACCGCCCGGATCGCGAGCGACCAGCGCATGTCCTGGTCCAGCTCGAAGCCCTCGACCCCGCTGCCCTCATCGACGAGCCGCCAGGCCGTCGCCACCGAGTCGGGCTCGGCCGCCGCCGCCACCAGGTTGCGCGCCCAGGTGATGCGCAGGTCCTGACTCGCGGCCCGCGGCAACTGCTCCCGCGCCAGCTCGAACAGCGCGCGCGCCTCCTCCAGCCGGCGCGACTCGGGCACGTAGCTGCCGACGGCGTGCTGCGCGTGCGCCAGCGTCGTCGCGACCAGCTCCAGCGCCGGCTCGTGCGGCAGCTTGGCGCGCACCATCGCCAGCCACTCCGTCGAGCGGAACTGCCGGTCGCGCACCATCTCCCACAGCGACTGCCAGAGCTGCAGCCGCAGCAGGGGATCCTCGAAGCGCTCCAGCCGCTCCCGCACGAAGTCGAGCGATTGCGGGTCGAGCGCGATCTTGGCGTAGCCGTGGTCGTCGTGATTAGGGAACACGGCCGACGGCGCCGCCGCCCCCGCCAGCGCCTCGATGACCGTGCGCTCGCCGGCGACATCGGCCGGGACGGCCGTGCGCAGCGACGGCGCGCCGTCCACGTCGACGTCGAACAGGGCGATCTCGACCCGGTGCGGGCGCAGCGTCGGATGGTCCGACGGCGCGGCCTGGGCCACGGCGACCGCCGACAGACGCCCGTCCGGCGCATCCCACTCGGCGGTCAGGGTGTTCAGCCCGGCTTGCTCCAGCCACAACCGCGACCACTCCTCCAGCTCGCGTCCCGCCCCGTGTGAGAGCGCGGCCAGGAACTGGGCCAGGGTCGTGTTGCCCCAAGCGTGCGTGCGGAAGTAGTGGCGCATGCCGTCGCGGAAGCCCCCGCGCCCGATCGCGGCGACGAGCTGCTTTAGCACCGACGCGCCCTTGCCGTAGGTGATGCCGTCGAAGTTGAGGAAGGTCGCGTCGGTGTCGGGCACCTCGCCCGAGATCGGGTGCGTCGTGACGAGCTGGTCCTGCTCGTAGGCCCAGGCCTTCATGCGCGCGTGGAAGGCGGGCCAAGCGCCGCCGCGGAAGCGCGTCGCCTCCTGCATCGCCAGGTACGACATGTACGTCGCGAAGCTCTCGTTGAGCCAGAGGTCGTTCCACCAGCGCATCGTGACGAGGTCGCCGAACCACATGTGCGCCATCTCGTGCAGCACGACCTCGGCTCGGTTGAGGCGCTGCAGGTCGGTGGGCGGGTCGCGGAAGATCATGCGCTCGCTGAACGTGATCGCGCCCACGTTCTCCATCGCCCCGAAGTTGAACTCGGGCACGAAGAGCTGGTCGTACTTCTCGAACGGGTAGGGCCAGTCGAAGAAGTCGGCGAAGAAGGTCAGGCCCTGCTTCGTGACCTCGAAGAACTCCTCGGGGTCCATGTGCGTCGCCAGCGACTTGCGGCAGTAGATGCCCAGCGGCGTCTCCGCCCGGCCGTCGCCGACGTGGGTGTCGGTGAAGACGTGGTACGGGCCCGCGATCAGCGCCAGCAGGTAGGGGCTGAAGATCTGCGTCTGGGCGAACTCGTGCAGCGTGCGCGCGGGCTCCCCGTCGGCGGCGGGCGCGGGCGCGGCGCGCGTCTCGGGCGCGTTCGACACCACGACCCACTCGCTGGGCGCCGCCACCCGCAGCCGGTAGCGCGCCTTGATGTCGGGCTGGTCGAAGCAGGGCAGCATGCGATGCGCTTCGTAGGGCTCGAACTGGGTGTAGAGGTACTCCGCCCCGTCCTCCGGGTCGCGGAACTGATGCAGCCCCACGCCGCTGTGGTCGTACGCGTTGCGATACACCACCCGAACGATGTTGGCCTCGCGCAGCAGCGCCCCGGGCAACTGCAGCCGGTTGCGCGACCAACGCACCCCGTCCGCGTCCAGCGCGTCGGCGTCGTTGACGTCCAGCCGCACGATCTCCTCGCCCGTGCAGTCGAGGAAGACCCCGGCCGCCGGGTCGCGGTGCTCGAAGCGGATCGTGACGTCGCCCTCGTAGTCCGGCCGGCCGGCGTGCAGCGAGAGCGCGAGGTCGTACTCGACCCCGTGGATCACGGCCGCGCGATCGGCGGCCTCGACCTGCGTGAGAACGTTCGGACCGGAAGCGTCGTCGTGAGTGATCATCGCGCCCTCGATGCGGTATGCGTCTGTCTCTGCGTTGGCGAGCATCGAGTATATCGACGCCCCCGCCCCGTATCCCCCACCCGCGCCGCGGCCGTCAGAGACGCGGCCGTCAGAGCCGCGGCCAGCGATCCCAGGGCCGCGCCTCCTCGTAGGCCAGCGAGGTCCGCAGCACCAGGGCGTCCCCGAAGCGCGGCCCCACGATCTGCAGGCCGCAGGGCAGGCCCGCGTCGGTCAGGCCCGCGGGCACGCTGGCCGCCGGATGCCCGCTGAAGTTGAAGGGGTACGTCAGCGCGATGGGGACGAACTTCTCGCCGTAGAGCGTGCGCGGGACCGGACCCGAGGCGGCGAACGCCTCGGTGGGCAGGGTCGGGGTCAGCAGCAGGTCGTAGCCCGCGAACAACTGCGCCGTCCAGGCCGTGATCGTCTGCCGCAGCTCCATGAAGCGCCCCATCCGCTCCGGGTCGAGGCTCAGCCCGTGGTCGAGGATCTGCACGACGGTCTCGCCGTACTCGCTGTGGCGCGTCGTGTAGTCCTGCCAGTGCATCGCGACGTTGTTCCAGGCGCTCACGTCGTTCCAGAAGCGGCCCGTCTCCGGGATCGCGTCGTGGTTCTCCTCCACCGCGTGCCCCAGCTCCCGGAAGACCGACACCGCTGCCTCGACCTCCCGCTCGACGTCGGTCTGCAGCCGCGTCACGCCCAGCGTGCGGTTGAAGGCGATGCGCAGCGGCGGCAGCGGCTCGGCCAACTGCTCCCCGTACGACCGTGACTCCGCCGGCAGCGTGTTGCGGTCGCGGTCGTCGGGGCCCGCCATGACGTCCATCAGCAGGGCGGCGTCGGCCACCGTGCGGGTCAGCGGCCCGTAGACGCTGGTGTCCATCCAGGCGTCGTGCCGACGCGGCGCGATGGGCACCCGCCCGAACGACGGCTTCAGCCCGTACAGCCCCGTGTAGCAGGCGGGAATCCGGATCGAGCCGCCCCCGTCCGACGCCGTGGCCAGGGCCAGCATCCCCGACGCGAGGGCGGCGGAGGAGCCGCCGCTCGAGCCGCCGGGCGTGCGCTCCAGGTTCCAGGGGTTGCGCGTCACGCCGAAGACTTCGTTGTCGGTGTAGGGGATCATCCCAAACTCGGGCGTGTTCGTCTTGCCGACGACGATCGCCCCCGCCGCCTTGAGCCGCTCGATGTGCACGTCGTCGAACTCCGCCGGGGCGTCGTGCGCGTGCAGCGGCGAGCCCTGCGTCGTGATGAACCCCCTCGCGTTCTCGAGATCCTTGATTCCGGCGGGCACACCGCCCAGCGGTCCCAGGTCCTCCCCGGCGGCGAGCCGCGTCGTTTGCGCGGCCGCCTCCGCCCGCGCGGTCTCCGCGTCGAGCTGGACCAGCGCGTTGAGCCGCGGGTTGAGCGCCTCGATGCGGGCCAGCGTGTGGTCCATCAGCTCCAGCGGCGAGATGCGCTTCTCCCGCACGAGCGCCGCGAGTTGCCCGATCGAGGCGAAGTTGAGGTCATCGTCGGTCATGGGTCCGCCTTCCGCAGCGTTGGGCGACGCGGGTGTCGCTCGGGCAGGCTGAGCCTAGCGCCGCCCCGCGCCTCGCGCCGTCGAGCGCCGAGGCGGGCCGCTGGTAGCCTGCTTGCCGACGGCGCCACCCAAGTTGCCACTGGGGGCGCTGCGGAGAGGAACGCGATGGACACCGAACACGCCGTGCCCTTCGACTATGCGTCGGTCACGCCGGGCGACGTCCAGGCTGGCGTCGACTCGGCGATCGACCGCGCGGAGTCGCTCGTCGGCGAGATCGCCGCCGTGCCCGACGCCGCGCGGGGCGTGGAGAACACGCTGCACCCCCTGGACGAGATCAGCGACCTGCTGATGCAGGCCGGCGGCCGCTACGGCTTCCTCGCGCAGGTCTCGTCCGACGCCGCCCTGCGCGAGACCGCGCACGCGGCCGAGGAGAAGCTCGACACCTTCACGACTGGGCTGGGCTTTCGCGAGGAACTCGACGCCGCCCTGCGCGCGCTCGACGGCGTGTCACAGGATCGGGCGCTTGCGCCCGAAGCCGCCCGCTTCCTCGACTTCGGCCTGCGCGACTTCCGCCGCAACGGGATGTCGCTCGACGCGGCGCGGCGCGGCCGCCTGCGCGACCTCAAGGAGCGTCTGGTGCAGCTGGGCATCGCCTTCCGCCGCAACATCGACGAGTACGAGGACGCGATCGTCGTGTCGCGCGCCCAGCTCGACGGCCTGCCGGACGCCTACATCGACGGGCTCGCGACGGAGCAGTCAGACGGCGCGACCCGCTATCGCGTGTCGCTCGACTACCCCGACATGGTGCCCTTCCTGGAGAACGCCCACGACGGCGCGCTGCGCGAGGAGTTGTTCCGCAAGAACCACAACAAGGCCGCGCAGGTCAACCTGCCGATCCTGGAGGAGGCGATCGGCCTCCGCGCCGAGATCGCGTCGATCCTGGGCTACGGCTCGTGGGCGGATTACCAGACCGAGATCCGCACGGCCCGCTCAGCGGAAATCGTGCTGGACTTCCTGACCGATCTCGAAGCGCGCGTGCGCCCCAAGGCGCAGGCCGACATGGATCGCCTGCGCGCGCTCGCCGGGGCCGACTTCTCGATCTGGGATTCGCGCTACCTGACGCAGCGCCTGCTGCGCGAGGAGTACCAGGTCGACGCGTTCGAGGTGGCCGAGTACTTCCCCCTCGACGCCGTCCTCGACGGCCTCTTCCGCGTCTACGAGGGGCTCACCGGCGTGCGCTTCCTCCCCCACCCCCACGCGGGCGCATGGCACCCCGACGTGCGCTTCTTCGACATCGAGGACCAGGACACCGATGCTGGGGCTGGGGGCGGCGTGGTGGGGCACTTCTACATGGACCTGCATCCCCGCCCCGGCAAGTTCGGGCACGCGGCGGCGTTCAGCTTGCAGGGCGGACGGGCGCAGCCGACCGGCACGGGCTACCAGGCGCCCGTGAGCGCCATCGTCGCGAATTTCACCAAGCCCACGCCGACCACGCCGTCGCTGTTGCAGCACTCCGAGGTTGTGACGCTTTTCCACGAGTTCGGGCACATCCTGCACCAGACGCTGACGCGGGCGCGCTACCTGCGCTTCTCCGGCACGAGCGTCGAGCGGGACTTCGTCGAGGCGCCGTCGCAGATGCTGGAGCACTGGTGCTGGCGCCCCGAGGTGTTGCGCGGCTTCACCCGCCACCACCGCAGCGGCGACCCCATCCCCGACGACCTCGTGCGGCGCATGATCGCCGCCAAGAACGCCAGCAGCGGCATCGCCACGCTGCGCCAGATCTACTTCTCGCGGCTCGACATGGCCTACCACGGCCCCGCCTTGTCCGGTGACGGGGCGCGCGGCGACGGGGCGCGCAGGGACACGGACGCCATCGCGCGGGAGTTGCACGCCATCACCGGCTTCCCGTTCCCCGAGGAGACGCACTTCCAGGCCGGCTTCGGGCACCTCTTCGGCTACGACGCCGGCTACTACGGCTACCTCTGGTCGAAGGTCTCGGGCGACGATATGTTCACCCGCTTCGAGGAGGCGGGGCTGCCCGCGCCGGACATCGGCCGGGCCTACCGGCGCGGCATTCTCGAGCCCGGCGGTACCCGCGACGGCGACGCGCTGGTGCGCGAGTTTCTGGGCCGGGAGCCGTCGCCGGCCGCGTTCCTGCGCGACCTCGGCCTCGATCCCGAGGCCGCCTCCTGAGGATGGCGTCTGAGCCCGGCGCGATTGCGCCGCGCCCGCACTTGCAGCACACTCCGATCGGCCGGGCGACGGCGGTGTTGGGGGAATTCACCGGCCGTTTGGCTCCCAGCGGGGCAGGTCGCGCGCGGGTTCGGGCGGCGCTGACCGGCGGGTCTCAGAGCAACAGGGGGTACAGCGTGGAGCAGGTCCACAGCATCGCGGAGGCCCAGGAGCGCTTCGGCGCGATCCTGGCGGAGCAGGCCGATCGGGTCGCGAAGATCCGGCACTCGCCGGCCCCAACCGACTTCGGCGCGCTGCAGCCGATCAAGATCGGCATCATCGGCGGCGACGGCATCGGCCCGGCGATCGCCGCCGAGGCGCAGCGCCTGCTCGAAGAACTCCTCGCCGGGCAGGTGGCCGCCGGCAAGGTGCAGTTCGGCGCCATCGACGGCCTCACGATCGAGAACCGCGCCGCCCAGCGCAAGGCCATCCCCGACGACGTGCTGGCCGAGATCCGCGACTACCACGTCACGCTCAAGGGGCCCACCACCACGCCCGAGCAGGGCGACGAGTGGCCCAACATCGAGAGCGCCAACGTCGCCATGCGCAAGGAGTTGGACCTCTTCGCCAACGTCCGCCCGGTGCGCGTGCCGCGCCTCGGCATCGACTGGATGTTCTTCCGCGAGAATACGGAGGACATGTACGCGCTCGGCAGCCAGGGACTCTCCCTGGGCGACCTCAACATGGACTTCCGCCTGATTTCCGACCCCGGCGCCGAGCGCATCATCCGCCTGGCCTTCGAGTTCGCGCGGGACAACGCCAAGGAGTGGGTGACGGTCGTGACCAAGGCCAACGTCGTCAAGACGACCGACGGCGCCTTCCTCGACGCCGCGCGCCTCGTCGCGCGCGACTTCCCGGACATCCGCTGGGAGGGCTGGTACATCGACATCATGACCGCGAAGCTCGTCGACCCCAAGCGGCGCTCGAACTTCCAGGTCATGGTGTTGCCCAACCTCTACGGCGACATCCTCACCGACGAGGCGGCCGAGTTCCAGGGCGGCGTCGGCACCGCCGGCAGCGCCAACATCGGCACCGAGTACGCGATGTTCGAGGCCATCCACGGCTCCGCGCCGCGCATGGTCCGCGAGGGGCGCGCCCAGTACGCCGACCCCTCGTCGATGATCCGCGCCTCCGCGATGCTGCTCACGCACATCGGCTTCCCCGACCTGGGGCGCAAGCTCGACATGGCGATGGACCTCTGCGGCCAGTACGAGCAGCGGATTACGATGACCGGCCGCTCCACCGGCGCGACCTCGCGCGAGTTCGGCGATTACGTCCTGGAGACCGTCCGCTCCGCCGATCTCGATGCGCGCTGGCAGGCCGCCGTCGAGCGGGAGTTGGCGCTGGCGCGCTAACCGCCGCCGCCGGCGCCGGTTCGCCCGGCCCCGTCGCGAGTCCTCAGAGTCCCGCCGCCGCGCGCAGCCCGGCCGCCATCGCCGTGCTCTCCCAGGGCAGGTCGACGTCGGTGCGCCCGAAGTGCCCGAAGGCCGCCGTCTGGCGATAGATCGGCCGCAGCAGCCCCAGCGCTTCGATGATCGCGCCGGGGCGCAGGTCGAAGTGCTCGTCCACGAGCCGCACGATGGTCTCCTCGGCGACGTGCGCCGTGCCGAACGTCTCGATCGAGACGGAGGTGGGCCGCGCGACGCCGATCGCGTACGACAACTGAATCTCCAGCCGATCGGCCAGGCCGGCGGCGACGAGGTTCTTCGCGACCCAGCGGGCGGCGTAGGCGGCCGAGCGGTCGACCTTCGAGGGGTCCTTGCCCGAGAAGGCGCCGCCGCCGTGCCGCGCCACACCACCGTACGTGTCGACGATGATCTTGCGGCCGGTCAGGCCGGCGTCGCCGCGGGGGCCGCCCACCACGAAGCGCCCGGTGGGATTGATGTAGACCTGCGTGTCGGCGTCCATCAACTCCGCCGGCACGACTGCCTCGATCACGTGGCGCCGGATCTGGCTGTGGATCTCCGTGCTGCCCACCGCGTCGTCGTGCTGGGCGGCGATGACCACGGTGTGGACCCGTTGCGGCGCTCCCCCCGCGTACTCGACGGTGACCTGCGACTTGCCGTCGGGCCGCAGCCAGGGCAGCGTCCCGTCGCGCCGCACCCGCGACAGCCGCCGCACGAGCCGGTGCGCCAGCGCGATCGGCAGCGGCATCAGCTCCTCGGTCTCCGTGCAGGCGAAGCCGATCATCATCCCCTGGTCGCCCGCGCCCTGGCGCTCGTGCGGGTCGTCGGCGTGCTCCTCCTCGCGCTGCTCCCAGGACCGCTCCACGCCAATCGAGATGTCGTCCGACTGCTCCTTGATCGACGAGACCACGCCGCAGGTGTCGGCGTCGAAGCCCAGGCGGGAGTCGGTGTAGCCGATCTCCCGCACTACGTCGCGCACGATCGTGTCGACGTCCACGTAGGCCTCGGTGCTGATCTCGCCGTAGACCATCACCAGCCCCGTGGTGATCGACGTCTCGCAGGCCACCCGGGCGCGGGGGTCCTGGCGCAGGCACTCGTCGAGCACGGCGTCGGAGATCTGGTCGCAGATCTTGTCGGGGTGCCCCTCCGTGACGGATTCGGAGGTCAGCAGCAGCGATGGCGAGGTCGAGAAGGTCGTGGACACGGCTAGGTTCCCATCTTCCAGGAGTGGAGGTACTGTTCCTGCTCCGCCGTCAGCGTGTCGATGCCGACGCCCATCGCGGCCAGTTTGAGCCGCGCGACGGTTTGATCGATCTCGGGCGGCACGTCGACCACGCGCGGCGGGCCCTGCGGCGGCGACGCGATCAGGTACTCCGCCGCCAGCGCCTGATTGGCGAAGCTCATATCCATCACGCTGGGCGGGTGCCCCTCGGCGGCGGAGAGGTTGACCAGCCGGCCCTCGGCCAGCAGGTGCACGCGCCGGTCGCCCGACAGGCGGTACTCGTCGACGAAGGGGCGCACGGCGCGGGGCGAGTCCTCGCTCGCCATCTCCTGCAGCGCCTGCGTGTTGATCTCGACGTTGAAGTGGCCGCTGTTGGCCACGATGGCGCCGTCCTTCATGACCGCGAAGTGCGCCGAGTCGATGACGTGGATGTCGCCGGTCGCGGTGATGAACAGGTCGCCGATCGCCGCCGCGTCCGCCATCGGCAGCACCTCGAAGCCGTCCATCACGGCCTCCAGCGCCCGCGTCGCCTGCACCTCCGTCACCACCACGCGCGAGCCCATGCCGCGCCCCCGCATCGCGACGCCCTTGCCGCACCAGCCGTAGCCGGCGACCACCAGCACCTTGCCCGCCAGCAGCAGGTTGGTCGCCCGGATCACGCCGTCCAGCGTGCTCTGGCCGGTGCCGTAGCGGTTGTCGAAGAAGTGCTTCGTCTCGGCGTCGTTGACGGCGATGATCGGGTAGGCCAGCTCACCGCTCTCGGCCAGCGCGCGCAGGCGGATGACGCCGGTGGTCGTCTCCTCGGTGCCGCCCTTCACGCCGGGCAGCAGGTCGCGGCGGCTGGTGTGCAGCCGCGCGACCAGGTCCGCGCCGTCGTCCATCGTCACCTGGGGTCCGTGATCGAGCGCCGCGTCGATGTGCCGGTAGTAGGTGGCGTCGTCCTCGCCCCGGATCGCGAAGACGGGGATGTCGTGCCGCGCGACCAGCGCCGCCGCGACGTCGTCTTGCGTGGACAGGGGGTTGCTGGCGCAGAGCCGCACGCTGGCCCCGCCCGCCTTCAGCGTCAGCATCAGGTTGGCCGTCTCGGCCGTGACGTGCAGGCAGGCGCTGCAGCGCACCCCCTCCAGCGGCCGCTCGACGCTGAAGCGGGCGCTGATCTCGCGCAGCGTGGGCATCTCGCGCGAGGCCCAGTCGAGGCGCAGCACGCCTTGGTCGGCCAATCCCGGGTCGGCGATATCCGCGACGGTCATCATGTTCCTTCCGGGCGCGACGCCCCCGCCGCCCTCAGCCGGGGTGGCGGTCCTGCGCCCGCAAGCGGCGCACGACTTCGATCGTGCCGGCCAGGCGGCCGAGCGTGGGGATCAGGTAGACGCCCGCGCAGAGCGGCCGCACCTGCTCGACGAACTCCTGCGCCAGGTCGACCGCCGCCTCCGCCGCCCCGTCGCCGGCCGCCTCCAGCCGATCGACGATCGCGTCCGACACGGCGATGCCGGGCACGTTCTTCGCCATGAAGCGGGCGTTGCGGGCGTTGGCGAGCACCATCACCCCCAGCACGACCGGGCGTCCCACGCCCGCCGCCCGCTCGGCGAAGCGCTCCACGGCGGGCAGGTCGAACGTGGGCTGGGTGAAGAAGACGTCGCAGCCGGCCTCGGCTTTCTGCCGCAGCCGGGCCATCTCGGCCTCCTGGTCGGGGTTGTTGGGGTTGGCCGCCGCGGCGATTGTGAACGCCGTCTGCCCGCCGATCGCGTTGCCCGCCGAGTCGCGCCCCGCGTTGAGCGTCGCGATCAGTTCGATCAGCCCTTCGGCCTTCACGTCCCAGACGGCCGACGCCCCCGCGTACTGCCCCAGCGACGGCGGATCCCCCGACAGCGCGATGGCCGAGCGCAGGCCCAGCATGTGCGCGCCCATGAGGTCGGACTGCAGCGCCATCAGGTTGCGGTCGCGCGAGGCGAAGTGCAGGACGGCCTCGAGCCCCGTCTCCTGCTGTACCCGCGCCGCGAACGCGATGGGGCTCATGCGCACCGAGGCCATGGGGCTGTCGCCCACGTCCACGCAGTCGGCGCCCGCGTCGCGCAGGGCGGCGGCGGCGCGCAGCCCCGCCCCGGCGTCGAGGCCGTGCGGCGGGTCGACCTCGGCCGAGAGAACCCACTCGCCACGCTCCAGCATGGGGCGCAGCCGGTAGTCCGGGGATGGGGCGGCGGGGTCGGATGTCGTCATTGCGCTCGCGCCTCACTGCCGCAATCGGGCTCGCGGTGTCGTCCGCGATGCTATCCCGCGCTTCCACTACCGGGACTACCCGGGTGGGGAGGGGCGCGGCGCGCTCCGTACACTGGCTGCCACAGGACACTGGGCGCAATCGGCGGAGTGCCTCGATCGGCCCGCCGCGCCCCGGTTGCGGAGAGGGAGTCTCGTGTCGGCCCCAGCGCCCTCCCCGTTCGGCATGGGCCTGCTCGACACGGCGCGCCGGCGCCCCGTCATCTTCGACAGCGCCACCGGCACCGGCCTGCAGGGCTTCCGCCTGACCCCCGACGACTTCGGCGGCCTGGACGGCTGCAACGAGTACCTCAACGTCTGCAACCCCGACATCGTGCGGCGGCTGCACCGGCTCAATCTCGAGGCGGGGATCGACGCCGTGCTGACCAACAGCTTCGGCGCGACATCGGTCACCCTGGCCGAGTACGACCTGGCCGATCGCGCCCACGAGATCAACGCCGCCGCCGCGCGCCTCGCCCGCGAGTCGGCCGACGCCTTCAGCGCCGCCGACGGCCGCCCGCGCTGGGTGGCGGGGTCGATGGGGCCGGGCACCAAGCTGCCCACGCTGGGCCAGATCGACTTCGACACGCTCTCGGCCGCGTACCGGGAGCAGGCGCGCGGCCTGCTCGATGGGGGCGTGGACGTGCTGCTGGTGGAGACCGTCTACGACCTGCTGCAGGGCAAGGCCGCGATCATCGGCGCGCAGGACGCCTTCGCCGAGGCCGGCCGCGAGGCGCCGATCCTGGTTTCCGTCACGATCGAGACGACGGGCCAGATGCTGGTCGGCTCCGAGATCGGGGCGGCCGTGACGGCGCTCGCGCCGCTGGGCATCGACGCGCTGGGCATCAACTGCGCCACCGGCCCCGAGCTCATGCACGAGCACCTGCGCTATCTGTCGCAGTACTCGCCGCTGCCGATCCTCTGCCAGCCCAACGCGGGGCTGCCCCGCGTGGAGAACGACCAGGCGGTCTACGACCTCAGCCCCGCGGCGCTGCGCGACGCCCACCGCAGCTTCGTCGGCGAGTACGGCGTGGCGCTGGTCGGCGGCTGCTGCGGCACGACGCCGGCCCACATGGCCGCCGTCGTGGAGGGCCTGCGCGACGCCGTCCCCGCCCCCCGCGCGCCCCGGCCGGAGCCCGGCGTCGCCTCGCTGTTCACCGCCGTCCCCTACGACCAGGACGCCAGCGTGCTGATCGTCGGGGAGCGCGCCAACGCCAACGGTTCGCGGCGCTTCAAGCGGCTGCTCGAGGCGGAGAACTTCGACGAGATGGCCAACGTCGTGCGCGACCAGGCCGCCGAGGGCGCGCACATCGTGGATGTCTGCGTGGACTACGTCGGCCGCGACGGCGTGCCCGACATGGCGCGCCTGATCGGCGACGCCCGCGGCCGCACCACGCTGCCGATCATGCTCGACTCGACCGAGGCGCCAGTGCTCGAGGCGGGCCTCAAGCTGCTGGGCGGCAAGCCGATCGTCAACTCGATCAACCTGGAGGACGGCGGCGCCCGCCTCGACCGCACGCTGCGCGCCGCCCGGCGCTACGGCGCCGCCGTCGTGGCGCTCGTCATCGACGAGCAGGGGCAGGCCCGAACGGCCGACCGCAAGCTGGCGATCGCGCATCGCATCTACGACCTCGCGACGCGGGAGTACGGGCTGCCGCCCGAGGATCTCTTCTTCGACGCGCTCACGCTGCCGCTGGGCTCGGGCCAGGAGGAGTTGCGCAACGACGGACGCGAGACCCTCGACGCCGTGCGCCGCATCAAGGCGGAGCTGCCGGGCGTGCACACGATCCTGGGCGTCAGCAACGTCTCCTTCGGCCTCAACCCGGCCGCGCGGCAGGTGCTGAACAGCGTCTTCCTGCATCGCGCCGTGAAGGCGGGCCTCGACGCCGCCATCGTCAACGCGCGCCAGATCCTGCCCGAGCACCAGATCGACCCCGCCCAGTTGGCCGCCGCGGGCCGGCTGATCGACAACGAATGGATCGACGGCCCGGACGGCGACCCGGTCGATCCGCTGCACGCCTTCCTGCCGCTCTTCAGCGACGCCTCCGTCCAGCGCGACGCCGTCGATCTGACGGAGGTCTCGCTCGATGAGCGGCTGCACCGCCGCATCCTGGACGGCCTGCGCGACGGCCTCACGGACGACCTCGACGAGGCGCTGGCCGAGCGCCCGGCGCTGCCCGTCATCAACGACACGCTGCTGCCCGCCATGCAGGTCGTGGGCGACCTGTTCGGGGCGGGCAAGATGCAACTCCCCTTCGTGCTGCAATCGGCCGAGACGATGAAGGCCGCCGTCGCCTACCTGGAGCCGCACATGGAGAAGAGCGCGGCGACGGGCAAGGGCAAGATCGTCCTCGCCACCGTGCGCGGCGACGTACACGACATCGGCAAGAACCTGGTCGAGATCATCCTCGGCAACAACGGCTTCCAGACCGTCAACCTGGGCATCAAGCAGCCCATCGCCAGCATCATCGACGCCGCCGACGCCGAGGGCGCCGACGCCATCGGCCTCTCCGGCTTGCTCGTCAAGTCCACCGTCGTGATGAAGGAGGACCTGCAGGAGCTGAACCGGCGCGGGCTGGCGGCGCGCTACCCGGTCCTGCTGGGCGGCGCGGCGCTCACCCGCCGCTACGTCGAGCAGGACCTGCGCGACGTCTACGACGGCGCCGTCTACTACGGCCAGGACGCCTTCGAGGGCCTGGAGATCATGAACGCGATCAGCCGCGGCGAGACTCCCGCGGGGCAGGATCGGACGGCCCCAGCGCCCGCGCCGCCGCCGCCGGCCCCCGCCGCCGCACTCCCCGCCCGCTCGGCCGTCGCCGCCGACCTGCCGCCGGTTGTGCCGCCCTTCTGGGGCCGACGCCTGCACAAGGGTCTCTCGGTGTCCGAGGTCGCGGCCTACATCAACGAGGTTGCGCTGTTCCGCGGTCAGTGGGGCTTCCGCAAGGGCGAGCAGAGCGACGCGGAGTTTGAGGCGTCGCTGGAGCGCGACGCCCGTCCCGCGCTGCGACGCCTGATCCAGGAGGCTACCGCGCGCGGACTGCTGGAGCCCGCCGTCGTCTACGGCTACTTCCCCGTCCAGTCCGACGGCGACACGCTGATCGTCCACGACCCCGAGACCCGCCGCGAACGCCTGCGCTTCGACTTTCCGCGTCAGTCCGGCAAGCAACGCCTCTGCCTGGCCGACTACTTCCGCCCCGTCGGGAGCGGCGAGATGGATGTGGCGGGCTTCCACGTCGTCAGCGTTGGGGCCGGGGCCAGCGACTACGCGGCGCAGCTCTACGCCGACAACGCCTACCAGGAGTACCTCTACTGGCACGGCTTCGGCGTCGAGATGGCCGAGGCGCTGGCCGAGTACTGGCACGCCCGCGTGCGCCGCGAGCTGGGCATCGCCGACGGCGACGGCCCGGCCGTGCGCGACCTCTTCGCCGGGCGCTACCGGGGCGCGCGCTTCAGCTTCGGCTACCCGGCCTGTCCCAACCTCGAGGACCAGGCGAAGCTGTTCACCCTGCTGCGACCGGAGGAGATCGGGGTCACGCTCTCCGACGAGTTCCAGCTCGTGCCCGAGCAATCGACCAGCGCGATCATCACGGCGCACCCCCAGGCGGCGTACTTCAATGTGTGACCGGGAACACCCGACCGGCAACGCCTGAGCCGGCCGCGCCGCGGCGCCGGGCCATCGGCTGCGCCGGCTTCATCGACGAAACCGGCGCTCGCGAATACGCTGCCGGGGAACGGGTTCCCCGCGCGGCATCCACGGAGGCGCCTCGTCCATGGCCGAGCCACTCGATCCGCCCCGGCGCACCGGTGAGGGGCTGATCACCCGCTACGTGGTCAAGCCCACGACCGACTTCATGCGGATCGAGGCCGCCGGCGGCATCGTGCTGGTGCTGGCCGCCATCGCCGCGCTGATCTGGGCGAACGCCTTCGGCGACTCCTACGCCGACTTCTGGCACACCGAGGTCGCGTTCGACCTGGGCCTCCTGACCCTCAGCGAGGACCTGCACGGCTGGGTCAACGACGCCCTGATGGCGATCTTCTTCTTCGTCGTGGGGCTGGAGATCAAGCGCGAGGCCGTGCACGGCGAACTGCGCGACCGTCGCCAGGCGGCGCTGCCGATCTTCGCCGCGCTCGGCGGCATGGTGGTGCCGGCCTCCGTCTACGCGGCCTTCAACGCCGGCGGGCCCGGCGGCGCCGGCTGGGGCATCCCCGTCGCGACCGACATCGCCTTCGCCCTGGGCGTCCTCTCGCTGCTCGGCAATCGCGTGCCCATCCAGCTCAAGGTCTTCCTGCTCACGCTCGCCGTCGCCGACGACGTGGGCGGCATCCTGATCATCGCCGTCTTCTACGCCGACGACGTCTCGCTGCTCTGGCTGCTCGGCGCGGCCGGGACGATCGGCGTCATCATCGCCATGCAGCGGCACGGCATCCGCCTCATCCGGGCCTACCTGCCGGTGGGCGTCCTGCTCTGGCTGTGCATCTTCGAGTCCGGCGTGGAGGCGACGATCGGCGGCGTGATCCTGGGGCTGCTCACGCCCGCCCACGCGCTCGTCCCGCGCGACCGCTTCGGCGCCTTGATGGCGAGGATGCTCGAGAGCTATCACGGCGCGCTGGGCCGCGGGCCGCTGGAGGCCCCCCGCACCCAGCCCGAGGAACGCCGGCACACCGGCATGCACCCCGGCGAGTTGGCCGAGGCGTCGATGCGCGAGGACCTCGCCGACGACGTGGTGCACCGCATGGCCGTCCTGGTGCGCGAGACCCAGAGCCCGCTGCACCGCGTGGAGAGCGGCGTCGGCCCCTGGAGCGCCTTCGTGGTCGTGCCGATCTTCGCCCTGGCCAACGCCGGCATCGCCCTCACCGGCGAGGCCATCGCCGACGCCCTGCGCTCCGACGTCGCCTGGGGCGTGGCGCTGGGGCTGCTGGTGGGCAAGCTGGTCGGCGTTCTGCTGTTCACCTACCTGACGGTGCGCCTGGGCATCTCCCATCTGCCTGCCGGTGTGCGCTGGAGCCACGTGGGGGGTGTGGCGCTGCTCTCGGGCATCGGCTTCACGGTGTCCATCTTCATCGCCACGCTCTCGTTCGACCACGCGTACCTGGTCGAGGAGGCCAAGATCGGCATCTTCGCCGCGACGATCATCGCCGCCGTGCTGGGCTTCCTGGCGTTGCGTCTGCTCGCCCCGTCACACAGCGACGAAGTCCTGGACGGCGACATCGACGCGCTCTAGCCGCCCGCGTCCGGTGTGGGAGCGGCCGGCGGCGCGCGCGGGTAGCGTCCCCGACGGTGACTCGGTATCTTGCACGGGGCGCCGCACCGGGCGTCCTTGAGGCGAGGGGGGTCGAGTGCAGGAACTGCAATACGCGAGAGTCAACACGGTCGACGCGGCCGTCGCCGCGCTCCAGGAGGGCGGCCCCACGGCGCGCGTGCTGGCCGGCGGCACGGACGTCATCGTGCAGGCGCGCGCCCGCGTGCGCGACATCGACCTGCTGATCGACGTCAAGGGCATCGACGAGGTCATGCAACTGACGTTCGACGCCGACGGCGGCCTGACCGTCGGCGCGGCCACGCCCTGCTACCAGATCTACGGCGACGCCGCCGTGCGCGCGCACTACCCCGCCCTGATCGACTGCAGCACGCTGATCGGCGGCACGGGCATTCAGGGCCGCGCCAGCCTGGGCGGGAACCTGTGCAACTCCTCCCCCTCGGGCGACTCGCTGCCGGTGATGTACGTGCTGGAGGCCACGGCCGAGATCGCCGGGCCCGGCGGACGCCGCACGGTGCCGGCGGAGGACTTCTGCACGGGCCCCGGGCGCAACGTCCTGCAGCCCGGCGAGTTCCTCGTGTCGCTGCACTTCCCGCCGCCGGCGCCCCACAGCGGGGCGGCCTTCCTGCGCTTCATCCCGCGCAACGAGATGGACATCGCGGTCGTCAACGCGGCCACGCAGCTGCGCTTCGACGGCGACACGGTCTCGTGGGCGCGGGTCTCGATCGGCGCGACGGCGCCCACGCCGCTGCTGGTCCCCGAGGCGGCCGCCGCGCTCGTCGGCCGGCCGCTCAGCGACGAGACGATCGCCGCCGCCGCCGCCGCCTCGAAGGCGGCCGCCCGCCCCATCGCCGACATGCGCGGGTCCATCAAGCAACGCAAGCATCTGGCCGCCGTCTACACGCAGCGCACGATCGCCATCGCCGCCGATCGCGCGGGCGGTTAGGCGCCGGCCCGCCGCAGCACCACCCACCCGCAGGAAGGCGGACATCGTGAGCGACAAGATCATCGTCAGCGCGACCATCAACGACGAGCCCACCGACATGCTCGTCTCGCAGCGCGACAGCCTGCTCGAGGCGCTGCGCGCCGCGGCCGGCGTGCTCGGCGTCAAGGAAGGCTGCAACGACGGCAACTGCGGCGCCTGCTCGGTCATGCTCGACGGCCGGCTGGTGAACTCCTGCCTCGTCATGGCCGCCGAGGTCGAGGGCTCCGAGGTCACCACCGTCGAGGGCATCGCCGACGCCGGCCACCTGCACCCCCTGCAGCAGGCCTTCCTCGAGGAGGCCGCCCTACAGTGCGGCATCTGTACGCCCGGCTTCCTCGTCGCCGCCAAGGCCCTGCTCGACGAGAACCCCAGCCCCAGCGAGCACGAGATCCGCTACTGGCTGGCGGGCAACCTCTGCCGCTGCACCGGCTACGACAAGATCGTCCGCGCCGTGCAGGAGGCCGCCGCCGGCGCCACCTAGACTCCCCCCAGCGACCCAGCAGCGTCGAGCGACGGACTCGCGCAGCATTCGAACGGAAGGCACGTCATGGTCACCACAGAGAAGCCCGCCTACAAGGTCGTCGGCACGCGCCCCATCCGGCACGACGGCGTGGACAAGGTCATCGGCCGGGCCGAGTACGGCGCCGACGTGCGCCTGCCCGGCATGCTGCAAGGGGCCGTCCTGCGCAGCCCGCACGCCCACGCCCGCATCCTCGGCATCGACACCAGCCGCGCCGAGGCCCATCCGGGCGTGCGCGCCGTCGTCACCAACGCCGACATCCCGTCCGGCGAGAGTGACGGTTCGGAGGGCGAAGTCGGGCGCGCCGACAACGTGCTCGCGCGTGACCGCGTGCTCTACGTGGGCCACGCCGTCGCCGCCGTGGCCGCCGTCGATCTGCACACCGCGGAGGACGCGCTGGACCTGATCGACGTCCAGTACGAGGTTCTGCCGCACGTCATGGACGTCCGCGACGCGATGCTCGACGGGGCGCCGATCCTCGACGAGACGCGCCGCACCGCCGAGCCGGACGGCTCGACGGGCGACAAGCCCACGAACGTGGCGCAGCACATCCGCTACGAGATGGGCGACGTCGAGGCCGGCTTCGCCGCCGCCGATGTCGTCATCGAGCGCGAGTACGGGACGACGATGGCCCACCAGGGCTACATCGAGCCGCACAACTCCACGGCCTACTGGAACAAGGACGACGAGGTCACGATCTGGACCAGCACGCAGGGCCTGTTCGCCGTGCGCGACAGCGTCGCCGGGATGCTGCAACTGCCCGTCAAGAGCGTGAAGGTCGAACCGGTTGAGATCGGCGGCGGCTTCGGCGGCAAGATCCCCGACTATCTCTCGCCCCCGGCCGCGCTGCTGTCGCGCAAGACCGGCAAGCCGGTCCAGCTCACGATGTCGCGCAAGGACGTCCTCGAGGCCACCGGCCCCACGTCGGGCACGTACCTGCGCGTCAAGATCGGCGCCAAGGGCGACGGCACGTTCACCGCGCTGCAAGCCTGGATGGCCTACGAGGCCGGGGCCTACCCGGGCTCGCCCATGGGCGCGGGCACGATGTGCGTCTTCGCGCCGTACGACTGCGAGAACCAGTTGATCGACGGCTACGACGTGGTCCTCAACAAGCCGAAGACCGCCGCCTACCGCGCCCCCGGCGCGCCCGCCTCCGAGTACGCCGCCGAGTGCGTCATCGACGAGATCGCCGAGGCGCTCGATCGCGACCCGCTGGAACTGCGAATGCAGAACTCCGCCAAGGAGGGCACGAGCCGCGCCGACGGCTTCACCTACGGGCCCGTCGGCCACGAGGAGTGCCTGCAGGCGGCCCAGTCGAGCCCGCACTACCAGTCGGAGCTCAGCGGTGAGAACCGCGGCCGCGGCGTGGCGTCGGGCTTCTGGTTCAACATCGGCTTCGAGACCAGCATGGCCGCGCAGGTCCAGGCCGACGGCACCGTGCCGTTGGTCATGGGCGCCGTCGACATCGGCGGCAGCCGCGCCTCCGCCGCGATGCAGCTGGCCGAAGCGCTGGGCATCGCCGCCGAGGACGTCAAGCCGCACATCGTCGACACCGACTCGGTCGGCTTCACCTTCCTCACCGGCGGCAGCCGCACCGCCTTCGCCAACGGCTGGGCCGCCTACGAGTGCGCGATGGACATCCGCCGCCAGCTCGAGGAGCGCGCCGCGACGATCTGGGACTGCGCCCGCGAGGACGTGAGCTACGGCGACGACGGGGTCATCCGCGGCCCCAACGACGAGGACGGCGCCGCCCAGCAGTTCAGCTTCCAGGAGCTGGCGGCCGAGCTGCCCAACACCGGAAGCGGCATCGTGGGCCGGGCCGACGTCTCGAAGACCAGCCACGGCCCCGCCTTCGCGACGCACATCGTCGATGTCGAGGTGGACCCCGAGACCGGCAAGGTCGACATCCTGCGCTACACCGCGATCCAGGACGCCGGCACCGCCATCCACCCCTCCTACGTCGAGGGGCAGATGCAGGGCGGCGCGTCGCAGGGCATCGGCATGGCGCTCAACGAGGAGTACATCTGGGACGAGAAGGGCCGTATGGTCAATTCGAGCCTGCTCGACTACCGCATGCCCACCGCGCTCGACCTGCCCATGCTCGACACGATCATCGTCGAGGTGCCCAACCCCGGGCACCCCTACGGCGTGCGGGGCGTGGGCGAGGTGCCCATCATCCCGCCCGCGCCGGCGCTGCACGCCGCGATCTACAACGCCATCGGCGAGCGCATGCGCGTGCTGCCCATGTCGCCGACGCGCATCCTGGAGCGCACGCTGCCGGACGACGATTAGCGTCCCGGCGGCGGCGTCCCGGGGAACGAGGGGAGCGGCGCCGTGGCCGTCGTCATCGTGCCGCCGCTGCTGCGCCCGCTGACCGGCGACGCCGACCGCATCAAGGTCGAGGGCGCCACGCTGCGCCGCGTGATCAACGAGCTCGAGGCGCGCCACCCGGGCGTCAAGGCGCGCCTCGTGCAGGGCAACAAGATCCGGCCCGAGATCTCCATCGCGGTCAACGGCGGCATCGTCGCGGCGGGCCTCGTGGAGCCGATCGCCGAGAACGACGAGATCGTCATCATCCCGGCGATCTCCGGCGGTGCGGCCCCGCCCGGCCCCCTCTGAGTCCGGCGCCCCGATGCCCACGCTCACGCGCGACGCCAGCGTGCGCATCCCCTACACGGTCGAGGGCGACGGACCGGCGATCGTCCTGATCAACGGCGCGACGCTGCCGCTCGCCTTCTGGGATCCCGTCGCCGCGCGGCTGGCGTCGCGGGCGCGGATCATCCGTTTCGACCAGCGCAACGCCGGCGCCAGCGACTTCGCCGGCAGCTTCTCCCTGCTCGACGTCGCCGCCGACGTGGATGCCCTGCTGCAAGCGCTCGACATCGAGCGAGCGGTCGTCGCCGGGCACGCCTGGGGTGGCCGCGTGGCCCAGGTCTTCGCCCGCGACTACCCGCACCGGCTGCGCGGCCTCGTGCTCTGCGGCACGGGCGGCCAACTCCCGCCCGATATCGACCCGGCCTGGCTGCGCGAGATGGCCGCGGCCCGCAAGGCGTCCGATCGGGCGGCCTGGGATGACCGCATGACGCGCCTCTACTGCGCGGCCGGCTACCCCCAGCGCGACCCCGACGGCTTCCGGGCCACCGGCGACGTGATCTGGAACGCGCCGCGCGTGCGGGCCGCCCGGCCCGACATGCGCATCGCGCCCAGCCCCAGCTACTGGGGTCGCGCGACGGCGCCGGCGCTGCTGATCTACGCCGAGGAGGACCGCTTCGGCACGCCCGCCAACGCCCGCGATCTGCACGCCCGGCTGCCGGGCGCACAACTGGAGATGCTGCCCCAGGCGGGCCACCTTCTGGTACGCGAGCAGCCGGACCGCGTCGCGGCGCTGATCGCCGCCTTCGTCGACGCCCTGCCGCCCCTCGGCGATTAGACCCCCGAGGGCGGCGCCTCGTCGGGGCCGGGCGCCGTCAGCAGCGCGATGCTGGCCGTGAAGCCGTGCAGGTAGTTGCTGCCGCCCACGGGCCCGATCTCGCCGTTGCAGAACAGCCCCGCCGTGGGGATCGGCCCCAGCGCCTCGGCGACCGCCGCCGCGTCGTGGTGCGGCGTGCCGAACAGCCCCTGGCCGCGCCCGTTGCAGGCGCACAGCACCGACCCCAGCACGACCTCCCCCTCGTCGATCGCGGCCCGCGCGGCGGCCAGGTGCGCGCGCAGGTCGTCGTCGGCCGCGCCGGCGTCGCGGAACTGGAACTGGAACGTCTGGCCCACGCGGGGTACGGCGCTGATCGCGATCGCGCCCGCGTTGCGGTCGACGCCCACGATGTTGCGGATCAGGAAGTCGCCGCGGCCGTGCTGCTCCTGGTACTCGTTCATCGCCAGCCCCACGAGCAGGTTGTAGCCCACCCGCTCGCGCGTGGCGTCGTCCAGCTCGGCCAGCATCTCCTTGAGCACGTCCAGCGCCGGCCGCGATCCGATCGACTGCACCAGGTTGCGCTCGCAGGCGGTGATCGTCAGCGGGCGGCCCAGCGGCTCGGCCCCCTGCGCCACGATGGGGCGCACGCGCAGTCCCTTGACGCCCAGCAGCACCGCCCCCTCGTCGTAGGCCTTCCCGTCGAGGAAGAGCGCCGTGCCGAGGTCGCGGTTGTGCGCCGATGCCATCCCGCCCAGCAGCACGATGTCGGACAGCCGCCCCTGCAAACCCCGCACGAGGTTGTCGGTGTTGAGGCTGAACGGGTCCGAGAAGATCAGCCAGGTGTCCGCGCCCGCCGCCGGGAGCACGGCCAAGTCCTCCTCCTTCGTGACGCCGGGGATGACGGCGATCGGCGTGAACTCCGCCTCGGGCATCGCCAGTGTCAGCACCGACAGCGCCGCCCCGTCCTCGGCCTCCACGCCGCTGCCGATGACGCTCTGGCCCGTGCAGCCGATGATGTGCCGCGCCTGCAGGCCCTCCTGCAGCCGGCGGCTGAGCGCGCCGTGGTGGCCGAACAGCGAGTCGGCGAAGACGATCGCCAAGTCGACGGGCCCCTGCCCGCCCAGCTCCTCGATGATCGCCGCGGCGGCCTCTTCCCAGGTGTCGCCGCCGCGCAGCGCCGCGCGGGCCCGGGCCGCGCCGGCGGTCACGCTGGCCGAGGCCGCCAGCGGCGCGTCCTCCTCCATCAGATCCAGCGGTTCGAGATCGATCTCGGCCGGGTCGACGGCCGTGGGCGGCTGGGGCGGGACATCGCGGGTCTGGGTGGGTTCAGGGTCGGGCATGGCGCTCCTCCTGGTGCTGGCGGGCTGCTCCCGGCGAGTGTAGCGACGCGCGCGCCCTGCGGGTCGCGGGCGCGGCGCGACGCCGGGCCGGTCCCTACGATGGCGTCGTGCCAGGCAACACCAGCGTCCCCGGCCCCGACGCCCTGCGCCCGATCGAGCAGGCGGCCGTCGCGATCGCCCGCGAGGGCGGCGCGCTCATCCTGGACCGCTTCCGCTCCACGCTCAACGTCGAGTTCAAGGGTGGGCACAAGGACGACCCCGTCACCGAGGTCGACCGCGCCGTCGAGGCGCAGGTGCTGGAGCGCGTCAAACGCGACTTCCCCGACCACGCCGTGCTGGGCGAGGAGGGCACCAGCCACGGCCCCGCCGGCGCCGACTTCGTCTGGGCCATCGACCCGCTGGACGGCACGACCAACTTCATCAACGGCCTGGGCATCTTCTGTTGCTCCATCGGCGTGCTCTGGCGCGGCATGCCGGTCGTCGGCGCCGTGTTCCTGCCCGGGGGCCGCCACGCCGCGGCGGGCGTGTACCACTCGCGCCGGGGCGGCGGCGCGTTCTTCGAGGATGAGGCGTTCCGCTTCGAGGTCACGGGCCTGCCCGTGGGCTCGCGGGTGACGTCGATGCCGGCCGGCCTGACCGGCGTCGATGGTCGCAGCGGGCGGCATCAGTTCGGCACTGCGCGCACGCTGGGCAGCGCCGCCGCCGAGCTCGTCCTCACGGCCGAGGGCACGTTCCAGGTGGGCGTCTTCCACAGCCTGCGCATCTGGGACGTCGCGGCCGGCGCGGCGCTCTGCCGCGAGGCCGGCGCCGATGTCTGGACGCGGCCCAACCGCGGCGGCCCCTGGCGCCCGCTCGAGCACCTCCGCGGCGCATCCGATCGCGCGCCGGGCCTCGACGAGCTGCGCGGCTGGAACGACTGGCTGGCGGCCGGCGAGCCGGGCCTGCTGCCGCATCTGCCGCGCGACCTGCAGCGCGCGCAGTCGCCGCTGGCCGTCGCGCGGCGGATGATCTTCGGCAAGGACGACTGAGCCGGCGTCCCATGCGCGTCGTCACGGGCAAGACGAGCGAAGAGATGGCGTCGGCCGAGTTCGGGCGCTTGGCCGCCCCCTACGACACCCGTTGGCTCGACATCGGCGCCGGCGACGGCGCGCTCACCTACCGGCTGGCGGCCCAGTTCCCCGACGTGCTCTGCCTGGGCCTCGACCCGAACGCGGAGGCGATGGCTGTGAACGCGCGCCGCGCCCGGCGCAAGCCCGAGCGCGGTGGCCGCGCCAACTGCCTCTTCGTCGTGGGCGCCGTCGAGGCGCCGCCCGCGGAGCTGGCCGGGTTGGCGGGGGCGATCACGATCAACTTCCCCTGGGCGCGGCTGCTCGAGATCGTGCTGGGGGTTGCTGATGGCGACGCGCCCGCCCTCGCCGCGGCGCTGTCGGCGCTGGCCGCGCCCGATTGCGCGCTGCAACTCCTGCTCAACGAGGTCACCGAGCTGCCGGCCGTCCCCACGGTCGAGCCCGCCATGCTGGCCGAGCGGCTGGCTCCGGCGTTCGCCGCGACCGGCTTCGGGATCGACGCCGCCGGCTGGCTGGCGACGGATGCGCGCGTGCGCAGCCGCTGGGGCGGGCGGCTGATCCGGGGCAGCGGCCGGCGCGTCGTGCGGCTGCGGGCGTCGCGCGGCGCGCCCGGCGATCGCGCCCGCGCGATCCTGGACGGAGTCGCGACGGTCTAACCGCGCCGCTCCTCAACGATCTTCGTGAGCCGGTCCAACTCCGGCATCACCTCGTCGGCCCCCGCCGAGGGCAGCATGAAGATGCACCGCGCGACGCCCATCTGCTCGTAGGCGTCGAGGTCGGCCGGCTCGGCGCCGAAGACCGACGTGGGGATCGCGTCGGCGTCGCGGCCCAGCGCCGTGGCCCGCTCGCGGATGTCGGCCATGCCGCGCTCGATGCGGTCGGGCCGCGGTATGTTAGGCAGCCAGCCGTCGCCCCACTCGGCGACGCGCTGCCGGGCCCAGCGACTGCCCGCCCCGATGTACACGGGCGGGTGCGGCGACTGCGCCGGCTTGGGGTAGCTGAACGTGCGCGGGACGCTCACGTAGCGGCCGTGGTATTCGGCCTCCTCCTCCGTCCATAGCGCCTTCATCGCGGCCACCCGTTCCGCCGTCACCTGCCAGCGCCGCTCGAACGGCGTCCCCAGCGGCTCCATCTCCTCCCGCAGCCAGCCCGCGCCGATGCCGAACAGGAAGCGCCCGCCCGACATCAGGTCCAGCGTCGCGATGCGCTTGGCCAGCGCGATCGGCTCATGCTCGGTGACGAGGCAGATGCCGGTGCCGACCTTCAGCGTCGTCGTCTTGGCCGCGACCCCGGCCAGCAGCGTGAGCGGGTCCTGACAGCGGAAATACGGTTCCGGCAGCGACCCGTCGGGCGTGCCCGGGAACGGCGTCTCGCGGCGCACGGGCATGTGCACGTGCTCCGGCACCCAGAACGAGTCGAAGCCGCGCGCCTCGACTTCCGGCCCCAACTCGAGCGCCGGGATCGCCTTGTCGGTCGCGAAGATGAAGATTCCGTAGTCCATTGCTCCTCCTCTGTTGGTGCGGGCGTCGACGGAGAGGCTAGCGTCTCCGACCCCCGCGGGGCGCGCCCGCGCCCGGCTTGCGGGCGCTGTGCAGCGCGACGGCGCCCAGGCCCATGCGTTCGTAGCCGGGCCCGGCCGCGCCCGCCGCGCGCAGCAGCGCGACCATCGAATCCGCGTCGGGATGACCCTCGAGCGAGCGCCGCAGGTAGTGGTAGGCCGACCGCCGCCCCGACGCCCAGCCCGCCGCCGGCGTCACCACCCGCTCGACGCCGAAGCGCGTCAGCGCTCCCCACGCCCCCGGCGGGGCGTGTGTCATGTCGAGCGCCACCAGCCGGCCGCCGGGCCGCAGCACGCGCAGCATCTCGGCGAACGCGGCCGGCAGGTCGGTCAGGTTGCGCAGCAGGAATCCGCTCGTGACCGCGTCGAAGCAGTCGTCGGCGAAGGGCAGGTGCAGCGCGTCGCCGAGCAGCCAGTGCACGGCGCCGTCGTCGGTCAGGTCCGGCTTGCGACGCCCGGCCACCAGCATCGGCCGGGCGAAGTCGCTCGCGACCACGCGGGCCACGCCGGCGCGGCGCAGGTCGCGGGCCAGGTCGCCCGTGCCCGTGCCCAGGTCCAGCACGACGCCTCCGCGCGCCCCCGTCCCGTCGAGGGCGGCGCGCACGGCCCGCCGCCGCCAGCGACCATCCATCCCGCCCGTCATCAGCCGGTTCATCAGGTCGTAGCGGGGCACGATCTGCGAGAACATCGATCGCACCTCGGCCGCCCGCGCGCCGGGCGGCAGCGGCGTCGCGACGCCGGGGGCGGGGCGCAAGGCTGGTCGATCGGGCTGCGCCATGCGGGTTGCTCCGTGCCCGGTCCGCGATGGCCCGGTCGCGCCGGCCGGGCGGCGACGCATCGGGTTTGTACCGCGGCGGGGCGGCTGGTAGCGTAACAAAACCGACCGGCCGGTCGGTTTTGCGGCCGGCCCCGCCCGCGAGTCGCCGATGCCCGTTCAGCAAGTCCGCGCCCGCAACCGACAGCAGAAGATCCTGCGCGCCGCCGCCAGCGTCATCTCGCGGCGGGGCTACCGGGACGCGGCCGTCGAGGAGATCGCGCGCGAGGCGCAGACCTCGAAAGGCGGCGTCTACTTCCACTTCCCCGGCAAGGAAGCGATCCTGCTCGCCCTGCTCGACCACACCGCCGGCCTGCTGCGCGGCAAGGTCGAAGCCGCCATCGCGGCCGAGACGGACCCCGTCGCCAAGGCCGACGCCGCCCTGCGCACGCTGCTGCGCATCCTCGCCAAGCACCGCACGCTGGCCCGCGTCTTCGCCGTCGAGGCGGCGGGCGCGGGGCCGCGCTTCAACGCCCGCGTCGCTGCCATCCAGGACGAGTTCATCGCCCTGATCCGCGAGCAGCTCGACGACGCCGTCGCCGGCGGCGCGATCGCCCCGGTCGACACGACCGTCGTCGCGCAGGCCTGGATGGGCGCCCTCGACGCCGTGCTGCAGCGCTACGTGAGCACCGGACCGCGCGGCGCCGAACGCCGCAGCCTCGATCAGATCCACGACAGCTTGCGCCTTACGCTGTTGCGCAGCATCGGCGTCCAGCTCCCCCTTCCCGCCGCCGGGCCCGTGCCCCGGCCGGCCGACGATGGAGACCGCCATGACCCTGGAGACCAACATGACGACTGAGACCGCGCCCCCCGCCCTGCCCGACTGGCAGGCGGCCGGCGACTACGGCGACATCCGCTACGAGACGGCCGAGGGCATCGCCAAGATCACGATCAACCGGCCCCACGTCCGCAACGCCTTCCGTCCGCAGACGCTGTTCGAGCTCAAGGACGCCTTCACCCGCGCCCACGAGGACCAGGACGTGGGCGTGATCATCCTCACCGGCGAGGGACCGCAGGCGTTCTGCTCGGGCGGCGACCAGCGCATCCGTGGCCACGGCGGCTACGTCGGCGACGACGGCGTCCCGCGGCTCAACGTGCTGGAGCTGCAGCGTCAGATCCGCACGCTGCCCAAGCCCGTCGTGGCGATGGTCGCGGGCTACGCGATCGGCGGCGGGCACGTGCTGCACATCGTCTGCGACCTCACCATCGCCGCCGACAACGCCCGCTTCGGCCAGACCGGCCCGAAGGTCGGCAGCTTCGACGGCGGCTACGGCGCGACGCTGCTGGCGCGCATCGTGGGCCACAAGAAGGCGCGCGAGATCTGGTACCTCTGCCGCCAGTACGACGCGCAGCAGGCGCTCGACATGGGCCTGGTCAACACCGTCGTGCCGCTCGACCAACTGGAGGCGGAGACCGTGCAGTGGTGCCGCGAGATGCTGCAGATGAGCCCCACGGCGCTGCGCTTCCTGAAGGCCTCCTTCAACGCCGACACCGACGGCCTGGCCGGCATCCAGCAGCTCGCCGGCGACGCCACGCTGCTCTACTACCTCACCGACGAGGCCAAGGAGGGCCGCAACGCCTTCGTCGAGAAGCGCAAGCCCGACTTCAGCCAGTTCACCCGTTTCCCCTAGGCCCGCCGATGTCCGGGGCTGCCCCCAGCGCCGCCGGCGCCCGCGTCTGGCTGCTCGCCGCCCGCCCCGCGACCCTGCCCGCCGCGGTCGCGCCCGTGCTGGTGGGCAGCGCCGCCGCGACCCTCGTGGTCGACTTCCGCATCGGCCCGTTCATCGCGGCGCTGCTGGGCGCGATCTTCATCCAGATCGGCGCAAACTACGCCAACGACCTGGCCGACTTCCAGCGCGGCGCCGACGACGCCGGCCGCCTGGGGCCCACCCGCGCCACGCAGGCCGGACTCGTCAGCGGCCGCGCCATGGCCATCGCTACGGCGGTCAGCTTCGCGCTGGCGGGCGGGTGCGGCATCTACCTCACGATCGAGGCGGGCTGGCCCGTCTTGGCCGTGGGCGTGACGTCGATCGTGGCGGGCTACCTCTACACCGGCGGTCCCTGGCCCTACGGCTACCACGGCCTGGGCGACGTGTTCGTCTTCGCCTTCTTCGGCGTCGTGGCCGTGATGGGCAGCTACTTCGTGCAGGCCGAGCGGCTCACCTGGGATGCGGCCGCGGCGGCGATGCCGATGGGCTGCACCGTCACCGCGATCCTGGTCGTCAACAACCTGCGCGACGCCGCCAGCGACCGCCGCGCCGGCAAGCGCACGCTGGCCGTCATCTTCGGCCCCGGCTTCGCGCGCGGGCAATACGCGGCCCTGGTACTGGGCGCCCTGGCGCTGATCCCCATCTTCGCCGCGGCGGGCCTCATGCCCTGGTGGTCGATGCAGGCCTGGCTCGCCCTGCCGCTTGCCGCGCTGCTGCTGCGCATGGTGCTGGGCGGGCCCGGCGGCCGCGCCGAGGGTCGCGCGCTCAACGGCGTCCTCAAGCGCACCGGGCAGCTGCATCTGCTGCTGGGCGTGCTGCTGGCGCTCGGCTACCTCTGGTAGCGGCCTGGCAGCGGCCCCGCGGCCCGCCTCCGCGGCGCCGGGAGGCCGGGTTTCGCGGGGGGCTGGACGCACCCCCTACAATGCACAGATATCGTTGACACCCGATCCGGAGGCGGCCTGTGCTCGAAACGCCCGTTTCCGTCCTCGTCAGGACGCGTCCCGTGCGCGTCCAGCGCGACACGCCCCTGCGCGACGCGGCCCGCCTGCTGCGCCAGGAGCGGACTCGCTGCCTGGCCGTCATGGACGGCGACGCGCTGGTCGGCATCTTCACCGACCAGGACATGCTGCAGAAGTGCTTCTCGAAGGGTGTCAGCGGCGATGACGAGGTCGGCCTGGTGATGAACTCCCCGGTGATCAGCGTCGCGCCCGACTCCAGCATCCACGACGCGCTGGAGCTGATCGACCACGAACGTATGCGCCACCTGCCCCTGGTCGAGCCCGACGGCACGCTGCGCGCCATCATCCGCGCGCGCGACATCCTCAACTACCTCGCCGAATCCATGCC
Organism: Dehalococcoidia bacterium; assembly: GCA_965209205.1. Taxonomy (GTDB): domain Bacteria; phylum Chloroflexota; class Dehalococcoidia; order Bin125; family Bin125; genus TK10-74A. Next base: position 890,419 of record CBDBQC010000003.1, read on the forward strand.
CGAAGCCGTCCTCAATCAGCCGCCGGCGCTTACCTACCCCACGAGCCGGGAGGGTGGCTGATGACCATCCGCCGCTACTACACCCCCCTCAGCGACGAAGATCCGTGGGAAGACTCCGACTGGATCCCCTCCACCGCCGAGTTCCTGCTGCCCAAGGACCGCCTTCAGGCGATGCTGCTGGAGACGGCCGCGATCACGGTCACGACCGACACCGTCGTCACCGTTGGGCCCGACGACAGCATGGAACTCGCCATCGATCGCATGCGGCAGCACAACGTCCGCGCCGTGCTGGTCATGCGGGGCGAGGACCTGCTGGGCATCGTCACCGAGCGCGACGCCGTGCTGCACGTCGAGCCCGGCGAGACCGGCGCGGACCTGATCGTGCGCGACGTGATGACGCCCGACCCCGTGATCATCGGCGAGGAAGAGCCCGTCGGCTGCGCCGTGCAGCGCCTCGCGGTGGAGGGCGTGCACCACCTGCCCGTCGTCGCGGAGTTCGAACTCAAGGTCATCGGCATCGTCGAGCAGCGCCCACTGTTGAATCGCATCATCGAGACCATCCTCAACGAAGAGTGGGCCGCGGACCCCGACGACGAGCTGTACGCCTAGTCGCGCGCCGCGAGCGCCGCCGACAGCGCCGCGTCGTCGACGGGCAGCGCCTCCACGACCCCCGCCGCGTCGATCAGCACGTACTCCACGCTGGCCCCCGCCCCGAACAGTGCCGCGCTGTCGCGCTCCCAGACCAGGCTGGTGTACGCCGCGACCGTCGCCAGCGGCGGCGAGGGCGTGCGGATGATGACCGGCGCGACCCCGGCCGCCGCCGCCGCCTCGACGGCCCGGCGCAGTTCGTCGTCGCACTGCGTGCAGTTGGGCCGCGCGAAGACCAGCAGCACGGCCTCCCCGCGCTGGTCGGAGAGGCGCCAGCGCCGCGCGGGGTCGCCGGCGTCCACCGGCACGCTATTGTCCGCGCTCGCCAGCACGCTACTGTCCGCGCTCGCCAGCACGATGTCGGGCGCGAGCGATCCCACCCGCAGCTCGACGCGCGCCTCCTCGCCGGCCCCCGTCAGCAGCGCGACCGGCAGCGCCTTCGGGCCGGGCAGCAGCAGCGGGCCCACCGGTTCCGCCAGCGTCGCCATCAACTCCGCCGTCGCCTCCTCGAAGATGGCGTCGGGCGCCTGGCCGCGGAAGATCGTGCGGATCACGCCGTCGGCGTCGAGGAACATCGTGTGCGGGGGCCCAAGGGTCCCGCCAATGCCGTAGCGCCGCGTCACGGCGCCGTCGAAGTCCATGGGCAGCGCGAAATTGATCCCGAACTCCGCCGCGAAGTCCCCCGCCGGCGACCGCGCCTCCTCGATGTTCACCCCCACGACGATCAGCCCGGCCTCTCGGTACTGCTCCTGCAGCCGGATCAGGACCGGCATCTCGCGGCGGCAGGGGGCGCACCACGAGGCCCAGAAGTTCAGCACCACGGGATGTCCCGCCCAATCCGACAGCCGGAAGCGCTCGCCGTCGAGGGTCTCCAGCTCGAAGTCGGGGGCGAGCCGGCCGACGGCGTCGTCGGGCGGCAGCGCCGCGTCGGGCAGATCCGGCGGCAGCAGGTAGGCCGGACGCGGCGTCGGGCCCAGGTCGCCCATCCGTCCGCTGTCTCCCCCACCGTCCAGCGTGAGCCAGAGCGGGATCGCGACCGCGGCCAGCACCAGCACGGCGACGACCAGCGTGCGCGCGCCGTGGTACTCGCGCGGGCGGTTGGGATTCTCGTCGGGGAAGTTGGCGCCGCTGCTCATCGGGGCTGTGCTCCCGCACGATTCTACGGCGGGCTCGCGTTCGCGGCCCTCCGTGCCGCCCGGCCGCCATGCGTGGGCAGCCCCGGGGCGCATCTCCGGCTATCCTCGGCCTCAGCGCGCCGTGCCCGGAGGGACCGCCCGATGACGACCGCCGCCGAGTCGATCCCCGCTGCGACGCTCCTGCAGGCCCTGCTCGACGCCGGGGTGCAGGACATCGTCGCCGTGCCCGACACGCATCAGCGCACGCTCATCGCGGCGATCGAGGCGCGCCCCGAGCTGCGCTTCATCCAGGCCACGACCGAGGACGAGGCGACCGCCATCTGCGCCGGCCTGATCGTCGGCGGGCGTCGCCCGCTGCTGCAGATCCAGCACGCCGGGCTCTACGCCTGCGTCAACAACCTGCGCGGGCTCGGTATCGACGGCGCATTCCCCATCGTGCTGCTGGCCGGCCTGCTGGGCCGCGACCCGGCCAAGGAACCCGGCGACGACTTCGGCTCGATGGTGCGGCTGGCGGCGCCGCTGCTCGACGCGCTGGAGATCCCGCATCACCTCATCGACGGCCCGGCCGACCTGCCCCACCTGGCCGCCGCCTACGGCGAGGCCGAGGCGCGCGGCGGCCCCGTCGCGCTGCTCCTCGGCGCCGAGACGTGCTAGCGATGCCCGACCCCGGCCCCGAACGCCGCATGCCCCGCGACGCCGCCCTCGACGTCCTCGCCCGCCGCCGCACCGATCAGGTCGTCGTCTCCGCCATGACCGCGCTGGGCCCCTGGCAGCGGCGCTCCCCCAGCGACCGCAACCTGTTCAACCTCGGCTTCATGGGCGGCGCCTCGACCTACGCCCTGGGCGTCGCCCTGGCGCGGCCCGACGTGCCCGTCTGGGTCATCGACGGCGACGGGTCGCTGCTCATGCAGCTGGGCTCGCTGGCCACGATCGCCCACGCCGCTCCGGCCAACTTCCTGCACGTCGTGATGCACAACGGCGTCTACGAGACCAGCGGCGCGCAGCCGATCCCGGGCGAGGGCCGGCTCTCGTTCGCGGGCATGGCGCGCGAGGCCGGCTACGCGCAGACCGTCCGCTTCGACGACGTGGAGGCCTTCGACGCCGAGCTGGACGATCTCCTGGCCCGCGACGGCCCTACGCTCGTCGAGTTGATCACCGCCCCCGCCGGCGCCTTCTACTCCCCGGCGCCGCCGCCCGCCGAGCGCCCCACTCCCGCCGTCGCTCGGAATTGGCCCGTAGTGCGGGACGCACTCAATCCTGACTAGTGCGGGACGCGCTGGGTAGGGCCTGGGCGGCCGCGAGCCCTCACCCCAGCCTTCTCCCAGCGGGATCGGATCCCCTCTCCCCCTTGGGGGAGAGGGTTAGGGTGAGGGGGACCTCGGCGGCCGCTGCCCCTCACCCTAACCCTCTCCCCAGGGGAGAGGGGACCGGAGTTCCCCCTCTCCCTCGTCCAGATGGAGAGGGGGCTCGGGGGTGAGGTTCCGCCCGGTCGCTCTCCTACGGCGGCAGGCGCGCCTGCTCACTCGCAGTGCACGATCACAGTGACGCCCGGCCCAAACCGCTTCTCGAACTCCCTCTGCTCCCTCTAGGCCATGGCCTACCGGAGCACCCTGCAGGCGAACGTCCTTAAGGCTCGTCGCGCAGAAGCTCCAGTCATTGCTCGCCGTCGAGGACGACCTTGCCGTCTACGGGGACGACGGAGATGACGGGGACCCGGCGCTCGCGGTGCGTGATCACAGTGACGCCCTGCCCAAAGCTCGGCTCAAGCGCCCTCTGGTCCGCGACTTGTTGCGCCTGGCGGGCAGTCAACCTCGTTTTGGTCGGAGGTAGCGGAGGAGCCACGACCTCTGGCGCGTCATCGGCGGCAATGACGAGTTCCAGTAGGGGCGCCTGGACAGCCGGCTTCCACTCGCTGTCGTCAACGCTCCAGTAGCGCGTCTCGCCGAAGCTATAGCCGTACGAGGATGTCGAGCCCGAACCGAGCGCGTAGCTCCTGCGTTCGGCATCGTTACTCGTAGGGGCGAGGGTGTGCTGGGCGCTAGACAGAGCATTGACGACCACCCAATAGACCGAGCCTTCGGGGAGGGCCGTGTCTTCTCTGAGGGTGCACGTGCCTATGGGCGTGAAGGTCACCGTGCCAGCCTGCCAGAGGAGGTTCGTGCCCCCATCATCAAATTGGCACACCCGGTTGGTGGGGTTGTCGTTCCAATAGAGCCAGATGGCGACCGACATGCGGGTCAACAGGCCGAAGGACGCCTGCATCCGCACCCCCTTCAGATCGACCCTCTCAGGGCCCGTCGTTAAGCGCTGCGCCCGTGCGTAGCTGCTCGTTGAGCCGGTGTCGCTGTTCGAGAGCAACACGACGTCGGCCCCTGGTGCCTCTGCTGCCGCGCTCGGCTGCGGCACCGGCAACACACGGCCGTAGAGGTCCATCTTGAAGTTGGCGTCCGGTAGGTGAGTATTCCCCTTCCGATAGCCAGGATCAATGCGCCATGCCCTCGGCCACACCTGGTCCCCATCTACTGAATTCGTTAGCTGAAGTTGTACTCCGCTACCGCTGACCTGCACAAAGTACGACTTGGCTGGGGCCAGTCTGATGCCGGCGTGGGGCGCCTCGAACTGCGCCAGCGAGAAGGAAGTCGACAGGCTCGTCGGGTTCGTCAACGTGCCCTTGATCCTGCCCGGATTGCCGGCGGCGTTCTCGTGGATGGTCACGCTGTAGGTCGGATTCGTCCCAGAAGATCGGATTTCGAGGTTCAGGTGGGTCAGCAGGTAGCCTCCCGGGTGGCTGGCGGTATCGAACACCTGAAACAGCGAGTCCGCGTCGTCGAGGAGGTTTGCCTCGGGGTCCGTTGGCGTGTGGTCCGCTCGCCCGGTGTTGCCGACCAGCTTGATCGTGTCCTGCGCCTCAGCCGTTCCGGCGGCGAACAGACCAGCGAGAGCGATGAGCGCCGCTAAGGCTGCAAGCGAGGCGGCTCGCCGGTAGGCTCTAGTCCTTAGGACATATGTGAGTGTGTGAGTTGGGGGGGGGGGGGGGGGGGGGGGGGGATGCCTCTGCGAGCGGCGGCTGGTTTCGAGTGACATGGGATACCCCTAACTCCAAGCATGTGGAAGTCCGGTAGTGGAAGTCCGCTGGAGAGCGTACCATCAAGTCCATCACCAATGCGTGACTTTTCAGGGATATATCCGTGATATATTATAACTTCTGCCGCCCGCGGCCTGATTGGCCCGCGTTTGGACCTCCCCCTCCGGTTGCCTCTCTCCAGCTCAAGCGCTGGAGAGAGGGTCAGGGGGTGAGGTTCCGCCCAAGCGACCGCACCAGCGCCGTCGTGCGCGGACCGGCGACGTGGGAGCCGCCCGCCGCGGCGAGTCGTACCCGCAGGTCCACGAGGTCGGCCGCCGTATCGATGTCGTGCAGCGTCTCGATGCGGGCGCTGCGCAGCCCCGCCGCGGCGGCCGCCGCCTCGGACCGCGCCAGCACGTCGGGCCCGCCCCACGGGATCGACGGATCGAACAGCGCCGCTTCGCGGTCGGCGCGCAGGCGGCGCAGGCCGACCAGGTAGTAGCCCCCGTCGGTGGCCGGCCCGAACACGACGTCGGCCGCCGGCCGCGCGCCCAGCGCCCCCAGCGCCCGCTCGACGTGCGACGCGCGCAGCGCGGGGATGTCGCTCCCGACCAGCGCGACCGGCCCCGCCCCGGCCGCGAGCAGCGCCGCCGCCGCCGCCCGCATGCGCGCGCCGATATCGCCCGGCGCCTGCGGCAGGACGTCGTCGTGGCCCGTGAGCGCGCGGACGGCGTCGGCCCCACCGGCCGGCTCGACGAACAGGACCGTGCGCCAGAGCCCCGCCGCGATCGCCTCCACCGTGTCGCGCAGCATCGCCGTCGCCAGCGCCACGGCGGCGGCGTCGCCGATCGTGCGGGCGAGCCGGGTCTTCGTGCGGCCGGGCGCCGGGGCGCGCGTCAGGATGCCGACGGCGGGGCCCGGCATCAGCGGATGTGCCGGTAGAGCCGCGCCAGCTGCCACGGCGAGACGCCGGCGCAGTAGCCGAGTTGAATCACGAGCCACGACGCCCAGGTGCGCGCGAGGCCGCCCCGCTGCCAGCGCCGCGGCGACGCGGAGACGGCGGGTCGCAGGTACGCCATCCGCCCCAGCCGGTGCAGCCGCCGAACGAAGGCCAGGTCCTCCATCAGCGGGAAGGGCGGGAAGCCGCCGCTCGCCGCGAAGGCGTCGGCCCGGCAGAAGAGCGCCGAGTCGCCGTAGTAGACGCGAAACGGCCGCATGACGTGGTACAGCGCGGCCAGGAAGCGGCCGTGCGCGCTGGGCCCGAAGTCGACGCGGTGGTTGCCCCCCACGACGCGGGGGTCGCGCAGGGCGGCCCGCATCGCGCGGCCCGCGGCCGGATGCAGGCGCCCGTCGGCGTGCAGGAAGCAGTAGATCCGGCCGCGCGCCGCCTCGGCCCCGCGATTGAGCTGCGGGCCCCGTCCGCGTGCGCCCGTCACGACCCGCGCGCCCAGCGATTGCGCGATCGGCGCCGTGGCGTCGTGGGATCCCGCGTCGCTGACGATGACCTCGTCGGCGCCGGCCGCGAAGGCGCTGGACACGGCGCCGGCGATGGCCTCCGCCTCGTTGAGGGTGGGGATGATCACGCTCAGCAGCGGCTGCGACACGGCGTCCTCCCCCGCGCAGGCCGACCCCCGGAGGGCCTCCGCCTCGGCTACGATAGATGCATGGCTACTGCCTCGGCTGCCCCGCCCATGCCGCCGGTCGATCCGCCGCGCCGCGCGACGTTCGCCCACGCGGCCGCCTTCGTCGCCGGCTTCTCGGTGGTCTTCGTGGTGCTGGGCGCGTCGCTGGGGGTCGTGGGCTTCGCGCTGCAGGAGCAGATGATCTGGTTCCAGCGCGTGGCCGGCGTGGCGCTGATCGTCCTCGGCCTGCACCTCGCCGAGCTGATCACCATCCCCTTCCTCTGGCGCACCTACCAGTTCGGGGCCGATGGCCCCCCGCCCGCCACGACGGCCGCCCCCCGCGGCGGCCTACGCAAGTACGGCCACTCGCTGTTCGTCGGCTCCGCCTTCTCGCTGGGCTGGACGCCCTGCGTGGGGCCGATTCTGGCCGGCATCCTGACGCTCGCCGCCGACGGCGCCTCCGTCGCGCAGGGCACGCTGCTGCTGCTCTTCTACGCCGCCGGCCTGGGCATCCCCTTCCTCATCGTCGGGGGCGCCCTGGGATCGGCGACGGCCCTGCTGCGCAAGCTGGGCCCGCACATGTCGCTGATCTCCATCGCCAGCGGCGTGCTGCTGGTCTTCATGGGCATGCTGATCGTCCTCGACAACGTCCGCGTCCTCAACGACAGCTTCACCTTCATCCCCAGCACCGAGGACACGGGCGAGGCGACCGTGACCGGCGCGTTCGGCTTCGGCATCGCCTTCCTGGGCGGGCTGCTGTCGTTCCTGTCCCCGTGCGTGCTGCCGCTGGTGCCCGTCTACCTGGGCCACCTGGCGGGCGTCGGCGCGCAGGAGGCGTCGCGGCAGGCGCAGCGCGATGCCGCCGCGCCCCCGCTCGGCGCCGGCTGAGTCGGCCGCCCGCGCCTTGGCAGCATTTGCCAAGCCGCCTAGTATCGCCGCATGACCACGATGAACATCTCGCTCCCCGAGGCGCTCCGATCCTTCGTCGAGCGGCAGGTCAACGCCCGCGGCTACGGCTCGTCGAGCGAGTACGTCCGCGAGTTGATCCGCAAGGACCAGGATCGCCAGCGGCTGCGCGGTCTGCTGCTCGAGGGCGCGGCGTCGCCGCCAGCGGTCACCGCCGACGCCGACTACATCGGGCGGCTGCGCGACCAGGTCCGCGACGCCACCCCGCGGTGACCGGGAAACCGGTCGTCCTGCGCGAGCGGGCCCAGCGCGATGTCGAGGCGGCCGTCGAGCACCATCTGGGCGCGGGGTTGGTGGTCACTTCCCACGCTGCGGCGATGGGCTGATCAGCTCGCCTTCTCCTGCTCGACGGGCGGGTCTTCGGTGAACTCCTCACCGGCCTGCTCGGCCGCACGACGACGCTCATCCCACTTCCTCCACGCCGTGTTCGCCCGCTTGAGACCCTCCGCCAAGCCACGCTCGTAGCGTCGCTTTAAGTACCCTTCGATCACAACCATGACGCCCTCCACGAGGATGACGGTCAGGGCAGCGGCGACGATCGTCATGGGGGCAAGTGCTTGCCCGATGGCGATGAATGTCTCCGTTTTGCCCGGCGCCGTCTTGCTGATTTCGTGATCCGCCACCAGATAGGTGGCGACCGCCATCAGCACCGCGAACAGCAGCAGCGCCACTGTCGCGCGGTCTGGGTTGATGTTAGGCAGGAGAGCCCCCGCCGGACCGCTCATCTGCTCTGGTTCTGCCGGTCATGGTGATTCCCTTCGGCGGTCGCCGGTAGTGTCGGCGCTAGCACTAATATACCGATCGGAATCGAGATTCAACCGATCGGTCAGTTGGGCGCCTGAACGTCAACAGCGGCCAGCCGAAGCGCGGCGTGTCGGGATCGGCGAGCGCCGCGCCCCCGTCGCGTCGGCCGGTACGCTGCGGCCATCCGACCCACCCCATCCGACCCAGCGAGGAAAGGACCGCGCGATGTTCGTCGCCATGAACCGATTCCGCGTCGTGCCCGCGCGCGAGCGCGATTGGGAGCGCATCTGGAAGGAGCGCGAGACCTATCTCCAGGACGTGCCCGGCCTGGTGCAGTTCGCGCTGCTGCGCGGCGACGAGGAGGGCGACTACGTGAGCCACACCATCTGGCGCGATCGCGCCGCCTTCGAGGCCTGGACCCGCTCCGACGCCTTCCGCAAGGGGCACGCGCAGGGCTCGCTGGAGGGCGTCCTGGCCGGGCCGCCGCAACTCGGCCTCTTCCAGGCCGTCATTCGGGAGGAGCCGGGCGGCCTGCGCGAGATCGACGACAGCGACCCGGCGCCCGGGCGCCGCGGCCCCCGGCACTGACGCGCGGTCGCTAGCCGAAGCGCGGCGTGTCGGGGTCGGCGAGCGCCGCCTCCCCTTCGCGCGGCAGCACCTCGAGGTGATTCAGCGCCGCGTCGACGTCGCCCTGCCACTGCTCGGCCGGGAGCGAGTACAGCAACTCGACGCCGTGCCCGTCGGGGTCCTCGATGTAGACGCTGTGGCTGGTGCCGTGGTTGACCCGGCTGCCGAACTCGACCCCCGCCGCCTGCAGGCGGCGCAGCTGCGCCAGCCAGGCCGCCTGATCGCCGTACTCCACCGCCAGATGGTTGAGCCCCGGCCCCCGCGACGCCGCCTCCGCCTCGGCCGCCGCCTCGGCGGCCCCGTCGGGCAGCTGCATCAGCGCCACGTCGTGATGGTTGCCGCCGCGGCCGGCGTAGAAGCGCATCCGCCGCGCCCGCGACGGATCCGACTCCGCCACCTGATGGAAGCCCAGCACGTCGGTCCAGAACGCATGCGCGCGATCGAGATCGCGCACGTTGAGCACGATGTGGTTGAGGCCCACCGGCCCCGGCGGGGCTGGTCCTGCGCCGGGCTCCGGGCCGGCGTCCAGCGTTTGCTCTCGTGGCATGACGACTCCCCGCGGGCATCCGGTCGGCGCCTCGGGCGCGACCGCTCCCGGGCACTGTAGCCCAGCGCCCGTGCGGCGGCGGCGCTGGGAACCTCACCCCCTAACCCCCTCTCCATTGCTCTGCAATGGAGAGGGGGGATCGGAAGGGAGGCCGGCGCGGAGGCCATGCAGCGTTGTACCCAAACCGTCCCCTCCGGTTTCCCCTCTCCATCGTCCAGATGGAGAGGGGGCCAGGGGGTGAGGTTCCGGGCCCCGGCTCGGCTAGTCCCGCTCGCCGGTCAGGGTCGGCACGAGGTCCCCCAACGTGATGGCGAAGTCGTTTTCCTGGGTGTGGAGAAACGCCGGGTGAGACAACCGATTCTGCTTTGCGAGGTGTCTCATCATTGCAGGTGTCGAAATGCCGGCCACCCGATGCCAGTCGATTCGCGTCTCCGGATCGCACGTGCGTAACGACACCGCGAGGCGCCGATCGTCGGTCGTCTGCGTCGCGTGGATGGTGTTGAGGCTCAGCAGCAGCAGGTCGCCGGGCCCCACCTCCGGCGTCTCCATGACCTCCTCGATTTCGAAGTCCTCCTCCACCCAGTGGACGCCGCTCCAGTCGGACGTGTAGACCGTCCCCCCGTCACGCAGCGAGCGCAGAAAACTCGCGCCCGAGCGCCGGCAGAGGTTGAAGAGTCGCGGCGACTTTTCGCGAAGCCGATCCCAGGGAATGACGCGCAGGCCCGCCTCGGTGCGGGACGGCTTGACCAGCGGAATCCAGTAATTGAGATGCGTCGGATTGAACTCCGTCAGGAAGAAGTGCTCGTGATCCTGATGCACGGGAAGATTGGTGACCGGCGTCTGCAGATAGAGGATTTGATAGAGCGCGGCCTTGGCTCCGGTGAGTTCCTGGGCGAACGCTTCCATCCGCGGACGGATGCCTTGGAAGGTTTCTTTGCGTCCCACCGCGGTCGTACGCAGCGCTGCCGTTTGACCGCGAACCGCTGGTGAAGCAGTACGTCGATCAACCGCCTGATCGCCAAGGTGCCGCGCCCCATGCTTGGTTCGCGGCGCGGGTTCGGAGTCGGGGCATGCATCGAATTCTTCCACGAGGAAGTCGATCTCCTCACGGCTCAGGAAGTCCGGGACAACGCAGAAGCCCCGTTCCTCGAGCGCGGAGGCGATGGCGTGAAAGTCAGTCATGCGTGTCTACCTTTCGAGATGCTGATGTTGTGGACTGCGTCACCGGTGACCGGCCGCAGCGCTGGAGGTTGGTGTCCTTCGGTTTCGTCGTAGAGGTCTCCTGGTTGTGCCCGCGACCTAGCGCACGTTGCGCAGCCGCGGGTCGAGGGCGTCGCGCAGCCAGTCGCCCATCAGGTTGCCGGTCAGCGAGATCGTCAGCAGCGCCAGGCCGGGCAGCCAGATCGGCCACCAGGCGACGTTCATCGTCTCGCGCCCCTCCGTGATCATCGCGCCCCAGGTCGACGTGCCGGGCGGCACGCCGACGGTCAGGAAGCTCAGCGCCGCCTCCGCCAGGATCACGAGCGCGACCTCCAGCGTCATGATGATCACGATCGTGTTGACGACGTTCGGGAAGAGGTGCTTGCGGATGATCCAGATCGGCCCCGCCCCGGTCGCCCGCGAGGCCGTCACGAAGTCGCGTTGCTTGAGCGAGAGCACGTCCCCCCGCACCAAGCGTCCGTAGGAGGGCCAGGTCCAGACCAAGAGGATGATGATCACGTTGCGCAGGCTGGGCCCGACGAGGGCCGCCAGCAGCGCCGCGAAGAGGATCGCCGGCAGCGCCAACTGCACGTCCACGAGCCGCATCAGCACGTGCCCCCAGAGGCCGCCCCGCCAGCCGGCGATCAGCCCGACGAGCGTGCCGAACAGCGCCGCCCCCGGCACCACGATCGCCACGACGATGAGGGAGACCCGCGCCCCGTGCAGCAGCCGGCTGAAGATGTCCCGCCCCAGCTTGTCCGTGCCCAGCGGGTAGTCCCAGCTCCCCCCGTCGAAGACGGGCGGCTCCAGCCGCACCGCGACGTTCAGGAACTCCGGGTCGTGTGGGGCGATCCAGTCCGCCCCGATCCCGCCGACGAGCAGCAACGTCACGATCACGGCGGGGAAGGACAGCCCCAGCCAGCGCCGCCAGCGGATAGGACGCCGCCGCTCGAGCTCCACCACCGGCGCCGGGGCCGCCGACTCCTGCGCCATCAGGCTTCTCCCGCTTTGATCCGCGGGTCTATGAAGCGGTAGGAGACGTCGACCAGCAGGTTGGCCACGGTGATCGAGATCGCGAAGACGATGATCGACGCCTGCACCATGGGGAAGTCTTCCCGGAGGATGGAGTCGATGATCAGCCGGCCGACGCCGGGCCAGGAGAACACGATCTCCACGATCACCGAGCCGCCGATGAGCCGGCCGAGCGAGAGGCCCAGCAGCGTCACGACGGGCAGCAACGCGTTGCGCAGCGCGTGCCGCCGGATCACCACCCGCTCGCTCAGCCCCTTGGCCCGCGCCGTGCGAATGAAGTCGGTATCCAGGACGTCGATCATCCCCGACCGGGTCAGCCGCGTGATCGCGACCAGCTCCAACAGCCCCAGCGACAGCGCCGGCAGGATCAAGGACCGGAAGCCGTCCTCCGCGCCGGCGGTCGGGAACCAGCCGAGCTGCACGGAGAAGAAGAAGATCAGCATCAGGCCCAGCCAGAAGCTCGGCGTGGCCTGCCCGATCACGGCCAGGAAGCGGGCCAGCCAGTCGACGGCCCGGCCCCGCCGCAACGCCGCCACGAGCCCCAACGGCGCCCCCAGCGCGATCGCGAACACCATGCCGGCCGCCCCCAGCTTGAACGTGTTCAGCGCCCGGTCGCCGATCGCGCCGATCGCCGGTTTGCCCCCGCTCCGAAACGACGTCCCCAAGTCCCCCTGCGCCAGGTCCCAGAGGAAATTGCCGTACTGGACGAACAGCGGGTCGTTCAGCCCCAGGGTCTCCTTCAGCTGCTCGACGTCGGCCGCCACCCGCGACTCCATCGGCAGCATGGTCGCCACGGGATCCCCCACGAGGCGCGAGACGAAGAAGACGATCGTCACGACGAGGAAGACGACGAAGAACGCCTGGGTCAGCCGGATCGCGAAGTAGTGCCAGAACTGCATCAGATCCCTTGCGGGCCGCGCGCCGGAACCTCACCCCCTGGCCCCCTCTCCATTGCAGAGCAATGGAGAGGGGGAATCGGAAGGGGAGCGGGTTGATCGCACGCCCTTCCGGTCCCCCCTCTCCACCTCCTGGTGGAGAGGGGGTTAGGGGGTGAGGTTCCCCCTCCGGTCCCCCCTCATCCATCGGTTCAGATGGAGAGGGGGTTAGGGGGTGAGGTTCCGCGCGTTAGATGTGCCGCTGCACGGCGTAGGTGGTGCCCCCCCAGAGGGTGCCGGTGCGCCCGCCCTTCGGCCAGTTGACGTCGCTGCGGGTCAGCACCGCGTCCGGCGCCTCGACGATGAAGACGTAGTACGCCTGACGCGCGTGCTCCAGGAACATCTCCGTGATCAGCTCCGCGCGCCGATCGGGATCGAGCTCGGTGGTCTGCGCGAGGTACAGCTCCTGCAGGGCCGGATCCTGGACCCCCGAGCCGTTGAGCTTCATGAAGTAGGATTCGGGCCCGGCGCAGCAATCCCACATCGATCCGACGTCGCGGACGGGGTTGGCCCAGAACCAGTAGAGGCCCGGCGGGAGGCCGGGGCCGCCCGTCACGTAGGCGTCGGTCAAGTACTCGCCCAGGAGGGTCGACTCTTCGTGCGCGCGGATGCCGACCGCGGTCAGGTCCTGCACCACAGCCAGTACCAGGTCCGCCTCGTACGCGCCGCCCCAGTCGGACGCCCAGTACAGGGGGATGTCGAAGCCGTCCGCATAGCCCGCCTCCGCCAGCAGCTGCCTCGCCCGCTCGGGGTCGTAGTCGTACTGGACGTCCTGCTTCTGCTCCGGGCTGGGGTAGCCAGGGACGCCGCTGAACGCGAAGAGTGGATACGTGCCCTGGCCGAGCAGGAGGTTGTCGATCATGGCTTGGCGGTTGATCGCGTGGTTCGCGGCCTGGCGCACGCGGAGGTCCAAGAACGGGTTCGGGCTGCCGTCTGCCATCGTCTCTGGGAACAGGTTGGGATGGAGGTTCTGGATGGTCCACGGTCCGGCGGGCTGGAACTGCACGCTGAAGTCGGGGTCGTCCACGTACGGCCTCACGTTATCGGGGCCCAGTTCCGGCACCGTGTCGATCTCACCGGCCTCCAGGCCGGCCAGCCGCGACTGGATCTCGGGCCGCACCACGATCTTCAGGTGCTTGTTGTGGGCGTAGCGCTGCACCACGGTGGGGTGGTCGACCGGGTTGAAGTGGTCCTCGAAGCGCTCGAAGACGAAGTCCGTGTCGTCTTCGTGGCTGACGAAACGGTAGGGACCGGTGCCCATCAGCGCCTGGTCCACCGCGGCGTCGCCGCGCCGCTCCGTGTCCGCTTGCGACATGACGGCGATCTCGCCGACCCCGGTCAGGTTGATGATGAAGAAGCCCGCATCGGGCGCCGGCAACTCGAACGACCAGGTGCGGTCGTCCACGGCCTCGTTCCGGACCCAGTCCCGGGCGCTCCGGCCGGGATTCGCGGGGGCCCAGCCGCCGGTGTGATCGCTCGTCGCGCCGCCCTGGTGGTATTCGGCGAGACCGCCCGCGCGGTCGTAGCTGAACACCATGTCGTGGGCGGTGAGGATCGAGCCGTCGTGGAACGGCGCCGGCCGGACTGACGCCCGAATCGACGTGGCGTCAATCCACTCCGGCGCGGCGAGCGATGGGACCGACTGGCCATCGAGGGGATCCCAATCCAGGGGCGAGCTGAGGACGGCCCCGTGCGCGTAGTGCTGGCCGAAGCTGCCGGCGCGGTGCTGATCCAGGCCCCCCTGGTCGGCCGGGACCACCCCGACGATCGAGGCGTCCAGATCGACTTGGTCGAGCGGCCAGGGGACGGTGAACTCGGCGGTCTCGCCGACGACCCCGGCGACGGCCGCCGCAGCCGCGCTGGCGGCCTCCCCGGCCGCCTCGGCGGCCTCTTGGGCGGCGGCGACGGCGGCGGCGGCGGTCTCGGCCGCGGCTTCGGCGGTCTCCTGAGCCGTGGCGGCGGCCGCCCCGGCGGCGGCGGACGCCTCCCCGGCAGCAGCCGCGGCAGCGGCAGCCGCCTCAGCGGCCTCGTCGATGGCGGCCTGGGCGGCCTCCGCGGTGGCCGTCCCGGCCTCGACCGCGGCGGCCGCGTCGCGGGCGGCCTGGGCGGCGGCCTCGGCGGCCTGAGCGGCGGCGTCCGCGACGGCCGCGGCAGCGGCGTCACCGGCCGCGGATGCGGCGTCGGCGGCCTGGGCGGCAGCCGCAGCGGCGGCTTCCGCGGCGGCGGCCGCGTTGGCGGCGTCCTCCGATTCGGCCGCCTCGGCGGCCAGGGCGGCGGCCGCATCGGCGGCGTCGGCGGCCTGGGAAGCCGCGGCGGAGGCCTCGGACGCGGCGGCAGCCGCCTCAGCGGCGGCGTCCGCGGCGGCCTCGGTTTCGGCGGCGCGCGCCTCGCCGGCGGCGATGGCCGCCGCTGCGGCGTCCTCCGCGGCCGAGGCGGCCCGTTCGGCGGCCGCGGCCCCGGCGTCGGGCTCGTCGTCGTCGCCACAGCCGACGAGCGCGAGGCCGGCCGCTCCAACGCCAGCCTTCGCGCTGGCTCCCAACATGGTGCGACGCGAGATCTTTCGCTGTCGCAGGGTGGTCCAATACTTCGGCGTGCTCATGATCGGTTCCTTTCCGGGAACTACCGTTGGCCCCCCCGGGGGACCGTCGGGCTGGTGAGCATGCGCAGTATGGCACATTTCACTAAGACCCCCCCCCCCCCCCCACCTCCCCCCTTATGTTTCATAGAAAGATTTGATGGATACCGGTGGATCTATAGGAGTTGACCGGGGAAACCGCGTCCCGCCACCCTGCGATCTCGCCTATAATCCTCTATACTGCGATGGATACCCGCGAACCGCGGTTGTGCCGGTGCGCCGCCGGCGCGGCGGTTACGACGGGTCGGCCAGGACCATGCCCGCCGCGACGGTGTTCGACGTCGCCTCGTCGATCAGGATGAAGCTGCCGGTGGCGCGGTTGCGCGCGTAGGCGTCGGGGAAGAGCGGCGTCGTGCAGCGCAGGCGCGCGCGCCCGATGTCGTTCAGCGCCAGCGCCTCGACGGCCGGCTCGGGCTGGAGCGAGTTCACATCCAGCCGATGCACGATCGACTCCACGACCACGCGCGCCGTCCGCGTCGTGTGCTTGATGCCCAGGCGCCGGCCCGGCGCGAGCGTCCCCGCCTCCGACATCCAGCAGATCATCGCGTCGAACGTCTGCCGGGCGGCGGGCCGCGTGGCGCTGTGGCAGATCAGGTCGCCGCGCGAGACGTCGAGGGCGTCGGACAGGGTCACCGTCACCGACAGCGGCGGCCGCGCCGACTCGACGGCGACGCCGCCCACCGCGATGTCCTGGATCGTGGTCTCCCGCCCCGAGGGCAGCACCGTCACCGGGTCGCCCGGGCGCAGGATGCCCCCGGCCACGACGCCCGCGTAGCCGCGGTAGTCGGAGCCCACGGGCCGGATGACGTACTGCACCGGCAGGCGGCCGTCGTCGAGGTTGTGATCCCAGGCCACCTCCACCGATTCCAGGTAGTCGAGCAGCGCGGGGCCGTCGTACCAGGGCATCGCCGCGGACCGATCGACGACGTTGTCGCCGCGCAGCGCCGAGATCGGGATCGCCCCCAGGTCGATCGTGCGCCCGTGCGTCGCGCGCAGCTTCGTGGCGAACGCCGCGAAGTCGGCCCGGATGCGGTCGAAGACGGCCTGCTCGTAGCCGGCCAGGTCCATCTTGTTCACGCACAGCACCAGGTGCGGGATGCCCAGCAGCGTCGCCAGCGAGGCGTGGCGCCGGGTCTGCTCGACCAGCCCGTGGCGCGCGTCGACCAGGATCAGCGCCAGGTCGGCCGTCGATGCGCCGGTCACCATGTTGCGCGTGTACTGCACGTGGCCGGGGGTGTCGGCGAGGATGAACTTGCGGCGCGGCGTCTGGAAGTAGCGGTAGGCCACGTCGATCGTGATGCCCTGTTCGCGCTCGGCGCGCAGGCCGTCGGTGAGCAGCGCCAGATCGACGTAGGCGTCGCCGCGCGCCTTGCTGGTCCGCTCGATCGCCTGCAGCTGGTCGTCGAAGGTCTGCTTGGCGTCGTACAGCAGCCGCCCGATCAGCGTGCTCTTGCCGTCGTCGACCGATCCCGCCGTCGAGAAGCGCAGCAGGTCCGACGCGCCGTAGCGGCCCGCCGCGGCGTCGGCCGCCGTCGCGCCCGTCATCTTGGGCGTCATCCTGGGCCCAGGGCCGGGCGGCTAGAAGTAGCCCTCACGCTTGCGGTCCTCCATGCCCGTCTCCGAGATGCGATCGTCGGCGCGCGTCTCGCCGCGCTCCGTGATGCGCGTCGCCGCGATCTCGCCCACGACCGCCGTCAGCGTCGTGGCGTCCGACTGCACGGCCGCCGTGCAGGTCATGTCGCCGACCGTGCGGTAGCGCACCCGCGCCCGGAACGGCGCCTCGTTCGGCAGCAGCGTGACGTGCGGCCCCACCGCGTACAGCATCCCGTCGCGGCGGAAGACCTCGCGCTCGTGCGCGAAGTAGAGCGGCGGCAGCGCCAGCCCCTCCGCGTCGATGTACTCCCAGATGTCGAGCTCGGTCCAGTTGGACAGCGGGAAGACGCGCATGTGCTCGCCCAGGCGGTGCCGGGCGTTGTACAGCGTCCAGACTTCGGGCCGCTGATTCTTGGGATCCCACTGGCCGAAGTCGTCGCGCAGCGAGAAGACGCGCTCCTTCGCCCGCGCCTTCTCCTCGTCGCGGCGCGCGCCGCCGAACACCGCGTCGAAGCGATGCTCCTGGATCGCGTCCAGCAGGGTCACGGTCTGCAGCCGGTTGCGCGACGCCCGCGGCCCGGTCTCCTCGACCACGCGCCCCGCGTCGATGCTCGCCTGCACCGACGCCACCACCAGCGCCACGCCCAGCTCCGCCACGCGCCGATCGCGGAAGCGCAGCACCTCGGGGAAGTTGTGGCCGGTGTCGACGTGCATCGCGGGGAAGGGGATGCGTCCCGGCGCGAAGGCCTTGGCCGCGACCGCCAGCATGACGATGGAATCCTTGCCGCCCGAGAACAGCAGCACCGGTCGCTCGAACTCGGCCGCGACCTCGCGCATGATGTGGATCGCTTCGGCCTCCAACTGGCGCAGGTGGGGGATGCGATCGGCGGCGGGGGCCTGGGGTGGTGCGGCGGTCACCATGGCGTGACACTTTCGGACGGCCCGGCGGTCGCGGGAGGCGGGATCCCGCGCGTCGTCGTGGCCGTGCTTGAAACAATACTAAGATAACCGGAATTATCAAGATTGCCGAGCGCGCGATGTAACACTGGGCGATCGCGCCGGAAGACCGCGCGGGTGGCCGCGCCCGTCCGATAGCGACCGCTCCCCCTAGACTCGCCACATGCCGCAGGACGAATTCGACCTCGCCGCCCTGGAAGAGGGCCAGGTGTCGGGGGCGCCGCCGCCCCCGCCTGCTCCCGCTCCCGCCCCCCCGGCCGCGTCCCCCCCACCGCCCCCTGCGATGCCCCCGCCGCCCCCAGCGGCGCCGCCCCCAGCGGCCCCGGCCGCGCCGTCCCCGCCCCCGCTCGATGCCCCCCTTCCGGCAGACCGCTCGCGGGGGCTGAGCGCGGCGGAGGTCGCCGACCGCATCGACCGTGGCCTCGTCAATCGCGACGACAGCAAGCAGCGCCGCGATCGCGACATCATCCGGGAGAACGCGCTCACCTACTTCAACCTCGTCCTCTTCTCCCTGATCCTCATCCTCTTCATCCTCGCCATCGTCGATCAGGACCCGGGCCACGCGCAGGACGCCTTCTTCGTCGGCATCATCGTCGCGGCGAACATCACCATCGGGACCTGGCAGGAGATCCGCGCCACGCGCACGCTGCGCGCATTGCAGGCGCTCGCCGCCCCCCGCGCGACGGTCGTGCGCGACGGTGGCGAGTCGCAGATCCTGGCCACCGAAGTCGTCCAGGGCGACCTCGTCCTGATCGGCCCCGGCGACCAGGTGGTGGCCGACGGCCGCGTCGTGGTCGACGGGGCCGAAATCGACGAATCCCTGCTCACCGGGGAGTCGCAGTCGGTGCGCAGGGTTCCGGGCGAGCCCGTGCTCTCGGGCAGCTTCTGCACGGCCGGCCGCCTGGGCTACGTCGCGGAGCGCGTGGGCTCCGAGGCCTATGCGCACCAGCTCACCGCCGACGCCCGCCAACTCGTCCGCCGCGCCACGCCGCTGCAGATCCGCTTCCGCCGCATCGTGCGCATCCTGCTCATCGCGACGGCGGGGCTGGGGGCGCTGCTGCTCGTCTCGGCCGCCGTCGCCAATGACGACCTGGCCGACGCGATCAAGAACACGACCGCCACGATCTCCTCCGTCGTGCCAGAGGGGTTGCTGCTGGGGATGACGGTCGCCTTCGCCGTCGGCGCGGTGCGCCTCTCGCGCCGCGGCGCGATCGTCCAGGACATCAACGCCGTCGAGGCGATGAACTACCTCGACGTGGTCTGCCTCGACAAGACGGGCACCATCACGGCCAACGAACTCAGCCTGCGGGAGACGCACTGGCTGGACGCCGGCGATGCCGGCGATGCCGGAACCAGGGCCGCCCGCATCGCGGCCGACCGCGGCTGGCTGGGCGCGTTCGCCGCCGCCGGAGCGCAGGAGAGCGGCACCGGCGCCGCCCTCGCCGCGGGGCTCGCGGCGGAGTCGAACGGCGCACAGCCGGTCGCGCGCGTGCCCTTCAACTCGGAGCGGCGCTGGAGCGCGCTCACGCTGGAGCGGCGCGGCGTGCGGCGGCACTTCGTCCTGGGCGCGCCCGAGACCGTGCTCCCATACGCCGACGACGACGCCCGCCTGTGGGAGCGCTACGCGGATGCGGCGCGGATTGGGCTGCGCGGGCTGATCTTCGCGGAGGCCGCGGCGCTGCCGGATCCCGAGGCCGGCCTGCGCGACGTGCGGGCCCTGGCCCTGGTCACGGTTGCGGATGTGCTGCGCGACGAGGTCGCGGGCGCCTTCCAGCTGATGGACGAGATCGGCATCGAGCCGAAGATCATCAGCGGCGACAACCCCGAGACCGTCGACGCGCTCGTGCGGCAGCTCGGCATCGACCTGCCGGGCGGCCACATCTCGGGCGCGGAACTCGCCGCCCTGGACGAGGCCGAGTTCCACGACGCCGTCGAGCAGCACAGCGTGTTCGGCCGCATCGCGCCCGAGCAGAAGGCGCGCATCGTCACGGCGCTGCGCGACAACAAGCACTTCGTCGCGATGGTCGGCGACGGCGCAAACGACGTGCGCGCGCTGCGCGCCGCCGACGTCGCCGTCGCGATGGAGTCGGGCACGCAGACGGCACGAGCCGTGGCCGGCATCGTCCTGCTCAAGGACTCGTTCTCGGCCTTCGTGCAGGGCACGGCCGAGGCGCAGTCGGTGCTGGGCAACAGCGCGCAGCTGAGCAAGCTCTTCATCACCAAGAGCTTCTACGCCTTCCTGATCATCATCGCCTCCGACATGCTCCAGCTCGACTTCCCCTTCCTGCCCCGGCACGGGTCGCTCACGTCGCTGTTCACGCTGGGGCTGCCCACGATCTTCATCGCCCTGACCACGCCGCCGCCGCGCGCCGGCTCCGACTGGACGAACGCCGTGCTGCGCTTCGCGCTGCCCGCCGCCTTCGCGCTCGCCGCCGCCAGCGTCGCCGTGCACCTGCTCACCGAGGGCTTCCTCAACCGCCCCATCGAGGACTCGCGCACGCTGGTCTCGCTGACGATCGGCATCGTCGGCATCTACTTCATGGTGCTGGTCATCGGCTTCGACGGGATCACGCGCGACATGCGCGGCCGCGACCTCGTGCGGCCCGTGATGACCTCGTTCTTCGGGGTCGCGCTCGTCGGCCTCTTCGTCCTGACCCTCTACACCGCGCCGATCCGGGAGTTCTTCGACTTCGTCACCGTCGGCGCCACCGAATGGGGCATCGTCATCCCGGCCGTGATCATGGGCATCATCGGCCAGTACGTGCTGAGCCGGAACTGGCGGCAGATCCTGGCCTGGATCATCAAGCAGCCGGAGGCCGAGGAGTTGGAGCGCGGCCGCGCCGTCTGACGGCGCGCGCCGGTCCGGGCCCTACTCCGCGTAGAGCGCCGCGACCTCGGGGTCTTTGCGCGCGATCAGTTCCGCCGTTTCCAGCAGCACGCGCGCCTGCTTGTAGGTCGCGTCGTCCTGCATCTTGCCGTCCACGACGGCCACCCCCGACCCGCCCCCGCCGATCGCCGCGACGACCCGGCGCGCGAAGTCGACCGCCTCCGGGTCGGGCCGGAAGACGCGCCGCGCGATCGCGATCTGGCGCGGGTGCAGCGTCCACGCCCCCACGCAGCCCAGGATGAAGGCGTCGCGGAACTGATCCTCGCAGGCGGCGTCGTCGGAGAAGTCGCCGAAGGGGCCGTAGAACGGGGAGATGCCGTTGCCCGCGCAGGCGTCGACCATGCGCGCCAGCGTGTAGTGCCAGGGGTCCTGCATGTAGGTGGCGCGGGGGGCGTCGGGCCGCGCGGGGTCGGCGTCGTCGCGCACGACGTAGCCGGGGTGCGGGCCGCCGACGCGCGTCGTCTTCATGCGCCGCGACGCCGCCAGGTCCGACGGCCCCAGGCTCATGCCCTGCATGCGCGGGCTGGCCGTCGCGATCGCCTCCACGTTGGCCACCCCGGCCGCCGTCTCCAGGATCGCGTGCAGCAAGATCGGACGGGAGAGCTCCCGCCGCGCCTCCAACTGCGCCAGCAGCTGATCGACGTACTGCACGTCCCAGGGGCCGTTCACCTTGGGCAGCATGATCACGTCGAGCCGGTCGCCGACGGCGTCGACGAGGTCCAGCATGTCGTCCAGGAACCAGGGGCTGTCGAGGCTGTTGACGCGCGTCCAGAGTTGCGTGTCATCGAAGTCGTTGGCCCGCGCGACCGCGATCAGCCCCTCGCGGGCCGCCTCCTTGCTCTCGACCGGGATCGCGTCCTCGAGGTTGCCCAGCAGGATGTCGACCTCGTGCAGCATGCGCGGGACGCGGTCGCGCATCTTCGCGCTGCTGGGGTCGAAGAAGTGCACCATCCGCGAGGCGCGCGTGGGGATCTCCGCCGGCGGCGGCGGCGCGCCGACGGCGAGCGGCTGCAGGAAGTCGCGGGGGTTGCGCATGGGGACTCCTTCGGGCGCGGGCGCTGTCCGGTTCGCTCGCGCCCGACGATACCCCAGCCGCCGCTAGCCCGCTCCCAGCAGGTCGTCGAGCGGGGTGTACTCGCGGCCCAGCGACGCCGCCACGCCGGGATGCGTGAGCCAGCCCCGGTAGGTGTTGACGGCCCGGCACAGCGGCCGGTCGGCTCGCACCGCGGCTGCGAAGCCCGCCCCCGCGACCTCCAGGATGTAGGGCAGCGTGAGCCCCGTCAGGGCCCGCGACGAGGTGCGCGGCACCGACCCCGGCATGTTGGGCACCGCGTAGTGCACCACCCCCTCCTCGACGTAGACGGGGTTGCGGTGGTCGGTGGGGCGCGTGGTCTCGATGCAGCCGCCCTGATCGACCGCCACGTCGACGATCACCGCGCCGTCGTGCATGGAGCGCACCATCTCCCGCGTCACCACGACCGGCGCGCGGCGGGCCGGCACCAGCACCGCGCCGATCACGACGTCGGCCTGCGCGACCGCCTGCGCCACGCTCTGCCGGCTGGCCAGCGTCGTCTCGATGCGGCCCGCGTAGAGTTCCTCCAGGCTGCGCAACTGGCCCTCGTCGATCGAGAGCACCGTCACGCGGGCCCCCGCCCCCACCGCGGCCCGGCAGGCGTTCTTGCCCACCGTGCCCGAGCCCACGACCACGACGTGCGCCGGCGGCACCCCCGGCAATCCGCCCAGCAGCTGGCCGCTGCCCGGGCCCGGCTTCTTGAGGAACTGCGCCGCCATCTCCACGGCCATCCGCCCCGCCACCTCCGACATCGGCGCCAGCAGCGGCAGGAAGCCGTCGTCGCGCTCCACCGTCTCGTAGCCGATGGCCGTGCAGCCCGACGCCAGCAGGGCGTCGGTGACCTCTTCCTCGGCGGCCAGGTGCAGGTAGGTGAAGAGCATCTGGCCTTCGCGCAGCAGCCCGTACTCCGAGGGCTGCGGCTCCTTGACCTCGCAGAGCAGCTCGGCGCGCTCGAAGACGGCGGCCGGGTCCGGCGCGACCTCCGCGCCGGCGGCGCGGTATTCGGCGTCGCTGAAGTTCGATCCCGCCCCCGCCCCCGCCTCGACCAGCACCGTGTGTCCCGCGCCCACGATGTCGGCCACGCCCTGCGGCGTCAGCGCGACGCGGTACTCCTCGGTCTTCGTCTCCGTCACCGTGCCGACGATCATGCCCGGCTCCTCCCGTCCGGCCCGCCCGCCGCGCCCGTCCCCGCCGGCGCTAGGTTCGCGCGACCGGGCTGGCGTGGTGGTGCAGCAACTTCCAGCCGTCCTGCTCTAGGAGAAACGTGTTGCTGACCGCGATCGGATGCCCGCCCACCAGCTCGCGCCCCACCACCAGTGCCACCTCCCCGACGATCTGCGCCGCCTCCGCCGCCCCCACGATCTTGGCCTGATCGGCGTTGCCCAGGATCGATCGCCAACTCTCCAGCACCGCCTCGCGGCCGCGCAGGATGTTCCAGCCCGGATGCACGCAGGTGACCTCGGCGGCGGTCGCCCAGAGCGCCGCCATCGCGTTGCTGTCGCGGGCGTTGAAGGCCGCGTAGAAGGCCGCGTTGGCGGCGAGCACGGCCGCCTCGTCATCGTGCGGCACGGGGTCCTGTGGCATGGGGCGCTGCGGCATGAGGCTGTGGGGCATGCGCGCGGCGGGCCGTCAGACCGGCGTGTCCGAGCGCCGCCGCCGCGGTCGCCGCTCGCGGGGCGCCGACGGCCGCAGCCACTCCTGGATCTCGCCCGAATACGCCCCCACGATCAGCAGCACGATCGACGCCGGCCGGACCCAGCCCGGCGCGCCGATGTCGCCCAGGAACTCGTAGTAGGGGTCGGTCGCGACCATGCCCACGTCGAAGCGCAGGATCGCCACGACCGTCAGCAGGATCAGGCTCAGGCCCGCGATCGGGTGGGCGCGGTAGTGCGCCCGCTGCGCCCAGAGCACCACGATGAACACCAGCGGCACCGCGAACGCGATGTACTCCAGCACCGACACGCCCCGCCTCCAACCCTGTGCGCCGCTCGCGGAGTGGCGGCGTTCACCAGCCTAGCGATCGCCGGGGGAGGCCGGGAAGCCGTCGCGGTGCGACAATGCCCCGATGCAGCGGAGCAGAATGATCGCATGGGTCCGGCGGCAGGCGGCGCCCGTTGGGGTGGCGGCCGTTGGGCTGGCGGCCGTGGCGGCGGTCGCGCTGCTGGCGCTGGCCTGCGGCGCCGACGACGCCGACCCGGGCCCCACGGCCGTCCGCGAGGCCGCCGTCGAGCAGGCCGCCCCCGAGCAGGCTGCCGGCGAGAGCCAGACCGAGGCCGAGCCGGAGGTCGAAGCCGCCGGGGAGGCGCCCGCGGAGCCCGCCGCAGAGGATGAGCCCGAGCCCACCGCAGACGACGAGCCGGCGGCCACCGCAGACGACGAGCCGGCCCCCGACTCCGGCACGTTCCTGCCGCTCGACGCCGCCGTCACGCCCGCCGGCGAGCCGATCCTGCGCGACCTGGGCGCGCCCAGCCACTTCGGCCGCGGCTGGACGACCAACTTCGACATCAGCATCGTCGACTACTCGGAGATCCTGTCGGGCGGCGTGCCCCGCGACGGCATCCCCCCGATTCGCAACCCCCGCTTCATCTCCATCGCCGAGGCCGACGCGCTGTATGCGGACAGCGGCCCGGTCATGGCGGTCAGCCTCAACGGTGACGCCCGCGCCTACCCGCTCGAGATCCTGATCTGGCACGAGATCGTCGACGACATCGTCGGCGGCCTGCCGGTCGCCGTGACCTACTGCCCGCTCTGCAACACCGCCATCACCTTCGACCGCACGATCGGCGGCACGGTCTACGACTTCGGGGTCAGCGGCCTGCTGCGCAACAGCGACCTGATCATGTACGACAGCCAGACCCAATCGCTGTGGCAGCAGATCGGCGGGGTCGCCATCGTGGGCGACATGGTGGGCGCGCGGCTGACCGTCCTGCCCTCCACCATCGTCGCCTGGGGCGACTTCAAGGCGCAGTACCCGGAGGGCATCGTCCTCTCCCGCGAGACCGGCTATACGCGGGGCTACGGCCGCAACCCCTACGTCGGCTACGACGACCCCGACAACGTCCCCTTCCTCTTCCGCGGCGATATCGATCCCCGCCTCGGCGCAATGGAGCGCGTCGTCACGCTCGACCTCCCGGACGACGCGGTGGCCTACCCCTTCGCGCTGCTCGCCGAACGGCGCGCCGTCGCGGACGTCCGCGACGGCCGGCCGATCGTCGTCTTCTGGACGCCGGGGGCGCGCTCGGCCCTGGACCGGCCCGGCTTCGAGGACTCGCGCGAGGTCGGCGCAACCGGCGTCTTCGAGCGCACCGTCGACGGACGCCCGCTCGACTTCCGGCCCAACCCCGACGACCCCGCCACCTTCCTCGACGAGCAGACGGCGTCGGTCTGGAACATCTTCGGCGTCGCCGTCTCGGGGCCCTTGGCGGGGGCGCAGCTGACCCCCGTCGTCCACGGCGACCACTTCTGGTTCGCCTGGGCGGCCTTCCAGCCGGACACGGTCGTCTTCGACGGCTGACGGCGTCTCAGCCCTGCGAGACGAAGACTTGCGGGCGGCCGTTGTCGGGGTGCGGCAGGATGCGCGCCTCGATGTCGTAGCAGCGGCGCAGGTTGTCGGGCGTCAGCACCGCCCAGGGGTCGCCCTGCGCGATGATCCGGCCCCCCGCCAGCATCAGCAGGCGGTCGCACCAGCGCGCCGCCAGGTTGACGTCGTGGATCACGACCAGCACGCCCAACGCCCGGGCGTGCGTCAGCCGCTCCAGCGCCTGGAAGAACAGCGACTGCAGCGCCAGATCGAGGTTGTGCGTCGGCTCGTCCAGCAGCAGCACCGCCGGCTCCTGGGCCAGCGCCATCGCCAGCGCGACGCGCTGCTGCTCGCCGCCCGAGAGCTGGCGGTATGGCCGCGCCGCCAGCCCCTCGATGCCGACGGCCTGCATCGCCGCCCGCGCCGCGGCGGTGTCGGCCCGGGTGTGGCCGCGCAGCCAGCCCACGTGCGGCCCCCGCCCCAGCAGCACCAACTCCTCGGCGGTGAAGTCGAAGGCGACCTGCAACTCCTGCGGCACGAGCGCCAGCCGCCGCGCCAGTTCGCGCCGCCCCCAGGCCGATCGGTCGCGCCCCCCCACCCGCACGACGCCCGACCGCGGCCGCCGCGTGCCCGTGATCAGCCGCAGCGCCGTGGTCTTGCCGCAGCCGTTGCGTCCCAGCAGCCCCACCATCTCCCCCGCCGCGACCTCCAGGCTCAGCCCGTCGAGCAGCGGCGCGTCGCCGTAGCGGAAGTGGATGTCGTGCAGCGCCAGCGCCGGCGCGTCCGGCGGCATCGCGGCCGCGACCGCGCGAGTGGCCATGCCGCCAACAGATGTGGCGCTAGAAGACATACTGCCCCCGCGCCCGCCGCAGCAGCAGCAGGAAGAACGGCCCCCCCACGATGCCCGTGATCACGCCCAGCGGCACCTCGGTGGGCGAGAGCAGCGTGCGCGCCGCCAGGTCGGCCAGGACGACGAACAGCGCCCCGTACAGCGCCGACGCCCACAGCAAGCGCCGCTGGTCGGGGCCGATGAGCAGGCGCAGGACGTGCGGCGTCACCAGCCCCACGAACGCCACCAGCCCGGCCGCCGCGACGGCCGCCGCCGTCATCAGCGAGGAGGCGGCGATCAGGATCAGCTTCGTCTGCTCGACGCGGACGCCCAGCGCGTGGGCGTGCTCCTCGCCCAGCGCCAGCGCGTTGAGCGGCTGCGCCAGCGCTCGCGCCACCAGCAGCCCCGTCGCGACGAACGGCCCCAGCAACAGGAACTGGTCCCAGCCGACCGTGCCCACGCCGCCCAGCAGCCAGGAGAAGATCGCGCCGAGCCGGAACTGCGAGTCGCTCTGCGTGAGCATCAGAAACGACATCGAGGCCGTCAGGAACGCCCCCACCGCGACGCCCGCCAGTAGCAGCGTCGTCACCGCCACGCGACCGTTCGAGCGGGCCAGGAAGTAGACCAGCAGCACCGTCGCCAGGCTGCCGGCGAAGGCCAGCGCCGGCACCCAGGAGAAGCCGTAGATGATGAACCCCGCCTGCGGCGCGATCAGGAAGCCGATCACCGCCGCGAACGCCGCGCCGCTGCTGGCCCCAATGATGAACGGGTCGACCAGCGGGTTGCGGAAGACGCCCTGGAAGATCACGCCGGACGCGCTGAGCGCCGCCCCCACGACGGCCGCCGAGATCACGCGCGGCAGACGGATCTCGCGCAGGATCGTCGCCTCCGCGTCGGTCCAGCGCTGCTCCAGATGCACGAGCGGCAGCGAGTCGGCGAGGATGCGCAGCGTGTCGCCCAGCCCGATCGACGCCGACCCCACGGCCGTCGCGCCCGCCACCGCGCACAGCAGCAGCAGCGCCCCCAGGCCGTAGAGCAGGGCCGCCCCGGGCACGCCCCGCCCGGCGAGCCGGCGCCCGCCCGCCAGGAGCGGCAGGGGCCGTTGCAGCGGCAGACGCTGGGCGGTCATCGATCGCGCCGGCCCATCATGCGGCCTCGTCCATCAGCGCCTGGGCCTCCGCCAGGATCTCCGCGACCCGCTCGAGCGCGTCCAGCAGGCCCACGCCGACGTTGAACAGCGTGCCGGGCAGGGGCACGACCATCCCGTCCTGCACGGCCGCGATCTCCGCCCAGCCCGTGCGCTCGCCCACGTCCGCCGCCGAGATCGGGTTGAACGACAACTCATCGGCGAACTCCTTCGAGTTGAGCAGCAGGATCACCTCCGGGTCGGCGGCGATGATGCTCTCCCAGTTGACCTGCGGGAACGCGCCCTCCGCCCCCGCGAAGATGTTTGCGCCCCCCGCCAACTCGATGATCTCCTGGTGCAGCGACCCCGGTCCCACGCTGAACGGCTGCGACGGCGTCGATTGATCGACCTCCAGATACACCCGCGGCGGGCGCCCGGCGCCGGCGGCGACGGCTTGACTCACCGCCTCCAGCCGCGCGCCCAGATCATCGGCCAGCGTCTCCCCCGCCGCCTCATCGCCCAGCAGCCGGCCGAGGGTCCGCAGCTGCTCCAGCATCGTCGCCAGGCGGTCCGGGTAGGCCATCGAGTAGACGGGGAAGCCCAACGCCCGCGCTTGCTGCACGAGCTCTTCCGTCCCGCCAACCGCGACCAGGACCAGGTCGGGCTGCAACTCCGCGATCGCCTCGATGTTGAAGGTGAAGTTGTTGCCCCCCACGCTGACCGCGTCGGGCGCCTTGGCGAGCGAGAAGTCGTCCACGCCCACCAACCGATCGACCAGGCCCAGATCGGCCACCAGGTCCACCACCGAGGGCAGCACCGCGACGACCCGCTCGGGACGCGCCTCCAGCGTGACCTCGACGCCGGTGTCGTCGGTCACGGTCAGCGGGAACACGTCGAGGGCGGGCGCGACGCTGCGCTCCACGTCGGCCGCCGTCACCGGGCCGGGCGCGGGCGCCGGCTCGTCGTCGCCGTCGCCGCCGCCATCGCCGCCGCAGGCCGACAGCGCCGGCAGCACCAGCGCCAGCAGCGCGACCAGCGCCGCCGCCTTCCAGATCCAGCCCCAGTCCGCAGGCTTCTTCGTGTATCCGCGCACGCCATGCCCCTTTCCAGCCTCGGGAGGGTCGGGACGGTGGGCGGTTCGCGGTGTCGGCGGGCCGAAAAAAAACGACCCGGCCGGCGCGGCGGGGTCGCACAGCGCCAAGCCCTTCCTCGAAGGCTTATGCAGCGTTCGGGACGACGCAGGTGTTCGGGCTCCCCCAGCGGCCGCGGCGCGGCGGCGGGGCTACCGTTGCGGGACAGCGCCGGATTTCGACCGGCTTCCCCCGCGGCGTCCCAGTGATTGCGCGGTCAGTCTGTCAGCCCCCGCCGCCGCCGGTCAAGCGGTCCCGCCGTCGGCCCGCCAGACCGACACCCGCTCGACGCGCAGCCGGATCACGGGCCGATCGTCCAGCGCCATCGCCGCGTACTGCCGATAGCGCGCCCGCAGCGCCGCGACCGCCGCCGCCTGCTCGGGCCCCGGCGCCAGCACCGACGCCGCCCCCCGCAGCATCGCCCAGCGCAGCCGCGACCAGTCCTCGTCGTACACGTCCACCAGCAGCGCGGCGCGCGGATTCTCGGCGATGTTGCGCAGCCGCCGCAGCCGCAGCGTGGTCTTCGGCTTCTCGTCGATGACCACGTACGCGTCGTCGTCCACCAGCGCGAACACGACCGGCACGACGTGCGGCGCGCCGTCGGCGCCGGCCGTCGCCAGCCGCCCCACGCGCTGCCCGTCGATGAACCGGCGCGTCTCCGCGTCGATCGGGGATGCGCTCATGACGCCACCCTCACGCGGCCAGTATCGCGGCTATCATCGGGCTGCGCCGCTCGCCGCCCGCGCACGCGCGGCAGGACACGATATGGAGTCGCCATGGCCCGCCCGGAAAAACTCGATGACGCCACCGTCGCGCAACGCGCCGCGGATCTGCCCGGCTGGTCCGTCGCCGACGGCAAGATCCGCCGCGCCTTCCAGTTCGACGACTTCGTGGGCGCGTTCGCCTTCATGACCGCCGCCGCCCTCCAGGCCGAGAAGCTCGACCACCACCCGGAGTGGTTCAACGTCTACAACCGCGTCGTCGTCGATCTCTCGACGCACGACGCCGGCGGCGTGACCGAGCTCGACTTCCAGCTCGCCGCGGCGATGAACGCCATCGCCGGCGAATAGGCGCCGGCGAATAGGCGCCGGGGAGCCGCCGCCGCCGCCGCGGGCTGGTCAGAGCATCGCCCGCAACTGCGCGCGCGTCACGTTCGCGCCCGACACCACCAGCACCACCCGCTTGCCCCGCAGACGGCCGCCGCCCGCGTCCGCCTCGTGCAGCGCCGCCGCCGTGCTCGCCGCGCCGGCCGGCTCGGCCAGCACGTGCGCCAGGTCGAGCAGCGTCCGCACCCCCTCCTCGATCTCCGTGTCCTCGACCAGCAGGAAGTCGTCGAGCGACGCCAGGATGCCCAGCGGCCAGGCGAACGCCCCCGCCGTCGCAAGCCCCTCGGCGATCGTCGTGTTGGGCCGCTGCAGGGGCGTCCCCGCCCGCCAGGAGTCGTGCAGCGCCGGCGCCTGCGCCGACTGCACCGCCCAGATGCGCGCCCCGTGCGCCAGCCCGTCGCGCACCGTCACCCAGCCGCAGCCGCCCGACCCGCCCCCCGCCGGCACGATCACGACCTCCGTCTCGGGCCCCTGATCCTCCAGCACCTCCAGCGCCGCCGTGCCCACCCCCGCCACCAGCCGCGGCTCGTCCGACGAGTGCACGTAGCGCATCCCGCGCTCGGCCGCGAACTCCTCCGCCGCCCGCCGCGCGTCGTCGTAGCGCGCCCCGCGCAGCGTCACCTCCGCGCCCAGCCGCCGCATCGACGCCACCTTGTCGGCGTTCGCCCCCTCCGGCGCGAAGACGTGCGCCCGCACCCCGAAGCGCTGGGCGGCGTACGCGATCGACTGCCCGTGGTTCCCCGTCGATGCGACCACCACGCCCGTCTCCCGCTCGGCCGCCGGCAGTTGCGAGATCAGGTTGATGCCGCCGCGCAGCTTGAAGACGCTGATCGGGTTGGCCGTCTCCAGCTTCAGCGAGACGTGCGCCTCGAGCCGCTCCGACAGCCCCGGGCTGTAGACCAGCGGCGTCGGCAACGGCACGTGCGCCGCGATGGTCGCCGCCGCGTCGCGCACGTCGTCGAGGGTGGGGGGTGTGGGGGAGGTCATCGGTACAGGCTACGCGCGATGGCGACGGTGGGTTTTGAGGTTCCCGCTTTCGTGGCTCCCATCCCGCCCATTGTGCTGGCTTGTGCGGCGGGTCGCAGCGGACCAGGGAGCGTCGGAGGCCACGTGCGCAGGGATTCCGGCTGAGCCAGCCTTGTGTTGCCCCGAGGGCTCCCCTAGACTCCGCCTCAAGGTGGGCAGCACATGCGCAACGCATTTTGCGACAGCGACGATCTACACAACGAGGCGGATGTCGAGGCACTCTTCGCCGAGCCGCTGCTTCACGCGCTCGGCTACGCCGACAATCGAATCCGGCGGAAGGCTGCGATCCAGGAAGTCACACTCCCGACGACTGGTGCTCACGGGGAACGATACCGTCCAGACTACATTCTTCACGACTCGACCGGACAGTCAGTCGTTGTTGTTGATGCCAAGCACCCGGATGAAGACCCCAGCGACTACCGGTATCAGGTCACCGGTTACGCGCTCCTGATCAACCAGCGCCACGAAGACAACCCACTCCGCTACTGCGTACTCACTAACGGACTCAAGACGGAGCTGCTGGAATGGGATCGTGACGGTCCAATCTTGGCACTTCGATTCCAGGATTTCGATTCCGGCAATGAGGCTTTGACCGCACTCCGTTCTACCATAGGCTACGGCGTCTTCAACCAAGAACGGCAGGTCAAGGACGTAAGACCAAACTACCACCGACCAACGATCAGTGAAATTATCGCGTCGTTCGCCGACGCCCACAACACGATCTGGAAGAAGGAGAAGATCGGTCCGACGAAGGCGTTTTATGAGTTGGCGAAGCTATTGTTCGTCAAGCTCCGCCAAGACCGGCTAATCCATGAGAAGATCGCGCAAGGGGAGCAGCCTCGCAGAGATGACTTCTTCTTCACAGTCGACTGGGTCAGCCGGCAACCGACAGACAACCCGATCGCAGAACCGCTCTTCAGCGCCATTCAGAAGCAAATGGAGGCGGAGATCATTGCGAAGGAGAAGAAGCGCATCTTCCTCTCTGGCGAATCGATCAACCTGCGACCATCGACGATCTTGGAGGTTGTGCGGACACTTGAGGAATCTGACCTCCATGGTATCGATGAGGATCTGAATGGCCGCATGTTCGAGACATTCCTGAACGCGACAGTGCGCGGCAGAGAGCTCGGGCAGTACTTCACGCCTCGACCAGTAGTCAAGTACATGACGAAGTCAGCTCGCCTGAGTGTCGTCAACCGTCAGTTGCCCCGAGTCATTGATGCATGTTGCGGCAGCGGCGGCTTCCTTATTGAAGCGCTCGCAATGTTGTCCCAAGCGATCCAGAGCAGTGCCCACCTTACGAACAAAGAGCAAGCTGAACTGCAAGCGCTGCTGGAGAGGGATACTCTCTATGGCATCGAAGCGAACGAAGAGATCGGTCGTGTCGCCCGACTCAACATGTACCTGCATGGAGACGGCGGCAGCCGCATCTACATAGCGGATTCACTGGACAAAGAGTTGGCCGGCGAGGAGGGCCTGGAGACCGAGCCCCGACAGCAACTCGATGAATTGCGCTCGCAGCTGATCGACAACGGTGTGCGTTTCGACGTGGCGCTGACGAACCCTCCGTTCAGTATGTCCTACTCCAAGAAGAAAACTGACGAACGGCGGATTCTCCAGCAGTATGCGATCGTCAGCAGCGATACCACGCACTCTAACGTGCTGTTCCTGGAACGCTACCATGATTTGTTGGAGGAAGAGGGGGAGCTGCTCACGATCATAGACGACACTGTCCTCAATGGCGTGAATGCTGCCGAGTTCCGTCGCTTCATCCGCGACAAGTTCATAATCCGGCAAGTGGTGTCACTGCCATTCAATACGTTCTTCCGAGCGCAAGCCAATATCAAGACTTCCATGCTTCACCTTCGACGACGTCGGCCGGGTGAACGGCAAGGGGACGTCTTCATGGCGATCACGAACAACGTGGGACATGATGATAGCAAGCGCGACACCCCACACCGTGACAATCTCCCCGAGGTCGCGAACCTGTTCACCGACTGGGACGAACACGGGGTTGAGCCCAATCTGTTCCGCGAGGCGGACTCCGACGAGCCGCTGAGTTGTCCACTGCAGGTCTTCGCTGTGCCAGCAGAGGAACTCAGCGCCGACCGCCTTGACGCCTTCTACTACGCACCGGAGTTGCGCAGGCTACAGAGACGCTTGGAATCCCAGGCCGACGCTGCTGAGATCGTGCTGAGGACGGGTGCTGAGTTCACCTTGGTGCCGAGTTTGTCGAAGGCGCAGAACGAGGACTTACGCGGCACGACTAGGCAATACATCGAGATAACGAGCGTCACGCGCGATGGTATGATCGTGATGCCAACGCAGGATCTCTTCGAGGAGTTGCCGACTCGCGGCCAGCTCATGGTCGAGCCGAATGACGTGCTCTTCGCGAAGAACAACAGCTCGCGAGGCACAGCCGTACTCGTGCCGGAGTGGTTCAGTGGCGGGATCGCCACGACCGGCTTCATCAACGTTCGGCCCGAGGACGAGGAGGAGGCTCTGATCCTATGGACCGTATTCCGATCGGAAGTCTGGCGGAAGCAGGTTTACTACCTCGCGATCACAGCGAGTCAGCCGGAAGTGCGAGAGCATATCTTCCTCGATGAAATGCTCATCCCCTGGCCCGCGACAGAGGAGCAACGCACGAAGATAGTTGAGAGCGCGCGAGCCATGCTGCGAGCACGTGAGACCGAGAGGCTTGCCGCTGAGGAGAACCGGCGGACGCTCGATGACATGCTGGCCTCAGACTGAGATCACCGCCAACTGTGTCGCGTTCGACCCCCGCGTGACTCCCCTTGAGACGCTCGCGTCTCCCCGGCTTGCGCCCAGCCTGGCCCATCCGCGACGCCGTCACCGGTACTTCCGGCGCTGCTGCTCCTGCAGGCCCGCGATGGTCTCCGCCGCGCGACCGTAGATGTCGGGCGGATCCCAGCCGTTCATGCCGGCGTAGGTGTCGATCTGGCTGCGATGGTGGATGTCGTGCTCCGTCATCAGCAGCAGCACGCGCCAGCCCGACATCGCGCCGCCGCTGTCGATCATCTCCACCTTGCGATGCAGCCACGCATCGGGCGTCTCCTCGAGCAGCGACCGCAGTCGCGCCGCGCTCTCCTCGAGCACCGGCAGCCAGCGCTCCTGCGTCGAGACGTCGGGCGGCTCGGGCGTGACCCAGCCCTCGCCGCGGTAGGCGCTGGCGAAGTACAGCCGCGCCGTCGCCATGTGCCCCACGAGGCCGTTGATGGTCCAGGCCTTCTCGCCCTCCCCCTGCGACGGCCGCCAGCCGTCGGCCTGCGGCGGCAGCGCCGCGACATCGCGGATCGCCCGCCGGTGCACGCCGCCGAAGTAGCGCAGGAACTCGTCGATCGAAGTCAGCATCGCCGCTCTCCTTCCGTCGCCCGCGCACCGCGCCGGCGCCTGATCACGAAAACAGTGCCCCCTGCCGCGTGCCCAGCGGCGTCTGCGTGGCCAATTCCGCTTCGGGGTCGAGGGCCAGGCAATCGGGGTCGTCGTTGCGCACCGAGTTCACCCGCCGCGAGACCGCCTCCCCCACCAGCAGCGATTCCGGGGCGGGACGCAGCAGCTCCCACACGACCTCCGGCTCGTTGCCCGGATACACCCATTCCGCCGCGTCGTCGGCGCTCAGGACGACCGGCATGCGGTCGTGGATCGGCGCGACCGTCGGGTTGGCCGCGGTCGTTAGGATCGTGAACGTGCGCCGCCAGTCGTCGTCGCCCGCCCGCCACGATTCGTACAGGCCGGCCAGCAGGATCAGGCCGCCCTCGGGCCGGTGGAACCAGACCGGCTGCCGCGCCGACTTCGGCCCCGTCCATTCGAGGAAGCCGTCGGCCGGGACGAGGCAGCGACGCCGCTTCTCCCACGCGGCCCGGTAGGCGCGCCGCCGCGGCACGTCCTCGGCGCGCGCGTTGATCTGCGCCCCGGCGCGCTTGGCGTCGGTCGCCCAGGTGTTGACCAGCCCCCAGCGGGCGGGCAGCGCCTGCCGCGCCTCCTGTCGCTCCCGCACGATGACGTGCGGCTGCGTGGGGGCGATGTTGTAGCGCGGCCGATGGCCGGTCGCCTCGATGGCGGCCGGGTCGACGCCCAGCGCCGCCGCGATCTCCGCCACCCCGGCCGTGAGCGTGAATCGAGCGCACATACCCGCAGTCTAGCGACGCGTCGCGGCTTGCCACCGCCTGCGGCAGCCGCGACCATTGCCGGGCATCGCGGCCGCCACCGCGCTGGGGACTGCACTTGGAGGATGGCCATTGGAGGATAGGATGAACGATACCGTGCTCGTCGATCTCCGGGACGACGGCGTCGCGCTGGTCACGCTGAATCGCCCCGAGTCGCTCAACGCGATGAACACCGACCTGAGCGACGCCCTGCGGGCGGCCCTCGCCGATCTCGCCGACGACCCGGCCGTGCGCTGCGTCGCCCTCACCGGCCAGGGCCGCGCCTTCTGCGCCGGCGGCGATGTCAAGTCGATGCGCGACCGCTCCCGGCAGGAGGGCATCGGCCCCGACGGCGAATACCACACCGACGTCGCGATCCGGGCCATGCAGGACCGCCAACTCGAGACCAGCGGCCTGCTGCACACGATGCCCAAGCCGACCGTCGCGCTGGTCAACGGCTACGCCATGGGCGCGGGCTTCAGCTTCGCCCTGGCCTGCGACCTGCGGCTCTGCTCCGAGAAGGCGAAGTTCGGCATGGCCTTCCGCAACGTCGGGCTGCCCGGCGACTTCGGCGGCGCCTACTTCCTGCCGCGCGTCGTGGGGCAGGGCCTCGCCCGCGAGATCTACTTCACCGGCGAGGTGATCGACGCCGAGCGCGCCCAGGCGATCGGCCTGGTCAACCGCGTCTACCCCGCCGACGACTTCCTCCCCCAGGCGCTCGACTACGCCGGGCGCCTCGCCCAGGGGCCGACCAAGGCGCTGGGCCGGATGAAGGCGAATCTCAACCGCTCGGGCGAGGGCGCCGGCATGGAGGAGGTCCTGATGTCGGAGGCGATCAACACGCGCATGTCGCGCGAGGACCACGATCACGCCGGCGCCGTGGAAGCCTTCATCCGCGGCGACAAGCCCGTCTTTCGCGGGCGCTGATCCCCGCCGCGCGCAGCGACCCGCGACACCCCTGGAGGACCCATGTCCGACTCCCCCATCCTGGTCGACACGCGTGACGACGGCGTCGCGCTGATCACGCTCAACCGCCCCGACCGGCTCAACGCCATGTCGGCCGACCTGCTCGCGCAACTGTCCGACGCCCTGACCGCCGCGGCGGCGGACCCCGCCGTCCGCTGCGTCGCGATCACCGGCGCGGGGCGCGCCTTCTCGGCCGGCGGCGACGTGAAGGACATGGCCGCCGACCGCCGCGCCGTCACCTTCGGCGGCGAGACCGACGAGGAGGCGTCGGGCCTGCTGGCGCGCGCCGCCCAGAGCACGACCGGCGCGATCTACGCCCTGCCCAAGCCCGTCGTCGCGCTGGTCAACGGCGTCGCCGTGGGCGGCGCGCTGGGCCTGGTGCTGGCCTGCGACGTCCGCCTCGCCTCGCGGCGGGCGCGGCTGGGGACGGCCTTCCGCAACGTCGGGCTGAGCGGCGACTTCGGCACGACCTACCTGCTGCCGCGACTGGTCGGCTGGGGGCGCGCGCGGGAGCTCTTCCTCAGCGGCGACCTGCTCGACGCCGACACCGCGCAGGCGTTGGGCCTCGTGACCGCCGTCTACGACGCCGACACCTTCCTCAGCGACGGCCTCGCCTACTGCGCCCGGCTGGCCCAGGGCCCCACCCTCGCCTTCGGTCGCATGAAGGCCAACCTCAACTTCGGCGAGGGGCACTCGCTGCCCCAGGCCCTGGCGCACGAGGCCCTCAACCAGCGCTTCAGCGCCCTCGACAGCGACCACCGCGATGCCGCCGTCGCGTTCGCCAACAAGCAGGAGCCCGTCTTCCGGGGGCGCTGAGCGACCCCGCGCAGCAAAGGAGATCGAGATGGAATTCGGCAACTTCCGCGGCTTCGAGGTCGGCCTGCGCGACCCCGGCATCGCCTGGGTGCGGTTCAACCAGCCCGAGCGGCTGAACGGCATGACCCACCACCTCAAGCGCGACCTGCGGGAGGCGCTGCTCCAGGCCCAGTTCGACGACGCCGTGCGCGTCGTCGTGATCACGGGCTCGGGCCGTGCCTTCTCGGCCGGCGACGACATCACCGGACGCCCGATCTCCTTCGCCGACGACGCCCGGCCGCTCGTCGGCCCCGTCGGCAGCGGTCACCACAACCCCATGGGCACCTACTACGGCCTGCGCATGATCTCGCAGCCGCTCAACAAGGCCGTGCGCGAGCTGGACAAGATCACCATCGCCGCGATCAACGGCGTCGCCGTGCAGACCGGCCTCTCGCTGGCGCTCGCCTGCGACTTCCGCATCGCCGCCGAGAGCGCCCGGCTGACCAGTGGCACGCTGCGTTTCGGCCTGCTGCCCGACGAGGGCGGCCACAAGCTGATGGTGCAGCACATGGGCGTCACCAAGGCGATGGAGTTCTGCCTGCGCATGCAGTTCGCCGGGGCGCAGGAGGCGCTCGAACTCGGCATGCTCAACGAGGTCGTCCCCGACGACGAACTCGAAGAGCGCACCATGGCGCTCGCCACCGAGATCGCCAACGGCCCCCAGGTCGCCATGCGCCTGCTCAAGCGCACGATGTACAACGCCGACGAGATGACCTGGGACCAGGCCTGCGACGACATCGCCACCAAGACCGCGATCGCGGACTGGGACCCCGACGCCAAGGAGGGCGGCCTCTCGTTCAAGGAGAAGCGCTCACCCGTCTTCAACCAGCAGCTGGGCGCGGCCCGCGGCGCGCAGCCGTGGCAGGAAGGCGGCTAGCCGCGCGACGACCGCGCGGCCGGCGACGGACCGGACCGCCGGGGCCGCACGTAGAGCAGCCGCCTTGCGGCGGCTGCTCCGGTGGCGACCGACTGGCGCGTTCGTTTGGCCCTCCTACGTCGTCAGGACGTTGATCTGGTAGGCCTTGTGCATGTCGGCGATCTGCGCGGCGCCGAGCGGCCAGTCGATATTGGCCGCCGTCGCGTGGTACTGGAAGCGCTCCGTCAGGTAGATGAAGCCCGCCCGCTGGTAGTGCGCGACGTAGAGGTCCTCGATCGCCGCGGCGCGGTCGTCGGCGTTGACGGCCGACTTCGTGCGCGCGCGCATGTCCGCCAGGTCGTCGTGCGGCGCCAGCGAGTAGGTGCCGCCCGGCGTCGGCGCGATGTGCGCGGCGATCATGATCTCCGGCTCGAAGCAGGCGCAGTTCTGCATGAAGAAGAGCCCGGCCCCCTCCGTTTCTGAAGCGGCGGCGTTGCGAGCCGTGGCGAAGAACTCGCCGGTCGGGTACGACTGCATTTCGAGCTCGACGCCGACGGCCGCCAGATCCTGCTGCAGGACCAGCGCCACCGCGGGGTCGGTCGGGATGAAGTCCACCGAGAAGTGGAACGGCGTCGTGAACCCGTCCGGGTAGCCGGCCTCGGCGAGCAGGGCCCGGGCAAGGTCCGGGTCGTACGCGTACGGCCCGATCGCCTCCAGCGCTTCCCGCGGGTAGAACGCGGCCCCGGCCCAGGCGCCGTACGACACGCCCTCCTGCCCGGTCATCAGGTTGTCGATGATCGCCTGCTTGTTGATCGCGTGGTTCAGGGCCTTGCGCACCCGCTCGTCCCGGAAGGGATTCGGGATGCCGTTGACCTCCTCGGTCAACAGGTTCGGGAGCAGGTACTGGTTCGGGTTGCCGGCCCAGCCCAAACCGACGTTGAAGTCCGGGTCGTCCCGGATCGGTTCCACGACGTCCGGGGTCAGGGCGTACGCGACATCGATCTCGCCCGCCTCCATCCCGGCGATGCGGGAGAGCGGCTCCGGCCGCACGAGGTGGACGTGCCGCCGGGTGGACGTCGCCCCGAGCGGCGCCGGCGTGGGCGACCACGGCAGGTGGTAGTCCTCGTTGCGCTCGAAGACGAAGTCGGTGTCTTCGGTGTGGCTGACGAAGCGCATGTTCCCCGTGCCCATGGATGAGGCGTCGACGGCCGCGTCTCCCCGCTCCTCGGTGTCCCGCTTCGACATCGTGTAGATGTTGCCCAGGTAGGCGCCCGAGATCGTCGCGTCGGGTTCGTGGGTATTGATCGTCCAGTGCAGCTTGTCGGTCTGGCCATAGCCCGCCCAGTGGTGGGCGCCCTGCTGCGTGCGCGCGCTGGCCCAGCCGCCGGGGTGGTCGGACGTCTCGCCGCCCTGGTGGTACTCGGCGATGTTCCCCACCCGCTCGTACGTGAAGATCATGTCTTCCGCCGTCAACTGCTGGCCGTTGTGGAAGAACACGTTGTCCTTGACGGTCAGGGCCCAGGTCGTGTCATCGGGGAGTTCCCACTGGACCAGGATCCCCGTGGGATTCCCGGTGTCCGGATCGAAATCCACGGGCCGGTCGAACACGCTGTGGGAGTTCTGGTAGTTGACCTGGCTGCCGGAACGATGCGGATCGAGACCGCCGTTGTCGGCCGCCAGGGCGAGCCGCAGGGTGGCCTCCGTGTCGATCGTCCCGGCGGCGGCGGACGGCGCGTCCTCCTCCGCGGCCATGGTGGCGGCGTCGGCGGCCTCGCGGGCCGCGTCGGCGGCCTCTTCGGCCGCCGAGACGGCGGCCGCGGCGGTCTCGGCCGCGGCAGCGGACGCCTCCCCCGCGGCGGCAGCGGCGGCAGCCGCGGCATCGGCCGCGGCCTGGGCGGCGGCGGCAGCGGCGGCGGTGTCCTCGGCGCCCGCCTCGCGGGCGGCGGCGGCGGCGGCCTCGGCGGCATCGGCGGCCGCCTGCGCGACGGCGGCGGCGCCCGCGTCGCCCGCGGCCCGGGCGGCCTCGGCAGCATCGGCAGCCGCATCGGCGGCCGCCTGGGCGGCTGCGGCCGCCTGTTCGGCGTCATCCGACGCCGCGGCTTCGGCCGCCAGGGCGGAGGCCGCCTCGGCGGCTTCGGCGGCGCGGCCCGCAGCCTCGGCGGCGTCGCTCGCGGCGGATGCCGCGGCAGCGGCGTCGCCCGCCGCCGCGTCGATCGCCGACGTATCGACGGCGGCCGGCGCGGCGTCATCGTCGTCGTCGCCGCAGCCGACGAGCGCGAGCCCAGCCGCTCCAACGCCGGCTTTGGCGCTGGCTCCCAACATGGTGCGACGCGAGATCTTTCGCTGTCGCAGGGTGTTCCAATACTTCGGCGTACTCATGATCGGTTCCTTTCCGGGAACTACCGTTGGTCCCCCCGGGGGACCGTCGGGCTGGTGAGCACGCGCAGTATGGCACATCCAATAGAGACTCCCCCCCCCACCCCCCCTATGTCAAGTAAGAAGGAAATTATGGGGTTATCCACGGTATTTGCAAAGTTATCCACAGGATTTTTCGGATTCGGGCGCCGTGGGACGCCCCCTGTGTCACTCGTGGGGTTCCGGCGTGCGATCGCGCGCCGGAATCGCTCCCCCGAACCTCCTCTCCATCGTGCAGATGGAGAGGAGGCCAAAAGGTGGAGGTCGGCCGGCGCGCCACGATCCGGTGATCTACCCGACCGCCAGCCTGACTTGGGCGATGGCCGGCGTAGCCCACGCATGGGGGCGGTTGGCACCGTTCGCGGCGCGCGGAGATCCGCTCCGACCGCCCCCACCATCCCTGCTCGCGTGGGCCGTGCTCGCCGACGCCGGATAGGGAGATCACCCCACGTGGCATCCCCGCGCGCCACCCTCTACACTGGCCAATGGACAGAAAGGAACGGGGCCATGTCTGCCGATGAGATGATGATCTGCGTCCGGTGCACAACCCACCGGCCGGTGGGTGAAGAGGACGGCGTGTTCAACGTGGACTGCTGGGATCTGCCCATCTTTGTTGCTGGCCATGGTGACGAGGCGGCAGTCGATGAGCGGTTGGGGGAGGCAGTGAACGCGCACTTGGCTGCGATCCGCGAAGCCGGCGAGGATGTAGCCGCCTACTTGCGGCGCCACGGCGTGAACATCGAGGAGCCCACCCCGGCGCGCGCCGGGGACTGGCGGCCGACAGCAAGCCTCGTGGCGGTTCATGCCTAACGAACTGAACATCGCGCAGGCGAAGGAGGTCTTGGAGGAACTCGGCTTTGAGGTCTTCCGTTCGCCCGGCGGACCGATCACGTACATGCGCGGAGGCCGCTTTCGCCGACCACGGTACTATACTCTCGCGCTGAACGATCAAGAGCGGATCGCGCTGGCGGCCTTTGTGAAGAACTTGGTCATACACGCAGGGGTTTCCCGCGACAAGATCGAGGCGGCCCTGCGGACGGTGTTGGGGTAGCGCTCTCCATCGCGTCGCGATGATCCACCCCGCCACGCACAGGAACGCCCGGAACGCCGCCACGATCGATGTGAGCAGGTGCTAGCCCCCGGCCCGCTCCGCGACCGCCTCCGCCGCCGCGATGCCCGCCGCCTCGGCCAGCAACTCGTACGAGCGGCGGCGGGCGGCCGGGTCGTGCGTGATCGTCAGCACGACGAACTCGTCCACGTCGTAGGTGGCGCTCAGCTCCTCCAGCCTCGCGACGCACTGCGCCGGCGAGCCGTGGATCGAGAGCCCCTGCATGTGCTCGATGTACGCCAGCTCCCGCTCGGTGTAGGGGAAGGCGCGGGCGGTCTGCACCGAGGGGATGCCCCCGCCCATGCCGCGGTTGCTCATGATGCGCCAGCACCAGCGGCTCCAGGACAGTTCCCGCGCCTCCTCCTCGGTCTCGGCGCAGGTCACCGAGACGCCCATGTTGGCGCGCGGCCGCTCCAGCCCCGGCGAGGGCCGGAAGCGCTCGCGGTAGTTGCGGATCACCGCCTCGCCGCCCTCGGGGCTGATGAAGTGCGCGAACGAGAAGGCCCAGCCCAGTTCCGCCGCGTACGTCCCGCTCACCGTCGACGATCCCAGCAGCCACAGCTCCGGCATCCCGCCCACCTCGGGGGTCGCGCGCACGCCGCGGAACGGATGGTCGGCCGGCAGCTCGCCGGCCAGGTAGCCGTAGAGGTCCATCAGCTGCTCGGGGTAGTGCTCGATGCCCAGCGCGCCGGGCCCGTGCGCGAGGGCCCGCGCGGTGCGGCCGTCGCTGCCCGGCGCGCGCCCCACCCCCAGGTCAATGCGGCCCGGGTGCATGGCCTCGATCACGTGGAACGCCTCGGCCACCTTGAGCGGGCTGTAGTGGCTCAGCATCACCCCGCCCGACCCCACCCGGATGCGCTGCGTGCGCGCCGCGACCTGGGGGATCATCACCTCCGGCG
Organism: Dehalococcoidia bacterium; assembly: GCA_965209205.1. Lineage (GTDB taxonomy): Bacteria > Chloroflexota > Dehalococcoidia > Bin125 > Bin125 > TK10-74A. The sequence continues at coordinate 932,089 of CBDBQC010000003.1, forward strand.
CGGGGCAGGCCAGCGCCGTCGTGTTGTGATGCTCGGCCAGCCAGTAGCGCTCGTAGCCCAGCCGGTCCGTCAACTCCGCCAGGGCGAGGGTCTCCCGGATCGCCTGCGCGCCGTCGCTGCCCGCCACGATCGGGATCTGGTCCAGGACGCTCAGTCGCATGCGCACAGCCTAGAGACCGCCCGACGCTCGGTCGCGGCGCTGGCGCGCGCCCCCGCACTCCGTACACTGCCCGGGGAGGCGCGATGACCACCGAGACGCCCGACCTGGAAGCCGAACTGCACGCCGTCGCCGCCCGCAGCGCGGCGCTGTGGGACGAGCGCGACCCGGCCGCGTTCCAGAGCGCCCGCCTGCGCGGCCTGACCGTCGGCAGCACGACCGCCTGGGGCCTGGCCGGCGGCGGCGCCGAGTCGAAACGGCCGCCGATCTCGATGGCGGGCGGCATCCCCGACGCCGCCTCGCAGCCCAAGCAGGGGCTGCTGCGCGCGATGGAGCGCGCCCTCGCCGTCTCCGACGATGCCCCCCTGGTCTACGGCGGTCCCCTGGGCTACGAGCCCCTGCGCGCGGAGATCGGCAAGTACTTCGCGCGCGACCACGCCGAGATCCCCGGCGCCGACCACTTCATCCTCACCAACGGGGCCGCCGGCGCGATCGACATGGCCGCCACGCTCCTGCTCGACCCGGGCGACGTCGTGATTTCCGAGATGCCCACCTTCGCCGGCTCGCTGCGCACCTTCCGCGGGCACGGCGTCGAGGTCGCGGGCGTGCACCTGGACGACGAGGGCATGCGCCTGGACCAGGTCGAGGCCCAGATCGCCCGCCTGCGGGCCGAGGGCCGCGCGCCCAAGCTGATCTACACGATCCCCACCTACCACAACCCCACCGGCGTCACGATGTCGCTCCGGCGCCGCGCCGACCTCGTCGACCTGGCGGCGCGGGAGGGCATCCACATCCTCGAGGACACGGCCTACAACGAGCTCTTCTTCACGCCCGAGCGCCCGCCCACGCTCTCGGCCGTCGCGGGCGGTCGCGGCGTGCTGACGGCGGGCACGTTCTCGAAGGTGATCGCGACCGGACTGCGCATCGGCTGGCTGCAGGCCGAGCCGGCCCTCATCGAGCTGCTGCTGCCCGGTCGCTTCGACATGGGCAACAGCCCCCTGCTGCACCGCATGCTGCACGAGTACATGGTGAGCGGGGAGTTCGCGCCGCACGTCGCGCGGATGCGCGGCGTCTACGCCGCCAAGCTCGACGCCCTCGTCGCCACCCTGCGCGACGCCGGCGAGCCCTACTTCGACTTCACGGCGCCCGAGGGCGGCTTCTTCCTCTGGCTGCGCCTGCGCGACGGCCTGCGCGGCCGCGACGTGCAGCGGGCCGGCTTCGAGGAGGGCGCGATCTTCCCGCCCGGCGTCGGCTTCTACCCCGGCGGCGACCCGGACGGCGATCCCGAGGCCGTGCGCCTGGCCTACTCCTGGACCAGCGCCGCCGACATCGCCGCGGGAGGCGAGCGCGTCCTCGCCGCCTGCGCCCGCGTCGCCGGCGCCTGACCGGCCCCCCCTCCGGCCTGCCGGGCCTCAGGCCCGTTCGGGCCAGTGCGCCGGGACCTGCGCGCGCAGGAACTCCCCGATCTTCGCCATCACCTCCTGCGACTCCGGCAGCGCCGGGAAGGCCGGGAAGACGTGCGGCATCTCGGGGTAGATCTCCGACTGCGCCGTCACGCCCATCATCCGCGCCAGCGCGGCGATGCGCGTGGTGTCGTCGCGCAGCACCTCGTGGTCGCCGGCGATCAGGTACAGCGGCGGCAGGTCCTCCAGGTCGGCGAACACCGGCGAGACGAGCGGGAAGCTGGGCCGCAGCGGACCGGGCAGGATCCAGTCGATGAGCCGCTCCGTGCCCGCCCGCCGCACGAGCAGGTCCTCCGCGGTCCGCGTCCGCCACGACTCCCCGCTCAGCGTCAGGTCGGTCCAGGGCGAGAGCAGCACGGCGGCGTCGGCCTGGCGGTCGTCGAGGTCGCGGATCTTGACCAGCGTGCCCAGCGCCAGCCCGCCCCCGGCCGAGTCCCCCGCGATGAAGGCGGCCTCCGCGTTCCCGGCCCCCGACGGCCCGTGCCCCGTCATCCAGGCGAAGGCCGGGACCGAGTCGCGCACGGCGGCCGGGCAGGGATGCTCGGGCGCCAGCCGGTAGTCGAGCGACAGCACGGCCATGCCCGTCGCGGCCGACAGCCGGCTGGTCAGGTTGCGATGCGTCGCCGGGCTGCCCAGGCAGTAGCCGCCGCCGTGCAGGTAGAGGATGCGCCGCGCCCCGTCGGCGCCCGGCGCGAGCACCCATTCGGCCGGCGTCTCGTCGGGCCCGCCGCCCGACGCGCCCGGCCCGGCGGCCATCACCGGCGTGATCGTTGTGTCGGGGATCGCCGGCGAGGGCGCCATCCAGGCCCGCATCTCCTCGATGCTCGCATCGGCCGGCAGCTGGTTCTCACGCAGCCAAGTCCGCGCCCGCTCCAGCGCTTGCGACGTCATCGCCCCGCCCCACTCCCCGACGGCGGCCGGCTCACGTGCACATCCGTCGCACGATCTCGTAGGTCAGCTCGACGCCCATGTTGAGGTTCTCGACCGTCAGGAATTCGTCGTTGCCGTGGAAGCCCGCCGCCTCCTCGGGGCTCAGCAGGCAGGGGATGAAGCCGTAGGCGGGGATGCCCTTGGCGCGCAGGAAGCGATTGTCGGTGCCGCCGGCGCACAGGTTGGGCGCCACCACCGCATCCTCCGAGGCCTGCTTCAGCACCGACTCGATCGTGCGGTATAACTCCGTGTCCCAGGGGATCGGCTCGGGCACAGCCTGGCCCCAGTCGGTGTAGAAGCCCACCTCGACCCGCGGGTCGTCGACCACCGCCGCCACCTCCCGCCGCCACGCCTCGCGATCCTGGCTGGGCAGCAGCCGGCAGTCGATCACGGCCGTGCTCTCCGCCGGGATCACGTTGGCCTTGATGCCGCTGCGGATCATCGTGATGTTGAGCGTGTTCTGGAACGCCGCCTGCTGCACCGGGCTGCGCCGGATCAGCGCCTCCAACTCGGCCTCCGACGCCGTGGCCGGCATCAGCCCCTCGTCCTGCAGCCGCTCGATCGTGTAGCGCGTCTCGGGAATGAATTCGAGCGGACGCTCCCAGTCGGCCAGGCGCTGCAGCGCGCGCGTCAGGTGCACCGCCGAGTTGTCGGCGTGCGGCCGGCTGCCGTGTCCCGGCGTGCCCACCGCCCGCAACTCCAGCCAGCACATCGTCTTCTCGTTCGTCGCGACGTTGAACAGCTCCACGTCCTGCCCCAGGAAGCGCGACGTCCCGGAGCCCCCCTCGCTCAGCTCGAACTCCACGTCGACCAACTCCGGGTGCCGCTCCGACAGCCACTGCATGCCCCAAACGCTGCCCGCCTCCTCGTCGGGCACGGCGCAGAACACCAGGTCGCGGCGCAGGGGCGCCCCCTGCCGCTTCAGCAGCAGCATCGTCAGCAGCTGCATCACCCCCGCGCCCTTCATGTCCACCGCCCCGCGGCCGTAGATGCGGCCCTCCTCCACCAGCCCCTCGAAGGCCGGCTTCGTCCAGTACGACTCCTCGACGGGCACCACGTCGGTGTGGTTGCAGAGCATCATCGGGCGCTTGCTGCCGTCGCCGGGCAGCGTCGCCAGCAGGATGTCGCGGCCCGGCTGCGGCTCCAGGTAGGTGCAGTCGAAGCCCTCCGCCGCCAGCAGGTCGCCCAGGAAGTGCGCCGCCGGCGCCTCCCGCCCCGGCGGGTTCGACGTGTCGATGCGCAGGTAGCGCGTCAGCACGTCGAGCGCCTCCGCGTGCACCGCCGCCCAGTCGATGGGGGTTGGGGTCATGCCGTCGTTCTCCGTTGGTCGCTGTGGTCGGCCCGCTGCCCGCGACGCTACCACCATCCGCGTCCGCGGGAGAGCGTCACTCGGTGAACCCAGGGAGACGCCTTTGCCCCGTGGGCTCCACCCGACTGATCTTTCTGAAGAAATCCGTGCCGCGGGGATTCTTGCTGGCGAAGACGAGGTGATAGATGGTCGATCGCTTCGTGTTCAGGATGCGGCTGTCGTCATCGACGTGCGAGTAGTTGATGCCCTTGAGTTGGCGTTCATACATGTCGAGCAACGCGCGGGTGATCGATGCTGTGGGCTCATCGCGGAGCGCGAGGTACTCGTCAGTGCCCATGAAACGCTCAAGGTCCGATCCCTTCCCGAAGCCGGGTTGATAGAGGAACCGCTTGGCGAAGTTCGTCATGAATGTGACGATCAGGTCGAGTGGGATCTCCGCCGAGAGCCTCCGGACGGACTCGAAACTGATCTGATATCCGAATGGATCGAGGACCGCCAGGCCGAGGGTTCCGCCGCCAGGCCCGCGGGGAAAGAGGAACTCGCGGGCTCTCGCCGGTGCCTCGTTGCAGTCCAGGCACTCGACTCGCACTCGCCCAGGATCCTCGTCTGCGGTCCTGGCCTTCAGCGCTTCGACGACAGCCGGGTCGGAGTCGCTCAGGAACACCTTGGCGAACGGGGCCTTCACTGCCAGCAGCGCCGAGCCGCGTGATTCGTCACCCGAGTCCTTGTTGATGTTGATTCCCGGCCCAGCGAAGAGATCCGCGTAGACAAGGTCCGTCCACCTGTCCTTCATGCCCTTCGTGAAGATGTCGATATAGCGCTCGACGTAGAAGAGCTTGTCTTCGCTCCACGGCTCGACCTCATGCGCGGCATGGCCGTCCGAGGCCTCAACCAGCGTCACGCTTGCGCTCCCACCGCCGGCAGCTCATCCCACGTTCGACCATCGAGCACACGGCCCGACGCCTTCTTGCCGCGGCGCACGCCCGCCTCATCATGGGCGCCCCACTGCTTGAAGAAGAACGGCACGCCCGCCGCCGCGCACTGATCCCGCACCGAGGTCGCCCACGACAGCTGCATCGGTCGTGCGCCGGGACCGCTCTCGCCGCCGACGATCACCCAATCGATCTTCGCGAGGTCCAGGTCCAGCGGCCCCAGCAACGGCTCGCAGGACAGGAACCGCACGGCCGCCGGCATCGCCCGCAACTCCGCGATCCGCGACGTCCAGCGCTGGTTCTCGACCGACACGCCCATCCACACGTTGTCGGGCCAGGGCAGCCGATCGGCCAGCGCACGCGCCCGCTCCGGGCGCTTCGTCAGGACCTGGAAGACGTGCCAGTGCGCCCGCCGCATGACGTCGAATACCTCCGCGACGTACTCGTCCGGCACGCCCTCGTGGAACAGGTCGCTCATGCTGTTGACGAAGATCACGCGCGGCCGCTTCCAGGCCAGCGGCTGCTGCAACCGCTCCGGACGCAGCGTCAGGTCGAAGCCGGGCTCGTAGGGATGGCCGGGCACGCCGCGGAATCGCTCCGCGAACGTCTCCGCGTAGCAGTGGGCGCATCCGGGCGACACCTTGGTGCAGCCCGTGACGGGGTTCCACGTCATCTGGCTCCACTCGATCTTCGTCTTGCCCATCGCGGATCCTCCCCGGGACAAGAACATACGTTCCTGTCGTGCGTCTGTCCACATGTTATCCACTACTGCCGACACCGTATCCTGTCGTGGTCGTCCCGCTCGATCGTCGCCCTGCGACCATGGGCCGCGCAGGTCCCCCGACGCCTGCTACAGTGACCGACTAGAACACATGGTCCAAACCACCGAGCCCCCCGCTGCCACTCCTCCGCCCGACGTGGCCCCGGTCCTGCGCGACTTCCACCCCGCCGTCCAGGCCTGGTTCCTGCGCCACTTCGCCGCCCCCACCGACGCTCAGACCGACGGCTGGCCGCACATCCGCGCCCGCCGCGACGTGCTGATCGCCGCGCCCACCGGGTCGGGCAAGACGCTGGCCGCCTTCCTGGCCGGCATCGACGCCCTCATCCGCAAGGCCGAGGCCGGGCTGCTCGACGACCAGATCGAGATCCTCTACGTCTCGCCGCTCAAGGCGCTTGGGGCCGACATCCATCGCAACCTGGAGGCGCCGCTGGCGGAGATCAACGCCATCGCGGCCGAGCTGGGTTACGAGCTGCCGCCCATCCGCGTCGCCGTGCGCAGCGGCGACACGACCCCCTCGCAGCGGCAGACGATCACCAGGCACCCGCCCCACATCCTGATCACCACCCCCGAGTCGCTCTACCTGATGCTCACGGCGGCCAAGGCCCGCCCCACCCTGCGGCACGTCCGCACCCTCATCGTCGACGAGATCCACGCCCTCGTCCGCGACCGGCGCGGCAGCCATATGGCGCTCAGCGTCGCCCGGCTCGACCACGTTGCCGACGAGCGCCCGGCCCGCATCGGCCTCTCGGCCACGCAGCGGCCGATCGACGAGATCGCGCGCTTCCTCGTCGGGCCGGAGCGCGCCGCCGGGGACGGCGCCCCCGACGTTGGGCCCGGCTGCGTCATCGTCGACCGCGGCCACCAGCGCGACCTCGACCTCAGCATCGAGCTGCCGAACTCGGAGATGACGGCCGTCGCCTCGCACGAGCAGTGGGCCGAGGTCTACGACCGCCTGGCCGCGCTGATCGCCGGCCACCGCACGACGCTGATCTTCGTCAACACGCGCCGCCTGGCCGAGCGCGTCGCCCACCACCTGGCCGAGCGGGTCGGCGAGGAGCACGTCGCCAGCCACCACGGCTCGCTCTCGAGGGAGCGCCGCCTGCAGATGGAGCAGCGCCTCAAGAGCGGCGACCTGCGCGCGCTCGTCGCGACCGCCTCGCTGGAGCTGGGTATCGACATCGGCTCCATCGACCTCGTCTGCCAGCTGGCCTCGCCCCGCGCCATCAGCACTTTCCTGCAGCGCGTCGGCCGCTCCGGGCACGCCCTGGGCCTGACGCCGCGCGGCAAGCTCTTCCCCACCACCCGCGACGAGCTGGTCGAGTGCGCCGCCCTGGTGCGCGCCGTGCGCGCCGGCCGCCTCGACCGCGTCCAGCAGCCCGTCGCCCCGCTCGACGTGCTGGCGCAGCAGATCGTCGCCGAGACCGCCTGCGAGGACTGGCCGGCCGACGCCCTCTTCGGCCTCGTGCGCCGCGCCGCCCCCTACCGCGATCTCGCCCGCGACGACTTCGACGACGTGGTGGCCATGCTGCGCGACGGCGTCGGCGAGAGCGGCGGCCGCGCCCACCCCCTCATCCACCACGACCGCATCAACGGCGTCATCCGCGCCCGCCGCGGCGCGCGCATGAAGGCGCTCACCAACGGCGGCACGATCCCGGAGTTGGGCGACTACCGCGTCGTCGCCGAGCCCGACGGCACGTTCGTCGGGACGGTCAACGAGGACTGGGCCATCGAGAGCATGGCCGGCGACATCTTCCTGCTCGGCACGACCTCCTGGCGCATCAAGCGCGTCGAATCCGGGACCGTGCGCGTCGAGAACGCGCAGGGCGCGCCGCCCACGATCCCCTTCTGGCTGGGCGAGGCGCCCGGCCGCACCGTCGAGCTCTCGGCCGAGGTGAGCGCCCTGCGGCGCGACATCGCCGCCGGCCTCGGCGATCTCGAGGCGACGACCGAGCTGCTGCGCGAGGAGTGCGGCCTCGACGCCCTCGGCGCCGCGCAGCTCCTGGACTACGTGCGCGCGGCCAGCGTCGCGCTCGGCGTCGTGCCCTCCGATACCGACGTCGTGTTCGAGCGCTTCTTCGACGAGGCGGGCGACCAGCATCTCGTCGTGCACGCCCCCTTCGGCGCGCGGATCAACCGCGCCTGGGGCCTCGCCCTGCGCAAGCGCTTCTGCGTGCGCTTCGACTTCGAGCTGCAGGCCGCCGCCAACGATGACGCCATCGTGCTCTCGATCGGCCCCGCGCAGTCGTTCCCGCTCGAGGAGGTCTTCGGCTACCTCACGGCGGCCGCCGCCGAACCGGCGCTGTCGCAGGCCATCCTCTACGTGCCGCAGTGGGGCACGCGCTGGCGCTGGAACGCGACCCGCGCCCTCGCCGTCGAGCGGCAGCGCGGCGGCAAGAAGGTGCCGCCGCAACTCCAGCGCATGCGCGCCGACGACCTCCTGGCCGCCGTGTTCCCGGCCCAGGTCGGTTGCCAGGAGAACGTTACCGGCCCCCTCGACTACCCCGACCACCCGCTCGTCCGGCAGTCGCGCGAGGACTGCCTGCGCGAGTGGATGGACACCGACGGCCTCGTCGCCACGCTGGCCCGCATCGAGGCCGGCGCGATCGCGCTGCACGCGCGCGACAGCGTCGAGCCCTCGCCCATGGCGCACGAGATCCTCAACGGCAAGCCGTACACCTTCCTCGACGACGCCCCCCTCGAGGAGCGGCGCACGCGCGCCGTCATGCTGCGCCACGCCCTGCCCGGCGACGCGCGCGACCTCGCCGCCCTCGACCCCGCCGCCATCGCCCGCGTGCGCGAGGAGGCTTGGCCGGTCCCCCGCGACGCCGAGGAGGTCCACGATGTCCTGCTCTCGCTCGTCGTGCTCTCCGACCGCCACGTGGCCGGCTGGGAGCCCTGGCTCGACGACCTCGCCGGGCGGGGCCGGGCCGCCGTCGTCGAGCCCGCCGGCAGCCTCCCCGGAGCGGCGCCCCGGCACTGGTTCGCCGCCGAGAACCTCCCGCTCATCGAGTTGCTGTTCCCGGGCGGGCGCATCGCCCCGCCGCTCTCGCTCCCGTTTGGCGCCGCCGCCGCCGTCGCCGACCGCGACGACGCCCGCGCGCGCCTGCTGCGCGGCCACTGCGAGGTGCTGGGCCCCGTCACCGCCGCGGCGCTCGCGGGCCGCTGCGGCCTGCGGGCCGAGGACGTCGAGCGCGGGCTCGTCCAGGTCGAGGCCGCCGGTCATGTGCTGCGCGGTCGCTTCACGCCGTCCGGCGTCGCGAGCGGCCCGCTGCCGACCCCCGGAGCTCCGGGCATCCCCCCCGACGCCCCCGATGAGTTCTGCGACCGCCGTCTCCTGGCGCGCATCCATCGCTACACCCTCGACTTCCTGCGCAAGCAGATCGAGCCCGTCGGCGCGCGCGACTTCATGCGCTTCCTGCTGCGCTGGCAGCACTGCGCGCCCGACACCCGGCTGACCGGCAAGCAGGGCCTGCGCGCCGTGGTCGAGCGGCTGCAGGGCTTCGAGGCCCCCGCCGTCGCCTGGGAGCGCGACCTGCTCCCCGCCCGCCTGACCGACTACGACCCCGCCTGGCTCGACGAGCTCTGCCTCGACGGCACTCTGACCTGGGGCCGCCTGAGCCCCCGCAAGTCGAGCCGGGACGCCGGCCTGCCCGCCAGCCCGTCGCGCGTCATGCCCGTCAGCCTGGGCCTGCGCGCCGACTTCCCCCTGCTGCGGGCCGCCGCCGCCGGCCCCCCGGCCGACGCGACCGACGACGACGCGGCGGCGCCTCCTGGCGAGCCCGTCGCGGGCGCGTCGCGCGTCGTGCTCGACTTGCTGCGCGAGCGCGGGGCGCTCTTCTTCGACGAGATCGTCAACGGCAGCCGCCGCCTGGCCAGCGAGGTGGAGGCCGCCCTGCGCGACCTCGTCGCCCGGGGGCTCGTCCACGCCGACGGCTACGAGGGCCTACGCCACCTGGCCGGCAAGCGCCGCGGGAGTGCGGGACGGCGTCGGGGGCGCTCGCGCTACGCCGGCGGCCGTTTCGCCGGCGGCGGTCCCGCCGGGCGCTGGGCCGCCGTCGGCGCCGCCCCCGCCGGCCTCGACGCCGAGGACCTGGCCCAAGGCACGGCCGAGATCCTGCTGGCCCGCTACGGCGTCATCTTCCGCGACCTCCTGGCCCGCGAGAGCATCACCGTCCCCTGGCGCAACGTCCTCAAGGCGCTGCGACGCATGGAGGCCCGCGGCCAGGTGCGCGGCGGTCGCTTCGTGGCCGGATTCGTCGGCGAGCAGTACGCCCTGCCCGAGGCCGTCGAGGCGCTGCGCGCCGTCCGCCGCCGCGAGCAGGGCGGCGAGCGCGTCTACCTCAGCGCCGTCGACCCCTGCAACCTCGTCGGCATCGTCCTGCCCGGCGGCCGCATCACCGCGCGCGCCGGCGACGCCCTGACCCTGGTCGACGGCGCCCTCCCCGACGATGCGGAGACCGTGGGGTGCATCCCCTGGCCGCACCGCCCCGACCAGGTCGTCGCGACCCCCCGCGCCGACCTCGCCCCGGCCGCCCCCCGGCCCGGCGCGACGCCCGGCGGCAAGGCCGCGCGCCGCGCCGTCAATCGCGTCACCGGCCGTTCCTGAGCCCCCGCCCCGGGCGTCAGCGCGCGTAGCTCCGCGCCAGCGACTCCGCCGGATCCGCCTCGATCCCCAGCGACGCGATCGGGTAGCGCAGCCCGTTGCGGTCCAGCGCCGCCAGCCCCTCGATCGCCTTCGGCAGGTAGCGCGGCGGGATCGCCATCAGCAGCTCGTCGTCCTGCACGCCGCCGAAACGGCGCTCCGCGAAGCACGGGATCGACACGCTGGGCTCGCCCGTCCGCAGCGCCCGCCCCCACGAGTCGGCGCAGGCCGACTCCCCCACGCAGGAGAACTCCAGCTTCTTGTAGCCGCGGAACTGCAGCGCGTTGATCAGGATGATGATCTGGCCCGGCGTCGCGTAGATCAGCGCGATGTCCGGCGGGTCGAGCCGCCCGGTCGCCAGCGGCGACACCGCCAGCGCCGTGTACCGCCCCGACGGCAGGCAGTCCATCGCCTGCTGATGCGCGATGGCGTCGGCGTCCGTCGCGAACCACACGCCCGACATGTTCGTGCTGCGCCGCCAGTCGGGCTCCTGCGGGTAGAGGCCCACCGGCGCGCCGCATTGCGGCCCCACCAGGTCGTCCATCGTCACGCCGACCGTGCGATTCAGCCATCGCGCCTGCGCCACGATCTGGTCCAGCGCGTACTTGCGGTCGGGCCGGCGGATGCGCGTCACCGCCTCCATCCCGGCGACGGTCTCGAACAACTTCATCCCCACCGGCGTCGCCTTGATCCGCAGGTAGCGCGTCAGCCCGTCGACCAGCGCCGCCCAGTCGTACGACGCCGGCTCCGGCGGCGCGTCCTCCGCCACCCCAATCGCGACGGTCTCGTTCGGCATCTGACACCTCCCTGCTTCTCGGCCGTCCGTCTGGCGCCGTGCGGGCCCGCTTCGGTCCGGCGAGGCTAGCAGCGACTGCCGCCACCTGACGCCCGGAGTAGAATCGGGAGGGCCTTCGGGCCGGCGAGAGGAGCCACGAGCCATGGCGGCAGCGCTGGACGGGATGCGTGTCCTGGACATGACCCAATACGAGGCCGGTACGTCCGGCACCCAGGCGCTCGCCTGGCTGGGGGCCGACGTGGTCAAGATCGAGCGCCCCGGCTCCGGCGACCCCGGCCGCGTCGTCCGCACCGGCCAGGACCACGCGCCCTACTTCCTGACCTGGAACAGCAACAAGCGCAGCGTCTGCATCGACCTCGCCGCCCCCGAGGGGCGCGACATCTTCCTCAAGCTCGTGCCGCACTACGACGTCTTCGTCGAGAACTACGGTCCCGGCGTCGTCGAGAAGCTCGACATCGGCTACGACGTGCTGGCCGCCGTCAATCCCCGCCTCATCTACGCGCGTCTCAAGGGCTTCGGCACGACCGGCCCCTACGCGGGCTTCAAGTCGTTCGACATGATCGCGCAGGCGATGGGCGGCGGCTTCTCCGTCACCGGCGAGGCCGACGGCCCGCCCATGCGCCCCGGCCCGACCGTCGGCGATGCCGGCACGGGCGTGCAGCTGGCCCTCGCCATCACCGCCGCCTACGTCCAGCAGCAGCGCACCGGCCGCGGCCAGGAGATCGATCTCGCCATGTACGAGGCCTACACCTACTACATGCGCACCCAGCTCGCGGTCGCCGCGGCCGCCGGCCGCGACCAGCCCGCCCCCCGCAACGGCAACGCCGGCGGGGCGCCCACCGACCTCTACCCCTGCAAGCCCTTCGGCCCGAACGACTGGGCCTACATCATGGTCGTGACCACGCGCATGTGGGACACGCTCTGCATCACCATCGACCGGCCCGACCTCCTCGCCGACCCCCGCTTCGAGCGAGGCCGCATGCGCAACGCCAATCGCGAGGCGCTGTACGAGGAGGTCGCCAAGTGGACCCGCGCCCACACCAAGCGGGAGGTGTTCCAGACCCTCGGCGCCGCCGGCGTGCCCTGCGGCTACAACGCCGACACGACCGACTACTGGACCGATCCCCACATGCAGGAGCGCGGCCTCATCCAGACCGTCCGCCACGCCGAGGCCGGCGACATCGACCTGCTGCGCTTCCCGCCCCTGATGTCCGACTCGCACGTCCCGATCGAGGCCGCCCCCCTGCTCGGCGCGCACACCGCCGAAGTCCTGGCCGCCGACCTCGGCCTCGGCGGTGACGAGATCCGCGACCTTGAGCAGCGCGGCGTCCTGGCCTCCCCCGAGATCCCCGAGGGGGCCGAGATGGAGCCGGACCCCCAGCCCGCCCGCTGACGCCCGGCTACGTCGCGGCGGCAGTCCGGTTGCGCGCGTACTGCTGCAGCAGCGCCGTCAGCGTCGCCAGATGCGGCGTCTCGACGCCCAGTTCCCGCGCCCGCGACAGCGGCGCGCCGAAGATCGCCGACACCTCCATTTCTCGCCCCTCCAGGTAGTCGATCATCGTGCTGGGGCGGTAGGGGCCCATCCGGTCGGTGAGGCCGAACATCGTCTCCACGATGGCCGGCCCGTCGATCCGCAGCGCCTCGCCGCGCGCCTCCAGATCGGCGTTGCCCGCCGCCACGACCTCCTGCATCGTCGCCCGCGCGATGGCGCGCAGCGCCGCGTCGCCCACCACGACGTCGGTCATGACGCCGCCCGCCGCGACGCAGAGCCCGTTGAAGGGGATGTTCCAGCAGAGCTTCTCCCATCGCGCCCGCCGCAGCGATGGCACGCCGCTGAACTCCACCCGCGCCGGCGCCCAGAGCGCCAGCGCCCGCGCCACCTCCGCCGCGTCGTCGAGCAGATGTCCCACCGTCACCGCGCCGTACGCCAGGTGATGCACGCGCCCGGGCTCGCCGCGGTTCACGCACGTGAACGCCATCCCGCCGAAGACCCGCTCGCGCCCGAACCACTCGCCGAAGCGCTCCTCCAGCCCCAGCCCGTTCATCAGCAGCAGGATGCGCGTGTGCGGTCCCAGACACGGCCCGACGAGCGCCTCGGCCTCCCCGATCGACGTCGACTTGAGCGCGCAGACCACCCAGTCGGCCTGCCCGATCTCCGCCGCCGTCCGCGCGATCGACGGCTCGTTCAGCGCGAAGTCGCCCAGCGGGCTCGTGCAGTGCAGGCCCCCCGTTCGCACGGCCTCGTAGTCGCGACGCATGAGGAAGTGCACGTCGTGGCCCGCCTGCGCGAGGCGCGCCCCGTAGTAGCTCCCGACCGCTCCCGCACCGATGACCGCGACCCGCTGCGCCTCCACGTCGTCGCTGCCCCGCCCCGTCAGGCCGCGTGATCGCGCAGGAACGCCCGGATCGTCTCGGTCGTCGCCGCCCGCTTCTCCTCCGACCGGCAATCGACGTCCAGGCAGCGGGCGTCGGGGGCTTCGGCGCAGATCTTGCGCGCCACGCTGGTGGGGTGGAAGTCGTCGCTGCCGGGCAGGATCAGCAGCGGCGCGGGACAGCCGCGCAGCCACTCCTCCGACACCGTGAAGTACGGCGGCCGGTCGGGCCAGATGGCCCAGGCGAACTCGTCAACGAGGCCGACGTACTCCTCCCGCGACATCGCGCCGATCTCGTCGCGGAAGGCCGGGTCGGCCGCGATCCGCCGCGCGAAGGGACCGCCCCCGTTGGCCTGTACGAACAGCGGGTCCTTGATGGCCGCCCCCACCACCGCCGCCGGCCCCTGCTCTCGCGCGAGTCGCAGCGTGGACGCGAACATGCGATGGAAGGTGGCGGGCGAGTTCGTGTGATCGAGCCCCACCGGGTCCTGGCCGACCGCCCCCGTGATCCGCTCCGGCGCCTCCTGGATCAGCCGCAGCAGGTAGCCCACGCCGATGCAGCCGCCCCAGACCTGCGCCCGCTCGACCCCGGCGTCGTCGAGCACCGCCAGTTGATCCTGCCAGGCCAGGTCGTACGAGAAGTGCGGCGGCGCGTTCCAGCTCCGGCCCGCGTGGCGCTGATCCATCCCGATCAGCGTGAACTCCGACGCCAGCTCGGCGATCGGGTCGATGGCGCCCCGGGCCCACATCCCGACCTCGCTGTTCACGCCCCCCGGCGCGATCAGCAGCACGGCCGGCCCGCTGCCGAACGTCTCGTAGTGGATGACCGCCCCGTCGGGCCGCGTGATGTCGGGCATCGTGCCGCCTACTCCCTCAGTTCACCCGGCGCGACTGCCCCTGCCAGTACTGATTGCGCAGCTCGAACTTCTTCAGCTTGCCGGTGGCCGTGCGGGGCAGCGCCTCGACGAACTCCACCCGGCCCGGCGTCTTGAAGTGCGCCATCAACTCCCGGCAGTGCGCGCGGATCTCGTCGCTGGTCGGGCGGGCGCCCGCGCGCGGGACGATGATCGCCATCGGCGTCTCGCCCCACTTCTCCGACGGCACGCCGATCACCGCCGCCTCGAGCACCGAGGGATGCTTGTACAGCACGTCCTCGATCTCGATCGACGAGATGTTCTCCCCGCCCGAGATGATCACGTCCTTCGCCCGGTCGACGATGTTGATGTAGCCGTCCTGGTTCACCGTGGCCATGTCGCCCGTGAAGAACCAGCCGTCGCGGATGACCTTGGCCGTCTCCTCGGGCTGCTCCCAGTAGCCCTCCAACACGACGTTCGACCGCGCCGCCACTTCCCCGATCGACTCGTCGTCCCAGGGCACTTCCTCCCCGTCCGGCCCGAACACCCGCACGTCGGTGCCGATCACCTCCTGCCCCGCCCGCGCCTTGGTGCGGTAGTAGGCCTCGCCGGTCAACCGCAGGTGCGGCTTCACCTCGGCGACCGTCAGGATCGGCGATGTCTCCGTCAGCCCGTAGAGCTGGATGAACTCCCAGCCCAGTTCCTCCTCCAGCCGCTGGATGAAGGTCTGCGGCGGCGGCGCACCGGCCACCACGAACCGGGGCCGGGTGCTGATCGTGTAGTCGGCCTTGCCGGGGAACTCCAGGATCGTGGCCAGGACGGCCGGGGCCATGCAGGCGAACGTGATCCCCTCGTCCTGGATCATCTGGTAGATCGCCGCCCCCTCGACCTTGCGCAGCACGACGTGCGTGCCGCCCATCGCCGTGATCGCGTAGGGGCCGCCCCAGCCGTTGGCGTGGAACATGGGCAGCGTCCACATCTCGCGGTCGTCCTGCGTGATGCGCCAGTGCGCGATCGCGTTGTACGCGTTGATGTAGGCGTTGCGATGCGTGATCATCACGCCCTTCGGCCGGGCCGTCGTGCCGGACGTGTAGTTGATGCTCAGCAGGTCCGACTCCGACAGCCCCGGATCGGGTGGGGCCGACGCCGGCTGCGCCGCGGCCAGCGCCTCGTAGTCCTCCCAGCCGGGCAGCACTTCGTCCGTCTCGAACCGCACCGTCACGTAGTGCTCCACGGCCGGCAGCTTGTCGCGCAGCCCGTCCACGGCCGCCGCGTAGTCCGAGTCCACCACCGCCACCTTCGTCCCGGAGTGGCTCAGGACGTACTCGAAGTCCGACGCGATCAGCCGGTAGTTGATCGGCACGACGCCGGCCCCGATCGCGGCCGTGGCGTACAGCACCTCCAGGAACTGGTGACTGTTGGGACTCAGGATCGCGACGCGATCGCCCTTGCCGACGCCGAGCGCCAGCAGCGCGTTCGCGAATTGGTTCACGCGCGCGCCGAACTCGGCGTAGGTGAGGCGCAGTTCCCCGTTGACCACGGCCTCTTGCCCGGGGTAGAGCTTGACGGCCCGGCGCAGAAAATCGTTGACGACCAGCGGGACTTCCATCGGCGTGCTCCCCTCATCCGCGGTGGCGGCGTGGCGCAAGTCTGCCATCCGCGCGCGCCCGCTCGCAAGATCCGCCGTCCCTGCGACGGACCGCGCCGGCGCGGCCGCCGCGGCCCACGATCCGCACCCGGCGACCGCCGCCCGCGCGCTACTGCCGTGCGCCCGGCATCACCCAGACCGACGGCTTGGGCCGGTCGAACGAGAGCCCGGGCATGCCCGGGTACAGGTTGCTCAGCGTCAACTCGAACGGCTGCGTGTAGACGATCTCCCCGTCCACCAGGCGGAACGGCCGGTCGTGTCCCGGGTAGAGCACATCCGACGCCGCCACGATCTTGCGGATGCTCGCGTCGGCCTGCGTCTTATCGAAGAACACCAGCGGGCTCTCGCCCGTCAGCGCGACGCGCGCGAAATGCAGGGCGTCGCCCGTGAGCCCCGAGAGCCCGTCGTCCGACTCCACCAGCAGGCCAATGCTGCCCGGCGAGTGTCCCGGGATGTCGATCACCCGCACCCCCCGCGCGAGCTCATCCCCGTCGCTCACCTCCTGGATCGTGTGCGTCTCCAGGGCGGCCCCCGTCCAGGCCGGCGTCGCCCAGTCGTTGGGGTGCGGGTTCTGCGCGTAGCGGCGCTCGTCGGGATGGATCAGCATGGGCGCGTTCGTGAAGCGGTCGAAGTTCTGCGCGTGGTCCCAGTGCGCGTGCGACATCACCTGCAGGTCGATGTCCTCCGGCCCCAGCTTGCGCTCCTTGAGCGCCGCCTCGAGCCCCGTGTAGCGGCCCACGTGGCCGGTATCGAACAGGATGCGCTTCCCCTCCGACTCGACCAGGATGATCGAGCACATCGCGGGGATGCCGGTGCTCGCCCCCCAGGCCTGCCCGGGCATCAAGACGTCAACCGTTGCCATCGCATCTCCTCCCGCTCGTGCGATCCGGGATCTGGCGGACCGCCACGCTGCGTATGCTGCCGCCCCGCCATGCTACGCGCATCACCGGCGTCGTCGCCTCCCGCCCCGCCTCCGCCCGCGTCCGGGATGGGCGCTGCCCGTCACATCGCCGCTGGCGGCAGCCGCGCCGTCTGCCCTACCATCGCCCTGCCCCCGATCACGCGCGCCCGCGGGGCGCAGGCCCGGGAGGCACGACACCGGCCACGACCGGCCGGACACAACGAAAGGGACCCCATGCCAACCCCAGACGAAGCGCGCGCCGCCATCGCCGCCGCCCGCAGCGATCTCAGCGCCGCGTTCGATGAGGCCATCGGCGGCTGGCAGAAGAAGCCCGCCGCCGGCGAGGGCGAAGAGGCCTGGTCGGCGCAGGAGACGGCCGCCCACGTGCTGGGCGCGGAGATCTTCTTCGCGCGTTCGGTCTGCGAGTCCAGCGGCCTCGACGGCCCCGCCAACCCGATCAAGGGCGCGCTGATCGCCTCGCCCCAGGAGGCGCAGTCCGCGCTGGAGGCCGTCGCCGAGGCCTCCGACGCCAAGGTCGCCGCCGTCGGCCCCGACGACATGGGCAAGCCCCACGAGATGATGGGCACGGTGGAGCAAGCCTTCGCCGCCTGGGCCGGCCACCTCCGCGACCACGCCGCGCAGATCCGCGCGGCCGCGGCGTCATGAGGCGGCGGCTCGCGCCCCTCGCCGGGGCGGTGCTGCTGATGCTGCTGACGAGTGGCGCCGCCTTCGCGGCCGGTGAGGGCGGCGGCCACCTCCCGGCCGGCGCGATCGTGGGACTCGTCGTCTCCGTGCTGATCGCCGGGCTCGTGGTGGTGCTGTCGCTGGGCTACATCCTGCCCAAGCCGCCCGGTCGCTAGGGGCCGCCCTGGCCCGGCCGGGCGCCACGCCGATCCTGCTCCTGCCGGCCGCGGGCCACGACGCCCGATCCTGGCCGGCCGCCTTCCTGCAGGCCCTTGCGCCCCGCCCGCTCCTGCGCCCGAGCTGGCCCGGCCTCCCGCCCGATCCGACGATCGGCGACCTGGCCGCCGCCATCCGGGCGGACGTCGATGCCCAGCTCCCGCGGAGCGCCCGGGTGCACGTCGTCGGGCAGGGCCTGGGGGCGCTCGTCGCGCTGGAACTGGCGCTCGGGCGTCGCCGGCTGGCGGCGTCGCTGACACTGGTGGCGGGGCATCCCGGCGAGCGCACCGCGGTCGCGCCGCCGCCGTGGGTCGCGACCGCCCTCGCGGAGGCCCTCGACTGCGATGCCGCCTCGCCGCCCGTCGGGCTCAACGCGCTGCGGCACGCCCCCGCCTTCAGCGACCGCCCCGCGCCGCTCTCGCCCGCGGCGGAGATCCGGGCGCAGCTGCGCGCCGCGGCGACCGCCGACAGCTACGGCCGCCTGCCCCGCCTGCGCCTCCCCACGCTGCTGCTCCACGGCAGCGCCGACATCGTGGTCCTGCCCGACAACAGCCGCATCCTGGCCGATCGCATCCGCGGCGCGCGGCTGCACATCATCCCCGGCGGCGGCCACGCGCTGGTCCAGGAGCGGCCCGCCCTCGCCGGCGCGCTGCTGCGCGACTTCCTCGCCGCCCAGGCCCGCCCCGGCGCCGCGGCTCGGGCATAACCGATCGGCGCGGGCGCTCCCGCCCGCTAGACTGCGATCGTGCTACGTCGTGACCACGCCCTCGCCTACGCGCCGCTCGAGACCGCCCTGGGCCGAGTCCTGGTGGGCTATCGCGGCGATACCGTCCTGTCGTCCAGCCTCACGCAGACGCCGGCCCAGTTCGCCTCCGCCCTCGGCGAGCGGCACGGCCGTCCCCCCGAGGCCCACGCCGGTCTGCCCGATGGGCTGCGCGAGCCCGTCCGCACCGCCGTCGAGGGCGGCCCCTGCGTCGTCGATATCGACCTCGCCCCGCTCACGCCCTTCCAGCAGAAGGTCCTGCGCGAGGTCGTCGCCATCCCGCGCGGGCAAACCTGCACGTACGGCGAACTCGCCGAGCGCGTCGGCGCCCCCCGCGCGGCCCGCGCCGTTGGCTCCGCCCTGGCGCGCAACCCCGTGCCGCTGCTGATCCCCTGCCACCGCGTCGTCCGCTCCGGCGGCGACGTCGGGAAGTACGGCATGGGCGGCGCGCAGATCAAGAAACGGCTGCTGCGCCGCGAAGGCGCGCTGAGCGCCGCCGGCCGCGTCGTCGCCTGACTGCGCCGCGTCCTCGCCCGCGCCTACCGCCCGCGCTTACCGCCCGCGTCTACCGGAAGTGCGGCAGCACCTGCTCGGCGAAGAGTTGGGCCGGCTCGATCGTGTCGCGGCCGAAGAACTCCATCATGAACATCGTGCAGCCCAGGTCGATGTGCTGCTGCACGCGTTCCACGATGCGCTCCGGTGTCCCGGTCAGCGCGATGGGCCCCGCCGGGTCGCCCATGTGCCCGCCGAAGATGCGCTGCGCCCGTTCCATCGCGACGGCGGCGCTCTCGTCGTCGGCGGCGATCGTCACCAGCACCTGCTGCGAGATCGTGATCTCGGCCGGGTCCCGGCCCACGGCCTCGCAGTGCCCGCGCAGCACGCCGACCTTGTGCGCCAACTGCTCGTGCGTCCCGGCCGCGTTGTTCCAGATGTCGGCGTGCTGGGCCGCCAGCTTCAGCGTGACCTTCTCGCCCCCGCCGCCGATCAGCAGCGGCACGCGGCGGGCCGGCTTGGGCAGGCAGACGAGGTTCTCGGTGCGGAAGTACTGGCCGTCGTAGCTCAGCGACTCCGTGTCCTCGTCCCACATGCCGCGCAGCAGTTCCACCGCCTCCCGCATCTGGCCCAGCCGATCGCGGGTGTTGGGGAACGGCATGTTGAAGTCGGTGTACTCGCGCGGCATCCAGCCCGCGCCGATGCCGGCGATGATGCGGCCGTCGCTGATGTGGTCGACGGTCGCGATCACCTTGCCCAGGTGGGCGGGGTTGCGCATCCCCGCCGGCGTCACCAGCGTGCCGATCTCCACCCGATCCGTGCTGGCCGCCAGCGCCGCCACCTCCGACCACGCCTCGAGGATCGGGATGCTGGGTGACTGCGGCCCATAGAGGTGGTCGTTGACCCAGATCGAGTCGTAGCCCATCTCCTCGAACGCCGTCGCGGCGCGGCGGGCGTCGGCCCAGCTGCGCTTGATCTGGGGCGTCATCACCCCGAAGTGTGCCTGGCTCATCGCTGCGGTCCTTCCCCTCGGCCTGCGTTCGCGTCGAAGCAGGGGAGAGGGTAGCCGCCGGGGTCGCCGCACGCGAGCGGCCCGCGCCCGGCCGAGGGTTCGCGCGGTATGCTCCACGCCCAAGGAGTGGCGCATGCGCTGGCTGGCCGCCGTGACGAGCGTCGAGATCGACCGGCCGATTGACGACGTGTGGGCATTCGTGACGGACATCGGGAACATGCCGCACTGGGTCGACGGGGTGTCGGAGCCGGCGCTGACGCCGGGGGCGGATGCTGCGGCGTCACCCCTGGAGGCCGGGACGCCGTTCACGAGCCGCTACACCTACGCCGGCCGCACCCACACGATGCACTACGTCGTGACCGACCTGGAGCCGCCCACCCACTACGCGCTCAAGTCCACCGAGGGCCCCTACCCCGTCGAACTGCGGCTGCGGCTGTCGTCGGGCGCCGACGGCGCGACGACGCTGGAGAAGACGACCCGCGCCGGCTCCGACGGCGTCGTCACGAGCGCGATGTTCCTGCTGTTCGGCCCGCTGCTGCGTCGCATGATGCGCCGGCAGATGTCGAAGGAGCTCGCCCGCTGCAAGGCGGCCGTCGAGGGCTGAGCGCGCGCCGACCTCACCCCCTGGCCCCCTCTCCATCTGAAGCGACGGAGAGAGGGAACGTGACCGCGAACGGGCGGGGCGTGCGGCGAGGCTCGCAGCGAAGTGGGCAGCGTGGGGGGTACCATCGCGGGGTGAGGTCCACGCGTGCGACCTCAAACCACCGATACTGGACCAGTCATGGCTGTCGACGCACGAATGGACGAATACGTACGGCGGGCGCAGCCGTTCATCGAGTCCGGAGACTTCGACGAACAGGAGGCGAAGTACAAGCTGGATGGCGTCGTCGCGTAGGGTCCCTGGTCGCACCACTGGGCGGTCGCGCAGTGATCGCGCGAAGGTACGGGGAGAGATCAGAAGCCTCTAGACTCTCAAGGATGGCCGAAGAACAGAACTGGTGGTGCACTCTCGACGCACGATGGGCGGAGACTCGTCGACTGCCGTCCGTCGCGTATACCTGTGGCTACTGTGGCCGTGCCGTCGCGTCAGAACGGGGGTGGTACACCGAAGCTATGCTCGCGACCATCCGCGTGTGCCCCCAATGCAATGCCCCAACGTTCTTCAGCGCTCAGGGCGCGCAGCACCCGGGCCCGCTCCTTGGTGGGAAAGTCGCGAGCCTCGCCGACGATGTCCGGGGCATCTACGACGAGGCGCGGAATGCTCTGACCGTCGGGGCAGCCACCGGAACGGTGATGCTCTGCCGCAAGATACTGATGCACGTCGCGGTCGATATGGGGGCCAACGAGGGTAAGAGGTTCCAGGAATACGTCGAGTGGCTCGCGGACGAAGGGTGGATTCCGAAGGGTGGTCAGCGCTGGGTCGACTTCATCCGGCGGCGCGGGAACGAGGCCAACCACAAGCTCCCCGACATAACAAGAGAAGATGCCGAGGGGATTCTGAAGTTCACCGAACTGTTGCTTCGGAATGTCTACGAGCTACACGCCTTGCTGCCTCCGCCCCCCGATGCTGGGCCTTCAGAGGATGGCGGATGACCGCCCGCTGCCAGCGGATAGGCGCACGACGGCATTGTGAACGGGGACTCTAGTCCGGCTCGATGAAGATGACCTTGACCGGGAACGTCGGAAACTGCCGCTGCAGGCCGATGATGTCGGTCACGAGCATCTCGCCCCGTCCTACACCCGACGACATTTGGGCTGCGAGGCGATGTGACGGGACGATTTCGACGCCAACATCGGCCTCATCCTGACGGTAGAAGTACTCCAGTTTCGCCATGTCGTAGAACATCGCGAAATACTTGCCAAGCTGCACCTCGACCAAGACTCGATCACGCGCGAAGTCGATCTGCTTGCGACCGGTCCGCAACCGGGACGTGTCCCAGTCGGGAACGTTCGGCTTCACGGATCGCTTCAACTCCTGGAAGCCGCGCGCGTTGAACTCGGAGCGGAGCGCAGAGTTGATGGCCGTCGGATCGAAGAGCATGCGACCTTTCTTCGTCTTCTCCTTGCTCTTCTTGGTCCGGAAGTCGCTGCCGATCGCCGCGATAACTTCGTGGATCGCCGCGTCGATGTCCGGGAACCGCGACCGGAGGATCTCGCTGCCGCCGAGATGCGAGTACTCGTAGACGGCCTTCATGGCCCGCCTGGAGGACTGGCAAGCTCCAGCCGGAGCAGGCTGTCAACCTGGGGGGGCTGGTACACAGCTCTCGTCATGGGCCTGGTCCGCAGCCTACCTTCGTAAGCCTCCTTGGCTCGTTTCTTCCCGATCTCGTAGTACTCGGCCTCGATTTCTGCACCGACGGCGCGGCGCTGATGCCGCAGGGCGCCGGCGGCGGTCGAGGCGACGCCCATGAACGGGTCAACGACGAGATCACCGATTCTTGTCATGCTCAAAACGAGACGCTCAACCAGCTCGATAGGGAACTGGCAGGGGTGAGGCGTCTTCTCAACGTGGTTGTTCTTCACGTTCGGGAACACCCAGACATCGCCGGGGTTCTTTCCCAGCGGGTTCCCCGACAGTTGCCCCGCCCGGGGACCCTTGAAGTGGCGCTTATTCGGGTACTTCTGCGGCGTCCGAATGGGGTCGACGTCGAACAGGTAGTCGTCCCCCTTGGTGAACCAATTGATGGTCTCGTAGCGGCCGGAGAGTCGCTTGGTGCAGTGCAGCCCGTGCTCGAAGTGCCAGACGATCCGGTTCCGCATCTTGAGTCCGAGTTCCCGGAACACGGGGAACAGCAGCGCATCGAGCGGCACGATCTCGCCACGGTCGACGTGGTTCCCGACCTGCCAGCAGATCGACCCGTCGTCGGCTAGAACACGGACGGATTCCGTGATGACGGCGCGCTGGAACTCGACATAGTCGTCCAGCGAAGAGCGGTCCTCGTAGGGCTTGCCGATGTTGTACGGCGGGGAGGTCATCACGAGGCGCGCAGCCCCGTCGGGCAGCTGAGCGAGGAGTTCCAGGCAGTCGCCGTTGAAGAACGAGAAGTCGGCCTCAGGGTCGAAGTCGTCGGCGAACCGATAGGCTGCCCTCACGGGCACTTCCGCAGGTGGCTGCATCCTGAACTCCGGCACTCCGGCCCTCGGTGGTCAAGCTAGCGACCGGCTGATCCGTAGTCAAAGAACTGGACCCCCGCCTGCGAGCGCGCGCCGCCTGACACGGTTGCGGCCCGCCGCAGGTCCGCACGCCGACCGCTGACGGAAACCCCGCTCCTGCCATGGCGCACTGCTCGCCGCTTCCCCCTGTGAGAGCGCGCCGCGAATTCCCCGGGCCGGCGGCCGGGCATCGGCGCTGCGCCGCAACGCCGGCGATCCGATCGGCTAGTCGAGGTAGTCGCGCAGGCGGCCGGCCCGCGAGGGGTGGCGCAGCTTGGCCAGCGCCTTGGTCTCGATCTGGCGGATGCGCTCCCGCGTCAGGCTGAACAGCTCGCCCACCTCCGACAGGGTGCGGCTGCGGCCGTCGCTCAGGCCGAAGCGCAGTTCCAGCACCTCGCGCTCGCGCGGCGTGAGCTCCTCCAGCACCTCGCCCAGGGCCTCCCGCATCAGCTTGCGGTCGACCTGGTCGGGCGGCGCCGGCGCGCCCTCGTCCTCAATGAAGCTGCCCAGCGTGTCGGCGTCGTCCTCGACGCCGACGGGCGAGTCGAGCGAGGCCGGCTCGAGGCTGGCCTTGAGGATCTCGCGCACGCGCTCCTCGGGCAGCTCCATGATCTCGGCCAGCTCCGACGGGGCCGGCTCGCGGCCGTACTCCTGCACGAAGCGGCGGCTGGCGCGGTTGAGCTTGTTGAGCACCTCGGTCAGGTGCACGGGGATGCGGATCGTGCGCGACTTGTCGGCGATGGCGCGCGTCACGGCCTGCCGGATCCACCAGGTGGCGTAGGTGGAGAACTTGTAGCCCTTGCGGTAGTCGAACTTCTCGACGCCGCGGAACAGGCCGATGTTGCCCTCCTGGATCAGGTCCAGCAGGCTCAGGCCGCGGCCGGCGTACTTCTTCGAGACCGCGACCACCAGTCGCAGGTTGGCCTCGATGAGGTGCGTCTCGGCCTCGTGGGCCTCGCGCTTGATGCGGTCGAAGTGGCGCTCGAAGCGGGGCTCCAGCGACGCCAACTCCGCGGCCAGCGTCGGGCTGGGCGCGAGCAGCGCGTCCTCCCCCACGACGGTGCGGCAGCGATCGAGCAGCTTCGCGTCGAGCAAGTGCGCGACCACCGAGAGCTGCACCAGCAGCGTGCCCGCCTCCTCCTCGCCGACGCGGCGGGCGCGCTGCACGCGCTCGCGCATCTCCTCGTTCAGTTCGCCGTCGATGCGCTCGCGGAAGCCCGCGTCGCGAATCAGGTCCAGCTGGGAGCGCTTGCCCCAGCGCAGCGAACGGCCGATCACGACCGAGACCGGTCGCAGGTGCTCGAGCTGCTCCAGCAGCGCCACCCAGACCTCCGCCCCGCTGGGGTCGTGGCCCAGGCGCTCGCTGAGGCTCTCCTCGACGTCGTGAATCCAGTTGCCGTCCTCGAGCTGCCGGGACAGGCGGCGCTCGTCGGCGGCGGTCAGCAGGTCCACGCGGCCGATTTCGGACAGGTACTGGCGGACGGCGTCCTCGCCGGCGCCGGTCAGGTCTTCCACGCCGCGCGTGGGACGCGGCGGGGCGACGCCGGTCAGCCAGACGGGCGGCGGGCTGCTGCTGGGCGCGCCGCCACGCGCCCGGGCGGCGCGCCGGCGGGCGGCGGCCTTCTCCGTGCTGGGGGCCGTGCGCTCGTTCGGGCGGGCGGCGGTCTCGCGACGGACGCGCCGGGCGGCGCGACGGGGGGGCTTTCTGGTGGGCTTGACGGTGATGTTGCTCATGTCCTTCTCGGACTTCGTTGCTCACGGGTGCCGGCGGGTGGGTGGGGGAATGGAGGCGGCGCGCCGGGTGGTCTCGGATGCGGATCGGGGGCCGGGGGTGTCGATCCGGGTGGCGCGGCCGCGCGGGGCCTAGCGGTCCCGAAAGCGACCGCGCCCGGCGCGGGGTGCGCCGCGCCCACCGCGCTGGAGTTCCGGCAGGCCCTCGCGCAGGAGACTGCGATGGCCCTTGCGGTGGTCCAGGTTCGCGGGCTGGCGGTCGGGATCGGCGGCATTGCCGCCGCCGCGGCGTCGCTTACGTGGCTTGGTCATGCTGGTCCTTCGGCGGCTCATGTGCCGCGCGTTCCCTCGTGTGGGGCCCTCGTGTGGGGCCGGAGATGGGCCGCCGGCACGTCCGGTCCGCGGCCTGGGTTGGGGGTGGACTGCCGGATGGGGGACTGCCCGGCCGGCGAGCCGCCGCAGCCGTCCTACCCGGATCGGCCTGCGCGGACCGGTCGGAACTCACCCTGAGTTTACCACACGCCGAGTTCGCTCCCGCGTCACGCAGGTAACGCCGGGGCCGCGATCCCCGATACGCGTCCGGGCGCGATCAGGCGGCTAGGAGATCTCCAACGCCGGGAAGTGGGGATCGCGACGCTCCTGGAAGGCCGCCACCCCCTCGGCGAAGTCGGGCCACGCCATCGACGCCCGGATGCGCTCGTCCGCGTCGTCCATCGCCGGGCCCAGCGGCCGCATCAGGTCGCGGTAGGTCTGCTGCTTGATGTGCATCAGCGAGCGCGGCGACGCCGTCCGCGCCAGCGTGCGGATGTAGTCCTTGGCCGCGTCCAGCAACTCCTCGGCGGGCACGACCTCGTTGACCAGGCCGCAGTCCTTGGCCTCTTGCGCCGAGACGCGCCGGCCGGTCCACATCATGTCCAGCGCCCGCGCGTGCCCCATCAGCCGCGGCAGCAGCCAGGTCGTGGCGTGCTCCCCGCTCAGCCCACGCTGCGCGAAGGCGTTGACGAAGAACGCGTTCTCCGCCGCGAAGCGGACGTCGCAGGCGGCCGCGAAGCTGAGGCCCATGCCGGCGGCCGGACCGTTAATCGCCCCCACGACCGGCTTGCGCACCGCCATCACGAATGTCACCGACTTCTCGTAGTCCGCGTCGCGATCCGGGCCGCCGGGAGTCAGCGTCTCCTCGACCTCCGTCAGGACGGCGTCCGAGCCCGCCGCGGCCAGATCCTGGAGGCCGCCCATGTCGGCGCCGGCGCAGAAGCCGCGGCCCGCTCCCGTGAGCACGATGCCCACCACGGACGTGTCCCGCTCCGCCGTCGCCATGGCGTGCCGCAGTTCGGCCAGCATCTCCCCGCCGATCGCATTCAGCCGTTCGGGCCGGTTGAGGGTGATCACGGCCACCGGGCCGTCTACCTCGTAGAGAATCGTCGTGTATGTGCCGGTCGTCATCGCGATGCCTTCCTCCGCCGGTGCGCCGCTCGGTGCCGACGCGCTGCGCGTCGTGGGGAGTGTATCCCACCGCGCCCCCGCCGAGCCCCCGCGCCTCGTCGCCCCGCCGCCACCGGGGTTTGCTAACCTGCCGGGGCGATGACCACTGCCGACACCGCGACCCGCCCCTACACCATTGCGACCGACCGCGTGGGACGCCGCACGATCGCCGTGACCACGGAGCTGACCAAGCGCCGGCTGCTGGCCTTCGCGGCCGGCATCGGCGAGTGGGCGCCCCAGTACCGCGACGACCTGCGCGCGGGCGGCCTGCTGGGCCACCCGGGCCTCGTCGAGAGCCTGATGTGGAACGCCCGGCACATGCTGGACGATGACATCGACCCGCGGGCGATCCCATTCGGTGTGCACGCCGCGACGGACTGGCGCTTCAGCCGCGCCTTCCGTGTGGGGGACGTGATCACGACGCAGGGGGAGGTGATCGCCGTGGGGCAGATCCCGCCCGGGGTGATCAGCACGACGCGCTATCGGATGCTCGATTCGCGGGGCGACGAGGTGGCGGTGATGGACACCAGCGGGATCATGCGCGGGCTGCGCACCGACGGCCCCGACCGCGCGCTGGCGACCGTGCCGCCCCTGCCCGAGCGGGTCGTGGCGTCGGAGCCGCTGTGGAGCAGGGTCGTGCCGCTGCCGCCGCAGACCGCGCACGTCTACACGGAGTGCGCCGACATCTGGAACCCCATCCATACGGAGCGCGGCTTCGCGCAGGACGCCGGCCTGCCCGATCCGATTCTGCATGGGAGCTGCACGTTCGCCTTCTCCGTGCGCGAGTTGATGCGGTGCTACCTCGACAACGACCCCGCGCGGCTGCGGCGCGTCGCCGGGCAGTTCCGCTCGATCGTGATGCTGGGCGACCCCATCACTGTGCAGGCGATGGGCGAGACGCGGGACGGCGGCCGGCGCGTCGTCTTCTGGGAGACGCGCAACGCGCAGGGCGCCCCCGCCGTCGCGAACGGCGTGCTCGTCTTCGAGGCCTGAGCGGCTAGCGACCCTGGGCTAGCGACCGTGGTAACGGGGC
This sequence comes from Dehalococcoidia bacterium, assembly GCA_965209205.1. Taxonomy (GTDB): domain Bacteria; phylum Chloroflexota; class Dehalococcoidia; order Bin125; family Bin125; genus TK10-74A. The sequence goes on from CBDBQC010000003.1 coordinate 959,440, forward strand.
GCGCGCTTCTCGGCGAACGCCTTGGGCCCTTCCGCGAAGTCGGCGGTCTGCCGTGTCGCGAAGGCCAGCATCGACTCCAGCCGGATCGCGTCATCCAGCGGCAGGCCGTGCCCTCGCACCACCGACTCCTTGATGGCCCGCTGCGTCAGGGGCGCGCCCGACGTGAAGCGGGCCGCCGCCTCGCGCGCCAGCGGCATCACCTCGGCCGAGGGCACTACGCGGTTCACCAGCCCGTATTGCAGCGCCTGCCGCGCGTCGAGATTGTCGCCGTAGAGGATCAACTCCATCGCGATGGCGTGCGGCAGCTGACGGTAGAGCCGGTGCGTCGCCCCCAGCGTCGGGAAGATGCCGCGCCGCACCTCCGGCAGCCCGAACACCGACTTCTCCGACGCGATGCGGAAGTCGGTCACGCTGAGCAGGGTGAGCCCCGCGCCCAGGCAGTAGCCGTCGACGGCGGCGATGATCGGCTTCCAGACGTGGATGCCATCGTCGAGCGAGGCGCCGCCCCTCGGCTGGAACACCTGCGCGATCTCGGCCCCCGCGCTGCCGGGCCGGCGGGGGATCGTCTTCTTCAGGTCCGCCCCGGCCGAGAACGCCTTGCCGCCCGCGCCCGTGACGATCGCCACCCAGATGTCGGGGTTGTCGCTGATCTCGGTCCAGGCCTCGGCCAGCGCCGCGAACGTCTCCGGATCGAGCGCGTTCATCGCCTCGGGGCGGTTGAGCGTCACCGTCGCGACGCGGTCGGCGACATCGAAGAGCACGGGTCGAGCGCCGGGCATGGGATCTCCAAGTGTGCCATCGCCTGGGTTGGCGGGGTATGGTGCGTGAGACTACCATCGCCTGCGGACGATGCGACGGTGCATGCGCCCGCGAGCAGCCAAGGAGGTGCAGGATGACGGACGACCGGGTGCTTTACGAGAAGCGGGACGACGGCGTCGCCCTGATCACGATCAACCGGCCGACCCGCCTCAACGCGCTCCTCCCGGACATGGGCGACCTCATGCACGACATGTTCGCCGACGCCGAAAAGGACGAGGCGGTGCGCTGCGTCGCCCTGACCGGCGCCGGGCGCGCCTTCACCGCCGGCGGCGACGTGAAGGCGATGGCGGAGGATCAGGATACCGCCAGCGGCGGCGCCGCCAACTCCCTCGACGAGGCCGCTCGGAACCTGGCTGATTGGGGCTGGAAGATTGCGGGCCGCCTGTACACCCTGCCCAAGCCCACCGTGGCGCTCGTCAACGGCTTCGCGATGGGCGCCGGCATGAGCATCGCGCTCGCCTGCGACCTCCGCTTCTGCTCCAGCCAGGCCAAGTTCGGCACCGCCTTCCGCAACGTCGCCCTCTCCGGTGACTTCGGCGGCAGTTGGTTCCTGCCCCGCATCGCGGGGGCGGCCGTCGCCCGCGAGCTCTACTTCACCGGCGAGATCATCGACGCCGATCGGGCCCTGGCCCTGGGCATGGCCAACCAAGTCGTGCCGCACGAGGACTTCATGGACGCCGGGCTGGAGTACTGCGCCCAGATCGCCGCCGGCCCGCCGCTGGCCCTGGCCCGCATGAAGCTCAACCTGCAGCGCTCCGACTCCCTGTCGCTCCGCGACGCCTTCCTGTCCGAGGCGATGCACCACACGCTCAGCTCCCAGGACGAGGACCACGCCAGCGCCGCCAAGGCGTTTGTCAACAAGGAGACACCCGTCTTCCGCGGCCGCTAGCCCGGCGCGCGCGCAACGACGGCCCGCCATGACCACTCTGCCCACACCCCGCGAGATCATCGACGTCCGTGACGCCCACCGATTCGACGAGGCCCGGCTGGAGGCGTACCTCGCCGAGCACATCGAGGGCTTCACGCCCCCCATGACGGTGCGCCAGTTCGACCGCGGCCAGTCCAACCCGACGTTCATGGTCGAGGCCGGCGGCAAGGAGTACGTCGTCCGCAAGAAGCCGCCCGGCGAGCTGCTCAAGAGCGCGCACGCCGTCGACCGCGAGTACCGGGTCATGGACGCACTCTGGGAGACGGATGTGCCCGTCCCCCGCATGTACCACCTCTGCGAGGATCCGTCCGTGGTGGGCACCGAGTTCTTCGTCATGGAGCGCCTGCACGGGCGCGTCTTCATGAACTACGACGAGACCGGCGACGACCCCGTGGGGCGTTCCGCCATGCTCGGCGACGCCATGCGCGTCCTCGCCGCGCTGCACGCCGTCGACTACGAGGCCGTGGGCCTCGGCTCCTTCGGTCGGCCCGGCAACTACGTGCAGCGGCAGTACCACCGCTGGACCAAGCAGTACCTCGCGTCGCAAACCGAGGAAATCGAGTCCTTCAATCAACTGATGGCGTGGCTGCCGGAGCGGATGCCGGAGGCGGAAGAGACCACGATCGTGCACGGCGACTTCTCGTTGCACAACATCATGTTCGCGCCCGACGCGCCGCGCATCGTGGGGCTGCTCGACTGGGAGATCTCGACGCTGGGCAACCCGCTCTCCGACATCGCCTACTTCTGCACGCGCTTCTACTCGGCCGATCCCGATGCGGTTCTGTCGGGAGAGGAGGTCGGCGCCCCCATTGGGGAGTTGGTGAAGCAGTACGAGCAGTTGTCGGGCCGCACCGTGACCGACTTCCCCTTCTACGTGGTCTTCAACCTCTACCGCAGCGCCGCCATCGTGCAGGGCGTGTACTACCGGGGCCTCCAGGGCAACGCGGCCTCGTCGCAGGTGATGACGATGGCAGGCGCTGCGCGCCGCACCGCCGATATGGCCTGGCGCTTCGCCCAAGAGGGCCTGCCCGGCTGATCCACCTGTTGGGCCGGCTTCGACCATCGTCGCCGGCCCGGACGACATCACGGCGGGCGCTGTCGGCGGCGGCGAGCAAGCCGGAGGGTGTCCGCGTCAGGGCGGCACTTCCCGACGCAAGCAGGCCGATGCAACCGGGCATTCACTGGATCGCCGGCCGGAGTTGAGTCCGATGTAGAATCGCTGCGGCGTCGTTCGACGTTAACTGCGAGGGCGCACGTTCAATGCACCCTCCCGTTCCTGCCGGTCCCGGCAGGTGGATCTGCAAGGCGAACCGAAGGGAGCAAGCATGGCGCATCCAGCGATTCGGGGTCGGTTCGTGTGGCACGAGTTGGAGACCGACGACCCGGCCGCCGGCGAGGCCTTCTACAAGGCGCTGGTCGGCTGGGACGCGACGACCGAAGACCCGGGCGGCGGCCCCTACACGATGTTCACCCAGGACGGGGTTCCCGCGGCCGGCCTGATGGACCTGCCCGAGGAGGCCAAGCAGATGGGCGCGATCCCCTGCTGGCTGCCCTACGTGGGCGTGGAGGACGTGGACACGACGGTCGCGCAGGCGACGGCGCTGGGCGCAGCGACGCCGATGGAGTCCTTCGATGTGCCCAATGTGGGTCGCATCGGGCTCATTCTCGACCCGCAGGGAGCGGCGCTCGGCCTGTTCGCGCCGGTCGGCGACGACCCGCCCGCGAACCCGCCGCCGGGCGCCGGCACGGCCGTCTGGCATGAGCTGGCGACGACCGACCACGAGGCCGCCTTGGGCTTCTACGAGCAACTCTTCGGCTGGGCCAAGGTCGACGTCATGGATATGGGCGCGGGCGGGATGTACCAGATCTACGGCCTGAGCGGCGAGGCGCCCCTGGGCGGGATGTTCACCATGCCGCCCGAGATGCCCCGCCCCGCCTGGAACATCTACTGGGAGGTCGCAGACGTGGATGCCGCCGCGGCCCGGGTCGACGGCCTGGGCGGTCGGCTGCTGCTGGGGCCGATGGAGGTGCCGGGCGGCGGGCGCGTCATTCAGGGCGCCGACCCGCAGGGCGCGATCTTCTGGCTGCACACCGCCCCGCCGGGCGCGCCGGCCGACCAGCCCGCGCCCCTCGCGACCGCCGACGGCTGCGCGCCTGAGGCGGGCGCGAACTAGTCGTCGAGGCCCCAGAGGTCGATCGCGTTCTGGCCGACGATCTTCTGCCCGTCCTCGATCGTCTCGGCGGCGTCGAAGCAGGCCTGGATGCTCTCCTGGGTGTACCCCAGCGTGCTCTCCGGGTGCGGGTAGTCGTACGTCCACATGATCCGGTCGGCGCCCATCAGGTCGACCTGGCGCAGGCCGGGCATGTCGTCCATGAACGTCGCGTAGCAGTTGTTGAACCAGTAATAGCTGGGCGGGTGGGCCAGCCGCGGGTTCATCTCCGACTCGAAGGCCTTGTAGACCTTGTCGGCTTCGAACAGCGCCGACGGCACCCAGGCGATGCCGCCCTCCGTGAAGACGACGCGCAGTGCTGGGTGGCGCTCCAGGATGCCGGAGAAAGTCAGCAGCGACCACAGCCGCCGGAAGCCCCCGAAGGCCACCACGATCGTGGTCGCCAAGCCGCCCAGACCGCGGGCGTCGAAGGTCTCGCCCACGTGGAAGGAGAGCGGCAGGCCGACCTCCTCGACCGCGCTCCAGAACCCGTCCAGCTTGCGGCTGTTGTAGAAGACGCCCGGCGGCAGCGTGGGCATCATCATCGCTTTGAAGCCCAGCTCCTTGAGCTGGGCGCCGCCCTCGCGGACCGACGCCTCGTCCCAGAAGGGCAGCAGGCCGATCGGGAAGAGCCGGTCGCGGTGGGGTTCCACGTAGTCCATCACGATCTCGTTGTAGGCCCGGAAGCAGGCGGCGATGAACTCGTGGTCGTCGTTGCGGATGACGCCCATGGTGCGCTGCGGGAAGAGGACGTCCTTGCTGATGCCCTCGGCGTCCATGTCGCGGATGCGCAGGTCGACGTCCCACATGCCGGCCCGCCCCTCGATCATCTCCGAGGGGAAGCCGGGGTTATCCAGGCTGCGACCGTCGACCACCATGTGGAAGCCGTTCTCGTCCCAGTGCCCACGGGGCCCGCGATCGCGGTACTTGGGCGGCAGGTAATCCGTCCAGTCCATCGGCTCCAGGAAGTGGCTGTCGGCCGAGACGACCGTGGTCCCGGCCGGCCAGGGCGACGCGGGCGCGTGGGGCTGCCGATTTTTCGGCCAGGCGCGGGGTTCGTGAACGGCGACCATCGGAATCCTCCAGTCTGCAGGGCGGCGGCGACGCCCTGATCTGCCCTGATTTATAGCACTTCCCGAGGCCGGCCGCTCGGCCCGCGGTCGCGGCGCGCCGCTGCTAGTCGCCGCTGCCGCCCGTCGTCCACAGCAGGCCCCCGTCGACAGTCAGCGTCTGGCCCGTTGTGTAGGTGGAGGCGTCGGATGCGAAGTAGAGCAGCGCGTCGGCGATCTCGTGCGGCTGGCCGGCCCGCGGGATCGGGATGTGCCGCACGGCCGCCGCCTTGGCCGCGGCCTGCTCCTCCTCCGGCATCAGCGCGAACATGGCGTTGTAGAGGCGCGTGTCGATGGCCCCCGGCGCGACGCAGTTCACGCGGATGCCGTACTGCGCCCACTCGACCCCAAGGTGCGCGGTGAGCATGATCACGCCCGCCTTGGCGACCGAGTAGTGCGCCGTGGGGATCTGCGGCCGCAGCCCGCTGACCGATGAGATGTTCACGATCGCGCCGCCGCCGTGCTCCTTCATATGCCGCGCGGCCGCCTGGCTCAGGAAGAAGAGGCCCTTGAGGTCGAGGTTCATCACCGTGTCCCAGGCCCGCTCGTTCATGTCGATGGCCGGGGAGAAGAAATTCGTGCCGGCGTTGTTGATCAGGATGTCCAGCCCGCCGAGCTCCGAGACCGTCGTATCGACGATGCCCTGCAGCTGATCCATGCGGCCCGCGTGCGCCGGGATCACGACCGCGCTGCGGCCCAGCGCCCGCACCTGCTCCGCGACCTTCTCGAGGTCCTCCTGCTTGCGGCTGCTCACGGCGACGTCGGCCCCGGCCTGCGCGAACAGCACGGCCGTGGCTTCGCCGATGCCGCGGCTCGCGCCGGTGACGAGCGCGACTTTGCCTTCGAGCGAGAAGCGGGGAAGGTCGGGCATGGGCGGTTCCTTGCCGGCTGATGCGACGTGGTGGGCGCGGGTCGCTGGAGGATAGGCAGGCGCCTCGGGAGTGACAACCGCGCGCCGCTCCCGCCCGAAGCGACCGCGGTCCGTGTTCCTCCATCGCCGTATAGAGGATACGCGGAGAGGTGGCAAGGCGGCGGCCGGACCCCCTGAGTGACACAAGGGGGCGTCCCACGGCGCCCGAATCCGAAAAAATCTGTGGATAACTTGGTAAAGCCCGTGGATAACACAATAATTTCCTTCCTACTTAACATAGGGGGGGGGGGGGGGGGCTCGCTTCTGGATGTGCCATACTGCGCGTGCTCACCAGCCCGACGGTCCCCCGGGGGGGCCAACGGTAGTTCCCGGAAAGGAACCGATCATGAGCATGCCGAAGTATTGGACCACCCTGCGACACCGAAAGATCTCGCGCCGCACCATGTTGGGAGCCAGCGCCAAAGCGGGCGTTGGCGCCGCCGGGCTGGCGCTCGTCGGCTGCGGCGACGACGACGAGCCCGACGCCGGGGCCGCCGCCGCCGAACGGGCCGCCTCGGCCGCGGAGGAGGCCGCCGCCGCGGCCATCGCCGCGGGCGAGGCGCGCGCCGCCGAAACCGAAGCCGCTGCCGACGCCGCCGCTGAGGCGGCTGCCGCCGCGTCCGAGGCCTCCGCCGCGGCCTCCCAGGCCGCCGACGCCGCCGATGCGGCCGCCGCCCTGGCCGCCGAGGCGGCCGAGTCGGAGGACGCCGCCAACGCGGCCGCCGCTGCGGAAGCCGCCGCTGCGGCTGCCGCCGACGCGGCTGCCGCCGCATCCGCGGCCGGCGATCAGGCTGCCGCGGCCGTTGCCGCTGCCGCGTCCGAGGCCGCCGAGGCCGCCGCCCAGGCCGCGCGTGACGCGGCTGCGGCCGTCGAGGCGGGCACCGCCACCGCCGAGGCCGCCCAGGCCGCCATCGACGAGGCCGCCGCTGCGGCGGCTGCCGCGGCGGAAGCCGCCGGGGAGGCGTCCGCCGCCGCCGGCGAGGCCGCCGCCACGGCCCAGCAGACCGCCGACGCCGCAGCCGAGACCGCCGCCGCGGCCGTCGCCGCCGCTCAAGACGCCGCCGACGCGGCCCAGGAGGCCGCCGAGAGCGCGGCCATGGCGGCGGAGGAGGACGAGGCCCCGGCCACCGGCCCGCAGTACGGAGGCGTCCTCAACTACATCGCGGACGCCGGCGGCATCCTCGACCCGGCCATCGCCGACCACGGCGGCCTCGACAGCAGCTGGCTCCCGATCTACGACCACATCAACTACCTCGATAACGGCGGGGTGCTCACCTCGGCGATGGCGGAACTGCCCGAGGTCGTCGATGACGTCACCTTCATCTACACCATCAAGCCGAACGTGCACTGGCAGGACAGGCCCCCGCTGAACGGCCGCCAGTTCGTCGCCGAAGACGCCGCCTTCGGACTCGCCCGCTTCGGCCAGGACAACCCCGAGTTCGTCTTGAGAGACCTCCTCTCCGCCGTCGAGCAGTACGAGGTCACCGACGAACTCACCATGCGCGTCAAGGCGAGCGAGCCGTTCGCGCCGCTGCTCTACGCAATCGGCGAGCAGCGGGTGCTCATGGTCTCACGCGACGCGGTCGAGGCCTTCGGTGACGACGGCATCGCCAGCAACCCCGAGGCCGGCATCGGCACCGGCGGCATGCAGTATGCCAATGTTGAGGACGGCGTGGTCACCGAGCTCGAACGCAACCCCAACTACTTTCGCGAAGGGCTTCCCTACTTCGACGGGTTCCGTTCGAACTGGAATTTGGACGCGGCGTATCGGGCCGCGCAGTTCGTCGCCGGCGAGTCCGACATCCTCTTTACTCCGTGGCTGGGCTTTCCGGCGGAGAACGAGGCCGTTCGGGCTCAACTCGGCGAGGAGAACGTCGTCGAATTGCCCATGCAAGCGACCTGGAGCAACTCGACGCACTTCCACACCAAGGTCGACCCCTACACCGACCCGCGCGTGCGCCTCGCCCTGCATCTCGCCACCAACCGGGAACAGCTCTTCGCGGTGGCCCAAGGCTTCGTGGAGATCGGCGGGCCGATCGCCCACGCGTCCGGCGCATACGCGTGGAGCGTCGACGAGCTCCGCCAACGGCCCGGCTACCGCTCCGGCGCCCAGCGCGAGGAGGATCTGGCCGAGGGCCGGCGGCTGCTCGACGCCAGCGGCTACGACCCGGCGAGCGTGCCGCCGATGAGCTCCTGGGACGGCACCATCCAGTTCGCGCAGGTGTTCCAGCAGAACGTTGCCGAAATCGGCTTCGAGGTCGATCTTGAGGAGTTTGCCAACATGGAGGGCCAGGACAAGCGGACATCGGGGAATTTCTCCATCCACTGGCATGGCCTCGGCGGCGCGCACGACCCCGACATCCTCAACAGCGACGTCCGCAGCGACGGCGGACGGAACTACGGCGAGTTCGCGGACCCCGAGATCGACGCGCTGCTGGAGCAGGGACGCACCACCCTCGGCGCCGAGGACCGTGTGGCGATTTACGACGAGATCCAGACCAAGCTGCTCGAAGAGCACGTGCCCCGGATCTTCTGGTGTTGGGGCCGGCCGGTCGTCGGACACCGTCCCTGGCTCAAGGGCTACGACCCGACCAACCACAGCACCGCCGCCACCCAGGCGCTGTACCGGTCGTGGTTCGAGGGCAAGCCCGGCGTGTAGGGGGGAACCTCACCCCCTGCGTGGGAACCTCACCCCCTAACCCCCTCTCCAGCTAAAGCGCTGGAGAGGGGGAACCGGAGGGGGAATGGACGCGGAGGGGGGCGGTTCGCGAACCGCCCCTACGGGATCTCGCCCCCGCGCCGCCGGCCGGGCGCACGATCAAGCCATCGTCCGGCGCGCCCCGTCGCGATCCGCTTGGTACCCTTGCGGCCGACGGAGGTTCACCATGCCCATCCAGAAGCTGCTCGTCGCGAACCGCGGCGAGATCGCGATCCGCGTCATGCGCGCCGCCCGGGAGCTCGGCATCCCGGCGGTGGCGGTGCACTCGCCCGACGACGCGAACTCGCTGCACGTGCGCCGGGCCGACGAGGCGCAGGCGCTGCCGGGCGCCGGCGCCCGCGGCTACCTGGACATTGAGGCGGTGATCGCAGCGGCCAAGGCGGCCGGCTGCGACGCCGTCCACCCCGGCTACGGCTTCCTGGCCGAGAACGCGGCCTTCGCGCGCCGCTGCTCCGAGGAGGGCATCACCTTCGTGGGGCCGTCGGTGGGGTCGCTGGAGTTGTTCGGCGACAAAGCGCAGGCCCGCAACCTGGCCGTCGGCCACGACGTGCCGGTGCTGCCGGGCAGCGCCGACGCCGTCGGGCTCGACGAGGCGCGCTCGTTCTTCGACTCCCTGGGCGGCGACTCTGACGTCGAGCCGGCGATGGTGATCAAGGCGATCGCCGGCGGCGGCGGGCGGGGCATGCGCGTCGTGACCGACGCGAGCGAGGTCGAGGAGGCCTACACCCGCGCGCAGTCCGAGGCGGGCGCCGCCTTCGGCAACGACGCGGTCTTCGTGGAGCGGCTGATCGCGCGGGCGCGGCACATCGAGGTGCAGGTCGTCGGCGACGGCCGGGGCGGCATCGCACACCTGGGCGAGCGCGAGTGCAGCCTGCAGCGCCGTCACCAGAAGGTCGTCGAGCTTGCGCCCAGCCCCTGGCTGAGCGACGCGACGCGTGATCGGATCACCGCCGCGGCCGTGCGCATGGCCGCCGCCGTCAACTACCAGAGTCTGGGCACTTTCGAGTTCCTCGTCGATGAGGGGGACGAGAGCCGCTTCGCCTTCATCGAGGCCAACCCGCGCCTGCAGGTCGAGCACACCGTCACCGAGGAGGTGACCGGCGTCGACCTGGTCAAGGCGCAGTTGCGCATCGCCGGGGGCGCATCGCTGGCCGATGTCGGCCTGGAGCAGTCCTCGATCCCGGCCCCCCGCGGCCACGCCATCCAGTGCCGCGTCAACATGGAGCGCATGCAGCCCGACGGCGAGGTGCACCCCTCGGGCGGGATGCTGACGTCGTTCGAGCCGCCCTTGGGGCCGGGCGTCCGCGTCGATACGTACGGCTACCCCGGCTACACGACGAACCCCAACTTCGACTCCTTGCTGGCCAAGGTGATCACCTACTCGGCCTCGGGCGACTTCAGCGACGCGGTGGGTCGGGCGCGGCGGGCGCTGGACGAATTCCAGGTGGCCGGGGTCGAGACGAACCTGGGATTCCTGCAACGCGCCCTCGATCACGACGACTTCGTGAGCGGCGGCGTCTATACGCGCTGGGTCGATGACAACGTCGCGGAGCTGGCCGCCGCGCCGGCGCCGGTGGAGGCCGCGCCGGGCGGGAACGGGCAGGCCGGCCTGGCCGGCGCTCAGCTCGACACCCGCGACCCGCTGGCCGGCCTGAACTACTTCCGCGAGGGCTCGGGCACGCGCGGCGGGCAGGTGGCTGCCGTCGCGACGGCGCCCGGTGCGCAGCCGGCCCCCGACATCGTGGGGCCGCCCAACACGACGCCCGTGCGCTCACCCCTGCAGGGCACGATCCTCGAGATCACCGTCGCCGCGGGCGACCCGGTCCGCGAGGGCCAGCAGATGTTCACGATGGACTCCATGAAGATGGAGCACCTCATCAAGTCCGACATCGGCGGCATCCTGCGGCAACTGACCGTCGCGGTGGGCGACGTCGTCTACGAGGGCCACCCCATGGCCTTCATCGAGGAGGCCGACGTCGGCGCGGCGATCGTCGAGGAGAAGGTGGAGATCGACCTCGACTACATCCCGGAGCGGCTGCAGGAGTTCTTCGAGCTGCAGGCGATCGGAGCGGACGAGAACCGCGGGGAGTGGGTCGACAAGCGCCACGCCAAGGGCAAGATGACCCAGCGCGAGTGCCTGGTCGAGATGATCGACGAGGGGTCGTGGTTCGAGATGGGCGAGCTGGTGCTGCCTGCCCGCCACATGATCATGTCGGACGAGTTCCTGCGTCGTCGCGCGCCGGGGGACGGAATGATCACCGGCATCGCGACGGTCAACGCGGACCTCTTCGAGGAGCAGCGCGCGACCACCCTCATCGCCATGTACGACGAGACGGTCTGGGCCGGCACGCAGGGGATGATGGGTCATCTCAAGACGGACCGCGTGGTCAAGATCGCCGGGGAGCAGGCGACGCCGCTGATCCTTTGGGCCGAGGGAGCGGGCGGCCGCTCCGGCGATACGGACATGCACCACATCATGGCGGCGGGCCAGGCGGCCACCGAGACCTACGACATGCTCGGCAAGCTCAGCGGCAGCGTGCCGACGATCGGGATCACCGCCGGGCGGGTCTTCGCCGGCAACGCCTCCATGCTGGGGATCCTGGACTGCGTGATCGCCACGAGGGACTCCAACATCGGCATGGGCGGGCCCGCCACGATCGAGGGAGGCGGCCTGGGCCTGTTCCTGCCCGAGGAGATCGGTCCCATGGAGGACCTGGGCCCGGCCGGCTCGGTGGACATCCTCGTCGAGGACGACCACGAGGCGATCGCCGCCGCGAAGAAGTACCTCTCCTACTTTCAGGGCCCCATCGACGAGTGGGAGTGCGCCGACCAGCGCCTGCTGCGACACGTGATCCCGGAGAACCGCCTGCGCACGTTCAAGGTGCGCGAGGTCATCGAGCTCCTGGCCGACACCGGCTCGGTGCTGGAGTTGCGGGAGGAGTTCGGCGTCGGGATGGTGACGTCGCTGATCCGCATCGAGGGGCACCCGGTCGGCATCATCGCCAACAACAACGAGCACCTCGGCGGCGCCGTCGACAGCCCCGGCGCCGACAAGCTGTGCCGCTTCGCGCAGCTCTGCGACGCCTTCAACATCCCCATCCTCGTGCTGTGCGACACCACCGGCATGATGGTGGGGCCGGATGTCGAGCGGACGGGGCTGGCGCGCAAGTGCAACAACGTCTTCGTGACGCTGACGAACGTGCAGACGCCGAAGTTCTGCCTGATCCTGCGCAAGGCCTACGGTCTCGCGGCGCAGGCGATGCAGACGGGCAGCGCCCGTGCGCCCCTGTGGACGCTGGGCTGGCCGACGACGGAGATCGGCGGCATGAACCTGGAGGCCGCGGTGCGGCTCGGCGACCGCGCGGAGCTGGCCGCGATCGAGGACATCGAGGAGCGCGCCGCGCGCTACGAGGAGCTCGTGGCCGAGGCCTACCGGCGGGGCAAGGGCGTCAATTCGTCCTCGGTGCTCGAGAACGACGGCATCATCGACCCGGCCGACACGCGCCGCATCTTCGTCCGCAGCCTCATGGCCTGCGAGAATCCGCACCCCATCCGCCGCGGCCGGCGGCCCAACATCGACACTTGGTAGGGCGTTCCCCATGCGCCGGTGGCGCGGCTGCCGATCCCCCCGGCACTGGGGCCTGGGCCTGATCGCGGCGCTCGCGCTGGCCGTGGCGGCCTGCGGCGGCGCCGATCGCCCCGATCCGGCCGCGTTCGACCCCGACGCCCACGACCTTACCCAACTGGTCATCTGGGACCGGAGCGACAGCCTCATCCTCGTGCGCCAGAATCTGCCGCCCGCGCAGCGGGAACTGATCGGCCAACTCCTCCAGTCGGAACTGCCCGGCCTCGACAAGTACGTCGTCGATCTCGCCGCCTTCCCCAACCCCTACCGCCTGCAGGCCATCGACTACCTGCGCGCCCGCTACCGCACGGCGCCCTCCGCCATCGTCTTCGACTACCCCCAGATCTTCGATTTCCATCCCGCCGACTCCGACACCGACGCCTACATCGCGTTCAAGCGGGCGCTCTTCGGCGCGCTCTATCCGCGCATGGCCGCCATGATGGCCCCCGACGCCCCGCGCCTGATCGATGCCCGTGAGGTTCTCTGGGGCGGCGTCGAGGTCGACGGCATCCCGGCCCTCGAGTTCCCCACCCAGGTCTCCGCGCAAGCGGCCGCCGCCTGGATCAACGACAGTGACCCCGTGATCGGCGTCGCGATCAACGGCGACGTCCGTGCCTACCCCATCCGTATCATCGCCTGGCACGAGATGGTCAACGACACGGTCGGCGGCCTGCCGGTCTCGCTCGCCTACTGCACGCTCTGCGGCGCCCCCATCCTCTACGACGGCCGTGCCGGCGCCGCCGTCCACCGCTTCGGCACCAGCGGGCTGCTCTATCGCTCCAACAAGCTGATGTACGACCGGATGACGGAGACGCTCTGGAATCAGTTCAGCGGCGAGCCCGTGTGGGGGCCGCTCGCGGGCCGGGGCATCCGCCTCACCGCGCTACCCGCCGTCCACACCACCTGGGGCGAGTGGCGCCGCGCCCATCCCGACTCCACCGTGCTGGACATCGACACCGGCTTCGACCGCGACTACGGCCCGGGCGTCGCCTACGCCGAGTACAACGCCAGCCCCGATCCCCTCTTCTACGTGCCCATCCAGGACGACCGCCTGCCCCCGAAGGCGGCGGTCTACGTCGTGCGCCTGCCCAACGCGGTCGCGGTGTACCCCGTGGCCCGGCTCGCCGAGTTGGCCCTCATCCAGGAGCGCGTCGGCGGCATCGACCTCGTCGTCGTCGCCACGGCCGATGGTCTGGGCGGCCGGGCGTACGAGTCGGGCGGCGTGCGCTTCACCGACGCCGATCCCGCGGCCGGCACACTCAGCGACGCTGCCGGGGGCATCTGGCGCCTGGCTGAGGACGGCCTGCGCGGCCCCGGCGGCCGCCGGTTGCCGCGTCTGAGCGGGCATCAGGCGTTCTGGTTCGCGATCGCCAATCACGCGCCGCAGGCCGTGCTCTTCGGGGGGTAGACCCGCCCGGGCGGCGCCAGACTGGCGGCCCCGGCCCCAAACGGTCTAATATGCGCCGAGCCCGCCGAGCCGGGCGGGGACCCAGGGGAGGGTGGCCGGGCCCATGCAGTTCTGGAACTTCCTCGCCATCCGGCTCATCCAGGCGTTCTTCGTCGTCTTCGTCGTGGTGAGCATCGTCTTCTTCGTCTCCCGCATGGTGGGCAGCCCCGAGACGTTCCTGCTCCCGTTCGACGCGACGAACGCCGATATCGAGGCGCTGCGCGAGAACCTGGGCCTGAACGACCCGATGATCGTCCAGTACGCCAACTTCCTCTTCGACATCCTGCGACTGGACTTCGGGAACTCGTTCCGCGGCGGCGGTATCTCCACGATCGAGTCCATCGGCGACCGATCGGTGAACACGTTCAAGCTGGGCGTCGCGGCGCTCGTCGTCGCCATCGCCGGGTCGGTGCCGCTGGGGATCATCGCGGCCCTGCGTCGCGGCAAGCCGGTCGACTGGCTGGCGCGGCTGCTGGCCGTGATCGGGCAGGCGACCCCCAGCTTCTGGCTGGGCCTGATGATGATTTTCTTCTTCGCCGTGCAGCTGGGCTGGTTCCCCACCGGCGGCGCATCGGGGTTCAAGGCGCTGATCCTGCCGGCCGTGTCGCTGGGATTGCTCGAGATGGCCGCCATCATGCGGCTCACCCGCTCGGGCATGATCGAGGTGATGGACACCGACTTCATCCGCACCGCGCGCGCCAAGGGCCTGAATGAGCGCGTCGTGATCCTGCGGCACGCGATCCGGCACGCGCTCTTGCCGGTCGTCACGGTCCTGGGCATCGGCGTGGGCCGCCTGATCGCCGGCTCCGTGATCATCGAGGTCGTGTTCGCCTGGCCGGGCGTCGGACGGCTGATCATCGACTCGATCCAGCAGAACGACTTCCCCATGGTGCAGACCGCGATCATCGTGCTGGCGGCCTCCATCTCGCTGGCCAACGTGCTGGTGGATGTCTCCTACCGCGTGATCGATCCCCGTATCCGGGCGGGAGGACTCTGATGGCCCAGCGTGCCGAGACGGCGCCGGTGGAACTGCACGAAGTCTCCGGGGGCATTCGCTGGCGGCGCTGGCTGGGCCTGTCCCTGCCGGCGCTGATCGGGCTGACCCTCCTCGTGACGGGGATTCTGGCCGACCGGCTCGCCACGCACGACCCGGACTTCATCGACCTGCTCGCGCGCTTGCAGCCCCCCGTCTTCGATGGGGGCGCCTGGGACCACCCCCTGGGCACGGACGAACTGGGGCGCGACATCTACAGCCGCCTGCTGCACGGCGCGCGCGTGTCGCTCATCGTGGTGGCGATCGTCGTGCCGGGCGCGGCGCTGATCGGCACCACGGTCGGCATGATCTCCGGCTGGACGGGCGGCTTCACCGGCCAGGTGCTGATGCGCGTGGTGGATGTCCAACTGGCGCTGCCGTCGATCCTCTTCGCCGTTCTGATGGCCAGCGTCTTCGGCCCCAGCCTGCGCAACGTGATCATCATCCTGCTGGTTTGGACGTGGTCCGCCTATGCGCGCTTGGTCCGCGCCGACGTGCTGTCGCTCAAGGAGCGCGACTTCGTCACCGCGTCGCGGGCCACCGGGGCCACCGGCTGGTGGATCATGCGCAAGCACCTGCTCCCCAATGTGGCGAACACGATCGTGATCGTCATGACCCTGGAGATCGCGATCGTGATCCTGGCCGAGGCCGCGCTCAGCTTCCTGGGCGTCGGCGTCCCCGCCGGGACGGCCTCCTGGGGACGGATGATCACCGAGGGGCGCGAGGTGATGAATGTCGCTTGGTGGCCCATCTGGCTGCCCGGCCTGGCCCTGCTGATCATCTCCCTGACCGGCAACCTCATGGGCGACTGGTTGCGCGACGAACTGGACCCGCGCCTGCGCAACGTGCGCTAGCTATCGATCGCCCGTGACGAGCCGCCCGCGCCACGCCACCCGCTCCCCTCCGCACGCCCTGCGCTGAGTCGCTGGTCTGATTTTCTCCGCGCGGGCCGTTGACACACTCCCGCGCAGGCCCGAAACTCCCCATGCTCGTCCGCCAACCCATCCCGGACCCGAGCAGTGATCAAAGAGAGGTTCTGATCATGGATATCGCCGCCCTGCAATGCTCCCCCGCCGCCGACGCCGCCGTCGGCGAGATTCGCCGCTACGGGCTGGAGAGTAACGTCGTCGAACTCGCCGCCTACGGGTTCACGGTCATCCCGCCGGAGAAGACGGCGGCCGCGTCGGACTTCGTGCCACGCCTGCGCGACGCCATCCTGCGCACGCACGGCGCCCGCAACGACGACCCGATCGACGACTACCGCACCTCCGAACTCAAGGCGGGCCACCAGAACACCTGGTGGCTGCTCGAGGAGGACGACGTGTTCGTCGAGGCCGCCCTCAACCCGGTGGCCCTGGCGATGGCCCGCTGGATGTGCGGCCAGAGTGCGATCCTCTCGGGCGCCTCCTGGATCCTCAAGGGCGCCAACAAGGCCGTCGCGCTCGGCGGGTACGAGCAGACCGACCCCCTCCCGCTGCACAACGACACCCACGCCGCGCCGCCGCCGCTGCCCCAATACGCCCAGTTCTGCAACACCTCCTGGGTGCTGACCGACTACAGCAAGACGGAGGACGGCCCCACGGTCTACGTGCCGGGCAGCCACCTCTTCGGCCGGCCCCCCTTCCCGCACGAGCAGCAGTTCACGCGCGAGGACAATCCATTCCGCATCGTGCCGCTGAACGCGCCGGAGGGCTCCCTGGCCGTCTGGCACGGCGCGACCTGGCACGGCGCGTTTCCCCGCAGCACGCCCGGCCTGCGCGTCACCCTGGTTCTGGCCTGGATGCGCGCCTACATGCAGCCGATCCAGGATTGGCGGGAGATCGACCCCGAGGTCGTCGACCGCCATCCCGAGTTGACGCGCCTCCTGGGCCTGGAGCACCTCTACCCGTTCAAGTACGGCGACGAGGAGGGGCGCGTCGAGCCGCTCATCGCGGCCGGCCGCGACCAGTTCGCCTAGACCCGTTCGCCCAGACAGCCCGCCGGCCGCCGCGCGCGTGGCGGCCGTGACTCCCGGAAAGGACCCCCCGATCATGGATATCCCCGCCCTGCAAGCCGCCCCCGCCGCCGACGCCGCCGTCAGCGAGATCGTGCAATACGGACTGGAGCGCAACATCGTCGAACTGGCCGCCTACGGCTTCACGGTCATCCCGCCCGAGAAGACCGCGGCCGCGCCCGACTTCGTGCCGCGCCTGCGCGACGCCATTCTGCGCACGCACGGCGCCCGCAACGACGACCCGATCGACGACTACCGCACCAGCGAAGTCAAGCCCAGCTTCGGCAACAACTGGTGGCTGCTGGAGGAGGACGATGCGTTCGTCGACGCCGCCCTCAACCCGGTGGCCCTGGCGATGGCGCGCTGGATGTGCGGCCAGAGCGCGATCCTGGCCGGCCAGGCCTGGATCCTGAAGGGGGCCGACAAGGGCGAGGGGCGCGACGGCTTCGACCGGGGGGCGCTCCGCCTGCACAACGACAACCACGGCGTGCCGCCGCCCATGTCGCAGTACGCCCACTGGTGCAACACCTCCTGGGTGCTCACCGACTACAGCAACGTGGCGGACGGCCCCACGGTCTTCGTCCCCGGCAGCCACCTCTTCGGCGGCTCCCCCTTCCCCCACGAGCAGGACTTCACGCAGGAAGGCTCCCCGTATCGCGCCGTGCCGCTGAGCGCCGCCGAGGGCTCCCTGGCCGTCTGGCACGGCGCGACCTGGCACGGCGCGCACCCCCGCAGCACGCCCGGCCTGCGCGTCACCCTGGTGATGACCTGGATGCGCTCCTACATCAAGGGCATCCAGGAGTGGCGCAAGCTCGACCCCGAACTCCTCCAGCGGCGTCCCGAGATCAAGGACATCCTGGGCCTCGAGCACCTCTACCCGTTCAAGTACGGCGACGTGGCGGAGCGCGTCGAGCCGCTGCTCGACGCCGGCCGCGACCAGTTCGCCTAGCACCGCGCGCTGCGCGCGCGCCTGTAGTATGCGGAGGCTGCGGCCGGACCCGGCGAGCGGCCTGCGGCGCGGGGGGAACGCCCCCGCCGCCGCGGTGGAGAGCGAGCCGCAAGGAACCTGATGCAGTTCTGGCACTACCTCGCGATCCGGCTGGTGCAGGCCTTCATCGTCGTCATGCTCGTCGTGACGATCGTGTTCTTCGTCTCGCGCACCATCGGCAACCCGGAAGTGTTCCTGGTGCCGACGATGAGCGCGAGCCAGGAAGACATCGACCGCATCCGCGAACACCTGGGCCTGGACAAGCCGCTGATCGTCCAGTACGGCGTCTTCCTGCTCGACATGGCGCAGGGGGACCTGGGGATCTCGTTCCGGGGCGGCGGCGGCAAACAGGCGCTCACGCTGATCGGCGAGCGGGCGGTCAACACGATCAAGCTGGGCGTGGCCGGCCTGGTGTTCGCGATCGCGCTGGCCGTGCCCATGGGGATCCTGTCGGCGTTGCGACGCGGCACGGCCATCGACTGGGTCACGCGCTTCCTCGCGGTGATCGGCCAGGCCACGCCGGGCTTCTGGCTGGGCCTGATGATGATCTTCTTCTTCGCGGTGGAGTTAGGCTGGCTGCCCACCGGCGGATCGAAGGAGGGCTTCAAGTCGCTGATCATGCCGGCCATCGCCTTGGGCCTGTTCGAGTTGGTCGCCATCATGCGGCTGACCCGGTCGGGGATGATCGAAGTGATGGAAACCGACTTCATCCGCACGGCGCGGGCCAAGGGGCTGGACGAGCGCGTGGTGATCTTCCGTCACGCGATCCGCCACGCGCTGCTGCCGGTCATCACGATGCTGGGCCTCTCGCTCGGCCGCCTCATCGGCGGGTCGGTGATCATCGAGCTGGTGTTCGCCTGGCCGGGGGTCGGCCGGCTGCTCGTCACCGCGATCCTGGAGGATGACTTCCCGGTGGTGCAGGCGGGGATCATCGTCTTCGCGGTCTCGATCGCGGTGGCGAACCTGTTGGTGGACGTGACCTACCGGATGATCGATCCGCGCATCCGAGCGGGGGCCGCCTGATGGCGCGCGAGACGACCGCTCAGGCGCCCGTTCTGGAGATCCAGCGGCGGCGGCGGCGCATCAGCTGGCGCCGCTGGGTGGGGCTCTCCATCCCCGTCCTGATCGTGCTGACGCTGCTCGTGTTCGGCGCCGGGGCCGACGTGCTGGCGAAATACGACCCCGAGCACATCGATGTCCTGAATCGCCTGAAGCCGCCCGTGTTCGACGGGGGCACCTGGGACTACCCGCTGGGCACCGACGACCTGGGCCGCGACATGTACAGCCGGCTGGTGCACGGCGCGCGCATCTCCGTGATCGTCGTAGGCATCGTGGTGCCGGGCGCGGCGCTGGTCGGGACGCTGCTGGGGCTGGTCGCGGGCTGGGTGGGGGGCCTGCTCGGCCAGATCCTGATGCGGCTGGTCGACGTGCAACTGGCGCTGCCGGCCATCCTCTTCGCGGTGCTGCTGGCGGCCCTGGTGGGGGCCAGCCTGCGCAACGTGATCATCATCCTGCTGATCTGGACCTGGCCCTCGTATGCGCGGCTGGTGCGGGCCGACGTCCTCTCGCTGAAGGAGCGCGACTTCGTGACGGCGTCCCTGGCGACGGGCGGGACGGCCTGGTGGAT
>CBDBQC010000004.1:0-1053205 GCA_965209205.1 Dehalococcoidia bacterium
GCCCACCCGCGACGCCAGCGGCCTGAACCTGGGCGCGTACGACCTGGCCGCCCTGGGCGCGGCCGTCGACCGGATCAAGCTGGTGCCGCCGCGCGACCAGTCGATCTTCCGCGAGTCGCTCGTCGCGGCGCTGCCCGCGGTGCTCAATCGCGTCCCCCGCGAGAAGATCCTGCTGACGGTCTCCCCGCACAGCGTGCAGAAGAGCCTGAGCGGGACGCAGGTGCTGACGCAGCGCGTGGCCCTCGGGCTGGCCTCCCGCCTGGCCGTGCGCGAGACGGGCCCCCTGATCGCGGGGGAGCGCGTGCGGCTGGTGGGCGACAACATCTTCCAGGACGGCGGCGCGAGCGGCATCTTCTGGGACCGCTTCGCCAACATGGTCTCCTACGTCTACCCCGACGCGGCCGGGAACAACGTCACCGTCCTGGGTCGAGAACCGCTTCAGCCTGGCCTTCAAGCTGGACCTGATCGAGGAGTTCCGGCTGGGCGGGATCGCCATCGACGACGTCTCCGCCGACGCCGGGCACGCCAACATCTGGCCCGTCATCACCCAGTTCCTCGAGTCGGGCACGATCAATCTGGTGCGCCCAAACGAGGAACTGTTCATCCCCGTCTGGGAGGTCGAGGCGGGCGATCTGACGGGATCGGGCACGGCCGGCTGGGTCGTCTGGAATACGCCCACCG
This sequence comes from Dehalococcoidia bacterium, assembly GCA_965209205.1. Classification (GTDB taxonomy): domain Bacteria; phylum Chloroflexota; class Dehalococcoidia; order Bin125; family Bin125; genus TK10-74A. Next base: position 682 of record CBDBQC010000004.1, read on the forward strand.
TGCCCGGCGACTACGCGACGCGCCTCATCGTCTCGGACGGTGACGTGCGGGTCGGCAGCCAGATCGATGTCACGCTCGAACCCTGAGCCATGGCGCCGCCGCCCGCCGTCCGCCTGACCGGCGGCGACTACAGCGGCCGCCGCGTGCGCGGCGCGAGCGGCGGCACGCGCCCCGCCACGGCCCGCCTGCGGCGCTCCATCTTCGACCGGCCCGACGTGCAGGCCGCGTTGCCGGGCCCCGTCTTGGACCTCTACGCGGGGGCGGGCCTGCTGGGCCTTGAGGCGATCAGCCGCGGGGCGCCCCGCGTCGACTTCGTGGAGCGCGACCGTGGGGCCTGCGCCGTCATTCGGGCCAATCTGGAGAGCCTCGGCTGCGGGGAACGCGGGCGCCTGCACGCTCGTTCCGCCGAAGCCGCGCTGCCGCGGTTGCCGCCGGGCTATCGGCTCTGCTTCGCCGACCCTCCCTACGCGCACGATGCGACCGCCGTGCTGCAGGATCTGCTGCGCCTGAACCTGCTGCACCGCGACGCGCTCCTGCTCTGGCGGCGCCCCCGTGCGCGGCCCGCGCCCAGCCGGCTGGCGGCCGACCCGCTGGACGGACCGGCGCGCTCCCTGGTCCGGGTCGACCAGCGTCGCTATGGTGACGCCGTTCTCGACACATTCATCGTCGCCGAGGGCGTCATCGCCGGCGGTCGCGCGGAGCCGCTGGAAGGTGGGAGAGGAGCGACGCGATGCCCACCGCCGTCTACCCCGGAGGGTTCGACCCGGTCACCAACGGCCACCTCGACATCGTCGCCCGCGCCGCCAGCCTCTTCGACGAAGTGATCGTCGCGGTCTACCGCCGCGGTGCGCAGGACCTCTTCACCCAGGAAGAGCGCGTCGCCATGTTCAGCGAGGCGACCGCCGGCATGTCCAACGTCCGGGTCGAGAGCTTCAGCGGCCTGATCGTCAACTATGCGCGCAGCGTGGGCGCCACAGTGCTCGTCCGCGGCATGCGTGCCGTGACGGACTTCGAGGCCGAACTCGACATGGCGCTGATGAATCAGAAGATGGCCCCGGAGGTCGAGTCGGTCTACCTCATCACGTCGCTCGAGCACCTGTTCATCTCCGCGAGCCGCATCCGCGAGATCGCGGCGCTGGGCCAGCCCGTCCACGACCTCGTCCCGGACAACGTCGCCCGCGCTTTGGAGGCGCGGTTCGGCCCGCCCGTCGCGGGATGACGCGTCTCCCCGCGCCAAGCACGCCCGCGGGCGCTACGATGTAGCCGGCGGGTTGGCGGGACATACCCTCACCGAGCGGAGCTGCCGTCATCGACCTCCTGGAACTGATCGATCGCCTGGAAGAGACCGTCCTCAGCGGTCGCGGCGCCCGCTTCGGCGGCGGCTGGATCGTGAACCGCGACCAGTTGCTGGATGTCGTCGACCGCATGCGCGCGGCCGTGCCGCGGGAGATCGAAGAGGCGCACACGATTCTGCGCGAGCGCCAAGCGGTGCTCAGCAAGGCCGACGAAGAGGCCCTGATCATCACGAATCGGGCCCGGGATGAGGCCGAACACCGCATCAACTCCCACGACCTCGTCATCGAAGCGCAGCGCCGCGCCGCGGCGATCATGGAAGAGGCCGCCGGCGAGGCCCGCGATGTTCGCGCCGCCGCCCGCGCCGACGCGGCCGGCATGCGCGGCGAGGCCACGACCCAGGCCGTCGAGCAGGCCCTGGAGGCCGACCGCTACTCCCTGGACATGCTGCGGCGTCTCGAGGCGCAGTTGACCGCGATCGAGTCCAGCGTCCGCGCCGGCATCGACCAGCTCGACCAGAAGATCCAGCGCGAGGAAGAGATTGCAGGCGTGGACGCCCGCGACGCGCGCATCATCGCCGAGCGCGAGCGTCGCCGCGGCTAACCCACCACGAAGTTCACCAGCCGGTCTGGCACGTGCACGACCTTGCGCAGCGTCTTGTCCGCCAGGTGTCGCTGCACCGCAGCCGCCGCGGCCGCCTCGGCCTGCGCCGCCGCCGCGTCGAGCCCGGCGGCGGCCTGTATCTGCGCCCGCACTTTGCCGTTGACCTGGACAACCAGCGTCACCGTCGCCGACTCCAGCAGCGCCGCGTCGTAGGACGGCCAGGCCTGCGTGTGCACGGAGCCCTCGCGGCCCAGGCGCTGCCACAGCTCCTCGCTGATGTGCGGCGCCGCCGGGGCCAGGCAGAGCACCAGCGCGGTGATCGCCTCGTCCCAGGCCTCCGCAGCCACCGGGCCGCGGTCGGGCTCCTTCGCCAGCGCGTTGGTGAACTCCATCATCGCGGCCAGCATCGTGTTGAAGCGGAAGGCCGCGAGGTCCTCGCTGACCCGGGCGATCATCCCGTGCGTGAGCCGGCGGACGCGGGCCGCGCTCTCGGCATCGCCGGCCGCGTCCGTCGCCCGAGCCGGCCGCGACAGCGCCAGCGTCCAGACCCGGTTCAGCCAGCGCGAGTGCCCCTGGATGCTCGAGTCGTCCCAGTCGCCGCCCCGATCCCAGGGCCCCAGGAACAGCAGGTAGAGACGGACCGCGTCGGCGCCCAGCTTGGCGACCCACTCGTCGGGATTGACGACGTTGCCCCGGCTCTTCGACATCTTCGCGCCGTCTTTGGTGATCGTGCCCTGGTTGAACAGCCGCGTGAACGGCTCGTCCACGGGCACCAGGCCCATGTCGCGGCAGGCCTTGGTGAAGAAGCGCGCGTACAGCAGGTGCATCACGGCGTGCTCGGCGCCGCCCGTGTACTGGTCGATGGGCAGCCACTGCCGGGCCAGCTCCGGCGACAGCGGCGCCTCGGCGTTGTGCGGATCGATGTAGCGGAAGAAGTACCACGAGGAGCACATGAAGGTGTCCATCGTGTCCGTCTCGCGGGTGGCCGCTTCCCCGCAGCGCGGGCAGGCGGTGTGGAGGAAGTCGGGCTGCGTCGCCAGGGGCGACTGGCCGGTGGGCAGGAACTCCGTCACCTCCGGCAGCAGGACGGGGAGCTGATCGTCGGGGACCGGCTGCGGGCCGCAGGTGGGGCAGTGGATGACCGGGATCGGCGCGCCCCAGTAGCGCTGCCGGCTGATCAGCCAGTCGCGCAGCCGGTAGTTCACCGACGGTCCGCCCGCCCCCCGCTCGGCCAGCGCCGCCGCGATCGCCGCCTGTCCCTCGGCCACCGAGAGCCCGTCGAACTCGCCGGAGTTGACCAGCCTGCCGTCGCCCGTCCAGGCCTCCGACAGCGGCTCGCCGTCCCAGTCCGGCCCGGCGACGACGACCGGGATCTCCAGCCCGTAGTGCGTCGCGAAGGCGAAGTCGCGCTCGTCGTGGGCGGGCACGCCCATGACCGCGCCGTGGCCGTAGCCCAGCAGCACGTAGTCGGCGATCCAGATCGGGATGCGCGCGCCCGTGAAGGGGTGCAGCGCGTAGGCGCCCGTCGCGACGCCCGTCTTGGGCCGCTCCGTCGACTGCCGCTCGATCTCCGTCGCCAGGCGCGTGCGGCGCACGTAGTCCTCCACCGCGCCGCGCTGGGCGTCGGTCGTGATCCGCGCCACCAGCGGGTGCTCCGGGGCGAGGACCATCGACGTCGTGCCGAAGACCGTGTCGGCGCGCGTCGTGAAGACCGTGATGCCGTCGCCGCCCTCGACGGGCGATTCCAGCGGGAAGCGGATCTCGGCGCCCTCCGAGCGGCCGATCCAGTGCGTCTGCATCGCGCGGATGCGCTCCGGCCACTCGATCGACGAGAAGTCCAGCAGCTCCTCCGCGTACCGCGTGATGCGAAAGAACCACTGCTCGAGGTCGCGCATCTCCACGATCGACCCGCAGCGCTCGCAGCGGCCCACGGCCTCGTCGCCGCGCAGCACCTGCTCGTTGGCGAGCACGGTCTGGCAGCTGGGGCACCAGTTCGCCGGCGCCATCGCCCGGTAGGCCAGGTCGTGCTTCAGCAGCTGCAAGAACAGCCACTGGGTCCAGCGGTAGTACTCGGGGTCCGACGTGATGATCTCGCGCGACCAGTCGAAGCTCGCGCCCATCGTCTTGAGTTGGGCACGCATCCGCTCGACGTTCGCGTAGGTCCAACGGCGGGGGTGCGTGCCGTCGCGGATGGCCGCGTTCTCGGCCGGCAGGCCGAAGGCGTCGAAGCCGATGGGGAAGAGCACGTTGTGCCCCTGCATCCGCAGGTAGCGCGCGACCACGTCCGGCGGCGCGATCGCGAACCAATGCCCAATGTGCAGGTCCCCGCTCGTGTAGGGGAACATGGTCAGCAGGTAGTACGGATCGCGCGGGTCGGCGTCGGGCGTCGCGTAGAGCCGATCGGCGGCCCAGCGCTGCTGCCACTTGGGCTCGATCACGGCGGGGTCGTAGCGATCCGGCGTCGCCGCCGGCGTCGGACTCGTCATGGCGCTCCGCTTCCCGGCCGCCCGGGCGGTCGCCGGGGTACGGCGATTATGCGGAGCCCCCGGATCGATGGTCAATGCATCGGCGCCGATCGGGCGCGCGCCGCGCCCCCGGACCCCTCCCCGCGGCGCGGCAACGCCGCTAGCCTGATGCGTGGCGCGCCCCGCGGCGGGCGATCTGGAGCGAAGGAAGACCGTCATGACCGAAGCAGCCGGCCCGCGCGTGGGCATCGTCATGGGCTCCCAGTCCGACTGGCCCACGATGCAGGCCACCGCCAGCACGCTCGATGCACTCGGCATCGGCTGGGAGGCGCGCGTCCTCTCGGCCCACCGCACCCCCGACGAGACCGCCGAGTGGGCCGGCACGGCGCGGGAGCGCGGCTTGCGGGTGCTCATCGCCGCCGCCGGCGGGGCGGCCGCGCTGCCCGGCGCGGTCGCGGCCAAGAGCACCCTGCCCGTGATCGGCGTGCCGATGGAGGGCTGGGCCCTGAAGGGGCTCGACGCGCTGCTGTCGATGGTGCAGATGCCGCCCGGCATCCCCGTCGGCGTCGTCTCGATCGGCAAGCCCGGCGCGACCAACGCCGCCTTGCTGGCCGCCGCGATCCTCGCCGTCACCGATGCCGGCGTCGCGCAGGCCCTCGACGACTACCGCGCCAAGCGCGCCCGGCAGATCCTCGACAACCCGGACCCCAGTCAGGCCGGATAGGGTTCGGGGCAGCCAGCGCTCAGGCCGGCCGCCGCCGGAAGCGCAAGTAGACCTCGCCGTCGTCCGGGTTCGGGATCGCCGATACCAGGCCGAAGCGGGTAATCGACTCCGGCGTCGAGACCCGCGGCCCCTCCACCGGCGTCGGCGCGCCCCCTCCCACGATCACCCCGCCGAGCGTGAGGAAGTACTCGTCCACGAGGTCGTGCCCGAAGAGGCCGCCCAGGATGGTCGGGCCGCCCTCGGCGAGGAGCAGGCCCGCCCCCAGCTGCTCGTGCATGTGCCGCACCATCGACGGGACCGCCGTCGCGTCGGCCACGTCCACGACCTGACGCCCCGTCGCCGCGATCGCCCGCCGCCGCTCGTCGGGCGCGGCGTCCGACAGATACACCACCGCGTCGAAGTCGCGCGCCGTGAAGAATGCCCGCTCGAGCGGCAACTGCCCCGAGCGGCTGAGTACCGCCGCGATCGGCGCCTCGGGCTTGCCCCGCTCGTGGCGCAGCGCCGTCAGTCGCGCCGATCCCAGCCGCGACGAGGTGCCGCTCACGCGCAGCGTCCCGGCCCCGTTCAGCACGACGTCGGCGTGCACGCGCAGCTCCCGCATCAGGCGCTGGTCCGTCGCCGAGCCCAGCCCGCGCTCGTTGTCGCCCAGCACGACCTTGCCGTCGGCCGACGTCACCATGTTCGTGATCACGTAGGGCCGCCCCGCCCCCGCGGGAGCCCCGAAGCGTAGCAACGTATAGTCGGGGTGCATGCCCGCATCCTAGCCAGCCGCCGGCGCCCCGCCCACGGGGCCGCCCGCGCGGCCCGGCCGACGGAGGAGGTCCGCCATCGACGCGCCCGCCGACCCGCGCGACACGCTCGACGCCCTGCGGCGCTATCCCCGCCGCGTCACCCTGCGGGCGCGCGACGGGCAGGGTCAGCGTGTCACCCTGCGCCTCACACGGCCGCAGGACCGCGCCGCCATCGACGACCTCGTCGCGCGGCTGCCCGGCGACGACCTGCTCTTCGCCCGCACCTACCTCACCCAGGACGGCCTCTCGATCGACTGGATCTCCGACGCCGACGCCTTCTGGACGATGGCCGTCGTCGCGGAGCGGCGCGGCGCGATCGTCGGCTTCGCGCATCTGCACGCCGATCCCACGCCGCGCGGCCGCAATCACAAGCGCGCCCCGGCCGACATCCAGTTCGTCGTGGCGACGGAGATGCGCGGCTGCGGTCTGGGCGCCCTCCTGGCGAGCGAGTGCCTGTGGATCGCCGAGCAGCTGGGCCTGCCCGAGGTCCAGGCGCGCGTGACCAGCGGCCAGCCGGCGGCGCGCATCCTGCTCGAGCGGCTGGGCTTCGTGGCCGCCGCCATGCTCCCGGGCGGCGCGATCACGGCCGGCGGCCGCCCCCGGCATGTGCTCGTCATGCGGCGCAGCGCCCAGGCCCCCAGCTGAGCGACCCGGCCCGGCGGACCCCGGCGGCGCGGCGTCTAATGGAACGGGCGGTCGCCCTTGATGGTGACCCGGATGCCGCTGCGCGTCTCCGGGTGGTAGTCCCAGACCGCCATGTGCTGCGTGCAGCGGTTGTCCCACATCGCGACGGAATTCGCCTCCCACTGGAAGCGGCACTGGAAATTCACGTCCTGCACGTGGTCGAAGAGGAAGTCCAGGCAGGCCCGGCTCTCGCGCCGCGAGAGCTCGACGATGCGGCGCGTGAAGCCCTCGTTGACGTACAACGCCTTGCGACCCGTGACGGGGTGCGTGCGTACCACCGGATGCACCGCGCGCGGCGGCGGCCGCTGGGGCTGGTGATCGCCGTAGTAGCCCTCGTAGTTCGCCACGTGCCGCGCCGTCAGCGGGTCGAGGAAGGCCCGCATCGCCGGCGACAGCGCCTCGTAGGCCTCGTACATGTTCGACCAGCAGGTGTCGCCGCCCCGGCTCGGCACGTGGTGCAGGTGCAGGATGCTGCCCATCGGCGGCTCCTCGTCCGCCGAGACGTCCGAATGCCAGCGCTCGCCGTTGACCCGCTGCGAGTCGGCGTCGGCGTGGATGATCATCAACTCGGGGTTGCCGCCGGCGTAGGGCGCGGCCGGATGGATGTGCAGCTCCCCGAAGCGACGCCCTAGTGCCAGGTGCTGCTCGGGGCGCATCGGCTGGTCGCGGAAGAACAGCACCAAGTGGTCCATCCAGGCCTGCGTGACCGCCGCGAAGGTCTCGTCGTCCAGCGGCTGCGTGAGGTCGACGCCCTCCACGACCGCGCCGATCGTCGGCGTGAGCGGCTCGACCCGGATCCCGATGTGCGACATGGCGACCTCCTTCACGGTGGTTTCGGCCCGCAGCCTACGACAGCGGCATGCGCTTGGGGATACGATACTTCCACGACGGCGATGACGGGCGTCCTCATCGCCGCGGTTTGCTGCGGGCATCGGCCGGGCGTCTTTGCTTGGAGGGGACGGACCATGCTGGGAGGCTTGAGACGGTTGCCGGGCAGCGCATCGGCGTCGCGCCGACCACGACACGGCGCGGGACGGCGCTGGAGTGGGCCGGGCCGGTGGGCCCTGGCGGCGCTGGCGATCCTGGCGGTGTTGCTGGCGGTCGCGTGCCGCGACGCCCCCGAGGCGGACGTGGATGCTGACCAGCCCGACGCCGCCGTCGCTCAGACGGACGTCGAGGCCGCCCAGACCGACGTCGAGGCCGCCCAGACCGACGTCGAGGCCGCCCAGGCGGAGGTCGAGGCCGCCGAGGCGGACGTGGACCCCGCCCCGGCGGATGCCGATGCGCCCCAAACGGACGCCGCCGCTCCGCAGACCGACGTCGTGGCGACGCTGCAGGCGAACGCGCAGACCTTCGAGTACCGCATCGGCACGCCGGGCGGCCGTGTGACGTACGCCACGATCTCCGACCCGCTGACCTTCAACCTGGCCCTCGCGAACGACTCGGGATCGGCCTCCTACCTCGGCTACCTGTTCGAGGGTCTGACCGAGGTCTCGTGGCTGACCGACGAGGTGGAGCCGGCGCTGGCGGAGTCCTGGAAGCGCTCGGAGGACGGCCTCACCTGGACGTTCAATCTGCGCCGCGACGTCACCTGGCACGATGGGGAGCCGTTCACGGCGGCCGACGTGGAGTTCACGTTCAACCGGGTCATCTACAACGACGACATCGCGAGCAACGACCGGGCGGCCTTCACCTTCCGCTTCCCGGACCCGGAGAGCGGGGAGTGGCAAGAGGCGCCCATGACGGTGACCGTCGTGGACGAGTACACGGTGCAGTTCGTCCTGCCGGTGTCCTTCGCCCCCTTCCTGCGCTCGATGGGACAGTCGATCTATCCGAAGCACATCTTGGAGGCGGCCGTCGAAGCGGGGACGTTCAACGAGACCTGGGGGCTGGACACCCCTCCATCGGAGATCATCGGGACGGGGCCTTTCACGATCGAGGAATACGTCCCCGGCGAGCGACTGATCCTGCGCCGCTACGGGAACTACTGGCTGCGCGACGCCGACGGCAACCGCCTGCCCTACCTCGAGACGGTGCACTACCGCATCGTGCCTGACTTCGCGTCGGAGTTGGCGGCGTTCATGGCGGGCGAAACGGACTACCACGGGCTGCTGGGGGAGGAATACGCGGGCCTGGAGCCGCTGCAGGAGGAGGGCAACTTCACGATCCACCGCCGGGGGCCCGGCTTCGGCACCACGTTCCTGGCCTTCAACATGAACCCGGGCGTGAACCCGGAATCGGGCGCGCCCTACCTCGCGCCCGAGAAGCGGGCCTGGTTCGCCAACGTCGAGTTCCGCCGCGCCGTGGCCTACACCGTCGACAAGGACACCATCATCCGGGACGTGCTGCACGGGCTGGGCTACCCGCAGTGGGCGTCGATCAGCCCCGCGGCGGGCGACTTCCACAACCCGGCCGCGCGCCGTTACGAGTACGACCCGGATCGGGCGCGGGCGATCCTCGACGACCTGGGCTGGGTGGACAGCGACGGGGACGGCGTGCGCGAGGACGGCGACGGCAATCCGATCCGCTTCTCGCTGGTTACCAACGGCGGCAACAGCGTGCGGGAGCAGGTCACCCTCCGCATCCAGGAGGGACTCGCGGCGGTGGGCGTCCAGGCCGACTACGAATCGCTGGAGTTCGGCGACCTGGTGGGGAAGCTGGTCTCGACGTACGACTGGGAGGTGCTCGTGATCGGGTTCACGGGCGGTACCGACCCGTACGGCGGCATCGTTTTCTGGCACAGCAGCGAGGACCTGCACCTGTGGCATCCCAACCAGGCCGAGCCGGCCACGGCATGGGAGGCGGAGATCGACGACCTGTACGTGCGGGCCAGCCAGGAGCTGGATCGCGCCACGCGGGTGGATCTGTACCACCGGGCCCAGGCGCTCGCCGCCGAGCACGTGCCGGTGATCTACACGACGCTGTCGGAGCGATTGGGCGCGGTGCGCAACGTGTTCGGCAACACGACCCCCACCCTGTACGGGCTGTGGGACGTGCGCTACCTCTACCGGACCGACCAGTAGCGCGCCGCCCACGCCGGCGCGGCACGAGGAGACGCCATGACGCTCAGCACCTACCTGCGCTTCGACGGGAACTGCCGCGAGGCGTTCGAGTTCTACCGATCGATCTTCGGGGGCGACTTCCAGAGGATCTCCACCTTCGCCGACCTGCCCTCGGACATGGGCGTCCCCGAAGATGAGCGCGACAAGGTCATGCACGTGTCGTTCCCCATCGGCTCGAGTGTGCTGATGGGCAGCGATGCCCCGTCGGGGTTCGGGCCCCCGCCGGTGATGGGCGACAACTTCTCGATCACGTACGCCGCCTCCAGCCGGGAGGAGACGGACGACCTCTTCGCGAAGATCGCGGAGGGCGGCGCCGTCACGATGCCGCTCGACGACATGTTCTGGGGCGCCTACTTCGGCGCCTGCACCGACAAGTTCGGCATCAACTGGCAGTTCAACTGCGAGCCGCCGGCGCCCTAGCGAGCATCGCGCCCCCGCGAATCGCCGCGGAGCGGTCGATCGGCCCCGGGCAGCGCCTCAGCCCTGGATCAAGCCCTCCTGGGGCTGCGTCCAGGGCAGGTTGTAGAACGGCGCGAACTGCGGCGCGCGGGGGATCGGCATCTCGCCGAAGGGGACGTCGATCAGCACTGGGGCTTGGCGTTCCAGCGCGCGGGGGATCAGCGTTTCCAACTCCGCCGGGTCGTCCGCCCGCATGCCGACCGCCCCGAACGACTCGGCGAACTTGACGAAGTCCGGGTTGTGCAGGTCGGTCTCGTACGTCCCGCCAAACCCCGTCTCCAGGTCGCGGGCGACGTTGCCGTAGGAGTCGTTGCGGAAGATGACGGTGACCAGGTTGATCCCGTACCTCACGGCCGTCGACAACTCCGAGGCGTTGAACATGAAGCCGCCGTCGCCGGCCATGCAGATCACGGCGCGATCGGGCTGCGCGACCTTCACGCCCAGCGCCGTGGGAAACGCGTAGCCCAGGTTGAACTGGTACCCCGAGTCGACGTACGTCTTCGGGTGATTCACCGGGTAGTGCGTGCGGGCGTAGTAGCCGAACTGCGTCACGTCCCAGACGATGAACGCGTCCTCCGGGATGCCGCGCTGCATCGCCTCCAGCACCGGGTACTGCGGCTCCTTCTGCCGGATGTCGTAGTAGGAGATCAGCCGCCGCGCCGCGACGACGGCCTCGCTGGGCGACGGGCGCTCGCCCGCCCCGGCGTCGAGCAGGAACGGGAGCAGGGCGTCGATGGTCGCGCGGGCGTCGCCGTGCAGGGGGATGGTGTTCGACTGCACCTTGGTCAGCTCGGCGTCGTCGATGTTGATGTTGACCAGCGTGGACGCCTCGCCGGCCGGGTTGCCCAGCGAGAAGCGCGCGCCGATCCCGATCACGACGTCGGCCGACTGCATCACGTCGAAGAGCTGGTTCATCTCCTGTCGCTCGCCGCGGGGGCTGAAGCAGGAGCCGTAGGACAGCGGGTGGCTGTCGGGGATGACGCCCTTGCCGCCGCTCGACGTCACCACGGGGATGTTTGTCGCTTCGGCCAGCTTGACGAGCGCCTCCTCCGCGTCCGACCGGGCCACGCCGCCGCCGGCGAAGATCAGCGGCGAGCTGGATTGGGCGATGACGGCCGCGCCGTCGCGCAGGTCGTCCCGGCTCGGCACGATGCGCGAGATCCGGGCCGGGCTGCGCAGCGCGACCTCCTCCCGCTCCACGCCGGCCTCGGGCGGCATCTCCAGGAGGACGGGCCGGGGACGGCCGGTGCGCATCTGGCGGAACGCCTCGAACACCGCGTCCGGGACCTCACGCGGCCGCAGCGCCTGCCGCTGCCACTTCGTCACGGAGCGCACCGTGCCCCCCTGGTCGGCGATCTCGTGCACCGCGCCGCGGCCCTTGCCCATGGCGCCGCGCGGGATCTGGCCCGCGATGACGAGCACCGGCGAGGAGCGGGCGTAGGCGGTCGCGATGCCGGAGGCGGCGTTGTACAGGCCGACGCCCGGGACGACCAGCGCGACCCCGGGCTTGCCCGACGCGCGGGCGTAGCCGTCGGCCATGTAGGTACTGGCCTGTTCATGGCGGGTCGTGATCATGCGGATGTCGGGCTCTTCCCGCAGCCCCGCGATGACCCCGTAGATCTGGATGCCCGGGATCCCGAAGACGACCTCGACGCCCTCCCGGACAAGGGACTGCGCCAGGGCCTCGCCGCCGCTCATCACGGCCATGACGCGTCGGCTCCCTCCGCGGTCGCCCTATACGCCCTCGACGACGAGCAGGTTGATGTTGGCCGACCGGCTGCGGATGTCGTCGAGCGCGGTGTACTCGGGGGAGCTGAGCCAAGTGTGGACCCGGTCGAGGCTGTCGAATTCCAGGATGGCGATGCGCTTGGGCGCCCATTCCCCCAGGCCGACCTCGATCGTGCCGCCGCGCGCCACGAACTTGCCGCCGTGGTTCTCGACGGTCGCCGTCACCTGCTCAATGAACTGTCCGTAGAGTTCCGCATCGGTGATCTCAACATCCGTGATGACATACGCTGACATGGTTCGAGCCCCCTTCTCGTATCGCTGGATCGCGATGGCCGCGGCAGGCTAACACACACCCGGTCGCGCTGCTGGGGTGGGCAGGCGAGAGTCTTGCGCAGCCGGCGCGCTCCGGAACGCCTCGAGCGTCGGGTGGTAGCGGCGACGGCCAGAGAGGCGGATCGTGACACGAACTCTATCGGTCGAGGAGACCATTCAGCGGCCCGCCCTGCAGGTGTGGGCGGCCCTTACCGATTGGCCCAGCGCCCACAAGTGGACGCCCGGCATCGACGCGATGTCGGCCGACGGCGAGACGGCCGCGGGGACGACGCTGCGCTTCCGCGCGCGCGGCGCGGATCGCACCAGCACGATCACGCACTGCGACGCCGGTCGCTCGGTCGTGCTGCGCTCGGTGCAAGGTGGAGTGACGGCGGATTACGCCTACGAACTGCACGATCTGGGCGGGCGGGCGACGCGCGTCACGCTGGTCGCCGATTGCCACGTAACGGGGCTGTGGTGGCGCGCCGTCTCGCCGCTACTCCGCATCGCGATCCGATTCTCCGACGGCAAGCAACTCCGCCTGCTGAAGGCCATCGTCGAGGGTGGTTAGCGCGCCGCCGACCACCCCCGTGTCCTACGTCGGGGCACGCAGATGTGGTAACGTTTGTAAGTAACATCCTCTGCCCTATGCACACGCTGTGCTCTGCACCCAATGTGTCCTGCATGGAGTGTGCTACCAACGGCGAGGAGTTGACGAGGGGGGACGTGCCCCTCGTGATCGCGGCGCGCGACCACTGCACGCGTGCAGCAGGATTTCCCGGGAGGCTGGAATCATGTGGGAACGCTTCATAAGGCTTCGTCCACTCTGCGCCATCGCCGTGATGCTGGCGATCGTCGCCTTCGCCGCCGCCTGCAGCTCCGACTCGGACACCGAGCCGCTGCCCGCCGCCGAGCCGCCTGCGGCCGCCGAGGCGCAGGCCGAGCCCGAGGAGCGGCCCACGCCCGAGGGCGCCGCGGACGAGCAGCAAGTCGCGGAGGAGGAGCCGGCCGCCGCGGAGGAATCGGCTGCCGAGGAGGAGCCGGCCGCCGAGGAAGAGCAGGCTGTGGCCGAGGCGCCGGCCGAACCCGTGGCCGCGCTTGAAGACTTCGTCGTCACCGAGTCCACGACCGGCCAAGACCTGACCGACGCCCTCTCCGAAGCGGAGGTCTCGTGCATGAAGGCCGCCTTCGGCGATGCGGTATTCGGCGCCATCCTCGGCACCCCGCTGCTGCTGGCGGCCGGCGACGCGTCGGCCGCGGCGCCGCTGTTCGAATGCCTGGAGATCGAGAGCGTGGTGTACGTCGGCTTCGCCTTCATCGAAGCGCAGGCCGGGGGCTGGTCGCCCGACACCCGCGGCTGCATGATCGGGGTCGGGCTCGAATACCCTGACGCGTTCCGGGTTGGGATGGGCCTGCTCCCAATCGATGACGCCGCCGCGGCGATGGCGACGCACCCGTACCTCGTCGACCTCTACCACTGCATGACCGAACCGGAGCAGGTGGCGTACCTGCTGAACTTCCAGGAGGTGATCGACCTCCTCACGACGGCCGAGCACGACCTGATCGGCGCGATCCCCGCGGCCGACGCCGCCTGCATCCGTGACGCCCTGACGGACGCTGAATACGAGACGCTGCTCGCCGGCACGGTCCACCAGGCCTTCGACATCTCGGACGCGGTGGCCGGCTGCATGTCGGAGGATGCCTACGTCCAGAGCTTCGTCGCGATCAGCGACACCACGGTCGGCGATCTGTCGGATGACACCAAGGCCTGCCTCACGGAGTTCGCCCGCGGTCACCCGCACTACACGGCGCTGATCAACGCCCACGCCTACGATCCGCCCGAGGAGCGCACGGAGGAGCTCGCGGAGATCGCCCGGGACGGTCTCAAGACCTGGGCGTGCATGACCGCCGAGGAGATCCAGCGGTCACAGGGGATCTCCACGCGGGCGCTGGGCGGCGCACCGGCCCCGCCGCCGCCGCCGGCGCGGCCCACGCAGGATCCCGCCCCGGCGGCGGGGATGATCGGTCAGGACATCATGGCCGCACTCTCGGAGTCCGAGGTCCGGTGCCTGCACGACGCCCTGGGCGCCGCGGCCTACGAGGCGTTCCTCGACGCCGACCTGGCGACCGCCTATCGGGACGCCAGGGATCTGGAGCCGCTGTGGGGCTGTCTCACGGGCGAGAACTTCGTGCACTTCGGGATGACGTACGTCTCCGCCAGAGGCGGCCTCGTGGCGGAATCGCACACCTGCCTGCTCGAACTCGGCCGGGAGCACCCCGACGCGGTCGTGACCATCCTGGGCATCGAGACGGCCCCGGAGGCCGTCGCCGCCCTCACCGTCGCGACCCACAACTACGTGGTGGAGCTGTATCAGTGCCTGACCGTCGAGGAACAGGTGCAACTGACGGTGCACATGTGGGGCGGCGAACTCGGCACCTACGAACTCACCCCGCAGGAGTTGATGGCCGCCTTCACCGAGGAAGAGATCACCTGCTTCACCGACAGCTTCGGCATCACGCGGGAGCAACTGGAGAGCTTGGTGGGATCTCGCCAGCCGGGACAGACCTCTTCCGAGGCGACGCCGTGCCTGACGGCCGACACTTACGCGCGCATCCTCATCGCCGGGCTTTCGCCCCAGGTGGGCGGGCTGACCGACGAGTCCGCCAGTTGCATCCGGGCCTTCGCCAACGAGCATCCCCATTTCCTGGAGGTCGCGCGCGTCGGCGCCTTCGACGCCTCCAGCATGTCCGAAAGCGAGTTCGCCGAGATCTCCGCCGACGGATTCCAGGTGCTTGACTGCCTGACCGACGACGAACTCAAGGCGATCCAGGAAGTGGCCGCCCGTGCCCTGGGATCGTTCCGCCGTGCCGGGGACAGCTGAGGGAGGGCCGCTGGACGTCTGACCGCAGCGACTGCAGTTCGGGGCACGGTCCGTCGTTGTGCGGTACTGGTGGAGCTGGGGGGACTCGAACCCCCGGCCTTCTGACTGCCAGTCAGACGCTCTCCCAACTGAGCTACAGCCCCAGACAGCGCGACCATCGTAGGCAGGGCCGCGACGGGGCGGCAATCCACGCTCGCGCAGCTCCCCGGCTTCGCGACCGCCTCAGGGGCCCCGCGGTCGGATAGACTGGAGGCGGCCGCGACCTCGCGACCTGAGGATCTGGAATCAGGAGGACAACGTGCCCCCCACTATGCGAAC
Organism: Dehalococcoidia bacterium; assembly: GCA_965209205.1. Lineage (GTDB taxonomy): Bacteria > Chloroflexota > Dehalococcoidia > Bin125 > Bin125 > TK10-74A. The sequence continues at coordinate 16,003 of CBDBQC010000004.1, forward strand.
CCGCCCCAAGGACGAGATCGGCCGCTTGGGCGACGAGATCTACGAGCGCGACATCCGCAAGCTGGTCGAGGCGGACCACGATGGGGAGCTCCTCGCCATCGACGTGGACAGCGGCAACTGGGCCATCGGCGACGAGCTTCTCGACGAAATAGACCGGCTGCGGGCGCAGCATCCCGAGGCGATCAACGTCTACCGAGTCCGGGTCGGGTATCGGGCGGTCGCCAGCATCGGGGGCGGCGCTCCGCCGAGAAGCAGGTGATCGAGGGCACGGTGAACGCGGCCCATGAGGCCGAAGTCAGCCTCCTTGTCCGGGGGCCGTCGGGGCGGACCCGGCATGTGCGCGCCGTCGTGGACACCGGATTCAGCCGCTTCCTCACCTTGCCGTCGTCGATCGTGACGGAGTTAGGGTTGGTCTTCCGCTCCGTCGACCGCGTCTTTCTGGCCGACGGCAGCGAAGTGACCCTTGATATCCACGCGGTGACGGTGCTGTGGGACGGCCATCCGAGGGATATCGATGCGCTGGTGGCCGACACCCAGCCGTTGATGGGCATGTCATTGCTCGACGGCCACAGCCTCTACGTGGAGGTCGCGGACGGCGGCCGCGTCCTCATCCAAGCCGCCGGGTGACGCCCGTCCCCGCCCGACCGATGACGAATCCAAGCTCCCCCGACAACGCGCCCGACCCCCCGCCGGCCCTCGCGCGGCTGCGCATCCTCGACCTCTCCCGCTTGGCCCCCGGGCCCTACTGCACGATGCTGCTGGGCGACATGGGGGCCGACGTGCTCGTGATCGACGACGCGCGCGACGTCGCCGCGCCGGGCGCCCGGAGCGCCGGTGTCCCGCCGGACGAGACGGCGCTGCGCCGCGCCGCCTCCGACGCCACCCTGCGGCGCAACAAGCGCTCGCTGGGTCTGAACCTCAAGACCGACGCCGCTCGCCAGATCTTCTATCGGCTCGCCGATGAGGCCGACATCGTGCTGGAGGGCTTCCGCCCCGGCGTCGTCAAGCGCCTCGGCGTCGACTACGACACGCTGGCCGCCCGCAACCCGCGCCTGATCTACTGCTCGCTGAGCGGTTACGGCCAGACCGGCCCCTATGCGGCGCACGTGGGCCACGACATCAACTACATCGCGACGACCGGCGCGCTCGCCGCCTCCGGCAGCGACGCCCCCGGCCCCGATGGCCCCGCCCGCCCCGCCATCCCCCTCAACCTCCTGGCCGACTTCGCCGGCGGGGGCCTGATGGCCGCCTTCGCGATCCTGGCCGCCGTCGTCGCGCGCGAGGCGACCGGACGCGGCCAGTACATCGACGTCGCGATGTCGGACGGGGTGCTGTCGCTGCTGACGGCGCCGATGGCCGCGCACTTCGCCATCGGGACGGACCTCGCGCCCCGCAGCTACGTGCTCAACGGCGGCGCGCCCTACTACGACGTCTACCGCACCGCCGACGGCCGCTGGTTCAGCCTGGGCGCCGTCGAGCCGAAGTTCTTCGCCAACTTCTGCGCCGCCGTCGATCGGGAGGACCTGGTCCCGCTGCAGAACGAGGACGACCCCGCCACCCGCGCCCGGCTGCACGACGCTCTGAGCGCCATCTTCCGCACCCGCACGGCCGACGACTGGTTCGCGCTGCTGAACGAGACCGATGTCTGTGCCGCGCCCGTCCTGACGCCCGCCGAGGCCGCCGCCGATCCCCACAACCGCGCCCGCGGCATGATCCTGCAGGCGCCGGCGCCGGATGGGGCCGGCGGCACGATGCCTCAGATCGGGATCGCGGCGAAGCTCGGCGCGACGCCGGGCCGCGTGCGCGGGCCCGCCCCCGCCCCCGGCCGCGACACCGACGCCGTCCTGCGGGGTCTGGGCCTCGACGCCGCCGATATCGCCGCGCTGCGCGACTCGGGGGCTGTCGCCTGAGGCGCCGGCGGTCAGGCGTCGGGACGGTCCCCCCGTGCCCCGTCCAGGCCGGACTCCATGGGCAGCCCGGACTCCAGCGGCGCGCCGAGGGCGTGCTCGGGCATGCGCGGCACGTTGACCGGCCAGCCGCCCAGCGGATGCGCCCGATGCACGCGGAGCCAGATGAGCCCGCCGATCAGCGACAGCCCGCCGACGAGCGCCCCTGCGACGGCGAACGTCGCGGGCAGATCGAGCCGGTCCGCCACCAGTCCCAGCACCGGCATGATGGGGACCAACGCGAGGCTGTAGACCATCAGGTTCAGGGACAGCACCGTCGCGCGCTGGTCCGACGGGACGCGGTGGTTGATGTACCCGATCGTGATCGGCCCCGCGACCGACCGGGCGAGCGGGATCAGCGCGATGAACGCCAGGGCGCCCGTGTGGTCCCATACTGCCGCGCCTGCGAAGCCGATCGTCGCCAGCAGCGCGACGACGCCCAGCGCTCCCGGCGTGCCGCCCAGCCGCAGCAACCGGAAGGCCAGCAGCCCGCCCAGCACCGATCCCAGCCACATCGGGACCTGCAGCAGAGAGAACTGCCAGCCGACGGCGATGTCGTGACTCAGCAGGAACGGCTGGATCAGGATGATCATGACCATGGGGCAGGTGGTCAGCACGGCGCCCAACGGCATCAAGGCCAGCACCGCCGGCGTCTCGCGGACCGTGCGTCCCGCCTCACGGAGCCCCTGCAGATAGGGCGTCGCCGCCGCCGCGCCCGCCTCGCGATGCGGTGGCTCGTGGAACAGCGCCGTCGTGGCCGTAAGCAGCACCATCGTGCCGGCGCTCAGGAAGACCGTCGCCTGCATCCCCACGGCGCCCGCGACCGGCCCGCCGGCCAGCGTGGCGGCGAGCACGCCCGCGGCGCTCAGCGCGGCGCCCCGCCCCGCGATGCGCTCGAAGTCCCGCTCCCGGCCCAGCTGGCGCAGCGTGTCGTACAGCAGGGCGCCGTCGGCGCCCGAGGTGAACGTGAGCGCGAGCGCCCAGAGCATGTATGAGACCAGGATGAGCGGGAGGGTGTGGGCGAGGCCGAAGGCGAACATGGCGATCACCGTGGTCACCGCGCCCAGCAACAGCGACACGCGCCGTCCCCAGCGGTCGGCGACGGCGCCCGTCGGCACCTCGGCGAGCGTGGCCATGAGCCAGAAGGGCGACTCGATGAGGGCGACCTGGCCAATACTGAGGCCGCGATCGAGCAGCAGGAAGGCCACGAAGATGGGGATCAGCAGCCACATCTCGGAGAGCAGCTTGAAGACGTAGTAGACGCGGATGTTGCGCTCGCAGGCGCGGCGCAAGTCGGGCGTGGGTGGCGAGACGGGGACGCGCGCGGACATGCGGCCCATCCTACGGGCGACCCCTCCCCGGCCCCAATCGCCCGTGCCCGCTATGCTCCCGTCCGACACGCACAGGAGATCCGTGTGGCGCCCCACCCCTTGGACCCCATCTTTCACCCCCGCTCCGTGGCCGTCGTCGGCGCGTCGAGTAGACGCGGGGCGGTGAGCTTCGTCGATCACCTGATCGAGCAAGGCTGCCCGAACGTGTATCCGGTGAACCCGCGCGGCGGCGTCATCGCGGGCCTGCCCGTCTACCCGACGCTGGAGAGCATCCCCGGCCCGGTCGACCACGTCATCTCGTCGATCCCGGCCAACCTGGTCGAACCGCTGGTCGAGCAGGCCGCGGCGAAGGGCGTACGCAGCATCCACTTCTTCACCGCCGGCTTCGCCGAGACCGGCGACGCCGATCGGCTGGCGCTGCAGGAGCGCATCGTCGGCCGCGCCAAGGCGCTGAACATCCGCCTCGTGGGCCCCAACTGCCTCGGCCTCTACGTGCCCGCCAGCGGCCTCACCTTCGCCGCCGGCTGCGCCAAGGAGAGCGGCCCCGTCGCGTTCTGGGCGCAGAGCGGCACCAACGCCAACACCGCCATCTACGACGGACAGCTGCGCGGCCTGCGCTTCTCGAAGGTGGTCTCGTTCGGCAACGCTGTCGACGTCAATGCGGCCGAGCTCTGCCGCTACGCCCTGGCCGACCCGGAGACGGAGATGGTGGGGACGTACATCGAGGGCCTGCCCGACGCGCGCGACCTCTTCCAGGCGCTGCGCGCGCTGGCCGCCGCCAAGCCCGTGGCGCTGCTGAAGGGCGGCATGACCCAGGCCGGCGCCCGCTCCACGCGATCGCACACCGCCTCCCTGGCCGGCAGCGCCGAGATCTGGCGCGCCGCCGCCGCCCAGGCAAACGTCGTCCTGGTCGGCGACATGCAGGAATCGATCGACGTGTTGGTGGGTTGGCGCTATGGGGCCGTGCCCCGGGGGAACCGCGTCGCGCTGGTGGTGGGCGGCGGCGGGGTCTCCGTCCAGGGCTCCGACGACATCGCCGCCCTGGGCCTCACCCTGCCCGACCTCAGCCCCGCGACGGCCGAGGCCCTGCGCGAGATCACGCCGATCGCAGGGACCAGCATCCGCAACCCGGTCGACACGCAGGCGCTGTGGCGGGGCGTGGGCCTCGCCGCGACGCTGGAGGTCATCGCCGCCGACGACCGGCTGGACGCGCTGATCATCCAGGCCGGACACGGCTGGGGGGCCACGTCGAGCCCCACCGACGCCCGCCAGCGTCAGGAGCGCTTGCTCGATGAGCTGACCGAGGCGACGCCCCGGCTGACCGAGATCGGCAAGCCGGTGGCCGTGGTGGTCCCCACGTCGCACGAGCCCGCCAGCGCCACGCTGAACGGCGAGCTGATGCAGCGCATCGTCGCGGCCGGCTACCCCACGTTCGGCAGCATCCCCGCCGCCGCCCGCACGCTGCAGCGGCTCAACACCTGGCGCGCGCGCCGTGAGGCCCGCGCCTGAGCCCAGCGTGTGGACCGCGCGCCTACCCCGACTGCGGCGATCTCAGATCTCGCCGCATGCGCCGGATGCCGCGCGGGAATCGATCGGCCGTGCGGGACGACTTGCGGCAGGTGACGATCGACAGGCGCACCGCCGCCCCCGGCCACGACACCGCCTGGGCCGCGGGCGGCTCGGCGCCCAGCGCGGCCGCGATGCGCGCCGCATCGGGCATCCAGCGCGCTGCGCCGGGCCCGGCGAAGACCGCCGCCACGCCACCGACCCGCACCAGCGGCAGCAGCAACTCCAGGGCCATCGGCAGCTTGGCTAGGGCCCGGCTCATCGCGCAGGCGTAGCGCTCGCGGCCCTCGTCGCCCGGGGCGGCGAAGGCCTCCCCCCGCTCCTCCACGACGCGCACGTTGTCCAATCCCAACTCCGCCACGATCGCCCGCAGGTAGGCCGCGCGGCGCGCGCGCGCCTCGATCAGCGTCACCTCGCGGTCGCCGGCCAGGATCGCGATGGGCAGGCCGGGCGCCCCCCCGCCCGCGCCGACCTCGACGATCGGTCCCGGCGGCGCCGCCGCGGCGATCGCCCGCCAGCCCACCAGCGGCTCGACGACGTGGCGCTGCACCGCCTCGCCCGGATCGCGGATCGTCGTCAGGCCCAGGCGGTCGTTCTCCCGCAGGAGGGTCGTGACGAAGCGCGACAGGCGATCGCGGACGAGGTCCGCGTCGGGCGCGCCGGGTGTATCCATATCGAAGGCCGCGGCGCGCAGCGCCGCGTCGACGGCGAGACGCAGATCGGCGCTCTTTCCAGGGTGCGGATCGGTGTCCGCGCTCTGCCGCATTGAACTACTCCCCATAACGTCCGTACGATGGTAGGCACGCACGCACGTGAGGGAGACCCCATGACTCAAATCGACAGTGTCGCGCCTGACGCCTCCGGGACGGCCGAGGGGGAACTCATTGAAGCGGGTTCCGACGGCGACGCCGAGAGCACGGCCTTCACGCTCGAACGCGCGGCCTCCCTCTACTTCAGCGCCAACGGCAAGAAGCTCGACCAGCAGCAGCGCGTCGCGGTCACGCGCTTCGTCTCCTGGGCCGGCAGCGACCGGGAGTTGACGGATATCACCGCGCATCAGATGAGCCTCTTCCAGGAGGCGCAGGGCGCGAATGTCGCCGACATGGGCACCCGGCTGCTGCCGGTCAAGGCCTTCCTCTCCTACGCCAAGAAAAAGGGCTGGGTGGGCGCCAATCTCGGCGTGCATCTGCGCGTCAAGCGCCCCGTGCGGCCGACGCGCGAGCCCAACGGCGTGGCCGAGCCGAGCGCTGAGGACATCGTTGAGATGACCGTCGAGGGCTTGGAACTCGCCCGCAACGAACTCGACCGGCTGCGGGCCGAGCGGCCCCTCGTCGCCAAGCGGCTGGCGGAGGCGATGGCGGACAAGGACTTCCGCGAGAACGCCCCGCTGGACGCCGCCCGCGACGAGCAGGCCCTGCTGGAGGCCCGCATCCGCGACCTGGAGCATCAGATCACGCACGCCCGCGTCGCCAACGCCTCGCCGGCCGCCAACGATGGCCGCGTGCACCTCGGCAGCAGCGTCAGCACGACGAATCTTGTAAACAATAAGACGGTTGAGTACACTCTCGTCGGCCAAAACGAGGTAGACGCGGCGGCGGGCCGGATTTCCATCGCCAGCCCGGTGGGGCGGGCCCTGGTCGGCGCCACGACCGGCGACGAGGTCGAAGTGGACGCCCCCTCCGGCACGATCCGCTTCCGCGTGGGCGAGGTCTCCGGCTAGTCTCTCGGGTGCGTCGGCTCGCTCGTCGTTCGCGTGCAGCGCCGCGCCCCAATCCGTGCGGCCCCCCGCCGCCAGCGGCCGGACGCCCGGCCACGAGGAGTGTCGGCCTATGACCACCCCGAGCGCCCCCGCGGTCGATTTCCGCATCGGCCCCGCCCAGTTGGATTCGGGCCTGCGCGGCTTCCCCGTCGGCACCTGCTGGACCAGCAACGTCGACCCCGAGATCGGGGTCACCTACGTGGGCTATCCCATCGCCGAGCTGGCCTACATGCCGCCGGAGTCGGTGATCTACCTGCTCTTCAACAAGTCGCTGCCCAACGACGACGAGGCGCGCGCCTTCGCCGCCGACCTCGCCGCCCGGTCCCAGGTCGACCCGCTCGTGTTCGACGTCCTGCGCACCCTGCCGAAGCAGGGCCACCCCATGGACTGGCTCGCCGTCGCGCTGCACCTGCTGGGCATGACCGGCAAGGACGGGGACTACCGCGAGGACGCGCTCAACCTGATCGCCCGCATCCCGGCGGCCCTGGCCGCCCTGTTCCGCATCCGCGAGGGCTGGGGCGACCTGATCGACTCCGACCCCGCGCTTGGCTACGTCGAGAACTTCGTGCACATGCTCGGCGTCCCCGGCGCCGACGAAGCGGCCCTGGCCAAGCTGCTGCGCATCTACTACGTCCTGCACATGGACCACGGCGGCGGCAACCTCTCCACCTTCACCGGCAAGGCCGTCGCCTCGGGGCTGGCCGACATGTACCAGTCCATGGTCGGCGCGATGAACGGCCTCGCCGGCCCGCGCCACGGCCTCGCCAACCAGGACTGCTTCGCGATGGTCAAGGAGGTCGACTCGGAGGATCCCGCGGAGGTCGAGGAGTTGATGCGGGCCCGCCTCGCCAGCGGCGAGCTCATCTTCGGCTTCGGCCACGCCGTCCTGCGCCGCGAAGACCCCCGCGCCCAGGTCGAATTCGCCGTGGGCGACGAGTTGTACCCCAACGACCACTGGTTCAAGGTCGTCAAGGCCCTGCGCGTCGGCGCGGTGAACGTGCTCAAGGCGAACCCCAAGGTCTCCAACCCCTACCCCAACGTCGACCTCGTCTCCGGCAGCCTGCTGTCGGCCGGCGGGCTGACCAAGCCCGAGTACTACACGACGCTCTTCGGCTGGGCCCGCATCGCCGGCATCGGCGCCCAGATCGTCGACGAGCGGCAGGGCTTCCGCAACGGCCGGGGCGTCGCCATCTATCGGCCGCGCTTCATCGGCGTCGACCAGCCGCCCCGGTCCGTCAGCGATTAGCCCTCGGCATTCAGGTTGTCGCCCGCGCTTGTGCCAGAACGCACGAAGGGCGAAACTGTGAAGCGCTCATGAGCGGTCCAGAATCGACCGGGCGCCACGCGCGGATGCGCAACGGCCCGGCGGCAGGGGGCGGACGCACGCATGCCAACGCTGGCGGCTGATCGCAGCAAGCGGGCCGATGTCCTGCAACAACTCGCTGCCGAGCGATTTGCCTTCCCGTCGCCGGAGCACCCCGACTGGGAAACGGTCGTCAATCACCCCGATCCCCAGATGGGCGTGCAACTGCGGCGGGGCGGCTGGATCTACCCGGACCTCATCGTCACAGAGGAGCCGGGGCACTTCATCCGCATGCTGGCGATCGTGGTGCTGCGGCACGAGGTCACCGAAGCCGAGGCGATGCAGCGCTGGCTGCCGCTCTCCCAGGCGGGCCCCTGCTACCTCTTCGTGCCCGCCGGACAGGCCCCCGCCGCCAATCGCCTCTGCCAGTCGGTGGGCATCAAGGTCGCCGGCATCCGCACCTGGCGGCGCACGCCGGCCTTCGGCCTCGAGGTCGTCCCGGCCTACAGCGGCCCCGACCTGCTCGTCTCGGTCTTCTCCCTGCTGCCGCCGATCTTGCGCCCCCGCGCCTACCGCCCCGAGCGGCAAGTCATCGACCGGTCCTACGGGCGTCCCGCCCCCGCCGAGCGCGGCGGCGAGTTGCTCCCCGACCCCGCATCGGCGCCGGCAGCCGCGCCCGCGCTCGGCGCCGGTCCCACCGGCGACACACCCGCGGCCGCGCCGCACGCCCCCGCCCACGACGACGGCCTGCCCGAGGGCGTCCACCTGCCGCCCCCCAGCCTCTTCCCCTTCGTGCTCGCCGCTGGCATGATCCTCACGGCGTTCGGGGTGGTCTTCCCAGCGGAGTTGCTGGGCGCCGGCCTCGCGACCACGGTGTACGGCGTGATTGGCTGGCTCTTGGAAGACGTGCGCGACTACGCCCATGGCGCTGGCCAGGACTACCCCCGGCCGCAGACACCGCCGGCCCCGACCCATATCCATATGCCGGCGCCCAGTCTGTCGCCGGTGGTGCTTGGGCTCGGCCTGGTGCTGACGGCGTTCGGCGTCGTCTTCCCGGCCGAGCTGCTCGGCGCCGGCCTGGTCCTCACGGTGCTCGGCGTGATTGGCTGGACCACCGAGGACATCCGCGACTTCAACGCCGGGCCGCACCACGCGCCCGATCATGCCGCCGACCATGCCGGACCCTGAGACGATGAGGAACCGCATGCCGAAGCCGTCCCCCCACCGACCCCCCTTGCGCCGCCGTGTCGCCGCCGTCGTCACCCTGGCGCTTGGCTTGCTGCTGCTCAGCGCCGGCGTCGCGGGCGCGCAGGCCTTCCCGCCCGAGGCGGTCAGCGAAGAGGGCGCCGACATCCGCGACCTCTACCTGCTGGTCTTCTTCCTCGCCGCCGTGGTCTTCATCGCCGTCGAGGTAGGCGTCGTCTGGCTGGCGATCAAGTACCGCCGCCGCAACGACGATCTGCCCCCCCAGATCCACGGCAACCGCGGCATCGAGGTCCTCTGGACCGTGATCCCCACGGTCATCGTGGCGGTGCTCTTCGTGGTCTCCTTCATCGTCCTCGACGACATCGAGTCGGCCCCCAAGGCGTCCGAGCCCGTCGAGGTCATCGACGTCACGGCCCAGCAGTGGGCCTGGAGCTTCCACTACTCGAGCCCGCTCGAGGCGACCACCACCTCCGCACTCTCGGACGACCCCACCGACACCGAGATGCGCGTCACCGACGGCACGCTGTTCGAGCCCTTCAAGACCTACCGCATCGATATCGAGCACATTCGCGTCGACGCGATCGAGGGCAACACCCTGACCGTCGCCCGCGGGGTCAACGGCACCGTCGTGCAGGACCACCCCCCCTTCGCCACGATCTTCCGCATCACCAACGGCACCGAGCTGTCCCAGGACGACCGCGGCGAACTCACCGACCGCATCGACCCCAGCAGCGGCGAGATCACCACGATCAACACGCCCATCGTCACCGTGCCCGTGGGCAAGACGGTGCGCTTCAACATCTCCAGCATCGACGTGATCCACTCCTTCTACGCGCCGCAGTTCCTCTACAAGCTCGACGCCGTCCCCGGCCGCACCCAGGCGCTCTGGCTCAAGGTCACCGACGCCGGCTTCTACCAGGGCCAGTGCGCCGAGTTCTGCGGTCGCGAGCACGCCCGCATGCTGTTCTCGGTGCGCGCCCTGCCGCTCGACGAGTACGACGCCTGGCTGGCGGAGATCACCGCCCCGCCCGCCCCCGCGGAGGACGCCGGTGACGCTGCCGACGGCGAGGACGCTGCCGACGGTGAGGACGCTGCCGACGGTGAGGACGCCGAGGCGGCCGAGGACGCGGAGGAGGCCGATGACGCCGGTGCGGCGGACACTGGCGCTGCGGCCGACGCCGGCCTGGAGCGCGTGATCAGCGCGTCCGGCGCCCTGCGGATCGAAACCACCGTGCCCCGGGAGGGCACGCTCTAGCGGCGGCGCGCTGCGGCGCACGCCATTCGGCGGAGACCCCGGCGACGGGGTATTGAACGGGAGAACGCATGGCCACTCTCGCTGAACCCCTCCCCAGCGGCTACGCCGGGGGACGCGCGCAGGTCCTGCTCGACTGGCTGACCACCGTCGATCACAAGAAGATCGGCATCATGTACGTGATCGCCGCCGGCCTGTTCGGGCTGGTCGGCGGCGCCCTCTCGCTGGTCGTGCGTACGGAGCTCATCGAGACCGGCGCGATCATGGGCGCCGACACCTACAACCAGATGTTCACGATGCACGCCAGCATCATGCTGTTCCTGTTCATCATGCCGGTGGCGGCGGGCTTCGCGAACTATCTCGTGCCGCTGCAAATCGGCGCCCTGGACATGGCCTTCCCCCGCATCAACGCCCTCTCCCTGTGGCTGTTCATGTTCGGCGGCGTGCTGATGCTCAGCGCCTTCGCCTTCGACGGCGGCGCCGCCGCCGCCGGCTGGACGGCCTATCCCCCCATCTCCAGCAACACCGCCGGCAACGCGCAGCCCGCCGGCGTGGGCATGGACCTCTGGCTGGTGGGCGTGATCATCCTGGGTGTCGCCTCGACCGGCGGGGGCCTGAACTTCCTCGTCACGATCTTCAAGATGCGCGCCCCCGGCATGACGATGTTCCGCATGCCGATGTTCACCTGGACCATCCTGGTGACGGCGTTCCTGGTCGTCCTCGCGACGCCGGTGCTGGCCTCGGCGCTGATCCTGCTCTTCGCCGACCGCAACGGCGCCGGCGGCGTCTTCTTCGACCCCGCCACGGGCGGGCAGTCGATCCTCTGGCAGAACCTCTTCTGGTTCTACTCGCACCCCGCCGTCTACATCATGATCCTGCCGCCCATGGGCATCGTCTCCGAGGTGCTGCCCGTCTTCTCGCGCAAGCCGCTCTTCGGCTACCGGGCCTTCGTCATGGCCACCGTGGGCATCGGCCTGCTCAGCTTCGTCGTCTGGGCGCACCACATGTTCACGACGGGCGGCGTCTTCCTGCCCTTCTTCATGGCCTCCACCTTCCTCATCGGTATCCCCACCGGCGTGAAGATGTTCAACTGGATGGCCACCATGCATAAGGGGTCGATCTCCTTCACGACGGCGATGCTGTTCGCCATCGGCTTCGTGATGCTCTTCCTCATCGGCGGTATCACGGGCGTCTTCCACGCCGCCGTCCCCGTCGATTTCGCCCTGCACGACACCTACTTCGTCGTGGGCCACCTGCACTACGTGCTGGCCACCGGCGCCGCCTTCGGCATCTTCGCCGCCAGCTACTACTGGTTCCCCAAAATGTTCGGCCGCTTCCTGAACGAGGGGCTGGGCAAGATCCACTTCTGGAGCATGTTCATCGGCACCAACATGATCTTCTGGCCGCAGCTCATGCTGGGCCTCGACGGCATGCCGCGGCGCATCAACGACTACGCCGACAACCCCGGCTGGGAGATCATGAACCAGATCGCCACCGTGGGGGCGTTCGTCGCCATGCTGGGCGCGGTGCTCTTCCTCTTCAACGTCGTGCACTCCTGGTTCTGGGGCGAAGAGTGTACCGACGACAACCCCTGGGACGCCGGCACCCTGGAGTGGGCGACCACGTCGCCGCCGCCCGTCTACAACTTCGACCGCATCCCCCGCGTCCGCTCGGAGCGCCCGGTCTTCGACGAGCGCCACGGCCTGGGCGACCACGGCCCCGCCGGCGGGGCCCCCGCCGCGAAGACCCCCTCGTAGGAAACGGACACCGCACCGATGGCCTCTCGCACCGCCACCCGGCAGCCCGTCAATCCCCTCAAGAGCTTCTTCGTGGGCAACGAGCCCATGACCAACGGGCTCTGGGGCATGGTCTTCTTCATCTTCTCGGAGGTCATGTTCTTCTCCGGCCTCATCGCGGCCTATCTCGCCCTGCGCGAGGACGCGCTGGAGTGGGCCCCCCTGATCGACGGCGCCTTCGACCACGGCGCCGCCTTGGAACCCGAGTTCCGGCCGATCTTCTTCACCATCCTCCTCGTCGCGAGCAGCATCCCCATGCAGATCGCCGCCTTCGCCATCCGCAAGGGCAATCGCGGCGTGATGAAGGCCGGCATGCTCGTCGTGATGCTGATCGGCACGGCCTTCCTGCTCAACCAGGCCGTCGAATGGATCAGCGCCGACTTCGCCATCGGCGACGGCCCCTACAGCGCGACCTTCTACCTGCTCACCGGCTTCCACGGCGCGCACGTCCTGGGCGGCCTGCTCTTCATCGCCTTCCTCTGGATGCGCTCCCTGCTGGGCCACTTCGACGCCCACCGCAACACCGCCGTCGAGGCCGCCACGATGTACTGGCACTTCGTCGGCGCCGTGTGGATCCTGGTCTTCAGCCTCCTCTTCCTGGCCTGACGCCCCGCGCGCGGCGCGCGGCGTCCGCCACGGGCCAGCACTGGAATTGGGGCGCCCATGCCCGCGCGCAGGGTCCGTCTGCTCGCCGCCGCCGCGCTTGCGGGGCCGGCCGCCGTGCTGGCGCCGGCCGTCGCCGCCGCGCACGACGGTACGGCGGCCGAGTCGGGGCAGATCTTGGAGGCCCTCACGGTCTGGGCCTTCGACCCCCTGGGCGTCGTGCTGACGCTGCTCCTCGCCGGCGCCTACGGATGGGGCTACCGACGTCTGCGCGCCGCCGCCGCCGCCGACCCCGCGACGCCCGGCGCGCGCCGCTTCCACTTCTCGCGCTGGCGGCCGGCCGCCTTCGCGGGCGGCATCGTGCTGATGCTGCTGGCCCTCGTCTCGCCCATCGACACCTACTCCGACGACCTCTTCTGGATGCACATGATCCAGCACGTGCTCATCCTCATGGTCATCGCGCCCCTGCTGCTGCTCGGCGCCCCCGCCACGCTGGCCCTGCGGGCCGCCAGCCCGCGCGTGCGCCGGGACTACGTCGTCCCCCTGCTCAACAGCCGCCTGCTGCAGATCCTCCTCTACCCGCCGGTTGCGATCGTCGTGCTCGTCGGCGCGATCTGGATCTGGCACATCCCCGCCCTCTACGACGCCGCCATCGGCAGCGAGCTGCTGCACTTCATCGAGCACTCGACGTTCCTGTCGGGCGGCCTGCTCTTCTGGTGGCTGATCATCGGCGTCGACGCCTCCCACCTGCGACCGGGGCACATCGCCCGGGTGGCGATCCTGATCGTCGCGATCCTCCAGAATCTCGCCCTCGGCCTCATCCTCACCAGCCTCGGCGCGGCCGCCTACGACAGCTACGCCAAGCTCGAGGGCCTGCGCGACTGGGGCCCCTCCGCCCTCACCGACCAGCGCATCGGCGCGGGCATCATGTGGGTGCCCGGCACGATGATGTTCGCTCTGGCCGTGCTCGTCATCGTCTACTACTGGGCCGAGCACGAGGCCTTCCGCTCCCGGCGCGACGACCTGCTGCGCGACCTCGACGAGCGCGCCGGCCGCCCCGTCTATCCCCAGCCCTCGGATCGGCCCCGCCACCGATGAGCCGCCCGCATCCGTCGTGGGCAGCGTTGCCCGCTCCATTGACCGGCGCCCGCCCGCCCGCAACCCTGGCGGCCCGGCAGGCGCGGCCCGGCCGCGCCGCGCCGCGCCTGGGACGCGGCCGGGAAGGGGGTCGATGGGCGTGATCCGTCGCTGGCGATCCCTCAGCGGTTATCAGCGCTTGGGCCTCATCACGATCTTCGGGCTGGTTCTCCTGGTCATCCTGGGCGGCACCGTGCGGGTCACCGACTCCGGGCTGGCGTGCCCCGACTGGCCCCTCTGCCACGGCCGGGTCATCCCCCAGGGCGACTACCACGTCTGGCTCGAATGGACGCACCGGCTCGCGGCCAGCGTCTTCGGGCTCGTCATCCTGGCCTTCGTGATCGGCGCGCTGTGCCGCTACCGCGACCGCCGCTGGGTCGTGCTGCCGGCGCTGGCCGGCGTCGTGGCGCTGGGCGTGCAGGTCGTCCTGGGCGGTCTCACCGTGACGGAGAAGCTCGACGCCGGCATCCTCAGCGCGCACCTGGGGACGGCCATGCTCATCGTGTTGCTGATCATGACCGCCTGGCTGGCCACCTTCGTGCCCCAGGCCGACGGCCCGCCCGCGCAGCGACAGCGGGCCGCGGCGCGCCTGGGGCCGGCCCCCCGCCCGCCGCGGCCCATGGCGCGCCTGGCGGTCGTGACCGCGCTGGGCACGTTCGCGTTGATCGTGCTGGGGGGCTACGTGAGCGGCACCGACGCCGGCTTCTACTGCGACGGCGATTGGCCGCTCTGCAACGGCGTCGTCCTGCCCGAGGGACGCAACGCGATCATCCAGGTCTCGCATCGCTTCCTGGCCGCGGGCGTGGCGCTGCTCGTGGCCGCGTGCGTCTGGATGGCCGCCGACCGGCGCGAGGCCGCCCCCGCCGTCTTTCGGCTGGCGCTGGCCGTGGCGGTCCTGTTCGCGGTCCAGATCGTCCTGGGCGCGGCCGTCATGTGGACCACGCTGGCGGAGTGGTCGCGGGTGCTGCACCTAGTTACCGGATCGGTCACCTGGGGTACGCTCGTCGCGATGACCGCCCTCGCTTGCTACGACGCCGTCCGCCACGATTCCCTGCATCGCCCGCGCCCGCTGCCGGCGCTGCGCGCGCGGCGCGCCCAGGTGGGAGAGACCAGACGGTGATCACCCGCTCGGGACGATTGACCATCGCGGCACGGCCGCGCCCCGCGTCGCCCGCGACGGACGGCCCGGCCCGCGCTCGCTCCGTGACGGACCTGCGTCGCCTCGCCCGCGCCTACATCGCGCTCACCAAGCCCGGCATCATCTGGCTGCTGCTCGTCACGACCGTGCCCGCCATGGTCATGGCCCAGGACGGCTGGCCCGGCCTCGGCATCGTCGCCCTGGTGCTGCTGGGCGGCATCCTCACGGCCGGCGGCGCGAACGCGATCAACCAGTGGTACGACCGCGACATCGACCGCATCATGCCCCGCACCGCCCAGCGGCCGATCCCCAGCGGCGTCGTGCCGCCCGCAGCCGCCCTCGTCTGGGGCGCGGCGCTCGTCGTGGCCGGCGGCGTGCAGCTGCTGCTCACGGTCAACTGGCTCGCCGCCGTCTGGGCGCTGGCCGCCGTCGCCTTCTACGTCGGCGTCTACACGGTCTGGCTCAAGCGCAGCAGCGTGCAGAACATCGTTATCGGCGGGGCGGCGGGCGCGGTCCCCCCGCTCGTCGGCTGGGCGGCCGTCCGCGGCGACGTCGATGTCGCGCCCGTGATCCTGTTCCTCATCGTCTTCTTCTGGACCCCGCCGCACTTCTGGGCGCTGGCCCTGCGCTACAAGGACGAATACGCCAGCGCGAACGTGCCCATGCTGCCGGTCGTGCGCGGCGAGGCCGCGACCAAGCGGCAGATCCTGATCTACGCCGTCGTGCTGACCGCCGTCAGCCTGGCGCTGCCGCTCAGCGGCGACGTCTCCTGGGTCTACCTCGGCGCAGCCGCGGCGCTGGGCGTGGCCTTCATCGCCCAGGCGGCCCGGGTCTACCTCGACCGCGCCGCCCCCATGCAGCTGTTCTTCTTCTCGATCCTCTATCTGCCCCTGCTCTTCCTCGCCGTCCTGATCGACGTCCTGGTCCTGTAGCGCCCCCGCCGACGGTCGCTTCGGCGGCCACCTGCGCTGCCTCATCAAGGCGCGCCGGCCGCGGTGATCGCCGCCTGTAACTCCGCGTCCGTCGCCAGACGCTCGAACCGCGCCAGGATCCGCCCGTCGGCCCCGACGACGTACGTCCAGGGCTCGTTCTCCAGGGTCCAGCCGCTCTGCGGCTGCCCGCTGGCGGGCGCTCGCTCCCTTACGACTGCCGGCGCCATCGCCGCCACCGCCGCCCGCTCGGCCTGCGCCAGGGCGCGATCGCAGAGGGCGCTGCCGCCGCAGTCGTCCGACAGCGTCAGCACGACCAGGGCCGGCCGCCCCCCCGCCAGCGCCGACCGCAGCGCCTCCGTCGCCGGCGCCGGCTCGCCCACCGCGGGCGAGGCCGTCGTCGCCGCCACGACGAACGGCAGCCGCGCGCTGACCTGCGCCGCGTCGTCCGATGCACCCGCGGCGACCGCCCGGACCTCCAGCGCCCACGTCCCCACGACGTCCAGCGGGGCGGCCCCCGCATAGAACGTCTCCGGGCCCACGACCACGACCTCCAGGGCGGCGTCCGACCGGAAGCGCAGGCCGCCCTCCACGGGCTCGAAGTAGCGCACCTGGAACGTCGTGCCGGCCGCGAACGAGGGCGCCGCGGCGCGGTCGAGCAGGCGCAGCACCACCCGATCGACCCCGACCGCGAGGTCGGTCGACTCGATCACCGGCACGAAGGGCGCGTCGGCGTTGGTCAGCACGAAGCGGTCGTCGCCGCCGCCGCAGGCGAGCGCGAGCAGCGCGGCGATCGCCTGCATTGCTCCCAGCGCCAGGACGACGATCCCGCGCCTCAATCCGCACCGCCTTCGGCGTGCCGGCGCCGCGAGCGACGCGCCGGGCTCAGGTCGCGTGCGGCGCGCGCTTCAGCGCCACGCCGAACAGCAGCGTCGCCAGGCTGCCCAGCACCGCCAAATCGATCCAGGGACCGAAGAAGCCGTCGTTGCCGGCCGCGTAGGCCGACGTCTGCAGCAGGTCGACCGCGTAGGTCAGGGGGTTGATCCAGCCCAGAATCCGCAGCCAGTCGGGCAGATCGCTCAGGGGGAAGAAGGCCCCGGAGAGAAACAAGAGCGGGAACAGCACCAGGTTCATCACCAGGTGGAAGCCCTGCATCGAGCGGATGCGGGTCGACACCGCCAGCGCGAAGCCCGAGAGCAGCAGGTTCAGCGTCAGCACTCCCGCGACGACCAGCCCCACGCCCGCCGGCCAGCCGTACTGCCAGGCGAAGTCGATGCCCGGGATGAGCACCGCGATCACCAGGATCGCCAGCGCCTGCAACGACCCGATCAGCATCGCGGCCAGCGACTTGCCCAGCAGGATCGTGCGCGGGTCGTGCGGCGACGCGAGCAGCGTGCGAAGCAGGCCGCTGTCGCGATCGCGGTAGAACGACGAGCTGGAGAACGTCGAGGAGAACAGCGCCGTCATCGCGATCATCCCGGGCGCGAGGTAGCTCACGTAGTCGCCGTCGCGGATGATCGCCGACGTCGGCTGCAGCCCGTCCGAGACGCCCGTCCCCAGGATGGCCAGCAGCATCAACGGCAGAAGCAGCGACGAATACACCTGCGACCGCGAGCGCGTGAAGGCGCGCAGGTCGCGCTCCAGCAGGGCCCAGCAGGCGCGGGCGGCCTCGCGCAGCGCCGCTGCGCGTCCCAGGTCGTGTGCGGGCGCCCGCGGCGTCGTCGCGGCCGACGCCGTCACGACGCCCGCCCGTTCGCGCGCGGCGTGCCCCCCGCGTCGCTGCTCTGCGCGCCCAGCGGCTCTCCCGCGCGCTGGAAGTAGGCGTCCTCCAGTGTCGACTCGTGGATGTGGATGCCCGAGATGCCGCCCGCGGTCCCGTGCGAACCGGCCAGCGCGAACAGCGCCGGCACGAAGGCCGACGCGTCGTCGGCGGTCACGTGCAGCACCGTCCCCGCTCCCGGTCCCGCCGCGGTCCGCACCGACCCCACCCCCGCGATGGTCGCCAGCGCCGCCGCGGCGTCCGCCGGGGCCGAGGGCCACTCCACCCGCACCGAGTCGCGGCGCAGTTCCCGGCGCAGCTCCGCGGGCGCGCCCAGCGCGATGACGCGGCCGGCCTGCAGGAAGGCCACCCGGTCGCAGGCGCGCTCCGCCTCCGAGACATCGTTTGTGGCCAGGAGGAGCGCCGTGCCGGCGTCGCGCACGCCGTCGAGCAGGTCCCACAGGGCTGCTCGGGCGTCGGGGTCGAGCCCCAGCGACGGCTCGTCCAGCAGCAGCAGCGACGGTGCATGCAGCAGCGCCCGCGCCAGCTCCAGCCGCCGCCGCAACCCGCCCGACAGCGTCTCCACGCGGTCCCCCGCCCGCTCCCGCAGCCCCATCCGCGCCAGCAGCTCGTCGATCCGATCGCGCAGCCCGGCCCCGCCCATCCCGAACAGCCGCCCGTGCAGCCGCAACGACTCCGACACCGTCATCAGCGGATCGAGGCTCGGCTCCTGGAAGACCACCCCCAGCCGCCGTCGCAGCGGCGCCGAGAGCGGCTCCCCGTCGAGCCGGACGGATCCGGCCTGCGGCGCGAGGAACCCCGCGACCAGCGACAGGATGGTGCTCTTACCGCTTCCGTTGGGTCCCAGCAGCCCCACCGCCTCGCCCGCCGCCACCGACAGCGACACCTCCGCCACGCCGCGGCTCACCGGGCCGTCCGCCGCCTCCGCCTTCGACGCCGGATGCCGGTACGACACCCCCTGCAGCGTCAGCGCCGGCGAGACCGCGTCAGCCATCGCACCCCTCGCCCCGGCCACGACGGTCGCCCGCGTCCGCGTCCGCCGGGACGCGGCGAGTGTATCCGCGCCCCCAGCGGCGGGCGAGCGAGGCGGCGCGCGCGCACGACGATCGATCCCGCCCCGTGCGCCCCGATTGACCCCCCGCCGTGGCCGGGCCTACAGTGGGCGTGGACTTCGTGTCAGAGTGACACGAAGTCGGAACCCCGCCGGCCGGCGCGTCCCGCTCCCGTTCTCCGACGTCCCGTGCTCGCCCAGAAACAGCCCCTCATGCGCAGCCTTCGCGTCGCACTCGCCCAGATCAACCCCGCCGTCGGCGATATCGAGGGGAATGCCGACCGCATCCGCGCCGCCATCCGCGATGCCGAGGCCGCCGCCTGCGACGTCGTCGTGCTGCCGGAGCTGGCCGTCACCGGCTACCCCCCCGAGGACCTCATCCTGCGCCGCTCCTTCGTGTCGGAGAACCTGGCCGCGCTCGACCGCATCCAGGAGGCCACCCGCGGCCTGCACGTCACCGCCGTCGTTGGCTTCGTCGACCTCGCCCCCGACGCCTGCAACGCCGCCGCCGTCCTCCACGACGGCCGCCGCGCCGGTGTCTATCACAAGCAGTACCTGCCCAACTACGGCGTCTTCGACGAGCGCCGCTACTTCCGCCCCGGCGCCGAATCGCCCGTCTTCTGGATCGCCGGCGTGCCCGTCGGCGTCTCCATCTGCGAGGACATCTGGTACTCCTCGGGCCCCGTGCAGGCGCAGGCGCTGGCCGGCGCGGAGGTGGTCGTCAACCTCAACGGCTCCCCCTTCCACGCCGGCAAGATGGACCAGCGACAGCGCATGCTCGCCACCCGCGCCGCCGACAACGCCGTCATCGTCTGCTACTGCAACATGGTGGGCGGCCAGGACGCGCTCATCTTCGACGGCGGCTCCGTCATCTTCGACGCCCGCGGAGAGCGCATCGCCGCGGCGCCCATGTTCGAGGAGACGCTGCTGATCGCCGACCTCGATGTCGACGCCGTGGGCCAGGTTCGCTTGCACGACCCGCGGCTGCGCCTGCTCGCGCCCGAGCCCGCGCGGCACATCCCCGTCGGCGAGGCGCGCGCCGGGGCCCGTCCGCCCATCGACCCGCCCGCCAACGACCCCCTGCCCGATGACGCCGCCGCCATCTATCGGGCGCTGGTCCTGGGCACGCGGGACTACGTGCGCAAGACCGGCTTCGAGAAGGTCGTCGTCGCGCTGTCGGGCGGGATCGATTCCACGCTCACCGCCACGATCGCGGCCGACGCGCTGGGCGCCGCGAACGTGACGGCCGTCGCGATGCCCTCGCGCTACTCGTCGGAGGGGTCCGTCGCCGACGCGCGCGCCCTGGCCGAGAACCTGGGCATCGACCTCCTCACCCTGCCCATCGAGGGGCCGTTCGCCGCCCACCTCGACGTCCTGCGCGACGCCTTCGCGGGGCGCGACCCGGACGTGACCGAGGAGAACCTGCAGGCCCGGCTGCGCGGCAACCTGGTCATGGCGCTGAGCAACAAGTTCGGCTGGCTGGTGCTCACCACCAGCAACAAGAGCGAGTCGGCCACCGGCTACACGACGCTCTACGGCGACATGACGGGCGGCCTCGCGGTCATCCAGGACGTGCCCAAGACCACCGTCTACCGCCTGGCCCGCTACGTGAACGCGGTCGCCGGCCCGCGGCCCAACGGCGACGGGCGCATCCCCCGCAGCGTCATTGAGAAGCCGCCCAGCGCCGAGCTGCGGCCCGACCAGCGCGACGAAGACTCGCTCATGCCCTACGACCGGCTCGACCCCATCCTGCAGGCGTTCGTCGAGGAGGACCGCACGCTGGACGAGATCGTGGCGCAGGGCTTCGACGAGGCGGACGTGCGCCGCGTCATGACGCTCGTCACCCGCTCCGAGTACAAGCGTCGCCAGGCCGCCCCCGGCCTCAAGATCACCCCGCGCGCCTTCGGCAAGGATCGCCGCTTCCCCATCGCCAACGCCTACCGCGGCTTCTGAGGGCCGCGCGCCGCCCCGGCCCGACGCCATGAACCTCGATTGGACCCCGCAGCCCGATTGGCGCCCGCGCCTGCTCCGCATCTGCGAGCGGCTGCGCCAGCGCCAGCCGGCCATCCGCGCCTTCCTCGTCAGCGGCGACTATGCGCACGGGGTGCAGGCGCCCGACTCGGTCCTCACCTGCATCGCCTTCTTCCCCGACTGGCGGCCCGACTACACCCTGGGCGCGGTGCAGGCGCTCGACGGGCTGCCCGTCGCGCTGGACTGGCCCACAACCGCCTTCCTGATCGAGGTCGAGCCCGCCCTGCAGGACGACATCCGCGCCCACCGCCTCGCGACCGCCCAGCCCCTGCTCTCGTACGACGCCACGCTGGACGGGATCCTGCGCGACTTCCGCGACCGCTACTTCGCGCCCGAGGAACGGGCCGCCCGCGTGCGCCGCCTCTGCGACCGCGCCGCGGCGCTGCTCGACCCTCGCGGCGGCCCCGGCGGCGGCGCCGGCGAGGCGGCTGCCTGGGAGGCCTTCGTCTTCGGCATGGGGCCGGCGCTGTGCCATGTGGTCGACGAGCCGCCCGCGCGGCGTCGGCTGTTGCCGCGCTTCCGCGCCGCCGCGCGCGCCCGCCGCCGGGCGCCGCTCGCCGGGCAGGCCGCCGCCGCCCTCGGGCTGGAGGGTCGCGACGCCGGGGCCGCGCTGCGGCAGGCCGAGGCCCTGCGCGACCTGGCGGAATCGCACATCCGCGCCACCCACGGCGACGCCGTGAGCGGACTGCTGCCGCCCTGGGCCAGCGCGATCGAGAAGGGGCGCCGCTCCGTCGCGCTGCTGCGGCGCGACGATGCCGAGGCGGCGACGTTCGCGGCCGTCGTCACGGGGTTGGTGGTCGATCAGGCCGCGACGGAGGTCTCGCCCGTCTTCCGCGGCACGCCCGGCTACCGCGAGCTGGCGGCGGATCTGTACGGCCGCTGCGACCGCGCCGCGCTGCGGCACGTGCTGCACGAGGTCCGCGCATCCGGCGAGTGACGCTCCGGTGCGGTCGCGCGACCGCGGGGCCGCGCTGCTACGGGAGGTAGTTGAGCGGGTCGAGCGCCCACTCGTTGTGATACAGCTCGAGGTGCAGGTGCACGCCGGTGCTGTAGCCCGTCGTGCCGACCTCGCCGATCGGGTCGCCCGCCGAGAGCACCTGGCCGACGTAGACCCAGGCCGGGCCGTTCAGGTGCCCGTAGACGCTGACCCAGCCGTTGCCGTGGTCGATCTCGGCGAAGAAGCCCAGGCCGCAGCACCAGTCGCCGCCGACGCGCGTGACCACGCCATCCGCCATCGCCAGGATCGGGCCGCCATTCTGCGCGATGTCCGTCCCCCGGTGCCGCACGCCGCAGTCCCACGACCGGCACACGCCGAAGCCGTCCGTCAGCACGCCCTGCGCCGGCCAGACGAAGACCGGCATCGTGATCGGCACCAGCAGTTCCTGCCCCGCGATCAGCCCGTTGGGATCAACGACGCCGTTGTTCGGCGCATCGACGAGGGCCGTCACGGTCGTGCCGAACTGGGCCGCGATCGCCTGCAGGGTGTCGCCGGTCCGCACGTCCACGATCACGCCCTCGCGGTTGGGCACCCGCAGCGCGGTGTCCGGACCGACGTATCCTGTCCCCAGGCCCGGGTTGTTGGCGAGCAGCGTGTGGGGCGTCACGCCGGCCGCCGCCGCCACGTACTCGAGCGAGTCGCCGAAGTCGCTCACCCACGTCCGCGACACCGTGGGAATCGGCACGGTGCCCGGCACGAACAGGCTTTGGCCCACGCTGATCAGGTTGGGGTTCAAGCCGGGGTTGAGCAGCGCCAACTCGGGCGCGGTCGCGGCGTACTGGGATGCGATCGCGCTGACCGTGTCCCCGGGCTGCACCGTGTACGTCAGTTGCGGCGCCGGCCCCGCGCCGACCGTCCCCGGTGGCGGCGGCGGCAGGTCGACCAGCGGAACGACGAGGACCTGGCCGACGTTGATGAAGTTGACACTCAGGCGCGGGTTGAGCTGCGCCAGTTCCGCGAGGCTGATGCCGTGCAGATCCGCGATCTCCCCCGCGAAGTCGCCCGCCCGCACGACGTACGTCGTCAGTTCGGCGTCGGCGCCGGGCGACGGCTGCCCGTCGGACTGACCGGCCGGCGCGCCCGGCACGCGCAGCTCCTGGCCGACGTACACGAAGGTGAGGTCGACGCCGTCGTTCGCGCGCTGCAGCACGGTGAAGGGGATCCCGAATCGATCGGCGATGCCGGTGGCCGTGTCGCCCGGGACCACTTCGTAGCGGCCGAGCGGGGTGGACGCCTGCGGGGCGCTGCGCACCTCCGGGGCGTCACCGGCGCTCGGGAGGAACAGCGTCTCGCCGATGTAGAGCAGATTGGGGTTCAGGTGGGGATTCAACTGGGCCAGCAGGGCCTGGCTCACGCCGGCCCGCGTCGCGAGGCCGCTGAACGTGTCTCCCGGGACGACCGTGTACAACTCCACGGTCTGATCGCCGACGCGCGGCCCGGTGCGCACGGGCTCCCCGCTCGACCCGGGCAGCGGGTCCCCGACCGGGGCCGGCGGGACTGCCGACACCGTCGTCGGGGTCCGGTCGCCGATGGAGGGGTCGCTGCTCGTCGTATCGACGATGACCAGCACCCGCCCGGCGATCAGGTGGTCGGCCGTGTAGCCCGGGTTCAGGGCCAGGATCGCACCGGGCGTCGTGCCGTACGTCTCCGCGAGTTCCGACAGCGTGTCGCCCGGCTGGACCAGATGCGTCAGCCGCACGCCCCCGCGCGCCACCGACGTGTCGGGCGCAGCGGCGGCCTCGGAGTCGGCGGTCGCCTCGGGCGCAGCCGCGGCGTCGCCGGTCCCGGGAATGGTCAACTCGGCGCCCGCCCAGATCAGATGGGCGGATGTGATGTGGGGGTTGGCGTCCAGGATCGCGGCCTGGGTCGTGCCGAAGCGCTCGGCGATGGCCGACAGGGTGTCGCCCGGCTGCACGACGTACACATCGGCATGAATCGTGCCGGGCAGCGCCAGCGCCATCAGGGCCACAATGAGAACGGGAACGATCGCTCGCGGGGAGAGGAACATCCTTGGGAATGCCATTCGTGGCCCGCCGGATCCCCGCAACCCGACGACGCCGAAGCGGCGCCACTGTACGAGGCGACCCCGCGCACGGCCAAGCGCCCGGCCGTGCGCACGACATTAGTGCGATCATGCGAATGTCGCTCCCGGCCGCGGTCGTTGGCGGGTCCACGCGACGCCGGCGAGCCGCATACCGCCGAAGCGCACTAGAGTGTGAGGGCAATGCCGCACTGGATCCTGTCACGCCCATGGCCGACTCATGAATGACCCCACCGCCACCGATCCCTCCGCGGAGCCCCGCTCGGTCGGTGGGTCCGACTCCACCGCCATGCCCGTCTGCCCCTTCGTGGGGCGCCGGCAAGACCCCGCCCTCGTGGAGGCGATGCCGGACGCCGAGCACCGCTGCTACAAGCCGCCCAGCCCGCATCGCATCCGCTCGGACGTCCAGGGCCGCTTCTGCCTGTCCGCCCGCTACCAGCGCTGCCCGGTCTATCGCGGCGTAGTGGCGCACCCGCCCGGCCCCTCGATCAGCGAGCGCGTCTTCGGCGGCGGCCTGCTCGAGTTGATCCGGTCGCCCATGGGGCTGGCGTTCATCTTCTTCGCGATGCTGATCCCGGCCGCCATCGGCGTGGGATTCGCGGTCCTCGACAACGACGACGCCCCCGCCGACGCGCAGCCGGCCGTCGCCGAGGCGGACGAGCAGGCCGCCGCCGCCGCCGCGGAGTCGCCGGCGGCCCCCGCCGACGAGGCGGAGGACGCGGGGGCCCAGGCCGCGGCGCAGGCGACCCCGCCCGAGGAAGCCGAGCAAGCGGCCGCTCCGGAGTCGGGCGGCGGTCAGCAGGCCACGGCGCAGGCGGCCGCCGAGGAGCAGGCCGCCGAGCAGCAGAGCGCCGGGGATCAGGCGGACGACG
This sequence comes from Dehalococcoidia bacterium, assembly GCA_965209205.1. Classification (GTDB taxonomy): domain Bacteria; phylum Chloroflexota; class Dehalococcoidia; order Bin125; family Bin125; genus TK10-74A. The sequence continues at coordinate 40,741 of CBDBQC010000004.1, forward strand.
CGCCGGCCGCCGACGAACAGGCCGCCGCGCCGGCGCGGCCGGCCCCGGCGCCCGACCCCGACCTGACCCCGCGCGAGCGGCTCTTCAACTGGGCCGATCTGGTCGAGCACGTCGTCGAGGCGGGCGATAGCCTGGGCGCGATCGCGGCCGTCTACGGCACGACCGTCGAGGCGCTGGCCGTGTTCAACGGCATCGCCGATGTCAACGCCATCACGATCGGGCAGGTCATCGCCGTGCCGCTGGGCTTCACGGAGGATCTGGACTTCGTGCCGGCGGCGCCGGCCGCCGTCGTCGTCGAGGAAGCGCCGGCCGAGGACGACGGCGCCGCCCCCGCCGAGACCGACGACGCCGCCGAGACCGACGACACGGCCGACACTGGCGACGCCGACGACACCGGCGAGACCGACGATGCTGAGTCGGACGCGGTGCCGACGGCGACCGAGTCGCTGCTGGCCTGGACCGACGTCATCGAGTGGACGGTCCAACCCGGTGACACGCTGTTCCTGATCGCCCAGGAGTTCGTGACCACGGTCGACGCGATCTCCGCGCTGAACGGCATCGACCCCGCCGTCCCGATCCTGATCGGGCAGGTGCTGCGCGTGCCCCAGGGCTTCCTGGAGTCGCTCGAATAGTCGTCGCCGCGCTGTGACCGTCGCCGCGCTGTGACCGTCGCTGGGATGGCGCAGCCGGCCGGCCGCGGCCCTACCCCACGACGCGCCGCGAGAACTTCCACTCCCCGCCGACCTTGACGAGCGTGTCGTTGTACTTCGCGCGCAGCAGGCTCTCGCCGCTCTCGCCCCGGATCAGGTTCAGGTAGCAGCGGTGCGTGGCCTGGTCCCCGTCCCCGTCGATGACGTGGTTGTTCGTCCAGTGCTCGGTCCCGGCCATGTGCTCCTGGAAGTCGTGCACGAACTTGGCCAGCGCCGCCGTGCCGGTGACCTCGCCCCGTCCCGCGTCGAAGACGCCGTCGGGCGTGAAGGTCGCCGCCCAGCCCTCCGCGTCGACCTCGTCGATCGCGTAGTTGTAGCGCGCCGCCAGGTCCAGAATCTCCACCCGATCCGCCGTTGAGAGTGCCATCGTGTCCTCCAGGGTCTCGTGTAGCCGCTCCGCGCAGGATGGCGTCCGTTGCGGCGGCGACCAGCCGCTGCGCCACGGGCCGGTACACTGGGCATCCGTATCGGCCCGCACGCCTGGAGGAACGCCCGTGACCGCCGACGCCCCCTCGCACCGCAGCGTGGCGCAGTTCTTCAACGACCGCTTCTCCATCGACGAGGCGGTCATGGAGAGCCTGCTGAGTGCGGCGCTGGCCCGCGGCGGCGACTTCGCCGAACTGTTCTTCGAGCACAAGCGCTCGGGCGCGATCAGCTTCGAGGACCAGCGCGTCAAGTCGTCGCAGGCGGCCCTCTCCCAGGGGGTGGGCATCCGCGTCGTGCGCGGCGAAGCGATCGGCTACGCCTACACCGAGGACCTCTCGCTCGACGCCATGCGCCGCGCCGCCGCCGCCGCCGCCCAGATCAGTCACGGCGACGGCGCCCCCGGCCCGATCGATGTCACCGCCCGCGACTACGACGCCGATCGCTACGCCGTGCCCGCCCCCGCCGGCGCGGCCCCCCTGGCCGGCAAGGTGGAGTTGATCCGCCGCGCCGACGAGGCCGCGCGCCGCTACGACCCCTCGATCGCGCGCGTCGACGTGAGCTTCAACGACGAGGACAAGCGCGTGATGGTCGCCACCAGCGACGGCGTCCTGGTCGCCGACTTGCAGCCGCTCGTCCGCTTCAACGTCGGCTGCCTCTCCGAGCGCGACGGGTCGCGGCGGACCGCGCGCTGGGGCGGCGGCGGCCGGCTGGGCATGGAGTACTTCGAGACGCACACCCCGGCCGCGCTGGCCGAGGAGGCGGCCCGCCAGGCCGTCCTGCAGCAGGACGCCCGCGATGCGCCCGCCGGCAGCTTCCCCGTCGTGCTCGCCGCCGGCGACTCCGGCATCCTGCTGCACGAGGCGGTGGGGCACGGCCTGGAGGCCGACTTCAACCGCAAGAAGACCAGCAACTACACCGACCGCGTGGGCAAGCCCGTCGCCTCGGAGTTGGTCACCGTGATCGACGACGCCACGATCGACCACAGCCGCGGCTCCATCAACATCGACGACGAGGGCAACCCGGCCCGCAGCAACCTGCTCATCGAGGACGGCGTGCTGGCGTCCTACATGCAGGACCGCATCAGCTCCCGCCACTACGCGGTCGAGCCCAGCGGCAACGGCCGCCGGCAGTCGTTCCGCCACTACCCCATGCCGCGCATGACCAACACCTACATGACCGCCGGCGAGTCGGCCCCGGAGGATCTGATCCGGCGCGTCGACTTCGGCGTGTACTGCAAGGCCTTCTCGGGCGGGCAGGTCAACATCAGCAACGGCGACTTCGTGTTCTCCGTCACCGAGGGCTACCTGATCGAGGGGGGGCGGATCACCGCGCCCATCCGCGACGTCAACCTGATCGGCAACGGCCCCGACGTGCTCTCGAAGGTCAGCGGCGTGGGCCACGACTTCGCGCTCAGCGACGGGCGCTGGACGTGCGGCAAGGACGGCCAGTCGGTGCCGGTGGGCGTGGGCATCCCCACGGTCCTCATCGACGCCGTCACGGTGGGCGGCACGCAACTCCCGGGCGGGATGCGCGCATGACCCCGGCCGCCGGCCCCGGCCCCGGCGCCGCCCCGGACATCGCCGCCCGCGATGGGGAGCAGCGCTCCCCGGGGCCGCTGGACATCGCGCAGCGCGTCATCGAGAAGGCCCGCGCGGCCGCGCGCGGCGCGTCCGGCCGTTTCCAGTGCGACGCCGTGGCGGTCGCCTCGCGGGACTCGTCCGTCACCGTGCGGTTGCAGCAGGTCGAGACGGTGCAGGAGGCGGCGTCGCGGGCCGTGGGGCTGCGCGTGATCGTCGACGGGCGGCAGGCGGTCGTGTCGAGCGCCGACATCTCTGACGACGCGCTCGATCAGATCGTCGCCGACGCCCTGGGGCTGGCCGCCATCTCGGAACCCGACGCGCACGCCGGCCTGCCCGACCCCGCCGATCAGACGGCCGCTCGCGGCGAACTCCAACTCTACGACGAGGCCATCGAAGGCATCGCCGGGCAGGAACGCATCGACCGCGCGCTGGCCTGCGAGCAGGCCGCCCTCGACGCCGACCCCCGCATCGACAACAGCGGCGGCGCCAGCTTCAGCACCCGCGTCGCCGAGGTCGCGCTGGCCGACAGCAACGGCTTCGCCGGCAGCTACCTGGGGACGTCGGCCTCGCTCGGCGTCGAGGTCATGGCCGCCGAGCCCGACGGCCGGCTGCGCAACGACCACTGGTTCAGCGCCGGGCGGCAGCTGCACCGGCTCGACGACGCGGACGCCGTGGGCCGCGAGGCGGCGGCGCGCGCCCTGCGCCAACTCGGTGCCCGTAAGGCCGCGACCACCGTCGTGCCGGTGGTCTGGGAGCCGCGGATGGCCGCCGGCCTGCTGCGCAGCATCGCCAACGCGGCCGACGGGGAGGCGCTCTACCGCCGCAGCACGTTCCTGGCCGGGCGCGAGGGCGACGCCGTCGCCTCGCCCCTCGTGACCGTCGACGACGACCCGCGCCTGCCCGCCCGCCTCGGCTCGCGCCCCTTCGACGGCGAAGGCATCGCCACGCGCCGCAACGTGCTGCTGCGCGACGGCGTCTTCCAGACCTTCCTCTTCGATACCTACAACGCCCGCCGCCTTGGCCGTGCGAGCACCGGGTCCGCCGTCCGCGACGTCGGCAGCCTGCCCGGCATCGGCGCCGGCAACCTGATCCTGCATCCCGGCGATCCCACGCCCGAACAGATCATCGGCGGGGTGGACGACGGCCTCTACCTGACGAGCCTGATGGGCTTCGGCATCAACATGACCACGGGCGACTTCTCCCGCGGCGCCGCGGGCCTCTGGATCCGCGACGGCGAACTAGCCGAGGCGGTCAGCGAGATCAACGTCTCCGGCAATCTGCTCGACATGCTGGCGTCGATCGACGCCGTGGGGGCCGACCTGCAGTGGTTCGGCAGCGCCGCCGCGCCGACGCTGCGCATGTCGCGGCTGACCGTCAGCGGCAGCTAGCGCCCTGGCGGGAACCTCACCCCCTAACCCCCTCTCCAGCTGAACCGCTGGAGAGGGGGGACCGGAAGCGCGTGCAATCACCCCTCCGTCTCGGGTTCCCCCTCTCCATTGCTCTGCAATGGAGAGGGGGTTAGGGGGTGAGGTTCCCCCGCGCGATCGCACGCGGGAACCCCACGAGTGGCACGGGGGGCGTCCCACGGCGCCCGAATCCGAACAATTCCGTGGCAACCTGATGGGCGACTGGCTGCGCGACGCCCTCGATCCGCGGCTGCGGAACGTGCGCTAGCGCCGGGGCGCCGGCCCGGCCCGATGTGATCGGCCCTACTCGAACTCCACCGTCGCGGAGCCGCGGGTCGTGCGGTCGCCGGCGGGGTTGTGGATTTCGAGCTCCACGTCGACGAGCTTCGCCCCGTCCTGCTCGTACTTCTTCGTCACGGCGCCGCTGAGCGTCATCAGCACGTCCTGCACGTCGGGCCGGCGGTGCGAGACCTGCACGCGCCGCAGCGTCCAGCCGCCCGTGCCCAGCCAGTGGTCCATGTACTGCATGAAGTAGGCCTGCTTGACCGCCCCGGGGATGATCGGCCCGGGCAGGCCCATGTTCTTGGCCGCCTCGGGATCGATGAACTGCGCGCCCCACAGCCAGCCCGCGCCGATGAACTGCAGGACCTTGAGCCGCGTCGGCATCCGCTCGTAGGCCGGGAGCGCGTCGCCCACGGTGATCGCGTCGTAGGTGGTCGTCGGCATGGTTACTCTCCTGAGTGCCGGCCCCGGAAATGGGCCATCGTGTGGCGTACGCGGGCCACTTCCGGCCCGACCTGTTCGTTCCCCGGCCGCCCCTCGAGGCGGCGGTAGCTCCAGTCGATGTGGATGAAGAGCGAGTGGCCCACGCGCCCGCCGATGCGCTCCTGCAGCCCGGCGATCCGCTGCACGATGTGTACCCGGTCGTCCAGGTGCAGCGGGGTCACGATGTGCAACTCCTCGGCGGCGATCAGCGTGGTCCAGGGGTCGATGCCGGGCGTCTCGATACGCTGCGGGCGCGTGATGCTGTAGATCGCCCAGGGCGGCAGGTCGTAGCCCCGGTCGTTCGACGCCAGGGCGGCCTCGAGGGCTGCGTCGTCGACGTCGAAGACGTCGGCCATGCGACGCACGTGCTCCGCCTCCACCCGCGCACGGCTGGGCGCCATCTCCCGTCCCACCGCTGCGGCCAGCTCCGGGGGGATCAGGCTCTCCTCGGCGGGATCGTCGGGCGGCGCGGTGGCGGCCTCGGTCGTGGTCATGGTCGTGTCCGTCATCGCCCGTCCGTCATCGCCCGTCCGTCATCGGAGCGTCACTCACCGGAGTGCTTGCCCGCGAAGTGCGCGCGGGTGCGACGGGTCCGTGCGACGACCTCGCCGTGCTGGTTGGTGTACGACCACTCGTGGTGGACGAACAGCGAGTGGCCCACCCGCCCGCCGATGCGCTCCTGCACGTCGGCCAGCCGCTGCACGACCGTCAGCCGGTCGCCCAGCCGGATCGGGCCCAGGATGGTGAACTCGTCGGCCGCCTGCAGGCCGCGCAGCGGGGCGTCGGGCACCGCGTTCGGCCGCAGCCGGCCGTAGTGCGTCAGGATCGCCCAGGGCGGGACCTCCGCGCCGACCTCGCCGCGCCGCAGGGCGGCGCGCAGTTCGGGGTCGTCGACCTCCAGCGCCTCGGCCAGGCGGCGCACCAGGTCGGCGTCGATCTCGATCGTGAACTGGCCGGCCTCCTGCCCGATCGCCGCCTGCATCGCTGGCGTGATCATGCTGGCCTCGTCGGCGCTCCCGGTGGTCGCTGCGCCGCTCGCGGCAGGCTCCCGCGCGCTCACTCGCCCGTGTGTTTCTGCTTGAAGTGGGCCACGCTGCGCCGCGTCGTGGCGACGTCGACCCCGTGCTGGTTCGTGTAGGTCCACTCGTGGTCGACGAACAGGGCGTGCCCCACGCGCCCGCCGATGCGCTCGTTGAAGCCGGCGACGCGTGGCACGACCGTCAACTCGTCGCCCACCCGGATCGGGGCGAGCAGCGTCAGCTCGTCCGCGGCCATCAGCCCGCGCGCAGGGGCGTCGGGGAGCGTCCGCTGCCGGTAGCGCCCGAAGTGGACGAACAGCGCCCAGCCCGGCACCTCCGGGGTGGCGTCGTCGTCCTCCAGCGCGGCGAGCAGCTCGGGCTCGTCCAGCGCCTCCGCCATGCGGCCGACCAACTCGCGCGTGATCGTCACGCGTATGGGATCGCCGGCCCGGCCGACCTCCGCCTCCATGGCGGGCGTGACCATGCTGTCGTCGTCGTCGTCGTCGTCGGCGGTGTCGTCTGTGCGGTCGCTCATACGTCCCCTCGGGCGGTCGCGCGTCGTGCAGGCCGAGGCTAGCGGTCCGCAGCCGATCACTCCAGCACCCGCCGCAGCGACGGCGTCCATCGCGCCGTCCAGCAGCTCGCGATCGTTGTCGACCGCGGCGATCGTGCCGCCCCCGGCCGCGATGATCTCGGCGCTGGCCGGGCAGATGCCGCTGGCGGCTGCGGTCACGAGCGCGACCCTGCCGTCGAAGCGGGCGAATGCGGCGGCTGTCATCGCTGGTTGCTCCCGCCACAGCTGCTCCCGTGGTCGAGCGGCCGGTCCGGGTGACCTACGCCGTCGTCATCGTGCAGAACCCCAACAACTACAGCGTCTACGCGCCCGACGTGCCGGGCTGCGTGAGCGTCGGCGACACCTGGGAAGAGATGCAGGCCATGATCCGGGAGGCGCTCACCTAGCACATTGAGGACCTGCTTGAGCAGGGCGAGCCCCTCCCGGAGCCGGTGATGTCAATTGAGGACGCGATCGCCTACCACAACGAGCCCATCCCCGAGGACGTCCTTGAGTCGTACGCCGAGTACGGCGAGCCCGGCGACGACTCTCCCACGATCTCGACCCGGTTCGAGTTGGTGGAGATCGAGGTTCCGGCCCCGCAGGCGGCGCGCGCGAGCTGACGCCGCCGCCTCGACACCGCGTCGGCGGCTACTCCGGGATCACCAGTCCAGATGGACGCCGCCGGCCCGGGCCGGCGCGCTCGATCAACTCCTGGCGGATGAACGGGTTGGCCTGCCGCTCGAACGCGATGGTGGTCTCCTGCATGTGCCCGGGCAGCACCCGGGTCTCGTCGGGCAGCGCCAGCAGCCGGTCGACGATGCTCGACATCTCCTGCTCGTAGCTGCCGCCCGGCATGTCCGTGCGGCCGATGCTGCCGCGGAAGAGCGTGTCGCCGCTGAACAGCACCTGGTCGGTGTAGTAGCAGACGCTGCCCGCCGTGTGGCCCGGCGTGTGGATCGCCCGCAGGCCGATGCCGTCGACCTGCACCTGCTCGTCGTCCTCCACGAAGTGGTCGGGCTCGGGCACCGGGTCCGCCTCCAGACCGAAGCGCTTGGCATGCTCGACCGCCGCGCGCGCCAGTTCCAGGTCGTCGCGGTGCAGCAGGAACGTCGCGCCCGTCTTGGCCTGAATGCCGCGCACGCCCAGGATGTGGTCGAGGTGCGCGTGGGAGTTGGCGATCAGCTTGATCGTCACGCCCATCTCGTCGGCCATGTGCAGGATCTCGTCCGCCTCCTCGCCCGGGTCGATGCAGATCGCCTCGCGCGTGCGGCGGTTGCCGATCACCCAGCAGTTCTCCTGGAAGATGCCCACCAGCATCCCCCGCACCTCGATCTCGGTGACCTGCGGGTCGTCGCCGGGGGCGTCGTGTCGCGGCGGGGCGGTGTCGTCGCTCATGGCGGGTCCTCTCCATCGCCGCGCAGGATACGGTCGATCTCGTCCAGGGCGTCGCTGCTGCGCAGCGGGCCGGTCGTCTCGCTCACGGCGGGCGCCGCGGCCTCGTCGGCCGGGCCGAAGGCCGACTCGAGCTTGCGCACGTACTCCTGCATCTCGGTGTTGTCCTTCAGCGCTTCCGCGACCTGCGCCTCGTAGCGCCGCGCGCGACGGTCGAGGTCCTCCAGGTCGAGTTCCAGGCCGTAGATCTCGGCCAGCTTGCCGAGCAGCGCCTGCGTCGCGCGGGGGTTCTGACCGCCGCTCACGTAGTGCGGCACGCTGGCCCACAGGCTCACATGCGCGATGTCCCGCTGCCGGCAGGCCTCGCCGATCGCGCCCACGATGCCCGTCGGGCCCTGATACGACGACGGATCGAAGCCCAGCTCCAGCATGCGCTGCACGGGATGGGCGCCCCCGGTCAACGGGACCGGGCGCGTGTGCGGGGTGTCGGCCAGCAGCCCCCCGATGGTGACGATCTCGACCACCCCCAGCTCCGACGCCACCTCCGCCACGTGCGCCGAGAACGCCTTCCAGCGCAGATGCGGCTCGGTGCCCAGCCCCAGCAGGAAGTCGCGCTCCGTGTCGTTGAAGCGGGCGGGCGTGAAGTCGGTCAGCGGCCAGCGAATCTCGCGCGTCTGCCCATCGCGCATGCGCACGTGCGGCCGCTCCTCGGTGAACACGAAGAAGCCATCCGGGTCGATCTCCGCCACGCGCTCGGTCCGCGCGCGGCGGCGCAGATAGCGGATCACCCCCGAGGCCGACTCGGCCGCATCGTTCCAGCCCTTGAACGCGATCACCATCACGGGGTCGCGGAGCTGCGGGCGGTAGTGGAAGCGAAGCGCGCTCATGGCCCCAGGATAGACCCTCCGCCGGACCGCGCCCGCGGCGGCTCGCGATCGGGCCCGATCAGAAGTCGGTGACCAACTCCGCGGGCAGGTGGCGCACGTCGTTGAGGCGATGCATGGCGGTGTGCTGCGGCGCGCCCTGCGGGTGCCGCCCCAGCGGCCAGCGCTCGACCTCGGTGATCGACGCGTTGTGGATCTCCACGTCGGCCAGCCAGTCGTCGTGCGGCGTCTGGCCGTAGGCCCAGCGCATCGCCGCAGCGATCGTGCCCCCGTGCGTGAACACCGCGACGGTCGGCGTCGCGCCGTCGGCGGCCGCCAGCCCGCGCTCGACGATCTCCGACAGCGCCGCCGACACCCGCTCCTGGAAGCCCGCCAGGGTCTCGCCCTGCGGCGAGTGGCGGTGCTCGGGCTGCCAGAGCCGCAGGTAGCGCTGCTCGTCGATGATCTCCGCGATCGAGATTTCCGATTCGTCGCCCATCTGAATCTCGGCCAGGCGGTCGTCGAGATCGATCGCTTGCCCGATGCGGTCGGCGCTGGCGGCGGCGGTCTGCTGCGCCCGCGCGAAGGGGCTGCTGACGATGCGGGTGACGCCGCGCGCGGCGAGCCCGGCGGCGATGTGCGACGCCTGCACCCGGCCGAGCGCCGTGAGCGGTACCGAGGGGCCGTAGACGGCGCCCGGACCCCCCGCCTGCCCGTGACGAATCAGCAGCAGCCGCACCGACGGCCGAGCCTCCGGCATCGTGGGGTCGCCGCTAGGCCGGGACGGCGATCGGCGCCGCCTCGCGCCAGCCGTCGATCGCCTGGCCGTAGTACCGGCCCAGGATCAGCATGGCCAGCTTCTGCTTGGCGGGGCCGATGCCCGGCACGGTCCCGATGCGCTTCATCACCGTCGCCGCGTCGGGCTGGTCTTTCCAGATGTTCTCGGCCGAGCCGCCGAACTCCTCGACGACGACGCGGCAGGCCGCCTGCACGCGCTTGCCCATGCTGCCGGGGAACCGATGAATCGCCGGCGACTCGCGCATCACGGCCAGGAAGTCCTCCTCGGGCATGGCGGCGATCGTGCCGACGTTGAGGTGGCCCAGGCGCTGCTGAAGGGCGAGCGGCCCCGCGAACGCCTTCTGCATGGGGATCTGCTGGTCGAGCACCAAGCCGATCAAGAGTGCGTTCGGATCCTGCCCCAGCAGCGCGTTGGCGTCGGGGTTGGCGGTGAACGGCGGCACGGGAACGCCGTGCTCGGTGAAGACCGGTGCGATGTCCAGGTACTTGTTCGGGTCGCCCACGCCGCGCTCCTCCGCTCGCTGTCTGTCGGGGTGGTCGCCGATGCTATCACGCCCCTCGCCCCCGCTCAGCGGGCCGGGAAGGTGAACACCACCGACTCCGCCGACGGCGTCCCCGCCAGCGGCGCGTCGCCCTGGATCAGCACGACCGCGAAGCCCCGCAGGTCGGCGTTGGGTTGCGGCGCGATCTGCATGATCGCGTCGCCGCCGGCGGGAATCCGGAACACGCGGTCGGGCAGCGTGGTCCCATCGTCCAGGATGCGGAAGAGCTGATACGACGTGCCGGGCGGCGACGGCGCCATCCGCTGGAACAGCAGGCTGACGGGCACGCCCTCGAAGTCCGTCACGTAGACCCGGCCGCCCGGCTCATCGGAGACCTGCGTTTGCAGCGGCAGCCAGCGCCCGTCGGGGATCGGCTCGGGCTCGGTGAGCCACAGCAGGCCGAGGGCCAGCGCGATCGCGGCGCAGAGGGCCGCCAGGGTGTGCGGCAGGCGCCGGCGCCACCAGGCCATCGACCGGCGCGCCTGCGCCAACATCTGTTCGCGGCTGCGGCGCTGGCGGGCGACCGTCATGATCCGCCCCTCCAGCGCGATCGACGGCCGCGCGTCCTGATCGCCCACCAGGGACAGCGCCGTCGCCGTCTCCATCAGCTCCTGCAGCTCCGCGCGTCCCTCGCGCCAGGCCGCGACCGTCTCGCGCACGGCGTCCGCCTCCTGGGGCAGCAGGGCGCCCAGCGCGTACGCCGCGAACAGATCGCGCGCCTCATCCCGGCTCAGCTTCAGCGTCATCGGCGGGCCGGCCGTTCCCGGCGCCGCGGCCCGCGGGTCGCGCTGCCCCTCTGCCGGCCCGCGGGCCCATCGAGGTCGGCGCGCAGCCGGTGCAGCGCCGCACGCATGCGCGATGTCACCGCCGCTTCCGGGATCGCCAGCGACTGCGCGATCTCGCGATGCGTCAGCCCCTCGAAATAGGAGAGCGTGAGCACTTCGCCCTGCTCGCCGGGCAGGTGCAGGAACGCCTCCCGCACGGCGCGGGCGTCGCGCGCGCCCGACTCGACCCCGGCCACGGGCGCAAGCCAGCGGGCCACATCCTGCACGGTGTCGCCGCGCAGCCGCGACTGCTTGCCGCGCAGCCGGGCGACGCACAACTCGCGCACGATCCGCGCCAGCCAAGTCGGCAGATCGGCCTTGCCGGGGTGCAGGCGGCTCGCGTTGCGCCAGACATGCAGGAACGTGTCCCGCAGCACCTCCTCGGCCGCGTCCTCGCGGCCCAGCATGCGAACCGCCAGCGCGAAGGCCGGCCCGCGATGGGCGCGATAGATCTCGCGCAGCGCCTCGTCGTCACCGTCGGCGACCCGCTGTAGCAGGGCCCAAGACTTGTGCCGCGCGACGAGGGCGTCGCCCGCCCGGCCGACCCTGGCATCCGGGGCATCCGATGGACCCGGCACGCGACCCCTCTCTCCCCGGCGCCGCGGGATCGGCCTCACCCCCGAGGCCCGATCGCGGACGCTGTGCGGCGGCCGGCGGCGATCCCGCCGCGCCCCCTCATCGACGAATCGTGGGGGAGAGACGGGGCCTAAGGCAAGCGGCTCGCCAGCCGTCGCGGTGCGTCCTACAGTAGTGAGGTGACGGTGGTCTGAGAGCAGTGCGTGTCGGAGAGGCAACCCCCGCAGCCGATGTTCGGCATGGACGCTGGCCTAGGATCGCGCGCCCGCTGGCTCTTGCTTGCGGTCGTGGTCTGCGTCGGCGCTGCCGGCGCGGCGCTGTACTTCCACGAGAGCGCCGTCGCTCCCGCCCCGGCTGAGACTGTCGCGACCGATCCCGCCCCCGCGGCGTCCGCCGACGCCGTCGCCGCGGCCACAGCCGCCGGCCCCGAGGACGTCGTCACGCCCGCCGAGCCGGCGTCCGATGCCGCGCCCGCCGACGACGCCGGCGCTGCTCGCGGCACCGCCGCCGGCATCGCCGCCGACGCCGACACAGCCGCCGCCGCATCGGCCGAGACGAACGGCGAGGCCGCGCAAGCCGGCGCCGCCGATGCCGCTGCCGCTGCCGATGCCGATGGGAACGGCGCCCCGGCCGCTGGCGCGACCGAGGCGGAATCGGCGCCGGCCGGCGATGCGGCCACCGACGCGGCCACCGACGAGGGCGATGCGCCGCCGCCGACCGTCGCCGTCCAGCGGGAGCCCGAACCCGAACCCCAGCCCGCGGAGCCCGCCCCCATCCCGCCGAGCGTCACGGTGACGCCGGCGGCGGTGCGGCAGGGGCAGGCCACCCTCGTCGTTTTGGGCGGCGACGTGGCCGCGGACGACGCTTGGGTCTCGATCGACGGATACAGCGGCCAGATGGCCTTCGAGGAGGGCGTGGGCTGGGTGGGCTTCGTGCCCATCACGCGGCTCGCCCGGCCCCGCCTCTACCACGTCGTCGTCGACACGTTCAACAACGGCTCGTATGTGACCACCTACCTGAGCGAACTGTTGGTGGAGGCGGAGGTCGCCGTGGTCGACGAGATCACGCTGGACGCCGCCAACACCGCCCTGCTCACGCCCGAGTCCATCGCGATCGACAACCAGACGCGCTTCAAGCAGTTCAAGGCGGTCAGCGGGCCGCGGCTGTGGTCGGGCCCGTGGGGCCTGCCGGTGGTGGGCGTGGACAGCGGCGCCTTCGGCGTGCTGCGCTCCTACAACGGCGGCCCCGCGACGGACTGGCATCACGGGCACGACATCAGCGCCGACGCCGGCGCCGTCATTCGCGCGCCGGCCCGCGGCCGCGTGGTCTTCGCGAGCGACCTGCCGGTGCACGGATCGGGCGTCATCCTGGACCACGGGGCGGGCGTCTACAGCGGCTACTGGCACATGTCCGAGATCCAGGCGGAGGTGGGCCAGCTGGTGAATCCGGGCGACCCCCTGGGTCTGGTGGGCACGACCGGCGTCACGACGGGGCCCCACCTGCACTGGGAGGTCATCGTGCAGGGCACCGACGTGGACCCGATTCAGTGGACCGAGACGACCTTCACGTCGTAGCGTCGCGGTCGGCGGGCGCCCGATACACTGACGCCTCATGCCGGCGCCCAGCGATGCCGACCCCGTCCACTCCCTCGCCGCCCTCGGTCTGACGGACGGCGCGGTGATCCTGCGTGACGGCCCCGACGCCCTCGTCGTCCACGACACGGCAGCGGCGCGCGTCCTGCACCTGCCCAAGCACGACGCGGCCGTCGCCGCCCACGCCCGCCGGGTGCAGATCCTGCCGTATCTGCGCGGCCATCTCTCGCCCGCGATCCCGCTGCCGGAGCCGCGCTCGCCGGGCGCCGCCGCGCCGGGCCTGGTCGATGCCGCCTGGATTCCGGGGCTGCCCTTCAGCGCCGGCGCGATCAACGATCGCAACGAGGCGCGTCTGGCCGCGTCGCTGGGCCGCTTCCTGGCCGAGCTGCACGCGTACCCCGCCGAGCGCGCGCAGGCGCTGGGTGCGCCCGGCCCGCGCGACTGGCGCGCCGCCGTCGAGGGGCTGCGCGATCGCAGCCTGCGAGCGCTGCGGCCGCACCTCGGCCTCAGCGAGACGGCCCGCCTGCGGCGCTGGTGGCGGACCTGCACCGCCGACGCCGCGGGGGACTTCGGCGCCGCCCCCAGGCACGGCCATCTCGCCCCCGAGCACCTGCTGCTCGACGACGAGGGGCGCGATCTGCACGCCGTGTTGGGCTGGAGCCGTCTCGCGGTCGCCGATCCGGCGCTGGATCTCGCCGCCGTCGCTCCGCACTACGGGGCCGGCTTCGCCTGGCTGGTGATGGAGGCCTACCGGGCCGCGGGCGGCGCCGTCGACGCGGCCTTCCTGCGGCGGGTGCGCGTGCAGACATCGCTGGCGCCCGTCCTGGCCTGGGATCGATCGCGGGCGCCGGGCACGCCGGCCCCCGAGGACGCCACCCGCACGCTCGCCGGGCAGCTGCGCGCCGGACCCGTGCTCGCCGGTTAGTACCCCGTGACGGGGAGTCCCTGCGCGGCGCGCAGGCTCAAGACCTGGCCCAGGTGCACGTTGCCGTGCGCGAGCACGCCCTGGCCGATGAGCTGGATCATCGATTGCCGCCGCTCCGGTCCCACGCGGATCGAGGCGCGCAGCGCCAGCCCGTCGACGGTCTCCAGGAACGGCCGCACGCTCTCGGTCAGGTCGTTGGCGTACTGCACGAGGTCGGCCGCGCCGGGCACCCGCAGCGCATACGCCTCGCGCGGGTCCATGCCCGTCCCCTGCGCGGCCTTGGGCAGCCCCCAGCGCACGTTCAGCGCCTGCTGCAGCCAGACCGTCGTCTTGCGGTCCTGGCAGAGGTAGTTGATCACGTTGTCCTCGGTGCGCAGCACGTGCCAGGCCAGGAAGCCGATGTGGTTCGAATCAGCGTTGGGGCGGTACGCGAGCTGCTCGTCGCTCAGGTCCGACAGCGCCGCGACGTACCGGTTGTTCAGGTCCGTCACGAAGTGCGCGAGGAAGTCGTTGATGTTCGCGGGCATCCGTCGGGGGACTCCAAGCCCTGTGCCCGCGCGTCCCGGTCGTGCGAGCGCGGGGCAGGGTATGCGGCGAGGTCTGCGTCTGTACAGCCCGCGCGGCGGGGGACCTCAGTCACCCGGCGCCGGCGGTGTGGCCGGGAAGACGACGACCGGCCCCTCGACCCGCAGCCGCACCGTATCGCCCACGGCGTGGGTCGCGTCGAAGTCGAGGCGGGCGTGCACGCGCGCGCCGCCGGCGAGTCGCAGCGCGATCACCTGGTCGTGCCCGTAGTAGGTGTGCTCGGTGACGACGGCGCTGACCCAGCCGTCGTCGTCCCCAAGCGCGGCGTCGGGCGCCGCCGCGTCCACCTGCACGGTTTCGGGACGCAGCATCGCTTCCACGGCGCCGCCCGCGCCGGCGTCGATCGCCGCGACGCTGCCCAGCGCGGTCGTCACGACGCCGCCCGCCGCGCGGCCGGGGAGGAAGTCGGCGTCGCCCACGAAGGCGGCCACCGCCCGCGTCGCCGGGCGCCGGTAGATCTCCGCCGCCGTGCCCACCTGCGCGACCCGGCCCTCCCACATCACCGCCACGCGATCGGCGAGGCTGAACGCCTCCTCCTGGTCGTGCGTCACGAAGACCGCCGCGGCGCCCGCGCGCTTCAGGATCGCGCGGACCTCGGCGCGCACCGCCGCGCGCAGGCGGGTGTCGAGGTTCGAGAAGGGCTCGTCCAGCAGGATCAGATCGGGGCGCGGGGCCAGGGCGCGCGCCAGCGCCACGCGTTGCGCCTCGCCGCCCGAGAGTTCGTGCGGGTAGCGGTCGGCCATCTCCGCCAGGGAGACCAGCGCCAGCGCCTCCTGCACGCGCGCGTCGGCCGGCGCGGGGACGTAGGGGACGTAGCGCCGCGTCAGGCGCGTCAGCGTCGCCCTGAGGCCACTAGCGGCGTCCCTGTGGTCCGGCCGGGGGGGATCGAGGCCGTACTGCACGTTCGCGCCCACCGTCAGATGCGGGAACAGCGCGTAGTCCTGGAAGACCATGCCCACGCGCCGCGCTTCCGGCGGCAGCGACAGCCGCTCGCCGACGACCGCGTGGCCGCCGATCCGCACGGCGCCGGCGTCGGCCCGCTCGAACCCCGCGATCAGGCGCAGCGTCGTCGTCTTGCCGCAGCCGCTGGGCCCCAGCAGCGCCAGGATCTCGCCCGGCCGGACGTCGAGGCTCACGTCGCGCACCGCGGCCACGTCGCCGAAGGACTTGCGCAGGCCCGCGCAGTCGAGCGCGGCGACGGCGGGCCGGGCGTCGGATGGGGTGGCGGCGTCAGTCACGCAGGCCTCGCTCGCGGATCAGGATCAACGCCATGGGCAGTGCCGCCACCCCGACCAAGAGCAGGCCCGGCGCCGCGGCGCGGGCGAAGAAGGCCTCGTCGGCGTGCGCCCAGACCTGGGTGGCGAGGGTATCGAACTCGATCGGGGCCAGCAGCAGGGTCGCCGGGAGCTCCTTCATCGTCGTCAGGAAGACCAGCGCGAAGCCGCTCACCATGCCCGGCACGATGAGCGGCAGCGTCACCGTCGCAAGCACCGATCCCCTCGCCCGGCCCAAGCCTCGCGCCGCCTCCTCGATGCTGGGCCGGACGCGCACCAGCGAGGCCCGCAGCGGCCCGATCGACTGCGGCAGAAACAGCACCAGGTAGGCGAAGATGAGCACCGACCAGCTCTGGTAGAGGCCCGGCACGACGTTGAGCGCGAAGAACACCACGGACAGCGCCACGACGATGCCCGGCAGCGCGAAGCCCACGTAGCTCACCCGCTCGACCAGCCCCGCCAGCGGCCCGCGCTTGCGCACCGCCACGATCGCGACGGGCAGCGCCGCCGCCACGGCGATGCCCGCCGCCACGGCCGACACGGACAGGGAGTGCCAGGCCCCCGACCACAGATCGCGGATCGGCTCGTCGTGCTGCAAGGCGCGGACCAGCCAGTCGAGCAGCACGATGATCGGCGTGGCCAGGGCGGCCAGCATCAGCAGGCTCAGGAACGCCAGCGCCGGCCAGCGCCAGCGGCCCAGGTGGATGCGCCGCGGCCGGCGCGACGCCCCCGCGCCGGTGTAGTAGCGCCCGCGCGAGCGCGTGACGGCGTCGACGACCAGGATCAGCCCCACCAGGGCCACGAGTTCGAGGCCCAGGACGGCCGCCGCCGAGCGATCGAAGCTGCTCTGCATCTGCACGAAGATCGCCCGCGTGAACGTGTCGAAGCGCAGGATCGAGACGGCGCCGAAGTCGCTCACGACGTACAGCGCCACCAGCAGCGAGCCC
Source organism: Dehalococcoidia bacterium (assembly GCA_965209205.1). GTDB lineage: Bacteria > Chloroflexota > Dehalococcoidia > Bin125 > Bin125 > TK10-74A. Next base: position 57,521 of record CBDBQC010000004.1, read on the forward strand.
GCCGCCAGCGGCACCCGCAGCTGCGGCACGACCACCCGTGCGAACGTGCGCCACGCGCCCACGCCGAGCGCCCGCGAGGCCTCCTCCATCGAGGGGTCCACGCTGCGCATCCCGGCGAGCAGGGTGAGCAGCAGGTAGGGGTAGCTGAACAGCGTCAGCGCGAGGAACGCGCCCTCGAAGCCGGTGATCTGCGGCACGCTCTCCACGCCCAGCGGCCCCAGGACGCTTTGCAGCGTGCCCCGCGGCCCCGTCGCGGCCAGGTAGGCGAGTGCGCCGACGAACGTCGGGAAGACGAGCGGCAGCACCGACAGCACCGCCCAGACGCGTCGCAGGGGGAGGTCGGTGCGCACGACGAGCCAGGCGATCGGCAGCGAGATCAGGATCGACGCCCCGGTGACGCTGACGGCCAGCAGGACCGTATTGCGCAGCAGGCGCCAGGTGGAGTCGCGCAGCAGGTCGTGCCAGGCGTCGCTGTCGGCGCCGGCGGCCCGCACGACCAGGTAGATCAGCGGGATCGTCATCGCCCCGGCGACGACGAGCGCCGCGATCCACACGATCGACGCCGCGCCCCGCGGGGTGCGCGTCGCAGTGGGGCGCGGGATGGCGGCGATCAGGGACACGCGGAGTCCGCCCACACACGCGCCGGCGGGTGCCGGCCCCCCGATGTTAACCGGAGCTAAGAGCTATGGGTAGCGAGACTAAGTACACCCGGCGCCGGCCGCCCGGCGCGCGACGGGTCGCACGGGATGGATCCTGCTGGGCGGCGCTCGGTTTGGCGATGGGCGGGGCGGCGGCGGCGGGTCGTTACCAGGACGACTTGCGAATCCCCGGCAGCAGGCCCTGCGACGCCATCTCGCGGAAGGTGATCCGCGAGAGTCCGAACTTGCGCATGTAGCCGCGCGATCGCCCGGTGACCTCGCAGCGGCTCTTGAGCCGGCTGGGGCTGCTGTTGCGCGGCAGCTTCTGCAGCGCCACCTGCGCCTCCCAGCGCGCCTGCGGATCGTCGATCGACTCGCGCATCTGCGTCTTGAGGGCGGCGCGCTGGTCCTTGTACTGCTCGTGCATCTCGCGCCGCTTCTTATCGCGTGCGAGTTGGCTCTTCTTCGCCATGGGTGCTCCGTTGGCCCGGCGCACATCGCGGCGGGCGCCCGCTCAGGGTACGGGGCGGCCTCGGGCAGGGGCAAGCGACGGGGCCGCATCGCCGGCGGCGGGCCCGGACTTTCGTCCGGGATGCCGAGAGGAGAATGCGAAACCCCCGGCGCGGTGGCCGGGGGTTTCTGTGTGCGGGGGGATTGTGGCCCCCTGCTCGGACGCGAGTCCGATCCACTCATGGAACGGCAAGCATCCAGCCTCTGAAGCGCCCTGATCTTAGCACGACCGCTCAGCCGGCCGACTGCGAGTTGCCGCCCCGCTTCTTGATCGTGCGGCCCTGTTTGGCCTCCAGCCGGCCGATGGCGCGGCCCTTGCTGAGGTCGGGATCCGCGACCAGGCCGTAGATCTCGCGGCCTTCGTGGTCCTTGGGGAGGTGCTCGGTGATCGGAAGACCTTCCGGATCGCAGAACAGCAGTCAATGGCAGTACTTCCACTTCTGCATCTCCTCGCAGGGGCAGATCCAGAAGTTCGACTCGTCCACTTCCTTCTGCTTGTCCTCGTAGAAGTTGCAGGGACAGAGCGGCTTGCCCAGATCATCGATGTGCTTGGCCAGCCCGATCACCAGGAACTCGGTGATCTCCTCCTGGGGGTGCAGGTACGATCCGCTCTTCTCGGCGAACTTGCGCGCGAACTTCCACATCTTGTCGATGTTCTTCTGCGACGCCTGCATGCGGTCGCTGTCGGTGACGTCGTCCACGGGCTGCGGCGGCGCGGCGGGCTCGGTGGGCGGCTCGCTGGTCATGGCGCGATCACGATTCGCTCCCGCGCGTCCGGCGCAGGTACTCCTCGAGGTCCTCGATCAGCCCCTGCGCGGAGGGGAGTTCGACCGGCGGCGGCGCCGCGGCGGGCGCCTCGCCGACCGACGCCTCGAGTTGCTTGACGTAGGCCCGCAGGTCGTCGTTCTCCTCCATCGCCGCCCGCACGCGTTCGTCGAAGCGGCGCTCCTCGCGCCGCAGGCGCTCGTAGTCCACCGAGAGGCCGCTGATCCCCTCAAGGCGCTCCAGCAGCGCGCGCGCCCCCAGCGGGTTGGCGATGCCCGGCAGGTAGTGCGGCACCGCGGCCCAGAGGCTGACGCCGTCGACGGCGTGACGGCGGCAGGCGTCGTGGAACACGCCCACGATGCCCGTGGGGCCCTCGTAGCGCGACGGGTGCATGTCGAAGCGCTGCGCCAACTCCGGCGTGGTGGCCGAGCCGCTGACGTGGACGGGGTGCGTGTGCGGCACCCCGGCCGCCACGGCGCCCAGTGTCACCACGAGGCGCACATGCATGGTGTCGATCAGCGCGTGCACGCCCTCCATGTAGCGTTTCCAGCGGAAATTCGGCTCGATCCCCACCGCCAGGATCAGGTCATGCGTGCGGTCGGGCAGCTGCACGGCGTAGAAGTCGGTGCTGGGCCAGATGATCTCGCGCTCGCCGTGCCGGTAGCGGGCCAGCGGCCGCGCCTCGGTGAAGTCGTAGAACTCCTCCGGGTCGATGCTGGCGAAGGGATCGGCGTTCAGCGTCGCGGCGAGGTAGCGCGCCGCCGTCGACGCCGATTCCCCGGCGTCGTTCCATCCCGCCCAGGCGATCACCAAGTGGGGATCGCGCAGCGGCGGCTCGGATTCAAACAGCAGTTCAGGCTCGTCCGCCATCGTGGCAGTGTAGCGGCCGGGCGGTTGCATGCTGTGATCGCCCGCCGCGGCCCGAGGCTTGCCGTTGACACACCGGTCGTGCTCCCCTGGCGGCATGTCCGCCTCCGCGCTGCGCCCCGCCGCCGCCGCCGCCCACGCCGAGTGGGCGCGCCGCGTCGCCGCCAACCGGGAGCAGGCCGAGCGCCTCCGCGAGGACGCCCCCGGGGACGACTTCTACGCGCCCGTCGCGCCGGCCTTCCGCGCCGACCCCGCGCGTCGCGACGATCCGACGCTCGATGCGCTGCTCGACCTGGCGCGGCCCGGCGACACCTGGCTCGACGTCGGCGCCGGCGGGGGCCGGTTCAGCCTCGCGATCGCGCGGGCGGTCCGGCGCGTCATCGCCGTTGAGCCGAGTGCGAGCATGCGCGCCGTGTTCGCGCAGACGATCGCCGACTTCCCCGGCGACGCGGGCGTCCCGATCGCGAACACGGAGTTACGCGCGGAGCGCTGGCCACCCGCCTCGACCGACGGCTACGCCGCCGACGTCGGCTTCATCTCGCACGTGGGCTACGACGTCGAGCCGATCGGCCCGTTCCTGGACGCGCTCGAGGCGGCGGCCTCGCGCCTCTGCGTGGCCGTGCTGATGGAGCGGTCGCCGCTCTCGGCGTTCTCCGCGCTGTGGCCCGTGGTGCACGGCGAGCCGCAGGCCGAGTTGCCCGGCTTGGCGGAGTTTCTGGCCCTGCTGCTGGCCCGCGGCGCGCTGCCCGAGATGCGCGTCGTGACGGCGCACGCTTGGCGCTTCGACTCCCCCGCCGAGGCCGAGGCCGTCGCGCTGCGGCGGCTGTGGCTGTCGCCGCACGGCGCAAAGGCCGCGCGTCTGCGCGACGCGCTGGCGCGCACGCTGCTGCCCGATGCCGACGGCGTGCGCCTTCCGCGGCAGAGTCGCGTGGGCCTCGTGACGTGGGCGCCGCCCGGCGCCGCCGGGGCCGGCTAGCGCGTGCCGTCCAGCGCTCGCAGGAACACGCCGCGGTAGCCGTCGTTCTGCCGCAGCGCCTCCTCCCACTGGGCGTCCGTGAGCGACGCGCGCAGGGCGATCATCTGCTGGGCGTCGTCGCCCACCGGCCAGCGCGTGGGCAGCGGCTGCTCCAGCTCCACGATGTCGGCCAGCGCCACGGCGACCGCCCGCGAGCCGGGCCGCGTCGCGGCGCGCTCCCGGAAGGCGGCCAGCGCCGTATCGACCACGGCCTGCATCCGGCTTCTGCCCTCGCGCACGACCTGCGTCACATCGAGCGAGGTGGTCTGCCAGTCCGAGGTGAACATCCCGGGCTCCAGGATGGTGACCTGCACGCCCGCCGCCGCGACCTCGAGGCGCAACGCCTCCGACATCGCCTCGACGGCGTGCTTGGAGGCCGCGTAGAGGCCCAGCAGGGGGCCGGAGATGCGCCCGGCCAGCGACGACACGTTGACGACCTTGCCGTGGCCGCGCGCCCGCATGCCCGGCAGGACCGCCCGCACGACCCGGATCTGCCCGACGACGTTGGTGTCGAGTTGGCGCAGCACCTCGTCGTCCTCCAGCTCCTCGACGGGGCCGTAGAGGCCGTAGCCGGCGTTGTTGAAGACGGCGTCGATGCGGCCGTACGTGCGCTCGGCCAGGGCCACGGCCGCATCGACGCTGGCGCGGTCGGTGACGTCGCAGGACGTCAGCGTGATGTGGTCGCTGAGCGCGCCCGCGCCGGCCAGCAGGCCGGGGCCGTCGCGGTCGGGGTTGCGCATCGTCGCGACGACGCGATGCCCGCGCTGCACGAGTTCCAGCGTCGCCGCCTCGCCGAAGCCGCGCGATGCGCCCGTGACGAAGGCCACTTGCTCCTGTAGCACCATCCCGGATCTCCTTCGGTCGTGAATGCGCGGCCGTGCATGCAAAGGGGGCGGGCGTCAGCGCCCGCCCCCTCCTGCGTTCGACGATCGGGCGCTAGACCTTGAGGGCGTCGGCGACGTCCGCCAGGCCCAGCGACTCCAGCTTGTCACGGCTCGGCGTGCAGCTGTCGCTGTCCCAGTCGCAGGCGTTGAGGAAGTCGGTCTCCATCAACTCCGTGTCGACCTGGACGCCCTTCAGCGGGCCCACCGTCTGCGCGGTGCCCTCGTTGCCGGTCAGGCGGCCGGGGACGTAGCGCTCCCGCGGGTTGTTGCCCTCCCGGACCTCGAAGGCCATGCGCAGGTTGGCGATGCGCTCGCCGGCCTGCTGCAACTCGTCGCCGGTGATCTCCCAGCCGGTGACCTTGTTGATCCACTCCGGGAAGCGGTCCGTGGGGGCGGTCATCATGATGAACTGGCACATGCCCGTCGCGTTGACGACGTGCATGTACTCGCTGGCGCCCTTGTGGTGCTCGCCGCGGTTGGCGTAGTCCTGGAAGTCCTTCGGCGCGCGCGGGTACTCGGGCCCGCCGTAGCGGCTGTTGCCCTCGTACTGCGTGTGCCGGGCGGGCGTCGGGTCCAGCTTGTACGTCGTGTGGAACTCGGGCTGCAGCTTGGGGTCGTGCATCGGCAGTTCCTGGCCGCCGATGTGGATGGCGTAGGCCTCGCTGCCGTTGCCGATCTTCTCCGCGGCGACCTTGACGCCGTCGGCCAGCACGTCGCCGAAGCCCTCGCGCTTGCCGATCTTGTGCAGCAGGGCCATGGCGGCCTCCGCGCCGCCCCAGCGCAGCTCCAGGCCGTCGGTGTCCTCCCGCGTCAGGATCCCGTTCTCGAAGCACTCGATCGCGAAGGAGATGGTGCAGCCCGCGCCGATCGTGTCCAAGCCGTACTCGTTGCAGACGTGGTTGGCGTGGATCAGGAAGTCCAGGTCGTTGATCAGGTTCATCGTCCCGAACGACGCCATGGTCTCGTACTCCGGGCGGTGCGTGAGCCGGGGGTACGGGTACTCGGGGTTGGTCGACTCCACGCTCTCGGCGCCGCAGGCCAGCGGGCAGTGCCAGCAGGCGTAGTGGCGCACCATCTTCTCGTTGACGACCGGGCCCTCCAGGCCCTCGACATCGCCGAAGACCTCAATGCCCACTCCGCCCCAGTTGCGCACCGGCGAGTCGCCGCTGTGCGCCGAGCCGGCCGTGATGCCGGTCGTGCCGACGGAGCGGAAGAAGTCCCGCAGCGGCCCGACGAAGTTGTTCAGCGAGTCCTTCATCAGGCCGCGCGCTTCCTTGTCGTGCTGCTGGATCATCTGCCGCGTCGACTTGACGACGACGGCCTTGACCCGCTTGGAGCCCATCACGGCGCCCACGCCCGAGCGCGCCGCCAGGCGGCCGTGCTCGTTGCAGATGCCGGCCAGGTACGAGAGGTTCTCGCCCGACTGCCCGATCAGCGCCACGGAGGTCTTCTTGCCGTACTCCTCCTTGAACTTCTTCTCGGCGCTGATCGCGTCCATGCCCCAATAGTCCGACGCGTCGTGGAGGCTGACCTCGTCGTCGTCGATCAGGATGTAGACCGGGTTGTCCGACGCGCCGTACAGCAGGATGCCGTCCCAGCCGGCGAACTTCAGGTAGGGGCCGAAGTCGCCGCCGCAGTTGGCGTCGCCCCAGCCGCCGGTCGAGGGGCTCTTGCAGACCGCCTGGAAGCGGTTGCCGAAGATCGGCGTGCCGGTCATCACGCCGGGCATCAAGCCCAGGACGTTCTCGGGGCCCATGGGGTCGGCCCCCTGCGGGATGCGGTCGAAGAGCAGACGCGCGCCCAGGCCGTAGCCGCCCAGGTAGTCCTTGTACATCTGCTCGGGGATGTCCTCGGGCGTGATCTCCCCGTTGCTGAGGTTCACGTTGAGGATCTTGCCGTTATAGGCCAGTTCTTCCGGCATGGACGACGGTCCTTTCTGCCGGCCGCAGCCGGCGCTGCACGGTCCGCCCTCGGGACGGCCCCGTGTTGTGGGTCTGGGTTCCGCGATTATCGCCTGCCGACCGCCTACCGCTCAATATGCCCGCCTGGGCATAACGGTCCGCCACCTTGAGGGGGGACCAAGCCGCGACATAATACGCGGCGCTCAGTCGTCCTGCGCGAGCGCGCCCAGCAGTTCCAGCGTGCGCGCCCGGTCGCGCGCGGCGCTTGCATCCGTATCGACGCTGCCCGTGTCGACGATGTCGGCCAGCAGCTCGCCGACGCCGAAGCCCGGCAACCCGCGCACCCGCTCCGCCACCGCCTGCTCGTCGCCGGAGATGATGATCGCGTCCGCCATGGCGTCGGTGAAGACGTCGCCGGCCGCGTCCGGCAGGCCGGCGTCGAGCATCATGCGTTCGTAGAACGGCAGGCGCTGGTAGTTGCCGAATTGCTTGGCGGCGGCGGCCCGGACCGCCGGCCGGTCGTCGGAGACGACCACCGGCACGTGCGCGACGATCGGCGGCGCGGGGCGCCCCGCCGCCGCCGCCCCCGCGGCGACGGCCGGCGCGGCCTGGTCGCGCAGGAAGGGCAGCGGCGACATCCAGGAGATCGCGCCGTCGCTGAGCTCGCCGGCGAGCCGGTAGGCCCGCGGCCGCAGCGTCGCGACCAGGATCGGGACGGGCGCGGGCGCGTCGATCCGGGCCCGCGCGGTCAGCTGCTCTCCGGCCACGTTCACCGCCCCCTCGTGCAGCAGGGCGCGCAGGATGCCGACGTACTCCCGCAGGTGCGCCAGCGGTCGCTCGAAGCCGAGACCGAACATCCCCCCGATCACCGGCCGATGGCTGGGGCCGATCCCCAGGCGCAAGCGCCCCGGCGCGAGCTGCTCGAGCGCCAGCGCCTGCGACGCCATCACCAGCGGATGCCGCGGGTAGGTCGGCACGATGCTCGTCCCGAAGCCGATCGATGTCTCCTCGGCCGCCCGCCCGAAGACGACGAACGGGTCGGGGGCGGCGCCGCCCACGGTGCTCCACACCATGTCCAGGCCGGCCGCGTCGGCGGCACGGGTGCGGTCCAGCATCACGCGGGCCTCGCGGAAGCCCAGGTGCACCCCGATCGGTAGTTCGCGCATGGTGGTCTCGCTTTCGTTCCTGGACCGGGCCGCTCGCCCGGTCCGCTAACCCGGTCCGCTACCCATTGTCGAAGCCCGACGTCAGGGGCCGATCCGAGCGTTGTCCGGCGGCGCCGCTGGGGCCGAAGTCGTTCACGGCGCCGGCGAGTTGATCGGGCTCGGGCGCGGCCGGCGCCTGGAAGCGCTGCCCCGGCCCCGAGTCGATGTGGAGGGTCTGCGTGGGGAAGGCGAACTCGACGCCCAGCCGCTCCGCCAGCCGCACGATGTCCAGATTGAGGACGTGCCGGACCCGCATCTCGTCGTTCCAGTTCGGCGCGTCGATGAAGCAGTACAGCATCACGTCCAGCGTCGACGGCCCGAACTCCTTGAACTCGACGATGTAGAAGTCGGTCCGCATGCCCGGGTTGGCGCGGATGATCGCGCGGACGCCCTCGACGAAGGCCTGCATCTGCTCGGGCGTCGTGGCGTAGGAGAGCCCCAGCGTCGTCGAGTAGCGCCGCCAGCGGCGGGCGCCCATGTTGTCAACGTTGGTGTCGGTGAAGGTGTAGTTGGGCACCGTCACGATGGAGTTGTAGAACGTGCGCACGCGCGTGGAGCGCAGCCCCACCTCCTCGACGGTCCCCTCCACCCCGCCGACGACGATCCAGTCGCCGACCTGGAAGGGCTTGTCGGCGAAGATCGTGACCCCGCCGAAGAAGTTCTTGACCGTGTCCTGCGCGGCCAGGGCCACCCCCAGCCCCAGCAGGCCGACGCCGGCGATCAGGGAGGTGATGTTGATGTTGAGGTTGGACAGCACGAACAGCCCGCCCAGCGCCAGCACACCGACGCGCAGGCTGGTGCGAATGATCGGCACCAGTTGGTCGTCCATCTTGGTGGCGGTGCCCTCGGCGCGCCTGTTCAGCACCTCGCTGAAGATGTCGATGCCGCGGAGGCCCAGCAGCACCATCGCCGCCGCGCCGATCAGCGACCCGATCCGGCTGACCACGTCCTCGATGCGGGCGTCGAAGTCGAGCACCGGGAAGCCGGCCAGGATCACGGCCGCGACGCCCAGCCAGAGGATCGGCAGGCTCAGCCGTCGGCGTTCGCGGTCCCAGAACTCGCGCTTGCCCGCATCCGCGATGCGGCGTCGCAGCACGATGCCGAGCCCGCGCGTGAGGAGCAGTTGCCAGAGCCCGACGATGCCGAGCAGCACGCCGATGCCGATGTACTGCTCGATCTCGATGCCCAGGAACGTTTCCTGGTGCCAGGACGTGAGCACGGGCCAGCCGCCCGAAGCGAGATCCATCGCCGCGCGCTCTCCCACCGGCCGCCGGCCCGGTCACCGCCAGCGTAGGCCCAATCGGCCAACCCGCCAAGGCGGGTGCGCAATTCCGCGCGCGACGTCGGTGGTTTCGTCGCCCACGAGCCGGTCCGGGCCGGCCGGTCGCGCGCTCCCCAGCTCCCCGAGGCCCGGCGCCGGCAACTCGTGGCTCGCGGCGTGGTGGGTCTGGGTCGTCAGCCGTCCACAAGCGGTTCCAGCGTGTCGAGCAGCCGCTCCATGTCGCTCAGGCCGTCTCTGACAGTCTCAGCGTCGAGCCAGTTCTCGTAGAAGTTGACGTGCAGGACGCCTGCGGTCTGGAACAGGTTGGATATGCCGCCGTCGCCCGTCTCATCCACCAGCCTCTCGACAGCCACGAAGAGGTCGCGATGTCGGCTGTGTCGCCAGCCGCGCGCCTCGGAGACGGCCTTGATCATCTGCGCGGCGGCGCCCCAGCCCTTCTCGGAGGCCTGGCGGATATCGCCCCGCTCCAACTCATCGAGGCCCTGCGCCAGCAACTCGCGGCTCGCGGCGTGGTAGGCCTGCGTCGTCATCCGTCCACGAACGGTTCCAGCTTGTCGAGCAGCCGCCCGACGGCCGCCAAGCCTGAACCCACACCCCGATCCGGAAACCAGTCCTCATGGAAGTTCATCTCCAGGCTGCCCGCGACACTGATCAGGGTGTGTAGGTCTCGGTCGCCCGTCTCATCCACGAGCCTGGTGACAGCCGCGTAGAGGTCGCGATGGCCGTCGTGCGGCCAGCCGCGCGCCTCGGCGATGGCCTTGACCATCTGCACGGCAGCGTCCCAGCCCGTCCCGGAGGCCAGGCGGGCGTCGCCCCACTCCAGCTCCCCGAGGGCCTGCGCCAGCAACTCGCGGCTCGCGGTGTGATACGCCTGTGTCGTCATGCTCAGTCCGCTCCAGGGGTCCCGGTCGAGGCGCGCCAGAGCATGCCTCGCTGCCGGTCGATCATAGCCGAAGCGGGTGCAGGGCAACGACCGCCGAGCGGCATCGCGACACCGGACGGGCTCCGCGCGGAGGGATGGTCCGAACAACCGGCGCCGCGGCCGGGGCGCCCCCCGATCCCACGGCGATGCGCAGTTGGCCCCGCGACGACGCTGCGCGGTGCCCGCGCACCGGTCAGTGCACGCCCGTCGCCTGGTCCGCCCAGAACGGCTTGCGCAACTCCGTCTTGAGGATCTTGCCGGGCCCCGACTTCGGCAGCGGCTCCGAGCGGAACTCCACCGACTTGGGACACTTGTAGCCCGCGATCTTGGTGTGGCAGTACGACACCAGGTCCGCCTCCGTCGCCGTCTCACCGGGGCGCAGCACGACGACGGCGTGCACGGCCTCGCCCCACTGCTCGCTGGGGACGCCGATCACGGCCGCCTCCAGCACGGCCGGGTGGTCGTAGAGCGCGTTCTCGACCTCGGTCGTGTAGACGTTCTCGCCGCCGCTGATGATCATGTCCTTGGCCCGGTCGACGATGTAGACGAAGCCGTCCGCGTCCATCCGCGCGATGTCGCCGGTATGCATCCAGCCGTCGCGCAGGGCCTCCGCGGTCTCGGCCGCGCGCTTCCAGTAGCCCGACATGACGTTCGGCCCCCGCACGACGATCTCGCCCACGCCGCCCGGCGCGACGTCGCGGCCCGCGCCGTCGACGATGCGCAGCCGCACGCCCATCACCTCGCGCCCGCAGGACGCCAGCCGCTCGATGCCCGCCGGCGTCTCGTAGTCGAGCCACTCCAGGCGCTGCGCGGTGAGGACCGGCGCCGTCTCGGTCATGCCGTAGGCCTGACAGAGCACCGGGCCGAAGATCGCCCGGGCGGCCTGGATGCGGTCCACGGCCATGGGGGAGGCCCCGAACAGGATCAGCCGCAACGACGAGACGTCGTAGTCGCCGACCCGGGGATGGTTGACCACGAAGTTGACCATCGTAGGCACGAGGATGGTCGCGGTCACGCCCTCCGCCTGCACGGTGTCCAGGAAGCCGTCGGCGGTGAATCCCGGCACGCAGACCTGGGTCGCGCCCGCCATCGTCATCACGTAGCAGGCCCAGGCGTCGGCGAGGTGGAAGAGCGGGGCGACGTGCAGCCAGACGTCGTCCTCGCGGAAGGCGAACGTCATCTGGGCGTGCTCCGCGTTGGAGACGACGTTGCGCTGCGTCAGCATCACGCCCTTGGGCAGGCCCGTCGTGCCGCCCGTGTAGCAGAGGTTGATGAGGTCGTCCTCGGCCCAGTCGCGGGCGGCCGCGTCGAGCGGCGCGCTGCCCGCGACCAGCGACTCATACGTGTGGTCGCCGGGGGGCGCGGCGTCGGCCAGCACGATGACGTGGGCCAGGCCGGGCAGCGCGTCGCGGAACTCCGACAGCAGCGGCAGGTACTCCGGCCCCACCAGCAAGGCTCGGACATCGCCGTCGCGCAGGATGAACGCCAGCTCCTCCCCCGCCAGGCGGATGTTGAGCGGCGCCAGCGGCATGCCCGCGTAGTGGGCCGCGAAGTACGTCTCGTAGTAGCGGTGCGAGTTGTTGGCCAGGATCGCGATGTGCGCGCCGACCGGCAGCCCCAGCCCCAGGAGCCCGGCGGCGAGGCGACGGATGCGCTGTCCCACCTCGCGGTAGGTGTAGCGCGTCTCGCCATCGACCACGGCCGGCCGGTCGGCGTAGAGGGCCTCTGCGCGCTCCAGGATGTCCCCGACGAGGATCGACTGCATGACCCGCCCCTTCCGCGCTCCGCCGCGGCGGCGACGCTCCGTCCGCGGGGACTCGGGACCCACGCGACGGTAGATCAGCGCGATCGGCGAAGCCGCCCGCGGGGGCAGTCTCGCCCTGTGGTCTCGGCGATGCGCGCTTAGCCGGCCGTGGGGTCGTGGCTGAAGCCCGCCCGCTTGTGCTCGCCGTCGCAGAACGGCTTGCTGGCCGAGTGGCCGCAGCGGCAGAGCGCGACCTTGCTGCCCTGCGGCAGGGCGATCTCGGCGCCGCTGGCGTCGGTCAGTTGCAGCCCGCTCGCGTCGAGCAGGTACGGCCCGTTGGTGTTGACTCTGATCTCCGGCATCCGTTCCTCCATCCACTCGGGGCCGCTGCCGAGCGTCCTCGGCTCGGTCGCCCTCCCGGCGTGACGCTGCGAGCATATCGCCCCGCCCCGGCTGACGGCGTCCGGCCCGCGGCGCGCGACCGTCAGCCGGGGCCGGCACGGCCGGCGGCGTCGACGGCCGGCAGCCCGGCCAGGCGGCGGGCCTCGGCCAGCAGCGCATCGAGATCCGCGATCTCCCCCTCCAGCGTCAGGTGGTCCTCGTCCCGGGCCACGACGTACCAGCGCACGTTGCCCATCGTCTCCACGCGCCGCACGGCGGCGACGTCGTCCCAGGCCAGCGCCTGCCGCGCCTCGCCCTGGTGCAGCGCCTCGATGCGCTCGGGGCCCAGGATGATCACCGTCGGCGTGCGCCGCCAGGTGAGCGCCACCAGGGGCGCCATCACGCCCGTCACGACCAGGAAGAACAGCCCAATCCCCAGCAGCTCGGCCGCGCCGGCGATCGGCCACGCGATCAGCGCCAGCAGCGACGCCAGCGCCGGGAAGACGAAGGTCGCGTTGTTGTACCAGCCGCCCTCGTAGCTGTGGGCGCGCAGCGCGCCGGGGCGCGCGTCGAGCGCCGCGGCGTCGCGGGGGCGCAGCCGTCCGGCGACGATGGGACCCGAGCGCGGCGGCGGGCCCGTCTCGGGCGCGGGCTTCAGCATGGGGGCCCCGGCAGGGGTGGCGCCTAGACGCGCTCGAGGATCTCGGTCGCGGAGCTGATCCCGCAGACGGCGGGGCTCTCCTCGACGTTCAGCGCCTTGACGACGCCGTCCTCCACGAACATCGCGAAGCGGCGCGTGCGGAAGCCCATCCCCGCCACGCTCAGATCGACGCCCAGGTCCAGCGCGCGCGTCACGTCGCCGTTGCCGTCGGCGAGCATCGTGATGTGGTCGGCGCCGTGCGCCTCGTTCCAGACGCCGAGCACCGAGATGTCGTTGGTCGACATGCAGATCACGGTGTCGATGCCCTTGGCCGTCAGCGCCGCCGCGTTCTCGGCGAAACTCGGCAGGTGCTGGTTCGTGCAGGTGCCGGTGAACGCGCCCGGGACGCCGAAGACGATCGCCTTCTTGCCCGCGACGAGTTCGGCCAGCGTCGTGGGCTCCGGCTTGCCGTCTTGCATGGTGCGCCCGGAGGCATCGGCGGGAATCGTGGCTCCTTCAGCGATCGGCATGGGGGGTCCTTTCGGGTCTCACGCGATCTGGGCGCGTGAGCGGCTGGGGGGCTGGGGGATGCCGACGGGCGCCGCGCCGACGGCGGATGCGGTCGTGCGTCAGGCCCGTCGCCGACAGCATAACCCCGGCCGACGGACGTGCACGGCCCACCGGGACACGCCGGCCCCACGCCCGCGAGCCGGCCGCGCGGGCCCAACGTAGTATTCGCTGATGGACCTGAGTGAACTGGTGCTCTTGGCGGATCGCATCGGGATCGTCGCCTTCGCGATCGCCGGGGTCTCGGTGGGCGTGGCGCGGCGGATGGACATCTTCGGGCTGCTGGCCATTGGCCTGACGACGGCGATCGGCGGCGGCGCCCTGCGCGATGTGCTCCTGGGCGAGGTGCCCCGCGCCCTGGCGCGCAGCGACTACCTGCTCTTCGCGGTCGGCGCGGCGGCGGTGGCCATCATTGCGGCGTGGCTGGGCTGGCGCTGGCCCGACCGCCTGCTGGCCGTGGCCGACGCCGTGGGCACGGGCGCATTCGCCGTCGCCGGGGCGTTGCTCGCGCGCGACGCGGGGCTGGCCTGGCCGGCCGCGGTCGTGCTGGCGATCCTGACGGCGACCGGCGGCACGGTGCTGCGCGACGTGTTGGCGAACCGCATCCCCATGGCGTTCCGCACCGGCCTGAACGCGACCGCCGCCGGCGTCGGGGGCGTCGTCGCGTTCTTCGTCGCCGGCGGGGACGAGGCGTTGGCGGCCGCCGTGGGCGCGGGCCTCACGGCGGCGCTCAGTCTGGCGGGCTACGCCGGGCTGGGCCGGCTGCCGCGCATGGGCCCGGGCGCGCCGCCGCCCGGCTGAGGACGCGCCGCCGCCGTCCGCGGCTCAACCGCTGCTCCTGGCCCAGCGGTCGGCGGCGCCCTACGCCCGCATGCGGCGGACGGCGATCACGCCGCCCATGCCCAGCAGCGCGCTGATCGCGAAGATCAACGAGAGGACCGGCCGCCTGCCGCCGCCGTCGGCCAAACCGGCGCTGCCGGTGACCGGCATCGCGAAGCTCTCGGCAGTGGTATCAGTCGTGCTGGCGTCATCATCGGCGATGTCGTCAGCGGTGGCGGCGTCGTCCCCGGCCGCGGTGTCAACAGCGCCCTCCGCCGGGGCGTCCTCCTCGGGCGGCGACGTGAGGGCCAGCCGGACCTCCTCGAAGGCCGCGGCGCGCACCTCGATCGATGCGCTCGGCAGCGAGTCGTCGATCGTGAAGACCACGCGGCTCGCGTCGTCGGGGCCAACCTGTAGCGCCCAGACCCCGTCCGCGATCACGGCGGTCGCGATGGCGACGCCGTCGTGGTTCCAGGCGGTGACCACGGCGCCATCGGGCGCGGGCGCCCCGTCGATCAGCGCGCCGCTGCCCGTGGGCTCCGATCCGAAGAACTGGTGCGGTGTCGGGGGCGGCGCCTGCGTGAAGGCGCTCGTCGCGATGGCCAGCGCGATCGCGGCCGCGCCCATCACCGCCAGCACCCGCCAGACAGACTGCTTCGCCATGATCGCGGGATTCCCTTCCGGATCGCCACGCAGGCGGCGTGCGCCCGTCGCGGAGCGTCGGGTGCGATACTGTGCGCGAGCAAGGGTCGGAGAGCAATGCCGAAACGCCCGTGTTTACGGGGGCTTTACCGGTCGCACGACCGCCCGGCCGATACGTGATCGGGCTATCGGACGACGGCCGTCGGACGGGGCCCTACAGGATCTGGCTGAGGAACAGCTTCGTGCGATCCTCGCGCGGGTTCTCGAAGAAGTGCTGCGGGGTGCCTTGCTCGACCAGGGCGCCCTCGTCGAAGAAGACCAGCCGGTCGGCCACCTCGCGCGCGAAGCCCATCTCGTGCGTGACGACGAGCATCGTCATGCCCGACTCCGCGAGCTCCCGCATCACGTCGAGCACTTCCTTGATCATCTCCGGGTCGAGGGCCGAGGTCGGCTCGTCGAAGAGCATGATCTTGGGCTGCATGGCCAGGGAGCGCGCGATCGCGACGCGCTGCTGCTGCCCGCCCGAGAGTTGCGCCGGGTACTTGTCGGCCTGCTCGGGGATGCCGACCCGATCCAGCAACTCCATGGCCAGTTGGTTGGCGTCCTGCTTCGGCATGCGCCGCACCTTCTGCGGGCCGAGGGTGATGTTGCTCATCACCGACAGGTGGGGGAACAGGTTGAACTGCTGGAACACCATCCCCACCTCGGAGCGGATGGTCTGCATGTTGCGGACGTCTTCGTTGAGTTCGATCCCGTCGATCACGATGCGGCCCGCGTCGTGCTCCTCCAGCCGGTTGAGGCAGCGGATGAACGTCGACTTGCCCGATCCGGACGGCCCCAGGATGACGACGATCTCGTGCTCCTTGACCGACAGCGAGACCTCGTCGAGGGCCTGGAAGTCGCCGAACCACTTCGAGACGCCCTCGGTGACGATGATGTCCGGTGCGCCCGCGAGCCGGCCGTGACGTCCGGCCGCAAGCTCCTCCGCGGTGGTCGGCTGTTGACTCGACTCAGTGGTCATGCTGCACCCCTCGCCTGCGATCCTAGCGCTCGCCCACACCCTGGGCGCGCTCCACGCGTTGGGAGACGCGCGACATCATGAAGGCGACGATCCAGAAGCCCACGGCCACGAAGACGTAGGCCTCGATCCGGTCGTCGATGAATTCCATCTGGGCGATCGCGGAGTCCGCGTTGCCCTTGAACTCGCGCAGCGTGAGGATCACGGTGACGAGCGTCGTGTCCTTCCAGATCGCGATCGCCTGCCCCACCATGGGCGGGATCGAGATGCGCAGCGCCTGCGGCAGGATGATCAGCTGCATCGACTGGAACTGGTTGAGTCCCACCGCGTGGGCGGCCTCGTACTGGCCCCGCGGGAGCGCCTGCAGGCCGCCGCGGATGTACTCGGCCATGTAGGCCCCCGTGAAGACGGCCAGTACGACCATCGTGCGGACGATCAGATCGCCGCCGATCACGTCGTCCAGGATGAACAGCGCGACGAACAGCCAGCCCAGCAACGGCGCGCCCCGCACGACTTCGATGTAGGCCGTGCAGGTCCAGGAGATGGTGCGCATCGACGAGGCGCGTCCCAGGGCGAGCGGGATCGCCACGATGAGCCCGCCGACGATCCCCACGGGTGCGAGAATCAGGTTGAGCACGAAGCCGTCCAGCTGCCGCATGCTGGCCCCGCCGCCGACCATCAGGATGATGAGGACGATCGGCAGGGAGAGCGCCAGCAGCCCGCCGACGATGCGCTGCTGCTGCCGCCGCCGGGGTCCCAGGTCGCGCGGGATGCGCACCGCGACGGCGTACGCGCCGTAGAGCAGCCCGATCGCCGCCAGGAACCAGATCGTCGACCAGATCTGCGCGCCGCCGTGCGCCATCAGGAAGATCGTGAACGCGCCCGCCACGGCGATGAACAGGTGGTCCTTGCGACCGAGACTCGACCAGGTGCCGTAGGCCAGCCCGATCAGGATGAAGACCAGGCCGATCGCCGTCCACAGGCGCCATTCCCCGTCGTGCGGGAAGCTGCCGGCGAACAGCAGCCAGCGGTTGTCGGTGACCACCTGCCAGTTCGCGTCGACGAAGACGAACCAGATGATGCCGGCGAGGAGCACGCCGCCGACGCCGCCGCTGACCAGGGTGAGCAGCGTCCCGGCCTTCGACGCGAAGAGATTGCGGCGCACCCACTCGCGCGCCCGGACCGAGCGCGGCCGGCGCGCCCGCTGGCGGTGCGGGGGCAGCACGATGCGGCGCTGCTGCGGGACGGGCATGTCGGCCATGCGGATCCCCCCCTACACCTGGTGCGCCGTCACGCGCGCGTTGAAGTAGTTCATCACGGCGGAGATCAGGAACGAGACCAGCATGTACGTGATGATGATCACGAAGAACATCTCCAGCGCATGCCCGGCCTTGTTCTGGATGATCGTGGCGACGCGGAAGAGATCGTCGTAGAGCACCGCGTAGGCCAGCGACGAGTTCTTGTTGACGTTGAGGAACTGGTTGGTCACCGACGGGATCATCTGGCGCAGGGCCTGCGGCAGGATGATCAGCGTCAGGCGCTGATAGCCGCTCAGGCCCACGGCCTTCGCGGCCTCCGTCTGGCCGGTCGGCAGGGCTTGGATGCTGCCCCGCACGATCTCGGCGATGAACGAGGCGGTGTAGATCGTGAGGCCCAGCACCAGCGCGGCGAACTCGGGGTTGACCACCATCCCCTCGATGTAGTGCGTGCCTTCGATGGTCGGCCGATCCATGCTGACCGGTGCGCCCAGCACGAGGAAGGAGATCAGGGCCCCGCTGGCGAAGAGCGCCAGCGCCCAGCGGTTGGCGTAGAGCGGTTGCCCCGTCTCCCGCTCCCGTTGCTGGCGCCGGGCGCGCAAGCGGAACCCGGCCCCGCCCAGGAGCAGCAACACGGCCACCCAGACGCCCACGAACCAGTCGGGCACGCCCCACAGCCCCGCGCTGGGGACCGGCCAGGGCATCGCGACGCCGCGCCCCGAGATGAAGAACGCATCGCCGATGTTGATGACGTCCTGGATCTGCGGCGCGCCGACCAGCAGGATCGCGTACCACAGCACCACCTGGACGAGCAGGGGCGTGTTGCGGAAGACCTCGACGAAGAGCATCGCCATGCGCGCGACGAGCCAGTTCGTCGACAAGCGCGCCACGCCCACGATGACGCCGAGGATCGTGGCCAGCAGGATCGCGACGATGACGGCGCGGATCGTCGCCCAGACCCCCACCAGGTACATCGTGATGCGGGAGTTGGTGACCCCATCGACGTCGATCAGCCATTGGCTGCCGACGGCGAAGCCGGCCGGGTCGCTGAGGAAGGTGAAGCCGAAGTCGCGCAGGTCGAGCGCCGCGAGCACATAGGCGAGGACGATCGCCGTCGCGGCGACGTACACGCCCTGCGTCAGCAGCCGCCGGAAGCCGCGCCGATAGCGCAGCGGGACCGGAAGACTGGCGGGGCGGGCGGCGGCGGCCATGTTCAGCGGTCCATCACGCGGGCGCCGGACACCCCCGCGGCAGAGCTAGTCGTGGATACGCTGGAGGGGCCGTCCCGAACGGGGCGACCCCTCCCATGCGTTTCGGACGCCGGCCGGTCTAGCGGTACGGCAGCGCGTACTGAATGCCGCCGGTGCCGGGCGGGCAGTTGCTCTTGTCCTCGCTGGCGAGGGCGTTGAGCGAGCAGGCGCGCGGGACGGCGTCACCCACCGTGTTGGCGTAGATCTCGCCGTAGTTCCCCACCGCGGCGATGGCGCGCTGGATGAACTGCGCGTCAACGCCGTCGAAGCCCAGGGTGCTGACGGGGCCGCCCTCGTAGGAGACGCCCAGCAGCCGCGCGATGGTCGTGTTGGGCGGGTTCGCCGCCAGTCCGGCCACGTCGCTGCGGGTGATGCCCAGTTCCTCGGCCGCGATCAGGCCGTGGACGACCCAGTTGACGATGTCTTTCCACTCGCTGTCGTAGTCACGCACGCCCGGCGCCAGCGGTTCCTTGGAGATCAGCTGCCCCAAGATGACGAAGTCGCTGGCGTTCGAGAGCACGCCGATGCGGGATGCGAGGTTGCTCTGGTCGGCCGTCCACACGTCGCAGCGGCCGGCGATGAAGGCGTCCTGCGTCTCCTGGTCGCCCCCGCCGACCGGGGTGAAGCTCGCCCCGATGTCGCGGAAGTGGTCGGCCAGGTTCTGCTCGGTGGTCGTCCCGGACTGCACGCAGATCGTCGCGCCGTCCATGTCGGCCGTCGAGTTGATGCCGCCGCCCGCGTGCACCGCGAAGCCCTGGCCCGTGTAGAAGGTGGTCTGCGCGAAGTCGACGTTGAGTTCGCGGTCGCGCGAGGCGGTGATCGTCGTCGTGCGGATCAGCACGTCGATCTCACCATCCGCGAGCAGTTCGAAGCGTGTCGAGGCGTCGGACGCGTCGACCAGCTCCACGGCGTTCGCGTCGCCGAGGACCGCCGCTGCGATGGCCTTGCAGAAGTCCACGTCGAAGCCGGCCACGGTGCCGTCGGCTTCGCGGAAGCCGAACAGCGGCTGGGTCTGCTTCACGCCGCACTTCAATTCGCCGCGGTCGACCACCGTGGCCAGGGTGTCGCCCCGCGCCTCGGTGGCCGCCTCGTCCTCGCCGCCGCACGCCCCAATGGCGAACGCCGTCAGCACAAGGGCCAGCGCGAACACGACGAACGTGCGCCCGCGGTGACCCCGCTCCAACAGATCAAGCATGGGAACCTCCCCAAAATCATTCCGCCCGGAGCGCGCCCCCGTGACCCGCCTGCGGGATGCCGGACTGTGCCCACTTGTCTACCAGCCTTTGGCCTGGGATTCAAGATCGCCGTGGCGCGTTTACGTGGAACAGACATGGCGTCGAGGGCCGTGGCGGCGCCTCAAGTCCGGGCGCGGGCCATGGGCCCGGCGACCGCTCGGCCCGCGGCGGCGGAGATCGGTGGTAGCCCCAACGGGATTCGAACCCGTGCTACCAGCTTGAAAGGCTGGCGTCCTAGGCCTCTAGACGATGGGGCCCCGCGGGCGGCCGGCCCGCCCGCTACAGCCTAGCCTGCGCTGCCCCGGCGACACAGACCGCCCGGCCGCCGGCCGGCGCGGGCGTGCGATGCGCTACCGTCGGCAGCGGAGGACCGTGCATGCAGGTGGCGGTGCTGGGCCTGGGGCGCTTCGGCCGGCAGCTGTGCCTCACGCTGGCCGAGATGGGGCACGACGTGCTCGCCGTCGATCTGCACGCCGCGGGGGTCCAGATCCTGGCCGACGAGGTCTCCCGCGCCGCCACGGCCGACATCACCGACCTGGAGGCGCTGCGCGAGCTGGGCGCCGCGCGCATGGACTTCGGCGTCGTGGCGACGGCGGAACTCGAGGCCAGCGTGCTGGGCACGATGAACCTGCACTCGCTGGGCGTCGGCACGATCTTCGCCAAGGCGCGCAGCGAGCGCCACGCCACCATCCTGCGGCGCATCGGCGCCCACCACGTGGTGCAGCCGGAGGCCGACGGGGGCGAGCGCCTGGCCCATCTGCTGCTCGCGCGCACCGCGCAGGACTACCTCACGCTCACCGCGCAGTACGGCATCGGCGTCTACGCGGCGCCGGAGGGGCTGCAAGGACGACGGCTCGACGACGTGGAGCAGATCGGCACGCGCCGCCTGCTGATGGTCGTGCGGGGCGCGGAGGTGCAGCTCAACCCGGTGCGGTCGCAGCTCATCCAGCCCGGCGACCTGCTGGTCTTCGCCGGCACCGACGAGGATCTGGCGCGGGGCCTCTGACCGTTCCACCCGTCCACCCGCCCGCCGCGCCCCGCCGCCGGCCCGGCCCGCGGCGGCCGCGGTCCCCCGCGGCCGATCGCCCGAGCCCGGTCGCCAGACACCCATCGCCAGAGACAACGAGAGGCCCCCATTGCTGGGGGCCTCTCGATCGCTGCTTGGTAGCGGGAGCAGGATTCGAACCTGCGACCTTCGGGTTATGAGCCCGACGAGCTACCACTGCTCCATCCCGCACCGTCGTCCGAATAGCGTGCACGCGACCGCCGCGTTGGTGTCCCAACCACCTGAGAACATCACACTGCCGAGGCCGAAGAGCAGGTCAAGCCCTCGACCATTAGTACGGCTCTGCTGCGCCCGTTGCCGGACTTCCACATGCCGCCTATCTAACGGGTGATCTTCCCGTGGTCTTACCCGGTTGAAACCGGTGGGAGCGCTCATCTTGGAGTGGGCTTCGCGCTTAGATGCTTTCAGCGCTTCTCCTGACCGGACATGGCTACCCAGCGATGGGGGACGGCCCCCCAACTGGTACACCAGCGGTCCGTCCACCCCGGTCCTCTCGTACTAGGGGCAGATCTCCGCAACGCTCCAACGCTCACAGAGGATAGAGACCGAACTGTCTCACGACGTTCTGAACCCAGCTCGCGTGCCGCTTTAATGGGCGAACAGCCCAACCCTTGGGACCAGCTTCAGCCCCAGGATGCGACGAGCCGACATCGAGGTGCCAAACCTCGCCGGCGATGTGAACTCTCGGGCGAGATAAGCCTGTTATCCCCGGGGTAACTTTTATCCGATAAGCCACGGCCCTACCACTCGGAACCGTAGGATCACTTTGGCCGACTTTCGTCCCTGCTCGACGTGTCTGTCTTGCAGTCAAGCTCCCTTATGCCAATACACGTGCCAGGTGATTTCCATCCACCCTAAGGGAACCATTGCGCGCCTCCGTTACAGTTTGGGAGGCGACCGCCCCAGTCAAACTGCCCACCAGGCACGGTCCTCTTGCTTGCTCAAGAGTTAGAAGGACATCATGGGAAGGGTGGTATTTCAAGGATGCCTCCCCGGGGCCCGAAAGTCCCGGTTCGCCGGCTCCCACCTATCCTACGCATCGCAGGACGGCCTCCAGTGCCAAGCTACAGTAAAGCTCCACGGGGTCTTTTTGTCCATCTGCGAGAAGGCCGCATCTTCACGGCCACTTCAATTTCGCCGAGCTCCCCGCCGAGACAGTGCCCAGATCGTTACGCCATTCGTGCGGGTCGGAACTTACCCGACAAGGAATTTCGCTACCTTAGGACCGTTATAGTTACGGCCGCCGTTCACTGGGGCTTCGGTTCGAAGCGTGAACTTCTCCCCTTAACCTTCCAGCACCGGGCAGGCGTCAGCCCCTATACGTCCGCTTTCGCGTTAGCAGAGACCTGTGTTTTTGTTAAACAGTCGCCTGGGCCTGCTCACTGCGGCCCTCGGCCGCTGCTGAAGTCAATCAGCTACCGCCGAGGGCGCTCCTTCTCCCGAAGTTACGGAGCGATTTTGCCGAGTTCCTTAGCGAGGAATCACTCGTCCACCTGAAGGTACTTACCCCCACCTACCAGTGTCGGTTTGCGGTACGGGCACCATTGGCCCTCGGCGCCGGGGCTTTTCTGGCCAGGATAGGGCCACCAGAGTCGCATTGACTGACGTCGCCGCTTCCGCCCAGCCCTCCGCTTAACCTGCGGGTTTTCGCCCCGCAGTCGCCTACGGCTGAGCAACGCACCATGTCCAATCGGCACGCTCCGGCTTCCAACCTGGGTCCCCCCCGCGCCTCAGACGGTCCAATGGTGGGGCCGGAATATGAACCGGCTGTCCATCGCCTACGACGGCTGTCCTCGGCTTAGGCCCGCCTAACCCTACGCGGATTGCCCTTCCGTAGGAACCCTGAGGTATACGGTGGGCGTGGTTCGCACACGCCTTGCGCTACTCATACCGGCATTCTCACTTCCGTCCGCTCCACGGGCCCTCGCGGGTCCCGCTTCACCGCTGAACGGAACGCTCCCCTACCACGCGTCCGAAGACGCGTCCACGGTTTCGGTACTCTGCTTGAGCCCCGTTACATTGTCGGCGCCAAACCACTCGACCAGTGAGCTATTACGCACTCTTTCAAGGGTGGCTGCTTCTAAGCCAACCTCCTGGTTGTCTGGGCGGTTCAACTTCCTTTCCCACTAAGCAGAGATTTCGGGACCTTAACCGGTGGTCTGGGCTGTTTCCCTTTCGACTATGAAGCTTAGCCCCCATAGTCTCACTGCCGATGCGACGGCCGTGGCATTCGCGGTTTGATTGGGGTTGGTAGGCTGCTCGCCCCCGAGCCCAGTCAGAGCCCTACCTCCACGGTCGGTGACATCAACGCTGCCCCTAAAGGCATTTCGGGGAGAACCAGCTATCTCCAGGTTCGCTTGGCATTTCACCTCTATCCACAGCTCATCCTGTCCCTTTGCAACGGAAGTAGGTTCGGGCCTCCACGGGCTGTTACACCCGCTTCACCCTGGCCATGGATAGCTCACCTGGTTTCGGGTCTGCCCCCCGCGACTCTGACGCCCTGTTCAGACTCGCTTTCGCTCCGGCTCCGCCAGAAACCTGGCTTAACCTTGCCACGGAGGGGAACTCGCCGGCTCATTCTTCAATAGGCACGCTGGCAGACGTCCGCAGACGCCCTTCAACTGCTCGAAAGCACACGGTTTCAGGAACTATTTCACTCCCCTTCCGGGGTGCTTTTCACCTTTCCCTCACGGTACTTGTCCGCTATCGGTCACTTCGAGTATTTAGCCTTGGGAGGTGGGCCTCCCTGCTTCCCACGCACTTTCTCGTGCTGCGTGGTACTTCGGATCAGCCAGCGACAGTCCGCCGTCTTTCGCCTACGGGGCTCTCACCCTCTTTGGCGGCCCGTTCCAGGGACCTTCCGCTAGACGGAGGATTGGTAACTGTCTGCTGACGGGTTTGCGTCAGCGGCCGGCGTCCACTACCCCCAGTGCCCATAGGCCATACCGCCGTTCAGAACACTGGGTTTGGGCTCCTCCCCGTTCGCTCGCCACTACTAGGGGAATAATTCTCTTTTCCTCGGGGTACTGAGATGTTTCAGTTCCCCCGCTTACCTCCACCGGACCTATGTGTTCAGTCCGGGGTGACGGCGTATGACCGCCGCCGGGTTGCCCCATTCGGGAATCCACGGATCAGCTTGCTGAACAGCTCCCCGTGGCTTATCGCAGCCTAGCCACGCCCTTCATCGGCTCGAAGTGCCAAGGCATCCACCGTGCGCCGTAGTCGCTTGACCTGCTCTACGGTCTCAGCATGTGTGATGTACTTCAGATGGTCAGGACAACGACGCACACCAGGATTCCCCCGGGACGACCGCCGCGCCAGGCGCGACGAATCCACCACGCGGGAGCCGGGCGTGGCGCCGTCATGACCAGTTGTGCCCAGCTTGCGCTGGGCGATTTCGTTGGTCGCTCGTGCACACTATTCGGTTGCGAAGGTGACCCAGACCGGCCGGGAGCGCGTGAGACACGCGATCCAGAGCGTCTGGGCAACCCACACAATCTACGCAGGCGGCGCGAGGCTGTCAACGCGCGGGGGTGTCGCCGGGGCGTCGCCCGAGGCCGGCGCGCGTCCCGGCCGCCCAGATGGCGCGCCGCGGCCGGACGGCCGGGTCGGCGCGCCGGGTTCAGGCGGGCGCGTCGTCGTCGCGCATGCGGGCGGGGTCGATGCCCACCTGCGCGCACCAGCGCAGATAGGCCGCGGGCAGCACCTCGCTGGGCTTGATCTCGCTGCGCCCGCCCCAGAACACGGCCGTGTAGGCCAGCGGGATGCCCGCCTCGGCGAGGTGTGCGTCGATCGCCGCCTTGTGGGCGAGGAGCCGCGCCTTGTCGGTGCCGTGCGCCACGCCCATCACGTTGACGTCGTGGAACTCCGGGCCCCCCTCGCGCCAGTAGGCGTGGGTCATGATGAGGTGGCGGCCGACCTCGCGCCCGGCGTCGATCTCGCGGCCGGGCGGCACGGCCCAGTGGAAGAGGGCGTTGTAGCGGGTCACCGGCGGTGCCGTCCCCACCGGCTTCACGTGCTCCAGGAAGGTCGAGAAGCGGCCCACCAGCCCCCGCGCGTCGAGCGACTCCGCCACGCGGCAGAAGCGCGACAGCTCGACGCCCGCCGCCGCCGCCCGCGGCGCCCAGACGTCGCCCGACAGCGCGCCGGGCGCGAACTCCTCTTTGAGCGCCTCCACCACGCGCCACTCCTCCGGCGTCAGCGTCGCCACGGTCGTATCGAGCACCCGCCCCGGCTCGGGCGTCCGCGCGCCGGGGGCGATCTCGCGCCGCTGCACGTGGCCCACGCCCAGCGCGAACAGGCGTTTCGCGGGCATCAGCCGGAAGCGCGTGGCGCCGGTTTGCCGCCGCAGGTACTCGGCGTGCTTGCGCAGCGAGAACCCCTTCGGGGTCTTGAGCGTCGTCCACAGGCGATAGTGCGCGCCGGGGTTGGCCGCGTCGGTCGTGCGTACCACCACGTGCCCCGAGAACGGATCCTGCTCGAACATGAAGTCGAAGGCCGCGCGCAGCCGATCCTCGGGCACCTCCCAGGCGACCAGCGCGCCGCGCGCCAGGTTGGTGGCCAGCAGCGTCTGCCGCACGCGGCGGATCGTGCCGGCCGTCAGCATCGCCTGGATGCGCTCCAGCACGACGGCCGCCGGGACGCCGCTGCGCCGCGCGATCTCCCCCACGGGGTCGCGCTGGAAGCCCTGCAGCCGGTCCTCCGAGATCGCGAGGATGGCGCGATTCGTGCGGTCGTCGATGTGGGAGGGGACGGTGGTGGTCATGGGGCGGTGGTCGTCATGGCGAGGGCGGGGCTACGAGTAGCGCTCCTCGGCCCAGGGGTCGCCGCGCAGGTGATAGCCGTACATCTCCCAGAAGCCGGGCCGGTCCATGGGCAGGATCTCCATGCCGTGCACCCACTTGGCGCTCTTCCAGAAGTACAGCGAGGGCACCACCCCGCGCAGCGGTCCCCCGTGCACCGCGTGGATCGGCTCGCCGTCGTGGGAGAAGGCGATCATCGCGTGGTCGTCCTGGGCCAGGTCGTCCAGGCTGACGTTCGTCGTGTAGCCGCCGTACGAGTGGAACATCACCGCCGCGGCCCGCGGCGTGGGCCGCACCTGCCGCAGGATCGTCTCGATGAGGACGCCCTCCCAGGTGTTGTCGTAGCGCGACCAGTGCGTCACGCAGTGGATGTCGTTGGTGCGCTCCTCCGTGCCCAGCGCCTGGAACTGCTCCCAATTCCACTCCATCTCCTGCTCGACTTCGCCCCACACGCGTAGGCTCCAGTCGCGCAGCTCCACCCGCGGCGTCGCCCCGTAGGTCAGGACCGGCCACTGCTCGGTCAGGCGCTGACCGGGCGGCAGGCGGTCGGGCCCGTCGACGCGGTCCTCGTGCTGCTCGCTGAACAGGGTCGTCACGTGGCGGCTCCGATCCGAATGCGGACGCCGCCCTGTGGCGGCGCCGGCGGCCTGCGTTGGCTGCACGGCCTGTATCGGCTGAATGGTAGGTCGCTCCAGCCTAGTACGCCGCCGCGCGCCGAACGGACGCCGGGCGGGTGTACGATCGACGGCATGACGAGCCACTCCGATGCCTCCCCGGCCCCCGGGCCGCCCTCCGAGTTGGCCGACGGGCCCGGCCCGGCCCGGCGCGCGGCCGGGGATGCGTGGCGGCGCTTCCGCGCCCAGCGCGCCGGGCGCGGTCACGAGGACGCGATCTTCGTGGCGACGGCGCTGGCCTGGGTCGCCTTCGACCAGATCACCAAAGTGATCGTGCGCGGCACGCTGGCCGAGGGCGACCACGAGCGGCTGGCGCCGTTCTTCCGCTTCTCGCACTTCGAGAACACCGGCGGCGCGTTCAACCTGTTCAACGACGCCAACGCCCTGCTCGCGGTCTCCGCCCTGGTGGCGATCGTGGTGCTGGGCGTCTACTACCTCTTCCCCGTCGTCGACCACTGGGTCGCGCGGCTGGGCCTGGCGCTGATCCTCGGCGGCGCCGTCGGCAACCTGCTCGACCGCGTGTACCAGGGCAGCGTGACCGACTTCATCAATTTCAACGAGTTCCCCGCCTTCAACGTCGCCGACGCCGGCATCAACGTGGGCGTCGTCCTCATCCTGGTCACGCTGGTCGCGCGCGACGCCACGCGATCGGCGCCCCATCGCTGATGCCCTTCGACCTGCTCCCCCGCGCGATGCCCCCCTCCGAACTCATGGCCGATGGCGATGGTGAGCGCCTGGACGTGTTCGTCGCGCGGCGGCTGCCCCCCCTCTCCCGCAGCGCCGCGCGGCGCCTGATCAACGAGGGCCTGGTTTTGGTCGAGGGCGGCCTGGAGCGGCCCTCGTACCGCCTGCGCGCCGGCGAGATGGTGCGCGTGCAGGCCGAGCCCACGACCGCCGCGATGGTCGCCGAGCCCGTCGACATCCCCCTCGACGTGCGCTACGAGGACGCCGACCTGATCGTGCTCAACAAGCCCGCGGGCCTCACGGTGCACCCCGCCCCCGGCGAGCGCGAGCCGACGCTCGTGAACGCCCTGCTGGCGCACTGCCCCGACCTGCAACAGATCGGCGACGCGCTGCGGCCGGGCCTGGTGCACCGCCTCGACAAGGACACCAGCGGCGTCATGATGGTCGCCAAGCACGCGGTCGCCCTGCAGCGCCTGCAGGACCAGATCCGCGCCCGCAGCGTCGAGAAGCGCTATCTGGCCGTCGTCGCCGGGACACCGGACCCGTTGCAGGGGCGGGTGGAGGCGCCCGTCGGACGCGACCGCTCCGACCCCCGGCGCATGGCCGTCGTCGAGGGCGGCAAGCCCTCGACCACCGAATACCGCGTCGACGAGCGGTTCACCGACACCTCGCTGCTCGACTGCCGCCTGATCACCGGTCGCACGCATCAGATCCGCGTGCATCTGTCTGTGCTGGGCCATCCCATCATCGGCGACGCGATCTACGGGCAGCCCTCGCACCTGATCGGCCGGCAGGCCCTGCACGCCCGCCTGCTCGCTTTCGACCACCCCGGCAGCGGCTCCCGCCTCCGGGTCGAGGTCGCCCCCCCGGCCGACATCGCCGCCCTGCTCGACGCCCTGCGCGGCGCGGCGCCGGTGCATGGAGCGGACATCGGCGGTACCGTGGATGCCGCCGCCGCGCCGCTCCCCCCCGGGCAGGAGGCGCGCGGCGCGCGATGGCGCAAGTCGCGTCATCGCTCCCGGCACATCCGCTAGTCGCACTGCCAGCGTCCCGCTGGGTAAGGCTGAGTACGACAGATGAGCGTTCGCGTCCGTTTCGGCCCCAGTCCCACCGGCGAGTTGCACATGGGCAGCGTGCGCACGGCCCTGTTCGACTGGCTCTTCGCCCGCCACCACGGCGGCGAGTTCATCGTCCGCATCGAGGACACCGACCAGGGCCGCACCGTCGCCGGGGCCGAGGCGCGCATCCTCGACGGGCTGCGCTGGATGGGCCTGCACTGGGACGAGGGCCCCGACCTCGGCGGGCCGTACGGCCCGTATCGGCAGTCGGAGCGGCTGCCCGGCTACCAGGCGGCGGCGGAGCGGCTGCTGGCCTCTGGGCATGCCTACCGCTGCGTTTGCTCGCCCGAGCGCGTGCTCCGCGTGCGCAAGGAGAAGCAGCGGCGCAAGCAGCCGCCCGGCTACGACAGCCGCTGCCGCGACCTGGACGCCGCGCAACTCGCCTCCGAGATCGCGGCCAACGATGGCCGCAGCGTCGTGCGCTTCCGGATGCCCCGCGAGGGCGTCACGGTCGTGCCGGACGCCCTGCGCGGCGGCGTCGCCTTCGAGAACCGTCTCCTCGACGACAACGTCCTGCTCAAGGAGGACGGCTTCCCGACCTATCACCTGGCCTCCGTCGTGGACGACCAGGCGATGCGGATCAGCCACGTCTTCCGCGGCGACGAGTGGCTGCCGAGCGCGCCGCGGCACATCCTGCTCTACAAGGCGCTCGGCTTCGAGCCGCCGATCTTCATCCACCAGCCGGTCATCCTGGGGCCCGACAAGGGCAAGCTCAGCAAGCGCCACGGGGCGACGTCGGTGCAGGCCTACGCCGAGCAGGGCTACCTGCCCGAGGCGCTGATCAACTTCCTCGCGCTGCTGGGCTGGTCCAAGGACGACCACACGACCAAGATGTCCGTCGCCGAGATCGTCGCGGCCTTCGACATCGACCGCATGGGCGTCACGCCGGCGACCTTCGACCAAGCCCGCCTCGACGCCATGAACGCGGATTTCCTGCGCGACCTCGGCCCGCGGGAGTTCTTCGATCGGGCGACGCCGTTCCTCGAGCGCGCGCTGCCCGACGATGTCGCACGGCCGTTCGACCTGACCCCCCTGCTTCCGCTTGCGCCGCTGATCCAGGAGCGCGTGAAGCGGCTGCCCGAAGTCGCGGAGTACGTCGATTTCTTCCTGCGCCCCGGCCCGCTCGACTACCCCAACGCGGAGTTGATGGGCAAGGGCTTCCGCGACAACCCCTCGGGGGCGCTGGCGGCGGTGGAGGGTGCCATCGCGGCGCTCAAGGCGGTCGAGCCCTGGACGACCGAGGCGATCGAGGCCGCCCTGCGCGGCCTGGCCGATCGGCTGGCGCTGCGGGCGGGCGTCGTCTTCACCCCCGTGCGCGTCGCCGTCACGGGCAAGCGCATCGCGCCGCCCCTCTTCGAGACGCTGACGGTGCTCGGGCGCGCCCGGGCCGTCGAGCGGCTCAACGTCGCGGCGGAGCGCCTCGCCCGCCCCGACGACTGAGTGTCGCCGCTGCGCCACGCCCGCGATTGCGAGGCCCCCGGCCGCGCCGCTAAACTGGAACCGCACTGGGGATTGGTCTAGCGGTAGGACGACTGACTCTGGATCAGTTAGCGGGGGTTCGAATCCTCCATCCCCAGCCAAGACGTGGCGCATTCGTCTAGCGGCCCAGGACACCGCCCTCTCAAGGCGGAGATCGGGGGTTCGAATCCCCCATGCGCTACCAGCCCACTCCAGCCCCTCTTCGGAGGGGCTGTTTGCGTCCCGGCGGTATTGCGCCGACACCGTCGAATGGCGAATGCTTGACGACAGGGGGCGCACACAAGCACGCGGGCGTGAGAACGAGAGGTGAGTTGTGAAGCTGCGCGTGGACAAGGAAGCCGACGCGCTCTACTTCCGACTCGACGACTCCCGCATCGTCGAGTCCGAGGAGGTCTCGCCGGGGGTGGTGCTCGACTACAACGAATCGAACGAAGTAGTGGGCGTGGAAATGCTCCAACTCTCCAAGCGGTCCCCCGAGCTGAACCTCTCGGCGTTGCAGTTCGAGACGGGTTGAGCGGCGGCTCAGGGCGGTCGCGCATCTTGACATCACCTGCGCGAGGCATCATGATGCCTGCATGAGAACCACGCTGACCTTGGACGACGACATCGCCGCCGCCTTGAAGGAACAGGCGCGACTGCTGGACAAGCCGTTCCGGCAGGTGGTCAACGACGCCCTGCGCCGGGGGATGTCCCCCACCCCTCGGGAGGACCGGCCCCGCTTCCGGGTCAAGCCGCTCCACGGCGGCTTCGCCCCCGGGATCGACCTTCTCCGCCTCAACCAACTCAACGACGAGCTCGAGACGGCCGACTTCCTGCGGCGGCACGCGGAGTGATCGTCCCCGACCTGAATCTGCTCATCTACGCCTACAACGACGAGGCGCCACTGCACGCCCCTGCCCGCCGCTGGTGGGAGGATCTGGCGAACGGGGCGGAGCGGGTGGGCCTGCCGTGGGTCGTGACATCGGGCTTCGTGCGCCTCCTCACGCAGCGCGGCGTGCGCGCCTACCCCGTGACGCCAGAGCGGGCCGTCGGATTCGTGCAGGAGTGGTTCGCCCTCCCCCATGTCGCGCCGTTGAACCCCGGCGTTGAGCACCTGACGGTGTTCCGCCGCGTCCTCACCGCCTCCGGGGCCGGGTCGAACCTCGTCACCGACGCGCACATCGCCGCCCTGGCGATCGAGTACCAAGCCGAGGTCCACTCCAACGACTCGGACTTCAGCCGTTTCCCCGGCCTGCGCTGGCGCAACCCCCTCTGAGCCCCCCCGGATCCGGGCCGGCCGCGCCGCGCGCGCCGTCGCGGCGCGCGCCCCCGCGGTCGCCGCTCTTGCGCCCCTTCCCGGCGGGCATGCGACAATCCCGTTATGACCGGCCGCTCCCCGATCGACGGCCTCGACGACGGCCTCGCGCGGCTACCCCGCGAGCGCGGGCAGGCGCTGCCCGCGCTGCACCTGCTGCACGACCTCGCCGGCTACCTCGCGCCGGAGGGGCTGGAGCGCATCGGGCGCTGGCTGCACATCCCGAACTCCGACCTCTACGCCGTCGCGACTTCCTATACCGAGTTCCGTAGCGTCCCGGCGGAGCCCGACGCCGTGGGCGTCTGTCGCGGGCTGAGCTGTCGGCTGGCCGGGGCCGACGCCCTGCGGGACGACCTGCGCGCGGCCGGCCGCCGGGTCGAGGAGCGCGAGTGCCTCTTCGCGTGCGCCGTCGCGCCCGTCGTTCTGCACGGGGATCTGCGCGGGCGGGCGCACGCCGCCCCGGACCCGGCCGCCGGCGCGCATCGGCGCGTTGACGGTGAGAATGCTGTCGGGGCGCCCCTTGCGGGCGCCCGAGAAGAGAGGGCGACCACGAGGGTCGCCCCGACGGACGCCGAGAATGCTGTCGGGGCGCCCCTTGTGGGCGCCCCGCCTGACCGCTCGTCCGGGACGCCGAAGCCCCGCCTGCATCTGCGCGGCGGCTCCATGGGGCGCGCGGCGGGCGCATCCGAGGTGCTCAACACGCTGCGCCGCGACCTGCCCGGGATCGACGTCGTGGAGACCGGCGGCGACGGGGCCGCCTGGGCCGCGCCTGTGCTTGCGCTGCCGCCGGACGGCCGTCCCTGCCCCCCTGCCCTCCCCGTCACGGCCGCGACGGCGGTCGACGCCGCCCGCGCCCTGCTCAACGGGCAGCCGGGGGACCCCGCCCTGCGCGAGTTCTTCGGCGGCCAGACGCGGCGCCTGCTCGCCCGCGCCGGCCAGATCGACTCGGCTTGCCTCGACGAGGCCCGGGCCGCGGGCGCGTACGTGGGCCTCAAGACGGTCGCCGGCCTCGGCCCGGAGGAGATCATCGACGTCGTCGAGGCGTCGGGGCTGCGCGGCCGCGGCGGGGCGTACTTCCCCGTGCATCTCAAGTGGCGCGCCGCGCGCGACGCCGCCGCGCTGAACGGGACCCCCATCCTCGTGGTCAACGCCGAGGAGGGGGAGCCCGGCGTGTTCAAGGATCGCGGCCTCATGGAGGCCGACCCCCACCGTCTGGTCGAGGGGATCGGGATCGCCGCCCGCGCGATCGGCGCGGCCACGGCCTACCTTTACATCAACGGGCAGGCCGACCTCTCGGCGGCGACGATGCGACTCGCTCTGGACCAGGCCCAGGACCTGGGCGTCGTTGGGCCCGAGGCAGGGCTGCGCGTCGAGATCCGGCGCGGCGCGGGCGGCTATGTCTGCGGCGAGGAGACGGTGATCCTGGAGAGCATCGAGGGCCGCCGCGCCGTCCCCCGGCTGCGCCCCCCCTTCCCCACCGAGCGCGGTCTCTGGGGCCGTCCCACCGTGATCAACAACGTCGAGACGCTGTGCAACCTGCCCGACCTCTTCCGCTTCGGCGTCGAGTGGTTCCGCGACTCCGGCAGCGCCGACGCTCCCGGCACGAAGCTGATCTCGCTCAGCGGCTGCGTCCCGCGCCCCGGCCTGATCGAAGTGCCGATGGGCGCCGGCGTCGCCGACATTCTGCGCATCGGCGGCCTCGCCGATCCGGCGGCGGCGCTGACGGGCGTGGTCGCGGGCGGACCGTCGGGCGGGCTGCTGCCCCCCCATCGCTTCGACGCCGCCATCGGCCCGGGCCTGCTCGACGAGGCCGGCGCGGTGCTCGGCTCCGGGGGCATCGTCGCCTTCGACGACCGCCTGCCGGTCGCGGAGGTCGTGCAGATCGAGGCCGACTACAACGCGCGCGAGTCCTGCGGCAAGTGCACTCCTTGCCGCGAGGGCGGGGAGCGCCTCGCCGACGCGCTGCACCGGCTGCGCGACCCCAGCCGGCAGGCCGCCGCCCGCGCCGACATCGACGAGTTGATCCCGCTCCTGCGCGACGCCTCGCTCTGCGGATTGGGCCAGATGGCCCCCGCCCCGGTGACGAGCGCGCTCGCCCACTTCGGAGCGGCGCTCAGCGAAGCGCCGCCGCCGCCGCCGCTGGCGAGCCCGCTATGACCACGCAGGACGCGATCGCCCTGACGGTCGATGGGCGGCCGACCGCGGTCGGCGCCGGCGCGACGGTGCTCGACGCCGTCCTCGCGGCCGGCGTCGAGCTGCCGCATCTCTGCAAGGACGACGACGGCCCCGCGCTCGGCGCCTGCCGCACCTGCCTCGTCGAGGTGGACGGGGTGCGGGGGCTGCCGGCCTCATGCTCGCTGCCGGCGGCCGAGGGGATGGTCGTGCGCACCGCCTCCGACGACGCCCGCCGCGCCCGCCGCGGCGTGCTCGAACTCACCCTGGGCATGCGCGACGCCGCGGCCGACCCCCTGCCGGGCTCCGATCTGGGGCGGGTGGCGGTCGCCCACGCCGCCGACGCCCGGCGCTGGCCCCCCCGCCTCAACACGACCCGCGACGACAGCAACCCCTTCTACCTCTTCGCCGCCGCCGAATGCATCCTCTGCGGCCGCTGCACGTCGGCCTGCCAGGACTTGCAGCACATCGGCGCCATCGGCATCGCCGGCAGCGGCGCGGCGGCCCGCATCGCCGCCTTCAACGACGAGCCGCTGGCTGAGTCGATCTGCACCTCCTGCGGCCAGTGCGTCGCGGCCTGCCCCACCGGCGCGATCCGATCCAAGCAGCCGCCCGCGCCCGCGCGCACCGTCTCGACCGTCTGCCCGTACTGCGGCGTGGGCTGCGGCATCAAGCTCTCCGCCGACGACCAGGGCCGCATCACCCACGTCGACGACGACCCCGCGAACCGCTCCTCGACCGGATTGCTCTGCGTCAAGGGGCGCTTCGGCGTCTCCTTCGTCGATCACCCGGACCGTCTGACCACCCCCCTCGTACGCCGCGCAGGGCAACTCCAGCCCGCCTCGTGGGACGAGGCGCTCGACCTCGTCGCGGACAAGTTCGCCGAGCACCGCGGTCGCTTCGGCGCGTTCGCCAGCGCCAAGGCCACGAACGAGGACAACTACCTGATCCAGAAATTCGCCCGCGTGCTGCTCGGCACGAACAACATCGACCACTGCACGCGGCTCTGCCACTCCCCCTCGGTCGAGGCGATGCTGGCCCAGCTGGGCAGCGGCGCGACCTCGAACTCCTACACCGACTACGAGGACGCCGGCTGCGTGTTCGTCGCCGGCGCCGACCCGTCCTCGAACCACCCGGTGATCGCCAGCCGGATCCGGCGCGCCGTCGACCAGCACGGCGTGCGCCTGATCGTGCTCAACCCCAAGCGCATCGAACTCTGCGACCACACCGATCTCTGGCTGCGCCCCTATCCCGGCACCGACGTCGCGGTGCTGAACGGGATGGCCCGGCTGATCCTCGACGAGGGCCTCCAGGACGGCGCCTTCATCCGCGAGCGCACGGAGGACTTCGATGCCTGGCGCGCCGCGCTCGCGCCCTACACGCCCGAGCACGTCGAGGATCTCTCGGGCGTGCCGGCGGATCTGCTGCGCCGTGCCGCCCGGCTCTACGCGCGGCCCGCCCACGGCGGCGGCCCCCCCGGTCGCGACGGCTCCTGCCTGGTCTGGGGCATGGGCATCACGCAGCACATCAACGGCACCGCCAACGCGACGGCGCTGCTCAACCTCGCGCTGCTCACGGGTCAGGTCGGCCGCGCCGGCAACGGCGTCTCCCCGCTGCGCGGGCAGAACAACGTCCAGGGCGCCGGCGACGCCGGCTGCGTGCCCGACGCGCTGCCGGGCTACCAGCGCTACACACCCGCCAATCTGGCCCGTTTCCAGGAGGTCTGGGGCGGCGCGCTGGCGTCGGCCGAGGGGCTGCGCGCCACCGACATGGTCGAGGCGATCGCGCAGGGCGATATCCGCTGCATGTACATCGTGGGCGAGAATCCGGCGCTCAGCGATCCCAACCTGGCCCACGCCACGGAACTGCTGCGCAAGCTCGACTTCCTCGTCGTGCAGGACATCTTCATGCACGAGACCGCCGAGATCGCCGACGTCGTCCTGCCCGCGGCCTCCTTCGCCGAGAAGGAGGGCAGCTTCACGAACAGCGAGCGCCGGGTGCAGCGGGTGCGCAAGCTCGTCGACCCCCCCGGCGCCGCGCGGCCCGACTGGGAGATCGTGCAGGACCTGGCCCGGCGCGTCGCGGCGCGCGTCGGGGCCGACGGGCCGCCGCCCGGCGGGCGCGGCTTCGACCACCCCTCCGCCGCCTCGATCTTCGACGAGATGGCGTCATTGACGCCCACCCTCGCGGGCCTGTCGCATGCCCGCCTCGACCGCGAGGGCGGCATCCAGTGGCCCTGCCCCACTCCCGGTCACCCCGGCACCGCGCGCATGTACGCCGACGGCTTCCCGCGCGGCCGGGGCAAGTTCGTGCCCGTGCGTCAGACCGCGCCCGCCGACGAGCCGCCCGACGACCGCTACCCGTTGATCCTCAACACGGGTCGCGTGCTCTACCACTGGCACGGCGGCGTGCTGACGCGCCGCGTACCCGGGCTCGAGGCGTCCTTCCCGGAGCTGCGCGTCGCGGTCAACCCCGCCGACGCCGCCGCCCTGGAGATCGCCGATGGCGAGGCCGTGCGGCTCCGCAGCCGCCGCGGCCGCCTGGAGGGCGTCGCGTTCCTCACCGAGGACGTCGCGCCGGGGTCGCTCTTCCTGCCGTTCGTGCGGCTCAAGGAGTCGGCCGCCAACTGGCTGACCAACGACGCCTGCGACGAGGCGTCGCGCGTCCCCGAGTTCAAGGTCTGCGCCGTCGCCCTGGAGCGCGCGGGCGACCCCCAGGAGTGGCGCCACGCGGACGGCGCCTCGGGGCGGGCGCGGCGTCGCGGCAAGCGCCGGCAGTACGCGTAGGCGCCGGCGCCGGCCCCGCTAGTCGTCGTCCTTACCCTCGCCCGACCCGAGACACCGCGCGGTGTAGTCCGCGATGTACGGCGCGATGATCCGCACCCCCAGCGCCAGGCCCAGCGTCGACAGCAGCCAGGGCCAGTACAACTCCTGGTAGCCCCACGGATCGGCGCCGATCCCGCTCTCGTTGACGCCGTATTCCAGCCACCACTGGAGGTAGACGTAGAGCGCCACCGTCATGTTGAGCGGGCTCAGGATCGGCCCATCGAAGCCACGGCCGGCGATCCAGCGCGCGACCAGCGCCATCCCGGTCAGGGCCAGCGCCCAGGTGAACGGCGGCTCCACGAACGACAGCTCCGATACCCACATGCCCGTGTGCAGCCAGAAGGCCAGGAAGGCGTAGACGACCAGCCACAGGTTGAGTGGATGCAGCACGCACGGCGCGACGACGCGCGCCGCGATGGCCGTTCCCATCAGCACCAGGGAGAACGGCCAGAAGATCGGTTGGGCCGCGAAGGTGTCCGACACCGTCGTGTAGGCGAAGATCCCTTCGACTGTCAGCAGGAGCACGATCGCGACGACGACGGTCAGGTTCGCGGTTTCGGTCAGGGAGCCGCGCAGCCGGTGTCTCGACAGCCACAACGCGACGATCACGGCCGAGAACAGTTCCGCGGTCCACCAGGCGGATCCTTGCTCCACGCCCGCCAGTTCGCTGGCCGTCTCAAGGATGAAGAGCAGCCCCGCCAGGACCAGCACGAAGCGCCAGCCGGTGTCGGCCCAGGCCATGCGTAACGTGCCCATCGGGTCCTTCAGTAGTCCGATCATTTCGCGGTAGCACTGCATGCCCGATCCCCTCTCGACGTGCGTCCGACCCACTGCCCGGAGGCTACTATTTTCGGCTGCGGATTGCGCGTCCCGGTGCCGGCCGGACGCCGCGCCCGATCCCGCTCTCAGACCACCTCGATCAGCCCCTCCGTCGCATCCCAGACGACGATCGTCTCGACGCCGCGACCGCGGCAGGCCGCCGCGATCGCCCGCGCCCCGGCGATGTCGCGCCCCGCCCGCGTCACCACGACGCTGAAGCGGGTTCCGGCGGGCACGGCCTTGCGCCCCCCCTCCGCGTGCGACAGCACCGCCCCGACCATCGCGGCCGTGACGGCGTCCCCCTCGGCCGCCCCGGTCAGCGCCGACACCCGCTCGGGCCGGTGCACCCAATGGCGTCCCAGCGGCTGCCCCAGCGCCTCGACGCCGACGACCGCCACGACGTGCGTCGCCCGATCGGGGATCACCGGCTCGTGCGGCGCCGGCGCCTTGAACGGCCGCCCCCCCGCCCCG
This sequence comes from Dehalococcoidia bacterium, assembly GCA_965209205.1. GTDB lineage: Bacteria > Chloroflexota > Dehalococcoidia > Bin125 > Bin125 > TK10-74A. Next base: position 94,466 of record CBDBQC010000004.1, read on the forward strand.
TCCGCCTCGACCCCCACGAAGGCCACGCCGTCGACGCCCCAGGCCTGCGCCGGCCAGGACGGCTCCACGCCCAGCAGGCGGCCGCGGTCGCCCCGGCCGCCTGCGACGAGCACCGTCGGCAGGCCGCGCCCGCGCACGTCGGCGATGGCGGCCGCGCGCACCAGCGGGTTCGTCGCCAGCACGGCCGGCAGCGATTCCGCCGCCTTGGGCACGGTGAACTTGGTCGTCGTCGTGAGCACGCTGATTGAGTCGTCGGTCCGGGCCGACGCCCGCTCCGCGGCCAGCGCGAAGAGCAGCGTCGTCTTGCCGCCGCCGCCCACCGTGGCCAGCACGATCCCGCCGGCCGTCTCGCCCCCCGGTCGCGGGAGCCCCAGGGCGTCGTGCAGCGGCGTCGTGGCCATGCGCCCAGCCTAGCCCCCCTCCCCAGCCGCCATCGGCCATCCCCCAGGGCCACCCGCGTACACTCTCCCCGTGAGTTCGCACGACACACATCCCCCGGAGTCCTCCAGCGGCGTCATCCTGGCGGGCGGCTTCGGCACGCGGCTGGGGCGCGACAAGGCCTCGGCCGAGGCGGCCGGACGGCCGCTGCTGCACTGGACGGCCGACGCGCTGGCGACGGTCAGCGACGACGTGGTCGTCGTGGCGCGGCCCGGGCAGGCGTTGCCGCCGCCGGCGGGCGCGGCCTGGCGCGTCGCCCGCGACGCCCGGTCCGAGGCGGGCCCGCTGGCCGGGATCGAGGCCGGCCTGCGCCTCGTGCGGCATGACCTGGCGATCGTCGTCGCCACCGACATGCCGCTGCTGGTCCCGGCGTTGCTGTGCGCCGTCGCCGCCGCCTGCCGCGACGTCGATGTCGTCATGCCCGTCCGCGACGGGCGGCCGGAACCGCTGCTCGGCGCCTACCGGCGGGCCGCCGGCGCCGTCGCGACCGCCCTGCTCGACTCCGGCGAGCGCCGCCCGCGCGTCCTGCTCGAGCGCCTCCGCAGCCGCCGCTTGGACGCGGAGGCGCTGCGCGCGTGGGACGCGGAGCTGGCGTCGCTGCGCAATGTCAACACGCCTGCGGACCTGGCGTCGGTGGCGCGGCTGCTGCGCGACCGCGAGCCGCGCCCGGCCGCTACGCTCAGCCCGAACGCCATCGCCCCGAATGGAGGCCCCCGATGAGTCTGTACCGCCGCGTCTTGACCGGCCAGGTCGCCCCAGGACAGCACGGCGAGTTCCTCGCCGCCGCCCAGGCCGCGTTCGACTACCAGGCCGCGCGCGGCATTGAGGCCGACTTCGCCATCTGGGACTCGATCACCGGCCCCACCAGCCAGGTGGAGATCGTCGCGCAGTTCGACTCGATGCAGGAGTTGGAACAGTTCGAGGAGCTGGCCGCGCAGGACCAGACGTTCTCCGATCTGCGCCGGCGCGTGCGGCAGGCGATGGTCTTCGAGTCGGCGAGCGTGCAGATCTTCCGTCGTCTGGGCTGACCCGCCCGCCCGCCGTCGCCACTCGATCAGGGCCGCCCGATCAGCGCAACCCCACGAGCCCCACCTGCTCGACCGTCGCGGCCGTCTCCCCGATCACGACGAACACGGAATCGCGCGAGCGGCGCACCCAGGCCGAGACCCCCGGCCCGTCGGACCGCAGCTCGCGGCCCGCCGCCAGTTCGACGACGGGCGCGCCGGTGCGCGCGGGCAGCCAGCGGTGCAGCGCCGCGACCAGCTCCTCGGCATCCGCGAGCGTGTCCCAGCGCAGCTCCCAGACCAGCAGGCTCGCGTCGTTCGGCCCGCGGTAGGCGGTCAGCCGGTCGCCCCCCCAGCCGGCGGCCGCCCCCGTGGCGACGGCGCCGCCGGTGACCGGACTGAGCAGGATGCGCAGGATGAACTCGCCCAGCGTGTCGGACCCCACCGCCTCCCACGCCTCGCCCAGCACGCCCGACACATCGGGCGCCTCGACGTCGAGTGGCTGCTCGTTGGCGGCGCGCTTGTCGGGATGCAGGAGCTGCTCCGTCGACGGCGGCAGATCCCGCAGCAGCGCGTCGACGCCCGCCTGCCCCTCCTCCCGGAGCACCTGCGCGACCACCCGGGCGCCGGTGATGTACGGCGCGGTGAAGATCATCCGCAGCAGCGGCGGCACCGAGCCGGTCAGGCCGGGCGCGCGATCGCGGCGCGGCTCAAGTCGCGACGCCAGGGAGACGGCCAGATCCTCGAACAGCGCTTCCGAGTTGGTCGCGTCCCCCTCGATGATGAAACGCGCCGCCAGAACCCGGTCCTGATTGTCGCGGTGCGCCTCGAAGTAGTCCCCGATCTCGAAGTGCTGGTCCTGCAAGACGTGCACGAACTCGTGCGTGATCGTGTCGATATCGCCCCCGGCGACGTGGTCGTTGTCGCTGATGATCACGAAGCCCTCCAGCTCGGTGTGGTAGAAGCCCAGCGCCAGGCCCACGAAGATGTCGCGGTACAGCTCGTCCAGCGACGCCTCGCCGCCGATCAGCCCGACCAGCTGGTAGATGCGCTCGCGAACGCGGTCGTCCGGGTCGTCGTCGTCCAGGGTGTCGTCGGCGTCGAAGAAGGCCGGCAGGTCGGGGCGGCGCAGCAGGTAGACCGGCACGTCGCGCAGGAGCGGCAGCCCCCGGCGCTCGGCCACGGTCGCCCCGATCAGCGCGATGACCTCGCGGTCGGCGGGGTCCGTCAGCTCGCTCAGGAACGCGAGCCGTGGGTCGGGACCCGTGTCCTCGTCTTCGTCCGCGGCGGCGTCGGTGTCCGCGGCGGTGTCGGTGTCCGCGTCGGCGACTGCTGGTGCGGGCGCCGGGTCGTCGTCGGCGGCGGCCTCGGCTGGCTGGGGCGCGTCGTCCCCGGGCGCCGCGACGGCTTCGGCCTCCGCCTCCGCCGGCTCCTCCTCCACCTCCGCCGGCGGCGCCTCTGCGACGGGCTCCTCCGCCGCGACCGGGGCGGCGTCGGTCGATTGAGCATCGGCCGACGCCGCACCCGCGGATTGCTCGTCCTGCTCCGGCGCCGGCTGCGCGGCCGCTGGCGGCGGCGCGGGATCGGCGGGGGCGGCATCGTCGCTGCAGGCGACGATCAGCGGCGTCAGGAGGAACGGCAGCAGGAGCAGCAACCCCACCGCCCCCGGCCACGACACTCGTCTCACGATGCGCCTCTCGTCGGCCGGCCGGCCCCGCCTATACTTCGCAGCCTACCCATCCCTCGCGCCGGAGTTGCCCATGGTCACCGTTGATCCCGCAGTCGCCGCCGCCTACCGCGAGGCCTGGGAGCGCTGGCAGGCCCAGCTCTCGACCCTGCACGGCGTCTTCCTCGACGGCGCCCCCCTCGACCCGCCCCGGCTCAAGGGCCTGCTCAACCGCGAGGCGCGCGCCAAGGACGCCTACGACGCCGCCCGGCTGCGGCTGCTGGGCATCCCCCCGCCGGACGGCGCTCCGGCGCCGCCGTCAAATTGACCCCCTCCCAGGGCGTTCATACACTGGCGTCCCCGCATTCATTGGCCTTCCCGCCCCGCCGGGGAGCTGCTCGCAGGCCGCCTGCCCGCTGGAGGGGTCCGACCGTGGACGATTACGGCGTGGACCTGGACGAGATCGCCAAGGTGATCGAGCGCGCCGACGTGCTCGTGGTCCGCTTCCAGGTCGTGCAGCGGCGCATCCTGGTCGACTTCCGGACGTCGGCGGAGGCCGGGCCGTTGGTGCGTGCCGTGCCGCCCGCGGCCAGCGCCGAGGAGCGCTTTCGCAGCCTCAAGGCGCTGCGGCCCTCGCTGCCGCTGCCGGAGCGGATCATGTCCTTCCTCTGGCCGCGCGGCGTGGCGGCGATGGCCGACGCCGGCGTCCTGGACCGGCTGCGCGATCGGCTGGTGCGCAGCGACGCCGGCGCGGGCGAGGAACTCGACAGCGCCTTCGGCGAGTTGCTGGCGGAAGAACACGCGACCCTGGTCTCCGCGATCCGCGGCGGCGAGGGCTTCCAGACGCTGTGGGAGCGCGAGCCCTCCTGAGCCGCGCCCAGGATCCCCGCCGGGCGCCCGCCCGGCCTGAGCCCAGACGGAGAACCATGCCGCACCTCATCGACCTGCGCAGCGACACCGTCACGCGCCCCACGCCGGCGATGCGCGACGCCATGGCCCGGGCCGAGGTCGGCGACGACGTCTACTCGGAGGACCCCACCATCAACGCGCTGGAGACGGGGGCGGCGGCGCGGATGGGCAAAGAGGCGGCGCTGTACGTGCCCAGCGGCACGATGGCCAACCTCGTCGCGCTGATGACGCACTGCCAGCCCGGCGACGAAGTCCTGCTGGGCGATCAGGCGCACATCATCCGCGCCGAGGTCGGCGGCGCCGCGCGGCTCGGCGGCCTGCTGCTGACCACCATCCCCAATGCCCCCGACGGCATGCTCGACCCCGGCGCGATCCGCGCGGCGGCGCGCAACGCCAACCTGCACCACCCGCCAACCACGCTGCTGGCCCTCGAGAACACGCAGAACTTCTGCGGGGGCGCCGTGCTGACGCGCGAGCAGCTCGAGTCGCAGACCGCGGTCGCGGCCGGGCTGGGGCTGCGCACGCACATCGACGGGGCGCGCATCTTCAACGCCGAGGTGGCGACCGGCACGCCCGTCGCGGACCTCACCGCCACGTTCGATTCCGCGAGCTTCTGCCTCTCCAAGGGGCTGTCCTGTCCGGTGGGTTCGCTGCTCTGCGGCGACGCGGCGTTCATCGCCCGCGCCCGGCGGACGCGCAAGCTGCTGGGCGGCGGCATGCGGCAGGCCGGCGTTCTCGCGGCGGCGGGGCTCGTCGCGCTCGACACGATGATCGACCGCCTCGCCGACGACCACCGCAACGCCCGCCGCCTGGCCGCCGGACTGGCCGAGCTGGGCTTCGCGATCGACCCGCAGACCGTGCAGAGCAACATCGTCGCGCTGCCGCTGGACGACGCGGCCGCCTGGCGCGACCGCCTGGCCGAGCGCGGCGTGCTGGTCAGCGTGCTGTCGGCGCGGCTGGGCCGCCTCGTCACCCACGCCGACGTGTCGGAGGCCGACATCGATGAGGCGCTGGCCCGCATCGCGCAGACTCGCATCGCGCAGCCCGGACCGGTCCCCGTCTGATGGCGCTCGACCGCCGGATCGCGGCCACCTGCCTGGCGCTGGCGCTCGCGCTCCTCAGCGCGCTCGCGGCGGCCTGCGGCAGCGACTCCGGCTTCCCCGACCCCTCGGACCCCGTCGCCGGCACGCCCTGGCCCGACTATGAGCTGCTGCGCTACGACATCAGCGATCAAACCGGCGCGCGCGTGGGCAGCGTCGACTTCGAGGTCGAGCGGCAGGGCGACGAGTACCGGCTGCGCGTGCTGTTCCTGCTGCCCGCCACCGCGACGGAGGACGAGACCGTCCTCTTCGTCGATGCGGAATCCCTGCGGCCGCTGCGCTACGAACGCCTCGCGACGACGCCCGGCGAGCGCGTCGAGGTGGGCGCCACCTACGGCGTCGACGCCGATGGCCAGCGCTTCGTCGACAGCGTCGTCGTTGGCGGCCCGGATCCCGGCGAGCGGCGGCTGGAGCTCGCCGAGTTCTCCTTCGACACCGATTCCTCGGCCTGGCTCTGGCGCGCGCTGCCCTTCGCCCTCGACCTCGAGGTGAGCTATCGCAACGTCAACGTCTTCGCGCAGCGCACCCAGCTCGTGGGGCTGCGCGTGCGGGGCCAGGACGAGATCCACACGCCCGTCGGGGACTTCCTCGCCTGGCAGCTGGAGATCCGCCCCGGGGCGGAGCGGCAGACCGCCTGGTTCGCCGTCGACCCGCCCCACCTGTTGGTGCGCTGGGACCTGGAGCCGCGGCGCTACCTGCTCACGGAGGTCGTGACCGAGCGCCCGCCCAACTGAACCCGCGGCGTCGCCTGTCGGGGCGCCCCTTGTGGGCGCCCACGAGGGACGCCCCTACGAGCCCCCCCACAGGCAGCCCGCGCGCCCGGCGCGCGCCGCCTCCTCCAGCCGCACGATCGCGTCCCGGAGTTGGCCGTCGCGGCGCCAGGCCAGCGCCAGCCCCTCGGCCACGAGCGTCGCGTCGAGCGAGCGCCCATCCTCCAGGAACGCGTAGCGCAGTAACCGCCCGCGGTCGTCGTTGCGGGGGCCGGGGTGCAGGAGCAGCGTCGCGCCCGGCGGGGCGAGGCCCCACAGCCGCGCCCGCGCCCGCTCCGCGCAGGGTTCGCTGCGCTCCGGCGCGTTCAGCCCGTACAGCCGGATCTGCGACTCCCGCCCGGCCAGCCGTACGACGAGGGAATCGCCGTCGAGGACGGAGTCCACGACGGCCGCCTCGGTGGGCACGCGCGCCGGATCGATGCGCAGGTCCGCGTCGATCGCCAGCGGCGACGGCGGGAAGGGCGCCGCCGGCGGCGGGGTCGGGCCGGGCAAGCCGGTGCGGCTCACCACGACGGCCAGCACGACAACCGCCAGCAACGCGGGGACCAGGACGCCCCAGCGGCGCCGGGCGGGTCGCCGGCGGCGTGCGGAGCGGCGCCGGCGGGCGGCCATCAGGTGAAGGGCCCCGTGATGAAGTCCCAGATCGCCTCCAGCGCCTCCACGAAGGTGAAGCTGTCGAGCCACTTGCCCCAGTGCAGCGCGTACTCCTGGAACTCCTTCATCGCCGTCAGCACGGCCAGCCAGATGGCCGTCTCCCAGCGCCGGAAGCCGAATCGCGGCCGCCAGTGGGGCAGGCTCGCCACGAACAGGAACCAGTACTCGAAGACGTTGGGGAAGGCCAGCAGGATCGCGCGCTCGCCCGTCAACTCGAAGGCCAGGAAGCCCAGCAGCCGATAGGCGAACAGCCCGACCGCGATCGTGCGCGCCGGGCCGGTCCAGTGCAGCGCCACCCACAGGAAGGTGAGTTGGTAGACCTGATCGACGATCTTGTCGAACTGCTGGTAGTTGCCCAGCCCCCCCAGGTCGAGCAGGTTCATCCACAGCAGGTCGCTGAGGTCGACGAACACCGCGATCAGCCCGCCGACGAACGCCCAGCGCAGCACCGGCAGCGAGCCCAGCACCCGGATCGCCCCAATGACGACGATCTCCATGACGCCTCCGTGGGGCACAGCCTGCGCGCTTCGCGGCGGCACGTCCAGCGGTCGCCGGCCGATGGCCCTGATCGGGGAGGCCTTCCGGCGGCCGTTCCGGCCGAGCACGTGGCGCTGCCCGGCCATCGCGCCTATACTCCCGCCGTCGCAAGCCACGCGGCGCGGCGGCGGCTGTGCGCCACCGCCGGTCACACCTGACCAAGGAGGCAGGACAGAATGACGAAACCCCGAGTTTGGTATGTGATGATCGCGCTGCTGCTGAGCCTCGCGCTCGCGATGGCGGCCTGCGGTGGGGACGACGACGACGATGCGGCGCCGGCGGCGGCGCCGGCAGCGGCGGCGCAGACGGCCGCGCCGGCCGAACAGGCCGAGCAGGCCGAAGAGGAGATGCCGGCGGAGCCGGACGACATCAAGATCGTCCTGCAGTGGGTCACCCAGGCCCAGTTCGCGGGCTACTTCGCCGCGCTCGACAGCGGGTTCTACGAAGAAGAGAACCTGAACGTCGAGATTCAGCCGGGCGGCCCGGACATCCTGCCGGTGCAGTTGGTCGCGGCCGGCGCGGCCGAACTCGCCGTGCAGCCGTTCGCGGTGCTGCTCTCCGCACGCGACCAGGGCATCGACGTCGTGGCTGTCGCGCAGGTCTTCGAGCGCTCGGCCTACCGCCTCGTCTCCTGGGTCGACAGCAACATCATGTCGCCCGCCGACTGGGCGGGACTCAAGATCGGCGTCTGGGCCGGCCACGAGCAGGTCTCGGCCACGATCAACAAGTTCGGCCTCACCGAGGGCGGCGATGAGAACCAGGTGGAGCTCATCGGGCAGGGCTTCGACATGCAGCTGCTGCTCACGCGGCAGGTCGATATGGCCTCGGCGATGATCTACAACGAGTTCGCCCAGCTGATCGAGGCGGGCAACCCGGCCGACCAGTTCCGGCTGGTCGACTTCGCCGACCACGACACCAACACGCTCGAGGATGCGCTGCTCGCGCGCGGCGAGTGGTTGGCGGATGAGGCGAACCAGGACATCGTCACGCGCTTCCTCCGCGCCTCCGCGCGCGGCTGGGCGCTGTGCGCCGACGACCCGGCGGCCTGCGTCGAGATCGTGCTCAAGTACGGTCCCGCGCTGCCCCGCGCGCACCAGACCTGGATGATGAACGAGATCAACAAGCTCATGTGGCCCTCGAGCAAGGGCTGGGGCGTGATCGACCGCGACGAGGCGGCGCGCACCGCCGGCCTCATGCTGGAGTACGAGGTCATCTCCGAGCCCGCCGACCTCGACGCCTCCTACACCAATGAGTTCGTCGAGGCCGCCCTTGAGGACTTCTCGGACGCGGACCGCTTCCGCAACGACTACACGCCGCTGGAATTGGACGTCGAGGATCTGATCCCCGACGACAGCTAGCAGCTTGCCGCGGGGGCCGGCGTAGGCCGGCCCCCGCGCGCCGGGCCCCGCGTGATGGCGCGGAAGGAGGCAGTGCGTCCCATGGCACGCATCGTGCGCGCAGCGCTGATTCAGACCGAAGGCCTCTCCCCCCGGGAGAAGATGGTGGAACATCAGGTTGGCTTGATCCGCCGGGCGGCCGCGCAGGGCGCCCGGGTGACCTGTCTGCAGGAGTTGTCGACCGGCCCCTACTTCTGCCAGGAAGAGGACCAACGCTGGTATGACCTGGCCGAGCCCGTCCCCGACGGGCCGACCGTCCAGCGCATGCAGGAGGTCGCCCGCGAGACCGGCATGGTGCTCGTCGTTCCGGTCTACGAGTCCGATGGGCCCGGCTTCCTCTACAACACCGCCGCCGTGATCGACTCCGATGGCTCCTACGTGGGCAAGTACCGCAAGACGCACATCCCGCACGTCGACAACTTCCTGGAGAAGTACTACTTCCGCCCCGGGAACCTGGGCTACCCGATCTTCGAGACGAGCGTGGGCAAGGTCGGCGCCTACATCTGCTACGACCGGCACTTCCCCGAGGGCGCGCGCGCCCTGGGGCTGGCCGGCGCCGAGATGGTCTTCATGCCCTCGGCGACGGCGGGCTTCTCGCGCCCGCTGTGGGACGTCGAGCAGCGCTTCCACGCCATCGCCAACGGTTACTTCGTCGGCACGATCAACCGCGTCGGGACGGCGCTGAAGCCGGATGTGCAGTTTTACGGGCACAGCTACTTCTGCGACCCGATGGGCGGGGTGCTGGCCGAGGCCGGCGAGGAAGAGGAGATCGTCGTGGCCGACCTCGACCTCGACCAGGTGGCCGAGGTACGGGCCAATCTGCCCTTCTACCGCGACCGCCGCCCCGACATGTACGCCGTTCTGACCGCCCCCTAGCGGGGGCTGCACGGAGGAGGTTGTAATGCCGTCGATACTGATCACGGGTGGCACGGTCGTCACCGCGAGCGAGCAGTTCCCGGCCGATGTCTATCTGAACGACGGCCTGATCGCGCAGATCGGGACCGACCTCCGCGTCGAGGCGGACGAGGTGATCGCGGCCGACGGGCAGTACGTCATCCCGGGCGGGATCGACGTGCACACCCATCTCGGCGAGGAGGTGTTCAACACCCTCACCGCCGACACCTGGGAGTCGGGCACCGTCGCGGCCGCCTTCGGCGGGACGACCACGGTCGTCGATTTCGCGCGGCAGGAGCGCGAGGGCATGTCGCCGCTGCAGGCGATCGAGCGGCGCCGGTCGCAAGCGGCGCCCGGCGCCGTGATCGACTACGGCTTCCACCTGATGGCCACGAACCTCTCCTCGCCCGGCTACATTGAGGAACTGCGCGCCCTGCCCGGCGAGGGCGTCACCAGCTTCAAGCTGCTGATGGCCTACCCGGGCACGATGATGGTCGACGACCTGACCATCTACCAGGCGATGCAGGTCGCGGCCGAGACCGGCGCGCTGGTCACGCTGCACGCGGAGAACGGGCACGTCATCCAGAGCCTCACCGAGCGTTTCGGCGAGAACGGCGACGTGGCCGAGCACATGCACATGCACGCGCACCCGCACCTCGTCGAGGGGGAGGCCGTGCATCGCGGCATCGCCCTGGCCGAGATGGCGGGCGCCGGCGTCTACATCGTGCACCTTTCCAGCCACACCGCCCTGACCGAGGTCGAGGCCGCGAAGGCGCGCGGCCAGGCCGTCTGGGCCGAGACCTGCCCGCAGTACCTCTTCGCCGCCTACGAGGACTACGAGGACGCCGGCTTCGAGGCGGCGAAGTACATCTGCTCGCCCCCCATCCGCGAACGCGCGAACCAGGACCACCTCTGGCGCGGATTGGAGACCGGCGCGCTCTCGGTGTTCGCCACCGACCACTGCACATTCCGCATGCACGACGACCTCGAGGACCTGCCGCCGCAGAAGCCGATGGGCCGCGGCGACTTCCGCCGCATCCCCAACGGCGTCCCCGGCATCGAGAACCGGCTGCACCTGCTCTACGACGGCGGCGTCGTGGCGGGGCGCTTCGACATGTGCCGCTTCGTCGATCTGGTCTCCACGATGCCCGCCAAGCTCTTCGGCCTCTACCCGCGCAAGGGCGGCATCGGCGTGGGCGCCGACGCCGACATCGTGGTCTGGGATCCCGACGCGACCCACACCATCGAGGCCGCCACGCACCACATGCGCGTGGACTACAACCTGTACGAGGGGATGACGGTGCAGGGCCGCCCGACCACGGTCATCTCGCGCGGCGAGATCATCGTCAGCGGCGACGAGTTCCGCGGGACACCCGGGCGCGGCCAATACCTGCGACGGACGACGCCCTGGGTCTTGAGCCCCGCTGTCGCCGAGAGCGTCTGAGATGACCATCGAGCAAGCCACGGCGGGCATCAGCGCGTCCGAGATTCTCGACCTCTGCCGCACCTACACGCTCTACGAGTGGACCGCGCAGAACGCCATTGACCCGCTCGCGTTCGTGCGGGCCCGGGGCGTCTACCTGTGGGACGCGGAGGGCAACCGCTACCTCGACTTCAACTCGCAGGCCATGAACGTCAACATCGGCCACGCCGACCCGCGGGTCGCGCACGCCATCGCCGAGCAGCTCGCCGAGTTGCCCTTCATCGTGCCGCAACACGCCACCGCGGCGCGCGGTCTGCTGGGCCGCGAGCTGGCGCGGATCACGCCGCCGGGCCTGAACAAGGCCTTCTTCACCAACGCCGGCGCCGACGCCAACGAGGCGGCGATCCGCATGGCGCGGCTGTACACCGGCCGCCACAAGATCCTCACGCGCTACCGCTCGTACCACGGCGGCACGCAGGGCGTGCTCTACGCCTCGGGCGACGCCCGCCGCTTCGCCGTCGAGGACGGCATGACCGGCGTCGTGCGCATCCTCGACCCCTACGCCTACCGCAGCCCGCTGATGGTCGACGACGCCGACCTCGCGCCGGCCTACCTGCGCTACCTCGAGGAGGTCATCCAGCAGGAGGGGCCCCAGACCATCGCGGCCATCCTGCTGGAGCCGATCACGGGGTCCAACGGCATCATCGTGCCGCCCGACGGCTGGATGCGCGGCGTGCGCGATCTGTGCGACCGCTACGGCATCCTGCTGATCGCCGACGAGGTGATGAGCGGCTTCGGGCGCACCGGCAAGTGGTTCGCGATCGACCATGAGGGCGTCGCGCCCGACCTGATGAGCATCGCCAAGGGGCTGACCAGCGGCTACGTGCCGCTGGGCGCGGTCATGGTGAACGATCGCGTCGCCGAGCACTTCGAGACGAACCCGCTCGTCAGCGGGCTGACCTACAACAGCCACGCCGTGGGCTGCGCCGCCGCCCTCGCGACGATCGCCGTCTACGAGGAGGACGGGTTAATCGAGAACGCGGCCCGGCTGGGCGAGGTGCTGCAGGCCGAGTACGCCGCCATGATGGAGCGCCACCCCTCGATCGGGGAGGCGCGCGGCCGCGGCCTGTTCACCGCGCTGGAGTTCGTCAAGGACCGCGAGACGCGCGCGCCGCTGCTCAGCGCCGAGCCGGAGGTCGCGCAGCGCCTCGGGAGCTACCTCCGCGCCGAGGGGCTCTTCGTCGCGATTCGCGGCGACTGGCTCTTCGGCAACCCGCCGCTCTGCATCACCGAGGACGAACTGCGCTGGGCGCTGTCGATCGTCGACCGCGCCCTCGACATCACCGACGAAGCCGCCGCGCAGCATCGCTGAGCCGGCTCGAGTGAGCTGACTGGGGCCGCGCCGATCAACGGGCCGGCCGGCGACGGACAAGCCGGAGAAGGGACGAACTCCACCGTGACCGACGACAACACGAGTGAGCGCTTCAAGCGGGGCCTTGCACTCATGCAGGAAGCCGCCATCGACCGGTCGGGGCTGGACGGTATGGCCGCGAGCGACGACCGGGTCGGTCCCGAGGTCGCGCGCATGCTGGGCGAGTTCTGCTTCGGCGACGTCTGGACCCACGGCTCGATGGACAACCGCACGAAGCGCATCGTCACCCTGGCGACGATCTCGGCGGTGGGCCGCGAGCGGCAGTTGCGCGGGCACATCGCCGGCGCGCTCGACCAGGGATTCACGCGCGAAGAGGTCCTGGACATCTTCGTGCACCAGATCGCCTACGGCGGCTTCCCGATGGGACTCTCGGGCATGCAGGTCGCGGCGGAGGTCTTCGCGGAGCGAGACGCGAAGGCCGGCGCGACATAGGGTCCGCGACCGGGAGGCCGGGGGCCGCCGGGGCTTCGCCGCCGCGGCGGAGCCGGGATGCTTCCGGGACTGACTGAGGGAACAGGGCCGCGGGGTGGGCGACGCGCCCACGGAGCGGCCGGACAGGAGAGGCAGCGATGAAGCTTGGACTCATGATGGGCATGGACAATCCCCGGGCCATCGTCCCGCGCGTGCAGCGCGCCGAGGACCTGGGGTTCGAGACGGCGTGGGTCGGCGAGGGCCGGCTGACGCGCGACGCCACGGTGCTGCTGACCATGGCGGGCGCGAACACGAAGCGCATCGCGATCGGCAGCGGGATCTACCCCTTCCGCACGCGCAACGTGGGCCTGCTGGCCGTCACCGCGCGGACGCTCGACGACCTCGCGCCCGGCCGCTTCAAGCTGGGCCTGGGCGCCTGGTGGGAGCCCCTCGCGACCCGCACCGGCCTGCACACGCCCAAGCCCCGCAGTGCCATGCGCGAGATCATCATCGTGCTCAAGGAACTCCTCAACGGGAACCGGGTGAGCTTCCACGGCGAGTACGTCGACGTCGAGGACATCAAGTTCGACACGCCCGAAGATGACGACGGCCACGCCTATCCCGTCCCCATCTACATCGGTGCGGTGCGGATGCGGATGATGGAACTCGTGGGCGAGATCGCCGACGGCGCCCTGATGGACTTCCTCGTGCCGCCGGAATACACCGCCCTGTCCGTGGACCACATCAAGATCGGCGCCGACCGCACCGGCCGCTCGATGGATGAGATCGATTGCCCGCAACTGCTCACCGTCTCGGTGAACGACGAGGACCCGCAGGCGGCGATCGACGCCTGCAAGCTGTTCCTCACGCAGTACATTGGCCAGCAGCCGCACATCACGGAGAACTGCGGCGCCACGCCCGAGCAGATCGCGGCCGTCAAGAGCGTGATGGGCTGGCCCGCGACGCAGGAGCAGATCCGCGAAGCCACGCAGTTCATCCCCAACGAGCTGGTGCAGGACGTCTGTCCGTGCGGCACGACCGCCGGGACGGTCGAACGGATCGAGGCCTTCATGGCGGCGGGCTGCTCGGAGGCCGTGCTGACCCCGGTGGGCGACGTCGAGGGCACGATCGAGAAGGTCGCCCGGGCCGTACGCCCCTCGGGCTAGCCCAGGCACGCGGCAGCGACGCGGCAGACGGGGAGGGGAGCCGGCCGACCGATGAGCGCTCGCGTGACCACGCCGGCGTCCGAGGGGACTCCGGGGCCCGGCCGCCTCGGCGCCCTCTGGCGCTCCGAGCGACTGCGCTCGGTGTCGGCCCGCATCGGGCTGATGCTCATCCTGATCGCCCTCTTCCTGGGCGCGTGGGAGTTCCTCAAGTGGGTCACCGACTCGCCGCGCACCACGCTGCCGCACTTCTACGAGGTCTTCGAGTATCTGTTCGACATCGACTCGCAGGGCAACGTGCAGTGGCTCGCCATCGGACGGCAGCTGGAGGTGACGTTCATCGAAGCGGTCACCGGGCTGGCCGTCGCCTCCGTCGCGGGCTTCGCGGCCGGGACGCTGATGGCGCTGAGCCGCTGGACCGGGCGCGGCATCATGCCGTTCGTGATCGGCGCGCAGACGGTGCCGATCGTGGCGATCGCGCCGGCGCTCGTGATCTGGCTGGGCACCGGCTGGGAGACCAAGGCCCTCATCGCGGGCTTCCTGGCCTTCTTCCCCATCGCCGTCTCGACGGCGCGCGGCATCGGCGACATCTCGCAGGACAGCCTCGACCTGATGGCCTCCTACGGTGCGTCGCCCATGCGCGTATTCTTCAAGCTGCGCGTGCCCGGCGCGCTGCCCCTGATCTTCACGGGCCTCGAGGTCGCGGCGGCGTTCAGCGTCATCGGCGCCATCGTCGCCGAGTTGCCCGTCGGCTCGCAGGAGGGCATCGGGGTCAAGATCCTGACATCGCAGCAGTTCTTCAGCCTGCAGCCCGAGTCCCTGTTCGCGGCCATCGGCGGCGCATGCCTGCTGGGCGGCGCGATGGTGGTGATGGCTCGCACCGTGCAATTCATCGTGCTGCGGGGCCACCGCGCTCCGACGACCGGTTGAGGGACAATCAGTTGAGGGCCAATCAGTTGAGGAGACAGGGCCGTGACGACGACTGACAGCGCCGCCGAGACGCACGCCACCGCGGCGCCCATCGCGATCGACTTCCAGGGCATCCGCAAGGAGTTCGGCAGCGGCCGCGACGCGACCCTGGCCGTCGACGACCTCGACCTCGCCATCAAGCAACGCGAGTTCGTCTCGCTCATCGGGCCGTCCGGCTGCGGCAAGTCGACCCTGCTGCGGCTGGCGGCCGACCTGATCGAGCCGAGCGGCGGCGCGGTGGTCGTCAACGGCAAGGACCCGCGCCAGGCGCGCCTCGATCGCGACTACGGGTTCATCTTCCAGGCGCCCACGCTGTTCGACTGGCGCACCGTGTGGAAGAACGTCGCGCTACCGCTGGAGATCATGCGGATTCCGGGCATGACCAAGGCGAAGAAGCAGGAGGAGATCGAGCGGCTGCTGGGCATGGTGGGCCTCGAGGGCTTCGAGAAGCACCGCCCCTATCAGCTCTCGGGCGGCATGCAGCAGCGAGTCTCGCTGGCGCGGGCGCTGGTCTTTCGCCCGTCCATCCTGCTGATGGATGAGCCGTTCGGCGCCCTCGACGAGATCACCCGCGACCGGATGAACCTTGAGCTCCTGCGCATCTGGACGGAGACGCACACGACGATCCTGTTCGTCACGCACAGCATCCCCGAGGCGGTGCTGCTGTCCGGCCGCGTCGTGGTGATGACCGCCCGGCCGGGGCGCGTGCAAAGCGTGATCCCCATCGATCTGCCGTACCCGCGCACGACCGAGGTCGAGGAATCGACGCGCTACTACGAACTCGTGACCGAGGTGCGCGAGGCGCTGGGCAAGGCGATGGGCTGGTGATGCATGGCCGCTCAAGCTGACCCCGGTGGCGGTGCGTCCAGCGCCGGCCCAGTACGCGGCCAGGATTGGGGCCGCTATGCGGCCGTCGTGGTGCCGCCGCTGCTGGTGTTCGTCGCGACGGTCGGCATGTGGGAAGCGATCATCGAGATCTTCGAGATCCAGCGCTTCCTGCTGCCGCGCCCCAGCGAGATCGTGTCGCTCTTCTTCGAGGACTTCGGCCGGCTGATCAACCAGGGCCGCAACACGCTCGGCGTGGCCGGGCGCGGCCTGCTCCTCGGCGGCGCGATCGGTGTTGGGCTGGCGGCCCTCAGCTTCCGCACGCGCTGGCTGGCGGAGGGGCTGGGCATGTACGCCGCGGTGCTGAAGGCCGTCCCGGTGATCTCACTCGCCCCGCTGACGGTCGTCTGGTTCGGCATCGAGGCCGGCTCGAAGATCGCGACGGTCACGATCGCCACCGCGCCCATCCTCTACACCTTCACGCTGGTCGGCCTGCGGCGCGCCGATCCCAACGCCCAGGAGTTGATGCGCTCCTACGCCGCCGGCCGCATCCGCACCTTCTGGAGCCTGCACGTCCCGTACGCGCTGCCGTACTTCTTCTCCGGCCTGAGGATCTCGGTCACGATCGCGATGATCGTGGCCATCATCTCCGAGTACTTCGGCGGCAGCTTCGAGAACCTGGGCGGCTACATCCGCAACGAGGCCAACAACATCCACACGGTCGAGGTCTGGACGGCGATCGTGATGGCCTGCACGCTGGGGATCGGGCTGTACATGACCGTCGCGGTGATCGACCGCTTCGTCCTGCGCTGGCACTCCTCCAAGCGAGGCGGGTAGTCCGCCCGGCCGCGAACGCCTAGTACCGCGAGACGTTGATCTCTTCCAGCTTGCCGGTGACGAGGAAGATGGCCCGCTCGCAGATGTTCGTCGCCCGGTCGCCGATGCGCTCCAGATTGTGCGACGCCCAGAGCAGGTGCGTGTAGGCGTCGAACTCATGCGCGTCGTGCGGCAAGCCCGCCAGCTGCTGGATCACGTGCCGGTGGATGCGGTCGTAGATTTCGTCCACCTCGTCGTCGAGGTCACAGGTCGCCCGCGCCGTCTGCTCGTCCCGCTCCAGGAACGACTCGATCGAGGCCCGCAGCATGCGCTGCACGCGCTGCGCCATCACCCACAGCTCGGGCTCCGTCAGCGCCACGGGGTCGTCGCCGAGGAACTGCGCGATCCGCGCGATGCCCTCGGCGTGATCGCCGATGCGTTCCAGGTCGGACACGATCGACAAAATCGAGACGGACTCGCGCAGGTCCGACGCGACCGGCGCCTGCGTCGCCATCATCTGGAGGACCTCCTCCTCCAGGGCGTAGCGGTGCTCGTTGACCGCCTCGTCGCCGTCCACTACGGCCTGCGCCAGGCGCATGTTCCGCGTGCGCAGCGCCTCCATCGCATCCGAGATCGCCTTGTCGACCCGCGACGACAGCAACCGCACGCCGTCCTCGGCGTGGCTCCGGTTCTCGGCAAACAGCGTTCTCGGCACGATCGATCTCCTGCAATGTGGCTGGCCGGCCGCCCTATCCGTAGCGGCCCGTGATGTAGTCCTCGGTCCGTTGATCGACGGGGTTGGTGAAGATCTCCTGGGTCGGGCCGAATTCGACGAGCCGGCCGGTGCGCTCCTCGCCCGCCAGCAGGAACGCCGTGTAGTTCGAGACCCGCGCCGCCTGCTGCATGTTGTGGGTGACCACGATAATCGTGTAGTCCTCCGCCAGTTCACGCATCAGGTCCTCGATCTTCAGCGTCGCGACCGGGTCCAGCGCGCTCGCCGGCTCGTCCATGAGGATGATCTCCGGCTGCACGGCGATCGCCCGCGCGATGCACAGCCGCTGCTGCTGTCCGCCCGACAGGGCCAGGGCGCTCTTGTTCAGGTCGTCCTTGACCTCGTCCCACAGCGCCGCCCGGCGCAACGATTCCTCCACGAGCGCCGGCAGATCGCCCTTGTAGCCGTTGATCTTCGGCCCGAACGCCACGTTGGCGAAGATCGACTTGGGGAACGGGTTCGGCTTCTGGAAGACCATCCCGATCCGGCGGCGGATGCCCACCGAATCCACGGCCGGGCCCAGCAGGTCCTGCTCGTCGAACATGATCGAACCTTCCATCCGCGCCGTGGGGATGAGGTCGTTCATGCGGTTGAAACAGCGCAGCAGCGTGCTCTTGCCGCAGCCCGACGGCCCAATCAGCGCCGTCACCTGCTGCGTGGGCACGTCGAACGTCACCGAGTCGAGCGCCTGGAAGCTCCCGTAGAACACGGACAACTCGCGCAACTCCAGCGCGATCTCCTCGTCCAGCTCATGCCGGACGGCGCCGCGCGTGCCCTCGATCTCCTCGAAGAGGTCGCTGCTGCGCCGCTCCGCCGACGGTTCGTCGCGGGGCGCTTCCAGGTCCGGCCGCTCGTCGGGGGTGATCGTCACGATGCCGCCTGCCCTCTGACCGTTGGTGTCCAACTCCGCCATGCTATCGCTCCCCTCCGCTTCACCAGCGGACCCGTGTGCGCTGCCGCAGGATGATCGCCGCGCTGTTCATCAGCAGCAGCACCAGCAGCAGCAGGATGATCCCGGCTGCGGCGATCAACTGGAAGTCCTCCTGCGGCCGCGACACCCAGTTGAAGATCTGGATGGGCAGGATCGTGAAGGAGTCGGTCGGCGACTCGGGGATGAACGCGATGAACGTCAGCCCGCCGATCACGAGGATCGGCGCCGTCTCGCCGATCGCCCGCGAGAGCGCCAGGATCGTGCCCGTCAGCGTGCCCCCGAAGGCGAACGGCAGCACGCTGCGCCAGACCACCTGCCAGCGCGTCGCGCCGAGGGCGTAGGCGCCCTCCCGCATCGAGGGCGGCACCGCCCGCAGCGCTTCCTGTGAGCTCACGATGATGATCGGCATCACGAGCAGCGCCATCGTCAGCGCGCCGGCCAGCACCGACCGCTCCAACTCCATGGCCCGCACGAAGAGCTGCAGGCCCAGCAGCCCGTAGACGATCGAGGGCACGCCCGCCAGGTTGGCGATGTTGATCTGGATCATCTTCGCGAACCAGTTCTGGCGCGCGTACTCCTCAAGATAGATCGCCGCGCCTACGCCCAGCGGGAACGCGACCGCCGCCGTGATCACCATCATGTACAGCGTCCCGACCAGCGGCGCGTAGATGCCCGCGCGGTCCGGGAACCGCGACGCGAACGAGGTCAGGAACGTCTGGTCGAGGCATAGATAGACGGCCCAGGTGAACAGCAGCAGCGCCAGGACGACCCAGGGCAACCGTCCGAGGGCGCGCGGGATGCGCAGCGCGATCGTCGCGACGATCCACCAGGGCACGGCGAAGGGCAGATTCCAGGACAGGCCGACGGTGGTGAGCGCGCCCAGCCCGGCCGGGTGCAGCGCGCCGTCGATGCGGATCCCGCGGCGCTCCAGGAATCGGAACAGGACGACGAGGCCGAAGAGCGCGGCCAGCGCGGAGCCGGAGTAGCGCGCCGACAGGGAGAGCTCCGGTGCGGAGAACAGGCGCGCGGCCCCATCGAGCGACACGTCGATCACCAGCGCCGCCAGCATCGCGACGCCCAGCAGCACGGAGAGCACGCACAGGCCGACGAACACCGCCCCCGTGATCTTCCGCGCCCGCAGGCGCGGATTCCAGACTGCCTCGTCGCGTTGGAGGGCCAGATCCGTGCCGCTCACTCGTACTGCTCCCGGAACCGCCCGCGGATGTAGGTCGCGACCAGGTTCATCGCCAGCGTCATCGCGAACAGCGTCATAGCCACGGCGAACAGCGTCCGCGCCTCAATGCTCCCGGCCGGCGTGTCGCCCAGGCTCACCTGCACGATGAACGCGGTCATCGTCTGGATCGCTTCCAGGGGGCTGGCCAGGAAGTTGGGGTTCTGGCCCGCCGCCACGGTCACGATCATCGTCTCGCCGATCGCGCGCGAGGCGGCCAGAATGATCGAGGCGATCACGCCCGAGAGCGCCGCGGGCAAGATCACCCGCAGCGCGGTCTCCATCCGCGTCGCCCCCATCGCGTAGGAGCCCTCGCGCAGCGACTGCGGCACCGCCGAGAACGCATCCTCGCTCAGCGACGAGATCATGGGGATGATCATCACCCCCATGACGATCCCGGCGCTGAGGGCGTTGAAGATCGTCGTCCCGGGCAGCAGGTCCTGGATGATCGGCGTCACGAAGAGCAACGCGAAGTAGCCGTAGACGACCGTCGGCACGCCGGCCAGCACTTCGAGGAGCGGCTTGAGCACGGCGTGCAGCCGCGGCGGCGCGTACTCGCTCAGGAAGATCGCCGCCAGCAGGCCGACCGGCACCGCCACGACGACTGCGATCGCCCCGGCGAGCACCGTCCCCCAGATCAGCGCCCAGATCCCGAATCGCGACTCCAACTCGCCGGTGGTCTCGTTGTACACCGCGATCAGCGGCGACCACACGGTGTCGCCAAAGAACGTCCCCAGCCCGATGACGCCGAAGAACTCGATCGTCTCGAAGATGAGCACCGCCACGATCCCCACGGTGACGAGGGCCGACAGCGTCGCCGACAGGAACAGCAGCAGGTGCACCGCGTGCCCCAGCGGCGTCTCCCGCCCCGTCCCGCCCCGGCTGGGGTTCAGGTGGTCGCGCCAGAGCCCTGCGCAGACCTCGCGAAGCGACGAAGGTTGGGCCGTCGATGGTCTGGCCGCCATGGGTTCCCTTCGGGGCCGTCGGAGTGACCGGTGCGTTGCGGACCGCCGCGAGCGTACGCGGGGCAGCCGGGCTCGAGGGTTAAGGTTCGGTTAGCGAACCCACCGTCTGTTCGCCCGGCTGCCCGCGGCAGCGCTACTGGATGAAGATGTCGGCCAGCGTCGCCCCATCGGTCGCGTGCGCCTTCAGCGCACCGGTCGGAGCGCCGTCCTCGACGCGCGCCAGGCTCGCCTCGTACAGCGCGTCGGGCAGCTGCACGTAGCCCACCGTGGGGTCGTCGACCAGGGCGCGCCCGGTCGTGAGCGCCCACTCCACGAACGCCTGCACCTCGGGCCGGCTCAGCGAGGCGACCTTGGCGTAGATGAAGAGCGGCCGGGAGAGCGGCGCGTAGGCGCCGCTCTCGATCGTCTCGATGGTTGGGCTGACGGCGCCGGTCCCCGGGTCGATGGGGACGGCGCGGATGCGGTCCTGGTTGTTGATGAAGTAGGCGAAGCCGAAGTAGCCGACCGCGCTGGTCTCGCCGTCGATGCCCTGCACCAGGACGTTATCGTCCTCGGAGAACTGGCTGTTGTCGGTGCGCTGGACGCCCTCCTCGCCGTTCACCTCGTCGGAGAAGTAGTCGAAGGTGCCCGAGTCGGAGCCGGGCGAGAAGATGGAGATCCGGGTGTCGGGCCAGCCGGGCCGGACGTCGGCCCACGTCACAGCGAAGTCGGTGGGGCCGAAGATCTTGGCCAGCTCCTCCACGGTGAGGTAGTCGACCCAGTCGTTGTTGACGTTGACGGCGACGGTGAGGCCGTCGAAGGCGACGGGGATCTCGATGAACGCCACGCCGTTGGCGTCGCAGATCTCCTCCTCGGAGGCCTTCATCGCGCGCGAGGCGTTGGAGATATCGGTTTCGCCGTTGCAGAAGCGCTCGAAGCCGGCGCCGGAGCCGATCGAGGCCACGTTCACGTGCACGTCCGCGTTGGCCAGGCCGAACTCCTCGGCCCAGGCCTCGGCGATGGGGAAGACGGTGCTGGAGCCGGCGATCTCGATCGTGCCGCTGAGCGCCGCCTGCGGCTGCGCCTCGGCCTGCGCCTGCTCCGCGGCCTGCGCCTGGGCCGTCTGCCCGGTCTGAGCGGCGCTCGGAGCGGCCGCGCCGTCGTCGTCACCGCCGCAGGCCGCGGCGATCAGCGCCATGGCGGTGATGAGGAGTCCGAGCGTCAGCCAACTGCCCCGTCGAAATGGGCCGCGGCCACTGATGCGGCGCCCGAAGCGCCGGCGCGCCGGCGTGGTGAGTCGTGTTCGTTGCAAGAGTTCCTCCCAGTGATTCTCTAGCTGCCCAGGACATGGTCCCTGCGCTTGCTGCCTGGAGCGTATGGACGGCTCTCGGGAGGCCGGTTAACGACGATTTAAGGGTCGCCGTGCGGAGCGTTAAATCATCCGCGACCGGACGATCCGCTGTGCGCGCCGACTCATTCGGCCCGATCAGGAGGCCTCGCGGGGGAGCGAGAAGCCGAACGTGGAGCCCTGGTTCGGCTCGCTGTCGACCCGCACCGTCCCGCCGTGGCTCTCCGCGATGTGGCGCACGAGGGCCAGCCCCAGGCCCGTCCCCTCGCCGCGGCGGCGTGCCGGGTCGGCCCGGTAGAAGCGC
Organism: Dehalococcoidia bacterium; assembly: GCA_965209205.1. Lineage (GTDB taxonomy): Bacteria > Chloroflexota > Dehalococcoidia > Bin125 > Bin125 > TK10-74A. The sequence continues at coordinate 116,404 of CBDBQC010000004.1, forward strand.
TGGAAGACGCGCTCGCGGTCCTCGGCGGAGATGCCGATGCCGGTGTCCTCCACCAGCAGCCAGACCGCGTCCTGCTCCTCGCGCGCCTCCAGTGTGACGCGGCCCTGCCGCGGCGTGAACTTGAGGGCGTTGTGCAACAGATTGCCCAGCGCCCGCTGGACCAGGTCGGCGTCCGCCTCGACGGTGATCGAGTCCGGCGTGCGCAGGGCCAGCGTCAGCCCCGCCCGGTCGGCCTGGGGCCGGACGCGATCGAGGGCGCTTCTCGCAACGAGGCAGACGTCCATCGCCAGGCGCTGCGGCTGCGCCAGGCCCGACTCCAGCCGCGCGAGGTCCAGCATCTCCTCCACCAGCTGCGCCATCTTGTCGGTTTCCTGGTGGATCATGCGATGGAACCGTTCGCTGTCCGCCGCGTTCACGCCCCGTTCCAGCGTCTCCGTCGCCGCCGAGATCGTCGCCAGTGGCGTGCGCAACTCGTGCGAGACGTTGGCGACGAACTCGCGCCGCGTCTGCTCGGCCTGCTGGGCGGCGCTGACGTCGTGCATGATCAGCACTGCCTCCCACTGGCCGTCGCCCCGCAGCGGGCGCGCCACCGCCTGGTAGTGCCGGTCGTCGCGGCGCACCAGCTGCGTCGCCGCGACCGGGTTGGGCCCCAGCGCCTGCGTGATCAGCGCGTGGATCTCGTGGTCGCGCAGCACCGCCAGCAGTGGCCGGCCCCGTGCCGCCTGCGCCTCGCCCGCCAGCACCGAGCTGGCCGCTTGGTTCGCGTAGACGACGTTCGCGGCCCCGTCCACCGCGATGACGACGTCCGCCGCCGCGGCCAGCGCCTGGTCGAGCCGCTCGCGCTCCCCGCGCGCGACGGCGAGTTGGCCGCGCAGTGCGGTCGCGAGGTCGTTCACGGCGCCGGCGAGGGCGGCCAGATCCTGGTCGGCGCCGGCGCGCACGGGTCCGGCCGGCTCGCCGGCGCCGAGCCGCCGCACGTCCCCGCTCAGCCGTCGCAGCGGGCGCCGGGACCACTCCTGCACGACCAGCCCGCCCGCCAGCGACAGCAGCGCCGCGACCGCCAGCGCTGCGACGACCGCCCCCGTTCCACCGGGCCACGCCAGCGGGACGATCCACACCAGCAGCGCGGCCGCCAGGGCGACGCCCGCGACCGCGAACGCCACCGGACCCGGCCGGGCCGCGCGCATCGCTACAACTCGAATCGGTAGCCGGCGCCGCGCACGGTGATCAGATGCACGGGCTGCGCCGGATTGGGCTCGATTTTCTTGCGCAGCCAGCGGATGTGCACATCGACGGTGCGCGTGCCGCCCGCGAAGTCGATGTCCCAGACGTCGTTGAGCAACTCGTCGCGGGTGAACGTGCGGCCGGGACGCTGCGCCAGGTAGGCGAGCAGTTCGTACTCCTTGGGTCGCAACGGTCGCGGGCTGTCGCCTCGGCGCAGTTCCCGGCGGGCGAGGTCGAGCGTCAGGTCGGCGAACTCGACGACCGACAGCGGCGGGCCTCCGTTGCTTGCGCTGCGTCGCAGGTGCGCCCGCACGCGCGCCAGCAGTTCCGCCAGCCCAAAGGGCTTCGTGATGTAGTCGTCGGCGCCCAGGTCGAGGCCCTGCACGCGGTCGATCTCGGCCGTGCGGGCGGTCAGCAGCAGCACCGGCACGTCGGAGCCGTCCCCGCGCAAGCGTCGCAGCACCTCCGTCCCGCTCAGCGCCGGCAGCATCACGTCCAGGATGATCAGGTCCGGGTCCTGCCTGCGGGCCAGGCTGAGGCCGGTGTTGCCGTCGAGCGCGGTGTGGACCTCGTAGCCCTCGCGCTCGAGGTTGTAGCGCAGCGTTTCGTTGAGGCTGACCTCGTCCTCGACCACCAACACGCTTGCCACGGTCACCCCTTCCCGAACCGGAGATCGACGCTGCGCACCAGTCCCGCCGCCAAGTCTACGACGCGCACCCGGTGGTTGTTCGTGTCGGCCACGATCAGCGTGCGGCCGGGCCCCGTGCAGAGCCCGCCGGGCTCGTTGAAGCGGGCGGCGGCCAGGCTCCCCTCGGCGTCTCCCAGGCCGCCGCAGACCGTGCGCACCTGCCGCGTCCGCGGGTAGACCTGCTTGATCTTGTGGTTGAACGTATCGGCGACGTACAACTCCGCCTCTCCATCGCCGGCCGGGAGCCAGGCGACATCGAGCGGGTGCTGCAACCGCGCCACGCCCTCGCCGCCGTCGGCGTCGCCGAAGTCGAACAGGCCGCTGCCGATCAGCGTCTCCACGCGTCCGCCGTCGCCGGGGTGCGCCAGCCGCACCGCGTTCGACTCGCTGTCGGCGAAGGCGACGCCGGCGGCACCCACCGAGAGACCGCTGGGCTGCGCCAACTCCGCCGACGCACGCGGCCCATCCTCGATCCCCTCGCGCATCGACCCGGCCCAGGGCGCGATCGTCCCCGCCCGCAGGTCCAGCGCCCAGAGCTGATGGAAGCCCGCCATCGCGATGTAGAGTGCGCCGCCGTCGGCGGCCAGCGCCCACGGCGAATTGAGCGGCGCGCCCGCGGCGGCGCGCGGCGCCGGCCGGGTCCGCGACTGCTCGCCCGTGCCCGCGACGGTCGTGGTCTGCCATGTGCCGAGGTCGATCCGGCGGATCGCGTGGTTCTCCAAGTCCGCCACGAACAGCGCCCGGCCGCCGGCGTCCGCCGCCACGGCCATGCCCTGGGGCTGGTCGAAGCGCGCCGCCGCCGGGTCGCCGTCGGCGAAGCCCGGCGCGTCCCCCCCGATGACCTGTTCCACGGTCCCGTCGAGGCGGGCCGCGATGATGCGATCGTGGTTGCCGTCGGCGACGAACAGCAGATCGCTGTCCGCGTCGTAGTGCACCTTGCCGGGGAACGAGAGCATCGGCGATGACGCCGCCGCCGCCCCGTCCGCCGCCCGCTCCAGCGGCAGCGGCGCGCCCGACAGCGCCCCGTCCCGCCGGTAGTCGGCGATCCAGCCGTCGAGTAGCCCCGCCACGGCGTCGGCGCTGATCTCGCCCTCGTGCCGGCCGATCACGTTGCCCCGCGGGTCGATGAAGTACATCGTGGGCCAGGCCCGCGCCCCGTACATGCGCCAGAACGCGAAATCGCGATCGTTCAGCACCGGGTGCTCGATGCGATGTCGCAGCACCGCCTGCCGCAGCGCCGGTGTCTCCCGCTCGGTGGGGAACTTGGGCGAGTGCACCGAGACCACCGCCAGTTCGTCCGCATAGCGACGTTCGAGCTTCCGCAACTGCGGAAGCACATGCAGGCAGTTGATTCAGGCGTAGGTCCAGAAGTGCAGGATCAGCAGCCGCCCCCGCACGTCGTCCGAGCTGAGCGGGCGGGTGGTGTTGATCCAGTCCTGGTCCGTGGGCAGGGGCGGCGCGGGGGCGTCGCCGTAGGCGGAGGTGGTCACGGTTGCTCCCATCGTTCGGCCGTCAGCGTAGCGCCGGGCGTGGGAGCGTGGCGCCGGCGCGGCGCGGCCGCGCTCAGCCGTCCAGCGACGCGCGCAGCTTGGCGGCGTCGATGCCGTACAGCGCGATGACGTTGTCCCACGTCATGCGCTGCTCCTCGTCGTCGGCGACGCCGGCCATGATTCGATCGAGGATCGGCATGCTGTTCGGCCAGATCGAGTCGTGGTGGGGGTAATCGTTGCCCCACAGCATCCGATCGACGCCGATCAGGTCGCGCGTGCGCACGCCGATCTCGTCGTCCTCGAACGTGACGTAACAGTTGCGGCCGAAATAGAACGACGGCGGCTCCGTCATGTCCGGCGAACACTCCTTGGGCGTGCGGTAGGCCGCGTGGTCGAGCCGCTGCAGCCAGTGCGCGACCCAGCCTGTCTCCCACTCCGCGAACACGATCTTGAGGTTGGGGTGCCGCGCGAAGACGCCGCCCGTGATCAGCGTCTCGGCCGACCAGGCCACGCCCGCCAGCGCCAGCGCGTAGGCCGACACCTGGTTCCAGTAGGCCGGCAGGCTCATGCCCCACTCGGCGCCGCAGAAGATGTGCAGCGTCAGCGGGACGCCCGCCTCCTCGGCGGCCGACCAGAACGGCTCGTAGTGCGGGTCGCTGTAGGGCAGCGACGGCGGCGCGGTGCAGGGGATCGCGAAGGCGCGCAGCCCTTTCGTCAGGCCGCGCTCCAGCTCCGCGATCGACTCCGGCACGTCGGGCAGGGGCAGGCAGGCCGCCCCGATCAGGCGCTCGGGGGCGTGGCTCTGGTAGTCGGCGACCCAGTCGTTGTGCCGCTGGAAGAGCGCCTGCACCATCTCGCGGTCGGGGTGCGAGAAGGCCAGCATGTTGATGCTGGGGTACATCACCTCGCCCACGATGCCGTCCTGCCGCTGCTCGTCGAGCCGGGCGACGGGGTCGCGCACGCCGGGATTGATCCGCTCCCAGCCGTGCTTGATCCGTTCCTGCGTCTCGGGCAGGTCCAGCCGCGCGCCCGCGATGCCGAAGCGTCCCACCGGCACCGACACCGGCGACTGCGGGAAGAGCACGTAGATCCCCTCCCGGCCCGGCGGGTCCTGCACGATCAGGGGCGCGCGTTCCCCGAAGTCGGCCTCCAGGCCCGCGAAGACCTCCGGCGCCTCGACGAAGTGGGAATCACACGAGTAGTACAGATGGTCGCGCGGCATCGTCGCCTCCTCGCCCGAGTACGCGGTCCCCGATCCCGGTCGCGGGGTCGCGGGCGACCGCGTGATCCGATCGCGTGCGCAGGCTAGCGAATCGGCGGCCTGCTAGCTCGCCCCGTCCGCATCGGCCTCGGCGAGCGCGGCGGTCTCGGCGAAGTAGCGCAAGATGCCCTGCACGATGCCGGCCGCGATCGCCTGGCGCGCGATCTCGTTCTTCAGCACGCCCGCCTCCCACTCGTTCGTGATGAACAGCAGTTCCAGCAGCGCGGCCGGCATCTGCGTCGCGCGCGACCGCAGAACGTCGTCCCCGGGCGCGAAGCCGAGCGCCGCCGGATCCTGCCCCAGCGCGACCACGCGCTGCCGCTGGATCTCGGTGGGAGGGCCGAGCAGGAAGAGGGCGCTGCACTCCCCGGTCCAGCGCGAGGTCTCCCAGCAGCTGTCCTCGCGGATGCCGCGGTCCCAGGCGCGGTAGCCCGCCATGCTGCGCAGCGACTCCAAAACCGACTCCTGCAGCGCCAGCGCCAGCCGTTCGTTCGCCTCGGCGTGGGGCCGCTGCCCGTTCCAGTACACCTCCACCCCGGACGCGCGCGGATCGCTGGCGCCGTTGGAGTGGATCGAGACGAAGATGTCCGCCCCGGCCTCGTTGGCCAGGTCGACGCGCGCTTGCAGGTCGGGCCGGTTGACCACGAAGTCGGGCGCATCGGGGTACTCCGCGCTGATGTCGCGGGGCCGATCGCTCGTGCGCCGCGTTAGCAGCACGTCGAACCCCGCCTCCTGCAGCAGCAACTCCACGCGGAAGGCGAAGTCGAGATTCGACTCCCGCTCCACGACGCCGAAGGCGTGGGCGCCGGTCTCCCTGCCGCCGTGCCCCGGGTCGAGCACGATGAGCGGGCGGCGCGGCTCGACGACGACCTCCGGCGCGGCCGCCATCGGCAGGCTGTGCTCCATCAGGAGGCTGTCCGCCCACGCCTGGACGACCGCTGGGGCGGGATCGCTCACCGCTGCGCCCCCCGAGATGACGGGCGCTTCGTCCGGTGCGCTCGCCTCGTCGTCCGCGGTCGGGGCTGGTTCGGCGTCGGCGGTGGCGGCGGCGGTTGCGTCCTCAGCCGCCGGCGCGTCGTCTGCCGGGTCCTCGTCCTCGGTGGTTGTTTCGGTGGCAGCCGCGTCGTCGGCAGTGCTGTCGTCGGCGGTAGGCTCGGCGGCGGCGGTCTCGTCGGTCGCCGTGCTCTCGGCGACCGTCTCGACGGCTGGGCCCGCATCGGCCTCGGGGCTCGCGTCGGCGCCGTCCGCCTCGGCTTCGGCCTCGGCGACTGTCTCCGGCGCGTCGCCGTCTGGGGTATCCGGCAGTTCGGCATCCGGCGGGTCTTCGGCCGGCGGGTCGTCGGGCGGCGGATCGGCGGCAGGCTCCTCCGACGCCGGCTCGTCCGCCGGCGCGTCCGCCTCCGCCCCGGGGTCCGACTCCGACTCCGCGCTCGCGCTGGGCATTGCCGGGTCGGGCGGGTCGGGCGCGGCCGCCTCGTCGCCGGCGACTACGGCCGCGGCGTCCGGCGGGTCCGGTCGATCCCGGTCCGCGCCGTCCCCGCCGGAGCAGGCGATCGCCAGCCCGCCCAGCAGGACGATCGCGATCAGTCCCAGGACTCGAGCTCTCCGCACGCGACGTATCCCCGCTGCCGGCCGCTCCAGATCGCGATGTCCCGCATCGGGATGCGATCGATCGCGATCTCCTGGCAGCCTATCCCGCGCTCGCCGGCCGGTGTGCTAGCGCGGCTGGCCGATGATGCGCGCGAAGCCTTCCCGGAACTCCAGACTGTAGCGGTGCTGGAGGTCGACGCCGGCGAGCGCCGCGTTCACGGCCTCCTCGATCTCCTCCTGCACCCCCGCCGTCAGGAACACGGGCAGGTTGCCCACCTGCATCCGCGTGAGGTCGAGCACAGGGCCCGTGCCGCGGAGGTCGATGCGGCCGCGGAGCGTAGCGCCGACGCTGCTCCCGGCCGGCAGGTCCACGCGGCCCCGGACCTCGGCGTAGCCGACGCTGGCGTCGTCGGGCGGCCCGAAGAAACAGATCACCACCCCGCGGATCGCGTCGAAATCGGGATCCGCCTCCAGGAACGCCCGCGCCCGCGCCGTGACGACGCCCTCGCCCAGGTCGAGCGAATCGGGGACGCCGGTCACCAGGAAGGTGTCGAAGTCGTCCCAGCGCGTATCGAAGCGGAGTTCCGGCGAGGGCATGAGGTCGAGCGTGCGGTCGCCGCAGACGGGCGCAAGGCTGGGGCCGCCGGTGAGGAGGAGCGCAACCAGCGTCACGACCAGCGCCGCGGCCGCGACCGCCAGCGTGACCACGCCGATGACGATCCAGCCGACCAGTGTCGAGCGCGTCATCGGCGGCGCCCCGGGCCGGTCGGCCGGACCGTGCCCCGGCTCACTCGGCCGGCCGCCGCGACAGCCAGACGACGTCGGGCGGCGCCGGCTCGGGCTGCGGCTCCGCCTCGGCGGGCGCCCGCGGCGCGATGGGCGCCATCACGGCCTCGACCCAGGCCGGGAACGGCATCGCCTTGCCGTTGACGAAGAAGCGGTCGGCGTCCGAGAGGTCCGGCCCTGCGTCGCCGGCGGTATCCCGGTCGCCGACATCCTGGTCGGCGGCATCCTCATCGGCGGGGGCGGGCTGGGGCTCTGCCATTGCGCTGACTCCGTGCGCTGGGATCGCTCCGCCGCGGCGACCCCGGACGCCCTCCAGCGTACGCCACACTTCGCACTCTCGGCGGGAGCGGGCCGCGCGCCGCCGCGCGGGCTAGACTAGGGCTGTCGCATACTGGCGATTCGCCGGGCGTTCCGCTGCCCGATCGATTGGGGGCGACGGCGCGCGGGACGCGCGACCGAACACGGCCCGTCGAGGGCCCTGCGACTGCGACCGGGTTGGGGGACCCATGATCGTGGAGTTCGCTTGATGACGACGACGATGCCAGCCGGCCCCGCCGGCGACGGCTCCATCCAGGCGCTCAGCCCCGAGGACTGGCTGGAGACCGACGACTGGATCGCCTCCCTGCAGGATCTGCTGCGGCGCCGCGGGCCGCAGCGGGTGAGCGGCTTGCTGCAGGCGATCCAGATCGAGGCGCAGAAGGCCGGCGTGGCCCTGCCGGTCACGTCGCAGACGCCCTACGTCAACAGCATCCCCGTCGACCGGCAGCCCCCCTACCCGGGCGACCGCGCCCTGGAGCGGCGCATCAAGAGCATCATCCGCTGGAACGCCATGGCCATGGTCGTCGAGGCCAACAAGGAGTCGTACGGCATCGGCGGGCACATCTCGACCTACGCCTCGCTGGCGACGCTCTTCGAGGTGGGGTTCAATCACTTCTTCCGCGGCCCCGACCACCCCTCCGGCGGCGACCTGATCTACTTCCAGGGCCACGCCGCGCCGGGCGTCTACTCGCGGGCGCTCGTCGAGCGGCGCCTCACGCCGCAGCAGGTGCACGCCTTCCGCCGCGAACTCGCGCCGGGCGGCGGCCTCGCGTCGTACCCGCACCCCTGGCTGATGGACGACTTCTGGCAGTTCCCCACCGTCTCCATGGGCCTCGCCCCCATCATGGCCATCTATCAGGCCCGCTTCATGCGCTATCTGCAGCACCGCGGCCTGACGCCCCCGCCCGACCCCGACGTCGGCGAGCAGAAGGTCTGGGCGTTCCTGGGCGACGGCGAGACCGACGAGCCGGAGTCGCTGGGCGCCATCTCGATGGCCGCGCGCGAGAAACTCGACAACCTGATCTTCGTCGTCAACTGCAACCTGCAGCGCCTCGACGGACCGGTCCGCGGCAACGGCCAGATCATCCAGGAGCTGGAGGCCGTGTTCCGCGGCGTGGGCTGGAACGTCATCAAAGTCATCTGGGGCAGCGAGTGGGATCCGCTGCTGGCCAAGGACCACGACGGCCTCCTGGTGCGCCGCATGGGCGAGGTCGTCGACGGCGAGTACCAGAAGTACTCCGTCGCCGGGGGCGCCTACATCCGCGAGCACTTCTGGGGCGTCGACGAGCGGCTGAAGCGCATGGTCGCCCACATGTCGGACCACGAACTCTGGCGCATGCGCCTGGGCGGTCACGACACCGACAAGGTCCACGCCGCCTACAAGGCCGCCGTCGAGCACCGCGGCGGCCCGACCGTGATCCTCGCCCGCACGATCAAGGGATACGGCCAGGGCGAGGCCGGCGAGGGGCGCAACGTCAGTCATCAGCAGAAGCAACTCAACGAGCAGGAGTTGCTGCAGTTCCGCGATCGCTTCGACATCCCCCTCACCGACGCGGAGGTCGTGGGCGCGCCGCTCTATCGCCCCGCCGTCGACAGCGCCGAGATGCGGTACCTGGAGGAGCGTCGCGCCGCCCTGGGCGGGCCGGTGCCGCAGCGCCGCATGATGCCCAGCCCCCTGCGCGCGCCCGACGACGAACTCTTCCAGGAGTTCTTCGACGGCACCGGCGAGCGCGAAGCCTCGAACACGATGGCCTTCGTCCGCATCCTCACCAAGCTCATGCGCGACAGCCGCCTGGGCGACCGCGTCGTGCCGATCATTCCCGACGAGGCCCGCACTTTCGGCATGGAGGGCCTCTTCCGCGAGTTCGGCATCTACTCCTCGGTCGGGCAACTCTACGACCCCGTCGATTCGCACCAGTTGCTCTACTACAAGGAGTCGGACGACGGGCAGATCCTCGAGGAGGGCATCACCGAGGCCGGGTCGCTGTGCTCCTTCCTGGCTGCGGGCACGGCCCTCAGCCACTACAAGAGCGCGACGATCCCGTTCTTCATCTTCTACTCGATGTTCGGCTTCCAGCGCGTGGGCGACCTGATCTGGGCCGCCGCCGACTCGCGCTGCCGCGGCTTCCTGGTGGGGGCCACGGCCGGCCGCACGACGCTGAACGGCGAAGGGCTGCAGCACCAGGATGGACACAGCCACGTGCTGGCCTCGGTCGTGCCCAATCTGGTCGCCTACGACCCCGCCTACGCGTACGAGATCGCGGTCATCGTGCAGGAGGGCATCCGCCGCATGCACGAGCAGAACGAGGACATCTTCTACTACCTGACCACGGAGAACGAGAACTACGCACAGCCGCCCATGCCGTCCGGCCCGGAGGCCGAGGGCGTCCGCGAGGGCATCCTCAAGGGCCTCTATCGGGTCTCCCGCGCGGCGGACGGCGGCGGGCCCCGCGTGCACCTGCTGGGCAGCGGCGCGATCCTCAACCAGGTCAGCGACGCCGCCGGGCTGCTGGCGCGCTACGGCGTCGCCGCCGATTGTTGGTCGGCCACCAGCTACACGGAACTCCGTCGCGACGCCGAGGACGCGGAGCGCTGGAACATGCTGCACCCGATCGAGTCTCCCCGCGTCCCCTTCGTGACGCGGCAACTCGGCGAGGATCCGCGCCCCGTCGTCGCCGCCAGCGACTACCTCAAGTCGCTGCCGGAGACGATCAGCAAGTGGGCGCCCGCCTCGTTCACGGCGCTCGGCACCGACGGCTTCGGCCGCAGCGGCACGCGGGAGGAGTTGCGCAGCTTCTTCGAGGTCGACGCGGCCCACATCGCCGTTGCGGCCGTGTACGCGCTCGCCGCCGAGGGCCGGGTGGAGCCCGCCCTCGTGCAGCGCGTGATCGACGACCTCGGCGTCGACCCCGAGCGCCCCAACCCGGCCCGTGCCTGAGCGCCCGCGCCCGGCACGACACACCAGACCAGCCACCAGAGAGGACGCCGCGACGATGCCCAGCGACTTCGCTCTGCCCGACCTCGGCGAGGGGATCGAAGAAGCCGACGTCCTCAAGATCTACGTCAAGGAGGGCGACAGCCTGACCGTCGACCAGCCGGTGATGGAGATCGAGACGGACAAGGCGACGCTCGACGTCCCCTCGGGCATCGCCGGCACGATCACCAGCCTGCACGTCGCCGAGGGCCAGACGATCACGCCGGGCACCGTCCTGATCACCGTCCTGGAGGGCGCCGCCGCCGAGTCGGGGGGCGCGTCCCCCGCGACTCCCCCGGCGCCCGCCCCGACTCCCCCGGCGCCCGCCGCGACTCCCCCGGCGCCCGCCGCGACTGCCCCGGCGCCCCCCGCCGCCGACCCCCCGCCGGTCGCCCCCACGCCGCCCCCCGACCGTGGAGGCACGGCCGCCATGCCCGAGGACGTGACGCAGCGCGCCGTCTTCGCGTCGCCGTCGGTGCGCAGGTTCGCACGGGAGATCGGCGTCGATGTGCGGGCCGTCGCCGGCAGCGGTCCCGCCGGGCGGATTTCGCAGGACGACGTCAAGCGCTTCGCGCGCGCGGCCGGCCGCGCGCCCGCGTCCGCCCCCAGCGGCGCGCCCGCCCCGCCGCCCCCCCTGCCCGACTTCTCCCGCTGGGGCCCGATTGAGCGCGAGCCGCTGAGCCGCTTCCGGCGCACCGTCGCGCGCAACATGTCGCTGGCCTGGGAGCAGATCCCGGCCGTCACGTTGCAGCACACCGCCGACGTCACGGAGCTGGAGACCATGCGGCAGCGCTACAAGCAGGCCGCCGTCGACGCCGGTGGCCGTTTGACGGTCACGGCCATCCTGCTCAAGATCGTCGCCTCCGCGTTGCGCGCCCATCCCCGCGTCAACGCCAGCTTCGACCTGGAGGCGCAGGAACTCGTCCTCAAGCAGTACATCCACATCGGCGTGGCCGTGGACACCGATCGCGGCCTCGTGGTGCCGGTCATCCGCGACGCCGACCGCAAGAACATCATTCAACTCGGTGTCGAGTTGACGGCGCTCAGCGCCAAGGCGCGCGACAACGACCTCACCATCGACGAGATGCGCGGCAGCAGCTTCACGGTGACCAACCTGGGCGGCTTGGGGACGGGGCACTTCGCGCCCATCATCCACTGGCCGAACGTCGCCATCCTGGCGATCGGCCGGGCCGAGCAGGTCCCCGTCTTCGCCGGGAGCCCCGGCGACTCCACCGCCGGCGCCTGGGAGCCTCGCCTGCACATGCCGCTCTCCCTGACCTTCGACCATCGCGTGCTGGACGGCGCCGACGGCGCGCGCTTCATGACCTGGATCACGGATGCCGTCCGGCAGCCCCTGATGCTGGCGCTGGAGGGCTGAGATGGCCACCCCATCCGACGCGGAAGGCAAGCGCCTGGCCGTCATCGGCGCGGGACCGGGCGGCTACCCGGCCGCGTTCCACGCCGCCCTGCGCGGCCTCGACGTGACCCTCATCGACGGCGAGGAGAACCCCGGCGGCGCCTGCACCTACCGAGGCTGCATCCCATCGAAGGCGCTGCTGCACGCCGCGCGCGTGATCGCCGAGACGCGGGAGGCGCGCGCCTTCGGGCTCGACTTCGGCGAGCCGCGGATCGACCTGGAGGCCCTGCGCGACTGGAAGGACAGCGTCATCCGGCGTCTGACCTCGGGGCTGGGACTGCTGCGCGGCCAGCGCAACGTCACGCCGATCCTCGGCCGGGCCCACTTCGCCGGCAATCACTCGCTGCGCGTCCTCCGCGGCGGCGCCCTAGAGGATGTCGGCTTCGACCACGCCATCATTGCGACCGGCTCCTCGCCGGTCCGGCCCGGCCCGCTCGCGCTCGACTCCCCCCGCGTGATGGATTCCACCGGCGCGCTCGCGCTCGCCGACGTTCCCGAGCGCTTGCTGGTGATCGGCGGCGGCTACATCGGGCTGGAGATGGGCACCGTCTACGCCGCGCTCGGCTCCAGGGTCACCGTCGTGGAGATGCTCCCGGGCCTGCTGGCCGGCGTCGATCGCGACCTCGTGAAGCCGCTCGCCACTCACCTCGCCGGCGTGTTCGACGAGATCCTGCTCAACACCCGCGTCACGGCCATGACGGAGGTCGAGGGCGGCGTGCGCGTCGGGCTCGCCGCCGCCGGCGGCGCCGAGAGCGAGCGCAGCTTCGACAAGGTGCTCGTCGCCGTGGGGCGGCGGCCCAACTCGGACGGCCTGGGGCTGGAGACGACGCAGGTCCGCAGCGACGCCCGCGGCTTCCTGGAGACCGACGCGCAGCGCCGCACCGCGGAGCCCAGCATCTTCGCCGTCGGCGACGTCGCCGGTGAGCCCATGCTGGCGCACAAGGCGATGCACGAGGCGCGCGTCGCGGTGGAGGCGATCCTGGGCGAGCCCGCCGTCTTCGAGCCCGCCGCCATCCCGGCCGTCGTCTTCACCGACCCCGAGATCGCCTGGTGCGGCCTGACCGAGGCCGACGCGCCGGCCGACCACGTGCAGATCGTGCGCTACCCCTGGCGCGCCTCGGGCCGCGCCATCACCCTGGCCCGCCCCGAGGGGCTCACGAAGCTGATCGTCGAGAGGGGCAGCGAACGGGTGCTGGGCGTCGGCATCGTGGGGCCGAACGCGGGCGAAATGATCGCCGAGGGCACGCTGGCCGTCGAGATGGGCGCCCGCGCCCGCGATCTGCAACTCACGATCCACGCCCACCCCACGCTGTCGGAGACCGTCATGGAGTCGGCCGAGACCTTCTTCGGCTCCAGCGCCCACTACATCGCCCGATCGCGCTGACCCGGACGATGCGCGTGCCCTCCACCCCCCCGGCCCGCGATTCCGGCGCCCTGCCGCGCTTCGGCATGATCCACGGGCGCTTCCAGCCCTTCCACAACGGACACTGGGACTACTGCCTCCTCGCGCTGGAGCGCTGCCGCACGCTGATCATCGGCATCACCAACCCCGATCCCTCGCAGATCGCGCGGGAGCCCAGCGCCCAGCATCGCCATCGCGCCGACGCCAACCCGTTCAGCTTCTTCGACCGGCAGCGCATGATTCGCGCCGCCCTGCGCGACGCCGGCGTCCCCTTCGAGCGGGTCATCTTCATCCCCTTCCCGGTCAACCTGCCCGAGCGCTGGCCGTCCTACGTCCCGGCCGACGCGGTGCACTTCGTGCGCGTGTTCTCGGACTGGGAACAGACGAAGGTCGATCGGCTGCGCGCCGCTGGGTACACGGTCGAGGTGCTGACGCCCGGCGCCGACAAGGCGATCGACGCGACCGAGGTGCGGCGCCGTCTGCGCGCGGGTGAGGACTGGCGCGCGCTCGTCCCGGCGGGCGTGGCTCACGTCCTGGAGGAGGTCGCCGTGGATCTCGCGGCCCGGCCTGCGACTGCGCGAGAGGCGGGCGCGACGTGAGTCTGCGCGTCCTGCTGATCATCTTCGACGGGCTGGGCGATCGGCCCGCGCCCGAACTGGGCGGCAAGACGCCGCTCGAGGCCGCCCGCACGCCCAACCTCGATCGGCTCGCCCGCGAGGGCATCACGGGCACGCTGCACGCCAAGAGCCCGGGCTATCCGCTGGGCAGCCCCATCGCTCTGCACCTGCTGTTTGGCTATCCCGAGGAGGAGTTCCCCGATCGCGGCCCGCTGATCGCCCGCGCGCGCGGCTACGACCTGGCCCCCGGCGACGTGATGATCTCGGCCCGCTTCGCGTGCGCCGACGTCGAGGGCGCGCGGCTGCGCCTGCGGCAGCGCTTCATCAGCGATCGGGAGGAGGCCTGCGCCGCCCTCGCCGATGCCATCGCTGAGTACACCAGCGGCGAGATCCGCTTTCGCTACCGCTACAGCGGCGGCGGCGACGGCATCCTGTTCGTCTCCGGTCCGGCGTCGTTCCGCATCACCGACACCGACCCCCTCGCGCTGGACCTGCCCGTGCTGCGCGCCCAGCCCCGCCACGAGGCCGCCGACGCCCCCGCCGCCCATGCCACGGCCGCCGCGCTCAACGACTACCTGACGTGGGCCCATCGCACGCTGCGCGATCATCCCGCCTCGACCCAGGGCGGCGCGTCCATCAACGCCCTGATCGGCAAGTGGGCCGGTCCCGTGCCGCGCCTGGAGCCGTTCGCCGAGAAGTGGGGCATGCGCGCCGTCTCCCTGCCCGACGAGGAAGTCGTGCACGGCCTCATGCGGGAACTGGGTTTCCGGATCGTCGCGATGACCCATCCCGACCCGGAGGAGGATCTGCGCCGGCGTCTCGCCCGCGCCGGGGCGCTGCTCGCCGAGGGCTACGACTTCGTCCACCTGCACACTAAGTACCCCGACCCCACGTCGCACCGCAACGACCCGCCCAAGTGCGTCGAGGAGCTGGAGGCCCTCGATCGCGCGATGGGCGCCTACTGGCGAGATCTGGCCGGCGACGACACCCTCCTCACCGTGCTCACCACCGACCACACGACGCCCTCTGTCTGGTCGCACGTCCCGCGCGGCCAGTTCTACGACCAGCACGGCGGCGAGCCGTCGCCGATCGCCATCCGGGGCGGCAACGTGCGCATCGATCAGGTGGCCGCCTTCGACGAGCGCTCGGTGACGGCCGGCGGGCTGGGGCACCTGCACGGCGCCGATTTCATGCCGGTCGTGCTCAACGCCGCCGAGCGCACGAACATGTACGAGATGCGTCCCACCCCCATCCGGCGCCTCTACATGCCCGGCGAAGACCAGCTCGACGCGCTGGAGGTCTGATCCGTCTGTCGTCCCGCTGCTCCGGCCGGTCGGCCCCCATGCCGTACGATCATCCCGCAGCGCTCGGGAGGCAGCGATGACCGACTTCGACCTGCTCGTGATCGGCGGCGGCTGGGGTGGCTACACCGCCGCGCAGACCATGGCCCAGCACGGCGGCCGGGTCGCCCTCGTCGAGCAGGACAAGATCGGCGGCGTTTGCCTGCATCGCGGCTGCATTCCCACCAAGGCCCTGCTCGAGACCGCCGCCATCGCCCGCAGCGCCCGCGCCGCCCCGGCCCACGGCATCCGACTGCCCGAGCCCGAGATCGACTGGTCCGCCGCCCTGGACTTCAAGAACGGGCTCGTCGGCGGGCTGCATCGCGGCATGCAGCAGGCGCTGGACCTCGCCAAGGTCGAGCGTGTCGATGGAACCGCCCGCATGACCGGTGCCACCAGCGTCCAGGTCACGCCCGCCTCCGGCGGGGCCGTCACGGAGCTGCGTGCGACGGACGTGATCATCGCGACCGGCTCCGGGCCCGCCAGCCTCTCCTTCCTCCCGGTCGACGGCCATCGCGTCATCACCTCCGACCACGCCGTCGACCTGCCGCCGCCGGCCCGCGCGATCATCGTGGGCGGCGGCGCGGTGGGCGCCGAGTTCGCCTCCCTCTGGACCGACCTCGGCAGCGACGTCGTGTTGCTGGAACTCCTGCCCCAGCTGCTGCCCCAGGAGGACGCCGAGGTGGCGCGCACGCTCGCCCGGCAGCTGGCGGCGCGCGGCGTCGACGTCCGCACCGGCGCCGCGATCGACGCGGACAGCATTCGCATCGACGCGGGGGGCGTCCGCATGGAGGTGGAGCAGGCCGGCGAGCGTCATACGTTCAGCGGCGACGTGGTCCTGGTCGCGACCGGGCGGCGCCCCCGCTCGGAGGCGCTGGCCCCCGCCGAGGTGGGCGTCACGACCTACGGGGGCACGGTCCCCGTGGATGAGGAGATGCGCACCGACGTCCCGCACGTGTACGCCGTCGGCGACGTCAACGGCGGCCTGCAGCTGGCGCACGTCGCCGCCGCCCAGGGGCGATACGTCGCGGAAGGGCTGCTCGGGCAGTCGCCGCCCCGGCCCGACCCCGTCTGGATGCCGCGCGCCGTTTACACGACGCCCGAAGTCGCCTCGATCGGTCTCACCGAGGCCCAGGCCGTCGAGGCCGGGCACGCCGTCAAGACGGGGCGCGCCCGCTTCCGCACCAACGCCCGCGCCCTCATCCACGACGACGCCGGCGGCTTCGTCAAGGTCGTCGCCGAGGCGGAGAGCGGCGACCTGCTGGGCTGCCAGATCGTGGGGACGAGCGCGACCGAGATGATCGGTCAGGCCGCCGTGGGCGGCTTCATGGACGCCTCGCTCTGGGAGCTGGGGCGCGTCGTGCAGGCGCACCCCACGATCAGCGAGGTCGTCGGGGAGGCCGCACAGGCGGCGCTGCGCCCGAAGATGCGGCTCTAGCGTCGCGGCGCGAAGGGAGGGATCGATGGCGCCCGACGACGCTTACGCCGGCCCGCCCCGCGTCCGCATCCCCCTTGCCCAACCCGCCGACGCTCGCCGGCGCCGGTCCGCGCGACCGGGTCTGACGCACCCCCACTTCGGTCTGCCCACCGAGGCCCTTGTCGAGATGTGGTACCTGCTGCTGCTCTCGCGCCGCGTGGCCGAGCGCTGGTTCGCGCTCAACCGCCAGGGACGCGCGCCGTTCGTCATCACCGGGCAGGGGCAGGAGGCCGCCCAAGTCGGGACGGCGGCGGCGCTCGTCCCCGGCAAGGACTGGGTGCTGCCCTACTACCGCGACATCGGCGTCATGCTCACGCTCGGCATGACCGTCGATGAGCTGATGCTCAACGTGCTCGCCAAGGCGACCGATCCCAACAGCGGCGGTCGCCAGATGCCCGCCCACTGGAGCGCGAAAGAGCTCCGCGTCGTCTCGCAGTCGTCCACCGTCGGCACGCAGATCCCCATGGCGGCCGGGTTGGCCTGGGCCTCGCAGCTGCGCGGCGAGGACGCCGTCGCCGTCTGCTACATCGGCGAGGGCTCCACCTCCCAGGGCGACTTCCACGAGGGCCTGAACTTCGCGGCCGTGCGACGGCTGCCGCTGATCCTCGTCGTCGAGAACAACGGCTACGCCCTCACCGAGGTGCAGGAGAAGGAGATGCCGGTCGAGAACGTCGCCGACCGCGCCGCCGCCTACGGCATGAAGGGGCTCGTCGTCGACGGCAACGACCTGCTGCTCGTCTACCGCAACATGCACCAACTCGTCGAGGAGACGCGGCGCGGCGGCGGCCCTGCCATCCTCGAACTCAAGACCTACCGCACGGTGCCCCACTCCTCCGACGACGACGACAGCCGCTATCGCACCCGCGCGGAGTTGGAACACTGGCTGAAGCGCGACCCCATCGACCGTTTCCGCGCCCACCTCATCAGCGATGGCATCCTCAGCGACGCCCACGCCGCCGACCTGGACGCCGAGGCGGCGCAGGAGGTGCGCGACGCCCTGGCGCGCGCCGAGGCCGCCCCCGACCCGGACCCGGCCACGCTGCTCGACCACCTCTTCGCGCTGCCCGGGGGAGTGGGGGCGCCGTGAGCGAGCAGACGATGGCGGAGGCCCTGCGCGACGGGCTGCGCGACGTGCTCAAGGCCGACGAGCGCGTCATCCTCCTGGGCGAGGATGTCGAGGCGGGCGGCGTCTTCCGCATCACCGAGGGCCTGTTCGACGAGTTCGGGCCCCGGCGCATCTTCGATACGCCGCTCGCCGAGTCGGGCTTCACCGGGGCCGCCATCGGCGCGGCCGTGGCCGGCCTGCGCCCCATCGTGGAGATCCAGTTCGTCGACTTCATCCTCCCGGCCGTCAATCAGTTGATCTCGGAGGCGGCCAAGATGCGCTGGCGCAGCGGGGGCGAGTGGCACGTGCCCTTGGTCGTTCGCGCGCCCTGGGGCGGGGGCGTGCACGGCGGGCTCTACCACTCGCAGTCGTTCGAGGCGCTGTTCGCGCACGTGCCCGGCCTCAAGGTCGTTGCCCCGGCCACCCCGGCCGACGCGCGGGCGCTGCTGCACGCCGCCGTCGCCGATCCCGACCCGGTCATCTTCCTGGAGCACAAGCGCACCTACCGGCTGATCAAGGGCGACGTGCCGGATCCCCTGCCCGCCGTCGCCATCGGCGAGGCCGCGCTGCGCCGCCGCGGCGCCGACGTCACGCTGATGAGTTACGGCCTGATGTTGCACGAGTGCCTCGCCGCCGCGGAAACGCTCGCCGGCGAGGGCATCGACTGCCACGTGCTGGACCTGCGCAGCATCGCGCCGTTGGACCGGGAGGCGATCCTCGACGCCGCCCGCCACACTGGGAAGGTCGTCATCGTGCACGAAGATCACCTCACCGGCGGGATCGGCGGCGAGGTCGCGGCGTTGATCGCGGCGCATGCCTTCGACCACCTCGACGGCCCCATCCTGCGCGTCGCCGGCCCGGACGTGCCCGCGATGGGTTACCACCCCAACCTCGAGTCGGCCTTCATGCCCGACGCCGCCCGGATCGCCGAGGCCGCGCGCCGCCTGGCGGCCTACTAGCCGGCCGCGGGGAGGATCGAATGGCCACGCTGACCATGCCGCAACTCGGCGAGTCCGTGACCGAGGGGACGGTCCTGCGCTGGCTGGTCGCGCCCGGCGCGACCGTCGCCTTGGACGATCCGATCGTCGAGATCGAGACCGAGAAGGTCACCGTCGAGATTCCGTCGCCGTTCGAGGGCACGCTGGCCGGCATCCTGGTGCCGGAGGGGGAGACTGTGCCCGTCGGCACGCCCCTGGCCGAGTTCCGCGCGCAGGGCGAACCCGCCCCGCCGCCGACGCCCCCGGCGCCCGCGCCCGGCGACTCCCCCAAGCGCCGTCACTCCCCCGCCGTCACCCGCCTCGCGGCCGAGCACGGCATCGACCCCGACAGCATCCCGGGCAGCGGAGCCGGTGGTCGCGTCACGCGTCAGGACGTGCTCGCGGCCGTCGCGGCACGGCAGGAGCCCCCGCCGCCGCCGACCCCCGAGGGTGACACCGTGGTGTCCCTCTCCCCCACCCGGCGGCGCATCGCGCAGCACATGCTGGAGAGCGTGCGCGATGCCCCGCACGCCTGGCTCCTCGTCGAGTGCGACGCCTCCGCCCTCGTCGCCCGCCGCGCCGCCGACCGGCCGGTGTTCCAGGATCGCGAGGGATTCGACCTCAGCTATCTGCCCTACATCGCGCACGCGGTCTGCCGCGCCCTGCGCGAGTACCCCGATCTCAACGCCACATGGTCGGGCGATGCGCTCGTGCAGCACGGCCGCGTCAACCTGGGCATCGCCGTCGATGCGCCGCAGGGACTGGTCGTGCCCTCGGTCAAGGACGCCGGCCGGCTCGGCGTCGGCGAGTTGGCGCGGGCCCTCGCCGACCTCGCCGCCCGCGCCCGCAGCCGCACGCTCACCCTCGATGACGTGCGCGGCGGCAGCTTCACACTCGACAACACCGGAGTTTTCGGCACCACCGCCACCGCGCCGATCATCAACACGCCGCAGGTCGCGATCCTCACGACGGAGGCGATCATCCGGCGGCCGGTGGCCGGCGACGATGACGCGATCGTCGTCCGGCCGATGATGAACCTCTGCCTCTCCTTCGATCACCGCGCCATGGACGGCTCGACCGCGGCCCGCTTCACGACCCGCGTCCGTGACCTGCTGCAGTCCCTGGGCGACGATTCCTCCGCCCGCTGAAGCCGCCGCTTCCATGCGCGCGCGGCGATGCTGGTATAGAAGCTTCTTATCCGACGCCAGGTTAACTATCGACAACACAGAGTTTTGGTGTAACTTCGATCTGCCCGGCCAGATACGACAGTCGCCGGGAGGGCGAGCGAAGGGGGCTCACGATGGGGAACGCAAGCAGCAACGGCCACGAGCCGGCCGCAACCGCCGCAGAGCAGTTGCAGCACCGTTGGGACACCGACCCGCGCTGGGCCGGCATCCAGCGCACCTATAGCGCGGCCGACGTCATCAAGCTGCGCCCCAGCCTGACCATCGAGCACACGCTGGCGCGCCGCGGGGCGGAGCAGCTTTGGGAGCGGCTCGACAGCCAGCCGCTCGTGCGGACCTTCGGCGCGCTCACCGGCAACCAGGCCGTGCAGATGGTGCGCGCCGGGCTGCAGGCGCTCTACCTCAGCGGCTGGCAGGTCGCGGCCGACGCCAACCTCGGCGGGCAGACCTACCCCGACCAGAGCCTCTACCCGGCCAACAGCGTCCCGGCCGTCGTGAAGCGGATCAACAACGCGCTCACCCGGGCCGACCAGATCGACCAGATCGACGGCGGCAGTTCGGTCGACTGGTACGCGCCCATCGTGGCCGATGCCGAGGCCGGCTTCGGCGGTCCGCTGCACGCCTTCGAGCTGACCAAGTCGATGATCGAAGCGGGCGCCGCCGGCGTGCACTTCGAGGACCAACTCGCGGCCGAGAAGAAGTGCGGCCACATGGGCGGCAAGGTGCTGGTGCCCACCTCCCAGGCCGTGCGCACGCTCAACGCCGCCCGGCTGGCGGCCGACGTGATGGACGTGCCCACGCTGGTCTTCGCCCGCACCGACGCCCTCGCCGCGACCCTGCTGACCAACGACATCGACGAGTACGACGAGCCCTTCCTGACCGGCGGGCGCACCGCCGAGGGCTACTACACCCTCAAGAGCGGCATGGACCAGGCCATCGCCCGGGGCGTCGCCTACGCCGCCTACGCCGACCTCGTGTGGTGCGAGACCGGCACCCCGGACATCGACGAGGCCAAGGCCTTCGCCGACGCCATCCACGCGAAGTACCCCGGCAAGATGCTGGCCTACAACTGCTCGCCCTCGTTCAACTGGCGCCGGCACCTCGACGACAAGTCCATCGCCACCTTCCAGGAGGACATCGCGGCCCTGGGCTACAAGTTCCAGTTCATCACCCTGGCCGGCTGGCACAGCCTCAACTTCAGCAGCTACAACCTCGCCCGCGACTACGCGAACCACGGCATGGCCGCCTACGTCGACCTGCAGGAGAGCGAATTCGAGGCCGAGGCCGTGGGCTACACCGCCACCAAGCACCAGCACGAGGTGGGCACCGGCTACTTCGACGAGGTGCTGCTGACCGTCACCGGCGGCGAGTCGTCGACGACCGCGCTCAGCGGCTCCACCGAGGAGGAGCAGTTCCAGGCGCAGCCCGCGCCGGTGCACTAAGCGTCGTCTCCGCGGCGGCGGGCCGCGCCGACCCCGATATCTCCCGCTCGCACCCGCCCGCGAGCGACCCCCGAACGGGGCGGCTCCCCCAAGCCGCCCCGTTCCTTTTGCCGCGCCCGACGGTCCATACTGGCAGTCGGTACCGCCAGGCCGGGCCGCCGGCCCACGCGATTCAGCCAGGAGTCCCCCATGCCCCGCGAGATCCACCTCCGCAACCGCCCCGAGGGAACGCCCCAGCCGTCCGACTTCGCGCTCGTGCGCGCGCCCGACCCCGACCCCGGCGACGGGGACGTCGTCGTCGGCAACCTGTGGATGTCCGTCGACCCGTACATGCGGGGCCGCATGCGCGACGCCAAGAGCTACGCCGCCCCCTGGCGGCTCAACGCCGTCTGCGACGGCCGCGCCGTCGGCCGCGTGCTCGACTCGCGCCACCCCGGCTTCGCCCCCGGCGACCTGGTGCGCAGCCTCTTCGGCTGGCGCGAGATCTTCGCCGCCCCCGGCGACGCCCTGGAGAAGCTCGACGGCGCCTACCCCCAGCCGCAGCACTACCTCAGCGTCCTGGGCGGCACGGGCCTCACGGCGTACATCGGCCTGCTGGACCTCTGCGACCCGCAGCCCGGCGAGACCGTCTTCGTCTCGGGCGCCGCGGGGGCGGTGGGATCGGTCGCCGGACAGCTCGCCCGCATCCGTGGTTGCCGCGTCATCGGCAGCGCCGGCAGCGACGCCAAAGTGGCGCTCCTGTCCGACGAGTTCGGCTTCGACGCGGGCTTCAACTACAAGCGCCGGGATCCGATGGACGCGCTCGCCGCGCTCGCCCCGGAGGGCGTCGACGTCTACTTCGACAACGTGGGCGGGCGGCACCTGGAAGCGGCCTTGGAGCACATGAAGAACTTCGGGCGCATCGCCGCCTGTGGGTCGATCTCGCGCTACAACGACGCCACGCCCGCCCCGGGCCCGGCCAATCTCTTCCAGGCCGTGCCCAAGCGGCTGCAGATTCGCGGCTTCATCGTCACCGACCACCTGCACCGCTTGCCGCAGTTCGAGGCCGATATGAAGGGCTGGGTCGCCTCGGGCGACATGCGCGTGCGGGAGACCGTCGTGGAGGGCCTGGAGAACGCCGTCGAGGCGTTCCTGGGCCTGTTCCGCGGGGAGAACACCGGCAAGATGCTGGTCCGCCTCGCGAGCGGCTGAGGCGGCCCCCGCGCGAGTTGGTCAGCGCGCGCGGAAGCGCAGCGCGAGCATCGCCGCGCCGACCGTGGCGGCGCCGAGTCCCACGACCGCGGCGAACGCGTAACCCAGGTCGGCGGCGTCCCAGCCCTCCAGGATCAAACTGCGCATGCCGGCCAGGATGTAGGTCACGGGGTTGACCTGCGCGATGGTCCGCATCCAGGGCTCGAACACCTCCATGGGCGTGAACGCCGTCGAGAGAAAGAGCAACGGGAAGAAGAGCAGCAGCCCCAACTGCGCCGCCTGCGGGTTGCCGAGCCGCAGCGAGATCGCCATGCCGATCCCGGAGTACGCCGCGCCGAAGGCCCCCATGAACAGCAACAGCACGGCGGCGCCCGCGACCCCCGTCTCCAGCGGCGATCCGATCGCGAGGCCGATCGGCAGGATCACCGCCGCGACGAGCATCGAACGGACGGCGT
This sequence comes from Dehalococcoidia bacterium, assembly GCA_965209205.1. GTDB lineage: Bacteria > Chloroflexota > Dehalococcoidia > Bin125 > Bin125 > TK10-74A. The sequence continues at coordinate 139,342 of CBDBQC010000004.1, forward strand.
CGGCCAGCAGCCGGCTCAGCACCAGCGCGATGCGCGGCGCCGGCGTCAGCAACAGCTTGTCGAAGTAGCCCCGCTCGATGTCCGTCACGATGACGATGCCCGACACACTCGCCACCCCGGCGACCGCCTGCACCATCGCCACCGGCACCTGGAAGCCCGTGTAGTTCGTCACCCCAAACGCGTCCGGCGCGATCCGGTTGATCGCGCCCACGATCACCGCCAGGAAGAAGAGCGGGATCAGGAGGTTCGGCAATTCCACCTCCGGCTGCCGCAGGGATTCGCGCAGCGCCCGGCAAGCCAAGTAATACGTCGCTCTGGCCGTCCGCATCAGGTGGCCCTCTCGTCACTGCCCTCATCGACCTGCAAGTAGTGGCCCGTCGCGCGCAGGAAGACATCGTCCAGCGTCGGCTGCGCCAGCGTGATCGATGCGACCGGCACCGCCGCGTCGTCCAGCAGCCGCACGATCCGCGCCACGGCCGCGCTGCCGTCGGCCACGTAGACGGCGGCGCTGTTCTCCGTCACGCGCACGTCCGCCACGCCGGCCAACCCGCGCGCCACGACGGCCGCCCGCCGGGCGTCCTCCGTCGCCGCCACGTGCACCGTCACGACGTCCGTCCCGATGGCCGCCTTCAGCTCGGCCGGCGATCCCTCCGCCACGATCGCCCCCGCGTCGAGGATCGCGATGCGCTGCGCCAGCCGATCCGCCTCCTCCATGTACTGCGTCGTCAGGAAGAACGTCACCCGGTCCTCGTGGTTGAGCCGCTCGATGTAGCGCCAGATGCCCTCCCGCGCGATCGGGTCCAGCCCGGTGGTCGGCTCGTCGAGGAACACGATGGCGGGCGAGTGGATCAGCGCCGATGCCAGATCCAAGCGGCGCTTCATGCCGCCCGAGTAGGTGCGAATGGGACGCGCGGCGTCGTCCGTGAGATCGACGAGTTCCAGCAACTCCGCCACCCGCCGCCGCAGGGCCGCGCCGCCCATGCCGTACAGGCGTCCCTGCAGCAGCAGCAGCTCCCCGCCCGATTGCAGGTCGTCGAGGCCCGCCTCCTGCAGCGCGACGCCGATCCGTTCGCGCACCCGGCTCGCGTCGCGGCGGATGTCCAGCCCGGCGACCCGCGCCGATCCGGCCGTGGGGGCGAGCAGCGTCGTCAGGATGCGGATCGTCGTGCTCTTGCCCGAGCCGTTCTGGCCCAGGAAGCCGAAGATCTCCCCCTCGTCGACCGACAGGTCGACGCCGTCGAGCGCCCGGACCCCGCGCTCGTACTCCTTGACCAGTCCCGCGGCGTCGATCGCGGCGATGGTGTACCCCCGTCCCCTCGCCCTGCGGGACCACGTCGCCGGGTCCCGCGGAACGCGCGTCGCGGGTACGCTAGCCTCCCCAGCCGCCGGAGTCCGCGCGCCCCGACACAGTGGCGCGCAGCGCGGAGAGACCCATGCCCCTCGACCCCCGCCATCGCAGCCACACCCTCGTCGACGGCCCCGGGCGCGCCGCGGCGCGCTCGCAACTCAAGTCCGTGGGCTTCACCAGCGAGGATCTGCGCAAGCCGCTGGTCATGGTGGCGCACTCGTGGATCGGCACGATGCCGTGCAACTTCAGCCACCGCGAGCTCGCGGCCGACGTCTCGGCCGGCATCCGCGCGGCGGGTGGCACGCCGATGGAGGTCAACACCGTCGCGATCAGTGACGGCATCAGCATGGGCACGGAGGGCATGAAGGCCTCCCTCGTCAGCCGGGAACTCATCGCCGACTCGATCGAGCTGGCGGCGATCGGCTACTCCTTCGACGCCCTGGTCGTGATCGTCGGCTGCGACAAGACGATCCCCGCCGGGGCGATGGCGCTGGCGCGGCTCAATCTGCCGGGACTGGTGCTCTATTCGGGCTCCATCGCGCCCGGCCGCTACCAGGGCCGCGACCTGACGATCCAGGACGTCTTCGAGGGCGTGGGCGAGGAGGCGGCGGGCAAGATCACGGCCGAGGAACTCACCGCCATCGAGGACGCGGCCTGCCCCGGCGCGGGCGCCTGCGGCGCGCAGTACACCGCGAACACGATGGCCACCACGCTGGAGTTCCTCGGCATCTCGCCGATGGGCAGCGCCACCGTCGGCGCGACCGACGATCGCAAGGGCGGTGTCGCCGAGCGGGCCGGCGCGCTCGTCGTGGAGGTGCTCCGGGAGGGGCGCCTGCCGCGCGACATCCTCACCCGCGAGGCCTTCGAGAACGGCATCATGTGCGCCGCCTCGACCGGCGGCTCGACGAACGTCGTCCTGCACCTGCTGGCGCTCGCCGCCGAGGCCGGCGTGCCGCTGGAGATCGACGACTTCGACCGAATCAGCGAGGCCACCCCCCTGATCGGCGACCTGCGCCCCGGCGGCCGCTACGTGGCGCTCGACATGGACCGCGCCGGCGGCACGCCCCTGCTCGCCAAGCGCCTGATCGAGGCCGGCAAGCTGCACGGCGACGTACGGACGGTCACCGGCCGCACCCTGGCCGAGGAGTCGGCCGGCGCGCAGGAGACGCCCGGGCAGGACGTCATCCTGCCGGCGGAGCGGGCGCTCAAGCCGACCGGCGGGCTGGTCATCCTCAAGGGATCGCTCGCGCCCGAGGGCTGCGTCGTCAAGGTCGCGGGCTACGAGCGCCGGACCCACCGCGGTCCGGCCCGGGTCTTCGAGCGCGAGGAGGACGCCTTCGAGGCGGTGTCGCGCAACGCGATCGTGCCCGGCGACGTCGTCGTGATCCGCAATGAGGGGCCCAGGGGCGGCCCCGGCATGCGCGAGATGCTGGGCGTCACCGGCGCGCTCGTCGGCGCGGGCCTCGGTGGGAGCGTCGCCCTGCTGACCGACGGACGCTTCAGCGGCGCGACGCGCGGGCTGATGGCGGGACACGTCGCGCCCGAAGCCGCCGTCGGCGGCCCCATCGCGGCCGTCCGCGACGGCGACACGGTCTCGTTCGACATCCCGAACCGCCGCCTGGACCTGGAGATCTCGGACGCCGAGATGGAGCGGCGCATGGCGGGCTGGGAACCACCGCCCCCGCGCTATCCGCGGGGTGTCTTCGCCAAGTACGCGCGGACGGTCTCGGGCGCCGAGCGGGGCGCGGTGACCAGCTAGCCCCCGCCCGATTGAAGCCCTGCCCCGGCCCCGATATCGTCAACCTGGGGGACATGCCGCGGCCGGCCCCGGCCGCGGCGCGAGGGAAGGGCGCGCATGACCGCCTCGCCGCCGATCGGGCCGCTCCGCTTCAGCCCTCGCGCGATGGCGACCGTGTTGCTGCTGGCGTGGCTGCCCGTGCTGTTCTTCGTCGATCACTGGCCCGCCCCCGCCCTGCTCCAGCCCGAGACCGGCGCCGTGCACTCCCACATCGAGCACAGCCACGGGAGCGACGCGGGCGCCGCCCACGTCGAGCACGGGCACGGCGGCGCCGCCGACGGCGTTGGCGGGGCCGCCGTCGTGGGACCGCCGGCCGACGTCGTGCCCCTGCACCCGCCCCGCATCGCGCCGTCCGGCGGCGCGCCCGCGTTGCGCATCCTGACCACCAACGCTCCGATCCCGCCGCCGCCTCGCTGACCTCCGATCGCGCCACCCGGATCGCGCATAACAGATCGGAGACCGATTCATGAAGCGATGGCTGATTGCATCGCTGATCGTCGCCACGATGGCCCTGGCCGCGGTTGCCTGCGGCGGCAACGACGACGGCCAAGCCGTGTCGGAGATCGCCGCGGAACTGGATGCCATGTGGGACCAACTCGATCGCACGCAGGCGATCGCCGAGGAAGCGCTGGTTCGCGCCGCGCTGCCCGCCCTGGACTCCTTGCGGTTCCACGCGATGGAGGAGCGGATCGTCGGGGAGGGGCGCGTGGACCCGTCCGACCCCGGCTTCCTGCAGCGCGCCCTGCAGGCGCTCGCCAGCGACGGCTGGCCGGCCGCCTTGCGCCCGAACGTCGAGCAGTTCCACGCCGCGGTGCAGGCCGCCGTCGGCCCCGTGCTCGACAACGACGCCGAGGCCGCCGCCCGGCCCGTCCGCGTCGCGCACCGCCACGCGCATGAGTTCGAGACCGCGGCCGCGGCGTACTTCGCCGGCCGCGACGTCCCCCCGCCGCCCGAGATCGGTAGCGCCGATGTCGAGCCCGTGGAGCACGGCGGCGAGGAGCATGGCGCCGAGGAGCCCGAGGGCGAGGATCACCGTGAGGGCGACGCCGAGGACGAGCAGTCGGACGAGGACTCGGAGGGCCATCACGATTGAGGACGATGAAGGGTCACGGGGGACGCGGATGCCGCGCGGCAGCGTGACGGCGACGCCCTGCCGCATCGTCGCGGCCGTGCTGGCGGCGCTGGTTCTGGCCGCCCTCGCGCCGCTGCCGGGCGGGCCGCCGCCCGCGCTCGCGCACGCGAGCTACGACCGCTCCGAGCCGGCCTTCGCCGCCGAACTGACGCGGTCGCCGGGCCGCATCGACCTCTGGTTCTCGCAGCAGCTGTTCCGTCAGCAGGGGGCGAACACGTTCACCCTCACGAACGCCGCCGGCGTGGCGGACGCCGCGATCGCCGCCGGCGAACTCACGCTCGACAACGACGATCGCTACCACGCGTTCGCCACCCTCGATGTCCAACTCCCCGAGGGCCGCTACTTCGTCGACTGGACCAACCTCTCGGCCGACGACGGCGACGCGTCCAGCGGCCGCTTCGTGTTCTACGTCGGACGCGCGGCGACCGACGCCGAGGCGGCGGAGGACCGTGCGCTCGCCGCCGAGTTGCTCGTGCCCTACCCCGGGGACGAGACAGACGCCGCCACGACCGATGCGCCGCCACCCCCGCGCCCGCCCGCGCTGCGCGACGCGCAGGCGGAGTCGGGATTGGACACGAGGGTGCTCGTGATCGCGGCCGCCGGTCTTGTCGCCATCGTGGGGCTGATCGCGTCGCGTGGTCGCGGGGGGACGTCGTGACGCCCCCCGCGACTCGCGTCGTGCGCCGTGCCGCGACGGTTGTCCTGGCCGCGGCGCTGCTCCTCGCCGCCTGCGGCGGGTCCGACGGCGATCCGCCCGTCGCTCCACCGGCCCCGTCCGTCGCGCAATCCGATCGAGCGGATCCGGCCGACCGCGCCGATCAACCCGACCAGGGCGACGAGGCGCCGCAGGCTCAGCCGCCGCCGGCGACCGGTGACGGCCCCGACCTGCGGGTGCCCGGCCTCGCGGTCTACACGAAAGGCGTCGACCTCTGGCTGCAGCGCGGCGCGACGGCGGGACTCCTGCTGGCGGGGTCGCAGCGCATCTCGCTGTCGAGCCCCGTGCTCTCCCCCGACGGCGCGCGCGTCGCCTACGTGCGCTTCGACCAGGCGCCCGCCGACGCCGGGGACATCGGCAGCGACATCCACATCCTCGACCTCGGCGCCGGCATCGATGTGCCCGTGCGCAGCCACGGCCGGACCGGCGAGTTCTTCTGGTCGCCGCAGTGGCTCGACGACGGCCGCCTCGTCTACAGCCACCAGGTCAACGCTGCGACCGGGGAGGGGGCGTTGTATCGCATCGATATTGAGCTGATTGACCTCAACAGCGGGTCGGTCGAGCTGCTGCGCGCGGATGCGACCGATCCCGGCCTCTCCCCCGATGGGGCCATGCTGGCCGTCGTGGCCGACCCGGCCACCGACCACGTCCTCGCCGTCGTCGACCTGGCGACGGGCGGGCAGCCCCCCGGCCCGGCCCGCGTCCTGCTCGACACCTCCGACAACCTTGCCTTCTTCCGGCTGCCGCGCTTCTCGCCCGACGGCGCCTGGATCGCGTTCCTGGCGTCCGGCGACGGCCCGCTGCTGGCGTCGCGGCCGGAGGACGGCGCGGCGGCGTCCGCGCTCGCGACGGCCGGCAACGGCGTCCAGGACCTGTGGCGCATCCGGCCCGACGGCAGCGGCCTCACCCGCCTGACCACCGTGCTGGAGGACACCCCGGACTACGCCTGGTCGGGCGACGGCCGGCACGTCCTGCTGCGGGGCGCCTTCGGCGTCTATCTGGTCGATGTCGAGACGCGGGTCACGCAGACGCTCGGCCCGGGGGAGTTCCACGGGACGCACGACTGGGTGGGCGTCGTGCGGGATCCGTCGTGACCCGCGCCATGCGTCCGGGGATGGGGCGCGACCGGCGTGTCGGGTCCGCGCTGTTGCTTGCCCTGTTCCTGACCGCGTTCGTCGCGGTGGCGATGCCCGGCCGCGCCGACGCCCACGCGCTGCTCGTTCGCTCCGACCCCCCCATCAACGGGGCCCTGCGCGAGTCCCCCACCGAGGTGCGGCTGTTCATGTCGGAGCCGCTGCAGCGCGACTTCAGCGACGCCTCGATCCTCGACACCCAGGGCCGGAGGGTGGACTTCGGCGAGGTCGCCTTCGACGCCTACGACCCCACCGCGCTCTCCATCCCGGTGCCGCGCCTCTCGCCGGGCATCTACACCGTCGCTTGGCGCACGCTCTCGCTGGTCGATGGTCACACCTGGAACGGCAGCTTCAGCTTCACCGTGCTCAACCCCGATGGCAGCGCGCCGCTGGGGACGGCCTTCACTCCCAGCGGCGGCGCGGCCGGACCCTCGGCGGCCTGGGACGCCGCCGCCAAGTGGGTCGGCTACGTGGCGGTCCTGGCGCTGGCCGGGACGTCGTTGTTCGCGCTGCTGGTGGGCGGGCCGGCCGCGCGCCGCCTGCACGCGCAGGGCGTGAGCCGAGCGCTCGCCTTCGGCCAACGGGCCGGGACGGACGCGCTCGGCGTCGCGCGCGTGGCCGTGATCGTGCTCTTCCTCACGACCGGCTACGCCGCCGCCTCGGCCGCGATGAAGCTGGGCGGCCTCCACTTCCTCGACGAGATCCTCTTCGACACCCGCATCGGCGTCTGGCTGCTCGTGGGCTGGGCGATGCTGCTGCTCGCGACGCCCATCCTGCTGGCGGCGGGCCGCGCCCGCGACCCCCGCCCCGCCAACCGGGCGCTGGTCGTCGTCGCGGCGGGGCTGATCGCCGGCCTCGCCAGCGTGAGCCACGGCGCCGCCATCGACGAGGGCTGGATCTGGGCCACGCTCTTCGACGCCCTGCACGCCGCCGCCGCCGTCCTCTGGATCGGCATGCTGGCGGCGCTGGTCGGGGCGCTGTGGCGCAACCGCCGCGAGGGATCGCCCCGCGAGCGCCGCGCGCTGCAGATCGAGTGCGTCCGCCGCTTCTCGCTGATCGCCGCGGGGACGGTGCCCGTGCTGGCGACCGCGGGGCTGCTCAGCCTGTTCGTGCAGGTGCCCGCCTGGCGCGGCTTCGTCGACACCGACTGGGGCCTCGCGATGATCGTCAAGTTCGCCGTGCTGGCGCTGCTGTTCGCGGTCGCCGGGGCCAACGCGCTGCTGCTGCGCCCCCGCTCGCGGGACGCCGGCGCCGGCGCAAACCCGGCATCGGCGCTGGAGCGCCGCTTCCGGTCGATGATGCGCCTCGAAGTGGGATTGGCGCTGGTCGTCCTGGCGGCGAGCGCCGCCCTCACCCAGCTCCCCTCGCCGCGCAGCGAACTGCCCGCGACCGAGCAGAAGCTGCGCACCATTGAGCAGTCGTTCGCCGTCGACGACCTGCGCGCGACGCTGCGCATCGAGCCCAACCTCGTGGGCATCAACCGCTTCGACCTCGGCCTGGAGGCGGCCGGCGGCGGACCGCCGACGGACGCCGTGACCGCGGTGCGGCTGCACTTCCGCTACCTCGACGACCCGGCCGTGGGCGCCCTGGTCGTCCCGGCGGAGCCGGCCGGCGACGACCGCTGGACGCTGACCGGCGCGTTCTTCGGCCTGCCGGGCGACTGGGACGTCGATGTCGAACTGCGCCGCGCCAGCCGCGACGACGCCATCGGCGGGCTGACCACCACCGTCGAGCAGGGCTACCTGACCGTGCTGCCGTTCGGCCTGGAGCCGCCGGGCGCGCTGGCGCTGCCCATCAGCCAGTTCGACTGGGACGGCATCGGCGCGCTCTGGGCCGCGATCGCGGCGGGGATGTGCATCGCCTATCGCGGAAGCCTGCGCCGCGCGCTGCCCGCGCGGACCGCCCACCGTGCCGCCGACGCGGCCCTGGCCGGCGGCACGATCTTCATGGCCCTGGCCATCGTCCTGCTGTTCAGCGTCGAGGCCGCGCCGGGGCGCACCCTCGACAACCCGGTGCCCCGCACGGCCGAGTCGGTCGCGGTCGGCGCGACGCTCTTCGCCGCCAACTGCGCCTCCTGTCACGGCGAAGGCGGCGGCGGCGACGGCCCGCTCGCCGGAACGCTGCCGCAGCCGCCGGCCAACTTCCGCGTGCACGTCCCCTTCCACCCCGACGGCACGCTCTACACCTGGATCACGCAGGGCATCGTGGGCACGGCGATGCAGGGCTTCGCCGTGCAGCTCAGCGACCGGGAGCGCTGGGACCTCGTCAATTTCTTGCGCGAGAATTTCGACCACCCCCTGCGCGATGACGCCGGGACCGCCGGCGGCGCCGTCGGCGCTGACTGACGGCCCCCGCGCCTGTGCCGCGCGCGGCAGCCGGAAACCGAGCGATGGGTACACTCGCCGGGGCGTATCGCTTGGGGGCATTCATGCGGATCTCGACGTGGCGGTTGCTGATCCCGATGGTCGTGCTGCTCTGCCTGGGCGCCGTGGCGGTGGCGTGCGGCGGCGACGACGAGGGTTCCTTCCGCAACGGTATTGAGATCATCAGCCTCGACGGCGACGGCCAGGGCGACCCCGCCGCCGACGGCGACAGCGTCGGCGTGCGCTACCGCGGCACGCTCGACGACGGCTCCGAGTTCGACTCCAACGCGGGCCGCGGGCTGCTGCCGGTCACGATCGGCGCGGGCGCGGTGATCCCCGGCTTCGAGGAGGCGTTGCGCGGCCTGCGCATCGGCCAGACGATCGTCGTGCGCATCCCCGCCGCTCTCGCCTACGGCCCGCGCGACGAGTCGCTGATCGTCCAGCTCCCCCGCGCGCAGACGCCGCCCGGCATGCTGGTCGGCCAGCGGGTGCGGCTCGGCGACGGCCCGCCGTCGGTGGTCACCGAGATCAACGACGACTTCGTCACCATCGACGCCAACCACGAACTTGCCGGGCAGGCGCTCACGTTCGAGATCAGCATCGAGACGCTCGAGTAGGCGTGCCCGTCGGTCGGGCGCGACGGGCCGGGAACGGGGGCGTGCTGCACCTGCACCCTGCCGTCCGTGGCCTGTCTGGCCCGCATCGCGGTAAGCTGGGACAGAGCCTGACGAGAGATGCGCAGGCATCTGGAGGGACGAGAGATGCAGAAGGTGCTGCACAAGAAGGCAACCGTCCAGCCCGGCGGGAAGATCGAGATCGTGGATCGAGACCTTCAGGCAGGAGAGCACGTGGACGTGGTGATCTCGCCTGCGCAGGAACCCTCCCCTCGCTCGGCCTGGCAGGTCATCTCGGCGGGCGCGGGGCAACGCCTCTTCAAGAGCGCGAAGGACGTTGACGACTACCTCACCGAGGAGCGAGCGTCCTGGCCGCGCTGACTCTCCCGGCAAGCGGCTCCGTCTACCTGGATACCTCGGCCATCATCTACAGCGTGGAGCGCCACGAGCCGTACCTCACGTTGTTGGCTCCCGCGTGGCAGCAGGCCGAGGCGGGGCAGCTTGTCGTGGTGTGCAGCGAGCTGGCCATTGCTGAGACGCTGGTCCGACCCATTCGGGAAGGCGATCCCCATCTCGAAGCGGCTTTTCGGAACGTGTTCGCTGCTCTGGAGGTGCAGGTGGCGCCTGCCACACGTCGACTCTGGGAGGAGACCGCACGCCTGCGCGCCGCGACGGGACTGAAAACCCCGGACGCCCTTCACGCAGTAACGGCTCTGCAGGCCGGGTGCGCGCTCTTCATCACCAACGACGCCGACTTCCGCCGTGTCGATGGGTTGCCGGTCACCATCCTTGATGACCTTCTCACAGGTTGAGTCCCGAGGCCTCAAGGCGTCGATACGCCCTAAGCTGGGTCGAGTCGATGACTCCTGGTCAGGGCCTCGCATCTGACGTGAGCGGCGCCTTGCTCCCCTGCAATGCTGCCGGATGCACGACCGATGGATAGCGCAGAACTGAAGGACCTTCTCGACGAGTCGCTGATCGTCCAGCTCCCCCGCGCGCAGACGCCGCCCGGCATGCTGGTCGGCCAGCGGGTGCGGCTCGGCGACGGCCCGCCGTCGGTGGTCACCGAGATCAACGACGACTTCGTCACCATCGACGCCAACCACGAACTTGCCGGGCAGGCGCTCACGTTCGAGATCAGCATCGAGACGCTCGAGTAGGCGTGCGCCAGCGCGCCTCGGCCCGGCCACGGTGTGCGGACTGCGGCGCGGATCGCCAGCCGCGACGCGGGTAGGATGCGGGCATGAGCATCGGCATCCCCGGCCCCACGTCGCACGTCTACTTCTCGCAGCGCCTGCGCCTGCACTACGTCGACTGGGGCAACGAAGAGGCGCCGCCGCTGCTGCTCGTGCACGGCGGCCGCGATCATTGCCGCACCTGGGACTGGGTGGCGCAGGCGTTCCGCGAGGACTACCACGTGATCGCGCCCGACCTGCGCGGCCACGGCGACTCGCAGTGGGTGATCGGCGCGCAGTACGCGATCATCGACTACGTCTACGACATGGCCACCCTGATCGATCAGAAGCAGCTACAGCCCCTGACGATCGTGGGGCACTCGCTGGGGGGCAACGTGTCGCTGCTGTACAGCGGCGTCTTCCCGGCCAACGTCAAGCGGCTCGTCTCGGTCGAGGGCTGGGGCCCGCCGCCCGGCGCGATCCGCACGCGCGCCGACAAGTCGCCGCAGCAGCGCATGGTCGAGTGGATCCACATGCTGCGCGACATGGCCGGCCGCGACGCACGGGCGTACGAAACGATCGACGCCGCGGTGCGCCGCATGCGCGACGCCAACCCCCACCTCACGCCCGACCAGGCCCGCCACCTGACGATCCACGGCACGAACCAGAACGAGGATGGCACCTACACCTGGAAGTTCGACAACTACATGCGCTCCTCGTCGCCGCATCGTTTCGACGAGTCCGACGCGCACGACATCTGGGAGAACATCACCTGCCCGGTTCTCCTGCTGCGCGGCCGCGAGAGTTGGGCCACCGATCCGGTCGAGACGCAACTCACCCAGCACTTCCGCAATGTCCGCAGCGTCGCCTTCGAGAAGGCCGGGCACTGGTTGCACCACGACCGCCTGGATCAGTTCGTCGAGACGGTGGGCGCCTTCATTCGTGACTAGCATTCGCGACTAGCATCCACGAGTGGCGCCGTCGCGGTTCGAGAGCTTGGAGGAGCGTATGGCCGGACCCGGGAATGAGGAGCGCGCTCGCGTCTCCGCCTATCTGCTCACGCAGGCGGAGAAGTACACGTGGCTGGAACTCTGGCCGCGGGTCGTGCAGGGACGGCTGGAGTTCCTCGACGCGATCCGTGGCGTCCGCGAGGAGCAGGCCGACTTCCGCCCGGCCCCCGGCGACTGGACGATCCGCGAGGTCGCGCAGCACGTGCTGACGAGCTCGCAGGGGGTCGCCGGCCTGATCGCGGCGCTGGTCGCCGGCGATCCGGGGGCGGATGTCGAGCGGGCCGACCCGGCGCGGGAGCTGGCGTCGGCATCACTGGCCGATCTCTATCGCGAACTGCTGCGCGACTCCATCGCCTTCTCGAACATCGCGACCCGCTTCCCCGACGATGTCTCGCTGGCGCCCACCGCGTCGCATCCGTTCTTCGGCGCGCTGCACTGCCGCGCCTGGTTCCTCTTCCAGCGCGTCCACGACCAGGATCACGCGCGCCATGTCGGGTCGATCAAGCAGGCCGCCGGCTACCCGGGCTGAACCGGAAGGGATCCCCGATGCGCGTCTCGATCGCACTCCCCCGCGACGGCACCGACGACTGGCCGGCCACCATCGCCTACGTACAGGAGGCCGAGCGCCTGGGCGTGCACTCGGTCTGGTCGGCCGAGGCCTGGGGCCACGACGGCGTCACGCCGCTCGCCTTCCTCGCCGCCCACACGAGCACCATCAAGCTGGGCACGGGGATCCTGCAAGGCGGTACGCGGACGCCCGCCCTGCTGGCCATGACCGCGATGGGCATGCAGTCGATCTCGGGCGGGCGCTTCTTGCTGGGCTTCGGGACCAGCGGGCCGCAGGTCATCGAAGGATTCCATGGCGTCCCCTTCAAGGGCGCCGTCAGCCGCATCGGCGAGACGATCGAGATCGTGCGCAAGGTCATCAGCGGCGAGCGCGTCACCTACCAGGGACGGCACTACACGCTGCCCCTGCCCGGCGGCGAGGGCAAGGCCCTGCGCACCAGCGCCGCCGGCCTCGACCACCTGCCGATCTACGTCGCCTCCCTCGGACCCAACAGCCTGCGCATGACCGGGGAGCTGGCCGACGGCTGGCTCGGCACCTCCTTCGTCCCCGAGACGGCGGACGTCTTCCTCGATCCGATGCGCGCGGGCGCGGCGGCGGCGGGACGGCCCTTCGGCGACATCGATATCCAGGCCGGTGGAACCGTCGAGTTCACCGACGACGTCGATGAGGCCGCGGCGCGCCACGCTCGCGGCATCGCCTTCACGCTCGGCGCGATGGGCTCCCCGACGACCAACTTCTACAACGACGCCTTCGTCCGCCAGGGCTGGGCCGACGACGCCAAGGCCGTGCAGCGGCTGTGGGTGGAGGGCAAGCGCGACGAGGCCCGCGCGCGCGTCCCCGTCGAGCTGGCCCTGAAGATCAACTGCCTCGGCGACGACCTCGCCGTCCGTGACCGGCTGCGCGTCTACCGCGACGCCGGCGTCACGACCTTCCGCGCCGGCGTCGAGGGCGGCATCGACGAGCGCGTGGAGACGCTGGGTCGCGTCATGGCGATCGTCGAAGACCTGAACGCCGAGGCCTGATCCGGCCGCTGATCCGTCGGCGCCGGCGCCGGCCAGCACGACCGTCGTGCTGGTACCGGGAGAGGGACTCGAACCCCCACGACCCGAAGGCCCGCGGATTTTAAGTCCGCTGCGTCTGCCAGTTCCGCCATCCCGGCCGGCCCCTCAACGATACGGGCTGCGGGGTGGCGGAGCAGCGCCGCGGAACCTCCCGCCCCAGCCCCCTTCCGATCCCCCCTCTCCATTGCTCTGCAATGGAGAGGGGGCCAGGGGGTGAGGTGATCCGGCCGCAGCCGGAGGCCTACGTTGTCCAGCGGACGTCGTCCTGCCGGGCCGCCACCGCCGCCGTCGGTGCGATCTCCGCCCACATGCCGTCCGGGCAGGGTACGATTCGCCTGCGACGGGCGGCAGGATCCGGAGATCGACCTCCGCAGCGGTGATCGCCCAGGTCGACCCAGCCGTCGAGGTCTACCTGAATCCGAGACGGCAGTCCAGGGAGCAGGCGTGATGAGCGGCAATCGTTTCGACCCGGTGAGGATCGGGGTCATCGGTCTGGGCAAGTGGGGCCGGCTGCACGCGGCGACGCTGGCGGGCCTGGCGGAGGCGGAGCTCGTGGCACTGGAGGCGCGGCGCCAAGCCAGCCTCGACGCCGTCACGGAGCAGTTGGGCGACGTTCCGGGCTGGCTCGACCTCGACGCCGCCATCGCCGAGTCCGACGCCGAAGCCTGGGTCGTCGCCAGCGGTACGGCCTCGCACGTCCCCATCACCCGGACCCTGCTGGAAGCGGGCAAGCCGGTGCTGCTCGAGAAGCCCATCGCCCGGAGCCTGGCCGAGGCCGAGACGCTGGCCCCGCTGGTCAACGCCGATTCGAGCAACCTGATGCTCGGCCATATCCTCCTGTTTAGCAGCGAGTTCCGGCAGTTGCTGGATGAAGTCGGCCGCCGGGGCACGCTGTCGTATTTCAACTGCATCCGGCACAGGGGGGCGGCCACCGTCGAGTTGTTCCCCGGCGAGAGCCCGTTCGAGCTGACGATGGTCCACGACCTGTACGCGGCCCAGGCGCTGATGGAGCGCGCCGAGCCGACCGGCTTCAGCGCCCAGGTGCATCGCACAGCCCACGGAGCCGTCGACGTGGCGCAGGCGCAACTGACATGGGCTGACGGGACGCTCGGGTCGTTCGCCGCGGGTTTCATCGTCCCATCGGGGATGCCCGGCGGGGTCGACCGGATGGACGTGTACGGCGACGGCTGGATGGCGCGGCTGCTGCCCAACCCAAGGCCGATCACCGTCTGGGACGAAGCGGCGCACTGGCCAATGCCGCATGAGATCCGGGTCGACCCGAGTGGGCCGACGGGCATGATGGCCGAGGAGCTGCGGTGCTTCTGCCGGGTCGTGCGTGGGATGGAGTCGGTGCCCAGGGGTGCGAGCTACGCGGATGCGATGCAGGTCCAGCGCTGGCTCGATCGGCTGGAGGTCAGCGCCGACGCGCCGTGATCGGCCGATCCATCCGGAACGCCGCCGTCATCGCGTCGGTCTCTTCGACGCTCCCCACGGCGGGGAGGCCGCCTAGCCACATCGCCAAGCATCCGCTATACTGCTATGGAGGCCCGCGCAACGCGGTTAGGCCGGGCAGGAGCGCCCGTGCTCAACGCCCGCTCAACTCGTGCACACCCATGCACACTCCTGCACCCAGATGAACACTGATGATCACTCCTGACCCAGTCTGAGCGCCCGCGCACACCTGGAAACGCCAATGATTATCAGATGTTTCGCGATCAACCCGCCTGCCGGGAGCTAGGAAATCCCCGCGGGACGTGCACCGAAGCCTCCCGTCCGGTTCCCCCTCTTCACCGCTTCCGATGGAGAGGGGGTTCGGGGGTGAGGTCCGGCCGCGCGAGGAGGCCGCGCCGGATTGGCGGCTCAGTCGAGGTTCGCGTACGTGGCCGCCTCGAAGCGGTCGAAGAGCGCCAGCGCGCGCGGGTCGCAGAAGGGCAGCAGCTGGCTCAGAAAGACCCCGCCGATCCCCCGGCGCGGGTCGATCCAGAAGAACGAGTTCATCAGCCCGGCCCAGCTCAGGCTGCCGGCCGAGCGGCCCGTCGCGGCCGGCGCCTCGTTGATCTGGAAGCTGAGGCCCCAGCTCTTCTCGACCCCCGGCATGAACTCCGCGTCGGCCGAGATGCGCGCGTTCGTCGTCGGCAGGCGCCGCACGCGCAGGTCCCCCATCTGATTGACCGACATCCGCGCGACCGTCGCCGGCGCGAGCAGCGGCCCGCCGGGCGCCCGGCCCTGGTTCAAGATCATGCGCACGAAGTGGCCGTAGTCCACGACCGTCGAGGCCAGCCCCCCACCCCCGTCCAGGAACTGGGGGTCCGGCGACTCGAGGCTCAGCAGGTCCAGGCCGCCATCGTCACGGCGAGTGTGGATGCGGGCCTCGCGCGTGCGCATCGACGCGCTGAGCTGGAACGCGGTGTCGGGCATACCCAGCGGCCCGGTGACCTCCTCCGCCAGGTACGCCTCCAGCGACTGCCCGCTGATCGCCTCCACGATCCGCCCCGCCCAGCTCAGGCCAATCCCATACTCCCAGTCCGTGCCGGGGTCGAAGACGAGGGGTACCTGTATCGCCGACAACGCGCGCGTCGCGACGCTGGGCGTCGCCGTGACCGCGTGGTAGCGCGCGATCGCGGCGTTCCAGAACTCGTAGGCGAAGCCCGAGGTGTGCGTCAGCAGCTGCCGCGTCGTGATCGGCCCCGACGCCGGCTGGGTGCGCGGCTGCCCGTCGGCCCCGAAGCCCGTCAGTACGACGGCATCGGCCAACTCCGGCAGCACGTCGGCGGCCGGCGCGTCGAGGTCGAGCCGCCCCCGCTCGACGAGTTGCATCACCGCCGTGGCCGTGATCGGCTTCGACATCGACGCGATGCGGCCCACCGTGTCGGGCTGCATCGGCGCGTCCCGCCCGATCACCTGCACGCCGAACCCGGCCTCGTACAGCGGGCCGTCGCGGTTGGTCACCTGCACGCTCACGCCCGCGACGTCGCCGGCGGTGATCGCGGCGCTGAGCAGGGCGTCGAGGTCGGACTGCAGCGACATCAGGTCACGTGAGGCGCGCGGTCGGGCGCGGTGGGGACCGGAGGGGAGGATGGAGGCGACGACCGGATTCGAACCGGTGATCGGGGTTTTGCAGACCCTTGCCTTACCACTTGGCTACGTCGCCCGGGGACCTCGGGGGGTGGGCCGCTGAGGATGCCGCTGAGAATGGGAGAGATGGAGCGGAAGACGGGATTTGAACCCGCGACCTTCTCCTTGGCAAGGAGACGCGCTACCACTGCGCCACTTCCGCTCGAGCAACTCCGCTCTCTCCGCCGGTCGCCGGGGACATCGACCCGGTGGCCGGAGCGCCGGTTGGGGGCGGGCCCCAGCAGGCGAGTGCAACGATGCGCTGGTGCCGAGGAGGAGACTCGAACTCCTACGCCCATTACGAGCACAGCGCCCTCAACGCTGCGTGTCTACCAGTTCCACCACCTCGGCATCGGCATGAGACGAGTGTACTGGCAGGAGTGGAGGGACTCGAACCCACGACCTGCGGTTTTGGAGACCGCTGCTCTCCCAACTGAGCTACACTCCTCAGCACGCCGCGACAGTATACCAAGGGCCCCGACGCGGGCCAGCCGGCGGCCGATCCCCCCTCCCCCGCGACCGCTGCCGCGTTGTCACGCGTCCGCGCATCTTGCCCCTGAAGGTCATGCCCGTGGACGATCCCATCATCACCGCCTTCAACGACGGCGCCGCGCACTACGCCGCGGCGGCCGTGCCGCTCCTGGCCCCCCATACGAACCTGATCCTGGAGCGGTTGCACTTGGCGCCCGGCCGGGCCGTCGTCGATCTCGCCTGCGGGACGGGCGCCATCGCGCTGGCCGCCGCCCGGCAGGTGGGCGCCGGAGGATCGGTGACGGGCATCGACCTGTCCGAGCGCCAGCTCGAGATCGCCCGCCGCGCCGCGCCCCCCGGTCCCGCGGTGCGCTTCCAGCGCGGCGACGCCTGTGCGCCCCCCATGGCGGATCGATCGGCCGACGCCGTCGCTTGCGGGTTGGGGCTGCCCTACCTCCGCGAGCCCCTGCGCGCCCTGCGCGCAGCCGTGCGCATCGGGAAGCCCGGCGCGCCCGTGGTCTGGAGCGCCTGGCGGGCGCCGTTCCTGGGCCCCGCCGGCGAACGGCTGCTGTCGACGCTCACCCGCAACGACGTCCCTCCGCCCCTGCCCGAGTTGACGCACACGCCCGAGTCGCTGGCGCGGCTCGCGTTCCGCGCCGGCCTGCGCGATATCGTCATCGAAGAGCACGAGATCGACTTTGGCTTCCCCACGTTCGACGCCTGGTGGGGGATGCTGCGCGCCTTCGCGCTGCTCGTCAGCGTCGACGCCGACGCGGCCCGGCCGCCGCCCGAGCCGCTGCTGCATCTGGAGACGCAGCCCGAGCCGCCCCCGCCGATCCGTGATCAGTTGCGCGACGACCCCGCCATCGTCGACGCCGGCGGCGCGGTGGCCGGCCGCATGCGCCTGCTGCTGCTCTGCGGGTCGGCCTGAGCGGGGGCGCCGCGCGGCCGGGGCGCCACGCAGGCCGCCCCGGCTGGTACCGTGGCCCGGTGTCCGGCGCATCGCCGGGGTTGATCGACGGGAGTCGGGAATGCGAGAAGTTGCCATCGTCAGTCCGCTGCGCACGGCCGTGGGCCGTTTCGGCGGAACCCTGCGCGACGTGCCCGCGGCGGAGCTGGGCACCACGGTCGTCAAGGCCGTCCTCGACCGCACCGGGCTGGACCCGGAGCGCGTCGACGACGTGGTCTTCGGCCACGCCTACCCCAGCGGCGAGGAGCCCGCGCTGGGCCGCCTCGTGGGGCTCAAGGCGGGGCTGCCGATCGAGGTGCCCGGCTACCAGCTCGACCGGCGCTGCGGCTCCGGTCTGCAGGCCGTCCTCAACGCCTGCATGCTCGTCCAGACCGATAACGCCGACGTCGTCATCGCCGGCGGGGCGGAGTCGATGAGCGGCGTCGAGTACTACACCACCAACGCCCGCTGGGGCGGCCGGCTGGGCTCGCTGACCCTGCACGACCGCCTCACCCGCGGCCGCACGACCGTCGCGCCGGAGGAGCGCTTCGGCCACATCAGCGGCATGATCGAGACGGCCGAGAACGTCGCCGCGAAGTACGACATCGGGCGCGACGCCCAGGACGAGTACGCCCTGCGCAGCCACCGGCGCGCCGTCGCGGCGCAGGAGGCCGGCAAGTTCGAGAACGAGCTGGTGCCGGTCGAGGTGCCGCAGCGCAAGGGCGACCCGCTCAGCTTCGCCCAGGACGAGGGCCCCCGTCCCGACGCCTCCCTGTCGGCGATGGCTCGGCTTCGGCCCATCATGGGCGAGGGCTGCGTGACGGCGGGCAACGCCAGCGCCCAGAACGACGCCGGCGCCGCCTGCCTCGTCGTCGCCGCGGAGAAGCTCGGCGAGCTGGACCTGGAGCCGATGGGCTACCTGCGCGGCTGGGCCACGGCCGGGGTGCATCCGGCCTACATGGGGATGGGCCCGGTCCCGGCAGTCGAGAAGCTGAGCGCCAAGACCGGCGTCGGCCTGCACGACGCCGACCTGATCGAGCTCAACGAGGCCTTCGCGGCCCAGGTGCTCGGCGTCGTCGGCGAGTGGGGGCTCGATCCCGACGAGGCGGAGGAGAAGCTCAACGTCAACGGCTCCGGCATCTCCCTGGGCCACCCCATCGCCGCGACGGGCGGGCGCATCCTCGCGAACCTGCTCAACGAGATGGATCGCCGGGGCTCGAAGTACGGCATCGAAACGATGTGCATCGGCGGCGGCCAGGGCATCGCAGCCCTCTTCGAGCGCCCGTAGTTCCGCAGCGTTCCCGCTGGACACGCTTTCGCCGGACACCGACCGAACAGGAGCAGCACATGGATTTCCGGGACTCCACCGAGGACGCCGCCTTCCGCGACGACGTGCGCGGCTTCATCGACCGCGAACTGCCCGACACGCTGCGCGGCGGCCCCGCCTTCCGCGCCTCCCTCGATGCGGGCACGCCCACGCCCA
Organism: Dehalococcoidia bacterium; assembly: GCA_965209205.1. Classification (GTDB taxonomy): domain Bacteria; phylum Chloroflexota; class Dehalococcoidia; order Bin125; family Bin125; genus TK10-74A. Next base: position 158,276 of record CBDBQC010000004.1, read on the forward strand.
CGGGCCCCGCCTGGGACCGCTGGCGCGACGCCATGGGCGCACGCTCCTGGATCGCGCCGCACTGGCCCACGGAATACGGCGGCGGCGGCCTCTCGGTAATGCAGCAGTTCGTCCTCAACGAGGAACTGGCCCAGGCGCGCGCGCCGCGCTTCGGCGGCATCGGCCTGGGCTGGGCCGGCCCCACCATCCTGCTGTACGGCAGCGACGAGCAGAAGCAGCGCCACCTGCCCCGCATCCTGGGCGGCAAGGAGCGCTGGTGCCAGGGCTTCAGCGAGCCCGGCGCCGGTTCCGACCTCGCCGGCCTGCAGACGCGCGCCGTCCGCGACGGCGACGACTACGTCGTCAACGGCTCGAAGATCTGGACCTCCGGCGCCCACAAGAGCGACTGGATGATCCTGCTCGCCCGCACCGATCCCAACGCGCCCAAGCACAAGGGCATCTCCTACTTCCTCGTCGACATGAAGTCCCCCGGCATCACCCCCCGCCCCTTCCCGGACATGGTCGACAACGTCAGCTTCAATGAGGTCTTCTTCGAGGACGTGCGCGTGCCCGCCGACAACCGCATCGGCGAGGAGAATCGCGGCTGGTACGTGGGCGCGACCACGCTCGACTTCGAGCGCTCCAACATCGCGGGCTCCACGCACCTCAACCTGATGGTCGATGATCTGGTCGGCGTCCTGCGCGAGCATCCCGGCCTCGACTTCGACCCGCTGCAACGGGATCCCGGCCTGCGTTTCGAGGTCGCCGATCGGGCCGTCGAGGCCGGCATCGCCAAGCTGATGTCGTACCAGGTCGCCTGGATGCAGGGGGCCGGCCAGGTGCCGAACAAGGAAGCTTCGGTCGTGAAGCTGTTCAGCGGCGAGCTGGAGCAGCGCATCGCCTCGACCGGTATGCGCGCGCTGGGGCCCTACGCGACGCTGTGGGGCGACGACGCTCCCTGGGGGGGCCGCATCTCCCGCATGTACACTGCCTCCGTCTCCGCAACGATCGGCGGCGGCACGTCCGAGATCCAGCGCGGCATCATCGCCGGGCGGGGTCTGGGACTGCCACGCGTCTAGCGCCGCGCCGGCGGCGGAGACGCCCGGGTAACGCAACGAACGTGCCCGCCTGGGCGGGTGATCTGGTGACGATGCTGCTCCACCGCTGCCTGCGCCGCGCCCGTGCCCTGCCGATGATCCGATCCGCGCTGCGCGCGGCGGGGCTCGCCGCCCTGCTGATTCTGGCCGTGCCGGCCGCGGCGGCCTGTGGCGGCGAGGCCACCCCGGCCCCCGACAGCCCGCCGCCGGATCCGTCGTCGGAGCAGGCCGAGGCCCGCCCGGAGGAGCAAGCCGCCGCCACGCCCGGATTGCCCGGCGGGGCCGGGCAGGACGATCCAGACGCCGATGTCGTCGATGCCGCCGCCGATGCCGATGGCCCCGATACCGCCGAGCCCGCCGATGATCCTCCGCCGGACGCGGCAGACCGGGACGCGCCGGCCTCCGACGACCCGGCCGGCCCGGATGCGGAAGGCCCCGAGCCGGAAGACTCAGCCGACGCGGCTCCGGAGCCCGTCAGGGTGGACGCCGCCGACGTGGAAGCCGCCGTCGCGCCCGCCGGCGACGGCGAAGCGGTCGCCGCCACGCCCCCCACCGAGGCGTCCGCGGACGAGCCCCCGGAAGAGGCCGCTGAGACCGGCTCGGGCTACGCGATCGGCGATCCGCCCGCCGCTGATGAGGCCGCCGACGACGCCGGTGACGATGACGACGACGACGACCCGCCTCCGCGCCCCCGCCCCACGGGGACCGTCATCGACCCGGACGACGCGCCCGTGGCCCGCACGCCGCTGGACCCGGCGGGGCCCGCCAACATCGGCGACAGCGAGGCCATCCTCGTCCCCCACGACGCGGCGGCCGGGGACGAGTTCGGCTGGTCCGCCGATACCGACGGCGTGCGCATCATCTCGGGCGCGCCGCTGAACGACGAGCAGGGCGCAGACTCGGGCGTCGCGTACATCTTCGTGCGCGACGCCGCCGGCGCCTGGGTGCAGGAGGCCGAGCTGCGCGCCGATGACGGCGAGGGCGGCGTCTGGTTCGGCCGCTGGGCCGCGATCGATGGCGATGTCGCCGTGGTCGGCGCGCCACTGGCCGATGTCTTCGGTCGCGACGACGACTCCGGGGCCGCCTACATCTTCCAGCGCCGCGACGGCGCCTGGGAGCAGACCCAGCGGCTCGTCGCCGACGTCCCCGTGGGCGGGGAGCAGTTCGGCTGGAACGTCGCCATCGACGGCGACGTGATCGTGGTCTCCGCCTCGAATGAAACGAACGGAGGCGGTCAGGCGGTGTACGTGTTCCGCCGCGACGGCGACGAGTGGGCGCTGGAGGCCAAGCTGACGCCCAGCGAGGAGGGCGACGACTACTTCTTCGGCCAGGACATCGACATCTCCGGCGACACCATCGTTGCCGGCGCGAAGGGGCGCGCCGCCTTCGTCGGGACCAACGCGGGCGTCGTGTTCGTCTTCCAGCGCCGGGGGAGCGGCTGGGCGGAGTCGGCGATCCTGGTGGCGGACGACGCCTTCGTCCAGGATCACTTCGGACGCGCCGTCGCGATCGCCGGCGACACGATCGTGGTGGGCGCCTACAAAGAGGACAGCGCCGGCGCCGACGGCGGGTCGGCCTACGTCTTCGAGCGCGACCCGTCCGCCCCCGGCGGCTGGCGCCAGGCGACCAAGCTGATCGGCCAGTCCACCGGCACGAGGGACTGGTTTGGCTACGAGGTCGGCACCGATGGGCACACGGTCGTCGTGGGGGCGCCGCATGTGAACCTGGCCGAGCCGGAGATCTACCGCGCCGGTCTCGCCGTCGTCTTCCGCCGATCCGGCGACGGCTGGGTGCAAGTCGCGGAGCTGGTCGCCGGCGACGCCGTCGCCGCAGGCCCCAGCGCCGAGTTCGGCTGGGCCGTCGATGTGCAGGACGGCGTGCTCACGGTCGGCGCCTGGCTCGCCGCCACCAAGGCCGGTCCCGCCGCCGGCCGCGCCTACGCCTACACCGTCGCCGCCGACCCCATCGCCGACTAGCCGCGTCCCGACCCGTCTCCTACGACTCTTCCGCCCGGATCGACTCCAGCGTCGGCGTGCGGCCGCGGTCGGCCGGGTCGTCCCAGCCCCGGAACTGCGGCGCCCGCTTCTCCGCGAACGCTTGGCGCGACTCCATCAGGTCCGACTTCGCGCCGTGATCCAGCAGCCGCGCCGCGAGCGCCTGCCGGTCGGCGGCCGGCACGGGACGCATCGCGCGCATCATCGTCAGCGTGTTCACGCGGGAGGCGGGCGGCAGCGACAGTAGGTGCGCCGCCATCGCCCGGGCCTCGGGCAGGAGCGCCTCCGGCTCGTCGACGAGGCGGTTGATGAAGCCCAGTTCGTGCAGCCGCTGCGCGGGGAAGCGGAAGGCGAACGCCATCTCCGTCGCGAGCGGGTGCGCCAGGTTGGCGAGGAAGCCGTGCTGATAGCCCCCCAGCAGCCAGCGCTTCGCCTCGGACATCTCGAAGATCGCCCCGCGCACGGCCACCCGCAGATCGGTGCGCTCGACCAGCAGGAAGCCGCCGCCCATCGCGTAGCCGTTGATCGCCGCGATGATCGGCTTGTCGATCGCGCCGCGCGTGAACGGGTCGTCGATGCCCGGCTGGATGCCGGGCGCCCCGCGCGCCAGCGACTCCTTCATGTCCTCGCCCGCGCAGAAGGCGCGCCCCGTGCCCGTGAGGATCGCGACCTCCAGCGCGGGGCTGTCGCGGAACTCCCGCCAGGCCGCGGCCATGGCGGTACGCAGCTCGGTTCCCAGCGCGTTCAGCCGCTCGGGCCGGTTCATGCGAATCAGCATCACCCCGCCGTCGCGTTCCACCTCAACGATCGCCACGAGACCCCCCATCCGTTTCACCGCCGCGGCCGGCGCCCCCCGGGCGGCTCCCGCGCGCTGTTGGTCCCCCCGGCAGGAATCGAACCTGCGCGCATGGTTTAGGAAACCACTGCTCTATCCCCTGAGCTACGGGGGGACGCTCACAAGGTACGGGCGCAGTGTACGGGGCATCCCCCCACCCGGGGTGTCCCGGCCGCCCGCGCCGGCGAGCGAGACCGGGCGGGTCGACGCGCGCCGCGGACGCGACGGCCCCGCGCCGGAGTCCGGGCGGGGCCGAGAGAGGTCGTGGTGGAGATAGGGGGACTCGAACCCCCGGCCTCGGCGTTGCGAACGCCGCGCTCTCCCAACTGAGCTATATCCCCGGGGCCGTCGCCCGGCGACCACCGCCGATCGGCGGCCGGGCGCGAAGTCGGACGGATTTCAGGCTACTCAGCCGCCTCCAGATGGGTCAATCGACCGGGGCCGGCCCCGCCGTCCCGGGGCCCTCGCTCTCGCCCGTCACGTCCGCCCCGACTTGCGACAGATCCACCGTGATGCGCCGGGCCTCGACGTCCACCGCGACGACAATCTCCCGCAGCGCCGGGATCAGCAGGTCGCGCTGCGACGGCCGCCGCACGACGTAGACATCGTTGGCGCCCGGTTGCAGCACCTCCCGCACCCGCCCCAGCGGCGCCCCGCTCGGCGACACGACTTCGCAGCCCTCGATCTGATCGATGTAGTACTCCCCCTCGGCGAACGTCGGCGTCTCGCCGTCGGGGATTTCCAGCAACGCCCCTCGCAACGCTTCCGCCGCGGCCACCCCCTCGACGCCGGACAGCGCGACGAAGACGCGACCCTTCTGCCAGCGGCTGTGTCGCACGCGATGGGCCGCCCCCCGCGCGAAGACGCGCGCGCCGGGGTCGAACCGCGCCGGGAAGTCGGTCAGGGGCAGGACTTTGATCTCGCCGCGCAGCCCCCAGGGTCGCTCCACGCGCCCGACCGCGCGGAAGCCCTCGCGCGGCTGCGGCAGGGCCGCGCGCCGCGCGCCGCGCAGCGGCATCAGCGCATCTCCATCAGCGGATCTCGAGTTGAACGTCCGTGCCGCGCGTGTCGCCGCTGATCGTCAGCAGCGTCCGCATCGCATTCGCGATGCGTCCCTCCTTGCCGATCACGCGGCCCATGTCTTCCTGGTGCACCTCCAGCCGCACCGTGACGCGCTCGCCCCGGCCCCGCTGGGTGACCGAGACGGCCTCGGGATCGTCCACCACCCACTTCGCGATGTATTCGACCAGTTCTTGCACGGCGCTACTCGCCCCCCTTGGCGGCGGCAGCGGCGCGCTTGGCGTCGGCCTTCTTGCTGCGCGGCTTCGCCACCAGCGGCGCCATGAGGCCCTGTTTGGCGAGCAGGCGGTGCACGGTGTCCGACGGCTGCGCCCCCTTCGAGAGCCAGTAGGCGACGCGCTCCTCCTCGACCTCCAGCGTGGCGTTCTCGGCCAGTGGGTCGTAGTGGCCCAGGATCTCGTGGAAGCGCCCGTCGCGGGGCTTCGACGACTCCGCCACGACCAGGCGGTAGTACGGGCGCTTGCGGCGCCCGTGGCGGGCGAATCGCATCTTCAGCATCAAGCTCTCCTTACCGTGCGGCCCGGCACCGGCCCTCGACGGGATGCCGGACGGGCGCTAGCGGCGCGCCCCGACCATCAGCTTGTCCATGCGGCCGCTGGCCATGGCCTTCATCATCTTGCGGGCTTCTTTGAACTGGTTCAACAGTTGGTTCACGTCTTGAATCGTCGTGCCGCTGCCGCGGGCGATGCGGCGGCGGCGGCTGCCGTTGAGGATATCCGGTTTGCGACGCTCCTCGGGAGTCATCGAGGAGATGATCGCCTCCACGCGTGAGAAGAAGTCGTCGTCCAGTTCGTCCACGTTGAGTTGCTGCTTGAGGTTGCCCATGCCGGGGATCATCCCCAGCAACTGGTTGATCGACCCCATGTTCTGGACCTTGCGGAACTGCTCGATGAAGTCGTCCAGCCCAAAGCTGCCCTCGACCATGCGCCGCTTCAACTGCTTCGAGTCCTGCTCGCCGAACTCCTCCTTGGCCTTCTCCACCAGCGACGCCATGTCGCCCCGGCCCAGGATGCGCGAGGCCAGCCGGTCGGGGTGGAACGCTTCCAGCGCGTCGGCGCGTTCGCCCGTGCCCAGGAACTTGATCGGCGCGCCCGTCACCGCGCGGATCGACAGCGCCGCCCCGCCCCGCGCGTCGCCGTCCATCTTGGTCAGGATGACCCCGCTGATGGAGACGGCGTCGTGGAAGGCGCGCGCGGCGCTGACCGCGTCCTGCCCCGACATCGCATCGGCGACCAGCAGCACCTCGCTGGGCGAGAAGCGCAGCCGTAGGTCGGTGATCTCGGCCATCATCGCGTCGTCGATGTGCAGCCGCCCGGCCGTGTCGACGATCACGATCGCCGCGCCGACCCGCTTCGCCTCTTCCAGCCCATTGGCCACGATCTCCCGCGGCGGGCGCTCCGCGCCCTGCTCGTAGACCGCAATGTCCAACTGCTTGCCCAGCTGCTTGAGCTGCTCGATGGCCGCCGGGCGGTAGACGTCGGCGGCGACCAGCAGCGGACGGTCGCCGCCGCGGCGCAGTTGCACGGCCAGTTTGGCCGCCGTCGTCGTTTTGCCCGCGCCCTGCAGCCCCACGAGCATGATCACCGTCGGCGGTTGCGACGAGCGATGCAGCTTGGGCGATTCGCCGCCCAGCAGCGCCGTCAGCTCCGCGTTGACGATGTTGATGACCAGTTGCGTGGGGGTCGGGCTCTGCAGGACCGCATCGGTCAGCGCGCGCGCGCGCACGGCCTTGATGAAGTCCTTCGCGACCTTGTAGTTGACGTCGGCCTCGAGCAGGGCCAAGCGGATTTCCCGCAGGGCCTCGTCAAGGTCCTGCTCCGTCAGCGTGCCGCGGCGTCCCAGCCGCCCGAAGGCGCCCTGCAACTTGTCGGTGAGACTCTCGAACATGGCGCAAGTCTACGCGGGCCGCGGCGGCGCGACTATGTCGTGCGGTCCCGCGCCGGCGCCCGGCTCAGAGCCCGCGCGCCGCCATGCGCGTGCACAGGTCGCCCACGCGGACGCTGTAGGCCCACTCGTTGTCGTACCAGGAGACGACCTTCACCTGCGTCCCCTCGAGCACCATCGTGCTGAGCGCGTCCACGATCGAGCTCGCCGGATGGCCGCGGTAGTCGCTGCTCACCAGCGGCTCGGTCTCGACGGCCAGGATGCCGTACAGCGGCGACTCCCGGTCCTCCGCGACGCGCGTGAAGGCGGCGTTGATCTCCTCGGCGCTCGTGGCGCGCTCCGCGTCGATCGTGAGGTCGACCACCGACACCGTGCCCGTCGGCACGCGGTAGGCCATCCCGTTCAGCTTCCCGTCGAGGTGCGGCATCACGCGGCCCACGGCCTTCGCCGCCCCCGTGGTCGTGGGGATGATGTTCAGGCCGGCGGCCCGCGCCCGGCGCAGGTCCGAGTGCACCGTGTCGAGGATCGCCTGGTCGTTGGTGTAGGCGTGGATCGTCGACATAATCCCGGATTTGATCCCCACGGTGTCGTCCAGCACCTTCGCGATCGGCGCCAGGCAGTTCGTCGTGCACGACGCGTTCGAGACGACGTGGTGCGCGGCGGGGTCGTACTGGTCGTCGTTCACGCCCAGCACGATGGTCAGGTCCTCGTTCTTCGCCGGCGCCGAGATGACCACCTTCTTCGGCCCGCTGTTCATGTGCGCGGCGGCCTTCGTTGCATCCGTGAAGATGCCCGTCGACTCGATCACGATCTCCACGCCGTAGTCGCCCCAGGGGATCTTCCCGGGATCGCGCTCGGCCAGCACGGCGATGTGCTGGCCGTCGATCACGAGGCCGCCGTCGGCGACCGTCACCTCGCCGGGGTAGCGGCCGTAGTTGCTGTCGTACTTGAACAGATGCGCGTTCGTCGCGGTGTCCGTGAGGTCGTTCAGCGCCACGACCTCCAGGTCGTCGCGGTGGTAGTCCATGATGCCCTTCAGCACCTGCCGGCCGATCCGGCCGAACCCATTGATCCCGATCTTCGTTGTCACGACCCCGGTCCCTTCGACTGCGCGCCGGCCGGCCGGCCCCCCATCTGGGAGCGGTGTGCCCGCGCAGTGCTGAGCGTCGCCCATGGCCTCGCGCTGGGCAAGCCAGGCAGGGGACAGAACCGCCGGATTTCGCCGCCCGGGCCGGGTTAGAGCAGGATTCGGCGCGGCGCGCCCGAGGGTTGCCGCCGGAAACCGCTGATCAACAGCCGCTGGCGGCGGTCGCGCGTGACCCACTCCGCCCGGCAGCGGTCGGGGCGGGCGAGCAACGTGTCCCCCTCGCGTGTGAGCGCCTGGAACGACTCGCGCCGCGCCGCATCGACCGCGAACAGCCCCCGTCCGATGGCGAAGCGCGTCTGCCGCCCCAGCAGCACCATCAGCCAGCCCGACAGCAGTTGCGCCCAGCCCAGGTGGAAACTCCGGTCGCCCCAGTTGACCAGCACCCGCTGCCGGTTCGAGCCCGACGCCGTCACCAGCATTGAGGCGCCGAAGTGCGGCCGTCCCAACTCGGCCGCCGCCCGGTACACCGCCCCGAGATCGGCCGCCATCGCGAGCTGCTGTCCGGCCATGTACTGGCCCATGCCCCACGCACTGGCGGCGTGTTCGGCATCGTGCGCGGCGAAGTCGCGCAGGTAGTCCTCGAACTCCGCGAATTCGCTGCCCACGACGGCCTGTTCGGCGCCCAGCCACTCCAGCGAGGCACGGATCAAAGGGGGAACGGCGGCGTAGTTCGCCCACGCGATCAGCCGCCAGACCTCCAGCGCCGCCGCGTCGATGCGGGACCAGAGCAACAGCGCCGCGGCGTAGCGCTGGTTGCGATAACGGCTGGCCGCGCTGTCGCGGACGATCTGACGCTGCAGCGTGAGGCTGCGCGCGATCCAGCGCGACTCCAGGCTGCAGGCGAAGCCGAACTCCCGGAAGGCGTCGCGCACGAGCGCCGGTTGCGACGCATCGGGCGCCGGCAGCGTCGGATCCTCCTCCGGCGCCGTGATCGGCGAGACGCGCTGCGGGGGCCCATCGTCGGGCATCACGACTCCCGATCCCGCCGCACGGCCGGCGCCGTGCGGTCGAGCGCCTCCAGCACGGGGTCGTCGCGCAGCCAGTTGTCGAAGTCCTCCCGCCCCGCGGGCGCGGGCGCCGCCCGCAGGATCGCGTGGGCGTGGACCATGTCGTGCTTACTCCAGCGGTCGAGCCAGAGCCGCAGCGGCACCGCGCCCGCCCTGCGGCGCGCCTCGCCCGGAAACCAAACCGTGCGCCGCAGGTCCCCGGCGGGCAACTGTCCCAGCAGGGCCAGGCAGTCGCCGCGCCGTCGCGCCATCTCGGCCACCAGCGACCGTCGCGACCGCCCGCTGCGCAGGCGCACCTGCTGGGCGTTCCAGGCGTCCGCGGTCACGTCGCGCGCCGCGGGCGCCGGGGCGACGGCCGGCGCGAGTTGATGCAGCGCCAGTTGGTCGTAGCTGGCGATGTGCGCCACGTGGGCGCCGATGCTCCAGACGTCGCCCGGCGCGCAGGTGTCGAAGTAACCCTCCACCGCCAAGCACAGCGCCGTGAACATCGAGCGGTTGGCCTCGAGTTCTTCCCGCAATCGCGCGATGCCCGTGTCCGCCATCCCCACTCCCTCGGCCCGGGCGCGCCGTCGGCCGGCGTCAGGCGGGCGCCAGCCGCAGCGACTGCGGGATCGCCGTGTGTCCGGGGTAGATGGCCGCGTCCCCCAGATCCTCCTCGATCTGCAGCAGCCGGTTGTACTTGGCCACCCGCTCCGACCGCGCCGGCGCGCCCGTCTTGATCAGGCCCGAGTTGGTCGCCACGGCCAGGTCCGCGATCGTGGTGTCTTCCGTCTCGCCCGAGCGGTGGCTGATCACCGTCGTCCAGCCGGCCCGCTGCGCCATCGACACGACCTCCAGCGTCTCGGTGAGCGTGCCGATCTGGTTGGGCTTGATCAGGATGCTGTTCGCGGACCGCTCCGCGATGCCGCGGCGCAATCGGGCCGGATTGGTCACCAGCAGGTCGTCGCCCACCGTCTGCGCCCGGTCGCCGATCGCCGCCGTGAGCGCCGCCCAGCCGCTCCAGTCGTCCTCGGCCATCCCGTCCTCCAGCGAGACGATGGGGTAGCGCGCGGCCCAGTCGGTCCACAGCGCCACCATCTCGCCCGACGTCAGCCGCCGGTCCTCGGTGGCCAGGTGGTAGCGGCCGTCGGCGTAGAGCTCGCTGGCGGCCGGGTCGAGCGCGATGCCGACGTCGGCGCCGGGTTGGTAGCCGGCGCGCTCGATCGCTTGCAGGATGACCGTCAGGGCCGGCTCGTTGCCGCCCAGCGCCGGCGCGAATCCCCCCTCGTCGCCCACGGTCGTTCCCAGGCCGCGCTCGCGCAGCACCGTCTTCAGCGCGGCGTACACCTCGGCGACGACGCGCAGCCCCGCCGCGAAGCTCGACGCCCCCAGCGGCATGACCATGAACTCTTGGAAGTCGGTGCTGTCTTCCGCGTGCTTGCCGCCGTTGAGGATGTTCGCCATGGGCACCGGCAGCGTGCGCGCCATTGGGCCGCCGAGGTAGCGATACAGCGGCTCCTCCCGCTCGGCCGCCGCGGCGTGCGCGCAGGCCAGCGACACGCCCAGCAGCGCGTTGGCGCCCAGGCGCGCCTTCTGTGGGTCGCCGTCGAGCGCGATCAGAGTGGCGTCGATGTCGCTCTGCGCTCCGGCGTCGAAGCCGATCAGGACCTCGCGGATCTCGCTGTTGACCGCCCCCACCGCCTCCAGGACGCCGCGGCCGCCGTAGCGCGCCGCGTCCCCGTCGCGGCGTTCGGCCGCCTCGTGGCTGCCGGTGCTCGCGCCCGAGGGCGTCATCGCGCGCCCCTGCACGCCGTCGAACAGGGTGACCGTCGCCTCCACGGTGGGGGCGCCTCGTGAGTCGAGGATCTCCCGCGCGCTGACCTCGACGATCTCCACTGTGCCCTCCAGATCGGGCTCTCCGCATCGGGCCCCGGCGGCGGCGTCGCGACGCCGGCCGCGGCAACGAGACAGGCCGCCCCATCGTAGGAGCGGCCCTGGAGCGGAACAATCGCGGCGCGGAGCGGGCGTGCCGGGCCCGCGGCCGCCCGGTCGCGCCCTATTGCGCGCGCGGGTGGGCGTGCTCGTAGACGCGGCGCACGTGCTCGTCGGTGAGCTGCGTGTAGATCTGCGTCGTCGAGATGTTGGCGTGGCCCAGGAGCTCCTGGACGCTGCGCAGCGGCGCGCCGCCGCGCAGCATGTGCGTCGCGAAGGAGTGCCGCAGGGTGTGCGGCGTCACACTGCTGGAGATGTTCGCCATGCGCGCGTAATTCTTCAGGATCAGCCAGAAGCCCTGGCGTGTCAGCCGCTCCCCGCGGCGGTTGATGAACAGCCCCCGCTCGCCCTTGGAGCGAGCCAGCTCGGGGCGGGCGTCCTGCAGATAGACGCGCAGCGAGTGCACGGCCTGCTCGTGGATGGGGATCAGCCGCTCCTTGCTGCCCTTGCCGACGCAGCGCACGGTCGCGAGGTTGTTGCGCAACTCGATCGATTCCAGGCTCAGCGCGACCAGCTCACTGACGCGCATCCCGGTGGCGTAGAGCAACTCCAGCATCGCCTTGTCGCGCTTGGCCTCCGGCGTGGAGCGCTTGCGCGGCTGCTCCAGCAGCTCATCGATCTCCCGCACCGTCAGCGCCTTCGGCAGCGTCTTGCCCACGCGCGGCGAGGACAGCGTCTCGGTGGGGTCCGACTCCACCACACCCTCCGCCGTCAGGTAGCTGTAGAGGCTCTTCACGGCCGCGATTTTGCGCGCCACCGTCGCGTCGGCGTATTTCCGCTCGCGGAGCGCCCCCACGTAGTCCTGCAGCATCGGTGGATCGACGGTCGCCAGGGTGGGGCCGCTTCCGTTGACGCTGCGCGATCCCAGGAACTGGCGGAACTGGTCCAGGTCGTTCCGGTAGGCGGAGATGGTGTTGTCGGCCGCGTTCCTCTCGGCGGACAAGAACGTCAGAAAGTCGTCGATCTGCTGCTGCATGTGCTCGCTCCTGGCGGCAGAGGATGGGACTCGGTAGTGGGGCTGAGTCCGCAGCATAGGCGGGGATCAAGCGCGTCCGTCCGGCTATGCACGCCCTATCCACGCTTCCCCCGCCAATCTCTTTTCGACCGGGGACGAATGCGGGTCTCGCCCCGGCCGGCGCCCCCGTGCCCGACTGCCGCGTCGCTGCGCGCGCCGCCCCGGCTCGCCATCATGTGCGACATAACACTACTCTCGCACACGATCCTGAACGTGTCGATGCGGGACGGCGTCGCTGGGCCGGTTAGAGCCGCTCCTTGATCGACGCCGCCACCCGCTGCGTCATCCCCGGCGCGGCCGCGAGCTCCGCCAGGCTGGCCTCGCGGATCGCCTGCACGCTGCCGAACTGCTTCAGCAGCGCCTGCCGCCGCTTCGGGCCGATGCCCGGCACGACGTCGAGCGCGCTCTGCATGCCGCGTTTCGCGCGCAGGTTGCGGTGGTACGTGATCGCGAAGCGGTGCGCCTCGTCGCGCACGCGCTGCACCAGGTACAGCCCCTGCGACCGCCGGCCGAGCCGGATCGGCTCCTTGCTGTCGACCACGAACAACTCCTCGTGGCGCTTGGCCAGCCCGGCCAGCGGCACGTCGTCCATGCCCAGGTTGCGCATCACGTCGTGGGCCGCCGAGAGTTGACCCTTGCCGCCGTCCACGATCAGCAGATCGGGGACCGCCTCCCACCCCTCCCGCGGGGGCGCCGCACCATCGGCGCCGTCCGGCGACGCATCGGCCGCGGGCGGCTCCGCATCCGCCCCCGCCGCGGCCTCGCGCAGTTCCCGCCGCCGGCGCGCCAAGCGCTTGAAGCGACGCTCCAGCACCTCGGCCATCGACGCGAAGTCGTTGGCGCCGGCCACCGCCTTGATCCGGAAGCGGCGGTACTCCCGGCTCGCCGGCTGGCCGTCGCCGAAGACCACCATGCTGGCGACCGAGTTCGTCCCCTGGATGTTGGAGATGTCGTAGCACTCAATGCGCCGCGGCGGTCCGGGCAGGCTCAGCGCCTCCTCGAGCTCGGCCAGCGCCACGCGTGTCTTGCCCCGGTCCGCCATCCACTTGATGCGCTGCATCTGCAACGCCTCGCGGGCGTTGTCCGTGGCCATCGCCACCAGGCGGCGCTTCTCCCCGCGCGCCGGCGCGCGCAACTCCACCGCCGTCCCCCGCTTCGCGCGCAGCCAGTCCTGCAGCAGCGGGGCGTCGTCGGGCAGTTCTGGCGTCAGCACCAGCCGCGGCGCCACCGGTGCGTCGGTGTAGAACTGCTTCAGGAACGACGACAACACGGCCGCCGGTGTCTCGTCACTGACCCCGGTCAGGGGGAAGCTGTCGCCGCCGGTCATTTTCGTGCCCCGCACGAAGAGCACCTGGGCGATGGCCTCGTTGCCGTCCTGCGCCAGCCCGAAGACGTCGATCTCCGCGTCCCGCGTCGACGCGATCACCTGCGACTCGCCCACCCGCTCGACGGCGCGGATCTGGTCGCGAATCCGCGCCGCCTCCTCGAACTGCAGCGACTCGCTGGCCGCGGCCATGCGGGCGCGCAGGTCGCGCAGGACCAGATCGGCGCGGCCCTCGAGGAAGTGGATCACCTGGTCGATCACCGCCCCGTACTCGTCGGGCGTGCAGTACGACGTGCAGGGCGCGATGCAGCGCCGGATGTAGTAGTCGAGGCAGGGGCGCGGGTCGGTGCCGGTGATCGTCTTGGTGCACGACCGCCACGGGAACAGCTTCTTGACGATGTCGAGGGTCGTGCGGACCGACTTCGCGTTCGCGTAGGGGCCGAAGTAGCGTCCGCCGTCGCGCTGCACGCTGCGCGTGATGTAGACGCGCGGCCAGGGCTCATCGACGTCGATCTTCAGGTAGGGGTAGTGCTTGTCATCCTTCAGGCGCACGTTGTAGAGCGGCTGGTGCTGCTTGCACAGCGTCGCCTCCAGGTGCAGCGCCTCCTGCGCGGTGTTCGTCGTGACGTACGCGATCTCGGCGATGGCCGCCGACAGCCGCCGGGTCTTGCCCAGCAGCGAGTGCGGCGCGCCGAAGTAGGAGCGCACCCGCGAGCGCAGATTGGCCGCCTTGCCGACGTAGATGACGTCGCCGCGGGCGTTGTGGAACAGGTAGACGCCGGGTCGCTCGGGGATCGCCCGGACCTGCGCCGCCAGCCGGGCCGCCAGATCACGGCGGTCGGCGGCGTCGCTCGACGTGCGGTCGCTGGACATGATGCCGACCAGCGTACTCGGAGCGGGACCGGCGGGAGTGGCGCGCTCGGCGGGACTCGAACCCACGACCTCTGCCTCCGCAGGGCAGCGCTCTATCCAACTGAGCTACGAGCGCGCGGAAGCCATCCCCCATGCTGAGACTACCGTGCTGCGACCACCGTGCGGTTGCCGCCCTCCCGGCGTGGTGGTGCTGGTGCCGAAGGGGAGATTCGAACTCCCACGCCCTTGCGGACACTACGCCCTGAACGTAGCGCGTCTGCCAATTCCGCCACTTCGGCCCAAGACCGCGCTGGGAGGCCCAAACACCGTCGCTGGTGGGCGATGCAGGACTTGAACCTGCGACCTCCCGGATGTGAACCGGACGCTCTAGCCAGCTGAGCTAATCGCCCAGCGACCGGTGGTCAGAGGTCCCGGACTGATGGTAGCAGCGGCAGGACTTGAACCTGCGACCAAGGGCTTATGAGTCCCCTGCTCTACCAACTGAGCTACGCTGCCATCCAGTCATTCCCGGGTCCGAAGCGGCCCTGCGGGTCGCCGGACCCCGGAACTGCATCCTACCGACCCCGCGATCGGCGGGCAATCCACCGTCGCGCCCCGCCGGACCACGCATCCGCCCTGCCTCCCGGGCGCGTATCGCGGGCAGCGGCGATGCTGGTCCGGGCCCGACCGGCGAGCGGTAGGATGAGGACAGGGCGGAGCTTCCCATGCGCGCGCTGGCGGCCCTCGCCGGATGGTTCGGGACCCTCCTTCGCGATGCCTGGCGCGGAGGTGTCCGCCGCCGACAACTCCCCCTGCGGTTCAACCTGCTGCAGCGGCCCCACTCCCGCCGTGAGGCGCTGCAGCGCCTCGCCGTGCTGGGGCTGATGGTGCTGGCCGGCGTGGGGGCGTTCCTCGTCGGCCCCGATCGGGCCGACGTCGCCGACGTTGCCGACGAGTCCTTCCTCGCGCAGCGGCAGGAACTCGCCGAGGCCCGCACCGAACTGGCCGTGCTGCGCGACGCCGAGGATGCCCCGCCGGTCGAGGTCGAGGCCCTGGAAACCCGCGTCGATGCACTCCAGGACGCCACCTTCCTGGGCTACATCCCGCGCGACGGCGACGCCCCCCGCGCGGGTGCGCTCGTCCCCGACTTCCGCCTGCTCGACCTGGAGGGGCGGCCGGTGCACCTCAGCGCGCTGGGCCGCCCCGCGATCGTCAACTTCTGGGCCTCGTGGTGCGGCTTCTGCATCGAGGAGATGCCCGACTTCGAGCGTCTCCACCAGGCGGCCGGCGACCGCGTGGCCGTGATCGGCGTCAATCGGGCGGAGCCGCTGCATACGGCGCAACTGTTCGCCAACCACACCGGCGCCACCTACACGCTGCTCCTCGACCTCGACGACGCGCTCGGGCGTCCCTACCAGATCATCGGCATGCCCACCACGCTCTACGTCCGCGCCGACGGCATCGTCGACACGGTCAAAATCGGCTTCCATACGTTCGAGGAGATGACCGACCTCACCAATCGCCTGCTCGACGAGAACCTCGTGCTCGATCTCGCGCCTATCGACGAGTCGTTCGGTGTCCGGGCCCGCGACCTGCTCGACTCGCAAACCGCCAACCACGCCGTCGCTGCGGAGTTGTTCGACCGCCTCGCCGCCGACCCCTCCCTCGCGGAGGACGTCGCCTGGCAGCGCAATGTCACCGCGCAGGCGCAGATCTGGGTCACCAACTTCGGGACGTGGCGCGCGTTGCACCCGCCCGATGCCGCCGCCGCCCTCAGCGCCGGCGTCGGCGACGCCTTCGACCTCTTGCAGATCGCGGGCGGCCTGCTGGTCACCGGCGTCAAGCAGGGGGATGTCGAGCGCATCGGACGCGGTGTCGAGCTGTTCCGCGACGCGGCCGCGCAGTTCGCGGTCGCCGCGGACGACCTGCGCGGCGCCCTCGATCGGCTTGCGGCCAAGTGACGGCGGCGCGGCGACGCAGGCGGAGGAGAATGCAGAGTCTGTGGTGGCGGCCCCACGTTCCCGCCCCGTGCGCGCTTACCCGCCCGCCCGCCGGATTTATCGCCACTGTGGTCACTGGCGGTCACTCCGCCGTCACGCCGCGGCGCCCGAACTCCGCCACGATCGAATCGTAGACGGCCCGGGCGTCAGCCTCAGCGCCTGCGGCGTCTCCGGCGGTGAGTTCCGGCCAGTCCCCCGGATACCGGGACTCGGCGCCCCACTCGGTCACCCGCTGCAGGGTCAGGTTCGAAGGCCCTCCGGGCCAGTTGTCGGGGAGGAGGTTGCGCAGACGCCTGAGATCGTGGACGTAGGGGAACTCGATGCCTTCCAGGACGAGCGCCGCCTTCAGGGCCTTCTCGGCGGCCTGCTGTGAGTGAAAGCAGGCCGGACCCACAAGCGGCGGATCTTCGCTGAGCGCCATGCGGACCACCCGCAGATCCTCTCCCGCGGAGCGCAGCCAGCGACGCGCCTCGGCAGCGGCCTCAGGCTCGCTCATAGAGCACTCGACCTTCGCGTAACGCCGGGCGCAGGACCGTGCCGATGACATGACCTCGCCGGGCGATGTGGGCAGGCGTTGTGACAACGATGTCCTTGGCGATCGGCAGATCACCCACGGCAACGCCCATCGCGACCGCGGCCTCGCGCCGGTCCGTGCCGTCCGGCATCACGACGAGCAGGTCCACATCGCTCCAGTCCCCTGCGTCGCCCCGCGCCCGCGAGCCAAAGAGGAGGATGCGCTCTGGGTCGAATCGGCCTGCGATACGCTTCACCATCGTCGCAACGATGGCGTCGATATCGGCTGCTCGCTCGCCGTCGATGGTGGTCACGACTCGGCTCCTACGCTCCCGCGACGGCGAGCGCACCGTGCGGCGGGGTTGCTGCGCGCTGCCTCGGCTTGGCTGCCGAGGCGTGCTTCACGGACGCCCATCCCGGTGTCCTCGATGCAGACTCGCTGTCGCATTTGACGCCGCCGGCCCGCGCGGCCCCAGCCACGATACCTTGCAGTCGCTGGTCACTGCATGCCCGTCGGCTCTGCGGGCGGGCCGAGGAGGGTCTTGGTCAGCCGGTGAGGGCGGCCCCGCGACGCATGCGCGTCCCGGCGCTTGACCGGCGCGGCGACGGCTCCATACGGTCGCTGCGGCAGGCAGGGGCGGTTAGCTCAGATGGCGAGAGCGTCCGGTTTACACCCGGAAGGTCGCAGGTTCGAGTCCTGCATCGCCCACCATGCCCGGCCATGCCGTGCGGCGCTGCGACCCGCAGCGCGCGCGATCCTGCGACCTGAGGAACCCAAGTCGGGAGGATCACGTGATTCGCACCGGACCAACCCGCCCCCTCGACGAGATCTATGAGCGGGATGTTCGCAAGCAGGTCGAGGCGGACCACGATGGGGAGGTCGTCGCCATCGACGTGGCGAGCGGATGCTGGGCCATCGCCGCCGACACCACCCCGCTCGTGGGGATGCGGCTGCTCGACGGCCACAGCCTGTACATGGAGGTCCAGGACGGCGGCCGCGTCGTCATCCAAGCCACGGCGTGACGCCCATCGAGGCCCCGCGCACCGCGCAGGCGTTGACGTCCGCGACGTAGAGCCGGCGCGGCCGGGCTGATATGATTGTTCGTGCAGGGGGGCTGGTGCGGGATCGTGTGGTGGCGGCGACAGCCGGCCATCACTCCTGAGAGGCGCTAGTGGTGTTGGAACATCCGCCGGCCGGTGATGGCGATCCCGGGGTTGGCATGATGGAAGCGCCGGGCCGGCGCGAGGCTCCCGAGGAGCCGGTTGACACCGGCCCGCTCGGCGCCGTGGGGGCCACCATCACGAGCGCGTACGGCCAGTTGATCACGCCACGACTGGTTCCCCATGGCGTCACGCTCATCCAGTTCGGCATCCTCAACTTTTGCTTCCGCGGCCGGGCGGACACGGTGACGGAACTCGCGGACCTGATCCCCATCGACATCGCGTCGATCAGCCGGCAAGTGGACAAACTCGTCAAGAACGGGCTGCTGCGCCGACGGCGCCTGCAAAGTGACCGGCGCGTGGTGCAGCTCGATCTGACGGACGAGGGGACCGCCTTGGTGCAGGCCGTCACCGCCACCGTGCTCGAGGTCAACGCCATCCTGCTGAGCGGCGTCAGCCCGGAAGAGCGGCGCTGCTTCATGGAGGTGGTGGGGAAGATCGTGGCGAACGCCGAGCGTCGCGCGACAGCGGACTAGAGCAGCAGAACAGGGAGGCCGGCGCGGCGAAGCCCGCCTGCGCGGTGGGGTTGCCGGGCCCGGCCGTCGGGCGCTTCCACTGACCGCGGCTCTCGCTGCCGATGCACAGCTTGACAGCGCGATACGACGCGGGTAGATTCGACGATGACCCTGGACTGATACGCAGTCTCATCTAATGGGTGTTCTTCACTGGGGATGCGATTGATGCGCTGCGATTCATCACTGATCCCGAGAATCAATCACCACACCCGGTTCCTGACGATGGCCTGCGCCGTCGTCGTCCTGGTGGTCGCTGTACTTGCCCTCGACGGATCGCGGACCGTGTCGGCGGATCACCCGCCGGCCTGCGACGTGAACGATCTCGGCGCCCTCGGCGCAGACCCGGGCAGTGCACTTCGGGCCGACGGCCACTGGACGACGGAGGACTGCGATTCCCGCTTCCGCTCCGGCAGCGACGCCCATACCTACCGCTTCGAGATCGCGGAGGCCGGGCGCATCCGTATCGGGCTGGGCTCCACAGGGGCCGATTCCTACCTGTATCTGTTGGCCGAGGACGGCAGCCGCATCACCGACAACGATGATGGCGCGGCCGGCCTCGACGCGCGGATCGAGGTCGAGTTGGAGCCGGGCTCCTACCTGGTCGAGGCGACGACCGTCGGAGGGCGCGGGCGTGGCCCGGCCGACTTCTCGCTGTCCATCGAGCGCCTGAGCTGCGACCTGATTGACCTCGGGCCGCTCGTCCCGGGCGCCGACCTCACGGCATCCGGCACCTGGACGATCGACACCTGCGGCTCGCGGATCGTCGCGGCGCATCCGGCGTACAACTACACGTTCATCCTGCCGGAGCCGGGCCGCGTCCGCATCGACCTGCTGTCCGAGAACGGCGACCCCGTGCTCTCGCTCGCGTCGCCGACGCGGGGCGTGATTGGCGCAAACGACGACGGCGGGGACGGCCGCGATGCCCGCCTCGAGCAGTACCTGCCGGCCGGCCCCTACGTGATCGAGGCGACGACGTATCTGCAGCGAGACCTCCAACCCATCGGGGCGGACTTCACGCTGGTCGTCCATCTCGTGGACGAACCGGCCGCGCAGCAGGACTTCCTGCTCAAGATCGAGGAAGCCTTCGCGCCCGACGAGGTGATCGCGGGCGAACCCTTCCAGGTCGACTACCGCGTCGGCAACATTGGCGGTGGCGAGTTGCCCGACGGCGCCCTCCTCGTGTTGTACCTCGTGGGTCCCCGCGTCCGCGAGATCGGGACCCCGATCTTCGTTACGCCCGGCGCCTGGCAGCCCGGCGCCTCCTACCACTCCGGCGCCGCCACCGCCACCGCCACCAGCACCGAGCGCGGCTCGGTGGCGCCGTTCGAGGTCACCTTCAGCCGACCCGGCCCCGCCTGGGTGTTCGTTGCGGTCGTCGCCTTCGACGGACTCGATGCGGATGGCGAATTCGGTGAGGAGATCGGCTGGCACGGTCTCTGGCGCAACCTGAGGGTGCTCAGCGGCCTCACCTTCGACCCGGTCACGGTCAGCGTCGATGGTCTCGACTACGAGGTCTCCGCCGCCGCGGACGCAGACGGGATCGTGACGACCTCCGTCGCCCCCGTCGCCGATCCCGGCGCGGAAGTCGATTCCGCCCTGCGTCACCGGGCGACCTACGCGGCGGGCGTGCGCGTGCATGTCTTGGACGGCATCTTCGACCGCCCGGCGATCGCAGCGCTGCCGCTCGACGCAGCGCCTGCGCCCGTCAGCATCGCGGGCGCTTCCTCGAACGCGCTGCTGGAGGCGTTCGGCGACGCCTACGGCGCTGCCGTCGCGGCCTCCGGCCTGGCCGACGGGCTCGCCGCCGGCGAAGCGATCGATCCTCGCGCAGCGGAGGATCTCACACTCGATGCGGCGGCGACGGCGTCGGCGCGCTACGCCGGCCTCGCCGCCTCGTGGCGCGGTCTCCTCGAGCGGGTCGAGGCCGGCGAGGCCCTGTCCTTTGCGGAGGCCCTCGCGATCCAGGCCGAACTGGCCTACGCAGAACGCGTCCTCGCGCCGGCCGTTTCCGGCGGCGAGATCGTGCGAGCGGCCCGCGCCGCCGGGCTTGGTTGGGGCGACCCCGGCGTGCGCGCCATGCTCGGCGCGCTGGCCCGGCAGGTGAACTGCGCCGCCGGAGCGACCGGCCTGCGCGCCGCCCTCAATGCCGCGGCGGCGCCCGGCGTCGACGCGATCCTCGCGCTCGATGCCGAACTTCGCGCCGTCCTCCCCGTCCACGGCCTCGCGACCGATAGCGCGATCTGTGCCGCACGGGCCGCGGACGCCGCACACGCGCGCTTCCTGGGCACGCTCGACATCGGTGGCAGCGCCGAGCTTCGCGCGCTGCTCCTGTCCGCCCCGCCCCCGCCCCCGCCCCCGCTTCCGCCCCTGGCTCCCCCGCCCGTGGCACTGCGAGTGATCAGCCTGTTGGGGGACGACGGTCGTGTCGAACTCGGCGTGGAACTCGCCGGGGGCGAACAGATCCTTCCGACCGTGCGTTTCCTGCGCGCGGACGCCGAGGTCGGCCGCTGGAAGATCAGCAGCGACATTGAGGTGGACGGCGCCGCCATCGGTCAGATCCGCGCCCGGCGTTTGGCCGACGGTCGCGTCGAGTTGGACCTCCGCAGCGCCGCCGGCGAGCGGATCGTGCCCGACATCCGCTACGTGCCCGCCGACCCGCCGATCGGCGTCTGGTTCCGCAGCAGCGAGGTCGAAGTGCCGGCCCCACCGGCGCCAGCGGAGTGATGCTTTCGGATCGCGGCCGCCTCCCACACGCCGACCGCGAGGCTGCGCGGGTCGCCCCCCGCGCGATGGTCTAGTCGACCGCGGCCTTGCGCAGGGCGGTCTGGTCGAGCTCCAGGCCCAGGCCGGGGCGGTCGGGCAGCCGGATCACCCCGCCCTCCGGGATGATGGGCTCCTGGTAGATCTCGGCGACCCAGTCGGCGGGGCCGGTGAACTCCTCCGAGAACTCGTGCGGCCGCACGGCATTGCTGATCGTGCTGTAGGCGTGCAGGCTTGCCGCCGAGTTCGCGCCGACGTTCGGGCTGTGCGGCATGATGACCTTGTTGTGCAACACGGCCATCCCGAAGACGCGCAGCATCTCGGTCAGGCCGCCCACGATGATCACATCGGGCTGCAGGATGTCGGGGTTGCCGATCTGGATCAGGTCGCGGAAGCGCCAGGACGAGGTCTCCCCCTCGCCCGAGGAGACGGCGCAGTCGAGCGCGTCCACGACCTGGCGCAGCCCCGGCAGGTCGTAGTGCGGCAGCGGCTCTTCGAAGTGGGCGATGCCCAACTCCTCGAACCGTCGCCCCTGCTCGATGGCGGTCGGGACCGAGTAGCCGCAGTTGGCGTCGAAGCTCAGCGGCACATCGTCGGGCAGCCACTCCCGGCAGCGCTGGAAGATGGCGAAGTCCTTGGCCGGGTCGCTGTCCTGCCGATAGTCGCGCCAGTCCATCCGCACCTTGAAGGCGCGAAAGCCCTTGTCGTAGCCCTCCTGGACCTCGTCCAGCATCTCCTCCGGGCTCTTGCGCCAGCCGGCGCCGCGGCTCCAGTAGAGGGGGATCTCGGTGCGACAGGCGCCCCCCAACAGCGTGGAGAGGGGGAGTCCGGCGGCCTTGCCCAGGATGTCCCAGCAGGCGACGTCGATGGGCCCAACGATCCGTGAGGGGAACCGGGTTCCCAGCTCTCCGCGGCCCAGGCGAAGCGTCTCCCAGATCCGACGCGGCCGCCGTGGGTCCATGCCGACGATGAGCGGTTTGATCAACTCGTCGAGGTAGGCCCGGAACACGCCGGCGTTGCCCGTGCCGTCGGCGATGCCGGTCAGCCCTTCGTCGCTGTGGACCTGGACGATGAATCGGCCGGCCCCAATGGGCTGGCCGCCGGCCGTCGTCGCCGCTCGCAGTTCGGTGGCCGTGACGTCGGTGATCTGCACAGGGGGTGTCCTCCTTGATGTCGTGCCCCAGCGGGGTTTCGACAGGCGCCGCGTGCGTGCGTTGGCTACACGGTCGGGACGTGCAGACCCTCCGCGAGGGCAGCCCGCGCGAGCGGCGCATCCAGGGTGGCCAGCGCCGCCGCCTGCCGCATCGCCAACTCCAGGTACAGGGCGTCGTAGAACGACAGGCGATGTCTGCGCGCCAGGGCGAACGCCTCGGGAAGACCGGCCCTCTGGTCGGTGAGGATGGGCAGCCCTCGCAGGGCGTCGAGGCGTTCCGAGGCGTCGGTTTGCGTCACGCGGCCCCGACGCTCCGCCGTCAGCAACGCGTTACGCACCTCGTAGTGCCAGAGCGGTGGCACGATCGCCCCGTCCCGCCCCAGCCACGCCAGCGTCGCCACGGCCCGCGGATCGGACTCGTCGGCGAGCAGCCAATCCACCGTGATCGACGCATCGACCACGATGCGGCTCATACGCGGTGGCCCTCGTGGCGTGCGGCCAGGATCTCGTCGCGGGACATCCCAGTGGGCGCCCAGCCGGCCCGGCGCTCAAGGAAGCGGTCCACGGCCGCCTCGCGGTCGGCCTGCTCCTGGGCCTGTGCGGGAACGAGGTGGGCGATAGTCTTGCCGTGGCGCGTGATGGAGACGGTCTCGCCGTGTTCGACGTCGCGCAGCAGTTGCGCGAGGTTCATCTTGGCCTCGGTCGAACGCACTTTCAGCATGGTGTCCCTCCAACCAGTTATTTTGTCCATACTCTAGCGATCCGGGACGCACATCGCAACCGTGGCGACCGGCCGGGTTCCCGGGCGGGCGCCACCCGGCCGGCGATCGCGCGACGCACCGTGACGCCCGGCGCGCGCGACCGTAGACTAGCCTCGACCAGCCCGGCGGCACTGGCAGGCGGCAGAGCATGAGCGAGACCCTCGACGAGTGGCGGCAGCGGATCTACGACCCCGCCGTCGCCAAACGACCGGAGCGCCGGGTCGAGTTCCTGCGATCCTCCGGCGAGCCGCTGCAGCCCCTCTACGCGAACGGCGCCGGCGCCGACCCGCCGGGGTTCCCCGGGGAGTACCCGTTCACGCGCGGCATCCAACCCACGATGTATCGCGGCCGCCTCTGGACGATGCGCCAGTACGCCGGCCAGGAGGACGCCGAGGCCAGCAACGCGCGCTATCGCTTCCTCCTCGACCAGGGGCAGACGGGCCTCTCCGTCGCCTTCGACCTGCCCACGCAGATCGGCTACGACTCCGACGCCCCCCAGGCGCAGGGCGAGGTGGGCAAGGTCGGCGTCGCGATCGACTCGATCGCCGACATGCGCACGCTCTTCGATCGCATCCCGCTGGATCGCGTGACCACGTCGATGACGATCAACGCCACCGCCGCGACGCTGCTGGCGCTCTACGCCGCGGTCGCCGGCGAGCAGGGCGTCGACAAGCGCGCCATCGGCGGCACGATCCAGAACGACATCCTCAAGGAATACGTCGCCCGGGGCACCTTCATCTACCCGCCCGCCCCCTCGATGCGCCTCATCACCGACATCTTCGACTACTGCACCCGCGAGACGCCGCGCTGGAACACGATCAGCGTGAGCGGGTACCACATGCGCGAGGCCGGCTGCACGGCGGCGCAGGAGGTGGGCTTCACGCTCGCGCACGCGATCGCCTACGTCGAGGCGGCGCTCGCCGCGGGCCTCGACTTCGACGCCTTCGGCGGACGGCTCTCGTTCTTCTTCGCCTGCCACTCCAACTTCCTGGAGGAGGTCGCCAAGTTCCGCGCCGCGCGCCGTCTCTGGGCCCGCATCGCCCGCGATCGCTTCCACGCGACGAACGAGCGGGCCATGATGCTGCGCTTCCACACGCAGACCGGGGGCGTCACGCTGACCGCCCAGCAGCCCGACAACAACGTTGTGCGCACGGCCCTGCAGGCGCTCGCCGCCGTCCTGGGGGGCACGCAGTCGCTGCACACCAACTCGCTCGACGAGGCGCTCGGCCTGCCCAGCGAGCACGCCGTCGAGGTCGCGCTGCGGACGCAACAGATCATCGCGCACGAGAGCGGCGTCGCCGACGTCATCGACCCGTTGGGCGGCTCCCACTACGTGGAGCGGATCACCGACGAGATCGAGGCCGAGGCCGCGGGCTACATCGAGCGCATCGACCAACTGGGTGGCGCAGTCGCCGGTGTCGAGCAGGGCTACCAGCAGCGCGAGATCATGGAGGCCGCCTATCGCCGCCAGCTCGATCTCGAGCGTGAGACGGCCGCCGCGCGGGGCGACGGCGCGCCTCCCGGCGTCGCCGGCGCGGTCAAGGTGGGCGTCAACCGCTTCGTCACCAGCGAGACCGTGCAGCCCGAGATCGTCCGTGTCGACCCGGCCGTCGGCCGTCGGCAGAGCGCCAAGCTGGAGCAGCTGCGCGCCCGCCGCGATGGTCCCGCCGCCCACGCCGCCGTCGAGGCGATCCAGCAAGCCGCCACCGGCGAGGACAACCTCATGCCGCTCATCCTGCGGGCCGTGCAGGCCGAGGCCACGCTCGGCGAGATCTCCGACGGCCTGCGCGCGGTCTGGGGTGAGCATCGGGAGGCGGTGATCATCTGACCGCCACGCCTTCACCGGGGCCCGCCGCCGGCGCTCCCCAGCACACCGACGCCGAGCGTATTCGCTACTGGCTGCAGGAGGAGCGGCGGACCCTCCTCGGCGCCGTGGCCGGCCTCTCCGAGGCGGAGGCCCGGCAGCCGCTCGAACCCGGCGGCTGGAGCGTGCGCGACATCCTTGCCCACCGGCTCTTCTGGGAGCGCCAGGAGGTGGAGGGCCTGGGCCAGCACCTGCTCGCGCAGCGCGTCGAGCTGCTCGACTTTCCCAGCAAACGGCTGGACGCCGCCAACGCGGCCGCCGTCCGCACCATGCAGGGCATGACGGCCGCCGAGATCCTGCGCGACCTTGCTCGCACCCGCGCCGCCCTGCTCGACCTCGTGCGCCGCCTGCGCGACGACGACCTCAACACCCCCAGCAGCGACGCGCGCACGCTCCTCGGGGTGGCGCTCAGTCATGACCGCGAGCACGCCGCGCAGATCCGCGCCTGGCGCGAATCCGGGGCGGCGACGGCCGGGCCGCCCCCGCCCGGACCACGATGACCCTCACGCGGATCCACCACGTCGCGCTCGTCGTCGCCGACGCCGACCAGGCCCTGCGCTTCTACCGCGACCTCCTCGGCCTGCCCGTCGCCGTCGACCGGGTGATCGGCGACCAGGGGGTGCGCGGCGTCGTGCTGCCGATGCCCGGCGGCGGCGGCGCCGCTCCCTGCGAGATCGAGATCATCCAGCCCGTGCGCGACGACACGGGCGTGGCCAAGTACCTCGATGCGCACGGCGAGGGGCTGCATCACGTCTGCTTGCAATCCAGCGATGTCGCGGCCGACCTCCGGGCCGCCCGGGACGCCGGCCAGCGCATGATCGACGAGACCCCGCGTAACGGCCTGGCGGGCCGCATTGGCTTCGTGCACCCCAAGTCCAACCACGGCATCCTCGTCGAGTACGCGCAGCCGCCGGTCGGCGCCGCGCATCGGGTCGTGCCGGCCGCGGGCCCCGTGGCGCCGATCGGCCTGGACCACCTGATCGCCGCCGTGCACGACCCGGCCGTCGCCGCCGGGAGATTCCAGCGGCACTTCGGGTTTGAAGAGCACCGTGGGTTCCGGGAGACGGGCGCGTTGCGACAGCCCGCCCTCAACGTCGAGAGCCGCCTCGTCGCGCTGGGCGGCTCCGTGCTCGAACTGGCCCGCCCCATCGATCCCGCCGCGTCCGACCCGCTGACGCGCCGCCTCGGCCGGGGCGAGGGCCTGTTCATGGTCGCGCTCGGCGTCGCCGACGTCGCCGCGGCCGTCGCGCATCTGCGCGCGGTGGGCGTCAAGTGCACCGACGCGGCCGTCATCGACGGGCAGGCGCGCAGCTTCCTCAGCCCGAATCCGGCGCACGGGGTCCGCCTGCAGTTGGTCGCGGTTTAGCGCTTCGACGAGGTCCGCCCGCCACACGCAGGATCGCCCTTACCGCGGGCCGGCTGCATTATCGACACTGCGCTGCTGCGCCGCGCCGGGTCGTGCTGCACCATAACGACCATCACAGGCCATAATGGATTCGGCGCTTCGGAACACGGGGCTCCGGCGCCGGGACGGAGGATCCGCGCAATGATCGAGCCGGAACGCACCATCCGCGTCATCATCGCCAAGCCCGGGCTGGATGGGCACGACCGCGGCGCGAAGATCGTCGCGCGGGCCCTGCGCGACGCCGGCATGGAGGTCATCTACACGGGCATCCGCCAGACGCCGGAGATGATCGCCGAGGCCGCGCTGCAGGAGGACGCCGACGTCGTGGGGCTGAGCATCCTCTCGGGCGCGCACCTCGAGCTCTTCCCGCACGTCCTGCGCGCCTGCGCCGAGCGCGACATTCGGCCCGCCAATACGCTCTTCTTCTGCGGCGGCATCATCCCGGAAGAGGATATCGGCAAGCTGCAGGCGATCGGCTTCCAGGGCGTCTTCGGACCGGGCGCGAACACCAACGACATCATCGACTTCGTGCGAGAGCGCGTCACGACGCCGGCCTGACCCGCGCCCGCCCGACGCGCGGCCCCTGCACCGAGGTCCCCATGCCAGATACCCCCGCCCAGCACGCCGCCGCGCTCGTGGCCGGCCTCCGGGCGGGCAACCGCCGGGCGCTGGCCCGCCTCCTCACCGAGGTCGAGAACGGGACCCCGGCGGGCCGCGAGGGGCTGCGGCAACTCTTCGCCGACACCGGTCGCGCGCACACCATCGGCATCACCGGCGCGCCCGGATCGGGCAAGAGCACCGTCACCAACATGCTCGCGCAGGCCTATCGCGCGCAGGACAAGACCGTCGCCATCGTCGCCGTCGACCCCTCCAGCCCGTTCACCCAGGGCGCGATCCTGGGCGACCGCGTGCGCATGCAGGACCTCAGCGGCGACCCCGGCATCTTCATCCGCAGCCTCGCTTCGCGCGGGGCGCTGGGCGGGCTCTCGCACGCCACGCTCGACGTCGTGGCGGTGCTCGACGCGGCCGGTCACGACATAATCCTCATCGAAACCGTCGGCGCCGGCCAGGACGAGGTCGAGATCGCCGGCGCCGCGCGCACCACGGTGCTGATTAACACCCCCGGCGCCGGCGACGACATCCAGGCCATGAAAGCCGGCATCATGGAGATCGCCGACGTGCTCTGCGTCAACAAGGCCGACCACCCCGGCGCCGACGCCCTGATCGGGCAGTTGCGCGCGCTGCTGGGACTCGGCGGGGAGCGGGAGTGGGAGCCGCCCATCGTGCGCACCATCGCCACGCAGCGCGAGGGCGCCGGCGACCTCGTGGATGCCATCGCCGCCCATCACGACCACCTCGCCGCCAGCGGCGCCCTCGCCGGCCGGGAGCGCGACCGCCTGCGCCGGCAGGTCATCGCGATCGCGCGGGCCGAACTGATGGCCGGCCTCCTGCGCGACGAGGGCGCCGACTCCCGCCTGCCCGCGATCCTCGACGACGTCGTCGCCCGCCGCCTCGATCCGCACAGCGCCGCCGCGGCCTGGATCGCGCCGGCGCGGCCCGGCTGAGCGGCGGCCCCGCCATGTCCGCCCGCGTCCAGCGCCTGCGACTGACCTTCGCCCGCGACCACGCCGCCCGTTACATCACCCACCTCGACGCGATGCGCATGTGGGAGCGGCTGCTCAAGCGGGCCGCGCTGCCCCTCGCCTACTCCGAGGGCTTCACCCCCCGGCCGCGCATCGCGCTGGCCGCCCCGCTCGCCGTCGGCATGACCTCCGAGTGCGAACTCATCGAAATCACCACCAGCGAGCGCGTCGAACCGGCCCGCATCCGCGAGCGCATCCCCCCGCACACGCCCGACGGCTTCCGCCTGCTCGGCGCGGTGGAGGTGCCCCTGGGCCTGCCCTCGTTGCAGTCGATGGTGCGGGCCGCCTGCTACGAGGTCGACGTGCCGGACGCCCGCGACGCCGCCGCCTGGTCGGCCGCCATCGCGGAGTTCCTGGCCCACGACTCGATCCCCTGGCGGCACATGCGCGGCGACGAACTCCGCGAGTACGACCTGCGGCCGCTCGTCCGCGACGTGGCGCTGCTCGGCGCGGCCGGCCCCTCGGACACCGGCCCCCGCGCGCGACTCGCGCTCGACCTGCGCAGCGACGCCGGCGGCTCGGGCCGGCCCGAGCAGGTCACGCGCGCGCTCGGCGCGGAGCAGCCGCCCACGCGCGTGCACCGCACCCGCATCGAACTGCAGGAGCCGCCGGTCGCGCGCGCCGCGCCACGGTCGGACTAGCGCCTCTCGCGCCGCGCGCCGGCGGCGACCGGCGTCGTCGCGGCACGCCCCTCCCCCGCCGGCCGGAACCTCACCCCCCAGCCCCCTCTCCATTGCAGAGCAATGGAGAGGGGGGATCGGAGGACTAGGGAGTAGAGCGGGGCGCCGACCCCGGGGCGCTCGCCCCCATTTCCCTTCCGGTCCCCCCTCTCCAGCGCTTTAGCTGGAGAGGGGGCTGGGGGGTGAGGTTCTCCCTCACCCCGTCCCCAGCCCGCGCTACGCTCGGGGCGCCGGGGGGGCAGGCGTCGTCCGCCTCGCACGCATCCACGGCGCGCCGCGATCGATGGGAACGGGGATCAGGCCATGGCCCGCGTGATCCTGATCCGCCACGGCGAGTCGGAGGCCAACCGCGACGGCCGCAGCCTCGGCCGGGCCGACTCCCCGCTCACCGATCGGGGCCGGCGGCAGGTCGCGGCGCTGGGCCGGGCGCTGGCCGACGAGCCGATCGGACGCGTCCTGAGCAGCCCGCTGCGGCGCGCCGCCGACGCCGCGGACGCCGTCGCGGCCCCCCACGGCCTCCCGGTCGAGACCCACGACGGCCTGATCGAGATGGACGTCGGCCGCATGGAGGGCCTCCCCTGGGCCGACGCCCGCGTCCGCTACGCGGACTTCCTGGAGCGCTGGATGCGGGACGAGAGCGGCGCCCTGGCCATGCCCGGCGGCGAGTCGCTGGCCGACGTACAACGTCGCGCCTGGCCGGTGCTCGCCCCGTACCTCGGCGTCCCGCCCGGCGCTGCCGCATCCGATGCGGGCTCACCCGATGCGGCCTTATCCGCGACAACGGTCGTCGTCTCGCACAACTTCGTGATCAAGGTGCTGCTCTGCGCGGCGCTCGAGTTGGACCTGCGCTGCTGGCGGCGCTTCGAGGCCGACCTCACCGGGCGCACCATCCTGGAGCGCCGCCGCGGGTTGACCGTGCTGCGCAGCCTCAACGACACCTCGCACCTGCCCCCCGGCCTGCGCGCCTGAGTGTCGACCGGCCCGATCGGCTGTGTTACGGTGCGCGCGGTGGTGGGCCGGTGACGCGATGCCCAACCGGCGCTCCTGGCATTCGTTCGGCGTTCGCTCGCAGAGCGTCGACCCCTTCGCCGCCGAGACGGCGTTCTCCACGCCGCCCGCGCCCGGCGCGGCCGACGCCCGCCCGTCGCCCATCGACGCGTTCCCTCGCCGCCGCCGCCTGACCCCGCTGCTGCTGTTCTTCGGCGCGCTGGCCCTGGTTGGCTACTTTGTCTTCACGGCGATGGACGGCGTAGTCAACACGAACACGCTCGACGCCCGCGTCGTCGCCCTCGGGGAGGAGATCGATGATCTCGAGTGGCAGGCCGACCAGCTGGAGGCGCTCGTCGCCTTCCTCGACTCCGACGAGTACATCGAGCGGGTGGCGCGGGAGGAGCTCGGCCTGGTCCGCGTCGGCGAGGAGGCGTTCGCCATCCAGGCCCCGCTGCGCCCCGGCATCAGCGTCTTCCGCTCGCCCTGGTGGGCCAACCTGCTGCCGCATCCCGCCGCCCATCCCGGGAACCCGGCCGATGCCACCGGCGGCGACGGGGTCACGGCGCCCCCCCTCGCGACGACCCCCGCCTGGGCCATCCCCTGATCCGTGCCCCCTGGTGCGGCGATGAGCGACTCCCGGGCCCCCTTCGGCGACCGGGCAAGCCGTGACATCGCCGGCCGCATCCAGCGCGCCTGCCGCGCCTCCCTCGACGCGCTGGCCGTCGCGCCCGCCCGCCGCTTGCTCGTCGGCCTCTCCGGCGGCCCCGACTCCAGCGCCCTGCTGCTGGCGCTGGCCGCCGGCGCCGAGCGCGAGGATTGGTCGATCGTGGCGGCGCATATCGACCACGGCATCGCGCCGGCGGCCGTGCGCCGGGAGTTCGCGGCCGCCGCGCGCGCCGTCGCCGGACGGGCCGGCGTCCCCCTGCGCACGCGTCAGGTCGACGCCCCGGCCGCGGCGGCGCGCCGCGGTGACGGACTCGAGGCCGCCGCCCGCGCGCTGCGCTACGACGCCCTGCTGGCGTTGGCCGCCGACACCTTCGACGGCTGCGGCGCCCACGCCGTCGTCGTGGGGCACACGATGGACGACCAGGCCGAGTCGGTGCTGCTGCATCTGATCCGCGGCAGCGGCAGCGACGGGCTGGCCGGCATGCCCGCCGCCGGCACGGTGCCCCGGCCGGGCGCCCGCACCCCCCTGCTGCGGCCCATGCTCGAGATCCGCCGCGCGCAATCCGTCGCGCTCTGCGCCGCGGCCGGTGTTGTCCCCAGCCGCGACCCCGCCAACGACGACCCGGCCTACACGCGCGTGCGCCTGCGCCGCGACATCCTGCCCGCGCTGCACGCGATCAACCCGGCCATCGTCCCCCGTCTGGCCGCGCTGGCCGGGGCCGTCACCGTCGATCGCGCCCTGCTCGACGATCTCACCCGCGACGCCCTGCAGGCGCTGCGCGCGCACCCCGACGCCCCGCCGGCGCCGCCCGCCGGCGTCGCGTTCAGCCGCCGCGCGCTGGCCCGCCAGCCCCGCGCCATCCGGGCGCGGCTGCTCCGGCGTCAGGTCATCGCGCTGGGCGGAGCGGCGCCGGATTGGGATCGCACGCGGGCGTTGCTGCGGCTGGCGGCGCGGGGCGGGCACCAGGTGCAGTGCGCGGGCGGCGTCGTGGCGGAGGCGTCCGGGGACCGGCTCTGCCTCCGGCGCGACGCCGCGCCGCCCGCCGCGGCGGATTCAGGCGCCTGATCGTTTGACAGGCCCATCCCCTGGCGGTACGTTCACCGGTGCGCGTGGGCGCACCCCTGTGGTGCCCAGGTCGTATTCGGCGGTGGGGGAGGCTCGCCTCCTCGCGTGATCGCCGCATCGACCGGGCGAGCGGGGGGCCGGGGCACCGGCGGCACCTTCACAACTGGAGAGCGAAAGAGCAGTGTGCTTGGGCGGACGAACCCGTCCGGCGCCGCGGCTTCGGCCGTGGCAGCGGACGCAAGTTTGAACCGTCGTCGCTTCTTTGAGGCGACACGCTTGGACCAAACGGAGAGTTTGATCCTGGCTCAGGATAAACGCTGGCGGCGTGCCTTACGCATGCAAGTCGAACGAAGCTCCTCCCTTCGGGGCGGATGACTGAGTGGCAAACGGCTGAGTAACGCGTAGGTGACCTGCCCCAAGGTGGGGAACAACCCGTCGAAAGGCGAGCTAATACCCCATGTGCCCGCGGGATCGGCCCTGCGGGGAAAGCTCCGGCGCCTTGGGAGGGGCCTGCGTCCGATTAGTTTGTTGGTGGGGTAATGGCCTACCAAGACGACCATCGGTAGCTGGTCTGAGAGGATGATCAGCCAGACTGGGACTGAGAAACGGCCCAGACTCCTACGGGAGGCAGCAGCGAGGAATCTTGCGCAATGGGCGAAAGCCTGACGCAGCAACGCCGCGTGGGTGAAGAAGGCCCTCGGGTCGTAAAGCCCTTTTGCCGGGGAAGAACCCTGACGGTACCCGGCGAATAAGCTACGGCTAACTACGTGCCAGCAGCCGCGGTAATACGTAGGTAGCGAGCGTTATCCGGATTTACTGGGCGTAAAGCGTACGTAGGCGGTTCGGCAAGTCTGTCGTGAAATCTCCCGGCTCAACCGGGAGCGGTCGATGGAAACTGCCGGACTTGAGGGACGTAGAGGTGAGCGGAATTCCCGGTGTAGTGGTGAAATGCGTAGATATCGGGAGGAACACCAGTGGCGAAAGCGGCTCACTAGGCGTTGCCTGACGCTGAGGTACGAAAGCGTGGGGAGCGAACCGGATTAGATACCCGGGTAGTCCACGCCGTAAACGATGGATGCTAGACGTGGGGGGTATCGACCCCCTCTGTGTCGCAGCTAACGCATTAAGCATCCCGCCTGGGGACTACGGCCGCAAGGCTAAAACTCAAAGGAATTGACGGGGGCCCGCACAAGCAGCGGAGCGTGTGGTTTAATTCGATGCAACGCGAAGAACCTTACCTGGACTTGACATGCAGGGGACTGCGGCGGAAACGTCGCTTCCTTCGGGCCGCTGCACAGATGCTGCACGGCTGTCGTCAGCTCGTGCCGTGAGGTGTTGGGTTAAGTCCCGCAACGAGCGCAACCCTTGTCGCTAGTTGTATTTCTCTAGCGAGACTGCTGTGAACAACACAGAGGAAGGCGGGATGATGTCAAGTCAGCGTGGCTCTCACGTCCAGGGCTACACACACGCTACAATGGCCGGTACAACGGGTCGCAACGTCGCGAGGCGAAGCTAATCCCTTAAAACCGGTCTCAGTTCGGATTGCAGGCTGAAACCCGCCTGCATGAAGTCGGAGTTGCTAGTAACCGCAGGTCAGCCTTACTGCGGTGAATACGTTCTCGGGCCTTGTACACACCGCCCGTCACATCATGGGAGTGGGTAACACCTGAAGTCGTTGCGCCAACTTCGGAGGCAGACGCCGAAGGTGGGACCCGCGACTGGGATGAAGTCGTAACAAGGTAGCCGTAGCGGAAGCTGCGGCTGGATCACCTCCTTTCTAGGGAGTCCGTTCCGTCGCCGCCTCACGGTGGGCGGCGGACAACTCGCAGGTCGATCGCAAGCCGGCATCGGCGGCCGGACCGCCGCCGGCCCAAGCCCGTCCCCCAGCCGGAGCATGCTCTCTTTCGCTCTCCAGCGGTGAAGCGGCCGTCGCGCCCTAGCCGGCGGTCCGCCCCGTTCTCGAATCGCCGCGGGATGGCGCGCGGTTCCCGTGGGCCATTAGCTCAGCTGGTTAGAGCGCAGTCCTGATAAGACTGAGGTCCCTGGTTCGAGTCCAGGATGGCCCACCACACCGGACGACGTCACGGCGATCGCCGTCGACTGTCGCGCCGGACCGTCAGCGGGCTCGATTCCCGACCGCCGGCCACCCTAGCTCGCAGTGTCGATACCGAGCGACCGCGCAAGCGGCGCCATGGGGGCCGCCGCCTGTTCCGCGGCGTCCTCGATCGCTCGCTGCCAGAATTGCGCGATCGGCGCCAGCTCCTCGGCGTTGAAGCGACGCTCCCGGATGCCGTACGAATCGGTGGGGTAGACGACCGTATCCAGCGGCGGGCCGACATCGGCGGAACTCGCCTCCGTCGAATTGAATGAGAGCACGGCCAGCCGCAGCGCTTGTTCCAATGAGGCGTCGTGGCGCAGCGCGCGATCGAGAATGGGCTTCCCGAAGCGGGTCTCGCCGATGATCAGATACGGCGTGCCCTGGGAGACCTCGACCCAGTTGCCCTGGGGATAGAGCAGATAGAGATTGGGAGCGTCGTCCCCGGGGAACTGGCAGCCCACGATGCAGTGCAGGTCGAAATGTAATCCGGCCTTGATCAGCCAGTCGTTGTCCTCCTGGTAGACCCGCCGTATTTCTTCGGCCAGGGCGTTCACCGCCTCGTACGAGCGGGAGATCTGGGTCCCGTTCTGCCGCCAGCGTTCCTCGAAGTACGTGATCGCCTTGTCGCGGACCGACCGCAGGCCGCTGGTGAGCACGAACATGGCGTGCCGCTCGCCCTGGTGCACGGCGATCTTCTTCGCCGTCGACACCTCGGAACCGCTGGTGATCCGCGTGTCGGCGATGGCGACAAGGCCATCCCTGCACTTGATGCCCAGGCAGAACGTCATGTCACCCCCCGCCGACCTGCAGCTGGCCCCGTGCCGGGCCGTGGTCGGGCTCCGCGCGGAAGATCTCGTCGGTGATGGCGTGGTCGATCTCGATCAGCCGCTGCTGGAAGCCGTCGACGAAGTCGTGCAGACCATCGACGATCACATGCTCGATGTCCATGGCGCCGACATCCAGACTCAAGAGTGCGATGCCGCGTTCGGCTGCCGCCCGCCGGCGTTTGGGTGTCTCGGCCGTCGCCAGTTGGCAGTGCCGTTGCAGCGCCTGGACGCAGAACGCGAGACTGCGCGGGAACTCGGGCGAGAAGATCAGCAGCTGCGCCACCTGGACGCCGTCGACCTCACTATTGCCCGTGCGACGGTAGGCTTCCCGGGCCGAGGCGGAGCGCAGCACCGCCATCCAATGGAAGCGGTCGAAGGCTCCGCCGATCGAGTCACCGCCCGGCAGCAGGATGTGATACTTGGCGTCGATGATGCGGCTGGTCATGTCGGCCCGCTCGAGATACATCCCGCAGCGGAACCATTCGCGGCCCTCGTCCCGGAACACGGTGTTGTCGTAGAGCCCCAGGATCGTCTGCGTGCGGCGCTGGGTCTCCGTGCAGAACTCGTGGATGTCGCTGGCGATGTATTGCTTGCGCAGCACGAGGAAGAGATAGAGCGCATTGATCTCCTCCCAGACCTCGCGCGAGATGTGCTCCCGCAGTCCGAGCGCGAGTTCCCGCGCGCGGACGAGCGTCGAGCGGAGCGAGGCCGGGTTCTGCATCGAGTAGATCAGGAACTCGGAGTGCGTGAGATCGGGCGATTCGATCAGCGTGTCCCAGAAGAGTTGGTTCGAGGCCGTGGTGCTCACCAGGCTGTGCCAGATCTCCTGACCGCTCTCGAGCGACACCTCATGCTCGACGCGCGCCATCCTGGCGATGTTCTCGGCACGCTCCAGATGGCGTCCGAGCCAGTACAGGTTCTCGGCGACGCGGCTGAGCATCAGGCCGGCTCCTCGTTCAGCACCCAGGTGTCCTTGCTGCCGCCGCCCTGCGAGGAGTTGACGATGTACGAGCCTTCGCGCAACGCGACGCGCGTCAGGCCGCCGGGGATCACCCAGGTCTCCTGGCCCGAGAGCACGAACGGCCGCAAGTCCGACCGGCATGGCCGCAGCTGATCACCGTCAAACGTGGGAATCGTGGTGAACTCCAGCAGCGGTTGGGCGATCCAGTTTCGTGGTTCCGCCTCGACCTGGGCCAGCGTCGCTTCGAGTTCCGCGCTGGAGGCCTGCTCGCCGATGAGCACGCCATAGCCGCCGGAGGCGTTGGCTGGCTTGATGACCAGCGATCGCGCCTGCGTGCGAATGTGGTCCAGCTCCGCAGGAATCAGGGGCGAGAACGTTTCGACGTTCGAGAGGATTGGCTCCTCGTCGAGGTAGAAACGGATGATCTCCGGCACCCATCGATAGACCACCTTATCGTCGGCGACGCCGGCGCCGGGTGCATTGACCAGGGTCACGTGACCGTTGAGGTAGGCGCTCATGAGTCCCGGCACGCCCAACAGCGAATCGGCCCGGTACACGCGGGGGTCGAGGAAGTCGTCGTCGATCCGGCGGTAGATGACATCGATGCGCTCGAGGCCGGTCGTCGAGCGCAGGTAGACGAAGTCATCGTCTCCCACGATCAGGTCCGATCCCTCCACCAGCGGAATGCCCATCTGGTTGCTGAGAAACGAGTGCTCGAAGTAGGCAGAGTTATAGATCCCGGGCGTGAGCAGCACCGCGCGCGGCGGCTCACCGCTGCCTGCCGGCCGCACAGAGAGCAGGGTGGCCATGAGTTGGTTGGGGTAGTCGGCGACGGCGCGCACGCCCCAGCGGGGGAACAGGTCCGGCACGACCCGCAGCATCAGGGTGCGGTTCTCGAGCACGTATGACACACCCGAGGGGGTTCGGAGGTTGTCCTCCAGCACAACCAGCCCCTGCTGCTGGTCGCGGACCAGGTCGCAACCGGCGATGTGCGCGTATACCCCGAGTGGCGGTTGGAAGCCCGCCATCTCAGGCTTGTAGCCCGGGGAGCTGAGCACGATCTCTTCCGGGATCACGTGTTCCTGGATGATTCGCCGTGCGCCGTAGATGTCCGACAGGAACAGGTTCAGCGCTCGGAGCCGCTGGCTGAGTCCGGCTTCAACGCGATTCCACTCCCGCGCGCCAATGACCCGCGGGATCAACGAAAACGGGAAGATCCGCTCCGTCCCTTCGTCCTCCGAATAGACGTTGAACGTGATGCCGGCGCTCAACAGTGCGAGATCCGCGCGCTCCTCACGTTGAGCGTGCTCCTCCAGCGACCAGCCCTGAAGCAGCTCGCCGAGCGCGCGGTAGTCGTTTCGGAACGCCCCCGCGTCCTCGAACATCTCGTCGTTCGACACACCGCCGACCTGATAGTCCTGAAGGACATCGTTCGTCATGGGGCGATCCGACATGCGGGAGAGGCTACCACAGCGGTCGGCGCGGCCGGGCCCGGCGCGGCCCTCGTAGCGCGGCGCAAGCCCGGCGCGGCGCGGCCCCAGGCCCATCAGGGCGCCGGCCCATTCATCCGCGGCCGGAAATCGTGGCCGACGGCCTCCGGCGGGTGCGCCGCGTCAGCGGAAGATCGTCACCGCCACCGCGAAGTGGTCGGAGGCGGGGCTGTCGTGTGTCGAGAAGTCCCGCGCCTGCAAGTCGGGGCTGACCCATACGTAGTCGATGCGCCGTCTGGGACGATCGGCCCGGTACGTGAAGCCCTCCCCCGCCTGGCCCGACACGACGAACGCGTCGTTCAGGCCCGCTCGCTCAAGCAGCAGCATCTCTGGGTCACCGGGCCGCGCGTTGAGGTCCCCGATCAAGACGGTCGTCCGCTCCGGGTCGATCACCTCGAGCACCGCCAACGCCTGAGGAACCCGGATCGCCGAGTCGGCCGATCCGGCGTGGAAGTGGCTGCTCACCACGTCCAGAACCTGTCCTCCACCCAGATCCACCCGGGCGGTCAGGAATCCTCGATCGAGACGGATCACGTCGTTGTTGGGCATCGCATGGTTCTCGGACGCGATGATCGGGAAGCGGCTGAGCACCGCGTTGCCCCACACCGAGTCGGCCGCAGGGCCCCACACGTAGTCCATGCCGAGCCGTTGCGAGAGCCACACCAACATGTCCACCGAGCCGTTGACGACCCAGCCCCTCGAGACCTCCTGCAACGCGATGATGTCCGGCGACTCCGCCTCGATGACCTCGGCCATGCGTTCGATCGCGTGCCGTCCGTCGACGTCGAATCCCTGGTGCACGTTGTAGGTCATCACGCGGACGGGGAACCCGGCGCCGGGAGTCGGCTGCACGTCCTTCCACGTCGCCAGTTGGATCACCGGCACGATCATCAGGAGGAGGGCGGGAACCACGGCCGCCCTGGGGACCGATCCCCGAGCAGCCCGCCCCGCGAAGCCGGCCCGGACCGCCGCCAGCCCGATCATCAGCGCGGCGAGCGGAGCGACGGCCTCCCTTGGCAGCAGAGCGCTCGTGGAGTAGTTCGCGTAGTAGACGAAGAGCAGGGCCAGCAGCACGACCATCCCGGCGGCCAGCCACGTCGCCCCGCGGTCACTCGCCCGCGCGCCGGGGGACGCGCGGGCGCCCATGACGATCGACACGAGGGCGCTCGCGATCACGATCTGTCCGGCGGTCACGATCCCCGCCGCCAGGAACCCCGATTGCTCCTTGGCGACCATCGCGACCAACAGCGCCCCCAGCAGTGCCAGGATCGGCCGGGGTAGCGGCCTGTCCCGCCGCGTCAGCGCCACGGCGACCACGACCGCGAGCAGATTCGACGCCAGAACCCATGCCTGCACCGCGGGCTGCGACCAGCCGATGAGCACGGTCTGCTGGGCCACGTTCTGGAACAGCAGCAGCTGCAGCGCCAGCGCCGCGCCGACGGCGAGATAGGGGACGCCGGGACCGGGGAGTGCCCGCTCGTCCCCGCGCCGCCGATCCCGCGAGACTCGCCAGAGCAGACACCCGTGGCCGATCATCAGGCACGACACAACGACGTACCCCGCCACGCTCTGCACCCACGAGAGGTCGATCGTGCCGAAGGCGCCCTTGACGGCCGTATCCGCGGAGAGGCCCAGCAGGAGCGCGACCACGGCGAGGGCGGCGCTGCGATGGCCCCCTCCCGCCGGCATCGATCGAAAGAGGAGCGGCAGGGACCAGAGAAACAGCACGACGCCGGCGATGGACAGCGCCATGTCGGCGGCGAGCGATGAGGCCGCCTTCTCGGCCAGCCAGACGAGCGCCAGGCTCCCAACGACCAGCGGCAGGGCTTTCGCGGGTCCCAGCGTTCGGCGCACGACCGGCGCGAGGAAGCCGCACAGGACCACGGCCAAGCCCATCCCACCGACCACGATGGGACTCACGCCCTGCACCTGGCTCAGGTAGACGGCCATCCCCACGAAGAGAAGCCGCATGAGCTGCAGGCCGAACATCACCGTCAAGGCGCCCAGCAGGAGCGCCGTCAGCGATGCCGAAGCCGGGTTGGATGCCACGCTCAAACGGCCCACGGTCCATGCCCCCGTGTACGTCGAAACTCGGTGCGGGCCCGCCCCCCACGCGGGAGGCTCACGGACGGCTCGCCTCCGTCGGGGTCACAGCGATGCCGGTGCGCAGAATAGCGGCTTCCCGGCACGTCCCGATCAGGCGGTCGCGTGGGGCGCCGTTCGATCGAAGCGACGGATCACGATCCCCCCCACGATGAAGAGCAGCCCAATCACCGTCGACGGCAGGATCGTCTCCCCGACGAACACGTTGATCAGCACCAGCGACAGGAACGGCGACAGATAGACGAGGTTGCTGACCTGCGCGGTCGTGCGTGAGAGCGACATCGCGCGCATCCAGAGCACGAACGTGATCCCCATCTCGAAGGCGCCCGCGTACGCCGACCCCGCGATGCCCCGCACGTCGAGCGGCGGCGGGCCGGCGAGTGCGAGGACCGCGACGCTGACGAAGATCAGCCCGAAGACGAAGTTCAGCAGCAGCTTGACCACGGCGTCGCGGTCGTCGCGGACGTTGGTCAGCCAGAACGTGGCCCAGATGAACGCGCTGCCGACCGCCAGCGCCGTGCCGGTCGGGTCGCTGAAGCGGAACGACAGCAGATCCCCGCGCGTCGCGATGACGAGAACGCCGACGAAGCTCACGCCGATCGCGGCCAGCGAGACGCGCCCGATCGGCTGCTTGAGCAGCGGCGCCGAGAGAATCACCACCACCACCGGCCATGTGTAGTTGAGTGGCTGCGCCTCTTGCGCGGGCAGGCGCTCGTAGGCCTCGAACAGGACGAGGTAGTACAGGAACGGGCTCAGCACCCCCACCGCCGCCGACCGCGCGTACTGCCTCCGCGAGCACGTGAGCGCCTGCCCCAGCTTGCCCTGCCAGACCGCGACGGCGAGCAGCACGGCCGTCGACACGAGCGTCGCGTAGAGCAGCATGTGCGGCGCCTCGACGTGCCGCAGCGACAGCTTGAACGCCGACGCGACGGTCGACCAGAGGAGGACGGCGGCC
This sequence comes from Dehalococcoidia bacterium, assembly GCA_965209205.1. Lineage (GTDB taxonomy): Bacteria > Chloroflexota > Dehalococcoidia > Bin125 > Bin125 > TK10-74A. The sequence goes on from CBDBQC010000004.1 coordinate 198,132, forward strand.
CCCGCATAGACGTATGCCTGCGTTTGCCTGCTCACGACATCGTCGCCATGCCCCGCTGCCGCCCTGTTTCCAGCGCGCGCAGTCCGTCAGGCTGCGGGCCCCCCTGCACGCGCCGGGCGGCGGCGGCGAGCCGGGCGGGCGGCGTGGGCGCCCCCGACGAAGTCCGCCATCGCGCCGGCCCGGTGATCAGTCCGCGGGCGCGGGAAAGTCGCGCGGCAGGATGAAGCTCACGTCCTCGTCAACCGTCTGGATGTGCAGCAGTTCATCGGGCTGCAGCGCCTCGACCACCTGGTGCACGAGCGACTCCGGCGTGGACGCGCCGGACGTCACGCCGACCGATTCCACGCCGACCAGCCAGTCGGCGTTCAGTTCCTCCGGGCCGTCGATGAGGTGCGCCGGCCGGCCGTGCGCCTCGGCCACCTCGCGCAGCCGCCGGCAGTTCGAGCTGTTCGCGGCGCCGATCACCAGCACGAGGTCGACCCGTTCACAGAGCTCCTTGACGGCGGCCTGGCGGTTCGTCGTCGCGTAGCAGAGGTCGTTGCGGACGATGACGCTCGGGAAGCGCTCCCGGATCGATTCGACCGACCGGCGCGTGTCCTCGACCGACAGAGTGGTCTGGGTCAGCACGGCGACCTCGGTCGAATCGTCCCAGTCCGGCAGGGCGAGCTCCTCGCGGTCGTCGACGAGGGTCATCGGCGCCTGCCCCATCGTGCCCTTGACCTCTTGATGACCGCGGTGGCCCACCAGGATGATCTTGCGCCCCTCGCGGCTGTACTTGAGCGCCTCGTTGTGCACCTTGGTCACCAGCGGGCAGGTCGCGTCGATCACGTTGAGGCGCCGCTTGCGCGCCGCCTCGAAATCCTCCGGGCCCGAGCCGTGCGCCGAGAAGACGACGTTCGCACCCTCGGGGATGTCCCGCACATCCTCGACGGTCACCGCCCCGCGGGCCTCCAGCGACTTGACGACGGATGAGTTGTGCACGATCTCGTGCTTCAGATACACGGGCGGGCCGAACCGCTCCAGGGCGATCTCGACTACGTCGATCGCCCGATCGACCCCGGCGCAGAAGCCACGCGGCGCGGCAAGATAGACCTTCACGATCGCCCCTTTCCGTCCGCCGACAAGACTACAGCGTTGGCCCGCAACGGGAGACGCCAAACGTGCGCCGCCCCGGGCGCGCGTCAGCGCTTGTCCGAGCGGCAGGCTAAGATGCGGCAACCGGACGGGTGCCCGAGCGAACGGACTGCATGTGGACACGCATCCTGGCATGGCGGGGGTGACCTGGTGACCGAGTCGCTGGCCCGCATCAGCGCGCGGCGGCCGTGGCTCACGATCGCCCTGTGGGTGCTGCTGGTCCTGATCGCCTTGGCGGTCATCCAGGCCCTGCTCCCCAGCGCGACCACGACCGAGTTCCGGCTGGCCGGCCGCTACGAGTCGGAACGCGCGGCCACGCTGATGGAGGAGCGCTCGCAGACTGGGGATCCCACCCGGCCCAGCCCGCCCGGCGAGATGGTCATCGTCCAGTCCCCGTCGCTCACGGTCGACGAGCCCGCCTTCCGCGCCAAGGTCGAGTCGGTGTTCGCGCAGATCGCGGCGCTCGGGCCCGACACGGTCCAACTCGGACAGCACTACTACTCGAGCGACGGCCCGATTCTGGTACCCCCTGACTTCCTGGTCTCCGCCGACGGCAGGGCCACGGCGATCCTGTTCTTCCTCACGGGCGACCTGGAAGAGGCGACGGACAACGTCGAGGCCGTCATCCACGTCGTCGAGGAAGCGGACGCCACGGACGACTTCCGCGTGCTCATCGGCGGAGACGCCAGCGTCGCCTTTGAGAACAACGAGCTGAGCGCGCGAGATCTGGAGCAGGGGGAGCGCTTCGGCGTCCCGGTCGCGCTGATCATCCTCCTCACCCTGTTCGGCGCGGTCGTGGCCGCCCTGCTGCCGATTGGGCTGGCCATCGTCGCTATCGCGCTGGCGTTGGCGGCCGTTGGCATCATCGGCCAGATCTCCCAGTTGATCTTCTTCGTGACGATGATGATCACGATGATTGGGCTCGCCGTGGGCATCGACTATTCGCTGCTCATCGTCTCGCGATTCCGGGAGGAGATGAGCCGCGGCCTGGGAGCGAAGGACGCCGCCGCACGGACGGGCGAAACCGCCGGCCGCACGGTGCTGTTCAGCGGCACGACCGTCGTGCTCGCCCTGCTCGGCCTGCTCATCGTCCCCGTGTCGTTCTACCAATCGCTGGCGATCGGCGCGATTCTCGCCGTGCTGGCCGCGCTCGCGGCGACCCTCACGCTCCTGCCCGCCGTGCTCGCGCTGCTCGGTCCCAGGGTCGGCCTGCTGAGCGTCCCCTTCCTGCGGCGCTTCTCCCTGAAACCGCCGCAGCCGGGCGAGCACGGCTTCTGGGAGGCCACGACCGGCGCCGTCACCCGATACCCCATCGTCAGCATCCTGCTGGTCGGGGTGCCCATGGTCGTCCTGGCGCTCTTCTACTTCAACATCGGCTTCCTCGGCATTCCGGGCATCCAGACCGGGCTCAACGACGTCAACACGTTCCCCGACAGCGCCAAGACCAAGGACGCGTTCGTGCTCGCCAAGGAGGAGTTCTCGCAGGGGGAGTTCAACCTCTCCGGCTTCCTGAGCCCCGCGGAGATCGTCGTGGATGGCGACCTCGACGACCCTCGCGTCGCCGGCGCCATCGACCGACTCGTGGCATCGATCGGCGACTCCGCCGACTTCCCGGTTGGGCCGCTCCCACCGGCGCGCAACGGCGCCGGCGACCTTGCTGTGCTCCGGCTGCCGTTCCCCGGCGAACCGAACAGCCGCGCCGCCACGGAGGATCTGGCCACGCTCCGCGAGCAGTTGATCCCCGCCGCCTTCGAGGGCGTGCCGGCGGAAGTCCACGTGGGCGGCGTGACGGCGGCGGCGACGGACTTCTACGGCATCGTCGATGTATTCACGCCCATCGTGTTCGTCTTCGTGCTGGGCCTGAGCTTCATCATCCTGATGCTGGTGTTCCGCTCGATCGTTATCCCGATCAAGGCGATCATCATGAATCTGCTGTCCGTGGGCGCGACCTACGGGCTGCTGGTGCTCGTCTTCCAGGAGGGCGTGGGCGCGGACCTGCTGGGCTTCCAGCACGCCGAGGTCATCGACGCGTGGATCCCGCTGTTCCTGTTCACGGTCCTCTTCGGGCTCTCCATGGACTATCACGTGTTCCTGCTGAGCCGCATCCGGGAGCGCTATGACCAGACCGGCGACAACGCCCGCGCCGTGGCCTACGGGCTGCGCTCGACGGGCGGCATGATCACCGGCGCGGCGCTGATCATGGTCGCGGTCTTCGGCGGCTTCGCCGCCGGCGAGACGATCGTCAACCAGCAGGTGGGGTTCGGCCTGGCCGTCGCCGTGCTCCTGGATGCGACGCTCGTGCGGTCCGTCCTGGTCCCGGCCAGCATGGAGGTGCTCGGCCGGGGGAACTGGTACCTGCCGTCGTGGCTGAGTTGGCTACCGGATCTGCGCGTCGAAGCGCACGATGAGGCCGGTTCCTCCGGCGCGACGGGCAGAGACTAGCGACGATGGAGATCCCGTCCGACTACTTGGCTCGCCAGGATGAGGCGCGTGCGATCGACCCGGACGTGACGGCGACGTACATCGCCCACACGACGATCGGTGACCCGTCAGCCGATGCACTCATCGCGGAGTTGTCCCCCCTGGCGGCAGAGGAATCGAGCCGTCTCATCCAGGCGGGCATGGACCATGACGACGACGTGCTCCGCGACGCCCCCCCGATCCTGGGGGAGTTCTTCAAAGAGGTGGCAACCGAACCCGACTGGCTGGACTTCGATGCCTTGGCCCCCGGTATCCGGATGTTCCACCGGCACTCGAAGCTGGTGCTGGGCGGGATGGTGGCGGGCGTCCTCGTCGAAGGGTTCTCCACCAACATCAGCAAGTCGTTCTTCATCACCGGTCGGGTGCGGGACCAGGGGGTCAGGCGCCTGCAGCAAAACAACCGGCACATGGTCGAGATCTTCGTGCCCGGCGGCCTTACCCGGGATGGCGACGGCTGGAAGTTGTCCGTCCGGCTCCGCCTGGTCCACGCACAGGTGCGGCGCCTCCTGGCCGAGTCCGATGACTGGGATTACGAGGCCTGGGGCACGCCGCTGAGCGCGGCGCATCTCGGATACGCCATCAGCTCGTTCTCCGCACGACTGCTGAAGCACATGACGAGCCTGGGGGCCACGTACACCGACGAAGAGCGCAAGAGCTTCATGGATGTCTGGCGCTATTCCGGTCACCTGATGGGTATCCCTCCGGCGATGCTCTTCCGGGACGAAGAAGACGCCCTGCGGATCTTCGAGGTCGGCGGCGCGTGTGAACCTCCACCGGGGATCGAATCGGTCGCGATGGCGAACTCGCTCGTCAATTCTGCACCGTTGGTCGCAGGGATTGCCGACCCGGTAGCTCGCCGCTGGCTCGCGAAGTATGTGTTCGGCGTCTCGCGCGCGCTCATCGGCAACTCGCTCGCCGATCAACTGGACTACCCCAGGCAACCCACCATCGGGATACTGGCCTGGTTCCGGATGCAGGAGCGGTACGGACGCACCCTGGAGAAGCTGTTCCCAGGGCGCGTCAGGGGCAGCAACTTCACCAAGTTCACGTCCCTGATCGACGTCTCGGCCTTCGACGAGGCAGGCATCAGCTACGTGCTACCGGACCGTGTGTATGACGAGGAGTCGACCAGGTGGTGACGCGGGCAGGCTCCTCAGGCGCCGTCGTTCCTTGGCCGAGCCATGGCGGCGGCGAACGGTCTCATCGCCAGCGGAGGGTCCCGTGGGCCTCGCGCGGCCGTCGTGCGCACGCGAGGCCGGGCGGCGAGGGCTGAGCGGTGGACCGCGTGCGAGCCTCTCTGCTAGCGTTCCGGGCACATGGCGCTATCCCGACCCCGGGTCGCGATGAAGACGAGCAGTCGCTGGGGAGTGGGTTGAGCGGTGCTCCGCCGCCCATCTGTCCCCTCTGAGAGTCTCGCCGGAACCGCCCCAGCCAATCGAGTGCGCTGGGATTTCGGAGAGTAGCGATGACACTTGACGTGAAGCCGCCGGTCACCATACCGGCCGACTACAAGCCCGGCTACGAGAAGGCCCGCGCGCTCGCGCCCGAGATCGCGGACAACTACATCGCGCACACGCTGATCGGCGATCCCGTGGCCGAAGCGATGACGGATGATCTCGCGGAGTTCAGCCCGGAAGAGTCCATGCGGCTCATCGAAGCGGCCATGAACGAAGAAGGCGAGGAGGCGCTGCGGCGCGCGCCGGACTCGCTGCGGGCGTTCTTCCGGGAGGCGGAGACCCCGCCCGAATGGCTCGACTACGCGGCGTTCGCCCCGGGTGTCCGCATGTTCCACCGCAACTCGCAGTTGATCCTGGCGGCGTTCGTCGCGGGTGTGCTGATCGAAGGCTTCACGACCAACATCGCCAAGTCCTTCTTCATCACCGGGCGGGTGCGCGACCAGGGCGTCAGGCGTCTGGGTCAGAACAACCGCCACATGATGGAGATCTTCCTCCCCGGCGGCCTGTACCGGGACGGAGACGGCTGGAAGCTGTCGGTGCGCATCCGCATCGTGCATGCACGGCTCAGGCACCTGTTGAACCACTCGGAAGAATGGAACTCCGAGGCATGGGGCGAGCCGATCAGCGCGGCGCACCTGGGGTACGCCATCTCCGCGTTCTCGGCGCGCCTGCTGCTGCACATGAAAACCCTCGGCGCCCGGTACAACGACGAAGAGCACGACAGCTTCATGGCTGTGTGGCGCTACACGGGTCATCTGATGGGCATTCCCGAGACGATCCTGTTCCGCGATGCGGAGGAGGCCCTGCAGCTGTACGACGTGGGCGACATCTGCGAACCGGTTTACGAAATCGAATCGATCGTGATGGCGCACGCGCTGGTTAACTCGGCCCCGTTGATCGCCGGGATGATTGAGCCGGACGCCCGCCGTGATCTCGCGCAGTACGTGTACCGGCTCTCACGCGGACTGATCGGGAGCGAGACCGCCGACGCGCTGATGTATCCGCGGACCTCCTCGTTCGGCGCGGTCACGTGGTTCAAGTTCCAGCAGCGGTACGGCCACCTGCTGGGCAATCTGCTCCGGCGACGGCGCGAGAACACCAACTTCGCGCGGTTCACGACGCTGCTCGATACATCGTTGTTCGACGAGGAAGGGGTCCGCTACACGCTGCCCGACCACGTCTACGCGGAAGAGTCCACTGCTTGGTGATCCCGGCGGAGCGGCGGAGCGTCGTCGCTGCTCGCGTGGGCCGCGGGGCACGGGCAGGCTCGGGTGCCCGCCCGGGGGGCCGGAACGGGACGGTCGGGGCGGGCGCCCGCTTCGGCCAGGCGGTCGCCTGCTCGCCGGGATACGCCCGTGGTGCGGGACGGTGGACCGCGCGTCCGCGCCTGCTACAGTGCTGCGAGACCGGGGAGCCGGTCGTGAGCATCCGGCCCGCGCCCAGCGGCACGTCCGCGACGCGGCTGGGGCGGTGGCGCGCCCGCCACGGTAGACCGTAGGTGGGGAGCATCCACTATTCTGTACACTGGTAGGGTATGTGCACGAGACTACGGGCTGAGGCCGCCGGGCCGAGCCGTGACTGCGCCGCAAGATTGAGGACGGAGAGGACAGCATGGAGATCAAGACCGAGCAGAACGGGGGCGTGCTGGTCGCGATCACCGAGGATCGCGTCGACGGCGCCAACGCCCGCGAGTTCCAGGACGCTGTGCAGGCCGCGATCGCCGGGCAGGACAGCCCGGTCGTCCTCGACATGGAACGACTCGTCTACATCAGCAGCGCTGGTCTGCGGGTCATCCTGATGATCGCGCGGTCCCTCCAGGGGGAGGACCGGAAGTTCGCCGTCTGCTCCTTGGTTGGTCCTGTGCGCGAGGTCTTCGAGATCAGCGGCTTCGACAAGATCATCCCGACCCATGACAGCCAGGAGAAAGCGGTCGCCGCCGTCGGGGACTGATCGAGCCAGGGGGTGACCGGGCGCCGGGACGCAGGCGGGGGTGGTGACGAGGCGATGGAGCACGGGCCGGGGTTGCTGGTGAGTTGATGGCACAGCCGCACAAGATCCTCGTGGTCGACGACGAGCCGGACCTGGAGGTGCTGATCCGACAGCGCATGCACCAGGATATTCGTGTCGGCCGCTACAACTTCGTGTTCGCGCACAACGGCGTGGAGGCCCTGGAGCGGCTGAACGCCGAGGACGACATCGAGATGGTTCTCTCCGACATCAACATGCCGCAGATGGACGGCCTCACCCTGCTCGCCCAGATCCCGGACGTCAACCCCAACATCCGGGCCGTGATCATCTCGGCCTACGGCGACATGAAGAACATCCGCGCCGCCATGAACAACGGCGCCTTCGACTTCGTCACCAAGCCGCTCGACTTCACCGACCTGCGCGCCACGATCGATCGGACTCTGCAGTGCCTCATGCTGTGGCGGCAGGCGCAGTCGTCCCGTAACCAGTCCGGCGCCGTGCAGCGCGAACGCGGCGCGCCGCCACGCGCCGACAGGGGCGGGGGAACGCCGCCGCGCGACCTGCGCCGCGGCCACGGGTGAACTGATGGCACAGCCGTACAAAATCCTCGTCGTCGACGATGAGCCCGACCTGGAGCCGTTGATCCTGCAGCGCATGCGCCGGGATATCCGGGCCGGCCACTACGAGTTCGTGTTCGCCCACAACGGCGTGGAGGCGCTGGAGCGGCTGAACGAGGATGAGGACATCGACATGGTCCTCTCCGACATCAACATGCCGCAGATGGACGGCCTCACCCTGCTCTCCCAGATCCCGGACGTCAACCCCAACATCCGCTCCGTGATCATCTCGGCCTACGGCGACATGAAGAACATCCGCACCGCCATGAACCGCGGCGCCTTCGACTTCGTCACCAAGCCACTCGACTTCGCCGACCTCCGGGTCACGATCGAGCGGACGCTGCAGCACCTCCTGGAGTGGCGCGAGGCGCTCTCCTCGCGGGACCAGTTGGTCGTGCTCCAGAACGAGCTGGATGTCGCGAGCACGATGCAGCAGTCGATCCTGCCGACGAGCTTCCCCGACGGCCCGTCCTTCCAGTCGTACGCGAGCATGGCCGCCGCGCGCAACGTGGGCGGCGATTTCTTCGACATTCTGCGGCTGGACAACGGCCGCGTCGGGCTCGCCATCGCCGATGTCTCCGACAAGGGCGTGCCGGCGGCCCTGTTCATGATGTCGAGCCGCACGCTGCTGAAGGGCGCCGCGATCGGCGCCGAGCAGCCGTCGGAGGTGCTCCGCGAGGTCAACAACCTCCTGACGGAAGACAACGAGGCCTCGATGTTCGTCACGCTGCTCTACGCCGTGTTCGACCCCGCGAGCGGCGAGTTCACCTACGCGAGCGGCGGGCACGACGGTCCCCTCGTCGTCCATGCCGACGGGAGTTCGGCGCTGCTGCCCCTGACGGGCGGCATCGCGCTCGGGATCATGTCCGGCTTCCCATTCGAACAGCACACGGTCACGATCGCACCGGGGGACACTGTCATCCTCTATACCGACGGCGTCACCGAGGCGATGAACGGCAACCGGGAAGAGTTCGGCATCGAGCGGGTGCGGCAGGTGTTCGCGGCCGCCCCGCCGACGGATGCCGAGGGCGCGAACCGCGCGGTCTTCGACGCCGTCGCGTCCTTCGCGGGGGAGACACCGCAGTCCGACGACGTCACCTGCGTCACGCTGCGGCGCAGGGAGCCGGCGAGTTGAGCCCGCCGTACACCTTCACCATCGTGACCGACCCCGGCGAGCTGGATCGCATCGCCGCGACCGTGGAGGAGATCGGCGAGAAAGAGGACTGGTCCCCGGAGTTGATCTTCCGGGTGCACCTGGCGCTCGAGGAGTTGGGTCTCAACGTCATCAACTATGGCCACGACGAAGGCGTGCACGAGATCCAATTCACGGTGACCTCGCAAGCGGAGATGGTGACCATCGAGATGATCGACGACGGGCGCCCGTTCGATCCGCTCCACGATGCGCCGCCGCCCGACGTGTCATCGTCGCTGGAGGACCGCCGCATCGGCGGTCAGGGCGTGCACCTCGTGCGCACGTTGATGGACCAAGTCCGGTACGAACGCATCGCCGGCAAGAACCACATCACGCTCGTCTCACGGAGGGTGGGATGAAGTGGGCGTCGTGTCGCGCCCCACGGCCCTGTGTCAACTGGGAGTCCGCGGACTCGCGACCCTCGCCATCGTCGCGGTCCTGCTCGCCTTCGCCGCCTGCACCGGCGGATCGGATGACCCGGCCCCGGCGTCCTCAGGGCCCGACGACGCCCTGACCCCGGCCGAGGCGACGACCGGCGGCTCGTCGGCGCCCGGCGTCACCGACGACACCGTCCTCTTCGGGCAGTCCGCCGCCTTCAGCGGGCCCGCGCAGGAGCTGGGCCGCAACATGCGGCTCGGCATCGAAGCCGCCTTCCACGAGGTCAATCAGCGCGGCGGCGTCCACGGCCGGCTGATCGCGCTCTCGTCCCTGGACGACGCCTACGAACCCGAGGCGGCGATCGCCAACACACTGCAGTTGATCGACGACGACGTCTTCGCGCTCATCGGCGCGGTTGGGACACCGACGTCGCGCTCCGCGGTCCCAGTGGCCGAGGGCGCCGGCGTTCCCTACATCGCGCCTTTCACGGGGGCCGAGTTGCTGCGGGATGCGCAGCTGGAATACGTCCTCAACCTCCGCGCCTCCTACTACCAGGAGACCGAGGAGATGGTCGCCCGCCTCACGGAGGACCTTGACATCGAGCGCATTGCCGTGATGTACCAGGACGACTCGTACGGCCGCGCCGGGCTCCGGGGCGTGCAGCTGGCGCTGGAGCGCCGCGGCGCCGAGCCCGTGGCCGTGGGCGTGTACACCCGCAACACGACGGCCGTGAAGACGGCCCTGCTCGACCTGCGCGCGGGCGACCCCGAGGCGGTGATCATCATCGGCGCCTACCGGCCCGTGGCGGCGCTGGTGTCCTGGGCGCGGTACACGGGACTCGACCCGGTCTTCATGACCGTCTCCTTCGTGGGCAGCAACGCCCTGGCGGACGAACTGGGGCCGTCCGGCGAGGGGGTCTTCGTGACGCAGGTGGTGCCCTTCCCGACCGACGACTCGCTGCCGGTCGTCGCGGCTTATCACGACGCGCTGTCGGCCTACGCGCCCGACGCGGTCCCAGGCTTCGTCTCGCTCGAGGGCTACCTCGCCGGGCGCCTCGCCATCGCCGGCCTGGAGCGCTGCGGCCGCGAGTTGGACCGGGGCTGCTTCCTCGACGCGGTGCTCGGTGGCGAGGCGATCGACATCGACGGGTTCGTGCTGCACTACGGCGACGGCGCCAGCGACAACCAGGGGTCGAATGCGGTCTTCCTGACCGTGATCGGCAGTGACGGCCGGTACCACCCGGTGGACACCATGGGGAGCATCGCGCCGTGAGCGACTACGTCAAGCGCCTGCTGGCCCTGCGCTTCCGGATCTCGACGCAGCTCTACCTGGGGATTGGCGGCGCGGTCGTCCTGACGGTGGCCGCGAGTCTGGTGGGCTGGTTCTCGTTCGACCGCGTGGGCAGCGCGCAGGCCCGCGTCAACGAGGGCAGCATTCCCGAGTTGGAGCTCGCTTTCGGCGTCGCCGAGTACAGCAGCACGCTGGTGGCGGCGGCGCCCAACCTCGCAGCCGCCGCGACGCCCGACGTACTCGCCGAGGTCTCCGCGGAGATCGACGCGGGCCGGCAGGCCTTCGAAGCGCAACTGGCGGTGCTGGAGGGCCGAGAGGGGGGCGACGAGCGCTTCGCGGCGATCCGCGCCCAGGCCGACGAGCTGGTCTTCAACATCGAGGCGATCAAGGCCGACCGATCGGCCCTCTTCAGCCTGAGCGAGCGGAGCGAACTCGGGCTGGAGCAGTTCGCGGGACTGCGCAGCCGCCTGGACAGCTTGGTGATCCCGGCCATCGACGACCAACTCTTCTACGCCATGACCGGCTACCGCGAGATCGGCGCGCCCGCGCGTCCGCGGACGGAACACCTCTCGGAGGACGAGATCGCCCGCTATCGGCACCTCGCGGAACTGCAGGGCGACCTGAACATCGTGACCCAACTCATGGCGACCGCGTCGAGCGTCTCGATCGCCGCGGCGATCGAGCCGTTGCGCGAGCGCTTTGAGGCGGCGGTCGGCCGGATGCAGCGCAACCTGCGCTCGCTGGGCGAGCCGCTGCGCGGGGTGCTGGAGCCCGTCTTCAGCCAGATGTTCGCCGCCGGCCTCGACGACGACCGCGGTTTCGACCTGTTCCAGCAGGAATTGCGGCTGCGCGAGCGCCAGCAAGCGCTGCTCGGGCTCAACCGGGTGATCGTCATCGACCTCGTCAACGAAGTCGATGACTTGGTGAGCGAAGCGAACGCGAGCGCCGGCGAGGCCACGCAGGCAGCCAGCCAGGCGATCGGGACGGGGCGCACGCTGCTGCTCGCCATCAGCGGCGTCAGCGTCGGCGGCGCGCTGCTCATCGCCTGGCTCTACGTCGGCCGTGTCCTGCTGAGTCGCCTCGCACAGCTGTCCGACCGCATGCGGCGCATGGCGGAGGGCGATATCGAGGCCCCGATCGAGATCGTCGGACAGGACGAGGTCGCCGACATGGCTGCCGCCTTGGAGGTCTTCCGCCGCCACGCGCACGAGGTGCAGCGCCTGAACCTGGTCGAGAAGCTGGCGGAAGAACTGCAGGGCAAGAACGATCAGTTGGAGGTCGTGCTGGCCGACCTGCAGCGGGCCCAGGACCAGATCGTCGTGCGCGAGAAGCTGGCGGCGCTGGGGGAGCTGACCGCCGGCGTCGCGCACGAAATCCGCAACCCCCTCAACTTCGTCAAGAACTTCTCGGAGTCGTCGGAAGAGTTGATCGAGGAGATGCAGGAGGTGCTCGAGGAGGCCGGCGGCACGCTGAACGACGACCAGCGGGATCTGGTCAACGAGATCACCACGGACCTGGGCGACAACCTGCGGCGCATCCTCTCGCACGGCGATCGCGCCAACCGCATCGTGCAGGACATGCTGCAGATGGGGCGGGAGTCCACCGAAGTGCAGACCATCGATATCAACAAGCTGGTCGACGAGCACGCCCGGCTCGCCTACCACAGCGCCCGCGCCACCGACCCCGACTTCCAACTCGACCTGAAGCAGGGGTTCGACCCGGCCGCCGGCGAGATCGAGGCGGTGCCGCAGGAACTGGGGCGCGTGTTCCTGAACATGGTGGGCAACGCCTGCGACGCCACCGACGAGAAGCGGCGCGCCGCGCAGGAGGCCGGGACCGCCGCCGGCTACATGCCCACGCTGCTCCTCTCGACCCGGCGGGGCGAGGACCACGTCGAGGTGCGCATCCGCGACAACGGCGCCGGCATGCCGCCCGAAGTCGCCGAGAAGATCTTCAACCCCTTCTTCACCACCAAGCCCACCAACCGGGGCACCGGCCTGGGCCTCGCCATCTCGCGCGACATCGTGCAGAAGCACGGCGGCTCCATCCAGGTCGAGTCCGCGCCCGGCGAGTTCACCGAGATGGTCGTCCGGCTGCCCCTGGTGCTCGCCCGCGAAGAGGCCACCCCCGTCTAGCCGCGGGGCGACCCGCGTGCCCCGGCGCGCCGGCGCTCGCAGGGAGTAGACTTGTGCGGCATCGAGTCCGCCGAGGCCCCCCGCCGGACTCCCCACCCGGGGCCGTAGCTCAGCCGGGAGAGCGCCGCCTTTGCAAGGCGGAGGTCAGGGGTTCGATCCCCCTCGGCTCCACCACCTCCCCTCGCCCTACCGCGACCGCTGGCGCGGAGCGCCGCCGTCGTCCTACAATGCCTGCGGCGCTGGTGATTAGAGCGCGGTGGCCCCACCCGTTCCCATCCCGAACACGGAAGTGAAACGCCGCAGCGCTGACGATACTCGGGGGGCAACCCCCTGCGGAAAATAGGCCATCGCCAGCCCACCTCCGCACAACGCCCGTCATCCGGCGGGCGTTTGCTTTTCCCCGCGTCGTCGCCGGCCGCCCTCCCCGACCCGGCGTCGGCATGGCACGGGTCGTGCGGGGCTTCCTGATCGGGACCGGCCTCGCCCAGGCCATCATCGCGCCGCCGCCGGCGGAACATGAGAAGAGGGGCACGGGCTTGCCGGGAGTGGACGGCCGGCACGTCGGCGAGGTGCTGTCGATCCCGGAATCCCGACTTGCCCACGGGCGATGGTCTGGAGTCGAAGCCTCCCGCGCCGTTCTGGGGGGTTGTCCCTCCGCGACCTCCCGGCCGCGGGACCGTCATGTCGGGCCGGCCGCTGTAGGTCGTTCGCTCGTCGTCGTGCGATACTTGCGACATGTCCAGAACCTATCGAGTCTTGTTTCTCGGTGCGGGCTTCTCTCAGCCAGCCGGGCTCCCCTTGGGATCAGAGTTGTTCCGGGAGGTCCGGGGACTGATCCGTGCGAGACATGGGACGGACACCATATTCGAGGCCGACCTCGAGCGATACACCCAGTATCTGTCGGACTGCGAAGGCAAGGCTGTCGACGTCGACGCCATTGACTACGAGAAGTTCTTGGGTTTTCTCGATGTCGAGCACTTTCTGCGCCTTGAGGGCAGCGATACGTTGAGCGACGAGGGCAATGCTTCGCAACTCATGGTGCGGCGCGCGATCGCTGAGGTGATTCATCAACGCACGCCACAGGAACTGCCTCCGCCCTATCGTGCATTCGCTCGAAGCCTCAACCCGTTCGACGTGATCTTCACCTTCAACTACGACACGCTGCTCGAGTCTTCCCTCGAAGCTGAGAACGTCCCGTATCGGCTCTTCCCCCAGCGGTATGTGGAGATCGGCCCGACAATGAACACGGTCGACCACTCCAAGGAGTCCGATGAGGAAGTCATCGTTCTGAAGCTCCACGGCTCAATCGACTGGTGTGATCGCTCCGGTTACGAGGAGCGGGTTGAGCTCATGACAGGAATCTTTGGTGATGATTACGAGGTTGAAGACCCTGTGTTCGGGGCCGGCAGGCTCGTGGCGTCGACTCCGTTGACTGACGGTCCCCGAGATCCGAATGATCCCTTGCGCAAGATTCACCGCGTCCAGAACCTCGAACGACTCATCGCGAGTGACCACTGGAGTTGGTCCCCACTCATCTTGGCGCCGTCGGCGGCTAAGCTGGTCTACCTTGAGCGCTTGCGTGATCTTTGGTGGGGCAGTCAGGAATTCGGAGGCCTGAATCTCTCGATCGGTGTTGTCGGCTACTCGCTCCCACCTCATGACGAATACGCCCGCCAGGTCCTCTATCACGTGTTCTCCAACTACACGGGCTATACCCCGGATCTCGAGTTCGAGGGTCGGAAGAAGACTCCCATACGGATCCTGGACTCCGCTCCCGCGGACGACTCAGGGGCGGACATCCGCAGCCGCTACCGCTTCGCAGATTGGAGCCGCACGGAGTTGAACTTGAAAGGCTTCGACGAGTCGACGGTCGAATGGCTGCTGGCCTAAGGGTCTCGCGAGTGCCGGTCGGCGACGGAGAGAAGCATGGGGCGGCGGAGCCCCCACCCCGACGAGTGTTCGCACTCCCCGACCTCCCCGTTTGCCCCGACCGGAGCCCCTGGCTACCATGACCCCCGCGAAAGGGCCGGCGCGCGTCTCCACAGACCCCATCCGCGCGCCGGCGACAGCAACGCCCTTGGCAGAGAACTCGTCCGCTTCACCCCCCCTGTCCGATCCCGCCGACGCCCCCAGCGCGAAGCCCACCATGGCCGAGTTGCTCGATGCGGCCGGTCCCGACTTCGCGCAACTGCAGCGGGGCGATGTCGTCGAGGGCACCCTCGTCGGCCGCGCCGGCGACAGCTTCATCGTCGATGTCCGCGCCAAGGCGGAGGGCATCGTCGCTCCCAGCGAGATGCACTCCCTGACGCCCGAGCAGCGCGGCGCCCTGAGCGTCGGCGACACCCTGCTCGTCTATGTGCTGCAACCCGAGGTCGAAGAGGACCAGTTGCTGCTCTCCATCGACCGGGCGCGCGGCGAGCAGGGCTGGCGGGAGCTCCAGAACCGCCACGAGAGCGGCGTGATCTTCGAGGCCGGTGTCACCGGCTTCAACAAGGGCGGGCTGCTCGTCAACGTCGAGGGCGTCAACGCCTTCGTGCCGCTGAGCCAGGTGGTGGGCGCCGCCCCCGACCGCGAGAGCGGCGGCGGGCTCGCCGACTTCGTCGGCCGCACCCTGCGCCTCAAGGTCATCGAGATCAACCGCCGCCGCAACCGGGTCATCCTGTCCGAGCGCGCCGCCATGCAGGAGTGGCGCGCCGAGCAGAAGGACCGCCTGCTCAGCGAACTGCGCGAGGGCGAGATCCGCTCGGGCAAAGTCACCAGCATCCGCAGCTTCGGTGTGTTCGTCGACCTCGGCGGGGCCGACGGCCTGGTCCACCTTTCCGAGCTCTCCTGGGACCGCGAGGTGAACCCCGAGTCCCTCTTCAAGATCGGCGAGCCCGTCGACGTCTATGTGATGAAGGTCGACCACGAGGCCAAGAAGATCGGCCTCTCCATTCGTCGCGCCCGCCCCGAGCAGTGGGACATCGTGGTCGGCAACTACGAGGTCAACCAGGTCGTGCCCGGGATCGTGACGAAGCTCGTCACCTTCGGCGCCTTCGCCCGCATCGAGGGCCCCGTCGAAGGGCTCATCCACGTCTCCGAACTCGTCGATCGGCGCATCTCGCACCCCCGCGAGGTCCTCTCCGAGGGCGATGTCGTGCCGATCAAGATCGTCCGCATCGAGCGCGACCGCCATCGCCTGGGCTTGAGCCTGCGCCAGGCCCGTGGCGAGGCCGAGCGCACCGGCTGGGTCTTCAACGGCGAGGGCGGCATTCAGATGCTGCCCGAGGAGGTCGCCGATCGGTTCGGCGTCGAGCGCGGGGAAGCCCCGCCGCCCCCGCCCGCCGCCGCCGAGCCCGCCGCGGGCGACCCCGCGACGCCGTCGGCCGCCGCTCCCCCGCCCGCCCCCGTCAGCCCCATGGAAGCGGCGCTGCAGCGGGCCGGCATCTCCGAGGAAGACCTCCGCAACCGGACGACCGAGGCATAGCCGAGCGGTCCCGCGGGCGCAGTCCCGTGTCGCCGGGACGGGCCGCGCCATCCGTTACTCCGGCCGGGCCGTTCCGTAGACGCACCTGGGGGCCGTTGATAGGCTCGAAACCAGTGGAGGGACGCCATGGCCGACCGCTTCGACAAGTTCACCGAGCGCGCCAGGCGCGTCCTGACCCTCGCCCAGGAAGAGGCCCAGCGCTTCAACCACAACTACATCGGCACCGAGCACCTGCTGTTGGGGCTCGTGCGCGAGGGTGACGGCGTCGCCGCCAAGGTCCTGGCCAATCTGGGCGTGGAGCTGAGCAAGGTCCGTTCGGCCGTGGAGTTCATCATTGGGCGCGGCGACCGCGCCGTGCTCGGCGAGATCGGCCTCACGCCGCGCGCCAAGAAGGTGATCGAACTCGCCGTCGATGAGGCGCGCCGCCTCAACCACCACTACATCGGCACCGAGCACCTGCTGCTCGGCCTCGTGCGCGAGGGCGAGGGCATCGCGGCCGGGGTCCTGGAGAGCCTGGGCGTCAACCTGGAGCGGGTCCGCGCCGAGACCACGCGCATCCTCTCGCAGAGCTCCCCCGCCACCGCCGGCGCGGGCAGCCCCGGCGGCAAGAGCGGCGCCGCCAGCGGCGGCCGCCAGTCGACCCGCACGCCCACCATCGACCAGCTTGGCATCGACCTCACCGCCGCCGCGCGCGCCGATCAACTCGACCCCGTGATCGGCCGCGAGCAGGAGATCCAGCGCGTCGTCCAGATCCTCTCCCGGCGGACCAAGAACAACCCGGTGCTCATCGGCGAGCCCGGCGTCGGCAAGACCGCCGTCGTGGAGGGCCTCGCCCAGCGCATCGTCACCGGCGACGTGCCGGAGACCCTGCAGGGCAAGCGGCTGCTCACCCTCGACGTCGGATCGCTCGTCGCCGGCACCAAGTACCGGGGCGAGTTCGAGGAGCGCCTGAAGAAGGTCATCGAGGAGATCAAGAACGCCGGCAACTGCGTGCTCTTCATCGACGAGATGCACATGCTCGTCGGCGCGGGCGCGGCCGAGGGCGCCGTCGACGCGGCCAACATTCTCAAGCCCTCCCTCGCCCGCGGCGAGCTGCAGACCATCGGCGCCACCACCCTGGACGACTACCGCAAGCACATCGAGCGCGACGCCGCCCTGGAGCGGCGCTTCCAGCCCATTGTCGTCGAGGAGCCCAGCGTCGAGGAGACCGTCGAGATCCTCATGGGTATCAAGGGTCAGTACGAGGCGCACCACAAACTCGCCATCTCCGACGAGGCGGTCGCCGCCGCGGCCGAGATGTCCGCCCGCTACATCTCCGACCGAGCGCTGCCCGACAAGGCCATCGACCTGATCGATGAGTCGGCCTCACGCGTGCGCATCCGCCGCTCCTACACGCCGCCAAGCCTCAAGGAGGCGATGGTGGGCCTGGAGAGCATCCGCAAGGAGAAGGAGGCGGCGATCAACTCGCAGCAGTACGAATACGCCGCCGAGCTGCGCGACCGCGAACTGAAGCTCCAGGAGCGCATCGAAACGCTGGAGAAGGATCTCGATCAGGAGCGTGGAGACGACGAGGCCGTCGTCGGCGGCGAGGACATCGCCGAAGTCGTCTCGATGTGGACCGGCATCCCGCTCGTCCAGATCGCGACCGAGGAATCGCAGCGCCTCCTGCACATGGAAGAGGCCATCCACGACCGCGTCGTCGGTCAGGAGGAGCCGATCAAGGCGCTCGCCAAGGCCGTGCGTCGCGCCCGCGCCGGCCTCAAGGATCCGCGCCGCCCCATCGGCGTCTTCATGTTCCTTGGGCCCACCGGCGTCGGCAAGACCGAACTCGCGCGCGCCCTGTCCGAGTTCATGTTCGGCTCCGACGAGAACATGGTGCGCCTCGACATGTCGGAGTTCATGGAGCGACACACCGTCGCCCGGCTCGTCGGCGCCCCCCCGGGCTACGTCGGCTACGACGACGGCGGCCAGCTCACCGACACCGTGCGCCGCAAGAACTACTGCCTCATCCTCCTGGACGAGGTCGAGAAGGCGCACGCCGAAGTCTTCAACATGCTCCTCCAGGTCTTCGACGACGGTCACCTGACCGACGCCAAGGGCCGCAAGGTCAGCTTCCGCAACACCATCATCATCATGACCTCCAACGTCGGATCGGACCTGATCCGCAAGGAATCCGCGCTCGGCTTCACCGTCAAGTCCGACGAAGCCAAGACCGACGCCCAGCAGTACGAGCGCATGAAGGAGAAAGTCCTCACGGAGATGAAGCGCATCTTCCGGCCCGAGTTCCTCAACCGGGTCGACTCCACGCTCGTCTTCCACACGCTGGGCAAGGCCCACATCCGCGAGATCGTCGACATGATGCTCAAGGAGGTCGACAAGCAGGTCGCACTCAAGGGCATCAACCTCGAGGTCACCTCCGCCGCCCGGGACTGGCTGGGCGAGAAGGGCTACGACCCCGTCTTCGGCGCGCGGCCGCTGCGGCGCGTCATCCAGGAGCGCATGGAGGACTCTCTCTCGGAGGCCCTCCTGCGGGGCGAGTTCGAGCCCGGGGACACCATCAAGGTCGACATCGCCACCGAGACCAACGACGCGGGCGCCGAGGAGACCGTGCTCGACTACACCCGCGTGCCCGGCCAGCTCGCCGAGAGCGCCGCCGCCGACACCGGCGACGACTCGAGCTCCGGGGATTCCCCGTCCGGCGGATCGACGGACGAGGGTGGCTCCGGTGGCGGCGACTCGGGCGGCGGCGGCGGACCGAGTGATCGCGGCGGCGACGGCGGCGGTGGCCTCGACCAGACCCCCGACGACCCCGCGGGGTCGAGCCCCAGCGAGGAAGAAGAGCCCGTCACCGCCGCTCCCTAGCGCCGGCGTCCTCGACCCAACCGTTACGGGGGCGGCCGACAGCCGCCCCCGTTCGCGTGCGCCCGTGGGGCTACGTGTCGCGATGTACCAGCACCGACTGCGTGACCCCCAGCGCCGCGAACAGCACCAGGATCGACGCGTTGCCCACACTGATGAAGGGCAGCGGGATGCCGGTCACCGGCAGCAGGCGGATATTGACCGCCACCGCGATGAACGTCTGCACCGCGATCAGCGTCACGATCCCCGCGATCAGCAGCTGCCCGAACGAGTCCGGCGCCTTCGTGATCGCCCGCAGCAGGCGGAGGATGAGGATCAGGAACAGCGCGAACAACACCATCGCGCCCGCCAGCCCCAACTCCTCGGCCAGCACGCTGAAGATGAAGTCCGTGGTCTGCGTACGCAGGAAATCGAGCTGTGTTTGCGTGCCCTCGGTGAATCCCTTGCCGGTGAGCCCACCCGACCCCACCGCCAGCTCCGCCTGCAGCACGTTGAACCCGGAGCCCTGCGCGTCCGACTCTGGGTCGAAGAACGACTCAATGCGCGCGCGTTGGTAGTCCTGCACCCCCACCACCAGCACGGCCGGCACCAGCGCCAGCAGCGCAGCGCCCAGCACCAGGAAGTGCTTGGCGGACGCCCCCCCGAAGGCGGCCATCACGGCCCACAGCACCAGGAAGACCGACGAGCTGCCCGCGTCGGGCTCGACGAAGACCAGCGCGGCCGGAACCACGGCCACCGCCAGCGAGGCCAAGAAGATGCGCGGCTCGTGGAGGCGGTCGCGATAGTCGGTCAGGAACTTCGCCAGCCCGATGATCGTGAGCAGCTTCGCGATTTCCGACGCCTGCACCAGTGTGAAACCCAGGTCGAACCAGCGCCGCGACCCGAACTGCTCGACCCCCACCACCAGCACCGCCAGCAGCAGCACGATCCCAAACCCGTACGCGAACCAGCCCAACACATCGAGCAACCGATAGTTCACGCGCGCCGCGATGAACATCGCCACCGCGCCCGCCGCCGCCGACGCGATGTGCCGCACCACCGGCTCGCTGATCACCACGCCCGTCGCATCGCGTGGCAGCGCGGCGCTGTAGATCATCAGCGCGCCGTACGCTGTGAGCGCCAGCGCGGCGACCAGCAGAATCGGGTCGAAGTAGCGCCACGACGGCGCGCCGACGCGGGAGCCCGCGGCCCCCGGTCCCGAGCGAGGTCGGCCGCGGCGAGACGCGCCGGCGCCGGCCCGGGCCGCCATCAGTGCACCCCCCGCGTCGTGCGGCTCATGGCAGTCGGCTCGCAATCTCGTTGAACGCTTCCACGGTGCGGACCGGCAGCTGTCCCAACGCCGGCATCACCGTGCCGAAGACCCCGTTGATCTCGCCCCAGGCGTGCAGGATGTCCCCGCCGGCCTCCGCCGTCAGGAATCCCGCCCCCAGCTCGTGGAAAACCACGATCGCGACCTGCGGATCCTCATAGGGGGCGAAGCCCAGGAACCAGCCGTGCGTGGGGAACAGGTCGCGGAACGTGGGCGCCTCGCCGAACTCCGCCGTCCCCGTCTTGCCCCCCACCTGCATTTCGGGGAACCAGGCGTTCCCGGCGGTGCCGCCCAGCACCGCCATCGCCATGCCGCGGCGCACCGTCTCCAGTGTCTCCGCTGTCACGTCGAGTTGTCGCACGACGCGCGGCGTAAACGGCTCAACGACGCGGCCCTCCGCATCCACGATGTCGCCCACCACGCGGGGCTGCAGCACCTTGCCGCCGTTCGCGATCGCCGCCGTCACCATGGCCATCTGCAGCGGTGTCACCGACACGAAGCCCTGCCCGATCCCGAAGTTGTAGGAATCGCCCTGGCCCCACGGCTCCCCGAACGTGCGCAGCTTCCAGGCGGGATCCCCCACCGCGCCCGCCGCCTCCCCCACCAGGTCGATTCCCGTCGGTTCGTCCAAGCCGAAGGCACGCGCCCAGCGGGCGAGCGCGTCGGCGCCCAGCCCCCGGAAATCCTGCGTTCCGCCAATCACACCCGCCGCCTCCAGCCGCCGCTGCTCCGCCAGGTCCTCCGGCGTCAGCAACTCCTCGGCCACCGCCACCTGGAACGGCGACCCGCCGGCGAGGTACCAGAAGTACACGTTGGACGACTCCGCCATCCCGCGCACGAAGTCGAAGTAGCCGCTCGTGGTGTCGCGGAAGGTGTAGACGATCCGCGGGTCGACCTCGTTCTGCACCTCGATGACGCCGGGGGAGAAGATCACCTCCTCGGGATAGATCACGCCCTCGCTCAGCGCGGCGGTGCCCGTCACCACCTTGAAGATCGACCCCGACGCGAACTGATCGGCGATCGCGTGATTGACCAGCGGTCGCCCCTCGTCCTCCAGCAGCGCCGCCAGCCCGTCCTCGTCGATCTCACCCGTGAAGATGTTGGGGTCGTACGTCGGCACGGACACCATCGCCAGAACCTCGCCGGTATGCACGTCCACCACGACGGCCGATGCGAACAACGACCCGCCCATCGACTCCAGCAGGATCTCGTGGACGGCCGCCTGCAACTCCAGGTCGATCGTCAGTTGAATCCCGTTGCCGGGCATCGGATCTTCCAGGCGCAGCGTGCGCAACTCGCGTCCCGCTGCGTTGACCTCCGACTGGCGCTGGCCGGGCGCCCCCCGCAGCACCCCTTCGTAGTACGCCTCGACGCCGGTCTGCCCCAGCCGGTCCGAGATGCGGTAGCGGTCGGCCTCAAGGATCTCGAATTCCGCCTGCGTGATCGGACCCACGTAGCCCAGGATGTGCCCCAGCAGCGCTCCCTCCGCGTAACGCCGGTTCGCGACCGCCGAAATCTCCACGCCGGGCAGTTCGGACCCCCGCGCCGACAGATCGAAGGCCAGCGCCTGCGCGGCGTCGGCCTCCAGCAGCCGGGGGAAGAAGGGGTCGATGCTGCGCTTGCCCTCCAGAATCTGCTCCTCGATCGAAAACGCGGGCACGCCCAGCGCCTGCGCCAGGATCGCCGCGATCCGCCGCTCCTCGCCGTCCGGCACATCGGCAGGGACGACGGAGATCGCGAAGGCCGGCACGTTCTCCACCAGCGGCCTGCCGTTGCGGTCGAAGATCAGGCCGCGCTCCGCCGGCAGCGTCGTATTGCGGATGCGGTTGATCGTCGCCTGCGCCTCGAAATCGTCGTGGCGGAAGACCTGCAGGCGCACCAGCTGCACCGTCAGCACGGCGAACAGCGCCAGGGCGAACAGCCCCAGCAGCCACACGCGCAGGCGCAGGCCCTCGTCATCCTCGGCGCCCGCCGCGATCAACACTGGGTGACGCCGGTCGCGAAACAGGTCCATCACGCGGTCTCCGCGCGCGCCGTGGGCAGCCGCACCATCCAGTAAACGATCGCCCCGACGAAGAGGTTCGCGAGCACGCTGGGCACGGCGACGTCCGTGAGCGCGACCACCCAGTCCAGGCTCGCCCCATCCACCTGCAGCGCCACCGCCACGGCGAAGAAGTGCAGCAACGTCGCCACGATGATGACCGCCAGGCCCCACGCGTATTCGCTGGGCGGATGCAGTTGGTCACGCAGCGCCGCGACGAGCATCACCGGCACGTAGGCGGCCACGGATTCCGCCATCCCCTGGTGCGACAGCAGGCCCAGCGAGATGCCGGCGACCGGCGTGAGCACCAGGGCTTCCCGTGGCTCACGCACCACGGCCCAGCAGCACAGCGCGACCAGCAGCACGTTCGGCGCGACCCCCAACAACTCGAAGGCGGGGACCGCCGAGGTTTGCAGCAGCGTCAGCCCCAGCGCGCCCAGGATCAGCGGCGGCCACTTCACGGTGTGGTCCCCCCTCCCTCGGACGGGCCCTCGGACGGGGGCGCCTCCGCGTCGTCGCCGGCGGGCTCCAGCGGCGGCGCGGGCTGGAACGTGACCTGGATCAGCACGAGTTCGACTTCGTCCAGCGGCGCGAGCGGGTCCAGCCGGATGCGACGGAACACGTCCTGCGCGGACCCTTCGGCCGACGCCACCCGGCCGATCGGGATGCCCTTGGGCATGAGCCCGCCCAGCCCCGACGTCACGAACAGGTGCCCCGGCTGCACCTCGGTCGTATGCGGCACGAAATCGACCCGCAGATTGCCGCCCGCGTCGCCCCGCACCACGCCCTCACTGCGCGTCAACTGGTGCAGCGCTCGCACGCTGGCGTCGGGGTCCGTCACCAGCCGCACGAACGACGAGCCGGGGCGCACTTCCGCGATCACGCCCACCAGGCTGCCGCCCTCCGCCAGCACCGGCATCCCCACTTCCACGCCGTCGTTGCTGCCGCGATCCAAACCCAGCACGTCCTGGAGCCCGGTCAGGTCCCTCGTGACGATCTCGGCCAGCACGAAGATCTCGTCCTGCGCCTCTTGCACGGCCAGCAGGGCCTCCCGGCCGCGGAAGCGGATCTGCTCTTCGCGCAGGCGCGCGAGTTCGGCCTCCAGCTGCTCGATGCGATTGCGCAGCGAGCGGTTCTCGTCGTCCACGCGGTCGAAGTCGTCCACGTTCTGGACCAGGTTCGCCACCGGCTCCGCCGCCTGGCGCAGGCCCCGCTGTATGGGTCCGAACACGGTCGACGCGGCTTCCTCGATCGGCTGCGCCACGCCAACCGCCGCCAGCGTCGCCAGCCCGGCGATGAGCAGCACCATCCCCAGCAGCCATTGGGCCAGCCGGGAGCG
Source organism: Dehalococcoidia bacterium (assembly GCA_965209205.1). GTDB lineage: Bacteria > Chloroflexota > Dehalococcoidia > Bin125 > Bin125 > TK10-74A. Next base: position 221,798 of record CBDBQC010000004.1, read on the forward strand.
GAGCAGCTCCACGACCGCCGCCTATCGCCGCCCGCGCACGGTCGCCATGGAGGCATGCACCCGATCGAGCATCTCCGCCTCCTCCAGGACCTCGGCACAGCCCCGGACGACGCAGGTCAGTGGATCCTCCGCCACGTAGACGGGGAACTTCGTGTCCTGCGAGATGCGACGGTCGATCCCCGCCACCAGCGCGCCCCCGCCCGCGATGGCGATGCCCTGGTTCATCAGGTCGGACACCAACTCGGGCGGCGTGATCTCGATCGTTTGGCGCACGGCGTCCGAGATCGCGCTGACGGAGCCGCTGATCGCGTCGCGCAACTCCACGCTGCTGATTTCGACCCGCTTCGGCAGCCCCGTCGAGAGGTCACGGCCGCGCAGGACGACCGGATGTTCCCGTTGCAGCGGGAACGCCGATCCGGCCTCGATCTTGATCTCCTCCGACGACCGCTCGCCGATCAGCATGTTGTGCACTTGGCGGGCGTAATTCGCGATGTCCAGGTCGACTTCGTCCCCGGCCACCCGGATCGACGAACTGACGACGATCCCGCCCAACGCGCAGACGGCCACCTCGGTCGTGCCGCCCCCGATATCGACGACCATCGAGCCGCTCGCCTCCATGATCGGCAGCCCCGCCCCGATCGCCGCGGCCAGCGGCTCCTCGATCAGGTACGCGTCGCGCGCGCCTGCGCTGATGGTGGCGTCGTAGATCGCGCGCTTCTCGACCTCCGTCGCGCCCGACGGCATCCCCACCACCACCCGCGGCCGGGGCAGCCCCCAGCCGAAGCGGTCGTGCACGGCGCGAATGAAGTACTGCAGCATCTTCTCGGTGACGTCGAAGTCGGAGATGACGCCGTCCTTGAGCGGTCGCACTGCCACGATGTTGGCCGGCGTACGCCCCACCATCCGCTTGGCCTCGGCCCCGATGGCGAGCACGGTCTTCGTGTTGCGGTTGATCGCTACGACGGACGGCTCATCGATGACGATGCCCCGCCCCCGCACGGTGACCAGCGTGTTCGCGGTCCCCAGATCGATGCCGATGTCTTGCGAAAGGCGACCAAGCATCCAGGTGAGCGGATTGAACACCATGTGAACCTTCTGCGGACAGGTGGGCGCCCAGCGGCCGACGGTGCGGCGACTCGCGCCACTATATAAGGCGTCCACTTGGGGCGGAAACCACGCACGGCCTCCCGGTCGCGGCGCACGATCGGCCTAACGCCGGCCAGGCGGCGGAGGTTCCCCGCCCGGCGACCTCCCAGAACGCCCCATCATCGCGCCGCCGCCGGACTGCCCGCCTAGCGACCCCGGAACACCGGCTCGCGCTTCTCGAGGAACGACGTGCGGCCCTCGGCGAAGTCCTCCGTCTCGAACGTAATGCGCTGCAGGTGCTCCTCGAGCTCCACGTGCTGCCGCAGCGACAGCGTCGCGCTCTCCCGCACCAGACGCTTCATGATCTCCACGGCGACCGACGGCCCGTGCGCGATCTCTCCCGCCAACTCCAGCGCCCGTTCCGCCACTGCCTCGGTCGGCACGACCTCGCTCACCAGCCCCATCGCCAGCGCCTCCTCGGCAGGCACCATCGTCCCGGTGTACAGCATCCGCAGCGCCTGCTCCGAGCCGACCAGCCGCGGCAGGAACCACGACGACCCCGTGTCCGCGTTGAGGCCCCGCTTGACGAAGATGGCGCTGAACCGCGCCGCCTCGGCCGCGATGCGGATGTCGCAGGCCAGCGCCAGGCTCAGCCCGGCGCCCACGCAGACGCCGTTGACGGCCGCGATCGTGGGTTTCTGTAGGTTGTACAGCTGCTCCGGGCCCAGAAAGCGGCTGCGCAGCAGCTCGTTGCGCCCCCGCTCGGGCCGAGGGTGCAACTCCGCGTCCGCCGGTATCGTCAGGTCCGTCCCCGCCGAGAAGCCGCGCCCGGCGCCGGTGATCACCAGCGCCCGCGTGGCGTCGTCGTGCTGGGCCTCCGCCCAGACGGTTTCCAGCTCCGCCCAGGTGCTCCAGGACAGCGCGTTGAGCTTGGCCGGCTTGTTCAGCGTGATCAGCCCCACCCCGTCCTGCACTTCGTAGGTGATGTCCGCGTAACTCATCGCATTGTCCTTTCGCTGCTCGGGCCGGGGACCGGCCGGGGCCAGCCTAGCGCCCTGCCGGATCGGGATCGTGCGCCGGGTCGACATCCGCATCGGGACCGCTGCCCGATTCGTGCGCACGCAGCAGCGCCAGCAACTGCGCCTCGTCCCAGACCGGCGTGCCCAGGTTCTCGGCCTTGGCCCGCTTGCCGCCGCCGCCCTCCCCCGCGATCAGCGCCTGTGTCTTCTTCGTTACACCGCTGCCCACCGACGCCCCCAGCCGCTTCAGCGCCGCCGCGGCCCCGTCCCGCGTCATCGACGCCAGCCGGCCCGTGATCACGAACTGCTGCCCCGCCAGCGGTCCCTCCCGCGCCCCGCCGCCCTCCTCCGACAGCCGGACCCCGGCTGCCGCCAGCTTGGCCACGATCTCCCGGTTGCGCTCCGTCGCCATCCAGCGCGCGACGCTCTCCGCGATCACCGGCCCCACCCCGTCGACCGCGGCGATCTCCTCCTCCGACGCCCCCTGCAGCGCCGTCACACCGCCGAAGTGCTGCGCCAGCAGCGACGCCACCTCGCCGCCGACGTGACGGATGCCCAGGCCGAAGAGCAGCGCGCTCAGCGGCCGCGACCGGCTCCGATCGACCGCGGCCAGCAGGTTGTCGACGCTCTTCTCCGCCATCTTCGGCAGGGCCAGCAGCGCCTCGCGCTGCTCCGCCAGTGCGTAGATGTCGCCCGCGTCCGCGATCAGCCCGGCGTCGAAGAACTCGTTCACGCGCCGCTCGCCCAGCCCGTCGATGTCCATCGCGCCGCGACTCACGAAGTGCTCCACCGTGCGCCGCACGACCGCCGGGCAGACCGGGTTCGAGCAGTACGACATCGCCTCGCTCTCCAGGTGCAGCACCGGATCGCCGGAGACCGGGCAGCGATCGGGCATCTCGAAGCGGGGCGCTCCCTCCGCGCGGCGGCTCAGCACCGGCCCCACGACCTGCGGGATCACCTCCCCCGCGCGCCGCACGATGACCGTGTCGCCCTCGCGCACGTCCTTGCGGTGGATGTCCTCCTCGTTGTGCAGCGTTGCCATGCGCACCGTCGCGCCGCCCACCACCACCGGCTCCAGGATCGCGAACGGGTTCAGGCTGCCCGTCCGGCCCACGTTGACCTCGATCCGCCGCAGCGTCGTGGTCGCCTCCGCCGAGGGGAACTTGTACGCGGTCGCCCAGCGCGGCTCCCGCCCCACGACGCCCAGCTGCCGCTGGATGGCGAAGTCGTCGATCTTCACGACCACGCCGTCCATGTCCATCGGCAGCGCGTCACGGCGCGGCAGCCAGGCCGCGCAGGCCGCGACGGCCGCATCGGGTCCGGGGTGTCGCGCCGTCTCCGGCGTCGTCGGGAAGCCCAGCGATCGCAGCCACTCGAGCGTTTCCCAGTGCGTCCCGGGGGTCGGCCCCTCGGCCCAGCCCAGTTGGTACACCGCGATGCGCAGCGGCCGACTCGCCGTGATCTTCGGATCCTTCTGCCGCACGGCTCCCGCGGCGGCGTTGCGCGGGTTGGCGAAGATCCGCAGCGGCCGCTTGTCCGCCGCGACGAGCGCCAGGTTCTCCTCCGCGATCGCGGCGTTCATCGCCTCGAAGCCGGCCTTGGGCATGTAGACCTCGCCGCGCACCTCGAAGCGGGCCGGCAGGGCGGCGACACCGCTCGGCACGACGAGGCGCTGCGGGATGTCCGGGATCTGCCGGACGTTCTCGGTGACGTTCTCGCCGCGGCGCCCGTCGCCGCGGGTCGCCGCCTGCGACAGCCGCCCATCCTCGTACACCAGCGCCATCGCCAGGCCGTCGATCTTCGGCTCCGTCACCAGCGCGAAGTCATCGCGCTCGGCCAACTCCGCCGCCCGGCGGTGCCAGTCGCGCAGTCCGGCCTCGTCGAAGACGTTGCCCAGGCTCAGCAGCCGCTCCCGGTGCTCGACCACCGAGAACGCCGCCAGCGGGCGCGCCCCCACCTGCTGCGTGGGCGAGTCGGCCGTGACCAGCGCCGGGTGCGCGTCCTCCAGCGCCCGCAATTCCTGCAGCAGCGTGTCCCAGGCCGCGTCGCTGATCTCGGGGTCGTCGAGCACGTAGTAGCGGTAGCTGTGGTACCGGATCTGGTCGCGCAACTCTTCCACGCGGTTGCGCGCGTCGGATGGTTGCGCCCCGTCGGCCGCCGCGTTCGACTCCATGCCGCCCGCCATATTCGCCAGTATATTTGCGCTGAGCACGACAGGCCGCCGCAGGGTCCACTGGTAGCCTGAACCCCTGATGCCCAACGCCGCGCTCCCCCCTGCCCGCTCGGTCGTCATCCTCGACTACGGGGCCGGGAATCTGCGCTCGGTCGTGCGCGCCGTCGAGCGGGTGGGCTGGACGCCCAGCGTGGCCGACGTGCCCGCCGCGCTCGACTCGGCCGCGGCGCTCATCCTGCCCGGCGTCGGCGCCGCCGCCGACACGATGGACAACCTGCGCCGGCGCGGCCTGATCGAGCCCGTCAAGGAGTACATCGCGGCGGGACGGCCCTTCCTGGGCGTGTGCATGGGCCTGCAGGCGCTGATGACCGTCTCCGAGGAGGGCGGCGAGCACGCCTGCCTCGATGTCGTCCCCGGCCGCGTCGTGCGCTTGACCGAGGGCCCCACCATCCCGCACATGGGCTGGAACGCGGTCCGTCCGCGGCGCCCCAGCCCCCTCTTCGACGAGATCCCCGAGGGCAGTCACTTCTACTTCGTGCACTCCTACCACTGCGTGCCCGACGACCCCGCCACCGTCCTCGCCACGACCGACTACGCGGAGCCGGTCGTCGCGGTCGTGGAGCGGGGCAACGTCGTCGCGACGCAGTTCCACCCCGAGAAGAGCGGCGCGAACGGCCTTCGCTTCTACCGCAACTTCCTCCACCGCGCGCTGTGCGGCGGCGGCGACCGCGACGGGGGCTGATGCGGTGGAGATCATCCCCGCCATCGACATCCGTGGCGGTCGCTGTGTGCGCCTGCACCAGGGGCGCTACGACCGCGAGACCGTCTTCGACCGCGACCCCGTCGATGCCGCCCAGCGCTGGATCGACGCCGGCGCGACCCGTCTGCACGTTGTCGACCTCGACGGCGCCCGCAGCGGCGACCCGGTCAACCTGCCGGAGGTCGCGCGCATCGCTCGCCTCGGGACGCCCGTGCAGTGCGGCGGCGGCATCCGCGACGCCGCCCGGGCCCGCCGCCTCCTCGACAGCGGGGTGGATCGCGTCATCCTGGGCACCGCCGCCGTCCACGACACCGCGCTCGTCGAGGCGCTGTGCCGCGACCACCCCGGCGCGGCCATCGTTTCGCTCGACGCCCGTGACGGCTTCGTCGCCACCGACGGCTGGACCAAGACCAGCCGCGTGCGCGCCAGCGACCTCGCCGCCACGCTGGAGGCGCTCGGTGTCCCCCGCTTCGTCTACACCGACATTAGCCGCGACGGCGCGATGACGGAGCCCAACGTCGGCGCTCTGCGCGCCCTCGTCGACGCCGTCGGCGTGCCCGTGATCGCGTCGGGCGGCGTCGCCGCCCGGGAGCACATCGCCCCCCTTGCCGCCGCCGGGGCGGAGGCGGCGATCATCGGTCGCGCCCTCTACGACGGCGGACTCTCGCTCGCCGCCGCCATGGCCGCCGCCGCGGCCGCGCCGGCGGCGCCCGCCGGCGCCCGCAAGGCCGGTGACGCATGACGCTGACCAAGCGCGTGATCGCCTGCTTCGACGTCGACCGCGGGCGCGTGGTCAAGGGCATCTCCTTCGTCGAGTTGCGCGACGCCGGCGACCCCGTCGAGCTCGCCGCCGCCTACGACCAGGAGGGCGTCGACGAGCTCGTCTTCCTCGACATCACCGCCTCGCACGAGGGGCGCGAGACCGTGGTCGACATGGTGCGCCGCACCGCCGACCAGGTGTTCATCCCCTTCACCGTCGGGGGCGGCATCCGCACGACGTTCGACATGCGCCTGATGCTCGAGTCGGGGGCCGACAAGGTGTCGATCAACTCCGCCGCCCTGGCCAATCCGGGGCTGATCAGCGAGGGTGCGCAGCGCTTCGGCAGTCAGTGCATCGTGGTCGCGATCGATGCCAAGGGGCTGTCGGGCGACCGCCGCGGCGCCTTCGAGGTCTACAGCCACGGCGGCCGCCGCCCCACCGGGCGCGACGCCGTCGCCTGGGCGCGGGAGGCCGTCGAGCGGGGCGCCGGGGAGATCCTACTCACGTCGATGGACACCGACGGACACCAGGACGGCTTCGACGTGCCGATGCTGCGGGCGATCGCCACCGCCGTCCCGGTACCCGTGATCGCCTCCGGCGGCGCGGGGCACGCCGGCCATATGATCGACGCCGTGCGCGAGGGTGGCGCCGACGCGGTGCTCGCCGCGAGCATCTTCCACTTCGGCACGTGCCGGATCATGGACGTCAAGCGCGAGATGGCCGCGGCCGGCCTGCCCATGCGCCTGGAGCATCCCCACTTCGACGACGCAGCGCCGGACAGTCCAACGGAAACAGACAGCCCGACGGAAACGGTGACCCCCGATGCCTGACATTCCCGACCTCACGTACGACGACCGTGGCCTGATCCCGGCCATCGTCCAGGACGACGCCGACGGCGCGGTGCTCATGCTCGCCTACATGAACGAGGAGGCTGTGCGCCGCACCCTCCAGAAGGGGCTGGTGACCTTCTGGAGCCGCAGCCGCGAGGAGTACTGGACCAAGGGCGAGACCAGCGGCAACGTCTTGCGCCTCAAGTCGATCCGCAAGGACTGCGATGTCGATGCGCTCCTCGTCCGCGCGGAACCGGCCGGGCCCAGCTGTCACACCGGCGAGCGCAGCTGCTTCTACCGCGATCTGCACGACGACTGAGCGGCGCGGACGCGCCCCCCGCGCTATCCTCGCGCCGGTCGCAACCCGCCGGCCCGCATCCCGTAAGGAGCCCCGCCATGAAATTCGGCGCACAGGTCAGCGCCTACCGCACGTCCTGGGACGACATCCGCTCCGTCGTCGAGACGATGGACGCCGGCCGCTGGAGCAGCGTCTGGTTCGCCGATCACTTCGTGCCGCCCAACCGCCCTCGCGACCAGGAGCCCCGCCCCGCCTACGAGGCCTTCGCGCTCGCCGGTGCCGTCGCCTCGTTCACCGAGACCCTGCGCATCGGCCACCTCGTGCTGGGCAACACCTACCGCAACCCCGCGCTCGTGGCCAAGATCGCCGGCAGCATCGACCACATCTCGCACGGCCGCTTCGTGCTGGGCATCGGCGCCTCCTGGTTCCAGCGCGAGCACGAGGCCTACGGCTGGGACTTCCCCTCCATGAAGGAGCGCCAGGACCGCTTCGAGGAGGCGATGCAACTGCTCCGCGCCCTCATCCACGCCGAGGAGCCCGCCGACTTCCAGGGCCGCTACTACTCGCTCGACGAGGCGCCCCTCTCGCCCGGCAGCTACGACGCCCCGATCCCGCTGCTCGTCGGCGGGACGGGCGAGAAGCGCACCCTGCGCACCCTCGCCCGGTACGGCGACATCCTCAACCTCGATGGCTGGGCGGGCCAGGGTGTCTCCGGTGACCTGCTCCGGCACAAGATGAGCGTGGTCGAGCGGCACTGTGCCGACGCCGGCCGCGACCCGGCCGAGATCACGCCCACCGTGCTCGTGCCCGTACGCCTCACCGACGACCCGGCCACCGCCGAGCGCTTCATCGCCGCGATCGGACCCAACACCGTCGCCGGCCCCGCGGACTACGTGGTCGAGCGCGTCGGCGACCTGATCGAGGCGGGGGCCGAGGAGATCATGTTCGGGCTGCTCTACAACACCCCGGACGATTTCCAGCGGCTCGACGAAGAGGTCATCGCGGCCTTCGACTAGGGCTTGTTTACATAGGTTGCAGGGCATCGTAGATGACGGCGAGGTGGATGAAGGCGAGGAAGACGACGTCCAGTTTGTCGTAGCGTGTGGCGCGAGACGCCGAAGGCCTCCGCCGTGCGCGCGTGACCGTGGCGCTCGACGTGCGCGAGCAGGTAGTCGCCGATGGCGTCGATCAGTTCCGGTTCCATCGCTCCTGGCCAACCGCCGCTCCATCGCGGGGGCGCATGGCCGAGGGTTCAGTTGCCCGCGCTGCGGAGGCCGGGCCCTAGTCGCACGCGAACATGCTCCTGATGGCGTCGCTCTGCCGGGTCGTCTCCTCGATGCGGCCATTCGGGTAGCGGATGTACTCCGTCGCGCCGTTGCCCTCGCCGATGTAGCAGTAGGGGGCGTGGGTGCCGGGGTCGTTCAGGGAGTCCTCGACGGGGAGGCGATCCAGGTCGGGGAAGACCTGGGGCTTGGGCGCGTCCTCGGTTGTGGTGGTGGTCGTCGAGGAACCCCCGGTCAGGCTCAACTGCACCGTATCGCCGACGGACCAGTTACTGAGGCCGGTGTTGGTCCAGGTTGCGAACGCGTCTGCGAACTGGCCACTGCCGGAAAGCGTGGCGTCTGCAAAGGGGAACGGGCTGCTGCCAACGTACAGCGTCAAGGCTGACTTGAGGTCCGTCGGGATTGGTTTGTTGAGGGTTAAGTTGATAGAGCCGCCTTCTATGTAGAGTCCCGCGACCGCGTACTCCACGTTGTCATATGTGAAGGTGTCGTCGGTGAGGCCGGAGCTGCACGGTACGTCCTGAAGGCAGCCGGTGACCCCGACGCTCGATTGCGCCACCGTCAGCGTGGCGGACCAGACGGTGGTGGTCTGGGCCTGGGCGGGCTGTGCGCCGGGCGCAACGAAGGCCGCCAGCGCCACCAGCGCGGCGGCCAGGACAAGGAGCGGGGAGAGACGGCGGAGAGCTAGACTAGAACGTAGGTTCCGTGGGGGGGGGGGGGGGGGGGGGGGGGGGGGGGGAGGTAACGGGCATGGCCGCCCTCAACAGGCGGCGCAGGTTGCCTGAACCGGACTCGAACATGGCGACCTCCTCGGATGACCTGGTGTCTACATGGCTGCTGCGTCTTTGCAGGCTACACGATCACATTGGGCGGAATCCAGAGACGGCCACGGGGCTTCGGCAGCAAGGGCGCAATCCGCTCGTATTGAGCATCGTTCAATTCCATCGGGACATCCTCGGGCTCACCCCTGCCCCACCCCCACTCTGCCCCCCCTCCGCCCGAAGGCGAACAGGCCCTAGCCGCCCGGCGCGGGCGCCGCGGCGGTCGGGGCGTCCGCGGCTTCCTGCGCCAGCGCCGTCTCCATCGCCGTGATCGCGACCTCGATCTGGTCGTCCTGGGGCGCGCGCGTCGTCAGCGCCTGCAGCCAGAGGTTGGGCGCGAACAGCCAGTTGACCAGCCGGATGTGCCGGTGGCTGCCGCCGAAGCGGATGGCTTCGTAGGCGATCGCCGCGATGACCGGAATGAACACGATGCGGCTGGTGAGGTGCCACCACAGCGGCGGCGTGCCCAGCGCCGTGAAGACCAGGATCGCCACCACGGCCACGACCAGCAGGAACGACGTCCCGCAGCGCGGGTGCGCGCGGCTGTAGCGGCGCACATTCTCGACCGTGAGCGCTTGCTCCGACTCCCAGGCGGCGATCGTCATGTGTTCGGCCCCGTGGTACTCGAAGACCCGCTTGATCTCGGCCATGCGCCCGATCAAGGCCAGGTAGCCCAACAGCAGGGCCAGCCGCAACACCCCCTCCAGCACGATCGCGATGATGTCGGGGTCGATGCGGTCGACCAGCCAGCGCGTCCCAACGATGGGCGCGAGGAAGAAGATCCCGATCGCGATGCTGAACGCGACCAGCAGCGTGATCACGTTCAGCGCGCCCATGCCCTTGTCCTCGTCGGCGGGCTCCTCGGCCAGCGCCACGTTCTGCGAGAACAGCAACGCCCACATCCCCAGGTGCAGGGTCTCCCAGAGGATGATCACGCCGCGCAGCAGCGGCGTCTTCCGCGCCCGGCCGGTGTACGACGACCGCAGCACCCGGGCCCGGCGGGCGATCGTGCCGTCGGGCCGCCGGCAGACCACGGTCGCGTGCCCGGGGCCGCGGATCATCACGCCCTCGATCACGGCCTGGCCGCCGTAGCCCTGGCGGACCGCCCGATGTTGTTCCCGCAGACTCATGTCGCCACGATACGGGCTCTCCGCGGATCAACAACGACCGGCGAGCGCCGGTCGTGACTCCGCACGGCGGGCCGGCCCCGGCTCGTCCTAGGCGTCCGGCAGCCCAAAGCGACGTCGGTAGCGCTCCACCCGGCCCGCCGTGTCCACGATGCGCTGCTCTCCCGTGAAGAACGGGTGGCACTGGCTGCAGACCTCAATCCGCATGTCGGCCTTGGTTCCGCGGGTCTCCCAGGAGTTGCCGCAGCCGCAACGAATCGTCGCCGGTCCGTACTCGGGGTGGATGTCGGCCTTCATGACAGCTCCCGCACCCCCACCGCCATCGGCTCGACGCTCACCTGCTTGCGGCGTCCCTTGGCGAAGGGGGCGAACTTGACCTGGCCGTCCGCGAGCGCGAAGAGCGTGTGGTCGCGACCGACGCCCACGTTGCTGCCGGCGTGAATTCGCGTCCCTCGCTGCCGCACGATGATGCCGCCCGTGCGGACCAGTTGGCCGTCGTACAGTTTCACGCCCAGGCGCTTGGCATTGCTGTCGCGGCCGTTGCGGGACGACCCGACCCCCTTCTTGTGCGCCATTACTCCTCCTCAACCTTCGCGGCCGGCGCCTTCTTGGCAGCGGCTTTCTTGGCAGTGGTCTTCGTGGCGGCCGTCTTCTTGGCGGCGGTCTTGCGAGCCCGGGCCGCGGGTTTGGCGACCGCCTCCGGCGCATCGGCGGCGGGCTCGGCGGTCTCGGGCTGCGGCGCCGTCTCCGCGGCGACGGCCTCCCCGGCCTCTTCGACTGCCGCGGCATCGTCCGACGGCGCTGCCTCGGCGACCTCCGGCTCGCCGACCGCCGGGGCGGCTGGCTCGGCGGCGACGGGTGGCTCCTCGTCCAACTCCTCCATCAGGACGCCCGGCCGGCGCACCTCGTAGGAGGTCGACCGTCCGTCGGGGGCTTGGATCTCGGTGATCGCCAGCAACGTCTGCTGCTGCCGGTGCCCACGCACGCGGCGGTAGCGCGTCTTGCTCTTGTACTTGAAGACCGTGATCTTGCGACCGCGGCCCTGCTCCACGATCTCCCCAACGACCTTCGCGTTCTCAACGGTGGGCGTGCCGACCGCGACCTCGCCATCGCCGCCGATCATGAGGACTTCGGGGAACTCCACGCGGTCGCCGGCGGCGCCGGACAGCTTCTCCACCCGGAGCCGCTGGCCCGCCTCCACGCGATATTGTTTCCCGCCGGTGCGGATGACGGCGTACATCGTCCCAAAGAACCTCACCTGTTGAAGGGGTACCGGAACAGCCTACGAGGCCCCCGATGGGGGGGCAAGTGACCGCGCTGCCGGGCCCCCAATCGCGCCGGGTCTTCCCTCGGCGCCGTGACGCGGGGGTTACTCCCCCGGGCTCGACGCCGCGTTGCCGCCCCACACGAGGCCCGGCTTCGGCGGCATCACCGGACCGGGCGGCTCTTCCGCGTCGCCGCTGGGCGACGCGCCGGCGGGGGGCGGCTGTGGCGCCGGCGCCGCGACCGAGGGCTCCGGGGCCGGTTGCCCGGGGCGATGCTCCAGGATGGCCCGGAGTTCGTCGCCCTCCAGCGTCTCCTGCTCCATGAGCCGCTCGGCCAGCAGGTCCAGCGTCTCGCGGTTCTCGGCCAGGATCGCCCGTGCGCGGTCCCGGGCTCGATCGATCAACTCCCGCACCTCGTCGTCGATCTCCTCCGCGATGCGCTCCGAGTAGTCGCGCTGCTCGCTGAGATCGCGGCCCAGGAAGACCAGCGATTCTTTCTTGCCGAAGGTCCGGGGTCCCAGCTTCTCGCTCATCCCCCACTGCGTGACCATGTTGCGCGCGATCGAGGTCGCCTTCGACAGGTCGTCGTGCGCGCCCGTGGTCATCTCCCCGAAGACCAGCGACTCGGCCGTGTGACCGCCCAGCGCCGACGCCAGGAAGCCCTCGTAGTACGCCTTGCCGGCCAGCCGGTGCTCGTTCTCCGGGAGGTAGCGTGTGTATCCGCCCGCCATGCCGCGCGGCACGATCGTGACCTTGTGCACCGGGTCGTGCCCCGCGATCCGGGTCGCGACCAGGGCGTGCCCGCCCTCGTGATACGCGACGACTTCCTTCTCCTTGCCGGTCAGCACCCGGCTGCGGCGCTCGGGACCCGCCATCACCCGATCGACGGCCTCTTCGAGCTCCGCGTTGCTGATGCTCTTCTTCTGCCGGCGCGCCGCCAGGATGGCCGCCTCGTTGAGCAAGTTGGCGAGGTCCGCGCCGGAGAAGCCGGGCGTCTCCTTCGCGACGGTCTCCAACGTGACCCCCGGGGCCAGCGGCTTGTCGGCGGCATGGACGCCCAAGATCGCCTCGCGGCCCTTGACGTCCGGCGCGTCGAGTACCACCTGCCGGTCGAAACGGCCGGGGCGGAGCAGCGCCGGGTCGAGAATGTCGGGCCGGTTGGTCGCCGCGATCACGATGACGTTCGTGTTCGTGTCGAAGCCGTCCATCTCCACCAGGATCTGGTTCAGTGTTTGTTCGCGCTCGTCGTGACTGCCGCCTAGACCGGCCCCACGCTGGCGGCCGACCGCGTCGACCTCGTCGATGAACACGATGCAGGGCGCGTTCTTCTTCGCTTGCTCGAACAGATCGCGCACCCGGCTCGCGCCCACCCCGACGAACATCTCCACGAATTCGGAGCCACTGATGCTGAAGAATGGCACGCCCGCCTCGCCGGCCACGGCTCGCGAGATCAAGGTCTTGCCGGTGCCCGGTGGGCCCACCAGCAGCACGCCGGTGGGGATCCGCGCCCCCAGCGCGGCGAAGCGCTCGGGGAACTTGAGGAACTCCACAACCTCCTGCAGCTCCTCCTTCGCCTCCACCGCCCCGGCCACGTCGTTAAAGGTCACACTGGGCCGATTCGCCGTCACGACGCGCGCCTTGCTCTTGCCGAATGACATCGCCTGGCTGTTCGACCCCTGGGCTTGGCGCATGATGAAGATCACGACGCCGACGATAATGATCAGCGGCAGCAGCCCCAGGAAGATGTTGAGCACGCCGCTGAAGCCGCCGCCACCGCTGACGCTCGTGTTGGGGAAGCCGGCGTCGCTGACATCGACGCCCTCCCGGTCGAGGAATTCGAAGAAGTCGGTGGCCTCGGGCAGGCGCGAGTTGAAGTTCTCCCCATTCTGCATCCACAGGGTGATCTTGTCGCCGTCGACCTCGATGCGCGCGATGCCGTCGCCTTGATTCTCCTGGATGCGGCCGATCAAGCTCTCCGGCCCACCCACGATCGGCACTTCCGTGGAGGATCCCCCACGCGGGATGACGGTGAACAAGGTGATCACCAGGATCACCAGGATCAGCAGGTAGACGAAGGAATTCCGCGCCCAGCGAGACCCGCCCACGGCGATCTCCTCCCCGACCCACTCCCGCCCCGCGGCGGGGTCAGGTCCACTGCCAATCCGTCCACTGGCAATATAGCAGGGGACGCCCCCGATTCCGGCCCCGCCCGGCGAGGACGTTTCGCCGGTAACCTTCGCGTTTCCGGCGTCGGCCCCTGTCCCACGCCCCGGCCGCCGCCTACCATCCGCTCACCCGGGGGCGCGATTTCCCCGGGCCCCAGAGCCGACCCCATGCTGAAGTCCGCTTTCCAACCACCGCTGCCACCCACCCCCGCTCCCGGGAGCCGTCGCGGGCGGACGGATCCAGTCCCGGCGCTGGCCGCGCGCCGGCGACGCGGCGCCCAGCGTCCGACCCGGCGCCGGGAGCTCCAACTCTGGGCGTCCGGGCACGGGATCGTCGCCGGCGTCGACGAGGTCGGTCGCGGGCCGCTCGCCGGGCCCGTCGTCGCGGGCGCGGTCTGCCTCGCCCCGCGTTCGCGGCCGGGCTGGCTGGGCCGGGTTCGCGACAGCAAGCAGCTCTCGTCCCGCGCCCGCCGCGACCTCGCCGCCGCCATCAAGGACGTCGTGCCCGGCTGGGGCGTGGGGTGGGCCGACGTCCAGGAGATCGACAGCGTGGGCATCCTGCAGGCCACCCGCTTGGCGATGCGCCGCGCCCTGAGCGACCTCGCCGAACGAGCCGGGGCGCCCCCCGGCTACGTCCTGGTCGACGGCCGCGACGCGCACCACTTCGATTGCGCATTCGAGACGATCATCGGGGGCGATGCGTCTTCGACCAGCATCGCCGCCGCGTCGGTCGTGGCGAAGGTCGCACGGGACGCGTGGATGGAGACACGCGCCGCTGCCTATCCGGGCTACGGCTTCGCCGCCAACAAGGGCTACGCGACGCCCGCGCACCTGGACGCCCTGCGCCGCCACGGTCCCTGCGCGGAGCATCGCTACAGCTTCACGCCGGTGCGTGCCAGCGACCGCGCGGCGCTGCGACCGGCGTCCCGGCCCCTCGGTTTCTGAGATCCGCGCCCCGCCGATGTCGCCGATGACTCCCCCGCCACGCCCGCGAACGGCCGCGCGATGACCGACGCACGGCGGCAACTCGGCCGCGCCGGGGAGGAGGTGGCGGCGCAGTACCTGCTCCGGGCCGGATACACGCTGCTCGATCGCAACCGCCGCAGCGAGGGCGGGGAGATCGACATCGTCGCGCGCGACCCCCGCGGCGTGGTCGTCTTCGTCGAGGTACGCACGCGGCGTGGGCCCGGCGGCGCGCTGGCCGCTCTGGAGTCCGTCGATCCGGCCAAGCAGGAGCGCTTGCGCCTGGGCGCGGCGGCCTACCTCGCCGATCTCGCCGAGGAGGGCGGCGACGAACCCGACGCCCGCATCGACGTGATCGCCGTCGCGCCGGCCCGGGGTGGGCGGCTGAGCGTCGCGCGGCACGTGCGCAACGCCGTGGATTGCTGAGGCCGGCCGCCGCGGGCGACTGCCAACGGCCCGGCGCGCGCGTGCCCGGTCCCCCTGCCTCGGGCCGCGGTGATACGATCCCGCCCCGGGGAGCGTGCCGTGCCGATCTACGAGTACCACTGCGCCGCCTGCGGCAAGCGCACCGAGGCCTTCCACCGGTCGCTGCAGAACGCCCGTCGGCCCGACTGCGAGCACTGCGGCAGTGGTCGCACGGCCCGCGCCCTCTCGCGCTTCGCGACGCCGAAGACCGAGGCCCAGGTGATGGAGCAATACGGAACGCCGGACCCCGGCGCCGGCCCGGATGCCTACAAGGATCCGCGCCAGATCGGCCGCTGGGCCGAGAAGCGCTTCGACGAACTGGGCGTCGAGATGCCGGCCGAGGCCAAGCAGATGATCGACGCCGCCCGCGAGGGTGAGCTGCCCGACCCGGTCAAGGACCTCTAGTGGCCTCGCCCGCGGAGCGCGACGGGGCGGGCATCGGTCCCCCGCTGGAGGACGTCCTCGCGCGGATTCGGGCCAGCTTCGACGCCCGCCACGCCGCCCGCGAGGAGGCGCTCGCCGCCACCCGCCGGATCATCCAGCACAGCGCCGGCTGTATTCGCGCCGTGCACCGGCGGCAGTTCGACGACGCCGACGCGCTGCTGGGCGAGGCGCGGGCGGACGCGCGCCGCGCGCAGGCCGCCCTGGCCAAGCACGGCGAGATCTACCACGCGGGCTTTCTGCACGACGCCCTCAAGGAACTGGCCGAGGCGTCGCTGACCCTGGCCGTGATCGGCAGCCGGCCCCTGCCGACGCCCGAGGATCTCGGCGTCGAGTACCCTGCCTACCTCAACGGGCTGGCGGAAACCGTGGGCGAGTTGCGCCGCTTCGCGCTCGACTCCCTGCGCCACGGCGAGCGCGACCGGGCCGAGTCGCTGCTGCGCGCCATGGACGAGATCTACGGGCTGCTCGTCACGTTCGACTACCCGGACGCCATCACCCGCGGGCTGCGCCGCAACACCGACATGGTGCGCGGGGTCACCGAGCGCACCCGCGGCGACCTCACCCTCGTGGCCGTGCAGCAGGAGCTCGAGACCCGCATCGAGGCGCTCCAGGCCCGGCTCGGCGCGGGTCCCGGACCGCCCGGCGACGCGTCGCCGCCGGCGTCCCCGCGCGGTTGATCGGCTGATCCGCGCGCGATACATTGCGGCCCGTCTCGCGACGCAATCCGGGCTGCGCACCGCAGCCCCCATCCCTGCCCCGACGGAGGCCCCATGGTAGTCCTGATCTTGGCGATTCTCGTCGCTCTGGCCGCACTCGCATTCGCCGCCCTGCGCGCGCGCGACGTGATGGCGGAGGCCGACGGCACCGACCCGATGCGCAAGATCGCGGTCGCGATTCAGGAGGGCGCCGCCGCCTTCCTGAAGCGCGAGTACACGTTCATCGCCGGCTTCGTGGCCCTGGTCTTCGTCGTGCTGCTCGTCTTCATCGACTACGACGTGCTCGGCAAGTTCCCGTCCGACCCGACGCTGCCGGAGACCGCGATCAGCTACCTGATCGGCGCGATCCTCTCGGCCGGCGCCGGCTACGCCGGCATGACGATCGCCGTGCGGGCCAACGTGCGCACCGCCGCCAGCGCCCAGCGCGGGCTCAACCCCGCCCTGCGCACCGCCTTCAACTCCGGCACCGTGATGGGCATGACCGTCGTCGGGCTGGGCCTGATCGGCGTCGTGCTGATGTACCTCATCTGGCAGGACGTGCGGCCCCTGACCGGCTTCGCCTTCGGCGCCTCCTCCATCGCCCTCTTCGCCCGTGTCGGGGGCGGCATCTACACCAAGGCGGCCGACGTCGGCGCCGACCTCGTGGGCAAAGTCGAGGCCGGCATCCCCGAGGACGACCCGCGCAACCCGGCCACCATCGCCGACAACGTGGGCGACAACGTGGGCGACGTGGCCGGCATGGGCGCCGACCTCTTCGAGTCCTACGTCGGCTCGATCGTGGCGACCATCGCGCTGGCCGCGCTCGCGGTCGGGGGGAGCGCCATCGGCGCCGCCGCCGTCTTCGACGCCAACGCCCTGAGCGACTTCGACGCCAACCCCTTCGTGCTGCCGATCCTGGTCGCCACGATCGGCATCATCGCGGCCGTGCTCGGGTCCTTCCTCGTACGCACCGGCGAGCAGGCCGAGCAGGGCCGGCTGCTCTGGGCGCTGCGCGCCGGGGTTTTCGGGGCCAGCGGGCTCGTGCTGTTGGGCTCGGGCATCGCCATCGCCGTCATGGGCCTCGACGACAACCTCTTCTGGGCCATCCTCGTCGGCCTCCTGGCCGGGCAGATCATCGGCACCGTCACCGAGGGCTTCACCTCCTCCGAGGGCTTCGCGCTGGGGCCGATCAAGTACAGCCCCACGGTCCGACTCTCGGAGCAGGCCGACTCCGGGGCGGGCCCGGTGATCATCGGCGGGCTCAGCCTGGGCATGCTCTCGACGGCCGTGCCCATGATCACGATCGTGGTCGCGATCTTCCTCGCCCAGGAGTTCGCCGGCTTCTACGGCATCGCGCTGGCCGCCGTCGGCATGCTGGCCCCGCTCGGCGTCACCCTGGCGACCGACGCCTACGGCCCCGTCGCCGACAACGCCGGCGGCATCGCCGAGCAGGCCGGGCTGCCGCCCGAGGTCCGCGCCCGCACCGACGCCCTCGACCAGCTCGGCAACACGACCGCCGCCACCGGCAAGGGCTTCGCGATCGGCTCCGCCACCCTGACCGCTCTGGCCCTGCTCGCGACCTACAGCATCACGACCGGCGTCACCGTCTTCAATCTGCTCGACTGGGAGGTGATGGTCGGCATCCTCATCGGCGGGCTCATGCCCTTCGTCTTCAGCGCCCTCAGCATGGGCGCCGTGGGGCGCGCTGCGCAGTCGATGGTCGAAGAGGTGCGGCGCCAGTTCCGCGAGCACCCCGGCATCATGGACGGCAGCGAGGAGCCCGACCACACCCGCGCCATCGCCATCTCCACCGACGGCGCGCTGCGCGAGATGGTCGTGCCGGGCCTGCTGGCCGTGGCCGTGCCGATCTTCATCGGGGCCGTCATCGGCGCGGAGGCGCTGGGCGGGCTGCTGATCGGCGCGATCGCGGCCGGCTCGATGATGGCCATCATGATGGCCAACGCCGGCGGCGCCTGGGACAACGCCAAGAAGTACATCGAGGAGGGGCACTCGGGCGGCAAAGGCTCCGAGGCGCACAAAGCCGCCGTCGTGGGCGACACCGTCGGCGACCCCTTCAAGGACACCTCGGGTCCGTCGCTCAACATCCTGCTCAAGCTGATGTCGATCGTCGCCGTCGTCTTCGGACCGATCTTCCTGTAGCCGTCGATCCGGGGCGCCGCCGCCGCCCGACCTCACTCCCTCTCCAGCGAAAGCGCTGGAGAGGGGGGACCGGAGGGGGCGGGGGCCGGGTAGGGGCGGTTCGCGAAGCACCCCTACGAGATCTCGCTCCCGCTCCATCTGCTCTGCAATCGAGCGGGGGTGAGGCTCCGGCCGCCCCGGCGGAGGGGCGTGCCGCGAAGACGCCGATCGCCGCGCGCCGCGCGCGTGCACGTTCTTGCATGCATATGCACGAATTCAGCGGGTTGGGCGGGGAGTGACCGAGGAGTGGGACCGCGGTGGGCACGGGCGACGCACCGGTATAACCGCGGTGCGCGAGCCTCCATCGTAGTATAGAGGATTATAGGCGAGATCGCAAGGTGGCGGGACGCTGTTTCCCCGGCCAACTCCTATAGATGCACCGGTATCTATCAAATCTTTCTATGGAACATAACGGGGGGGGGGGGGGGGGGGTCTTAGAAATATGTGCCATACTGCGCGTGCTCACCAGCCCGACGGTCCCCCGGGGGGACCAACGGTAGTTCCGGGAAAGGAACCGATCATGAGTATGCCGAAGTATTGGAACACCCTGCGACAGCGAAAGATCTCGCGTCGCACCATGTTGGGAGCCAGCGCCAAAGCCGGCGTTGGAGCGGCTGGGCTCGCGCTCGTCGGCTGCGGCGACGACGACGAGCCCGACGCCGGGGCTGCCGCCGCCGAACGGGCCGCGTCGGCCGCGGAGGAGGCCGCCGCCGCGGCCATCGCCGCCGGGGAGGCGCGCGCCGCCGAGACCGAGGCCGCCGCGGACGCTGCCGCTGAGGCGGCTGCGGCCGCGTCTGAGGCCTCCGCCGCGGCCTCACAGGCCGCCGACGCCGCCGATGCGGCCGCCGCCCTGGCCGCCGAGGCGGCCGAGTCCGAGGACGCCGCCAACGCGGCCGCCGCCGCGGAAGCCGCCGCCGCGGCTGCCGCCCAGGCTGCCGACGCCGCATCCGCGGCCGGTGACGCCGCTGCCGCTGCCGTGGCGGACGCCGCCGCGCAGGCCGCCGAGGCCGCCGCCCAGGCCGCCCGCGACGCGGCCGCCGCCGTCGAGGCCGGGACGGCCACCGCCGAGGCCGCCCAGGCCGCCATCGACGAAGCCGCCGCGGCCGCCGCTGCTGCGGCCGAAGCCGCCGGCGAGGCGTCCGCCGCCGCCGGGGAGGCCGCCGCCACCGCCCAGGCCACCGCCGAAGCCGCCGCCGAGACCGCCGCTGCCGCCGTCGCGGCGGCCCAGGAGGCCGCCGACGCGGCCCAGGAGGCCGCCGAGAGCGCGGCCATGGCCGCCGAGGAGCCCGAGGGCCCGGCCGCCGGCGAGGTCGACTTTGACGCCACGCTGCGCATCGCCGAGCCCGCCGACAACGGCGGTCTGGACCACATGCGTTCGGGCAGCCAGGGCAACGCGTTCTACGCTGCGGCGGTCTTCGACGAGGCCACCGCCTCCGACCCGGAGACGGGGAACCCCGTGGGGATCCTGCTCCAGTGGGAGAACCCGGATGAGGTGACGTGGAACTTCACCGTCAAGGACGGGGTCTTCTTCCACAACGGCCAGCAGCTGACGGCGGAAGACATGATCTTCACGTACGAACGCGCGGGGGGCCTCGCCGAATACCACCAGGGGGGCGACACCTCGGACCACCCGGCCGACTGGTCCAGCGCGCGCTTGGCATACGGCGCCAACAACTGGGCCGGCTATGGGCAGACCGACGATCTGCACTGGACGCTCACGAGCAACGGGCCGGACGCCACGATCCCGGGAGCGGCCCTGCAGGTCCCCTTCATCATGTCGAAGGCGGACACGGAGGCCCGCGGAGATGCGGCCGTGGACGCCGAGGCGATGGGCTCGGGGGCGATGCGCTTCGTCAGCCACGCCGAAGACACCGACTTCGTCATGGAGCGCAACGACGACTACCACCTGGAGTGGTCGCGCTCCCCGACCCCGACCTCGGGGGTGTCCACCAAGAAGCGGATCGTCCTCGTCCGCCCGGAACCCCTCTCCCGCATCGCCGGCATCGAGGCGGGCGAGATCGATGTCGCGTACAACCTGGCGCCGGACATCGCGGAGCCGATCCAGGACGACCCGGACTTCAACGTCGCGTCCGCCCTGAACTTCTTCCCAAGCGTCTACATCATCCCGAATCTGCAGATCCCGGAACTCAACGGCGGCCCGAATCCCTTCCGGGACGAGCGGGTGCGAAAGGCCCTGAACCACGCGATCAACAAGCAGGCGATCATCGACAACCTGCTGACCGGTGAGGAGGGCACCTCCTACGGACCCTCGCCGTTGAGCGCCTTCTACCCGAAGGCAGCGCTCGAAGCGATCGGCCCCTACGCCTACGACCCGGCGCTCGCGAAGTCCCTGCTCGCCGAGGCGGGCTACCCGGACGGGTTCTCGGCGCCATTCCACTACCCGGCGACCTTCCTGCCGCAGTACCCGCAGTTCGCGCTGGTCGTGCAGCAGGATCTCGGGGCCGTGGGTATCGAAATCGAGGTCAACGAGTATCCCACTAGCGAATTCTTCAGCACGATGCGCAGCAAAGAGCTCCCGGGGCTCTGGCTCTTCCAGGCCGTTGCCCTCCCGGAGCCGGAGGTCTACATCGGGCCGCAGCTCGACGGCACCGGGGAGAGCAGCTACTCGATGGCGAACTTCCCGGAGCTGCAGGAGGTGCGCGATCGCACGCGGACGTCCATCGACCCCGTCGAGCGCGCCGCGGCGATCGAGGAACTCTACGTGCGGCACTACCAGATGGCGGGGTTCATCTACCTGACGGAGATGAGCGCGTTCCACGTGACGGCGGCCAACATCGAGTGGCCGCTCGGCGCCGCGCAACTCGCCAGTCAACCCACCCTTCATCAGATCAACGTGCTGACGACGTAGCAAGGGCCAAACCGGACGCGATCGGCGCAGCCGCCGTACGGCGGCTGCGCCGGCTGCGACTGCGACCGTCAGGTCCTTCGCCGGCCGGCGGTCAGCGGGGATCCCGATGCAGTTCTGGAATTTCGTCGCCGTGCGCCTGCTGCAGGCGATCGTGGTCGTCTTCATCGTCGTCAGTCTCGTCTTCCTCGTCTCCCGGCTGGTGGGGAACCCCGAGGAGTTCCTCGCCGGGCCGGACGCCACGAACGAAGACATCAAGGGCATCAAGGAGCGCTTCGGCCTCAACGACCCGATGATCGTGCAGTACGGCAACTTCCTGGGCGATCTGATCCGGGGCGACTTCGGGCACTCGTGGGTGGGTGGCGGCGTCTCGGCGATCGACTCCATCGGCGCGCGGGCCTGGAACACGTTCAAGCTGGGCATCGCGGCGCTCGCCTTCGCGATCGCGACGGCGGTCCCGCTGGGCGTGGCGGCCGCATTGCGTCGCGGCGGCGTCGTCGACTGGCTGGCGCGCGCGCTGGCCGTCGTGGGGCAGGCGGTGCCCGGCTTCTGGCTGGGCCTGATGATGATCTTCTTCTTCGCCGTGCGGCTGGACCTGGTGCCGACCGGCGGCGCGGTGGGATGGCAGTCGCTGATCCTGCCGGCGATCTCGCTCGGCGTGCTGGAGATGGCCGCGATCATGCGGCTGACCCGCTCCGGGATGATCGAGGTGATGGGCACGGACTTCATTCGCACGGCCCGCGCCAAGGGCCTGCCCGAGCGGACGGTGATCGTGCGGCACGGGATGCGGCACGCCATGCTGCCCGTCGTCACCATCCTGGGGCTCTCGTTGGGCCGGCTGATCGCCGGCTCCGTGATCATTGAGGTCGTCTTCGCCTGGCCCGGCGTGGGGCGGCTGATCATCGACTCGATCGTGCGCTCCGACTACCCGATGGTCCAGGCGGCGATCATCGTGCTGGCGGCGTCGATCTCGCTGGCGAATGTGCTCGTCGACGTCTCCTACCGCTTCATCGATCCGCGCATCCGGGCGGGATCGCTCTGATGGCGCAGGACGCAACGGCGACGCTCGCTCCCCCGATCCTCGAGCGGCCCCGGCGCCGCAACTGGCGCCGCTACGCCGGCCTCTCCGTCCCCGCCGCCGTCGCCCTGGTGTTCCTCGTCTGCGGCGCCTTCGCGGGGCTCCTCTCCCCCGCCGATCCCAACTTCATCGTGCTCGGCGATCGGCTGCAGCCGCCCGCCTTCGACGGCGGCAGTTGGGATCACCCCCTGGGCACCGACGACCTGGGCCGCGACATCCTCAGCCGCCTCCTGCACGGCGCCCAGGTCTCGCTCATCGTGGTGGCGATCGTGGTGCCCGGGGCGGCGGCGATCGGCACGCTGATCGGACTGGTCTCGGGCTGGCGGGGCGGCCTCGCCGGCAATCTGTTGATGCGGCTGACGGACATTCAGCTGGCGCTGCCGGCAATCCTGTTTGCGGTGCTGCTGGGCAGTGTCTTAGGCCCCAGCCTGCGCAACGTGATCATCATCCTGCTGCTCTGGACTTGGTCCGCCTACGCACGATTGGTGCGGGCGGAGGCCATCTCGCTGCGCGAGCGCGACTTCGTGACCGCCTCCCGCTCGGTCGGCGCCGGCGGCGTCTGGATCATGCGCAAGCACCTCCTGCCCAACCTGCTCAACACGATCGTGATCATCATGACCCTGGAGGTCGCGATCGTGATCCTGGCCGAGGCGGCGCTGAGCTTCCTGGGTGTCGGCGTGCCGCCGGGCACGGCGTCGTGGGGCCGGATGATCACCGAGGCGCGCACCTTCATGGTCCAGGCCTGGTGGATGATCTGGCTGCCGGGCATCGCGCTGATGGTCGTCTCGTTCACCGGCAACATCATGGGCGACTGGCTGCGTGACGCCCTCGATCCGCGCCTGCGCAACGTCCGCTAGACACGGCGTCCGGGCGTCGGCGCGCGGCGTGAGCGACGCTAGTTGCGCAGGCGCGCCCGCACCTGCGCGATCGCGGCCCCGCCCGAGTCCCCCGTGACGATCGCCACGACCGCGAAGCCCAAGACCACGCCCAGCGCCAGGCCCATCACGAAGCGCATCGCCAACCCTCTCCCCCGCAACCGCCGAGGCGTCAGCGGCACCCTATCCAGCGCCGCGGACCGCCGTCAACGCGGGCCGATCGGGGCGCGGGCGTGTTAGCTCGTTCGTTGAGCCCACTCCGGGCCGGCGATACCGTGGTTGGGAGCCCCCGCGCACGGCTCGTCGTAATCCCCGCCAGCCCCACGATGCGCCCGCGAGTCCCCATGCCCGACCCTGCCCCGTCCGACCCCGTCCGCCCCACCCTCGACGCCATCGTGTCGCTTGCCAAGCGGCGCGGCTTCGTGTTCCCCAGCAGCGAGATCTACGGCGGCTTCTCCTCGACCTGGGACTACGGCCCCATCGGCGTCGAGCTGAAGCGCAACGTCAAGGAGCAGTGGTGGCGCGCCATGGTGCGCGAGCGCCCCGACATCGTCGGCCTCGACGCCGCCATCCTGATGTCGCCCAAGGTGTGGGAGGCCAGCGGCCACCTGGAGAACTTCACCGACCCCCTCGTCGATTGCCGGGAGTGCAAGCAGCGCTTCCGCGAGGATCAACTCCCCGGCGACGGCCGCTGCCCCAACTGCGGCGCTGCCGGCTCGATGACCGCGGCGCGCCAGTTCAACCTCATGTTCCGGACCCACGTCGGCCCCGTCGAGGACGCCGGCTCGGCCGCCTTCCTGCGGCCCGAGACCGCGCAGGGCATCTTCGTCAACTTCGACAACGTGCTCACCGCCACGCGCCGTCGCCTGCCCTTCGGCATCGCGCAGATCGGCAAGTCGTTCCGCAACGAGATCACGCCGGGCAACTTCACCTTCCGCACGCGCGAGTTCGAGCAGATGGAGATGGAGTTCTTCGTCCAACCCGACGACGCGCCCGAGTGGCACGAGCGCTGGATCGACCTGCGCGAGCAGTGGTACCTCGACCTGGGCATCGACCCGGCCAACCTCCGGCGCGACGTCCATCCGCCCGAGAAGCTCTCCCACTACTCCGCCGGCACCACCGACCTGCAGTACCGCTTCCCCTGGGGCTGGGACGAGCTCGAGGGCATCGCCAACCGCACCGACTTCGACCTCACGACGCACGCCCAGCACAGCGGCAAGCGTCTGACCTACTTCGACCACGACCGCAACGCGCACATCGTGCCCTACGTGATCGAGCCGGCGGCCGGCGTCGACCGCGCGGCGCTCGCCTTCCTCATCGATGCCTACGCCGTGGAGCCCGACGAGAAGGGCGACGACCGCTCGTTGCTCAAGTTCCACCCGCGCATCGCCCCCACCCAGGTGGCCGTCCTGCCGCTCAGCCGCAACCCGAAGCTGTCCCCGCTCGCCCAGCAGGTCTGGGGCCTCCTGCGTCCGCACTGGACCACGCAATACGACGAGACGCAGAGCATTGGGCGCCGCTACCGCCGCCAGGACGAGGTCGGCACGCCGCTCTGCGTCACGGTGGACTTCGACAGCCTCGACGACCAGGCCGTCACGATCCGGGAGCGGGACTCGCAGCAGCAGGTGCGCGTCCCGATCGCCGCCCTGGTCGAGTCGGTGCGCGGGCAACTCGGCTTCTGACCGGGCACGCATCCGCCCACAGACACCACAGACACCCGCAGACACAGAGAGCCCGGCGCGGCGCGCCGGGCTCGTGCGTAGGTGCCGAATGGCCCGCGGCTACGGGATGAGCGCCACGACCTTCTCGCGCGCGGCGGCCTTGTCCTCGTACCAGAGGGCGTTGATCTCGGTGTAGGCGGTCCACTCCTCGGGGACGTCGTCCTCGGAGAAGATCGCCGTCACCGGGCAGGCGGGCTCACAGGCGCCGCAGTCGATGCACTCGTCCGGGCTGATGTAGAGGATGCGGTCCTCCTCGTCGGCGTGGATGCAGTCAACCGGGCAAACCTCGACGCAGGACTGGTCCTTCACGTCGATGCACGGTTCGGTGATTGTGTACGTCATGGGTCTATCTCCTCTGTGCCGCCCCGGCGCTGCCCGGCAACTCCGATTGCTGCCGTCGCCCAGCCTGTTTCTCTTATAGCCCTGTGTCCCGATCCGGGCAACACTTCCGGCGACCCCCACGTCACATCGGCCTCGGAGACGACATAACGATGTGGTCGGACCCGCGGCGGCCGGGCGCAGGTCAGCCGGCCGCCGGCGCCGCCGCCCCGCCGCGCCGCCCCGCCGCGCCGCGCCCCCGGCCGTTGCCGTTCCGCGACGCGCCGCCGTCGTCGTCGGATGGCGGCGCGACCACGCGGCCGTGGCGGCCCAGCGTCTCGCGCAGGAAGCGGCCCGTGTGACTCGCCGGGTTCGCCGCGATCTCCTCCGGCGTCCCCGTCGCGACGATCGTGCCCCCACGGTCCCCGCCGAACGGCCCCAGATCGATGACGTGGTCGGCGTTCTTGATCACGTCCAGATGGTGCTCGATGACCAGCACCGTGTTGCCCCCGTCGACCAGGCGCTGGAGCACCCGCAGCAGCGCCGCCACGTCGAAGAAGGACAGCCCCGTGGTCGGTTCGTCCAGCAGGTACAGCGTCCGTCCCGTGCTGCGCTTGGAGAGCTCCGTGCTCAGCTTCACGCGCTGCGCCTCGCCGCCCGAGAGCGTCGTCGCGGGTTGCCCCAGCTTGATGTAGCCCAGCCCCACCGCCTGGATCGTCTCCAGCTTGCGGCGCAGCCCCGGGTTGGCGCCGAACAACTCCGCGGCGTCGTCGACGGTCAGATCCAGCACCTCGGCGATGGTCTTGCCCTTGTACTGGATCTCCAGCGCCTCGCGGTTGTAGCGCGCCCCCCGGCAGAGCTCGCAGGGCACCGTCACATCGGGCAGGAACTGCATCTCGATCTCGTTGTAGCCGGCGCCCTTGCAGGCCTCGCAGCGGCCGCCCTTGACGTTGAACGAGAAGCGTCCCGGCTTGTACCCGCGCGACCGCGACTCGGGCACCGCTGCGAAGAGCTCCCGGATCGGCGTGAACGTCCCGGTGTACGTCGCCGGGTTCGATCGCGGCGTCCGCCCGATCGGCGACTGATCGATGTTGATCACCTTGTCGATCTCATCGAGCCCCTCGATCGAGCGCAGCTTGCCCGGTCGCAGCCGCGCGCTGTGCAACTGCTGCGCGACCTTGGCGTAGAGGATGCCGTTGACCAGCGTGCTCTTGCCCGACCCGCTGACGCCGGTGACGCAGATCAGCTTGCCCAGCGGGAACTCGACATCGATCTCGCGCAGGTTGTGCTCGGCCGCGCCGCGCACCCAGATCGAGCGGCCGTTGCCCGGCCGGCGGCCCGCCGGCATGGGGATCTGCTCGCGCCCCGACAGGTAGGCGCCGGTCAGCGAGGCCGGCATCTTCTCCAGCTGCTTCGGCGTGCCCGCCGCCACGATCTTGCCGCCCTGCTCGCCCGCCCCGGGCCCCAGGTCGATGATGTGGTCGGCGGCGCGCATCGTCGCCTCGTCGTGCTCCACGATCAGCACCGTGTTGCCCAGGTCGCGCAGGCGCTGCAGCGTGCCGATGAGGCGGGCGTCGTCGAGCGGGTGCAGCCCGATCGAGGGCTCGTCGCAGACGTACAGCACTCCCATCAGCGACGACCCGATCTGCGTCGCCAGGCGGATGCGCTGCGCCTCCCCGCCCGCCAGCGTCGCCGCCGCCCGGTCGAGCGTGAGGTAGTCCAGCCCCACGTCGACCAGGAACGTCAGCCGGTCCCGGATCTCCTTCACGATCTGCGCCGCAATGATCCGCTCGCGCTCGTTGAGCGGCGAATCGTCGCCGGCGAGCCGCGTGGCCCAGGCCTGCGCCGCCGACACCGACAGCGCCGTCAGCGCCACGATGCTGCGGCCATCGACCAGCACCGCCAGCGACTGCGGCTTCAGCCGCCGCCCCCCGCACTCGGGGCAGGGCACAGCTCCCATGTAGCGCTCGATCTCCTGGCGCATCCAGTCCGAGTCGGTCTCCTTGTGGCGGCGGGCGAGGTTGTTGATCACGCCCTCGTACTCGGTGCGGTACGTGCGGCGCCTGCCGCGGTGGTTGCGGTAGGTGATCGGGATCGGTTCGCTGGTGCCGTAGAGCACGGCGTCCATGATCTCGCCGGGCAGCTCCGCCACCGGCGTATCCACGCTCCCGCCCATCGCCTCCAGCACGCCGGTGAGGATCTTGAAGTACCAACTGCCGTTTGTCGTCGCCCGCTGCCAGGGCGCGATCGCGCCCTCCCCAATCGACTTCGACCGCTCCGGGATCACCAAGGCCGGATCGACCTCCATCCGCATCCCCAGGCCGGTGCAGGCCGGACAGGCCCCATGCGGGCTGTTGAAGGAGAAGTTGCGCGGCTCGATCTCCCCGAAGGTGGTCATGTCGTCCGGGCAGGCCAGCGCTTCCGAGAAGACCAGGTCGTCGGCGGGATCGGCGTCCCCGTCCGCCGGCATCTCCGCGACGCGCAGCATGCCCCCACCCAACGCCAGCGATTGCTCCACCGACTCCGCCAGCCGCCCGGCCAGGGACCGCCGCGCCTCGGCGTCGTCCGCGGCGGGCAGGATCACCCGGTCGACCACGATGTCGATCGTGTGTCGCTTGGTCTTCGCCAGCGCGATCTCGTCGTCCAGCGAGAGCACCCGGCCGTCGACCCGCGCCCGCACGAAGCCGGCGCTGCGCGCGTCCTCCAGCGCCTGCACGTGCTCGCCCTTGCGGTCCTTGACCACCGGCGCGAGCACCATGGCCCGGCTGCCCGCCGGCAGCGTCAGGATGCGGTCCGCCATCTGCTGCACCGTCTGCCGCGAGATCGGCTTGCCGCACTTGGGGCAATGGGGCCGTCCCACCCGCGCGAACAGCAGGCGCAGGTAGTCATAAATCTCGGTTACCGTGCCCACCGTGGAGCGTGGGTTGCGGCTGCCCGTCTTCTGATCGATCGAGATCGCCGGCGACAGCCCCTCGATGTGGTCCACGTCCGGTTTCTCCATCTGCCCCAGGAACTGCCGCGCGTACGCCGACAGCGATTCCACGTACCGGCGCTGGCCCTCGGCGTAGATCGTGTCGAAGGCCAGCGACGACTTGCCCGATCCCGAGATGCCCGTGATCACCACGAGCTTGTCGCGCGGGATCGTTACGTCGACGTTCTTGAGGTTGTGCTCGCGGGCGCCGCGCACGACGATGCGGTCTAGGGGCACGCGCATTCCCTCCGCTTGCAGAGCCCGCGCGCTGGGGCGCAGGTGCGAGGGCGCTGATCGTATCAGGGCTCCCCCGCTCCCATCAGGGACGGCCGGGCGGAGCGGAGGTCGAATCCGGTATGACCGATCGCATGCGACAGCGTTCCGCCCTCGCCGTCTGGGTCGTCGCGATCATCGCGGGCGGGCTGGTCGTGATCGCGCTCGGCGTTCCGGGCACGATCGCCGCCCAGACGCCCCCTGCCGAGCCCACCTTCGTCACCCTGCTCAACCGCACGCCCGACTCGCGCACCGTCGAGGTGCAGTCGCTGCTGACGGGCATCAGCAGCCGCCACCCGGTGCCCAGCCAAGAGACTTTGACCTTCGAGGTCGCCGTCGGCGCGGAGCCGCTGGAGATGGTGGCGAGCTGTCGCGCGTGCCACAGCGTGTACTTCGCGGTCGCCGGCGGGCAGCGTCTCGTCGTCGTGCTGGCCCCCCTGGACGAGCCCGCCATCGTCCGCAGTGACCTGCATATCGTGAACGACAGCGAGGGCCGGCGGCAGGGCGTCCTGCGCACCGGCGCCATCCCCGGCGCCGGGCGCACTCTGCTCCCGTTCGACCTGCGCGCCGGCGAGAGCCTGCGCCTTGGCGTGCGCACGGCCGGCGCCGCCATCGACCTCAACCTGACCTGCTTCGGCTGCGGCGCCCACCGCATTCGCATGACCGACGCCGTCGACCTGGAGGTCGTGCTTCGCTAGCCGCCGCGACATCGCCCTGCGGGGGCCGGCGGGATGCTGCGGTCCCCGGCGGCGGCCGGCCCGGATAGCGGCCCCATGCCCCGGCCCCATATGCTGCCGTCGTGAGTCCCGCAGCCAAGCAACCGGCCGCCCCGCGCTTCGTCATCCTCGACGGGCACGCGATCATCTTCCGCGCCTACTTCGCGCTCAAGGACGTGCAGCCCTTCAGCGTCAAGAAGACCGGCGAGGAGACCACCGCCGTCTACGGCTTCGTCAACACGCTGCTGCGCATCGTCCGGGAGCTGCGGCCCACGCACCTGGCCGTCGCGATGGATACCGAGGCTCCGACCTTCCGTCACGACGCCGACACCGACTACAAGGCCCATCGCGACCCGATCCCGGAGGCGCTGCCCCCCCAGATCGAGCGCTGCCGGCAGGTCGTCGAGGCCTTCGGCATCCCGCTCTACGAAGCCGACGGCTGGGAGGCCGACGACGTCCTCGCGACCATCGCCGACCAGGCCGCCGAGAGCGGCATGGAGACCTGGATCGGCACCCTCGACAGCGACCTCCTGCAGCTCGTCCGCGACGGCATCCATGTCTACATGTACCGCCCCTATCAGCGCGACACCGTCATCTACGACAGCCCCGACAAGGTGCGCGACCGCTACGGCATCGACCCCATTCAGGTCATCGACTACAAGGGCCTCAAGGGTGACACGTCCGACAACATCCCGGGCGTGCCCGGCATCGGCGATAAGACGGCCGTCAAGCTGCTCAACGAGTACCGCACGATCGAGGAGATCTACGACGACCTCGACGCCGTGACCCCGCCCCGCGCCCAGAAGGCGCTGCGCGCCAACGAGGATCTGGCCCGCCACTCCAAGGAGATGGCCACGA
Organism: Dehalococcoidia bacterium; assembly: GCA_965209205.1. Taxonomy (GTDB): domain Bacteria; phylum Chloroflexota; class Dehalococcoidia; order Bin125; family Bin125; genus TK10-74A. Next base: position 251,827 of record CBDBQC010000004.1, read on the forward strand.
TCCGCCACGACGCCCCCGTCACGATCGATGTCGATGCGGCCGCGCTCACCGACTTCGACGAGGGCCCGGTGGTCGCGCTCTTCAACGAGTTGGAGTTCCGCAGCCTGATCGAGCGGCTCGGCGACTGGCCGGCCGGCGAGCGCACCCCCGCGCCCGACGACGCCCCGCCCGTCCGCTACGAGACCGTCACGACGGCCGCGCAGCTCGGCCCCTGGCTGGAGCGGGCGCGCGCCGCGGGTCTCATCGCCCTGGGTCTGGAGACGTCGGGCTCCGACCCGATGGCCTGCGACGTCGCCGGGTACGCGCTCGCCGTAGCGAGCGGCGAGGCGTGCTACATCCCCGTGCGCCATGCGCCGCCCCGCGATGCCGACGGCCAGGTGTCGATGCTGGCCGACGCGCCCAGCCTGGCGCCGGACGAGGCCCGCGATCTCCTCCGCCCCCTCCTGGAGGATGCCGCCGTCGCCAAGACGATGCACGGCGCGAAGTTCGCCATCAAGGTGCTCGCTAATGAGGGCGTGACGCTGCGCGGCCTCGCCCGCGACACGCTGCTCGAGGCCTACCTGCTCGGCGAGTCGACCACGGCGCTCAAGGCGCTCGTCTTCGAACGCCTGGGGATGAAGCTGGCCGCCCGCAGCGAGCTCGTCGGGACCGGCCGCAAGCAGATCGCGTTCACCGACCTGCCGACCGACGCCGCAGCGCCCTACGGCGCGGCCCAGGCCGACGCCGCGCTGCGCCTCGCCGGCGTGCTCGAACCGGAGTTGGCGGCCGAGGAGCAGATCGCGGGGCTCTACCGCGACCTGGAACTGCCCCTGGTCGGCGTCCTCGCCGCCATGGAGCGGCGCGGTGTGACGCTCGACCCGGAGGTCTTCGCGGCGCTCGCGGGCGAGCTCGAGTCGGAGGTCGTCGCGACGGAGACGGCGATCTACGACGCCGTCGGGCACGGGTTCAACATCGGCTCGCCCAAGCAGCTCAGCGAGGTCCTGTTCGAGGAGCTGGGCCTGCCCAAGACCCGCAAGACCACCCAGGGCTTCACCACCGACGCCCAAGCCCTGGAGCGCATCACCGACGCGCACCCCGTCATCCCGCTGGTCCTGCACTACCGCGAACTCAGCAAGCTCAAGTCCACTTACGTCGACACGCTGCCCCAGCTGATCAACCCGGCCAGCGGGCGGATCCACACCGACTACAACCAGGCCGTCGCTGCCACCGGGCGGCTCTCCTCGGAGAATCCCAACCTGCAGAACATCCCCGTGCGCACCGAGCAGGGGCGTGCCATCCGGGCGGCCTTCGTCGCGCGCCCCGCCGACCGCGCCGAGGGCGCCGACGTCGCCTTCCTCGGCGCCGACTACTCGCAGATCGAGCTGCGCGTGCTGGCCCACCTCTCCCAGGACCCCCACCTGATCGAGGCCTTCCGCAACGACGAGGACATCCACGCCGCCACGGCCTCGGGCGTCTACGGGGTCGCCCAGGACGATGTCGAGCCGGAGATGCGGCGGATCGCCAAGATGATGAACTTCGGGGTGATCTACGGCCTCAGCGCCCATGGGCTCTCCCAGCGGGCGGGCATGGAGCGCCGCGACGCGCAGGCCTTCATCGACGCCTACTTCGCGCGCTTCGCCCGCGTGGCCGAGTACATCGAGGAGGTCAAGCAATCCACGCGCGAGCGGGGATACGCCGAGACGTTGCTGGGCCGCCGCCGCTACATCCCCGAGATTCGCTCCAACAACTTCCAGGCGCGCTCCGCCGCCGAGCGCGTCGCCGTCAACATGCCGGTGCAGGGCACCGCCGCCGACGTCATGAAGCGGGCCATGCTCGATGTCGCGGACGCCATCGCGGAGCGCGAACTCGCGGGCCGCATGATCCTCCAGGTCCACGACGAACTGATCCTGGAGCTCCCAGCGGCCGAGGTCGATGCGATGGCGGCGGTGCTGCAGGCGCACATGCCGCGGGCGATCGAGATGGTCGTGCCGCTGAAGATCGAGATCAAGGCCGGCCCCAACTGGCGCGACATGGCGCCGTGGGCGTCGGCCTGAGCCCCCAAGCCTCCCGCCCGTACCCTCGTCGGCGAATTCTTGCTAGCATCTCCGCATGTTCGCAGGAATCTTCCGCACCTTCTCCAACACGTGGAGCATCATCAAGACCTCCATGGTCGTGCTCCGAAAAGACAAGGAGCTGCTGCTCTTCCCCGTCATGTCGTTCATCGGCGTCGGGATCGTCGTCGGCGTCGCCGCAATCGCGTTCCTCGCGATGGGGTCATTCGACCGCATCAACAGCAGCGGCGGCGGGGCCGGGGCCCAACTCCAGCTCGGCGACGCCATCGTGGCGGTCATCGCCCTGTTCGCCGCGATCACGGTCATCACGTATTTCAACGCGGCCCTGATGGGGGCCGCCCGCCACCGCCTGAAGGGCGGCGACCCCAACGTCTTCACCGGCTTCGCGGCCGTCAACAAGAACGTCAGCGGCGTGATCGGCTGGTCGTTCATCTCGACGATCATCTTCATCCTCCTGACGTACGCCCGCAGCGTCGCGGACGACAACTTCCTCGCCCGCATCATCATCGACATCATGGGCGCGATCTGGGCCTACATGACCTTCTTCGTCGTGCCCATCCTGATCGTCGAGCACGTCGGCCCCATCGAGGCGATCAAGCGCTCCAAGAACTACTTCGGCCGCACCTGGGGCGAGCAGTTGGTGTCGGGCTTCGGCTTCGGCATCTTCCGCTTCCTGGCCGTGATTCCGGGCATCGCCATCGGCGCGGCCGTCGGCGCGATCTCGCCCGTGGCCGGGATCATCGTCGCGATTCCGCTGGTCGGGATCGGACTGGCCGTCGTCAACGCGCTCGAGGGCATCTTCAAGATGGCGCTCTACGAGCAGGTCGTGGAGCACGTCCAGCCGCAGTTCTTCGAGCCCGAGGTGCTGCAGAACGCCTACCACCCCAAGGGCGTCGGGGCGTACCGCTAAGCCCGCCGGGCCCGCACGCCAGCGACGCGTATCGCAGGGGCCGCCGCCGGGCGGCCCTCGCCGCGTCTGGCGCCCACCGCTGCTAGCCTCGGCGCATGCCTGAACTGCCAGAGGTCGAAACCCTGCGGCGCGACTTGGCGGCGCGCATCGTCGGCCGCACGATCACCGATTTCGAGCTGCTGCCCGGCGCCGAGCGCCTGCTGCGCGGCGTGCCGCCGCAGGCCCTGCGCGACGGCCTGCGCGGCGCGCCGATCACGGACATCGGCCGGCACGGCAAGTACCTGCTCATCGGCCTCGGCGACGGTCCGCTGCTCGTCGTCCATCTGCGCATGACCGGCTCCCTGCGACACCGCCCCCCCGCCGCGCCCCCCGACGATTTCCTGCGCGCCCGCCTGCCCCTCGACGACGGCAGCGAGCTGCGCTTCGTCGACGTGCGCAAGTTCGGCACGCTCGACCTGGTCGACGACCCCGCCGCGGCGCTCGCCAAGCTCGGCCCCGACGCCATCGATCCCGCCTTCGACAGCGACGCCCTGTGGCGCGGGCTGCGGGGCCGTCGCGCCCCCATCAAGTCCATGCTGCTCGACCAGCGTTTCGTCGCCGGCATCGGCAACATCTACGCCGACGAAGCGCTCTTCCTGGCCCGGCTGCACCCGCAGGCCCCGGCCGGCGCGCTGCGTCCCGCCGAGCGCCGCGCGCTGCACGCCGCGATCGGCCGGGTGCTGCGTGACGGCATCGCCAACCGTGGCGCATCCTTCCGTGACTACACCGACGCCGACGGCGCGGAGGGCGCCCAGCAATATTTCGTGCGCGTCTTCCGCCGCACCGACCAGCCCTGCGACGACTGTGGCGCGGCCATCCGGCGCAGCGTCGTGGGCGGGCGCGCGTCGCACTGGTGTCCGCGCTGCCAGCCGCCGGCCCAGATGCGCCGCCGCGTCCGGTCCACCCGCCGGCCGTCTGCCGCGCCCGTCGCCTCCCGCGCACGCGGGATCGGCGCCGCTGCTAGCCTCGACCGCAGGACCGCGGACACGGTGGATCGGAGCGCCCCCTGACCACGCGCCCACGTGCGACCCGGCCCGGGGCCGGCCTGGAATCCTCGGCCGAGCGCCTGCCGGCCTCCCTCGCGACCTGCGAGGAGTGCGGCGACGACTTCGACCTCGCCGGGCTCGATCGCCGCGCCGCGCTCTGCGCCGCCTGCTTCACCGCGTACGTGCACGCCATCGAGACGCCGTTCCTCGAGAACTACGCGGGCTTCGGCGGCAAGGCGCACCGCACCGTTGCCGAGGCGCTCCTGCGCGGCCTCGTCACCGCCGACCCCGCCGATCGCAAGGTCATGGGTATGCGCATCGTCCAGGAGTACCTGGCCGCCGCCGAGGAGTTGATCGGCCTCTACCTCGCGCTGCGCGGCCGCGACGCGAGCCCGGTCGTGCGGACCTTCATGCAGTTCCGCCTCAACCCCGGCTCGCTGGCGGTCTTTCTCAACCTCACCCAGGGCCGGGACGCCGACGGGATCATGCGCGACTTGGGACTCCCCACGGTCGCGGACGTGGAGCGCGCGCGGGGGGACATCCCGCGGCGCCAGTACAAGCAGTTCCGCGCCGCCGTGACCGCGGTCGCCGGGGGCCTCAACCGGGTGGCCAAGGTCGAGCAGGGCGCGTTGCTGCGCCTCTCCGAGGGCTTGCGCCAGTCGCAGACCCTCGCCGAGCGCGTGGACTGGCTGCCCGAACGCCGCATGCAGCCCGACCAGGTCGCGCTGTTGGTGCTCGATCAGCGGCGGCGTGCGATGACCCGCCACGCCCTCGCCATCGACGAGGGGCAGCTGGAGCGCTTCATCGACGCCATCGGCGGCATCACCGACGCCGGCCGCGACATGGTCTGGCTGTACCTGCACATGCGCGATGTCGAGTCGGCCCTCGACTGAGCGGCAGGCGGCGGAGCCGGGAGGCGCGATGGCGATACGCAACACCGCGAGAGCGAACCCGGACGGGGCGATCACCGACGTCGCCGGCGTGCGCCTGGGTCACTGGACCAGCCGCCGCCGCGCCACCGGCTGCACCGTCGTCCTGACGGAAGCGGGCGCGACGCCGGGCTTCCACGGCGCCGGCGGCGCGCCGGGCACGATCGACACGCAACTCCTGCGGCCCGAGAACACCGTGGGCGTCGTCCACGCCGTGCTCATCACCGGCGGCAGCGCCCACGGCCTCGCCGCGGCTGCCGGCGTGCGCGCCGCTCTGGTCGATCGCGGCGTGGGCCTGCCCGTCACCGCCGAGGCGCCGCCCGTGCCGATCGTCACCGGCGCCGTCGTCTTCGACCAGGCGCTGGGGTCGCCCACGGCGTTCCCCGGCCCCGACCAGGGCGCGATGGCCGTCCGCCGCGCCACCGGCAGCGCCGTCGCCGAGGGCTGCGTGGGCGCCGGCACGGGCTGCAGCGTCGCCAAGCTCGACGGCCGCGACCTCGCCTGGAAGGGCGGCATCGGCACCGCCTCCGTCCGCCACGACTCCGGACTCGTCGTCGCGGCGATCGCGGCCGTGAACGCGGCCGGCGCGATCGTCGATCCGGCGACGGGCGCACTCGTCGCCGGCCCCCGCCGGCACGGGAGCGAGGGCGCCATGCTGCACGCCCACGACGCCCTGCTCGGCAAGTCCCTCGACGCCTACTACGCCGACCACGCCGCCGCCGTCGAGGCGCTGCACGGGGCGCCCGGGCTGCTCAACACGACGGTCGCCGTCGTCGCGACGAACGCCCGCCTCGACAAGGCGCAGGCCACCCGGCTCGCCATCATGGCCGACGACGGCCTCGCGCAGGCCGTGCGCCCCGCACATACGCCCGTCGATGGCGACTCCGTGTTCGTCCTCGCGACCGGCCGCCACGATGCCGACCCGCGCCGCGCCCCCGCCCTGCTGACGATGCTGGGGGCCATGGCCTCCGACGCGCTGGGTAGGGCGATCGTGCGGGGCGTGCGCCGGGCGACGCCGCTGGCGGGCCTGCCGGCCGTGGGCGCCGGCCCCCCGGGGGCGGACGCCGCCTGATACCCGCCCGGCGCGATTCCGGCGTGATTGACAGGCCGTGAAGCGCGTCGATACATTCGCCGCGCTTTCCCGAGACCATCGGCGTCGCCCGTGCCGGGCGCCGCCCAGGAGGGTTCGCCAGATGGCACGACGCTCGGTCCATAGCCTCCGCGCGCTCAAGGATCGTGGCGAGCGCTTCGCCATGATCACCTGCTACGACTACCCGAGCGCCCGCCTCGTCGACCAGGTGGGCATCCCCGGCGTCCTCGTGGGCGACTCGCTGGGCACGGTCGTCCTCGGGTACGACTCCACCGTCCCCGTGACCATGGATGAGATCATCCATCACACGAAGCCCGTGGTGCGCGGCGCCGAGCGCGCCTTCGTCGTCGCCGACATGCCCTTCGGCTCCTACCAGGCCGATGAGGACGAGGCGATGCGCAACGCGGTCCGCCTCCTGCAGGAGGGCGGGGCGACCGCCGTCAAGCTCGAGGGGGGCGTGCGCGTGGCGGGGATCGTGGAGCGACTCGTCGCGTCCGGTATCCCCGTCATGGGGCATCTCGGCCTCACGCCCCAGTCGGTGCGGCAGCTCGGCGGGCACAAGGTCCAGGGCAAGACCGACTCGGCCGCGGCCCGCATGCTCGACGATGCGCGCGCGCTGGAGAGCGCCGGCGCGTTCGCGGTGGTGCTGGAATGCATCCCCGCCCCGTTGGGTGTCGAGATCTCGCGCGAGTTGCGCATCCCCACCGTCGGCATCGGCGCCGGCGTCGGCTGCGACGGCGAGATCCAGGTCTGGCACGACATTCTGGGCCTGTTCGAGGACTTCCTGCCCAAGCACGCCAGTCACTTCGCCAAGCTCGCTCCGCAGATCCGCCACGGCCTGGAGAACTACGTGCACGCCGTCAAGCGCGGCGAATTCCCCGGCCCCGGCAACTCCTTCGACGCCAAGCCCAACATGGCGCGGGTGCTCTCCGCCCTCTTCGAGGAGCTCGGCGAGGAGCTGGGCGCAGCGAAGCGCTAAGCCGCCCCGTGGAGCGCCTCGACTCGATCGCGGCGGCGCGCCGCTGGCGCAGCGCCCAGACCGGCGGCGTTGGATTCGTCGCCACGATGGGCGCGCTGCACGACGGGCACCTGGCGCTCTTGCGCCGGTCCCGCGCCGAAACCGACCGCTCGCTGGTCTCGATCTTCCTCAACCCGCTGCAGTTCGGCCCCGGGGAGGATTTGGAGCGCTACCCCCGCGACCTCGACACCGACCTCCGGCTGCTGCGGGAGGCGGGCGCCGACGCCGTGTTCCTGCCGACGCAGGCCGCCATGTATCCGCCGGGCTTCGACACCGCCGTCGTGGTCGACGGTCCGCTGACGCAGCGCCTCGAGGCCGCCCAGCGCCCCACCCACTTCCGGGGCGTCACGACCGTCGTGACGAAGCTCCTGCAGGTCGCCCAGGCCCACCGCAGCTACTTCGGCATGAAAGACGCGCAGCAGCTCCTGGTGCTCACAAAGCTCGTGCGCGACCTCGCCATCCCCACCATGATCGTTCCCGTCCCCACCGTCCGCGCCGCCGACGGCCTCGCCCTCAGCAGCCGCAACGTCTACCTCGACGCCGGACAGCGGCGCGCCGCGACCGCGATCTCCCGCGCTCTCGACGCCGCCGAGGCCCGCTTCGCGGCCGGGGAGCGCCGCGGCGACGCCATCCGCGAGGCCGCACGCACGGAGCTCGCCGCGCAGCCCCTGATCGACGTGCAGTACGTGTCCTGCGCCTCGCTCGACACGCTTGAGGAGCTGGAGCGCGTGGCCGGCACGGCCCTCGTCTCGATCGCCGCGATGGTCGGCGGCACGCACCTGATCGACAACCACTGGCTGGGCCTGCCGTCCGGCCTCGGCGAACCCCACGCCGACCTCGGCCTCCTCCCGCCGGCCCTCCGCTCCGATCCCTAGCCCCCGCAGCCTCCCTCGCGGCGGCAGACGGGGTGGCCCGCGGGCTTCCCATCCGCCCGACAATCCGCTATGATTGGATCATGTATCCGCAGATCGCGGGTGCCCGTGAGAGGCTCCATCCCGGCGGACAACTCGTGCACACACGTGCACACTGCTGCACACTCGTGCACGCTCCTGCCCCGCTATGCACGCCGGTGGTCGCCGGTGACACACCATGACTTCCCAACACCCCAATGAACACGGGCGTTTCCAACTGTCTCCCGGCCCAGCGGGGCGGGAAATACGCCCAGGGCGTGCATATCGCCGTGGCGTCCCCCCTCTGGGGCGATCATTGCGCCCCGATCGCGTGTAAAATCCCCATGGGGCGCCGGTCGCTGCCGGCGTGAGGGAAGCGACATGTCCGGTCATTCCAAGTGGTCCACCATCAAGCGCGCGAAGGGCGCCGCCGACGCCAAGCGCGGCAAGATCTTCACGAAGATCGCCCGCGAGATCATGGTCGCCGCCAAGGCGGGCGGTCCGAGCCCCGAGGAGAACGCCGCGCTGCGCCTCGCCATCGGCAAGGCGCGTCAGGCCAACATGCCCAAGGACAACGTGCAGCGCGCGATCGACCGGGCGACCGCGACCGGCGGCGGCGAGAACTGGGAGGAGATCCGCTACGAGGCCTATGGACCCGGCGGCGTCGCCCTCCTCATCGACACCCTGACCGATAACCGCAACCGCACCGTCTCCGATGTCCGCTCGACCCTCACCAAGGCCGGCGGCAGTCTGGGCGAGACGGGCAGCGTGGCCTGGACGTTCGAGCAGAAGGGCGTCGTCCTGGTCGACCTCGGCGCGGGCGTCGACGAAGAGGACTTGGAACTGCAGGCGATCGATGCCGGGGCGGAGGACATCGAAGTGGATAGCGGCGTCCTGGAAGTCGTCACCGCCCCCGCCGACGTGGAGGCGGTGCGCCACGGGTTGGAGGGCAACGGCGTCACCATCGCCTCGGCCGAGGTCATCATGCGCCCCACCAACACCGTTGGCGTGGACGAATCGAAGGCCCGGCAGATCGTGCGGCTGGTCGAGTCGCTGGAGGACCTCGACGACGTCCAGCGGGTGTCCACCAACGCCGACCTGCCCGAATCCGCGTTCGTCGAAGCCTGAGCGTCGTGCCCCCCTCTTCCGTCCGGGTCCTTGGGGTCGACCCGGGCCTGCGCGCGACCGGCTGGGGCGTCCTGGAGACGAGCGGGCATCTCCCCGGCAGCGCCGCCCGCTACGGGGTCATCAAACCCCCCACGGCGGCGCCGATCGAGCAACGCCTGCTCGCCATCCAGCGCGAGCTCGCGGCCCTGATCGACGAGCACCGTCCCGCCGTCGTCGCGCTGGAGCGTCCCTTCCTGCGCGACAACGTGCGCTCGGCCATGGCGCTGGGCCAGGCGCAGGCGGCCGCGATGCTCGCCGCCGCCGCCGCCGGCCTCCCCCTCTTCGAGTACGCCCCGCGCGAGGTCAAGCAGGCCGTCAGCGGCGACGGCAACGCCGAGAAGGCGGCCCTCGCCCGGGCCCTCGCGGTTCAACTGGACCTCGATACCGTGCCGGCGCCCGGCGACGCCTCGGACGCGCTCGCCATCGCCGCCTGCCACGTGCTGCTGGAGGGCGTTGGGCTGCTGGACGGCGCCGCGGGTGCGGCGCCGCGGCTGGCGCCGTCGTGATCACGCGCATCGAGGGCCTCGCCAAGAGCTGGAACGCGGACGCCCAGAGCGTGGAGGTGGAGGTCGGTGGGCTGTGGTACGAGGTGCTGCTGCCCACGTACTGCTGGCGCGCGATGGAGGCGCAGCCGACGGAGGTCAGCTTCTACACGTACTACCACGTGCCCGATCGCAACCCCACGCCGGTGCTGTACGGCTTCCTGCGTCCCGTCGAGCGGGACTTCTTCAAGAAGCTCATGCGCGTCCGGAACATGGGCGCGACCAAGGCGCAGAAGGCGCTGGCCAGCTCCGTCTCCACGATCGCCCACTGGATCGAGACCGAGGACAAGGCAGCCCTGCGGCAACTGCCCGGCGTCGGCGCGCGCCAGGCCGACTACGTTGTCGCCGAACTCAAGGGCAAGGTCGTGGAGGAGGCGCTGCTGCGCGACGAACAGTACCGCGAGGTCGCGCCCGCGCCCCCGCCCGCCGCGGACCGCGCCCTGCTCGACGCCGTCGAGGCGCTCGTCAACCTCGGCTACGCCCGCCGCGAGGCGCAGGCCTGGGTCGACGACGTGGCCGATCAGGAACTCGAGCCCGGCGCCGAGTCCGTGCTCCGCGCCGTCTTCCAGAAACTGGCCGACTCGTGACGACCACATCCGGCCGCTTTGAACTTGTCGCCGACTATCGCCCCAGCGGTGATCAGCCGCAGGCCATCGAGCAACTCGTGGCGGGCCTCCGTGACGGCGCGCGCGCGCAGACGCTGCTCGGCGTCACCGGCTCGGGCAAGACCTTCACCATGGCCAGCATCGTGGCGCAGGTGAACCGCCCCACCCTGGTCCTCGCGCACAACAAGACGCTCGCGGCGCAACTCTGCACCGAGTTCAAGCAGTTCTTCCCCAACAACGCCGTCGAGTTCTTCGTCTCCTACTACGACTACTACCAGCCCGAGGCGTACGTGCCCCGCTCGGACACCTACATCGCCAAGGAGTCCGACATCAACGACGAGATCGACAAACTGCGCCACTCGGCCACCCGCGCCCTGTTCGAGCGTCGCGACGTGCTCATCGTCGCCTCGGTCTCCTGCATTTACGGCCTGGGCGAGCCCGAGGAGTACCAGTCGATGGTGCTCACGATGGCCAAGGGGCAGCGGCTCCCGCGCAACCAGATCCTGCGCCGCCTGGTCGATCTGCAGTACGACCGCGACGAGATGAACCTGGTCCGCGGCCGCTTCCGCATCCGCGGCGACACGCTCACGATCCACCCCGCCTACGACGAGTTCGCCGTCCGCATCGAGTTCTGGGACGACCGGGTGGAGCGCATCGTGGAACTCGACCCGCTCACCGGCGAGTTGCTCGCCGAGCGCGATCGCGTCGATGTCTACCCGGCGAAGCACTTCGTGACCTCGGAGGAGCGTATGGGGGCGGCGGTCGGTGATATCGAGACCGAGCTGACCGCGCGGCTGCGGGATCTGCGCGCCGAGGGGCGCATCCTGGAGGCCGCCCGGCTCGAGGAGCGCACCCGCTACGACCTGGAGACGCTGCGGGAGATGGGCTATTGCCCCGGCATCGAGAACTACTCCCGCCACCTCGCCCGCCGCGCCCCCGGCTCGACGCCCTGGACCCTACTCGACTACTTCCCCGACGACTGGCTGCTCTTCGTGGATGAGAGTCACATGTCCATGCCCCAGGTGCGCGGCATGTACGGCGGCGACACCAGCCGCAAGCAGACGCTGGTCGACTACGGCTTCCGGCTGCCCTCGGCGCTCGACAACCGGCCGCTGAACCTGCACGAGTTCGAGCAGCACATCAACCAGGTCGTCTTCGTCTCGGCGACCCCGGGGCCGTACGAGCGGCAGCACTCGAGCGGGATCGTGGAGCAGATCATCCGGCCCACCGGCCTACTCGACCCGCAGGTCGAGGTGCGCCCCACCGACGGGCAGATCGACGACCTCGTGGAGGAGGTGCGGGCCCGGGCCGCCCGCGGCGAGCGGGCGCTGGTCACCACGCTGACCAAGAAGATGGCCGAGGACCTGGCCGACTACCTGCGCGAAGTGGGGGTCAAGACCCACTACCTGCACAGCGAGCAGGACACCTTCGAGCGGGTGGAGGTGCTGCGCGACCTGCGGCTCGGGGTCTTCGACGCCGTGGTGGGCATCAACCTGCTGCGTGAAGGGCTCGACCTCCCGGAGGTCTCGCTCGTCGCCATTCTGGACGCCGACAAAGAGGGCTATCTGCGCAGCGAGAGCTCGATGATCCAGACCATGGGCCGCGCCGCCCGGCACGTCGATGGCCGCGCCATCCTCTACGCCGACGTCGTCACCGACTCCATGCGACGCGCCATCGCGGAGACCACCCGCCGGCGGGAGATCCAGCAGCAGTACAACGTGACGCACGGCATCGAGCCGGTATCGATCCACAAGACGATCCGCGACCTCACCGACCAGATCCGCCAGGCCGCCGAGGAGCCCGCGCCCTACGGTGTGGACCCTGGTCGCGGCGCGCTGCCCGCGCGCCGCGGCGGCGGTCGCGAGCAACTGATGCGTCTCGTGAAGGATCTGGAGAAGCAGATGAAGCAGGCCGCGCGGGAGTTGGAGTTCGAGCGCGCGGCCATGCTGCGGGACGAGATCGTCGCGATCCGGCACGAACTCGCCGGCGACGACGTGGAGGACCTGCCGCAGTGGAGCGACCACTCCTACGGCCGCCGCGGCCGCACGCCGCTCAAACGCCGGGAACCCAGCGGCGCGCCGGGCTCTGGATGATCCCGCGCCCACCGATTTGACCCCCCGATAACGTGAGCGCGGGCGATGACGCCTATGATCAGCACGGACCAGCGCCGGACGGCACGATGGTGTGCTTCGTTCCGGCCGGATGGGACGGAGCGTCGTGACAACGCCGGAGGATGCGCCCCCACGCCGCCTGCGTGACCGCGTCCCGCCCTGGATCCTCCCAGCGGAGGGTGACGCGCGTGCGCGCGTCTGCGCCTTCTGCGGCGAGGAGGCCCCGCCCGATTCCGCCTTCTGCCCCAACGACGGGCGCGCGCTCACGGCGTCCCTGCACGCCACGAGCGGCACCACCCTGACCGTCCTGTTCACCGACATAGAGGACTCGGTCTATCTCACCGAGCGCCTGGGCGACCTCAGCTGGGCCGAGATCTCGGACGACCACGACACCATCGTCCGCGACGCCATCGAGCGCTTCGCGGGCTTCGAGGTCAAGGGCACCGGGGACGGCTTCCTCGTCGTCTTCGCCGACGCGGCCAACGCGGCCCGGGCCGCGATCGAGATCCAGCGCCGCATCGCGGCGCGCGCCGCCATCCGCCCCGACTGGCCCGTGCGGGTACGCATCGGCCTCCACCGCGGCGACGTGCTCCTGCGTCCCGGCGGCGACATCCTGGGCCGCACCGTGAATATGGCGCAGCGCGTCATGGACAAGAGCGAGGGCGGGGAGATCTGGCTCTCGGGCAGCGTCTACGAGGAGGTCCGCCACGACTTCCCCGCGCAAGACCTCATCGACCGCGGACCGCGCCGCCTGCGCGGCATGGAAGGGCGCCAGCAACTCTACGAGCTCGTCTGGTCGGCACGGGAGGATGTGCCCCCGATGGCCTCGCGCGCGGGCCTGCCGCCCTAGACGCGCGGGGGCGCGCCGGTGGACTGCCGGGTTGACGCCCGGCCCGGCTAGTCGATGGGGATGCTCGGCTCGTCGGGTTCCGGCGCGACGCCGCGCAGCCGCTGCGGGACCCGCTGGCGCGCGCGCGCCAGCGCCCCGCGCCGCAGGTCCACCAGATTGCGCCCCAGGCTGACGCGGAAGAAGTTCTGGTAGACCCCCGTGCGCCGGTAGCGGTTGTAGCGCCGTTTGGCGAGCCGCCCCGGCCGCTGCGTCGCCAGCACCGCCAGCTCTTGCACGATCGCCGTGCGCAGCAGGCTCGCCGCCGCGTCCGGGTCGGCGTGCGCCCCGTCCTGCGGTTCCCGGACGACCAGGTCCACGACGCCCAGGTCGAGCGCGTCGCGCGCCGTCAGGCGCAGCCCCTCCGCCACCTCGTCCCCCCGCGACGCGTCGCCGTGCAACGCCTGCGCCGCCTCCTCCGGCGAGGCGATCGTGAAGATGCCGTGCTCCAGGATCAGCACCCGATCGGCGACGCTCAGCGCCAGCGCCGCGCTGCTGCCGCCCTCCCCGATGATCACGGCCAGGACCGGGGTCTTCACGCGCGACATCAGCGCCAGCGTCGCGGCGAGCGCCGCCCCCAGGCCCCCCTCCTCGGCCGCCCGTGTCTGTGCGACGCCGCGCGTGTCGACCAGCGTCACGATGGGCAAGGTGAACTTCTCGGCCAGCCGCACGGCCCGCATCGCCTTGCGCAGGCCGGCCGGTCGCACCACGGCGGCCTCGCCGCCCGACCCGCCCTGCTGACCGATCAGCACCGTCGCCTCGCCGCCCAGGTCGGCCAGCCCGGCCACGATCGCGGAGTCATCCTCCCCGCTGCGGTCGCCGCGCAGCTCCACGAACGATGTCGTCATCCGCCCGATGTAGTCGATCGCGTGGGGCCGATCGCTGTGCCGGGCCAGCTCGACGGCGTGCCAGGGGCTGATGTCGCGTCCGCCCGGCCGCACGAAGGGATCCAAGCGCCGCGTGATCTCCAGCCGCGTCGACGGGCTCATCAGGTCGATGAGCGTGGTCAGCAGGTCGCGCTGGCGCCCCCGCTCCACGACCTGGTCGATCAGTCCGTGCGCCAAGTGCGACTCGGCCGTGTGGGCCTCCGGGTCGAGCGGCCGTTCGTCGTCGCGTTGCAGGTCTCGCAGCGAGGTGAAGCCCATCAGCGCGCCCGGCTCGGCGATCAGCACGTCGGCCAGATTCGCGAAGGAGCCGAACGCCGCCCCCGTGCTCGGGTTCGACAACACGCCGATGTGCGGCAGCCCGGCGATCTGGTGGCGCTCGGCCGCCGCGGCCGTCTTCGCCATTTGCGTCAGCGCCAGCACACCCTCCCACACGCGGATCCCGCTCGAAGAGATCATCGATACGACCGGCAACTTGCGGCGCGTCGCATCCTCGAATGCCTGGGCCACGCGCTCCCCGACCACCACGCCCATGCTGCCCCCCAGGAAGCCGAAGTCCAGCACGATCAGCATCACCGAGCGCCCGCGGACCTCGCAGGTCCCCGTGATCGCCGCCTCCCGCAGCGCCGTGCGCCGGAACGCCTCTCGCAGCTGCCGCCGGTACATCCCTCCGTCCGGGAAGGAGAGCGGATCGACCGACGTCGTCGAGGCGTGCGACTCGCGGAAAGTGCCGGGATCGGCCAGCAGGCGGATGCGCGTCCAGGCGCTGATCGCGTGGTGGTAGCCGCACTGGCCGCAGACCCCGTGCGACTCGAAGCCCGGCGTGTCGCGCGTCGCCGTGCCGCACAGCACGCAGGCCTGCTCCTCCGTCCGCTCCGCGGGAATGCGAGGCTCCGGCGTTCGCCAGCGGGCCACGAGGTCAGCAAGTGCGCGCATCGGTCGACTCCCACCCCCAGTATGCGCCAACGGCGGGGGAGTCGCCTAGCGTCGCCATGTCCCGCCGCGGCGCGACGCTGGATCGAGCGGTCAGGCGCCGCCCCCACCGGGGACGCCGATCGGCGCTTCCGGGGCCAGGACGACGCGCGACGGCCCACCCTCGTCGGGCCCCACGACGCCGTTGCGCGCCAGCTCGTCGAGCAGCCGCTCGGCGCGCGGATACCCCAGCCGCAGCCGCCGCTGAATCATCGACGCCGAGATGCGCGTGTGCTCGGTCGCCAGCGCGACCGCGCGGGGGTACATCGTGTCCGCCGGCTCGGGCGCCTCTGTCGGGGGCGGCGGGGCGACGGCCGGCGCCCGCGGTTCGGTCGGCTGGGCGTCTGCGTCGGCGGGCCGCGTCACGGTGACCGGCCCGTCCTCGCGCGGGTCGGCGGCGCGCTCGATGGCCTCTTCCAGCTGGCGGTCGAGCGTCGGCCGCGGCAAGTTGCGGAAGCGATCCTGCGTCCAGAACTCAATGACGGCGGCGATCTCATCGTCCGAGACGAAGGCCCCCTGCACGCGTTGGGCCGTGATCCGATCCTGGCTCTGGAAGAGCATGTCGCCGCGACCCAGCAGCTTCTCCGCTCCCGCCCGATCCATGATCACCCGCGAGTCCGTCTGCGAACTCGTCGCGAAGGCGAGCCGGGTGGGGAAGTTGGCCTTGATCAGCCCCGTCACGACGTCCACCGACGGTCGCTGCGTCGCGATCACCAGGTGGATGCCCGTCGCGCGGGCGAGTTGCGCCAGCCGCACCAACTGGGCCTCCACCTCCACCGGCGCAACCATCATGAGGTCGGCCAGTTCGTCCAGGATCACCACCCAGAAGGGCAGCGGTCCCTCGGGGCGCTCCACCGCGTTGTAGGCCGCGACGTTGCGCGCTCCCACCTGCTGGAAGCGGTAATAGCGGCGCTCCATCTCCGCGACCACGACCGCCAGCACGCCGGTGACCTCCTCGGCGTCCGTGACGACGCGGGAGAACGCGAGATGGGGGATGTCCTTGTATGACGTCAATTCGACCCGCTTTGGGTCGACCAGTACCAGGCGCAGCGACTCCGGCGAGTGGTGCGTGATGAGGCTGGTGATGATGCCGTTGATCGATACGCTCTTGCCGGACCCTGTGGCGCCCGCGATGAGCAGGTGCGGCATGCCCGTCAGGTCGACGGCGACCGGTTGGCCGGCGACGCCGCGTCCCAGCGCGATGGGTAGGCCGCCGCTCTTGACGACGCGCCGGAACTCGGGCGACTCGATCACGCCGCGCAGAGAGACGATGCGCGTCTCCCGGTTGGGCACCTCGATGCCGATGATCGGCTGCCCGGGGACGGGCGCCTCGACCCGGATCGACGGCGCCGCCAGCGCCAGCGCGATGTCGTTGGTCAGCCGCGTGATCTTGTTCACCCGCACGCGCGTCCGGCCGATCTCTTCGGCGCGCAGCACGGGCCGGCCGTCCTTGTCCAGCTGCGGCTGACCGTCGGCGTCCTTGACCGGGACCATCCGGGTTTTCACGTCCCAGCCGGGCTTCACGCCGAACTGCGTGACGGACGGCCCCTCGTTGATCTGCGTCACCTCCGCGTCGACGCCGAACGACGCCAGCGTGTCGATGATCGCCTGCGCCTGGCGCGGGCTGTCGCTGGCGCCGGTGCGCTTGGTGTCGGATTTCAGCAGGCTCAGGGGCGGCAGGATCCAGCCGTCCGGGCTGCGGCGCGTGCTCGCCCCGGCCGGGGCGGGAGTCACCGAATCGTCCGGCGGCGGCGGCGGTGCGGCGTCCGATGGCGACGCGGCCTTCCCGGCGGTGGCCGTCGCGGGCTTGATCTCCACCGCCGCCCCGGCCTCGGGCGCGGCGGCTGGCGCATCGATCGGCGCGGCCGGCAGGTGCGGCTCGGCAGCGGGCAGGGTCGTGTCGAGGGTGTACGCGTCGGCGGCCGGCGAGGGTCCCACGCCGGCCTCCCACATGTCGGTCGGGCGCCGCCGGGGGCGAGTGACCCAGAGCGTCCGCAGTTGCCGGCCCAGCCAGCGACCGCCGAGCCAAGTCACGGCGCCGCTCAGGAGCAACGCCTGGGCGGTGTGATGCGGCGTGATCATGGCCGAGATCGTCAGCGCCATCAGCAGCATGATCGCCACGCCCGGGACCGACGCCAGCCAGGCCCCGGCGTCTCCGGTGGCGGTCGCGACCGCCAGATCGACCGAACCCAGGGTCCAGTCGGGCGAGAAGAAGCCCGCGACGCCCAGGCCGATCACGTACACCAGCGCCGCGATCGTCATCGTGCGCGCGGCTCGCCGCGCGGGCGGGGGCGGCGCCCCGGTCATCAGCCACAGCCCAGCCAGGCTGCACAGCGCCAGGGGCGGGAACACGCCCACGCCCAGCCCGCCCGCGACGCCCGCGCGGGCGTCGCCCAGCACGTCGATCTGGGCGAGCCACACCGTCGCCAGGGCGGCGAACACGATCAGCGCCAGCCCCAGGAGCGGCCCGGCCCGGTCGGATACGGCCCTCAGCGATCGAGGGGCGGGCGGACGCGCGGCGGAACGTCGGGCCGTGCGCGGGGCCACCGGCTTCGCGGGTCGAGCCATGGCAGGACGCCTCGTTTGTGCGAGGCCACCCCGGGGAACGCGAGAGCGAACGGCCCGAGCCGCCCGCTACACCTCCACAACCACCGGTAACACCATAGGACGTTGACGCGTTTCGCGGTACAGGAACCGTGAAATCTCATCCTTCACGATCTCGTGCAGCGCCGACGCCTCCACCGGGTGGCTGTCGCCCGACAGCATCTCGTGTAGCGCCTCCGACGTCCGCTCCCGCAGCGCGGGCGACTCATCCAGCCCCGTAAAGCCGCGCGAGACGACATCGGGATCCGCCACCACCGCGCCCGTCTCGTGGTCCACCGTGACCACCACCACCACCACCCCGTCCGTCGCCAGGTGTTGGCGATCGCGCAGCACGGTGTGGTCCACATCGCCGACGCTCATGCCATCGACGAACACGTACGCCGCCGAGGCCTCACCCACCACCGCCCCGCCGCGGGGCGTCAACTCGAAGACGGCGCCGTCGCGCAGCAGGTGTGTGTTCTCGGGTGCGACGCCCATCGCCTCGGCCAGCTTCACGTGGGCCGCCAGATGGCGATGCTCCCCATGGACGGGGATGAAGTGCTTGGGCTTCACGAGCCCCAGGACCGTCTTCAGCTCCTCCTGGGCGGCATGCCCGCGCACGTGCACGTTCGCCGCACCCCCCTGCGCGTAGCGCACTTCCGCTCCCACGCGAAACAGATTGTCGATCGTGCGGAAGACGGCCGACTCGTTGCCGGGGATCGGATTGGACGACATCACGACGGTGTCGCCCGGCTTGATCCGCACATCGCGGTGGTCCCCCATCGACATCCGCGCCAAGGCCGACATCGGCTCGCCCTGGCCCCCCGTGCAGACGATGACGACGTCCTCGTCGGCGAAGTTCTCGTGCTGGCTGATGTCGCGGATCACGCCGGCGGGCGCCTGGATGTAGTTCAGCTCGCGCGCCATCTTTACGTTCTGCACCATCGAGCGGCCGGTCGGGAAGACGGTCCGGCCGGCGTTCTCGGCGCCATCGACGATCTGCTGCACCCGCGCGATCTGCGACGCGAAGGTCGCGATGATCACGCGCCCGGGCGCCGTCAGCATCACATGCTCCAGCGCCTCGCCCACCGACAACTCCGACTCGGTGTGGCCCGGCGTGTCGGCGTAGGTCGAGTCGCTGCACAGCAATGCCACGCCCTCCTCGCCGTACAGCGCGAGGCGGTTGAGGTCGGTGGGCACGCTCATCACCGGGGTGTGGTCGATCTTGAAGTCGCCCGTGTGCACGACGATGCCCGCCGGCGTGCGCAGCGCGATCCCCATCGCGTCCGGGATCGAGTGCGCCACCG
This sequence comes from Dehalococcoidia bacterium, assembly GCA_965209205.1. Lineage (GTDB taxonomy): Bacteria > Chloroflexota > Dehalococcoidia > Bin125 > Bin125 > TK10-74A. The sequence continues at coordinate 270,797 of CBDBQC010000004.1, forward strand.
GGAAGTACTCCGCCGTGATCGAGCCGCAGTCGATGACGGTGTCCTCCGTCACCTGGATCTGCTCGATGTTGCGGATCTTCGCGTTGCGCAGCTTCACGCCAATCAGCCCTTGCGCCAGCCGCGACGCGTAGATCGGCGCCGGCAGATCGCGGAGCAGATGCGGGAGCGCGCCGATGTGGTCCTCGTGGCCGTGCGTGATCAGATAGGCGCGCAGCTTCTCACGCCGCTCCAGCAGGTAGGTCACGTCCTGGATGATGTAGTCGATGCCGTGCATCTCCTCGGACGGGAAGAGGATGCCGGCGTCCACGACGACGATGTCGTCGCGGGTCTCGAAGACCATCATGTTGCGGCCAATCTCGCCCAGGCCGCCCAGGGGCACGATGCGCAGGCCGTCCGCGGGGATCGAACTCACGGGTACTCCTTGTCCGACACCCCCACCGTACCCCAGTCGCGCCGCTGGGGCTGGCCCGGCCATGCGAGCCTCGGCCTGTACGAGCCGCGAATGGCGGACTAGCGTCTGCCCTCTCAGCATGCCCGGCCGGGACCAGTCATCGGAAGTGGGAGATCAATGTTCGGGTCACAACTCCACAACCACGCGACCTCTTGGGAAGACATCAAGGCGGTGCTCGCGGTCATGGAGGCGGGCCGCTGGACCAGCGCCTACACCTACGACCACTTCATCCCGCCCCGGGACTATCACACCCCAACCGACGATGTGTCCGAGTACGACTCGATCCCCACGCTCGAAGGTTGGTCGCTGCTGGCGAGTATGGCCGCCGTGACCCGCCGGCTCGGGCTGGGCGTCCTCGTCGGCGGCAACACGTACCGCCACCCGGTGCTGACGGCGAAGATGGCCGCGACCATCGATGAGGTGTCCGGCGGCCGCGTCATCCTGGGCATCGGCACGGGCTGGCACCTGCGGGAGCACCGGGCGTACGGCTGGGACTTCCCGTCGATGCAGGAGCGCTCCGACCGCCTCGAGGAGGCGTGCGAGTTGATCCGCCTGCTCCTCGACTCGGACGGGCTCGTGGACTACCACGGCCGCTACTACACGCTGCGGCGAGCGCCCTTCGAGCCCAAGGGCGTCGGGCGGCCGATCCCGATCATGGTGGGTGGGGAGGGGCCCAGGCGCACGCTGAAGACGCTCGCGATGTGCGGCGACATCATGAACGTCTGCGCGACGCCGGAGGATCTCAAGCGGCAGCGCACCATCCTGGAGCGGCACTGCGACGCGGCGGGACGCGATCCGGCGCAGATCACGACCACCGTGCACATGCCGATTCGCATCATCCGCGACGACAAGCAGGCGCGGGAGGTCCGCGCCCGCGACTACACCCGCAGGCTCGGGCCGGACTGGACGCTCATCGGGCCGCCGCAGTGGCTGATCGACAAGTGCGGGTCGTACATCGACGCGGGCGTCGACGAGTTCTGCTTCTCCTTGATCGAACAGCAGCCGGAGTCCCACGAGGAGTTGGACGCGGAGGTTTTCGCCGCCTTCGATTAGCGCCCTGGAGCCCTCGAACGGGGCCGGCGCTACAACAGCGACAGTTGCGTCGCCGCATCCGCTGGCTCGGCCGGGGCGGCGGGCGTCGGCGGCGCGGCCGGTCGTTCCGCCGCCGCCAGCAGCGCCGGGATGCGATCGAAGTCGTCCCGCAGCACTCGCGCCAACTGGCCCTGCCGCAGCGCCGCCGCGGGGTGATAAACGGGATACACCCGATAGGCGCCGCGCTGGATGACCTGCCCGTGCGACCGCCCCATCGCCGCGCCCGGTACGAAGTACTGCATCGCGAAACGGCCCAGCGTCACGACCAGCTTGGGCCGGATGCCGCCGATCTGCTCCGTCAGGTAGGGCTCGCAGGCGGCGATCTCGCTCGGCTCCGGGTCGCGGTTGTTCGGCGGCCGGCACTTGACGACGTTCGTGACGAAGACGTCCGCCCGCGTCAGCCCGATGCGGCCCAGCAGTTCGTCGAGCAGCGCTCCCGCCCGGCCCACGAACGGACTGCCCTGCTGATCCTCGTAGAAGCCCGGCCCCTCGCCGATGAACATCAACTCCGCGTTCGGGTCGCCGTCGCCGGGGACCGTGCGCGTGCGGCCCGCCGCCAGCCCGCAGGCGTGGCAGCCCGCGATGCGTGCGTTGATCGATTCCAGCTGCGTGATCTCCATTGGGACGCCCCTGCATTCCCGGCGCCGGGTCGAAGGGCACGACCCCACCGCGGTTGGCGAGAGGCTAGCAACGGGCGCCGCTCGGCCGGAAGCCTCCGGCGCTCGATCCGGCGTTATCGCCGTCGGTTATGGCAGGGCGGCCGGCGAACGCGGCGGCCTACTCGACGTCGACGGGCTCGATCTCGGCGTTGCGATACCGCCCCAGCCCGCGCTTCTCGACCAGCTTCACCAGCAGGATGCCCAGGCCGTAGAGGAAGATGAGCGGGATCGCGACGGCCGCCTGGGTGACCGGGTCGATCGACGGCGTGATCAGCGCCGCGATGATGAACGAGCCGATGATCGCCCAGCGCCATGCCTGTATGAGCCGGCGCGCGGTGACGAGGCCCAGCCAGCCGAGGCCCATGAGCACCAGCGGCGTCTCGAAGACGATGCCGGTCCAGAACACGAAGCGGGTGAGCATGTCGATGTAGTTGCTGATGCGGATCTGGGGATCGGCGATGTTGTCGCCGAAGTCCAGCAGGAAGTCGAGCGCCGGGGGCCACGCGACGAAGAACGCGAACGCGCCGCCGCCGGCGAAGGAGAGCGACGCCAGCAACACGATCGGCAGCAGCCAGCGGCGCTCCTGCGGCTCCAGCCCCGGATTGATGTACATGAACGCCTGATAGACCACCATCGGCATGGCCGCGGCGATGCCCACCAGCAGCCCGACCTTGAAGTAGGCCGAGATGAAGCCCAGCAACTCGGTGAAGATCGGCCGGAAGTCCGGGTCCGCGGCGCGCCCCGGCTCGATCAGGAAGTCCAGGATGCGGTTCGTGAAGATCAGCGAGACGACCGTCGTGAGGACGATCGTGAGTGCGGCGATCGTCAGGCGCTGGCGCGCCTCCACCAAGTGCTCACCGATGGTGAGCATCCCCGGCGCGGGCTCTTGCGCCTCGTCGTCAACGATCTCGGGTGCTGGCTCTGGCTGACTCGCCATTGTGGATTCGCTCTGCCCGAATGTGCGCCGGCCGGGCGCGCGCGCCCGGGTGGCCGGCTACCGATCCGGCCGGCGCCGGCGGTTGATGGAGATGATGTTGCCGGGGCGCGCGGCCTTCGCTGCGCCCGAGGAGGTGCGTCCCAGCCGCCGTCGCGCGCCCCGTGGGCGCTCCGCGACCGGCGCCGCCGCCGGCAGGGTGGCCTCGGCCGCCGCCGCCGCAGTGGCGGCCTCCGCGGCGGCTTTGGCCGCGACTTCCGCCGCTTCCGCCGCGCTCGCGGCCGCTTCCGCCGGCGTGCCGGGTTCCTCCACCGTCGTGCCGGTGACATCGGCGGTCGTCTCGTCTACGACGCCCTTGACCTCCGCCGCGGCCATACGCACATCCGCGTCGATCTGCTGCAGTTCCTCGCGCAACTCCTTGTCCGTCTGTTCCAGGTCGTGACGGACTTCCAGGTACTCCTCCTTGACCTCCTCGAAATCGGTCAGGTACTCGTCGCGGAAGTCGCGGGCGTATTCGCGAAGATCCCGGATCGCGCGGCCGAACTGACCGGCGATCTCCGGCAGGCGGTGGGGCCCGAACACGATCGCGATCAGCAGCAGGACGGCCACGACCTCCAGGACCCCGATACCAAAAAAGTCCATCGTCGCCTCAGTCTGCGTCCGGCGCCGCGGGTGACCGCCGCGAGGATAGCCACGCCCGCCGACCGGGTCGGCAGGGGCACAGACGTGGCCTAAGACTACCGCATGTCCCGCACTGGCGGCGCGCCCAGGGTCGAAGAGGCCGTTGACCGGGGGGTTCGTCCCGGCGACGCGGGCCGCAACGGCCGGCCCGGCGACCGCCCGCGGGCGCTAGTCCGCAGGGACGCCTTTGCTGACGAGGAAGTCGACCGCGCTCTGCACGGTGCTGATCCCCTCCGCCTCTTCGTCGGAGATCTCCAGATCCGGCACCTCGTCCTTGAACTCGTCTTCGAACGACATGATCAACTCGACGAGGTCCAGGGAGTCCGCCCCCAGATCGTCGACGAATGAGGCCGTCGGGGTGATCTCATCCAGTTCGACGCCCAGCTGGTTCTCGATGATTCCCTGCACGCGTTCAAACAGCGCCACGAGGGCCCCCCATTTCTGTGCTCGGCATCTCCGCGGCCGGCTGCGGGAGTCGTTCGCGGCTCACCGTGCCCAGCACGCCGTTGACAAATCTCCGGCTGGCGTCACTGCCAAAGGTCTTGGCCAGCTCGACAGCTTCATTAATCACCGCCCCAACCGGGACGCCTCCCGATGGGGTTGCGGCATTATTGAACAGGAGTTCATAGAGCGCAATCCGCAGCACCACGCGGTCCACGATCCCCAGCGCCGAGACGGGGTGCGCGGGGGCGAACTCCCCAATCGTGGCATCCAGGGCGGGCTGTTCCCGCAGCACGCCCGCGATCAGCGCGTCGGCGTAGCGCCGGTCCGACGCCGCCACGCGACGCGCCCCGGACTCCCGAGCCAGCGCCTCGGCGGCGGTCGCCCGGCCGAACTCCGCTTCGAACAGCGCCTGGAACGCCAGCCGGCGTCCCAGCACGTGCAATTTGGTCACGGACCGTTCCTCTGTGTGGTGTGCGCGGGGAGACGCCCCGGCGGCGCGCCTAGCGCAGCTTCTGGATCGCGTCGGCGCCGTTGAGCGTCAGCAGGGTCGGCCGCTGCTGCCGCGCGATCGTCTTCACGAGTCCCGTCAACACGCGCCCGGGACCGATCTCGACGAAGGTGCGCACGCCGGCTTCGACCATGAACAGCACCGATTGCTCCCAGCGCACCGTTGATTGGAGCTGCTGCGCAAGCTCGGTCCGCAGCGCGGTGTTGATTGCGCCGGCGGCCTCCGCGGCCGCCCCGGGCAGGGTGCACTCGATGACCTTGCCGGTCACGTTCGCCACGATGGGCGTCGCCGGCATCCGGAACGAGACCCGGTCGACCTCCGCGAGCATGCGCTCGGCCGCCGGCTGCATCAGCGACGAGTGGAACGCGCCGCTGACCCGGAGCGGAATCGCCTTGCGGGCCCCCCGCGCCGTGGCGAGGTCCATCGCCCGCGCGACGGCCGCGCGGGTGCCGCCGACGACGATCTGCGTCGACGCGTTGACGTTGCAGATCTCCGTGCCGGCCTCGCTGCAGACTGCCGCCACATCCTGCTCGGGGAGCCCCAGGATCGCCGCGAGCGTGCCCGGATTGGCCTCGCCGGCCTGCTGCATCAGGCGGCCCCGCTTCTGCACCAGCCGGACGCCGGCGTCGGCGTCGAGGGCGCCGGCCGCGATCAGGGCGCTGTACTCCCCCAGGCTGTGCCCCGCCACGTACGCGGGCGTCCGGCTCGCCGGCGCGCCGTCGACCATGGACGGCTGCCCCACGATGCCCGCCGCCTGCGCCGCCGCCAGACAGGCCAGGCTGGTGACCAGGATGGCCGGCTGCGCGTTGACGGTTTGCAGCAGCTCCTCCTCGGGCCCGTCGAAGATGATCGAGGAGAGCGGGCGATCCAGCGCCGCGTCCGCACGCTCGTACACGGCGCGCGCCTCGGGGAAGGCGTCGTACAGGTCTCGGCCCATGCCGACGTGCTGGGCGCCCTGTCCTGGGAACAGCCAGGCCGTCGCGCCCGCGGGCGCCGCTGCCGGGGCCACGCGGCTAGTCCTCGAACTCCAGCACCTGCCGGCCGCGGTAGCGGCCGCACGTGTAGCAGACCTGATGCGCTACCACCGGCGACGTGCACGTGGGGCAGGTGGTCACCGTGGCCCGCCGCTGCGTGAGGTGCTGGCGGCGCAGTCGCTGGCGGGTCTTGGCGTACTTTCGCTTGGGCAACGGAGCCATCGTGCGTGTCCTTCCCGCCGCGCCGTCTGCCGTGCGACGCCGCACGGGGGCTGAGCGTAGCGTGGGGCGACCCCACGCGCGCCGACGGTCGCGCCGGCTGATCCTAGTGCGAGTCGCGCCGCAATGCACTGAGCGCCGCCCAGCGGTGGTCGACCGGCGACTCGGTCGCCTCGCTCGGGCTTGCCCCCGCCCCGGCCCCGGCGCAATCCGGGCGGCAGATCGGCTGCATGGGGCGCGCCATCTCCACATATTGCCGCAGCGCTTCCTGCAAGTCGAGTAATCCCCGCTCAATCGGGAAGCCCTCGCGACCCTCCGGGATCTCCACCTGCTGCTGCAACAGCGGGTCGTAGTCGGGCCAGAACTCTTCCCGCAACTGCACCTGCAACGGCTGCCGGAACAACCCCAGGCAGCGGCCGCAGACCTCCTCGACCGCCACCCGGATCTGCCCCGTCACCAGGATCGAGCCGTCCGTGCGGGTCAGCCGCACCTCGCCGTCGGCCGGCGTGCGGCCCTCGTCGAAGCGAAACTCCGCGCCCTGCAGGACGTAGGACCGCGTGCTGCCCAGCGCTTCGCCGAGCAGCGTCGAGACGTTGATCACGAGGGCGGCGTTGGAGGGCATCGGCCGTTCCTCCCCGGCGGAGCGCCGCGCGAGTTCGGGGCCTGGGCCGCATAATCGTACCAGGGACGCGTTTTCGGGCGCCGCGACTCTTGCCGCGACCGAGGGCCCGTTCGTATACTCTCCCCACCTAATCGAAGCGGAGAGAGGTCCCGTGGCCGATATTGGCGACATGATCGCGCTGCAGGAGGTCGACCTGCGCCTCGACACCGTCAAGCGACGGCTGGCCGCGGTGGAGGACCAGCTCCAGGAGCCGGACTCGCACCGTACGCTGAGCGACGAGATCGCGGCGCAGCGAACCCGCCTCGACGAGGGCGTGCGGGCGCGCAAGGCCGTCGAGGCGGACGCGGACGCGCTGCGCGCCAAGATCCTGGTCGAGGACGGCAAGCTCTATAGCGGCGAGACGACCGACGCCAAGGAGTTGCGCCACCTGCAAGAGGAGGTCTTCGCACTGCGGCGGGGCCTCAAGGCGCAGGAGGAGCGCTTGCTCTCCTCGATCGATGAGGAGGAGCAGGAGCAAGCGGCGCTGGACCACCTCGTCGCGTTGAGCGAGAAGAGCCTCTCGGCCTGGGAGGCGCATCGCGCCCAGCTGCAGACCCAGCACGACGAGATCGATGCGGAGGCCGCCCAGGTGCGCGCCGATGTCGACGCCCTGCGCGCCCGGCTCGGCGCCGCCGATCTCGCCGTCTACGACTCGCACCGCGCGCTCCAGCACGTCGCGGTCGCCGCATCCGTCGGCGGGGTCTGCGGCTCCTGCCGTCTGAGCCTGCCCACCACCATTCTCAACCGGGCCCGGCGTGGCGCGGAGGTCGTGAACTGCCCCGCCTGCCACTGCATCGTCTACGTCCGCTGAGCCCCTGACCGCCGGAGAGAGGGCATGCGCGCGATCGGCTATCTGACGGAGTACGGCCCGGCCGGCGAGGCCGGCACGCTGGCCGCTCAGAACGACGCGTTCCTGCGCTTCTGCGACGCGAACGGCTACCAGCCCGCGGCGGCCTTCCTCGACCCCCTGCCCGGCGACGGCGCCGGCGTGTCGGACCGCCCGGGTCTGCGGCAACTGCTCGACTACCTGAACGCGCCGGACAAGGGGTTCATCGCCGTCGTCGTGACGGCCTTCTCGCGGCTGGGGCCCGAGCGGGCGGCGGCCGCCCGGACGTATTTCCAGATCAGCGCCAGCGGGGCCCAGATCATCTCGATCGCCGAAGGCGCACTCGACGACGTGCGCCTGCTCCGCATCTGGGGCGAGCAGGGCACCGGGGCGGGCAGCCGCCGGGTGCGCGACGCCATGCGCCGCCGCGCCATCCAGGGGCAGGTGCTCGGCCGGCCGCCCTACGGCTACCGCGTGGGCGAAGACCGGCGCTTGCAGATCGTCGAGGACGAGGCGGTGGTGGTGCGCATGATCTTCGACCTCTACCTCTCGGAGGGGCGCGGGATCCGGCTGATCGCGAAGCATCTGAACGAGCAGGGCTATCGCACGCGCCGCGGGGGAAACTGGAGCATGGTCACGATCCGCGATCTGCTCCGCAATCGCGTCTACGTGGGGACGTACACGCGCTTCGGCGTGAAGGTGCCCGGCAACCACCCGGCCATCGTCAGCGAGGCCGACTTCGCCGCCGTGCAGGCGCGCATGGCGCAGCGCCGCCGCCCGGCGGCCAAGGCGCAGCCCGGCCGCTTCCTGCTCTCGGGCTTGGTGTACTGCGGCGACGGCGGCCCGCGCATGATCGGCGTCACGCGCCGGCAGCAGTGGACCCGCCGCGACGGTGTCGTGGCCAGCAACACGTACCGCTACTACCAGAACGTGGCTCGGACCAACCAGTCGGTGGGCGAGTACCACACGCGCCGCGCCGCCGACCTGGAGGCGGAAGTGCTGGCGCACCTCCGGGGCGCCGCGAATGGGAGCGACGGCGACGTCGAGACCGACGTGGCGCGCCCCGTCGTGCTGCGCGCCGGCGACGCCGGCGCCGTCGCGGCCGAGACGGCAGTCGCCGAGGCGCGCGTGCGCAGCCACATGCGCAGCCTGGACCGACGCCTCTCCGACGCCCTCACGGCCGCATCCAATGGCCGCGAGACGCCCGAGCGCCTGCGCGAAGTCGCCGCCGAGATCACCACCGACTACCAGCACTCCAGCGGCGAACTCGCCACGCTCGACCGTCGGGCCACGGCACAGGCCACCGAGAGCGAACGCGGCCGCCATCGCGCCCGCCAGTTGGCGCGCATCCGCGACGACTGGGACGGACTGAGCTTCGAGCACCGACAGGCGCTGCTGCGGGATGTCGTGGAGCGCGTCATCGTCGATGAGGACGGCGTCCGCACCGTCCTCCGTGTCTGAGTCGCCCGTGCCTGAGTCGAGCGTGCGATCGGCGCCGGCGTGAAGATGTACGCCAACGCCGATGGCGCCTCGCGCGGCAACCCCGGCCCGGCCGCCTTCGGCGCCGTGGTCTACGACGCCGCGGACGCTGAACTGCGCGCCCTGGGCGGCCGGATCGGCCGCGGGACCAACAACGTCGCCGAGTACCGCGGCGCGATCGCGGCCGTCGAGGCGGCCCTGGAACTGGGCGCGACCGAGCTGGAGCTGCGCCTCGATTCCGAGCTCATCGTGCGCCAGCTCGAGGGCCGCTATCGCGTCAGGAACGCCGCGCTCAAGCCCATGCACGCGCAGCTGCAGCGGCTCCTGTCGCGGCTCGATGTCGTGCGCGTCCGGCATGTCCCCCGCGGGCAGAACTCCCGCGCCGATGAACTTGCCAACGCGGCGCTCGATGGGCGCCTTGCGGACGTCGAATAGCCCGGCCGATACACTGCGGGGGCAGTCAGGTGGCCGGGTGGTCGCGTCGCGCTGGTGGCTGCCATCAGTCGCGCCGAGGAAAGTCCGGGCTCCATTGCGGCAGGGCGCTGGATCCATATCCAGGGGGGGTGACCCCACGGAAAGCGCCACAGAGACAGACCGCCGCTCCCCCGCTCTCAGCGGCGGGGCGGGCGGTAAGGGTGAAACGGTGCGGTAAGAGCGCACCAGCGGACCGGGCGACCGGTCCGGCTGGGCAAGCCCCGCCCGGAGCAAGACCAAATAGGAGGGCCAAGGAGCGCCGCACTCCACCCTCGGGTAGGTCGCTTGCGGCGGCGGGTAACCGTCGTCCCAGACAGATGGCCACCGCCCCGTCCGCCGGCGCGCCGGCAGGCGGGGAACAGAACCCGGCTTACAGGCCGCCTGACCGCACATCGAGGGGTCCAGAGGGGTGACGTCAGTCGCCCCTCTGGACCGTCCGACCGCGGCGCGGGCCCAACGCGGCACGGTCCGGCGCAGGCACGATCCACGGCCGGCGCCGTTGCGGAACACTCTGCTCGGGGAAGCCACGATACCCTGCCCACACATGAAGCCGCTCGCGCACGTCCTCCAGGCCACGCGCCCCCTCTCCGTCCACGGCGACGCAGACCGAACCGTGCGCGCGGTCACGCAGGACTCTCGCCGCGTCACCCCCGGCGCCTGCTTCGTCGCGGTGCCGGGCTTCACGGTCGACGGCCACGACTTCCTCCCGCAGGCGGTCGCCGCCGGCGCCACGACCCTGGTCGTCCAGGCCGACCGGCGCGCACGCTGGGCGCCCCTGCTCGGCGGCGCCGATCGCACGATCGTCGTCCTGCCCGACACCCGAGCCGGGCTGTCCGCGCTGGCCGCCGCCTATCACGACTTCCCCGCCCGCAAGCTCACCGTCGTGGGCGTCACAGGCACCGACGGCAAGAGCACGACCTGCTACCTCACCGCCGCCATGCTCGAAGCGGCCGGACACCGCACCGGCATGATCGGCGGCGTGCAGTTCAAGATCGGCGATGAGTGGCGCATGAACACCATCACCGAGACCAGCCCCGAGGCCGACCTCACGCAAGGCCTGCTCGCGGAGATGGTGGCCGCCGGCTGCACCCACGCCGTCGTTGAGTCGACGTCGCACGGCCTCGCCCTGCACCGGCTCGACCACTGCGAGTTCGACATCGGGGTCTTCACCGGGCTCAGCGACGACCACCTCGATTTCCACGGCACGCGCGCCGAGTACCTCGACGCCAAGCTCAATCTCTTCCGCTTCCTGGACACGGCGCACGACAAGGGCGTCGTCAAGCGCGCCGTCGTGCGGGCCGACGACGCCCATCGCCCCGCCGTCGCCGCCGCCACGCGGGCTGGCGTGGTGACCGTCGATGCCGGCGGCCCGGCCGGGCAGCCCGCCGACATCTCGGTCTCCGACCTCGGCCTCCGCGCCGACGGATCGAGCTTCCGCCTCGCCACGCCGGCCGGGGCGCTCGCCGTGGAACTGGCGTTGCCGGCCCGCTTCAACGTGGGCAACGCGGTCCTCGCGGCGGGCGCCGCCTACGCACTTGGCGTGGGGCCCGTCGCCATGCAGCGGGGCGTGCGCGACCTGCCGGGGGTTCCCGGGCGGATGGAGCGGATCGAAGCCGGGCAGCCCTTCAGCGTCGTCGTCGACGCCGCCGCCACCACCGACGCGTTCCGTCGTGTCCTGGACGCCGTGCGCCCGCTCGTTGACGGCCGGCTGATCGTCGTCTTCGGCGTCGCCGGCGAGCGCGACCCCGGCCGCCGCGACGGCATGGGATCCGCCGCCGCGGAGTTCGCCGACTTCGCCATCCTGACCAGCGAGAACCCCCGCTCGGAGGACCCGGCCGCGATCGTCGGCGACATCGCGGCCGCCATGCAGCGCGCCGGCAAGCAGGCCGGCGCCGACTTCGAGGCGCAGCCCGACCGTCGCGCGGCGATCGCTCGCGCCTTCGCGCTGGCCGGGGCGGGCGACTACGTCCTCATCGCCGGCAAGGGCGCCGAGCAGTCGCTGATCTCCGCCGACCACGAAGAGCCCTGGGACGACCGTCGCGTCGCGCGGGAGTTGCTCGCCGGCGGCTGACCCGCCGCCGCCAGCCCGCGGAGCGGTGGGAGACGGGGAGCGCTCCTGAGGACTCGCTTCGCTATCTTCAACGCACCGTCACGAGGGCATGCGCAGTGGACCCGGGGGCGAACGATGCACGAGAACGAAGAGCAATGGGAAGCGGCCCGACTGATCCCGGTGACTGGCATCAAGAGGGCGGCGGAGAAGGAAGGGCGTGCCACATCGGCCCTGTTGGCGGTGCTCGGCGCGGTCCGGGAGTTCAATCGGGAGATCCTGCGGCCACTCGGGGCCCCCGCCGGCACGGTCACCACCTACACGGAGGTCCCGTTCTCGCTGGACGATCATGCCGTGCGAGTCGACGGCTTGGTGCGCGTCACCCGGGCCAAGGCCGACTGGTACCTGCTGGTCGAGGTGAAAACGGGAACGGCCCAGCACGACCGAGAACAGGTCGAACGGTATCTCGACGTAGCCAAACAACAAGGCTTCGCGGGTGGCCTGCTGACCATCAGCAACGACATCGCACCGCTGGGTGAGCATCCCGTCACCGTGGATCGTCGGAAGTACCGGAATGTTCCTCTGCACCACATGTCATGGTTCCGGATTCTGGCGACCGCGATCCGGGTGAAGGAACACCGCGGCGTGAGCGATCCAGACCAAGCCTGGATCCTGGGCGAGTTGATCCGGTACCTCCAGCACGAGAACTCTGGCGCCACGGCGTTCGCAGACATGGGACCCGGCTGGACGACCGTCCGCGACGGGACGCGTGCGGGAACCCTGCGACCCGGCGATGCCGGCGCCGTCGAGGTCTGCCAGCGCTGGGACCAACTCGTTCAGTACGCCGCCTTGACCCTGGGCGCCTCGTTGGGGGAAGACGTGAGTCTGCATGTCACTCGCTTGCACCGAGAGGAGCCGGACCTTCGGACTCGAAGTCTGGTCGAGCGATTGTGCGAGAGCGGTCGGCTCAACGCTGATCTGCGGATCCCGTCCGTGATTGCGCCGCTGCACATTGAGGCTGACCTGCGGACGATGCAGGGGGAGGTGTCGATGGAAGTGCGAGCGCCGGCACTCACCCGCCCGACCGCGCGCGTCAATTGGCTGCTGCGACAACTGCGCGACGCGCCGGGGGACTGCCGTGTCGACGCACGCTTTGTGCGCTCCCGGCAGACGACCTCGGAGCTTGTGCGGTCGTTGCGGGGAGACTCCCACCTACTCGTCGCCCCGGCCCCTTCACCACCTCGGGAGTTCGTCCTCACGCTCGCCCGACCCGTAGGCGGGAACCGCGGCACGGGACGCAACAGCTTCATCAACGATCTCACTGCTCTGATCATGGAGTTCCATACGACCGTCGCGGCGGGGATCCACGAGTGGAAGCCACCGAAGCCGAAATCGGCGGCTCCCCGTGGGGCCGGTACAGAATCCGCGGCCGATTAGCTCGCTGTTCCGGCCGGATATCACACTGGGTCCGTCCGATGCTTCGGATCAGACACATCCGACGGTCGGCGGTACGCTTTCCCTGCTGCTCTCGGACCGCTCCCAGGGAGGAGGTTGCCGCGGGCAGTTGAGCGAGAAAGAGATGCCCGATGGACGACGCCCGCTACCAGGAACTGGTCGAGACCGACCTCGCGCACTGGGTCCACCCGCTCCATCACCCGGCGGCCCATCAGGCCCCGGTCCTGGTCGAGCGCGGGGAGGGCATCTACCTCATCGGGCACGACGGCAGGCGCTACATCGACGGCCTCTCGGCCCTCTGGAACGTCGCCGTGGGCCACGGCCGCACCGAGCTGGCGCAGGCCGCCGCCGACCAGATGTCGCGGGCCGCGTTCACGAGCAACTACGTGGGCTACAGCAACCCGCCGGCCATCGAGCTGGCGGCCAAGGTCGTCGACCTCTGCTACCCCAACATGCAGGCCGTCTTCTTCGGCAACTCGGGCTCCGAGTCGAACGAGACCAACTTCAAGGCCGCCCGCTACTACTGGTCGGTGAAGGGCCGGCCCGAGAAGACCAAGATCATCAGCCGGGCCGAGGCCTACCACGGCAACACCCTGGCCGCGATGTCGATGACCGGGATGAAGATCTACTATCCCAACTTCGGCCCGCGCGTGGGCGAAGCGATGCCCGCCGCCAGCGTCGAGCCGAAGCTCGCGGGCGGGGGCCGGATCGACCCCGCGAACGTCGATATCGACCGGATCGCCGAGGCGATCGCCGACGAGGGCGCGGACACGATCGCGGCGATCATCGCCGAGCCCGTGCAGGGCGCCGGGGGCATCCACGTCGCCGCCGACGGCTACTTCCCGCGGCTGCGCGAGCTCTGCGATGAGAACGACATCCTGCTCATCGACGACGAGGTCATCACCGGCTTCGGCCGCACCGGCCGCTGGTTCGCGCTGGAGCACTACGGGGTCCAGCCCGACATGGTCTCGACCGCCAAAGCGCTGACGAGCGCCTACATCCCTATGGCGGCGGCCGTCTGGTCGAAGGAGGTACACGAGACCATCACCGGCACCGACCCCGGCACGCGCTTCATGCACGCCTACACCAACTCGGGGCACACGGCCGCGGCGGCCGTCGCGCTGCGCAACCTGCAGATCATGGAGGACGAGCGCCTGGTCGAAAACGCGGCCGCGCGCGGCGCGCAGTTGCGCGCCGGCCTGGAAACGCTGGCCGCGAACCACTCGCACGTCGGCAATGTGCGGGGGCTGGGCTTCATGCAGGGCTTCGACCTGCTGCAGGACGCCGACAGCAACACCCCCTTCCCGGTGGAGGCCGGCGTCGGCATGAAGCTCCTGCAGGAGGCGACGCGGCGTGGGCTGATCGCGCGCATCCGCCTCGACAGCTACCTGCTCGCGCCGCCGCTGATCACGACCGAGGCACAGGTCGACGACATCCTCACCATCCTCGACGACAGCGTGCGCACGGTCGTCGCCGGGCTGTAGCGGCGCCCCGCGTGAACGATGGCTCCGCGCCTGCTACCGTGTGGGCAAGAAAGGAGGTGATGCGCGTTGGGACATAAAAGCAAGCCCAGCAGTGATACGGTCCGCTCGCACTTTTCGGAGGTGAGCGAGACGTAGACGTATCGCCTCTGGGCTGAAGAAACAGGGAAGGCCCCCGGAAACGGGGGTCTTCCTCGTGTTCGCGGGCGCGAGCCTCACCACCGCCGGTCCGGCGGCGCTAGCCTCTTGTCATGTCCGCCGCCGTCTCGCCCCGCCTGCGCCGCAAGCTCCTGGACCAGCGCTCCACGGCGCGCTGGCTCGGCTGCGAGTTCGTCTACAAGCTCCGCACCGGATCCACCATGGACGACGCGCGCGCCCTGGCGCGCGAGGACGCCGCTCACGGCGCCGTGGTCTTCGCCGAGGAGCAGACCGCCGGGCGCGGCACCCGGGGCCGCAGCTGGGTCTCCCCCTCCGGGCAGAACCTCTACTTCACGATCGTGCTGCGGCCCTCTACGGCGCAGCTGCAGCGACTCTCGTTGATCACGCCGGTGGCGATCGCCAACGCCGTCGAGCAGACGCTTGGCCTGTACCCGCGGATCAAGTGGCCCAACGACCTCCAGCTCAAGGGCAGGAAGTTCGCCGGCATCCTGATCGAGGGCGAATGGAACGGCGACCGTCCCGCCTTCGCCCTGGTGGGAGTGGGGGTCAACGTGAACTTCGATCCCGCGGCGCACGCCCAGCTCGACCGGCCGGCCACGAGCCTGGCGATCGAGAAGGGGCGGCCGCTGCCGCGCGAGCCCCTGCTGGCCGCGATCTTCGCCTCGTTCGAGCGGGCCTTCGACGGGGCGGAGCACCCGGCCATCTTCCGTGGCTGGCGGTCGCGGCAGGCCCTCCTCGGGCGCCCGGTGGCGCTGAGCGGGAGCCCCGCCATCCGGGAGCCCGGCGGCGTCATCGAGGGCACCGCGGAGGATGTCGACGAAGACGGCGCGCTGCTCGTCCGGCTGCCCGGCGGCGACCTGCGCCGCTTCCACGCGGGCGAGGTCAGCCTGCGGGGCGACGGCGGACGGCTCTAGGCGCCGGGCGACTCCGGGGCGCCGCCGGGCGTTGGGGGAGCGTCGCTGGGGGGCGCGTCCGCGGGCGCATCCTCCGCCAGGGGCTCGACGATCATCGTGAAGCCGTCCATCGCCATGACGCGCACCTGCGCGCCCTCGGCGATGGGACCGCCCGCCGCCCGCGCGCTCCACAGCTCGGCCGCCACCTTCACGGTGCCCTCGGGGTCGATCGCGTGATGCACGAAGCCGGTGCGCCCGACCATGCCCTCCAGCCGGGAGGGCAGGTTCTTCGCCTTGGCCCGGTCGCGGACCATGATCAGCCAGAGCAGGGCGACGACCGCCGCGACCACCGCCGCCACCACGATCAGCAGCCAGATCGACACCTCCCCACCGCCGCCGGGCGTGTCGCTGCCGAGCAGTAGGCCGCCCAGGCACAGAGACACGATGGCCCCAATCCCGAAGACGCCGAACCCGGCCACGAGGATCTCGACGGCGATCAGGACGAAGGCCAGCAGCACCAGCACGATCCCGGCCACGTTTGCGTCGAGCACGTCGAGGCTGAAGAAGGCGAAGATGAGCATGATCACGCCCACCACGCCCGGTCCCACCAGCCCCGGCGAGATGATCTCGATCAGCAGCGCCAGGCCGCCCAGGGTCAGCAGCAGGAAGGCGATATTGGGGTCCGCGATCACGTCGAGGATGTCCTCGAACAGGTTCATGTCGGAGCGCACGACGTCGGCGCCGGCCGTGCGGATCGTTGTTTCCGGTCCGGCCGCCGCCTCATCGACGTAGCCGTTCAGCACCACGGCCCGGCCGTCGAGCTCCGTGATCAGTTCGCTGAGGTCACGGGCGATGAAATCCACGACGCCGAGCCCCACCGCCTCCTCGGCGGTCACCGAGACGGCGTCGCGCACGGCGGCCTCGGCCCACTCCGCGTTGCGCTGGCGCAGGCGGGCGATGCCCTGGATGCCGGCCACGGCGTCGTTGGTGATCTTCTCGCGCAGCGACCCCTCGATGTCCTCGCCGCCCGCGTCGATCGGCGTCGCCGCGCCGATCTGGGTGCTGGGCGCCATGACGGCGACGTGCGCCGACATCGTGATGAAGGTGCCCGCCGACGCCGCCCGCGCCCCGGCCGGGCTGACGTACACCACGACCGGCACGCGCGCCGCGATGATGCGCTCCGTGATGTCGTCGGTGGCGGTGACCTGGCCGCCGGGGGTGCTGAGTTCCAGGATCCAGACCGCCGCGCCGTGGTCTTCGGCCCGATCCAGCGCGCGGTTGACGAAGTCCGCCGTCACCGGGCCGATGTCGTTGTCGAGCGCCGAGACGTGCACCGCCCCGCGCGCGACGCTGCCGCCGCCGCAGGCCAGTAGCAGCAGCCCGCTGAGGGCGAGCAGGCCCCACAGCGCCATCCGCAGGCGCTTGCGCGCGGCGACGGGGGGCCGGGGGTCGCGATGGCTGCGCATATGTCGAGTATACGGGTCCGAGAGCGCCGCGCCCGGCGGAGCACCCCGCATAGACTGCCTGCCCGTAGACTGCATGCATCCCGATATTCGGGGAGTGGGTTCTCGGAGTCGCCGTGCCGCCGCTGGTCTCGCACATGCTCGCCGCCCGCCGCGCCGCCCAGGAAGCGGGCCTGTTCGGCCCCGCCGGCGAGGCCGCCGGGCCGGGCGTCCGGGAGTCCGCCGAGTCCGAGGAGGTCGGCGCGTTCACGCTGGGCGCGACGACGCCCGACATTCGCGTCATCACGCGCTGGGAACGGGAGCGCACGCACTTCTTCGACCTGGGCGAGGAGCAGCACCAGGACAGCGTGGCGGCGTTCCTCGCCGCGCATCCCCGGCTCCGCGACGCCGCCGCCCTGGCGCCCCAGACGCGCGCTTGGGCGGGCGGATTCATCGCCCACCTGGTGATGGACGAGACCTACATCGAGGAGGTCTACCGGCCGCACTTCGGCCGCCGATCCGCCCTGGGCGGGGGGCGCCGCGCCAACCTGCTGGACCGCATCCTGCAATACGAGATGGACCGCCGCGAGCGCGAGCGCCCCGAGACGATGGACGGGCTGCGGCGGTCGCTGTACGGCTGCGCCCTCGACGTGGACTGCGGCTTCCTGGACCGCGCGACGCTGGAGCGCTGGCGCGACGTGGCCGCTGGTCTCACGGAGCACGCGCCCGACTGGGAACGGTTCCGGGTGGTCGCCTCCCGGCACCTGGAGGGCGCGGGCATCGGCTCCGGCGCCGAGTACCGTGCGTTCGTGGAGCAGATCCCCGAATTGCTGGACGAGACGCTGCGCAGCGTGGGCGCGGCCAAGGTGGAGGCGTTCTTCGAGTTGTCGCAGCGGCGCACTGTCGCGGCGCTGCGAGAGTACCTCGGGTGAGCGCCGCGAGCGCCGGGCCGCCGCCGTTGCCCGTCGTGCGTGGCGCGGCCGCTGCGCGCGAGACGATCTTCCGCAAGCGCGTGGTGGACGCGGGGGCGCTGAGCGACGCCGAACGCGGGCTGATCGCGACGCTCTACCCGGGCGAGGATGCGACGACCGCGGACGCCGCCGTGCGCCGCATCATCGACGAGGTGCGCCGCGACGGCGACGCCGCCCTGCGCCGCATCTCGGCCGCGCTGGACGGCTTCGCGCCGGACCCGATCCGGGTGAGCGAGGCGGAATTCGCCGCCGCCCGGGCCGCCGTCGACGACGGGCTGATCGGCGCGTTGCAGGCGGCCGCCGAGCGCGTGCGCGACTACCACCAGCGCCAACTCGCCCACGCGATGCAGTCCTTCGAGCACGAGGGCCTGGGCCAGATCGTGCGGCCGCTCGCGCGGGTGGGGCTGTACGTGCCCGGCACGGCCGTGGTGTACCCCAGCTCCGTGCTGCACACGGCGATCCCGGCGATCGTCGCTGGGGTCGAGGACGTCTGCATCGCCAGTCCCGTCTCGGCCGCGGCGGGCGGGGACGTGGCGCCGATCAAGCTGGTGGCCGCCGAGATCGCGGGCGTGACGACCGTCTACAAGGTCGGCGGCGCGCAGGCGATCGCGGCGCTCGCCTACGGAACCGAGTCGCTGCCGGCGGTGGACAAGATCTTCGGGCCCGGCAACCGCTTCGTGACGCTGGCCAAGCGCATGGTCTACGGCGACGTCGGCATCGACGCGCTCTACGGCCCCACGGAGACCGTCGTCGTGACGGACGACTCCGCCGACCCCGAGCTCTGCGCCGCCGACCTGCTCGCCCAGGCCGAGCACGACACCATCGCCGCGCCGATCCTGATCACGTCGAGCGCCCGCGTCGCCGGCGCGGTGGCGGCCATCGTGCCGCGCCGGGCGGCGGCGCTGCCGCGCGGCGCCATCGCGCTGCAGGCGTTCGAGAACCGGGGGGGCATCATCCTGGCCGAGGACCTGGCGGCCGCGATCGATCTGGCCAACGAGTACGCGCCGGAGCACTTGGCGCTGGTCGTCGCCGACGAGCAGGCGGCCGTCGACCGGGTGCGCAACGCGGGCGGCCTGTTCGTGGGCGAGGGATCCCCGGAGGCGCTGGCCGACTACATCGCCGGGCCGTCCCACGTCATGCCGACGGGCGGGAGCGCCCGCTACGCGTCGCCGCTGCACGTCGATGCCTTCCGCAAGGTGACGAGCGTCCTGCGCGCCGGCGACGACCTGCTGCAGCGCGTCGCCGGCGATGCGATCACGATCGCCCACGCGGAGGGGCTGCAGGCCCACGCGCGCTCCCTGGAAGTGCGTCGCAGCGACCGCTGAGGCCCGGTCCGAGCGTCGCGAGCGCCAGCGGCGCGATTCCCACGCCGCCCGCACGCGTGCCACCATGAGCCCATGTCCGGCCGATCCGACCCCCCGCGCGTGCAGCCGCACATGGCCGCCCTGCCCGGCTACGAGCCCGTCACGCCCGTCGACCAACTGGCGGCGCGGGCCGGGGTCGACCCGGCTCGCGTGCTCAAGCTCGACGCCAACGAGAACCCGTTCGGCGCGAGCGCGGCCGTGCAACGCGCCATCGCCGCCTTCGAGGGCTGGTCCGTCTACCCCGACCCGTTGCAAATCGACCTGCGGGCGGCGCTGGCCGGCTACGCCGGCGTCACGCCGGAGCGGGTCGTGGCGGGGGCGGGGTCGGACGAGCTGATCGAACTCACGGTGCGGGCGCTGGCGGGGCCCGGACAGCGCGTCCTGAGCTGCCCGCCGACCTTCGGCATGTACCGCTTCCTGTGCGATGTCTCCGCGGTCCCGCTGGACGAGGTCGAGCGGCGCCCCGATTTCCGCATCGACCTGGAGGCGGTGCTGGCGGCGATCCGGCCCGAGACGGCGTTGGTGATCCTGGCCGCGCCCAACAATCCCAGCGGCACGCCGCTCGGCGATGACGAGTTGGCGGCCCTCCTGGGCAGCGGCGCGACGATCGCCGTCGACGAGGCCTACGGCGAGTACGCCGGGGCGTCGGCGCTGGACCGCTTCGGCGACCACCCACGCCTGATCGTCTTCCGCACCTTCAGCAAGTGGGCGGGCATGGCCGGGCTGCGGGCGGGCTACGGGGTGTTCCACCCCGATCTGGCGTCGGCGTTGCTGCGCATCAAGCAGCCGTACAACGTCAACCTCGCCGCCGACGTCGCGATGCGGGCGGCGATCGATGCGCAGGACGTGCTGCTGGCGCAGGCCGCGCAGGTGGTGGCGGAGCGGGAGGCCCTGGCCCGCGACATCGACGCGCTGGGCTGGCTGACGCCGTATCCGTCGTCGGCGAACTTCTTGCTCTGCGCGGTTGGCGGGGGGGCGCCCGACGCTGGGGCGCTCGATGCAGGGGCCCGCCTGCACGCCGCCCTGGCGGCGCGGGGGGTCTTCGTGCGCTACTTCGGCACGCCGCGGCTGCGGGACTGCGTTCGCATCTCGTGCCCCCGGCCGGACCAGCACGACGCCCTGATGACGCATCTGCGCGAGGCGGGCGCAGCCCTGGGCTTCGCCTAGCGCGACGCTCCCGCACTTGCCACGATGGAGCCGGCGGGGGGATCGGAAGCAGCCATGACGCGAGAAGCCACGGTCCGGCGCGAGACCAAAGAGACCACGATCGAGGTCGTCCTGCGGCTGGAGGGGGTGGGCCGGGTCGACGTGGCGACCGGCATCGGCATGCTCGACCACATGATCGAGCAGCTGGGCCGGCACGGCGGCTTCGACCTGACGGTGCACGCCGACGGCGACCTGCACGTCGACGCGCACCACACCGTCGAGGACATCGGGCTGGCGCTGGGCAAGGCGCTCAACGAGGCGCTGGGCGACCGGGCGGGCATCGCGCGGATGGCGGACCGCACGGTGCCGCTCGACGAGGCGCTGGTCCACGCCGCGCTCGACCTGAGCGGCCGCCCGTACACCGACATCGGGCTGCGCTTCAGCGCCGGCATGGCGGGGGAGCTGCCCACGCCCCTGGTGCCGCACTTCTTCGAGTCGTTCGCGCAGGAGGGGCGCTTCGCGCTGCATCTGCGTCAGCTGTCGGGGGAGAACGACCACCACATCATGGAGTCGGCGTTCAAGGCGACGGCTCGGGCGCTGCGCGACGCGGTCGTGGTGATCGAGGCAGGGGGGGTCGTGCCGAGCACGAAGGGGACTCTGTCGGCCTGACGCCAGCCCCTTCCGGCGGTGCGGTTGGACCGATCCGGGGCCTCGTGCACGCCTGCGCGTGTTTTTCCCGCGCCGGGACGGCGTGGACGGCGCGATCGCCCGTAATCATTGGCGTTCTTGGTGGGTCCGGGGTGGTCATGGCGGGTCACTGGGGTGCATAGCGGGTCAGGAGTGTGCACGAGTGTGCATGTGTGTGCACGAGTGTGCATGTGCCGGTGAGCCCGGTAGACCGCTACTCGCGGTCCAAGATTGCAGTATAGCGGAGTCCGCGGACGGCGTCTAGACCGCGTCGTCCGACACGTCGTAGCGGTAGTCCTCGATGACGGGGTTGGCGAGGAGTTGGTCGCACATCGCATCGACCTGCGACGCGGCGGCCGCCCCGTCGGGGGCGTCCAGCCAGACTTCGATGTACTTGCCGGCGCGAACGGCGTCGACGCCGGCGTAGCCCAGCGAGTGCAGGCCGCCCTTGATCGTCAGGCCCTGGGGGTCGTTGACGGTGCGCTTGAGCGTGACGTGGATCTCGGCCCGGTAGCGGGGCACGTCAGCCCGCCTCGGGGCGGAGCAGTTGGCGCCCCGTAATTCGCTCGAAGCCCTGCGCATAGCGCTCCTGGAGCAGCGCAACGACCTCGGGGGGCATGGCGGGGGCGGGCGGCGTCTTGTCCCAGCCGGTCGATTCCAGCCAGTCGCGCAGGGGCTGCTTGTCGAACGACGGCTGGGCTTGGCCCGGCTGGTAGATCGCCACGTCCCAGAAGCGCGAGGAGTCGGGCGTGAGCGCCTCGTCGATGAGGATCGCTTCGTCCTCGCCCTGGTCGTTGGGCGCCATGCCGAACTCGAACTTGGTGTCGGCGATGATGAAGCCCTGCTGCCGGGCCCGCTCCAGGCCGTACATGTAGAGCGACATCGAGCGCACCTTGACCGTGTTGGCGACCTCCTCGCCGACGATCCCGACTGCCTGCTCGTAGGAGATGTTCTCGTCGTGGCCCTCGTCGGCCTTGGTCGAGGGGGTGAAGATCGCCTCGGGGAGGGCGTCGGACTCGCGCAGGCCGGCCGGCAGGGGGATGCCGCAGACCTTCCCGCTCGTGCGGTAGTCCTTCCAGCCGCTGCCGGAGAGGTAGCCGCGCACGATGGCCTCCAGCTTCACGGGGACCGTCTTGCGGACGAGCATCGTGCGGCCGATGAAGTCGGGCCCCAGCGGCACGGGAATGTCCGGGTTGTCGGTGGAATCGATGACGCGGATCATGTGGTTCGGGACCACGCCCTCGGTGTTCTCGAACCAATAGGCCGACATCTGCGTGAGCACGCGCCCCTTGTCGGGGATGCCGTTGGGCAGCACGACGTCGAAGGCGGAGACGCGGTCCGTCGCCACGATCAGCAGGCGGTCGCCGAGGTCGTAGACATCCCGCACCTTCCCCTGGAACTTGGGCAGGTCTAGGTTCGTGTGCAGCAGCACGTCGCTCGTTCCGGTGGTCATGATGCTCTCCTGTCTATTCGTGTCGATTCGCCCCAACGCCGGGGCTGCTTCTACATGCCCACGCGCTCGAAACTCGCGTCGAGGTGGCGCAGGTAGTACGTGGGGTCGAACAACTCGCGCAGCGTCGAGGCCGGGTCGGCTGCGCCGCCCTCGGCGCTGTCGGGCGGGCGCAGCGCGGCCAGCACCGTCTCGTCGGCGGCGAGCAGGTCGAAGAAGGGGCGGCGCTCGTTCCAGGCGGTCATCGCGTGGGCCTGGACGAGCTTGTAGGCCGACTCGCGGGGCATGCCCCGCTCGACCAGCGCCAGCAGCACGCGCTGCGAGAAGACGAGCCCGTAGGAGCGCTCCATGTTCTCGCGCATGTGCTCGGGGTAGACGACGAGGTTCTCCATGATCCAACTGAACATGTCGAGCATGTAGTCGAGCAGGATGCAGGCGTCGGGGAAGATGACGCGCTCGGTGGACGAGTGGGAGATATCCCGCTCGTGCCAGAGCGCGACGTTCTCCAGGGCGGTCGTCGCGTAGCCGCGGATCACGCGGGCCAGGCCGCTGATGCGCTCGCACTTCTCGGGGTTGCGCTTGTGCGGCATCGCTGAGGATCCGGTCTGGCCCGGCAGGAAGGGCTCCTCGGCCTCGCGCAGTTCGGTGCGCTGCATGTGCCGGATCTGCACCGCGAACTTCTCCAGCGAGGCCGCGATCAGCGCCAGCGTCGAGACGAACTCCGCGTGCCGGTCGCGCTGCAGGATCTGATTCGAGACCGGCGCGACGGCCAGGCCGAGTCCCGCGCAGATGCGCTCCTCGGCCGAGGGCGGCACCGTGGCGTGCGTCCCGACGGCGCCGCTGATCTTGCCCACGCTGATCGAGGCCGTGGCGGCCGTCAGGCGGGCGCGGCCCCGCCGCACCTCGTCGACCCAGAGGGCGAGCTGCAGACCGAAGGTCATCGGCTCGGCGTGGATGCCGTGCGTGCGGCCCACCATCAGGGTGTGCTTGTGCTCCTGCGCCTTGGCGGCCAGAACCGCCTCGAGCCGCGCCAGCTCGGTCTGCAGCAGCGCCGCCGCGTCGCGCAGCTGCAGCGACGTGGCTGTGTCCCAGACGTCCGACGAGGTCAGCCCCAGGTGCACCCAGCGCGCCTCGTCGCCCAGGGAGTCCGAGACGGAGCGCAGGAACGCGGTCACGTCGTGGTGGGTCTCCGCCTGATAGCGGTCGAGGTCCTCCAGCACGAACGACGCCCGGTCCGCGATGGCGTCGGCGTCGGCCTGTGGCACGACCCCCTCGGCGGCCCAGGCCCGCACGGCGGCGACCTCGACCTGCAACCAGCGCTCGTACTTGGCCTGGTCGGTCCAGAGGGCGGCCATGGCGGGGCGGGAGTAGCGGGGGATCATGGGGGTCGCAGGGCCTTCCGCTGCGCCGGCGTCGTGCCGGGCGCGTCAGTCGAGGTAGTCCTCGCGTACGGGGGAGAAGATGTCGATCGCAACCGAATCCTCCAGCGCCGTCACCTTGTGGTCGACGTCGCCGGGGACCAGCCAGGAGTCGCCGGGGCCGAGCTCCCGGGTGGCCCCGGGCATCTCGAAGAGGATGCGCCCGGAGACGAGGTAGCCGGTCTGCTCGTGCGGGTGGGTGTGATTGGGCACGACCGCGTCCTTGGCGATGCGGATCTCGTGGATGGAGGTGCGGTCGCCGTGATTCAGCGTCCGGCGGGTGATGCCGGGCAGCATCTCCACCTGCCGGGCGTCGGCGTGACGCTGCAGCTTGGGCTCGGTCACTGGCTCATCCTTTCCCGGCAGGCTCAGGGCGGGGCGGCGCTCGCTCACAGTTCCCGCGCCGCGATGTCGGTGCGGTAGTGCCGCCCCTCGAATTCGATGCGCGAGGCGTTAGCGTATGCCCGCTCCCGCGCCGTCGCCAGATCGGGCCCCAGCCCCACGACGACCAGCACGCGCCCGCCGCTGGTGACGACGTCGCCGGCGGCGTCGAGCGCCGTGCCGGCGTGGAAGACGAGCACGCCGGGGTCGACGGCGTCGAGGCCGGCGATGTGACGCCCGGTCTCGTAGGCGCCGGGGTAGCCGCCGCTGGCCAGCACGACGCCCACCGCCGCCTCGTCCGACCACTCGGCCTTAGCGGTCTCGAGCCGTCCCTCCGCGCAGGCCACGAGCAGCGCCAGGAGGTCGGAGCGCAGCTGCGGCGCCAGCACCTGCGTCTCGGGGTCGCCGAAGCGGCAGTTGAACTCGATCACGCGGGGCGCGCCCGACTCGTCGACCATCAGGCCGCCGTAGAGCAGCCCCCGGTAGGGGCAGCCCTGCTCCTGCAGCGCGCGCGCCACCGGCCGATGCACCGACTCGACCAGCGAGCCCCAGGCGTCGGGCCCCAGGAAGCCGGGCGGGCTGTAGACGCCCATGCCGCCCGTGTTGAGGCCGCGGTCGCCGTCGAGGGCGCGCTTGTAGTCGCAGGAGAGGGGCAGCGGCAGCACGGTGTCGCCATCGACGAGCGCCATGGCGCTGGCCTCCAGCCCGGCCAGGCGCTCCTCGACCACGACGGTCGCCGAGGCCGCGCCGAAGCGGCCTCCCAGCAGCGAATCGACGGCGGCGTGCGCGTCGGCCATGGAGGCCGGCACGATGACGCCCTTGCCGGCGGCGAGCCCGTCGGCCTTGATGACGGGGACGGGGCCGCCGTCCGGAAACGTGTCGTCGATGAAGGCGTGCGCGGCGGCCGCGTCGTCGAAGGCGGCGCCGGCGGCGTGGGGCGCCCCGGCGTCGCGCATCGTCCGCTTGGCGAACCACTTCGACGACTCGATCCGGGCCGCGGCCTGCGTGGGGCCGAAGGCCAGGATGCCCGCCGCCGACAGCGCGTCGACCATGCCGGCGGCGAGCGGCGCCTCGGGCCCGACGATCACGAAGTCGATCGCCTGCGCCCGGGCCGCCGCGACGACGCCGGGGACGTCCTCGGCCTCGACGGGCAGATTGCCGCCCAGGCCGGTCTCGCGCAGGAGCAGGGCCGTGCCGGCGTTGCCGGGCGCGCAGAACAGGGCGTCGCAGCCGGGGCTGCGGCTGACGCCCCAGGCCAGCGCGTGCTCGCGACCGCCGCCGCCGACGACCAGGACTCTCATGCCGGGCCGCGCGACGGCGGGTGCATGGGGATGCGGGAGAGGTCGCCGTCGATGATGTCGGGGTCCATGGCCGCCATCTCGCTCTGGTAGGGCATCTCCGGGACGGGCTGCATCATGTAGATCGGCAGGTCCAGGATGTGGGCGAAGCCCATCTCCAGGAACGAGTTGCCACCCACGTAGCTGGGGATGCCCTTGACGTCCTCGTTGAGCACGAGGATGGCCTGCGATCGCTGGATCTTGCGCCAGTGCTCGCGGATCAGATCGTGGTCGCGCTTCAACTGGGCCCGCTCGACGTCGCTGGCATCCTGGTAGTCGAACTGCTCGTTCTCGACCGGGATGTAGACGGTGTGCCCGAGCGATTCGAGCTCCGCCTGCACCTCGCGGATGCGGTCGGCCAGGGTCATGCTGGAGCAGATGGTGATGATCACCGGCGCCGCCTTGCTCGCACTGCCGCGATTCCCACGCGACGCTACTCCCACTCGATCGTGCCGGGCGGCTTCGAGGTGATGTCGAGCACCACCCGGTTGACCGCCGGCACCTCGTTGACGATGCGGTTCGCGATACGGGCCAGGACGTCGTAGGGCAGGCGCGCCCAGTCGGCGGTCATGGCGTCTTCGGCGGTCACCGCCCGGATGGCGACGACGTGGCCGTAGGTGCGGGCGTCGCCCTGCACGCCGACGGACCGGGTGTCGGTGAGGATCGCGAAGGACTGCCAGAGATCCCCGTAGAGGTCGGCGTCCTTGATCTCGTCCATCACCACCCAGTCGGCGGCGCGCAGCGTTTCCAGCTTGGCGCGCGTGACCGCGCCGATGATGCGGATCGCGAGGCCGGGGCCCGGGAAGGGCTGCCGGTAGACCATCTCGGGCGGCAGGCCCAACTCGATGCCCACCTTGCGCACCTCGTCCTTGAACAGGTAGCGGAGCGGCTCGACCAGGGTGAGCCGCATGCGCTCGGGCAGGCCGCCGACGTTGTGGTGCGACTTGATCGTCGCGGTGACGCCGCCGACGCCGGTGCCGGCGCTCTCGACGACGTCGGGGTAGGTCGTGCCCTGAACCATCGAGGCGACCTCGCCCAGCCCCTGGGCGGCCTCCTCGAAGACGGCGATGAAGGTCTCGCCGATGCGCTTGCGCTTCGTCTCCGGGTCGGTGACGCCGGCCAGCTCCTCCAGGAACAGGTCGACCGCGTCGATGTGGCGCAGGTCGATGGCCAGATGCTTGCGGAACGTGCGCACCACCCGCTCCGGCTCCTCGCGGCGCAGCAGGCCGTTGTCGACGAAGATGCAGGTCAACTGGTCACCGACGGCGCGATGCACCAGCGCCGCGGCCACCGCCGAATCGACGCCCCCACTGAGGGCGCAGATGACGCGGCCGCCGCCCACCTGCGCGCGGATGTCGCCGATGGCCTGCTGGACGAAGTTGGCGGGGGTCCAGTCGCCGCGGCAGCCGCAGATGTCGCGCACGAAGTTGCGGATCAGGCGGTCGCCGTCGGGCGTGTGCACGACCTCGGGGTGGAACTGAATGCCATAGAGCCCCTGGTCGTTGCCCATCGCGGCGACGGGAATCGTCTCGCTCGACGCGAGCACGCGGAAGCCGGGGGGGACGTCGGCGATGCGGTCGCCGTGGCTCATCCAGACGGGCATCGCCTGGGGCAGTTCGGTCAGGAGGTCCGGCTCGCGCTCGTGGTGGATCACGGCGTGGCCGAACTCCCGCTCGCGCCCGCCGGTCACGCGACCGCCCAGCGCGGCCGCCATCGTCTGCATGCCGTAGCAGATGCCCAGCACGGGCAGCCCGCTCTCGTAGACGTAGGCCGGCGCCGCCGGCGCGCCGTCGTCGTGCACCGAGGCCGGCCCGCCCGAGAGGATGAAACCCTTGGGGTTGAGCGCCCGCACCCGCTCCCAGTCGGCGGTGTGCGGCAGCAACTCGCAGTAGACGTTGAGCTCCCGCACGCGGCGCGCGATCAACATGCTCGTCTGAGAGCCGAAATCCACGATCACGATCGCCTCGCGCGGGGGCGTGGCCTCGCCGCGGGCAGGGCGCTCGCCGTGGCGCTCGCGCGCGACCTCCAGATAGGCGGAGACTTCGAGGTCGTCGGTGCCGCGGATGCGCTCGCGGACGGCGGGAGTGGGCAGGCCGGCAGGATCGACCCGATCGGGCCCGGTGACGGCCGTCGGTTCGGAGTCGATCAAGTCCATCCCCTCCCGGGCCGGTTCCCTCACCCTCTGGGAGAGGGCTAGGGTGAGGGTCTGCGCCGGCCGAGGGGCCCTCACCCCAACCCTCTCGCTCGGGAAGAGGGGGCTCCGGCCGCGGCTGCCACGCCCAGGGCAGGTGTAGCGCACGTGTATACTCGGGTCAAGAACAGTTGTCCTAACGAGGATGCGACGGCAGGCGGGAAGCATGAGCGCGCCCGACACAGTCGAGAACCTGATCGAGCGGGGCGCCGGCGTGCTGCGCGACGGCGGTCTGCTGGGGCTGCCGACCGATACCCAATACGCGCTCTCGGCGCTCGCCTCCGACGGCGCCGCGGTGATGCACTGCTACGCCTGCAAGCAGCGCCCCGACGATGACGCGATGCCCATCTTCCTGCCCTCGCTGGCGTGGCTGGACCGCGTCGCGACCGATATCCCCGCCGGCGCGCGGGCGCTGGCGGCCGAGGTCTGGCCGGGCGCGGTGACGCTGGTGCTGCCGCGCAACCCCGAGTGGCGCTCGCTGGCCGTGCCGGGCAAGACCGTCGCGGTGCGCATCCCCGATCATCCGCTGGCGCTGGGGTTGCTGGCCGCCATCGACGCGCCGCTGACGGGCAGCAGCGCCAACCGTCACGGGGAGCCGCCGGCGCTGCGGGCCGACGACGTGCGCGCGTCGCTCGGCGAGGGCGTCACGGTGCTGCCCGAGGGCGGTGTGCTGCCCCAGGGCACGGCCTCGACTATTCTCGCCTGGAGCGACGCCGAGCCGCGTATCCTGCGACCCGGCGCGCTCAGCGACGCCGACGTCCAGGCCCTGCTGCGGCGGCACGGCGCCGCCGGCGGCTGACGGGCCGCCGGTCGCGGGACCGGCGAGCAGTTGCGGGGAGTCCGCGGTGCGCATTGCAATCGGCAGCGACCACGCCGGCTACCGCCTGAAGGAGTTCCTGCGCGCCGAGCTGGCCCCGCTGCACCATGAGCTGCACGACTTCGGCGCACACGGCCCGGAGTCCGTCGACTACCCCGACATCGCCATCCCCCTGGCGCGCAGCGTCGTGGGTGGCGAGGCCGACGTCGGCATCGTCATCTGCAGCAACGGCGTGGGCGTCAGCATCGCGGCGAACAAGGTCCCCGGCGGTCGCGCCGCCCTCTGCCACGACGCCTGGTCGGCGTCGCGCGCGCGGGCGCACACCAACGCCAACATCCTGGCGCTGGGCGCGCTGGCGGTGGGCGAGCAGGTGGCGCTGGACATCGTGCGCGCCTTCCTCAGCCACGAGTTCGAGGGCGGCCGTCACGCGCGGCGCGTCGCCAAGATCGAGGCGCTGGACAGCGAGTACGCTCGCGACTGATCGCCGCCCCGCCGCACACCGCCGCCGCCCAGCCCGCCCCGGATCAGCCCAGAGACGCCCGTGCCGAACGCCCACACCACTCCCACGCATTCCGCCCAGTCGATGGGCCACCCATCAACGACCTCGGCGCGCGTGATCCGCAAGCGCTCCCTGCGCGACCTCGACGTCGCCGGGAAGACCGTCCTGCTGCGCGCCGACTTCAACGTGCCGCTCGCCGCGGCCGACGACGGCCGGCAGGTGGCCGACGACGCGCGCATCCGCGCGGCCGTGCCCAGCATCGAGTACCTGCGCGCGCACGGCGCGGCGGTGATCGCGTGTTCGCACCTGGGACGCCCCCGCGGCGTCGTGCGGGACGAGTTGCGGCTCGCGCCGGTGGCCGCCGTGCTGAGCAACCTCATCGGCGCGCCGGTGTGGACCGTGGACGACTGCGTCGGCGCCGATGTCGAGGCCGCCGCCGCCGCGCTGCAGCCCGGCGACGTGCTGCTGCTGGAGAACCTGCGCTTCCACCCCGGGGAAGAGGCCAACGACGACGGATTCGCGTCGCGCCTGGCCGGCCTCGCCGATCTGTACGTCGATGACGCGTTCGGGGCGGCGCACCGGGCGCATGCCTCCGTGGACGCTGTCGCGCGGCTGCTGCCGAGCGCGGCCGGGCTGCTGCTGGAGCGGGAGATCGAGCGGCTGGCCAACGTCTTCGCGGGCGACGCCTCGGTGGCGGTGGTGAGCGGCGGGGCGAAGGTGAGCGACAAGCTGGGCCTGCTGCACAGCGTGGTCGCACGCGCCGGCGTGCTCTGCATCGGCGGCGCGATGGCCAACACCTTCCTGCTCGCCAACGGGACCGGGATCGGGGCGTCGCTGGCGGAGCCGGGGATGGCCGAGGAGGCGCGCGCCATCCAGGCCGAGGCCGCGCGGCACGACTGCCGCCTGCTCCTGCCGGTCGACGCCGTCATCGCGCAGGGACCCGACCAGCCGCCGCGGGCCCGTCCCTTGCTGCTGGCCGAGGAGACGCTGCCCCCCGGCTGGCGCATCCTCGACATCGGGCCGCGCAGCATCGAGCAGTTCGGCGCGGCGCTGGCCGGCGTTGGGACCGTGATCTGGAACGGCCCCATGGGCCTCTTCGAGCGCGAGGCCTTCGCCGGTGGGACGCGGGCGCTGGCGCGCTTGCTGGCGGGGCTGCCGGCCGAGGTCATCGTCGCGGGCGGTGAGACGCTGGCCGCCACCGCGCAGGCGGGCGTCGCCGACCGGATGGCGCATCGCAGCACCGGCGGCGCCGCGGCGCTGGAACTGATCGAGGGGCGGGCGCTGCCCGGCATCGAGGCGCTGCCCGACGCCTAGGGCCGTCGGGGCGGCGCAGCTCCAGGAGGTGGCACGAGATGGACCTCGACCTCGCCCGGCGCCTGCATCGCCCCGCCGACAGCAAGATCCTCTGGCTGGTGCTGGACGGCCTCGGCGGTCTGCCGCACCCCAAGAGCGGCCTGTCGGAGCTCGAGACCGCGCACACGCCGCACCTCGACGCGCTCGCCGGCGAGAGCGCGCTGGGGCTCTCGATGCCCGTGGGCTACGGGATCACGCCCGGCTCCGGCCCCGGCCACCTGGCGCTCTTCGGCTACGACCCCTTGCAGTTCGACATCGGCCGCGGCGTGCTGGAGGCGACCGGGATCGGCTTTCCGCTGCAGCCCAGCGACGTCGCCGCGCGGGGCAACTTCTGCACCCTCGCCGGCGACGGCACGATCCGCGACCGCCGCGCCGGCCGCCTGCCCAGCGAGCGTTCCGCCGCCATCGTCGAGCGGCTGCGCGGCATCCGCATCGAGGGGCTGGACGTGTTCGTCGAGCCGGTGCGGGAGCATCGCTTCGTGCTGGTGCTGCGCGGCGCGGGGCTGAGCGCCGCGATCTCGGAGACGGACCCGCAGGCGGAGGGGGTCGCGCCGCTGCCGAGCCGGGCGCTGACCCCGGACGCCCCGACCCCAGAAGCGCAGGCGACGGCGGCCGCCGTCAACGAGTTCGTCGCGCGGGCGGCGCCGCTGATCGGGGACGAGCCCCTGGCCAACGGGTTGGTGCTGCGCGGCTTCGCGACGATCCCGTCGCTGCCGCAGATGGACGAGGTGTGGGGCCTCAGGCCCGCGAGCTGCGCGATCTACCCGATGTATCGCGGCCTGGCGCGGCTGGCCGGCATGACGGCGATCCCCGCCGGCAACGACATGGGCGACCAGATCGCCGCGCTGGGCGAGCACTGGGCCGAGTACGACTACTTCTTCTGCCACTACAAGTACACCGACTCGACCGGCGAGGACGGCGACTTCGACGCCAAGGTCGAGCGGCTGCAGGAGTTCGACGCCGCGCTGCCGGCCCTCCGCGACTTGGGGCCGGACGTGCTCGTCGTCAGCGGCGATCACTCCACGCCGGCCGTGATGGCGGCCCACTCCTGGCACCCGGTGCCCTTCCTGCTGCACTCGCGCACGACGCGGCGGCGCGCCGGGGCGGCGTTCACCGAAGCGGACTGCGCGCGGGGCATGCTGGGCACGTTCCCGGCCAAGGAGGCGCTGCCCCTGGCGATGGCGCACGCGGGCCGCCTCGCGAAGTACGGGGCCTGACGCCCGCCCGGCGCTCCTCGGGCGCCGCATGCGCAGGCAGGTACAGACAGACGGACAGATAGACAGAGAGTCTGATAGACAGGAGGTCCAATGGCGCAGCGCACACCGATCAGCGCGGGCAACTGGAAGATGCACCTGAACGACGCGGCGGCCGACGACCTGTGCCGGGCGCTGCTGGCGGGCGGGATCGACCGGATCGGCGGCGTGCAGGTCGTGCTGGCGCCGGGCTTCCTGCAACTCGGGCGGGTGCGCGGGCACTTCTCCGGCACGGAGGGGGCTCGCGGCGAGGGGGGCGGCGTGGCGGTGGCGGGCCAGAACATGCACGCCCGCGACGAGGGGGCGTTCACCGGGGAGGTGAGCCCCGCGCAGCTGGCCGAAGTCGCCGGCTGGGTGATCCTGGGCCACTCCGAACGCCGTCAGTACTTTTGCGAGGACGACGGCGCGCTGCGGGCCAAGGTCGCCGCGGCGCTGGCCCGGGGACTGCGGCCCATCCTCTGCGTAGGTGAGACGGTCGAGGAGCGCGACGCCGGGCGCACGTCGGCCGTGCTCACGCGGCAGGTCGGCGTGGCGCTGGAGGGCATCGAGTTGCCCGGCGACTTCGTCATCGCGTACGAGCCCGTGTGGGCCATCGGCAGCGGGCGGGCGGCCACGACCGAGCAGGCGCAGGAAGCGGCCGCGCGTATCCGGGACCTCGTGCGCGGGCAGGCCGGCGATGCCGCGGCGGACGGCTGCCGCATCCTCTACGGGGGCTCCGTCAAGCCGGGCAACGCGGGCGACTTCGCCGCCCAGCCCGATATCGACGGCGCGCTGGTCGGCGGGGCGTCGCTGGACGCCGACGCCTTCCTCGCGATCAGCCGGGCCATCGCGGCGGCCTGAGGGGGAGTAAGCCGATGCCAACAGGCTCCCCGCCGGATGCGCCGCCGCCGCTTCTGGCGATCGTCGGACCGACCGCCTGCGGCAAGACGGAGTGGGCGCTCGACCTGGCCGCCCGCGTCGGCGGCGAGGTCATCGGGGCGGACAGCCGCCAGATCTACCGCGGCCTCGACATCGGGACGGCGAAACCGAGCCGCGAGCAGCGCGCCGCCGTCCGGCACCACTGCCTCGACCACGTCGACCCGCGCGAGCGCTACCACCTGGCGCGGTACCTGCGTGAGGCCCGCGCCGCCCTCGACGACGTGCGGAGCCGCGGCCGCGTGCCCATCCTCGTGGGGGGGACGGGGCAGTACGTCTGGGCGCTGATCGAGGGCTGGGACGTCCCCGAGGTCGAGCCCGACCCGGACTTCCGCGCGGATCTGGAGGCCCGCGCCGAGCGCGACGGCCCGGCGGCGCTGCACGCCGAGTTGCGCCGCGTCGATGCCAAAGCGGCGGACGCGATCCTGCCGGGCAACGCCCGGCGCACGATCCGCGCGCTCGAGGTCTTGCACAGCACGGGGCGGCCGATCTCGGACTGGTGGGCGGCGCGCCGGCCGATCCCCGCCGTGGTCCTGGCCCCCGAAGTCGCGACCCGCTCGTTGGACGCGCGCATCGACCGCCGCGTCGACGCGATGTTCGCCGCGGGACTGGTCGAGGAGACCGCGGCGCTGCTGCGTGACGGCCTGCCGCGCGACGCGCCCGCCCTGGAGAGCATCGGCTACCGGCAGGTGGTGGAGCATCTGTCGGGCGAGTGCGACCGCCGCGCCGCCCTCTCCGCTACGCGCAAGGCCACGCGCCGCCTCGCGCGCCGCCAGCGCGGCTGGTTTCGCGCCACGGATGACCGCGTTCGCTGGGCCCCGACGCTTGCCGAGGCCCTGGAGGGCGTCGCGGGCGTCGCGGGTGTCGCGCCGACCTCGGACGCGGGCGGGCCCCATACGGCCGGGCTGCCTACAATCGGCACATGACCGCGCACGTATCCACGCCCCCGCGGCAGATCGACTTCCTCAAGGTGCAGGGCACCGGCAACGATTTCGTGCTCGTCGATGGGCGGGGGACGCAGGCCGACTGGGCCGCGCTCGCCCCCGGGCTCTGCGACCGGCACTTCGGCGTCGGATCGGACGGGCTGCTGGTGGTGCAGGAATCGGACCGTGCGCCCGTGCGCATGACGATGTACAACCCCGACGGCTCCGAGGCCGAGATGTGCGGCAACGGGCTGCGCACCTTCGTGAAGTACGCCGTCGAGCGCGGCGGCGTGCCCGCCCCCGGCGGGCGCCTCGACGTCGAGACGGGCGCGGGCGTGCTGCGCACCACGTTCGCCGGCGGCAACGGCGCAATCGAGCGGGTGCGCATCGACATGGGCGCGCCGATCCTGCGCCCGGACGCCGTTCCAGTGCGACCGGGTCCGGCCGGCGAGCGTGACGCCGCGACCGGCCCCGTCCGCGATCTCGCACTCTGCGTCGGCGGGGAGGATGTCGCGGTCACCTGCGTGTCGATGGGCAACCCGCACGCCGTGCACTTCACCGACATCCCCGTCGACGAGTACCCGCTGGCGCGGGTGGGCCCGCTCGTCGAGCACGACGCGCACTTCCCCAAGCGCGTGAACCTCGAGATCGTCAACGTGCTCGCCCCCGATCATCTGCGCATGCGCGTGTGGGAGCGGGGAGTGGGGGAGACGCTGGGCTGCGGGACCGGGGCCTGCGCGGTGCTGGTCGCGGCGCGGCTGCACGGCCGGGCGCGGGCCGCCGCTATGGTGAGCCTTCCCGGCGGTGACTTGAGCATCGCGTGGGATGGCGACGCAACGCATCCCGGTTCGGTCTTCCTGGAGGGACCGGCCGAGTACGTCTTTTCGGGCAGCTGGCAGTTGAAGGAACAGGATCGCTAATGGTTACACCCGACTACGCCGCTTTCGACCAGGATCGCGCCCGCGGGCTCATCCACAACCTGCACCGGTCGATCGCGGACACGCCCCGCGCGCTGCGCAATCAGCCCACGGCCGACTACCCCGCGATGCTGAAGCTGCCGCGCTTCCTGAGCACGCAGTGCCAGGACGGATACCTGCTGGGCATCCCCTACGGGCGGCATCTCAAGCTCTTCTATGAGTTCGAGCGGCTGGGGCCGCTGCAGACCAACTTGCGCGACCTCGTGAACGACATGGGCGAGCTGGCCGAGAAGCACACCGAGTGCCGCGTGCTGGCGCTGGAGTTCGACGACTTCCCCAACCGTCACCACGTCGACCACACGATCATCGGCGCGCACTTCCGCGACCCGCTGCCGTTCATGCGGCTGCGCGTGCGCGACATGCGCGAGCAGGAGCTGCCCGACGCTCCCGACGGCGTCAGCGTCCGCTCCGCGACCGCCGCCGACGCCGCCGCGATCAGCGACCTGGAAGCGGAGGCGTCGGGCGACGACGCGCTGTCGCCGCCCCTGCCCGATGGGTTCATCGAAGACGCGCGTTCCGTGCTCGTCGCCGAGCAGGGGGGCGCGGTCACGGGCTTCATCCGCCTGGTGGACGCCGAGCGGCGGGGCCTGCTGGCGGACGAGTTCCTCGTCCAGGAGGAGGGGGGCGAGGCGGCGGCCGTCGCGCTGCTGCGAGCCACCATCGAGGAGGGCGCCGCGGCCGACCGCCGCGGCCTGACGATCCGGGTGGCGGCCGACGCCGTCGGCGACCCGGTCTTCAAGACGTTCGGCTTCCGGCACAGCGGCGACGGCCTCCAGTACCTCCGTGTCGCGAACCCCGAGGCCGCCTACGCGGCCGTGGAGAAGCGGCCGATCTACATCAAGGTGGGGAAGATCTTCGGGCGTTTCTAGGCGTCGTTCGCGGGCGACCGCCGCGCCGGGGGCCGAGCGCCCGTCTGCCGAGAGCCAGTTCGACCAGAGCCAGTGGATCGGAAGGGGCGCCATGCGTGTCGCCAAACGCGTCGAAGACCTGCCCGCCTACCTCTTCGTGGAGATCAGCCGCAAGATCGCCGAGAAGCGGGCCCAGGGCATCGACGTCATCACGTTCGGCATCGGCGACCCGGACCTGCCCACGCCGGCGCCCATCCTGGAGGCGCTGCACACGGCGGCCGACGATCCGGCCAACCACCGCTACCCCGAGTCCGAGGGGCTGCCGGAGCTGCGACAGGCGATCGGCGTCTGGATGCAGGGGCGCTTCGGCCTGACGTTCGACCCCGAGACGGAGATCCTGCCGCTGATCGGCGCGAAGGAGGGCATCGCCCACATCGCGCTGTGCTTCATCGAGCCGGGAGGCGTGGCGCTCGTCCCCGACCCCGGCTACCCGGTTTACGAGATCGGGACGATGTTCGCCGGCGGCGAGTCGTACCGGCTGCCGCTGAACGAAGAGAACGACTGGCTGCCCGATTACTCGCTGATCCCGGCCGGCGTCCTGGAGCGATCCCGCATCCTCTGGATCAACTACCCCAACAACCCCACCGGCGCGACGGCCAGCCCCGAGTTCTTCGCCGAGACCGCGGCCTTCGCGAAGCGGCACGACCTCGTCGTCTGCCACGACAACGCCTACAGCGACGTCGCCTTCGACGGCTACGTGCCGCCCGCCTTCCTGCAGGCTCCGGGCGCCCGCGACGTGGGCGTGGAGTTCTTCTCGTTCAGCAAGACCTTCAACATGACCGGCTGGCGCATCGCCTGGGTGGCGGGCAATGCCGACATCGTGAACGCGCTGATGCGGGTCAAGTCGAACATCGACAGCGGCATCCCGCAGGCGATCCAGCGCATGGCGATCGCGGCACTGGAGGGCGACCAGGGCCTGATCGGGCGCAACAACGCCGCCCTGCAGCGTCGCCGCGACCGCGTCGTCGAGGCGCTGCAGGGCATCGGGCTGCGGGTGCGCGCGCCGAAGGCCAGCCTGTACGTGTGGGCGCGCGTGCCCGAGGGCATGACCAGCGCCGACTTCGCGACACGGCTGCTCGAGGAGCAGGCGGTGGTCGTCACGCCGGGGCGGGGCTACGGCGCCTGCGGGGAGGGATACGTGCGGCTCTCGCTGACCATCCCCGATGACCAGATCGACGAGGGCGCACGCCGCATCGCGGCGCTGACGGGCGGCTAGGACCTCACCCCCTAACCCCCTCTCCATCGCAGAGCAATGGAGAGGGGGGACCGGACGGGATGCGGCCCGGTCGCCACGCGCCGCCAGGCCCGCCGCGCCGCGCTGACGTTCCCCCTCTCCATCGTCCAGATGGAGAGGGGGACAGGGGGTGAGGTCCGCACCGCGATATCCGCCCGGCCGGACGCACGGCTACACTCGTCGTCACGCCGGGCGACTCGCGCCCCGCGCCGTCCCAGGAGCAAGCGATTCCCAAGTCCGCCCGCAAGAAGCCCGGCGCCCGCGCTCGTACGCACGCCAACCCCACGATCCCCCGCGAAGAGCGCGCGATCCTGGTCGCCGTCGACTGGGCCCACGCCGAGCACTGGGACATCGACGCGTCCCTCGCCGAACTGGCCATGCTGTCCCAGACGGCCGGCGCCATACCGATCCGGCGCGTCGTGCAACGCCTCAAGCACCCCGACCCGCACAGCTACGTGGGCAAGGGCAAGCTCGCCGAGATCGTGGAGGCCGTCGGCCGGGAGGGCGCGAGCGTGGTCATCTTCGACGATGAACTCACGCCCGCCCAGCAGCGGGCGCTGGAGTCGGCGCTGGCCGTGAAGGTGATCGATCGCACGGCCCTGATCCTGGACATCTTCGCGCAGCGCGCCCGCACCAACGAGGGCGGCCTGCAGGTTGCGCTGGCGCAGCACGAGTACCTGCTGCCGCGTCTGGCGGGGCAGTGGTCGCACCTCGAGCGGATGGAGGGCGCGATCGGCCTGCGCGGCCCGGGGGAGACGCAGCTGGAAACCGACCGTCGCCTGATCCGCACGCAGATCAAGACGCTCAAGCAGCGCATCGAGCAGGTGCGGCGGCACCGGCGCGAGCAGCGCCGCCGCCGCGCGGGGATGCCCGTCGTGGCGCTGGTGGGCTACACGAACGCCGGCAAGAGCACGCTCCTCAATGCGCTCACCCAGGCGGGCGTGCGGGCCCACAACCGCCTCTTCGAGACGCTCGATCCGACCACGCGGCGCTGGGCGCTCGATGTCGATGGCGCACGGGGGGGCGGCGCAGGGCGCCGGGCCGACACGGTCCTGCTGACCGATACGGTGGGCTTCATCCAGAAGCTGCCGACGCAACTCATCGCCGCCTTCCGGGCGACGCTGGAGGAGCTGCAGGAGGCCGACATCCTGCTGCACGTGATCGACATCACGCATCCCGACGCCGCCGATCAGGCCCAGGCCGTCGAGGAGACCCTGGCCGACCTCGGCCTGCTGACCGGCGCCGACGCCCCCGCCCGGATCACGGTGCTCAACAAGATCGATCGCCTGGCGCCCGCCGACGGCTCCGCCGCCGAGGTCCGCGAGGCCGACGCCCTGGCCCGCCTCGAGCCGGAACTGCGGCGCGCGCTGGGCGCCGAGCGCGACGAGGCGGTGGTGCTGGTATCGGCGGCGGAGCGATGGGGGTTCGGGGCGCTGCGCGCGGCCGTCCGCGAGGGGCTGGGCGCCGGCGTCGCGCTGACGGGGGCCGGATCCCCCTCTCGCTGAGGAGAGGGAAGCGGATCCCCTCTCCCCAGGGGAGAGGGTTAGGGTGAGGGGGTCAGCGCCTGCGCGGCGAAGTCCAGCGCCTCCGCGATCAGCCGCCTGCGGGGCCGAACTCGGGCGACTTCAGCGGGCCTGGATGACCACGCGTCCGCCGCTCTCGACTTCCACGTACAGGCTGTGACCAGCGAGCATCGACATCCCGATGAGCGGCGTCGTGTCTGCTGCGTAGACGACGATCTCCCGTGCGCGTCCATCCCACAGCACCGTCGCCGCATATGCATCGAGTGCCACTTCGCTGCCGTCGGCGAGAATCACCAGCCGCGCACCGGCGAATGGCAACCCCAACTCCTCCACGACCGACGGGGGCAGCGTAAGGAAGCGGCTGAAGCCGGTGTCCACGACGGCGTCCACGTCCCGGAACTCCCCGGCCGGGCTGCGGAGACCGAGAGCGATCCGGCACTCAAGGGTCGCGTCGACGGATCCTTCGATCACCTGACGCTCCGCAAGGAGCCGCCCCCGATGCTGGCGATCGCGCGGTAGCCAACCCGTAGCAGCCAGACGTTGATGGCGCCCGGCCGGCGCTCCCGCAGGAGCTGCGCTGCGTCGAGTTCGCCCCCGGCGAGGGCCCAACTGCCGCTCTCGACATCGATGGCGACGAAGTCTCCGTCGTGGGCATCCTCGACCTCGTGCCGGATGTCGCGTTCGTATATCCCCTCGCCGAGACGGGCGATCTCCTCGGCAGGGCGGCGGATCACCATGCTGAACTCCTCCATGTACGGACCAGTCTAGGGCATCAGCCGCCGGTCTCGATCCTCCACAGCGGCGCTGCCTCACCGCGAAGGACCGGAATTGCGCCGTCCGTGTCCGTCGCTCCGGGCGGTCTCCCGATCGGACGCCAGCGCCTGCGCGGCGAAGTCCAGCGCCTCCGCGATCAGCCGCCGGCGCGCCATGAAGATCGACGTGTGGCTGTGCTCGTACCAGCTCACGCGCGGATCCCCCCAGCGCTCGCGCAACTCCACGACGGCCTCCGGGCTCGCGACGAGGTCGTGGCGGCCGGCCTGGATCAGGATGCGATCGGCCGGCGCCTGGGGCGGCCGGCCGCGATCCATGACGGCGAAGGCGGCCTCCAGGTCCCGCGGCGTGACGCCGCTGTCCTGCAGCTGCTGGGTCCAGACCTCCAGCAGCGGCGACGCGAACGCGCCGCTGCGTCCCACGGGGGGCTGCACGAGCACGACGAAGGCCGGCCGGGCGTCGTGCAGCAAGACCAGACCGTGCACCAGCGCGCCCAGGCTGATCCCCCAGAGCCCCACGCGGCCGTGCTCCGCCTCCAGCCAACTCATCGTCGCGCGGACGTCGCGGGCCGCCTGGGCCACGGCGCGGATGTGGGTGAAGATGTCGCCGTGCAGGAGATCGTGGCCGCTGAGCTCGCGCTCGCCGCCGGGTCGCAGCGCCGCGCGATCCTTGTGCAGCGGCGGCGTCAGCAAGGCGGCGCTGACGCCCGCCCCGGCGAAGGCGCGGGCGACGCGCGCATGGAAGCGCTCCTCCAGTCCCGGGTTGAGGCCGGTGAACGCGCCCGGGAACAACACGACGGCGGCCCCGCGGGGCTCCGCCGCCGGGAACAACTCCCCATGCACCATGCGGTCGTGCGGCAGCCCGTAGGGCGGCGACGACGGGAACTCGAAGCGTCCCCCCGGGACGCCGCCGTCCTCGTCGAGGAAGCGCACCG
Source organism: Dehalococcoidia bacterium (assembly GCA_965209205.1). GTDB lineage: Bacteria > Chloroflexota > Dehalococcoidia > Bin125 > Bin125 > TK10-74A. Next base: position 310,728 of record CBDBQC010000004.1, read on the forward strand.
TCCCCGGCGGCCCCGGATCATCGAGCGACACGTCGGGCGGCTCGCCCGCCCGCAAGCGACGCAAGTCCTCGGCGTCGGGCCACAGCGTGCGGCGCCGCAGTTCCGCCCGGCGCACCGTGAGCCGCAGCAACAGCTGGTCGATCAGCCGGGCCGGCCAGGAGAGCATGCTAGCCCGCGGCCGGTGGCCCGCCGCGCAGGCGCAGCGCGACCTCCGCGACCCGGCGTCCCAGCGCGCGCGCCTGCGCGCGGTCCAGGTCGCGGACCTCGCCGTGGGCGGTCGCGCCGTAGTACGACCCCGACTCGCGCATCGCGTCGCTCCAGGGCAGCCCCACGAACACCATCCCGTGCGCCAGCAGCAGGTGCAGCAACTGCAGCAGGGTCGCCTCGGTGCCGCCCGAGCGCGACCAGCCGGCGGTGAAGCAGCCGCCCACCTTGCCCGCCAGCTCCCCCGTCTCCCACAGGTCGCCGGTGTAGTCGAGCCAGTCCTTGAGCTTGCCGGTGATGCCGCTCCAGTTGGGCGATCCCAGGATCAGGGCGTCGCAGGCGAGCAGATCGGCCTGCTGCGCCTCGTCGAGGGGGCGCTCCCAGGGCTCGGCGCCGGGCACGTCGGCGACGCCCGCCAGCACGGCCTGCGCCAGCTCCCGCGTCGCGCCGCGAGAGTCGTAGATCACCAGGACGCGCACGGGACGATCGGGGGGGTGGTCCTGCATGGGTCGCCTATCGTCGGGTTCGGTCGCCGATCGAGCAGGGGCTAGCCCAGCGGTTGCTCGAACCAGGCCGACTGCCCCGGCATCTCCTCGACCATCACCTTGAGGCGGGTGAGCCCGGCCGGCCCGCCGCCGCCGGACGGTGGGCGCGGCAGCGCCTCGGCCAGCCGCCCCGCGATGTACTCCGCCAGCCGCTCGGCCGTCGAGTTGTCGATCGGCAGGGCGGCCACGTCGCCCTTGGGCAGGCGGTAGGGCGGCTGCGCGTTGTACTGCACCTCGTAGTGCGTGTCGTCGTCGCGGATGGTCAGCACGCGCGACGCCATCTGCAGGAGGAACTTGTGGTCGAGCGTCGCGCAGACCTCGCGGGTGAGGCGCTTGAGCTGCGAGAAGTCGATCACCCACGACTCCGCCGTGAGCGGGCCCTCGACCTCCACGGTGACGTCGTAGTTGTGGCCGTGGATCGGTTCCAGCTCGTCGGCGAAGGTGGCGAAATGGCCCGCCGCGAAGCGCAGGCGGTTGCGTTCGACTCGGACGCCGTGCGACACGGGACACTCCCTCCGCCGCCGCCGCGGCCCACTCGGATGCGATGGCGCATCCCGCTCCAGGGTAGACGTGCGCCGGCGCTGCGGCGTGCCAGCGTTTGGCAGGTCGGGCGGCGGGCGGCGGGGTAGGCTGGATCCCAGTCTCGGTGCAGCGAGCGATCCAGCGTGAGGAGCATTCCCATGAGCCCGACCCCGTCCGACGGCCCGCCCCGCGATCCGGCCGTTGTTCGCGCGGCCGTGCGGGAGCGCTACGCGCGCGCCGCCGTCCGTGTGGAGGAGTCGCCCGCCGACTCCTCCGGCCGTCGGCTGCCCGATGCCGCCCACGGCATCCCGCTCGTGGACCTCACGCCGGCCACCGCCGACGCTGGTCGTGACGGCGCCGCCTGCTGCGGTCCCAGCGAGTGCGGGCCGGGCGACGGCGATGCCGCTTGCGCGCCGGACCAGATCGGCGCCGTGGCCGCCTTCTATCAACAGGCCGACACCGCCGGCCTGCCCGCCAGCATCACCGACGCCGCCCTCGGCTGCGGCAACCCCACCGCCATCGCCGGGCTGCGGTCCGGGGAGACGGTGCTCGATCTCGGCTCCGGCGGCGGCATCGATTGCTTCCTGGCCGCCAGGCAGGTCGGCCCCGAGGGGCGCGTCATCGGCGTCGACATGACGGACGAGATGCTCGCCCTCGCCGGGCGCAACCGGGAGCGGGTCGGGGCGGCCAACGTCGAGTTCCGCAAGGGGCAGATCGAGGCGCTTCCCGTCGAGGACGGCAGCGTCGATGTGATCATCTCCAACTGCGTGATCAACCTCTCGACCGACAAGGGGGCCGTCCTGCGCGAGGCCTGGCGGGCGCTCACGCCGGGCGGGCGCTTCCGCGTGAGCGACCTCGTGCTGGTGCGCCCGCTGAGCCCCGACGAGCAGCGATCCCTCGCGGAGTGGACGGGCTGCATCGCCGGGGCGCTGCAGCGCGACGCCTTCGCGGCCGCGCTGAACGCGGCCGGGTTCGAGGACGTCCGGGTCGAGCTTGGGCCCGCTTGGCGGGACGGCGTGCACTCGGCGCAGATCAGCGCGAGCAAGCCCGCCTGACTCCCAGCGCTCGCGACGGATAGCCTCCGTACACTACGACTATGACCAATGGAAGCATGAGCACTGCTGGCCTGACGCCGCGCCGCGCCGCCACGCGACCGCCGCGCCCATGACGCGGCGCGCCATCATCCGGCGCCTGCTGCTGCTGGCGATCGCGATCGGCATCGTGCTGCTGGCCGTGCGGCCCGGCGGTCTGGGCGCGCAATCGGCGACGTCGGTGACGCTGGTGGCGGGCTGGAACAACGTCGCCTACGGCGGCGAGACGCTGCCCGTCGACGACGCCCTCACCGGCGCGCGGGACAGCGTGGCGTCGGTCTGGCACTGGCGCGCCGACGAGCAGGCCTGGGTCGGCGTCCACATCGGCCGTGAGGCGCCGGCCTCGCTGCGCAGCCTGGAGTCGGGCGCCGCCTACTGGATTCTCGCCCAGCGCCCCGTCGTCTGGGAGTGGCGCACCGCGGTCCTGTTCGAGACGGCCCTGCTGGCGATCGACCGCGCCGCCGGCAGTCTGGTCATCGAGGTCGAGCTGGCCGACACGCCGGAACGCCGCCGGCGCGGGCTGATGTTCCGCGAGCAGCTGCCCGACGGCGCGGGCATGCTCTTCCTCTTCCCCGCCGACGGGTCGCGCGGCTTCTGGATGCGCGGCACGCGCCTGCCGCTCTCCATCGCCTTCATCGGGGCCGACGGGCGCATCCAGGAGATCCGCGACCTGCAACCGCTCGACGAGACCATCGTGCGGCCGGCGGACGCCTATCGCTGGGCGCTGGAGGTCAACCAGGGCTGGTTCGCGCGCAACGACGTGGCGGTCGGCGACCGCGTCCGCCTCACGGGCAGGTGAGCGGCGGGGGGGGGGCGGGGGGGGGGGCCGCCGCGCGATCGACCGCGCGATCGACCGTGCTATCGACAGCGCGGGGCAGCCGGTATTCTCCCGGCGGTGGGCCGGCCACGCGGCTCCACGCCAAGCTCGATGGGAAGGGCGAGACGACATGAGCGACGACGCCGTCCTCTACGACGTGCAGGATCACATCGCCACGCTGACACTCAACCGGCCCGAGAAGCTCAACGCCTTCGACGACGATCTGCTGGGCCAGTGGGTCGAGCGGCTGCAGGAGGCGCACCTCGACGACGACGTGCGCGTCATCGTCGTGACGGGCGCCGGGCGGGGCTTCTGCTCGGGCGCGAACGTCGCCCGCGAGGGGCGCGGCGAGGGCGTGCTGGGCGACCCCAACGCGCCGGCCAGCGGGCGCAACAGCCTGCGTAACTCGGTGCAGCCGGTGCCGCGCATCCTGCAGAACATCGAGAAGCCGTACATCGCGGCGGTCAACGGGGCGGCCGTCGGCGCGGGGATGGACATGGCCTCGATGGCCGACATCCGCATCGCCTCCGATCGGGCGAAGTTCGGCATGGCCTACGTGCGCATGGGCCTCGTCCCCGGCGACGGCGGGGCCTACTGGCTGCCGCGCATCGTGGGCATGGCCAAGGCGCTGGAGCTGATGTGGACCGGACGCCTGTTCCTGGCCGACGAGGCGCTGGCGATGGGCTACGTGTCGAAGGTCGTGCCTCACGAAGACCTGATCGCGGAGACGATGGACTACGCGGGCCAGATCGCGAAGATGCCGGCCGTGTCGGTGCAGCTGATCAAGCGGCTGGCCTACCGGTCGCAGGTGACCGGGGCGCACGAGGCGCTGGAGATGGCCGAGCACGCCATGGTCATCGCGCGCAGCACCGACGACGCCAAGGAAGGCCCGCGCGCCTTCATGGAGAAGCGCGACCCCAACTTCCAGGGTCGCTAGGGCCAGGGTCGCTAGGGAGCGCGCGGCCGCACCGACGCGGCGCCGCCGGCCGCGAGGCGCAGGCAGGGGGGTGAGCGATGACCGTCGAGTACCGCTTCAGCGATGAGGACGAGGCCTTCCGCGCGGACGTGCGGGCCTTCTTCGAGGCGGAGCTGCCGCCCGACCACTGGCGGATGCAGAACGACCGCGACGAGGTCAGCGAGGCGGAGGCGGCGTTCGGGCGGCGCTTCGTGCAGCGGCTGGCCGATCGCGGCTGGCTGACGCTGCACTGGCCGACGGAGTTCGGCGGCCTGGGCGCGAGCCCCATGCAGCAACTGATCTTCAACGAGGAGTCGGGCTACTTCAAGGCGCCCGGCGGCGGCATGGGCGTGCAGATGGCCGGCCCCTCGATCATGCATCACGGCACCGACGCGCAGAAGGAGAAGCACCTCTCCGCGATCGCGAACGGGGAGGAGGTCTGGTGCCAGGGCTTCTCCGAGCCCGGCTCGGGCTCCGACCTCGCGTCGCTGCAGACGCGGGCCGTGCTCGACGGCGACGACTACGTGGTCAACGGGCAGAAGATCTGGACCAGCGGCGCCCACCACGCCGACTGGTGCATGCTGCTCGTGCGCACCGACCCCGACGCGCCCAAGCACCGCGGCATCACCTACCTGCTGATGGACATGAAGAGCCCCGGCGTGACCGTGCGCCCGCTGGTCAACATGCTGGGCTCGCACGCCTTCAACGAGATCTTCCTGGAGGACGTGCGCGTGCCGCGCTCGAACGTCGTGGGCGAGGAGAACCGCGGCTGGTACGTCGCGACGACGACGCTGGACTACGAGCGCAGCGGCATCTCCCGCATCGCCTGGGGCGGCCGCGTGCTCGAGGAGATGGCGGCCTACATCCGCGCCCACGACGCCCTGCGCACTCCCCGCGTCCGCAGCCAGCTGGCCGACCTCTGGATCGCCTCGGAGGCCTCGCGGCTGCTCGCCTACCGGGTGACGTGGCTGCAATCGCAGGGCCAGGTGCCGAACTACGAGGCGTCGATGTCGAAGGTGTTCGGCTCCGAAGTGCAGGCCGCGATCACGCGCATGGGCGTCAACCTGATCGGCCTGACCGGGCAGCTGCGCCCCGGCTCGGCCGGCGATCCGCCGTTCTGGGGCGCGATGCCCGAGGCCTACATGGGCATCACCTCGTACAGCGTCGCCGCCGGCACGTCGGAGATCCAGCGCAACATCATCGCCACCCGGGGCCTGGGCCTGCCGCGCAACTAGCCCGGCCGCTCACACCGATCGCCGCGCCGACCTCACCCCCTGTCCCCCTCCGCAGCGAAAGCGCCGAAGAGGGGCCTCCGATCCCCTCTCCCCCAGGAGACCTTTGCGTAACTCCCCGGAAGCGGCAGAGTAAGTGGCGGGGGGACGGCAGCGGGAGGGCCGCATGTACCGCCAGACCGGGGAGCTCACGTTCGCGGACGCGATGATGGCCGAGGGGATGGGCCGCAACGCGGTGCTCGAACGGCTCGACGCCGCGCTCGACTGGGAGCGCATCGCCACGATCGTCGGGGAGGTGCATGCGGCGCCGGAGGGCCGGCCCGCCTACCCGCCGCTGTCGATGCTCCGGATCATGCTCCTGCAGCAGTGGTTCGACGCCTCGGACCCGGCCATCGAAGAGGCGCTGCGCGACCGCATCTCGTTCCGCCGCTTCGCCCGGCTCGGCTGGGACGACGGCACCCCGGACCACTCGACGATCAGCCGCTTCCGCCACCAGCTCACCGGGCGCGGCCTCGCCGAGCGCGTGTTCGACGAAATCGCCCGCCAGCTCGACGCGCGGGGGCTGCTCGTCAAGGAGGGCACGCTCCTGGACGCCACCCTCGTCGAGGCGGCGGTGCGGCGCCCGCCGTACGGGCGCGGCCCCGGCGCGCGCAGTGCGACCGACCCCGACGCCGCGTGGACCCGCAAGGGCGGCCGCGCCGCCTTCGGCTACAAGGCGCACCTCGCGATGGACGGGGGCTCCGGCCTGATCCGCCGGGCGCTGCTGACGCCGGCGAACGTGAACGACACCGAGGTCGCCGACCGCTTGGTGAGCGGCGACGAGGCGGCGGTCTACGCCGACAAGGCGTACGAGTCGAAGGACCGGCGCGCGCGACTGCGGGCGCAGGGGGTCAAGGACCGGATCATGCACCGCGCGCACAAACACCAGCGGGCGCTGCCGCACTGGCAGCGGCGGCGCAACGCGCTGATCTCGCGGGTGCGGGCGCCGGTCGAGCAGGTCTTCGGGACGCTGAAGCGCAGCTACGGCTACCGGCGGGTGCGCTACACCGGCCTCGATCGCAACGCGACCGAGCTCTGGCTCAAGCTCTCGGCCTACAACCTGCGCCGCGCCGAACGCCTCCTCGCCGCGGCGTAGGCGCCGTGCGCCCGCCGCCCGCCGGCGCTCCGTAAGCGCCGCCCGTAACCGCCCACTCCCGCCTTCCCCGCGCCCCGATCCGCCCGGACGCCGCCCTTTTTCGCGCCCACCCCGAGTAACGCAAAGGTCTCCCCAGGGAGAGGGTTAGGGTGAGGGTCCCTCTGGGCGAGGGGCCACGGAGTGCGGTTCCGGGGCCGGATCGATCGGCGGGTTCAGCTCGCCCGCGCCGCGTGCGGGGCCGGAACGTCCACCGTCACGAACTCGAACCGCGTCGACAGGGTGGGGGTGTCCTCGCCATATTCGGCGTACGATTCGAGGGCGTCCTCGGGGATGGGCTCGTTGTGGCAGGCGATCGCGTCCTCAATGGACATCTTCGGTTCGGGGAGGGGCTCGCCCTGCTCCAGCAAATCCTCGATATGGAAGGCGAGCGCCTCCCGGATCATCGCCTGCATCTCTTCCGGCGTGTCGGCGGCGCCCACGCAGCCCGGCACGTCCGGCACGTAGGCGCAGTAGTTGTTGGGGGTCTGCTCGATGACGACGGCGTAGGTCAGCTTCATCGGTCTTCCCTCCGCAGGCCCGCCTGCCTCATGATACTCCGCCAGACCCACTGCTTGAGTTCTTGCCCGGGAGAGCCTGCGATCGTCACGGTCCCGGGTTTCACCGGGTGGTGGAACTGCCGATGGCTGCCCCGCGTCCGCACATGGTACCAGCCGTCCCGCTCGACCACACGGATCGCGTCACGGACCTTCGGCATCCTTCACCTTGCCATCGCAGCTGTCGCCCGCGCATCATCCCACTCCCCACTCAATCGCGCCTCCGATCCCCCCTCTCCATCGCTTCAGATGGAGAGGGGGCTAGGGGGTGAGGTTCCCGACGCCGCCCCGCGCGCGGCGCGTGCACGATCTTGCACGCATATGCACGAAGTCAGGGGGTTGGGCGGGCCGTGCCCGGGCGTCGCGACAGCGGCGGGCACGGACGACGCACTGGCGCTCCCGCCCGGAGCGACCGCGATCCGCGTTCCTTCATTGCAGTATAGCGGATACACGGCGAGGTGGCTCGGCGGCGGCCGGACCCCCTGAGTGACACCGGGGGCGTCCCACGACGCCCGAATCCGAAGAATCATGTGGATAACTTTGGAAATACCGTGGATAACCCCACAATTTCCTTCTTACTTGACATAGGGGGGGGGGGGGGGGTGTCTCGATTGGATGTGCCATACTGCGCGTGCTCACCAGCCCGACGGTCCCCCGGGGGGGCCAACGGTAGTTCCCGGAAAGGAACCGATCATGAGCACGCCGAAGTATTGGACCACCCTGCGACAGCGAACGATCTCGCGCCGCACCATGTTGGGAGCCAGCGCCAAAGCCGGCGTTGGAGTTGCGGGCCTCGCGCTCGTCGGCTGCGGCGACGACGACGATGCCGCCGCCGCCGGGACCGCGGCGGCCGAACGGGCCGCCTCGGCCGCGGAGGAGGCCGCCGCGGCGGCCATCGCCGCGGGCGAGGCGCGCGCCGCCGAGACCGAGGCCGCCGCGGACGCCGCCGCTGAGGCGGCCGCTGCCGCGTCCGAGGCCTCCGCCGCGGCCTCACAGGCGGCAGACGCCGCCGATGCGGCCGCCGCCCTGGCCGCCGAGGCGGCCGAATCGGAGGACGCCGCCAACGCGGCCGCCGCCGCCGAAGCCGCCGCCGCTGCTGCCGCCGACGCGGCCGCCGCTGCATCCGCGGCCGGCGATCAGGCTGCCGCGGCCGTCGCCGCTGCCGCCGCCGAGGCGGCCGAGGCCGCCGCCCAGGCCGCCCGCGATGCGGCCGCCGCGGTCGAGGCCGGGACAGCCACCGCCGCAGCCGCCCAGGCCGCGATCGACGAGGCCGCCGCGGCCGCCGCTGCCGCGGCCGAAGCCGCCGGCGAGGCGTCCGCCGCCGCCGGGGCGGCCGCCGCCACCGCCCAGGAGACCGCCGAAGCCGCGGCCGAGACCGCCGCGGCCGCCGTCACGGCCGCCGAAGAGGCCGCCGCCGCGGCTCAGCAGGCCGCCGAGAGCGCGGCCATGGCGATGGAGGAGTCCCAGCCGGTCGAGGGCGAGACCGACTTCAACGCCACGGTGCGCATCGCCATCGACACCGCGACGGGCGGCCTCGACCCCATTGGAGCCGCTTCCTTCCCCGCCCTGCTGCCGCTCTATGACACCCTGGGGCAGTTCGACCAGTACTCGAAGCAATTCGTGCAGTCCTCGGCGTCCTTCGAGTGGGTCGACGACTTCACCGCGGGGATCTGCAGCGTCAAACCGGGCATTCAGTTCCATGACGGCTCGCCCTTGACCGCGGAGGACGTCAAGTTCTCGCTCGATCGCACGGCCGGCATTGCCCCCTACAACGACGACGGCACCACCACCTCCCTCTACACCTGGATGGTCTCCGCCATCCGGGATGAAGTCACCGTCGAGGGCCCCCGCACCGTGCGCATCCCGGTGAACCGGGACGCCTCGGCGTTCGCCGTGATGGGGACGGAAGTGCGGATGACGCCGAAGCACATCATCGAGGAGGTCGGCGACGAGGTGTGGGCCACCCTCGGGATCGGCACCGGCCCCTTCCAGCTCGAAGAGCACACCCCGGACGATCGCTCGTTCCATACGCGCTTCGAGGACTACCACGTGGAGGCCGGATCGACACACCGCGTCCACAAGCCCTGGATGGCGAGGCTGGAGCAGTACGTGCGGCCGGAGCCGGTGAGCCGCGTGGCCATGCTGGAGGCCGACGAGGCCGACATGACGCTGTCCCTCGGCTGGGACCTGTCGAGGACCTTCGAGGACAGCGATGACTTCGACGTGCTGTTCGCCGCGGGCACCGACAACTGGAACATCGTCATGAACACGGAGCGGCCGGCGGCAGATGGCACGTTCCCGTTCAAGGACATCCGCGTGCGCCGGGCGGTCAACCACGCCGTCAACTGGGAGGCGATCATCGAGTCCCGCGGCGGCTTTGAGCGACGCAACATGGGCATCGCGGCCACCAACATCGGCGCCCTGACGGAGCAACAGCGGGCGGATCTGGTCATGGAGTACGACCCGGACAAGGCGCGCGCCCTGCTGGCCGAGGCCGGCTACCCGAACGGCTTCCACGTGCCCTTCTGGGGCTACGCGTCCCGCTTCGTCGGCATCGTGGAGGGCGGACAGGCCATCGCGCAGGACCTGGCGAAGGTCGGCGTCACGACCGACTTCCAGGCCGACGAGCATGCCGTCTTCCGGCCGCGCCTGGGGGCGATCGGCGAGGACGGCATCCACGAGGCGGCCGGATTCCACCACTACTTCTTCAACACCTACCCGGACCCGGTCAGCAATATCAACGCGTGGATCTCCAACGACGGCTCGATCTCGCATTCGAAGGCGGACCCGGACTCCAACATCCAGTCGCTCGTCGAGGCGACGCGCACGGCGTTCGATCCGGAAGAGCGCGCGCAGGCGATCAACGATCTCCAGGTGGCGATCTACTCGGAAGCGATGTTCCTCTTCGGCATCGAGCAGGTGAACGTGGGCGTCACGCGGAAGAGCATCGAGTGGATCAACTACGGCGCCCGGCAGGACGAGTTCAACTACTGGGGGATCCGCCCGACGCTCACCTAGGCGCTGACCGGCGGGAACCTCACCCCCTGTCCCCCTCTCCATTGCGAAGCAATGGAGAGGGGGAACGTGGGCGCGAGCGCTCCGGTCCCCTCTCCCCTGGGGAGAGGGTGAGGGTGAGGGGGCGCGCCCGCTGGGGCTCCGATCCCCTCTCCCTCAGAGAGAGGGGGTCAGGCCCGAAATGGATTGCCATGAACGACGCAGGCGCCCCCGGCTGGCCCTCCGGCAGGTCTGAGGTGGGCGCGCCGGACGCCCGGCGATGACGGGCAACAGCGTCTGGCAGGTGCTGGCGTCCCGGCTCCTCCAGGGGCTGCTGGTCGTGTTCCTCGTCGTCACGGCCGTCTTCGTCGTCGGCCGGATGACGCGCGACCCGATCGCGTACTTGGCGGACGTTCAGTCGACGCAGGCGGAGATCGACGCGCTGCGGGATCGCTTCGGGCTCAACGACCCGCTCTACGTGCAATATGGAAACTTCCTCTGGGACACGGTCCAGCTCGACATGGGGCAGTCCCTGCTCAGCGGCCGGGACGCCCTCGGCGAAGTGACCTCGCGGCTCGGGAAGACGCTGCAGCTGGGCGCCGCCGCGCTGCTGTTCTCCCTGGTGCTCGGCCTGTCGACGGGGGTGATCGCGTCGTTGCGCCGGGGCCGTCCCACCGACTGGCTGGCCCGCTTCCTGGCCGTGGTCGGCCAGGCCGTGCCCGACTTCTGGCTGGGCTTGATGCTGATCTTCCTGTTCGCCGTCGAGCTGGGTTTGCTGCCCACCGGCGGCAGCGGCGGCCTGAAGCACATGATCATGCCCATGGTCACGATGGGGACGTTCACCGCCGCCGCGCTCATGCGGCTGACGCGCTCGGGCATGATCGACGCGATGGGCTCCGACTTCGTGCGCACCGCGCGGGCCAAGGGCCTGCCCGAGCGCCGGGTCGTCTCGCGCCACGCCCTGCGCCACGCGCTGCTGCCGGTGGTGACGCTCCTCGGCCTGCAGGCGGGCCGCTTGATCGCCGGCACGTTGATCGTCGAGACGGTCTTCGCCTGGCCCGGCATCGGCCGGCTGACGATCGACTCGATCGACGGGGGTGACTTCCCGGTCACGCAAGCCGCGATCATGCTGATCGCGGCCTCGATCGTGCTGGCCAACATCTTCGTCGACCTGTCCTACCGGCTGGTTGACCCGCGCATCCGGGCGGGAGCCGGCTGATGACCGCACAGGAAGTCCCGGTCCCGGTCCTGGAGCCCACCATCCGGCGGCGCCCACGCAACTGGAAGCGGCTGGCGGTGCTCTTCCCCTCCCTGCTCATCGTGACGCTGTTCCTCGTCGCGGCGATCTTCGCCGACCTGCTCTCCGCCTACGACCCGGAGGAGATCGTGCTGCCGGACCGCCTGATCCCGCCCGCCTTCGACGGCGGCACGTGGGATCACGTCCTGGGCACCGACCAGCTGGGCCGCGACATCCTCTCCCGCACGATGTTCGGCGCCCGCATCTCCCTGACCGTCGTCGTGATCGCGGTCCCCGCGGCGGCCGCCGTCGGCACGCTGTTCGGCCTGCTGGCCGGCTGGCGGCTGGGCTGGACCGACCGGGTGCTGATGCGGCTCGTGGACATGCAGCTGGCCTTCCCGGCGCTGCTCTTCGCCGTCCTCGTCGCCGCCGTCTGGGGCCCCAGCCTGCGCAACGTGATCCTCATCATCACGCTCTGGACCTGGGCCGGCTACGCGCGCCTGGTGCGGGCCGACGTCCTCTCCCTGCGCGAGCGGGAGTTCGTCCTCGCCGCGCGCGCGATCGGGGCGCGGGACCGGCGCGTGCTCGCCCGCCACGTGCTGCCCAACCTGATCAACGTCGTCGTCATCCTGATGACGATGGAGGTCGCCACCGTGATCCTGTTCGAGGCGGGGCTGAGCTTCCTCAACGTCGGGGTCGAGGCCGGGACCCCCTCCTGGGGCATCATGATCTCGGAGGGGCGCAACTTCATGCCGATCGCCTCGTGGCTGATCTGGATCCCGGGCATCGCCATCGTGATGATCGCGCTGACCGCCATGATGATGGGCGACTGGGTGCGCGACGCCCTCGATCCGCAGTTGCGCAACCTGCGCTAGCGTCGGGGCGTCACCCGGCGGCGACGCGCCGCCCGGACAACCGGATCAGCGGCACCGACACCAGCCGGGTTCCCGCGGGGGTGGCGACCCCCTCCACGGGGGTAGGCGGCGGCATCGCGCCGCCGCGCTCTTCGTAGTCGCCGGCCCAGTCCCGCAGCGACTCCTCGGCGTTCCGCAGCGCCTCGTCGACGCTGCGGCCCATTGCGACGCAGCCGGGCAAGTCGGGGAACGAGACCCCGTAGGCGCCCGCTTCGCCATCGACCAAAGCCGGGTATTTCACCATCGTCGTACCTCTAATCGTCCCAGCCTGCCGGAGCCCCCTCACCCTAACCCTCTCCCCCAGCGAGAGGGGATCCGATTCCCTCTCGCTCAGGGAGAAGGGCCCTCGGGGTCGAGGTGAAACGTGAACATCCGCTCGGCGCGGATGCGAGCGTAGACGAACGTCTCGTCGATCCAGTCGTCCCAGGCCGGCCCGTAGTGGTCGCGGCACTGGTCCCAGAACCGGGCGTGCTCCGGGTCGAGCAACCGCACGACCTCCGCGCGGCCGTGGACGCTGACCGCGAACGGCTCTCCGTCGTGATGGGTGGCGCTGACCCAGGGGCGCTCGCGGATATGGCGCATGCGCAGCGCGCCGGCGCCGGTGCTGAACCAGAACTCCCCGCGATGGAAGAAGCCGTCCACCGTGGCCGTGAGCGGGCGGCCGTCGCGCGTGGATGTCGCGAGCACCAGCAGCCGCATGCCGGTCAGCCGCGCGGCGAGCTGCCCGGCCGTGAGGCGGCGCTCATCGGTGATGATGTCGCGGAGATGGGCGCCGGCCGCCTCGTGGGAGGCATCGAGGAGCCGCTGCAGCCGGGCCAGATCCTCGGGCGTCTCGTTCACGCGACGTCCATGCCCGCCGGGAGGCCGCCTACTCGTCCGAGACCCGCACCACGCCGTCGACGACGCGGGCGGGGAAGCTGCGGATGCGCGACGGCTTGAGCTTGGCTTCGAGCGACGACGGCAGCGGCGGCATCGCGCGGTGGAGGATGTGCCAGATGCCCGTCGGCAGCCAGCGCTTCGTCGCGCCGCTGCGCATGTCGAATTCGGAGCCGTGCCAGGGGCAGACGATGCTCGCGCCGTTCAGCTCGCCGGCAGAGAGGTTGGCGAACAGGTGCGGGCAGGAATCCTGCACGGCAAAGACCTCGCCGTGCACGTTCGCGACGCAGACGCGCGCGCCGCCGACCTCGGCCGCCGTCACCGAGCCGGGCGGCAGTTCCGTCAGCGGACAGACATCGACTTCAGCCACGAGCACCCCCCTTCGGTCGTCGGCCTCCAGGATGCCGCGCACCGCGATCAGGATCAATCCGGCCGGCGGGCCGCGCGCGGTTGATTGCCTCCCCTCGGGAGGGCCGCGAAGATGAAGGTTCAGATCGGACAGCCAAGGAGGGCCGTGATGGACCTGAACACGTACCTGCCGCCGCGCGTGGCCGTGATCGAGCTGAGCGGCGTGATCGGCGTCAAGTTGCACGCCCGCGAGTTCACCCAGCTGCTGCGCGACGTGCGCGAGAACCCGCGCTACAAGGCCGTCGTGCTCGACATCGATTCGCCCGGCGGCAGCCCCTACGCGTCCGAGGACATCTACCTGGCGGCGCGGGCGCTGGCCAAGCGCAAGCCGCTGGTCGCGTCGGTGCGCGGTGTGGGCGCCTCGGGCAGCTACATGGTCGCCTGCGCGGGGGAGCGCATCTTCGCGCTGCCCAGCTCCGTGGTCGGGTCGATCGGCGTGATCTCGCTGCGGCCGATGGTCGAGGACCTGCTGGCCAAGCTGGGCGTCGAGATGCGCGTCGCGAAGACGGGCGACTACAAGGACATGGGCTCGATCTTCCGCGCCGCGACCGCGGAGGAGCAGGCCCGCGAGCAGCAGTTCCTGAACGAGATCTACGTGCGCTTCGTGGAGATCGTGCAGGAGGGCCGCCCGAAGCTGAGCGCCGATCAGATCAGCGCCATCGCCACCGGCGAGGTCTTCCTGGGCGCGAAGGCGCGCGACGTGGGGCTGATCGACGAGATCGGCAGCCTCGACGACGCGGTGGACTGGGTCGCGTCGCGCGCCGAGATCGAGCCCCGGCCGGTGGTCCTGCGACCCAAGCGCAGCCTGGCGCAGATGATCTTCAACCGGGCCGCCGCGGCCATGGTCGATAGCGCGGCGGTGGCCGTCGCCGACCGGGTCGCCGTCGCGGCGGCCGAGCGGCTGCATCGCGCCGCCATCGGGGCGCCCCGGCTGTAGCCGCGCTCAGCGCAGCATCTGCGGGCCGTTGACGATCTGGTCGGCGTGCCCGTCGAGGTGCGCCGCGTGCGCCTCGACGCCCGCCAGCAGGTTGGGGGCGAGGCCGTAGGGCTGCAGCAGGCGCCCGGCCTCGATCACGGCCCACAGCCGCAACGACTCGGCCTGGTTCGACTCCAGCTCCCCGGCCAGCCGGGCGATGGGCCAGTCGCGCCGCGCCGCGACGGCGCGCCGGTTCCAGGCGTCGGTGTCCATCGAGGCGTCGTCGGGGTCCGGGCGCCAGTCGGTCAGCGGCGCGCCCGCCAGCACGGCGACGAGCGGCCGGTGGTGCTGCGCCCCCTGCGACGCCAGGTGCGCCAGCACGTCGCGCCGCCGCCAGCCGTCGATCGCGCTGGGCGCCTCCCAGGCCTCGGCGGGCAGCCGTCGCGCCATCGTCAAGACGCGGCGGTGCGCGGCCAGCAGCCGGGTCAGCGGCGTCCAGGTGGCGGGGGCGTAGTCGCCGGCCGCGACGGGTGGGTCGAGCCACAGCAGGTGGACGGAGCCCCCGTGCGCCGAGTCACAGTGCGCCGAGTCACCGTGCGCGGCGTCCGGCGGCGGGTCGGGCACTAGGCGTCGCCTGGGGGGATGTCGGCGAGGGTCCGGTACGCGCCCTCGAAGAAGAGGATGGGCGGGTCGTCGCCCGTGTGCTCGAAGGCCGCGACCTCGCCCACGACGATGCGGTGGTCGCCGCCGTCGAGCAGCGCGTGCAGGCGGCAGTCGAAGACCGTCGTCGCGCCGTCGATGCGGGCCGTGCCGGTCGCGCCGGGGCGATGCGGAACGTCGTCGAACTGATGCGGCGGCGGGGGCCGGCTGCTGCTCGCGAAGAAGCCCGAGAGCGACTCCTGGGCGGCGCTGAGGATGTTGACCGTGAATGCGCCCGTCGCCTCGAGCATGGGCAGGATGCCGGCCCCGTTGGCGACGCAGACCAGGACCAGCGGCGGGTCGAGCGAGAGCGAGGAGAACGACTGGCAGGTCATGCCGTACTCCATGCCCGGCGCGCCGGAGGTGACGACGCTGACGCCGGTGGGGAAGCGGCCCAGCGCGTTGCGCAGGGCCCGGCTGTCGATGTCCATGCCGGTCCTCCTGGCGCGCAGCATACAGCCGGGCGGCGACCCGGCCCGGGAGGCGGCGAGGGTGGCGCTACCAGAGGACGGGGGCGGGGTACTGGGCGATGGCCTGGTCGGGCGTGACGATGGTCATGTGATGGAGGATCGCCTGGGCGACGAGGCCGCGGTCGAAGGGGTCGGCGTGGAGGCGGGGCAGGAGCGCGTCATGGACGGCGCTGGCTTCGTCGAAGGGGAGGGACTCGATCTCCAGCCAGCGGCGCCGGCTCTCGATGTAGCGCGCGGGCGGCTCAGGCAGGGGCAGCCGGCCGAGGCGGTGCTTGACGGCGATCTCCCAGACCGACAGGGCGCTGAGGTAGCAGGTGTTCTCGGGACTGCGGCAACTGGCGCGCGCGGCGGCGGTCAGACGCGGGTGGTCGGCGGCCAGCCAGAGGAAGGTACAGGTGTCGAGCAGCAGGTTCATGCAGAGCCGGACTCGTCCTGGAAGGGTGCAAGCATGTCGTCGGGGAGGGGCTCGAAGAAGCTGGGCGGGATCTCCATGCCGCGGTCGATGCCGACGGGGCGGAGGCCGCCGGAGCGCTTGGGTAGGGGGCGGATCTCGGCGACGGGCACGTTGCGCCGGCAGAGCACGATCGTCTCGCCCTGCTCGACGCGGCCGAGGTAGCGGGAGAGGTGCGCCTTGGCGTCGGCGATGTTGACCCGGATCATGGTCCGATGGTAGGTCATATTGCCGGTCAGCGATCCGGCCGCGCGTAGTCGTCGCCCTCGGCGATGCGGTAGCTCTCGTCGAGCAGGTCGATGACGTGGGCGCTGCGCATCGGCGCGCCGTCCGACTCGACATAAATGCGGAGACCCGCATCGAGTTGGAGCAGGCAGCCGGGGTTGGCCGAGCAGACCTGGTCGGCCCCGGTTTGCGCGACGTCGGCCATCTTGTCGCGCAGGATCGCGCTCGAGAGGTCGCCTTGCAGGATCGAGTACAGGCCGGCGCTGCCGCAGCAGCGATCGGGCGTGCGCATCTCCCGCAGGTCGAGCCCCGGAATCGACCGCAGCACCGCGCGGGGCGCGTCCTTGACCCGCTGCGCGTGCACGAGGTGGCAGGAGTCCTGATACGTGACCGAGCGCTCGAGCGCGCCCGCCGGGGCGTCGAAGCCGATCGCCAGCAGGTACTCCGACACGTCGCGGACGCGGGCCGCGAAGTCGTGGGCGCGATCGGCGTAGCGCGGGTCGTCGCTCAGGAGGTGGCCGTACTCCTTCATGTGCGACCCGCAGCCGGCCGCGTTGACGATGATCGCGTCGGGCCCAGCGTTATCGGGCGCGGCGTTGTCGGACGAGCCGTCGCCATCCGCGAAGGCGTCGATGTTGCGGCGGGCCAGCGCGCGCGCGGTCTCGACATCGCCGCCGTGGGCGTGGAGGGCCCCGCAGCACACCTGGCCGGGCGGGGCGGTGACCCGCACGCCGTTGCGCGACAGCGTCCGCGCCGTGGCGTGATGCGTCTCGGGGTGGCTCATGGGCATCACGCAGCCGGTCAGCATCGCGACGCTGGCGCGCGGCGCCGCGGGCGTCGCGTAGCGGCGCACGTCGGCGGGGCGGAAGAACGGGCGCCGCAGGTCGGGCGCGAGCGCGTCGAGGCGGGCCAGCGGCGGTGCGAGCCGCGCCAGCAGCCCCGTCCGCCGGGCGAGCTTCTGCAGCCCCGATCGCTGCACGAGCCACAGGGCGGTCCCCAGGGCGCGCAATCGGCGAGGGTGAGGGAAGACGCCGCGCATGACCAGCCGCCAGAGCCAACGCCGCCGACCCGTGAGCATCGCGCCCTGCTGGAAGAGGTCGGCGCGGGTGGCCTCCATCAGCCGCCCGTAGGGCACCAGCGACGGGCAGGCCGTCTCGCAGGCGCGGCACTGCAGGCAGCGGTCGAAGTGCTGCAGGACGCGGGGCGTCGGCTGCACGCGTTCCTCGGCCAGCGCCTTCATCAGCTGCAGCCGCCCGCGTGGGGAATCGGGCTCCTGGCCCAGCTCCAGGTAGGTCGGGCAGTAGCTCAGGCAGAAGCCGCAGTGGACGCAGAGGCTCAGTTCCGCGTCGGACGGTGCGTCCGCGGTGCGGAACGCGCCCCGGCTGCCGGTGGGCGACTGCGTGCTCATCGCTACAGCCCCCCCACGAATCGGCCCGGGCTGAGCGTGCGCGTCGGATCGAGTTGCTCCTTGATGCGACGCATGATCGGCAGGCCCGGGGCCGCGCCCCACGGGTCGACGCCGGGAACCTCGCCCGACTCCACGGTCAGGGCGCCGCCCCGCGCCTCGACGGCGGCGCGCAGCGTTGTCACGGCGTCGGCGCCGGCCTCCGGGGCGCGCAGCCACAGCAGCCCGCCGTCGAGCGAGGCCAGGCGGGTCGCGGCCGGCAGGCCGTCGTGGGCGGCGATCGCCAGGGCTTCGACCGCGGGCGGCGGAAAGCCGATGCGCAGCAGCACGCCGCCGGCGGGGGCCGTCGTCTCGGTCAGGCGGTGCCAGACGTCCGCGCCGTCCGGCAGCACGCGCGCCGGCGCCCGGTTCGCGAGCTCGCGCGTCATCGCCAGCAGTTCATCGACCATCGCCGGCATGCCGCCCGCCCGGATCAAGAGGCCGGCCCCCGCCTCGAGCCCCGCCGCGTCCGCGGAGGCCGGGTCGACGGCCGTCACCGACTGCACGCCGGTCACGCGCGCCGCCAGCGTGCGGCCCAGGGAGACGGCGCTCGCGAAGTCGTCGGCGGCGATGTACAGCGTGGCGTCGCGGGCGGGCAGCGGCCGCAGCTTGAACGAGGCCTCGACGATGCAGCCCAGCGTCCCCCAGGAGCCGGCGAACAGCTTGGGCAGGTCGTAGCCGCTGACGTTCTTGACAACGCGGCCACCGCCGTGCACGGCGCGGCCGTCGGAGAGGACGGCGGTGCAGCCGATCAGCCAGTCGCGCACCTCGCCGAAGGCGGCCCGGCGCAGGCCGCCGCGCCCGCGCGCGATCACGCCGCCGACGGTCGTGTCGGCGCCGCCGGGCGGGTCCAGCGGCAGCGACTGACCGTGCCCGGCCAGCGCGGCCTGGAAGGCGGCGAAGCGCATCCCGGCCTGCACCGTGGCGGTGAAGTCCTGCGGCTCATGGGCGAGGACGGCGTCGAGGGCGGTCGTGTCCAGCGCGACGTCGTAGCGCTGCGGCGGGCCGCCCGTCGCGACGGCGCTGCGGCCGCCCTGGACGATCACCGCCTCGCCCGCCGCCGACGCCGCGCGCAGGGCGTCCTGCACCTCGGCGACGCTGCCCGGCCGCACGCTGCGGCCCGGCTCCCGATCCCGCACGCGGTAGGACCTCGCGACGGCCGCCGGTTCGGGCATCAGATGGCCGCGTCCGCGCCGAACTTCGCGATCTGCTTCTGCTGGTGGCCGCCGTGGCCCTCGCCGCAGCCGTGGCCGCCGGGGAAGATCTTGCAGGGGTTGAAGTCGTCGTCGGCGCCGAAGGCCGATCGCAGTTGGCGCATCGCGCCGAGGTCGTCGTCGCTGAAGATCCAGGGCAGGTAGGAGCGCTTTTCGAGCCCGATGCCGTGCTCGCCGCTGATCGCGCCGCCGGCGTCGACGCAGGCCCGCATGATCTCGCCGCCCGCCTCCAGGACGCGATCGGTGATGCCGGGCTCGCGCTCGTCGAACAGCAGGCAGGGGTGCAGGTTGCCGTCGCCGGCGTGGAAGACGTTGGCGACGGGGAAGTCGTACTCCGCGGCGACGCGGTAGACGGTGGCCAGCACGTTGGGCAGCTGCGTGCGCGGCACCACCCCGTCCAGCAGGTAGTAGTTGGGCTTGATGTGGCCCAGGGCGCTGATCGCGCCCTTGCGGCCGGCCCAGAGCAGCTCGCGGTCCTTCGGCTCGGTCGCGGTGCGGATCTCGCGGGGGTCGTATTGGCGCAGGACGTCCTCGACGATCTCCCCCTCCGCGGCGACCTGCAACGCCGGCCCGTCGACCTCGACGAGCAGGATCGCGTCGGCGTCGAGGGGGAAGCCCGCCTTGAGCACGGGCTCCACGGCGGCGATCGTGACGCGATCGATCATCTCCAGCGCGGCGGGCACGATCCCCGCCTCGACGATCGCGCTGACGGCGTTCGAGGCCTGGCGCACGGAGTCGTAGATGCCGAGGAACGTCTTGACCGACTCGGGCGCCGGCACGAGGCGCACGAGCGCCTTCGTGACGATGCCCAGCGTGCCCTCGCTGCCGACCACGCAGCCGACGAGGTCGTAGCCGGGCGCGTCGCGGGTGGGACCGCCCAGCCAGTGCACGTCGCCGGTGGGATCGACGAACTCCACGCCCAGGACATGGTTGGTCGTCGTGCCGAGGGCGAGCGTGTGGGGGCCGCCGGCGTTCTCGGCGATGTTGCCGCCGATGGTGCAGGCGCGCTGGCTGCTGGGGTCGGGGGCGTAGGCCAGCCCGTGGCGCGCGGCCTCCTGGCCCAGTTCCAGGTTCACGACGCCCGGCTCGACGAGCGCCGTGCGCGCCTCGGCATCGAGCGCGAGGATGCGGCGCATGCGGTTCATCGCGATGATGACGCCGCCCCGCACGGCCAGCGCGCCGCCGCTGAGGCCCGTGCCGGCGCCGCGCGGCGTGACCGGCAGCCCGTGCGCGCGCGCCACGCGCAGGATCGCCACCACGTCCTCGGCCGAGGAGGGGAAGGCGATCGCCTGCGGCGCCCCGCGGTCGATGGTGGCGTCGTATTCGTAGACCAGCAGATCCTCGGGCGCCCACAGCACGGCGTCCTCGCCGAGGGCCGCCTGGAGGTCGCGTGCGACAGGCGGTGGTGTGCTCATGCGCTGCTACTCCCCTCCGCCCGCCGGCCCGCGCGCGCCGACCGTCGCCGGCGCCGGCCGTCCCGGCGGGTAGACATCGTTGAGGAAGTCCCGCAGCGCATGGTTGTAGGCCTCCGGTTGCTCGAAATAGGCCGAGTGCCCCGCGTTCGCGATCTCCGTGAAGCGGCTGCCCGGCAGCCCCCGATGCGCGGCGCGCATCGCCTCGGCCGGGACGATCATATCGTGCGCACCGACCAGGAAGAGCGTGGGCAGGCCGGCTCGCTCCAGCAGCGGCGTCGTGGAGCCGGTCCAGCGTCCCAGACCGGGGGACGGGGCGAGGAACGCCGGCCCCCGCGGCGGGTTGAGCCGGTTGATCGCGCGGAACAGGTGCGCCCGTCGTGGATCCGCGTGGTCGATGCCGGGCCGCAGCGCGCGCGAGCGCAGGCTCTGCCCGGCGACGCGCTCGGCGTGCCCGGCCTGGATCGCGCGCACCTCGTCCGTGAGCGCGCCGCCGATCGTGCCCGAGAGCACCAGGGCGCGCATGCGATCGGGGAACAGCCAGAGGAACGGCGTCGCCGTGCGGCCGCCCATCGAGTGCGCGACGATGGCGAATTCGCGCACGCCCAAGTGGTCGAGCAGGGCGTGCAGGTCGAGCGGGAAGGCGCGGCGGCCGGGCCCGTGGGGCACGTCGCGGCTGAGGCCGAAGGCGCGGTGGTCGAAGGTGATGACGCGGTAGTCGCGGGCGAACTCGGGCACCTGCTGCCACCAGACCAGGTGGTTGCCGCCGGCGCCGTGCGCGAAGACCAGCGCCGGGCCGTCGCCGTGCACCTCGTAGTACAGGTCGATCTCGTGGACGCGCAGGTAGGGCATGCGGCCTCACGCTACAGCAGCGAGCGGGCGATCAGCCGTCCGTCGCCTGCGCCGCCTCAATGACGAGTTCCAGCGCGCGGGCGATCGTCGCCTGCGCGTTGCCCGCACGGTCGTGGGGCCAGACGTGACGCTCCAGCACGCGGCGATCGCCCGGCCCGGCGCAGGCGATCCAGACCGTGCCCACGGGACGCTCGGGGCTGCCGCCGCCGGGGCCGGTGATGCCCGACTCGGCGATCGCGATGTCGCTGGCGAAGACGCGCCGGGCGCCCTCGGCCATCGCCAGGGCCGTCTGCTCGCTGACCGAGCCGTGCGCCCGCAGGGTCGCGTCGGGGACGCCCAGGATGGCCCGCTTGGGCCCGTTGGCGTAGGCGGTGACGCCGCCGGGGAAGACGCGGCTCACGCCGGGCACGTCGATCAGCGCCGCGCCGATGCCGCCGCCCGTGTCGGATTCGGCGCTGCTCAGGGTCAGCCCGGCGTCGGCCAGGGCCGCGACGGCCTGCGCCGCGAGCTCGGCCAGGGGCGCGTCGGGCACGGATGCATCGGCCAAGGGGCCGCCTACTCCTCGTCGCTCTCGCTCGCGTCGATGCGGAAGGTCAGCCAGAGCAGGCCGCTGACGACGACCAGGAAGGGCCCCAGCAACACCGCGAAGGGCAGCCATTCGGATGCGCCCGAGCCGGAGAGTCCGTCGCCGCCCTCGTCCGCGGGGGCCATCGGGATGACGATCTCCTCGGCCGGCGGCGTCGCCAGCCCGGCGGCGTCGATCGGCGCGGGCAGCGCGACGAGGAGCGCGCCGACGAGCAGCGCCGTGACCGCCAGCGCCAGCAGGATTCGACGGGGGGAATGGATTCGGGCGGTGCGCATGCGATCCTCCTTGCGCGGGCGCGGCGCGGTTCGCGTGACGCCGGCGGCTCTCATTCTGGCAAAGATTGTCCCAGAGAGCGCCCCCAGCGTCACTCCAGGGCGCCACTCTCCTCCAGCGCGGCGATGCGCGCGGCGTCGTAGCCCAGCAGATCCCGCAGGGCGCCGTGGTTGTCGGCGCCCAGCGCGGGGGCGGGTCCCGGAATCGACGCCGGCGTGCGCGACATGCGCCACGGCGGCGGCACGACCAGCCGCCGGTCGCAGTCGTCCGCATCGACGGCGACGGGGCCGCCGCGGGCCCGGAAGTGCGGCCAGTCGTACAGGGCGCGCCCGTCGCGCCCCACGCTCGCCGGGACGCCCGCCGCCTGCAGCCGGGCCGCGAGCGGCTCCGCCGCCTGCGTCGACGTCCATGCTTCGATCGCGGCGTCCAGCGCCGCGCGGTGCTTCCAGCGCGACAGCCCCGTCGCGAAGCGGGGGTCGGCGGCGAGGGCCGAGTCGGATCCGCACGCCGCGGCGACCGCCAGCAGCGCCTCCCACTGCGCGTCGTCGCGGCAGACGATCGCGACGGCGGCGCCCTCGCCCGCGCAGCGATAGAGGCCGTGCGGGGCGCGCGCGCGATGCCCGTTGCCCAGCCGCTCGGGCTCATCCGTTGGACGCGCGGGCGGACGCATCTGCGCGGCCAGCAGCGCGTCGCCGATCAGCATCGAGATCGATTCGCGCGCGGAGTGATCGATGAACATGCCCCGGCCCGTTCGATCGCGGTGGTGGAGCGCCGCCAGCAGCGCCAGCGCCGCCCCCGTCCCCACGCGCAGGTCGACCGTGCCGCCGATCAGCATGGGCTCGGCGCCGGGCTCCCCGGCCAGGGCGACGAGCCCGGCCAGCGCGGCGAAGGTGGGGGCGTAGCCGCCGTAGCTGCGCTCCGGCCCGCTCGCCCCGAGCGCGCTGGCGGAGAGCAGGATGTGGTCGGGGCGGATGGCCGTCATGACGTCGTAGCCGAGGCCCAGTTTGTCGAGCGTGCCGGGGCGGAAGTTGTCCATCACCGCGTCGGAAACCGCGTAGAGGTCCTTGACGACCTGCGCCGCGCCGGGCGCCTTGAGGTTCATCGCGATCGACCGCTTGCCCAGGTTGAGTTCGTTGAACATGGGCTGCTGGTTGTGGTTGCCCTTGGCCTGGCCCAGCACGATCGATCCGATGCGGGCCTGGTCCATCCGCGTGCGGCTCTCGATCTTGACGACGTCGGCGCCGAGCAGCGAGAGGAGCATCGCGCCGTAGGGCCCGGCCCAGGCCCAGGTGAAATCGACGATGCGGACCCCGGCCAGCGGCCCCGGCACTACAGCGCTCCTGCCCGTCGCGCCTGGGCGAGGCTCCAGCCGCCCGGCAGCGCCGCCAGCAGCGGCGCGAGGATCTCGGCGTTGTGCTGCCCGATCGTGGGGGCGGGCCCGCCGCGCAGCCGGAGATCGCCGAAGCGCGCCGAGTAGCCCGGGTAGTGCAGCGCGCCGGCGACCGGATGCGTGACGGGCTCGAAGAAGCCCCGCGCCGCCTCCTGGTCCGAGGCGAGCACCTCAGTGGGGGTCAGCACCGGCCCCGTGGGCACGCCCTCCGCCTGCGTGGCGTGATAGACCTCGGCCTTGCTGCGGCCGGCCACCCACTCCTGCATCGCCTCGCGGGTCTCCGCCCCGAGCGCCGTGCGCGAGCGCAGTGCGCCGTCGTCGCCGAACGCCCAGGCCGGATCGCCCATCAGCCTGAGCATCGATCGCCACTGGTGCCCCTGGCCCGTGACGAGGAACGCGAAGCCGTCGTGACACTCCATCATCCCGTCGCGCGGGTCGCGGTCGGTGTTCATGGCGGGGCCGTTGACGTGAATCGAGGTGTCGACGCGGTCCAGCGTCGCGATCGCGTCCAGCTCCGATGCGTCGATCAGCTGCCCGGCCCCGCTCGCCGCGCGCTCGTGCAGCGCCGCCATCGTCGCGACGGCGGCGGAGAGGCCCGCGTCGGCCTCGAACGCGTGCGCCGGCAGCGGCATGGGATCGCTCCCCCGCGCCCCGAAGCCGCTGACCAGGTTCCACGCCCCGGCGCTGGCATGGGCGACGGTGAGCGGCGCCGATGGGACGTCGGCGTCGGGCCCGTCGAGGCCGAAGGGCGTCACGGCCACCACGAGCAGCGCCTGCGTCTCGCCGCGGCGCCGCACGCTCTCGGCCAGCGCGGGCGGCCATGCCGCGCGCTCGAGGTCGGTGAGGAAGATGTCGGCGGAGTCGAGCAGCGACTCGAGCAGGCGGAAGCCCAGCGCGGTCGCGATGTCGAGCGTCACGCCGCGCTTGCCGGTGTTGTATTGCAGGAAGGCCGCCGATGTCTCGGCCGAGGGCGCGACGGTCGCGAACGGGCCCTCGCGTCGCGACGCATCGCCGCCCGGCGGCTCGACCTTGACGACCTCGGCGCCGAAGCCGGCCAGCAGCTTGCCCGTGAAGGCGGCCGCGACGCGCCCGGCGCGCGCATCGCACAACTCTACGACGCGGACGCCGTCGATCAGCGTGGGCGAGTGGGATCGCGTGGAGTCGTGGGAGGCCGTGCGTGATTGCGTCACTCAGCGGTTCTAGCAGGGTGGACTGGTGCGGGCGAGCAAGTCCGACGCCCTGGCGGCGGTCGGCCGCGGTCCGGTAGTCGCGGGTGCTACGATCCCCGCATGCGGCCACGCCGCCGCACGGGGGTTGGACGATGACGACCGCGGGAGTCGATGTGACCGGCGTCTTCGCCGACGCCGAGGGGATGCACGCCGCCGCGCTGGAGCGGCTGGCCGCGGGCGACATCCGCGATGCCGCGGAGAAGGCGTGGTGCGCGGCCAAGCGTGCCACCGACGCCCTCGTCCTCGCCCGCACGGGGGAGTTGCCGCCCGAGTTGTCGGATACGACGCACGCCCTTAGGACGATGGCCGTGGCCGGGCCGGAGGTACGGCACTTGCGAGACCATTACTTCACGCGCCGGGAAGTGCTGCATAGCGACTGCTTCTACACCGGGTTGTGCGAGCCGATCGAGGACACCGAGCGGCTGATCCGCGAGACCGCGGACTACATCGAGCAGGCGCGGCGGCTGGCGGCTACCTAGCCGACTCGGCGGCGGGCGCGATAGGATCGGCGCATGACCACGCGGACGCAGTACCACAGCGAAACGGGGCGCGAGTTCCTCGTCGGCGCGCGCGCGTACCTCGCGGCGGGTGACCTGCTGCAGGCTTCCGAGAAGGGCTGGGGGGCGGCCGCGCAGTTGGCCAAGTCCGTCGCCGAGGATCGCGGCTGGCCCCACAACGGCCACCGTCAGCTCTACTTGACGATCGATCGGCTGGCCGACGAGACCGGCGATCCGCGGTTGCGGGATCTTTTCGCCACCGCCAGCGCCCTCCACGCCAACTTCTACGATGGCTGGATGCCCCCCAAGATGGTCGAATCGAGCATTGGCCGGGTGGCGGAGTTGGTCGCGAAGCTGGAGGGGCTGAACGGCTGAGGCGGTCGTCCGGGGCGCCGCCCGCCGGCCGCGGCGTAGTCCCCGCCGCTGGACGCGACGCCGGGCCGATTCCTAGACTCCACCCGTGCCCCGCGCGACCACCCCCGCGAGCGACCCCGCCCTGGATCGGCCGATGGCCGGCGTGCGCGTCGTCGATCTGTCGCAGGGCATCTCCGGGCCCTACGCCACGAAGTGGCTGGCCGGGCTGGGCGCGGACGTCGTGAAGGTCGAGCCCCCGAGCGGCGACGTCTCGCGGGCGGCCGGCCCCTGGCCCGGCGACGTGCCGGACCCGGAGACCAGCGGGCTCTACCTGTACCTCAACACCAACAAGCGCGGCCTGACCTGCAACCTGGACACCAGCGACGGCCGGGCCATCGCGGCGGCGCTCTGCGCGCGCGCCGACATCGTGGTGGAGTCGTTCCCGGGCGGCTACCTGGACGAGCGCGGGCTGGGCTACGACCGGCTGCGCGCGGACGATCCTGCCGTCGTGATGGTGTCGGTGACGCCGTTCGGGCAGAGCGGGCCCTACGCCGACCTGCCCGCCAGCGAGATCACGCTCTTCGCCCTGAGCGGCCAGATGGGCGTGACCGGCGATCCCAACCGGCCGCCGCTCAAGACGGGGGGCTCGCAGCCGTCGTACCAGGCGGGGCTGCACGCCTTCGCGGCGACGCAGACCGCCTACCTGGGGGCGCTGCTGCAGGGTCGCGGGACGCACCTCGACATCTCCGTTCAGGAGACCTTCGCGTCGATGCTCGAGTACTTCGCCAGCTACTCGGCCCAGAACGGGGAGGACTATCGCGGGCGGATGGGCAACATGATCCGCGCGATCTGGGGCATCTACCCCTGCATCGACGGCTACGCCGGGATGTGCGTCCTGCCCCGCAACTACGATCGCATGGCCGCCGCCACCGGGATCCCCGAGCTGAGCGCACCGCCCTTCAGCGACGCCAGCCGGCGCCTCGAACTCGACGACACCCTGCAGGCGATCCTGTACGGCTGGTTCGCCGGCAAGACGCGCAAGGAGGTCCACGCCGCCGCGATGGAGTTCGGCTTCCCGGGCGGCTACGTCGCGACCGTGCCCGACTTGGTGGAGTCGGAGCAGCTGGCGCATCGCGGCTTCCTCCAGCACGACGACCACCCGCTCGCCGGGCCGCTCGACTTCCCGGCCCACCTGTGGGTCGCGCCGGAGCACGGCTGGGAGCGGGGCCGCGCCCCCACCCTGGGGCAGCACAACCGCGAGATCCTCGTCGACGAGCTGGGCTACGAGCCGGACGACCTGGCGCGCCTGCGCGAACTGGATGCGATCTGATGAGCGCTCCCGCGACGAGGCCGCTGACCGGGATCCGCGTCGCCGATCTGACGATGATGTGGGCCGGCCCCTACGCCGCCAAGCTGCTGGCCGACTACGGGGCGGACGTGATCAAGGTCGAGGGGCCGCGCGCCTGGGACAACATCCGCACGCTCTTCCCGCCCGACGAGATCACCGAGGAGTGGTTCAACAGCGGCGCTTACTTCCACGAGTACAGCCGCAACAAGCGCGGCCTCTCCCTCGACCTGAGCCAGGCGCGGGGCAGGGAGCTGTTCGGGCGGCTGGTCGCCGAGTGCGACGTCGTGATCCAGAACTACCGCGCCGACGTGATGGACAAGCTGGGCCTGAGCGAGGCGTGGCTGCGCGAGCGGCGGCCGGACCTGGTCATCGTGGGGATGGCCGGGTTCGGCACGACCGGGCCGGAAGCGGCCTCGCTGGGCTACGGCCCGATCATCGAGCAGATGTCGGGGCTCGTGTCGCTCAGCGGCTACGGCGACGGCATCCCGTTCAAGACCGGCATCTCCTACGGCGACCCGATCGCCGGCATCGCTGCCGCCGGGGCCGCCGTGACGGGGCTGATCCGCCGTCAGCGCACGGGGCGGGGCATGACCATCGACCTGGCCCAGCGCGAGGTCGTGACCTCGCTGATCGGCGAGTTCTTCGCGCTGTGGTCGATGAACCAGCGCCTGCAGGCCCACGTCGGCAACCGCCACGAGTGGATGGCGCCGCACAACGCCTACCCCTGCCGGGGCGAGGACCACTGGGTCGCGATCGCCGTCGGCAGCGACGCCCAGTGGCGCGGCCTCGTCGAGGCGATGGGGCGCCCAGATTGGGCTCTGGACGAGGCCTACGCGGACCAGGCGTCGCGCTGGGAGCGGCGTGACGCCTTGGATGAAGGGGTGGGGGCCTGGACGTCGGCCCGCAGCAAGCAGGAGGTCTTCGCGGCCTGCCGCGCCGCCGGCGTGCCCTGCGGTCCGGTCTGGAAGCTGACGGAGTTGGTGGCCGACGAGCATCTCAACGCGCGCGGCTTCTACGAGCCGATCAGCGATCCCGACCACGCCGGCTGGATGGTGCACGGCTGGGTCTGGCGCTGGACCGACTCCGGGCCCTGCATCCTCGCGCCGGCGCCCAGCTTCGGGCAGCACACGCACGAGATCCTGACCGGGCTGCTGGGCGTCGACCCGGCGGAGCTGCCGGCCCTCGCGGAGGCGGAGATCATCGCCGACGCGCCGATCGACCCGCCGATCGTCTCGATCGTCTAGGGATCAGGCGTCCAGGGATCAGGCGGGGCGCGGCGCCGGCCCCGGCCGCGAGTCGGGCGGCGAGGGCGGCCTGCCGGCGAGCAGGAGCACCGCCGCGCCGAGCAGCATCACGCCGATGAACGCCACGAACAGCAGGTCGTAGGAGCCGCGCGCGTCGAAGACGATGCCGGCCGTCACCGGCCCCGCCGCGTTGACCCCCCATTGCACCGGCGCCGAGATGCCCCGCACGGCGCCGATCGACCAGCGCCCGAAGTAGTCCGCCACGACGATCTGGGTGAGCGGCAGCTGCGCGCCGAAGAACAGGCCGTGCGTGAGTGCGAAGAGATACGCCATCCAGACGTTCTCGACGGTCAGCAGGATGGTCAGGCTGGCGGCCGTGAGCACCATCACGAGGGGCAGGGCGTAGCGGATGCCGAGGCGCTCGCGCAGCTCGCCGCCCAGGATGCCGCCCGCGATCCCCACCATCGCCCAGACCGTGACGACGGTGATCGCGGTGGCCTGCGAGAGCCCGTTGTCCTGCATGTGCGACGCCATGGCCAGGTTCGTCGCACCGCCCACGAAGTAGAGCGCGCTGATCCCGGCGAGCAGGAACCAGAAGGCGCGCGTGCGGATCACCTGCCGCACCGTCCAGCGCGGGTCCGCTGCCGAGCCGTGGCCGCCGTGGGCGGGCAGCGGGCGGCGGTCGCCGTCGGGGCGGAGGCCCAGGTCCTCGGGCCGGCGGCGGACGAGCAGGTAGGGCGGCAGCAGCGCCAGGAGCAGCACCAGGACACCCAGCGCCGCGAAGGCCCAGCGCCAGTCGGCGATCGAGAGGAACAGCAGCACGACGAGGGGCATCAGCGCCATGCCGCCGCGCGTGCCGACCATCGTCAGCCCGGTCGCACGGCCGCGGTGGCGGATGAACCAGTTCGAGATCGTGACGACGATGGCGATGTCGAGGATCGCCGTGACCAGCGCGCGGCCCGCCCCGAACAGCACATAGAACTGCCACAGCGATTGCATGGTGGCCAGCAACACGAGCAGGAGCGCGACGGCGGCGACGGTGCCGACCATGAACCAGCGCCCGCCCCAGCGGTCGATCCAGTGTCCGATCAGCGGGGCGGCCAGCCCGGCGATCACCGTGCCCACGCTCAGCGCCCCGGCGATCTCCGCCCGGCTCCAGCCGAACTCTTGCTGCAGGGGATCGATGAACACGCCCAGCACGGGGTTGAAGAACGCCACCCGCGAGAAGCCCACCAGCGCGACCGCCCCCGCCACCCACCAGCCCACGTACACCCCGCGCGTGGAGACGAAGCGGGGCAATGGCGCGGTCGGCCGGCGTGGAGCAGAGTGCACCTGTGGACGCTAGCGAGTCGGGCGGGCTCTGTCCCCTCGGCGGCTCGCCCGGAGGTGCGGGGTCGGTAGAGTGTGCGAGCACGACGCCCCACCGCGGGGGCGGCGCGGGAGACGCGCCCACGCACTCGATGGGCGCCGGGACGGGACGGGGATCGGCATGGCCGGGGCGCTCGACGGGTTGCGCGTGCTCGATCTGACGTGGGTGCTCGCCGGGCCCTACGCCTCCATGATCCTGGGCGACCTCGGCGCCGAGGTCGTCAAGGTGGAGCGGCCACCCCACGGCGACCTCGCCCGCACGACGGGCCCGTTCGTCGCGAACGAGAGCATCTACTTCCAGAGCATCAACCGGGGCAAGCGCTCGATCGCGCTCGACCTGCGCAACGCCACGGGCAGAGACCTGTTCCTGCAACTCGTCGAGCAGGCCGACGTCGTGATGGAGAACTTCACGGCCGGCACGATGGATCGGCTGGGGCTGGGCTACGACGTGCTGCACGCGCGCAACCCCCGCGTCATCTACTCGGCCACGTCGGGGTTCGGGCAGACCGGGCCGCTCAAGGATCGCCCCGCGCTCGACATCGTGATCCAGGGGATGGGCGGCGTGATGAGCATCACCGGTCACCCCGACGGCCCTCCGGCCCGGCCCGGTCTGTCGCTCGGCGACATCGCGGCGGGGCTGTACGCGGCGATCGGGGTGCTCGCGGCGCTGCAGGAGCGCGAGCGCAGCGGCGAGGGCCAGATGCTGGACCTCTCGATGCTGGACAGCCAGATCGCGATCCTGGAGAACGCGGTGGCGCGCTACTTCGCGACCGGCGTCGAGCCGGAGCGGATCGGAACGCGGCATCCGTCGGCGACGCCGTTCCAGGCCTTCCCCACGTCCGACGGCTGGCTCGTGCTGGCGCTGACCTGGGGGGTCGCCAATCAGTGGGAGCTGTACTGTGCCGCCATCGGCCGCGTGGACCTCATCAACGACGAGCGCTTCGACACGTCCTACAAGCGCACGCAGAACCACGGCGCGTTGGAGCCGCTGCTGTTCGAGGCGATGCGGCAGCGGACCACCGACGAGTGGATCGAAATGCTCTCGCCCTACGGGATGGTGGTCGGGCCGCTGAACACGATCTCGCAGGCGGTCTCGCAGGAGCAGATTCGGCATCGCGAGATGGTGGCGGAGGTGGAGCATCCGGTGGCCGGGCGGCTGCGGCTGTCGGAGTCGCCGCTGCGGCTGTCGCGGACGCCGGGCCGCGCCGGCGGGCCGGGTCCGGCCTACGGGCAGGACACGCGCGCCGTGCTGGGGGAGTGGCTGGGGCTGGACGACGCCGCCATCGACGGACTCGTCGCGGAGGGCGTCGTCGCGACGGAGGGCGGCCCCGACATCGCCGCCTACCTGGAGATCTGATGCGGACGCCGGCGCTCCTGCGACGCGCCTGGAAGCGGCTGCGGCCCGACCGCATCGAGTTGGAGTTGGACGTCGTCGAGCAGTTGATCCTGAGTCACCTGCTGCGCTTCGAGACGGGCCTGCAGCAGGACCTGCGCGACGAGGTGCTGATCTCGCGCCGCACGGTGAACGAGATGCAGGTGCGGCTGAGCCTGGTCCGGCTCGAGTCGCTGCGGCTGATCGAGCGGGCGCCCGAGGACCCGGAGGGGAGCGCGGGCACGGCCCGGCCCGGCGCCGGGGGGCGCCGCTATCGGATCACCCGCGACGGCAAGCGCCTGCGCCGCGCGATCCCCGCGGATCCGCGCTCGTCCATCCAGACGCGCGTGTAGGAGCGGGGCCGAGCGGCGCGGCGCCGATCGGCGATCCCGGAGGAGAGCATGCGGCCCAACACGATCAAGCGGCTCTGGGCCGAGGGCAAGCCCGCCCTGGGAGCCCGGCTGCAGACCGCCAGCACCATCGTCGCCGAGCAGATGGCGCACGCCGGCTTCGATTGGCTCTACATCGACGGCGAACACAGCCCGGCCGACCTCCTGACGATCGTGCAGATGATGCAGGTCATCTCCTCGACCGACACGATGCCCATCGTGCGGGTGCCATGGAACGACCCGGTGCAGGTCAAGCGCGTGCTCGACGGGGGCGCGGCCGGCGTCATCATCCCGTGGGTCAACACGGCCGCCGAGGCCGAGCAGGCCGTCGCGGCCTGCCGCTATCCGCCGCGCGGCATCCGCGGCTACGGCCCCTACCGGGGCGGCATGTCCGGCGGCCCCGGCCACGCCGCCCACGCCGACGACGAGATCCTCTGCATCGTCCAGATCGAGACGATCGGCGCCGTGGAGCGGATCGACGAGATCCTCTCCGTGCCGGGGGTGGATGCCACGTTCATCGGCGCGGCCGATCTGGCGCTGTCGATGGGCGTCCCGGTGATCGGCGACAACCCGCACCCGGACCACGTCGCGGCGTGCGCCGCAGTGCTGGCCGGGGCGCTGCGCCACGGCGTCGCGCCGGGCATCGGCTGCTCCGGCGAGGAGGAGGCGGCCCGCCGCGTCGCCGAGGGCTGGAAGTTCCTCAACATCGGCGCCGACGGGCAGTACATCGAGCAGGGCGCGGCCCGCGCGATCGAGATCGTGCGGGCCGCCGGCGCCTGACGCGGGCGACGCAAGGCCGATCGCTGTCTAGACTCGGCGGGGCGTCAGCACAGCGGCGCGCCATTGGAACCGACATCCCTGGAGGAGAGAATGCGACCGAACACGATCAAGCGGCTCTGGGCCGACGACAAGCCCGCCCTGGGGGCCTGGCTGGGAAGCGCCAGCACCATCGTGGCCGAGCAGATGGCGCACGCCGGCTTCGACTGGCTCTGCGTCGACGGCGAGCACAGCCCGGTGGACATCCTGACGACCGTGCAGATGATGCAGGTCATCTCCTCGACGGACACGATCCCCATCGCGCGGGTGCAGTGGAACGATCCCGTGCAGGTCAAGCGCGTGCTCGACGGGGGCGCGTACGGCGTGGTGATCCCGTGGGTCAACACGGCGGCCGAGGCCGAGCAGGCCGTCGCCGCCTGCCGCTACCCGCCGCGCGGCATCCGGGGCTTCGGCCCCTACCGGGGCGGCATGTACGGCGGCTCCGACTACGCCGCCCACGCCGACGAGGAGATCGCCTGCATCATCCAGATCGAGACCATCGGCGCGGTGGAGCGGATCGACGAGATCCTCGCGGTGCCGGGGGTCGACGCCACCCTGATCGGCCCGGCCGACCTGGCGATGTCGCTCGGCGTCCCGGTGATCCCCGACAACCCGCACCCGGACCACGTCGCGGCGTGCGCCGAGGTGCTGGCCGGGTCGCGGCGCAACGGCGTCGCGCCGGGCATCTACTGCGCCCACGAGGCGGAGGCCGCCCGCCGCGTGACCGAGGGCTGGAAGTTCCTCAACATCGGGACCGACGGGCAGTACGTCGCGCAGGGCGCGCGCCGGGGCCTGAAGATGGTGCGGGCCGCCGGAGCCTGAGGAGTGCCGCGGGCCGCTAGACCTGCACCCAGGGCAGGCTGGTCTCGCCCATGAGGTAGGCGTCGACGCCGTGGGCGGCGGCGCGCCCCTCGGCGATCGCCCAGACCACCAGCGACTGCCCGCGGCGCGCGTCGCCGGCCACGAAGACGCCGTCCTGGTTGGTCATCTTGTTGGCGTCGGTGGCCACGTTGCCGCGGCCGTCCAGCGTCACGCCCAGGTCTCGCACCACGGTGTTCTGCTCCGGGTGCAGAAAGCCCATCGCCAGCAGCACCAAGTCGGCCTCGACCTCGAAGTCGCTGCCGGGCAGGGGCTCCATCGCCGGGCGGCCGCCGTCCTGCGGCGTCCAGCCGACGCGGACGGCGTGCAGCTTCTCGACCTTGCCGGCGCCGCCGGTGAGCGCCGTCGTGGAGATGTTGTAGTCGCGCGCACCGCCCTCTTCGTGGGCGGCGGACAGATGCAGCACCCGCGACCACTGCGGCCAGGGGTTGTCCTCGGCGCGGGCGCCCGGCGGTTCCGGCAGCAACTCGAACTGCGTCACCGAGGCCGCGCCCTGGCGGTGGGCCGTGCCCAGGCAGTCGGCGCCGGTGTCGCCGCCGCCGAGGATGATGACGTGCTTGTCCGTCGCCAGGATCTGGTCGCGCACCACGTCGCCCGCGTTGACCCGATTCTGTTGCGGCAGGTACTCCATCGCGAAGTGCACGCCGTCCAGCTCGCGGCCGGGGACGGGCAGGTCGCGCGGGACGGTGGCGCCGGTGGCCAGCACGATGGCGTCGAAGCGGTTGCGCAGCTCCGTCGTTTGCACGCCCACGCCGACGTGGGCGTTGGTGCGGAAGTCGATGCCTTCCTCGGCCATCAGGTCGACGCGGCGCTGCACGAGTTCGGCCGGCAGCTTGAAGTCGGGGATGCCGAGGCGCAGGAGGCCGCCGATGACCTCGTCGCGCTCGAAGACCGTCACGCGATGGCCGGCGCGGTTGAGCTGCTGCGCGGCGGCCAGGCCCGCCGGTCCCGATCCCACCACCGCCACCGACTTGCCGGTGCGGGTCTGCGGGGGCTCGGGCCGGATCCAGCCCTTCGCGAAGCCCACGTCGCTGATCGTCTTCTCGATCAGCTCAATGGTGATGGGGTCCTTGTTGATCGCCAGGGTGCAGGACACCTCGCAGGGGGCGGGGCAGATGCGGCCGGTGAACTCGGGGAAGTTGTTCGTCGCCAGCAGGCGCCGCGTCGCCTCGTCCCAGCGGCCGTGGTAGGCGAGGTCGTTCCACTCGGGGATGAGGTTGCCCAGCGGGCAGCCGGTGTGGCAGAAGGGGATGCCGCAGTCCATGCAGCGCGCGGCCTGCCGCTGGACGTTCTCGCGCGGCCACTCCTCGTACAGCTCCAGGTGGTCGGCGATGCGGGCCGCCGTCGGCCGTCGCGGCGGTAGGGCGCGAGGGAACTCCTTGAAGCCGGTCGTCTTGCCCATGGCGCTCAGGCGCCCCCGCCCGCGACGGCGGCCGCGCGCCCCTCGCGCTGTTCGGCGACGACGCGCTGGAAGGCGTGCGGGAAGACCTTGACGAAGCGCGGCAGCAACTCGGGGAAGTTGGCCAGCACGCGCCGCCCGTGGTCGGACCCGGTGAGTTCGACGTGGCGTTCGATGGCGTCGCGCAACTCGGCGACGTCGGCCGGGTCGTCCACCGGGACGAGGTCGACCATGTCGGGGTTGCAGCGCGCGTCGAAGTCGCCGGCCTCGTCCAGGACGTAGGCCAGGCCACCGCTCATGCCGGCCGCGAAGTTGCGCCCGGCGGGCCCCAGCACCACGACCCGGCCGCCGGTCATGTACTCGCAGCCGTGGTCGCCCACGCCCTCCACGACGGCCCGCACGCCGCTGTTGCGCACGCAGAAGCGCTCGCCGGCGCGGCCCTGCACGAAGGCCTCGCCCGCGGTGCCGCCGTAGAGCGCGACGTTGCCGATGATGATGTTGTCCTCCGGCACGAACGTGGCCGCGCGGGGAGGGCGCGCCACGATGCGCCCGCCCGACAGCCCCTTGCCGAAGTAGTCGTTGGCGTCGCCCTCCAGCGTGAACTGCACGCCCTTGGCGAGGAAGGCCCCGAACGACTGGCCGGCCGAGCCGGCGAAGTCGAAGCGCAGCGTGTCGGGGGGGAGCCCCGACTCGCCGTGGCGCTTGGAGATCTCCCAGCTCAGCGTCGCGCCGACGGCCCGGTTGCGATTGCGGATCGGCAGCGCCGCCTGCACCGCCTCGCCCGACTCCAGGGCCGGCGCCGCGAGGCGCACGAGTTCGTTGTCGAGCGCCCGGTCGAGGCCGTGGTCCTGCGCCTGCGAGCAGTAGGTGCCCACGCCGGCCGGGACCTCGGGGCGGAAGAGGATGGGCGACAGATCGAGCCCCGACGTGCGCCAGTGGTCCAGCATCGCGGCCGGTTCCAGCATGTCGGCCCGGCCGACCATCTCGTTGATCGTGCGGAAGCCGAGGTCGGCCATGATCTCGCGCAGGTGCTGCGCGATGAAGTGGAAGTAGCGGATGACGTGCTCCGGGTCGCCGCGGAAGTGCGCGCGCAACTCGGGATCCTGGGTGGCGATGCCCACCGAGCAGGCATTGAGGTGGCACTTGCGCAGCATGATGCAGCCCAGCGTGACCAGCGGGCCCGTCGCGAAGCCGAACTCCTCGGCGCCGAGCAGGCAGGCGATCGCGACGTCGCGGCCGGTCTTCAACTGGCCGTCGGTCTGCACGACGATGCGGCTGCGCAGGTCGTTCAAGACCAGCACCTGCTGGGTCTCGGCGACGCCCAGCTCCCAGGGCAGCCCCGCGTGCTTGATCGAGGACTCGGGCGATGCGCCGGTGCCCCCGCTGTCGCCGCTGATCAGCACCACGTCGCCGTGGCCCTTCGAGACGCCGGCGGCGATGGTGCCCACCCCAACCTCGGAGACGAGCTTGACGTGGATGCGGGCCTCGGGGTTGGCGTTCTTGAGGTCGTGGATCAGCTCCGCCAAGTCCTCGATCGAGTAGATGTCGTGGTGCGGCGGCGGCGAGATGAGTTCCACGCCCGGCGTCGAGTGGCGCACGCGGGCGATGTTCTCATCGACCTTGTGGCCGGGGAGCTGGCCGCCCTCGCCGGGCTTCGCGCCCTGCGCCATCTTGATCTGGATGTCGGTGGCGTTGGTGAGGTAGTTGCTGGTCACGCCGAAGCGGCCCGACGCGACCTGCTTGATGGCGCTCGCGCGGCGGTCGCCGTTGGCGTCGGGGACGTAGCGGGCGGGGTCCTCGCCGCCCTCGCCGGTGTTGCTCTTGGCGCCGATGCGGTTCATCGCGATGGCCAGCGACTCGTGCGCCTCGGTGGAGATCGACCCGAAGGAGATCGCCCCCGTCGCGAAGCGCTTGACGATGTCGTCGACCGGCTCCACTTCGTCCAGCGGGATGGGATTGCCGGGCTTGAACT
The DNA here is from genome assembly GCA_965209205.1 of Dehalococcoidia bacterium. GTDB lineage: Bacteria > Chloroflexota > Dehalococcoidia > Bin125 > Bin125 > TK10-74A. Next base: position 347,050 of record CBDBQC010000004.1, read on the forward strand.
GGAGCAGTCCGCGGATGGTGCAGAGTTCGGCGGCCTCGCCGTCGATCAGGGCGGCGAACTGCTGGTAGATGTCGTAGCGGTCGCGCGACGACGCCTCCTGCAGCAGTGCGATCGTCTGCGGGTTGAACATGTGGTGCTCGCCGTCGCGGCGCCAGTGGTAGACGCCGCCGACGGGCAGGTCGAGCAGCGCGGCGATGTCCCGGTCGGGGTAGGCGCGGGCGTGGCGGCGGCGCACGTCGGCCTCGATCTCGGGCAGCCCGATGCCGCCGATGCGCGACGCCGTGCCGGTGAAGTAGGTGTCGATGAGATCCCGGCCCAGCCCCACCGCCTCGAAGATCTGCGCGCCGCGGTAGGCGGAGACCGTCGAGATGCCCATCTTCGACATCACCTTGATGATGCCCTTGTCGATCGCCTTCAGGTAGCGCTCTTCGGTCACCTCGGTGGTGACGCTGCGGTCGAGCACGCCCTCCTCGCGCAGCTCGTGCAGCGATTCGAGCGCCAGGTAGGGGTTGATCGCGCCGGCGCCGTAGCCGACCAGGACGGCGAAGTGATGCGTCTCGCGCGGCTCCCCGGTCTCCAGCACCAGGTCGCACTGCGTGCGGCGCCCGACCGCGATCAGGTGATGGTGCACGGCCGCGACGGCCAGCAGGCTTGGGATCGGCGCGTGCGTGGCGTCGATGCCGCGGTCCGACAGCACGAGGATGCTGTACCCGGCATCGACGGCGTCCGCGGCCGCGCGCTGCAGCGCCGTGAGCGCGCGCTCCAGCGCGCCCTCGCCCTCTCCGTCAGCAGGGTGGAACAGCGTCGAGAGCGTCCGGGCGCGCAGCCGGTCCTCGTCGAGCTCCTTGATCTGCGCGAGCTGCCGGTTCGTGATGACGGGCCGCGAGAGCTTCAACTGCCGCGCGTGGGCGGGGGTGGCGTCGAAGATGTTGCCCCGCGGGCCCAGCAGCGTCTCGGTCGATGTCACCAGCGCCTCCCACTGCGCGTCGAGCGGGGGGTTGGTGACCTGGGCGAAGAGCTGCCGGAAATAGTTGAAGAGCGGCTGCCCCTGGGCCGACAGCACGGCCAGCGGCGTGTCGTCGCCCATCGAGCCGACCGGCTCCTTGGCCGCGTCGGCCATGGGCGCGACCAGCATCACCAACTCCTCGGTCGTGAAGCCGTGGCTCTGCTGGCGGTCGCGCAGGGTGGCGAAGTTTGCGCCCGGCACGAGTTCCGGCTCGGGCAGGTCATCGAGGCCCAGGCGCTGGTCGTCCAGCCAGTGGCCGTAGGGCCGGGCCGCCGCGAGCGCCTGCTTGACCTCGTCGTCGGCGACGATGCGGCCCTCGTCCATGTCGATCAGGAAGATGCGCCCCGGCTCCACGCGCCCGCGCTGGGCGATGCGCTCCGGCGGGATGTCGAGCACGCCCGTCTCCGAGCCCATGACGACGACGCCGTCCTTGGTCACGGTGTAGCGCAGCGGCCGCAGGCCGTTGCGGTCCAGCACGACGCCCAGCTGCTTGCCGTCGGTGGCGGCGACCATCGCGGGGCCGTCCCAGGGCTCCATCAGCGAGGCGTGGTAGTCGTAGAAGTCGCGCCGCTCCTGCGACATCGATTCGTGCTTCTCGAAGGCCTCGGGGATCATCATCATCAGGCATTGGGCCAGCGAGCGGCCGGTGTGCAGCAGCAGCTCCAGGGCGTTGTCGAAGGTCGCGGTGTCGCTCTGGCCGGGCACGCAGATCGGGAAGAGTTCGGCCAGGTCGTCGCCGAACGCCTCCGACGCCATCACGCTCTGGCGGGCGGTCATCGCGTTGATGTTGCCGCGCAGGGTGTTGATCTCGCCGTTGTGGCAGATGTGCCGGTAGGGGTGCGCCAGCGGCCAGGCCCCCATGGTGTTGGTGCTGAAGCGCGAATGCACCAGCGCGAAGCGGCTGATCACGCGCGCGTCGCGCAGGTCGGCGTAGAAGCGGGAGAGCTGCGAGGCGATCAGCAGCCCCTTGTAGACGATGCGGTTGCAGGACAGCGTCGACACGTAGAACTGCTCCGCCTGCTCCAGATTCGCCGCCGCGACGGCGTTCTCCAGCACCCGCCGCACGACGTACAGCCGTCGCTCCAGGGCGTCGCCGGCCAGCGCCGACCCGTCGCGATCGGCGCCGCCGAGGAAGCACTGGCGAATGACCGGCAGGACCTGCCGTGCGCCCGCGCCGATGGCGGCGGGGTCGCTGGGGACGTCGCGCCAGCCCAGCAGCGCCAAGCCCTTGGCCGCCGCCGCCTCGGCGAGTTGCGCTTCGCACCAGGCGCGTTCGTCGGCGTTCTGGGGCAGGAAGACCATGCCCACGCCGTAGGCGCCCAGGGGCGGCAGCGCGATGCCGAGATCCGCCGCATCGGCGCGGAGCAGGGCGTCGGGCATCTCCATGAGCAGGCCGGCCCCGTCGCCGGTCAGCGGGTCGGCGCCCAGGGCGCCGCGGTGCTCCAGGTTCTCCAGCACCTCGATCGCCTGCCGGATGATGGTGTGCGTGGCGTCGCCCGAGAGGTTCGCGACCAGGCCCACGCCGCAGGCGTCGTGCTCGCGGGCGGGGTCGTAGAGGCCCCGCGCGGTCGCGGCGGCCCGGGCGCGCGCCGACCAGACCGCGTGCGGTTCCTGGGCTGGGCGGCGGTCGCGGGCGCTCACGGGTGGTCGTCTCCGGGGCGGGGATCGCGCGCCGGGGGGCGCGATCCGGGGAAAAGGGGAACGCCTCGCCGGGTGAGCGGGTCACCCAGCGACGGTCGCGCCCCTGGCCGGATGGGAGCCGGGCTGCTCGCCGCGCGGGCCATCGGGCTTCGTTGGGTCGAAGCGAGGGTCCAGGGTCGGCAGTGCGGTCAGACTAGCAGACGTTCTGTAACGTCCGCTGAGTCTGGCCACCGGCGGCGGACTCTGTGATTATTTTCTCATTCTTCGGCCCTTGTTGTCGAGGGGCGGGGCGACAGACGGCGCCACGGGCCGCGGTGTGGCTACAGGATCGATTCCCGGCGCAGGTCGGCCAGGGCGGCGGCGAACGCGTCGATCGCCGTGTCGATGTCGGCGTCGCTGTGCACGGCCGAGGCCAGCGCGCCCATCCCGATCATGTCGACGCCGTGCAGGAGGAGGCTGCGGCGGAACGGCCATTCGATGGCCGGCGGGGTCCGCGGAGTGGAGGCCGGCCGCCCCGCCGCGGCGAAGTTCCAGTGCAGCCCGTCTTCGGGCGGCGGCAGGTCGCGGCCCAGGACGACGTGCACCATCGATCCCTGGCAGTAGGCGGCGCCGGGGACCTCGGCGCTGCGGATGGCCGCGTTCCAGCCCCGGCAGAGCCGCTCCCCGGCGGCGTTGGCCGCGCGCACCGGGCCGCCGTCGCGCAGGCCGCGCAGCGCCGCGACGCCGGCAGCGGCCGTCAGTGGGTTGGCGTTGAAAGTGCCCGGGTGCCGCACGCGCGTCGCCTCGGGAGGCCCCGCCATGGGCGCCACGATCTGGTCGAGCAGGTCCGCCCGGCCGGCGATGGCGCCGCCCGGCAGCCCGCCGGCCGTGATCTTGGCGAGCGTCGTGAGGTCGGGCGTGACGCCCGACAGCCCCTGATAGCCGTGCTCCGACGCGCGGAAGCCCGTGACCACCTCGTCGAAGATGAGCAGCGTCCCGGTCGCCGACGTCAACTCGCGCAGCCGGGCCAGCATCTCGGGGTGCAGCGGCAGCGCGCCCCAGTGGGCGCCGCCCGGCTCGCAGATCACCGCGGCGACGTCGCGGCCCGCCAGCGCCGCCGCGATGCCGACCGCGTCGTGCTGATCGAACACATGCACGGCGTCGGTCATGGCGGGGGGCAGCCCCACGACGTCGCCGCCGGACTGCGTCACGAGTTCGACGCCCCAGCTGTCGTTCCAGCCGTGGAAGTGATCGCGCAGCTTGAGCAGGCGCGATCGGCCGGTGGCCGAGCGCGCCAGCCGGGCCGCCAGCATCGTCGCCTCGGTGCCGGAGGCCATGAAGCGCACCTTCTCGGCCGAAGGCAGCAACTCCACGATCAGAGACGCCCACTCGACCTCGCGCTCGTGCGAGGAGCCGTAGTGGGTGCCGCGCCGGATCTGCTGCGATACGGCGTCGACCAGCAGCGGGTGCGCGTGTCCGTACAGCAGCGCGCCGTGCCCCATCACGAAATCGATGATCTCGTTGCCGTCGACGTCCCACTTGCGGGGTCCGGCGGCGCGCTCGACGTAGATGGGGAACGGCTCGAAGTGACGAATGTCGTGCGTGATCCCGCCGGGCAGCAGCGCCGACGCGCCCGCATGCAGGGCGGCGGAACGCGGGTGGCTGTCCAGGAATCGCGCGTCGATGGTCATCGCTGGCCCGTGGGCGAAGGCGGGGGCATCGGCGGGGGGCGTCGTCGTCATGGCTGGGTGCTCCCGGCGCCGACCGGCAGCGTCACGGTATCGCCTGAGGGCGGCCCAGTCTGCCCCATGCCCGGCTGCGCCCCGATCAGGCGGCCTCGGGCGTCTCGGCCGGCGGCCGGGGGCGCGCCTCGTCGGGGGCGCCTTCGTCGGCGGCCCGGCTCGTGTAGCTGAAGACCCGCTCCCGCGGACCGACGAGGGCCCGGCCGCCGCAGCGTGCGCAGACGAGCCCGTGCCCCTGCTTGAGCACGGCCTCGGCCGTGCTCGGCGACGGGGTGGGGGGGATGCGGCGCACTTCGCCGTGGGCCGCCTCGATGCGACCCAGATCCCGGCCACAGGCCAAGCAACTGATTTCGCGTACGTGCCGGATCATGGCGTCCTCCGATCGGTGGCCGATTCCGCCCGCGCCGCGCGCGGCGCCGTCGGGCGGAATTCATGCATCGCTTAACATACGCTGGGGCCGACGCCCCGGTTCCCCGGTCTGCCGGGCGACCGTGCGCCCGGCGACACTCCGTCTGTTGAGAGGCACACCGTCGGCCGGGCCGGGGGCGGCGTCTCCGTCGGCGGGGCGAACGGCCCCGCCCCATGCCGAACGTCGCGGGCCGCGCCGCGGTTCCCGCCGCTCAGGCCGATGTTGTCAGGAGGGGTCGCCGGGGCCGCGCACGATGGCCGCCATTTGATAGGCCAAATCGGTCCGTGCGAGCGACGCGTACACGCGTGCGCCACGGCGCTCGGTCTGCACGAGCCCGGCGCGCTCGAGCACGCGCAGGTGGTTCGACACCGCGGGCGGCGTCACGCCCAGCAGCCGGATCAACTCCCGGCAGCCGTGCGGGGCGCCGTCGACGGCGAGCCGCGCGACGATGCGGTAGCGGGCGTCGTTGGCGAGCGCCCGGATGGCGATCTGCTGTCGGGAGGCGTCGGTGGGGGATGTGTGTGTGATGGACTTCACGGGACTGTGAACAGCATAGCGAATCGAACCGCCCCGCGTCGAGTGGCGTCTGGGGCTGCGCGTCGCGGCCGTCCCCCTAAGATGGCCGGGTGGACATCACCCGACGCCACGCCGTCCTGCTGATCCTGGTCGTCATCGTCGCGCTGGGGGCGCTCGTGGCCCTGGACCAGATCATCGAGCGGTTCTCGCCCTGGGACTACGACGACTTCGAGGTCTGGATGCGGGATCTCGGCGCGTGGGGGCCGGTGGCCTACATCGCGTTCCTCGCCCTCTCGATGGTCTTCGCGCCGCTGCCCACGACGCCGCTCCCGCTGGCCGCCGCGACCGCCTGGGGCGCCGTCCTCGGGGTGACCTACACCCTGATCGCCGGCGCGATCGGGGGGTCGATCTGCTTTCTGATCGCGCGGTATTGGGGCCGGCGGGTGTACGAGCACTTCATGCCCGCCAAGATGGTCGCCGAGGTCGACCGCACCGCCGACCGCCTGGCGGTCCGCGCGCTGATCGCGCTGCGGCTCTTCCCGCTGCTGGGCGCCGACTACGTCTCCTACGCCGCCGGCCTGACCGCGATCCGCTTCCGGCTCTACCTGGGCATCACGATCGTGTTCAGCCTGCCCTCGATCATCCTGATCTCCGTGATCGGCGAGAGCGTGCGCGAGGATCGGGAGGTCGCGGCGATCGGCGTCGGGGCGCTGGCGGCGTTCCTGATCCTGCCGCTGCTCTACGTGATCGTGCGCAGGCAGCGCAGCGACGGCGGCGCGACCGACGGCGGCGCGACCGGCGGCGGCGCGACCGGCGGCGGCGCGACTGACGCGGACGCGCCGATTGGCCGCGCGGGGCTCAGCGACCCTTCCACTGCGGCGGACGCTTCTCCGAGAAGGCCAGCGGCCCCTCGATGATGTCCTCCGAGTAGGTCATCGCCGCCGTGGCGGGGAAGTTGTGGGCCGTCGCGAGTTCCTCGCGCATGTCGCGGCCGCGGATGACCGCCTCCTTGGTCGCCCGGATGGCCATCGGCGAGCACTTCAGGATCGCGTCGGTCCAGCGCTTGACCGCGTCCGTGAGCTCGGCCTGCGGCACGACCTCGTTGACGAGGCCCCAGCGGTGCGCCTCGGCGGCGCTGACGTGCTTGGCCGTGAACATGAAGCCCATCGCGATGTGGTAGGGGATCTGGCGCGGCAGCCGGTGCACGCCGCCCGCCCCGGCGATGAGCCCCACCGTCGGCTCGGGCAGGCCCAGCTTGGCGTTCTCGCTGGCGATGATGATGTCGCAGGCGAGGGCCAGTTCCAGCCCGCCACCCAGGGCGAAGCCGTTGACGGCCGCGATCAGCGGCTTCGAGCAGTCGAAGTCGCCGGTCATGCCGCCGAAGCCGCCCGCGACCGGCGGGAAGCGCATCACGCCCTTCTTGGCGACGGTCTCGGCCTGGAACTTCAGGTCGTTGCCGGCCGAGAAGGCGCGGTCGCCGGCGCCGGTGAGCACGCCGATCCAGGCCGAGTCGTCGTCGCGGAAGGTGTGCCAGGCGTCGGAGAGCTCGGCGGAGGTGTAGTGGTGGATCGCGTTCATCCGCTCGGGGCGGTTGATCGTGATCGTGACGATGGGGCCGTCCTGCTCGTACGTGATGAATTCGTAGGCCATGGCGGATCCTTTCCTGCCCGCGGGGCGGGGCGTGCGGCCAGTGTGGGTGTGGCCAGTGTCGTGCGTGGGGGGCGCTAGTGCCAGACGCAGTTGCCCCCATCGACGTTGATCGACTGGCCGGTGATCCAGGCCCCCTGCTCGCTGCAGAGATAGACGACGGCGTTGGCGACGTCGTCGCTCTGCCCGGCCCGGCCCAGCGGGATCTGCGTGCTCACGTGCGCGTCCCAGTCGAAGGCGGCGGGGCCGGGTGTCGTGCGCACGCCCTCCTGGCGGGCGGTGTCCTTGCCGCGCGGGACGTTGTCCATGCGCGAGGCATCGACCAGGCCGGGGCAGACCGAGTTGACCCGGATCTGGTGCTGGCCCATCTCACGGGCCATGCAGGCGGTGAGCGCGTTCTGCCCCGCCTTGGAGGCCGAGTAGGCGGCCTCGTTCGCGGCGAACACCTTGCCCGCGATCGAGGAGATGTTGACGATCGCGCCGCCCTCGCCCTGCGCCACGAGCCGCCGCCCGAAGGCCCGCGAGACGTAGAACACGCCGTTGAGGTTCACGTCGACGACGCGCCGCCAGGCGTCCGGCGGCACGTCGACGACCGGGTTCTGGTCGAGGCCCCGGGCCGACCCGGCGTTGTTGACGACGAAGTCCACGCGCCCCATCGCCTTCATCGTGTTCGACGCCACGAGGTCGATCTGGAAGGGGTCGGTGACGGTGCCGATCAGGGGCAGCGCCCGCCGGCCCAGCGCCTCGATCTCCTCGGCCACCGAGTCGATGTCGCGCCAGCCGGCCTCCTGCTCGGCCGCCGGGTAGGAGGCCGGGTCGCGGCCGGTGCCGGTGACCACGACGTCGCAGCCGGCCCGCGCCAGCGCGACGGCGATCGCGCGGCCGATGCCGCGCATGCGTCCGGCCCCCGTCACCACGGCGACCTTCCCCTCCAAGCCGGTCAGTTCCATCGCCATCGCGGGCTCCTCTCTCGGCTAGGCCGGTTGTTCCGCGCGCGCGCCGGCGCCGGCCGCCGCGAGTCGCATCTGCTCCACGTGCTCGTCGAGGTGTGCGAGGGCCGCCGTGACGAACGCCCGCGCATCGACCCGGCCGTCCGCCGTTGTGATCGCTGGGCCCCGATCGGGCTGCTTCGCGACGGTGCGGGCCGAGCCGCGAAAGTCGCGCCAGCCCTTCTCGCCCAGCTGGCGGACGCGGGGGTAGGGATGGCGGCCGGGCAGGAACTCCGCCGGCGGCGCGGCGTCGGCGGTGCGCGACACCGCGACGCGGGCCAGGGTGTCGGCGTAGTGCAGCAGCGCCGCCGCGACGTGCGAGTGCAGCTGCAGCGTGCTCCAACCGCCCGCGGCCTCGCGACCGTCGAGGCCGGCGCTCGCGGCGGCCCAGGCGGCCTCGGCCGCGTCGATCTGCGCGTGCAGGTCCGCCCAACTCGGCCGTTGCGTCGGCGGCGGTTGCCTCAGCGCGGTCATCTCGCCGTCATCTCAATGCGCCGTCTGACGGCGCCGCCCCAAGTCCCCCGAGGCGTCGCCGGGGTTCTCGCCGGCCGCCAGGCCGCGCAGGTCGCGCAGTTGGCGGGCGTGGTCGCGGGCGTGGTAGAGGCTGTGGGCGACGAACTCGCGCATGGTCAACGGTCCGAGCGCCGGGTGCGTCGCCGCGCCGCCCTGGGGCTGCGCGATCGTCGCCTCCGTGACGGCGGCGATGAAGGCGTCCCAGCCGGCGATCGCGCCGGAGCGCAGATCGAGGAACGTCTTGGCGTCGCCCTGCCACTGCTTCCCCGGATCGATCCGCAGGGACTCCCCGGCGGCCAGGGCGCGCAGCGACGCGGCGTCCAGGGCGGTGAACCCGCCCACGTGGTTGAGCAGGTGCCAGGCGTTCCAGGGGCCGTCGTTGGGACCGGGCGTGCCCTCGGACTCGTCCAGCTCCGCCGCAGCGTGATCCCATTCTTCGCGCACGGTGAGGGCGCGGGCCAGCAGCGCCGTCCAGTCCTCCGCGCCCACGGCGCGCAGCTTCGCGGCGACGGATTCCCAGACCTCGGGGCTCGCGGTGTTCTGCGGGACGTGCCGATCACCGGCCACGGGGGCGCTCCCTTCGGGGTGACATCGTCGCGCGCCGGCCCGGCGGCGCGCGGCACAGTATAGCCCGGCGCCGGCTGGGGGCGACGGCCCCGCGCTCGGCTAGGCCGAGACGGCGGCCGGCCGCCGGCGCGTCCCGCGCGTGAGGTAGAAGAGGCCCAGCGACAACAGCGCCCCGGCCCCGCTCACCATCGCGAGCACGAGGAAGACGGCGTCGACCCCCCAGCGGTCGGCCGTGAAGCCCGCCAGCGTCGCCGCGAAGGAGCCCAGGCCGAAGGCGAGGAAGAACATCATGCCGAAGGAGGCGCCCATCCGGCCCGGCGGGGAGAAGTCGGCGATCAGCGACACCAGTGCGGGCGCCATCGCGAAGTTGGCGACCACGAAGATGAAGGTCACGACAATGAGCGGCGCGCCGCCGGTGACGGAGATCAGGAACAGCAGCGGGATCGTCGCGAGCCAGGCGCCGATGACCAGCGGATAGTTCGGCAGGCGCTCGGCCAGGAACCCGCCGACGTACCAGCCGACCGCGCCGCCCAGCAGCGCCGCGGTGGCCAGGGCGCCGGCCAGCTCCGCGCCGCCGACGCCGAAGACGGCGCCGGTGATCTGTTCCTCGATGTGCGTCGGGATGAAGGTGACGCTGCCGCGGTAGACGAAGCCCTGGATCACGTTCGCCATGTAGACCACGGCCAGGGGCAGCCACCAGAAGCGGCGGAGCGACCCGGCGGTCGCCGCGGCGGGCGCCGCGCGCGCGACGGCCGCCGCGGCCGCTGGGGGCGACGGCGGCGGCGGCGCCGCGGGCGCACAACACGCGGTTGCCGGCTCGCCGGACCTCATCGACAGCGCGCCCCCGCGCGGCAGCCGCAGCGTGTAGAGGAAGGCCACGGCCGACAGCACGCCCAGCACGACGTACGACAGCCGCCAGTCGGTCGCCAGCGCGATGCCGGACAACAGCACCGGCGCGACGGCGATGCCCAGGGTGCCGACCACGCCGTGCATCGCCACGTTGTGCGCGCGGCGCCGGGTGCGCGCCAGCACCGCGAAGCCCGCCGGGTGGTACAGCCCCGTGGTGATGCCGAGCAGGGCCAGGGTCAGGCCCAGCGTCACCTCGGACGGCGAGAGGGCCACGAGCACCGCCGCCAGCGCCGATCCGCCCAGCGTGATCTTCAGCACACGCATCGACCCCAGGCGGTCGACCAGCACGCCCGCCGGCAGCGCGCCCAGGCCGAACGTGAAGGCGGCGATGTTGGCGAAGACGCCGAGCATCAGCAGGTTCGCGCCGAACTCCGCCTCGATCCGCAGCAGCAGCGCCGCGTAGGCCAGCTCGATGGCGTGGATCAGGGCGTGCGCGCCGGACAGCGTCAGCATGACCGCGGGCTCGCCGGCCCCGCGCTCTCCGCCGCCCCAGCGGATCGCCCGGGCCATCTAGTCGGCGGCGTCGGGCTCGCCGGCGGCGGCGAGCTCGGCTTCCCGATCGGCGGCGGCGATGTCCGCCGCCTTGTCGCCGATGCTGCGCAGCAGCCGGTCGAGGTGCCCCTTGTGCGTCCAGAAGCGCAGCAGCGCATGCGGCCGCCCGATCAGCCCGCCCAGCCACATCCGCGCCTCCAGTCGCAGCCCGTCGTCCAACTCGTGAATCCCGAAGTGATACCGCGACGACGACAGCATGTTGCGGTAGGCGATGCCGAACTCCACGTCCTCGCGATCGGTGATCACGTCGAAGGTTCCATCCTCCAGGCTGGGCGCGAGCACTTCGCGCAGCGCGTCGTAGAGGCTGGGGGCGTCCACGTCGAGCAGGAGCGATCGGTGGTACGGCATTGCGCGAGCGTAGGCGAGCGAGTCATTGCTCCGCCAGCGCGCGCCGCCGGCGCTCTCTCGACCGGACGCGCCGCGGGCGCCCTCTCGACCGGACGCGCCCCGGGCACGATGATCCCCCCATGCCGGACTCGGGGCCGCACGGCCTGGGCGCAATTCCGCCCCTCACCACGCCCGACGCCGCGGCGCACGAGGCCGGGCTCGCGCTGCGCGCCCGCGCCGAGGCCCGCGCCGACGGCTGGGTCGCGGCGGCCGTCGAGGCGGCGCTGCACGCCGACCATCCGTTCCCCCGCGGCGAGGCGCGCATCGCTCTGCAGTGCGCGCCCGCGCCCGACGTCGTGGCGGCGCTGCTGGGCCCCCTGACGTCGGAGCACCGCCGGCTGCGGCGGCGCGCCATGACCCTGCTGCCGCGGCTCGACGCGGCCGAGGTCGCGCGGCAGATGCGCGACTGGCTGCCCGGCGCGTCGCGGCCCGGGAAGCGGTCGGCCTGCGTGGTGCTGGCCGCGCTCGGCGATGCCGGGGCCGATCTGCTCGCCACGCTCAGCCGCGACGCCGATCCGGCCGTCGCGCGCCGCGCGGGACGGGGCCTGGCGCTGCTCGCGGAGCGCCGCCGCGTCGCCGAGACGCCCACTGCGGCGTTCGGCGAGGACGCGGCGGGCCGCTCGGACCTGCGGCCCTTCGGCCTGCGTCCGCCGCCGCACGGGGCGCCGGCGCGGCCCCGCTCCTTCGCCGTCGCCGCCTTCAACTTCTCCTATGGCGTCAACCTCGGCGTGCTGATCCGCAGCGCCGAGGCCGCCGGCGCGGAGGCCGTCTGGATCGTCGGGCGCGACTTCTACTACCGGCCCTCGACCAAGGGCGCCGATTGGTGGATCCCGGTCGAGTTGATCGATTCCCCGCAGGCCTGCCTGGAGCGGGCCCGCGCCGAGGGGTTCCAGGTCGTCGCGCTGCAGCAGGGGCCCGACGCGCAGCCGCTGTTCGCGGCGCGCTGGCCCGAGCGTCCGCTGATCGTGGCGGGCAACGAGGGCGACGGCCTGCCCGCCGCCTTCCTGAGCGCCTGCGACCTCCAGGTCGCCCTGCCGGTGTACGGCCAGATCGACAGCCTCAACGTCGCCGTCGCGGCGAGCGTCGCGATGTACGCGTTCCGGGCCTCGCGGGCGGTCCCCTGAGCCGGGGCCGACCCCACCTGCGATAGCCAGAGCGCCCCGCACCCGCAAGGATGGACGCGGGGCGCTCCCGGGCGGAGCGCTCTCCGAGAGGACGCGGATGACGGATCGGGCGCCGGCAGCACGGGCGGCGGCGGCCGGCCCCCCGGGTGGCCCGCCGGCCGGCCGAGGCGGTCGCGGGCGCCTGCGCACGACCTTCGCCGCCCTTGCGGAGCGCGACTTCGCCTGGTACTTCGCCGGCAACCTGGCCTTCTTTATGGCCACGCAGATGCAGTTCGTCATCCGCGGCTACCTGACCTTCGAGCTGACGGGCTCGGCGGCGGCGATCGGCTGGGTCACCGCCGCCAGCGCGCTGCCGATGCTGTTGGGCTCGCCGCTGGGCGGCGTCGTGGCCGACCGGGTGAACAAGAAGCTGCTGCTGCGGATCACGCAGGCCGTCGCGACCGCCACCGCGGGCACGGTCGGCGTGCTGGTGCTGACGGACCTGGTCGCGTACTGGCACCTGCTGATCGCCGGGATGCTGTCGGGCGTGATGTTCGCGTTCAATATGCCCGCGCGGCAGGCGATCGTGCCGCAACTCGTCCCGCGGCACCAGATGATGAACGCCATCTCGCTGCAGATGGGCGGCCAGAACCTGACCCGCGTCGTCGCGCCGGCCATGGCGGGCGGGCTGGTCGCGCCGCTGGGCGTGGGCTGGGTCTACGTCCTCGTCGCGATCTTCTTCAGCGCGCCGCTGATCAGCGAGTGGCGCCTCCCCGACCATGGCATGACGACGGTGCGCCGGAAGTCGGCCCGGGTGCACGAGGACTTCGCCGAGGCGCTGCGCTACATCCGCAACGACGGCCTGATCCTGCGGTTGATCGTGCTGGGGCTCGTCTTCCCGCTCTTCGCGATCCCGGTCTACCAACTCCTGCCCGTCTTCGCCGAGGAGGTCTTCGACGCCGGCGCGGCGGGTTTGGGGCTGCTGGCCGCCAGCACGGGGGTCGGCGGTGTGGTGGGGGCGCTGATCGTCGCGGCCTTGAGCCGCTACGAGCACAAGGGGCGGCTGATGCTGCTGAGCGGGGTGTGGCTGGGGCTGCTGTACATCGCCTTCTCCCAGCTCGATGCGTTCGCGCCGGCCGTGCTCCTGCTCGGGCTGGGCAGCGTGGGCGGCGTCGTGATGCAGACGACGAACAACACGGTCGTCCAGGCCACGGTGTCGGAGGAGGTGCGGGGGCGGGTGATGGCCGTCGTGATGATGTCGTTCGGGCTGATGCCGCTGGGCGTCATCCCACTGGCCTACGCGGCCGACGCCTTCGGCGCCCAGACGGCCCTCGCCGGCTCGGCGATCATCATGCTCGTGCTGCTGCTCGGCATGTTCCTGCTCAGCCCGACGCTGCGCAATCTGCGCGTCGGCGCGGGCGCGAAGGCGCAGCTCTCGCCGGCGCGCGCCGCCCAACTCGTGGCCGAGGGCAAGATCAGCGAGGAGCGGGCGCGCGAACTCACGCGGATGGACGAGCGGGCGTTGGTGGGCCTGAGCGGCCCCGGGCGGCCGGCCCGGCCGTCGCCGCGCGACGGCGGGGCGCCCGGCTGACGCGCCGGATGGGCTACGGGCCGAGCACGAACTGCTTCTCGAGCATCTCCGGCCGCAGGATCGTGACGCGCTGGCGGCGCACATCGACGATGCCCAACTGCCGCCAGTTCTGCAACTGCTTGTTCACCGCCACGCGGCTGGCGCCGATCATGCTCGCCAGATCCTGCTGGCTGATGCGCAGGCCGATCTCGACGCCCTGTTCGGCGGGGATGCCGTGCTCGCGGGCCAGGATCAGCAGCCGCCGGGCCAAGCGGCCGGGCACGTCCAGGAGATAGGCGTCCTGGATCGACTGGTTGGTCTGCCGCAGGCGCTTGACCAGCACGTCGAGGATCGCCCGGGAGGCGTCGGGATGGCGCGTCAGCACGTCCTGGAAGTCCTGGCGGCTGAGGCTCACCATCTCCGTGTCTTCGAGCGTCGTGGCGGAGGCCGAGCGCCGCTCGTCGTCCAGCAGCGACATCTCGCCGAAGATGTCGCCGGTGCGATGCACGGCCAGCACGACCTCGCGGCCGTCGGTGGCGGGCACGAAGATCTTCACGGCGCCCTTGATGATGATGTACATCATCGAGCCCACATCGTCGGCGTGGAAGACGGCCGTACCGGCCCGGAACGCGACCGGCCGCAGCTTGCGCGACAGCTCCCCCAGCAACGGGGGCGACATCCCCTGGAAGAGCGGCACCAGTTGCAGGGGGCTCGAGTCGGGGCTGGGTGGGATCGGTCGCGTCGTCATGGCAACCCGCTAACGTCGGCGCGAGCGCCAGGGGCGGTCGCGCCCCGGCACGATAGCGAGTGCCCCGCCACGTGGCTACTGCGATCGTCGCGCCGGGCCCCGGAATTCGCCGCGTTCACGGCCCTGCCGGGGCGATCGCGAGGCGGGACGGCGCTCGCCGGGCGGACGGTCGCGCGGCGCGCCGAGCCCCCGCGCCAACCGCGTGTCGCGACGGTCAGGCCGCCCGGCGCGACCGCCCCCGCCTCGCCACCAGGGGACGCGGGAGCGGTCGCAGATCCGGGCGCGTCGCGACGGGTGAGGTCGGGTCACCCATCGACGACGGTCCCGCCAGGGTGCCCCGGCCGGCCTGCAGCGCCAGGATCCCCACCACCACCACCCCGCTGCAGACCACCAGCAGTGTGCTCAAGTCCATGACGCCTCCTATCTCCTGCTCGGCCATCCCTGCGGTGGAACACCCATTCCGAACATATAAGCGGAACGGATGCACCATAGAACGGGTGTTCCGGCGGGATCAAGGCGCCGCGGCGGTGGCGCAGGTAGGGCGATCGTCGTAGGGCGATCTTGGGCAGGCGGAACGGCGGCGCGGGGCGACGCCCTACCATCGACCGCGTGTCCGATACCGCGTCCCGCCTCACCTGGGAGCAGACCAACCTCACGCGCGAGCAGGCCGCGGAGCTGCTCGCGCTCGCCGACGGCCTGGCCGCCGTGGGCGCCCTGCGCACGGGACGCCGCGCCGGGCAACTGTCGATCTTTAACTTCCGGCTGCGGGCCGCGACCGAGGGCTCCGACGCCGCCGGCGACCCGCTCGTGATCCTGATGCGGGCCGGCGTCTTCCGGCGGCACGCGTTCTTCGCGCGCTTCACCCCCGCTACGCCCGACGCGGCGGCGGCCCTCGCCCTCTCCGGCCCGATCGACCGCGACTGGGCCTGGCGACCGCCCTTCGAGGAGCTGCGCGACCGGATCGTCGGCCGGCCCGTCTGGCGCGAGGCCGTCGGCGCGTCGTACGAGGAGCGGGTCGCGGCCTTCCGCGCGGCGCTGGCGTCGGTCGAGCCGGGCCGCTTCGCCGAAGGACGGGGCAGCGATTAGGTCAGCGGCTGCGGCGCTACTCCGACTCGGCGCCGGCGTCTTCGGCGGCCGGGTCGATATCGAGGCTGACGGCGGGCAGTTCGCGCTCGGGGTAGGCGTCGGCCTCGACGTCGATCCAGCTGCTCGCCAGATGGTGCATCGACCAGGCGAAGTCGTGCAGGCGCGGGTCGGGCTGGAAGTACGGCTGGCGCAATCCCAGTTGGATGCCGTTGGTGAGGTTCTGCCGCCAGTAGCCCGTGGTCAGCAGCAGCTCCTGCACCTCGTGCGCGAGGCGCTGGCGGGCGCCGGTGTCGAAGGTGGCGGCCATCTGCTCGATCAGCGCATCGGCCTCGGCGTTGGCGTAGCCGCCGTAGTTCCCGGCGCCGTCGCTGGCGACCGCGTCGCGCCACAGGTCGGTGGGGTCGGCCTGCAGGGGGGCCGGTCCCCAGCCCAGGAACGACGGCAGGACGCCGGCCTCCAGTTGCTCGGTGATCTCGGCGTACGAGCGGAAGACCGTCGACAGGGTGAGCCCGGCGTTGCGCTCGACCATGCCGGCCACGCTCTGCCCGATGCCGGGGTAGAAGCCCTCGAAGAGGTCGGGCACGATAAGGCGCAGCTCGCCGATCGCGTCGGCGCCGCCGGCGGCCTCGACGAGCAGGGCGATCTCGGCCAGGTCGTCGTCCTTGTTGGGCCGGTAGCCGGGGAACTCCAGCAGCCGCTCCTCGGGCAGGGCCCAGCCGCCCAGGAACCACGGCGCCGGGCCCGAGGGACGGGCGTCGCCGGCGTAGAGCCGCTCGATTAGCGCGAAGCGGTCGATCGACTGTGCGATGGCGGCGCCGAGGCGGGGGTCACTGAAGGGGTTCTCGGGGTCGTCGCCGCGCCCGAAGCTGAGTTGCACCGGGGTGTCGATGGGGTACTCGTAGCGCACGCTCTCGGGGGCGGCGCTTTCGAGGATGTCGATCTGCTCGCTGTTCAGCGGGAAGTCCAGCGCGTCGATGGCCGCCGTGACGTAGTCGGGCCCGAGGCGGTCGTTGGTCGAGCGGGTGAAGACGACGGCGTCGAGGTAGGCGGGCGTCGCGCCCCACCAGTTCCCGGAGCGCACGAGCGAGAGATCGAGGCCGTCGAGTTGGTTGGGGACGAACGGGCCGGAGCCACTGGAGAGCGTGATGTCGCGCTCGTTCGTCGAGTCGTCCCACAGCGGGGCGAGTTCGTCGATCGCCTCCGCGCTGATCACGAAGCTCCAGGGGCCGCCGATCACCGAGGCGACGAAGCTGGCGTCGGGCGCGTCCGTCGTGAAGGAGAGCGTCGCGGCGTCGACGGCGGTGATCGCCGAGGCGCGCGCCATGAGGGCGCGCCGGTAGAAGCGCAGGTCCGGGTCGCCGCCGGCGTCGAGGCCGTCGATCTGGCGTTGGAAGCTGAGGCGCACGTCCTCGCTCGTGACCGCGCGCCCCCCGGTGCGGGGGACGTCCCAGAAGACGGCCGCGGGGTTGAGTTGGAAGACGTAGGTCGTCTCGTCGGGTTGCTCGGGCAGGCCGGCCAGGTCGGGCTCGAGCGTGCCGGCCGACACCGAGTCGGGCCGCAGCAGGCGGCTGTAGATCAGGCTGAAGACCTGCTGGCCGGCCCGGTAGCGCGAGCGATGCGGATCGAAGCGGTCGAAGTTGTCGGTGGTCGTGAAGAGGTGGGCGATGCCGCCCGGTTTCGGATCCACCGCGGCCGCCGCCGCGGCGCCCTCGCCGCCCTCGGCGGCGACATCGTCGCCGGGCGCGCTCTGCGCCTGCGCCGACGCCGGCTCGTCGCTCGCTTGGGGGTCGGCCTGGGCTTGCGCGTCGGCCTGGGCGTCGGCCTCGGCCTGGTCGTCCGGGTCGTCGTCGTCATCGCCGCCGCAGCCCACCACGGCCAGCCCGGCGGCGGCGACGCCCGCGCGCGCGCTCGCGCGCAGCAAGGCGCGCCGGCTCATCCGCCGACGGCCCACTGCGGTCCAGATGGGGGGTTCAGGCACTGGCGTAGCGTGCATGCTGCCTCGGAAGTCGCGCCGCTGCGCTCAGCCTAATCGGCGGCGCCAGGAGGGGCCAGCGCGTCGGGGGTGTCTAGACGTTCCGGCGACGGGACGGGATACTGCGGGTGCGCGACGCGACCACCCTGGTTTCGCGCGCCGCTGGGAGGAACCGCATGCCGCCGCTTGTGCCGCCCTTCATGATTCCGCAATGGCTGCGCGACGCGCCGCTGCCGATCAAGCTGGCGCTGCTGGCCCCGGGGATGTTGGTGGGGGGCGTGCTGGGCATCGTGGTCCACGCCATCCTGATCAATCTGGGGGCGGGCAATCAGCATCTCAGCAGCGCCGATGGCGGCTTCGACGCCTGGCTGATCTGGATCATCGTGGCGGCAGGGCTCTTCCTGGGCATCGCCGCGGGCGGGTTCATCTACTTCGGCGTGGGCATCGGCGCCGACGACTTCGACGACGACGACCACGAAGGCGAGAGCGGGCTGTTGGAGGTCTAGCCGCCGCGCGGCCCGCCGACAGCCGCCCAACGGCCCCGTCTCGCTGGGCCGTTCATGCGTCCGGCGCCGGCTCAGCTCTTGAGTTGGGCCGCGAAGAAGGCCTTCAGGCGCTCCCAGGCGTCGGCGGCGTCATCGGCCTTGAACGTCTCCGAGGTGTCGTTGAAGAAGGCGTGGCCGGCGTCGGGGTAGATGTGGATCTCGTGCGACACGCCGGCGCTACGCAGCGCGGCGTGCACTTCATCGACATAATCCGATGTGACGAATCCGTCCCGCCCGGCGTAGAGCCCCAGCACGCCGCCCTGGATGTTCGACGCCTCCGCCAGGTCGCCCATGGGCACGCCGTAGAACGGCGCGGCGGCCGTCACGGCGGGGTTCTTCATCGCCAGGAGCAGCGCCAGGCCGCCGCCGAGGCAGAAGCCGGTGACGCCGACCTTCGCCCCGTCGACGTCGTCGCGCGCCTGCAGCGCCGCGACGGCGCCGTTCATGTCGACCACGGCCTTGTCCTGCTGCAGCGCCATCATCAGCTTCTGCGCCTCGTCGGGCTCGGTCGTGACGTTGCCGTGGTAGAGGTCGGGCGCGAGCGCGACGTAGCCCTCGGCGGCGATGCGGTTGGCGATGTCGCGGATGTTGTCGTTCAGGCCCCACCATTCCTGGATCACGATCACCGCCGGGTACGTGCCGGGATCCGCGGGGCGGGCGAGGTAGCCCGCCGTTGCGCCGCCGTTGGCGGGAAACTCGAGCGATTCGGATGTCGTGGCGACCATGGAGTCCTCCTCTGCGCCGCCGCCGCCCCCCGGGGACAGTGGCGGTTCGATTCCCTGCTGCGGCGCCGCTCCCCGGCGCCGCGCGCCGGCGCCGGCGGATGCTAGCCCTTGGGCGGCGCGACGTTCTTGATCTTGCTCAGGAAGGTCCGCGCCGCGGCCTGTGAGACCTCGTCGACGGTCCAATTGAGCCCGGATGCGAAGACGCTGCCCTCGGGCACGGGCTCGGTGTACAGCGTGATCTCGCCGCCGCCGACCAGGAAGGTGCGCCCGTTGATGTTGGCCGCCTCGTCGGTGCAGAGCCAGGTCACGAATGGGGCGACGTTCTCCGGCCCGTAGGCGTCCTCCTGCATCACGAAGCTGGGGTCGCCCGCGTCCTGGGCAGCCCCCGCGGCGTCGCCGGGCCGTTCGCTCTCGCGCTTGCGGGCGATCTGCTTGAGCAGCTCCGGGTTGAGGGTGAGCCGCGTACCGGCGCGGGGCCGGATGGCGTTGACGGTGACGCCGTAGCGCCCGAGGTCGCGCGCGGCGACCCGCGTCAGCCCCACGATGCCCTCCTTGGCGGCCGCGTAGTTGCCCTGGCCCATGTTGCCCAGGGCGCTCTCGGACGACGTGTTCACGATGCGGCCGCTGCGCTGCTGGCGGAAGATCGCCGCCGCCGGACGCAGCGTCGTGAAGTGGCCCTTCAGGTGCACCGCGATGACGATGTCCCACTCGGCCTCGGTCATGTTGTAGATCATGCGGTCGCGCAGGATGCCCGCGTTGTTGACCAGGATGTCGAGCCGCCCGAAGGTGTCGAGCGCGCCCTGGATGATGGCCTCGCCGCCGTCCATGGAGACCACGTTGTTGTAGTTCGCGACGGCCTCGCCGCCGGCGTCCCGGATGGCCGCGACGACTTCGTCGGCGGGTTCCGCCGAGGCGTCGTCGGTCTGGCCGCCGGGCCCGCCGCCGAGGTCGTTGACGACCACCCGCGCGCCCTCCGCGGCCAGGCTGAGCGCGTGCGCCCGCCCGATCCCGCGCCCCGCGCCCGTCACGACCGCCACGTGGCCCTCGAGTCGATTGCCCATCCGGTGTCCTCCCTCGATCGCTCCGGCCGTTGCCGGCGACCGCTCCCAGTATGGCGCACGTCCCCTGCGGAATCGAGCGCCGGGGCTACGGCCGCAGGTCCGGTCCCGCCCCGTTGCTCACATTGTCTTTCGAGGGTGGCAGCCAGGGCGCGAGCGTGGTCAGCAGCGCCGCCCGCTCGAGCCGGATCTCCGCGCCGCGGTCGGCGTCGGTCCGCGGTGTCCGGGGGCGCCAGGCGTCGAGCCAGCGCCGGCGGTGCACGCGCATGCGCAGGGCCAGGAACCCCATGACCGGGCCCGTCACCGTCACCGCCGCCGCGATGCGGCCCGAGCGGCCAAACCAGCGCTTCCGCGCCAGGTAGCGCGCCATCAGGGCGTACCAGCCGATGAACAGCGGCGCGCCCAGCACGAACTTCAGGAAGGCGCGTTTCTCGCGGCTGTGCACGAAGAGCGCGATCCAGAGGCGCAGGAGCACGTAGGGCGGCATGTTGAAGAGGAACCCGAACGTCGCCACCGGCAGCGTCGCCGCGTCCTGGAGCCGGGTGGGTGTCTGACGGTGATCACCACCGTGCCGCTGCCAGGCGTCGGCCGCGATCCAGAGCAGGTCGGTGGCGCGCTGGAAGCGCCGGGCCGCCGCGGGATCGGCGGCCTGAAAGGCCTGGAGGGCGTGGCTGACGTCGCGTGTGAGCCGCAGGCGGGTGGCTGCGTCGGGCGTCGACTCCGGCCAGCCGCCGGCGAAGTCGGCCACCTGCTCGACGCAGGTGACCCAGGCCGGGTCGGGCACGTGCAGCGCCAGGTCGCGCAGCCGCGCCTGGATCTCCGCGGTGAAGGCGCGCACCGCGGCCTGTGGGTCAGTCGCGTGCAGCGCGCAATGGGGCGCGGTATCGATGGGCGGGCCCAGCGCGACGGCGCCGTCGCTGAAGTAGCGGTCGACATCGGCGAAGTAGAGGCCGGCGGGGATCACCTGGACGCCGAGTTGGTAGTCGTTGCGGGCCTCGGCCTCGAGCACGATGCGGGCCGTGCCGGTGCGGACCTCGCGCACCTGCCGCTCGGGGTGGCTCTGGCCTTCGGCGAACATGCAGATGACGCCGTTCTCCTCGAGCAGATCGGCGCAGCGCCCGAACGACTCCTGGTTCGCCGACGATCGCGTGACCGCGCCGCCCTCGGCCGGGGCCTCGCCCAGCCGGAAGACGGGCAGCACGCCCGCCCCGCGCAGGAAGCGGCTGACGAGCGGGTAGCGGTCGAGCAGCGCCCCCTTCGCGACGAAGTGCAGTTGCCGGGGCGTGCGCGTCCCGAGCGCCAGCGCGTCAATGATGTAGTTGGGGTGATTGGCCGCGATCACGACCGGGCCGGTGGCCGGCAGGTGTTCGCCGTGCAGCGTCGCGATGCGGCGATAGAAGAGCCCCAGCGCCACCGTCGACAGCGCCCGCGCGGCGCGGTACGTCCACGACGATGGTCGTGCCGTGCGGTCCCGGGTCGTCACTGCGATGCCCATGGCGGGAGCGTAGCCCGCGGCGACGCGCTTGACGACCGTTATCGGCGGCGGCGGCGCCGGCGCGCGCCGTGGGGGCGGTTGACACTTTCGCCCTATCGCGTTATCAATTTAACTGTTGGTGGCGGGCGCGGGAGATGGTATGTCCCTGTCCAGCGCCCAGCTTGGCGCCGTCAGCTCCTCCGGAGTGGCGGTGGTCAGGCGAATGTCTCAGAGCCTCCTGCCGATCGCGTCCTCCGACGTCGCCGCGCGTGGCGAGTCGCAGGCGCTGCCCGGCGATGAGGTCGAATGCACCGTGCTCACGCCGAGCGGCACCGTCGTCGCGAAGGGGCGCTTGGCCCCACGCGCCGATGAGCACCTGCCCGAGGCCTACGCCATCCAGCTCACGCACATCGAGCCGCGCGGCGTGCTGGAGGCGATGGTCTACTCGGACCAGCCGACGATCGTGCTGCGCTACGAGGGCGCGGCCGAGGCGCGCGTCCGCATCGACCACATCACGGGGCCTCCGCCCGCCCGCGCGTTCTACTGCCACTCGGCCTAGCGGCCCGCGCCGGCCTGATCGGCCGGCCCGATCGGCGGGGACGGTCGACGGGCGTGGGGCGGCTCCCTAGCCTCGGTGGATGCTCGACGTCGCCCTGGCGCAACTGCTGCACAAGAAGCTCCGCAGCCTGCTGACAGTGCTGGGCTTCGGGTTCTGCGTGAACCTCTACATCGTCGTGACGACGGTGATGCGCTTCATCACGGAAGACCTGGACCTCCAGGTCGAGCGCTTCCGCGGCATGCTGCTCGTGCAGTCGCGCGGGCCCGAGGGCGCGACCGGCATGGAGTGGCCGCCGATCTCCTCCGCCATCGACGAGGAGGAGGCACGCGGGATCCTCGCGACGCCGGGCGTCCACGCGGCCGAATCGACGCCCGTCGTCTTCGCGGGGCTGGCTCCGCCGCCCTTCCCGACGGCCCCGCCCGAGGCGCTGATCGTGGGCCTCGACGGCGGCCACGAGGCCGCCTTCCTGGGCGACGCCGCCGCCCTGCTGGGGGCCAATCGGCTGCTGCCCGGCGAGCGCCAGGATCAGGTGCTGCTGGGGGTGCTCGCCGCGCGCCACTTCGCCCCGCACGCCTCCGCGACGGCGGAGGTGCCGTCGCCCGTGGGGCCGATCGCGCTGGCCGCCGTCGGCAGCCGTATCGCCATCCGGGGCGGGGAGTTCCAGGTGCTGGGCGTCCTGGAGCCGGAGACGAACCAACTCCTGCGCTCGTGCGTGATCATGCCGCTGCCGGCCGCGCAGCGCGTCATGCGGCAGTCCGGGACCGTGAGCGCGGTGCTGCTCACGCCCGAATCCACCCGCGACATCGTTCCGGTGACGCGGGCCGTCGAGGCGGCCCACCCCGAGCTGATGGTCGTCACCGAGCAGCAACTGGCCGAGAACGCGGGCAAGCTGCTCGACCGCGTCACGCAGCTCTTCAACGTCGTGCGCTGGACATCGGTCAGCGTGGCCGCCCTGCTGATCACGATCGTGATGTTCGTCGCCGTCCTGGAGCGCACGCGCGAGCTGGGCACCCTGCGCGCGATTGGGGCGCCGGCCCGCGCCATCTTCGCGATGGTCCTGGGCGAATCGCTCGTCATCTCCAGCGCGGGCGCGGCGATGGGCGTGCCCATCTCGCGGGTCGTCATCCGGCGCGCGCTCGGCCCCGACGCGACCAGCATCCGCTCGCGCCGCATCGAACTGTTCGCGGTCGCGCTGCTGGCGGGCTTCGGCGTCACCGCGTCCGTGCTGCCCGCGCTGCGGGCCGTGCGCGTCGACCCCATCGTCGCGCTGCACTACGAGTAGTCGGCCATATTCGGAGATTGGCATGCCCGATGCCGCCCCGGTCATCCTCTCCGCCCGCAACCTGCGCCGCGTCTTCCGGCTGGGCGACAGCCGCGTGGAGGCGCTGCGCGACGTCTCGCTCGACGTGCGCCGGGGCGATTTCGTCGCCATCGTCGGCCCGAGTGGGAGCGGGAAATCGACGCTGCTGCACGTGCTGGGCCTGATCGACTCCCCCACGGAGGGCAGCGTCGCGGTGCTCGGCCGGGCGTCGCATCACCTGGGGCGCGAGCAGCGCGCCCGGCTGCGGCTGCGCTGGCTGGGCTTCGTGTTCCAGTCGTTCAACCTGCTGCAGCTGCTCAGCGCGCGGCAGAACGTGGAGATCGCGCTGCGCCTGGCCGGCGCGCCCCGCAAGGAGCGCCGCCGCCGCGCCGAGCAGCTGCTGCGCGCCGTGGGCCTGGGCGCGCGCATGGCGCACCGTCCGGTGCAGCTCTCCGGCGGCGAGCGCCAGCGCGTCGCGATCGCGCGGGCGCTGGCCAACGACCCGGCGGTGCTGCTGGCCGACGAACCGACGGGCAACCTGGACTCGCAGACGGGGGCGGGCATCGTGGACCTGCTGGCCGAGCTCAATCGCGCCGGCCAGACGGTCGTCATGGTGACGCACAACCTCGACATCGCCCGCCGCGCGGGACGGCTGCTGCACATGCGCGACGGACGCCTCAGCGAAACCCCCGACGATTCCCAGGGCGCTTAAGCTACCTAGTCGTCACACGCGACCGCGGGGCCGCGGGTTATTATGGGGTTCGCGGGGGCGATGCATGACCGACGAGCGGGTGCCGGACTTCTGGGACGAGGCGCGGGCGCTGATCGAGGCCCGCCCGATCGGCTTCCTCGCGACGGCCGATGGGGATCAGCCGATCGTCCGCGCTGTCACGCCCGCCTGGAAGGGCATCCGCGGCTTCATCGCCACGGACCCGGACACCGCCAAAGTGCGGCAGATCCAGCGCAACCCCCGCGTCAACCTGATCCACTGGGGGCTGGACTTCCACCACGTCAGCCTGCGCGCCCGCGCCTCGCTCGTGACCGACGCGGAGATGCTGGACGAGTTGTGGCACGCCTTCCCCTACGACCTGAGCGACTACTTCACCCGCGGCGACGATCGCACGGCCGGCAAGGCCCGCTTCGGCGTCATCTCGCTGGACCCGTTCCGCATCGAACTGTGGAGCCTGCACAGCCTCGCGACCGGCAAGCCGCCCCAGGTATGGCGATCACGCTGACGCGGGCGGCCCGCTCTCGTTGATCAACCGCGCCGCGCCCCGCTAACCTCCCCGCGGCTGTCCCACCCGTGCCATTCGACCATGAATAGCGCTCCAGGGGGTTCCCATGCGCATCGCCATCATTGGACAGGCGGCCTTCGGGGCCGCCGTGTACGAACGCCTGCGGGCCGACGGGCATGAGATCGCCGGCGTCTTCACCCCGCCCGAGACGGGCCGCCCCGACCCCCTCGCGGCGGCCGCGCGCGAGCACGGGGTGACCCTCGTCCAGGCCCGGCGCTGGCAGCGCAAGGGTGTCGTCGATGAGGAGGTCTTCGGGCAGTACGCGGCCACCGCGCCCGAGCTCAACGTGATGGCCTTCGTGACGCAGATCATCCCCAGCCGCGTGCTCGAGCACCCGCCCCGGGCGACGATCCAGTATCACCCCAGCCTGCTCCCGCGGCACCGCGGCCGCAGCGCCATCAACCACGCGATCCTGCAGGGCGACAGCGAGACCGGGCTGACCATCTTCTGGGTCGACGCCGGGATCGACACCGGCCCCGTGCTGCTGCAGAAGCGCTTCCCCATCGGCGAGGACGACACGCTGAACAGCCTCTACCGCGACCACCTCTTCCCCCTGGGCGTCGAGGCGATGAGCGAGGCCGTGGCTCTGGTCGCCGCCGGCGATCCACCGCGCATCGTGCAGGACGAGACGCTGGCGACCTACGAGCCGCCCTGGGAGGGCGATATCGCCCGCATCGACTGGAGCCTGCCGGCCATGGAGGTGCACAACTTCATCCGCGGCAGCGATCGGCAGCCGGGCGCGTGGACGACGTTCAACGGCGCGACCGTGCGCCTCTACGGCTCCACCCGCGGCGACGCGAGCCCGGGCGCCCCCGGCAGCGTCGCGGCGGTGGATGAGAGTGGGCTCACGGTGCGCTGCGGCGACGGCGGCGCCGTGCGCGTCGACACCGCCATGGCCGAGGGCGCGCGCCGCGGCCCCGTGGACGCGTGGGCGGCGGGCGCCGGCGTCACCGTGGGGTCGCAGCTCGGATAGCGCGGCCGGCCTACATATCCTGGACGCGGCGGCCCGAGTCGACGATCCGCCCGAACGGCGTGCGACTGATCGGGTCCGCCGCCGCCCCCCGCTCCCAGGCCGCGTCGACCATCTTGGCGTACTTGGGGTGCGACTCGTTGAGCTTGGTCTGATCGTCCTTGATGAACGCGTAGCCGCTCAGCGAGCGTTGCACCGCGCCCTTGCGGCCGCACAGCGGGCATTTCGGCTTGGGCGCGTCCATGCGGCGCAGCAGCGCCTCGAACGGGGCGTCGCAGCGCTTGCAGACGTAGGTGTAGATCGGCATCGGGCGGCTCCGATCGCAGGCTACAGGGTCGCGCGCGGCTGATAATCTGACCGCAGCCGCCTGGGGCGCATCGGACCGGGAGGGAGCGGGACCACGGTGATCGGATTCAACGGCGTCAAG
This sequence comes from Dehalococcoidia bacterium, assembly GCA_965209205.1. Lineage (GTDB taxonomy): Bacteria > Chloroflexota > Dehalococcoidia > Bin125 > Bin125 > TK10-74A. The sequence goes on from CBDBQC010000004.1 coordinate 372,739, forward strand.
ACGCTGTTCCTGATCGTGCTGCTCTCCGGCCTGCTGCTCGTCATCGGGCAGATGGTGGGGGGTGTGCTGGGGCTGGCCATCGCCGGGGTGCTGGTCTTCGCGATGAACATCGGCTCCTACTGGTACTCCGACAAGCTGATCCTCAAGACGATGCACGCCCACGAGGTCACGCCCCAGCAGGCGCCGGGGCTGCATCGCATCGTCGAGCGGGCGGCGCGGGAGGCGGGGCTGCCCAAGCCCAAGGTCTACGTGGTCGACACGCCGATGCCCAACGCCTTCGCCACGGGGCGCAACCCGCAGAACGCCGCCGTCGCCGCGACCACCGGCATCATGGGGCTGCTCACCGAGCGCGAGATCTCCGGCGTCTTCGCGCACGAGCTGGCGCACGTCAAGAACCGCGACACGCTGATCAACACCGTCGTCGCGATGCTCGCCTCGACCGTCATGATCATCGCCATGTTCGCCAAGTGGAGCCTCTTCTTCGGGCTGATGTTCGGCGGCGGCGGTCGCGGGGGCGGCGGCTCGGACCATCTCGCCAACATGGCCGGCACGCTGGTGCTGGCGATCGTCGCGCCCATCGTCGCCTCGATGATCCAGATGGCCGTCTCCCGCGCCCGCGAGTACAGCGCCGACGAGACCGGCGCGCGTAACTGCCGCGACCCCGAGGCCCTGGCGTCGGCGCTGCAGAAGCTCGCCATGGCCTCCGAGGCGCCGCGCGTGCAGGCGGCGGCCAAGGCCATGGTGGGGGCCGAGTCGGCCAATCACCTGTTCATCGTCAACCCGCTGGCCGGCGGCCCCGGACGCTGGTTCGCGAGCCACCCCCCGGTCGAGGAGCGCGTGGCGCGGCTGCGCGGCATCGGCCGCGACATCGGCCAGATCTTCTAGCCCCGTCCTCGACCGCCGCCGGCCGCGCGCGTTGCTCCGACGGCGGCCGGCGCTATCCTGCGCCGGAAGCTGGAACGGAGCGAGCATGCCACGGGTCCATTCGCCGCGGGTCGCCGCATGAGCTGGGACATCGACGCCAGCACGACGCACAACCTTCGCGACAAGTACGCCATCGTCGGTGTGGGCGAGACGACCTACACGCGCGGCTCCGGGATGACCACCCGCGCCCTCGGGACCTGGGCGGTCGGCAACGCCCTCGAGGACGCCGGGCTGACCACCAACGACGTCGATGGGATGCTCTCGTATTCCGGCGGCGATTCCACGCCGGGCCCGCTGCTGGCCGCCGACCTGGGCATCCGGCTCAACTTCTACATGGACTGCATGGGCGGCGGCTCGAGCACCGAGGCGCTGGTGGGTCTGGCCATGGGCGCGATCGAGGTGGGGCTGTGCCACACGGTCGTCATCTTTCGCTCCATGAACGGCTTCTCCCGGGTGCGGATCGGCGGGACGGGGCACCGGGCGCGCGCCCCGCTGAGCGGCGACCGGCTGCACGCCGCGCCCTACGGCTGGTTCAGCGCCGGCCAGAGCTTCGCGCCCGTCTTCATGCGCCACATGTACGAGTACGGCACGACGCCGCGGCAGGTCGCGCACGTCAAGATGACGCACAGCCGGCACGCCTCGCAGAACCCCAAGGCCTACTACAAGCATCGGGTCTCGGTGGACGACGTGCTGGATAGCCGCTGGATCTGCAAGCCGCTGCACCTGCTCGACTGCTGCGTGGAGACCGACAACGCCACGGCGATCATCGTGACCAGCGTGGAGCGCGCCTACGACATGCGGCACACGCCGGCCCGCATCCTGGGCGTCGTCGGGCGCTGTTCGAAGCCCGGCAACGACGGGCACATGAGCTACCAGCGCGGGCGGCTCACGACCGTCGGCGCCGACTACGCGGCCCCCCGCCTGTGGTCGAGCGCGGGCGTGGGCCCGGATGACGTCGACGTCAGCGCCTCGTACGACGCTTTCACCTTCACCGCCCTGCTGCAGCTGGAGGCCTACGGCTTCTGCGCCAAGGGCGAAGGGGGTGAATACGTCAGCAGCGGCGACATCCAACTCGGCGGCAAGCGGCCCAACAACACCAGCGGCGGCCACCTGTGCGAGGGCTACACGCACGGCATGAACATGGTCATCGAGAACGTGCGCCAGCTGCGCGGCCGCATCGACGACTACTGCCCGCTCGACGAGTCGCGCAGCGACGGCGCGCGTCACCACAGCTACGACTACGAGACGCCGGGGGCCTGCCGCCAGGTCCGCGACGTGGACATCACCGCCAACCTCGGTTGGGCGACGCCGGCCACGGGCTCGGCGCTCGTCATGCGGAAGGGCTGAGACATGCCGGACGCCACGCCGCAGCCGATCGAGGGCGAGCACCTGGGCATGCCGCTGGCGATCGACGAGCTCGACACGCCCAACCGCGAGTACTTCGGCCACTGCGCCCGGCACGACTTCCGCCTGCAGCGCTGCATCGATTGCGACCTGGTGGAGTACCCGCCTCGCACGGCCTGCATGTGGTGCGGCGGGTCGAAGCTGGAGTGGACCCCCGTCGAGGGCCGCGGCGCGGTCTACACCTACACCGAGGTCGTCCACGCCATCCAGCCGGCCATGCGCGCCGTCGCGCCCTACCTCATCCTGATGGTCGAGCTCGACACCCAGCGCGGTCGCCCCGGCCCCGACGACAGCGTGCGCGTGGGGGGCAACCTCGTCACCGCGGATGGGGAGCTGGCGCCGCCGGAGCTGGTCGCGCAGGTGGGCATCGGCAGTCGCATGCGGATGGTCTACATCGACGCCGGCGAGGGCATCGCGCTGCCCATGTGGACCCTCGATGAGGACGCCGACCAGCCCGTCCCCTGGCGCTACCCGGAGTGAGCGCCCTCATCCGCTGCCGGCGTATGCTGCGGGCGATGCCCCTGCGCATGCCACCCCCGCCGATCGACGACAGCCCTGGGGCCGCGCGTGCCGAGCCGCCGCGAACCCCGGCTCGCTGGGAAGTCGTCACGGCCGCGCTCAGCTTCGCCGGACTCGTCGTGGTGCTGGGACTGGCGGCGGCGGTGCTGGTGCAGCCCTCCCTGGCCGCCGGGTTCAACCCCTACTGGCCCGCCATCGCCGGGCTGGGGCTGCTCTCGACCGTGGCGGGCTCCTGGTGGCTGTGGTGGCGGCCCCGGTGAGCGGCCGCCCGGTGCGGGGTGGCGCAGCGGCCCGGCTGGCCTGCGCCGCGCTGCTGACGGCGATCCTGGCGCTGCTCACGGCGTGCAGCCTGGGCGGCGCCGGTGGCGAGGCGGCGCTCGCCGTCGCGATCGACGAGACCAGCCCCGACAAGCCGATCCTGACGCCCGCTCCCGACGTCGTGCAGCCGGACCGGGAGTACTTCATCCGCCTGGAGGTGCCCGCGCCGCTCGACGCCGAGTACGTGCGCGTCCGCCTGGAGAAGCGCGTGGGCGGGTCGCACCAGCAGCGCGGGGAGTTCCTGCACCCGGTGATCGCGCCCTGGACCGTCGTGGTGATCCCGATCAGCGTGCCCGACTCGGGGGAGTGGAACATCGCCCTGATCGTGAACTCCCGCAAGGTCACCGACGTGCGGTTCCACGCCAAACGCTCTTAGCCCGGCCCCGGCTATCCTCGCGGCGAGAGGAGTCGCCATGCGCCCCATCACCGACGTCGCCGCCGACCTCGGCCTGAGCCCGGCCGACCTCGATCTGTACGGCTCGGACAAGGCGAAACTGACCCCGGCCGCCGTCGAGCGGCTGCGGGACGCGGCGCCCGGCCGGCTGGTGCTCGTCACCGGCATCAACCCGACGACCGGCGGCGAGGGCAAGACGACGACCTCGATCGGTCTGACGCAGGCGATGCGGCGCCGGGGCGTGCAGGCGACCGCCGCGCTGCGCGAGCCGTCGATCGGGCCCGTGATGGGCATCAAGGGCGGCGGCACCGGCGGCGGCGGCTCCCAGATCCACCCGGCCGACCGGATCAACCTGCACTTCACCGGCGACCTGCACGCCGTCACGGCCGCCAACAACCTGCTCTCGGCCGCGATCGACAACTCGATGTTCCACGGCAACCCGCACGGGCTCGACCCGCGGCGCATCACCTGGCGCCGCTGCCTGGACATGAACGACCGCGCGCTGCGCAACATCGTCGTGGGGATGGGGGGCACGACCGACGGCATCCCGCGCGAGGAGGGGTTCGACATCACGCCCGCCTCGGAGGTGATGGCGATCCTCTCGGTGGCCTCGGGCCTCGACGACCTGCGGCAGCGGCTGAGCGACGTGATCGTCGGCTACACGCGCGAGATCGAGCCGGTGCGCTGCCGCGACCTGGGCGTCGACGTCGCGATGACCGCGCTGCTGCGGCAGGCCTTGCAGCCGAACCTCGTGCAGACCAGCGACGGCGGCCCCGCCTTCGTGCACGGGGGGCCCTTCGCCAATATCGCCCTGGGCTGCAACAGCCTCATGGCGACGCGGGCCGCGCTCGCCACCTCCGATGTCACCGTCACCGAGGCCGGCTTCGGCTCGGACCTGGGGGCCGAGAAGTTCTTCAACATCTACTCGCGCATCGGCGGCCTGCGACCGGAGGTCGGCGTGATCGTCGCGACGGCGCGGGCGCTCAAGCAGCACGGCGGCGTCGACGCCAAGCAACTCGAAGCGGAAAACGTGGCCGCGCTGCGCGCCGGGCTCGTCAACCTGGACGCCCACATCGACAACGTGCAGCGCCACGGCCTGACCCCGGTCGTGGCGGTCAACCGCTTCCCCGCCGACAGCGACGCCGAGATCGCGGCCGTCGTCGCGCATTGCCAATCACGCGAGGTGCGCGCCGCCGAGGCCGACCCCTTCGGCGGCGGCGGCGAGGCCTGCCTGGGGCTGGCGGAGGCCGTCGAGGACGCGCTGACGGTCGGCGGCGACCTGCGCCACCTCTACGACCTCGAGCAGCCGCTGCGGGCGAAGATCGAGGCCATCGCGCACACCGTCTACGGAGCCGGCTCCGTCGCCTACGAGCGCCGCGCCCATCTCACGCTGCGGCGCATGACCCGGCTCGGCATGGACCGACTGCCGGTCTGCATCGCCAAGACGCAGTACTCGCTCTCGGCCGACCCCGCCCTGCGCGGCCGTCCGACGGGCCACGAGTTCCCCGTGCGCGAGGTCCGGCCCTCGGCGGGCGCGGGCTTCCTGGTCGTGATCGCGGGCGACATCATGACGATGCCGGGGCTGCCCAAGTCCCCCGCCGCGACGCGCTTCAGCCTCGATTAGCGTCGGCCGCCGGCGGGGGTCAGCGCTCCACGGCCACGCCGTCGGCGTTGCCGTACTCCGCCCACGAGGCGTCGTACAGCCGCGGGCGCGGGTACCCCAGCAGTTCGAGGAGGAAGAATCCGTGCGCCGCACGGATGCCCGCCTGTCAATACGTCGTGACCGTCTTCTCGGGCGTGATACCCCGCTCCGACAGCAGCGCCCGCAGCGCCGCCGGCGACTTCAGCGTGCGCACGGGGTGCTCCAGCGTCTCCAGCCACTCCAGGTGCGCGGCGTTCGGCACCCGCCCGCCGTGTTTCGTCCCGCGGGCGTTGGCCCCGGTCCACTCCCCGTCCGAGCGTACGTCCCAGAACACGTGCGCGTCCGAGGCGCAGTCGCGCTGCACGTCGGCCAGGCGGCAGACCGACGCGTCGTCGGGGCCCGTCGCGACGAACGGCGCCGCCGCGGGCCGCTCGTTGACGTTCGAGAGCGGCCGTCCCTCGGCGTGCCACTTGTCGAGGCCGCCGTGCAGCACCTGCACCGCGTCGAAGCCGAAGCGCCGGCAGGTCCACCAGAAGCGCGCGGCGTAGAGCCCGCCCGAGCCGTCGTAGGCGACGACGCGCGAGTCGTTGCGGATGCCCAGCGAGCCCATGATCCGCGCGAAGGCGTCCGCGTCGGCGATCGCGTGCACGCCGCCTTCCAGCCCGCCGGGCGCGTCCGGCGCCTTCCAATAGCGCGACCGCGACCACACGGCCCCGGGGATGTGCAGGCGCTGGTAGGCCGGCAGCAGGTCGCAATCCACGACGACCAGCTCCGGGTCGTCGAGGTGCGCCGCCAGCCAGTCGGTCTCCGCCAGCAACTCCGGTCGCGCCCAGCCCGACTCCGTCATGGTCGCCCCCTTTCCGAGAGACCCATCGCCCGGTCAGAGCTCCGGCGGCCCCAGCCAGGTAATCGCATCCTCCCCGTGCCCGTTGGCCGGCGGGGCAGAGATGCTCGCCCGGGTCCAGCGGCTCCTTGCACAGCGGGCACAGCGGCCGGCCCCCCGCGACGGCGTCCTGCGCCTGGCGGGAGAAGCGCCGCGCCAACTCGCGCGAGAACGACGCCCGCAGCGTGGCGCGCTCCTGGTCGCCGGCGGCGGCGTCGGTGGCGTAGATGGCGAGGGCCTCGCCGCCGTCGTCGTAGGCGAGGGCGAGGCGGCTGACGCGGAAGTCGTGCGTGGGATGGCGCGGGAAGTCGGCCAGGCCGGCGGCCGGCGGTCGCGAGCCGTCGCGATCCTTGCGATGCAGCACCAGCACCTGCTCGATGGCGTTGGCCAGCGCCTGCACCTGCTCCTTCTCGATCCAGAGCGACGCGGTCTCCCCGCTCGCCATCAGGCGCAGCCGGAAGCGCCGGTCGCCGGGCTCCCCGATCGACTCCGCCTCGAACGAGTCCACGAGCCCCAGGTCGTGCTCGGCCCCCGTTAGCCATGTCGTGCTTCCCGCATCCGCCGACGCCCGATCGCTGACCCGCCGTCGCCGAGCCCGCCGCAGTGTGTGGCCCGCAGTGTGTGGCCCGCAGTGTATGGCCCGCAGTGTACGGGCAGCGGGGCCTGGGGGCGCGACCGCCGGCCCGGCGGCCGGCCCGTGAACGCTCGCCGCCGGCGGGTGGGTGATGGAGAGGCGGGAACGAATGTGCGAGAATATGCGGGGCGGACCGCTTGCCCAAGCGCGTCCGCGTGCCACCCAGGGTGGAGGCGACCCAGGTTTTCCGTTTCTCCTGGGTCGCCCCACCCGCCTCGGCCGGATCGCCGGCGCGGCGCATCTCCGGCGTGGCCGCAAGCTAAGGGCTGGCGTCGGCGGGCGGCAATCGCTCTCCAGCGCCTCACCGCCAGGATTTACACGACGGTTACCCGGCGCTCCCAGCCCGGAAGGCGCACGCGTGACAACTCCGCCCCCCGACCCGGCCGCTCGCGCCGTGGCCGCCCGCGCCCACCGCACCGCGCTGCTCAACGTCGTCCCGCTGCTGGGCGTGTTCGCCGCGGTGGGGATCGTGCGCAGCCCGGGACCGGAGTCGCCCTGGGCGGCCCGGCAGGCGCTGCAGGCCGCGCTCTTCCAGTTCGTCAGCTTCAACGCGGCCCTCATTGCGGTCACCTGCGTCGCGGTCGCGGCCGCCTTCGCGTGGCAGTCGACCTACCGCGACGGGGCGCTGGCGCTGGCGGTGGTCCTCACCGCCCTGCCGGTCTACCTGGCGTATTACGCGGCGCAAGCGGTCCTCGCCTGGCGCGCGGCCGGCGCGGTCGGGCGCGGCGATGACTACCGCTACCCGTTGATTGGCCGGCTGATGGGCCCGCCACGATGACGGCGCCGGCGGACCGCGGCCGTCGGTGCGGCCCGCGACCGGCTATTCCTCGACGACCCGCTCCTCGAACATCGACGTGCGCCCGCCATCGACGACCAGATCGTGGGCGTTCACGAAGCGGCCCGCGTCGCTGGCCAGGTAGAGCGCCGCCTCGGCGATGTCGTCGGCCAGCCCCGACACGCGCATCGGCGACGCCTTGGCGAGGTTGCGCTGCAGTTTCGCCATCTTGCGCGCGTTCTCCTCGTCGCTGAGCGTGTTCGCGCGCTCCGAACCGCCCCAGAAGATCGGCGTGGCAATCGCGCCGGGCGAGATCACGTTGACGCGGATGCCGTACGGGCCCAGCTCGACACCGGCCAGCTTGGAGTAGTGCGTCACGCCGGCCTTGATCGCCGAGTACAGCAGGTCGCCCTGCCGGTAGCGCAGCCCCGCGATGCTGGAGTTGTTGATGATCGCCCCGCCGCCGTTGGCCTTCATCGGCTCGACGGCGTAGCGAATCCCCAGCATCACGCTCGACAGCAGCAGCCGCACGCCCTCGTCGATCTGCGCCGTGGTGATCGTGTCCAGCGTCGTGCGCACGCCGGCGCCGGCGTTGTTGAACAGCACGTCGAGCTTGCCGAAGCGCTCGATCGTGGCGTCGATCGAGGCGGCGATGTCGGCCTCCTGCGTCACGTCGGCGCGCAGGTACACGCAGTGCTCGCCCAGGCGATCGGCGATGCCGGCGCCCTTCGCCTCGGAGCGGCCGGTGATCACCACCCGCGCCCCCTCGGCGACGAACAGCGCCGCCGTCGCCTCGCCGATGCCGCTCGTCCCGCCCGTGATCAGCGCGACCTTGCCCTGCAGTCGATTGCCCATGCCGATGCTCCTCCTGAACGCCGTCCCTGGATGCGGTGTCGAGTGTACCGCCGCGCGCCCCACTCGATCGTCCCGGGTCCGATGGCAGGTGCGATCGCCGGCTCCGCCGCCGGATCGGGCGCCGGCGGGGCGGGACGCCCCGTAAAGCGGCCGTAAAAGTCCGCGATCGGACGTTGACGGGGCGCGATTCCCGGATCACGCTGTGTTGTAGGTCGCGCTGGTTCTTCAACCAGTTATCTCCCAAACCGACCGGTTTGAGTCCCCTGCCCCCGGCAGGGTGCGCCCGCCGCGCGCGGGCGGGTATGGGAGATGGACCCATGGTGACGCAGACAGCTCCGCAGAGCCCGGCGCGGGAGGCCGCGTCGAGTACCGATGCCCCGTGCATCCACCACTGGCTGGTGCGGCCGCCGGATGGCGAGAACAGCTGGGGCCAGTGCCGCAAGTGCGGGCGGCGCAAGCGCTTCAGCAATCGCTTCGACGGGCGCGACCGCGCCAAACAACTCCGACATCTTCGCGAACGGCTCCATTCACTGGAAGCCCGACCATCGCGCGGCGTACGGCGTTCGCGTGTCCGGCGACGCGATCTAGCGCGGCGCCGATGGCGACGCTCGCCGTGCGCGCGGCCGCGCCCCGGTCGTCCGCGCCCCGGCCGGAAGGGGATGCGCGTCCGCCCCAGCAACGCGCCTCCTGCCATCTCCCCGGCCCGGCAGCGCCCGCCCGATAGCGCCCGGCCTATAGCGCCCGGCCTCTAGCGAGTGAGGGTCGCGGCCTCCCCGAGGGCCGCCCGCCAGCCGGCGGGCGGCCCTCACTCTTGCCGGCGCCGCCGGCGCCCATCGCCGGTCTCCATCGGATGGCCCCAGCCCGGCCCGCTGGCCCCGCGCCGGGCGGGCTGGCTACGATGCGGTGGGCCGTCCCGGGGGCGGCCATCGGTGATCGATCGCCGCACGACACGGCAGCGGGAAGCGAGGCCCCGGCCGATGGTGGGATCCGACTGGCAAGCGCAAGGCTTCGGCGTCCGCGAGGTCCCCTTCGACGAGTGGGCCGATATCGACACGCTGGTCCATCGCGCCGCGCTGAGCAGCGGGGACTTCGATTACCTGCTGCGCCCCGTTTGCCCCGACTGCGGCAGCGACCTGCAACTGGCCTATGAAGACGCCGAGGGCGAGGGCGCCTCGCTGGCGGCCCTGATCTGCGACGCCTGCCGCCTGACGTGGCAGTTGGCGGCCGAGGACGACGACGCGCCGGGGGGCTGAAGCCGCAGCGCGCCGGGCGCCGGAGAGGAGTGGCCGGTGGTCATCGTGATGGGCACGAACGCGACTCAGGCCGATATCGCCTTTGTGCTCGCCCGCCTGGCAGAGCAGGGCTGCCGCGGCGAGCTGACCGTCGGCGTCGAGCGTACGATCATCACCGTCGTGGGGCCCGCCACGCCGGCGCTGCAGGAGGACGTGCGCGTGCTGCCGCACGTCGTCGACGTCGTCCTGCTGGGCAAGTCGTACGACCTGGCCAGCCGCGACGCCCACCCCGACGGGACGGTCGTCGGCGTGGGCGCCGGCCCGCGGGCCGCCAACATCGGCGGGGAGGCGCTCGTGGTCATCGCGGGCCCCGGCACCGTCGAGTCCGCGGAGCAGCTCGCCGACCTCGGCCCCGCTCTGCGCCGGGGTGGGGCGGGGGCGCTGATGGGCGGCAGCTTGCATCCGGGCCAGTCGCCCTACGCATTCACCGGCTTGGGCGAGGAGGGCCTGCAGCACCTGGCCGCCGCCCGCGAGGCGACGGGGCTGCCGATCGTGGAGGAGGTGCCCGATGTCGCCTCCCTGGCGATGGTGGCGCGCTACGCCGATGCGTTGGAGGTCGGGTCGTACAGCATGACGAACTACGGACTGCTGGAGGCCGTCGCGGCGACCGGCAAGCCCGTCATCCTGCGCCGCGGCTTCTCGGCCACGCTCGACGAGTGGCTGCTCAGCGCCGAGCGCATCCTGCTGGTGGGCAACCCCCACGTCGTGCTGTGCGAGGGCGGCATCCGCACCTACGAGACGGCCACCAGTCACACGCTCGATGTCAGCGCGATCCCCGCGCTCAAGCGTCTCACGCATCTGCCGGTCATCGCCGACCCGTCGGGCGCCTGCGGCCAGGCCGACCTCGTGCCGGACCTCGCCGTGGCGGCCGTCGCGGCCGGCGCCGACGGCCTGCTCGTGGAGGTGCACCCCAACCCCGACCGGGCCCTCGCGGATGGACCGCAGTCGCTCACGCCGGAGGCGTTCGTGGCGCTCAGCGCGCGGCTGGCGGCGCTGGCCCCGGCCGTCGGGCGTCGGCTGTCGCGGTCCGGCTGAGGGACTGCGCCAACCTTGTCACGGGGTCCGGCCGGCATCGCGCGGGCGTGGTGGGCGCAAGGGCGCACGACGGCCATAATGCGAGGACCGGCAGATCGAGGACCGAGGATGAGGCGCTGCGATGCCCGTGACCGTTCGAATCCCCACGCCGCTGCGGAAGCTCACGCAGGGCCAAGATGTCGTCGACGCGGCGGGTGAGACCCTCAACGCCGTCGTGACGGACCTGGAGGCGAGCTACCCCGGCCTGCAGGACCGCCTGATCGACGACGCGGGCGAGATCCGGCGCTTCGTGAACGTCTTCGTCAACGGCGAGGATGTCCGCTTCCTCGACGGCCTGAGCACGGCCCTCGGCGAGGGCGACGAGGTGAGCATCGTGCCCGCCGTCGCGGGCGGCGCCGGTTGCTCGGACCATCGATAACGGCCGGCGTTACTCGGCGGCGGCGCTGTTCTCCACCGCCGGGATGATCAGCCGGTCCCCGACCATGATGAACTCGTCCTCGCTCAGGCCGTTCGCGGTCATGATCGCCTCGATCGACGATCCGTAGGCGATCGCGAGGTCGTAGAGCGTGTCGCCGGCCACGACTTCGTGCACCACGGAGTTCTCCGCCGTCGGCAACGTGCTCGGCGCCTCCAGCGGCCGCGCGGGCGCCGGTTCCGGCGCGCTGGGCGTCTCCAGCACGATCGGCGCCGTCTGCGCCGGCGGTGCGGTCTGCACGGGCTGCACCGTGCCCGCCACGGGAGGCTGGACGGCCGCGACCGTGGTCTGCGTGGTCGCGCCGGCGGTGGTGGTGCTTGGCGTGGCGGCGGCGACCGTGCCATCGGCGGTCGGCGCCGTAGCGGCGAAATCGATCGCCGGCGCCGTGGTCTCGGTGGTCCCGACGGTCGCGGGCGCGGCGTCGCCGCCGCCGAGCGTGCCGGCCGCGAAGATGATCAAGGCCAGTAGCCCCACCACCCCGGCGACGGCCGTCACGTGCACGCGCTCGGGAAGCACCCAGCGGCCCTGACGGTCGGGGCCCGGGAAGCCCAAGGAGAGCAGGAGCGAGTCGCCGGGACGGCCCGCGCCGCGCGCGGGGTGGCGCGCCGCGAAGGGACTGGTCGCGCCGCCGCCGCCGGCGATCGCGCCGGCCGGCTGCTGGACGATCGCGCCATCGAGCCACCACGCCACGGCGCCGCCCGCGATCACGGACAGCGACAAGACGAGCAGCCACGTGCCCGGTCCGGGCCAGCCAACTCCAAAGATGAGAAGGAAGAGGAATGCGCCGACGGCGTATGCCGCGGCAGTCTTCGGTTCGATGCGCACGATGGCCCCTCACGAGTTCAGGGGCCGCCACCAGTGATCGCACTGTAGTGATTCCGGCGCTGAACGCAAGCGCCGATGGGCGCCGAGCGGGGGATCCGCGGCGTCGGCCTAGAATGGGGGCGCGGCCCGCGCCCGATCCGCGACGCGGACCCCCACGCAGCGAGGAGTGTCCGATGCCCATCTTCATCGCGCTCGGCAAGGTGACCGACGCGGGGCTCAAGAATCTCGATCACCTCATGGCGCGCCACGAGGAGGCCGTCAAGCGCGCCCACCGGATCGGCGGCAGCGTTATCTCGTCGTACGCGACGATGGGCGCGTACGACTTCGTCGTCGTGCTCGACTGCCCCAACATGGAGATCGCGATGACGATCCTGAACCGCGAGGCCGCCGGGGGCAACATCCGCTACGAGACCCTGACCGGCATGCCGACCCGGGACTTCGCTCGCATGTTCCTCGACGAGGAGGCCCGGGCCGAGGAGGAGACGGTGATCCGTCGCGACCGGCCCGCGCGCCGGCCGGACGACGCGGACGCGGAGCACGGCGGGGAGGCGTAGGCCGGGACTCCCGCGCGCGGGGACGGACGGGGACGCGGCGGCCCCTCGCGAGGCGCGAACCGCCCCGCGGCGGTTGTGACCCCTCCGGCGGTTCGCTATCCTCCGCGCACGGGGACACCCTCATGATCCGAGCGACGTTCGACCGCGTGCGCCACTTCCGCTGGGGCCGTGAGGTCGTGCTCGTCGGCCTCGCGTACTCGTTGTACGAGGTGGCCCGCTCGCTGTCGGCCACGCGCGCCCTGGACGCGTTCGAGAACGCGCAGCTGCTCGTCCGGGCCGAGCGGGCGCTGGGCATCTTCGTCGAACTCAACGTGCAGGTCGCCATCCTGAGTTGGCAGGGGATGGGCGACTTCCTGAGCCTCTGGTACTTCTGGGGCCACTTCCCCTTGATGATCGCCTTCGCCCTTTGGGCCTTCGCGCGGCACCGCGGCGACTACCTGTGGGCGCGCAACGCGATCTTCGCCGCGGGCGCGATCTCCCTGGCGATCTACGTGGCGTTCCCCGTCGCGCCGCCGCGGCTGTTCCCCGGCGCCGGCTTCGTCGACACGCTGCAGGGGGTGTTCGCCCTGCAGTACAAGGATGTGAGCCTGGTCAATCAGTTCGCCGCGGTGCCCAGCATGCATCAAGGCTTCGCGATGATCGTCGGCGCGGGGCTGTGCCGAATCGTCGGCGGGCGGCGCGGACTGGCGATCAAAGTGGCGCTGCCCGTGCTGATGTTCGTCAGCATCGTCGCGACCGGCAACCATTGGTTCCTCGACGCCGTCGTCGGCGCGGCCGTGGCGCTGGTCGGGATGCGCGTCGCGTCGCGCGTCGAGCAGCGCGGGTTGCCCCTGCCGCGCGTCGCGCGGGGCCTCCTCTCCGCCGATCCGCCGGCCGATCTCCGGGGCCGCGGCGGGGGCGCGTCGTTTCCCCCGCCCCCAGGGAGTCGCTAGGCTGACGGAGACGCGCCCGGGCTCGCACTCCGCATCATGCCCTGCGGTCCGGTTGCCCGGGAAGATCGCGAGTGGACGCAGGGATCGGCATGACTCAGGCCCCGGATCTCGACGCCGGCGATCTGCCCCTCGACGAGATCGCAGGCCGCCACGCCGACGCCAAGAACAGCGACATCTTCGACCGCGTGTCGAACTTCAACCTGGCCAAGCAGGCCCAGGCGGTGGGCCTCTACCCGTTCTTCCAGCCGATCGACGTGAACGAGGGCAACGAGGCCGTGATCAACGGCCGGCGCGTGCTGATGCTGGGCTCGAACAACTACCTGGGCCTCACCCGGCATCCGAAGGTCATGGCGGCCGCGCGCGAGGCCCTGGAGCACTACGGCCCGTCGATGACCGGCTCGCGCCTGCTCAACGGCACCAGTCCCCTGCACGAGGAGCTGGAGGAGCTGATCCCCGTGTTCCTCGGTCACGAGAAGGCGCTCGTCTTCTCCACGGGCTACCTGGCCAACCTGGGCACGATCTCCGCGCTGGTCGACCGCGGCTGCACGGCCGTGGTCGACAAGTCGGACCACGCCTCGATCTACGACGGCGCCGCCATGGCGCTGGGCGAGACGGTGCGCTTCCGTCACAACGACCCCGCGCACCTCGACGAGGTGCTGCGCCGGCTGCCCGGCGATACGGGCCGCATCGTCATCATCGACGGGGTTTACTCGATGGGCGGCGACATCGCGCCGCTGCCGGAGATCGTCGCGGTCTGCCGCCGGCACAACACCCGCCTGCTCGTCGACGACGCCCACGCGATCGGCGCGATCGGCGACGGGGGGCGCGGCACCGCCAGCCACTTCGGCCTCGAGGACGGGGGCGATCTGGTGATCGGGACGTTCAGCAAGACGCTCTCCTCGGTGGGCGGCTTCGTGGCCGGCCCGGCGGACGTGCTGGAGTACATCAAGCACTTCGGGCGGCCCATGATCTTCACCGCCTCCCTGCCGCCGGCCTCCGCTGCGGCCGCCCTCACGGCGCTGCGCTGCATGATGGAGGAGCCCTGGCGCGTGGAGCGGGTCAAGGAGTTGGGCCTGCGCCTGCGCACGGGCCTGCGCGCGATGGGCTTCGACATCGGCGAGAGCGAGACACCGATCGTGCCGGTCAAGATCGGTAGCGAGATCAAGACGGCGATGTTTTGGAAGGCGCTGCTGGGCCGGGGGATCTACACCAACGCGGTGATCACGCCCGCCGTGCCCCGCGGTCAGGCGACCCTGCGCACCTCCGTCGTCGCCACGCAGAGCGACGAACAGATCGATCACGCCCTGGAACTCTTCGGGGAGCTGGGACGCCAGCACGGCGTCATCAGCTGACGCCGCCCCGGGCCGGCGTCAGGGGAGGCCTCTGTGCGGGTGCTGCTGACCGGCGCGAGCGGCTTCGTCGGGCACCACACCGCGCGGGCGCTCGCCGCCGCGGGGCATGATCTGCGTCTGCTCGCCCGGGCGAGCAGCGACCTGACGCCGCTCGACGATCTCGCGCTTGAGCGGGTCGACGCAGCCCTGGGCGGCGCCGACCCCGCCCCATTCGCCGATGCCGTGGCCGGCTGCGACGCCGTCGTGCACGTCGCCGGTTTGACCGTCGCCACCGATCGTGACGCGTTCCGGCGCGTCAACGCGCAGGCGACGGATGCGCTCGCGCGCGCGGCCGTCGCCGCCGGCGTGCGCCGCTTCTGCTACGTCTCGTCGCTGGCCGCGCAGGGCCCGAGCGGCGACGGGCTCCCGGCCGACCCCGACGCCCCCTGCCGCCCGATCAGCCCCTACGGCCACTCGAAGGCCGAGGGCGAAGTCGCGGCGCTGGCCCTGGCCGGCGCGATGCACGTCGAGATCATCCGGCCGCCGGTGGTCTACGGCCCGCGCGACCTGGGGTTGCTGCCGTTCTTCCGGATGGCGCGCTGGCGCTACGTCGTGCGCGTGGGGGACGGGCGCAATCGGGTGTCGGTGATCTACGGGCCGGACTTGGCCGACGCCATCGCCGCGTTGCTGTCGCAGCCGCCCGGCGGCCCGGCCATCTTCCATATCAGCGACGCGGGCGGTCCGTACGACTGGCGCACCCTGATCGATGCCCTGGCCGCGGCATTCGGCCATCGCCTGCTGACGGTGCCGATTCCGGGAGCCGGGTTCGCCGCGCTGGCGCGCGCCGGCGTTGGCCTGGCGCGCCTGCGCGGATCGCGACCGCTGGTCGACGAGTCGCGCGTCGCCGAGATGCGGCAGTCCGCCTGGCTGGCGGACAGCGATCGCCTCACCGCCCACACCGGATGGACCCCCGCGACCTCGCTCGACGTCGGCTTGGCCGCCACGCTGCGCTCGTACCGCGACAACGGCTGGGCCTGATGGCGCCGCCGCTCCTGCTCAGCGTCGACATCGACGGCGTGCTCGCCCGGCCACCCTTCGGGCTGAGCGTGGCGATGAATCGCGACGTATCCCTGCCCGCCCGGCCGTCGGCGCTGGCGACGACCCCGCCGCCGCGCCCCAGCCCGCACGACCGGTTGCTGCGCGCCGGCTACTACCGGCTGCGCTATGCCGGGCGCCGCCCGCTGCCGGGCGCGCGGGAGATGCTGGCGGCGGCCGCCGAGTCGGGCTACGGGCTGATCGCGCTGACCGGCCGCGACTGGCGCGGGCGCGACGCCACCGAGCGCTGGCTGCGGCGCAACGGTCTGCTTTCCTGCTTCCAGGAGATTCGCATGAACGACAGCGGGCGCTGGGGCGCCCGGCTCTCGTCGCCGCGCTTCAAGGAGGCCGTGTGCGCGCAGCTCGGAATCGCGCGCCACATCGAGGACGATCCCGCCACCGCCGCCCTGCTGGCCCGCAACGGGGTGGCGGTCGACCTGATCGACTGGCCGGGGTCCCGCGGTCTGACGCTGCCCGCCGGCGTGACCCGGCGCCGGGACCTCGCCGAACTCGCTGCGGCGCTGCGCGCTTCCGGCGGCGGCCGGCGCCCGCGCGCCGCCCGCTAGGCTCGACGTATGCGCGACTCCGCCGGCGACTACGCAGACGATCTGCCCCCGCAGCGAAAGCACGAGCGCGTCTTCGCGATCGCCGCCCCGCCCAACCACATCTGGCGCCTCCTGCTCGACGAGGTGCGCCAGGGCGTCGAGAGCGGCCGCGCCGCGATCGTCCGCCAGGAGGCGCCGCGGGCCCTCGTCCTGGACGTGCACCTGGGGCGCGGGCTCTCCGTCCGCTACGACTACCTGTTGACCCCCTTGCCGCGCCGCACCGGCGAGACGGATCAGCCCCAGACCGCCGTCGCGGTCCGTGTCGCGCCCTACGGGGTCCGGCACGCCCTCGCCAACGTCGTGACCCTGGGTCGCGCGATGACGCCGCACATGCTCGCCGCGACGCAGGGCCTCGCGAACCTGAAGGCGGCGGCCGAAGGCGATCCCGGCCAGAAATCAGCCGAAGATTGACATATCGGGTCGATCTGGTGGACAACCGCGTCCCACGCGCGCGGTCGAGATTGACCAAAACCCTGACAGTGCGAACAATGGTTACACCGGGGTGAGCGGCAGGGAATCGCCGCATGGTACGCATTGTCTCGATATCTTTGGCAGCGCTCGTCGCGGCCGTGGCGCTGGTGATGGCGAGCGCCCCGGGCGAGGCGCTCGCTGCGTCCCGCGGCGCGGAGCCCATCGTGGAGCTCGCGCCGGCGCAGCCCCGCGCCGACGTCCCCCTGGAGCGCATCCCCCGCACGTTGAACGGGCTCGTCGTGACTTGGCGCGATGGGCGCCTGGAGCGCATCCCCTTCGCGCACATCGGCACGGGCGAGCACACGCTCCAGGCCGACGAGTCCGGCCGCTTCACCATCCCCGCCAACATCCGCACGAACCAGGTGAACATCGTCGCGCCGGGCTATCACGTGGTCCGCGAGGTCACGACCTCCGACTACGTGGTCGCGTTCGTGCGGCCGCTCGAAGTGCGCGCGATCTACCTGCCCTACTTCGAGCTCCGCGATCCCGCCAACTTCGAGTGGGCCCTGGAGTTGGCCCGAAATGGCGCCATCAACGCGCTCGTCATCGACGTCAAGGACGAAGGCGGGGCCATGTTGCCCCTGGTCGCCAATCAGACCGGGATCGATATGGGCGCGGTGCGCAGCACCGGCACTGACGTTGAAGGATTCCTGGCCGATCTCGAAGCCCTCGGCGTCTACCGCATCGCCCGCGTCGTCACCTTCATGGACGGCCGGCTCGCGATCAACCACCCCCAGACCGCGGTTCGCCACTACAACGGCGCCATCTTCCGCGACGGCATGAGCGCTGCCTGGATCGACCCCTTCCACGACCTGTCCCGCCGTCACAACATCGAGATCGGCGTGAACGCCGCCGCCCACTTCGACGAGGTCCAGTACGACTACGTCCGCCTGCCCGGTGAGAGCAACGCGGTGCGCGGGCGCGTCACCGTGGCCCAGCGCTCCGCGATCATCGCGCAGTTCGCCTCCGAGGCCGCCACGGCCCTGCACGCTGTGGGGGCGGCGCTGTCGTTCGACACGTTCGGCCAGACAACGGTGATCGCCCACGACGACGGCATCGGGCAGGTGCTCGAGGAGTTGGCGCCCTACCTCGACTACTACTCCCCCATGATCTACCCGAGCACCTGGTCGACCGGCTGGTTCGGTTTGGTGTACCCGGCCGCCGACCCCTACACCGTCGTGCTCGGCAGCGTCAGCGCCGCCGTCGCGCGCCTTGAGGGCCACAACATCGTCGTGCGCCCGTGGCTGCAGGACTTCCACGACTACGGGGCTCGCAAGCTCTACTACGGCCCGGCCGAAGTCGCCGTGCAGATCGACGCCACCGCGGACGCGGGCGGCTCGGGCTTCATGCTCTGGGACCCCAGCCTCAACTACCATCTGCCCCGGCTGGGCCAGATCGCGACCGCCGGCGTCGACTAGATCAGCGCCCGGACGTCCGCGGGCTAGCGGCGGCGGAAGGCGCGGATCGTCCGCGCGACCCAGAACACGCACCACCCGGCCAGGGCGAGCGACGCCACGGCGATCCGTGTGCTGTCGACGACCTGATGCACGTGCAGTTCGCTCTCGGTCATTTCGATGACGGCGACGGGACGGGCCGTCGCACCGCCCCCGCCCCCGCCGCCCCCGCCCATGCCGCCCGGAGCTGGGGGGCCGTCCCCGGCGCCGGCGTCGGCCTCACCGCCCTCACTGTGGCCCGACCCCAGTCCCACCCCGAAGCCCGCCGAGATGGACGCCAACGGGATCGCGATGCGCCCGTTCTCCGTCTGCACCGGCCCCACGACCGCCTCCGCATTCGCGATCGAGGGGATGCGCCCCACGGTGCCGGCCAGCGTGTCCCGAACCGTCTCACCCGGATCGTTGTTCATCTCCGCAGCGTCCTCTCCACGATCAGCGACAGCAGCGCCACGATCGCACCAGCCAGCGCCATCCGGCGCAGCGCCCGGCCGCCGGCGTCCGGCACCCGCGCCCACTCGAGCCGCCCGTCCGGCCGTCGCACGACCACTTCGGCCGGGCGCATCCGATAGAGCGCGAACCGCGGCCCCGGATCGCCGCCTCCCGCCACGATGCCGCCGCGCACGTGCACGTCCACGGCGCCGACGGGGGTGTCCACGCGCGCCGGCGGAATCGTGCGCCGCAGCGTCCAGCCGGGGGCGATGGGGGCGTTCACGCCCTCAGTCTACTGCACCCTCGGCTCCGCCGGGTCGCGCCCGCGACCGGCGTGGATCCCCCGGCGTGGATCCCCCGGCGTGGATACGATCGGGGCATGCGCATCGTCGTGGCCGGCGCCGCCGGATTCCTCGGCAGCCACATCGTGGAGGAGGTCGTCCGCCACGATGCCGAGGTCGTCGCGCTGATCCCGAGCGATGACGCGGCCACCTGGGCCGCCCGCCTCGGCGCCACGCCCCTGGTGTGTCGCCCCAGCGCTCCGGGCGCCACGCCGGAGCGCTGGGCGCAGGCGCTGCACGGGGCCGACTTCCTGATCAACGCCCCGCTGGCCGGCCAGGACCAGGTCGCGACGACCACCGCCCTGCTCGATGCCGCTCTGCGCGCGCCGCCGCCGCTGCCGGGGGTTGTGCAGCTCTCCTCCACGTGGACCTACGGCTACCGCTTGCCCAACTGGCCGCTGGATGAGAGCTGGGCCGCGCGGCCGGGCAGCCGGGGGATGCAGGATTTGGCCGCGGCCGAGCGCGCCGCCCGCACCTACCGCCGCTTGCGCCCGGTCGTGCTGCGTGCGGCGCCCAGCTTCGGGCCCCGCGGCGACGGGGTGATGCAGCGGCTGCTGCAGCACTACGGCGCGTCCGGCCGCCCCCGGCTCGCGGGGGGTGGCCGGGCCGGGCTGTCGCTGGCCTACGGCCCCGACTTCGCGCGCGCCGTCTGGGCCGTGCTGGAGGCCTTCGGCGACACCCAGGGCCGCACGCTGCACTGCAAGACGATCGACACCGACTGGCGCACGCTCGTGGGGCAGGCGCGCGCCCTGCGCGACCGCCCGAGCCGGGTGTGGCCGTTGCCCGTCTGGCTCGTCCGCGGTCTGGCCCAGGCCGGCGAGCCCGGCCGCCGCCTGCTCGACGGCCCGCCCGGCGTCCCCCGCTACGCCGATATCACCGGCTGCCCGCACCTGATCGATGACACGCTCTTGCGCGGGCTCACCGGTTTCGCGCCCCTGTTCGGGCTGCGCGCGGCCCTGCGCCACACGATGGCCGTAGAGTCGCGCGAGTCACCCTGAGCCCGATCGGGCGCCGGAGCGGGCCGACCCCCTGGCGAGAAGCGCCGTGATCGGCGACCCTGGATCGGGTGACGCGAGAGGTTCTGCCCCACTCCATGCCATCCGACCCCCACCGATCCCGGCCTGCCCGCCGGCGCGCGATGCACGAGCGCCTCGGTCGCCGCGACTTCCTGCGCGCCGCCTCGCGGGCCGGCGTGGGCGCCGTGGGCCTCGCCGTCGTCGGCTGCAGCACCGACGACGGCCCGGAGGGCGTCGATGCGGACGTCGCCGACCCCACCGCGGCGCAGCCAGCCCCGGCGGAGGAGCCGGCCCAGGCAGCGCCGCAAGCGCGCGCGCAAGCCTCGGCCCCAAGCGACGACGGCCCAGCCGAACCCGAGGGGGCCGCGGCTCCCAGCGTCCCGCCGCCCCCCGTCGAGCGCGCGGGCGGCACACCCCAGGCGGGCGGCATGGTGCGCCTGCACGCCTCCCTGAACGACATCGATCTGTTCGACATCCATCGCTCACGCTTCCCCCTGACACAGCGCTTCTCCGCCCTCCAGCAGAGCCGCCTGCTGCGCTACAGCGACGTCAACACGGGCGCCATCGAGGGCGATCTGGCGGCGGCGTGGGAGACGCCCGACGACGAGTCGTACGTCCTGCTGCTGCGCCCCGACGTCCACTGGTGGATGCGCGATCCCACCGCCGGGCGCGCCTTCACCGCCGAGGACGTGCGCCGCAACATCGATCGGCAGATCGCCGGCCTCGATTCCGACGGCAAGCCCGACCCGCTGTTCCTGCGGCGGTCCCAATTCGAGCGCACGCGGTCCGTCGATCTGGTCGACGACGCGACCGTGGTGCTGCGCACCGATGGCCCCGTGGGGAGCTACCTGAGCTCCGTCATCGCCGGGCCCTGGAGCTTCATGCAGGCGCCCGAGTCGTGGGAGCAGTTCGGCAACGGCCCTCGCGACGATCCCCCCAATCCCGGCTACTACACGGGCACCGGCCCCTTCCAGATGCAGCGCCTGATTCCCGAGGGCTTGGCCGCGTTCGGCGCCAACGCGGGCTACTTCCGTGGCGAGCGGCCGTTCCTGCAGGCGATCGAGTTCGCCCACCTGCCCACGGCCGCGAGCCAGGAAGCGGCCTACCGCGCGGGCGACATCGACATCTGGAGCCCCGGTGACCCGGCCGCCATCGATGCCGTCCTGGCCGATCGGCCGGGCGACCAGGTCGCGGAGCGGCCGCTGGGCTTCCCGATCCAGCTCGCGTTCAGCTATCAGGGCGGCGCCGAGAACCCGTTCAGCGACCGGCGGCTGGCGCTGGCGGTGCACCACGCGCTCGACCGCGACGCGATCCTGGCGCGGGCCTACGGGCCGCACGCCGGGCTCAGCGGTCCCGCGCCCTGGTTCGCGTCGGGCTGGGCGAGCGATGTGTCCACGCTGCGCGAACGCCCCGGCTACCGTCCCTCCCTCACGGCGACGGAGGAGGCCGACCTGCGCACGCTCGCCGCGTCGGCGTGGGCGACGGCCTCCCCGTCGGCGTCCGACCGGCGCGCGGGCCTGCCCCTGACCGTGCCGGACATCTTCGATCGCAGCTATCCGGGGCTGGCCGCGCAGGCGGCGCAGACGCTCAGCGTGCGCCTGGGGATCGACGTGCGCCCCGCGGTCGCGCGGTACAGCCGCATCGTCGAGGGGCTGGGCGACGGATCCGTGCCGCTCTTCCTCGGCTGGGGCGCGTCGGCCCGCGACGCCGACCCCACGCTGGACTTGCGGGACAGCGTCCACAGCGACGGGCCGGGCAACTGGGGCGGCTTCTCGGACGCCGCGGTCGACGCCGCGCTCGACGAGATGGCGGTCACCGTGAACCGGGCCGAGCGCCAGCGCCTCTACCGCGAGGCACTGGAGCCGCGATTGCTGGAGGCGCCGGCCTGGGTGGTGAGCGTGGGTCACGGGATCGAGCGCAGCGTTCACCGGCCCGATGTCTGGCTGCCGCGCTTCGGCTTCGGCTGGGACGGCCACCACTACGAGCGCGCGTGGCGTGTCACTTGAGAGGGGCGCGCTGCCTGAGGCGGGCGGAGGACTCGGAGCCGGGCAGCCCTGTGACCGACGCTACTCGGCGTCCATCACCGCCCGCGCGACCGACTGCGCCAGCCCTTCCTCGAAGATGCTGGGCACCACGCGGCCCGGTGTGGGATCCGACACGAAGTCGGCGATCGCCTGGGCGGCGGCCAGCTTGTGGGCGTCCTGGACCTTCGGGATGTGGGCGTCGAGCAGCCCGCGGAAGATGCCCGGGAAGCCCAGCGCGTTGTTGATCTGGTTGGCGAAGTCGGAGCGGCCCGTGGCGATGATGGCCGCGCCGGCTTCGGCGGCGGCGGCCGGCAGGATCTCCGGGTCCGGGTTCGCCATGGGGAAGACGATGGCGTCCGGGTGCATCGATGCCACATCGGCGGTGGAGACCAGGTCGGGGCCGGAGAGGCCCAGGAACAGGTCGGCGCCGCGGATCACGTCGCGGAGCTGCGGGATGCTGCCGTCGGCGTTGCGGCGGAAATCGTTCCAGGCGGCGACCTCGCGCTTGTAGGGGTTGAGGTCCTCGCGATCCGAGGTAATCAGCCCCTTGCTGTCCAGCAGCGCGATCTCTTCCACACCGTACTTGCGCAGCATCTTGGCGCAGGCGATGCCGCCCGCGCCCGCGCCCAGCACCACCGTGCGGGTGTTGCGCGGCTCGCGGTTGGTGAGCTTCAGGCTGTTGATCACGCCCGCCAGCGCGACGACGGCCGTGCCGTGCTGGTCGTCGTGCATGACCGGGATGTCGAGCGCCTCCTGGAGCTGCGCCTCGACCTCGAAGCAGATGGGCGCGGCGATGTCCTCGAGGTTGATCCCGCCCAGTGAGGGGGCGATCGCCTTGACCGTGGCGACGATGCTGTCCGTGTCGTGCGCGTCCAGCGCGATCGGGATCGCGTCCACGCCCGCGAACTGCTTGAACAGCACGCACTTGCCCTCCATGACGGGCAGCGCTGCCTGGGGCCCGATGTTGCCCAGCCCCAACACCGCGCTGCCGTCGGTGACGACCGCCACGAGGTTCCCCACGCCGGTCATCTCCCGCACCAGCAGGGGCTCCCGCTCGATGGCGAGACAGGGCGCGGCGACGCCCGGCGTGTAGACCACGCTCAACTCGGCGTGGTCCGTCACCGAGACCTTGGAGGCGTAATCGATCTTGCCGCGCCACTCGCGGTGCGCCACCAGCGCCTGCTCGTCGTAGCCCATCGGCGGTCCCCTCGGAGTGCTGGGACCCAGGGCCCCGCTGTCCGCGGCCGGGAGGCGCGGCGCGTGTGAAACTTTACAACCGTCTCGGGCTGCGGCAAATCAAGCGGCGGTCTCCCGCGGGACGAGATCGATGGCGGCGTGCGCGCCGTGGCAGGCGGGGCGCGTCGCCGGCCCTGGCCCGCCGGGCAGCGCCCGCCGGCCCGCCGGGCCGGGGCCTACAGCCCCATGCCCTCCATGATCCCGCGATGGGCACGGAGCACCAGCGTGCCCTCCTCGCGCCGCTCGACGATGAGGGGGCGGCGGCACGACTCGCATGGCGTCGTCTCTTTGCGGCGCAGCATGCCCTTGGGGGGAACCCGCGCCAGCGTGGGTTGCTTGCAGTAGGGGCAGGTCGTGTGCCAGCGCAGGCAGGCGCGGATGCGGAATCCCGTGTCGGCCTTGTCGGCGCGCGAGACCACCAGGTCGTAGTTGCAGTGCGGGCACAGCGTCACGACGCGCCGCGGCCGCCCCTCGGGCGGCGGCACGCCCACCTCGGTCGATGCCGAACAGTGGGGGCAGCGAATGGGCCGCGTCTCCACTCGTGCTGGCCTTTCCGGGCCCCGCGACCCCCGCTGGCGCGAGGACTGGGGCTCAAACGCGTTGACAACGCGGTCGGTGCGCGTACGCTCCCAGTATGGCGCAACGGCCCGTCCTGCGATTCGCGAACCGGGGATGGCGTGATCTGCCGAGCCCCAGCACCCGGGTCCGGGGCGCGGGCGAACTGCCCTACAACCCGCGCCGGCCGCTGACCCTGCCGGGCGACCGCAATCCCCGCCAGCGCCCGCAATTCCGCGGCGACCGGGTCGCCCGCATCGTGCTGCCGCTGCTGCTCATCGGCGGCCTGGGCGTGGGCGTGTTCTTCGGCGTCAGCTACCTGCTGGACGACGACCCTGCGGCCCCGGCGGCCGACGCCCCCGCCGCGCAGACCACCGTCGCCGAGACCGGGAGCGGCGACGCCGCGAGCACGGACGTGGCCGCCGCCGCCGCCGGCGCGGCCGCCGCCGAGACGAGCGGTGACGATGCCGGCCCCATCGACGCCGCCCGGGCCGCGACCGGCGGGGCCGACGCGGCGGCCCCCGAGACCGACGCCCAGGCCGCCACGGGCGCCGGACCCGTCGCGACTGGGGAGACCGTCGTGACCGCGGCGCAGCTGGGCGGGGCGCCCGCCAGCATCGAGCGCGCCGGCGCGACCCCGATCCCGTCCGGCGTCAGCGGCATGACGCTGGCTGACGGGGGCGTCTACGACCCGGCCGACGAGTCGGCGGCGCTCTCGAGCGTCTGGCCCGCGGGCACCGTCCTCGATCTCACGCGCCTGCCGGGCGGGCCGCTGCTCACCGAGGAGGATGCGGCCGAGTTGATCGGCCGGACGATCCAGGTGGTCGTCGTGGGGACGGGCGACTTCCCCACCGAGGTCCAACTCAGCCCCGCCGCCTATCAGCGCATCGCCCGCGACTTCGAGCCGATCATCGCCCTCCGGATTACCGTCGCAAGCGCTCCCGAGTAGGGGCCCCCGCGCCCGCTCACCGCGCGGCCCGAGCAGACGCCGGCGGCGATCCCGGAGGGGACGGCGAGGGAGAGCGTCCATGAGCACGTACGACGTCGCGGTGATCGGTCTGGGCGCGATGGGCGGCGCCGCCGCCTGGCGGCTGGCGCAGCGCGGCGTGCGCGTGATCGGCTTCGACCGCTACCACCCGCCGCACGTGCTGGGGTCCAGCCACGGGGAGTCGCGGGCCATCCGCGAGGCGTACTACGAGGATCCGTCGTACGTGCCGTTCGTGCGCCGCGCGTACGAGCTGTGGGACGAACTCTCGGCGGCGGTCGGACGGCCGCTGCTGCGGCGGACGGGCGCGATCATGATCGGCAACGAGGATGGCGTGTTGGTGCCGGGCGCGCGGGCGTCGGCGGAGCGGCACGGCATCCCCCACGAGGTGCTCGACGCGGCCGAGGTCCGGCGCCGCTTCCCGGTGATGGCGGTCCGCGACCCGGCGGTGGGCGTGCTCGAACAGCGGGCGGGACTGCTCGACGTCGAGGCGTGCGTGCAGGCTCAGCTCGACCAGGCGGCGCGGCGCGGGGCCGAGTTGCACTTCAACGAGCCGATCGAGCGCTGGCGGCCGCTGGACCTGGACGACGCCGAGGCGCCGATTGAGATCGTCACCAGCCGCGGCCCCGTCGTCGCGGACCGCCTGATTCTGACCGCGGGCGCCTGGAACGCGGGACTCGTGCAGCGGCTGAACCTGCCGCTGCGGGTGACGCGGCAGGTGATGATGTGGTTCCGGCCGCGGGCGCGGGCGGCGGCCTTCGAGCCGGGCGCGCTGCCGGTCTGGCTGTGGGAGCGGGCATGGCAGGACTTCCACTACGGCTTCCCCAACCTGGGGAATGGCTTCAAGCTGGGGAACCACCATCCCGCCGCCGAAGTCGCGCCGACCGGCTACGACCGCAGCATCACCGCGCAGGACGAGGCCGATATCCGCGCCTGGCTGGCCGACACGTTCCCCGATGCCAACGGCGAACTGCTGCGCGCCGAGGCCTGCCTGTACACCCACACGCCCGACGCGCACTTCCTGCTCGACCTGCACCCCAAGCGCCCCAACGTCGCGATCGCCAGCCCCTGCTCCGGGCACGGCTTCAAGTTCGCGCCGGCCATCGGGGAGGCGCTGGCCGACTTGTCGCTGGAGGGCCGGACGCGCCACGATCTGCACCTGTTCGCGATCGACCGCCTGGTTCCGCGGAGCGCGCCGCGCGGCGAGTGACCGCGCCCGGCCGCCCGGGGGCCTCACGAGACACGGCTGCCCCGACAACCAGAACGACCGGGCGCGCGCCCGGTCGTTCTGGTTTCGTTGTCTGGGTCCGTCCCGTGGGACGGGCTAGAAGCTGCGACGCCGTCCGAACGGTAGCCGGAGCTCCTCTCCGTAGTTCAGGAACTTTCGGGTGCTGCCACACTTCGCGCAGGTCCCCTGTGACGCCTGTGCGTCGGGGCGTTCGACCTGCCAATGGTGTGTGCAGTCCCTTCGCTGCGTGCGGGTCTCTCCCGCTGCCGACCGTGCTGCCAAGGCTGCGAAACTCCCTTCCCGAGATGGCTCAGAGCGAGGGCAGCCCAGGGGCCCGATCCGTGATCGCATTCACCCCGCGACCGCCACGCCTCGGCGAGTGTAGTCAAGCGGACGCAATTGGTGCAAGCCGCGCGACAATGCTCAGCGGGTGTAGTTAGCTGTCGGCCCCGGCGCGCTCGTAGAGCGTGTGGTATTTCTCGCCGCCGCGGATGGCCTGCAGCAGATCCTCGCGGTCGAGTTGCAGCAGCTTCTGCAGCGCCGACTCGCAGTCGGTGCGGGCCTGGCCGTCGTCGGCGCAGCGCTCGACGATCCGGGCGAAGAGGCCCGCCTCCACGAACGCCTCCACCCTTCCGGCCCAGGGGAAGAAGACGTACGTCTCGGGGTCGTTGAAACCGGGGCGCCACTCGCGCAGCTGCCGGATGCGCTCCTGCGGGGTGCGCACGG
Organism: Dehalococcoidia bacterium; assembly: GCA_965209205.1. GTDB lineage: Bacteria > Chloroflexota > Dehalococcoidia > Bin125 > Bin125 > TK10-74A. The sequence continues at coordinate 399,696 of CBDBQC010000004.1, forward strand.
GCTGCACCACGCGGATGTACGGCCCCGCGTCGTGCGAGCGCCGCTGGTCGACGAGCAATCGTTCCGCCAGCCAGCCGAACTGCACGACCAGCACCTCCGCCTCCGCGATCACGTGCTGCGGGTCGTCCATGTTGAGGCCGTCGGATGGGTCGTCACTCATGCGAGCAGTATACGGGGCCCGCGCCCTGTCGGCCGCAGCACAGCGCGGCGGCCCCTCATCGCTGTTCGCCCCGCCCGTTCCCCGTCCCGTCGATATACTCCTGGCGACGCCCGCTCCGTCAGTGGTCCACCCTCCGTCGTGCCGAGAGCAGGGGACATGCATCGTTCGCCGGCGGCCCTCGCCCGCAAGATGTCCGACGAGCAGCGCAACGCCTTCCGCGAGTTGTACCGGCAGCAGGGCGATCGCGTCTGGAGCGCCGAGCACGACATCGACTGGTCGCAGCCGCCGTGCATCCCCGACGCCAAGCGGGAGGCGTGGCTGCGCATGATCAACGTCTTCTACGGGCTGGAGTTCATGGGCCTGGACACGATCCAGGTGATGATGAGCAAGGCGACCCACAAGCTGCGCGACCCCAACCTGAACCTTTACCTCGCCGCCCAGTGCCACGATGAGGCCCGCCACGTCTACGTCCTCGACAAGTACCTCACGCTGGCCGACGGGCACGGCCGGCTCTCGCGTCTCGAGCAGGGCCTCATCAACCGCTTCGGCAACATGGCCTCCCTCGGCCTGTACCGGGCCGAGAACTGGCTCACCTCCACCCTCTTCAGCGAGAACTTCGCCGCGCTGTTCCTGCAGCGGGCCGCCGAGCTGCCCGACTGCGACCCCCTCGCCAAGCAGATCTTCCGCAACATTCTGCGCGACGAGGTGCGGCACGTGAACTTCCTGCACACGATCCTGCCCGAGCTGATCGGCGATCTCTCGCCGATCGGGCGCCGCTACATCTGGCAGAGCCAGGTGCTGTTGGTGGGGATCGTCGCCATCGGCCTGCGCCGCATCCGCCAGGACTCGGTGGACATCGGCCTGGACATCGAGGACTTCAAGGACACGATCATCGAGAACCTCGACGCACAGTTCCACGACGCGGGGATCGACGAATTCCTGCACGCCTCCAGCTACCGCCGCATGATCGACCGCTTCGTCTGATCGCCCGTTGGGGCCGCCCGCGGGGGCCGCCTGCGAAGGAGCCGCCATGTTCGAACTCTCCGAAGCCAGCCGCATGATCCAGCAGGTCGCGCACGACTTCGCCGCCAAGGAGATCCGTCCCGCAGCGCCGGAGTTCGATGAGCGGGAGGAGTTCCCCTGGGAGATCGCCCGCAAGGGGGCGGCCATCGGCCTGAGCGGCGGGGCCTGGGGCGGCCCAGGCCTGAACGGCCCCGGCTCGAATGGCGACGACGGCGGCGACGTCGGCATCTCCCCGCTCGTCATGGCCGAGGAGCTGGCCTGGGGCTGCGCCGGCTTCGCCACCGGCATGCTCGCCAACGGCCTCGCCGCCACCGCGATCAACATCATCGGGACGCCGCCCCAGCGCGAGCGCTTCCTGCCCCTGTGCACGCCCCACGACGGGCAGCTGCGCCTGGGCGCACTGGGCCTCACCGAGCCCGAGTCGGGCTCCGACGCCGGCGCCATGCAGACCCGCGCCGTCCGCGACGGCGACGACTACGTGCTCAACGGCAGCAAGCGCTTCATCACCTGCGGCGGCATCGCCGACCTCAACGTCATTTTCGCGACCGAAGACCCCGGCACCGGCTTCCGGGGCGTCTCGGCGTTCGTCGTGCCGGGCGACACGGCTGGGCTCTCGCAGGGCCAGAAGTGGCGCAAAATGGGCATCCGCGCCAGCCACACCGCCGACATTGTCCTGGACGACGTGCGCGTGCCGGCCGACCATCGCCTGGGCGACCCCGACCCCGAGTTCCGCAGCGGCGGCCGCGGCACGCTGGGCACGCTCATGGCCACGCGCCCCTGGATCGGCTCGATGGCGGTGGGGCTCTCGCGCGCGGCGTTCGAGTTCGCCGCCGACTACGCGCGGGAGCGCCGCGCCTTCGGCCAGCCGATCATCGCCAACCAGGGCGTCTCGTTCATGCTGGCCGACATGGACATCGCCATCGACGCCTCGCGGCTGCTCTGCTGGCGCGCGGGGGAGCTGGTCGCCACGCAGCAGCCCAACACCCTCGAGGAGGCCAGCAAGGCCAAGTGCTTCGCGGCCGACACGGCGATGAAGGTCACCACCGACGCCGTCCAGGTCGGCGGCGGCCTGGGCTTCATGCGCGAGATGCCGCTGGAGAAGTGGATGCGCGACGCCAAGATCTTCCAGATCTACGAGGGCACGTCGCAGATCCAGCGCGAGGTCATCGGCCGCAACATCGCCCGCCGCGTCTTCTGAGGGAGCCCGTACGCCGTCCACCCCTCCGGCCCGGCGCGGCCGTCAGTCGTCCAGGAGGATGGCGAGGGCCTGGGCGTAGGCGGCCGCGGCGCGACCCTTGATCTGCGACGGCGTCAGGCTGCCCAGCGGGTGATCGAGAACGACGAAGGGGTAGTCGCGCAGGCCCATCACGCCGGCGATGTTGCGGGCCGTGACCTCGAAGGGCCGCGTGCAGAGCACGACTGCGCGCTTGCCCGACTGCTCGAAGGTGATGCCGTCGTGCAGACTGCACGTCGAGCAGCTGCCTCAATCGCCCAGGCCCGTGATGAGGAAGTCGCAGCGCTCGACGAGCGACGCGATGCGCCGCTCCCCGGCCGGCGCGCTGGGGTTGCCCTTCGTGACGAGCTCCGCCACGCGGCAGCCGTGCCGCTCGCGGAACAGCGCCGCCGTCTCGCGCAGCAGGAGGTCGGCGTTCAGCTTGCGGTTCGAGAGTAGTCCGATCGTCAGACCGTCCAATTGGGCCAGCTTGGGCGCCCGGACGTTGGCCAGGGCCGCGCTCTGCACCGTCGGATCGACCAGTTTCACGATCGCCTCCTCCCTGTCGGATCCTCAGCAATCAAGGCAGACGCCAATCGGCTTCGACTGCATGATCGACCCCCGTGATCGGCTCCACGAGGGGATGAACGCGGAGTGGCCGCCCGCGTCGCCGCCGCCGACCGTGACGAGGATGTCGTCCGCGGTGAGGCCGCGGTGCATCTCATCGAGCCCCTGCAGGGCCCGCTCCCGCTCGACGTACTTGCCGACGCGCTGCATCCCGGCCAGCGGCCGCGCGGCGTGCGCGAACAGGTACTCCTGCACGTCGGCCTTGCTCCAGCCGGTGCCGGCGACGATGCGCGCGTGCTCGGGCGAGAGCACCACGACGGACTGGCCGATGCTGATCGACCCGTAGTTCGCCATGGCGTCGGCGACGGCATCGAGGATCTGCTCGGGGCGGTTACCGCCGTGGTTCTCGACGTTGACGAACCCGGCCGCCGCGTACACCGTCACCGAGCTGACGCCGTCGGGGTAGCCCAGCTCGTCGCGCAGGCTGGGCCAGGGGTTCACGTCGGCCCGCTCGGCGATGCAGGAGCAATACTTGCCCGGGTGGCCCTGGGTCGACTTGTCGGCGATGCCGGGGGCCATGCGGAAGACGTTGAGGATGATCAGGCGCACGGCGCGGCCGATGGTCGCGTTGGCGCGGTTGCCCGGGCCGAAGAGGTTGACGCCGGCGTTCATGCCGATCTCGTCGACGATCGGGCCGCTGACGATCAGCAGCGGCGCCGAGCCGCCGGTGCTGGCCGTGCTGCCGTGGAAGTTGTAGGGGCGCTCGTTCATGGCCTCGAAGGCCGCGACGAGGACCGGGAAGTACTCGGGCAGGCAACCGGCCATGACGGCGTTCACGGCCGCGGCCTGCACCGTGAGCTGCAGGCCCGTGGCGGGGTGCTCCGCGATCACCGCCTCCGGCGGCTGCGTGGCCCACTCGAGCATCGCCTCGACGCGCGACACCTCGGGCGGCACGACGGGCAGGCCGTCGGTCCAGCCCTGCGCGTAGCAGTACTCGATCGCCGCGAGCAGGTCGTCCGGGGCGTCGTGGGTCAGCACTGGGTCGGCGGTCATCGATCCCCCGGTTGCGCCTGGGCGCGCGTGTGGAGGCCAGCATACCCGGCGCGGGTTCGCGCGCGCCTATCCTGCGCCGACCGGAGGTGACGCATGGATCTGGAACGACGAACCCATCTCTACGCGCGCGTCGAGCGGGCCACCGAGCTGCCCATGCTCGTGCTGGCCGCCGCGATGGCGCCGCTCATCCTCGTGCCCCTGCTGCTCGATCTCCCGGCCACGGTCGAGTGGGCGCTGTACGTCGGCGACTGGGTCATCTGGGGCGTCTTTGCCGTGGAGCTGGGCGTCAAGACGTACCTCTCGCCCGATCGGCGCCGCTACCTGATCAGCCACTGGTACGACGTGGTGATCGTCCTGATCCCCTTCCTGCGCCCGCTGCGCTTGCTGCGCCTGATCGCCGTCTTCTCGCGACTGGGATTCACGTCGAAGAGCATCCTGGGCCGGCGCGGCTTGGGCTACGTGCTCATCTTCGGCGTGGTCAGCATGGTGGGGATCGCGGGACTCGTTCTGGTCTTCGAGCGGCAGGACGGGTCGGCGCTCATCACGAGCTTCCCCACGGCCCTGTGGTGGGCCGCAGCGACCGTGACGACGGTGGGCTACGGCGAAATCGTGCCGATCACGTGGGGCGGTCGCGGGCTGGGCGTCCTGCTGATGATCGTGGGCATCGGCCTGTTCGGCATTTTCACCGCCAATGTCGCGGCCTTCTTCGTCGAGGACGACAAGGAGCAGGCGGCCAGCGAGGACCGGGCTGTTCTGCTGAGTGAGGTCCGCGCCCTGCGCGACGAGGTCGCGGCGCTGCGGCGCTCGCTGGATGGCGCGCCCGGCGGCTGAGCTACTCGGCGTCGCTCCAGGCCCGCTGCAGCAGTGCCGCGAACAGCTCGACGTCGTCGGAGAACAGCAGCACGGGGCTGCGGCCGGCGTCCTTCCGGATCTCGACGCCGTCGCTGTAGGGCTCGAACGTCAGGATGCGGTTGAGGCGGATCGTCTTGTTGCCCAGCCGTCCCATGAAGATCAGGCGCTTGGTCGTCAGGTAAAGCGTGCCGGCGTCGACCGGTGTCAGCATCTCCGACGAATGGCGCATGCCCCGCAGGTGACCCATCCGCCAGTAGACGCCCTTGGCCATGCGGATGCGGGCCGTGGGGCCGGCGTAGGAGATGCCGGTGGTCACGCGGCGCAGCTCGCGCCACTCGACCTCCCGCATGGCGTAGCACTGCTCGCCGCGGTACAGCTTGATGCCGGGGTCGATGGGGGGCACGTCGCCGTTCTCGATCAGCCAGAAGAGGCGATAGCGGTTGAGCGTGCGCCGGGTGTTCGCGTCGGTCTGCACCTCGACATTCAAGGAGCGGGAGATCTCCTTGAGTTCCGCGTCCTCCTGGGGGCTCAGACGCTCGTCGGCCAGGGCCCGGTCGTAGGCCAGCTGCATCCGCTTGTTCGCGATCTCCGCGTAGATCTGCTCGGCCCGGGGGGTGTCGAGCGTGAGATCGTCGCGCAGGCGCAGCAAGGCGGCCGTCTCTTCCTCGCTCACACGCCCATCCTCGACCGCCTCCGACACCGACTCGTGGTAGATCGCCTCGACGGCCTCGCCGCGCAGGCGCTCCGCCGTCGGGTCGCCGAGGGCGAGGAGTTGCTGCAGATGCCGCAGGGTCTGCAGCTCGGTCTCGTCGAGCCGGCGATCCGCGAGGCAGTCGCCGAGGTATTCCCCGTAGATCGCCTCGCGTTCTCCGGCGAGGTGCTTCTGGAGGCGGACGCCGTAGCGGTCGGCGATCGCCTGCACCGCCTCCGGCTCGACGTCGCCGACGTGGTCCGCATCGATCAGCAGGTCGCGGATCTCCGCGATGGCGTTGCGGCGTGGCTGCCGCCGCAGGAGTCGATCGGCGATGCTGCGGCCCACTCGCGCCTGCCGGGCGATCGGCATGGGGCGGCCCCTTTCCGCGCTCGCCCGCAGCCTAGCGGCTTCCCGCCGCGGCGGGGGGTCGCGGGGCGGGGCCTACTCCTCGTCGTCGGCTGCCTCCGCGTCCTCTGCATCCTCCGCGTCCGACTGCCCGTCGTCCGCGTCTGCCTCCTCGTCGGCGTCGGCGCCGTCGTCCTCGGCCACTGGCTCCTCGTCACTGCCGAGGCCGTCGTCTGCGGCGGGGGCCGGAGTCGGCTCGCCGCGCAGGTACTCGATGGCGGCGTAGAGGGCGACGTCGCGGCGCTGCTCGAAGTCCTCGTCGGTGGGCTCGACGATGATGTCGGGGATGACGCCGACGCCCTCCAGCAGGTCGCCCGCGGGCGTCAGCCAGCGCGCGATGCTCACGTACAGGACGCTGCCGTCGGAGAGCCGTCGCGGGATGTTGACGGTGCCCTTGCCCAGCGTCTGCTCGCCGATGACGACCGCGCGGCCGTAGTCGCGCAGGGCGGCCGCCATCACCTCGGAGCCGGAGGCGGAGCCGCCGTTGACCAACACGACGATCTCCAGGCCCAGGCCCTCGCCGCCGCTGTCGGCGAAGAAGTCGTGGGTCTCCCCGTCGCGGTCGACCTCGGTCAGGACCAGGCCGCCGTCGAGGAACTCCCCGGTCGTGTCGACGGTCGCCGTGAGCAGGCCGCCGGGGTTCCCGCGCAGGTCGATGATGATCTGGGTCAGGCCGGCAGCGTGGGTCGCCTCGAGCAGGGGGATCAACTCGTTGCGGGTGTTGGCGGTGTATTGCGAGATGAGCACGAAGCCGATGTCGGTGACCGGGTTGCCGGCGCGGTCCTCGATCTGGAAGGACTGCACGCTGGGCACGATGATCCGGTCGCGGATCACGGTGATCGTCTCTTCCTCGTCGTTGCGGTGGCGGACGACCAACTCGACCGGGGTGCCGCGTTCGCCGCGGATCACCGAGACGGCGAACTGCAGGCTCCAGCCCGCCGTGGACTCGCCATCGACGAACAGGATGGCGTCACCGGCGCGGATTCCGGCCGCCTCCGCCGGCGAGCCGCGGAACGTGCCCGTGATGACGATCTCGTCGCCTTCCTGCTGCACGGTCGCGCCGATGCCCTCAAAGGCGCCGCTGATGTCCTCGCTGGACATGCGGAAGGTCTCCTCGTCGAGATAGACGGAGTGCGGGTCGTTGAGGGCGTCGACGACGCCGTCGATCGCGGCGACGCGCAGCCGCACGAGGTCGATCGCGTCGGGCTCCACGAACTCCTGATTGAGGATCTCGTAGACCTCGTCGAGCAGGCCGAAGCGGGTGTCGCGGTCAACGGCGACGACCGGGGCTGGGGCGGGAGTGGTGGTCGTGACGCCGGCCGTGTCGGTGCTGGTGCGCAGCGCGCGGCCCGTGGCCGCCTCGTCCTCGGCGAGCAACCCGGTGACGCCGACGCCCACGGCGAAGGACGCCGCGACGATGACGAGGATCAAGCTGAAGATCAGCGCGCGGGGCCGGCGGCGGGAGGCCGCGGGCGGCGGCGGCTGCTGGGACATTGATGGCTCCTATCGCTGCCGGCCGCCGCGCGGGATCGGCGGCGGTCGCAGGGCCGAGCCGGGCTCGGCCTCCCCAAGGGTACGCCAGTGGGCGGCCAGTGGATGGAGCCGCCGACCCCGGACTCCCGCGTTGGGCGCGCTGGTCAACGGACCGCGCAGCGTGTCGGTCAGCGTACCGTCCAGCGCACCACGACGGCCGCGTCCATCTCCGGCGCGTCGTTGCGCAGCTCCAGCGCATACTGCGCCGTCGTGAAGCCGCCCTTGAAACGGAACCCGCCGGGGCCCTCGGCCGCGGCCAACTCCCCGTCGGGACCGCGCAGCGTGACGCGCAGGGGAAACCCGCTCGCGTCCCCGTCCCGCGCGCCGACCTCCCAGCGCACCTCGCTGTTGCGTCCGGCCGCGACCAGCACCTCGACGGTGCGCGACTCGCCGGGCGGGATCAGGAAGTGCCGCTCGACGGCCGGCCCGTCGCTGGTCAGCAAGTTCACCACGATCACGGCGGCGAACAGCAGGGCGGCGGCCGTCAGCGGCCAGCGCAGGAGCCGGGGGATGCGCAGGTAGGCGCGCCAGCAGCGCCGCAGGCGCGCGCGCAGCCGGCCGCGGAGACTGGGGGGGTATGGGGTCACGGTGCTGCGAGCCTAGCCCGGCCCGTGCATAGAGGCCCGCGCGTGGGCGGCACCGGCCGTTCCGCGCAGGTCTCCCGGCGCATACCATCGCAAGCACGATCGCCCGGCTCGGCGAGTGGAGCCCCGATATCGACGACAGCGACGCCCCCGACCGCGACACCCCCCATCGCCCGCGCACCGCGCTCGTCTGCCCCGGGCAGGGCGCCCAGCGTCCGGGCGGCGTCGCCGACCTGCCCGAGAGCGCCCGCGCCACGTTCGATCGCGCGTCGGCCGAGATCGGGATCGACCTGTGGGAGGCCGGGCTGACCGCGAGCGCAGACGCGATCGCCCGTCCGTCGCTGCTGCAGCCGCTGCTGGTCGCCTGGGCGGTGGCGGACTACGCCCGCGTGGGGGGGCTGGGGGAGCGCGTGCCGGCGCCCGACTTCATGCTGGGCCATTCCTCGGGGCAGAACTCGGCCCTCGTGCTCAGCGGCGCGCTGCCGTTCGAGGCGGCGGTGCGCTTCGCCCACGAGCGGGGCCTGCTCCAGGACGCCGCCTGCGACACGGACGTGCACGGCCTGCTGGCGGTTTCCGGGCTCGACGAGGCGGCGGTGGATGCGCTGGTGGCGGCAGGGGGGCTGGTGGTCGCCAATCGCAACGCCGCCGACCAGTTCGTGCTCGCCGGCCGCGACGCTCACCTGACGCGGGCGGTGTCGGACGTGGAGGTGCGGGGGGGACGCGGGGTGCGGCTGCGATTGGCGGGGGCGTTCCACAGCGACCACTTTCGCCTGGCCGACGAGCGCAGTCAGCCGCTGATCGACGCGCTGCCCCTCGCGGATCGGTTCACGCCGCTGATCGGGAATCGGGCCGGGCAGCGCATTGACGACGTGCCCGCCCTGCGGGCCGAGCTGTCGATGCAGTACACGCGCCCCGTGGCCTGGACGGCGGCGCTGGCGACGGCCTACCGGGAGGGCGTGCGGACCTTCGTCGTGACGGGGCCGGGCAACGCGATGGCGGGGCTGGTGCGTCGCTTCGGGCGCACGGTCGAGGAGCCGCTGCGGACGATCCGGCTGAACGCGCCCGGCAGGGGAAGTGACGCGCCGGCCGGGTAGTGCGATCGTCGGGGGATGAGGATGCAGCGCCGCCGAGGCGCGGAGGCCTGGCTAGGCCAGCGCCGCGACGAGGCCACCGACGGCCGCGACGACTAGGGCCGCGAGGGCGCGGCCGAACATCACCAACCAGCGCGTCTGCGCGTGCAGGGCCGCGTGTATATCCTCCCGGACGCCGTCGCCGATGGCGTCGGCCACTGGCTCGCTGGCGCCCGCAACTCGCATCCGGCGCTTCAGGCTTCCCGCGTCGAACTGTGCCATGCGGCGAATCTAGCAGACGTGGGGCAGCCGGCCGGATGGAAGGGCCCCGGGGCCGATCTACCGGCAGGAATACATAACCGATATAGGGCGATCATGTGACGGGCCGGAATCGGGCCCGGCGGAGGCGCATACGGCACGCCCCGGGCGGCTCGCGGCCGCCGCCGGGGCGATTGCCCGCCCGCGGATGGGGGCATAGCGTCGGCGGATGGAGCCTACCTCCCAACAGGTCGACGCGGACGGCGTCTCGATCCACGTGCTGCGCTGGCCCCGGTCCGGCGCGCGACCGCTGCTGCTGGTGCACGCCACCGGCTTCCTCGCCGACCTCTGGCGCGAGGTGGCGGCGGGTCTCCGCGCCGGCTACGACGTCGCGGCCGTGGACGTGCGCGGGCACGGGCGTTCCGATCGCCCGGGCGGCCGCTACGACTTCCCCGAGATGGCGGGCGATGTCGCCGGCGTGCTCGACGCGCTGGGCTGGCGCGACGTCTACGCGGCCGGTCACTCGATGGGCGGCGCGCTGGCGCTGATCGTCGCGGCGCGACGGCCCGAGCTCATCCGCCGGGTCTTCGCCGTGGAGCCGATCGTGCCCACGCGGGCCCAGCAGCTCGAGCAGCCCGGTCGGGGGGAGGGTGGCGGCCTGGGCGAGGCCGCCCGCAAGCGTCGCGCCGGCTTCCCGAGCCGCGCGGCCGTCGCGGCGCGCTGGCGGGACCGGCCGCCGTTCGCGACTTGGGATTCTCAGGTGTTCGAAGATTATGTCAAGCACGGCTTCGAGGAGCGCGACGACGGCAGCGTCGCGCTGCGCTGCCGGCCGGCGATCGAGGCGCAGGTCTTCGACTCGGCCGCCGACTTCGATGCGGCGCCCTACCTGCGCGAGGTCCGCTGCCCGGTCCTGCTCGCGCAGGGGGAACGCACCGCCCCCTGGTTCGACGCCATGCTCGGGGGCGCGGCGCGGCTGCTCGCGGATGCCCGCCGGCTCACGATCCCCGGGGCGGGGCACCTCGCGCCGATGGAGGTCCCGGCGCTCGTCGCCGGGCAGATCCGCGCCTTCGACGCCGCTGCCGGGTGATGCCGCCGCGACTTCGCACTACGTGCGATCGGAGGGCTCGGGCGGATCCGGCGGCAAACCGAAGCGCAGATTTCCGAACGAGTCTTCCTGCACGTCGATGATCTCGCCCTGCGCCTGCAGATGGCCGAGCACGGTGTGCAGGTCGATCCCGATCAGGTCGGCCTCCGAGAACTCCATCAGGAGGGAGAGCGAGAGCCGCGATCGGCGGCCCAGGCGTCGCGCCTCGGCCTCGAGCGCGGCGCGCACGATCGCCACGTCGGCGGCTGGGTCGCGCCGCGGGACGGGGTAGGGACGCAGGGCGGCGCGCAGGCGGCGCAGGAAGCGCATCTCAGCCCCCCGCCGCTTCCAGGGCCGCGAGGACGCGGGGGTCGGCGCCGCCGGCCCGCAGCGCCGGCAGCCGCTGCTGCGTCGCGCCGGCGCTGCGCCAGCAGGTCAGCAGCAGCCGGGCCGCGGCGTCGAGGTCGTCCGGCAGAGCGTGCTCGTCGAGGGGGGCGCGCCCGCGTGCCAGCGCCACCGCGCGACGCCCGGTCTCGGCGTCCGGGTCGCCGCCAAACTCCTCCAGCACGCTGGCGAATTCGTGGGCGGCCTCGTCGAGCCGGTCCAGCGCCAGGCAGATCAGCCCGTGCGTGACCCGGCCGTCGACGTCGTAGGGGCGGGCGGTCGCGGCGCGGCGGGCCGGCGCGCGCGCGTCCGCCGCCCGGCCTGCGACGAACAGCGCCCGCGCCTCCAGCAGGTCGAGGTGAGGGTCGCCGGACGGCGCGGCGGCGCGCACGGCGGCGAGCCGCGCCAGGAGATCGGCCTGGCCGGGCGGATGCGCGTGCGGCGGCTCGGCTTCGGCCGCCGCCAGCGCTCGCTCGATCGACGCGATGGCTCGGCGCGTGTCGCGGCCGCGGCGCCAGCGGTCGAGCAGTCGCGGCATCGATGGCCTCCCGGGTTCGTCGCTCCGCCAGGGAACGCATGTTCTTGCTTCTGTTAGCGTAGTCGTATGTCCGACTTGGGTGACCCCCCCGCAGCCGGGGCGACTGTCCGGCACATCATCCACGCCGACATGGATGCGTTCTACGCCTCCGTCGAGCAGCATGACGACCCGGCCCTGCGCGGGGCGCCGGTGCTGGTGGGCGGGTCGCCGAAGGCGCGCGGCGTGGTGGCGGCCGCCTCCTACGAGGCCCGCGCGTTCGGCTGCCGCTCGGCCATGCCGATGCGCACGGCGGTGCGGCTCTGCCCGCAGGCCGTCATCGTGGCGCCGCGCTTCCCGCGCTACCGGCAGGTCAGCGAGCAGGTGATGGCGATCTTCCGCCAGGTCACGCCGCTGGTCGAGCCGCTCTCACTCGACGAGGCGTTCCTGGATGTCACGCACCGGGTCGAGGCGGGCGCGGATCCGGCCGCGATCGCCCGCTGGCTGCGCGAGACCGTCCGGCGCGAGACGGGACTGACCGTCTCCTGCGGCGTCGCGGCGGCGAAGTCGGTCGCGAAGGTGGCCTCGGATCGTGACAAGCCCGACGGGCTCACGGTCGTCCCGCCGGGCGCCGAGCGGGCCTTCCTGGCGCCGCTGCCGATTCGCGACCTCTGGGGCGTGGGCCCCGCCACCGCCGATCGGCTCTCGAAGGCCGGTGTGAAGACGATCGAGGAGCTCGCGGAGCGGCCCCTGCCCTGGCTGATCGAGCGCTTCGGCGTGCGCGGCGAGTGGTTCTACCGGCTCGCGCGCGGCGAGGACGACCGCCCGGTCACCACCAACCGAGAGGCGAAGTCGATCTCGGCCGAGCAGACGTTCGCGGAGGACATCGCCGACCCGGCGGCGCTGGCCGACGTCGTGCGGGAGCAGGCGGCGCGGGTCGCGCGGCGGCTGCGCAAGTCGCAGTTGCGATCGCGCACGGTGCAGCTGAAACTGCGCCTGGCCGACTTCACGACCTTCACGCGGCGGCGCACGCTGTCCGTCGCGACGGACGAGGTGCGCGTCATCGAGCGCGCGGCGCTGGAGATCCTCGCCGGGGAGGCGGTCGATGGACGCCGCTTCCGGCTGATCGGCACGGGGGTGTCGAACCTCGTGGAGTCGGAGGAGGCGACGCAGCTCTCGCTGTTCGACCCCCTGCCGGCGCCCGCTCGCGCGCCGGCGTTGCGCGCGGCCGTCTCGGCGCTCCAGGATCGCTACGGCGACGGCAGCGTCGATTGGGGCCCGCGTGGCGCGGCGGATGCTGGCCCGTCGGCCCCGCCGGGCGGGGGCGGGTCGGCGCGGACGCCGGTATAGGCTGGTGATCGAGGAGCGCCGGCGTGGCCAGGAAGCGCGGCAAACAGACGAAGACGAGCGCGGCGAACGGCGCCGCGACTCCGTCCGCGCGCCGCAGCGTGGCGCGCAACCGCCGCGCCACGCACGACTACGAGATCCTCGAACGGGCCGAGGCGGGCCTCGTGCTCAGCGGCAGCGAGATCAAGTCGCTGCGCGCGGGCAAGGCCAGCATCCAGGAGGCCTACGTGCGCCCCCGCGAGGGCGAGATGTGGCTGGTGGGGGCGCACATCGCGCCCTACGAGGCCGCCAATCAGTACAACCACGATCCCAAGCGCGATCGCAAGCTGCTGCTGCACCGGCGCGAGATCGCGCGGCTGGCGGAGGCCTTCGACCAGAAGGCGCTGACGATCGTGCCGCTGCACCTGTACATCGCGCGGGGGCTGGCCAAGCTGGAGATCGGCGTGGGGCGGGGGCGGCGGCACTACGACAAGCGCGACGCACTCGCCGCCCGCGACGCGGATCGGCAGATGCGGGCCGCCGTGCGTCGCTGACGACGGAACGGCGCGGGCCGGTGCGGTAAACTGACGGCATCCGGGGACGAAAGGGCTCGACAGCGGTTTTCGTCGTTCGGTCACGCGTGCCGAGGTGCCGTGCCCTCGTAAAACTGCGGCAACCTTGCAACTGGCGAAAAGGAATTCGCCCTCGCCGCTTAAGCGGTGACGTCGCTCCCACGCCTCCCTCGGACGGGTGGGGACCGGCGCCGAATCGTCCGAGCGCTCGGACCGGGATGCTGGGACCGGCCCGCTAAGACAATTCCCGCTGGCGCGCGCTCCGGCCTGTCGTTCGACAGGGGCGCGGGCGAGACCTATCGAACGACTACGCACGTAGTGGGGCCGGGCGCGGACCGACTGGACGGGGAGTTCAATTCTCCCCCGTCTCCACCAGGGGCCATGCCGCGCCGTCCGGTCGTCCGGACGGCGCGCCGGGGGCCGCGGAGTGATCCGCGGCCCCTTTTTCGTGCGCGATGGCCGGGTGGGCCGGCCCGGCGTCGCGGCTCGCGGATAGTGACCGGGCCCGGGTCGCGATATGATCCCGGGTGACGGGCGGCTGCGCGGCCGCCGGGCAACGCGCCGACGGGCATCGGAGGGCACACGCCATGCTGCGATTCGCCGAAGAACTGCTCCTGCTCCTGCTCAGCGACGAGGGCAAGTTCGCCGGAGTGCCCGACCTCGCGCTCGACTACGCGCTCGCCGGCGGCGTGCTGATGGACCTGGCGCTGGAGAACCGCATCGACACCGACCTCGAGAAGCTGGTGCTGATCGACGCCGCCCCCGTGGGCGACAGCGTGCTCGACGAGACGCTGGCCGACATCGCGGCGACGGACCAGAGCGCCCCCCGCTTCTGGGTCGAGCGCACGGTGGGCCGGGGCCCCGAGATCCGCGCGCACGCGCTCTCGCGCTTGATCGAGGGCGGCATCCTGGAATCCCGCGAGTCCCGCTTCCTGTGGCTGTTCCGCACGCAGCGCTACCCGGTGGTCGATCGGTCGGCCAAGAACGCGGTCAAGCTGCGCATCATGGGGGTGCTGTTCAGCGACGAGATCCCGGACCCGCGCGACATCGTGATCATCTGTCTCGCCGATACCTGCGGCATCTTCCGGGAACTGCTGTCGAAGCGGGAAGTGGACCAGGCCTCGGCCCGCATCGCGCAGGTGCGGCAACTCGACCTGATCGGCCAGGCCGTGTCGGGGGCGCTGCGCGACATCGAGGTCTCGCTCCAGGCGGCGATGCACCCGTACGTGTAGCGGCCAGCATCCGCGGCCGATGATCGCACTTATCGAGTGACTAGAGTCGCCACGATGCCATCCGAGACACCGATCGAGAAGGCGCTCAAGGACGCGGTTGATCGTGCATTGTGCCGGGTCTCGCGCGAACCCTTCGAACGACTCAAGGCGGAGGGCAGCGCCGAAGCTGCGCGGCGGATCAACCGGGCCATGGCGCAGCTAGGCGAGTTGAAGGGATCGGAACAACCTAACTACGGCGATCGTGATGTGGCGTTGTTCTACTCCCAATGGTACCTGCCGAGGCAAGTCAACATTGCGTACTCTCACAGCATCGAAGTTCTGAAGCAACGGCCATTGTCGAGTTGGGGCAAGAACAGGCTACTCCTAGTAGACTATGGCGCAGGTACGGGAGCGATGATCATCGGCCTGTCGCTCGCGATCGCGACTCAGCCGAAGCACCATTGGCCGGACCGCATCTTAGCAGTTCAGATCGACCATCCCGCGATGCTAGAACTCGGAGATGCGATCTGGTCGAGCATCCGTGATGAGGTCGGCAGTCAGCCAACTCTTGAAGGCTTGGCTAGAGTCATGGACAGAATTAGATTCGTGAACGCGCCGCTCGGTAGCAAACTGCCCTTCCGTCCAGATCCACCTAGGAAGCATGCCGAGCGGTGGCTCACGGCGATCCATGTGATCTACGGCGACGCGATGAAGAAGATCAACGCCGACATGGGGTGGTGGCGCAACTACCTGACGCCAGACGTTCAGATACGCACGGCGCCCGCGTTCAAGATGGGCGATTTGCCGACGGGAGGAGAACTGAAGGAGATACATCTGCTCTTGCGTGGTGGCGCGCCATGCATCACAGAACTCCGCCAGGATACCTCCTACGCGCTCCCGGAGACCATTGCGAATCTAGACCGCTTCGTCGTGTGGGATGGCACGCGAAAACAGAACGTGCCCTACGCGGCGACGGTGTACGGATAGGGAGCCACACAGAATGGCTGACCCACAGACCACGATGCTCCCCGGCTTCGAGCGCCCGGATGCGCCAGCGGTGGTCGCCGGGCCGACGCGATTCGGCAGCGCCGACGTGGAGTACGGGCCGGTCGCGCAGATCCTGACCAAGGCCACGGGGTTCGTGGAGGAGTATGACTTCACGCTGAACCCGTACGCGGGCTGCGCGTTCGGGTGTACGTACTGCTATGCGGCGTTCTTCGCGCGGGACTCGGTGAAGCGTGACAGCTGGGGCGGGTGGGTGGGCGTCAAGGAGAACGCGATCGAGGTGCTGCGGCGGCCCCGGCAGCGCGCGAAGCTGGATGGCGCTCGCATCTACATGTCGACCGTGACGGACCCGTACCAACCGGTCGAGCGCGAGCTGGAGCTGACCCGCGGCCTGCTGGAGATCATGGCGGACGGACATGCTCCGAAGCTCGTCGTGCAAACCCGGTCGCCGCTGGTGACCCGCGATGCCGACTTGTTCCGGCGGATCGAGGAGAACGGCGGGCGCGTGCAGGTCAACATGACCGTCACGACCGATGATGAGGCGGTGCGCAAGACGTTCGAGCCGTCATGCCCCTCGAACGCGCGACGGATCGAGTCGATCCGTGAGGTGCACGATGCGGGCGTGCAGTCGTGCATCACGCTCACGCCGTTGCTCTGGTGCGAGGATGTGGACGCGTTCGTCGAATCGCTGCTGGCGACGGGGATCACGCGGTTCATCGTGCAGCCCTTCCGCTTCGGCGGGGGCAAGTTCGTCGCGCAGACGCGCGAGGGGGCGCTCGACCTGATGTCCGCGAAGCTGGACTGCACGCGCCATCCCAAAGTCGTCGAGCGGGAGTACATGAAGCGCTACCGGGAGGCCCGGGACGCGTTGCACGACCGGCTGGGGCGGGAGGGCGCCTCGCTCGGCGAGGGGCAAGCCGGGTTCGCGCCGCCGTTCTAGAGCGGACGAATCGTGCGGCCGATGATCGCACTTCTCAGGGGGTGGGCAGGATCAGGATCTGGCCCACGTAGATGGTGTCCGCGTCCGGCAGGTCGTTGAGCCGGACGATCTCCTCGATCGACGCCCCGGTCGCGGCCGAGATGGCGCTCAGCGTGTCGCCGGGACGCACCTCCCAGGTCGCCGGCGCGACCGATGCGTCGTCGTCGGCGGCGTCCGGCGGCGCGGCGTCGTCGGGGGCGGCGTCGGCCGGGACGACCGCCGGCTCGGCGTCGGCGACGGGCGGGGCGGCAGCGGGTTCGTCACCGAGAGTCGCCGGGGCGTCTTCGGCCGCGTCCGGCGTGGCGGCCGGGGCGAGCGCGTCGGCGGCGTCGGCATCGCGCGCGGAAGAGGCGCCCCGGAACTCCTCGACCGCCCAGCCCCAGGCCAGCGCGCCGGCCACGAGCACGCCCGCGACCGCCACGGCGACGGCCAGCCGGCCCGGCGTGATGCCCCATCGCCGCGCGGCGCGGCCGACGGCGGGGCCGGGGCGCGGGCGCACGGCGCTCGCGAGCGCGACGGGGTGGCGCAGGCCGTAGGCCAGACGCTGGAGCGCGTGCCGCAGCAGGGCCCGCTTGGCGCCCTCCCAGGCGCGCAGGTTCGCGACGCTCTCGTCGGCCGAGGGCCAGAGGCCGCCGTAGCGCGCGCCGGCGTAGTCGGCGGCGAGCCGGCCGACGTGCGGCGCCGTCGCGGGCGCGGCGCTCGCCAGCACCAGCGCGAATTCACCGGGCGTGTGCGGGCCGGCCGGCACGAGCCGCATTGGCCCGGCCAGCCGCAGCAGCGACCCCCAGGTGTGTTCGGGCGTGGTGATCCCCGGCAGCGTCCAGCGCCAGAGGATGCGCGCCAGCGCGCCCAGCATGATCAGCCCGCCGCCGGCGTAGAGCACGGCCAGCCAGACGAACGGGGGCTCGGCCGGTTCGGGCGGCGGCGGCTCGGCGTCCGTGGGCGTCTCGCTCGGGTCCGGCGGCGGCGGTTCGGGTGGCGGCGGCGGCTCGACCTCCGGTTCGGGGGGCGGTGGCGGCGGTGGTGGGGGCGGCGGGGGAGGTGCAGGGGCAGGCGGGGGCAGTGGGGGCGCCGGGGTGGGAGTCGGTGGGGTGGGCGCGACGAGGGCCGCTTGGCCGCCCGGCTCGTCGATCCAGGGAGGCTGCAGCGCGTAGGGCAGCCAAGCGTGCGGCAGGGCGCGGACGCCCATCCACAGGGCGAGCACCGCCAGCGTCGCGACGAGCACGCTGCCCGGGGCCACGCCGGGGGAGAAGCGCACCCCCTGGAAGCGCCAGAGATCGGCGCGGTCGAGCAGGCGGGTGCGCGCGACGAGCGCGACCGACGCGGCGGCGAAGACGGGGAAGCGCAGCGCCTCGAGCGCCGACGCATCGTGCAGGGCGAGGATGAGCGTCGTGCCCAGCGCCAGCACCAGCGGCCAGGGGCGGCGGCCGCGCACGGTCAGCATGATGCCCCCCGCCACGACCAGCCAGGCGCCGGCGAGCACGAGCAGGACGAAGGTCGTGGGGTCGGTGATGCGATCGCCGCTCAGCAGGCGCTCGCCCCAGTCGCCCAGGCGCAGGCCGAGTTCGTTGAGGTGCGGCCAGAACCCCGCGGGGGCGCGGAAGCGGTCGATCGCCCAGACCTGCCAGAGCACGACCGGGACGCCCATCGCGACGGCGCAGAGGGCCGAATAGCGCGGCCGCAGCGGCGCCGCCGAGAGCGCCAGCCCGGCCGCGAAGGCCAGCCCCACGACGAGGTGCAGGTCGGGCAGGGATCGGCTCCAGCGCGCCGCCCAGACGGCGCCCGGGACGAAGAAGATGACCAGCGCGAGCAGGCCCGCCGTCCAGACGAGGGAACGCAGCGACCACTCGGACGGCGGCGGCGCCGGGGAGCGCGGGTCGTTGCGGGGGGCGATCATCGTCCCGGCCTCGCCGTCGCGAGCGCCTCGGCGATCGGGGTGGTGGGCGTCACGACGTACTCCTGGCTGACGGGGGCGTCGGTCGCCGCGCGCGGCCCCGGCGCGGCCTCCGGCCGGTCGTCGCTGCTGCAGCGCACCAGCACGAGTTGCGAGGGGTGCAACCCGAGCATGCGCCCCGCCAGCCCGACGCCCGTCGGCGCCGCGGTGATCGCGATCAGGCTGCCGCTGCGCGCCCGGCCGCCCAGGCGCGAGACGAGCAGCCGCGGCAGCGGCGTGGTCCCCTGCGGCTGCGCGTGCGCGAGCTCTTCGAGGATCGGCTGCAGTTGTTGCCGGCCCGCCTTGGGCGGCAGCCAGTGCAGCCGGGCCCCGGAGGCGAGAAAGCCGACCGAACGGCCCCGGTCGAGGGCGAGGCGGGCGAGCGCGGCGGCGGCGATCACGCCGGCCTCCAGCGCGTCCGGGTCGGGGTGTTGATCGTCGGTGTAGAGGTCCAGCGCGATCCAGCAGACCTCGGCGTCGGGATCATCCTCCAGTTGCCGGACCAGCAGCCGGCTCTGCCGCAGCGACAGCGGCCAGTGGATGCGCTGCGGCGGGTCGCCGGGGACGTACTCGCGCACGCCGCCGACGATCGGCCCGGGGGCGGGCCGGCCGCGCGCGCCGCTCTCGCCGCGCCGCCCGCCGGGCAGGACGAAGCGCGGTAACGGCGGGCAGGGCGGATAGACCACCACGGGGCGGCGCTCGCCGACGACGCGGCGGCCCTCGAACAGCTCCAGCGGGTCGGGGCTGCCCACGTCGGTGGGGCCCACGGAGTAGACGCCGCGGCGCGGACAGCGGATCGCCGTGCGCAGGCGCGAGCGGCCGGTGGGCCCCAGCGACGTGGTCCAGCCGATGGGGGCGCCGAGGTCGCTGTGGGCGCGCAGGTCGATGCGGGGGCGGGGGAGATGGAGGCGGTTGCGCAGTTCGACGTCGACCGTCAGCGTCTCGCCGGCGGTGAGGCGGTCGCGGGCGGGCCGGACGGCGATGTCGATGCCGCGGGTCCCGAACCGGACCCACAGCGCGGCGATGATCAGGCCGGCGGCCAGCCAGACGCCGACCTGCGCGAGCAGCACGGAGTCGGCCGCGCTGCCGGCCGCGAGGACGGCGGCGGTGAAAAGGACCGCGGCCAGGGGACGCCGCAGCCGCGGTTGGGACGCCGCGCGTCGCGCGGCCGCGGTCGGTGCGGCGGGCTGCATACGGCCCTGACGCCCGTGGCGCCGCGCAGGTTCCCATCCCGATGGCTGCATCATGTGGCTGGTCACCGCCGGGCCGCCGCTGCCAGCGTATGCGATGCCCGTCGCTGGGGGATATCGCGCGGCCGCGCCGGGGCCGGCGTAGGCTCGGGCGCGGCGCAGGTCGTGCGCCTGCCCCGGCGCGATCGGCTGCGCTCAGGCGAACTGGTCCTGCCCGGCCGCCATGAACGGATCGACCGGGCGGCCCTCGGGGCGCTCCTCGCCCTGGGGGTAGTGGTGGGTCAGGCCAAGGATCGCCGTCAATTCGGGGTAGCGTTCGACGCGCTCGGGGGAGATGCCGCCGAACTGCCACATGTGGACCGGCTTCATGTAGGAGCGCGTCCAGCCGAGCACCAGGGTGACGCGCAGGCCGGGCGTCGTGCGGGGCACGGCGCCGTGCCACATGTTGCCGCCCCAGACGGCCAGGGAGCCCGCCTTGGCCTGCAGCGGCACCGGATCGATGGGCGCGTCCTCGCGCCAGAACTCCGCCTCCTGCGGCGTGGGCGCGCGCCCCCAGCGGTGGCTGCCCGGCACGAACACCGTGGGGCCGTCGTCGATGCTGTCGTAGTCGGTGAGCACCCAGCTGGTATTGACGAAGTGGGGGTAGGCGGCCTGCGGCGGCGGGACGCCGTGGGTGTCGTTGTGGAGGATCAGGCGATCTTCCGCGCCGCGGGGCTTGATGATCGAGGACGTCACGCCCAGGATCGCGCTCTGGCCGCAGTGCCAGCGCGCCATGGCCAGCGTGACCGGGTGGAGCGCGGCCTCGGTGATCGCGTCGTCCTCGTCGATCAGTTGCTTGTAGCGCCGGTTGGGCACGGGCAGGTCCGCCGTGCGGTGGTCGGCGATCTGCACGTCGTGGCGGCGCGTGTAGACGCCCAGGATCGCCTCCCGCAGGCGGTCGGCGAAGCCGGGCGGCGTGCCCAGCTTCTCCGGCGGGATGACGGTGAAGCCGTAGGCGTCGAGTTCGACGATGTTCTGCTGCAGCCCGTGCTCGGTGATCGTGCGCACGAGCGGGTCGGCGTTGGGGTACCTGCCGAGGCCGGCGATATCCATGGACGGTTCCTTCCCGCGCCGCATCGGCACGCGGCGCTCCGGGCGGGTGGCGGAGTGACTCGCCGCCAACGCTAGCAGCCCGCCCCTGCCGCCGGGAGGCGCGTGCGCACGCCCGGCCCGCGTTTTGGCTATGATCACGGGCATCCGGCGCACGAGAGATGCGTGAGGCGGCGAGATGGATGGGGCCGGCTGGCCCCGAAAGAACGGCCACACCCCCGGCGGCCGCAGCGGAATATCAAGGCAGGGCGCCCGACCAGGGAGGACCGGCATGGTTGCCAGCGTGAAGGCCAGATACGCCAACGGCGTGCTGACGCCGCTCGAACCGCTCGACCTGGAAGAGTGCGAGGAGGTGACGCTGTCGATCGAGGGCTCGGCCGCGACGCCGGGTCGTGGCTTGGCCGCGGTCGTTGCGAAGGTGAAGGAACTCCAGCAGGACATCCCCCCGGACGCGTGGGATGTGCTGCCGACTGACGGCGCGAAGAACTACAAGCACTATCTGTACGGGCGAGGCGCCCATGCACGACCGTGACTTCGAGCAGGTGGGTTTCACCGCCCTGCTCCGATAGGCCGCGTTTTGGCTATCATCACGGGCATCCGGCGCACGAGCGATGCGTGAGGCGGCGACATGGACCAGACCGGACGGCGCGGGGAGAACGGGGAGTCGCCCGAATCGGCGGGCGTCGCGGCGGCGCCGGGCGGCGATCGGGCGGTCGCGGCGGCGATCGGGCGGTCGCTGGCGGAGAACGGCAGCGACCCCGACGGGGCCGTCGAGGCGATGATCGAGTTGCTCAGCGGCGAGGGCGAGGCCGGCCTGCCGGAGCAGGAGGCCCTGCGCGACGCCCTGCACGACCTGCGCCTCTCGGAGGCGGTCGTCGCGCAGTTGCGCGCCAAGCGCCGGGCGGCGCGCAAGAAGCGCCGCGTGCGGGCCTACGAGCGCGACCTCAAGCACTTGCAGATCGAGCTGGTCAAGCTCCAGCGCTGGGTGCAGACGGAGGACCGGCGGCTGGCGATCCTCTTCGAGGGGCGCGACGCGGCGGGCAAGGGCGGCACGATCCGACGCTTCATCGAGCATCTCAACCCGCGCGCCATGCGGGTCATCGCGCTGCCCAAGCCCACGGCCGACGAGACCGGGCAGTGGTACTTCCAGCGCTACATGCAGCACCTGCCCAACCGCGGCGAGATCATCTTCTTCGATCGATCCTGGTACAACCGCGCCGTTGTCGAGCCGGTCAACGGCTTCTGCACGCCCGAGCAGTACGAGCGCTTCATGCGCCAGGTGCCGGAGTTCGAGGACATGCTGATCCAGGACGGCGTGGACCTGGTGAAGTTCTGGTTTTCGATCTCGCGCGACGTGCAGGTGGCGCGCTTCAGTTCGCGGCGCACGAACCCGCTCAAGCAGTGGAAGCTCAGCCCGCTGGATGCGCGCGCGCAGGCTCTGTGGGACGAGTACACGCGCTACAAGGAGATGATGTTCGCGCGCACGCACTCCAGCTTCAGCCCCTGGATCATCGTGCAGGCCAACGTGAAGGAGGCGGCGCGGCTGGAGAGCATGCGCTACGTGCTGTCGCAGTTCGAGTACCCCGGCAAGACCGAGGCGCTGACCAGCCTGATCCCCGACCCGGACGTCGTGACGCGCTTCCACCGCTCCGTCGTGCGCATCGACTGACCCATCCGCCGGCCGGCGGCGGCCGGGGACGGAACATTACGAAGCCCGGGCCGAGGCCCGGGCTCCGTGCTCAAGTCTGTGTCTTCGACGGCCCCCCGGCACGTTCGCGGTGGTGAGCGGTTGTCCGCTCCGGACGCCTCCCCTGCGCCCCGCGTCGTGGCGGGTGGACGGGAGTGCGCGTCCGATTCGTTAGCGATCCGCGGCTCGTGGGAGGACCGTCCCGCCGTCGCGCGGCGGACTGTCGTCCAAGCGGATGACACCCTCCTCTCGGCTGCCGCGCCGCGTCCCGTTCGCTGCGCCGGGGCGGATCCTCGACCGTCGTGCGGTGGGAGGACCACCCCTCTGCAACCAGGGTGACACTCGCGGCGGGCGCCGTCAACATCGTGCTTGTGCGCACATTCACCGCCGGCCCAGAGGCCCGGCGCCCCGGCGGGCCGCTGCTGGCCGACCCGCGCCGGGCGCGGCCTAGAATGCGCGGGCGCCCCGGCGGCCGGGCGCGCACAAGCGAGAGGACCACTCCGGCATGAAGATCACATCCGTCAGCGCCATCCCGGCGGCGCCCGACCCGATCCCCAACCCGTTCAACTTCCCGCCCTGGAACTACGTGTTCGTGAAGGTCGAGACCGACGAGGGCGTCACCGGCTGGGGCGACGCGACCTGCGGCCCGATGGCCGTGACGGCGCTGGTCGAGGAGTACGGCCAGTTGCTCATCGGCGAGGACCCGTTCGCCGTCGAGCGCTGCTGGCAGAAGATCCACCACCACTTTTTCACCCGCGGCGGCCCGATCCAGAACTCGGCCGCGGCGGGGATCGAGCTCGCCCTGTGGGACATCAAGGGCAAGGCCCTGGGCGTGCCCGTCTACGAGTTGCTGGGCGGCAAGATGCGCGATCGCATCTGGATCTATGGCCGCTGGGACGGCCCCACGCCCGAGAAGGCGGCCGAGTGGGCGCTGAGCCAGGTGGCGAACGGGCTGACGGCGCTGAAGGGCGACCCCTTCGACCACCGCGGGCTGTACATCAGCTACGAGGCCGAGAAGAAGGCGCTGGACACGCTCATCGCGGTGCGCGAGGCGGTCGGCTTCGAGGTCGAGTTGCTGCTCGAGGTGCACGGCCGCCTGACGCCGGCCGAGGCGATCCGCTTCGGCGACGCGGCCGAGCCCTACCGCCCCTTCGTCTTCGAGGAGCCGGTGCCCTTCGAGAACATGGACGCCATGCAGAAGGTGGCGGAGTCGATCAACATCCCGATCGCGACGGGCGAGCGGCTCTACAGCCCGTTCACCTTCGCCGACCTGCTGCAGCGGCAGATCGTGGCGATGATCCAGCCCGACGTGATCCAGTGCGGCGGCATCGGGCAGCTCAAGCGCATCGCGGCGCTGGCCGAGGCGCAGTACGTGGGCGTGCAGCCGCACGCCATCCACGGCCCCATGGACGTGCTGGCGGCGCTGCACGTGGACGCCTCGATCCCGAACTTCATGATCCACGAGGGCGGCTTCAAGCCGTGGTTCCCCGACGCCTGCATCGGCGAGTTCCCGCAGCAGAGCGGCGGCTATCTGCCCGTCCCCACCGCGCCCGGGCTGGGCGTCGCGATCGATGAGGACTGGCTGGCGGCGCACCCGCCGCAGGAGTCGCCGGGCTGGTCGCCGCCCCTGGGCCGGATGCCCTCGAAGCAGTTCAGCATGGTGGCCTCGCCGTAGGCGCGGCGGCGGGCGGGGACCGGGCGATGAGCGCGCGGGCCGACCTGCGGGCCGCCATCGAAGGCGGCGGCCCTGTCTTCGCGCCGCTCTGCCTCGATCCGCTGACGGCGCGCACGATCGAGGCGCTCGGCTACGGGGCGGCCTATCTCAGCGGTGGCGGGCTGGGCTTCCAGCTGGCGGTGTCGGAGGCGCTGCTGACGATCACCGAAGTGGCGACGGCGGCGCGCCAGATCACGCAGCGCTCCTCCGTGCCCCTGATCGTCGACGGGGGCGTGGGCTTCGGCGACGCGCTGCACGCCAGCCGCGCGATCCGCGAGTTCGAGGCCGCCGGCGCGGCGGCGGTCGAGCTGGAGGATCAGGTCGCGCCCAAGCGGGCCCACCACCACAAGGGGGTCGAGCATCTGATCCCGGCGCAGGAGATGGTGGGCAAGCTCGAGGCGGCGCTGGCGGCGCGGTCGGACCCCGACCTGCTGATCATCGCCCGCACGGGCGCGGTGCGGAACGAATCGTTCGCGGCGGCGGTCGAGCGCGGGCGCGCCTACCGGGCCGCGGGCGCCGACCTGGTGATGCTGTTCCCCTCGAACGAGGCGGAGTGGCGCCGGGCCCCGTCGCGGATCGACGCGCCGCTGGCCGCGATGGGCGCGTTCGCCACGCGCAGCAAGGCGGAGTGGCGCGACCTGGGCTGGCCGCTCGTGATCGACCCGTTCAGCGGGCAGGTCCTGGCCTACGCGGCGATGCGGGAGGCCTACGCGCGCTTCCAGTCGGACGGGACGGCCGGCATCGACCCGGCGGAGTTGTTCCGCCTCTACCGTGAACTGCCCGCCGCGGCCGGCCTGGAGGAGTTCTACGCGATCGAGGAGCGCACGACGGAGCGGCCGTCGTAGCCGGGAAGGGAGCAGGGCCATGGCTCAGCCGAGCGACTTCGCCACTTCACCCACCGCAGTGGGCGCCGCCGCGGTGGGGGTCGACCCCGACCGCCTGGCGGAGCTGTTCGCCTTCGTGCAGGCCGAGGTCGACGAGGGCCGCCTGCCGGCGGCGCAGGTGGCGGTCGCGCGGGAGGGCAAGCTGGCCGGCATGGCGAGCTTCGGCCGGGCGCTGCACGGGGGCCTGGAGCGCCCCGTGGACGACGGGACGCTGTTCTGCATCTACTCCTCGACCAAGGCGGTGGTCGCGGCGGCCGTCCTCTGCCTGATCGAGGACGGCCTGCTCTCGATCGACGAGCGCGCCGCCGACGTCGTGCCGGCCTTCGCCGGGCAGGGCAAGGACGCGGTCACGGTCGAGCAGGTGATGCTGCACGTGGGCGGCTTCCCGGGCGCGCCGCTGCACCCGCGGCTGTGGGAGGATCGCGCGCTGCGGCTGGAGCGGATCGCGGGCTGGCGGCTGAACTGGCCGCCGGGCAGCCGCTTCGAGTACCACGCCACGTCGGCGCACTGGCTGCTGGCGGAGGTGATCAGCGCCAGGACGGGACGCGACTTCCGCGACTACATCCGCGAGCGGCTGCTGGACCCGCTGGGCCTGTCCGACCTCTGGGTCGGCCTGCCCGACGAGCAGCATCGCCGCGCCGCCGACGTCGTCTACATGCAGCAGCCGGTCCCGCCGGACGGCGGCTCGCGGGAGGTCAACCCGGCCACGATCCTGCACTTCAACCGGCCCTCGCAGCGGCGCTCGGGCTGCCCCGGCGGGGGCGGCTTCGCGACGGCCGCCGCGATGGCGCTGTTCTACCAGGCGCTGCTCCACGGCGGCGCCGGCGCCGGCGGGAGCCGGGCGCTGCGGCCGGAGACGATCGAGTTCGGGACGCAGGTGCGCACCGACCCGCTGCGCCATCGCGACCCGCTGAGCGGCGTCCCCATCAATCGCTGCCTGCTGGGCGTCGTGGCGGGCGGCGACGGCCACACGGCGCTGCGCGGCTTCGGCGGCGGGACCTCGGCGCGCGCCTTCGGGCACGCCGGCGCCGGCGGCCAGATCGCCTGGGGCGACCCCGCCGGCGGGCTGTCGCTGGGCTTCGTCACCAACGGCTTCGCGGGCGACGCGGAGATCGCGCGGCGCACGAGCCGCATCGGCACGCTGGCCGCGGCCTGCGCGCCCGCGGCGCCGGGCGGCGGCTAGACTGTCGGCGGCTAGACGGGCGGCGGCTAGACTGGCGGCGCGCGGGGCGGACGGGCCGCCCGGCGCGGGCAGCGAGAGGGGCGCGGCGATGCGACGGCACGAGGCGCAGGTCGAGGCGGGCGGCGTCAGCCTGACGATGCGCTACCGGGACGACGTCGGCGGCGACTCGGGCCTGTGCATCGAGGTCTACGCCGACGTCGAGGGCGCGACGACCGAGTTGCTGCGCTTCGACTGCTTCCGGCAGACGCCGCACTACCACTACGGGCCGATGGGCCGCGACGAACGCATCATGTTCGACGCCACCGCGGACGGCGACCCCCTGGAGTGGACGCTGGAGCGCTTCCGGCGGGGACGGCTGCGGCCGATGATCGAGCGCGCCGGCTACCCGGCGGCCGCCGCGGCCGTCGATGAGGCGGCGGTCGCGGCGGCGCTGCCGCGGCTGGTCGATGAGGCGCGCGCGATCGTCGCCGCGCACGAGACGGACGAGGCAGGCCCGTAGCGGCGGCCGTCGTTACCCTGGACGCGCCGCCGCCGGCGGCCCCGTGGAGACGCGCCGCCGGACGCGCGGCGCCCGGACACACAGCGCCCAGACAAGCAGCCAGGAGATTTCCAGCATGACGGACTTCGAATTCATCACCAGCGACCGGGTGGGCACCGACGGCCGCGTCGCCCGCGTCACGCTCAACCGCCCCGAGAAGATGAACGCGCTCTCGCAGGAGCTGCTGTACGAGTTCAACGACATCCTGCACGAACTGGAGACCGACCACTCGATCCGGGTGATCATCGTCAAGGGGGCGGGGCGCACGTTCAGCGCCGGCTACGACCTGACGCCGCGGCTGGGCGGCGCCGACGGCGTCGTGCGCAAGTTCCAGCGCACCGACGACCGCGGCCGCGCGCTGCCGATGAACAACCGCACGGCGATGCAGCAGATCACCGACATCCACATGTACTTCTGGAACATGGCCAAGATCACGATCGCCCAGGTGCACGGCTACGCCATCGCCGGCGGCTGCGAGGTGGCGATGATGGCCGACCTCGTGACGGCGGCCGAGGACTCGCAGTTCGGGCACCCCGGCTGCCGCGGGCTGGGCACCTCGCGCACGGGGGTGATCTGGCCGCTGGTGATCGGCATGCGCAAGGCCAAGGAGCTGTACTACACCGGCGAGAACATCAGCGGCGTCGAGGCGCGCGAGTGCGGCATGGTGAACTACGCCTGGCCGCAGGAGGAGTTGGAGGAGCGCACGATCGCGCTGGCCGACCGCGTCGCCACGATGTCGTCCGATCAGTTGGCGATCCTGAAGCTCAACATGAACCGCTTCTACGAGAACATGGGCATCTACTCGTCGGTGCGCAGCAGCACCGACATGGACGCCCTGGGTCAGCACACCGAGTTCTCGATGCAGTTCCAGGACCACATGCGCGAGGGCGGCCTCAAGGACGCGCTGGCCTGGCGCGACGGCCCCTATCGCGACACCGACACCTACAAGCGCTGAGTCCCGCGGCTCCGCGCCGGCCGATCAACCGGGCGGCCGGAGGGTCGTGAGCCGCGCCGCTCCGGGGCCGCCGGCGGCCCAGGACTCGCCCGCCCCGCCGTCGCGGTCGCGCCAGCGGACGCGCACCCGGCGCCCCGCGCCCTCCAGCGGCAGCGCCTCGCGACCCGGCCGCAGCGTGACGATGTAGCCGACGCCGGCGCCGAGCGAGGGCAGCGCCGCGCGCAGACGGCGCTCGGCGCCGGGCGCGTCGCGCAGCAGCGCCGTGATCACGACGTCGGCGGCGGCGCCGGGGCCCTCATTGCGCAGTTGCAAGTCGTCGCCCCAGGCGTCGATGAAGCGCAGCGCGACGACCCGCGCCGGGCCGGTGGAGCGTCCCTCGGAACGGGCCGCGCCGCCCCTCCAGGACCAGCGCGCGCGTGGAGGCGTGCGCAGCCAGCGCGCGAAACCTCGCAGCATGCCGCGTCCCTCCCACGGCGCCGATCGGCGGCGCACAGCGTCGCCTCCCCATGATGCCCGGCCGGGGTGACCGGCAGGGAGATCCTGCCGAATGTTATGTCGTGCTTGCCGGCGGCCGCGCAGGGCAGCGCCGGGGCATACTGGGGGCCGACCGGACGACTCACGATCGGAGCCCAGCCCTGCGCGCCATCCTCCTCGCCGGCGGCCGCGGAGTCCGTCTGCAGCCGCTCAGCGACGTGCGGCCCAAGCCGCTCGTGCCGATTGCCAACGAGCCCCTGCTGCGGCGCACGTTGCGCGGCTTGGCGGCGGGCGGCGTGACGAGGGCCACGGTCGCCATCGGCGCCGGTGGGGAATCGATCCCGGCCGCGCTGGGCGCGATCCCCGGTCTGCGCCTCGACTACCGCGCCGAGCCCCGGCCGCTGGGCTCGGCGGGCGCGCTGGCGGCGGCGCTGGCCGCCGAGCCCCCCGCGGACGGGGAGCCGCTGCTGGTCTGCAACGCCGACGTCGTCAGCACGGTCGACCCCCAGGCGCTGCTGCGCCGGCACCGCGCCGCCGGGGCGCAGGTCAGCCTCGCCCTGGCCGAGGTCGCCGACCCCTCCCGCTACGGGGTCGTGCTGCGCGAGCGGGACGGCCGCATCGGCCGCTTCGTCGAGAAGCCGCCGGCCGGGACGGTCCCCTCGCGCTGGGTCAACGCCGGCAGCTGGCTGCTGCAGGCCGAGTGCTTGCGCGGCGTCGACCCGGCGCGCTTCTCGCGGCTCGAGGAGGGCCTCTTCCCGGCCATGG
Source organism: Dehalococcoidia bacterium (assembly GCA_965209205.1). Taxonomy (GTDB): domain Bacteria; phylum Chloroflexota; class Dehalococcoidia; order Bin125; family Bin125; genus TK10-74A. The sequence continues at coordinate 428,595 of CBDBQC010000004.1, forward strand.
CGGCGGCTGGCGAGGCGATCTACGGCTTCCCCCTGTCCGCGGTCGCGCGCGACGCAAGCTGGATCGATGTCGGCACGCCGTCCGACTACCGGCGCGCCGCCCGGGCGGCGCTGCGCGGCGGCGGCCCGCGCATCGATCGTGCGGCGCGGGTCGATGCGTCGGCGCGGGTCGAGGGCGACGTGCGCATCGCGGCGGGGGTCGTGGTGGAGGCCGGCGCGCGCCTGCGGGGGCCGCTGGCGCTGGGCCGCGGCTGCCACGTCGGGGCGGGCGCGGCGCTGCGCGACTGCCTGCTCTGGGAGGACGTCGTGGTCGGCGCCGGCGCCCGCCTGCGCGGCTGCGTCATCGCCGACGGCGCGGCGGTTGCGCCCGGCGAGGGGCTGCGCGACGTGGTGCGCTGCGCCGGCGCCGCCGACCTGGCGCTGGATCCCGGCTGAGCGCGGGGCCGCTTCAGCGTCTGCCGCTTCAGCGTCTCCCACTTCAGCGTCTGCCGAATTGCCGCTCCAGATCGCTCGCCGGGAAGCCGACGAAGGTCGGCCGGCCGTGCGGGCAGGTGTGCGGGTTCCGGCAGGCCTCGAGGTCGCGCAGCAGCGCCGCCATCTCGTCCGGCGCCAGCGTCATCCCGGCCCGCACCGAGCCGTGGCAGGCGGCGCTGGCGGCGACGGGGTCGTGCAGCGCCCCGCTCCCCGCGCCGGGGTCGGCGAGGTCGTCCAGGATCGCCTCCAGCGCCGCGCGCACGCGTCCGCCCGCCCCCGCGCCGTCGGCGCCCGCCAGCGGCCCGCCGCGCAGCAGCGCCGGCGGCAGCGCCCGCACGCGCAGGGCGCGCTCGCCGAACGGCTCCAGCGTGAAGCCCAGCGCCGCCAGCGCCTCGTCGTGTCCCGCCAGCGCCGCCGCCTGCGCCGCCCCCAGCTCGACCAGCACCGGCTCGAGCAGCGCCTGCTGATCGGGCGTCTCGCCGCCGCGCCGGGCCAGCAGCCGCTCGTAGACGACCCGTTCGTGGGCGGCGTGCTGGTCGACCAGCAGCATCCCCTCCGGCCCCTCGGCGACGAGGAAGGTCGCGCGCAGCTGCCCCACCAGCCGCAGCAGCGGCAGCCCCGGCAGGCCGCCGTCGTGCGGGCGGACCGGCGCCGCCGCCGCGGCGGCCGGGAGCGCGCCGGGGGCGGGGTCGCCAACGGCGGGAGGCGTCTCCTCTCCCAGCGCGCGCAGCTGCCGCAGCCGGTTCCAGCGCGCGTCGGCCGCGCCGCCGCTCCCGGATGGGGCCGCGCCGGGATCCGGCGACGGCCGCGCCCCGGTCGCGTCGCGGCGCAGGAAGTCGGGCGGCGCCACGCCGGCGACGCCGTCGCGGCCGCCCCCAGCCCCGGCCGGACGCTCGCCGCCCAGCGCCGGCCGCGCCAGCAGCGCCTCGCGCAGGGCGCGCTGCAGCAGCGAGAACAGCGCTCGCTCGTCGGCCAGCTTGACGGTCGCTTTGGCCGGATGCACGTTCGCGTCGACGCGCGACGGCGGCGCCTCGAGGAAGACCGCCGCGATCGGGCGCCGCCCGCGCGGCAGCAGCTCCGCGTAGGCCCCCTCGACGGCGTGCGCCAGCGCCCCCGGCGTGATCGGGCGGCCGTTGACGAACAGCCGCAGCCCGTCGCGTCGGGCGCGGCCGTGCGGCGGCGGCGCCGCCAGCCCCGACACGCGCAGCGCGCCGCCCCCGTCGAGCTCGCACTCGGCGGCGAAGGGCAGCGCCGCGGCGGCCGCCTCGGCGCCCCAGATCTGCGCCAGCACGGCCCGCCGCGCGCGGGTCAGGGCCGCCTCGTCGCCGCGCCCCGGCGGCGGATCGGGCGGCAGCCCCGGCGTGGCCAGCAGCTCGCGCCCGTCGAGGCGCAGGCGCAGCGCGATCTCGGGCCGGGCCAGCGCCGTATCGCCGCAGACGCGCGCGATGGCGGCGCGCTCGCTGCGCGGTCCGGGCAGGAAGCGCAGCCGCGCCGGCTGCCGCGCGAAGAGGTCGCGCAACTCGATCGTCGTGCCCGGGGGCGCGCCGACCAACTCCGTGCCCGGGGGTGCGCCGACGGACTCCGTGCCGGGGGGCGCGCCGACGGACTCCGTGCCCGGGGGCGCGCCGACCAGCTCAGTGCCCGCCGCCCCCGCCCCGCCGCCGCCGCCGAGGCGCAGCCGCGCGCCCAGCCGCTCGGCGGCCGGGCGCGTCGTGCAGTCCAGCGCCGCCACGGCGGCCAGGCTGGGCAGGGCCTCGCCGCGGAAGCCGTAGCTCTGCAGCGCCGACAGGTCCTCCAGCCCGCGCAGCTTCGAGGTGGCGTGGCGGCGGAAGGCGACGGGCAGTTCAGCCGCCGTCATCCCGCGGCCGTCGTCGCGCACCAGGATGCGCGTCAGGCCCGCCCCCTCGACCTCGACCTCGATGCGCCGCGCGCCGGCGTCGCAGGCGTTCTCCAGCAGCTCCTTGATCGCCGAGGCGGGGCGCTCGATGACCTCCCCGGCGGCGATCGCGTCGGCCACGGCCGGCGGCAGTTCGGCGATGCGCCCGCCGGCCCCGGCCGGGCCCGGCGCGCGCGCCCGCGCCGCGGCGCTCATCGCACCGCCTCGCGCAGCAGTTGCGGCGGCGGCGGCCCCGGCGCCCCCTCGTGGGACGGCCCCTGCTGGGACAGGGCCGCGCCGGGCGTCAGCGCGCGGGCGCGCTCGCGCAGCGCGTACAGCGCCCCGATCGCCTCCAGCGGCGTCAGCCCGTCCACGTCCAGCGCGGCCAGCTCGCGCAGCAGCGGCTCCCCGGCCGAGCCCTCGAGCGCCGCCGGCAGGCGCGCCGGCGCCCCGTTGCGCGCCGCCGCCCCGCCGCCGCCGGCCGCTCCCGCCTCGAAGGCGTCCAGCAGCTCCCGCGCCCGCGCCAGCAGCGGGGCCGGCAGACCCGCCATGGCCGCCACCTGCACGCCGTAGGAGCGGTCGGCCCCGCCCGGCGCGATGCGGTAGAGGTAGCGCAGCCCCTCGCCGCCGGGCGTCTCGCCCACCAGCACGCTGGCGTTGGCCACGCGCTCGACCTCCCCGGCCAGCGCCGTGAGCTCGTGGAAGTGGGTCGCGAAGAGGGTGCGCGGCCCCGCGCGGCCCGCGACCAGGTGTTCCAGCAGCGCCCGCGCGATGGCCAGACCGTCGTAGGTGCTGGTGCCGCGCCCGATCTCGTCCAGCACCAGCAGCGATCGCGGCGTGGCGCTGCTGCAGATGGCGGCCGTCTCCAGCATCTCGACCATGAACGTGCTGCGCCCGGCCGCGATCTGGTCCTGCGCCCCCACCCGCGCGAAGATGCGGTCGACCAGCCCCAGCCGCGCCCGCGCCGCCGGCACGAAGCTGCCCACCTGGGCCAGCAGCGCGATCAGCGCCGTCTGCCGCAGGTAGGTGCTCTTGCCGGCCATGTTGGGGCCCGTGACGACGAGCAGCTGCGTCCCGGCGCCGTCCAGCGCCACGTCGTTGGGCACGAAGCGGCCCGCGCCCAGCCCGGCCTCGACCAGCGGGTGCCGCCCCTCGCGGATCTCCAGCCGCGCCGAGTGATCCAGCTGCGGGCGCGTCCAGCCGTGCGCCGCCGCCACCTCCGCCAGCGCCGCCTCGGCGTCCAGCCGCGCCACGCCGCCGGCCAGGCGGCGCACGGCCGGCGCCTGGACGGCCACGCGGCGGCAGAGCGCCGCGTAGAGCTCGCGCTCGCGCAGGGCCAGAGCGTCGCGGGCCTCCAGCAGGTCGCGCTCCAGGGCGCGCAGCCGCGGCGAGACGTAGCGCTCGCCGCCGGCCAGCGTCTGCCGCCGCTCCCAGTCGGGCGGCGCCGCCGCCGCGTGCGAGCGGCCCAGCTCGATGTAGTAGCCGAAGCTGCGGTGGAAGCCGACCTTCAGCGAGGCCACGCCGGTGCGCCGGCGCTCCTCGGCCTCCAGCGCCGCCAGCGCCCGCCGCCCCTCGCGGCGGCGCAGCCGCAGCGCGTCGACCTCGGCGTCGTAGCCCGGCCGCAGCACCTCCGCGGCGCCGTCGCCGCGGGCGTCGGCGAAGGGCTCCGGCTCCGCCGCCAGCGCCGCCCCGATCGCCGCCGCCGCCGCCTCCGCCGCCGGCAGCGACTCGCCCATGCTGCGCAGCAGCGCCCGGCGCCCGTCGCCGCCGGCGCCGTCGCCCGCCTCCGCCTCCTCCCGCAGGGGATCGGCCAGCGCCGCCGCGGCGTCCAGCCCCCGCCCCAGCGCGGCCAACTCCGGCGGCGTCGCCAGCCCCGTGGCCACGCGGCCCAGCAGCCGCTCCAGGTCCGGCACCTCGGCCAGGCGGCGGCGCAGCCGCGCCCGCAGCAGCGCCGCCTCGTGCAGCAGCGCCACCCGCGCCTGCCGCGCCTCGATCGGCGCCAGCGCGATCAGCGGCCGCTCCAGCCGGGCCCGCAGCAGGCGCCGCCCGGCGGCCGTGCGGCAACGGTCGAGCAGGCCCAGCAGGGAGCCCGCTGCGTCGCCCGGCGCGGGGAAGATGTCGAGCGCCCGCCGCGTGGCGGCGTCGAGGCGCATCGTGGACGAGGGGTCGTAGATCTGGGGACGGCCCAGGTGCGCCAGGCGGTCGCCGCCGTTCACGCTGCCGCCGCCGCCGAGCGCGGCGCCGCCCGGCCCCGGCTCGCCCTGCCCCTCGCCCAGGTAGTCCAGCAGCGCGCCCAGCGCCCCGATCAGCGCCGGCCGTCCCGCCAGCCCCAGCCCCTGCACATCGGCGACGCCGAAGCGGGCCCGCAGCAGCGCCGCCCCGCGCCCGGCCGCGAAGCGATCGGGAGGGCGCGGCGTCAGACTCCAGGGCGGCGGCTCGTTGCCGTCGCCGCCGCCCCCCGGCGCAGGGTGGCCGCCGTCGGCCGCCGCCGCCCGGCCGGGCGCCCCATCTGACGCCCCATCTGACGCCCCATTGGACGCCCCATTGGACGCCCCAGCGGGCGCCGGCAGCAGCAACTCGCGCGCGCCCAGCCGCTCCAGCTCTGCCAGCGCCGCCGCCCGCGCCGCCTCGGCGCCGTCCGCCTCCAGCTCGCAGCCGCGCAGCTCGCCGGTGCTGAGGTCGGCCAGGGCCAGGCCCGCCCGCGCCGGCCCGCCGCCGGAGGCGGCGCGGATCGCGAGCGCCGCGCAGTAGGCGTTGCGGCCCGCCTCGAGCAGCGACGGCTCCAGCGCCGTGCCCGGCGAGACGACGCGCACGACCCCGCGCCGCACCAGCCCGCGGCCGGCGCCGCCGCGCGCCCCCGCCTCCTCCAGCTGCTCGGCGATGGCGACCCGGTGGCCGGCCTCGATCAGCCGCGCCAGGTGCCCCTCGACGCTCTGCACGGGCACGCCCGCCAGGGGCACGCGCAAGCCCTGCCCCATCGGCTTGCTGGTCAGGGCGACGCCCAGCGCCTCGCTGACCAGCTCCGCGTCGTCGTCGAAGGTCTCGTAGAAGTCGCCCAGGCGGAAGAAGAGGATCGCGTCGGGGTGGCGCGCCTTGAGATCGAGGTACTGGCGACGGATCGCGCTGGGCAACTCGCCGGCTCCTTCGCAGGCCCGCGCCCGCGGACGGCGCGCGCCGCCCGTTGACACGGTAGCGTGTAGGATAGCCGACCGGGCCGCGTCCCGCATCCCCCCGCGCGGGCGCGCCGCCCGTGCGCAGACTATCAGCGCGCGCGGGCGAGGCGCGCGCCCTTCACACATAAGCCGGCGACACGCAGGCCGCTGACAGGAAGGCCGCTGACGGGAAGGCCGGTCGGACGGGGGCGGCGCCGAAGCGGGTGGGGGCTACCCGCCGGCCCCGGCGGCCGCGGTCGCGGCGGCGGGGAAGCGGTCCTCGACGGCGACCGCGTCCGGCGCCAGCTCGGCGCAGAGCCCGCATTGCACGCAGGCCGCGTCGTCGATCGTGCGCCCGCCGGCGTCGTCGCCGGCGATCGCCCCCGTGGGGCAGAGTTCCGCCGCCTCGGCCAGGGCGGGGTGGGCGGGATCCGTCACGCGATGGCGGATCAGCCCCCGGCAGGCGCGCGCCGCGCAGCGCCGATCGCGCACGTGCTCCTCGACCTCGGCCCGGAAGTGGCGCAGCGCGGCGCGGATCGCGTAGGGCGTGAACTGCCCGTGCAGGCAGTTGGCGTTCTGCAGCGTGCGGTCGATCACGCCCAGCCGATCGAGGTCCGCCTCGCGCCCGCCGCCGCGCGTGATCCGCCCCAGCATCTCGACCAGCCGCTGGCTGCCGCCGTGGCAGGTCGTGCAGCGCCCGCAGGACTCGTCCTCGCAGAACTCGCTGAAGTAGAGCGACAGGTCCACGGCGCAGGCGCGCTCGTCGAACAGGATCAGCCCGCCCGAGCCCAGCAGCACGCCGCGCTCGCTGAACGGCGGCCGCTCCAGGGCCAGGCCCAGGTCGGCGGCGTTGAGCAGGCCGCCCAGCGGCCCGCCGGGCTGGATGCCCTTGGCCACGCCGCCGTCCGGCACGCCGCCGCCGATCCCGTCCAGCAGTTCCCGCATGGAGGAGCCGAACGGCACCTCGACGATGCCGGTGCGCCGCAGCGCCCCGCCGATGCTGAACATCTTCGTGCCCGCGTCGGCCTCGCTGCCGAACTCGCGGTACCAGTCGGCGCCGTGCAGCAGGACCGACGGCACGTGGGCGTAGGTCTCGGTGTTGTTGACGTTGCTGGGCAGCCCGAAGACGCCGCGTTGGGCCGGGAAGGGGGGCCGGATCTTGGGCATCCCGCGCAGCCCCTCGAGCGAGGCGATCAGCCCCGTCTCCTCGCCGCAGACGTAGGAGCCGGCGCCGCGCACGAGGTCCAGCGTGAAGGCCCTTCCCGAGCCCAGCACGTCGCCGCCCAGCAGTCCCGCCGCGGCCGCGTCGTCCAGCGCCACCTGCATCCGCTCGATGCTCAGCGGGTACTCGTCGCGGATGTAGATGAAGCCGTGCGAGGCGCCCGTCGCCAGGCCCGCGATCGCCATCCCCTCGATCACCAGGTGCGGATCGGATTCCATCAGGATGCGGTTGACGAACGCCCCGGGGTCGCCCTCGTCGGCGTTGCAGACCAGGTACTTCTCGGGCCCCGGCGCGCCCAGCAGGAACTTCCACTTGCGCCCGGCCGGGAAGCCGCCGCCGCCGCGGCCGCCCACGCCGGACGCCTCCACGAGGTCGCAGATCGCCATCGGCTCCATGCCCAGCGCCCGGTCCAGGCCGGCGTAGCGCCCGGCCGCGAGGGCCTCGTCGAGCGACTCCGGGTCGATCACGCCCATCTGCTCCATCACGCGCCGCTCCTGCGGCCCCCAGAAGGGATGCGCGCTCAGCGGCGGCACCCCGTCCTGCCCATCACCGTCCTGCCCGTCGGCGCCGGCGCCGCGCACGCCGATCGCCCAGCGGCCGTCGTCGCCGCCCGGCGGCGCGCCGTCCGCGCCCAGCACCGCGTCCAGGAAGGCCTCCACCTCGTCCGGCGGCAGCGGCCCGTAGACGACCGGATCGCGCCCCGGCCGCTGCAGCTCGACGGTGGGCTCCGCGAAGGAGAGCCCCAGCGAGCCCACCCGCGCGATCTCGACGTCGAGTCCGCGCGCGGCGATCGAGGCCCGCAGCCGCTCCAGCGTGGCGTCGGCGCCGGCCGCCACGGAGGAGGTCGTGACGTCGACCCGCAGCAGGGGCCGCTCGCGCGCCTCGCGGGGGGGCGCCGGCGGCGGCGCGCAGCGCCTCGTAGGCGGCGCTCACGACGGCGCTCCGGACGCATCCGGCCGCCGGATCAGGGCCGGCTGGATCTCGACCGCCGCGGCCGGGGCCGGGGCGATCGTGGCCGCCGTCTCGCCGTCGCGCAGGCGGCGCGCCAGCCGGGCCGCGCCGGCCAGACTGAGCTTGCCCACGACGCGGCCGTTGAGCCAGACCTGCGGCGCCTGCTCGCAGGTGCCGTTGCACTGCCCCAGCCAGAGGCCGTAGGCGTCGTTGGGCCCGTTCTCGCCCAGGCGGCAGCCGAGCGTGTTCTCGAGGATCAGCTTGATGCGTTCGCCGCCCAGCACGCGGCAGGTGGGGCCGCTGCACCAGGTCAGCAGCGTGTCCGGCGGCGGCGTGAGGCGGAACTCCGAGTAGAACGTGGCGGGACCGTAGACCTGCGCGTCGCTCAGCCGCAGGCGCCGCGCGATCAGCGACATCGCCGCGCGCGGCACCCAGCCCAGCTCGTGCTGGACGCGGTGCAGGGCGGGCAGCAGGCTGCCCTTGCCCGGCGCCAGATCGGCCAGCGCCGCGGCCAGCCGATCGCGCTGCGCGGGCGTCAAGGCGCCCGCCGCCGCCGTCTCCTCGCTGCCGTTTGCGCCGTTCGTCACGCAGCGCATCCTATCGGCGGTCGGTGGGGTGGAACAAGGAAGCCTACGAATCCATGCGGGGTGGGTGAGGATCGAAGCCGGCATACTTCATCGCTGTATCAAGCGAGGCCTGATCGACGCTGTCGAGGCACGATTCTGCGCATTCTCGTGGCAAGGGCTGATCACCGAACAGGAAGCGAGTCGCTTCGCACGCCACGGTATGCCGGGCGATAGAGGTTTGCCAGAGGGAGAAGTCACGCGCCTGTCGGCCGCCGAAGTAGGGACCGTCCGCAGTCACTCTGGGATCGAGCCCCGGACCCGCGATGAAGAGGACTCGACTGCTCAGCGGGTAGTAGATCCGGAACGCAGTGAAGGAGCCTTCCTCCCACCATGGCCGGACTGACGGGAGTCGTCTGCTGACGGGGTTGTCCGATGTGAACAAAGGGAGTGCAGAGTGTGTGGTGCCCACTCGCCACGGCATCGCCACCAACAGATTGGCTATCCCCTGGATTGCCTCAAGCATGGACGCTGACAGGCGAGCTTGTTGGTCTTCAGATTCCATTGAGCGCCACCTGGAATCAAAGCTCTCCCGCTGTGATTCCCAGAGCCGGTTACCCTCCTCTTGTCCGTAAGTCTTGAGAAGCGAAGCCTTCTGCGCCCGCTCGATCTGGTCTGCCACCGTGCTGAACGTCGACCGCTGCCGATCTCGATACTCTGGAACCCTGAAGAACTGAGCGCAGACGAATCGCGCGAAGTCATTCTGCTCCTGCTCCGAGAGGGACGTGATGGTCTGAGGATCCTGAATGATGCGGTCCAACAGAGGCGACGCGCGGCTCTCAAGCCCCGCCAGCCAGGACTCAGTTGAGACCTCAACACCTCCTACGTCCAGGTTGTTGAACCCCACCGAAACGGCGATGTTCTTGGGGTCCGCTCGGAATCGCCGGTTCTCCTGGATGTCGAAGACCGCCAGTAGACCGCCGTCGGACGTGAACCTCTTGAGGTACATGCGAGGCACAGTGTGCTGTCGCTTCACATCGGTGAAGCGAAGGACTGGCTCTCGCAGTGGACGTTCAGCCGTCTGGCGCAATGGCGTGCGATCCCTCGGTCGTCTCAGCATATTCGGAACGCCCCGTCCGAGCCTCACTCCTCCGCCAGCAGCGCGTCGACGAAGGCGGGCGCGTCGAACGGCGCGAGGTCGTCCAGCCCCTCGCCGGTGCCCACAAAGCGCACCGGCAGGCCCAGCTCGCCGGCCACGGCGAAGACGACGCCGCCCTTGCTGGTGCCGTCGAGCTTGGCCAGGCAGATGCCGCTGACGTCGGTGGCCTCGCCGAAGACGCGCGCCTGACTGAGCCCGTTGCCGCCCGTCGTTGCATCGAGCACCAGCAGCACCTCGTGCGGCGCCTCCGCCACGCGCCCGGCGATCACGCGCCGCACCTTGCCCAGTTCGGCCATCAGGTTCTTCTTCGTCTGCAGCCGGCCGGCCGTATCGATGATGGCCACGTCGGCGCCGCGCGCCGCCGCCGCGCCCAGCGTGTCGTAGGCCACGGCGCCGGGGTCGGCCCCCGCCTGGTGCGCGATGACCGGCGCGCCGACGCGCTCCCCCCAGCGCTGCAACTGCTCGATGGCGGCGGCGCGGAAGGTGTCGCCGGCGCCCAGGATCACCGATCGCCCCTCGCTCCGGTAGGCGTGCGCCAGCTTGGCGATGCTGGTCGTCTTGCCGGCCCCGTTGACGCCCACCACCAGGATCACGTGCGGCGCCGGCGGCTCCGGCGGCCGCGACGGCGACCACAGCCGGCCGCGCTCGCGGGGCGCGCGCAGCAGCGTCACCATCTCGTCCCGCAGCAGCGCGCGCAGCGCGGCGGGGTCGCGCGCCCGCTCGTCCCGCGCCCGCCGCCGCACCCGCTCGATCAGCGCCGTGGCCGTGCGCACGCCCACGTCGGCGCCGATCAGGATCTCCTCCAGCTCCTCCCAGAACTCCTCGCCGGCGCCGCCGCGGCGCAGGACGCCGCCCAGCCGGCCCAGCACGCCGCCGCGCGTGCGCCGCGTGCCGGCCTGCATCAGGGCCGCCAGTTCGGCCGCGTCTTCGGCCCCATCGGCGGGGGCCTGCTGCGGGGCGGAGGTGCGGCGGCGGAAGAGACGGACCATGGCTGCTCCCCTGCGTCCGGCGCCGCGCCGGCGGGGGCGCGGCACGGGACGCGGGCGCGATCGTAGCGCCGCGCCGCGCGTCGCGCGCCGGCTCAGCCGTCGAGCCCCAGATCGACCAGCCGCACCGACAGCACGCGGCTGACCGAGTCCTCGCCCATGGTGACGCCGTAGATGCTGTCGGCCTGCTCGATCGTGCGCCGGTTGTGCGTGATGACGACGAACTGCGTGCGCTGCGCCAGCTCCTTGAGCGCGCCCACGAAGCGGCCCACGTTGGCCTCGTCGAGCGCCGCGTCGACCTCGTCCAGGACGCAGAAGGGGGCCGGGCGCACCTCCAGCAGCGCGAATAGCAGCGCGATCGCGGTCAGCGCGCGCTCGCCGCCGGAGAGCATGCTGAGGTTCTCGACGCGCTTGCCCGGCGGCTGCGCGACGAGTTCCACGCCCGATGTCTCCAGGTCCTCCTCGTCGCTCAGCAGCAGGCGCGCCGAGCCGCCGCGGAACATGAGCCGGAAGTAGCGCTGGAATTCGGCGTCGACGCGCCGCCAGGCGTCCGCGAAGCGCTCTTGGATGAGCGCCGACAACTCCGCCTCGGCCGACAGCATGCGCCGCTCGGCGCCCTCCAGATCCTCGATCTGTACCGTCAACTCGTCGTGCCGGGCGCGGATCTGCGCGAACTCGGCGGCGGCATCGGGGTTGACCGTGCCCAGCCAGCGCAGGCGCCCCCGCAGCGTCTCCACGCGCTGTCGCAGATCGGCGTCCGACTCCACGGGCGGATCCGCGGACGGGTCAGCGGGCGGGCGCGAGGGCGGCGCCGGGAGCGCGCCCGGCGCGTCCGCGTCCCCCGCCGCGGCCGCCTCTCCCCTCCGGCGCCGCGGCGCCGTCCAGCGGCGCGACGCGGCCCTCCGCGTCCAGCGTCAAGGCATCGCCGCGCATCGCCTCGCGCAGCCGCTCCAGCGACGTCTCCGCCTCGCGCAGCGCCGCCTGCGCCTCGACCAGCGCCTTCTCGGCCTCGATGCGCGAGGACTGGCAGCGCGCGACGGCCTCGCGCCGGGCCGGCTCCCCGGCCAGCAGGCGATCCAGCGCCCGCGCCTCCGGCGAGTCCTCGTCGCCGATCGCCGGACCGGCGTCACGATCCCGCGCGGCCTGCGCCAGCTCCGCGTCCAGCGCCTCCAGCGTCGCCGCGCAGGCGGCCAGCTCGGTCGCCGCGGCCGCGCGCCGCGCCTCGCGATCGGCCAGCGCCTCGCGGGCCCGCCGCAGGGCCAGCGCGCGGGCGGCGTCGGCCTCGTCCAGGCGGCGGCGCTCGGCCTGCGCCGCGGCCGCGCGCGCCTGCGCCGCGGCCAGCGCCCGCAATCCGGCCGACTGCGCCTCGGCCGCGGCCGCCAGGGCGGCGTCGTCCGGGCGGCCGGCCGCCGCGGTCTCCCGTTGCGCCGCGCGGCGGTTGTCGGCCGCGGCGACCTCCGCCTCGACGGCGGCGGCCGCGCGCAGATCCTCGCGGGCCCGGGTCAGTGCCGCCTCGGCGGCCGCCGCCTCGCCCCGCAGCGCGGTCAGGTCGGCGCGGCGAGCGCCGGCGGCCTCCTGCGCGCGGGCGCGTGCGGCGGCGGCCTCCTCCGCGTCCCCCTCGGCGCGCTCGAGCGCAGCGCCCAGCGATTCCAGGGCGCGGCGGCGCTCCTCCACATCGGCGTCCGCGGCCAGCGAGCGCTGCAGCTGCTCGATCTGCTCCGGCAGGGCGCGCAGTTCCGACTCGCGCTCGAAGGCGCCGGCCGCGGCCGGCCGGCCGCCGCTCAGGGCGCCGTTGGGGCGCAGCAGGTAGCCGTCCCGCGTGACCGCCGCGCCGAGCCCGCGCTTGACGATGTCGCGCCCCGTCGCGAGGTCCTCGACGATCACCGTGCGGCCCAGCAGCGTGTCGACCACGCCGCGATACTCGGCCCTGCAGCGCACCATCTGCGAGGCGACCCCGATCACGCCGCGCTCGTCCGACATCGCCAGTGGCGGGCGCGCCCGCGTCGCGTCGAGCGGCAGCGCCACGATCCCGCCCGGCCCGCTCCTGGACCAGCAAGGTCATCGTCGCGAGCGCCTCGTCGGCGCTCGTGAACAGCACGGCGTTCAGGTAGTCACCGAGGGCGGCCTCGATGGCCCGCTCCAGCCCGCGCGGCGCGTGCACAATGCGGCGCAGCACGCCGGCGACGCCGGGGATGCCGGTGGGCTCCCCATCGCGCGGGACGCCCCGCGTGCCGAACAGCGCGCGCAGCCCCTGGTGCATGCCCTCGCTCTCGCCCTGCAGCTCGCGCAGCATCTGCAGCCGGTCGCGGGCGCGGGTGAGGTCGCGCTCGCGGCGGCCGCGGGCGGCCTCCAGGTCGCGCAGGGCGGGCGACGGCCAGGTTGTAGTCGCGGGCCAGTTCCGCGCGCCGGTCCTGCGCGTCGGACGCCGCGACGCCCGCCGCGGCCTGCTCCGCCTGGGCCTCGGCCACCGCCGCCTCGGCGCCCGCGAGGCGCGCGGCGAGCGTGCGCAACGCGCGCTCGCGCTCCGGCAGTTCGGCGCGGATGCGCGCCACTCGCCGCGCCGATTCCGCCAGGCGGCGGTCGTCGTCCTGCGCCTCGCGGTCGAGCGCGGCCAGCGCCGCGTCGGCCTCGTCGCGCGCGCGCCGCAGCGACTCCAGCCGCGCCGCGGCGGCGTCGAGCGCGTCCTGCGCCTCCCCGGCCTCGGCCGCCGCCGCCTCGCTCGCCGCGATCGCCGCGCGACCCTCCGCGGCCGGCTCGTCTCCGGCCAGCGCCGGCGCCGGCTCCTCCAGCCGCTCCCGCAGCGACGCGATGTCGCCGTCGAGTTCGGCCAGGCGGGTGCGCAGCAGGCCGCTGCGTTCGCTCGTGATCTCCCGCTTCGATTCCAGGTCGTGCAGCGCCGCGTCCAGGCGGCGCCGCTCGGCGTTGGCGGCCTGCAGCCGCTCGCGGGCCGCCTCGATCCCGGCGCGGCAGTCCTCCAGGGCCGCCTCGGCCTGCGCCGCGGCGTGCTCGGCCGACTCCCGCTCGGCGGCGCGATCGCGCGCGTCGGCGCGGCGCCGGGCACGGGCCTCGCCGAGCCTGCGCCACTCGCGGCCGTAGAAGTCGCGCAGCGCGTCCTGCAGTTCGGCGCTCAGCGCGGCGTGCTGGACGGCGCGGCCGGCCTGCCGTTCGACGGTGCGCAGGCGCGGCGCGATCTCCGCCACCAGCAGGCGGGCGCGGGCCAGGTTCTCCTCCGCCGCGGCGCGCCGGCGCCAGCTCTCGACCATGCGCCGGCGGTGGCCGCGGACGCCGGCCACCTCCTCGATCAGGCCGCGGCGATCCTCGGGACGCAGCCGCAGCACTTCCTCGACTAGGCCCTGGCCCATGAGCGCCTGGGAGCCGGGCCCGAGCCCGGCGCGGGCGAACAGCTCCTGGATGTCGCGCAGGCGCACGTCCGTGTCGTTGATGCGGTACTCCGACTCGCCGCTGCGGTGCACGCGCCGCACGACTTCGACCTCGGGCGCGTCCAGCGGCAGCCACTTGGCGCGGTTATCCAGCACGATGCGCGCCTCGGCCAGGCCGGCCGGGGCGCGGCTCTCGGAGCCGGCGAAGATCACATCCTCCATGCGGCGGGCGCGCATCAGGCCGCTCGCCGTCCCGCCCAGCACCCAGCGCAGCGCGTCCATGATGTTGGACTTACCGGAGCCGTTGGGTCCGACGACCGCCGTGATCCCGGGGTCGATCTGGAATTGGGTGCGCGTCGCGAAGGACTTGTAGCCCTGGATCTCGAAGCGCTTGAACTGCATGCGGGGACCTCGTCCTTCAGCCGCCGGGCGCGGGGCGGCGGTCCGCCGCCGCGCGACGCCCGGTCAGGGGATCGCGTCGGCCGGCAGCGCCCGCAGCGCCATCTCCGCCGCCGCCTTCTCGGCCGCCTGCTTGCTGGGTCCCTCGCCGCCGCCCAGCGTCTCCCCGTTGACGCGGACCTCCACGCGGAACTCGCGCTCGTGGGCCGGCCCGCGCTCCTCCACCGTGTGGTAGCGAGGCGTCGCGTGCCACTCGGCCTGGCAGGCCTGCTGGAGCTGGCTCTTGGGGTCGCGCTCGACGCCCGCGATCGCGATCGCGTCGAGCTGGTCCGACAGCGCGCAGAGGATCACGCGCTGCGCCGCGCGCCAGCCGCCGTCGAGGTAGACCGCGCCCAGCAGCGCCTCGAAGGCGCGGCCCAGGATGGCCGGGCGGTTGCGGCCGTCCTGGCTCTCGACGCCCCGGCCCATGACCAGGTAGCGGCCCAGGTCCCAGGCCCGCGCGCGATCGGCCAGCGTCTCGTTGCGCACCAGCAGCGAGCGCACCTCGGTCAGCCAGCCCTCGGAGGCCCAGGGGTAGTCGTCGTAGAGGCGGCGCGAGACGACGGCGTCGAGGATCGCGTCGCCCAGGAACTCCAGCCGCTCATTCGACTCCAGGGCCTCGCCGGGGTTCTCATTCAGGTACGAGCGGTGCACCATGGCCTGACGCAGCAGCGCCCGGTCGGCGAACTCGTGCCCCAGGCGACGCTGGAGCACGTCGAGCCGGGTGCTGCGGCGCCGGACCGGGGCAGGACCGGCCGCGCCGGCGGGAGCGCTCATCGCGCCACCTCGGGCGGGCGGTTAGGGACGATCGATCGAGTCACTGGATGACGCACGTTCGCAGTTTACGCCTCCCACGCCTTCACGCTCCACGCCGGGCCCGCGCTCGGACAGCTTATGACACCCCGGCCGCGGGCAGGGCCGCCCCCGGGCGGGCCGGGGCGGCATGCGCCGCATCGCGGACAACAGACGATGCCGTCCGGCGCACGATGACGCGGGGCGGATCATGACACGGCCACCATCGGGTCCCGGCGATGCGCCGCAGCCGGAGCTCCTGGATCGGCTCTGGATTCGGCTCGACGGTCCGGCGCGTGCCGGGCTGACGGCGATCAGCAAGGCCGCGGCGTCGCACGACTTGGCGCTGTTCGCCGTCGGCGGGGTCGTGCGCGATCTGCTGCGAACGCCCGGCGGCGGCGCGGTGCTCGGCGACCTGGACCTGGCCGTCGAGGGCGATCCGGCGCCGCTGCTGGACGATCTCGCGCGCGACGGGGCGATGCGCCCCACCCGGCACGACCGCTTCGGCACCGCCACGCTGCGGATCGGCGGATCGCCTGCCGCGTTGGTGCGCATCGACCTCGCGCGCACGCGTCGCGAGCGCTATCCGCGGCCGGGCGCGCTGCCCGCCGTGGAACCCGCGATGATCGCGGAGGACCTGGCGCGGCGCGACTTCAGCGTCAACGCGATGGCGCTGGGCGTCGGCGGCGCGCGGCGCGGGGCGCTGCTCGATCCCCACGGCGGGCGGCGCGATCTGGAGCGCGGCCTGATCCGGGCGCTGCACGAGCACTCCTTCCGCGACGACCCGACGCGCCTCCTCCGTGCCTGCCGCTACGCGGCCCGGCTGGACGCGCGCCTCGCGCCGGGAACGGGCGCGCAGCTGCGGGCGTCGGCGCCGGCGCTGCGCACGATCGGCGCCGACCGCTTCGGGGAGGCCTGGCGGCGGCTGCTGCTCGATGCGGCCGCGCCGGGTGCGCTCGCTCGCGCCGCCGCGCTGGCGCTCCCGGGGGCGCGGGTGGCGGGCTGGTCGCCGCCGCCGCGGCTGGTCGCCGCGTTCGCCGAATTCACGCGCGCCGCGCCGCCCGACGACCCCGCGGCCCTCTTCTGGGCGCTGACGGGGCTGACCGCGCCGCCCGCGGTCGTGCGGGCGCTGCCGGGCGCCTGCGCGCTGACCCGTGAGGAGCGCCGCCTGCTGCGCGACGGCGCCGCGCTGCGCGTGCAGCGCGACGCGCTGGGGCGGGTGGGCCTGCGCGATAGCGCGGCCGCGTCGCGGCTGCGGGGGCCGGACCCGATCGCGCTGCGCGCCGCGGCGTCGCTCTGGCGCGGGCGCGCCGGGGTGCGAGCGGGGCGCGCGGCGCGGGAGTGGCGGACCGCCGAATCGCCGCTGGACGCGGAGGCGCTGGCCGCGCTCGGCGTGCCGGTGGGGCCCGCGATCGGGCGCTGGCTGTCGATCCTGCGCGACGCCGTGATCGATGGGGCGCTGCCGCCGGGACGCGCCGGCGTCGCGCCCGCCCGCCGCCTCGTGCGGGGGCAGCGGCTACACTCGCGGCGGCCCGCCGGCCGTGGTGGGACGCCGCCGCGAGGCGCGGGCCGGGAAGGACGCCGTCGCGCGTGAGCACTCCGGGCGATCGTGATCCCCGCGACCCGCAGGCCGGCCCCGCGGCGCCCGACGCCGGGGCGCTGTTCAGCGTCGATCCGGGTGAGCGGCCCGACTGCACGGTCTGCGCCGAGCCCGTCGAGAGCGGCGCCTCGGCGATCTGCGGCGAATGCGCCGAGCCCTTCCACCTGGTACTCACCAACGCCTCGCCGGCCGGCGAGGCGCGGGACGGAGAAGGCGCGGGCAAGAACTGCGGCGAGGTCTGGCTGAACGGGGAGTTCCTGGCGCTCGAGTTCGGCTGCGCGCGCTGCCTGGCGGTCGCGCGGGGAGCGCCGCCGCCGCCCGTCCCACCCGCGGCGCCGCCCCCGGGGCGCGAGACCGCGCGCGGCGCCGCCCGCGACGTGATCAGCAGTGGCCGGGTCCGCCGTCAGGGCATCAGCGCACGCGAGATCGTGCGCCGCAGGCGGCGCTGATGCCTCGCCGGCGGCGACGGCGGCGGCGGCGCAACCGCGCGACGGCCGAGGCGCCGCGTCCGGCGGCCGGGCCGGCGGGCGGCGGAGCGGAGCGCGGCGCGATCGACGGACGGCCCTGGTGGCGTCCGTCGATCGCGGTCGTGATGGCGTTCTCGGCCGGGCTGTGGCTGGGCGTGACACTGTCCTTCGGCGACAGCACCGCCTTCGCGGGGCTGCTGGTCGGCGCGGGCGGTCTGGGCCTGGGTGGGTCGCGGCTGTTGTCGAACCGCTTGCGGCGGCAGCGCCTGCGCCGCCGCGAGTCGCGCGGGGACGCGGAGATCAGCGACGCGTCCGCGCCCGACGGTCGCGACCGCTGAGCGCCCGCTGCATCCACGTGCCCTCGCGCGGCTTGGGCCAGTCGGGAGCGGGCAGCGGCCGGTAGCCCAGCCGCAGCCAGAAGTAGAGTCCGATGCCGTTCGAGGCGGGGACCAGCGCGCGTCCCGATGTCGCGCCCAGGCGCATCGCGGCCCGCTCGACGATCGGGACGGCCGCGCCGCCGTAGCCGAAGCCGCGCCAGTCCGCCGCGACCGCCAGCCAGGTCCAGACGAGCGTCGCGTCCTCGATGCGGGCCGCGCAGGCGCCGATCGGGTCGGCCGGCTCGCGCCCCGCCGCGGCCGCTCCCGCGGGCCGCAGCCAGTAGACCGCGTCGCCGGCCGCGATGCGCCCGGCGAGCGGGCAGGGGTCGCGCGCCCCGCCCGAGGCCGCTTCCGCCTCGGGCAGCCAAGCGGGCGCGGGCGCGCCGGGGGCGCCGGCCCGCAGGCGCAGCCGCTGCGATCGCAGGTGGGTGGGCCAGTCCGCGCGCGCCGCGCTCACCGCGACAGCCAAGCCTCGACGCTGCCGCCCAGCGCGTGCCGGGGCAGCCGCTCGATCGTCAGCGGTGGCAGCGAGCGCAGGAACGACTCGCCGTAGCGCTTGCTGCTGATGCGCCCGTCGAGCACGACGACCACCCCACGGTCGTCCTTGCGCCGGATCAGGCGTCCGAAGCCCTGGCGGAAGCGGGTGATCGCCTGCGGCACCGCGTAGCGTCCGAAGGGGTTGTCGTACTGCTCCGAGCGGGCGGCCTGTACGGGGTCGGTGGGCACGGCGAAGGGCAGCCGCGCGATGACGACGACGGAGACCGTGTCGCCGGGGATGTCGACGCCTTCCCAGAGCGACGCCGTGCCCAGCACGAGCGAGCGGGGGTTCTCGCGCAGCGCCTGCAGCACGCGCGCCGGCGATCCGTCGACGCCCTGCGCGAGCACCACGATGCCCGCCTCCTCCAGCGCCGCGCGCACGCCGCGCGCCGCCGCGCGCAGCGCCCCGTGCGAGGTGAACAGCGCCAGCGTGCGGCCCCGGGCGGCCATCGCCAGGTCGATCAACGACTCCTCGAGCGCGCCCTGGTAGGTGCGCTCGGAGGGTGCGGGCATGTCGCGGGGCAGCAGCAGGCGCACGGCGCGGCGGTAGTCGAACGGGGAGCCGAAGAGCGCGCCGGCCGCCTCGGGCAGGCCCAGCCGCTCCTGCACGAAGTCGAACGTGTTGTCGACGGCCAGCGTCGCGCCCGTGACGACGCTGGCCCGGCGCGGGCCGAAGAGCCCGTCCTCGAGCAGCGCGCCGACGGCCAGCGGCGCCGCGTGCAGCGCCGCGAACTCCGAGCGGCGGCCGGAGTCGAGCCAGGTCACGGTGGCGGCGTCGTGGCGGGTGAGGAGGTCGCCGGCCTGCTCGCAGCGAGCCGCCAGGGCGGCGCGCACGGTCGCGATCTCGGCCGCGAGACCGTCCCAGGCGTCCTGCGCCGATTCGCCCGCCGCCGAGCCGGTCGCGGCGCCGGGGTCGATCGCCTCCAGGTCCGCGCCGGCGACGAGCGCGGCGACCTCGGCGATCGTCTCCTCCAGCGCCGCGAGCACGGCGTCGACGTCGCGCAGGGCCGAGAAGACCGTGTCCCAGCGGGCCTCGATGCCGCTCCAGGCGGGCTGGGCGCGGACGCCGGCGGTGAGCCGCAGGCGCTCGTCGCTGCGCCCGGCGGCGCTGGCGTGGTCGTGCGCGAAGTCGCCCAGCCCGGCGAAGAACTGCTCGATCGCGACGGCCGCCTGGGAGACCGCCGGGGCGATGTCGTGGAGCTGGCCGGCGAGGTCGGCGCGCAGCGCCGCGCCGGCGGGATCGTCGCGCAGGAGCGTGCCCGGGGCCGCGGCCATGGCCGCGCGGGCGGCTCCGGCGACACCCTGATCGGCGCCCCGCGGCCCCAGCCGATGCACGCGCTCCAACAGGTCGGTGAAGGAGGAGACGCGGACCGCCGCGCCGAGGTGCTGCGTGGCCGCGTCTTCGAGGTGGTGGCCCTCGTCGACGATCAGCGCATCGGCGTGGGGCAGCACCGTGCCGCCGGCGGCCATGTCGCTCAGCAGCAGCGCGTGGTTGGCGATCACGATGTGCGCCGCCTCGGCGCGGCGGCGGGCGCGCAGCAGGAAGCAGCTGCCGTCGCGCACGTAGGGGCAGGAGCGCGACGAGAGGCAGTCCTCGCCCTCGGCGCTGAAGTAGGACCAGGCCGACTCCTCGCCCGGCCCGACGCGCAACTCCGATCGGTCGCCGGTCTGCGTCGTGCGCAGCCAGACCAGCAGCCGCGCCAGCAGGCGGTTGGCGGCGGCGCCGGCCTCGGAGGTGATCGCGCCGGCGGCGGCGCTGCCCGGCCCGGCGGCGCCGGCGGCGCGCTCCTGCGCGAGCCGGCGCCGGCAGAGGTAGTTGCGCCGCCCCTTGAGGGTCGTGACGCGCAGCGCGGCGGCGGCCTCCTCGCCCAGGGCGTCGCGCAGCAGCAGCCGGGTGGCTGGCACGTCCTGCTCGATGAGCTGTTCCTGCAGGTTGATCGTGTTGGTGCTGACGATCGCGCGGCCGCCGCCCGAGAGGGCGTGCAGCGCGGCCGGGATCAGGTAGGCCAGCGACTTGCCGGTGCCCGTGCCCGCCTCGACCACGAGCTGGCCGCCATCGGCGAGCGTGCGGGCCACGGCGCGGGTCATCCCGGCCTGCTCGGGCCGCTCCTCCCAGACCCCGAACGGCTGCGGGTTGCGCTCGCCGGCGGCCAGGACCGACAGCGCCAGCTCGTCGAGCGGAGCGCCCTCGGCCAGGATGTCGAGTTGGGACGGCTCGCCGGCGCCCGGCGCGGCCTCGGCGGCGGCGGGCGTCGCCGCCACGGGGGCGGCGGGACGCTCGCGCCCGGCCGGGGATGGTAGCGGGGCCGCGGTCGCGCTGCGGGCCGCGGCGATCTCGCGCAGCACGCCGGCCGGCGACCAGGCCATGCCGCCGGACAGCGCGATCAACTCGGCGATCAGGTCGCCGGGCAGCGCCTCGGTGCGGGCGTAGAGCGCGAGGAAGACGGCGCGCGTGGTCTCCGCGTCGGCCAGGGCGCGATGGGCGCTGGGCGTCTCGACGCCGTAGCGCTGCGCCAGCGCTCCCAGGCTGTGGTCGCGGTGGCCGGGGTCCACCAGCCGGGCCAGTTCCAGGGTGTCGATCACCTCGCCGGGCGGCGTCAGTCCCTGGCGCCCCAGCACGGAGAGGTCGAAGCCGATGTTCTGGCCCACGACCGTCGCCGGGCCGATGAACTCCTCGATCTCGAGGCGCAGGCTGTTGAAGTGGGGCGCCGCGGCGACGTCGGCCGGGGCGATGCCCGTGAGCTGCTGCACGCGCAGCGGGATGGCCCGCTCCGGGTTGACGAGCTGTGAGTAGGTGGCCTCGACGCCGTCGCGGGTGAAGCGCACCATGCCGATCTCGGTGATGCGATCACGGGTGGTGTCGAGGCCGGTGGTCTCGATGTCGAGGGCGACGTAGCTGCGGAGCGCCATGCGTGGGTCGAATCCAGATCGGCCGGCTCGGGTGGGTTGCAAGTCGGGCCGGCGGCGACCGCAGCCGGCGATACCTGCGGACAGCCTACGCGCTCCGCCGCCTTGCGGCCGGGCGGGCTCAGGCGGGCGGCTCGCGCGGCGGCGTGAAGGGGACGAGCGCGCCCCCCTCGTGCACATAGGGCGTCGTGGCGCCGGCGTGGAGGTGTGCGAGCATCTGCTCACGCGAGCGCAGGGGCTCGGGGAAGCCCGTGGCGTAGGCGCCGATCCCGCTGGTCGAGTGGGCGTCGGAGCCGGCCGTCATGGGCTTGCCCAGCAGCTCGGCGACCCGGTAGGCGAACGCGTTCTCGCGCAGCGTGTTCGCGCCGTTGCCGACCTCGATGCCGTGCACGATCTGGAAGACGCGCATGCGCTCGGCCGCCTGCGCGGGGCTCATCGCGAAGGGCGGCTCGCCCTTGCGCAGGAAGGTCACCGGGTCGAAGAAGTGGCGGAAGGGGTGCGCGACGCTGATGAAGGCGCCGATCTCGTCGGCGACGGCGCGCAGCCGCTCGCAGGAGCGAATGCCAGGGTAGTAGCGGTCGATGCCGAAGACGATCACGTGGCCCAGGTCGGTCGAGACCTCCATCCCCTGGGAGATGAAGAGGTCGGGCGCGCCGTCGACGAAGGCGGCCCACTCGGGGCGCTCCCAGACGCGGTCGTGCTCGCTGACGTTGAAGCCGCCGAGACCGCGCCGCCGGGCGTGCGTGAGCAGGTCGGCGGGCTGCAGCTCGCTATCGGCGGCGCCGCGCACCGTGTGCACGTGCGCGTCGAGGAGCGTGCCGGGGGGGCGAGGGGGCATCGGCGCAGTATAGGAACGGGCCCCGGCTCGCTCTGCCGTCCGGGAACAGTGGGGGGTGTCGGAAGGACGGGCGCGGAGGACCGATCGGCCGCCGGGCGCCGATCAGGCCTCGGCGAGGTTGGGCAGCAGCCAACCGAAGAGTCCGGCGAAGAGGATCGCCAGCAGCGCCAGCCGCCGCCCGGCCGGCAGGCGGGCGGCGAGCGCGAACAGCAGCGCCAGCCCCGCCAGCAGCGCGATGGTGAGCGAGAAGCCCCAGGCCGGACTGCCCGCACCGGCCTGCGCGTCTCCGCGGATCGCCCAGTAGATCGCGCCCAGGCCCAGGCCGATCGCGCCCCAGGCGGCCTGCGTTCCCAGGGTCACCGCGATGCCCAGCAGCGGCAACGGCTGGTCCGGATACCGATCGTGGAGGCTGCGCGCGAATCGCGCCGACCCGGCCACGATGGACGCGACGAGCGCCGTCGAGGCCATTCCCATCGCGGCGCCAGCGATCAGCCCGGCTAGCAGCGACTCCATGGCGTGGCTCCTAGCCGTCCGCCGGGGCGGGCAGGACCGATGTCGCGTCGGCGCGGGGCAGCGGCCGCACGACGCGGGCGCGGCCGCCGCCCTGCGTCAGCCGGGCGGCGATCTCCCCGAAGCGGGCGGCGTCGCCGGCCGCGCCGAGCAGGAACAGCGACGGCCCGGCCCCGGCCAGCAGCGGCACGGCGCGCACCAGCCGCGCGAAGCGCCGCCGCTCGGCGGCGACGCCCAGCAGCACCTCCCCCACAACGGTGTCGAACGTGTTGACGAGGTCGTCGCGATCGGGCGCCGCGCCCGCCGCCAGCTTCTCGGCCAGCGCGCGGCTGCGCGCGCCGCCGGCGAAGTGGCGCGGTCGCAGGGCGGAGAACATCGTGGCGGTCTTGGCGGCGGGCAGGGGCAGTTCGGGGCTGAGCACGAGGCCGGCCCAGGGGGCGGAGTCGGGCAGCGGCGTGACGCGCTCGCCGCGGCCCTCGATGAGCGTGGTCCCGCCGGCGAGAAAGAGCGGCACGTCGGATCCGGCGGCCGCGCCGATCGCCGCCAGATCCTCCGGGCGCAGGTCCAGATCCCAGCACGCGCAGGCCAGCCGCAGGAAGGCGGCCGCGTTCGACGACCCGCCCCCGAGACCGCCGGCGACAGGCAGCCGCTTGCGGATCGTGACGCGCCCGGGCAGGTCGCGGCCGGCGGCGTCGCACAGCGCGCGCCAGGTGCGCGCGACGATCTCGTCGGCGGGCGCCGGCAGCGGGCGGCCGGCCGCGTCGAGGAAGCGCACCCGCCGCTCCGGCCCGGCGCCGGCGCCGGGATCGAGGCGCACGTCGTCGCACAGGTCGAGCGTCTGCGCGACGGAGATCAGGTCGTGGAAGCCGTCGTCACGGCGGCCCAGGACCTCGAGCGTGAGGTTGATCTTGGCCGGGGCGCGGGTCTGCACGGCGGCCGCCGTGCGGGATGCGGCGCCCGTCATGCGACCGATGCCTTGGGGTCGGGCGGGGGCGCCGCGCCGGAGCGCTCGCGCGCCCAGGCGAGCCGGGCCCACTCGTCCAGCGTGAGCGTCGCGGCGCGGCGCATGGGGTCGATCTCGCAGCTCTGCAGCCAGGGCGTCGCCGCGCCGGGCTCGAGCCAGAGCGCGCGCGCGAGCGCGTTGTGCAGCTGCTTGCGCGGGAAGGCGAAGCCGCCGCGCACGACCTCGAAGAAGCGCGCTTCGCTGGGCACGTCCACGGGCGGCGACGGCCGGCGCCGCATGCGCAGCACCGCCGATCGTACGGCCGGCGGCGGGTCGAAGGCCCGCGGCTCGACGTCGAAGAGGTGCTCGGGCTGTGCGTAGAACTGCACCGAGACGCTGAGCAGGCTGCGCTTGCCCGGCGGCGCCACGACCTGCTGCGCGACCTCGCGCTGGACCATGACGACCAGCCAGGGCGGCGGGTCCGGATCGGCGCTGAGCATGCGCCGCAGCAGCGGCGCGGTGATCGCGTAGGGCAGATTGCCCACCAGGCCGGCTGGCGGCGTGCGGCCGATCGCGGCCAGCGCCTCCCGCAGGCTCACGTCCAGGATGTCGCCGTGCAGGATACGCAGGTCGTCGCGGGCGGGCAGCCGCGGGCGCAGCCACCCGGCCAGCGCCTCGTCGAATTCGACCGCCACGAGGGGGCGTCCGTTCGCGGCGAGCCCGGCGGTGAGCACACCGCGGCCGGGCCCGACCTCCAGGATGGGTAGGCCGTCGGCGGGGACGGCGGCGAGGATGGCGTCGCGCACGGCGGCGTCGCGCAGGAAGTGCTGGCCCAGGGCCGGGCGGCGGCGGCGCGCGGCGGGAGGTCGGCGCGCCACCAGGACTCCTTCGCTGTGCGCGCGCTGTCCGGGCCGCCGGGCGCCGGACCCCGCGGGGCGTCCCACCGGCGGGGACTGGATGCGGCCGTGCACCCGTCGTCGAACGCCGCCATGCGCTTGCCGTCGTCAGCCAACTCCACCCAGGCCGCCCCGTGGCGCCCGAAGCTCTCTACCTACCGCTGCTTCCTCTCGGACCTGACGGGGTTCGGTAGCGCTCCGCCGCACGGGACCCAGGCTTCAACGCCGCTTAGCGCCGCTAGTTTGCATGACGCACGCCCTCGGACGGGAATTCAACCCCGCTAGAGCGGATTGCGGGTACAGGGCACCGCTAGCTCCCCGTCTAGCACGACGCCCTCACCCTACTCAGCGCGGGCCGCGACGGTCAATCTGGCCGGCGCGCCTGCGGGGGGCCGACCGAAGCGCAAAGGCCGCCGCGTGGGACGGCCTGCCGCGTGGTCGCGGCCGGGGGGCGCAGTAGCGCGAAGGGCGGCGATTGGCCGCCGTTCCGGCAGCCTCCTACCATCGGGGGACGGAATCGCCGTCGCGCGAGAGTCGATCACGGCGCCGCGGCTCGAGAGATCCACGGCGGGCAGGGAGGACGAGGCGCATGCGCATCATCACCTTGGGGTTCCCCATGGCGAGCGGGCAGGTCGATAACCACTCGATCGCGAACGCCCCGGCGCTGTACGAGTACGACGCCTGCGTGATCGATCCACGGGCCGTGTCGCAGCAGATCGAAGGGATCGCCGCGGGATCGATGGACCTGCGCAAGCCGGACGGCACGCCCGTGCAGGCGGGCGCGACGGGCGCGTTCCACTTCGGGCTGGGCGAGTTGCTGACGCTGCGCCGGGACGAGATGGCGCGGCTGCTGGCCAAGGGCGGCGTGGTCGTCGTGATCGCCTACCCCAACGTGCCGCATCCGGTGGTGGGCACGTTGCCGGGCGCGAACCGCTACTCGATTCTGCCGGCGCCCGACGGTGTGCTGTACGCGCCGCCGCAGTTGCTGCCGGCCGACGGATCGAGCCTGACGCTGCTCGACCGCGAACACGCCTTCGCGGGCTACCTGGAGGACTTTCGGACCCGCATCGCCTATCGCGCGCGCTGGGACAGCCTGCGTATCGAGAACTTCGAGACCGTGGGGCGGGTGCTCGCCCGCAGTGAGGGCGGCGCCGACATCGCGGTTGAATTCCGGGTGGGGCCGGGCCGGATCATCTTCCTGCCGCCGCTCGCGCGTGAGCTGCGGGGCATGCAGCGCCGCCCCCTGGCGGAGGCGCTGGTCGACGGGATTGGGCGCTGCTTCGACGCGCCGCGGCTGGAGTTGGCCCCGCGCTGGACGCGGGACTTCGACCTGCCCGGCGTGGCCGCGGCCGAGGCCCAGATGAAGGAGGCCGAGCAGGCCTTCGCCGAGGCCGAGAGCCGCCTGGTGGAGGCGCGCGCCTTCCACGGCGAAGCGGAGCGGTTCCGCGGTCTGCTCTGGCAGACCGGTCCCTACGGGTTCGCGCCGCTCGTCGACGCGGCGATGCGGACGCTGGGCTTCGAGGTCGACGACCGAACCAGCCGCGGCAGGACGCTGCGGCACAAGCCGGAGGGCGACGACCCCGCGCAGATGGCCCTGCTCGAGGTCGACGCCGCCGACGGCACCGTGAACGAGGGCAGCTACCTGCGCCTGCAGCGGCGCATCGAAGAGGAGTTCCTGCGCAAGGGGAAGCGTCTGAAGGGCGTGATCGTCGTCAACGGGCAGCGCCTCACCGCACCCCAGGGCCGCGAGAAGCCGTACTCGGATCTGCTGGTCAATGCCTGCACCAACTTCGGCTACGCCCTGCTCAGCGGCGACACGCTGTTCACGCTGGTCACGTACGCCCTGGAAGAGAGCGCGCTCGACGACCCCGACCCCGGCATCCTGGCCGCGATCCGCGACACCATCCTCGGCAGTGACGGGCTCGTCCTGGTCGAAGAGGCGGACGAGGACGCCGACGAGGACGCCGACGACGATCTGGACGCGGCGGACGACGATCCGGACGTGGCGGGGGCGGACGAGAATGGGGCCGAGCTGGCGGCGCCGGACGGCGCTTCGGACGCCCCCGCCGTCGAGGCGCCGCAGGCGGTGACCGCGGACAGCGAAGGCGGCTAGCCGCGGGGGCTGCCGCCGATCTCGAGGACGGTCATGAAGGCCTCCTGCGGGATATCGACGTTGCCCACCCGCTTCATGCGCTTCTTGCCCTCGGCCTGCTTCGCGAGCAGCTTGCGCTTGCGGCTGATGTCGCCGCCGTAGCACTTGGCGAGCACGTTCTTGCGCTGCGCCTTGACGGTCTCGCGGGCCACGATCTTGCCCCCGATGCTGGCCTGCACGGGGACGTCGAAGAGCTGCCGGGGGATGCGGGAGCGCAGCTTGACCACCAGCTCGCGGCCCCGGCGCGGGGCGTTCTCGGCATGCACGATCGCCGAGAGCGCGTCGATCGGCTCCCCGTTGACCAGGATGTCGAGCTTGACCAGCTTCGCCGCCCGGTGCCCCACCAGGTGGTAATCGAGGCTGGCGTAGCCCTGCGTTCGCGACTTCAGGTCGTCGTAGAACTCGCTGAGGATCTCGGCCAGGGGGATCTCGTACTCCAGCAGCACGCGCAGGCGGTCGCTGTCGGCCGCGACCTCGCCGCGCTCCAGGTACTCCATCTTCTCGAAGCGGCCGCGCCGGGCGTTGACGATCTCCATGATCGCCCCCACGTAGCGGTGCGGCGCGATCACCGCGATGCGCAGCCAGGGCTCGCGCACCTCGGCGATGCGGGTCGGGTCGGGCAGGTCGGCCGGGTTGTCGATCCGGGTCACGCCGCCGTCCGTCGTCTGCACCTCGTACTCCACCGAGGGGGCGGTGAAGATCAGCGAGAGGTCGTACTCGCGTTCCAGGCGCTCCTGCACGATTTCCATGTGCAGCAGTCCCAGGAAGCCCATGCGGTAGCCGAAGCCGAGCGCTGCCGAGCTCTCCTTCTGGTACTGCACCGAGGAATCGCTGAGCCGCAGCTTGTCCAGCGCGTCGCTGAGCAGGGGGTAGTCGGCCGACTGGGCCGGATAGAGGCCGGCGAAGACCATGGGCTTGGCCTCGGCGTACCCGGGCAGCGCGGCGGCGGCGGGGCGGCGCCAGTCGCTGATCGTATCGCCGACGCGCGCGTCGCCGACGTCCTTGAGGCCCGTCGCGACGTAGCCCACCTCGCCGGCGTGCAGGCCGGGCAGGGGCGACAGCTGGGGCGAGAATGTGCCGAACTCCATCGGCTCGAAGCGGCGCTCGCTGGTCATCAGCCGCAGCGGCGCCGCGCCGCGCAGCACGCCGTCGACGACGCGCACGTAGGCGATGACGCCCTTGTAGGCGTCGTACGCCTCGTCGAAGATCAGGGCCCGCGGCGGGGCGGCGGGGTCGCCGCGCGGGGCCGGCACGCGGGCGACGATCGCCTCCAGGAGCGCCTCGACGCCCTCGCCCGTCTTGGCGGAGACGCGCAGGATCTCGTCCTCGCCGAAGCCGATCACGTCCACGAGCTCGCGCGCCACCTGGTCGGGAACTGCGGCGGGCAGGTCGATCTTGTTGATCACGGGAATGATCGTCAGGTCCTGCTCCAGGGTGAGGTAGACGTTGGCCAGGGTTTGCGCCTGGATGCCGGCGCCGGCATCGACGACGAGCAGCGCGCCCTCGCAGGCGGCCAGGCTGCGGGAGACCTCGTAGGCGAAGTCGACGTGGCCGGGCGTGTCGATGAGGTTGAGCTGGTAGGGCCCGGGGTTGCCCCCGGGGCGCTCGTAGCGCATGCGCACGGCGCGGGCCTTGATGGTGATGCCCTTCTCGCGCTCCAGGTCCATCGAGTCGAGCAGTTGCTCCGACATCTTGCGCGGGTCGACGGTCGCGGTCGCCTCGATCAGGCGGTCGGAGAGCGTGGACTTGCCGTGGTCGATGTGCGCGATGATGCAGAAGTTGCGGATCATCGCGGCGCGGCCGGACGGGGAATGGGGCGGAACGGGCTCCATGTGGCCGGATCGTATCACGCGGGCGGCCGTTCTCCGGGAGGCGCGACGGCGGCCGGCGGCCAATGCGAAGGACGGGGCCGCAGCCCCGTCCCGTGTGTTCCGCCGGCGATCGGCGCCCCGGCCGGCGCCGCCGCGCTAGACGCGATGGCACCGCGCGAAGTGGCCGGTCTCGATCTCGCGCATCTCGGGGTCTTCCTCGCGACACACATCGATGGCGATGGGGCAGCGGGTGTGGAAGTTGCAGCCCGAGGGCGGGTTGAGCGGGCTGGGCACATCGCCGGTGAGGATGATGCGCTCCCGCTGGGCCTCCACCTGCGGGTCGGGGATGGGCACGGCGGAGAGCAGCGCCTGCGTGTAGGGATGCAGCGGGTTCTCGTAGAGCCGGTCGCTCTCGGTGATCTCGACGATTTTGCCCAGGTACATCACGGCCACGCGGTGGCTGATGTGCCGGACGACCGACAGGTCGTGCGCGATGAAGAGGTAGGTCAGACCGAAGTCGCGCTGCAGATCCTCCATGAGGTTGATGATCTGCGCCTGAATCGACACGTCGAGGGCCGAGACGGGCTCGTCGGCGACGATGAAGGCGGGCTCCACGGCCAGCGCGCGGGCGATGCCGATGCGCTGGCGCTGGCCGCCGGAGAACTCGTGCGGGTAGCGGCTGGCGAAGTAGGGGTTGAGCCCCACGATCTCGAGCAGCTCGCGCACGCGCTCCTTGCGGCGGCCCTGGTGCAGCCCGTGGATCGCCATCGGCTCGCCGACGATGCTGCCCACGCTCATGCGCGGGTTCAGCGAGGCGTAGGGGTCCTGGAAGATCATCTGCATGCGGCGGCGGTAGGCGCGCAGCTTGCCGCCCTTGAGCTTGGTCAGGTCGACGCCGGGCGTGCCGGCGCCGCTGTCGGCCGTGACCAGCGCCTCCTCGCCGATTTCGGGGGTATCGCTGGCGCTCGCGTACTTGGGGTCGTACATGACGACTTCGCCCTCGGTGGGGCGGTAGAGCTGCAGGATGGCGCGTCCGGTGGTGGACTTGCCGCAGCCCGACTCCCCCACGAGGCCCAGGGTTTCGCCCTCGCGGATGCCGAAGGAGATGCCGTCGACGGCCTTGATGTCGGCGATCTTGCGCTGGAAGATGATGCCCGAGGTGACGGGGAAGTACATCTTCAGGTCGTTGACCTGCAGCAGCGTGTTCTCGCGGGGCTTGTTGCGCTCCGCGTCGGCCTCCCCCATGGCCAGCGACGATCGTGCCGAGGCCGAGGCGGCCTGGGTCGCGGCGCGCATCTGCTCGGGCGTCATCGAGCCGACGGCCGCCTCCATCCCGCCCGCGCCGGAAGCCGCCGGGGCCATCTCCTGCCCGCCGTCGTCCTGGGACTGGTCGTTGTCGTTGGTCATGGCTTAGCCCTCCGCCGCGGCAAGCACCTGCCTGCGGGCTTCCTCGCCGACCTCATCGGGGTGCCAGCAGGCCATCTTGTGGCCCTCGAGCACTTCGGTCAGCTCCGGCCGCTCCTCGCGGCAGATGTCCGTCGCAAAGCGGCAGCGTGGCTCGAAGGCGCACCCCGCCGGGAGATTGGTCAGGTCGGGCGGCACACCCTCGATGGGGATCAGGCGGCCGGTGCGGGCGTCGAGCCGGGGCACCGACTCGAGCAGGCCCAGCGTGTAAGCGTGCCGCGGGTTGTGGTAGATCTCGTACGCCGAGCCCGACTCCACGATGCGGCCGGCGTACATCACGTTGACGCGGTCGGCGTACCGGGCGACCACGCCCAGGTTGTGCGTGATCACGATCACCGCCGTGCCCAGCTCGCGGCTGAGGCGCGCCATGACCTCGAGGACCTGGGCCTGAATGGTCACGTCGAGCGCCGTGGTGGGCTCGTCGGCGAGCAGCAGTTTGGGGTCGCAGGACAGCGCCATCGCGATCATCACGCGCTGGCGCATGCCGCCCGAGAACTGGTGCGGGTAGTCGTGCAGGCGCTCCTCGGCGGCGGGGATGCCGACCAGGTGCAGCAACTCGACGGCGCGGGTCTCGGCGTCGCGCCGTTTGAGCGACAGGTGCAACTCGAGCGCCTCGGTCAGCTGGCGGCCGATGGTGAGCACCGGGTTGAGCGACGTCATGGGCTCTTGGAAGACCATGGCGATGTCGTTGCCGCGGATCTCGCGCATGCGCGCGTCGTCCACGTCGAGCAGGGATTCGCCGTCGAAGATCACCTCGCCGCCGACGATCTTGCCGGGCGGGTTGGGGATCAGCCGCATCAGCGAGAGCGCGCTGACGGACTTGCCGCTGCCGCTCTCGCCCACCAGCCCCAGCGTCTCGCCGGGTTGCACGTCGTAGCTGACGCCGTTGACGGCGCGCACCACGCCTTCCGACGTGAAGAAGTGCGTCTCGAGTTCCTTGATCTGGAGAAGGGGATCGGCCATGGCTTCGTCCTCGCGAATCGTGGCTCAGGAATCAGGTGACCGCGGGCGCGTGGTGGGGAAGAGGAGACTCGAACTCCTACGCCTTGCGGCACATGATCCTAAATCATGCTCGTCTACCAGTTCCGACACTTCCCCGCGCCTGTGCCCCAACGGTTCCCCTGGCACCTGCGCGCGTGGCGGCAAACTGACGGTCGGGCGCGCGATCCAGGCCGGAGTGGTGAGCCGCCAGGGATTCGAACCCCGAACCTGCTGATTAAGAGTCAGCTGCTCTGCCAATTGAGCTAGCGGCCCCTACCGGCATCCCGGCCGTCAACGCCTCGATCCCGAATGATCGGCCTATGGCCG
Organism: Dehalococcoidia bacterium; assembly: GCA_965209205.1. Classification (GTDB taxonomy): domain Bacteria; phylum Chloroflexota; class Dehalococcoidia; order Bin125; family Bin125; genus TK10-74A. The sequence continues at coordinate 459,397 of CBDBQC010000004.1, forward strand.
ATCGCTGTCCATCCGACGGCACAAACATACAGGCTGTGACGCCGTGCCGGAACCCTAGCGATCCGCCCGCGGCTCGTCAACGGCCCGCGGGGCGATTTCTGGGGGGCGCCGCGGCCCCGTCGCGGGGCCGGGCGGGGGAAATTGCCCGCCCCGGCGGCGCGGTCTACATTGGCCGCGACCCCGGGCGGTTAGCTCAGTTGGCTAGAGCGCTGCGTTGACATCGCAGAGGTCACTGGTTCAAGTCCAGTATCGCCCACCAGATCGCCCGCCCCGGCGCCCGTGATTCCGCGTCGACCGGTTGCTCCGGCGGTCGGACGGCCGGCGCGCGCGACGCCACCGGCCGAGAGGCGGCAGCATGCCCGATCGGGCCGACCCACCCGCCCCCAGCGCCGATGACGCCGCATCGCCTGCGGCGGCGTCCGCCGTCGCCGGCAAGGACGACGTGGATGCGGCCGAGTGGCTGCGCCGCATGCGCCACTCGGCGGCGCACGTGCTGGCGCAGGTGGTCCTGCAGCGCTTCCCGGAGGGGCAGATCGCGATCGGCCCGCCGATCGACACCGGCTTCTACTACGACTTCCTGCTCCCGCGGGCGCTCACGCCGGACGACCTGACCGAGATCGAGCGGCAGATGCGCAGGGAGATGAAGCGCAATCACCGCTTCGTCTGGGAGGAGGTCCCGGTCGCGGCGGCGCGGGAGCGTTTCCAGGCGCAGCCCTTCAAGCTGGAACTGATCGACGAGTTCGCGGCGGGCAGCGACTCGCTGGGGTTGTGCACGCACGCCAAGTTCACCGACCTCTGCCGGGGCGGGCACGTGACATCGACGCGGCAGATCGGGCCCTTCCGGCTGACGTCGGTGGCGGGGGCGTACTGGCGCGGCGACGAGACGCAGCCGCAACTGCAGCGGGTCTACGGGGCGCTGTTCGCGACGCAGGCGGAACTCGACGCGCACTTCCAGCGCCTCGAGGAGGCGCGGGCGCGCGACCATCGGCGGCTGGGGCGGGAGCTGCGCCTGTTCACCTTCTCCGACGACGTCGGCCCCGGCATCCCCCTCTTCCTACCCTACGGCGAGACCCTGCGGCACCAGATGGAGTCGTACATCCGCGAGATCCAGACCCGGCGCGGCTACCAGCACGTGTGGACCGCGCACCTGGCGAAGGCGCAGCTGTTCGAACGCTCGGGCCATCTGGCGCACTACCGCGAGAGCATGTTCCCCGGCATGACGTCGCCCGGCAGCGAGGTGGAGACGTTCCTCAAGCCGATGAACTGCCCCTCGCACATGACGCTGTACAACAGCCAGCTGCACAGCTACCGCGACCTGCCACAGCGCTACGCCGAGTTCGCCACGCTGTACCGCGACGAGAAGTCGGGCGAGCTGTCGGGGCTGACGCGGGTGCGGTCGCTGACCCAGGACGACTGCCACATTTTCTGCACGCCGGACCAGGTGCAGGCCGAATTCGCGCGCTGCCTGGCGCTGGTGCGGGAGGCGCTGGAGACGTACGGGCTGACGAACTACCGCGTAGCGCTGTCGCTGCCCGGCGCCGGCGACGAGATGATCGGCGAGCCCGAGCAGTGGCGGTCGGCGATCGCGGCGCTGCGGGAGGCGCTGGCCGCGTCGGGGCTGGAGTACGCCGAGGAGGAGGGCGAGGCGGCGTTCTACGGCCCCAAGGCCGACTTCTTCGCCCGCGACGTGCTGGACCGCGAGTGGCAACTCTCCACCATCCAGGTGGACTTCATCCAGCCCGGCCGACTGGGCTGCGCATACGTGGGCGAGGACGGCGAGCGGCATACGCCGGTGGTGCTGCACCGGGCCGTGACGGGCAGCACGGAGCGCTTCCTGGGCATCCTGATCGAGCACTACGCGGGCAACTTCCCGGCCTGGCTGGCCCCGGTGCAGGCGCGGCTGATCCCGATCGCGGATCGGCACGCGCCCTTCGCCGAGGCCGTGGCGGCGCGCATGCGGGCCGCGAGCCCCGCCCACGATCCGCTGCGCGTGGAGGTCGATGCCGGCGGCGAGCGGATGAACGCCAAGATCCGCCGCGGCCAGATCGAGAAGCTGCCCTACCTGCTCGTCGTGGGCGACGCCGAGGTCGAGGCCGACTCCGTGGCCGTGCGGGCGCGGGGCGGCACGGACCGCGGCGTGATGCCCGTCGACGCGTTCACGGCCGCGCTGCTGGACGAGGTCCGCGCGCGGCGGCGCTAGGGACCGCCCGATCGGGCGCGCCTGATCGGACTTCCGCGGGGCTGCGACGCGGGGCGCATTCCTCCCGTCGGCGTCGCCCGTTATGATGTGCGCTCATCACGGGCGCGATGCGCGCGCCGCCGCGCGCGCTGGGGGACGCACACCGATGACCGAGCCACGCCCCCTGTTCCGCAAGCTGCTCGTCGCGAACCGCGGCGAGATCGCGCTGCGCATCGTGCGCGGCGCGCGGGACCTGGGCATCCCCACCGTCGCCGTGCACTCGGACGTCGATGCCGACCTGCCGCACGTCCGCCTCGCCGACGAGGCCTACTGCCTGGGGCCGGCCCCCGCGGCCGAGAGCTATCTCAACATCGAGCGGCTGCTGGACGTGGCCGCGCGGGCGGGCGCCGACGCCGTGCACCCGGGCTACGGCTTCCTCTCGGAGAACGCCGGCTTCGTGCGCGCCTGCACGGCGGCCGGGCTGACCTTCGTGGGGCCGCCGGCCGAGGCGATGGACCAGATGGGCGACAAAATCGCCTCGCGGCGCAGCATGCAGGCCGCGGGCGTGCCGATCGTGCCCGGCACGATCGACCCCGTGACCAGCCTGGCGCAGGCCGAGGCCGCCGCCGAGGCCGCCGGCTACCCCGTGATCATCAAGGCCGCGGCGGGTGGTGGGGGCAAGGGCATCCGCGTGATCGACGGACCGGCGGAGCTGGCGCGCGCGATGGTCGGCGCCCAGGAGGAGGCCAGTGCCGCCTTCGGCGACGGCGCCGTCTTCGTCGAGAAGCTGCTGCGGCCGGCCCGGCACATTGAGGTGCAGGTGATCGCCGACGCCGAGGACAACGTCGTCACGCTCGGCGAGCGCGAGTGCTCGCTGCAACGGCGGCGCCAGAAGCTCATCGAGGAATCGCCGTCGGCGGCCGTGAGCCCCGCCCTGCGCGCTCGCCTGGAGGCGGCCGCCGTCACCGCCGTGCGGGCCTGCGGCTATCGCAACGCCGGGACGGTGGAGTTCCTCGTCTACGGCGAGCACGAGGACGAGGTCGCGTTCCTTGAGGTCAACGCCCGCTTGCAGGTGGAACACCCGGTGACGGAGCTGGTGCGCGGGGTCGATCTGGTCCGCGACCAGTTGCGCGTCGCGGCGGGGCTGCCGCTGGGCTATACGAGCGCCGATCGGCCGATCAACGGCTGGGCGATGGAGTGCCGCATCACCGCCGAGGATCCGCATGGCGGCTTCCTGCCGGCGATCGGCCCCATCCACTCCTATCGCGAGCCGTCGGGCCCCGGTGTCCGCGTCGACGGGATGCTGCACCCCGGTATGGAGGTCGGCATGCACTACGACTCGCTGCTGGCGAAGTTGATCACCTGGGGCGAGGACCGCGATCAGTGCATCCGCCGCATGCGGCGGGCGCTGGACGAGTTCGTGATCGCGGGCGTGCACACGACGATCCCCTTCCATCAGGCGATGCTGGAAGACGAGAACTTCCTGCGCGGGGCGATCAACACGGACTACGTGGAGGAATCGTTCCGCATGCCCCCCCTGGATCCCGAGCCCAGCGAGCGCCTGGCGGCGCTGGCGGCGGCGGCCTACTTCCAGACCGCCGGCGAACGCGCCCCGCAGCACGAGAACGGCGCGCTGGGCGGCTGGGCGGGGCAGGCCCGCACCCTGCGCAGCCCCACCGATACGGGTTGGAGGCGCTGATGGCGCGACGGCTCGCCCTCCAGATCGACGGCACGGTCCAGGATCTCGATCTCACGCGGGATCCCGACGGCGCGTTCCAGGTGGAGATCGACGGGCAGACGCGCCGCGTCGAGCTGGCCGCCGACGGGACCAGCGGGATGCACCGGCTGCGTGTCGACGGCCGGCTGACGGACGTGCACATCGTGCGGGCGGGCCGCGGCCTGCGCGTCACGGTCGGGGCGCACACGCACGAGGTCGTCGTGCATCGCGGGTCGGCGCTGAACGGCTCCGCCTTCGCGGAGGGCGAACTGGCCGTCACGGCCCCAATGAGCGGCGTCGTGACGGAGGTCCTGGTCACGGAGGGCGCCGTCGTCCGGCAGGGAGACCCCCTGCTGGTCATCGTGGCGATGAAGATGAACAACGAGATCCGTTCGCCGCTCGACGGCGTCGTGCGGGCGGTGCACGTGCAGGTGGGGGAGCTGGCCGAGTACGGCGCGCTGTTGGTTGTGCTGGAGGCGGCCGAGGAGTCGTGACGGCCGGCGCCGCGGCATGCCCGGACATCCGGCCGGGGTCACGCCGCGGCCGAGTGTCCGCCCAATCGTTGACCGCGATTTTTTCGCGTTGCTAGCATGGGAGCCGGTCCCATCGGCTTCTCGCCGATCGGGGCCGGAGCCGCACGACCGCCGTCGCGGGCCGTGCCCGGCGGCGGGTTCGGCCGCCGCCCTGTACAGTCCACGGGTGCAGCCGGCCGGTACAGTCGGCAGGTGCAGCCGGGCCGTAGGGTTCGGCCGTACAGTTCCCCCGTACAGTTTCGGAAGTGGAGGCGGTTTCTGGCCAAGGCCGAGCATCGACTGAACGGACGAATCCGGGTCCCGGAAGTGCGCGTCATCGACGACGTGGGCGAGCAGTTGGGCGTGCTGCCCACCGAGCAGGCGCTGCAGATCGCGCGGGACCGCGGGCTCGACCTCGTCGAGGTGGCGCCCACGGCCCGTCCGCCGGTGACCCGCATCCTGGACTACGGCAAGTTCAAGTACGAGCAGTCCAAGAAAGAGAGCGAAGGCCGCAAGAAGCAGAGCCGGGTGGTCCTGCGCGAAGTCAAGATGAAGCCCAACATCGGGAAGCACGACATGGACTTCAAGCTGCGTACGGCCGCGAAGCTGTTGCGCGCGGGCGACAAGGTGAAGCTCACGGTGATGTTCCGCGGTCGCGAGATCACGCATCCCGAGATCGGCCGGGGGCGGATTCACACGATGATGGAGCGGCTGGAGACGGAAGAGAGCCTGCCGCTCACGGTCGAGAAGAACCTCGGCATGGAAGGACGCTTCATGAGCGTGATCGTGGCCGAGGACAAGGTGCGCGCCGCGGCGCTCGCGCGCGAGCGCGCCGAGCAAGCGGCGGACGCCGGGGAGGGCGGGACATCGGATCCCGACCCCGAGGCGCCGTCCGAGGAGGCAGCCAGCTGATGCCGAAGATGAAGTCCCACAGCGGGGCCAAGAAGCGCTTTCACGTCACCGGCAGCGGCCGGCTGATGCGCATGAAGGGCAGCCGCGGGCACAACAAGACCAAGAAGAACCGCCGGCAGCTCTACGCGATGGCGGAGATGCACCCCGTGCAGACGCGGGGCATGCGCAAGAAGATCAACCGGCTGCTCCCCTACGGAGCCTGATCGACGCGCGGGCCGACCCGGGCCCGTTCAAGAAGGCAGGTCCCCCATGCCCCGTGCCAGGAATCGCCCCGCCGCGCGGCGGCGGCATAAGGCCGTGCTCGCCCAGACGAAGGGGCATCACGGCACGCGCAACCGCATCTTCCGGCGGGCGTCCGAGTCGCGGCTGCACGCGCTGTCGTACGCCTACCGCGATCGGCGCGACCGCAAGGCCGACTTCCGCCGTCTGTGGATTCAACGCATCAACGCGGCGGCGCGGCTGCGCGGGCTCAGCTACAGCCAGCTCGTCCACGGCCTGCGCCTGGCCGGCGTGCAGATCGACCGCAAGGTCCTGGCCGACCTCGCGGTGCAGGACCCGCCGGGCTTCGAGGCGGTCGTCGATCGGGCCAAGGCGGCCCTGCCGGCCTGAGCGGCCCCGCATCGCGCCGGGCATCGCGGGGCGCATCGAAGGGGGCCGCATGCGCATCGGCAGTTCACGGCTGGGCCGGACATTCGCCGACAAGGTGGAAGGCTTCCGCCGGCTCGACGCCGACGGCTTCGCCTCGGCCTGGCTGCCCAACATCTTCGAGCACGACACGATGTCGGTCATCGTGGCCGCGGGCGCGGTGACGCAGCGCGTGACGCTGGGCGTCGACGTCGTGCCGACGTACTCGCGCCACCCGATCACGATGGCCCAGCAGGCGCTGAGCGCCCAGGCCGCCACCGGCGGGCGCTTCTTGCTGGGCGTGGGCCTGAGCCATCAGGTGGTCATCGAAAACCAGTTCGGCGCGGACTTCTCGAAGCCGGTGCGGCACATGCGCGAGTACCTGACGGTGCTGGGCCGCCTGCTGACCGGGGAGCGGGTCGACTTCGACGGCGAGGTCTTCCGCGTGCGGGGCGCGCAACTGCGGGTGGGCGACGCGCAGCCGCCCCCGGTCCTGGTTGCGGCGCTGGGGCCGCAGATGCTGCGCCTGACGGGCCGCCTGGCGGACGGCACCGTGACTTGGCTGGCGGGGGCGCGCTACCTGGAGGAGGTCGTCGTGCCCACGATCGGGCAGGCGGCGTCGCAGGCGGGGCGGCCCGACCCACGGGTCGTGGTGGGGCTGCCGATCGCGCTGACGGACGATGCCGATGCGACGACGGAGCGGATCGCCCGCGCCTACCGGTTCTACGGCGACCTGCCGTCGTACCAGCGGGTGATTCGCGGCTCCGGGGCCGAGGGCCCGGCCGGCGTCTCGCTGATCGGCGATGAGCCGATGCTGGAGCGAGAGCTGCGGTGGCTGAAGGAGATCGGGGTCACGGAATTGATCGTCACCTGTGAGGGGCACGATCGTGAGACCCGCGATCGCACCTACGAGTGGGCGAAGTCGCTGGCGCCCGACTTCTGACACAGGGGGGCGGGAGCGCCATGCCGATCCACACGCTCAGCCGCTTCGACGTCGGCCTTGCGGAGGCCGAGGCGTTCGTGCGGGCGCGGGAGGCGGAGGGGTGGGCGAGTCAGGGCGACGTTCCGCCGATCGGCGTCTGGGCGGCCATCATGGGTCGGCCGGCCTGCGTGCTGGCGCTGACCCGATACGACAGCCTGGCGCACTGGCAGGCCGCGACGGAGCGCATCCGCGCGCAGCGCCCGGCTCCCCAGCCGGGTGAAGTGATCGCACTACGGCCGATCACGCGGCGCAGCCCGGCTGGGCCGGCCCCGGAGGCCGATCCCGGCATCTACACGATGCGCACCTTCAACATCGCGCCCGAGCACCTGGCCCGCTTCGTGGAGCTCTCGGAGGATCTCTTCTGGCCCTGGGTGGAAGCCGGCCAGGGCCATCGTCCGCTGGGACAGTGGACCTCGATCGTCGGGCCGCACACGCGCGTCTACATGATCACGCGCTACGACGACCTCGCGCATTGGGAGGCGACCCGGAGCGTGGGGCCGAGGCCCGGCGCCGCGGAACTCGCGCCGCTCTGGGAGGCCGCGGGCCCCGCCATCGCCGAGCGCAGGAGCCTCGTGATCGATACGGACGTCTGCATGATGCAGCCGCTCGGCAGCCGCCGCCCCTAAGCGGCCGGCCGCCCGCAGCGGGGGGACAGGCTACGCGCCGGGCAGCCGGTAGGACTCCTTGCCGCCCGCCCCAACCGCTTCCTCGTCCTCTGCGCTGTACTCGTGGAGCTCAGGCTCGATCGCCTGCACGTCGCCCAGTACCGTCTCCGCGAAGCGGCGCAGGCTCTCCTCGGCCTGGCCGATGGGCATGCCGCCGAAGCGGAAGTTGAGCACCAGTTCCTCGGCGCTGGTCATGCGCTGGATGTAGCGGAGCTTGTCGAGGCACTCCGCGGGGCTGCCGAACACCTGCGGGCGGGCGTTGAACTCGCCGATCTCCTCGCGGCTCTTTTTCTTGAGCGTATTCTCGAACTGCTCGTAGAACTCGTAGCCCCCGGCCTGCTTGAAGTGGGCGCTGTCCGAGAAGTGGTAGTGCCGCTCCACGCTCTCCTGGGCCTCGGTCACGTGGCGCACCATGCGCTCCCAGCCCTCGTCGCGGTCCTGCGTGCAGACCACGTTGACGACCACGGTGGGCTGTTTGGGCCCCCAGCCGTGCTCGGCGCGGACGGTGTTGAACTCGCGCATGTCGGCCCGGTACTCCTCCCACTTCTTCTGGTTGGTGAACAGCATGCCCAGGCCGGCGTCGGCGGCGATGCGCAAGGTGCCGGGGCTGATCCAGGCGACCTTCAGGTGGTCGAGCAGGTCCGGCGTGCGCGGCCGCGGCCGGATCGTCGTCTCGGCGATGGTGAAGAACTCGCCCTCGTGGGCGAAGAACTCGCTCGTCCAGGCCTTGCGCAGGATCTCCAGCGACTCCAGAAAGCGGCCCCGCGACTCGCCCATGGGGATGCGGAAGCCGTCGAACTCGCGCTGGCCGGCGCCGCGGCCGAGGCCGATCGTCAGCTTGCGGCCCTGCAGCATGTTGTCGAGCACCGAGATCTGCTCGCAGATCGCGATCGGGTCGTACCAGGGCAGCACGACGACCATCGTGCCGAAGTCGATGCGCTCGGTCATGCCGGCGAAGTAGGTCAGATTCTGCACCGCGCCGCCGGTCATGATGTAGGGCGAGAAGTGATGGTCGATCGCCCAGAGGGAGTCGTAGCCCAGCGGCTCGACGAGGCTGCCCAGGTGCAGATCCTCCTCGTAGATCTGGGCGTCCGTGACCTCCTGGGGCTCGTCGCTGGCCTTGCGCTCGAAGCGGTCCCAGTCGTGGTAGTTCTGGAAGTTGAGGTGAACGCCAACCTTCATGTCGGGGGCTCCTTGCGTGATCGCTCCGGGACGCGCGCGGCCGGATGCCGGTGGTGGCGCGCAGGCTATCCGGCTTCGCGGATGCTGGCCAACAACTCGCGTTGCAACTGCCCGACGATGCCCCGCCGCACGCGGGCGATCTCGGCATCGGTCAGGGTGCGCTCGGCCGAGCGGTAGGTGACCGCGTAGGCGAGCGACTTCTTGCCCTCCGGGACCTGCGGGCCCTGGTAGACGTCGAACAGGTCGGCGCGCTCGACGAGGGTGTTGCGCGCCAGGATGGCGTGGACTCGCGCCGCCGGCAGGTCGGCGTCGACGACGATGGCCAGGTCCTCGACGACCGCGGGGTAGCGGGCCAGCGTGCCGATGCGCAGCGGCGCGGGCTCGATGGCGGCCAGGGCGTCGAGGTCGAGCTCGGCGAGGAACACGGCGCCCGCGATGCCCAGCCGCTCGGCGACGGCGGGGTCGAGCCGGCCGACGACCCCCACCGGCGTCACGCGACGCCGCTTCCCGGCCCCCTGGGCGATCCCAACCCGGGCGCTGACGCCGGGCAGCAGCGCGTCGTCGGGCGGGTCGGCGGGCGCGTAGTCGAAGGGCAGGCGCAGCGCTGCCGCGACCGCGTCGAGGACGGCCTTGGCGTCGTAGAGGTCCGCGGCGCGGGGCTCGGCGTCGTGGGCCGAGGCGGGATCCACGCCGCCGATCGCCAGCACGACGTCGTGGCGCTCGCCGGGCAGGTCGCCGGGCCGGGGCAGAAAGACCTTGCCGGCTTCGAAGAGTTGCAGGCGTCCGGCGGCGCGCGCGCGTCCGCGGGCGTTGGCTGCGTAGCAGGCCAGCACGCCCGGCCGCAGCGAGGTGCGCATCCGCGCGTGCTGCGAACTCATGGGGTTGAGCAGCGCCAGGGCGTCGGCGCCGGTGGCGGCGCCGGGGGGGCCGGCCGGAACGCTGTCGAGCGCCGCGGCGCTGGTCGCGCTGTAGGTGATGACTTCGCTGCAGCCGCTCGCCACCAGGGCGTCGCGGATCGACTCGCGCACCCGCAGGCGGCGGTCGGCGCTGGGCTCGGGCAGCGGCCCCGAGAGCCCCAGGCTGGGCAGGTTGTCGTAGCCGTGGATGCGGCAGACCTCCTCCACGACGTCGTCGGCCAGGGCGATGTCGGTGCGCCAGGGCGGCGCCTCCACGACATACGTGCCGGGCGGCTTCCAACGGGTCGGGAAGCCAAGCCCGCTGAGGATCGAGCGCACGGTCTCGGTGGGCAGCGCCGTGCCGGCGATCCGTTCCAGCCGCTGCGACTTCAGGTGCACCCGGCCCGGCGGCCGCTCGCCGGGGTAGGCGTCGACGATGCCGGCGTCGGCGGCGCCGCCGCCCGTCTCCAGCAGCAGCCGCATCGCCCGCGCCGAGGCCTGCGCGGCCAGCTCCGGGTTGAGCCCCTTCTCGAAGCGCAGGGAGGCCTCGGTGCGCTGCTTCAGCGCCGACGCCGTACGCCGCGTGTTCGCGCCCGAGAAGTTGGCCGCCTCGAGCAGGACGTTCGTCGTGTGCGGCGCGACTTCGGAGTCGGCGCCGCCCATCACACCGGCCAGGGCCAGCCCCACCTCGGCGTCGGCGATCAGCAGGTGATCGGGGCCCAGCTCCTGGTCGCTGCCGTCGAGCAGCGTGATGCGCTCGCCCGGCCGGGGCCGGCGCACCACGATGCGGCCCTCGCGCAGGCGGTCGTAGTCGAACGCGTGCAGCGGCTGGCCCATCTCCAGCATGACGAAGTTCGTCACGTCGACGACGTTGTTGATCGGCCGCTGCCCGGCCGCGATGAGGCGCTGCTGGAGCCAGTCGGGCGAGGGGCGGACCTCGATGCCGCGGATGAGCGTCGCGATGTAGCGACCGCAGAGGTCGGGGTCGGCGATCTCGACCGAGGTGGCGCGATCGATCGGCGGCCCCTCCTGCGGGTAGTCGATCTCGGGCTCGCGCACGGCCTGCCCGGTCAGCGCCGCCACCTCGCGGGCGATGCCGAGCACCGAGAAGTGATCGGGGCGATTCGGCGTGGGCGCGATGTCGAGCACCGTCTCGCCGAGCACGGCCGCCAGGGGCGTGCCGACGGCGGCCGCGTCGTCGAGGACGAGGATGCCCTCGTGATCGTCGGAGAGGCCCAGCTCCAACTCGGAGCAGACCATGCCGGCGGAGACCACGCCGCGGATCTTCGACCGCTTGAGCTTGCGCGTCTTGCCGGAGTGCGCGTCGTGCAGCGACGCGCCCTCCTGCGCGAAGGCGATCTTTTGCCCGCGCGCGACGTTGGGCGCGCCGCAGACGACCGTCTGGGGGCCATCGCCGCCGTAGTCGACGGTGGCGAGGCGGAGGCGGTCGGCGGCGGGGTGCGGCTGCACGTCGGTGACCAGGCCGACGCGGACCAGGTCGCCCCAGTCGCCGCTGCGCTCGATCGACTCCACTTCGGCGCCGGCCATCGAGAGGCGGTGCGCCAGTTCCTCGACGGGCAGCGTGATGGGGACGTAGTCGGCCAGCCAGCGCAGCGGGACCTTCACGTCGCGCTCCCGGCGGCGGCGCCCCGGCCGGCCTCGCCGCGGAACTGTTCGAGGAAGCGCAGGTCGTTGGCGTAGAAGTAGCGGATGTCGTCGATGCCGTAGCGCAGCATCGCGAAGCGCTCGACGCCCATGCCGAAGGCGAAGCCGGTGTAGCGTTCCGGGTCGAGCCCGGCCGCCTCGATGATCTCCGGGTGCACCATGCCCGCCCCCAGCACCTCGAGCCAGCGGTCGGCCCAGCGGATGCCGAGCTCCGCGCCGGGCTCGACGAAGGGGAAGTAGTCGCAGCGGAAGCGGGTCTCCAGGTCGGGACCGAGGAAGCGATGCACGAAGGACTCCAGCGTGCCCTTGAGATGGGGGAACGAGACGCCCTCGTCGATGACGAGCCCCTCGATCTGGGTCAGCATCCACTCATGCGTGGCGTCCGTCGCTTCGTAGCGGTAGCAGGCCCCGGGCACGATCACGCGGATGGGCGGCCCGTGCGTTTCCAGGTAGCGGATCTGCATGGGCGAGGTGTGGGTGCGCAGCAGCCGCCGCGGGGGCGGCGGTGTCCGGTCCCCCGTCCCGCCCGCCGGGTCGCCGCCGGGGTCCTCCGGGTCGATCCAGATCGTGTCCCACATGTCGCGCGCGGGGTGGTCGCGCGGGATGCGCAGGCGGTCGAAGTTGTACGTGTCCCACTCGACCTCCGGGCCCTCGACGACGTCGAAGCCCATCTCGCGGAAGACGCCCTCCATGGCGCGGCGGGTGAGCGTGACGGGGTGCAACTGGCCCTGCGGCAGCGACCGCGCGGGCAGCGTCACGTCGACGGAGGCGGCGGCCTGCGCGGCGGCGTCGCGGCGGCGCAGCGCCTGGCGGCGCTCATCGAGGGCCGATTCCAGGCGGTGCTTGAGCGTGTTCGCGCCCTGGCCGATCGCCGGCCGGTCCGCCGCGGGCAGCTCGCGGACGCCGCGCAGGATGCCCGTCAGCAGCCCCTTGCGGCCCAGGTAGCGCGTCCGCCAGTCGTCGAGCGCGGCCGCGTCGGGCGCGGCGGCCAAGTCGCGACGGGCGTCGGCTTCCAGGGCGGCGAGGTCGGGAGGCGGCATCGCGGTCACCGTACTCACGGCCCCAGCGGAGGGCAATCGCGATGAGCGGAGGAGGGGCGGCGACGCTGCTACACTCGCGCCGATCGACCCGAGAACGAAGGAGCGGGCGCTGCGATGGCCGTCAAGAGTTACGTCCTGATCGAGACCGAAGTGGGAACCGCGAAAGCCGTCGCGGACCGCCTCAAGGTGATCCACCACCGGGCCGCGCAGGTGACGCAGGTGGACACCGTGACCGGCCCGTTCGACGTCGTCGCGCAGATCGAGGCCGAGGATCTGAACAAGCTCGGCAGCTGCATCACCGAAGCGATCCAGACGATCACGGGCGTGAAGCGCACGACGACCTGCCTGACGCTGCTGCTCGACTAGACGCTGAGCCTGCACAGTCGCCGCGCACGCGGAGAAAGGCGGGCCGATGCCCCGGCAGACCGAGCCGCCCGCGGACATGCTGCCCGTCGAGGAGGCGCTGGCGCGCATCCTCGGCCTCGTCGAGGAGATGCCGGCCGAGACGCGTCCGATCCGCGAGGCCACCGGCCAGGTGCTGGCGGAGGACGTCGTCGCGCCGTTCGACATCCCGCCGCGCGACAACACGGCCATGGACGGCTACGCGGTGCAGGCGGCCGACACGGCGCCGGCCGGAGCGGACGTCGATGGGGGCGGGTCGGCCGAGCTGCGGGTGATCGGCGAACTGGCGGCGGGCTATCTGTACGAGGGCGTCGTGGGGCCGGGCGAGGCCGTGCGCATCATGACGGGCGCCCCCATGCCCGACGGCGCGGACGCGATCGTGCCCTTCGAGGAGACCGACGAGACGGGCTTGCGCGCGCCGGGGCAGTCGGCGGCGACGGGGCAGCACCGCGTGCGCGTGCTGAAGGCGGCCCGGCCCGGTGCCAACATCCGCCGCCGCGGCGAGGACGTGCGCCGGGGGGCGCTGATCCTGACGCGGGGGTTGGTGCTGCGGGGCGCCGAGATCGCGGTGCTGGCCTCGATGGGCATCGGGGCGGTGTCGGTCGTGCGGCGGCCCCGCGTCGCGATCCTCTCTACGGGCGACGAACTGCTGACGCCGGGCGCGTCGCGGGAGGGGGCGCCCCCGGCGCCCGGCAAGATCTACGACAGCAACGCCTATGGCTTGGCGGCCTTGGTCGAGGAGTACGGGGGCGTGCCGGTGCTGTCGGGCATCGCGCAGGACACGGTGCCGGCCCTGACCGCGAAGATCGCCGAGGCGGTGGCGGCGGCCGACATGGTGGTGACCTCGGCGGGGGTGTCGCGCGGGGACTTCGACGTCGTCAAGGAGGTGCTGGCGCGGGAGGGCGAGGTGCGCTTCTGGACGGTGCGGATGAAGCCCGGCAAGCCGCTGGCCTTCGGCCGCTTCCGCGCCGCCGACGGACGGCGCGTGCCGCACATCGGCCTGCCCGGCAACCCGGTGTCGTCGCTGCTGGCGTTCGAGCTGTTCGGGCGACCGGCGCTGCTCAAGATGCAGGGGCGGCAGGTGCAGGAGCGGCCCGTGATCACGGCGCTGGCCGACGAGGCGATCATCAACACGGACGCGCGCCGGGTCTACGCGCGGGCGATCGTGCAGCGGGCGGCCGACGGTCGCTGGCACGCGCGCCTGACGGGGCCGCAGGGGTCGGGCGTGCTGACGTCGATGGCCTACGCGAACGGCTACGCGGTTTGCCCGGCGGAGCGCGATCGGGTGGCGGTGGGGGAGGAGGTCGAGGTGCTGATGGTCGACTGGGAGCACGCGCCCGACTGATCGGCCGCGCAGGCCGTCAGCCGCTGTAGTTCCAGCCCGTGTTGAGCGAGGTCAGGGGCTCGCCCTCGCGCTGACGGTCGCCGTCGAGGACCGCGGCGACGACGAGGATGTGGTCGCCGGCCGGGATGAACTGCTGTGCCTCGCAGTCCAGCCAGGTGAGGGCGTCGCTGAGGACGGGGCAGTCGCGCTCGGTCGTCCAGTACTCGACGCCGGCCAGCTTGTCGCGCAGTTGCTGGCCCCGCGAGCGCCCGCGGATCTTGGCGGGGTCGCGGGGCTGCAGGAAGCGCCCGGCGACGTCGAAGCAGTCCTCGGCCAGCAGGGCCACGCTGAGCGCCCGGTTCGCCTGGATGCTGCCGAGGCTGTAGGAGTCGCGTTCGAAGGCGATCAGGATCAAGCGGGGCTTGAAGGAGATCTGCAGCACCCAGTCGGCGATCATGCCCGAGGGATCGCCCTCGCGCTGGGTGCCGATGAAGTAGACGCCGTAGGGCATCTCGTGCATGACAGCGGCCAGCCGCGCGTGCCGACGGCGGGAGTGGGGGGGCTCGGGCTCCGGCGGCACGGTCACGACGGCGGACTCCGCCCGCAACTGCAGCAGCAGATCACGGGCGATGTTGAGCTCCTGCATGCGGGCGTCGGCGTCGGGCGTGTCGGGGTTGCGGTCTGGATGGAAGATGCGCGCCAGGCTGCGGTAGCGGTCGGCGATCACCTCGGCCTCCGCGTCGGCGGGGACGCCCAGCAGGGCCGCGGCTTCGGCCTGGTCGCGGGGGATGGCCATGGCGGTCAGCGTATCGCGCCGGGCGGGAGCGAGACCGGGGCCGGCCGGCTACTCGCGCTTACCGGGCAGCTTGGGGGCCAGCCAGTCGATGAAGGCGTCGGGGGCGCGGGTCTGCATGTAGAAGCGCCCCGGTCCCTCCAGCTTGGCGACCAGGCCCTCGCCGCTGGTCAGCGTCGTGCGCCAGCTGCCGGACTTGCCGACGTTGTACTGCACGCTCTCGTCGAACGCGACCATGTGCCCCGTGTCGACGGTGTAGCGCTGCCCCGGGCCGAGTTCGATCAGGCGGATCGCGCCGTAGCTGGAGAGGAAGATCGTGCCGGCGCCGGTGGCCTTGAGCATGAACAGCCCCTCGCGGGAGAAGAAGGTCTTGCCACCGCCCCACTTGGTGTCGACGTCGACGCCGTCGGTGGCGGCCAGGAAGGAGCCGGACTGGATGAACAGCGTCGGCCCGCCGACCTCCAGGGCCACGATGTCGCCCGGCAGCGCCGGCGCGACGGTGACCTCGCCGCCCTCGCCGGAGGCCTGGAAGTTGTTGATGAAGAAGCTCTCGCCGCCCAGGACGGAGCGCTTGAGGCCCTTCATCAGGCCGCCGCGCACCTCGGACTTCATCTCGATGGTGTCGGACATGCTGACCATCGCGCCGGCCTCGGCCTGAATGCGCTCGCCGGGGGCGAGTTGGATGACGCCGAGGGCGTAGGAGGGACCGTGCTCGATCGAGTATTCCATGGGGCTCGCTTCGTTCGTGGGGGCCGCTGCGGCGGTCGCGACGGCCGGTCGGGGTGGGGGGGACGTACCTCCATGCTACTCACGACCGCCGCCGCGGGAGCGATCGCTATGTCGCGGGGGAAGCGCTAGTAGCGGGCCGTGAAGCGGTCGAATTCGTGGCTGGCGGCGCTCCAGGAGACCTCGATGTCGAACACGCGGGCCATGCCCGGCCCGTCGTAGAGCGCGTCGAGCAGGGCCTCCAGCAGCGGGCGCGGCCCCTCCGCCACGACCTCGACCGTCGTACCGCCGGGCAGGTTGCGCGCGAAGCCGCTCAGCCGGACCGGGTCCAGGCGGTAGGCCGTGCGGCTGCAGAAGTCGCGATAGCCAACGCCCTGCACGAAGCCGTGCACGAGCGCGGTCAGCCGCTCGTCGGCGGCCGGGCCCAGGTCGCCGGCGCCGGGAGCGTGGCCCCGCTTACGTCGCAGGCGCCGCAACCAGGCCATGCACCACGTCCTCGGCGAGGTCCGGCGGCACGTCGTCGCGGACGACGGGCGCGCCGATCGACTCCAGGAGCACCCAGCGCTGCCGCCCGCCGGCGACCTTCTTGTCGCTTCGCATGGCTCCCAGCACGGCCGCTGTCGTGAGGCCCGGGCTGGGCGCGGCATGGGTGGGCAATCCGAAGCGCCAAAGGATGCGCTCGTGCCGCTCGACGGTCGCGGCGTCGATCAGGCCGATGCCGTGGCCGATGCGCGCCGCCCCCACCAGCCCGATGGCGACCGCCTCGCCGTGCAGGTACGCGCCGTAGGACGTGACCGCCTCGATCGCGTGGCCGATGGTGTGGCCGTAGTTGAGCGTCATGCGCAGGTCCGACTCGCGTTCGTCGGCGGAGACCACGGCGGCCTTGATCGCCATGTTGCGGGCGATGAGCGAGACGGCGCGGTCGCGCGCGTCCGGGGCCGGGTCGCTGAGCGAGAGCAGGGCGCCGGCGTCGCGCTCCAACTCGTCGAGCATGGCGGGGTCGCGGATGAAGGCGTGCTTGATCACCTCCGCGAAGCCCGCCCGCAGCTCGCGCGGGGGCAGGCTCGAGAGCGTGGCGATGTCGGCCACGACCGCGCGCGGCTGGTAGAACGCGCCCACGAGGTTCTTGCCGGCCGGCAGATCGACCGCGACCTTGCCGCCGATGGCGGCGTCGACCATGCCGAGCAGCGTGGTGGGGGCGTGCACGAGCGGCATGCCGCGCAGGTAGGTCGCGGCGGCCGCGCCCGCGAGGTCCGTGACGACGCCGCCGCCCAGTGCCAGCACGACGTCGCCGCGCTCGGCGCGGGCCCCGGCCAGCCAATCGAAGAGGGATTCCAGCTGCCGCAGGTTCTTGCTCGTCTCGCCGCCGGGCACGGTCGTGGATTCGCAGCGGCGGCCGGACGCCGTCAGCGCCGACGCGAGGGCCTCGCCGTAGAGCGGCTGCACTGCGGCGTCGCTCACGAGGAAGACGCGTCCGGCCGCTGGCGTGACCCGATCCAGGATCTGCGGCAGCCGCTCCAGCAGGCCCCAGTCGCAGTAGATCGGATAGTCGGCGGCGGCGGGGCGGGTCCGCACGACGGCGGCCGGGGCGTCGTGCGCGGCGGCGGGCGGGCCCTCGGATGGGACGGCGTCCGGCTCGGCGGCGGCCGGGCCCGCGACGAGCTCGCGCCGCCGCTCCGCGGAGGCGACGGCGGCGGGCCCGTCGCGCCGGAACGCGGCGACGATCTGGTCGACGACCTGCTCGACCGAGGCCGTGTCGGTGTGCGCGGTCGCGTCGGCCAGGGCGTAGTGCGATTGGCGGGCGGCCTTGAGCCGGCGCACGGTGTCGAGGCGGTCCCCGCCGGCGAGCAGCGGCCGGGCGTCGGGGCGGGCCGATTCGGCGGGGGCGTGGCGGGCGACGATCGTGGCCGGCCGGGCCTCCAGCGCGACGACGAAGCCGCCGTCGCAGAGCACGTCGCGGTTCGCGGCGTCGAGCCAGAGCCCGCCCCCGGTCGCGATGACCGCCTCGGGCTGCGCCGCGGCCTGCCGGGCGGCGTCGCGCTCGAGGGCGCGGAAGGCGGCCTCGCCGTCCTGGGCGAAGATGTCGGGCACGCTGCGGCCGGCGCGTTGCTCGATGAGGTCGTCGGTGTCGAGCGCCGTCCAGCCCAGCCGCGTGGCGAGGGCGCGCGCGACGGCCGACTTGCCGGTGGCGCTGAACCCGATCAGCACGATGCGCGTGGGTTGGGCCGGGGACATGGCCGCTACCCGTCCACCGGACGCTGATCGAGCGGGCCGATGCGCGCCTCGAAGGCGGCCAGGTTGCGCTGCAACTCCGGCAGGCTGTCGCCGCCGTGCTTCTCCAGCAGGGCGTCGGCCAGGACAAGCGCCAGCAGCGCCTCGACGATGACGCCCGCCGCGGGCACGACGCAGACATCGGAGCGCTCGTAGTGGGCCTCGACGCGCTCGCCGCTGGCGAGGTCGGCCGAGGGCAGGGGGTGCGCCAGCGTCGCGATCGGCTTGACGGCGACGCGCACGACGATGTCCTCGCCGTTGCTCGTGCCGCCCTCGATGCCGCCGGCGTGGTTGCTGGCGCGGCGCCAGGGGCGCGTGCCGGTCTCGCCGCGCGGCCACGCGTCCTGCGGCAGGACGACGTCGTGCATCTGCGCACCGCGCCGCGCGGCGCCGCGGAAGCCGTCGCCGATCTCGACGCCCTTGAAGGCGTTCATGCTCAGCAGCGCCTGCGCGATGCGGCTGCTGAGCTTGCGCTCCCAGTGCACATGCGAGCCCAAGCCGAAGGGCACGCCCGTGACGCGCGCCTCCACGACGCCGCCGACGGTGTCGCCGTCGCGCTTGGCGGCGTCGATCGCGGCGACCATGCGCGCGGCCGCGTCGGGGTCGGCGCAGCGCACCGGCGACGCCTCCAGCGCCTCCCAGTCGATGGCTGCGAAGTCGGTCTCGTCCGCGGCCACGTCGGCGATGCGCACGACGTGGCTGTAGAAGCGCGCGCCCACCTGTTCCGCCAGGCTGCGCGCGACGGCGCCGGCGGCGACGCGGGCGGCGCTCTCGCGGGCGCTGGCGCGCTCCAGCGAGTTGCGCACATCGTCGTAGCCGTACTTGAGCGAGGCCGCGAGGTCGGCGTGGCCGGGGCGGACGCGGGTCACGCGCGTGGGTTCGGCGCTGCCCGCGGGCGGCGCGTCGACGGCCATCGTCTCGGTCCAGGGGCGCTTGTCGGGGCCGCTGCCCGTGGCGTGATCGCGGTTCTCGATCCACAGCGCGACGGGGCTGCCCAGCGTGCGGCCCAGCCGCACGCCGCCGCGGATGTGGGCGTAGTCGGTCTCGATCTTCATGCGGCCGCCGCGGCCGTAGCCCCGCTGTCGCCGGGCGAGCTGGGCCCGGATGTCGGTCTCGGTGAGGGGCACGCCGGCGGGCAGGCCCTCGACGATGACCGTGAGGCCCGGCCCGTGCGACTCCCCGGCGGTGAACCAGCGCAGTGATCCCATGGAATGACGGTAGCGCAGGGGGAAACTGCGATCCGCCGGAGAACGCCAAGCGCGCTATGGATCGGGGGCGGGGGCCTCCGCCACCGCCTCCGCCTGCGCCAGGGACTCGGCCAGGGCGGGGGCCATGGGCGGCAGTTCGATGGGGCGGGGCTCGCCGCTGGGGCCCAGGTCGTAGCGGGCGTTGAAGGCCAGCGCGATCTCGCGGGCTTCGGCGTCCCAGTCGAGGCCGATGGCGTCGGCGCGGTCGGCGCTCATGCTGAGGATGGCCTGCGGCGTCGCGGCGTCGGCGTCGCGGAAGGTCGTGTACACGTCCACGCGGACGATCTGGGGCAGGTAGTCGGCGACGTCGTAGAAGACCATCTCGGTGATGCGGACGGCGGTCGCCAGGGCGATGTCGAGGGCGGTGGCGACCTGCTGGCTGCGGCCGCCGATGACGCGCATCTCCGGCTCGGCGCTCGTCGTGATCTGCACGTGCGCCGCGTCGGCGGCGAGCAACTCCATGCCCTGCACGCCCGCCCAGACGGCCGCGCTGACGCCCTTGGGCGGGCGCATTTGATGCCAGTGGTCGATCTCCGCCTCGAGCAGGCCGCGGATCGCGTCGATGTCGTTGGCCGCGACCAACTCCCGCCAGTAGCTGTGCGTGCGCATCTCCTTGAAGAGGACGAGGCCGATCAGGCCGACGATCACGAAGATCACCGCGAAGGTGATCGCGACGCCTTCATTCATCAGATCGGCCTCCGGCCGGGGCATTCATCGCGCCGGCCTCCGGGCGTGCGGCTCACGAAGCCTCCGCCATGGCGCGGCGGGCGGCGGCCAGCATCGCCGCCATGGGCGGGGCGCGGCGAGTCCAGAGTTCGAACGAGGCGGCGCCCTGGTGCACGAGCATGGGCAGTCCGCCGAGGACGCGGTGCCCGGCCGCCCTGGCCTCGCGCATGAGGGGGGTCTCGTTCGGGTTGGCGACCAGGTCCACCACCATCGCGCTGGGGTTGAGCGCGTCGATGGGGAAGGGGGTCTCGGCGGCGTGCTCCGACCCCTGCATGCCCACCGGCGTGCACTGCACGACGAGGTCGCAGACGCGGAGCGCGCCCATGGCCGGGGGACCGTCGCCGGCTGCGGCGCGCAGGCGCACGCCCTCGGCGTTGGCGCCGGTGAGCGCGGAGGCGACGTCGTGGCGCAGGCGGGCGGCCCGCACCGCCGTGCGATTGGCGATCGTGATGGAGGTGGCCTTGCGCCAGACCAGCGCCCAGACCACGGCGCGGGCGGCGCCCCCGGCGCCCCAGACGACCACGTTCGCGCCGCGGGCGTCGAAGCCCGCGTCCTTGAGGGCGGCCTGGAAGCCGGCGACATCGGTGTTGAAGCCCGCCAGGTGGCCGCCCTCGTTGACGATGGTGTTGATCGCGCCGACGAAGCGCGCGGTCTCGTGCAGGCGGTCCACGTAGCGCAAGGCGGCTTCCTTGTAGGGGATCGTGACGTTCGCGCCGAGGGTGTCGGGCGCCTTCAGGCCGGCAATGAACGCTTCGAGCTCCTCGGGCGGCAGGTCCCAGGCTTCGTACTGGGCGTCGAGGCCGACGGCGTCGAACGCCGCCTGCTGAAAGCGGGGCGAGATGCTGTGCCCCAGCGGATGTCCAATCAGGCCCACGCGTACGCTCATCGGCGGCTGTCCCCTGGCTTCATGCGTCGGTTGCTTCAAGGCCGGCGGGCCGATTCGCTCCCGGTCGGGCCGCGCGGATCGCGGTGATCGCACTACTGGCTGCGTACCCGGTCCACGTTATCGCGGTGCTCCTCGAATGTCTCCGCGAACAGGTGGCCGCCGTCGCCTCGGGCGACGAAGTAGAAGAACGGGGTGTCCGCCGGGCGCAGGGCGGCGAGGATCGAATCGAGGCCGGGCGAGGCGATCGGCGTTGGCGGGACACGATCCGTAGCATACGTGTTCCACGGCGAGGGCACTGTCAGATCGTCCGTCGTGAGCGGGGATTTCCAGTGGCCGTAGAGCGCGACGCTGGCCGGGTCCTGGGCCAGCGCGTACTGGACCCGTGGGGTCGGCCTGCAGCGGCAGCCCGGTGTCGATGCGGTTCCAGAACACGGAGGCGATCACCGGGCGCTCGTCGGGCAGCACGGCCTCCCGCTCCACGATCGAGGCGATGGTTAGCAGCAGGTGCAGGGAGCGCCCGCTGGCGGCGATCTCATCGCGCAGTTCGGCGGTGATGCGCTCGTCGAAGCGCTCCAGCATTTGCCGGACGACGTCGGCGCTGGTCGCGACGCGGGAGATCACGTAGGTGCTGGGGAAGAGGTAGCCCTCGAGGGAGGCCAAGGGCGGGCGCGCGGCGGCGAGCGTCCCCACGGCGACGCCGCTCTCGGCGGCGGCAGCGGCGAGGCCGGCCGCACTGAGCGGGCTCTGCTCGGCGATGCGGTCGAAGATCTCCGCCGCCTGCCACCCCTCCGGGATCGTCACGACGATCTCTGAGGTGACGCCGTTGCGGATGCGCTCGATGACGTCGATCGTCAGCATGCCGGGCTCGAAATCGTACGTGCCCACGACCAGGCGGTCCTCGTAGCCGAGCAGGCCGACCAGGGTTTGGAACTGGCGCGAGGACGCGATCACGCCGCGCCGGACGAGTTCATCGGCGATCTGTTCGGCGGTGACGCCGCTCGGAATCTCGACGACGATCGTCTCGCCGCTGCGCGCGGGGGCCGTGACGGGCGGCGCGGACAGGTCGTCGAGGACGGCGCCGGGGCTGCCGAGCGAGATCAGCACGGCGACCGCGCCCAGGCCCGCCACGAGGGCTCCGCTGATCAGCCAGGCGCGCTGGACCTCATGCGTCGCCTCCGGCCGACGTGCGCGCCTGCTGCGCGTCGAGCCAGCGCTGCAGGATCGTCGCGGCGGCGGCGGCGTGACGGCTGCGGCGCTCGCGCGCGCGGCGCTCGGGCTCACCGCGCCGGGCCGGCGCCCGCCGCGGCGCCGCTCCGCCGGGGCCGCGGGACTGGGTGGGGCGGCGTCGTTCGAGTAGCGCTCCCCCTGGACGGCCAGGGGCAGGCCGAGCGCGCCGGCGACGCCCGCGCCCAACGCCCGGAAGTCGGCCGCCTGGGCGTCCTCCGCGCCGGCGGGGTCGTAGGGCACGCCGACGACGAGCAAGACGGGCGCGCCGGGCGTGTCGGGCGCGATCGCGTCGCGGATGTGCGCGGCGATCGCGGCGGGCGTGTCGCTGGCGAGCGCACGGCGGTCGATCGTCGTGCTGGGCAGCGCCAGGCGGCGGGCGTCGTCGGAGACGGCGACGCCGATCCAGCGCTCGCCGGGGTCGAGCGCGATCACGCGGCCGGGCGGCATCGCGGGCTCAGGCATGCGTGGGGCGATCCGTCGCGGGGCGGGGGCGGGCTGGGCGGCGGTGGTGCATCTCCATGAGGACGGCGCTCTTGCCCTTCGGGTCCCCGATCGCGGGCGCCGCCACGCCTGCGGCCAGCATATCGCGGAGCGTATCGAAGGGGGGCCGCGCCCGCGCCGCCGCCGGCCGCGCCTCGCTAGGACGACGCCTGCCCGACGAGACCCTCCAGGATGCCGGGCACGGCCGCCAGCGCGGCATCGACCTTGCCCGCGTCTTTGCCGCCCGCCTGCGCCATCTCGGGCCGGCCGCCGCCGCCGCCGCCGGCGACCCGGGCGACCTGCTTGATCAACGCGCCCGCGTGCAGCCCCCGGTCGACGAGGTCGGGCGTGACCATGGCGAGGAACTGGGGCCGGCCGCCGGCCACCGTGGCCAGCACGATGACGCCGCTGCCCATGCGCGTACGCAGCGCGTCGCCGGCGCGGCGCAGCGCGTCGGCCGACTCGACGGCGATGTGTCCGGTGGCCAGCGGCACGCCGGCGACCTCGACCGTGTTCGCGGCCAGGTCGCCGGCCGAGGCGGCGCCGGCCCGGCGCTCGACCTCGGCCAGGCGGCGGCGGGCGTCGGCGAGTTCATCTTGCAGCGCCTCAATGCGCGCCGGCACTGCTTCCGGCGGCGTCTTGAGGAGTTGGGCGGCGCGCTGCAGCGCCTGCAGCCGCTCGCGCTGCCAGGTGCCGGCAGCCGCGCCGGTGAGCGCCTCGATGCGGCGCAGGCCGGCGCCGATGCTGGCGTCGCTGACGATCTGGAAGGCGCCGATGAAGCCGGTGGCGGGTACGTGCACGCCGCCGCAGAGCTCCTTGCTGAAGCAGTCATGCACGTGGGGGGCGGGGTCGCAGATCTCGACGACGCGGACATCGCTGGCGTACTTCTCGCCGAAGATGGCCACCGCGCCCGACTCCAGGGCCTGCGCGTAGGGCATCTCGTTCGTGCCCACGGCGATGTCGTCGCGGATGCGGGCGTTGACGATCTCCTGCACGGCGGCGAGGTCGTCCGGGGCGGGCGGGCCGGGCTGGGTGTAGTCGAAGCGCAAGCGATCGGCTGCGACGAGCGACCCCGCCTGGCGCACGTGGTCGCCCAGGACGCCGCGCAGGGCGGCGTGGAGAAGATGGGTGGCCGTGTGGTTGCGCATCAGGCCGTGGCGGCGGTCGAGGTCGACGCTGGCGTGGATAGGGTCGCCGACGGCGATCGTCCCGGCGGCGACGACGCCGATGTGGGTCTGCAGATCCCCGCGGGCCTGCGTGTCCCGCACGACGATCTCGCCCTCGGGCCCCACGAGGCGGCCGGCGTCGCCCTGCTGACCGCCGCCCTCGGCGTAGAACGGCGTTCGGTCCAGCACGACTTCGATGTCGGACGGCGTGTCGGCCGGCCCCGCGCCGACGCGCTGCCGCCGCTCGCCGTCCACGATCAGCGCGATGACGCGCCCCTCGGCGTCGACGGAGTCGTAGCCCAGGAAGTCGGTGCGGCCCTCGATGCCGGCGAAGAGGTGCTCGGCGGCGTCGCTCTGGAAGTCGGAGGCGGCTTGGGCGCGCGACCGCTGCTGCGCCATGGCGTCCTCGAAGCCCGCTTCATCGAGCCCCAGCCCGGCCCCCTTCGCGACCTCGCGCGTGAGCTCCAGGGGAAGCCGTAGGTGTCGTAGAGGACGAAGGCCTCGGCGCCGGCGACGGCGCTCGTGGCCGCCTGCTGCCGTCGAGCAGCGCCCCGACCTCGTCACCGGTGAGGGCCGCGGCCCGGCTCCCGAGTTGCTCGACGGGCTCCAGGACCACCTTGCCCGAGACCTCGGCGAGCGGGCGGTTGCGCAGGTCCGGGAAGCGGCGCAGCTCGCCGGCAAGCGCGTCGCGCCACTCTGTCGCGATGTCGGCGAGGTGTGCGTCGGTGGCCAGCGCGCGCTTGTGGAACGGCGCCGAGGCCGCCGCGAAAGTGCGCTTGAGCGGGATCGTCTGCTCCTCCAACAGGGTGTGGCCCGTCTCCAGCGTGCGGCGGAAGCGCTGCTCCTCCTGCGCCGAGCACGTTGTCGACGAGCGCGGCCTGATCGCGGACCTCGGGGTAGGCGTCGCCCATGTGGCCGCGGACCTGCGCGGCGACGTCGACGAGCAGCGGCTCCTGGATGCCCAGCGTGTGGGCCATGTAGAGCGCCCGCCGGATCAGGCGGCGCAGCACGTAGCCGCGCCCCTCGTTGCTGGGCAGAACGCCGTCGGAGACGAGGAAGGTCATCGAGCGTCCGTGCTCCACGACGACGCGCAGCGCCGACTGCTCCGCGGCGGGGGCGGTCGCGTAGTCGCGCGCGCAGCGCTCCGCGACGTAGGCCAGGAGTGGGGCGAAGACATCGGTCTCGTAGAGCGTGGGCGTGTCCTGCAGCATCATCGCCCAGCGTTCCAGGCCGGCGCCGGTGTCGATGTTCTGGCGCGGCAGGGGCGTACGCGATCCGTCGGCGCCCTGCAGGAACTGCATGAAGACGAGGTTCCAGATCTCCAGGTAGCGGTCCTCGTCGGCGGCGGGCCCGGGGTGCGATCCGTCGGGCCGCAGGTCGTAGTGGATCTCGGAGCAGGGGCCGCAGGGGCCGTTGAGGCCGGAGAACCAGTAGTTGCCCTGATCCTCGCCGTAGCGGTAGATGCGATCCGGGGGCACGCCGATCTTGCGCCAGTTCTCGTGCGCGACGTCGTCGTCGAGGAAGACGGTCGTGACCAGCCGGTCCGCTGGCACGCCCACCACCTGCGTGACGAGCTCCCAGGCCCAGGCCTGGGCCTCGGCCTTGAAGTAGTCCCCCAGCGAGAAGTTGCCCATCATCTCGAAGAACGTGAGATGCGACTCGTCGCCGACCTCGTCGATGTCGGTCGTGCGGAAGCACTTCTGGGTCGATGTGAGCCGGGGGCGCGGCGGAGTCGCCTGTCCCAGGAAGTACGGCTTGAAGGGGACCATGCCGGCGCTGGTGAAGAGCAGGGTGGGATCGCCCGGCGCGACCAGCGGGGCGCTGGCGACGGGCTGATGGCCGCGCTCCTGGAAGAAGTCGCGAAAGGTGCGTCGGATGCGGTCGGCTTCCATGCGGGGGTTCTCCGTCGGCGGGGCTGGGCACCGGCGCGCTGGGCCGGCGCTGTCGAAAGTATACGAACGGCGGCGCGCCGGCTCTGTCGCCCCGCCACTGCCATGTCGGGCAGGCGCGTCCGCGGGACGATCGCGGTGCGGGCAGCGGTTGACAGCGTGGCGGGCCGCTTCGTACGTTCCGGGGGCGAACGGGGCGGTCCAAGGCAGGCCGCGGGCGTGGGGCATCGATCGCCCCGCCGCCGAGGGAAACACGTGGGCACGACCGACCCCGCGGAATCCGACAAACCTCCGAGTCCGGGCCCCGGAGAGCCCGGCGTCGATCCCGGCGACCCTCCGCGGGGCGTGACGGCCGTGGTGTTGGCGGCCGGGCGCGGCACGCGCATGCGCTCCGCCGTCCCCAAGGGACTGCAGGCGCTGGCGGGGCGGCCGGTGCTCCTGCACGTGCTGCACGCCCTGTGCGACGGCGGCGTGCGGCGGGCCGTGGTTGTGACCGGGCACGGCGCCGAGCAGGTGGAGGCGGCCATCGGGGCCGCCGCGCCGGCCGGCCTCGACGTGCTGTTCGTCCGGCAGCCGGCGCCGCTGGGCACCGGGCACGCGGCCCTGCAGGCACGGGCGCTGGCTCCGAGCGGCGCGGTGCTCGTGGTCAACGGCGATCTGCCGCTGCTGCGCCCCCAGGATGTGTGCGCCGTGCTCGCGGCGGCGCCGTCGTGTCTGACGCTGGCGGCCGCCCACGTCCCCAACCCCAGCGGCCTGGGGCGCGTGCGCCGCGCCGGCGGGCGGCTGCAGGCCGTCGTGGAGGACGCGGATGCCGACGCCGCGACCCGTGCCATCACCGAGGTCAACGTGGGCATCTACCGGGCCGATGCGGCCTGGCTCTGGCGCACGCTGGCGTCGCTGCCGGCCGGGGCGAGCGGCGAGATCTACCTGACCGGCGCCGTGGCCCGCGCCGCGGCGGCGGGCGATGCCGGTGCGGTCGTGATCGACGCGCCCGACGGGCCGCTCAACGTGGAGTCGCAGCGCGACCTGGCGCGCGCGGGGGCCGCGCTGCGCGCGCGGATCAACGACGGCTGGATGGACGCCGGCGTCACGATCGCCGACCCGGCGACGACCTACATCGACGCCGGCGTGCTGGTCGGCGAGGGCAGCCGGCTGGAGCCCGGCACGCATCTGCGCGGCGCGACCGTGCTGGGGCGGCGCACCGTGGTGGGGCCGCACAGTGTGCTGATCGACACGCGCACCGGCGACGGCTGCGCGCTAGTGCAGTGCCGCAGCGAGGGCGCCGTGCTGGGCGACGGTGTCGACGTGGGGGCGTTCAGCACGCTGCGCGAGGGGACCGTGCTCGACGCGCAGGTGCACATCGGCACCCACGCCGAGACGAAGAACGCGCACCTGCATCGCGGCGTGCAGATGGGGCACTTCTCGTACCTGGGCGATGCCGAGGTGGGTGAGCGGAGCAACATCGGCGCCGGGGCGATCACCTGCAACTTCGACGGGGCGCGCAAGCATCGCACGATCATCGGGGCGGACTGTTTCGTGGGCAGCGACACGCTGCTGATCGCTCCCGTGACGCTGGGCGACGGCGCCGCCACGGCGGCCGGGGCGGTGGTGCGCAAGGACGTGCCCGCCGGGCACATGGCGGCCGGCAGTGCGGGGCGGACGCGCCGACGGAAGCGGGACGCGACGTGAGCGGCGAAGCCGTCGTCGCGCTCGTGATCCTGATCGCGGCGTATTCGCTGCTGGCGCTGGAGGCGATCGCCGAGGCGGGGGTCATCAGCCTCAGCCGATCGCGTGCGCGGCTGCTGCACAGCCGCGCCCCCGACGACCCCCGGCGCCAGCGGTTGCAGCGCATCACGCAGAACCGCGAGCGCGCGCTGGGCTCGTATGCGGTAGGCCGCACGCTGGCCGTGGTGACGGGGCTCGCGGCGGCCGAGTACCTGTTCATCCGCGAGCGCGGCTTCAGCTGGGAGGTGGTCGTGGCGACGGCGGTCGTGGGCGGCGTCGTCGCCGGGCTCACGCAGGCCGTGCCGCGCCGGCTGGCGCAGTCGAGTCCCGAGGGCTACGGTCTGGCGTTCGCGCGCGCGATGGACGCGCTGGACACCCTCTTCCTGGCGCCGGCGTTCGTGCTGGAGGCGCCGGCGATGCTCTTCAGCCGCTTCCGGCAGGGCCGCGACGAGCACGCCCCGGAGCCCACCGAGCTGGAGGTGCTGCTGGAGCAGGGCGGCGAGGAGATCGAGGAGGGTGAGCGCGAGATGATCCGCCGGGTGGTGGAGATCGGGGACACGCCGGCGCGCGAGGTGATGGTGCCGCGGCCGGACGTCGTGGCGGTGGACGTCGAGCTGACGGCGCGGGACGCCGTGCAGGTCGCGGTCGACCGCGGCTACTCGCGGGTGCCCGTCTGGGAGGGCGGGATCGACAACATCGTGGGCGTGCTCTACGCCAAGGACGCGCTGGCCACGCTGCTGGCCGGCCACGAGACGCCGGTGCGCGAACTCATGCGGCCGCCGCTGCTGGTCCCCGAGAGCAAGCTGCTGGACGAACTGCTGGCCGAGTTCAAGGCGCTGCGCGTGCACATGGCGATCGTGCTGGACGAGTACGGCGGGACGGCGGGCATCGTCACGATCGAGGATCTGCTGGAGGAGATCGTGGGCGAGATCGAGGACGAGTACGACCGCTACAGGGCGTCGCCGGTGTACCGGGTGTCGGACACGGAGGCCATCCTCGACGGCCGCGCCGACCGCGACTCGCTGACGGAACAGTTCGGCTATCGCTTCCAGGACGACGACCCGGATACCGTGGGCGGGTTCGTCTTCGACCGGCTGGGCAAGATCCCCGCCCCCGGCGACGAGGTGCAGGTGCCGGGCCTGGTGCTGACCGTCGTGCGCATGGACGGCCGCCGCATCGCCCGCATCCGCGCCCGCGCGATGGGCGAGCCGGGCGGCAATGGGGCGCCGCCGGCGGCGGATGGATCGCCGCTCGAATAGCCGGTCCGCGGCCGGGTGGGTCGGGGCGACTGGACAGAGCGCGCGGTGGGCTTGCTACCGTCACTGTCGGAATCACCGTTCCACGGTTGCTATTCCAAAGTTGTCAGTCGGAAGTGACCGGAGGCACGATGCCGCAGTCCGACCTGCCCTACCGGCTCGCGCTGGCGCGGGTGTCACGCATCGGCGCGCAGCGCATGGCGCTGCTGGAGTCGTACTTCGACTCCCTGGCCGACGCCTGGACGGCGTCGGACGCCGATCTGCGCCAGGCGGGCATCGACGGCGCCACGCTGCGCTCGCTGCACCAGACACGGGGGCGCACCGACCCGGACACCGAGATGGCGGCGCTGCTGGCCTCGGGAGTGCAGGCCTACGCGCCCCAGGACGACGGCTACCCGGTGCGGCTGCGCGAGATCTACGGCGCGCCGCCGCTGCTGTTCGTGCGCGGGGAGTTGCTGCCGGCCGACGAATGGTCGGTGGCGGTGGTGGGGACGCGCCGGGTCTCGCCGTATGGCCGGCAGGTGACGGCCGAGCTGAGCCGGGGCCTGGCCGGCAATCGCGTAACCGTGGTCAGCGGGCTGGCGCGGGGCGTGGACGCGATCGCGCATGAGTCGGCGCTGGAGACGGGCGGCCGCACGATCGCGGTGCAGGCCTGCGGTCTGGACATCGTCTATCCGTCGGAGCACGCGGGCCTGGCCCAGCGCATCGCCGACGACGGGGCCGTGGTGTCGGAGCAGCCGCTGGGGACGCAGCCCCGCGCCGACTACTTCCCGCGCCGCAACCGGATCATCTCGGGGCTGACCCTGGGCACGCTGATCGTGGAGGCGGGGGAGGGCAGCGGGGCCCTGCACACGGCGAACTGGGCGAACGAGCAGAACCGCGAGGTGTTCGCGGTGCCGGGGCGGATCACCTCGCCGACGAGCCGGGCGAGCAACGCCCTCATCCAGCAGGGCATGGCCAAGCTGGTCACCGACGTATCCGACATCCTGGAGGAGTTGAACTTGCAGATGGTGGAGCAGCAGTTGGAGATGTCGACGCTGCTGCCCGACGATCCGACGGAATCGGCCGTGCTGCAGCGAGTTGGCAACGACCCGGTGCACGTCGACGACTGTGTGCGGCTCGCGGGGCTGCCGGTCGCGACCGTCAGCAGCACGCTGGCCATGCTCGAGATGAAGGGCGTCGTGCGCCAGGTGGGACCAATGACCTATGTCCGGCGCTAAGCCCCTGGGGGCGAAGGCCGGGGGCGCGAAGCGTGCGCCGCGCAAGACCGCGCGCCGGACGAAGGCGCCGTCCCGCAAGCGCGCCCCGGCGGCGGCGGGCGGCGGCACGCAACTGGTGATCGTGGAATCGCCGGCCAAGGCCGAGACGATCGGGCGCTTCCTGGGGTCGGGCTACGTCGTCGATGCGTCCTACGGCCACGTGCGCGACCTGCCGGCCCGGGCCGAAGAGCGGCCGGCGGCGATCCGCGGCGAGGCCTGGGCGGAGTTGGGGGTCAACGTCGAGCGGGACTTCGAGCCGGTGTACATCGTGCCGAAGGACAAGGCGGCGCACGTCCAGCGGCTGAAGCGCGAGTTGAAACGGGCCGACAAGCTGCTGCTGGCGACGGACGAGGATCGCGAGGGCGAGAGCATCGGCTGGCACCTGTGCGAGCTGCTGGAGCCGACGGTGCCCGTCGAGCGCATTGTCTTCCACGAGGTCACGCAGCAGGCGATCGAGGACGCGCTGGGCTCGCCGCGGCAGGTCGACCAGGACCTGGTGCAAGCGCAGGAGGCGCGGCGCATCCTCGACCGGCTGTTCGGCTACAGTCTGTCGCCGGTGCTGTGGCGCCGGATCCGGGCGGGGACGTCGGCCGGGCGCGTGCAGAGCGTCGCGACGCGGTTCGTCGTCCAGCGCGAGCGCGAGCGGGCGGCCTTCCAGCGCAGCGTCTACTGGGACGCGGAGGCGACGCTCGCCGCCGCCCGGGGGACGCTGCCCGCCACGCTGAAGCGCCTGGGCGCGGACCGCCTGCCGGCCAGCCGCGACTTCGACGCCACGACGGGCAAACAGACCAGCGACGGGGTGCGGCTGCTGGACGAGGCCCAGATCACCGCGCTGGTCGCGGTGCTGGAGTCGGCGACGCCGTGGACCGTCACGAACGTGACCGCGACCCCGGCCACCCGTCGTCCGCCGCCGCCGTTCACGACGTCGACGCTGCAGCAGGAGGCGAACCGGCGCCTGGGCTACAGCGCGCGCCGCACGATGCAGATCGCGCAGAGCCTCTACGAGGGCGTCGATCTGGGGGCGGAGCGCGAAGGCCTGATCACCTACATGCGCACCGACTCGGTGACGCTGTCGGGGGAGGCGCTGGCCGAGGCGCAGGCGGTGATCGCGCGCGAGTACGGCCCAGACTTCGCGAAGGGACCGCGTGCCTACAAGACCCGCTCCCGCAACGCGCAGGAGGCGCACGAGGCGATTCGGCCGACGCACATCCGCCGCACGCCGGGCGCATTGCGCTCGGTGCTCAACCGCGACCAAATGCGCTTGTACGAACTGATCTGGCAGCGCACCGTGGCCAGCCAGATGCCGGACGCCCGGCTCGAGCGCACCGTCGTCGAGATCGAGGTGCCGCTGGGACCGGCCTGGGAGCCAGACGACCACGCCGGTTTCGAGTCGCGCGGGCAGCGGGTGCTCTTCCCCGGTTTCCTGCGGGTCTCCGCCGGCCGTGCCGCCCGCGCCGAGGGCCGGGATGGCGGCTCGGCCGATGAGCGGCTGCTGCCCACGGTCGAGGTCGGGGAGACGCTGCGCCCGGTCGCGCTGGAGGCCAAGCGGCACGAGACGCAGCCGCCGCCGCGCTACACCGAGGCGTCGCTGGTGCGCAAGCTGGAGGAGGACGGGCTGGGCCGGCCCTCCACGTACGCCTCGATCCTGAGCACGATTCAGGATCGCGGCTACGTCTTCTCCCAGGGCGCCGCCTTGGTCCCCACGTTCCTCGCCTACGCCGTGACCGACCTCCTGGAGCGTCACTTCGGCGATTTCGTCGAGCCCGAATTCAGCGCCGACATGGAGGAGGCCCTGGATGCGATCGCGCGCGGCGAGACGGACTCGGTGTCGCACCTGCGCGCGTTCTACTTCGGGGAGCAACCCGGCGAGTCGGCCGCCGAGCCGGGCGACGGCGGGAGCGATGCGGCGGGCGCGGGGCCCGGGCTCGCGCCGCAGATCGAAGCGCAGCTGCCGGAGATCGACTTCCCGCGGATCCCGGTGGGGGATGCGCCCGGCGGCGGGGGAGAGATCGTGGTGCGCATCGGCCGCTTCGGGCCGTACCTGCAGCGTGGCGAGGGCGGCGCCGGCAACACGGCGTCGCTGCCGCCCGACCTGGCGCCGGCCGACCTGACCGTCGATCGGGCGATGGAGCTGCTCACGCAGCAGGTCGAGGGCCCCCGCAACCTTGGCCACGACCCGGACTCGGGCGTGGAGATCCTGCTGCAGTCGGGGCGCTACGGCCCCTACGTGCAGCGTGGACCCAACCCGCCGCCCAAGACGAAGCGGGCCGACATGCCGCGGCGGGCGTCGGTGCCGTCGGGGATGGAGATGGACGACGTCACGCTGGAGGACGCCTTGCTGTGGCTGTCGCTGCCGCGAGACCTCGGGGTCGACCCGGAGGCGGGCGCGTCGATCGTCGCGGCCAACGGGCGCTTCGGGCCGTACGTGCAACGCGGTGGCGACGCGAAGGACACGCGCTCCCTGGAGGCGACCGACGACATCTACACGATCTCGCTGGAGCGGGCGCTGGAGTTGTTCGCGCAGCCCAAGAGCGCGAGCTTCCAGCGACGCTCGACGCCCCGGGCGCTTCGGGAGCTGGGCGCGCACCCCGACTCGGGGCGTCCCGTGGAACTGCGTGATGGGCGCTTCGGGCCCTACGTGACGGATGGGGAGACGAACGCCAGCATCCCCCGTGAGTTGGACGCCTCGCGCGTGACGCTGGAACAGGCGCTGACGCTGATCGCCGAGCGGGCGCTCGCCCCCAAGGGCGGGCGCAAGGCCGCCGGCAAGCGCGCCGCCAGCCGCCGCTCGGGACCGCGCGCCACGCAGTCGCGCGGCAAGAAGCGGGCCGCCACGCCCCGGGCGCGAAAGAAGAAGTAGCGCCCTGCGCCGGCCTCCCGGCATTCGTCGCGGGCGCCGGGCGCGGGGAACCGAAAATGTCCTGGGGCCGTTTCCAGATAGGCGGTGCGGTGGCTTAACGCGCGCTTTACGGCGCGTTACACAGGCGTGCTTGCGGGCGGGCGCACCACCCCTACAGTGAAGCCGCTCGCGTGGTGGCGAGGTTTGGACAAGGTCTATCGTGACCGCAGAACCCCTGCCGCGCGCAGCGGAGGACGGCGCCGCCTTGCTGGACGCCTACCTCGACGAACTCCGCCTGCTACGCAATCTCTCGACCCACACCCTGCGGAATTACCGCACGGATCTATCGCATTTCATCCGCTACCTGGATGAGCGCGAACTGTCGCTGGCCGAGGTCAGCCGGCTGACCTATCGCTCCTACTTGGCGGGGCTGAAGCAGGACGGCGTCGCGCAGGGCAGCCTGCGCCGCCGCGCCAGCACCATCAAGTCGTTCTTCCGCCATCTCTTCCAGCAACGCATCCTGCCGACAGACCCGCTGCGGCTGGCCGGTACGCCCAAGACGCCCCGCACGCTGCCACGCTTCCTCAGCGTGCGCGAGGTGGAGCGGCTGATTGAGGCGCCCGACCTGCACACGCCCAGTGGCCTGCGCGACCGTGCGATCCTGGAAGTGCTGTACGGCTCCGGCCTGCGGATCAGCGAGCTGGTCAGCCTGACGCTGCGCTCGGTCGACTGGGAGAACGCGGTTCTGCACGTGCGCGGCAAGGGCGACCGGGAGCGCGTCGCCCTGCTGGGTGATCACGCCTACCTCGCGATCGAGGACTATGTGCGGTCGGGACGGCCGCAGCTGGTGGGTGACCGCTCGCCGGAGGCGCTGTGGCTGAATCGCTTCGGCGGGGCGCTGTCGGCCCGGGCGGTGCAACTGGCGGTGCGCCGCTACGCCGTCGCGGCGGGCCTGCCGAAGCTGGTGCACCCGCATCTGCTGCGCCACTCCTTCGCGACGCACATGCTCGAGCGCGGCGCCGACATCCGCGTCGTGCAGGAGCTGCTCGGGCACTCCAACGTCGCGACGACGCAGATCTACACGCACGTGACGGAGTCCGCGAAGCGGGCCGCCATCGATCACTCGCTGGACGGCATCAGCGAGCAGTTGTTCACGCGGCAGCAGCGGCGGCGCCGCTCGCCGGCAGGACTCGACCCGGCGGCGCTCGACGCCCCGGAGCTTGACTCCCCAGAGCTTGACCCGGACGTGGACGCCCCGTTCTTCCCCGACCGGATCGCGGAGGTCGCACCGTGAAGGTTCTCTTGATCGCGGGCCCGAATCTCAACGTCCTCGGCGAGCGCGACCCGTCGCTGTACGGGTCGCAGACGCTCAGCGAGATCGAGGGCCTGGTGCAGAAGCGGGCGGAGGAGTGGGCCGTGGAGGTTCGCCCCTACCAGTCGAACCACGAGGGCGCGATTATCGACTTCCTGCAGCAGGAGAAGAACGCCGAGGGCGCGATCATCAACCCCGGCGCGTTGGCCCACTACGGCCTCTCGCTGCGCGACGCGCTGGAGCACTTCCCCGGGCTCGTGGTCGAGGTCCACCTGACCAACATCTACGCGCGGGACCGCTTCCGGCACGAGTCGGTGACGGCGCCGGTGGTCGCGGGGGTGGTGAGCGGGCTGGGCTGGCGCGGCTATCTGGCGGCGCTGGACGCCCTCGTGGGGCTGCTGCACGAGACGCGCGCCTCCTCGTAGGACCGCCGGTTGGCACAGCCGGCGTGGGCAGAGCGCCGTCGGCTCCCTAAACTTCGATCCGTTGCGAGTCGTGCTCTGGTCGAAGGGGGCCCCATGTCCGAACGCCTGCACCGTGCGCGCGCCGCCATCGCCGAGGCGGGGCTGGACGCGCTGCTGGTCACGAATCCGTACAACCGCCGCTATCTGTCGGGCTTCACCGGGACCGCCGGCTGGGTGCTGGTGGGCGCCGAGACGGCCTCGCTGGCGACGGACTTTCGCTACTGGGAGCAGGTGGGCGCGCAGGCGCCCGAATTCGCGCTGTACAAGCAGGAGGGCGCGCAGGCCGACTGGCTGCCGGGCTTCGTGGCGGCGCTGGGGGGGCGCAAGCTGGGCTTCGAGGCGACCGACCTGAGCGTCGCGGCGCACAAGCAGCTGCGCGACACTCTGGCAGCCGTGCCCGCGCCGAAGCGCCCCGCGCTGGTGCAGACCGAGGGCCTGGTGGAGCGGGTGCGGGCGGTGAAAGACTCCGAGGAGCTGGCGGCGCTGGAGCGGGCGGTGCTGCTGGGGGACGAGGCCTTCGATCACGTCGCGGACCGGATGCGGCCGGGCTGGAGCGAGCTGCAAGTGGCCTGGGAGATCGAGAAGTACGCGCGCGAGCACGGCGCCGAGGCGATGTCGTTCGCGACGATCGTCGGCGGCGGCCCCTGGGGCGCCATGCCCCACGCCTACCCCCGCGAGACGCTGCTGGAGGCGGGCACGCCCATCGTCATCGACATGGGCGTGATCGTCGACGGCTACTGCTCGGACATGACCCGCACGATCGTGCTGGGCGAGCCCGACGCCAAGTTCCAGGAGGTCTACGACATCGTGCTGACCGCCCAGGAGACCGCCGAGGCGACGGTCGAGAGCGGTATGACCGGGGGGCAGGCGCACATGATTGCGCAGAACATCATCGCCGAGGCGGGCTACGGGGATCGCTTCGGGCACGGGCTCGGACACGGCGTGGGGCTGGAGATCCACGAGCACCCGCGGCTGGGCCGGACGTCGGAGGATGTGCTGTCGGACGGCATGGTGATCACCGTCGAGCCGGGCATCTATCTGCCCGGCTGGGGCGGCATTCGCATTGAGGACATGGGCGTGCTGGAGAACGGCCGCTTCCGCAATTTCACGACCGCGCCCAAGCTGCGCATGGTGGGCGCGTAACGGATCGGGCCGGCCCGGCCCCGGCCGCGGGGGCGCGATGGGAGGACTCGCAGGATGGTGATCACAACGGGCGATCTGCGCAAGGGGGTCGTCGTGGAGATGGACGCGACGCTCTACCAGGTGACCGACTGGGAGCACATCAAGGTGGGGCGGGGATCGGCCCAGGTGCGGCTGAAGCTGCGCGACCTGCGCGCCGGCCACAGCGTCGAGAAGACCTTCCAGGCGGGCAGCAAATTCGACGATGTGCGCGTCGAGCGCCAGGTCATGCAGTACCTCTACGCCGATGGCGACCTGCACTACTTCATGAACACGGAGACCTACGAGCAGCAGCCGCTGGAGCGCGACAAGGTGGGCGAGGCGCTGCACTATCTGCCCGAGAACGGCAACGCCGAGGTGCTGTTCGCTGGGGATGAGGTGATCGGCATCGAGTTGCCGGCCTCCGTGCCCCTGCGCGTGACGGAGAGCGACCCGGGATTGAAGGGCGACACGGCCTCGGGCGCGACGAAGCCCGCGACCGTGGAGACCGGCCTGACGCTGCAGGTGCCGCTCTTCGTCGGCCCCGGCGACGTGTTGAAGGTCGATACCCGCAGCGGCCAATACCTGGAGCGGCTGGAGGCCGCCCCCTAGACCGCGCCGGCGGCTCGCAGGCGCGGCGTCGCGGCGGGCGGCCGAGGCGGTACGCTGCGAGTCATGACGCTCGACCGGCCGCCGACCGACGACCCCGGGACCGCCCAGCGCGCCGAATCCTCCGCGGTCGCGGAGTTCGCCGCGAGTTACGCGCCGGCGGCGCCGCAACCGCCGCGCGTCACCGCCTACGCGGTCGGACAGGTCGCGTCGTACCTGCGGGCGCTGCTCGATACCGATCCGGTCGTCAGCGATGTCTGGGTCTCGGGCGAGGTGCGCAACCTCTCCCGCTCGCAGGCGGGGCACCTGTACTTCACCCTCAGCGACAGCGACGGCGCGCTGCCCTGCGTCTTCTTCCGGCGCGAGAACCGCGGTGTGCAGGTGCAGGACGGCGAGGACGTGCTGGTGCACGGTCGCGTGTCGCTGTGGGCCGAGCGGGGCGAGCTGCAGCTCTACGTCGACGCGCTGCAGCCCGAGGGTATGGGCGCACAGCAGGCCGAGTTCGAGCGGCTGCGCGCCCTGCTCGCGTCCGAGGGCCTGTTCGACGCCGGCCGCAAGCGCTCGCTGCCGGCCTACCCGCGCAGCGTCGGCGTCGTGACCTCGCCCGCCGGCGCCGTTTGGCACGACATCCAAACGGTGCTGGGGCGGCGCTGGCCGCTGGCGGGCCTGGTGCTCGCCCCCTGCCAGGTGCAGGGCGACGGCGCGCCCGAGTCGATCGTGCGGGGGATCGAGGCGCTGAACGCGGCGGCGCGGGACGATCGAGCGCCGATCGACGTGCTGATCGTGGCGCGGGGCGGCGGCTCGGCCGAGGACCTGGCGGCGTTCAGCAGCGAGGTCGTCGCGCGGGCCGTCTACGCCAGCGCGCTGCCGGTCGTGAGCGGCGTGGGGCATGAGACCGACGTGACCCTGGCCGACTTCGTGGCCGACGTGCGCGCGCCAACGCCGTCGGCGGCGGCGGAGCTCGTCGCGCCGGACCGCGCGGAGGAGGCGGCGCGGCTGCGCGAGCGCCGGGCGGCGCTGAGCCGCGCCATCGATCGGGTGACGGAGACGGCGCTGATCGAGTTGGATGCGTGGCGGGATCGGCTCGAGGCCGCGCTGCCCGACTGCGATTCCGAGCGGCTGCGGATCGACGCGGCGATCGGGCGCGGCTGGGAGATCGTCGGGGCGCAGGTCGCGACGGCGCGGCTGGGGCTGACCGGCCAGCAGGCGCGGCTGGCCACGCTCGACCCACGGGCGACGTTGGCGCGCGGCTACGCGATCGTCGAGGATATGCGGGGCCGCGTGCGCAGCGGCGTGGGGCAGTTGGCCCCGGACGATCGGGTGCGCCTGCGCCTGCACGACGGGTCGGCGGGCGCGCGGATCCTCGATGTCGCCGCGGGGGATGTCGCGGTGGGAGATGGGCGGGCGCCGTGAGCACAGGCAAGAGTCCCAGCAACCGCGAGCCCGGCGAGGCCCCTTACGAGGAACTGGTGGCGCGGCTGGAAGAGACGCTGGAGCGGCTGGAGAGCGGGGACCTGCCGCTCGAGGAGGCGCTGGCGGCGTACGAGCAGGGGGCGGCTCTGGCGACCCGGGCGCAGGCGCTGCTCGATCGGGCGGAGCAGCGCATCCAGGAGTTGCGGGAACTCGACGCGGAGTGATGGCGCGGCTCGACCGGCGGATGGGCGAAGCGAAGGGGGCGCCGGCGTGACGCTGCGCATCGCGTGGTTCGCGACCGCCAAGGGCACAAGCTCCCGGCTGCTGTTCGAGTCGACGCAGGCGGCGATCCGGGCCGGACGCCTCGATGCGGAGATCGTGGTCGTGTTCTGCAACCGCGAGCGCGGGCAGTCGCCGAATACGGACGCGTTCCTGGACAGCGTGGCCGCCGGCGGCACGCCGCTGGTGACGATCGGCTCCGGCGACTGGCGCCGCCGCGTGGACGGCGCGACGTCGCGGCCGGGCCGCGCGCTCGCGCCCTGGCGGGAGGACTTCGACCACGCGGTCGTCGAGGCGATCACGCCCTACCGGCCCGAGGTCGGCATGCTGGCCGGCTACATGCTGATCACGACCGCCGCGCTCTGCGAGCGCCTGCCGCTGCTCAACCTGCATCCGGCCGAGCCGGGCGGTCCCGTGGGGACCTGGCAGGAGGTGATCGAGGCGCTGATCGCCGCCCGCGCCGCGACGAGCGGGTTGATGCTGCAACGGGTGACGACGGAGTTGGATCGCGGCCCGATCGTGGCGTGGTGCCGCTATCCACTGCGCGAGGGATCGACGGACGCGCTGTGGGCCGGCGCGCCGGATCCGGCCGACCGCGAGTCGGAGTTGTTCCGCGAGATCCGGGCGCGGGGGGTGCGCCGGGAGCCCGCCTTCATCATCGCATCGCTGCAGGCCATCGCGGCCTGGCGCGCGCGCAGCGGGGCCGACTTGCCGGCCGCCGGCGACGCCGGCCCCGCGCTCGATGTGACGGACGCCGTCGAAGCGGCGCTGCGCGCGGCGGGCTGATGCCGGCGGGATCGCTGCGTTCCGCGGGCTGCAATCGGCCCCAAGTCGACGGAACGAGGGCCCGCTGGAAGGCGCGGCGTTCGTATACTCCGGCCATGACCACGTCCGGCACGTCGCGGCTGCCCGTCCCGATCGAGGACGCCATCATCGATCGGCGCCACACGTCCAGCGTCCCGGCCGTGCTGCCGGCGCTCCGATCCGACCTCGCGCCGCTGGTCCCGGCGATGCGCCGGGCCGTGACGGTGATCGCCGCCGCGGCCGTCGCCGACTGGGCCGTCCGTCGCGGGACGAGCGCGCTGCTGGACCACGGCGCCCGCGCGATCCTGGGCGAGGCAGGCCGCAGCCCGCGCCGCCGCGGGGGCACGCGGACGACGCCGCGCAGCGAGACGGTCGTCGTCGAGCGGGTTATCGTGCATCGGACGCTGTAGCCCGCGCCGCCGCTGCGGGTGCCTCGCTTTACGTCAAGCCTTAGACTCCGCCACCCGGCCCGCCGCCGGACGAAGGAGTCGTCGTGCGTATCTGGCCGCGCCGGAGTCGGTGCGCCGGCCGATCTTGGGCCTCGCGCCTGGGGCGCGTCGTCGTCGTCCTGGGCGCCGCTTGCGCCCTGGCGGCGCAGGTCGCCCCGACGCCGGCTGCGGCGGGTCCACCCCTCCCCCAAGCGGCGGCCGGTCCCCAGATCACGGAGGTCCACGCCGCCGCCGGCCGCGGCTCGCAGGACGCGGCCTTCGAGTGGGTGGAGATCCATAACCCGGGGCCGGATCCGATCGACCTCACGGGCTGGGGACTGGCCGACAATCGCGCCGAGGATCCCATCCCGGCGACGACGCTGGCCGCGGGCGCGTACCTGATCGTCGGTGGCAGCGCGGCGCTGGCCGGGGAGCTGCCGGGCGACGTGCAGCTCGTCGTCGTGGCGGATGGACGGATCGGCAACGGGCTGGCGAATTCCGGCGATCGCGTGCTGCTGATCGACCCGTCGGGGGAGGCGATCGATGGCGTGTCGTGGGGCAGCGACCGGACGATCACGGTCCTCGCGCCGCCGCCCGGCGGGCAGACGCTGTCGCGGAGCGCGGCGGACTGGTCGGCAGCGACGGCGTCGCCCGGCGGGGCGCACCAGGCGGCGCCGATGGACGGCCCCGCCGAGGCCGCGCCTGCGCCGGAGCCCACGGAATCGTCACCCGAGGCGCCGCCGGGGCCGGAGCCCGCGGCGTCTACCGACGCGGCGGCGGTGCCGGTGCCGCTGCTGCGGGTCACGGAGATCTTCGCGAGCGCCGGCATGGGGTCGCGGGACGCCGCCTTCGAGTGGGTCGAGGTGTTCAACGCGGGCTCCGAGCCGATCGACTTGGCGGGCTGGACGATCGCCGACAACCGCGCGGTGGACGACCTGCCGGGGCTCGTGGTCGCGCCGGGGGCCTACGTCACGATCGGCGGCTCCGCGGAGGCGGCCGATGGCACGGTGGACATCGTTGTGGAGGACGGGCGGATCGGGAACGGGCTGGCCAACGGCGGCGACGTCGTGACGCTGCGCGACGCGCTGGGGCGGGTCGTGGACGAGGTCGATTACCGCGCGCCGCCGATCCCGCTGCCCGAGGTCGGCCAGTCGATCGCGCTGAGCGGCGATGCCTGGGTGCTCAACACCGTGCCGTCGCCGGGTGGCGACGGGGTGACACCGCCGCCGGCGGAGGTGGCAGAGCAGCCCCCGGCGTCGTCCCAGCCGCCGCCCGCCGGCGATGCCGCGCAGGAGGAGGAAGCCGACCTCCCTGCGGCGCCGCCGGTACCGGCGCTGCGCATCACCGAGATCTTTGCCAGCGCCGGCATGGGGTCGCGGGACGCCGCCTTCGAGTGGGTCGAGGTGTTCAACGCGGGCTCCGAGCCGATCGACCTGGCGGGCTGGACGATCGCCGACAATCGCGCGGTGGACGAACTGGCGGCGGGCGTCGTCGGGCCGGGGGCGCGCGTCACGATCGGCGGCTCCGCGGAGGCGGCCGATGGGATGGTGGACGTCGTTGTGGAGGACGGACGGATCGGGAACGGGCTGGCCAACGGCGGCGACGTCGTGACGCTGCGCGACCGGTGGGGGCGGGTTGTGGACGAGGTCGATTACCGCGCGCCGCCGATCCCGCTGCCCGAGGTCGGCCAGTCGATCGCGCTGAGCGGCGATGCCTGGGTGCTCAACACTGTGCCGTCGCCGGGTGGCGACGGCGTGACGCCGCCGCCGCCGCCAGCACCGGAACAGGAGGCCCCGGACCCGCCCGAGGAGCCCGCCGACGAGGAGGCCGCAGTGGAGGAGGTCGACGAGTCGGCGGTCGATGGCAGCGCGGTGGAGGAGGTCGCGGCGGCGGACGACGAGGTCGCGGCGCAGGACGAGAAGCGCGCCCCGTCGGGGCCGCCGCCACAGATACGCATCACGGAGATCTTCGCCAGCGCCGGCGAGGGCTCGCGCGATGCGGCCTTCGAGTGGGTGGAGATCCACAACGCGGGCACGACGCCGGTCGATCTGGCGGGCTGGACGATCGGCGACAACCGCGCGATGGACGACCTGCCGGGAGTCGTCGTCGCGCCGGGCGCGCGCATCACGATCGGCGGCTCCGCGGAGGCGGCCGACGGCGGCGCCGACATCGTGCTGGACGACGGACGGATCGGGAACGGGCTGGCCAACGGCGGCGACGTCGTGGTGCTGCGCGATCCGTGGGGGCGGGTCGTCGACGAGGTCGCCTATGGCGTGCCGCCGATCCCGGCCCCCGAGGCGGGCGGATCGATCGCGCTGACCGACGCCGGCTGGGTGCTGAACACAGCGCCCTCACCGGGCAGTGACGAGGTGACGCCGCTGCTGGCGTCGCTGCTGGAGGAGCCCGGGGATGCGCCCCAGTGGGTGGCGGCCAACGATGACGCAGCCGAGGATGGGGGTGGCGTCCCCGCCACGCTGCTCGTCGTGGTGGCGATCGGCGTGCCGCTGGCGGCGATCGCCGTGCGGGCAGTGCTGCGACGACTGCGCCGGGCAACGACGCGAAGCGATGAGCGCCTCTGGGCGCAGGAGGAGCACGATGACTGAGACAACCGACCAGATGGGCGTCTTCGACGTGATCTATCACTGCCGCGCGATGCGGCGGCTGGACACCCGCGAGGTGCCCGAGGCGTTGCTGCGCAAGCTGGTCGATGCGGGCAACCAGGCCCCCACCGGCTCCAACCTGCAGGGCGTGCGCTGGATCATCGCGCGGGACGCGGCGGTGAAGCGGGAGCTGGCCAACCTCAACCGCCGCGGCGTCGAGGCGTACATCGGGCCGCGGCTGGACAACCTCGAGGAGGTGCCGCACCAGTCGCCGGCCAAGCGCCGCCGCATGCTCGACGCGGTGCTGTGGCAGATGGAGCACATGCACGAACTGCCGGCCCTGATCGTCGCCTGCCACGACTTCGGCGAGCCGGCGACGCCGCAGCGGGCAGCGAGCGGCGGCGCCTCGATCTGGCCCGCCGTGCAGAACGTGCTGCTGGCCGCGCGAGCGCTGGGCCTGGGCGCGGCGCCGACCACGCTGGCCCTGACCGATCCCGCGGCGGTCGCCGCGGCGCTGCGCCTGCCCGAGACGATGGCGGCCTACTGTCTGATCCCGGTCGGCTATCCGCTGGGCCGCTTCGGGCCCGTGACGCGCCGGCCGCTCGACGAGGTGCTCCGCTTCGACCGCTGGTCGGACTAGATCGGCGGCCGGACGCATGAGCGGCGGTGATCGCGACGCCGGACTGCGGCTGCAGGTCGCACTCGCGCGGGCGGGGGTCGCGTCGCGCCGCGGGTCGGTGGCGATCATCGAAGCCGGGCGCGTGTCGCTGAACGGGGCGGTCGTGACCGACGCCGGGGTGCGGGTGGATCTCGCCCGGGACCGGGTCTGCGTCGACGGCGCGCCGCTGCCCGGCGCCGAGCGGCGGCGCTACTTCGCCCTGCACAAGCCCGCGGGCGTGCTCTCGGCGGCGTCGGACGACCGGGGGCGCCGGACGGTGATCGATTTCCTGCCCGCCGACGCGGGGCGCTGCGTCCCCGTGGGCCGGCTGGACTTGGACAGCGAAGGCCTGCTGCTGCTGAGCAACGACGGCCCCTTGATCGATGGCCTGATCCACCCGCGCACGGGCCTGCAGCGGGAGTACCTGGTCGAACTCGAGGGGCGGCCCAGCGACGCGGCGCTGCAGCGGCTGTACGACGGCGTGGAGCTTGAGGACGGCGTCGCACGCGGGCGGCCGCGGCGATCGAAGCGGCCGGGACGCCCCGCCGCCGGGGGCGAGCCGTCGACCAGTTGGATCGTGCTGATCCTGGTGGAGGGTCGCAAGCGGGAGGTGCGGCGCATGTGCGAGGCGGTGGGGCATCGGGTGCGGCGGCTGATTCGGGTGCGCTTCGGGCCGATCCGGCTGCGGGAGTTGGAGCCGGGGATGATCCGTCCCCTGACGACGCATGAGGTGCGGCGCCTGCGCCGCGACGCGCGCCTGTCGGACGACGACAGGTAGTGCGCGGCCCGGACCAGCACGAGCCCCATGGCGAGCCCGATGGCATACTGGGAGCGATGGCGCACGATACCGGCCCCGGCCCCAGGATGCGCGTGGTCGCGATCGATGGGCCGGTGGCGTCCGGCAAGACCGTGATCGGCAAGGCTGTGGCCGAGCGCCTGGACTGGCCCATGCTGGACACGGGGATCATGTACCGCGCGCTGACCTGGGCGGCGATCGAGCGCGGCCTGCTGCCGGATCCCGCCCAGGCCGACCCGGCGGCGCTCGTGCGGCTCGCGCAAGAGGTGGAGTTGCGCGTGGGGCCGCGGGCCGAGGGCAGCGTGGAGACAGCCTCGATCACGGTGGACGGCGCCGACGCGACGCCGCATCTGCGCAACAAGCCGGTGGAGGATGCCGTCTCGGTCGTGGCGAGCGTGCCGGGCGTCCGCGAGCGGATGGTGGAGCAGCAGCGCGAGGTGGCGCGCCGGGGCGAGGTCGTGATGGTCGGGCGCGACATCGGCACGGTCGTCGCGCAGGAGGCGCTGGTGAAGATCTACCTGCACGCGTCGGACGAGGTGCGCGCGGCCCGGCGGGCCGAGCAGATGCGGGCGTCGGGGCGGCCCGTCGCGGATGCCGAGGTGCTCACCGACTTGCAGCGCCGCGACGCCATCGACCAGAGCCGCGCGACGGCGCCGCTGCGCCGCGCGTACGGCGCGCAGGACGTGGACACCAGCGGCGACGATCTGGAGACCGCGATCCAGCGGGTGCTGGCGATCGTGCGGCGCGCGCTGGACGAGCCCGCCGCCGCGGCGGGGCGCCCGGCATGAGCCGGGGGGCCCTCACGCGCGCGCGTGCGGCGCTGTCGCTGCGGGTGCGCCGGGCGACCACCTGGCTGTTCTTCGACGAGTCGGTGGCGCTGCGCCGGGCCGGGCTCCCCGGGATGCCCACCGGCTCCCGCGTGTGGTACCTGTTTTCGTGCGGCATCGCGTACCTGTTCTTCCGCACCTGGACGAAGTGGGAGCGGGTGGGGCTGGAGCACCTGCCCACGTCGGGCGGCGTGATCCTGGTCTCGAACCATCTGGCGTCGGCGGATCCGCCGCTGCTGGCCGCGGCGATGTATCCGCGCTGGCCCAAGTTCATGGGCAAGCTCGAGCTCTTCCAGAAGGGCTTCATCGGCTACCTGTTCGCGATGTGCGGCACCTTCCCGGTGCGCCGCTTCGAGGCCGACCTGGGTGCGCTGCGGGAGGCGGAGCGGCTGCTGGCGCAGGGCGAGATCGTGGCGATTCTGCCGGAGGGGCATCGCTCGGACACGGCCGCGATGAACGAGGCCTACCCGGGCGCGGCGCTGATCGCGCTGCGCAGCGGGGCGCCTGTTGCGCCGGCCGCGATCACGGGCAGCCAGGCGCTGCGGCGCGGCTGGCGCGTCTTCTTCCAGCGCCCGCGGGTCCGGGTGGTGATCGGGGAGCCGTTCGTGCTCGACCACGGCGGCGCGGCCAAGCGGGAGGCGGTCGAGGCGGCGCACCTGCGGATCATGCGCGAAATCGCCGGCCGGTTGCCGGCCGCGTATCGTGGGGTGTACCGGGAGCGGTTCCCCGATCTGCCCGAGGAGGGCCTGCTCCACGTCCCGGCGGCGGACCGCGCGGAGCCCCCACAATGACCACTCACGACGACCCTGCGACACGGGCCTCGGCCGGCCGGCGGCCGCGGGTCGCCG
Source organism: Dehalococcoidia bacterium (assembly GCA_965209205.1). Classification (GTDB taxonomy): domain Bacteria; phylum Chloroflexota; class Dehalococcoidia; order Bin125; family Bin125; genus TK10-74A. The sequence goes on from CBDBQC010000004.1 coordinate 504,183, forward strand.
GTGAGCCCATCGCGTCCGTCGATCCGGGCAGCCTGGCCGCCGAGGCCGGACTGCGCCCCGGCGACCGCGTCGTCGCGGTGAACGGCGTCGCCCCGCGCGACCCGATCGACTTCCGCTTCCGCACCACCGAGGACTTCGTCGAGCTGGACGTGATCCACGACGGCGCGCCCGGCCTCGTGGAGTTCGAGAAGCCGCCCGACGAGACGCTGGGCATCGAGTTCGCGGGCGAGGCCTTCGGCGGGACGTCGCTGTGCAACAACAAGTGCTTCTTCTGCTTCCTCAAGGGGCTGCCGAAGGGGCTGCGCAAGCCGCTCTACGTGAAGGACGACGACTACCGCCTGTCGTTCCTGCACGGCAACTTCGTCACGCTGACGAACCTCGGCGAGGACGACTGGGAGCGGCTGGCCGAGCAGCGTCTCAGCCCGCTCAACGTCTCGGTGCACGCGACCGACCCCGCGCTGCGGCGCGAGCTGCTGGGCAACCCGCGCGCGCCCGACGTGCGGGCGCAGCTGCGGCGGCTGGCCGCGATCGGGATCGAGGTGCAGACGCAGATCGTCGTCTGCCCCGGCGTGAATGACGGCGCCGCGCTCGACGACACGATCGGGGAGCTGCTGCGCCACGACAACGTGCGGACCATCGGCGTGGTGCCGGTCGGCAACAGCGTCGACGGCGAGGCGCGTATCGACCACGCGGGCATGCGGGGGCACACGCCCGCGGAGGCGCGGGGGGTCGTACGGCAGATCGGGCGCTGGCAGCGCCGCGCGCGGGCGGCGGGCGGGCCCGCGCGGGCCTTCGCGTCGGACGAGTTCTACCTCACCGCCGGCGCACGGATCCCCTCCCTGGCGCGCTACGAGGGCTTCCCGCAGTGGGAGAACGGCGTCGGCATGACGCGCTCGCTGCTCGACGACTGGGCGCGGACACGGCGCCGCATCCGGGCGGGACGGGTGGGGCCGGTGCGGCGCCGGCGGGCGCTGCTGGCCTGCGGCACGCTGATCGCACCCACCCTGCGACGGCTCGCGGGCGAGGCGGGCGCGCTGCTGGGCGCCGAGTTGGAGGTCGTGGCGGTGCCGAACCGGCTGTTCGGCGGCCGGGTCAACGTCTCCGGGCTGATCCCCGGGGCCGACTTCGCCGCCGCGCTCGACGCGTACCCCGGCGATGCCGCGGGGCGTGACGCGCCGGTCTTCCTGCCCCGCTCGAGCCTCGACTACTACGGACGCCACTTCCTCGACGATATGACCGCCGATGCGCTGGGCAGCGCGCTCGGGAGGCCGCTGGCCTTTGTCTATACGCTCGCGGAGGTCGTAGAGTGGCTCACCGCCGCGGAGTGGTCCGACTCCGCGCCGGGCAGCGGCGCCCGCAGCAACGGGCGCACGTGGTCCGCGGAGCCGGTCTCGCCGCCGCACGGCTAGCGGCGGAGCGCGAGCGGCGGCGGGCTCGACCGAGTCGGGCATCCGGCGGGGTGACCGGAGGATGTACGACCATGTGCGGAATCATCGGCTACGTGGGCACGCAAGCGGCCGGCCCGATCCTGCTGGAGGGCCTGCAACGGCTGAACTATCGCGGCTACGACAGCAGCGGCATGGCCGTCCTCGATCACGACGGCGCGCTGGCGGTCCTCAAGCGCGCCGGCAAGCTGTCCGAGCTGGAGGCGATCCTCGCGACGCCGCCCGCCGGCGGCACCGGCATCGGTCACACCCGCTGGGCGACGCACGGGGCCGTCTCCGACGGCAACGCGCACCCGCACGTCTCCAGCGACGGCGCGGTCATCGTGGTGCACAACGGGATCGTGGAGAACTACCGTGCCCTGCGCGACCGGCTGTCGGACGCGGGCGTCGAGTGCCGCTCGGAGACCGATAGCGAGGTGATCCCGCAGCTGATCGCGTTGTACGTGCGCGAGGGGTTGGGCTTCGCCGGGGCGTTCCGCCGCGTGCTGGGCGAGATCGAGGGGGGCAACGCCGTCGTCGCGATGGAGCGCCGGCGGCCCGATCGCCTCTACGCGGCGCGGCTGGGGAACGCGGGCGGCATCGTGCTGGGCGTCGGCGAGGACGAGATGTTCGTCGCCAGCGACGTCCCGGCGCTGCTGCCGCACACCGCCCTGCTGCAGCCGCTGGCCAACGGTCACTGGGCGCAGATCAGCGCCGGCGCGACCACGATCCAAGACCTCGACGGCAATCCGGTCGCGCTGGCGCCGCAGCACGTCGCGATGGACCCCGTGGCCGTGGCCAAGGGGCCGTACACGCACTTCATGCAGAAGGAGATCATGGAGCAGCCGCGGGCGCTGTCCGACTGCATCCGCGGGCGGGCGCGGGTCAACCCGGCCGGCGTCGCGCTGGAGGACGTGCGTCTGAGCGACGCCCAGATCCGCGCCCTGCGCCGCGTGCTGATCATCGGCATGGGCACGTCGATGCACGCGGGCATGGTGGGTCGCTACTACATGGAGTCGCTGGCCGGGCTGCCGACCGACTGCGACAACGCCTCCGAGTTCCGCTACCGCGAGCCGTTGCTGGGCCCGGAGACGCTGGTCGTGGCGGTAACGCAGTCGGGCGAGACGGTGGACACGCTGGGCGCGATGGCGCAGGTGCGCGACGACTGGGGCGCGCCGCGCGTCGCGATCACGAACGTGGAGGAGTCGGAGGCGACGCGGCTGGCCGACGGGTCGGCGATCTATCTGCGCTGCGGCCCGGAGATCGGCGTCGCATCGACCAAGACGTTCATGGCCTCGATGGCGGCGCTGTATGCGCTGGCCTGCCGCATCGGCGCGGCGCGGGGGCACCTGAGCGGGGCGAAGCTGGAGCGCGCCATCGACGCGCTGCTGACCGCGCCGGGGGTCGTCGATCGGACGCTGGCCCAGGCCGAGCGCTGCGCGGCCGTGGCGCGCGTATGCCGGGACGTCGAGCACATGCTCTACCTGGGCCGGGGCCTGCAATACCCGCTCGCGATGGAGGGGGCGCTGAAGTGCAAGGAGATCTCCTACATCCACGCCGAGGGCTACCCGGCCGGTGAGATGAAGCACGGGCCGATCGCGCTGATCGACCGCCGCATGCCGGTGGTCGCGCTGGCGCCGCGCGACCCGCTCTACGACAAGATGTGGAGCAACATCCAGCAGGTGCAGGCGCGTGACGCCACGGTGATCGCGGTGGGCACGGAGGGCGACGCCGAGTTGGCGGCGGCGGCCGACGTGTTCATCCCCATCCCCGCCTGCGACCCGCTGATCGCCCCCTTCGCGACGGCGATCCCGGCGCAACTGATCGCCTACTACCTGGCGACCGGCCGCGGCGCCGACGTCGATCAGCCGCGGCACCTCGCCAAGACCGTCACCGTCGAGTAGCGGCGCGGGGTCGTCGCCGGGGCGAGCGGGGCGTCCCGCACCACACTCGTCATAGCGAGGCGCCGCTGCGCGGCCGGTCGCCGATATACTCCGCACGCTCCCCGCAGCCGAAGGACTCGACACATGACCAGCAGCGCTTCGCAGTCCGCCCCCGACGCGAGTCCGCAGACCCGGCTCGCGTATCGCTTCGGGGACGGCGCCGCCGACGGCGACGCGTCGATGCGGGAGGTGCTGGGCGGCAAGGGCGCGGGCCTGCACGAGATGAGCCGCCTGGGCGTCCCCGTCCCGCCGGGCTTCACGATCCCGACGTCGGTCTGCAACGACTTCCATCGCGAGGGCGGGGGCTACCCCGCCGGGCTGCGCGATCAGGTGCGCGACGGGCTGGCCTGGGTCGAGGAGCGGGTGGGGACGCGCTTCGGCGACGCCGAGAATCCGCTGCTGCTCTCGGTGCGCTCCGGCGCGCGGGTCTCGATGCCGGGGATGATGGACACCGTCCTGAACCTCGGCCTCAATGATCGCACTGTCGAGGGGCTGGCGCGCAGGTCGGGCGACCCCCGCTTCGCCTACGACTCCTACCGGCGCTTCGTCGCGATGTACAGCGACGTCGTGCTGGGCGTGAAGCGCGCGGGCGACCTGGCCGCGGACCCCTTCGAGGCGCTGCTCGACGCGGCCGTGGCCCGCGAGGGCGTGCGCAGCGATACGGAGCTGAGCGCCGCGTCGCTGCGGGAGCTGGTGGGGGCGTACAAGGACGTCGTGCGGGCGCAGCTGGGGCGCGCTTTCCCCGACGACCCCTGGGAGCAGCTCTGGAACGCCATCGGCGCGGTCTTCGACTCGTGGAACACCGAGCGCGCGATCGTCTATCGCGACCTCTACGGCTACCCGCACGATTGGGGGACCGCCTGCACGGTGCAGTCGATGGTCTTCGGCAATCTGGGCGACGACTGCGCGACCGGCGTCTGCTTCACGCGCGACCCCAAGAGCGGTGCGCCGGGCATCTTCGGCGAGTACCTGGTCAACGCGCAGGGCGAGGACGTCGTGGCGGGCGTGCGCACGCCGCTGCCGATCGTCGAGGCCGGCCGCGCCGCCGGCGCCCCGGCCTCGATGGAGGCGACGCAGCCGCGGACCTACGCCGCCTTGGCGGCGGCCTGCGATCGGCTCGAGCAGCACTTCCGGGACATGCAGGACATCGAGTTCACGGTGCAGCAGGGGCGGTTGTGGATCCTGCAGACGCGGTCGGGCAAGCGCACCGGCCCGGCCATGGTGCGCGTCGCCACCGACCTGGTCGCCGAGGGGCTGATCGATCGCGAGGAGGCGCTGCGCCGCATGGACCCGGAGCAGGTGGCCGAGCTGCTGCATCCGGTCTTCGCCGCGGGGGCGCCGCGCACGGTCATCGCGACCGGGCTGGCGGCGTCGCCGGGCGCCGCCGTGGGCGAGGTCGTGTTCTCGGCGCAGGAAGCGACCGAACGCGCGGAGCAGGGCGCCCACGTGATCCTGGTGCGGCTGGAGACCAGCCCCGAGGACATCCAGGGCATGCTGGCGGCGCAGGGCATCCTGACGGCGCGGGGCGGCATGACCTCGCACGCGGCCGTGGTCGCGCGGGGCTGGGGGACGCCCTGCGTCAGCGGCTGCGGGTCGCTGACGCTCGACTACGGGGCCGGGCGGTTCCAGGTCGACGTGCCCGGGCGGGGCGTCGTGACGGTGTCGCGCGGGGACACGATCTCCATCGACGGGAGCACAGGCCAAGTGATGCTGGACGCCGTGCCGCTGCAAGAGGCGCGCCTGCCGGCGGCGCTGGAATCGCTGCTGGGCTGGGCCGACGACGTGCGCCGCCTGCGCGTGCGCACCAACGCCGACACCCCCGCCGACGCCGCCAAGGCGCGCGCCTTCGGCGCGGAGGGCATCGGCCTCTGCCGGACGGAGCACATGTTTTTCGGCCCGGACCGGCTGCTGGCCGTGCGCGAGATGATCCTGGCCGACAGCGCCGAGGCGCGGCGCACGGCGCTCGCCAAGATCCTGCCCATCCAGCGCGAGGACTTCGCGGGCATCTTCCGCGCGATGGATGGCTACCCGGTGACCGTGCGGCTGCTGGACCCGCCGCTGCACGAGTTCCTGCCCCAGACGACGGCGGAGCAGGAGGCGGTCGCGGCCGACCTGGGGACCTCGCGCGAGGCGGTGCAGCGCCGGGTCGAGGCGCTGGCGGAGTTCAACCCCATGCTCGGCCATCGCGGCGTGCGGCTGGCGATCACCTACCCCGAGATCTACGAAGTGCAGACGCGCGCGATCCTCGAAGCGGCCTGCGCCGTCGCCCGCGACGGGGTGGTCGTGATCCCGGAGATCATGGTGCCGCTGGTGGCGGCGGCCGAGGAACTGGCGGCGACGCGGGAGCGGCTGGTGCGGGTGGCGGAGCAGGTCTTCGACGAGCAGGACCTGCGCCCGGCTTACACGATCGGCACGATGATCGAGTTGCCGCGCGCCTGCGTCACCGCGGACGCGATCGCCGCGCACGCCGACTTCTTCTCGTTCGGCACCAACGACCTGACGCAGACGACGTTCGGTCTCTCGCGCGACGACGCGGGCCGCTTCCTGCCGGCCTACCTGGACGGGCGGGTGCTGGAGCGCGACCCCTTCGTCGAGTTGGACCGCGGCGGGGTGGGAGCGCTCGTGGAGATCGGCGTCGCGCGGGGGCGCCGCGCGCGGCCCGACCTGAAGATCGGCATCTGCGGCGAGCACGGCGGCAATCCGGCGTCGGTGGCGTTCTGCCACGCGGCGGGCTTCGACTACGTCTCCTGCTCGCCGTATCGGGTCTTGATCGCGCGCCTGGCGGCCGCGCAGGCGGCGCTCGCCGAATGACACCCGGACCGTCCAGCGGAACCGTGCCGGCGGAACCCGGCAGGTGGAGGGATCGTCTTGCGCGGCGACGGAGTGCGCCCGGGCGCGCCGGTGTGTGCCGGGGCGATATGATGGACCGAAGGTGAGCGCGCCGGCCGGACGGATCGTCCGCGGCCGGCGCGGCGCCGTGGCCGGGCGCCGCCGGGGCACGTCGTTGGAGTTCCCGGCCGCCCTTGGCCGGGTAGGGGGAGCCCCCGGGCAAGGATGACCAGTCGCGTCGGTTCGCTGCTCGTCGCCGGCTTCCTGGGCGCGATCGCCCTGGTCGCGGTCGTGGTGATCATCATCCTCACCGACCCCGGCGAACCGGCCGACTCCGCCGTCATCGTCGCCTCGCTGCGCGACGACCAGGTCGTGCTGCTGGGCGATCCGACCGAGATCCGCGTCACCGTCACCGACGACGAGCCGATCACCCGCATCGCCCTGTTCGTCGACGGCGAGCCAATCTCGGCCGACGCGCAGCCGGTGCACGACCCGGCCCAGGGCTCCTACAGCGCCTCGATCCCCTGGCTGCCCGGGCGCCTGGGCTTCGTGACGATCAGCGTCACCGCGCAGGGGCTGAGCGGCGAAGAGAGCCTGATCGAACTGCGGGTGGAGGTGACCGACGACGCCAGCCGGCTGGGCGGCGACCTGACGGTCAGCGCCACCCGGACGAGCGCCGGCGCGCCCATCGTCAACGAGCCGCTGCGGCTGCAGGCGCGCGCCCGCTCGCAGGAGGCGCTCGTGGTGCGCTTCCGGCTGGAGGTCGAGGGGGCGCTGGTCGCGGAGTCGGGCGCGGCCGAGTCGGAGCCCGGTGTCTACGACGGCATCCTGGAGTGGACGCCCACGCAGGCCGGCACCGTGGCGGCCGAGGTCGTCGCGGAGACGGCCGACGGCACCCAGGTCCGCACGGAACTCCTGCTCGACGTGCTGGCCGCCGTGCCCGCCGACGCGGCCGCGGACACGACAGCGGGGCAAGCCGGCGCGTCCGAGCAGGAGGAGGCGGCGCAGGCCGCGCCCGCCGACGAGGGCTTCCTGCGCATCCAGACGCCGGCCGACGGAGCCGGCTTCGGCTGGACCGACGATCTGGAGGTGGAGGTCGTGGTGTTCGCCGACGGCGTGGGCACGCTGGTGGGCATGACGCTGTTTGTCGATACCGTGCCCGTCTCCAACGTCGATGGCCTGCAGGCGCTCGGCGACGGCGCCTACAGCCTGACCATCCCCTGGGAGCCCAGCGGGGAGGGGACGTTCATCCTGGAGGTCGTCGCGATCTCGAACACGAACCGCCGCTACGACGATCGCGTGACCGTGACGGTGGACCCCGCCGAGGACGACGAGGAGGACGGCGAGGGCGACGAGGAGGACGACGGGGAGGACGAGGCCGGCGACGAGGAGGGGGAGGACGGGGACGACGAGCCGCTGGCGGACCTGACGCCGACGGCGATCGACGTGGGCACGGGGCAGTCGGTCGTCGTGACGATCACCAACGCGGGCGCGGGCAACCTCGCCAACGCGCCGATCCTGGTCAGCCTGACGCGCTCGTCGGACGGGCTGGTGCTGGACGAGGCGACCGTCGTGCTGACGCTGCCGGCCGACCGCAGCCAGGTCGTGGAGCTGCCGATCTCGCTGACCGACGCCCTGGAGATCACCGTCGTCGTGGACCGCGACAACACGATCCCGGAGAGCGACGAGTCGAACAACACGATCAGCGCGACGTTCGATCCGCCGTCGCGCCCCGACCTCGTCCTGCAAGCCCTGCAGTTGCAGCCCGACCGGACGGTCTTCGTGCGCGTGACGAACGTCGGCGGCAGCCCCGCCGAGCCGCCGATCGTGGTCCTGATCGTGCTGGACGGCCTGATCGTCGAGGAGCTGTCGTACGGCGGGCCGGGCCCGCTGACGCCGCAGGGCACGCTGGACCTGCCCGGCAGCGTGATCATCGGCGACGGGCAGTCGCTCTCGGCGATCGTGGATCCGGCCAACGGCATCGCCGAGAGCAACGACGGCAATAACGCGATTACGGTGAGTATCGCGCCTTGACGCGGCGGGCCACGGCGGCGCTCCTGTCAAATCGCCGATTTGACAGCTACACTTGGGCGCCAGAAGCCGCGCCGCCCCCGTGTGCCTGGGACACGGCCGCGGCCGCAGGCACGGCGAGGGGAGTGCCGCTTGACCACCGTCGACGAGGTCAAGGCGCGCGTGGACATCGCCGATCTGGTGGGCGAGTCGGTCCCGCTGCGCAGGACGGGCCGCACGTTCAAGGCGCTGTGCCCCTTCCACACCGAGAAGACGCCCTCGTTCACGGTCGATCCCAGCCGCCAGACGTGGCGCTGTTTCGGCGCCTGCAACGACGGCGGCGACGTCTTCTCCTGGGTCATGCGCCGCCAGGGCGTCGAGTTCCGCGAGGCGCTGCGCATCCTCGCCGACCGCGCCGGCGTGCGGCTGGCGCCGCGGGATCCCCAGGCCGAGGAGCGTGAGAAGCGCCTGCAGCGGCTGCGCAGCGCCAACGAGGCCGCGACGCGCTTCTACCGTCGCAGCCTGCGCGAGGACGCGGAGGCCGACGAGGCGCGCGCCTACCTGGGGCGCCGCGGCGTGTCCGACGAGGCGGCGGAGCAGTTCGGCCTGGGCTACGCGCCGCGGACGTCGGACGCGCTGCGCGGCTACCTGTCGGCACGCGGGTACAACGCCGACGAGATCGCCACCGCCGGGCTCAGCGTCGAGGGGGAGGGGCCCGCGCGCGACCGCTTCCGCGGCCGCCTGGTCTTCCCCATCCGCGACCCGCAGGGCCGCTGCGTGGGCTTCGGGGCGCGAGCCCTCGACGACGGCGATGTCAAGTACCTCAACACGCCGCAAACGCCGCTGTTCGACAAGAGTTCGCTGCTCTACGGCCTGGACCGCTCCCGCGACGCGATCCGCCGCGCCGATCACGTGATCGTGGTGGAGGGCTACATGGATGTGATCGCCGCCCACCAGCACGAGCAGACGCACGTGGTGGCGTCGATGGGGACGGCGCTGACGGAGAAGCAGGTGGGGCTGATCAAGCCCCTGACGCGCAACATCCTGCTCGCGCTCGACGCCGACGCCGCGGGCGCGGCGGCGACGGTGCGGGGCATCGACACGACGCGCGAGGCGGTGGGGACCGAGCCCCGGCCGGTCGTCACGGCGCGCGGCCTGGTGCGGATGCAGAACACGCTGGCGGCCGACATCCGCATCATCGAGCTGCCCCCGGGCCGCGACCCCGACGACCTGATCCGGCTGGACCCCGAGCGCTGGGCGGCGCTGGTGCGGGAAGCGCCCGGCTACCTCGACTATCGCTTCCGGCAGGGGCGGGACGCCCACGACCTCGAGGACGCCCGCGAGCGCAGCCGGCTGCTGGACGAACTGCTGCCGCTGGTCAACGCGACGAGCGACCCGGTGGTGCGGGCCGAGTACATGCAACGGCTGGCGCAGTTGTGCCGGGTGGATGTGGAATCGCTGCGGCGGCGGGCGAGCATCGCGGAGGTCCCGCCGCATCTGCGCGCGGCGCCGCCGCCGGACGCCGCTGGCCCGGGCATGGGCGGCCCGGGCACGGATGGCCCAAGCCTGGGCGGCCCGAGCGCGCGCCCGCCGCTGACGCGCATCGACCGGCACGCGGAGACGCTGATCGGACTGCTGCTGCACAGTCCGGCCGCCGCCGCCGAGGTCGATGCCGCGGTGACCGGCTTCGTGCCCGACGCGCTGCGGCGGGAGCTGCTGCGCTCGCTGCTCGCCGGGCAGGATCCCGGGTCGCGGGACGCCGACGTGGAAGCGCTGGCGGCCGAGCTGCGGGCGCGGCCCGTCGCGCCGCCGCTGCTGGCGGAGCCGCGCGTCGTGGCGCGGCAGATCAGCGACAAGATTCGTCAGCTGCACTTCCAGGAGAACGCGCAGGCGCACGCGCGCATGGTGGCCGAGCAGCAGCGCGAGGTCGGGGCGATGCCGCTGCACGACGCGGCCTACGCCCTGGCCGGCGAGCGGTCGAGCGGCACGCCCGGCGGGGAATCGTCGGCGGCGGCGCAGGTGCTCGAGAGCCACGCGCGCGGACGCGCCCTGCATCTGCCGAGGGAAACCGGGCCGCCCGATCCGACCGGGCAGCCGTCGAGCGGTGCGAATGGAGAGACCCAGCCATGACGACCACGACGACGGTGACGAAGCGCCCCCCTCGATCGAAGGCCAAGCCGAAGGCGAAGACGCCGCCCGCGAGCGAGGCCGCCGCGACCAGCGCCGCGGCCGACGCTCCGGCGGCGGAGCCGGCGCCCGCCACGCCGCCGCCGGCCAAGCGGTCGCGTGCCAAGACGTCGGCCGCGAAGACTGCGCCGGCAAAGCGGTCGCGCGCCAAGACGGGGGCCGCCGAGACGACGCCCGCCAAGACAACGCGCGCCAAGACGGGGGTCGCCAAGACGACGCCCGCCAAGACAACGCGCGCCAAGACGGGGGTCGCCAAGACGGGGACGGCCAAGCCGGCCGCGGCCAAGACCCCGAAGCGCAGCCACCACAAGAAGCCGCCGGCGAATGGCGACGCCCCGTCGCCGCGCGCGAAGATCGCTGCCGGGGCCGACGGCGCCGGCGCGCGGCGCTCCCGTAACGGCGGGGCGAAGAGTCCGCCCGGCACGCGCAAGCGCGCGCGCGTGACGCGCCGCATGACGGCCGAGGCGCCGATGCAGCGCAAGCCCAAGGCCGCCGCGAAGACGGACGCCGAGCGCAAGGTGCGTGCCCTGATGGCGCCCGTCGATGAGTTCTCGATGCCGGCCGGCAAGCGCACGATCAACCTCGCGCAGCGGCCCAAGTCGACGACCAAGAAGTCGACCAAGGCGGCGCCCACGCCGCAGAAGGCGGCGGCCCGGCGCACCGTGGCGAAGCGCATCGACGAGGCGCAGATCCCCGAGGGCCTCTCGATCCTCGACCTGCTGGACCCGGAGCGCCTCAGGCAGCGCCGCGCGCGCGAGGAGCAGGCGACGCCGTCGCGGGTGCGGGTGGCGCTGGCCAAGCTGGGCGAAGAGGGCGAAGGCGTCGACGACCCGGTGCGCATGTACCTGCGCGAGATCGGGCGGGTGTTCCTGCTCTCGGCCGCCGACGAGAAGCATCTCTCGCGGCAGATGGAGGAAGGCAACTGGCTCCACGATGTCGAGGAGGAGTTCGCGGAGATCCACCATCGGGCGCCGACGCCGCTCGAGATCTTCCTCCTGCTGCTCGACCAACTCAAGGACCTCAAGCGCGCGACGACCGCCATCCAGCGGGCGCTGAAGCTGCAGCGGCTCACGATCGTCGAGCTGATCGAGGACGAGACGTTCCGCCAGCGGCTGGACCGGGAGATGGACGAGGAGCTGCGCGACCTGCTGCAGAAGCGGCTGCGCGTCAGCGACGGGGACGCCGAGGAGTTCCTGGTGCGGCTCTCCGTCGTGACGAACATCCTCACGCCCGACCTGCTCACGCGATCGGCCGAGGCGATGGGCGGCCTCGACAAGCTCGACCCGGACGCCGCCGACGCGATGCAGAAGCTGCAGCCGCTCGAGGGGCGCTACGAGCGCCGCTTCGACTACCTCAAGGAGGAGTCGTACCGGGCGGAGAAGCGGCTGACCGAGGCCAACCTGCGGCTCGTCGTCTCGGTGGCGAAGAAGTACATCGGCCGCGGCATGTCGATGCTGGACCTGATCCAGGAGGGCAACATCGGCCTGATCCGGGCGGTCGAGAAGTTCGACTATCGCAAGGGCTACAAGTTCTCGACCTACGCCACCTGGTGGATCCGCCAGGCGATCACGCGCGCCATCGCCGATCAGGCGCGCACGATCCGCATCCCCGTCCACATGGTGGAGACGATCAACAAGCTGGTGCGCGTCTCCCGGCGGCTGGTCCAGGAGTACGGGCGCGAGCCGACGTCGGAGGAGATCGGCCGGGGCATGGACCTGCCGGCCGAGCGGGTCCGGGAGATCCTCAAGGTCGCGCAGGAACCGGTCTCGCTGGAGACGCCGATCGGCGAGGAAGAGGATTCGCACCTGGGTGACTTCGTGCCCGACCTCGAAATGCTGACGCCGGCCGAGGCCGCCAGCCAGCAGCTGCTCAAGGAGACCGTCGAGGACGTGCTGTCGTCGCTGACGCTGCGCGAGCGGCGGGTGCTGCAACTGCGCTTCGGGCTCGACGACGGTCGCAGCCGCACGCTGGAGGAGGTGGGGCGCGAGTTCGGCGTGACGCGCGAGCGCATCCGTCAGATCGAGGCGAAGGCGCTGCGCAAGCTGCGGCACCCGTCGCGCTCCAAGCGCCTGCGCGACTACCTCGACTAGCAGGGTGCAGGGAGTTCCCCAATGCCGATGTACGAGTACTACTGCCGCCGCTGCAACGAGAAGTTCACGCGGCTGCGGCCCATCGCGGCGGCGGCCGAGCCGTCGGCCGAGTGCCGCGACGGGCATCGCGCGATGAAGGTGATCACGACGGCGGCGGTGCTGAGCGGCGCGGCGCCCGGCCCCGGGGAGACCGAGATCGCGGCGCCGGCCGGGGGCAGCTGCGCCTGCGGCCGGGGGTCGTGCGGCTGCGGGTCGCTGAACTAGCCGCCCGCCCGCGTCGCCGCGCGCCCGCGGCGGCGCCAACCCCACCCGGCCAGGGCGACGGCCGCGGCGAGGGCGATCGTCGTCGCGCCGATGAGCATCGTGGTCTCGAAGAAGAACCGCTGCGGGAACAGCTGGATCAGGCGGTCGCGACTCGAGAGCTGCCAGAGGTCGTTGGTGAAGAACAGCAGGTGGAACTGCCGGAAGGCCTCGTCGAAGCCGGTCACGGCGACGACGCCCAGCAGCCCGATGCCCAGCACGATGCCGCCGCCGGCACACAGCGCCGCCCCGGCCAGGGCGTCGCGGACGCGGGGGCGTCGCCAGTACCAGGCGCCCAGCAGGAAGGCGGCGATGACGCCGATCGCGGCCCAGCCGGCGTCGTAGGTGCGGACGATCAGCCGCTTGACGTCGATCATGTGCAGGATCTCGCGCTCGCTGAAGAGCGGTTCCGTCGCGCCGCCGGGCGTCGTGACGGTGATCTCGGCGCGTTCGGCGGGGGAGAGGAAGTAGGCGCGCAAGGCGGCCCCGGCGCGGTCGACCTCGGCCCGGTCGAGGCCGGTGCGGTGCTCGGCGTCGTAGCTGTCGAAGCCGCGCTCCCACCACCAGCCGGACTGCGCGGTGAAGCGGACGCTCCAGGCGATCGGCAGGGTGAGCAGCGCGGCGGCGAACAGCAGCACCGCCAGCCGCCAGGCCCAGGGCCGCAGAAACGGTGGCAGCCGCGGCGGGTCGGCGAGGTGCGGGCGCAGGGCGTCGCGGAGCGCCGCGGCGGCTGCGATACGATCCATGCCGTACGCCTTTCCAGCCATGAACGGGCCCATCAGCGGGCCCATCGCCGGTGCGCGTCCCGGCCGGGACCCGCCGGCGGCAGTTTAGCCGTCGTGGAGGTCGCCAATGCCGATCGAGCCCCCCGTGCCCGCTTTGCCGGATGTGCCCGGATCGATCGATGCGCTGATCGCGGCGGCGGGGCTCGACGTGGGGCAGGGGGTGCAGGTTGTGCCGGCGGCGCGGGCGTCGCAGGCCGACGCGTCGCTGCCGACGATCGTGCTGACGGGGGGGCGGGGCGACCCGTCGGCGCTGCTGGCGAAATATCCGCCCGAGACGCCGCTGACGCCGCTGCTCGACGACGGCGAGGGGGGCGTCGCCGCGGGGCCGGCGGCGACCGTGGGGGTGGTCGTGGGGCGGTGGGGCCGGCGCCCCGAGGTCGTGGCGCTGGCGCTGCCGGCGCTGCCGGCCGAGGAGGTGCGCGGCGACCTGCGGGGGCTGGTGGGGGTGATCCATCGCCTGCGCGACCCCCAGGGGGGATGCCCATGGGACTTGGCGCAGGACCATGGGTCGCTGCGGCCGCACCTGCTTGAGGAGACGTACGAGGTGCTGGAGGCCATCGACGGGCTGCCGCGGGGAGACGGGGGGGCGGAGGCGTGGGCGGCGCTGCGCGAGGAGCTCGGCGACCTGCTGATGCAGATCGTGCTGCACGCCCGGCTGGCGGAGCAGGGGGGCCGCTTCACGCTGGGCGAAGTCGCGGAGGGCATCCGCGCGAAGCTGGTGCGGCGGCACCCGCACGTCTTCGGCGAGGGCGCGGCGTCGACGCCCGCCGAGGTCGAGCGGAACTGGGACCAGTTGAAGGCGGCCGAGACGAAGCCCGGGGGGGCGCGCCGGGAGTCGGCGCTCGACGGGGTGCCGCCGGCGCTGCCCGCCCTGGCGCGCGCGCAGAAGCTGGCCGGCCGGGCCGGGCGGCGGGGGTTCGCCTGGGAGTCCGACGGCGACGTGCTGGCCAAGCTCGCGGAGGAGCTGGCCGAGGTCGCGGCGGCGCCGGCGCCGGAGCGGGCGGGGGAGGTCGGCGACGTGCTGTTCGTCGTCTGCGACTACCTGCGCCGGCAGGGCGTGGAGGCCGAGGACGCGCTGCGGGAAGCGTGCGGCAAGTTCGAGCGCCGCTTCCGGGCGGTCGAGGCGTCGCTGCGCGCCGAGGGGCTGGCGATCGAATCGGCGGGGCGGGCGGCGCACCTGCGTCACTGGGAGGCCGTCAAGGCGGCCGAGGGGTGAGCCGGGGTCGGCCGGCCTGCCGGGACAGGGGGGATCGGCCCAGGTGGCTTGGGATCGTGCCTGGTCGGAGGCGATCAGGGGCGAACGGGAGCGGCGATCGCGAGGCCAGCGCGAGCGCTGATGCGCGCCGACTTGCATGAACTTGCACTCATATGCACGAAATCGGACCTTCGGCGCGGGGGAGGCCTCCGTCTCCGGGCTTATGTCACTCGTCGGCCGACTCGTCCGCCGGCGCAGCGTCACGCGCGTCGCGCGCCGCGATGGCGAGGCCGCGCTGGATGACGGCGAGCTGTTTGGGGCTGACGTAGCGGCCAATCTCGAGGTCGACCTCGCGACGGAGATCGGCGAGTTCGCCCACTCCGTAGTCGGCCCCCGGCGTGTCCGCAAGGCTCCGCAGGAGGACTTCGCCGTCGATCATGCCGTCGTCATCACCGTCTTCCTCGCCGAAGGCGTCGGCGGCGGGGTCGCGGGCGCCGTCGAGAAGGAGCCGGGCCTCGGTCTGGGCGTCGACGACGACGCTCGCGGCGGCTACCACGTCGCTGGCGCGGGACGGGTCGTGCCTGTAGCGGGAGATCAACTCGCAGCAGACCAGTGCGAGCTCGCGCAGGGTGAGGAGGCACTCGAACCGCTGTGTGTAAGTGAACTCGGCGTGCTCGTGGCGCTCGACCAGGTCGAGGCGGGCGAGGTCGCGGGAGATCGTCGCGGGAGAGACGCCGAGTTGCTCGGCGATCTCCATCTGGCTGATTCCGCGTCGGCGCAGGTCGGCCACGGTGCGCAGGCGGTCCTGCACCTGCGGCGATGTGCGCCACTTGCGGCCGCCGATGGGCAGAGGGGCGTGGGGCTGGCCGGTGCTGGGAGTGGGCATGTGCACGGGTATCGCTGGTTCCCGTGCGTCGGGACGTGCTGTCTGTTCAGGTCTGATGGAACCCGCGATATGCGGGTCTTGGATATAACTTAGCGGATTGGGAGAGCCGTCGTCAAGGGGCGGCGTGAGCGTCCGGGGCGCTACGTACTCGCAAACCAGGCGATGAAGAGCGCCACTTCAACGAGCAGGAGTACAACCATGAACGTCGCGGCTAACGACTTGCGGTTGACGGTGCGCAGATTCGCGTCGAAGTTCTGTCCGGCCCAGTACAGGGACTCCTTCTTGAACTCAGCCGGGGAAAGGTGCAGCGAGTTCTCATAGAGATCTGCGGGGTCGATGAGGATCAGGCCGGACCAGGCGCGCGCCCATAGCCCGAGGACAACCGTTAGGAGGGCCAGGGCAATCGCGCCGATCAGCCAGCCCGATCCGAAGTCAGGATCCTTCTCCGCCGCCAGTGCGACGGTGGGCACGGCGAGCGTCAGCGTGACGACGACCGACTGAATCGAATCGAGCCGGCTGTGGACGACACTCAGTCGTTCCGCGACTTCGCCGTACGACCGCACGCCCTGCTCGTAGGCGAGGTCGAGACTTGGGTAGTCCTGCTCGATTGCGGACGGCGGACCTGCGGCCGGCGCGGGGGCGCCCCCGTCAGTCGGACTTGCGGCGCGGCCAGGGGAGGAGCCGGGGCCAGGGGCCCGTAAACCCGCCTTCCTTGACCACCCTGCCAGGGTCCGAAGTCGTTGGCGGAGGTGGCGGAGGCGGTGTAGCGGACTTCGGTTCATCGGGCACGCCAGATCCTCTCGTGGGACGGCGGACCTGCGGTTGGCGCGGGGACGCCGTCGTCAGTCGGACTTGCGGCGCGGCCAGGGGATGAGCCGGGGCCAGGAGCCGGTGAAGCCGCCTTCCTTGACCACCCTGCCAGGGTTAGGCCCACGAGGAGGAGGTGGAGGCGGCGGCGGCGGACGCGGTGCAGCGGACTTCGGTTCATCGGGCACGTCGGATCCCTTCGTGGGACGTCGCTCTGCGACCTGCGGCCATGCTACACCCCGCCCCGCGACGACTGCGCGTAGCGACGGACGACGTATCGTGACGGGGAGGAAGGCGCGATGGCTGTGCGACCGCGGGCGTGGCTTCGGGCGGGGCGGGAGCGGGCGGCGGCGCGGCTGGGCCGGGGTGAGGCGGGGGCGGGGGCGGCGTCCCGCGCGCCGCAGGATCGCCCGGCGCGACGCCCGGGCAACGTGGTGCTGCGCCGCCGCCGGGTGCAGACCGAGGTCTTCGCGCTGCAGCGCCCGCGCCGCATGATCCGCCTGCGACCGACGCCGTGGTACCTCGTGGGCGCCTTCGGGGTGGTGATCCTGGTGGGGACGGCGCTGCTCTCGCTGCCGTGGGCGGCGGAGTCGGGCGAGTGGACGCACGGGCTCGACGCCCTGTTCACGGCGACCTCGGCGGTCTGCGTGACGGGCCTCGTGCGCGTCGACACGGCCGAGCACTGGAGCGGCTTCGGCGAGGCCGTGATCGTGGCGCTGATCCAGGTGGGCGGCCTGGGCGTGACGATCTACGCCGGCTCGCTGCTGGTGCTGCTGGGGCGCCGCTTCGGGCTGCGCGGCAGCAGCCTGTTCGGCATGGAGCTGACCGGCTCGGGCGAGTGGGACATCGGCCGGCTGCTGCGGCGCGTGCTGGTCTACGTGCTGGCGGCCGAGGTCGTGACGTTCCTGCTGCTGCTGCCCTGGTTCCTGGGCGAGTCGGGTGGGATGGGGGGCGTGTGGCAGGCGCTGTTCCACGCCGTGTCGGCCTTCAACAGCGCCGGCTTCGACCTGATGGGCGGGCGGCAGAGCTTCCAGGCGCAGATCGGCGCGCCCTACCCGCTGATCGTGATGGGGGTGGCGGCGTTCCTGGGCAGCCTCTCCTTCGTGACCGTGTTCGACCTGCGCCGCGGCTGGCGACGCTGGTCGCTCGACACGCGCATGGTCGTGCTGATGATGGCCGGGCTGCTGGTCGCCGGCATGGCGCTCTTCCTGGCGGCCGAGGTGCAGTCGGGCCGCGTACTCGACGGCCGCAGCCCGCTGGAGGCGGTCGTCAACTCGCTCTTCCTCTCGGTCAACCGCACGACGGGGATGTCGGCGGTGGACATGGGCGCCCTGCAGGACGTGACGACGGTCGTGCTGCTGCCGCTGATGTTCATCGGCGGCGCCTCGACCTCGACGGCGAGCGGGATCAAGGTGGGGACGTTCGTGGTGGGGCTGGCGGTGGTCGTGTCGTCGCTGCGCGGGCGGCACCAGGCCGAGCTGTTCGGGCGCGAGATCCCGCACGCCGTCGTGCTGCGGGCGATCGCGGTGGTGCTGCTGGGCCTGGTGGCGCTGACGGTGGGTGTCGTGGCGATGGTGCTGGCCGAGGACGGCCCGGTGCTGCCGCTGGTCTTCGAGGTGATGTCGGGGCTGGCCAACGTGGGCTGGTCGCAGGGCGTGACGGCGACGCTGTCGGGCGCCGGGACGTCGATCCTCGTCGTGCTGATGTTCGTCGGGCGGCTGGCCCCGCTGATGGTCGCGCTGACGGTGCCCGACCGCGGCCAGGCGCGCTACCGCTACCCGTCGGAGGGCGTGCGCATCGGCTAGCGGCGGGCGGGCCTAGTGGTCGCCGGCCCAGGGGTCGTAGGAGCCGAAGTTCCAGAGCTGGCCCTCGGGGTCGCGGGCGGCGTAGAGGCGGCCGCCGTAGTCCTGGTCGGCCGGCGCCATGACGATCTCCGCCCCGGCGGCGCGGGCCCGCGCGCAATGCGCATCGACGTCGGGCACGACCACGTAGGGCGAGCTGGTCAGCGCGCCGGCCGCCCGCGCCGTCACGACCAGCGCGCCGAAGTCGTCGTCGCGGGCCGAGCCGAGCATGATCATGCCGTCGCCCAGGGTCAGCTGCGCGTGCGCGATGCCGCCGTCGCCGTCGGGCACGACGAGGCCGCGCTCGAAGCCGAAGGCGTCGCAGAGGAAGTCGATCATGCGGGGGGCGTCGTCGTAGCGAAACGAGGGGATGACGGAGGAGGGCATGGCGCTCCCGGCGGCCGGACTAGTCGTGGGGGTCGAGCACGACGACCGGGATCTCGCGCGGGTTGGCGCGTTCCTGGTACTCGTCGTAGGGCGGGTAGATGGCGGCGAGCTGCGTCCAGAGGGCGGCGCGCTCCTCGCCCGAGGCGGTGCGCGCCGTCGCGGCGGTGCGGCGGTCGCGGACCTGCACCCAGACCTCGGGGTTGGCGGCCAAGTTGTCGTACCACGAGGGGTGGGCGGGCGCGCCGCCCTTCGAGGCGATGATGACGTAGGCGCCGTCGTAATCGCCGTAGATCAGGGGCAGCGTGCGCTCCTGCCCGCTGCGACGCCCGATCGTGAGCAGCAGCAGCGTGGGGTACGCGTCCCCGCCGCCGGGCGGGACCCAGTCATGGCCGTCGGCCCCGTTCGAGTCGAGGTAGCGGCGGGTGTGGTCGCGTTGCCAGTCGGGGGCGTCGTCGTTGACCGAGAACGTGGGCATGGGGCCTCCTCGCGCCGAGGGTAGCAGGGGCCGTCGCGGTGGCGGACGCGAAGCGCCCCCGACGGCTCACGCTGTATCGTCGGGGGCGCTGGCGGAGCCGACCCTTGCGGGGGTTGCGGCCGACCAATGCCTTGGCCTCTACGGCCGCGGGGGGTCACGCCGCGACATTGTAGCGGCATCGCGGGTGCGTCGTCGGGCGGGCGGTCGTCGGTCGTCGGTCGTCGGTCGTCGGAGTGGGGAGGGGGGCTACTGGTCGCCGCGGGAGCCTATGTCGGGCTCGTCCGGGGGGATGTGACCCCTCGCCTTGAGGGTGGCGACGTACTCCTCGTAGCGCATCGGACAGTTGACTAGCCTGATGAAGTCTTGCAGCGGGAGCCTTGAGCTCCTCTTGATGGACCGCCGGACTATGGGCGACAGATCCTTCCCACCGTGGCTTCCCGGGAACGTGAACTGGGTAACGACGGCTCCCCCGTAGCGGAACTTGCCGTGCACCTCCTTGGTCTGCTCGGGCTCAATCCTGAGCTTCCGCAGCATCCGCTGGGCATCACTGGAGGAGAACACGGGGAGCTTCACGCGCGACGGATCACAGTCGCGAGGGTGCGCTTCCAGCGAGACGGCAGCGGGCCCAACTCATCATCCGCCATCGCGTTGAGATCGTCGAAGAGCCGCAACAAGTGCCTCTCGAACGACATCAGGGCGCCGTCCGCGGTGTCGTCCACGCCCGTCAGCCCGATCTCGAACCAACTGACGCTGGTCTCGTCCTCATTCTCCTCCACCGTGATCGGGATGTCGCGCAGGAGTTCGTAGTCCCGCGACGCGAGGGTCGTGAGCAGGGTGGCGTAGACGCTGCGCTCCGCGAGTCGGTCGACCTCCTCGCGCAGGTCCGTCAGCTGGCGCGAGAGACGGTCAACCTGATCGAGCAGGGCCGGGTCGTCATGCGGGAGCGCGGGAGGTGCCGGCGGAGACTGCGGCTCAGTGGTCACGCTGACGCCCTTCCTTGCGAGTGGGCGGGGGTCCCGTCGCGGACATCGTACAGCGTTGGCGGTGTGGATCGCTCCCGTGCGGGCGGGGGCGGGGGAGATTTCTGCTCTTGCGTGCATGCACCTCACCATATAGGATGTGTTATGTCGTATTACTGCGACGCTGTGAAGGCGGTGCTCGGATGGTGTTGAGAGAAGAGGAAGTGGCCGCAGCGTCTGCAGCTCAAGAAGCCGCGGCTCGTGACGCTGCGCGAGCGGTCAGAGTGATCGCGGGCCCAGGAACGGGGAAGTCGCACGCGATTGAGGAGAGAGCACGGTGGCTGATCGAGGACCGAGCGGCTAGGCCTGATCGCATCAAAGTTGTCTCGTTCACGAGGGCGTCATCAACAGACCTTCGTCTTGGCGTGCATCGCACGCTAGCTGTGCACGAGGTGCGGAGTCCTGAATCGGTTCAAGTCGGGACGCTACATTCACTCGCGTTCGGTGCGTTGCGACGCGCGAACCTGCTAACCACATACCCGGTCCCACCATCGGTTCTGGACGAGTGGGAGCAGAAGAACCTGGTGGACGAGGAGTTCGCACGTATGCCTCCCGAGCGAACAGCCAGCAGGGCAAAGCAGATACGGGAATCATATGAGGCGTTCTGGGCGACAGGCGAAGAGAACCCGGCGAACTACAGACCCCCCAGTATTGCGATTGAGAAGACTGAACGGACGGCGTTCGCCAGATTCCATCGCCATCGAGCCCAGATATACTCGTATGTCTTGCCCGGTGAAATGGTTCGGAAGTGTGTTGAGGAATCGCAGACCGGGAATCTGAACCTCCGTGAGCAGGTTCGGGCGGACCACCTTATTGTTGACGAGTTCCAAGACCTCAACCCTATGGACCTCCAGTTCGCCCAGATCATCCATGACGAGGGTGCAGTGCTATGGGTCTCTGGCGACGATGACCAGAGCATCTATTCCTTCCGATACGCCACACCCGTCGGCATCCAGAACTTTCGCCAAACTTATCCCGAGGCCGTCAGTCATGAGCTAGCTGCCTGCTTCCGATGCGCTCCAACCGTGCTGAGAGCCGCCGAGCAGTTGCTCGGGAGCCACTCAGGCCCAAGGCGCATTGCGAAATCCGCAAGGTCGCTGTTGGAGTCCGCTGCTCCACCGGTGCCCGGGACCGTAGCACGCTGGGCATTCGCTACAGGGAATGAAGAGGCGGCCGGCGTCGCGTCCGCTTGTGCGGAGCTGATTGCTGCGGGTGAGGAGCCATCTGCGATCCTAATCCTCATCGTGAACAAAACCCCACTCACGAAGGGGATTGAAGAAGCGCTCGACACCGCCGGAGTTCCGTATGACTCGTTGCTGTCCGAACCCCTTAAGGACTCGGACGTGGGGCGCTTCATCCTGGCAGTCCTCCGGATCGCGTGTGATTCGAACGATTATGTTGCGCACCGCGTGCTACTCCAGACAGTGCGGGGCGTGGGGGTGCAGACGTGCCTTCGGATCGCTGACGGGGTTGCAGAACAGAACGTGGCGTTCCGGGAGATATTCTACTCAGTGCCGATGCGAAGTCGTTTCTCGGGAAGACAAGCCCGGGCACTAGAGAGGGCTGCAGCGATCTGTGGCGAGATCAGCGCATGGGGGTGTGACGAGGAATTGTCTGAGAGGCGGGACGATATCCGTCGACTCGCTGTGGAATACCGGTCCGCCGGAGAGGCGGATACATGGGGTGAATTTATCGCGGCACTCCCTGGCGCAATGAAGCTCCAAGAACTACGGGACTATACCTGGGCGGATAAGCAAGCCGAGAGAGATGGGGTTCTTCGGAAGACTAGGGAGCGTATTGGGGAGAGTGAGCCGCTGCTTGCACCCCCTCCTTCGGGTCGCGTCCGGCTGCTGACACTCCATGGGTCGAAAGGGCTTCAAGCCAAGTACGTGTTCATTCCGGGCTTGGAGGACGACCTCTTCCCGGGTGGAGCGAGAAAGAAGTACCCGGGGCTCATCGAGGAAGCGGCGCGACTGCTGTATGTGGGAATGACGAGGGCTCGAATCGGTCTGGTTCTTTCGAGAGCCAATAGACGAGCGCATCAAGGGAAGTGGACACAAATGGCGCCGTCCCGCTTCGCGGCGTCGACGGGCGGCGCTTTCGCCTATCACAAGGCTGGATTCGATGATGAAACGGTGCGGGCTCTGCTGTCCGACGGTCGAAGTCTGCCGTAACATCCCGCCCCCTACGACCGCTCCAGGGGCGCCAGCGACGCCAGCAGCTTCTTGATCCCCGACGTGTCGAACGCGACGGTGATCTCGCTGTCGCCGCGGCCCGAGGGCTTGACCGCCACGACGACGCCCGCGCCGAAGGCCCGATGCGTGACGCGCTCGCCGGGGCGCAGGGGGGCGTCGGCGGGGGAGGGCGGCGGGACGACGTCGTCGTCGGCGGGGGCTTCGCGGACGCGGCGCGGGGCGGGCGGGGCGTCGGGGTCGGGGTCGACACCGTCCCAGCGGTCGGCGTCGGGACGGGGGCGCGGGGCGGCGGGGCGGGCGCGGCCGCGGGGGCTGGGCGGGGCCGAGTCGGCCTCGTTCCAGGTGAGCCAGCGGTTGCGGGCCGGGCGGACGTCGGGGCTGGGCGGGCCGGGGGCCGACGAGCCGGCGCGGCCGCGGCGGTCGATGGCGTCGGGCGGCAGGTCGGTCAGGTAGCGCGAGGGCGGGTTGTGCCCGGCCCGGCCGGCCAGCGCGCGGCGGAAGGCGTAGCAGCAGTAGAGCCAGCGCTGGGCGCGGGTCATGCCCACGTAGCAGAGCCGGCGCTCCTCCTCGATCGCGGCCGGGTCGTCGAACGAGCGGAAGTGGGGCAGGATGTGCTCCTCCATGCCGATCAGGAAGACGGCCGGGAACTCGAGCCCCTTGGCGGCGTGCAGCGTGATCAGCGTGACGGCGTTGGGCCCCTCCTCCAGGCTGTCGACGTCGGCGACGAGGGCCACGTCGGCCAGGAAGGTGGCGAGGGCCGAGGCCGGGGTGGCGGCGGCGTCGCTCGGAGCGTCGGGCAGGGCGTCGCCGGGCGCCGGGGCGAGGGCGTCGTAGTTGGCGGCGACGGTGCGCAGCTCCTGGACGTTGTTCCAGCGGTCCTCGCCGTCGTCGTAGGTGCGGTAGAGGTAGTCCTGGTAGCCGGTGTCGCGCAGCAGCTGGTCGATGACCTGGCCCACGGTGCCGTCGGCGGCGCGCTCGCGGGCGCCCTGCGCGATGGCCAGGAACGACTGCAGCGCGGCGCGGGCGCGGGCCGTCACGACGGGGGCGCCATCGGCTGACGCAGCGTCGCCGGACGCATCGCCGCCGCGCACGGCGGCCAGCGCGGCCTGCGAGAGCGAGGCGTCGTGGCGGTCGGCCCAGTCGAGCAGCCGCGCGCGGGTCGTCTGCCCAACGCCGCGTCCCGGCACGTTGACCATGCGCTCGAAGCTGACGTCGTCGTGCGGGTTGAGCACCAGCCGGCAGAGGGCGAGCAGGTCCTTAATCTCGCGGCGGGCGTAGAAGCGCGTGCCGCCGATCAGCCGGTAGGGGATGCCGCGGCGCAGGAAGGCCTCCTCGACGACGCGCGACTGGGCGTTGGTGCGATAGCAGACGGCGACGTCGCCCGGGCGCCAGTCGCCGGCGGCGACGCGCGACTCGATCTCGCGGGCCACCTCGTCGGCCTCCTCGACCTCGGTGTAGGCCTCGAAGACGACGGGGCGATCGCCCTCGGCGTTGTCGGTCCAGAGGGCCTTGTGGATGCGCTCGGCGGCCTTGTCGATGACGGCGTCGGCGGCGCGGCAGATGGCCTTGGTCGAGCGGTAGTTCTGCTCGAGGCGCACGGTCGTGGCGTCGGGGAAGTCGCGCTCGAAGTGCAGGATGTTGCGGATGTCGGCGGCGCGCCAGGAGTAGATCGACTGGTCGGGGTCGCCCACGACGGTCAGGCTGCCGTAGCCGGCCGCCCAGGCGCGGGCCAGCCGGTACTGCACGATGTTCGTGTCCTGGAACTCGTCGACCAGGACGTGCTCGAAGCGTTCCTGGTAGCGCTGGGCGATGGCCGGCTGCGTGGCGAACAGCTCCAGCGTGCGGCCCAGCAGGTCGTCGAAGTCGACGGCGGCGTTGTCGTGCAGGGCGGCCTGGTAGCGCTCGAAGGTGCGCGCGACGATCTCCTGGAAGTAGTCGCCGGCGTGGGCGCGGACGGTCTCGGCGGCCAGGCCCTCGTTCTTGGCGCGCGAGATTGCGCCCAGCACGCGGCGCGCCGGGTGGGCGCGGGTATCGACGGCCAGCTCGCCGAGCGTGCGCTTGACGATCGACATCTGGTCGTCGTCGTCGTAGATGACGAAGCCGCGGGGCACGCCGACGGCCTCGCCGTCGCGGCGCAGGATCTGGGCGCAGACGGCGTGGAAGGTGCCCAGCGCCATGCCGCGCGTGCCGGCGTCGCCGGGGCCGCCCGGCAGCAGCGCCTCGACGCGGGCGCGCATCTCGCGGGCGGCCTTGTTGGTGAACGTGACGGCCAGGATGCGCCAGGGCGGCACCCCGGCGTCGCGCACGAGCCAGGCGATGCGGTGGGCGATGACGCGCGTCTTGCCCGAGCCCGGCCCGGCCAGGATGAGCAGCGGCCCGGCGGCCCCGGTCACGGCCTGCCGCTGGGCGGGGTTGAGGCCGTCGAGGTCGAGGGTGGAGGCGAGGTCGGGCCGCTGGGAGGTCGGCATGGGGGGAGCGTAGCAGCGGGGCTGGGGGAGCCCCGGGCGGCGCCTCCGTCGGGAGTGGCGCGGCGCGGACTACGTGAAGCTGAGAATGAGCACGGCGACGGTGAGCATGGCCGCGACGGCGCCGATGATGCGAATCTCGGCAGCGTGCAGGTCATCCCGCGTCGCGAGGGGGCGCACCACGTCGGCGAGGAGATCGGCGATCGCGGGCCGCTGGGCGGTCGGCATGGGGGGAGCGTAGCAGCGGGGCTGGGGCCGGACGCGAAGCGCCCCCGACGTGCTCACGCTGTAACGTCGGGGGCGGGTCGGAGCCGCTCCCAGTGCGGAGTGCGGGCACTTCTGCGAACCCTTGCCCGAGGGGGCTAGCAACCCCCGGCTCCGGCTTGCATAGCATACCACGTCGGCCGACGCGAAGCGCCCCCGACGGCTCACGCTGTAACGTCGGGGGCGCTGGCGGAAACAGCCTGAGCGGGAGCGCGCCTCGGTTCCCCGAAGCTCCCGCGACGGCCGCCGGGGATTAGCGCCCCCGGCTCCGCCAGCACAGTGTACCACGCCGTCGGACGCAGAGCGCCCCCGACGGCTCACGCAGTAACGTCGGGGGCGGGTCGGAAACGCGTCCCCGGGGCCACGTGGCGACCCAGGACGCGCGACATCGGGAGTTGACGGCTCCCGGCTCCGACCAGGAAACCGTAGCACGCCGGGAGGGTGCTAGGATGGTGACATGACAGCGATCTCCCCCGACGCGGAACCGGCGACGCGCGGCGAGCTTGAGCGCGTGCGGCTGGAGTTGCGCGGCGACTTTGATCGCCTGCGGCTGGAACTGCACGCCGACCTCGCCACGATGCGCGGCGAAATCGCGACCCTCCGCGGCGATGTCGAGCGCGCGATGCACGCGCAGACCCGATGGATCATCGGAGCCGCCGGGGCGATCGCCGCCGTCACCCTCGCCATCCTGCGACTCACCTGACCCGCATCCGACCTCACCCTCTGGCCCCCTCCATCCGCGATGGAGAGGCGGGACCGGCGCGACCGTGTTCCCCGCCGCGACGGTCGGGGGTACGGTCGGGGGGTGATGAAGAGACGGGTCAGGGGGATGGCTCGGTGATAGTGAGCCCAGTTATCTCCACGGCTGTCGGTTGAGCGTTCTCGTCATCCCGGATCCGGAACACGAGATCGAAGCTCGCTACACCATCGACCGTGAAGAAGATCATTCCATGGTCCTGGTCCATGTCCTCTGCCTGATAGTCCACGCGCGCATGCTCAAGCTGACCGAGTTGCCAGGGGTCATTCGGGTAGTACCAATCCGTAATCCCGAAGCGCCCACGAACTACGACAGCCGCAACGAAGTTGTCGTCATCCAACCGCGTGACAGTCGAGATCTTGAGAGTCCGAACGGCGTCGAGATTCGCAAGTTGTGCTTCTTCGGATGCGTACGGGAGATCCGCCTCGTGAACAGGGAACCAGGCAGGGATGTCTTCCAATTTGTACTCGATGAACGCCGTGATATCGTCGAGTCTCCCAAGAAGCTGATTCCGAAGTCCCTCATCGGATCGAGACCACGGCTGGACCTCTTCCTCGTGGAATGCCCTAAGGTTCTTCACCAGGATTATGTCCATCTCATCCGCGTCGGCAGCCAAGTCTCGATGGAGTGCGTCTCCCTCCCAGAACCCTTGGTCTGCGGTCACTAGCACTACCTTCTGCCCGGAGTTGGCCCGTGCCAACTCAAGCACAGTGCTCCACAGCAAGAAGTCCTTGTAGCCGGAATCCTTTCTGTTCTCGCTCTTCCCGAACGGTGCCTTCCGCTCATAGATCCGGTCGATGATGCTCCCATGCGAGATCGGCGGGATCGGCACGACTTCCGCGCCTAGCTCCGAGAGACGTTGCTCAAGACTTGCAGTGAGTTCTTCTTGTTCTGCTTCTCCGGGTGGTGTGATTTCGCCCCTGTACCTCGTCTTGCGCTTGAAGTCAGTGAAGGCCCGTTCAAGCTTGCGGAACTCCCCCGCAATGTGCTCGTTCAGTTCCCTGTGAACGACTTGCGGCACGACGAGCCGATGGCCGCTCCCCTTGACGAATGTCTCAAGTTGGCGAAACAGAGGGGAATCGAAGGGTAGGTATTGGAGAAGCGCAGTGCTATCGAGGACGATGATCATGGTCCATCACAGGCTACAGCAGCAGGTGCGACGTTGGGAGCAGCGGATGGCGTGTCCTCCCGGTACCATCCCCCCCATGACCGCCCCCACCGACGTCCCAGCCTTCGTTGCCAAGTGGCGCGACAACGCCCGACGCGAGCGCGCCTCCTCCCAGGAGCACTTCATCGACGTCTGCCGCCTCGTCGGCGCGCCGACGCCCAACGAGGCCGACCCCACCGGCGCCGAGTACACCTTCGAGGCGGGGGCCGCCAAGACCAGCGGCGGCGACGGCTGGGCCGACGTCTGGCGGCGCGGCGTCTTCGGCTGGGAGTACAAGGGCGCCGGGCGCGACCTCGCCGCCGCCTACCGCCAGCTGCTCGACTACCGCGAGGCGCTCGAGAACCCGCCCCTGCTCGTCGTCAGCGACATGGACCGCATCGAGGTCCACACCAACTTCACCAACACCCGGCCCGGCGTCCTGACGGTCACGCTCGACGACCTGCGGCGCGAGCCGGCCGAGGGGCTGCGCATCCTGCGCGCCGCCCTCACCGACCCCGACGCGCTGCGCCCGGCCCGCTCGCCCGAGGAGGTGACGGCCGAGGCGGCGGCGCGCTTCGCCGAGATCGCCCGCTCGATGGGCGAGCGCGGCGAGGCCCCCGAGCGGGTCGCGCACTTCCTCAACCGGCTGCTGTTCTGCCTCTTCGCCGAGGACGTGGGCCTGCTGCCGCGGCGCCTCGTGACGGGGCTGATCGCCTCGCGCCGGGCCGACCCCGAGGAGTTCGGGCGCGGGCTGACGGAGTTGTTCTGGCGCATGTCCGACGCCGGGGCCGGCCGCTTCTTCGGCAACGAGCGCGTGTCGTGGTTCAACGGCGGCCTCTTCGACGGCCCGGAGACGCTGGCCGTGACGCGCGACGAGCTGGCGGCGCTGCACGCCGTGGCGCTGCTCGACTGGTCGCAGGTCGAGCCGTCGATCCTGGGCACGCTCTTCGAGCGCGGGCTCGACCCGGCCAAGCGGGGGCAGCTGGGCGCGCACTACACCGACCGGGCGAAGATCCTGCAGGTGGTGGAGCCGGTGGTGCTGACGCCGCTGCGGCGCGAGTACGCGGCCATGCAGGCGCGGGTCGAGGCGCTGATGGCCGGGCGGCGGCCGTCGCCGCTGACGCGCGAGGGGCGCCGGCGCGAGCGCCTGCCCGCCTGGGAGGCCGAGGCCGAGGCCGCCTGGCGCGCCTTCCTCGACCGGCTGCGGGCGGTGCGCGTGCTCGACCCGGCCTGCGGCTCGGGCAACTTCCTGTACGTCACGCTGCGGCTGCTCAAGGACCTCGAGTTCGCCGCCATCCGCTGGGGCGGCGAGCGGCTGGGCGTCACGGGCGAGTTCCCGCGCCTGGGGCCGGCCAACGTGCTGGGCATCGAGATCAACCCCTACGCCAAGGAACTGGCCGGCGTCTCGATCTGGGTGGGCATGTTCCAATGGATGATCGAGCACGGCTACGGCTTCCCCAGCGAGCCCGTGCTGGAGCCGCTCGACAGCATCGCCCTGCGCGACGCCATCCTGGCCCGCGACGCCGCCGGCCGCCCCGTCCCGGCCGAGTGGCCCGAGGCCGAGTTCATCGTCGGCAATCCGCCGTTCCTGGGGACGAAGATGGTGCGGTTGTCGCTGGGCGACGAGTACGTCGACGCCATGTTCGAGGCGTGGGACGGCGTGGTGTCACGAGAGTCGGACCTGGCGTGCTACTGGCACGAGCAGGCGCGACGGCGGATCGCGGCGGGCGCGACGAAGCGGGCCGGGCTGCTGGCGACCAACTCGATCCGCGGCGGGGCGAACCGCACGACGCTGGAAAGGGTGAAGGAGAGCGGCGACCTCTTCATGGCTTGGTCGGACGAGCCCTGGGTCGTCGAGGGCGCGGCGGTGCGCGTCTCGATCGTCGGGCAGGACGACGGGTCGGAGGAGGAGCGGGCACTGGACGGGGAGCCGGTCGAGGCGATCAACAGCAACCTGACGACCGGCCTGGATCTGACCCATGCGCGCGTGTTGGCCGAGAACCACGGAGTCTCCCTCATGGGGGTTTCCAAGGGCGGCGCGTTCGACATTCCCGGCGATGTCGCACGCAAGATGCTGGCGCTGCCGAGCAACGTGAACGGGCGGCCGAACAGCGACGTCGTCGTGCCGTGGGTGAATGGAGCGGACATCACGCGCCGACCGCGGGGGATGTTCATCATCGAC
Source organism: Dehalococcoidia bacterium (assembly GCA_965209205.1). Taxonomy (GTDB): domain Bacteria; phylum Chloroflexota; class Dehalococcoidia; order Bin125; family Bin125; genus TK10-74A. Next base: position 533,371 of record CBDBQC010000004.1, read on the forward strand.
TTCGGGACGGAGATGACGGAGGCGGGAGCAGCAGACTACGAAGCGCCGTTCGGCTATGCGGAGGAGCACGTCCAGCCGGTTCGGGCGGAGAACCGGCGCAAGGCCTACCGCGAACGGTGGTGGCTGCACGTCGAGTCGCGGCCGGCGATGCGCGTCGCGCTGGCGCCGCTGTCGCGGTTCATCGTCACGCCGAGGGTTGCGAAGCATCGGCTGTTCGTCTGGGCGACGGCTCCGACGCTGCCGGACAGCGCCACTATCGCCATCGCGCGGGAGGACGACTACACCTTCGGCGTCCTGCACTCGCACGCGCACGAGTGGTGGGCGCTGCGCATGGGCACCAGCCTGGAGGACCGCCCGCGCTACACCCCCACGACGACGTTCGAGACGTTCCCCTTCCCCTGGCCGCTGGACACCCCGGCGTCGGCGCTGACGGCGGCGCAGCGGTCGCAGCGCGACGCCATCGCCGCCGCCGCCCGCGACCTCGACGCCGCGCGCCGGCACTGGCTCAACCCGCCCGAGCTGGTGCGTGAGGAGCCCGACGTCGTGGCGTCGCTGCCGCCCCGCCTGCTCCCCGTCGATGCCGCCGCCGCGGCCGTGCTCAAGCGGCGCACGCTGACGAACCTCTACAACGAGCGGCCGTCGTGGCTGGCGCAGCGTCACGCCGCCCTCGACGCGGCCGTCTGGTCGGCCTACGGCTGGCCCTCGGACGTCGGGGAGGAGGAGGCGCTGGAGCGTCTGCTGGCGCTGAACGTCGGGCGGTCGGCCGTCGGGGGGTAGGGGGTCGGACGCCCCCGCGGATGCGTGGTCGGGCGGGCTTCAGCCGTCGGTCGGGGTGGTTGGCGTGGAGTGGGGGAGGGGTCGGAGGGTGGCTGTTGGGCGGACGGGGGTTGGTGGGGAACCGTGGGTTCTGCGATTACTCCATGAGTTGGAACCAGTCTCGCACTGAGAGCCTGAGGCGCAGGACCTCATCTTCAGCGAGTGGGCTGCAGTGCGCAATTGGGCCGCGGAGAGTGTTCAAGTTGGCCATGACCCGCTCGACCGCCTTTACAGTCGTGAAGATCGCGCCGAAGACATCCCAGTTCTTCTTGATGATCTCCCCAAGCTCACCAAAGGTCATGAAATCTATGAGTTCCGTGGAACGGGGAGTTACCCCAGCATCGAGTTCCCGCTGTCTGGCGATCTCCGCGTTCTTGCGGACTTGTTCTGGAACCCTCTCGCTGTCCGGCCAGTTCTCTCCTTGCTCCGATGCAAGAGTGTCCGCGATCAATCGCCGAATGGTCCTTTCAAGCGAATAGAAGGTTTCATAGTGGGGTGCCATGCGGGCGGCCTCAGCACGGATCTCGCGCTCGATCTGCGGGTAGTAACTCTCATCGCGTTCCATTTGGCGAGTGTGCCCGCGGCCGAGATCGATCGCGAACTCTGATTCAACTCGATCGAGCGCGTGCTCAAGGAGTTGATTGGAGATTCCGAAGAGCTTGAGCGTTCCGACGTTGGAATCTGTCATTCCTGATCCGATCCGAGCAGGTTCTCGCGGAGACTCTTGAAGATGGCGTTGAAAACAGCTATGTCGGATGTCGCTGGGAGATGTAGGTTGATCGTGTAGCCGATGCTGAGCGATCGAGGCGGCGTGGAGTGGGGAGTGGGCTCCGCTGTGGCAGGTACCGCGGGCTCGCTAGGCGGTGCCGACTGAGTTGGCGTGTTGGCCGAGAAGTCAGCGAAATCCCGCAACGCCTTGAATGACCCGAGAATCGCCCTCACGGTGCTGGAGTTCCCCTTCAATCCAGTGAACTGAACGATAAGTCCCAGGACGTCTTCGTCGCCGAGATCGTGCACGGATTCATTTATCTCGTACAAAGGTGCGTAACCGATCCTGAGCGCCTGCCCAGCGGCGATACCTGACTCGGCGCTGTTACGGAACTGCGAGTACAGATCTGTTGGAGAACCGTCTGAACGCAAGAATCCCGTCCGTTTGAGAAACGGGATCAGAGGGTGAGCACTCCCCCCTTTCATCTGTAGTGTCGTCTGCAGGAAGTCGCGTGTGAATCGGTCGGGCGTCGCCGCGCTCTTGATCTTCTCAAGAGCCGTGGAGATCCGTCCATACCCGCTGACGTAAGGGAGTTTAGCTTCTGCCATATCCTTGCCTCTCAGCTAGCACAGTCTTGCTGTACTCACTCGGCCCCAACTGTCTTGTCCCGCCCCTCGTGACATGGACAGTGTAGCTGAGGCGGGGCAATGTGAGAGGGGGCAGGAGGATCAGGTCAGGAGTGGCGAGGCCAGTGATGGAGAGGTGCAAGAAGTTTCCAGACGCAGCGGGGTTAGGCCCCTACCCCCGCTCCAGGGGCGCCAGCGCGGCGGAGCCTCATACGTGACGGATCGTGGCGGCGAGGGCCCGCTTCCAGCGCGACGGCAGTGGTCCGAGCTCGCTCTCCGGCTTCGCCTCGAGATCGGTGAAGAGGCGCAGCAGGCGCTCCTCAAACGACATCAGTGCCCCCGCCCAAGTGTCGTCGACCCCCGTGAGGCCAAGCTCGAACCAACTCACGCTGGTCTCGTCCTCGTCCTCCTCCACGGTGATCGGGATGTCGCGCAGGAGTTCGTAGTCGGGCGACGCCAGGGTCGTGAGCAGGGTGGCGTAGACGCTGCGCTCCGTGAGGCGGTCGACCTCCTCGCGTAACTCCGTCAGTTGCGACGAGAGTTGGTTGACCTGGTCGCGCAGGCTCGGGTCGTCGGGCGCGAGTGCGGGCGGCGCCGGCGGGGACTGCGGCTCGGTGGTCACGCGGACGCCCTTCCTTGCGAGTGGGCGGGGCCCGCCCGCGGACATCGTACAGCGTCGCGAGCGGGGACAACGCCCGCCCCCCGACCCCCGCACCGCCCCGCCGCCCCCGACGGGAACCCCCCGACGTTCCCGCGCGTTTCTTGGATGGGGACGGTGATTGAGCCGCCGCGGGGCGGTACGATGGGCGCGGCGGCTTCGCTGAGGGTGGGCGCAGTGCGGGAGTAGGCATGAACGTCGCGGGGATGGGCGCGCGGCACGGCGCCGCGCCGGCGGTCGCCGTGCCGCTGATCTCGTGGCCGGGGGGCAGCCCCGAGAACACGGGCATCATCATTGGCGTGGTGCTGGCGGCGTACGTGATCGCGCTCTGGCTGACGGCGGTGATCTGGACGGCGCGCGACATCCGCTCGCGGGCGCACGACCCGGTGTCGCAGCTGGTGGCGGTGCTGATGGTGATGGCGCTCAACCTGCCCGGCTGGGTGCTGTACCGCGTGCTGCGGCCGCCCCTGACGCTGGCCGAGCTGTACGACCGCCAACTGGAGGAGGAGACGCTGCTGCGCGACCTGGGCGAGGCGCTGGCCTGCCCGACCTGCAGCCAGCCCGTCGAGGACGATTATGTCGTCTGTCCGCACTGCACGACGGGGCTCAAGGACGCCTGCGCCGAGTGCGGCAAGGCGCTGTCGTTCGTGTGGCGGTCGTGCCCGTGGTGCGGCGTCGCGCGGGAGCGGCAGCCGGCCGAGACGGAGGAGGAGCTGGTGGGGCTGGGGGGGCCCGGCGAGCCGACGCCGGCGCCGCTGGAGGAGATCGAGGTGGGGCGGGGCGACCTGCCGCGGCGGCCGCTGGGGTCGTCGCCGGCGGGGATGGGGGCGGGGGGCGAGACGCCGTTCTCGAAGCCCGAGCGGCCGCAGGCGGGGGACGGCAAGCCGTCGGGCGGGGCGTCGGCCACGTGGCGGCCGCCGGGCCCGGTGCGCGGGCCGCGCCGCGTCGATGCGGGGCCGGAGTAGGGGGCGTCGTCGTGTGGACGCTGCGTAGGACCAGGACGCCGGAATCGCAGGCCGGGGCGGCGGGCGAAGACGCGAGGCGCCGTCCCGTGACCGCAGAGCAGTTCGCGGCGACGCTCCACCGGGCGCTCGCCATCCAGGCGGCGGGCATCATCGTCGCTCTGACCGCGATCATGGCCGTGCTCACCAAACTCTGACGGGGGCGCGCTGGTGGGGACCGGTGTCGTGGCGGCTCCGTGGCGGCCCGCCCGCGTCCGTGTGCTAGGATCCCGGCAACGACTCGCCGAGAGATGGCAGAGTGACGATTTTGCCGAGCGTGTCGAGGGGCAATATGGATTTCATAGATGAGGTACGGACTCGATCGGGTCGTTTCGCTGCGCGCGTCGACCACCTGGACACCGAGGAGGCGACCAAGAGTTCACTCGTGCTGCCGTTCATCCAGATGCTCGGCTACGAGATATTCGATCCTACCGAGGTGGTACCCGAGTTCACCGCCGACGTGGGGACCAAAAAGGGCGAGAAAGTTGATTATGCCTTGATGTGGAATGGCAAGCCCGTCATTCTGATCGAAGTCAAGAAGTACGGGAATAACCTCGCCGAAGAGGAGATGTCCCAGCTCCTCCGCTACTTCACAACAGTCACCGACGCCCGTTTCGGTATACTAACTGACGGTATCGCGTACCGGTTTTTCTCCGATCTCGACCAGCCTAATGTCATGGACCCGAAGCCCTTCTTCGAGTTCAATATGCTCGACTTCACTGAGCCGCAGGTCGAGGAGTTGAAGCGGTTCACTAAATCAACCTTCAAACCGAGCGAGGTCGTCGACGCGGCCCGGGAACTCAAGTACACTACGGAGATTAAGAAGGTGCTTGCCGAGGAGCTCGCGAGTCCCTCCGAGGAGTTCGTGCGCTTCGTCATCAGGCGCGTCTACCAGGGCCGAATTACGCCGGCAGTACGCGATCAATTTGCGTCTCTCGCGAAGCAGGCGTTCGCCCACTTCATCAATGAGCGGATCAGCATCCGCTTGAAGTCCGCACTAGAGCGGGAAGAAGGTGGTGGCGCTGAGTCCTCGGAAGGGGAGACCTCGGAGGAGTGTGGACAGAGCGAGGAGCCAGCCTTCACAGCACTTGAACTGGAAGCGTTGCAGATCATCAAGGCTATAGCCAGGGACGTGGTTGACGTGCGCCGTCTTAGTCTTCGGTCCTCCAAAGTGTACTGCAGCGTAGTGCTTCATGATACCGATCAGAAGAACGACTACGGAAGAGTGGCGTGCCGGTTGCGGCTCAGAACTGGCAAACTGAGATTCAGCTTTGTTGATCAAGGAAAGGAAGGCGAGCGGCTGCCGCTATCCGATCTTGACGGTCTCTACGAGCATGCCGACGGGTTGCGATCCGCTCTGGCAGCGTATGTCTCTCGGCCCACTGACCTCGCGGCACCAACCCGCTCCGGCGCGCAAGCTGGCGGCGCTACCGATGGCTGAGCAGACTACAGACTGTGCCTCCCGGTCGCCAACCAAGCATATCGTCGCCCCTATCGGATGGTTGGAGTAGGGGGCGTTGCCGTGTGGACGCTGCGTAGGACCAGGACGCTGGAATCGCAGGCCGACGCGGCGGGCGAAGATGCGAGGCGCCGTCTCGTGACCACAGAGCAGTTCGAGGCGACGCTCCACCGGGCGCTCGCCATCCAGGCAGCGGTCATCATCACGGTCATCATCGTCGCTCAGACCGCGATCATGGCCGCACTTCTGCTGGTGTTCTCCCCGCCCTGACGGCGCCGCGGTGAGAGTCCCGGGAGTCAAGCGGGGTGACGCGGCGTCGCCGGGCACGGTAAGCTGGTCTTGATCTGCTCCCCGCCCGCCGGACTCTGGCTTCGGCCATGTTCCTGGGCGGGTGTTTTTTTCCTCGGACTCCTATTCGGATCCCAACGGTGTCGGGGCCAGAGTCGGTCAGCGACCGGCGGCGGCGCGGCGCTTGGCGAGGGCGGCCGCCGACGGTCAGGACCGCGGGACGACGGCGAAGGTGCCGAGGCCCTTGGCGACGAGCCGGCCCGCGTTGTGGACATCGGCCTCGGCGATGACGAGGCGGCGGCCGCGGCGCAGGACGCGGGCGGCGCAGTCGATGCGGCCCTCCAGGATCGGCGCGAGGTAGTTGACCTTCAACTCGACGGTGACGTTGTTCTCGCCCGGCGCGAGGACGGAGTCGACGGCCTCCCCGAGGCTGTGGTCGATGAGCGAGAAGGTGGCGCCGCCGTGGACGGCCCCGTCGGAGTTGAGCAGCTCGGGGCGCACGTCGAGGTGGCTGCGGTTGACGCCGTCGGCGCTGGGGCCCTCGACCATCCCGATCAAGCCCAAGGAGAAGGGGTCGTGGCGGCGGGCGGCCATGGCAGCGGGGTCGCGCCTAGCCCGACGCGGTGGGGGCGGCGGTCAGCGCGTCGAGCAGGCCCGGGCAGGCGGCGATGAGATCGATCGCGCGGCGCCGCTTGCGGTCGCCCGCGAAGGGGGCGCGGCCGTAGAGGTCGCCGATGCGGTTGACGGCTTGCGGCGTGTCGAGCGGGGTGACGATGAGGGCGAACTGCTCCTGCTCGGCGCGCTGGGCGATGTAGGGCAGGTTGGGCGCGCCGCCGCTGAGGATGAGGCAGAGCGGCTCGGCATCGAGCGCGGCGAGGGCGACGTCGAGCTTGTCGTTGCGGGTGATGACCGACTTGTCGGGGTAGCGGCTGAAGTGGTCGATGCCGCCGTGGGCGCTGATCGGGCCGACCTGGAGCCACTCGGCGGCCTCGCCCCAGAGGCGGGCGTCGCCGCCGAGTTCGCCGTCGATGGCCCGCGCCATCGCGTCGACGAGGGGGGCGCTGAGCAGCCGGTCCTGGTCGAGGGTCGCCAGCAGCGGCAGGCCGGCGACCGCAGCGAGGCGATCGGCCTCGGCCAGGCCCGCCCCGTGGGCGGGGCCGGTGGGCAGCCCGTTGACGAGCAGGCCGTCTGCGGCGGCGGCGGCCGCGGCGCGGGCGAGCGTGTCGTCGTCGGCCTCGCGGTAGCGGGTCACCAGGAGCACGGTCGTGGCGCCGTCCGGGTCCGGCCGGCGGAGTCCGGGGCAGGCGGCCGGGTCGGGGACCTCGACGACGGTGTGGCCGGTGTCGGATGGGGGCGCCTCCTCGGGGTGGCCGGCGGCGCGGACGCCCTGCAGGTGAGCGAAGGTGGCGGCGTCGGCGGCGGCGGCATCGTCGGGCGCGCCGGTCAGGCGGACGAGCCGGACGGTCGAGCGGGCGGCGGGGTCGCCGCCGTGGCGCAGCGCGTGCGCGAGGCCGGTCGCGACGACGGTCTTGCCGTCGCCGGGCAGGGCGGAGGTGACGAGGATGCGCGCCATGGCGGCATGATAGCAACGGGCGCGACTATGGACGCGCCGTCGCGGCGATGCCGCCGCGCGGGGATGGGGGTATGATCGCGGTCGGGATGGGCCGAGGTAGCTCAGTTGGTAGAGCACACGACTGAAAATCGTGGTGTCGGCAGTTCGAATCTGCCCCTCGGCACCAGACTCCCCTGAGACGACCGCAGGACGATCCGGGCTCTGCCGCCGTGCGCCGGCGGGGTGGGGTGCGCCCCCGCCGACACGGATCCCACCGTCGCCTTCGACGGGGCGGCGATCAAGAGGCTGCGGTCGTCGCCGGCGGCGTCGGAGCGGGGGTAGGAACTCCCGCAAGCGGAACTCGGCTACGCTAGCTGCCGAGGCTGGAAGGGGGCTGCTCTTGCTCGGGGTGCCAGGAGTCGACGCGAAGATCGATCGGGCGTGGGACCAGACGCACCTGCTCACGCGTGACATTACGGATTTCTGCGACGCGCAGGAGCAATTGATCCGTCACCACCGGGATTCCGCCGGACAGACCTGGAGATTCGAGGGCGAGACGCCGAGTGCGCCCATCGAGTACTCCGTCAGGGTCGGAGAGATCGTCCACGATCTCCGCTCGGCACTGGACCGCTTTGTGCATGAGCTCGTCCTTGTCAACGGCGAGGAGCCGGGTCGGTGCAACGGATTCCCGATATTCCTCGTCGAGTCCACGTACAGGGACATGGCAGAACGCAAGCTCAAGGGCGTCAGTGAGAGCGCGCGACAGGCGATTGAACTTCACCAGCCCTTCCAGCGGCCCGGCAATGCCGGCTACACGCTCTGGCTCCTGGAAGCAATGAGTGATCATGACAAGCACGGAACCCTCAGCATGGACGTCGTCGTGAAGCAGAAGGCCGGTAGCACCGTGGCGCGGGGCGACCCCGGCGAGGGCGCGGGCTCTACATATCCACGCCCACTCGCGAAGAACCGGACGCTGCTGCGCGTCGATGATCCAGATGTGGAATACGACGTGGAATTCGTGACCAACGTTCAGTTCGGATACGCTAGTTCGCCGCAGCCATCGTCGCGTGATGCGCTTCCTCGTACCTACCAGGAACTACTGACAGCCGTCGCGAAGTACGGCCCAGCAGGACGCTCGGTCGTGAGCACGCTCATCGACTTGGTCGGCGATGTCAACGTACTCCTCGCCGACTTGTGCGGGCGGACAGGCATTCTGGCCTCTCCAGTCCCCGATGGAGAGGCGGCCAGGGAGTGAGGCCCCTACCACTCACCCCAAGTCGGAGTCGTCAGTGGCGCAGTAGGTTGTGGAAGAAAGGCCGCGTCCACCGCAGCGAGTATCGGCGGTATCTGCCGGAACCCACTCTGTTGCCAGAGGTCCTTGAACGACATCGGCATGAGAGTCGCCCACTCGCCAGGAATCGATTTGGATAGCCGCGCCCACGGATAGCGAGTCGGTCGACGGTCCCCGCCGTGTTCGCGTGCCCACTGTTTCCATCCCTCATAGGCGAGGATGTCGGCAGCCTGCAAAGGCGGGGAGTTCTTGCCCTCCACTTTCAACCTGTCACTGAGCCGATTGAACTCGCGCCGCCACGGTTCGTCATAGATCTGGTCGTACCCGTTCCGGAGCTTGCCGTAACCGAGATCCCCTTCCTCGAAGATGTAAGTGACTTGCTCACCAGGGTGCTCGTGCAGGTACCCGTACTGCGGGATCATGTTGGAGCAATGCAACGCGGTCACGCCGTAGGCCACCTCCACCGGTGGATCACCGAACGAGGCTACGCAATCTGCCAGCGACACCGAGGCTCCAACGGTTGCCATCACATGCTCCTCAATGATGTCCAACAATCGACTCAGCCGCTCTTTCTTGACGCCCCGCTCGTTCCAGTCCTTGTACTGTCCGAACCCGCTCTCGTACTCTGACATGTGAAAGTACGGCAGTTCGCCGAAGTCGTGAAGCGCTTCCTCCCACTTCTTGCTGAACTCGACCCACTTCTCAGGCGTCGAGATCACCCCGGCAACCGTCACCGCCGGGATTGCGTCATTCGGGCCGGACTTGTCGAAGTAGAGGTGAAGCATCATCGTCACTCCGTGATTGCCGCGATCGCACGGGAGAGCCAGCGCAGAATGTCGCCGCCCACAGCCTACGAGAACATCCGCGGGGCCGTGTGGATCTCCCCGCCCGTCCACGGATCGGCCAGCGATGGCAGGACCGGCGGCCGACCCTCGAAGTAGTCGGCGATCGACCAGAGCTGCACCCGCGGGTAGCGCTCGGCCCCCACGGTCACCTCGCCCATCGCCGCCGCCTCGGCCCGCGCGTCGCGCGAGCCGACCGGGTTCTGTGTGAGGTAGATCCCGAGCGCCGCCTCCTCCCGTTCGACGACGTGCAGGAAGTCGCGGAAGGCGCTGCGTGAGAACCGGGGGCTGCCCTTGACCTGCGCGAGCACCAAGCTCGACGTGTGGTCGGCCGGGGCCGACAGCAGCGTCCCGCGCCCGTCGATGCCGCCGTCGCCGCGCTGGTGCTCGTTGAGCGCGAGGCCGGGGATGCGCGTGACCGCCCAGCCCTCGAAGTCGAACGGCCGCTCGGCGGCGAGCTTGCGGGCGCTTGCGAGGTCCTGCGGGATGCCGAACGTCGGCGCTTGAATGCGCAGCGGCCCCAGGCGGCGGTCCTGGATGATGTCGATCGCGTTGGCCGAGATGTCGATCCCGATCCAGCGCCGGCCGAGGGTGTGCGCCGCGACCACCGACGTCCCGCAGCCGCAGAACGGGTCGAGCACCAGATCGCCGGGGTTGCTGGACGCGCTGATGATCCGCTCCAGCAGCGCGACCGGCTTCTGCGTCGGGTATCCCAGGCGCTCCGCCTTGCGTCGCCCAACCGGCGACATCCCGTCGCGGTCCTCCAGCCAGTAGTCCTCGGGGACCTTCCCGCGCCGACGGTAGTCCTCCACGGTCTCCGGCGTCAGCCTGCCGCCGATCCCGCCCCCGGACCCCCCCTCGGCGTGCTGGACGTTGAGTTGCTTGTACGGGATGCGGACCGCGTCGAGGTTGAGGGCCGTCCCATCGCCGCGGGCGTAGAAGAGCAGGATGTCGTGCTTACGGGGGAACCAGCGCGTCGTGTTGCCGGGGCCAGTGTAGCACCAGGCGATCTCGTTGCGGAACTGCTTCGCGCCGAAGACGGCGTCCAGCAGCAGCTTGAGGTAGTGGCTCGCCGTCGGGTCGCAGTGCAGGTAGACGCTGCCCGTCGGCTTGAGCAGCCGGCGCATCTCGACCAGCCGCAGCCCCATGTAGCTGAGATAGGCCAGCATCCCCGACTCGCCGAGGATCTGCCGCAGCCCGATCGTCACCGCATGGAGCGGATGGTTCACGGCCCGCTCGATGTCCCGCACGCGATCGGCGGCGCGAGCGTCCCACTTCCACGTGTCGATGAAGCCGCGCACCGGGGCCGGCGTGCCGTTCTCCCGGCCGAAGATGATGTTGTAGTCGGCGTTGCTGTTGAACGGCGGGTCGAGGTAGACGAGGTCGACCGACTCATCGGGCCACTCGCGCATCCAGTCGAGGCAATCGCCGTAGTAGAGGGCGTTGTCTTGCATGAGGGAACTCCGCCGGCCCGCACGCGCCGGCCACAGTCGTTGGACGTCAGCCTACCTTCCGGTCGCCACGCCCCGCGACCGCCCATGCCATAAGCGCCCCCTGGTCCCCCTCTGCCTCCCCACCCCCGACGGCGAGGCCGCCAGGGGGTGAAGTCGGGTCCATCGACGGCATCCGGCGACCGGCGGTGGGCGTAGACTCGGGTCGCGGCGCAATTCGACGTTGGGGATGGTCGCTGGGCGCCGGGGGAGAGGTCCGATGCGGCTGTCGGCGCTGCGCGGCGGGCTGCTCGTGGCGGTGGTGGTCGTCGCGGTGGCGGCGGGGCTGGTCTCGACGCACGGCGGCGCGTCGGCGCAGGCGCCGACGGCCGACACGGTCACGACGCCGCTGCAGCCGGGCTGGAACCTCGTCGGCTGGATGGGGCCCGACACGACGGCGGCGGATCTGTTCCGGGACGTCCGGGGCTTGCAGGTGGTGGCGGCGTGGGACGACGACGCGGGCCGCTATGCCTGGGCGCGGCGTGGGGGCGCCGTGCCGCCACCGCTCGCGCAGATCACGCGCGGGCAGGGGCTGTTCCTGTGGCTGAGCGGGACGCGGCCGGCGCCGTGGACGCGGCCCGCCTCGGTGGAAGGGATGCTGCTGACGCTGCCCTCGGGTTCCAGCCTGGTTGGCTGGGCGGGGCTCGACGGGACGCCGATCGCGGAGGCCGTCGGGCGCTTCGGCGATGCGCTGGTCGCGGCGTCGCGGTGGAACGCCGACACGCAGTCGTACGAGCGCTACGAGCCGGGCGCGGACGGGTCGGCCGTGTTGCAGCACGGCGACGCGCTGTGGGTCGAGCTCTCCGAGGAGGCGCGCTGGTGGCAGTCGGGCACGGCGCGCACGCGGATCGTGTTCGGCAGGCGGGTGGCCGATGAGCAAAAGTCGGGGTTGCGGGATGAAATGGAGCTGGTCGTCGCGTTCTTCGCCGAACGCTACGGGATCGAGCCGCCCGACTTCACGCTGAGCGTCGTCCCGGATCTCCCCAACGCCAATGCGTCCCTGCGGTTGATCCGGCTCGGCGATCTCATCGATGACGAGTCGTACCTGCCATACGCGCTGGCGCACGAGTATTTCCATGTGCTCCAGTTCCACTGGGCGCCGCGATCGCTGACCCGCGCCGAACCGCCGATCTGGTTGGCCGAAGGGACGGCGAGATTCACGGAGGACCTGTACCGCCGGGCCCGGCAGGGCGCGACGGACGACCGGGTTCGCACGATCTGGTGGCGGCAGACGCTGGGCCTCGCCGTCCCGCTCAGCGCCCTCGAGGAGCGGGACCCGTTCTACGAGCCCGGCGCCCCGGCGTACGCGTTGGGGGCCCTGGCGGCCGACTGGCTGATCCGGCGGGCGGCAGCGGCGGCGGCCGACGTGCCCTTCGCACCGCATGCGCCCGGCGCGTTGGGAGTGGGGCCCGAGTGGGACGCGCACATCGAGTACTACCGGCTGCGGCCGTCGGCGGTGGGCTGGCAAGCGGCCTTCGAGGAGGCCTTCGGCATCGGCGTCGGCGAGTTCTACGCGGCGTTCGCGGCGTACCGCGACGAACTGACGGCGGCGCGGCTGCCGCATCTGGCCGATGACGCCGATGCGCCGATCCTCGTCTTCGAGGGGGCAGTTTCCTCGGACGCCGCCGCCCGGATCCGAGCGGCGTTCGAGCAGGTGCTGGCGCTGTTCCGCGACCGGTTCGCCGGCGGGCCGGCCGACTACACGGTGTTCGTTGCAGCCGATGGCGCATCAGGGGCGGCGGCGCACCTGCGGGCGTCCGGCGAGGAAACCGGGCAAGGCTTCTGCGGTCTGTGGACGTCGCACCACTATGTGGTGAACCTGCGCTGCTATCCGCATCCCACCACGGCGCTCGCCGAGCACCACGTCAGGCACGTCCTGGATCGGCTGGCGCCGACCGAGTCGGTCCCGCCGGCGCCCGCGCGGTTCTGCCCACGCGGCCCCTGCTGGTTGTCGATCGCGGCGAGCAGATACGTGGAGGCCGTGTCCCGGGAATCGGCGGGCACTGAACCGCTCTCCCAGACGCGCAGCAGAAGCCTCGTGTCCGCGCGGCGGACGGGGCAGCCGCTGCGCAGCCTGGAAACCTCCGCCGGCATCGACGCGGTGGGGAGCCAAACCACGAGTGGGCTGAGCTTCCTCGCGGCCGAGTGGTTGGCGGAACACGCCGGAGAACCCGCCCTCTTCGAGTACTACCGGCTGCTGCCGTCGTCGGACAGCTGGGAGGCGGCCTTCGAGGGGGCGTTCGGCATCACCATCGACGACTTCTACGCGGCGTTCGCGGCGTACCGCGCCGCCGGCTTCACGTCGTAGCGCCCGGCGGCCGTGGGGGCGTCCCCCGCGCTAGCGGCGGCGGAAGCGCAGAAAAGATACAGACTTATATCGCAGATTGCCTACGCCGCCTAGGTGTGAGCGGGATCGTGAAAAGGGTTCCGATGGCGCATCTTTTCTGGAGTCACTTCGTGATCGATACACTGAGCAAGGCCAGTGAGCGCGGTGCTTAGCGCGCGTTCGATGTCTGTCGCTTTGTCTCGGGGCATCGAATCTCCTGTGCATCCTACGGTAAGTCTTCTCTCTCCTACGGGAGTTGACGGCGCACGTCAAGTCCTGCTAGGCTCCCCGAGCCGTACGAGGCAGGTTTGGGACGCATGATGCGCTTTTTCGCAGAGGTGACTCTCGTGGTCCCTCGTCGCGCGTCATGCATTGATGGCCTGTCTCGTACGCAGTCACCAATTCTGCGGCGAGGGGCCTTCTATGTCACGGATCGTTTCGGTCAAAGCCATCCTGTCTGTCGGTTTGTCACTCATTCTCGCAGTGCTCATCGTGATTGCGTTGGCTCTCCTTGACGTGATTGTGCTTGACGAGGAGTCGCCACCAGCGCCGGTTGCGGTGGTGGAAGAAGATGCCGAAGCGCTCGCCGAAGTCGAAGAAGGTACAACTGAACAAGTCGAATCGGAACCGGAGCCTGTTGTCGATTCGATGTCGATGGGTGACTGGACTGAGGTGAGCGATGATTTGTACTTCTTGTTCGATGGCTTCATGGACGGTTTATTGTTCATAGGTTGTTATCCTGAGTTGGATGTCTCAGTGACGACATCGCAGTTTTTGGTGAATTCAGTATCCGGAGACGGAATCCTCGTCGGTTATCGTTTTACGGATGGGGAGCCTCAGACGACAAGATGGATCAGTGATGAGGATATGATTGAATCGTCGCTGAGGGCGGGGCCTGAATCCCATGAGTTTCTTTCGTGGGTGCTCCAGACGATGACCAGTGGCGAAAGGATGCAATTTGCGGCATATGATCGATACGGAGACGGCTATGGAGGCGAGTTTGACGTGACTGGCATCCATGCTGTTCTCGAAGCGCTGCCCTGCTTTGATCCAGCGTAGGTTGCGATGTCCCTCGACAAGCCCCATATATTAGTGAAGGGGTGTCGTGAGACGTGGGTAATCTGCGATATAAGTCCCAAAAGATACAGGGGCCGCGGGATTGCATCCCCGGCCCCTGGCGCTGAGATTGTCGACGGGCTCATCCAGGATGGCCCCGGGCTCACCGTCGACGGGCTTTGATGCAGTGATCTTCGACCGCCCCGGCCTCCGCTGTCAAGTCGCGGGCCGACAGCGGCCGGGCAGATGGGCCGGCCCGACGGCTAGCGACCGCGGAACTCCGGGGGGCGCTTCTCGACGAAGGCCTGGACGGCCTCCTTGTGGTCGGCGGTCATGCCGGTGCGCCACATGCGGTCGGCCTCCATGTCGAAGGCCGTCCAGACGTCGGTGTGGAGGGCGCGGTTGAGGTTCTCCTTCATGTAGCCCAGGGCGATGGGCGGCCCGGCGGCGATGTGCCGGGCCAGGCGCAGGGTCTCCTCTTGGAGGGCGTCGGCGGCGAAGACGTGGTTGACCATCCCCAGCTCGAGCGCGCGCTCGGCGCGGACGCGGTCGGCGGTGTAGTAGAGCTCGCGGGCGCGGGCGGTGCCGACGAGGTTGGTCAGGAACCAGGAGCCGGCGTGGTCGCCGGAGAAGCCGATGTTGCGGAAGGCGGTGGTGAGGAAGGCGTCGTCGGCCATGGTGCGCAGGTCGCAGGCGAGGGCCAGCGAGAGGCCGGCGCCGGCGGCGGGGCCGGGGATGGCGGCGATGGTGGGTTTGGGGAACTCGTAGAGGGCGCCGGTGGTGGCGCGCTGGTTGCGGCGCAGGCGGCGCACGCGCTCCTCGAGCGGGGCGCCGGCCGACTTCGCGCCCTCGGCGAAGCCCTTCACGTCGCCGCCGGCGCAGAAGGCGCGCCCGGCGCCGGTGAGGACGACGCAGCCGACGTCGTCATCGTCGGCGAGCTGGGGGAGCAGGGCCGCGAAGGCCTCCATCATTGCGCCCGACTGCGCGTTGCGAGCCTCGGGGCGGTTGAGCGTGATCACGGCGACGCGGCCGTCGCGGTGGGCGAGCAGGTGGTCGGTGCCGGTGTCGATGGGGGTGGGGTCGGTCATGGGGATCCTTGTCGTGGGTCGTCGGTCGTCGGGGGCAGGATAGGGGGTGGGGGCGCTTCGGGGGGCGTGGACCTCACCCCCTCACTTCAGATCTGACGGCGTGCGGTCGCGCGCCTGGGGCTCTCCATCTGAAGCGATGGAGAGGGGGGACCGGACGGGGAGGGCCAGGGCGTAGACTGGGGCTGCGGCGCATATCCTCCACGGCCCCCGGTGTCGGCCGACGGCTGCTGGCATCCGAGCTTCGGACGGGCGGCCAGACAGAGACATGCAACAGAACGGGTGCACTCAACATCATGCAATTCGCACAACTGAACGAGGTCGACCTGCGAACAGTGTGGGCTCATGAAGCCCACGACTTCACCAAGTGGCTCGCCGACAATCTGGAACCCCTGTCTGAAGCGATCGGCATCCGCATGGAACTGGAAGGGACTGAAGTGTCGGTGCCGCCGTTCTTGGCGGACATCGTCGCCCGCAACCCTGACGACGACAGCCTGATCGTGATCGAGAACCAGTTGGAGCCAGCCGACCACACGCACCTGGGGCAGATTCTCACCTACTTGGCGGGACTCCAGGCCCAGACCGTCGTCTGGATTGCCCGCGGCTTCTCGGAAGCCCATCTCGCCGCGGTCCGATGGTTGAACGAACATACGAGCGATACAGCGTCGTTCTTCGCCATCCAAGTCAAGGTACTGCGAATCGGTGACGATGCATCGTCACCGACCGCTCTGGTCTTCGATGTATTGGAGAAGCCCAGCGAATGGGAGCGCCGCATCCGCACGGTCGAGGATAGCAGGTTGACGGCGCTGCGTGAGTTCCGCAATAGCTTCTGGATGCGATATGTCCAGCGCTACCCCGACGATATGCAACTACGCCCGGATCACGTGAGCCCCAACATCTTCCACGACATCGGCGGCCTGGTCGTATCCCAGTATCTGGCCCAGGGGAGCGTTGGCGTCTACATCCAGAAGAGTAACTCGAAATACACAGAGGAAGACCATCGGCGAATCCAGCAATGCGAAGACTCGCTTCGCGAGACTGGTAGACGACTCCCAGTGGACTCGAACGACAGGAACAAGTGGCCAGAGATGATCGAGTGGCTGCATGAGACATTAGCGACGTTCCGCCGTGTGATTGAGGCAACACCAACGGCGGAACCGGAAGCGGATGCACGGGTGGACTAGCGGTCGGGGGCCGAGCTTGGCCGTGACGCGGGGTCGACGGCCGCGTGTTCCCGGCGTCGCGCCCGGAACTCGTCGACCAGTTGCGCAGCATCGGACAGCGGCCGCTGGCCGACCGATTGGCCGACGCGCTGGCGCACCGGTACGGGTAGCGCGTCCGGCCCCTCGATCGACGCGGGCCCGCCCGCCGCCGAAGATCATCGCAGGAGCGTAGAATGACGGCGGACAGGCGTGCCTTCGGGACGCCACGCAGGGGAGGGCCGCGACGTGGGTGTGTTCAACTGGCCGGTCCGGCTCGACAGCATGGACGGCGAGCGCTCGCTGGAGATCGAGGCGATGGTCGATACCGGCGCCGGCTACACGATCGTGCCGGCCACGCTGCTGCGAGAATTGGGAGTGGCGCCGATCGACACGATCCGCCTGGTGCCGGCCGACGGGCGACAGGTGGAGTACGAGCTGGGTGAGGCGCGCGCCACCATCGACGGCCGCAGCATCCCCACGCTGGTGGTCTTCGGTGAGGATGACGCCCGCGCCCTGCTGGGGGCCTACACGCTGGAAGGCCTGCGCTTGACGGTCGATCCCACCAACCGCACGCTGATTCCGGCCACGACGTCCTGGGCCTAGGGAGCCCGCGACTCGACCGCCCCGCTCAGCCCTCGATGCCGGCGCCCCAGGCCAGCGCGTTCGAGAGCAACTGCCGGTAGGCGGGGGTCTCCCAGGGACCGCGGAAGGCCGGCTGGTCGTCGGCGAAGCCGACGGCGGCCCGCGTGACGGACGTCTGACAGTGCCCCGGCGCGAAGTAGGCCACGCCGCCCTCGCCGACGTCCCGCACGATGCCCAGCGCCCGCGAGCGGCCGTCGGGCAGCAGCGTGGTGTCCTCGTCGTAGACCATCGCGTAGTGGCCGGCGGGCGCCTCCTGCATGTCCATCGTGAGCAGCACGCGCGTCTCCGGGTGCTGCACCTCGATCCAGTAGGGCTCGTCGCGGATGGCGAAGCTGGGCGGCAGCTTGTCCGTCAGGACGTGGTCCCGATCGGCGACGGTCACCTCGAAGTCCTGCACGGGCGGGTGGGTGACGAAGAACGCGCCGAGCGCCTCGTGGTAGGGCGCCTTGACCATGCGGCGGGCGTCCCGCCCCTCGACGCGCACGGCCTTGCCGCCGGCGCTGCCGTGCAGGCCCAGCCAGTGGCCGCCGTCGGCCAGCCAGTCGCGGATGACGCCGGTCGTGGGCTCGTCGGCGAAGGGCCCGGCGACGTAGGTCACGAGCAGCTGGCAGTCGCGGATCCACTTCGGGCAGTCGGTGAAGTCGCTGGTCACGGTGGCGTGGACGCGCTCGTCGGCTTGCAGCGCCTCGAGGATGCGGACGCGGGCGTAGTCCATGTCGTGGCCGGCGTGCGAGCCCGGCGGGAAGCCGCCGGCGATGACGTGCACGCGGATGGGGGTGGTCATGGCTGCTCCTTATCTATTGGGGAGTCTACCGCCACCGGCCGCGCCGCGCCGCCGTCGTGGGCGATGTCCCCGGCGGCGGCCTGATCGATGGCGCGCGAGAGGGCGTCGCGCAGGGCGACGGCGTCGGACAGGGGCAGCTCGACGGCGAGGCGCTGGGCCGGTCCGTCGGCCTCGCGCACGAAATCGAGCAGCAGCGCGTGCTCGGCGGCGAGGTTGAAGGGGTGGTCGTAGGCGACGTAGGCGTGGTCGGCGGGGAACCAGCCCCGAGGCCCCTTGGCGGCGGCGGTGAGCGGGAGCTTGGCGGCGATCATCGTGCACATGGCATCGTCTCCAGTCGGGGCGCGTCGGGGCGTCCCTTGTGGGCGCCCACGAGGACGCCCCGACGGAGGGACGCCCCGGCGCGTCGCGGCTCAGGCGTTCAAGTGGCGGCCGAAGAAGTCCCAGATCTTCTCCCAGGCATCGACGGCGGCCTCGGCGCGGTAGGCGGCCGGGCGGTCGTAGTAGAAGAAGCCGTGCCCGGCGCCGGGGTACATGTGGAACTCGTACGTCTTGCCGTGCGCCTGGAGGGCGGCCTCGTGCTCGGCGACCTGGGCCGGGCTGGGGGCCGAGTCGTCGGCGCCGAAGAGGCCCAGCAGCGGGCACTGCAGGTCGGCCGTGTAGTCGATGGGGGCGACGGGCTGGGCCGGGGGGCGGTCGTCGGGCGCCTGCACGACGCGGCCGCCCCAGCAATCGACGGCGGCGTCGACGCCGGTCGCGCGGGAGGCGATGAGCACCGTGTGGCGGCCGCCCGAGCAGGTGCCCGTCACGCCCACCTTGCCGTTGTGGGCCGGATGCGCGCGCAGCAGGTCGATGCAGCCCTGCGCGTCGGCCACGACCTGGTCGTCGGGCACGCCGCCCTCGGCGCGGACCTTGGCCGCCACGTCGTCGGGGGCGCCGTGGCCGGCACGGTGGTAGAGGTCGGGCGAGAGGCAGAGATAGCCGTGGTGGGCGTAGCGGCGGGCCGTCTCGCGGTAGAACTCGTCCCAGCCGGGCAGGTGATGGATGAGCAGCACGGCGGGGAAGGGTCCGGGCCCCAGCGGCCGCGCGAAGTAGGCGTGGATGGCGTCGCCGTTGGCGCCCGTGACGGTGATCGTCTCGGCGAGCAGGCCCTCGTACTGGTCGGTGGTGTAGGTCATCGGATCCCTCCGGTCGGGAGTGTAGGGGAGGGAGTGGGGGTGTCGGGGCGCCCCTTGTGGGCGCCCACGAGGGACGCCCCGACGCGCAGCGCCTCAGACGTCGGCGAGCGCGCCGCGCGCCTTGGCCTCACGCGCCTCCCGGATCAGGAAGTCCAGCCGGCCCGCCTCCGCGTCGGCTTCGATCTGACGGTCCCAGCGTTCCCAGTCCAAGTCGCTGATCCACTGCCGCAGCCGGACGTACTCGCTCTCGGGCAGGACGCGGATCGCCTCCTGGATCTCCGTGATGCTGACCATCGCCTCGTCCTCCCGGTCGGCCGTCCGATTCTACAGCGCCCGGAGCGTCAGAGGTTGACCACAGCCTCCGTGTCCCCGACCGTTAGTGTGTTCATGCAGGCGAGGATGAGGTCTCGGGTGCGGTAGGAGGCGGTCTGGCACATGGCGCACCGTTGTCACGGCACCTACCACGAGCTGTCCCCCAAGCATCCCCCGCGCCAAGTCGCGGAATTCTCGGGTCGTCACAATACGCGACCGGCCGACACGGTGCAGCAGATGGAAGGCGCGGTCAGGCGGATCAACGACGAGCGCCTCAAGCACGAGGATCTTGGGTCGTGAAGAACGCCCCGCTGAGTGCCGCCGCTGTTGCGAAGAACGACGAGTTCTTCACGCAGCTTCCCGACATCGAGAAAGAGTTGCAGCACTACAAGCAGCACTTCCAGGGCAAGGTCGTCTACTGCAACTGCGACGATCCCCGCGTCAGCAATTTTTTCCACTACTTCTCTCACAACTTCGAGCATCTGGGCCTAAAGAAGCTGATCACGACCTGCTACAAAAGCCAGAACCCCGGCCTGTTCTCACGGCATGACGCTGAACGGGCGATCATGCTGGAATACGACGGCTTCCGCGACGGGGACCGCGTGCCGCGCTGCGAAGACATCGGAATCAAGCACCTCAACGGCGACGGCGATTTCCGCAGCCAGGAGTGCATCGATATCCTCAAGCAGGCCGACATCGTGGTCACTAATCCGCCGTTCTCGCTGTTCCGAGAATACATCGCTCAACTCATGGAGTACGGCAAGCGGTTCCTGATCATCGGGAACATGAACGCCGTGACCTACAAGAATGTCTTCCCGCTGATCAAGGACGGCAAGGTCTGGCTTGGTCCGAGCATCAGAAGTGGCGATAGGACGTTCGGCGTTCCTGATCACTACCCCCTTGACGCCGCGACAGCATGGGCTGACGAGGACGGGAACAAGTTCATCAAGGTCAAGAGCGTTCGCTGGTTCACCAACCTAGATTTCCCTCAGAGGCATGAAGACCTGCCCCTCTTCCGCCGCTACACACCCGAGGTGTACCAGAAGTACGACAACTACGATGCCATCAACGTGGACAAGACCGCGGATATACCCGAGGACTATGACGGCGTGATGGGCGTGCCGATCACATTCCTTGACAAGCACAGCCCCGAACAGTTCAGGATTGAGGGAATAACCAAGACATGGTTTGGGGCAGCAAGCAAGCAATATTCTCCACAGGTTCAGGTCAGTACATCCGGTGAACGAAGTGAAGTGATGAAACTGAACGATGGGCCTGCGTTGGAGATTGACGGCCCAGTCTCGAAGACCCATTATGTCGTTGGTGGCAAGCATTACGTTCAGGCGTATCAGAGGATCCTCATACGCAACAGGAGACTGGTCCGTGAAAATCCAACTTCGAGAGATCACAATCAGCGAGCTCGCTGATGGCTACCGCGACGACGGTGATGGCGGGGTCGTCGGATACGGTGGCAATCTCGATATCCGCCCACCGTACCAGCGGGAATTCATCTACAAGGACATGCAGCGCGATGCCGTCATCGAGACTGTTCGGCAGCACTTCCCCTTGAACGTGATGTACTGGGCCGATAGAGGAGACGACACGTTCGAGATCATCGACGGGCAGCAACGGACGGTTTCGGTCTGCCAGTACGTGTCCGGCAACTTCTCTATCGACGGCTTGGCCTTCCACAACCTCCAGGCCGACCAGCAGGAGCAAATCCTCGGCTACAAGCTCATGGTCTACATCTGCACAGGCAGCGACAGCGAGCGGCTCAAATGGTTTGAGACCATCAATATCGCGGGGGAAGTCCTGACCAAACAGGAACTCCGTAACGCGGTCTATCACGGGCCCTGGGTCTCGGCTGCCAAGGCCTACTTTAGTCGTCCAGGCTGCCCAGCCTCAGGTATTGGCAGCGATCTCCTAAAGGGAACCGCGATCCGTCAGGACTACCTCGAGACCGCCATCAAGTGGATCAATGACGGCAAGATCGAAGACTATATGTCGGAGCATCAGCACGACGGCACCGCGATTGAGTTGTGGAACCACTTTCGCTCGGTGATCGACTGGACGAACGCAACGTTCACGTCATACCGCAGGGAGATGAAGGGTGTGGAATGGGGCCCGCTCTACAACCAATTCAAGCACGAGGCGCTTGATCCTGCTGCTCTCGAAGAGGACGTAGCTCGACTGATGATGGACGATGATGTCACGAACAAATCGGGCATCTACCCGTATCTGTTGACCGGCGAGGAGAAGCGCCTCAACATCCGCTCCTTCAGTAACGCGATGAAACGGGAGGCGTTCGAGCGTCAGGACGGGGTGTGCCCGTCATGCAAGAACACATTCAAGATTGCCGAAATGGAGGGCGACCACATTGAGCCGTGGTCGCAAGAGGGCAAGACGGTTGCCGCTAACTGCCAGATGCTCTGCAAGCCGTGCAACCGCAAGAAAGGAGGTGCTTGACATGCCTGATGACAAGCGGTTCCAACGGATGAACCGTGAGGTGCTGGATCCCATTGCTGAGTCCTCTCTCGACCCCGACCGTGGGCAAACTGCCTAAGGACAACTCAGCACGAAAGGAATAGGAATGATGGCAGGCCCTACGCAATGGAAGGTTCTTGCAGCATTCCTCGCGCAACAACCCGAAAGAACCGTTACTGAAACACATCGGAAGACGGTCTATCGTCCTCTCACAAACCTACGAGTTGCCTTACCAACAGAGTACGCGGGTGTCGTCATCTTCCTCCATCTCCAAGCCGAGACGCCTCCGGCTGAAGACAAGCCACTCGAATTCGAGATGCTTCACCTTGACCCAACCGACCAAACCGTTGTCCTCGCGGAGCTTAAGGTCGAGGCTCCCGGACAATCAGGCGCCCCGGATTTCGTCGTGACAGTCGGCATTCAAGCAATTCACCTGGAACAACCTGGACGACATCGATTTCTGATTGGAGTTGATGGTCAACTGCTCGCCGAGCTCCCACTCCTTGTAGACACTCCGTCAAACTAGTCTCACATCCGGCTTCTCGTCCCCCTCCGCGGTCTGCTTGATGCCGTCGGTGAGGAAATAGTCGGTGAAGAGGCGGCCGGGCATGGAATCCCCGTGGTCATTGTGTATCCCGGCGAGCCCTCGGACCAGGGCCGCGGCCCTCTACCATCCCCCCAGGGAGACGCGATGGCCGCGACGGACCCGCCCGACTTCGAGACGCTGCTGCCGCGACCGCTGTCGCCGCGGCGAGCGCGACTGCTGGACCGCGCGCGGGCGCACGCGGCCGACTTCGAGACGCGCGCCGACGACCACGACCGCGCCGGCACGTATCCGTCGGAGAACATGGAGGCGATGAAGGCGTCGGGCTACGCGCACATGATCCTGCCCGCCGCCTGGGGCGGCGAGGACGTGTCGCTGCTGGAGCTGTGCGCCTGCCAGGAGCAACTGGGGCAGGGCTGCGCGGGCACGGCCATCGCCGTCAACATGCACCTGTTCACGCTGGGGGCGCTGCTGCTCGACGCGCGGGCCGAGTCGGGCCGGGGGCGGGCGCAGATGGAGGCCGGGCTGCGGCTCATCGGCCGGCGGCGGCAGATCGTGGCGGGGTCGTTCAGCGAGCACGGGCAGGCGGGCGCCTACATGATGCCGTCGACGCGGGCGCGGGCGGTCCCCGGCGGCTGGGAGATCCACGGCCGCAAGGCGTACACGTCGAATTGGCCGTCGGCCGACCTGGTGGGCGGGCTGGTGCACCTGGCCGACCACCCCGCCGGCGACGACCGGGTGGCGATGGTCACCGTGCCGAAGGGCACGCCGGGGCTGTCGAGTCCGGGGGCGTCGAGCTGGGACGTGATGGGGCTGCGGGCGTCGGGCAGCTACGACGTGGTCTGGGACGGCGTCTTCGTGGCCGACATGCTGATGCCCGAGACGAAGGCGGGGCCCGAGTACTTCACGGCGATGAGCGCCTTCGGGGCCTGGCTCAACCTGACCGTGGCGTCGGTGTACCTGGGCGTGGCGCAGGCGGCGATCGACTGGACGGTGGCGTTCCTGCGCGAGCGCCGGGCGGCGGTCGACGGGCGGCCGCTGAGCCGCATGCCGGGGTTGCAGTATCAACTGGGCGAGATGCTGGCGCTGCAGGCGGCGTCGCGGTCGCTGATCCGCACCTCGGCCGAGGCGTGGGAGGCGTCGCCCTGGACGGCCGAGGAGGCGCGGCGGCACGGCAGCGCCTGCACGTACGTGACGTCGACCAACCACACGCGGGTGCTGGAACTGGCGATGGATGTGGCCGGGGGGCCGGGCCTGTTCCGCGCGGCGGGGCTCGAGCGTCGCTACCGGGACGTGCGGGGCGCGAAGGCGCATCCGCCGTCGGCCATGGTGGCGCTGGAGGAGATCGCGAAGAGCCGGCTGGGGATCGCGTGGGGGTCGTCGCCGCGCTGGGGGTAGGGCGTCAGCGATTGAGGAACGCTTCGATCCAATACTCGATAGTCGCCCGGTGCTGGTGGGCGTCAGATTTGCTGACAGACCACGCAGAAGCGAGATGATCCCAGGCGGCGTTCTCGGCCATGCCGGCCACTTCGCGCACGTCCGCAACGGCGATCGAAGAGAGCAGCGCGCCGCGTACCCAGGTGTCGAATGCAGGCCGATCCAAGTCTGCTGGAAGCCCTATTCGCGCGAGGTCCGTCTGCGCAAGACGCTGCTCGTCCAGTGAAGGAATACGCTCGAACGCTCGCCTGTAAGCGAGCCAGACATGCTCGGGGTTGCGTGTCGCCGGACGCCAGCCGGCCAGGGCTTCCGGTGGTGCAGCGAAGCCAGATTCCGGACGCGGGAGCCTGGTGATGGCGGACCAGCCCTCGAAGTCGTCGTCACTCACCTCGATCGCGTCACGGATCAGATTCCGCTCGAATCCCTCTGCGTCGTAGCTGGTTTCGGGCGCGCAGAGTACCTCCAGGTTCGGTGAGCTCCCGTATCCCATGCCGCTGGATGTGAGGTTCGCGGAGCCGATCAAGACCTGGGAGTCGAAGCGATAGAACTTAGCATGCAGGCGTGGATGAAGGAGGAACGCCCCGCCCCGCTGAAGCACAAGCGTGCGGCAGCCCACATCCGATGCGCCGAACAGCAAGTCATCTGGTTTCCAACGGGTAACGCAGATCAGCGTCGCGTCCGGAGCCAGGGCTTCCAGCAGACGGCTGAGCGGAGTCTCCTTCATGTAGGGCGCGGCGATCACCGCGTCCGCTGCGCCCCGACAGGACCTAAGAAGTGTTTCCCACGGGCTGATCACGGAGACCCGTCGGATGACACCGGATCTGTGGGGCCAGTCTCATCTCGAATGAGATCCAACACGATCTCTGCGTACTCCCCCCACTGCATGGCTATGGTCTGCACTTCCTTTTTTCGTTTCGGATCGTCGATTTCCGTTTCCATCCGCGCCCAACTGCCCAAGAGCACGCGGAGGCCCACCAGAGCTCTCCAGAGTGCCGTGCCCCTCTCAACGTCACCTTTCTCCAGGAGATCGATAAACTTGTAGAGCGCGTGATGGATGTTCAAGTTTACGTACGTGATGCCCCCTGCGTCCCGCACGCGGAACATCTGATGCCCAGCGAGATCCAGTGGAGGATGGAAGAGCATCCGGTACCCTTTACGTACGGCGTCCTCAGCCTGGACATCGGGGTGCGGGACTCCTTCTTGCTCCAGGAATTCTGCGATCTCCCTGCGGCGTGTGTCGGCGCCTGCTTCCTCGAATTCGCGGTCTGTGGCGGTCTGAGGCCCCGTCTCCGCGATCTTATCTCCCACGGCCGTGGAGATGAGCCGCTCGGCGTCCTCCTCAGGGGTTGCCGCCGGTTCAGAGGCATCAGCTGGCTTCTTTCGCCGCTGTTTCACCAGCACGGAGGCATCCTCGAACAAGGAGTTTGTCGCCTGACGGATGTCGACGACAATCTCATACAGCCTGTAGACAGAGTCGTCTTGGCTGATACCTCTCTCTGTCTCGAGTTGTTTCAGAAACACACTCGGCGGTTTGCTGCTCTCGGAGATCTCCCTCGCTGCGCTTGTGAATGCCTGTGCCGCAAGCTTATTGTAGCTCACCCTGAACAGATCATCGCAACCGGCACGGAATCGCACCTCACAACCCCACCAGCGATTCTGGGGCATGTCCCGCCCCGTGCCAAGTCGCACGAAAGTCTTATCCATCAGCAACTCGCGATCTTCTCTGACGATCGATATGCCGATGTACTTGCCTGCATGGACACCATGGTCGGTACGCCCAGCGTCCATTGCCTGATCCCCAAGCGCCTCCGGCTTCACCAGGGAGTACCGGACGTCGACCACTTCTTCGCGTCCGTCCAGAAGGATTGTGTATCTCTGGCTGTGAGCACTCTCACGAAACATCGGCTCTACGTCCCAAGGCGCAGGTGTTGTGCTGTTTCGCATTAGGAACAGAGGGTCCGTTGGGCGCACGACTCTCGTCTCCTCAGGTTGAGCGTGTGCCTTGAATCTCATCATCTCGATGGTCAGGCCGTCCTTGATGAAGTGGCGGTGGATACGGCCGATCTCCTGCTCGACGCGGTTGAATATGGCCCCCGTCCCGGTGTCCATGCGGTCGATCTCACTCCACGTCACGAGCGTCCCCGATCGTGACTGCAGGATGTCCATCCCGATTCGGTCGCGCCACTTCGTTGGGACCTGCTGGACTTCCGGCTGCGGGAGTTGAGCTCCCTCACCCTGTTGCAGGATCTCATCCAGATCGAAACAGGAGTGCCATGCCTCTTCACTGGAACTCTGCCATGTCCAGACGTCGATCCTCTTGCACTGGGAAAGGGTCGAAGCCATCAATCCCATTCCAAACTTGCCAATCCGTCTCTGGCCCGTGTTCTCACCACGATCCCCGACACGCAGCGCCTTGACCAAGGTGAGGGGGTCCATTCCATCGCCGTTGTCCACCACACCCACTTCGCCCACTTGCCAGCGCTGGCGTTTCTTCACCAACTTGTACTGCTCCTCGATAAGCAGCTTCACCTGCCGCGCGCCGGCGTCAATCGAATTGTCAATGAGTTCCGCGATCGCGTTCGCCGCATGCTCATACGGCGTCTCGCGCAGCGACTCTAGAGTAGGGCCGATGCGGATCGGGCTCAGGTCTTAACTCAGTTGCTGGTGTTCTCTTGCCGCCATATTGTCTCCCAATTGTCGAACGCGGCAACCACGGACCCAAATCCGCGCTGGTTCGTGTCGACGACCGTATAAATCTCGCACTGCCGGTTTCCGCCTGACCGTTTACCGCGCATTGCTCGACCCACCATCTGCGAATACAGCACCAGTGATGTCGTCGGGCGAGCGACGACGACACAGCTGGTGCGGGGGGCGTCAAAGCCTGCAGTCAGCACGCCGTAGTTGAACAGTGCCATGCGTTCGGGTTCTTCGCTCTTGAACGTGTCGATCACGGCGCGTCGGTGTTCGGACGAAGTGTCGGCGGTGATGTAGGCTGTGCTGAACCCTTCACGGGCCACAAGTTGTGCAGCATCTTCCGCGCATCGTACCGAGGGGCAAAACACAATGACGCGGCGGTGCCGTTTGAGTGCGGTTATTGAGATCGCCGTGACGTGCTCACGCCACGCGCGATCGTGCCCGAGCGTCGCGAGGTCCTCTGTGTGGTAGTCTCGGCCAGGAGTCGGCTCGCGCAGAGTCACTTCGCCCTGTACCGGTACCTTGATGAACCGGGGATCCGCGAGGTACTCCTGCGAGATGAGGTATGTGACCGGGCTTCCGTGACCGCGTGGGTCGATCGTGACTTTGTTTTGGTTGAACATATCCGCGAGTTCGCGGTCGGCGCTACTCATGTCCCGCGTTCGCCCTGGCGTCGCTGTCAACCCGAGTACCGGAGGGTCGTATGTCGCCAGTTGTTCAGTGACGAAGGCATATGTTTCCGCAATCGCCTGATGTGCCTCATCGAAGATCACTCCCGCAGTGCGAGTAGAGAGTTCCGCCAGGAAGTCCGGTTTCCTCACGGCCCACAGCTTCGGTAGGCCGGCAACCAGAAAACCTTCTTCTAGGTCGTCGAGATCCAGTCTGGCCTGACCCCAATAGCGGTGGATCGCGACTCGTCGATCGCCAACATGCTGCCAAGCCTTGGCCAGATCATCGGCGGCCTGCTCACATAGTTCCTCCGATGACGCTAGCCACACCACGATCTTCCCCTCGGCACTGCGCTGGTTTAGGACATCAGCGGCCGCTCGACACGCGATCCGGGTCTTGCCTGCACCGGTCGGGAGGTGGGCGACGACGCGACGTTCTGCGCCAGTGAGCACTGCCAATAAGTCAGCCAGGACTTGCCGCTGGTAGGGATAGAGGCAGTAGTCGGGAGTGATGTATGCGTGTAGCTCAGACACCGCACATGCCCTCGCACTCCTCGTCAAAGGCGTCGGCGGAGCCGGTACTGCCCATCTCTCCCTCGGCGATGACAGTGGCGAGTGGGCGCCGCGCCGGGTGGAGGTACGGGCGGCCGTTTATCAGCTTCCGTACTGGATTCGTCTTGCGGCTCCGAAGCCAGCGGTCGAAGCTGACTGCCTCCTCGTAGCTGGCCGGTTCGGACTGCTTCAGTTCCAGCCAGTGTTCGGTCGATCGATATGGGCAGATCACGCAAGCCGATCGAGGCAGGTGGCGCCCGGGGTACTCGGAGGCGAACCAGTCCAAGCAGTGCTGGCGTGTCATGCCCAGGTCTACGAGGGGCCAGCGATGATCGATCCAGGACTCCCAGCTGGGTTTCATCCGAGTTACTTCATCGAGCGATATACCGATCCACATCTCCACACGGTTGGCCCTCGGGAACGGCCGGCGGGGCTGCCCACCGGCGAGGCTCCTGATCCGCCGGTTGATCGGTCGAATCTTGTAGTCGGTCGTGCACTGCCGCCGCAGCATCCCCTTCTTGCCGTTCTCGTCGACCAAGAAGAGCGGCACATCGACGAAGCTGCGGCCGGTCACCTTTCGGCCTTGCCGCAGGTTCGTCTTGAGGTCGCCGCTGGATACTCGGATCAGCGGGTAGTCCAGTTGCTGTTCCAGCCAGTCCAGGTGCTGATAGACGTAGTCGGGCTCCCACCCGGTGTCGGCGAAGATGGCGGCATCTGGCTTCGGGTATCCGAGGTCGATCAGGCGGGGATCGGACCGGGACAGCAGAAGCGCCAATACGGAACTCTGCACACCGGCGCCGAGGCTGAGGGCGCGGTAGACTACGGTGCTCGCCTGTGTGGGCATATTCGCTTCCCAACTTGTGATCTGGTGAGCCGCGCCCCGCGTCCTACGCGCACCCTACCATCGGCACCGCGGGTGCGGGTAGGGCGCCTCACTCCTCGACGTCGGCTGGGGCGACGCGGCCCAGGAAGACATCCGTCAGGATGTCGGTGTCGCGGATCGAGGCGGGGGAGCCGCCGTGGACGACGCGCCCCTTGTCGAGCACGTAGGCCCGATCGACGATGTCGAGCACGCCCTTGATGTTGTGCTCGACGATGAGGATCGTCGTGCCCAGGTCGGCGCTGATCTGCGCGACTTTGCTGAATACCTCCTTGACGACGATGGGGGCGAGGCCCAGCGTGGGCTCGTCGAGCAGGAGCACCTCGGGGGCGGCCATGAGGCCGCGGCCCAGGGCCAGCATCTGCTGCTGCCCGCCCGACATCTGGCTGGCCAGGTCGCCGCGCTTGCCGCCCAGGATGGGGAAGAGGTCGAGTACGGCGTCGAGGCGGCGCGCCTTCTCGGCGGGATCCTTGAGGTAGAGGCAGCCGATCTCGAGGTTCTCGGCGACGCTGAGGTGGGTGAAGACGCGCCGCCCCTGCGGGACGAAGGCGATGCCCTGCTTGACGATCTCGTGCGTGGCGGCGGAGAGCCGCTCGCTCCGCCAGTAGACATCGCCGCGGACGACGGGGGCGAGGCCCATGATGGCCTTGAGGACGGTGGATTTGCCGGCCCCGTTGGGGCCCATGACGCCCACGACCTCGCCCTTGCGGACGTTGAGGGAGACGCCGTCGAGGGCGATGACCTGGCCGTAGCGGACGGAGATGCGGTCGAGCTGGAGCAGCGGCAGGGCGCGCGCGGCCGACGGGTCGCCCGTGGTCGGGGGGGTGGGCGGGGTGGGCGGGGCGGGAGTGGTCATTGATCTCACCGTGCTGCGGTCGCGCGCGGGGCGGCGGCCGGCTAGAAGCCCAGGTAGGCGTCGATCACCTCGGGCCGGCCCAGGACCTCGTCGACGTCGCCCTCGGCCAGCAGCTTGCCGCTGTCGAGGACGATCAGGTGGTCGGGCAGCTCGCGGACGATGTCCATGTTGTGGGAGATGAAGATGATGCTGTGCCCCTGCTCGCGGATGATCTGCATGATCGCCTTGACGCGCTCGATCATCTGGGGGAAGAGGCCGGCGAAGGGCTCGTCGAAGAGGTAGATGTGCACGTCCATGGCCAGGGCGCGGCCGATCTCCAGCAGCTTGCGCTGGCCGTAGGAGAGGTTCATGGCCAGGGCGTCGCGCTTCTCCCACATGCCCACCTGCTCCAGGATGACGCGGGCCTTGGCGCGGTGGGCGGGGCGGCTGCGTTCGAGCAGCGCGGGGAAGACGCGGCGCTCGGTGAGCACGACCATGATGTTGTCCCAGACGCTGATCTGGTCGAACAGGCGCACCTCCTGGAAGGTGCGGGTGATGCCGTGGCCGGGGGTCTCGTGGGCGTGCACGACCCTGAGGCCGGCGCCGTCGATGATGACCAGCCCGCCGTCGAGCGGGAGGGTGCCGCTGAGCAGGTTGACGAGGGTCGATTTCCCGGAGCCGTTGGGCCCGACGATGCTGGTCATGCCGGTGCGCGGGATGGAGATCGAGAGTCCGTCGACGGCGCGCACGACGCCGAAGACCTTCAACAGGTCCTGCGTCTCGAGGACGAACGGCTGGGGGTCGCGGCCGGGCGGCGCGCTCATAGCTTGAACTTCCCCACCAGGCCCTGGGGCCGGAACAGCATCAGCAGCACGAGCATGAGGCCCAGCACGACCTGCTGGGCCTGGCCGACGAACTGATTGGGCAGGAAGGGCAGGAAGCGCATCCCCTCCTCCAGGAGCACGAAGGCCATCGCGCCCAGCAGCGAGCCCCAAATGGTCGCCAGCCCGCCCAGGATGACGATCGAGACGAGCAGGATCGACTCGAGCAGGATGAAGGAGTTGGGGTCGATGAAGCTGGCCCAGCTGGCGAAGAGGCTGCCGGCCACGCCCGCCAGCATCGCCGAGATCACCCACACGGCCAGCTTGTAGTGGGTGCTCTGGTAGCCGAAGACTTCGATCGCGCCCTCGTCCTCGCGGATGGCGGTGAGGACGCGGCCGAAGGACGAGGTGACGAGCAGCCAGCCGATCAGCATCACGATGGCGAGGAAGACGAGGACCAGCAGCAGGAACTCGACGTCGCCGTCGAAGACCCAGCCGCCGATGGCGGGGCGGGGCACCTCGTGGATGCCGAATGCGCCCCGGGTGAGGCTGCGCCAGTTGAGGAAGACGCTGTAGGCGATGATGGCGAAGCCGAAGGAGACGAGCACGTAGATGTCGTCGCGGAAGCGGTTGAAGGCGAGGCCCACGAGCAGTGCGACGGCGGCGGCGATGGCGACGCTGACCGGCAGGGCGGCGAAGAAGGGCCAGGCGAAGGTGGGGATGGCCTCGGTGCGGAGCTGCTCGTAGGCGGCGTCGGAGGTGAGGATGGCCGTCGTGTAGGCGCCGATGCCGAAGAAGGCGATGTGCCCCACCGAGAGCAGGCCGGTGAATCCCACGACCAGGTTGAGGCTGACCGCCAGGATCGCCCAGATGCCGAAGACCGTGCCCAGCGTGACGGCGAAGCCGACGCCCTGCCAGAGCATGAACCCCGCCGCCCAGCCGAGGATGAGCAGGTTGGCCCAGAGTTGCATGTTGCCCGGGACGGCGCGCGGCCGCTCGCGCATGCGGCGCGCCAGTCGCGTCACTTGCAGCCGGGGCTGGGCAGGCATCATGCGCGCCTCTCCACCGCTTACTTCCTGGGCAACAGGCCGCGGGGCCAGAACGAGAGGAAGAGGACGAGCAGGACGAAGGAGATGGCGTCGCGCCACTCGCCCGCCAGGTCCCAGATGCCGAACTGCTCGATCAGGCCCAGCACGAACCCCCCGACGATCGCGCCGTAGAGGTTGCCGATGCCGCCCACGACGGAGGCGATCCAGCCCTTGAGCAGCAGCAGCAGGCCCATCCGCGGCTGGATGGCGGTGTCGTGGCCGCTGAGCACGCCGGCGAAGGCGGCGTAGAGCGCGGCGATGAAGAACACGACCGCGATGACGGCGGTCGTGTTGATGCCGACGACCTTGGCGACCTCCTCGTCGTCGCCGATGGCGCGCACGGCCTTGCCGAAGGCGGTGCGCTTGAGCACCAGCAGCAGGGCGGCGAAGCCGGCGATGGCGGCCCCGATGGTGAAGACGTTGAAGCCCTTGATGTTCGCGCCGGCGATCGTCCAGGGGTCGCTGCCGAAGACGTCGGGCAGGGGGCGCGGGGCGCTGTGGAAGACGATGGTCGTGAAGGCGGTCAGCGCCAGCAGGACGCCCAGCGTCGCGACGAGCATGACGAGCGGGGTGCGGGCGCGCTCGCGCATGTAGACGTAGAGGCCGCGGTAGAGGGCGAGGCCGAGCGTCGCGGCGAGCAGGCAGGAGACGGCCCAACTGAGATAGAGGTTGGCGCCGGGCGCGCCCGCCAGCAGCAGGCCGCAGAGCGCGCCCAGGATCGCGCCGGGGGGTCCGACAACGGCCAGGATCGAGCCGAGGGTCGCGTCGCGGCGGATGCGCCCGCCGATGCGGCGGTAGCCGCGATAGCCGATCCAGGTCGCGAGGGCCGTAGCGCCGAGGCCGGCGGCGGGCGCCAGCATCAGGTGAAGCTCGTTGGGGTAGGCGAGGATGACGCCCGTGTAGACGCCGGCCGCGGCGGCCAGCAGTCCGCCCAGGGCGCGCACGGCGCGGGGCGGGTAGCGGTCGCGCAGGCGCGGGTAGAGGGCCTCGGCGAACACCCAGGCGACCACGCCGGCGACGAGCGCCCCGAAGACGACGTTGACGGCCAGGCTGTTGACCGCGTACTGCCCGCCCACGGCCTGCTGCGATCGCAGGTAGAAGACCCCGTACGCGCCCAGGGCGGCGGCGGCGCCGTAGTAGAGGTCGAAGAACCAGACGGTGCTGTAGACGAGCGTGAAGCCGATGGCGAGCAGCGCGTAGACGGCGCCCACGGAGAGGCCGTTGAAGGTGAACTGCAGCGCCAGCTCGGGCGACTGCGTGATCTTCCAGACGAGGTACGCCGCCGCGGCCGTGGCCAGCAGCGTCGCCAGCAGCCTGCCCTGGTGGGCCGTCAACGTCGCCACGTGTCCCCCGATGCCCGCCGCGACGCGCGGGGCTCAGCGGCCGGCCACCCGCCGCGCGGGCGGTCGGCGTCCCGCATGCCGCCCGTCGGCGACCGTGTTCGCGCCTACTGAACGGGCGCCGGTCCCAAGACCCGGTAGCCCTGGTTGTCCGCCGTGCGCTCGGCGACCGGGAGCACCTCGACGACGACGTTGGCCAGGCCCACGACCTCGCCGTCGGCGTCGAAGCTGTAGTCGACGCCGATCGCGCCGCTCCAGGTGATGTCGTAGAGGCAGTCGCGGAAGCCGTCGGCGTCCTGATCGTCGCCGGTACTCTCGAGGCAGGCGGCGGTGATGTAGACGTCGTCGTACGCCGAGCCGAGATACCAGGGCAGCGTCACGTAGTCGTACTCCGCGCGGAAGTTCGCGAGCACCTCCTGGGCGGTGTCGTTGGCCGGGTCGAGGTCGGCGGTGATGGCCTTCAGCCCGGTGGCGGCGTCGCCGGCGATCTCCAGCGCCGTCGCGCCGATGGGGACGACCTCGGAGTAGATGGGGCCGTCGTAGCCGAGTTCGCGCAGCTGCTTGACGATCGTGCCGCCGGCGAACTCGCCCTGCGCGGCCAAGTGAATGGCGTCGGGGCTCTCGCCGATCAGCTTGGTCAGCTGGGTGCGGAAGTCGGTGACGTCGGAGGCGTAGCGCTCCTCAGCCACGACCTCGCCGCCCAGACTCACGAAGTGTTCGACGGTGGTGCGCCGGACGCCCTCGGCGTAGTCGGTGGACTCGGTCATCGTGGCGAGCGAGCGGACGCTGTCGGCCCAGAGCACGTTGCCGGTGTCGACGCCGAGCTGGGCGTCGCTCATGGCGGTGCGGAAGATGTAGTCGCCGGCGTTGGCGATGTCGGGGTTGGTGGCCAGGCCGGAGAACATGATCACGCCGTCCTCCTCGGCGAGGGGCGCGGCGCCCAGCATCGCGCCGCTGCAGGAGGTGCCGAGGATGATCTTGACGCCGTCGACGTCGGTCAGCTTCCTGTAGGCCGTGATCGCGTCCTGCGCGTTGCACTTGGAGTCCTCGACGACGAGTTCCAGCATGCGGCCATTGATCCCGCCGGCGGCGTTGATCTCCGCCACGGCCAGCTCCTTGGCGCGAACGGCCACCGTGCCGTAGGTCTCCCCGGGCCCGGTGAGCGACTCCATCACGCCGATGCGGAAGGGGCCCTCCTCGGCGGCGGCCTGGGCGGCAGCCTGTGCGGCGGCGTCGGCCTCGGCGGCCTGCTCGGCCTCGGCGTCGGCGTCGTCGGCGGCCGCCGCCGCGTCGGCCGCGGCCGGTTCGACGGCCGGGGCGTCATCGTCGTCGTCGCCGCCGCAGGCCACGGCCAGCAGCGCGAACGCCGTCATCAGGGCCAGCACGAGGCCCCACCGACT
Source organism: Dehalococcoidia bacterium (assembly GCA_965209205.1). GTDB lineage: Bacteria > Chloroflexota > Dehalococcoidia > Bin125 > Bin125 > TK10-74A. Next base: position 567,428 of record CBDBQC010000004.1, read on the forward strand.
CATCAAGACACGCATGCGATGCTCCTCTCTCGCTGCGGAACGCCAAGAAGAATGAGGGAATGATTCCACCTGCTCAGCAGCGGCTGGACCATGCACCGAGCAAGCGGCGGCGTTGCAGTGTGAATCACGCTATTCCCCCGCAACGAGGATGTCCAGAGATGGAAGGGGCGCGCCTGGAAGCGGTGGATTGGTCGCTGGCGGTCAGCCCGCGTCGAGGCCGAGGGCCCGATCGAGCTTGTCCTCGATCCGCTGGAGGCGCTCGCCGTGCTCGCCGAGGGTGCTGGTGTGATCGGCGAGGATCCTCGTGTGCTCGCCGAGGATCCTGGTGTGCTCGCCGAGAATCTGGGTGTGCTCGCCAACGATGCTGCTGAGTTGAGCGAGGATCGTGCTGATCTCAGCGAGCATCCTGCTGTGCTCAGCGAGGGTCTGGGTATGCTCGCCGACGATCAGCGAGATCTTCCGGATCTCCTGGAACTGCCGATCGAGGTTCCGGCGGAGCAACTCAAGCTGGGCGTCGTGCTCGGCGAGCGTCGCGTCGATCGCTTCGTGTTGATCTTCGTGCGTGGCGACCATCGCGGTCCGCCTCCCTCGTCGTGATCCTAGCACCTGTCGTGGCGCGGTCGCCGGTCGCCCGGCGCCCGGCGACGATTCGACCCGCGGAACTCCCCACGAGTCCGGGCGGCGGCCGATTGGTCTGCGCGGGGCGGGCTGGGTACGGTGAGCGCGACGGCCGGCGGTCGCCGAGCGCGCCGGCCGGGCAGGGAGAACTGCGGTGGAAGTCTATTTCCTGATCTTGCTGGCGCTGCTGTTCCTATCGGCGTTCTTTTCCAGCGCGGAGACGGCGTTTCTGTCGTTGGAGCGGGTGCAGGTGGCGGAGCGGCTGAGCGTGGGCGTGCCGGGCGCGCGGCGCGTGGAGCGGCTGCTGCAATCGCCGCGACGGCTGCTGTCGTCGATCCTGCTGGGCAACAACTTGGCGAACACGGGCGCGGCGGCCGTCGGCACGGCCATCGCGACGGAGTTCGTCGCCGGCGGCCCGGGCGTCCTCGCGGCGACGCTGGTGGTCACGGTGCTGCTGGTGATCTTCGGCGAAGTCGCGCCGAAGACCGTGGCGCTGCATCACAACTTCGCGGTTGCGCGGGTGTACGCTTGGCCGCTGCGCGGCTGGACCCGCGCCACGACGCCGATGGTGTCGGTGCTCGACACGATCAGCCGGGCGGTGCTGTCGGCCGTGGGCGAGCGCGGCGAGTCGCGGTCGGCGCTCAGCCTGGGCGAGCTGCGCTCGGCGATCCGGCTGGGCGAGGAGACGGGGACGCTCGAGCGCGACGAGTCGGCGCGGCTGCTGGGGGCGCTGGCGCTGCCCACGCAGCAGGTGCGCCGGGTGATGACGCCGCGCGTGAGCATCGTGGCGGTGGAGGAAGATGCGCCGCTGGCCGAGGTGGCGACGACGCTGGCCGAGTCGGGCTTCCTGCGCCTGCTGGTGCAGGAAGGATCGCTGGACGAGATCGTGGGCTTCGTGCACGTCAGCGATGTGAGCGCGGCGCAGGCGGGCGGCCGGACCGAGCCGCAGCGGGCGCGCGATCTGATGCGGGAGGTGTCGTTCGAGTCGGAGCGGGCGCCGGTGGCGCGCGTGCTCGAGTCGATGCAGCGCAGCGGGTCGCACCTGTCGGTGCTGGTGGACGAGTTCGGGGTGACGTCGGGGATCGTCACGCTGGAGGACATTCTGGAGCAGGTCGTCGGCGAGATCCGCAGCGAGAGCGGGCCGCAGCGCGGCTCGGTCGCGGTGCGGGTGGGCGGCCGCCTATACGTCGAGGGGCAACGGGCGCTCGGGGAACTGGGCCAGGAGCTGGACGCGGAACTGTCGCACGCGGAGGCCGAGAGCGTGGGCGGGCTGGTGCTGGCGCACCTGCGGCACATGCCGTCGCGGGGGGAGTGGGTGTCGCACGGGGGCTATCGCTTCACGGTCATGGCGGCCGACGCGCGCCGCGTGCGGTTGGTGGCGGTCGAAGCGGAATCGGAGCGGGACGACGCCGCGGACGAGGCCGGGGCGACGCCCGGCGATGCCACCGCCGCCGATGACGCCGGCGCCGGCGCCGGGCGGGACGGCTGATGGACTTCCTGATCTTCGCGGTTTGCGCGCTGGCCATCGCGCTGGCGGGCCCAACGCTGGTGCGCGCGGTCGAGGGCGTGGGCGACGCCACGGGCCTGGGCCATGTCTGGCTGGGCACCGTCCTGCTGGCCGGCGCGACCTCTCTGCCGGAGCTGGTGAGCGTGGTCTCGGCGGCCGGGATCGATCAGCCCGACATCGCGGTGGGCACGGTGCTGGGCTCGAACATGTTCAACATGACGATCTTCGGGGTTGTGCTGGTGCTCTTCCCGCTGGCCGTTCGGACCGACCGGGCCAGCGCGCTGACGGGCGGCCTCGCGATCACCCTGGGCGCCGCGACGCTGGTCTTCATCCTTACGGGCGAGGTCGCGCTGGCGCACCTGGGCGTCGGCGCGATCGTGCTGCTGGGGCTGTACGTCGTGGGGTCGCTGCTGCTGTTCCGGGAGGACCGGCGCGCGGCCGCCGCGCCCCAGGATCCGGACGCGGCCGCGGCGCCGGATGGGACGCGCGCGATGCCGCGCCGGGCCGACGTCGTGCGGCTGGCCGCGGCGACGGCGGTGGTGTTCGTGGCCTCGCTGTTCCTGCCCAGCGCGGCCGAGGGGATCGCCGACACGCTGGGCGTCAGCGGGGGCGTCGTGGGCGTCGTGGGCGTGGCGCTGGCGACATCGCTGCCCGAGGTCGTGACGTCGAGCGTGGCGCTGTGGCGGGGCGCGCCGGGGCTGGTGGTGGGGAACGTCTTCGGCAGCAACGTGTTCAACGTCGCCGTGCTGTTCCCGGGCGACCTCGCGCTGGACGAGGGCCCGCTGCTGACGGCGGCGCAGAACGAGCAGGCCGTGACGGCTGCCTTCGGGCTGGGGCTGATGCTGCTGGCGCTGCTGGCGCTGGTCGATCGCATGCCGTGGTCGGCGGCGGGCGGCGCGGGGCTGCTGCGCCGGGGGCGCGTGCTGCGGCTGGCGGGGGCGGGCATCCTGGTGGGGTACCTGCTGGGGGTCGTCGTGACGGTGGGGCTGGGGATCGAAACGGGATAGCGGGGGTCGCGCCGGGGCGTCGCTAGTCGACGGGCAGCGCCGCGACTTCGGGCAGGTCGAGGAACTGATCCAGCGTGGCGAGCGTGTAGGTGCGCCCCTCGGTCGCCAGCATGACCCGGGCGAGCGCGTTCGTGCGGTTGACCCAGCCGTAGCCCTCGATCAGCGCGCACGGGCGCAGACCGGCGGCGCTCGCCGCGCTCGCCATCTTCTCGATCTGGTCCGCCTTGTCCACGACGGTCTCGACGTCCTCGCCCACCTTGGCGTCGACCGCGAGGGTGGGCTTCGACGCCGGGATCACGAAGTCCGGCGCCGGGTCGAGGCCGTAGCGCTCCTTCGTCTCCTTGGAGCCGCCCCACCCGGGACCCGTGCGGTGATGGGCGATGCCGTTCTCCCCCAGGAGTTCCATGAAGGGTTGCTCGAGCAGGGCGTCGCCCTTGGCCTCCGAGTACCGGTCCTGCACCTGCCGCCACACGCCGCCGACGTAGCGCTGGTAGAGCAGAGCCGAGTACGGCACCCCGTCGAGGCTCTCGGCGACGCTGCGCCAGCCGTCGATCGTGTCGCGCTTGTCGAGGTTCGAATGGAAGTCGCGGGCGAGGCGGTCGGGCACCTGCAGGATGCGCCGCTCCATAATCGCGGTCACGGCGGTGGCGATGTCCTCGATCAGGCGGCGGCGGGGTGACTGCATGCGCGTCGGCGGGCCGCCCTGCTCGAACTTGCGCAGGGTCTGCGTGCTCGTGCGTGCGTCTTTGTTGACGATGCGGAGGGCCGCGGTCATCTCCTGCCGCGTCAGGCCCAGGATCATGCGCAGCGGCGCGAGCACCCCCGGCTCCTTGCGCAGCAACGCGACGAACACCTCGCGCTCGGTGCTGGTGAACCCCTTGGTCGCGCTGACGAGTTCCTCAAACAGCGCGGTGAACGCGGCTTCGCCCTCGACCGCGCCGCCGCGGGCGATGAGGTGAAACGCCGGCCCCATCTTGTCGCGGTAGCCGCGCGCCAGCAGGGCGGCGGCCGCGTTGCGATCGGCTGGGGGCGTCTCCAGGAAGATCTCGGCCGCTTCCTGCCGCGCCCCCGCGCTGGGGGTGCTGCCCGCCTCCTCGAGAACGGCGATCTCGCGCTGACTGAGTGGCACCTCTGTCGCAGTCCTTCGCCACTCGCTCGTACGCCCGGCGCGCATCGTCGGCCCGCCGGCCCGGTCCGCCCCTGCGGCGGACGGACGGCTCGGTCGGGCCGCGTGTCGCGCCGGACCCCCTGCCGCCTGCGCGCAAGCTATCACTCCCCCCCAAGCCCGCCAAGCCATTGGGCCGCCCGCCATCCGGCCGAATGGCGCGTGGGGCACATTGCCCGCGGCCGGGGAGCGCTGCGATACTGACGGCGCTCGGCGCCCCGTCGCGTTGAGGCCGGATCCCCCCGCGGGGGCCGGCGGCATCAGCGGGCCGGAGTGGCGGAATTGGTAGACGCGACGGTCTCAAAAACCGTTGAGGGGTAACCCTCGTGCCGGTTCGAATCCGGCCTTCGGCACCACGATCGGGCGCGCGCGGCGCGCGCGCAACGTGGGGCGAGTGTCAGCCGGGGCGTTGAGGCAGTGGATGCCGAGTGGTGTAATGGTAGCACTAGGGACTTTGAATCCCTCAGTTCAGGTTCGAACCCTGGCTCGGCAGCCAGCCGGCAGGCGCATTCCCCGGTAGCTCAATTGGTAGAGCGAGCGGCTGTTAACCGCTAGGTCGCAGGTTCGAGTCCTGCCCGGGGAGCCAGCTTTCGCGGTCGGTGGTGGTGGTGGGTCAGGGGGAGGTCGGGGCGGCGCAAGGTCGGCGCGGCCGGGCCGACGGCAAGCCCGTCGATCGATCCTGCGGTTGACACCTTCGGGCGCGCGTCGGCGAGTGGCGGGCTCCATGCCAAGCCGGCGGGCTCGGTTGCCTCGAATCCTGGGACGGTCCGGCGCGTATGCTGGGGCTGTGCTGGGGGTCATCGTGACAACGCTCCGCGACAGCGATCTGACGAAGTTGCTCGACGACGGCGAGTCGGATCGTGTCGAGTTCAAGGAGTCACTCGCCGGGGACGCCCCCGGGACAATTCGCGAGGCGATCTGCGCGTTCGCGAACGATCTTCCGGGCCACGGGACGCCCGGCGTTGTCTTCGTGGGCGTGCGAGACGACGGCTCGCTGGTGGGCGCGCCGGTCACGGACGAGTTGCTTCGGCAACTTGCCGACATGAAGACCGACGGCAACATTGTTCCGCCGCCATCGATCACGGTGCAGCGGGTGTCTCTGCGGGGGGTGGACGCCGCCGTGATCGCAGTGGCGCCATCCGACTCGCCACCGGTCCGCTATCGAGGCAGAGTGCATATCCGGATCGGCCCCCGGCGGGGCCTCGCGACCGCGCAGGACGAGCGGATCCTGAATGAGAGACGTCGCTCCGGGGAGGCGCCGTTCGATGTCCAGCCGGTGCCCGGCGCGAGCCTCGATGACCTCAATCTGGGGTACTTCGAGACCGAATACTTGCCGCAGGCGTTCGCGCGCGAGGTCCTTGAGGCCAATGATCGCAGCCGCGAGGAACAACTGGCAGCGACGAAAATGATCGCGGCCGCGGGTGATCCGACGGCCACGGTGCTGGGGTTGCTCGTCCTGGGCAAGAATCCACAGGATTTCCTGCCGGGCGCCTACGTGCAGTTCCTCAGAGTCGATGGGACCGAACCGTATGACGACATCGTCGACAGTGAAGATATCCGTGGCTCGGTCTCCGACGTGCTGCGCCGCCTGGATGAAAAGTTGAAGGCCCACAACTGGACGGCTGTTGAGTTCGTCTCCGGATCCACCGAGCGGCAGACCGCTCTGTATCCGCTCCCGGCCGTCCAGCAGATTCACGCGTAATGCGGTCATGCACCGCGCCTACGAGGCGACGAACGCCCCGGTCCACGTGCGCTGGTTCGAGGACCGGATCGAGGTCATCAGCCCCGGTGGGCCGTTCGGGCGGGTGACCGCCGCCAACTTCGGCAGCGCCGGCGCCGTCGATTACCGCAACCCGAATCTGGCCGAGGCGCTGCGCACCCTGGGATTCGTGCAGCGCTTCGGCGTCGGCATCCCGACCGCCCAGCACTTGCTCAGGCAGACTGGTCATCCCGCAGCGACCTTCGGCGTCGATCAGAGCAGCGTGCTCGCGACCATACCGGCGATCGCCGACGGGGCGGAGGGGCCGCCATGACCGTCCCGGTCCTCACCTTCTTCAACAACAAGGGCGGTGTCGGCAAGACCTCCCTCGTGTACCACTTGGCGTGGATGCTCGCCGAACGGGGTGATCGGGTGCTGGCCTGCGATCTCGACCCGCAGGCCAACCTGACCAGCATGTTCCTGGACGAGGATCGACTGGAGTCCGTCTATGAGGGAAGCGACGGCGCTGCGTCACCGTCCGGCACGGTCTTCGAGTGCGTGCGACCGTTGATGGAGGTCGGCGACCTGCGCTCCCCGACGCTTCAGGAGATCACCACGGAGTTGCGGTTGATCCCCGGCGACCTGGCGCTGGCCGGCTTCGAGGACACCCTGTCGGCGGAGTGGCCGAATGCCTTGCGATCGACCGAGCTGCACCGCCCATTCCGGATCCTGACAGCGTTCTCCACGATCATGCAGGACGGCGCCCGTCAGATGGACGCCTCGATCATCCTCGCCGATGTGGGACCCAACCTCGGTGCGATGGATCGTTCGGCCCTGATCTCGACCGAATATGTCGTGGTTCCCGTGGGCGCGGACCTCCTCTCGCTTCGCGGACTCCGGAATCTCGGTCCCACCTTGCGGAGCTGGCGTCGCGAGTGGCAGAAGCGTCTCGACAACTGGAGCGAGCCAAGCTTCGACCTTCCACGGGGCCGGATGGACCCCATCGGCTATGTGGTGCAGCAGCACGGTGTCCGGCTCAGCCGGCCGGTGCGGGCGTACGACAAGTGGGTCAACCGGATCCCGGGGGAATATGCCCGGAGCCTGCTCGGCGATCATGAGGGGCCGTACGCTCCCCGGCCGGACGATGACGAGCACGCCCTCGCAACGATCCGGCACTACCGGAGCTTGGTCCCGATGGCCCGGGAGGCGCGGAAGCCGGTGTTCAAGCTGACCTCCGCGGACGGAGCCATTGGCAGTCATGCCGCGGCCGCGAGCAGCGCGTACTCCGACTTCGCCACCTTGTCGCAGCGCATCGTCGAGCACATGTCGCGGACTCCGGAAACTGCGGTCGGCCGGCCTGGGCAGATCTCGCAACCGAAGCCCTGAGGCCCCACTTCCCCACGACGGCACGTCCCGTATGCTCGGCGCGGCGCGACGACGCGCCCCGAAGGAGGCGACGATGGGACCGCTCGACGGCATCCGCGTGGTGGAGTTCACGGTGGGCATCCATGGGCCGTACGCGGCGATGCTGCTGGCCGATATGGGCGCCGAGGTGATCAAGGTCGAGCCGCCCGACGGGGACATCAACCGGCGGGCGGCGGTGGTCGTGGGCGGGCCGTACGAGGTGGGGTCGCAGTTCTACGCCTGCAACCGCAACAAGCGGGTGGCGTGCATCAACCTGCGCACGGCCGAGGGGCTGGCGGCGGCCAGGCGGCTCGTCGCGACGGCCGACGTCTTGGTGGAGAATCTGCGCGGCGGCGCGCTGGATCGGCTGGGGCTGGGCTACCCGGCGCTGGCGGCCGAGCATCCGCGGCTCGTCTACGCGTCGGCCAGCGGCTGGGGGCCGAAGGGGCCGCGCGCGACGATGGAGTCGGTCGACATCATCGCGCAGGGAGCGGGCGGGTCGGTGGCGCACACGGGCACGCCCGAGACGCGGCCGCTGCCCACCGGCGTGGCGCTGGCCGACCACGCCGGGGCGGTGTTCCTGGCGCTGGGCATCATGTTCGCACTGTACGGGCGAGAGCGGACGGGGCGCGGGCAGCGGGTCGACACGTCGCTGTTCGGCAGCCAACTGGGCATGCAGGCGTGGGAGTTCAGCCACTACCTGCTCGACCGCGGCGAGCTGCCGATGGGCGGCAAGGGGCACGCGCTGGCCCGCGCCATCTGGCACGTGTTCGATGCGGCCGACGAGTCGTTCGTGCTGGCCTGGGTGACGGACGAGCGCTTCGCGGCGCTGTGCGCGGTGATGGGCTGGGAGGAGCTGGGCAAGGACGACCGCTTCACCTTGGCGCCGGGGCGGGTCGAGCATCACGACGCGTTGTACGAGACGCTGCGCGACGGCTTCCGCGTCTGGCCGTGGGCGGAGTTGCAACGGCGCTTCGAGGCGACGGACCAGGTGTTCTCGAAGGTGAATACGTACGCCGATTTGGCGTCGAACCCGCAGGCGCTGGCCAACGACTACGTGACGTCGTTCGAGAGCGACGAGTACGGCAGGCTGCCGATGGTGGGCTTCCCGATCGGGCTCAGCGAGACGCCGGCGTCGGTGCGCAGCCGCCCCCCGCACCTCGACGAGCACACGACGGAGGTGCTGGCGGAGCTGGGCTACTCGGGCGAGGAGATCGGCGCGATGTTCGAGTCGGGCGCCGTCGGCCACCCGGCGGAGTAGGGGCCGGCTCGACGAGGGGATCGTCGGAGGCGGGGCCGCGCAAAGGAAGACGAGGCCGACGATGCAGTTCCGGTTCGCACACGTGCTTCGGGCGCTGGTCTTGGCGGCGGCGCTCGTGCCGTTGGGGGCGGCGTGCCGGGGAGCGGACACGGTGGTGATCGCGACGGTCGGCGACTACCACCCCTTCGACTTCATCAACGAGGATGGTGAGATCGACGGCCTGGAGCGGGAGTTGGGCGATGAGTTGTGCCGGCGCGCCGACTTGGAGTGCGAGTGGGTCCTGAATGAGTGGGAGCCGATGATCCCGGACCTGGTGGCGGAGGACTTCGACGTCATCCTCGCCGGGATGAGCATCACCGCCAAACGGGAGGAGCTGATCGATTTCACGGCGGCGTACTACCCGGCGACGCCCTCCGTGTACATCGCGAAGGCCGGCGCGGGGGACGACGCGGCCGAGGGCACGATCGGCGCGACGGAGAACACGATCTACTCCGACTACTTCACGGCGCTGGGCAGGCCGTTTGTGTTGCTTGACGGCGCGGTGGACGCGGTCGATGCCGTGCTCAGCGGCGAGGTCGATGCCGTGCTCGTGGACCACGGCTACGGCGTGGAGAAACTCTCGGAGCACGAGGGCCAGTTGGCGATCGTGGGCCCGTCGGTCCTGCTCGACCGGGGCCTCGGCATGGGCATCCGCAAGGGCAGCGATCTGAAGGGCAAGCTCGACGCGGCCCTGGCCTCGATGAAGGCCGACGGCACCCTCAACGCGCTCATCCGCAAGTGGGTGGGCGAGGACGCGTCGACGTTCGAGTAGCGAAACCGACTCACGGGGGCTAACGCGCCCCGGGCGCTGCGGAGATCTCGGCCACGATGCCGAAGTGGTCGGACAGAGTGCGCCCGTCGTCGTGGTTGCTGATCGCGCCGATGGACCCGACCGTCAAGTCCTCACTGACGGCGATGTGGTCGATGCTGCCGCGTCCTTGGAAGGTCAGATCGGCCGTCGCGATGCGCATGCCCGGCGGGAAGGCGTCGCGGAGCGCCGATCGGAGTTCCGCGGGTGCCCGGCTGCCCGTCCCGATGGCCTGATTGAAGTCCCCCATCACGATCAGGGGTGTGGCTGGATCCCGTGTCAGCAATACGCGCAGACCGGCCAGGTACGACGCGTGGTCTTCCCACTGCTGCTTGCGTTCCGACCCGCGTCTCTTTTCCGTCCGCGATCCGAACCAGGGAATGCAGACTCCGACGACCCTGACCGCGCCCACGGATGTCTGCGTGACCCCGGACACGAACCGCCCGGGCGGCAGCGAATCGATCCCCACGTCATCGACGGCCTGCCAGGGTTCGCGGGACCAAAGGATCACCTTCCGCCGGTCTTCCCTGACGCGGTACCCGGAGCCGGGCTGCGAGCGGATCGCGTGCCCCGGTTGGGCCAGCAGGGCGGCGCCGGCCTCGGTGAGACAGGCGATGTCGGGCGTATGCGCATGGATGCGGCGCAGGATCTCCTGCCCGCGCGTCGCTCTGTGGGTCGCCCACTCGACGTTCCAGTTCACCAGCGTCAGGGGCATGGCCACCCGTCATTCAACTTCGCGCCCACACCGTCCCTCTCCTACTCACGCATCCTCGACGACGAGGGGGTGGGCGGAGGCGGGGTCGCCGACGCGGATGCGGACGCGCCCGGCCAGGGCGTCCTCGAGGAGGTCGCCGCAGACCTCGGCGCGCCAGCCGGTGAGCAGGCGGGGCGGCCGCTTGGGGTTGCGCCCGGCGAGATGCCAGTGCACCAAGCGACGCAGGTCGCCGGCGCCGCCGACGAGGGTGGGGGCGACCTCGCGCTCGATGCAGATCGATTCCAGCAGGGCCTCCAGGGTGAGGGCGAGCATGCGGGCCTGGGTGGGGCCGTTCCCGCCGCCGCCGCGCCGCCGGCGAGGCAGTTCCCCGGGGGGCAGTTCGCGGGCGACCTGCAGGGCGTCGAGCAGGCCGGGGCGGTCGCGATGGGGCAGACGCTCCATGCCGCGCACGCGGCGCAGGTCGTCGAGGTCGTGCGGGGAGGCTTGGGCGGCGGAGACGAGCAGGTCGTCGCGCAGGATGCGGCGCCGGGGGAGGTCGCGGGACTGCGCCAGGGCCTCGCGCCAGTGGAACAGCTCGCGCACGGCGGCGAGGTCGCGGGGGGCGAGCTTCTGCGCGCCGGCGACGCGCCACCAGCGCTCCCCGGTGAATTCGTCGAGCAGTTGCTCGTCGCGGTGGGCGATCTCCGCCCCCAGCCAGGCGAGGCGGCCGGCGTCGTCGAGCCGGGGGTGGAGTACGTCGCGCAGGGGCAACAAGTGCTCGACGTCGTCGGCGGCGTAGGCCAGCTGGCGGTCGCTGAGGGGGCGGTGCATCCAATCGCTGCGGGTCTGGCCGTGCTCGGCGTGGCGGTGGAGGACCGTCCCGACGAGGCTGTGGTAGGCGAGCGGATAGCGGTAGCCCAGCAGGCCGGCGGCGATCTGCACGTCGAAGACGCGGGTGGGCAGCGCGTCGGCCTCCAGCCAGCAGAAGCGCGACTCCTGGTCGCCGGCGTGCATGACGACCTCGACGTCGGGGTCGGCTGCGAGCTCCCAGAGCGGGTCGAGGCCGGGCAGGGCGAGGGGGTCGAGGATGGCGACGCGGTCGGGCGTGGCGACCTGGGCGAGGGCGAGTTCGGGGCGGTAGGTGTGCTCGCTGACGAACTCGGTGTCGAGGGCGAAGATGCCGGCGGCGCGGATCTCGTCGTAGAGGGCGTCGGCCTGGGCGGGGTCGGTGATGAAGCGGGCGTCGGGGGTGGGGTCGGGGCGCGGGGCGCGGTCGGGTGCGGTGCGGCGGCGTCGGGGCATGGGGAGGGAGGGTAGCGGGTGGGGCGGGGGAAAGGGGAGGGGCGCAGCGCCCGATCGATCTTACGCGCCGAAGACGGTCGTCACGGGGCATGAGAAGCCGGGCAGCACGTCCATGCCGTCGAGGGCCTCGTTCTCCGCGAGGGTGATGACGGGGCCACCGGCGCTGTGCACCTCGACGGTGCGCGTCGCCGGCTGCACGACCCACACGAGCCGCACGCCGTGGCTCAGCCACATGCGCGCCTTGTCGCGTAGCTCGCGGCTGCTGTCGCGCGGAGAAGCGATCTCCACAACCAAGTCGGGCACGACTTCGGCGTAGCCCGTGTTCCATGCGTCGAGCGGGAGCCGCTGCACCGATGTGAACGCGATGTCGGGCTCGCGCACCGTGTCGGGGTCGCGCTCCAGCCAGATGCCCGAGTCCGAGGCAACGAGCGTGCCCAAGCCCCGCGGCTCAACGAAGCCGAAGAGCGCGCCGCCCAGGCGCATCACGATCTTGCCGTGTAGTTCTCCCGCCGGCATGGTCTCGCGGAGCACCCCTCGGATCAGTTCACCGCGCACGCCGCGATCAGAGAGCCGTAGCAACTCAGCGGCCGTCAGCAGCGTCGTCTCGGTAGTCGTCATCGTGGCCGCTCCAGGCGCCTACATTCTACAGGGTCCAGACACTGTAGGCGGTCCGGGCACGGCCCACACCGCCTCCGCGACGTGCGCCGCCCTACGTCACGACGTAGTCGGCGGGGTCCATGCGCTGGGTCTGCTGCCAAGAAAAAGGCCGACGCCTCGGTGAAGCGCCGACCACATTACTCGACCAACGTCCTGAAGCGAACGCTGGCGCAGATGCTGCGGCGACGGTAGGTCGCCCAGGTGCGGCGCGTCAAGCCACCGGTCGGCCTCACCCTCTGGGCCCCTGTCCATCGCTACCGACGGAGCGGCGGGAGTGGTGCGTCGTGTATCATCGCCCCATGACGACCCGCGCGAACTACCACATCGACACCGCGACTGACTTCCTGATCAAGGGCCGCGCCCACCTCGCCGAGGGGGATCTGCTGCAGGCCTCGGAGAAGGGATGGGGCGCCGCGGCGCAGATGGTGAAGGCCGTCGCCGAGACGCGGGGCTGGCGGCACAGCACGCACCGCGACCTCTACCGCGCCGTCCACCGCCTGGCCGATGAAGCGCCCGACCAACGGCTCGGGATTCTCTTCCGCTCGGCCAGCGCCCTGCACCAGAACTTCTACGAGGGCGACATGCCCGAGGCGGCCGTCGCCGAGGGGATCGACGACATGGAGCAGTTCGCGGCTGCGTTGGAGTCCCACTTGGCGTGACGACCCGCGCGAACTACCACACCGACACTGCGGCCGAGTTCCTCATCAAGGGCCGCGCCCACCTCGCCGAGGGGGATCTGCTGCAGGCCTCGGAGAAGGGATGGGGCGCCGCGGCGCAGATGGTGAAGGCTGTCGCCGAGACGCGCGGCTGGCGGCACGGCACGCACCGCGACCTGTACTACGTCGTGGATCGCGTGGCGGAGGAGCTGTCGAGCCCGCGCGTGCAGAGTCTCTTCCGCTCGGCCAGTGCGTTGCACCAGAACGTCTACGAGGGCGACATGCGCGAGCCGGCCGTCTCCACCGGCCTCGACGACGCCGAGGAGATCACCGACCTGCTGGCGGCGTTCCTCGACTGACCTGGCGCGCCGGCAAGGCGCCGCCCTACGTCACGACGTAGTCGGCGGAGTCGCTGCGGATGCTAGCCAGCGGGGCCTCGGTACGAGAACGCTATGGGGCGGGCGCGCCGAAGACGGCAGTCACGCTGCATGAGAACCCAGGCAGCACGTCCATGCCGTCGAGGGTCTCGTTCTCCGCGAGGGTGATGACGGGGCCGCCGGCGCTGTGCACCTCGACGGTGCGCGTCGCCGGCTGCACGACCCACACGAGCCGCACGCCGTGGCTCAGCCACACGCGCGCCTTGTCGCGTAGCTCGCGGCTGCTGTCGCGCGGAGAAGCGATCTCCACAACCAGGTCGGGTACGACTTCGGCATAGCCCGTGTTCCACGCGTCGAGCGGGAGCCTCTGCCCCGATGTGAACGCGATGTCGGGCTCGCGCACCGTGTCGGGGTCGCGCTCCAGCAAGACGCCCGAGTCCGAGGCAACGAGCGTGCCCAAGCCCCTCGGTTCCACGAAGCCGAAGAGTGCGCCGCCAAGGCGCACCACGATCTTGCCGTGCAATTCTCCAGTCGGCGTGGTCTCGCGGAGCACCCCTCGGATCAATTCGCCACGCACGCCGCGACTGTAGAGCCGTAGCAACTCAGCGGCCGTCAGCAGCGTCGTCTCGGTAGACGTCATCGTGGTTGCCCTACGTCGCGACGTAGTCGGCGGGGTCCATGCGCTGGGTCTGCTGCCAGAACTCGAGCACCGAGAAGGGCCAGTTCTGCGCGACGCGCCCCGACGCGCTCTTGTACCAACTGGGCACGTTCGACACGCCCCAGGCCCGCTTGAGGTTGCCCGCGTCGATGCGGGCGTTGTAGGCGTCGTGTACGTCGCGGCGGCAGTCGATCGCCCGCCGCCCGCTCTCCAGCAGGAAGCGCAGGCACTCCAGGACGTACTGCACCTCGCACTCCGCGTAGTAGATGGTGCTGCCGTTCACCACGAGGTTCGTGTTCGGCCCGTAGAGGAAGAAGAAGTTGGGGAAGTTCGGCATCGTGATACCGAGGTAGGCACGCGCGTCGCCGCCCCACTGCGCGTGCATGTCGGCCCCGTCGCGCCCGGCGACCTGCATCGGCGTCAGGAAGTGCGACGCCTGGAACCCCGTGCCGTAGATCAGCACGTCGAGCGCGTGCTCCTCGCCCGACGCCGTGCGGACGCCCCGCGGCGTGATCCGCTCGATGGGCTCCGTGATCAGGTGCACGTGCTCCCGCCGCAGCGTGCTCGGCCAGGCGCCGTTGTCGAGCACGATCCGCTTCGACGCCGGAGGGAAGTTCGGTAGCGTCTTCTCGATGAGGTCGGGCCGGCCGGCGAGATGCTCCCGCATCGACCCCGCCAGCATGGCCCGCAGCCGCCGGTTCCCCTCGCCCGTCACGACATCCCCCGGGCGCCAGCCGTCGTCGACCTCGGTCAGCGGCAGGAAGCCGTCGGAGGTCGCCCAGAACAGCCAGAAGCGGTGCCACTGCGCGTAGGCCGGCACGCGCCGCAGGAGCCAGCGCAGGCCGTCGGGCAGGCGATCGTGGTAGTGCGGCACGGGCACGTACCAGTTGGGCGTGCGCTGGAAGATGCGGACCTCGCCGGCCTCGTCCGCCAGGTGCGGGATGAACTGCGACGCGCTCGCCCCCGTGCCGATGACGCCCACCGTCTTGCCGCTGAAGTCGATCGCGTGGTCCCACTCGGCCGAATGGAACGTCGCCTCTTCGAATGTCCCCAGCCCCGCGATGTCGGGCAGCTTGGGACGGTTGAGCTGCCCCACCGCGCTGATCACGGCCTCCGCCTCGATCGTCTCCTCGACCCCGTCCGGGCCCCGGACGTGCACCCGCCACAGGCCATGGGCGTCGTCGTAGGCGGCGCTGAGCACCTCGGTGCGGAAGCGGATGTCGTCGCGGATGCCGAACTCGGTAGCGCAGTCGCGGAAGTACTTCAGCAGCACGTCCTGCGTCGAGAAGTGGTAGGGCCAGTCGGACTTCTGGGCGCACGCGTAGCTGTAGAGGTGGTTCGGCGTGTCGACCCGCGCCCCGGGGTAGGTGTTCTCGAACCAGGTGCCGCCGACGTCGGCGTTCTTCTCGACGACCGTGCAGGGAATGCCCGCCTGCTTCAGCCGTCGCGCCGCCATGATGCCCGACATCCCCGCGCCGATGATGACCACGCGCAGCGACCGCCCCACGTCGATCTCCTGCATGCGCCAGCGCGGCGCCCGCGCGTCCCCGTCCGCGAAGGCCAGCTCCTCGATCAGCAGCGGCAGGTAGTCGTCGCTCACGCGCTCGCCGATGAGGAAGTCGATCATGCGCCGCAGGGCGGCCGGCGATGGTGGCGGCGCCACCACCGACCCGGCGTCGCGCCACGCGACGAGCGTACGCAGCGCCATGTCGCGCGCCGCCGCCCGCGCCGCCTCCGGCAGCTCGCCTTGCAGGTCCAGCGTGGAGGCCGGCGCGGGCCTCAGGTCGTCGCGCAGCAGCGACAGGTCGCCCGTGATCTGCGCCAGCGCCGGCAGCAGCGATCGCAGGTGGGCGCCCTCCAGCGCCTGGCGGATGGGCTCGTCGTCGGGCGGGAGCGGGTCGATCGCGTGGTCAATCGTCATCGTGTGTGAGATTAGCGGAGGTGGCGCCGCCTCGGATAGAAGGCGTCGCCGAGGGGAGAACCTCACCCCCTAGCCCCCTCTCCATCTGAACCGATGGAGAGGGGGGACCGGAGGGAGCAGCGCGGTCGGGTATCCTTCGGGCAGCGTGGCGGACCTGAGTGCTGCGCGGAGGGTGCGATGACGGAGACACGGGAACCGGATTGGCTGCTGCCGTTGCGCGCGCTGCTGGGCTCGGGCGCGGGCGAGGGCACCGACCTGCTGATGTTCGGCGCGCGGGTGTCGGAGGTCGAGCGGGGGCGGGCGGTCCTGCGCCTGCCGGTAACGCCGGCGACGGCGGGGGGCGCGAAGGGCGGTGCGCACGGCGGCGTGGTCGCGACGCTGGTCGACATGGCGGTGGTCACGGCGACGATGACGATGATGCGGCGCGGCGAGGAGGCGCGGGGCACGGCGGAGCTGAACGTGTCGTTCCTGCGCCCGGCCGTCGGCGAGGAGTTGATCGCGACGTGCGAGGTGCTCAAGAAGGGCCGCTCGCTGGCGGTGGGCGACGTCGAGGTGCGCAACAACCACGATGTCCTGGTCGCGAAGGGCCGGGGCACGTACGCGATCGCGCAGGTCGGGTAGGGGAACCTCACCCCCTAACCCCCTCTCCATCTGAAGCGATGGAGAGGGGGGACCGGAAGAGGAGAGGTGGCGTAGCTACCTCGTCAGTCGGCGCGGAGGCGGAAAAAGAAAAAGGCAATCGCGGCGATGCCGCGAGAGCCTCCGATCCGAGGCTCACAGACCCGCCTGGATCCGTCAAGACCGCGGCGAATGGAGGGCCGAGCGCTACTTCCGCAGTTCCTCGGTGAAGCGGACGTCGTAGTTGCCGGCGCGGAAGTCGGGGGACGATGAGCGACAGGTCACGCCACTAGCGCCAGCACTCGGGCAACGGTCGTCCGAGCACCACGAATCTATCGAAGCAATCCTCCATTCCGTCGACGGCTCCCACTTCCCCGATCGGTTGGCACGACACCTGCTCTCCACCTGGGCTTGTATGTCCAACGCAGCCTTCGAAGTACCCTCGGCTAGCTACTGTGCGGATGTTCCTGCTCTTGCTCACGACGATGAAGCCCGATGCGTCTGTCGCCCCCTCAAGCGCTACGATGCGCTCCTCCAGCGATCGTGAGTCTTCCGGCAGGCCTGCCACGCCAGACAGCCACCCCAGCCACGCCGCGACGAGCACTATTGCGAGAGCCAGCACTCCGACGCTGTTGAGAGCAGCCAACCAGAACAACCACCGTCGTTGCATCGGCTCCGATCCCTTCTAACCGTCGGCACGAGGCGCGCGGTCGTACGCGGCGATCCCAGACGGCCAGCATGCCGCTTAGCGGTTCAAGACTACCGCCTCGCAGCGATGCACGAGGCTCATCAGCGTGCTGGTGGGCGCGGATGTCGCCTCGACTGGCTTCGCGCTCGGGCGCGACCTACTTCCGCAGCTCTTCCGTGAAGCGGACGTCGTAGTTGCCGGCGCGGAAGTCGGGGTCGGCGACGAGGCGCTGCAGGTAGGGCGTGTTGTGCTTGATGCCCTCGATCTCGACGCCGGCGAGGGCGTCGTCGAGGCGGGCGAGGGCGGCGGGCCGGTCGGCGGCGTGCACGATGAGCTTGGCGATCATCGGGTCGTAGTAGGGGGTGACCTCGTCGCCCGACTCGATGCCGGTGTCGACGCGGACGCCGTCGCCCTCGGGGAAGCGGAGGTGCGTAATCGTGCCGGGCGAGGGGAGCAGCGTCTCGGGGTCCTCGGCGTAGATGCGGACCTCGATGGCGTGGCCGCTGGGGTCGGCGGCGTCGGCGGGGAGATCGAGCGGCTCGCCGGCGGCGATGCGCAGCTGCCACTCGACGAGGTCGAGGCCGGTGACCATCTCGGTGACGGGGTGCTCGACCTGGAGGCGGGTGTTCATCTCGAGGAAGTAGAAGTCGCCGTGCGGCTCGGCGAGGCACTCGACGGTGCCGGCGTTGTGGTAGCCGAGCGCCTGGATCGCCGCGACGGCGCTGCCGGTCAGGCGGGCCCGGAGGTCGGGCGTGACGGCCGGGCCGGGCGATTCCTCGATGACCTTCTGGTGGCGGCGCTGGACGGAGCAGTCGCGCTCGCCGAGGTGGCGGACGGCGCCGTGGTGGTCGGCCAGGATCTGGACCTCGATGTGGCGGGCGCCGAGCACCTGGCGCTCGAAGTAGAGGTCGTCGCTGCCGAAGGCGCGGCCGGCGAGGGAGCGGGCGCGCTTGACGGCGCGGGCGAGCTCGCCGGGGCCCGAGACGATGGCCATGCCGATGCCGCCGCCGCCGCGGCTGGCCTTGACGATCAGTGGGTAGCCGACCTCGGCGGCGGTGCCTTCGAGGTCGTCGTCGGAGAGGTTGCCCTTGGTGCCGGGGATGAGCGGGAAGCCCCGCTCGCCCATCGCGGCGCGGGCCTGGTTCTTGTGGCCCATGAGGTCGATGTGGTCGCCGCTGGGGCCGACGAAGGTGATGCCGCGCGCGGCGCAGGCGCGGGAGAAGTCGGGGTTCTCGGAGAGCAGGCCGTAGCCGGGGTGCACGGCGTCGCAGCCGGCGGCCTCGGCGGCGTCGAGAACGGCGTCGATGTTGAGGTACGACTGCGCGACGGGGGCGGGCCCAAGGCGGGTGGCGCCGTCGGCGCTGCGCACGTGCAGGGCGTTGGCGTCGGCGTCGGAGTAGACGGCGTGCGTCGCGACGCCGAGGCGGCGGCAGGTGCGCATGACGCGGACGGCGATCTCGCCACGGTTGGCGACCAGGAGTCGGTGGAAGGGGGCGGTCACGGGGCGGTGACGGCTATTCGAGGGTGAGGAGGACGTCGTCCTCCTGGACGGGCTGGCCCTGCTCGCAGGCGATGGAGGCGACGGTGCCGCCCTCCTCGGCCTCGACGGGGATCTCCATCTTCATCGACTCGAGGATCAGGAGTTCGTCGCCCTCGCTGACCGTGTCGCCAGCGGCGACGAGCAACTCGAGAATCGTTCCAGCCATGGGGGATCGTACATCGGCCATCCGGGCCACCTCGTCCATCGGTTGCCGGGGCCGATTGGGGCCCCGCATCTGGGGTCGTGCTAGGACGCGAGGATCGCGGGGCTTGGGGGTTGTGTCAACCGGGGGGCCGGATCAGTCGCGTCGGTGGTCACGACCCGAGCGGTCAGCCGTGTTGCGCCGTCCGGGTCTCGTCGCCGGTGGGAGGAGGCTCGGTGAACTCTTCGCCGCGCTGTTCCGCCTCCAAGCGGCGCCGATTCCACGCGACCCATTGCTCGCGTTCCTGCTGCTGTCCCTCCACCACGCCGGCCTCGAAGCGGATCTTCTGATACTGCTCTGCGATCATCGCGCCTCCATCCACGAGGGCGGGTCAGAGTTTGACGAGGGCCCACAGGATCGCGGTCAGCGTGCCGATGATGACGAGCGTGACGAACGACAGGGCCCGGTAGAGTTCCGCGCGCTGCCGTGCGTCCAGGAGGGCAAGTTGCTCGCACAGGTAGTCCTTCGTGAGGAGGGGGCTGGTCGCTTCAGTCATGACGTCATACCGGTTACCCGCCGTGCGCACCGTTGGTGTCGTCGCCGCCGGCGGGCGGGGGCTCGGTGAACTCCTCGCCGCGCTGTGCCGCGTCCAAGCGGCGCCGGTTCCACTCGGTCCATTGCGCGCGTTCCTGCTGCTGTCCTAGCTGCCGTCCCTGCGCCAGACCGGCCTCGAAGCGGATCTTCTGGTACTTCTCTGCGATCATCGCTCCTCCCTCCACGAGGATAACCGTTATGGCCGCCATCACCAGGATGAGGGGGGCAAGGCCGCCCCCGATGGCGATGAGCGTCGCGATCTCAATGCCGCCGTCCGCGATCTCCTTGTAGCCGATCAGCGCAAGACCGACGATGAATTGGAGGGTGAACAGGAAGAACTGCGCGCCCTCGCGGGTCCTCGCGACGCTCGGCAGGATGCTACGCCGTCTTCGGCCGGCCTGCCGCCCACATCACGCGGGCGGCCTGGGCGACAGTCGCGGCGCAGCCGATTGAATCGGCGGGGCGGCGTTGTCCCTGCGATTCTCGGCTCATCCACATTCCCCTTCCAGTTGCCGTGCCATCTTATCGCATGACACCAGGGGGCGTTGCCGCAACGAGCCACGGCGGGGTGGGCCGGCAACGCGCGGGCGCTGGTAGGGTGGGACCGAGGAGAGACGCCCGATGCACCGCGATTTGATGGAGATTCTGGTCTGCCCGGTGACGAAGGAGCCGCTGGAACTGGTGGTCGAGGAGGAGGCGGGCGAGGAGGTGCTGCGCGGCCACCTGTACTCGAAGGCGATCGACTTCCGCTACCCGATCGAGGACGGCATCCCCAACCTGCTGCCGCCGGAGATGCAGCAGACCGACGCGCCGGAGGCGGCCGGCGCCGGGACGTAGGGGCCGGGATCAGCCGCTGGGCGGCGCCTGCAGCGCCGCGTCGACGGCGCGGATCAGGGCGGCCATGTCGATGGGGGCGCGCAGGTTGGGGGGACGGCGGTAGGTGACGAAGGCCAGCAGGTCGTCGCGCAGCAGCACGACGGCGTCGGCCTCGTCCTCTTCGATCGCGAAGGCGTAGTGCCGGGCGCCGTCGCCGACACCGCGGGGCACGCCGATCATGTCGAGGCCCCGGTAGTGGGGGCTGTCGGCCACGGTCGCGGCGAAGGCGAGGAAGAAGCTCTCGGCGTCGACGCCCGGCTCGAGGCGGAGCAGGTCGAGGGAGAGCACTTCGTGGCTGGCGCTGACGGCGTAGGTGAGGCGGGCGGCGGCGCGGACGAGCCCGAGCGAGAGGATCGGTTCGCGGTCGTTGACGTACATGCGGACGAAGCGGCCGGGGATGCCGAGCGCGTCGGGATCGAGGCGGGCCTCAAGGGTGGGGTCGTTCTGGAAGGGGGTGGCGGGGAGGACGGGAGCGGATGCCGCGGGGCCGGGGTCGGCGGCGGCGGCGGGCGCCGCGGTCGTCTCCGCCGCCGGGTCGGTCGTGGTCTCGACGGCGGGCGCGGCGTCGCTGGCGGGAGCGGTGGTGTCGGCCGCGGGCGTCGGGTCGTCGGCGAAGCAGGCGGCGACCAGGAGGGGGAGGAGGACGGCGGCGAGGCGCAGCCGGGAGCCGGGGTGGAGGGTCATGGAGGCGCCTGGGCGATCGCGGTCGGCTTGCGGCGAGTGTAGCGGGGCGCCGGCCGCAGGCCCGCGGCGGCGCTACGCGTCGAGGTTCTGGACGATGGGGCGGAAGACGTCGTCGAACTTCCGGAGCCAGTCGAGGATCCATCGGTGCTGGTCGGGCCAGTCGTTGGGGTTCCGGATGGCCGCGCTCTTGCTGACGTAGATGCGGAACGTCCTACCAACCGCGGGCCGGACCCATGTGGGAGTCGTCCCGAGCTTCGATGCGATCTCCGCTGTCCGCGCCTCAAGCTGACCGCAGACAGCTTCCTGGTTGGCCCCGCTGACACACAGCTCGACACGGATGTGGTCGTCGAGCTTCGTTCGATGCGGGGCCCCTCGAGCGTGGACGGTGCGGAGTTCGAAGTCAGTCCGTCCGATAGCGAAGCACATCTCGCTGTCCGCCGGCGGCCTGCGACTTCCCAGTGCCGGGAGAGTCGACGACCCGTCGCGCAGGAACGCCGTCCAGAATCGGCGCTGCGCCCTGCGGCCATCCGTGAGCCCCGAGTCGGCCGATCGTGGTCTATCCATCGGGCACCTCTCAGGTGTCGGACTCTGCCGCGTGTCGACGGGAACACGCGGTGACAGAATAGGGGCGCGGTCCGACGGCCGCCGGTGCTAGGCTGCGATCCGACGACCGCTGCACGGACTTTAATTCGGTCCCGCGAGGCCGGGAAGGACGACAGCATGGGCCGGTCCGCGCCTCTGCACACCTCCGCTTCCCCTGTCGCACGTTTGACCGCCGCCCCTCGCGACCGGGGGGAGGCCGGCCGATGACGGCCCCGCCCGACGCCGCGGTGGTGATGAACGCCGGCGCGATCCGGCGGGCCCTGGCGCGCATCGCGCACGAGGTGGTCGAGCGCCACCCCGACCCGGGACGCCTGATCCTGGTGGGCATCCGCACCCGGGGCGCGCCGATGGCGGCGCGGCTGGCGGCGGCCATCCGCGAGTTCGAGGGCGTGGCCGTGGAGCGCGGCGCGATCGACATCGGCCTGCACCGCGACGACCTCTCGCTGCGGGGGGTGCGGCCGACGCTGCAGCCCAGCGCGCTGCCGGCCTCGCTCGACGATCGGGTGGTGGTGCTGGTCGACGACGTGCTGTTCACCGGGCGCTCGATCCGGGCCGCGCTCGACGCGCTGCTCGACTACGGGCGGCCGTCGGCGATCGAGCTGGCGGTGCTGGTCGACCGGGGCCATCGGGAGCTGCCGATCCGGCCCGATTATGTCGGCAAGAACCTGCCGACGCAGCGCGGCGACGACGTGCAGGTGCGGCTGGAGGAGGTGGACGGCCGCGACGAGGTGCTGGCGACCGGCCGCGCCTGGGATGGGGGACGCTGATGGTGGCGCGAATTCGCCAGACCGGCGGCCCGACGGAGGCCCGGCCGCAGGACGCCCCGCCCGGGGCGGTCGCGCCGATGCCGTGGCGGCACCGGGACCTGCTCGACGTGGACGTGTGGTCGCGGGAGGACATCGTCGCCGTGCTGGACACGGCCGAGGCGATGGAGGAAGTGCTCCAGCGCCGCGTCGCGCGCACGCCGGCGCTGCGCGGCGTGACGGTCTTCAACCTGTTCTACGAGCCCAGCACGCGCACGCGCGCCTCCTTCGAGTTGGCGGGCAAGGTGCTGGGCGCCGACGTGATCAACATGACCGGCAGCGGCTCCAGCGTCGAGAAGGGGGAGTCGCTGATCGACACCGTGGCGACGATCCGCGCCATCGGCGCCGACGTGATCGTGATGCGGCATCCCAACGGCGGGGCGCCCTACCTGGCGGCGCAGCACTCGGAGGCGCACGTCGTCAACGCGGGCGACGGGCTGCACGCGCACCCGACGCAGGCCCTGCTCGACGCCTTCACGCTGCGCCGCCGGCTGGGCGATCTGGCGGGCAAGCGCATCGTGCTGATCGGCGACATCAAGCACTCGCGGGTGGCGCGGTCGAACGTCTGGGCGCTGACGACGCTGGGCATGGACGTGACGCTGGTGGGGCCGCGCACACTGCTGCCGACGGGGCTCAACGCGCCGCCGCCGGCGTCGGGGCGCGACCTGTCGCTGCCGCGCGTGACGCTGGAGGAGGACCTCGACCGGGCCATCGCCGGGGCCGACGCGGTGATGGCGCTGCGCCTGCAGCGGGAGCGGATGCAGGGCGCCTTCCTGCCCTCGCTGCGGGAGTTCTCGCGGCGCTACCAGATCACGCCCGAGCGGCTGTCGCGGGCGCGGCCGGGGGCGGCGGTGCTGCACCCCGGCCCGATGAACGAGGGCGTCGAGATCGCCGCCGATGTCGCGCACGGGATGCAGAGCGAGGTCGAGCGGCAGGTGTCGCACGGCGTCGCGGTGCGGATGGCCGTGCTCTACCTGCTGACGCAGGGCGTGGGGGTCGCGACGTGAGCGGCGACCTGCTGATCCGCGGCGGACGCGTGGTCGACCCGGGTAGCGGCGTCGATGCGACGATCGACGTCTTGATACGCGACGGACGGGTCGCGGCCCTCGGAGCCGATGTCGCAGCGGTGGGGGCCGGCGATCCGGGCGCGCCGGTGCTGGAGGCCGCGGGCCGGATCGTCGCGCCGGGCTTCGTCGACCTGCACACGCACCTGCGCGAGCCGGGGCAGGAGCACAAGGAGACGGTCGCCTCGGGCATGGCGGCGGCGGCGCGCGGCGGTTTCACGACGATCTGCGCGATGCCCAACACGGAGCCCGCGATGGACGGGCCGGCGGTGGTCGCGCAGGTGCAGGAGGCAGCGCGCGGCGGGCCGGCGCGGGTGCTGTGCGTTGGCGCGGTGACGCGCGGCCGCGCGGGGCAGCGCCTGGCCGAGCTGGCGGAACTGCGCGACGCCGGAGTCGTGGCGTTCAGCGACGACGGCGACTCGATCGCCGGGGGGACGCTGGCCCGGCGGGCGTTCGAGTATGCCTCGGACCTGGGCCTGCCGATCGCGGAGCACTGCGAGGACCCGGCCCTGGCCGAGGGCGGCGTGATGCACGAGGGCGTCGTCTCGACGCGGCTGGGGCTGCGCGGGCAGGCGGCGCTGGCGGAGGTCTCGATCGTCGAGCGCGACCTGCGGCTGGCCGCGGCGGCCGGGGCGCGGCTGCACATCTGCCACATCAGCACACGCGAGTCGTGCGAGGCCGTGGCCGAGGCGAAGGCGCGCGGCGTCGCCGTCACCGCCGAGGTCACGCCGCATCACCTGCTGCTGACCGACGCCTGCGTCGCGGGCTCCAACGGCACGGGGCCGGGCGGGCTGCTCTACGACACCAACGCCAAGGTCAACCCGCCGCTGCGCTCGGAGGAGCACGTGGCGGCCTGCGTCGAGGGGCTGCGCTCGGGCGTGATCGACGCCGTGGCGACCGACCACGCGCCGCACACCGTGACGGACAAGCAGTGCGAGTTCGACCGCGCCGCCTTCGGGATCAGCGGGCTCGAGACGGCCTGGGGGGCGCTGGGCACACTGGTCGCGCGGGGGGAGCTGTCGCTGGGCACGGCCATCGAGCGGCTGACCTGGGGGCCGGTGCGGGCCTGGGATCTGGAGCGGGCCGTACCGGGATTGGGGCGGCTGGCCGTCGGCTCGCCCGGCGACGTGGCGCTGCTGGACCCGTCGTCGCGCTGGACGGTCGAGCCCGCGCGCTTCGTGTCGAAGGGGAAGAACACGCCGCTGTCGGGGATGGACTTGGTGGGGTCGGTCGTCGCGACGGTGTCGGGCGGCCGCGTCGTGTGGGGGGAGGGGGCATCGTGAGCGACGCGGTTGTCGGCATTATCGCAGTGGCGGTGGTGGCAGTGGCGGGCCATGGGCTCACCTTCTGGATGTGGCGGAAAACCACCAACGACCGACGGGAGGAGCGGGCCGAGGATCACCGGGAGTGGTACCAACGGACGCTGTTCGAGAAACGGATGGCGGCTGTGCAGGAGGCGTACGACTGGTTGGCGCAACTGAGATCGGCATTCGCTCGGGCTCGCGGATCGGAAATCGGAGAGC
Source organism: Dehalococcoidia bacterium (assembly GCA_965209205.1). GTDB lineage: Bacteria > Chloroflexota > Dehalococcoidia > Bin125 > Bin125 > TK10-74A. The sequence goes on from CBDBQC010000004.1 coordinate 592,336, forward strand.
AGGACTCGAGCGAGTTGGCGCCACCGCGCCGAGAGTTGATTGACTTGGCCGAGCATGCCCGAGCCTGGTGGGACAGCAACAATCTTGTCCTGGAGGACGAATTGCCGCCCGTGTCATCGTTCGTGGGTCTGACCAACACCGCACTCCAGTTTGCGGTGGCGAGATTCGGATGGGATGAAGCCGACAAGGCGTGCTTCCAGGTTGACGAGGAGCTTCGGGAACGAGCGAAGAGCCTGATGGCACTCGAAGCGGAGCGCCCAGCATGACGCGCCCCGACGGATGCCTGGTCCTCGAGGACGGGAGCGTCTTCCGGGGGCAGCGCATGGGCGACCCCGCCATGGGCTGGGGCGAGGTCGTCTTCAACACCTCGATGACCGGCTACCAGGAGATGCTCACCGACCCCTCCTACGCCGGGCAGATCCTGGTGCTCACCTACCCGCTGATCGGCAACTACGGCGTCATCCCGCCGACCGACGAGAGCGCGCGCATCCAGGTGCGGGGGCTGGTCGTGCGCAGCGACTGCGACCACCCCAGCCACCCGCTGGGCGGGACGACGGTCGACGCGTATCTGCGGGCCGAGGGGGTGCCGGGGCTGGCCGGCGTCGATACGCGGGCGATCACGCGCCGCATCCGCGAGCGGGGGGTGATGCAGGGGCTGATCGTCGACCCGGGGGAGGTGGACCAGGCGAAGGCGCGGCTGGCCGAGCTGCCCGAGTACGACAGCCAGGATTTCATCGAGGTGGGGACGCGCGAGCCCTACGGCTGGGACGGCGCGCCGTCGCCGGTCGAGGCGGCCGGCCCGGCCGACGGCGACCGGCCGCACATCGTCGTGCTGGACGAGGGGCTGAAGTACAACATCCTGCGCATGCTGCGCGCCCGCGGCTGCCGGGTGACGGCGGCGCCGCCCGAGACCGGCGCGGCCGACGTGCTGGCCATGCGGCCCGACGGCGTGCTGCTCTCGCCGGGGCCGGGCGACCCGCAGTTCCGCGATCGCCAGGTGGCGACGGCGTCGGGGCTGCTGGGCCGGACGCCGCTGATGGGCATCTGCCTGGGCCACCAGGTGATCGGGCGGGCGCTGGGCGCGGAGACGTTCAAGCTGAAGTTCGGCCACCGGGGCGGCAACCACCCGGTCAAGGACCTGATCACCGGGTCGGTGGCGATCACGGCGCAGAACCACGGCTACGCGCTCGACCCCGACGGGCTGCGCGGCGGCGCCCGCGTGAGCCACGTCAACCTGCACGACGACACGGTCGAGGGGCTGACGCATTCGGAGTACCCGCTGGTCTCGATCCAGTACCACTCCGAGGCGTCGCCGGGGCCGCTCGACAACGCGCACCTGTTCGACCGCTTCCTGGACCTGGTGCGCGAGGGGATGTCGTGAGCGGCGAGGTGACGTACCGGCGGGCCTCGGCCGGCGACGCGGCGGCGATCGCGGCCGTGATCGGGGAGGTCGTGTCGGGGCCGCAGCCGGTGGGCATCGATCGGGCGCTCTCGACCGGCGAGGTGCGCGTGTGGATCGGGCGGCTGGGGGAGTCGGGGCTGATCCTGCTGGCCGAGGACGGGGACCGCGCCGTCGGCTTCGGCGCGCTCGACTTCGACACGCAGGATCCCGAGACGGCGTCGCTGGGCGTCTGGCTGCTCAGCGAGGCGCGGCGGCGGGGCATCGGCACGCGCCTGGCCGAGGGGCTGCTGGCGCACGCGCGGGCGGGGGGCTTCCGCCGCGTCGTCGGACGGCTGCCTAACAATAATGAGGCGGCGCTCAGCTTCCTGAGCTCGATCGGGGGGCTGGTGCCGATCATCAACAGCCTGAGTCCGGCGGGGGCCGACGAGCCCGAGCTCCGCTTCGAGTTGCCGCTGTGAGGGGGGCCGGGGTCGTGCTGGCGGCCGCCGTCGTGCTGGGCGTCTCGGGCGTGGGGCTGGGCCTGGGCGTGGCGCGGCTGGTCGCGGGCGAGACGGGCGCGGTCGCCGCGCTGCTGGTGCTGGCGCCGATGCTCGTGGGCGCGCCGCTGGGGGCGGGGCTGGGCATCTGGGGCGCGGTCGAGCGGGGCTGGCTGGGCGGCGCGCCGGCGGGCGCGCCCGACGAGCCATCGGGGGAGGGGGCGGCGCGTGCCTGATCCGGCGCCGGAGAAGCCGCGCACGGTGCTGATCATCGGCAGCGGCCCGATCGTGATCGGGCAGGCGGCCGAGTTCGACTACGCCGGCACGCAGGCCTGCAAGGCGATGCGCGAGGAGGGCGTGCGCTCGGTGCTGGTCAACTCGAACCCGGCCACGATCATGACCGACGAGGACGTCGCCGACGTGACCTACATCGAGCCGCTGACCGTCGAGGTGCTGGAGCGGGTCATCGCGCGGGAGCGGCCCGACGGCCTGCTGCCGACGCTGGGTGGGCAGGTGGGGCTCAACCTGGCCGTCGCGCTGCACGAGGCGGGGGTGCTCGAGCGCCACGGCGTGCGGCTGCTGGGCACGCCGCTGTCGGCCATCCAGAAGGCCGAGGACCGCGAGCTGTTCCGCGACATGATGCGCTCGATCGGGGAGCCGATCCCGCCCAGCGTGATCGTCGAAAGCCTCAATGCCGGCGCGGGGGCGCTGGCGGAGATCGGGCTGCCGGCCGTGATCCGTCCGGCCTACACGCTGGGCGGCACGGGCGGCGGCTTCGTCACGACGGAGGAGGAGTACTGGCGCACGCTGGAGAGCGGGCTGGCGGCCAGCCCCGTCGCGCAGGTGCTGGTCGAGCGGTCGCTGCTGGGCTGGAAAGAGGTGGAGTACGAGGTGATGCGCGACGGCGCCGACACCTGCATCACCGTCTGCAACATGGAGAACCTCGACCCGATGGGGGTGCACACGGGCGATTCGATCGTGGTCGCGCCCAGCCAGACGCTGTCCGACAAGGACTACCAGCGGCTGCGATCGGCATCGCTGAAGATCATCCGCGCGCTGGGCATCGAGGGGGGCTGCAACGTGCAGCTGGCACTGGCGCCGCGCACCGACGTCACGCCCTGGGACGGCCCCGGCGCCGACGGCGCGCTGCCCTACTACGTGATCGAGGTCAACCCGCGCGTGAGCCGATCGTCGGCGCTGGCCTCGAAGGCGACGGGCTACCCGATCGCGCGGGTGGCGGCGAAGATCGCCGTCGGGCGGCGGCTCGAGGAGATCCGCAACCGGGTGACGGGCAAGACGACGGCCGCCTTCGAGCCGGCGCTCGACTACGCGGTCGTCAAGATCCCGCGCTGGCCGTTCGACAAGTTCGGCGCCGGCGATCGCTCGCTGGGCACGGCAGATGAAGGCGACCGGTGAGGTAATGGCGATCGACCGCTCGTTCGAGGCGGCGCTGCAGAAGGCGGTGCGCTCGCTGGAGGTGGGGGGGCGGTCGCTGCTCTGGGAGGACAAGTCGGAGGACGACCCCGGCGCGGCGGCGGTGGTCGCGACCGACAACCGCATCTGGCACCTGATGTCGGCCCTGCGGCGGGAGTCCCGACGTGGCGTCGCTGGCGCGGGAGACGGGCGTCGACCCGTGGTTCCTCGACAAGCTGCTGGGGCTGGTGGCGATGGAGAAGCGGCTGCTCTCGGAGCCGCTGACGCCCGGCCTGCTGTGGGCGGCCAAGCGGCTGGGCTTCGGCGATGAGCAGATCGCCAATCTGGCCGGCTCGGTGACGGAGAAGGTGCGGCAGCAGCGCTTGGAGTGGGGCATCCGGCCCGTCTACAAGATGGTCGACACCTGCGCGGCCGAGTTCGAGGCGGCGACGCCGTACTTCTACTCCACCTATGAAGAGGAGAACGAGGCGCTGCCCGAGCCCGGCGACCGCGCGCTGGTGGTGGGCAGCGGCCCAATCCGCATCGGGCAGGGGATCGAGTTCGACTACGCCTCGGTCAAGGCGGCGCAGGCGCTGCGCGCGGCGGGCTACGCGGCGGTCATGGCCAACAGCAACCCCGAGACCGTCTCGACCGACTTCGACACGTCGGACCGGCTGTACTTCGAGCCGCTGGACGAGGAGTCGGCGCGGGACATCCTCGAGAACGAGGCGGGCGCGGGAATCGGGGCGGACGGCAGCGAGAACGGCGAGCGGGCGGCGGTGCCGTCGATCCTGCAGTTCGGCGGGCAAACGGCGATCAACCTGGCGGGGCCGCTGACGTCGTCGGCGCAACCGATCCTGGGTTCGTCGGCGGAGGCGATCGACCTGGCGGAGGACCGCAAGCGCTTCGAGCGCTTCCTGACGGGGCTGGGCATCCCGCAGCCGCCGGGCACGACGGTGTCGAACATGGCCGACGCCATCCAGGCGGCGGCGACGATCGGCTATCCGGTGCTGGTGCGGCCCTCGTACGTGCTGGGCGGCCGGGCGATGGAGATCGTGCAGGGGGCCGGGGAGCTGGCGCGCTACGTCGGGCAGGCCATGGAGGCGGGGCCCGGCAAGCCGGTGCTGATCGACAAGTACTTCGCCGGCATCGAGGTCGAGGTGGACGCCATCTGCGACGGCGAGACGGTGCTGATCCCCGGGATCATGGAGCACATCGAGCGGGCGGGCGTGCATTCGGGCGACTCGATGGCGGTCTATCCGGCGCCCAACCTGACCCAGGCGGAGACCGGCCTGCTGGTCGATTACACGCGGCAGATTGGGCTGGGACTCGACGTGCGCGGGCTGATGAACATCCAGTACGTCGTCATGCGGGGCCGCGGCGACGACCCGGGCGGCGTCTTCGTGCTGGAGGTCAACCCGCGCGCCAGCCGCACGGTGCCCTTCCTCAGCAAGGTCACGACGGTGCCGATGGTCGAGCTGGCGGTCAACGTGATGCTGGGCCGCCCCCTGCGCGAGCAGGGCTACGCCGACGGGCTCTGGCCGTCGCGGGATCTGGTGGCGATCAAGGCGCCGGTGTTCAGCATGTCGAAGCTGGCCGGCGTCGATACCTACCTGGGGCCCGAGATGAAATCGACCGGGGAGGTGATGGGCGTCGACCGGGACTTCGACGGGGCGCTGACCAAGGCGCTGCTGGCCAGCGACCTGGCGCTGCCGGCGCGCGGCACGGCGCTGCTCAGCATCGCCGACCAGGACAAGGCGGAGGCGATCGAGCTCATCCGCCAGCTGGGCGAGGCGGGCTACACGCTGTACGCCACCGACGGCACGGCGGAGATGATCCGCGGGCTGGGGCTGGAGGCGCGGCGCGTGCCCAAGCGGCTGGCCGAGTCGCACCCCAACGTGGTGGACGTGATCGAGGCGGGCGAGGTGGACTTCGTGCTCAACACCTCGGAGGGGGGGCGGACCACGCTGCGCGACGGCTTCCACATCCGGCGGGCGGCGGCCGAGAAGCGCCTGCCCTGCTTCACCAGCATCGACACCGCGCGGCACGCGGTGTCGGCCATGCTCTCGCAGGGGGCGTACGAGGTCGCGCCGCTGTCGGAATATACGAGGGCCGAGGACACGGGGTCGGAGCGCACAGGGGCGTGACGGTGCAGCAGGCCGAGGCGGAGGTGCTGGAGACCGAGGAGATCTACCCGGGCACGTTCGTCACCTGGTACGCGGGCGAGGCCGTCTGCCGGGGCGCGCAGCCGGGCCAGTTCGTGATGGTGCAGCCGGCCGAGGGGATGGATCCCTTCCTGCCGCGCGCGTTCTCCTACTACCGCTTCCGCGAGCGCGGGGGGGAGCGGCAGTTCGCGCTGCTCTACACGGTCATCGGGGAGGCGACGGCGCTGATGGCGTCGCAGCCGGCGGGCGCGGTGTCGCGCATGACCGGCCCGCTGGGGCGCGGCTTCGAGGTGCGCAGCAGCGCGCGCAACCTGCTGCTGGTGGGCGGCGGGGTGGGGGTCGCGCCGCTGGTCGCGCTGGCCGACGAGCAGCTGGGCCGCGATCGCACGCTGGTGCTGTGCGTCGGCGCGCGGACGGCGGAGGGCGTCTTCCCGGCCGAACTGCTGCCGCCCGAGGTCGAGTACGCCGTCGCGACGGAGGACGGGGGGCTGGGCCGTCGCGGGCTGGTCACCGACCTCTTCGCCGAGTACCTGCCCTGGGCCGATCAGTCGCTGGCCTGCGGTCCGACGCCGATGTTCCGCAGCATGGCCTCGGTCGTGCGGGCCGACGGCATGGGTCGCTCGGTGCAGGTGCTGATGGAGACCGAGATGGCCTGCGGCACGGGCATCTGCTACGGCTGCGCCGTCTTCACGAAGCGCGGCGTCCGCCTCTGCTGTCGCGACGGCCCCCGCTTCGAACTGCTGGACGTGTTCTAGGAACCTCACCCCCTAACCCCCTCTCCATCTGAACGATGGAGAGGGGGGACCAGAGGGGACGCTTGTTCGCGGCAGCGAAAATAGCGATGTCGCTTATTATCGGTTCGACTTCGAACCGATAATAGTGATGCTCGCAGCGGGACGAGGGGAGCCGCGGCGGGGTGTAGCCTCGTCGCGGGAGGGGCGGCGGTGATGCAGTTCGACGTACGACCAAGTGTAGCGCGATCGCTCGTGGTGATCGCACTTCTCGCGACCGCCGTCGTGGTGACCGCCTGTGAAGGCGGCGCCTCGGAGTTGTCGTCGGATGATGCAGCCGCGCTCGCGGCCACCGAGGCGGCGGCCACCGCAGCGGCGGAGGCTGCGACCGAGGCGGCGGACGCGGCACGCGCCGCGGCATCTGAGGCGGCAGCGGCGGAGGCGCGGATCGCCGAGGCGACAGGGGCCGCAGAAGACGCGGCAGGGGACGCCCGTGCCGCCGCCGAGGCAGCGGCGCAGACAGGGGAGATCGTGGCGGGGACCGCCGCGACAGCGGAGGCAGCCGCCAGGGAAGCGGCGGCCGCTGCCAGGGAGGTGGCGGTGGCAGCGGGCTCAGCGGCAGCGGAGGCGCAAGCAGCGGAGGATCGGATCAGCGGTGCGGTTGCGGCGGCAGAGCGCGCCGCTACCGAGGCTCGTGTCGCTGCCGAGGCGGCGGCGGCGGTGGAGGCGACAGTCGCGGAGGCGACCGCGGCTGCGGAAGACGCGGCAACGGAGGCTCGCGCCGCCGCCGAGGCAGCTGCGGCAGTACAGGCGGCAGTCTCGACGGCGGCCGCTGCAGCCCAGGCGGCAGCGGCTGAGGCGGCGGCCACACTGACGGAGGCAACGGAAGCGCGCGACGCAGCATCCCGAGACGCGGCGCGAGCGCGGGCTGCTGCAGACTTAGCTGCGGCAACGACGCAAGCGGTTCTCGCCACGACGCAAGCGGAGGCCGCCAAGACCGCAGCGCTGCGGGAACTGGAAGCGGCAGTGGAGGCTCTGAGTGAGTCGGAGGCGGCTATGCGGAGGGGCGACGCTGTCGGCACGGTGGCGGCCATAGAGGACGCAGATGCCGCCGCGGAACGGGCGGAAGCGCTGGCCGGGGTCGCAGAAGCCGCCGCAGCTCTCGCGGTCGAGGCAGCGATCGCTGGTGTCCAGGCTGCGGAACTGATGGTCTCTCTACAGCCGCCTGTATCGGTATTCGTGGTGGAGGCGGTCCGGTCCGTGGAGCGGGAGGAAGCGCGAGCAACAATGCAAGAGTCTGCGGCGGAGGCGATAGCGAGAGCGGACGAAGTCAGGCTCGCCGGGGACGCACAGCCGTACGAAGGATTTGCTGCGGTCCAAGCCCGCCAGGCTGCTGAGAGGACGGGGTTCGTGCTTGAGGCGGCGGATGCCGCGGAAGCAGCGGCGGAGTCGGACCGTTTCGAGACGGAGATATCAGCGCAGAGAGCCGCCGTAGCATGGGCTATCTGGGTCCGGGCTTTCGCACTGCAGGCGGCCGAGACGGCGGGTGGAGGCGGGTGGCTAAGTGTATCTCTCGCTAGCGCCCCGAGTTCAGTGAAGGGGTTGCGCGCGGAAGCGCGAGCCGCAGTTGAGGCCGCGACAACCGCTTCCGTCTCTGCGTTGACTGTCGTGGCGGGGCCGAACGCACAGGCGGCCCTTGAGGCGGCGGGAGCGGCAAGTGCCGCGGCGCTTACGGCCCGCGGGGCGGCGAACAGAGCGACCTCATCGGCTGCCCGAGCGCGTCCTACGTCCTAGCGCGCCATCGCTCGCAGGGCGCGCAGCGGAGCGGATGGCCCGTTGCGTTGTGCTTGTCGTAGTCGGCCTTCGTTACGAAAATCACGACGCGCTCACAGCAGCGACAGGGAACCTCGAGCTCTGTGCTGGGATCGAAGTCGAGATCGCGGTCGGGCGGCAAGGGCTGCGGCATAAGTGGCATTAGCGAGTGTTTGGACTCGGGCTTGTAGCGCAGGCAGGGGGAGCAGCGCTCGCCCGCCGGGGTTGCGACGAGCCTGCAGCAAGGACAACGAGCGTCGCTCGTGGCGGGGTCGGGCATGAGGAACTCCGTTCCGCGCCGGAGGCTAGCAGAGCGGGCGGGCAGCGCGTGACTGGGAAATGGTTGTTCGCGGAGCGAAAATAGCGGGGGAGTCATTATCGTTTTATGGGAGAATCGAAAATAGTGATGCTCTCGGCGGGAGAAGGTCGCGGCGGTGTAGCCTCGACCGGGGAGGGGGTCGCGATGCCGATCGAACTGAACCACACGATCGTCCCGGCGCGGGACAAGGCCGCGGCGGCGGAGTTCTTCGCCCGCATCTTCGGGCTGACGTTCCGGCGGCGGTCGGGGCACTTCGCGCCGGTGCATGTCAACGCCACGCTGACGCTGGACTTCGCCGATGAGGAGTCGTTCGAGTCGCACCACTACGCGTTCCACGTCGATGAGGCGACCTTCGACGAGATCTTCGGGCGCGTGCGGGCCGAGTCGATCCCCTACGGCAGCGGGCCGCGCTCGGCGGCGGACATGCGCACGAACAGCCGCAAGGGCGGCCGCGGCGTCTACTTCCGCGACCCCGACGGGCATCTGCTGGAGTTGATGACCGAGGTCTAGCGGCCGGCTCAGCCGTCGGTGGGGCCGGGGTGGAAGATGCGCTCGATGGGGCGCTCGAAGAGGGCGGCCATGCGGAAGGCGAGCGGGAGCGAGGGGTCGTACTTGCCGGTCTCGATGGCGTTGACCGTCTGACGCGAGACGCCGAGGGCGCCGGCGAGGTCCTTCTGGGACCAGCCGCGCTCGGCGCGCAGCAGCTTGAGGGTGTTGCGCATGGGGCGTCAGAGCCAGCGCCGGCGCGCCAGGCGCCCGCCCACGATCCAACAGCTGCCCATGACGGCCCAGACGAAGAGCCAGTTGATGTCGGGCAGGCCGGCCAACTGGAGGAAGCCGAAGGTGAAGGTGAGCAGGGCGGTCGCGCCGAAGGCGAAGGCGATCGATTCGAGGGCGATGCGCTGCTCGAGTTCGTCGCTGCGGCGGAACATGCGCAGCCAGTCGCGCAGGACGAAGCCGACGGGGAGCATGGGCAGGACGGCGACGGCGTAGCGCCAGTCGGCGCCGGGGTTGGCGTCAACGATCCAGCCGCTGATCCCGACGAGGGCCGCGTAGCTGCCCCAGAGCAGCCCGGCGCGAATGAGGCAGCGGCGCGACGGCGGTCGCTCGGCGAGGCGTCGCAGGCGGCCGCGATGAGGAGTGGGGGCGTCGTCGGGCATGGGTCGCTCCAGGGGTCGTCGGGGATGGACGCAGTGTCAAGCGTCATTGACTGGATGTCAAGTATGATTGACATGCTGAGGCCGGGCAGTCTCGCGGGGGTAGTCTGCCCGGACAGGACGGAGGCGGAGCGATGATCCGGTTCGACGCGGGGATGCGGGCGGATATCAACGGGGCGCTCGACGACGGGTACCCCATCGTGGTGTGCGCGGTGACGCCGGAGGGGACGCCGGCGGTGAGCTTCCGGGGTACGGCGCAGACGTTCGGCGACGACGGACTGGCGTTCTGGGTGCGCAACCAGGAGGCGTCGGCGACGCTGCGGGCGATCGCGGTCAATCCGGTAGTGGCGGCGGTGTACGCGAACATGCCGGCGCGTCGCCACTACACGATGCTGGGCCGGGCGCGGGTCGAGCCGGGCGCGGCGGTGCGCCGGCAGGTGTTCGAGAACTCGCCGGCGTCGGAGCGGGCGCGAGACCCGGAGCGGACGGGCGTGGCGGTCGTCGTGGAGCTGGACTCGGTGCGGGGCCGCGGGGCGGAGGGCCCGGTCGCGATGTCGCGGTCGGGCTGAGCCGCCGGGGTCAGGGAATGGCCGCGACGTCCGTGCGGGCGAAATCGGCGCCCTTGAAGAGGAGGGGCTCGCCGCTGATCTCGGCGATGGCGTAGGCGAGGCAGTCGCCGAAGTTGAGGCCGGCGGGGTGGTTGCCCTTGCCGAAGCGTCGCCAGGCGCGGCGGGCGGCCTGGGCGTGGTCCGCGGTGACGGGCGCGAGCTCGATGGCAGCGCGTTCAAGGAAGCGGTCGAGTTCGTGGGCGGCCTCCGGCCAGGCGCGGCTTTCGAGCACGATGGCCGCCTCCAGGTAGCCGGCAACCGACATGCGGCAGCGCGGCGCCTCGGCGATCGCGCGGGCGTAGCGATCGGCATCGGGCTCGTCGAAGAGGATCGCCAGGACGGCGGAGGTGTCGACGATCACCTGGGCAGCCCGCGCTCGTCGTAGAGCAGGTCGCCGTGGTCGGCGGCGGCGGGGCCGTCGCGCAGGAGACCGGCGCAGCGGCGCCCGATGGCACGCAGTTCCGCCACGCGCGCCTCGGCGCCGCGGGCGCGCTGCTCGCGCTCCAGGCGCTCGCGCAGGGCGACGGTCATCGCGCCGGTCATCGTCTCACCGGTCAGGTGCGCCAACTCCGCTGCGAGGCGGCACGTCTCCTCGTTCTTGATGTTGAGGCTCATCGGGTCGCCTTCGGGTAGAACGCCGCTGGTCGTGTCTACCATAGGGCGTCGGGGCGCGCTCGCCAACCGGCGGAGGCGCCCCGCCGGCGGCCTCGGACCGCGCCGGGGCGCGGCCCGCCTCTGCTAGGATCGTCGCATGGCGGAATTCGATCCGGGACGCATGGCGAGACGGCTGCAGGCGGCGGGCGCCAGCGAAGAGTTGGCCGAGGCTACTGCGGACGAGGTCAATGGCGCCGTCAGCGGCCTCGCGACGCGGGCGGACTTGGAGGTTCTGCGGGCCGAGATACGGGCGGAGATGCAAGCCTTCCGGGCCGAGATGCGGGCGGAGATGCAGGCCTTCCGCGCCGAGATGCGGGCGGACATGCAGGCGTTCCGGGCCGAGATGCAGGCGGACATGCAGGCCTTCCGGGCCGAGATGCAGGTCCTCGTGGCAGATCTGCGGACGGACTTCCAGAAGGAACTCCGCGTCCTCGCGCTGCAGCTCGGGGCCTTCGCGGTCGGCGTGGCCGGGATCGCCGTGGCCATCGTCAAGCTGGCCTGACGCCACCGCCCTTACTGATCGACGACGCGGGAGGTGGTGACGGCCACCATCGTGGCCGTGATGACGACGTCGCTCTCGGCGTCGAAGAACTCGCTGATCTGCTCGTGGAAGCTGAGCGCACCGCCGCGGCGCCCCTCCTTCGTCCACGTTGCTCCGGGGCGCCTGCGGACGGTCAGCGTCTCGCCGGCCAGGACGGGGCGGTGGTAGACGAAGCGCTGCTCGGCGTGGAGGCCGCGGGCGCTGTCCCCGGTGCCGGCGCCGTCGGGAATGCCGGTGGGCTCGGCGCCCGAGCCGCGCCAGGGCCGGCCGGGCAGGGGGCGCGGGACGTCGGGATCGAAGTGGGTGGCGACCATCGCGTAGGTGGGTGGCGCGATGACCGCGCCGGGCTCGGTCGCCTGGGCGTGGGCGGCGTCGCGATAGATGGGGTTCTCGTCGCCGATGGCGGCGGCGAAGCGCATGATGTGCCCGGCTTCGACGGGGAAGGTGAGCGGGTCGGACATCGGCGGGCTCCGGCGGCTACGGGTCGATGCGGGCCGAGGCGTCGCCCTTGCAGACCTCCTGGCCGTCCTGGTTCGTGGTCGAGACGGCAAGGTCGACGAAGCGCTGTCCGTCCTCCTCGCGGACGGCCTCGACCGTGGCCGTGGCGGTGAGCGTCGCGCCGGGGAAGACCTGCCGCGTGAAGCGCACGCCGAAGGCCGTGAGGCGGCCGTCGCCGACATAGTTGGTCAGCATCTTGCCGGTCATGCCCATGCTGAGCATGCCGTGGGCGAAGACGCTGGGGTAGCCCGCGATCTCCTTGGTGAAGGGCGTGTCGGTGTGGATGGGGTTGTAGTCGCCGGAGGCGCCGGCGTACTGCACGATCTGGGTGCGGGTGAGGTTCTCGACGACGACTTCGCTGTGCGTGTCGCCGACGGCGAGGCTGCTGGCGCTGAGGGGCATCGGGGACTCCTGTTCGGTGAACCGGGCGGGTCGCGGCCCGGTGGGCTTACTGATCGGTTTCTGTCCGGGCGACCCTACTGGTCGACGGCGCGCGACGTCGTGACGCCGACGCTGGTGGCGGTGATAACGATCTCGCCCGCCTCGTCGAAGAGTTCGATGATCCCCTCGCTGAAGGTCATCGTGCCGGCGCGGCGGCCCTCTTTGGTCCAGGTCTTGCCGGGGCGCATACGGGCCGTCAGCGTCTCGCCGGCCAGGACGGGCCGATGGTAAACGTAGCGCTGCTCGGCGTGGAGGCCGCGACCGCTGCCGCCTCCGTCGTCATCGTCATCGCTCGGCGGGCGGGCGGTGGCCTCGGCCGCCGAGCCGAACCAGGCCTCGCCGGGCTTGGGCCGCAGCGAGTAGTCGGGGTCCCAGTGGGCCCAGACCCGCTCGAAGGTGGGCGGCGCGGGGATGCCGCCGACCTCGGAGGCCTTGGCGTACTCGGCGTCCTTATAGATCGGGTTCTCGTCGCCGACGGCGCGGGCGAACAGCATGATGTGCCCGGCCTCGACGGGGAAGGTGATTTCGTCGGCCATGGGGGCTCCTTTGCGCGGCCCGGACGTCGGCAGGCCGGGGCTCCGCTGCGGAGGGTAGCGGGCCGGGCGGGGAAGCGGGAGGGGTCAGGCGCGGCGGGTGGCGATCTCGACCTCGTTGCCGTCCGGGTCGTCGAGGTAGAAGGCGTCGACGGACATGAAGGGGTGCGCGCCGTCGCGGGTGGCGTGGCCGGACGCCTCCAAGCGGTCGCGGAGCGGTTGCCAGTCGGCCGGGGCGACCTCGAGGCCGATGTGATGCAGTCCGGCTGGCGCGCCGTCGCCGGCGGGGGCCGCCCGTCCGCCGGGCACGAGCACGATCTGCATCGGCAGGCCGCCCTTCTCGCCGACGCGGAGGAACTTGCCGGGCAGCCCGGGCGGGGAGAACAGCTCCAGCCCCAGCGTGTCGCGGTAGAAGCCGAGGCTGCGGTCGATGTCGGCGACGCGCAGCACGATCTCGACGATGGCGCGGATGGTCATGAGTGGGGCCTTTCGGGGCTGGTCGTTTGGGGGCAGGGTAGGGGAGGGCCGCCCCTTCCCATAGGATCAGGGGTGTGATCAAATGGGGGCATGGACGACGCAGTGCAGCCACCCGACCGCAACACGCTGATCCGGGGCGACGCGCTGGCGACGATGCGCGGCTGGCCCGACGCCTGCATCGACCACTGCATCGCCGACCCGCCGTTCAATATGAGCAAGCGGCGCGGGCTGGGCTGGGCCTTCTCATCGCACGTGACGATGGCCGAGTCGTGGGACCGCTTCGGCGACGACGAGTTCTTCCAGTTCAACGTCGAGTGGCTGCGCGAGGTCTGCCGGGTCGTCAAGCCGAACGGCAACATCCTGGTCTTCGGGACGTACCACAACATTTACCAACTGGGGTTCATTTTGCAGTCGGGCTTGAACCGCCGGGTGCTCAACTCGATCGTCTGGTACAAGCCCAACGCGCAGCCGAACATCACGGCGCGGATGCTGGCGGAGAGTACGGAGCAGTTGGTGTGGGCGGTGAACGGGACGCCCGATGGGCCGGCCAAGGCGTCGGGCTGGCGGTTCAACTATTGGGAGGCGAAGGCGCTCAACGGGGACAAGCAGATGCGCAACCTGTGGGAGTTCCCGGTCACGCCGAAGGGGGAGCGGTCGCTGGGGCGGCACCCGTCGCAGAAGCCGCTGGCGCTGGTCGAGCGGCTGGTGCAGGTAGGGACGTCGCCGGGGGATCTGCTCCTCGACCCGTTCGGCGGGGCCGGGACACTGGCCCTGGCGTCGGAGCGGCACGGCCGCGATTGGGTGCTGGTGGAGCTGTCGGAGGAGTACGCGTCGCTGGCGGAGGCGCGGCTGCGGGAGGATCGGCGTCGGCGGTCGGAGGAGTAGGGGGCTGCGATGGCCGCAACATCGGGCACGACGGTGCTGTTCCTCGACGACTCGGGCAAGCCCGCGCTGGTGGACCCCTCAAAGGCCGTGGTCATAGGGGGCTTCGCCATCCCGTCAGCGAGCGTGCCGGCGCTCAGCCATCGCATCGGGGGCGCCAAGTCGCGCTTCTACCCGCACCTCGGTGATCCCGGCACGTGGGAAGTGAAAGCCACTAGCGCGATCCGACCGTACGCGTTGAAGCGTTCGAAGAAGCGCCAGTTCCTCTCCGAAGTCGTGCGCATCCTCAGCGAGTTCGACTGCACTGTCTACGCGGTCAGCATCAACAAGAGCCGGATGCACCACGCCATGACCCTCCGGACGACGATGCCGCTCCAACTCCGCGCGCTCGTGGAGCACTTCGCCGTCGAGTGTCATGCCCGGAACGAGACGGGCATCATCGTCTCCGACTGGTCCAGCCACGACCTTGACGCACATGCGAGTAAGTATGTGGCGAGCTTCGTCACTGCGCGGCGCCTGCCCCTGCACCCCGGTGTCTACTATGCGGACTCTCTCAGCTCGCACGCGATCCAAGTCGCCGATCTGATTGCAGGCGCCAGACGACGCGTGATCGAGGGTGACAGGAACCTCCAGCAGTTCGACGCGGAGCTCGGGGCTATCCGCGCCCTTCCCGTCGACGCGCAGCGCGTCACACACACTGGCCGGCCCTACACCAACCGAATCTCCCTCTTCTGAGGGGAGTCTTGCGACCTTGGGCTCGATCCTGCTAGGATCAAATCAGCCAGACCGGACCGGTCAGTAGGCGCAAGCCGAATAAGGGTGGTCCGCTGGCTACTCGGGGCCCCGGAACGCACGGGGCCCTATTTCATTAAGCCGATCGACCCTGGCCCCTCAAGGGCCCCACTCCCCACCTGATGCTGCTAGGATTGGGCCTGCCTGCCGGTCCGGCTAGTAGGCGCAAGCCGAATGTGGCCGACATACCGCAGCACCGGGGCCCCGGAACGCACGGGGCCCTATTTTCTTGCCCCAACCGCCCCAACCCCCCGACGTCCCAGCGCCCTCCCGCCGACGTCCGTCGCGCGGCTGCGCGTGCGCGGGCCGACCGCCACGACGGCGGGTGCTAGCCTGCGCGACCGGCGAGGCCGCGAGACGGAGGACGACGATGGGGCAGTTCCAGCGCTGGACGTTCGGCAACACGGAGGTGGTCGCGCTGCAGGACACGTGGTCGCGGCTGCGGCCCGAGTACTTCTTCCCCGACGCCGACCCGGCGGCCTTCGAGGCGTACGGGGAGCACCTGATGGAGGGCGGGCGCATGGCGCTCAGCCACACGGCCTGGCTGATCGCCAGCGGCGGCCGGACGATCCTGGTCGACACGGGCGTCGGCTTCCGGCCGGGGCCGCTGCCGGTGCGGGAGGAGGCGTCGCTGCCGGCGGTGCTGACCGAGGCCGGCGTGCGCGCCGACGACGTCGACACGGTCGTCTTCACCCACCTGCACTACGACCACGTGGGCTGGAACACGGTCGAGCGGGACGACGGGCCGGCGCCGCTGTTCCCCAACGCGCGCCACATCGTGCAGCAGCGCGAGTGGGACTACTGGACGAGCCCCGAGGCCGACCCGATGGCCGCGCCCGACCGGGCGGCGGTGCTCGACCCGCTGCTGGAGCGCGGGCTGGTGGACTTCGTGGAGGGGGAGCACGCGGTGACGCGCGAGGTCGTGACGGTGCCGACGCCGGGGCACACGCCGGGGCACGTCTCGTTCCTGCTGACGGCGCCGGGGCAGTCGGTGCTGTTCCTGGGCGACGCCGCGCACTCGCCGATGCAGGTGGCCGAGGCGCACTGGTGCGCGGGCGCCGACCTCGACCCCGAGCGGGCGCGGGCGTCGCGGCGCATGCTGTGGGATCGGTCGGCGCGCGAGGGGGCGCTGGTGGCGTCGAACCACTTCCCGTTCCCGGGCCTGGGCCGGGTGGTCGAGGAGGACGGCGTGCGTCGCTGGGAGGCGCGGGCCGGGGAAGCGTAGATCAGGTCAGGGCGATGATGAGCCCGAGCGCGCCGATGGTGATCGCGGTGGAGAGCGCGATGGTGGCGTACATGCGGCGCTCGAGTTGGAACAGGGCCGTCGTGAACGTCGTCTCCTGGCGCGCTTGATCGGCGTCCAAGTCAGACCGGGTGATCGCCTGCTGGGCCATCGGCGCACCGCCCTCTCCCCTGCGTGAGTGTAACGCCATCAGTGTAACGCTAAGGGGACTTGCCTGCCCAGCCTCGCCATCGGAGTTGGAAAGACGGGAGATCGGTTAGGCTCGCGGGGCCGGCCGGCACGACGGCCGAAGGAGGGTCGCGATGAGCAGAGTGCATCGGGCGTCGGTGGGGAACGTGGAGCTGGTGGCGCTGCAGGACACCTGGCTGCGCCCCAAGCTGACCGACTTCTTCCCGGAGGCCGCCGGGGCGTCGCTGGAGCCGTACCGCGACCTGCTCAGCGACGCCGACGAGCTGTCGCTGAGCATCACGCCGTGGCTGATCCGCAGCGCCGGCCGCACCATCCTGGTCGACACGGGCATGGGCGGCCGCCCCGTCGAGACGCCGCTGGGGCTCGAGCCGGCGCTGCCGTCGCTGCTGACCGAGGCCGGCGTCCCGCCGGAGGAGGTCGACGTCGTGGCGTTCACCCACCTCCACTTCGACCACACGGGCTGGAACACGGTCGACCGCGACGGCGCGCCCACGCCGCTCTTCCCCAACGCGCGCCACGTCGCGCAGCAGACCGAGTGGGACTACTGGGCCGCCGGCGCGACCGGGGCCGAGCCCGACCGCGAGCGCGGCCTCGACCCGATCACGGCGGCGGGGCTGTGGGACCTGGCCGACGGCGAGCAGGCGCTGACGCCGGAGGTCGTGACGGTGCCGACGCCCGGACACACGCCCGGTCACGTCGCGCTGATGGTGTCGAGCGGGGGCGAGTCGGCGCTGCTGATCGGCGACGCGGCGCACTCGCCGGTGCAGGTCGCCCAGCCCGACTGGTGCATCGGCGCCGACGTCGACATGCCGCTGGCGCGCCGCACCCGGCGGGGGCTGTGGGATCGGTCGCTGGCCGAAGGGCTGCTGCTGGCGACGAACCACTTCCCGTTCCCCGGCCTGGGCCGGGTCGTCGAGGAGGGCGGCGTGCGTCGCTGGGCGGGGGTCGACCTCACCCCCTAACCCCCTCTCCATCTGAAGCGATGGAGAGGGGGGACCGGAGGGGGGAGGCTGTCACCCCCCATGTGACCCCGCATGTGACCCTCCATGTGGAACGTCTCATCGCAGCCTTGCGGAGGGAGATCATGGCGGCCGGACGCAGTTAGTCGGCGGGGGCGTCCTGGGATAGGAGGTCACGCATTGTAGGCTGGGGCGATGCTGTTGGAGCAGATGAACTTGGAAGGCTGCGGACACTGCTGCCAAGACGGGATCCACCACAACCGCTGCGTATCCGGCGACATCGAGCATGACACATGGACAAGACGCGACTCTCGAACCTGATCGCATTGGGTGAAGGATTCAGTATCGAGTTCAAGCGGTCGATGCCGTCTGATCTCGGCCGGGAGATGTGCGCCTTCGCCAACGCGACCGGAGGGGTAATCCTGATTGGGGTTGACGACGCCGGGATTCCAGTCGGCGTGGGGGATCACAATCGGCTGAAGTCTCAGATCCAGAGCATCGCTCGATCGGCTGAGCCGCCCCTGGCCGTGGAGGTGGCGAGCGAAGGAGACGTCCTGTGCGTCACGGTGCCCGAGCAGCACGGGAAGCCGTACTCCTTCGGGGGACGGTTCTTCCTACGGGAGGGCGCGACCTGCCAGCGCTTGTCGCGTGACGAGATTCGAGAGTTCTTCTTCAAGGAAGGCCTCACCCGACTGGATGAGACCCCCTGCAGTGCCTTCGACCCGTCCGTCGAGATCACTCCCGCGCGTTGGGCCGAGTTTTCCGAGCGTGCCGGCATCGATCCGGGGCTGGATCCGATGACGGTGTTGGCGAACCTCCATCTGCTCCGGGATTCCAGGATGACGTACGCCGGAGCGTGGCTGCTCGCCGACGATATTACGCGGTTCACCCTCCAAGCTGGCGTGACGTGCGCCGTCTTCCGTGGCAACGCCAAGACTCACATCCTTGACCGCAAGGACTTCAAGGGAAGCCTTTACAGCATCTATCAGGAGGTAATGGCGTACCTCCAGGCCAAGCTGAACTCTGCGCTCGTACCCCACGCCCAGGGAAGAGATGAGCGGTTGGAGTTGCCCGAGAGCGCCCTGCGGGAGGCCGTGGTGAACGCCATCGCCCACCGCGACTATCGCAGCACGGCCAACGTGCAGGCCTATGTCTTCGGGGACCGGGTGGAGATCGTCACGCCGGGGGGACTGCCTCCCGGCATGCGAGAGGAATATCTTGGCAGCAGGAGCGTACCGAGGAACCCTCTGCTCTTCAGCCTGCTCTACCGCATGAGACTGGTGGAACAGATTGGCAGCGGCATCAGGCGGATTCACGACGCCTGCCTTGAGTACGGTGTCCCGGCGCCGGACATCCAGGTCTCGCCTGATTGGGTGACAGTGACCTTCCTGCGTCAGGAGGCGGCTGTCGCCCCTCATGTGACCCCGCATGTGACCCCGCATGAAACCCCCCATGTGACCCCCCATGTGGGACGTCTCATCGCAGCCTTGCGGGGGGAGATGAGCCGGGCCGAGATCATGGCCGCGCTGGGGCTGGCGGACCGGGGGCACTTCGCCACAACGTACCTGCAGCCCGGTCTCGATGCGGGCTTGGTCGAAATGACACTGCCGGACAGTCCAAGAAGCCGGACGCAACGGTATCGGCTGACCAGCCGGGGCAGGCAGGTGCAGGATTCCGCGTAGAGCGGAGGAGGCGTGCGGGGCTGGTTCAGGCGCGGCCGGTGAGAAGGCGGAAGTCGTGCTCGGTGAGGCGCCGGATCGACCGGGCGCCGATCCCCTGGAGCCGCTGGCCGGGCCGCTCAGGCTGGAGGGCATCCAGCTTGTGGCGGATCCTCCTCGTGGGCCAGAGGGGCTCTCGTAGCCAGTCGACATTGCGGAGCGGCAACCTGAAACGGCCCGGACCCCAATCGCCTGGGCCGGGCCACTCGTCGCGGGGGATCTCCTGATCGGCAACGCCGGCGATCTCGGCGGTGGCGACGATGCCGCGTCCGGTGTCGGTACGATCGCGGCGGGTGGCGAAGAAGCAGCACTGATCTCCCGGCTGGGGTGCCAAGCGGTCGACGGCCGATGGTCCGATCCACCATGCGCCGGTGGGGAGCCACAGTCGGAGGTATTCGAGGGAGTCGCAGCCCCTCTCATTCCAGGATGACAGGAGGAAAAAGTTGACGACGCCCGCAGCGGTCGGCTGCGACGGCGCCGTGGCGGCAGGGACAGCGACCGCTGGTCGCGGTGCGGGGGGCGCAGCGGCCGGAGGAGCGGCCCGGCCGCGGAGCATGGCGACGACGGCGGCCGGTTCGAGGGAGATGCCCCGCTTGGCGATGGCCTCGACGGCGGCGCGAATGACGGGCGAGTCGGGCGCGGAGAGCAGGCCGTCGAGGCAGGCGCGGGCGCGCTCGTCGCGGGACCAGGCGCTCAACTCCGCGTCGCCGGCTGCAAGGGCGTCGTGGGCGAAGAGGTCGAGGGGGCGGAGCACGGCTTCGAGGCGACCGTCGCGGTGAGCGGCGGCGAGGTCAACCCGCGCAACCCGCTTCGCTTCCCAATCACCGCTGACATCGGTATCGAAGATGTGCCACTCAACGCCGTTCGTGAGCAGCGCCCACCGGACAGGCTGGTAGGAGCAGTAACGGACGAGTTGGATGGCCTCTTTCTCCCTGAGCTTGATGCTGAGTGCCTTGGCCTCGACGAAGATCCGCCGTTCGCCGGTTGTGAGGACGTAGTCGACGGACTCACCGTGGCCGGGCAAGTACACCTCTTGGCTGAGGCGGTCGAGCGTGTTGTAGCCGAGGGCCGACAGAATCGGCTCGATCACGAAGGTGCGAGTGCTGGCTTCGTTGAGATCGCGACGATGGCCGTTCTCGAAGGCGGTATCGAGAGCCTTGTTGGCGGCAGCGACGAGGGCGGCGTGGTCCATGGGCCGATACTAGCGGACACCCTACTTCGACTCACGCGCCGCCGGGCGCAGGGGGCGACCCGCCGGGCCTACTCATCCGACCCGCGCTCGACGAAGACGGTGATGTCCAGCGTGTAGGAGCCCGTGTCGCCGCCCCAGCCCTCGACCGCCAGGTAGTAGTCGCCTGGCTGCGGCGCCTGCCAGTCGATGCGCGACGCCGTGGAGTCCCCGTGGTCGTCGTTGTAGGCCAGCTCCCGCCCGTCGGCGTCGTACAGCGTCAACACGGAATCGCCCAGGCTGCCCAGGACCACGTCGATGCGGTAGAGCGCGCCCTCCTCCGCCTCGAATGCGAACACGTCGACGTCGTCCCCGTGGTGCAGCGCGCCCTCGACGGAGCCGCCGACCAGCACCGGCGTGGCGTCCGCGTCCGGCGGGAGTTGGTCGCCGTGGTCGTCGGCGTTCGGGAGCGTCGTGATCGTCAGGGTGTAGGAGCCCGTGGCGCTGCCCCAGCCCTGGACGGCCAGGTAGTAGTCGCCCGTGGCCGGCGCCTCCCACTCGATGCGCGAGGCGTAGGATTCGCCGTAGTCGTCGTTGAAGGCCAACTCCGACCCGTCGGCGTCGTACAGCGTCAGGATGGAATCCTCCAGCGTGCCCAGGCCCACGTCGATGCGGTAGAACACCCCCTCCTCCGCCGCGAAGAGGAACATGTCGGTGTCGTCCCCGCCGTACAGCGCGCCCTCGACCGACGCACCGACCAGCGCCAGCGTGGCGCCCTCCGGTGCGTCCGCGTGGTCGTCGTCGGCGGCCGCCGTTCCGCCGTCGACCCCTCCATCAAAGAGCGGCGCGACTGAGACACAGTCGAATAGTCCCACCAGAAACGCCGTTTCCGCATCCGGGTCGTCCGGGGCGACCACCGCACTCCAGTCGGCGTCGCCCAGCACTTCTCGCAGGCAGTCGCGCTCCTCCTCGCTCAGATCGTCGTACGACATGCCCGAGCCTTCGAACAGACTGCGCAGGATCACATCCGGCAGGCAGGCGATCATGCCCTGCGCGAAGTCCACCGACGCGGCGGCGTCTTCGGACGCGACGGCGGTCGTGGCGACGAATTGGGTGACGTCGAGGTCGGCGACCACATCGCGCAGACAGGAACGCTCCTCCGCGTTGAGTGACTCCCCGCTCTCCTCCGCCCCCGCAACGGTGGCGGCGAAGAACACGGCTTGGGCGGTGGGCTCGGCGAGACAACCGAACAGATCCACCTGCCACGGCGACGTTGCGCTCCCGGTCAGGACGCGCTCGCTCAACGCCGACGCCAGCAGATCGTCGTCCAGGGCGTCGCGGATGCACGACTGCTCCTCGGAGGTGAAGCCGTCGAAGAGGTCCTGCCAGGTGGTGTCGCCGTCGACGCGGATCTCGGCCGCTCCGTCCGGCGGTTCCGCTTGGGCAGCCGCGCTCTCGCCGGCGTCGTCCTCGGCCGGTTCGTCCGTCTCAGCGGGGGCGGGCTCGGACTCGTCGGCGGCTGGCGCGTCCGGCTCCGCGGCGGCGGCGGCCGGGACGGGCTCGGGTGTATCGGGAGCCGCGGGCTCGTCATCGCCGGAACAGGCAGCCAGCGCGACGGCCAGCGCCAGCACGGCGAGGACGGCGAGCCAGCGTCCGCGAACGAGGAATGCGGTCATGTCGGTGACTCCCTGTCTGGTCGAGGTCCAGTGGCGACTAGGCAGCCCCTTAGCTTCACTCAGCGGATTCCGCGAAGCCGGGCGCCGGCATGCCGGGGCGGCGGCCAGCGAAATAGTCTTCGATCGTATAGATCTGAATGACCGGCACGCCCATGAACTGCCCCGCACTGGCCGCGGCGTCCCGCATACGCGAGGTCACGCGGTCTTCGAAGCAGGTGAAGATCCCGAAGTCCGCCCCCGCTTGCTGCCGCGCGCCGTTGAATGCCTGCACATCGCCGGGGCCTGTCGCACCCCCCTTGACTTGCGAAACGATGTCGATGAAGTGACCCTTGCGGATCGCGAGGCGGCCGCGGCCGTCAATGCCCCTGTCCCCTCGCTGCTTCTTGTTTGCCTCCATACCGTCAACCATGGACGCCGCCCAGCGTTCGAAGCGAAACTTGTCGAGATCCGCGAGTGTGTGTGCGTCTTGAACTGTCTTCGGGATCCCGACGAACTCGATTTCCGACCACAGGATATCGAAGTGTTGGCGCAACCGATTCTCGATCACCCGGCATGCGTTGACGCAGATATCAATGCCGATCCATTGCCGATTGAGGTTCTGGGCAGCGTGGATGGTCGTCCCGCAGCCACAGAAGGGGTCAAGCACGACGCCACCCGCGTCCGAGCTGCATTCGACGATGCGCTCCAACAACCGTAACGGCTTCTCCGTGGGGTAGATCTGCTTCACCGGCGCCACACGATTGATGTCCCAGACGTCGTCCTGACGGACTCCCTTGGAGTCGCTCTCTGCTGTCTGCGAGGGTAGCCTCCTGCCAGACTCATCATGCCCAGAGATGATCTCCGCCTGACCGAACTGCTTCACTGTCGATGCAGCTCTCGATGCATGTACTGCTGATTGAACGTCCTGTGCCGGCCAGCGGAGCGAGAATAGAACAGAATGATATCGTGATTGCGCTGGAACGCGTACTTGCCCGTCGACCACTTTCGGTAGTGCCACACGATTTCGTTCTGGAAGTTCCGGCTCCCGAACAAGCCATCCATGATCAGCTTCAGGTAGTGGCTCATGGTGGGATCGCAGTGCAGGTAGACGCTGCCGGTGTCTTTGAGCACCCGGCGGCACTCGCGCAGGCGGTTGGCCATGTAAGACAGGTACGCCAAGTTCGGACCTTCGCCCAGGATCCGCCGCAGACCCTCCATCGTGTCGGCAAGCGCGACATCGCCAGCCACCTCGTGGAAGTCGTCCACTGCTTCGTACCAGCGCCAGGTGTCATCGAACGCGACGTACTGCGCGGCGTCCTTCAGGTACGCGTTGTAGAGGCGCTTCGAGTTGAATGGTGGGTCGAGGTAGATGAGATCGACGGACGCGTCGGCGATATCCTCCCGCATCACGTCCAAGCAGTCGCCGAAGTAGAGCCGGTCAGTCACGTCACGAAATCCCGGTTATGCAACTGCTGACTCATCTCATGGCTTGGGAGCCTGCGGATGCAGGCTACTAGAGATGCTCCGCTGCCGCACTGTCTCTCGACTGAGCGTCCTGCCATGGCCGATTCGCCCTACTTCGACTCGCACAACTCCGGGACGTACGCCGCGATGTCGATGTAGCGATCGGCGACCTCGCGGATGTCCTTCGACGTGCTGTGGCCGAAGGCCACGACCTCGACGCGAACGCCGCGCGCGCTGACGATCTCGACGAGGCGGCGGAAGTCGCCGTCGCCCGAGATGAGGCCGATGACGTCGAGCCGGTCGGCCATCGTGAGGATGTCGATCGCCAGCTCGACGTCGAAGTTGGCCTTGACGCTGCCGCCCGAGAAGCGCTTCAGCGGCTTGGTGACGATGCGGTAGTCCTTGTCGAGGAAGGGCAGCACGAAGCGCTCCATCTCGCGCCGTGCGTCGGGGTCGTCGGAGATGGGGGCGTAGGCGATGGAGCGCACGAGGGTGCGGCCCTGGCCCAGGAAGGCCTGGATCTTCACCCAATCGACGGTGACGCCCGAGCGCTCGGCGGCGTAGAGGATGTTGGGCACGTCGACGAACAGCGCCATGCGCGGCTTGATACCGACCTCGCCCGAGGCGCCGGGCGCGTCCCCCGCGCCCTGACCGGCGACGAGCGATTGCAACAGCCGGGTCTGCTGCTCGAGCAGCTCGGTCTGGCGCTGGACGAGGGCGACGAAGCCGGCCTCGGTCGAGAGGTCGGGCTCGGCGGGCGCGGGCGTGGGAGTGGCGGCGGCCTTGGTGGCGCGCTTGCGCGCCGGGGCGCGCTTGCGGGCGGGCTTGGCCGCGGGCTCGGCGACGGCGGTCGCTTCGGGCTCGGCGTCGGCCGCCGCGGCGCGGGAGCGCCCGCGACCGCCGCGCGTCCCGCGACGGCGGCTGGGGGCGGGCTCGGCGGCGGCGGTGTCGTCGGCCGCTGCGGGGGCGGCCTTGGCGGCACGGGCGCGCGAGGCGCGCTTACGGGCCGGGGCCTTGCGGGCGGGGGCGGTCGCGCCCTCGTCGGGGCTGGTTTCAGTGGTCGAGGCGGCGCCGTTCTGCGAGGCGTCGTCGGCGGGGTCCGCATCGCTCTTGTGGCGACGGAAGAATGGGGGCATGGGGTGTTGGGTCTTTCTTGGTGTGGTGTGCGCGGTGATCGCCGTCGCGGGGGCCGGCCGCGGGGGCCGGGCCGGGCGGGGCGATCGTGGGGGCACGGAAGCGGGTCATCAGATGATGCTGCGCTCGGATGATGTGGATGGGGCTGACGTGGATGGGGGCCGGCCGGGTGCTGGCCCGCCGGGGGCCGGCCGGGCGTGGGCCGGGGTGTGGATGGGCGCGGCGGGCGGGGCCATGCGCGCCAGGATGCCGGCCTTGGCGGCGACGCGGCCGGCGATGTCGCGGAATGCCGCGGCGACGGCGCCCTCGGGCATGAACTCGACGAGCGGCCGTCCCTCGTCGCCGCCGGCGCGGATCTCGGTCGCGAGGGGGATCGCGCCGAGGAAGTCGACGGCGTGGTCCTCGGCCGCGGCCTCGGCGCCGCCGTGGCCGAAGATCTCGACCCGTTGTCCGGTGTCGGGCGTGATGAAGTAGGACATGTTCTCGACGATGCCGAGCACGGGCACGGTGAGCTTCTCGAACATCGCGATGGCCTTGGCGGCGTCCTCGAGCGCGACGGGCTGAGGCGTCGAGACGATGACGGCGCCGGCGATGGGCACGTCCTGGGCGGCGGACATGGCGGCGTCGCTGGTGCCGGGCGGCAGGTCGAGCAGCAGGTAGTCGAGCTCGCCCCAGGGGACGTCGCGCAGGAGCTGCTTGACGCCGCTGCCGATCATCGGCCCGCGCCAGACGACGGGGGAGCCGGGCGGGAGCAGGAAGCCGATGGAGATGAGCTTGACGCCGTAGCGCTCGATGGGGTGCAGCCCCTGTTCGCTGTTGGCCTGGAAGCCGGCGGGCAGGCCGAACATGGTGGGCAGGTTGGGGCCGGTGATGTCGGCGTCGATCAGGCCGACGGCGGCGCCGTCCTTGGCCAGCGCGACGGCCAGGTTGGTGGCGACGGTGGACTTGCCGACCCCGCCCTTGTTCGAGGCGATGGCGATGACGTGGCGGACGCCGTCGATGGGCTGGGGCCCGGCGGGCGGGGGCGGGCCGCCCTGGGGGCCGTGGGCGTGGGGCGGGCCGGGGCTGGGACCAACCACGGATTCTCCTGCTCAAGCCGGGGCGGCAGCCCGGCCGATGGGTTCACCGTGCCAGCGTCGGGCGTCACGCGCCAGTGCCGGGGAACGTTGGCGCGGCTCCGACATCGCGCGCGGCGGACGGGCGACGTCACCTACGGACGGGTGGGGGCGGCGGGATCGGGATGCGGTGCGAGGGATGGGGAACCTTGACTCCACTTCGAGCGTATTCGTGGATACGGAAGGGCGTCAAGGTTTACATGCTGACTGACGTAACGATCGGCGTTGTCTTGACGTGACCCAGGCCTGATCCGACCATGGAAGAGCCTGGTAGTCGAAGCGCAAAAGCGGCGGACCAGGCCCCGACGAGAGGTGGATGTCGATGCCAGCGAATACTGCGAGCACACCACGCGGCGAGGCCGCACCGGTGGCCGCCGGTGCGGAGTGCCACCACCACTGGATGATCGACGCGCCGAACGGGCCGATCAGCGTCGGTCACTGCAAGCTGTGCGGCGGCGAGCGCCAATTCCCCAATTCGTCCGAGGACTCCATCTGGGACGGCGCCGAGGGCCGGTCGCGCTGGAACGACATGGGCATCTCGCGCCGCCGACGGACCGGCGGCAGCGCCGAACCGCAGGAGAGCGTCGCGGTGGTCTAGCGCCGGTGCGGCATCGAGTGGTCGCGCCGCTCCCATCCGGGGGCGGCGTTTTTTTGTGCGTCGGATTGGCTGCGGGACGGGGGCCGGCCCGACGCCGGGGCGATAGGCTGCGCACACGATGACCGCTGATCGGCACGACGGGCGCGAGGACACGGTGGACATGCAGGTCGACCTCGCGCCGGGCTGGAAGCGCAGCCTCGTGCTGCGCAACCCGGTGATGACGGCCTCGGGCACCTTCTCGAACGGGATCGAGTTCTCGCGCGTCTTCGACCTGGCGCGCCTGGGCGCCATCGTCTCGAAGGGCGTCACGCTCAAGCCGCGGCGCGGCAATCCCATGCCGCGCATCGCCGAGACGCCGTCGGGGATGCTGAACAGCATCGGCTTCCAGAACGTGGGGCTGCGCCGGCTGCTGCGCGACGTCTGCCCGGTCTGGGCGACGTGGGACACGCCGGTGATCGTCAACGTGCTGGGCGACACGGTGGAGGAGTTCGCGACGCTGGCGCGCGAGCTCGACGGGGCGCCGGGCGTCGACGCGCTGGAGATCAACATCTCCTGCCCCAACCTCGACGTGGGCGGCATCGAGTTCGGGCAGGACCCGGCGATGGCGGCCGAGGTGACGGCGGCCGTCGCGCAGGCGACGACGCTGCCGGTGATCGTGAAGCTGACACCCAACGTGACGGACATCGTGCCGCTGGCGCGGGCCGTCGAGGAGGCGGGGGCGCAGGCGCTGTGCGTCGCGAACTCGGTGCTGGGCATGTCGATCGACGTGCACACGCGGCGGCCGCGCACGCACCGTCCGACGGCGGGGCTGACCGGCCCCGCGATCCGCCCCATCGTGCTGCGGCTGGTCTGGGAGACGGCGGCCGCGGTATCGCTGCCGGTGATCGGCTGCGGCGGCATCACGTCGGGCCGCGACGCGGCCGAGTTCCTGCTGGCCGGCGCCTGCGCCGTGCAGGTCGGCACAGCCACCTTCCGGGAGCCGTTGGCGCCCATCCGCGTGCTGGAGGAGCTGGAGTCGTACTGCGTCGAGCAGGGCGTCGCATCGGTGGGGGAGTTGGTCGGGGCGGCGCGTCGGTAGGGGGCGACCTCACCCCCTAACCCCCTCTCCATCGGTTCCGATGGAGAGGGGGACCGGAGGGGCGGATTTGTTGCCGTAGAATGGGGTCCAGCGGGTGAGCGAGGGAGGTGCACCGGTGACGATTCCCGAAGGCGCGGTGGGGGAGTCGCCGGATGCCGATGATGGCTGGATCCCCGCGCACGTGACGCCCGGCGGAGTCGAGGTGATCTACCTCGATCACGTCCGCTACGAACGCGACCCGCTGTCGGCGGTGTTCGATGACATTGCCGACGACGAGCTCGACATGCTCGCCGCGAACATCGACGCGGAAGGCCAAGAGTTGCCCGTCACCATCAACCGGGCGACCGGAACGGTTGTGGACGGCTGGCAGCGCCTCCGGGCGTGCCACAGCATCCGCAAGAAGCCGATCGTGCAGGAAGTTGATATCCAGAATCCGCCGGCCTACGTGATGGCCGTCAACGTCCACCGGCGCGACGTGGAGGCCAAGAACGCCGCCCAGCGGTGCTTGCAGGCGATGGACCTGTTCGAGGCGGACCCCAACACGCGCCGGAAGGCCGGGCACAAGGGGACCAAGACGCAGATCGCGGCGGCGGCCGGCATTTCCAACCCGACCGTTGACATGGTGCGGCGGGCACTCAAGTGGGACAGGGATCACAAGAACGACGACTACGAACAAGCCCTGCGCAGGGGTCGGATGTCGGCGGCTCGCGTCTACGACGAGATCCTTCAACTGGAGCGGGAAGAGCGCGGCGAAGCCCGGGACGCAGATGCCGAAGGTGACAGAGACGACTCCCGCCTCAACGCCGTGGAACAGATTCTCCGCGAGGCGGGAGATCGTGAGCCGGTGCACTACAAGGAGATTTTCGAGCGTGGGCTTGAGCGCGGGCTGCTGCGAATTCAGGGCCGAACGTCGTCGAACACGCTGCTCAAGCTGATCTACGACGATATCCGCCGCCGGGACCGCCGGGGGAATCCCCCTCGGTTCTTGCCTCACGGCCACGGCCGCATCGGGATTGCGGCCTGGGCTCCCCGCGGGCTCGCCAGCCTCATTAGTGAGCAGAACGCCGAGGTCCGCCGAGCCTTGCTTGACCGAGCGCGCAATTCGTCGTCCGCAGAGTTCGAGGCTCTCGTCGCGGCGCTGCTGTCGAAGATGGGGTTCAAGGACACCCATGTGACCCCGTTAGGTGGGGATGGTGGTATCGACGTGCGCGGCACGCGGGTAGAGGGCGCGGTGCATACACGGGTGGCGGTGCAGGTGAAGCGCTGGCAGGC
Source organism: Dehalococcoidia bacterium (assembly GCA_965209205.1). Taxonomy (GTDB): domain Bacteria; phylum Chloroflexota; class Dehalococcoidia; order Bin125; family Bin125; genus TK10-74A. The sequence goes on from CBDBQC010000004.1 coordinate 620,830, forward strand.
CAACGTCCAGCGCCCCATCGTCCAGCAGGTTCGCGGCTCGCTCGGAGCGCACGAGCAGGGGTGGATTATCACAACGAGCGACTTCAGCAGCGGCGCGAAGGAGGAGGCGACTCGCGCCGACGCGACACCGGTGGCGTTGATAAGCGGGGAGCAGTTCGCCGCGCTGCTAATGGAGCACGGGATGGGCGTGCGCCGGGAGACGCACGATCTCTTCACCCTGGAGGAGGAGTGAGAGCCTCGCTAGCTTGAGGCATGAAGAAGGGCGGGTCGCCCCGCCCCCTTCACGCTGGCCGCTACGAGCCATCCTTAGGCGCTGGCCACTACGAGCCATCCACGACGATCGTAGAGATCGTGCAGGTGGGCGGTCAATGTGTGGGTAGAGGGCGTCCGCGCCGGCACGTGGCAGCCCAGCACGACGCCCGGTGTAGAGTCATCGGATGCCGAGTCACCGGGTGTACATCGACGAGTCGGGCGACCACACCTATCAGTCGACCGAAGAGCTCAGCAGACGCTATCTGGCTCTCACGGGCGTCGTCGTCGAGAAGGCGCACTACGGCGCGTCGATCGTGCCCGCCCTCAACGCCCTCAAGCGCAAGCACTTCACGTACGACCCGGACTCCCCAGTCATCCTCCACCGCGAAGACATCGTCAGACGCAAGAGGTGGTTCGGGGTGCTGGTGCACCCAGCGCGGGCCACCGAGTGGGACGCCGATCTGGTCGAGTTCGTCACGGCGCTCCAAGCCCAGGTCTTCACGGTGGTGATCGACAAGTGGGCGCACAACCAGAGGTACGGCGCCCGTAGATATCATCCCTATCACTACGGGCTGGAAGTGCTCCTGTGGCAAGTCCGCGGCTACCTGCACTCCCAGGGTGCGCAAGCCGACGTGTTCGCCGAGGCCAGAGGGAAGCGTGAGAACGCTCAACTGATGCAGGCGTATCGGGACCTGCTGTCGCGCGGCGCCACCAACCGTCCGGCGGCGGCGTATCGAGCGGCTTTTCCGGACGATGAGATCACGATTCGCCGCAAGGACTACAACATCCTGGGGCTGCAGATTGCCGATCTGCTCGTGACCGAGCAGAAGTACGCCATCGCGATCCGGGAGGGGAAGCCCATTGCGAACGAGCCCAGCGCTCTCGCGCAGCGCCTCACCGCAGCCGCCGACCACATGATCAACCAGGATGGGAGGGTGTGGTTGGAATGAGGCATGAAGAAGGGCGGGTGTCCCCGCCCTCTTCACGCTGACCCTTACGAGCCATCCACGACAAGCATAGAGATCGGCCGGGCGGGCTGTCAACGCGCACGCGACGGAGAACTGGTCGGGGTGGGCGGATTTGAACCGCCGGCCTCACGGCCCCAAACCGCGCGCTCTGCCGGACTGAGCTACACCCCGATCGGGTCGCAGCCACGGTAGGCCGCCCGGCGCCGGGGCGTCTATCGCCGCGGCGGGCGTGTAGGCTGACGGGCATGTCGCTGCAACAACCCCGCATCCCGGCGATGGCCGTCGTGCTGCGGGTCGTCTCGATCCTGGGCATGGGGCTGACGTCGTCGGCGCTGGTGCTGCTGCTGGTCGCCGCCGAGTGGCTCTGGGCGGGCGTCTCGGCGGCGGCGTTCGTGCCCTTCCTGGGGATGATGTACCTGGTCGACCGCATGATCCCCGATCCGCGGTCGCGGGGCTGAGGCCTACCCGCCGCCCTGCTCGATGCGGATCGCGACGATGCGCGCGCCCGGCGGCGGAGGCGGCACTTCCTGGGGGTCGCGCAGGGGGATGGCCTGGACGAGGTCGAGCCCGGACGTGACGACGCCGAAGGCGGTGAAGGCGAGTTCGTCGAGCTGGGCCTGCGGGGCGAGGGTGATGAAGAACTGCGACGACGACGCGCCGGCGCCGCTGCGCGCCATGGCGATGACGCCGGCCTCGCCGAGGCTGAGCGCGCCGCCGGGGGCCGCGCTCTCGTCGGGCAGGACGTAGCCCGCGCCGCCCGTGCCCGTGGCGGTGGGGTCGCCGCCCTGCACGACGAAGTCCTCGATCACGCGATGGAAGGTGAGGCCGTCGAAGAAGCCCTGCTCGGCGAGGAAGACGAAGTTGTTGACGTGGACGGGGGCGCGCTCCTCGAAGAGGTCGATCTCGACCTCGCCGGTCTCGAGTTCGAGCACGGCGCGGTAGTCGGCACCGGGGGTGAGGGCGAGGGCGGGGGCGGCGTCGAACTGGGGCTTCTCGACCGCGCCGATGTCGATGGCGGCGTTGGGGTCGGCAGCGGCGCGCCGCACGATGGGGTCGGCGGCGTCGGTCGCGCCGGGGGCGGTCGCGCCGCCGCCGGTGATGAGCGGCAGGCTGCCGCCGACGAGACCGGCGATGATGCCGATCACGCCGATCGCCACCACCGGCTTGAACCAGGTCTGGCGATAGAACGGCTTGCGGCCGCCGCCCTCGTCGTATCCGCGGGATTCCTGACGACGGCGCGCGAGGCGCTGCTGGCGCGTGCGCGCGCTCCGACCCTCCCGAGCCACGTGAACCCTCCCATGCCGCCGCCGTCGCTGGGGGCAGGTTATCAGGCCGGGGGTTAGTGGGCTGGGGGCCGGGCCGCCGGCGTGGCATGATGGGCGCGGAGCAAGCTGCCATGGACACATCCACACGGGGATTCGCCCCAGGGTTCCGATTCACGTCGCGGCGATCGCCGGTGCTGGCGCGCCGGGGGATGGTGGCGGCGACGCAGCCGCTGGCCGCGCAGGCCGGGCTGGGCGTGCTGCAGGCGGGGGGCAACGCGGCCGACGCGGCCGTCGCGACGGCGGCCGCGCTGGCGGTCGTCGAGCCGATGTCGACCGGCATCGGGGGCGACTGCTTCGCGCTGTTCTACGACGCGGCGCGCGGCACGGTCGAGGCGCTGAACGGCAGCGGGCGCGCCCCGGCCGGCCTGACGCTCGACGTCGTGCGGGCGGCGGGCGAGACGGGGCGCGCGCTCGAATCGCGCAGCCCGCACGCGGTGACCGTGCCGGGGACGGCGGCGGGCTGGGCCGACGCGGTGTCGCGCTGGGGCCGGCGCGACCTGGCGTCGGCGCTGGGCCCGGCCATCGCGCTGGCCGAGGAGGGGTTCGCGGTGACGCCGGTGATCGCGTGGCAGTGGGCCGACGGCGCGGAGCAACTCGACGGCGAGGGGGGCGGGCTGCTGCCCGGTGGGTCGCCGCCACGGGCGGGGTCGGTCTTTCGCAACCCGGATCTGGCGACGGTGCTGCGCGAGGTCGCGGCGGCCGGGCCGGCCGCGTTCTACGAGGGTCGCGTCGGCTCGGCGATCGTGGCGGCGGTCGGGGCGCGCGGCGGCCTGCTCTCGCTGGACGACCTGGCGTCGCACCGCTCCACCTTCGAGGCGCCCATCTCGACAACCTACCGCGGCCTGCGCGTGCACGAGTGCGGCCCCAACGGGCAGGGCCTCGTGGCGCTGCTGGCGCTCAACATCCTCGACGGCTTCGACCCGGCGGCCGTGGCCGGCGGCTCGGCGGCGGCGCTGCACCTGCAGATCGAGGCGCTGCGGCTGGCCTTCGCCGACGGACGCCGCCTCATCGCCGACCCCGCGACGCCGGGCGGCGTGCCCGTCGCCGAGCTGCTCTCGCCCGAGTACGCGGCGTCGCGCCGGGCGCTGATCGACCCCGCGCGCCGCATCGAGGTCGCGCCGGGGGAGCCGCTGAGCGCGTCCGACACCGTCTACCTGGCGGTCGTCGACGGCGACGGCAACGCCTGCTCGTTCATCAACAGCACCTACGGCGCGTTCGGGTCGGGCATCGTGCCGGCGGGCTGCGGCTTCGCGCTGCAGAATCGGGGGGCGGGCTTCACGCTCGAGGCGGGGCACCCCAACGTCGTGGCGCCGGGCAAGCGGCCTTACCACACCATCATCCCGGCGCTCAGCACCCGGCCCGACGGGTCGCTGCACGCCTGCTTCGGCGTGATGGGGGGGTGGAACCAGCCGCAGGGGCAGGTGCAGGTGCTGTCGCGGCTGACCGACGGGGGGCTCGACCCGCAGGCCGCGCTCGACGCGCCCCGCTTCTCGATCTTCGAGGACCCGCCCGACGGCCCGGTGCTGGCCGAGCCGTCGCTGGGCGAGGCGGCGCTGTCGGGGCTGGAGGCGCGCGGCCACGCGATCGAGCGGCTGCCGGTCACGCGGCGGCTGTCGGCGCTGGGCCGGGGCCAGGTCATCGTGCGGGGCGACGACGGCGTCCTGTGGGGCGGCTCGGACCCGCGGGCGGACGGCTGCGCGGTCGGCTGGTGAGGGCGCTCAGCCGTCGCTGAGGATCTCGCGCCCGGCGCGGGGCTGGAGGTCGCGCGCGTTGCCGGGGGGGTTGGGGCGGTCGAGGTCGAGGGGGTGCCGGAGCCGAGGGAGGTCGCGGAGGGGGGTATCGACAATGGCCCCGTAGGCGTCGAGTTGGGCGAGGCCAGCCGCGACCGGCTCGCGCAGCACGATCCACTGCACGCCCTCGCGGAAGCGGCCGTCGTCGCCGGCGGTGGTGAGGGAGCCCTCGTAGCGGTACGACGCGCGACGGCCGGGAGGCGGCAGCAGGCCGGCGAGGTCGAGGGCGGAGATAGGCACGGACGGGGGTTCGCCGACGGCGGGGAGCAGGTCGAAGACGGGGGCGAGAGCGGGGTTGGCGGGGCCCTCGGCGTAGAGCACGCCGACGACGAGGATGCCGCCGTCGGGGCCGGCGTGGACGAGGTGCAGCTCCATCGGCGGGCGCCGGCCGTCGACGGCGTGCTCGGCGGGCGTGTGCCAGTGCAGCGACTGCAGGATGTAGGTCTGGCCGTCGAGGCGCAGCTCGGCCGCGCCCGCCGGCGGCGTGACGACGACCTGGACGATGGCGCGGGGCCGTCCCTCAAGGGGGTCGCCACGGTGGACGACGAGTTCAGCCGTCGCGGCGACGGCTGCCGGGTAGCGGAAATCGAGCGGGGGCAGGTCGCCGCGGGTGACGGGCGCCGCGATGTCGATGGGGCTCTGCAGGGAGTCGGGCATGGCGTCCTCCGGGCTGGCGCATGCGGCGAGGAGAAGCGCGACGATGAGGAGGGCGACCGACGTCGTGATGCTGGGGTGGGGGTGGGTCATGTCGCGGGCCCTGTCGCGCGCGGGGGTTGGGGAGACGGTACAGCGCCGTCGAGGGTGGGTCGTGGGGGTTAGCGCAGAATGATGATCTCAACGTCGGGGTGGAAGTCGAGGTCCCTCCAAACGATGTCGGTGGTGAGCACGGGGAGGCCGCTGCGACGTCCCAGGGCGATGCAAGCGCGGTCACCCAGGGAGAGGCCGGCGGCGCGCGTCGCGGGGCGGAGCAACCCGGCGGCGAAGGCGTCCGCACCGTCGAAGGGGGCCACGTCCAGGCCCAGGGTCTCGATCTTCGTGCGAATCCCCGCTTCCGGCGTCCCGCTGTCGGCGAGCTTGGCGACGACCTCGGAGAGGTTGACGGCGCTGATGATCGCGCCATCGGCGATCGCCCCGGCGACGCGGTCCTCGCCGGGTTCATACTGGAGCAGGGCGAGCAGCGCCGAGGCGTCGAGAACCCACTCACTCACGGGCGGCCTCGGCGCGACGCTCGGCGATCAGTTCCGCGGCGAGCGAACGGTCCTTGTCGACATACTTGGCGACGAGTTCCTGCGCCTCGCGGATGGCCTGCGCGAGCGGGATCAGGCGCAGCGACCCGTCGTTGATCTCGAGGCTGAGCGCGTCGCCGGGGCGGATCCCGAGGGCGCGGCGATAACCGGCCGGGATGACGACGCGGCCGTGCCGGTCGAGCTTGGTCGCTGTGTGCTGCATGTGCCAATTCGATTCATTCGTGGGGGTTGTGCTTGTTTCTGCCATGTCTGGGTGAGTCTACCACGTCGGGTGTCGGGCGGGCCGGACTTGGTGGGAACCTGATCGGGGATGGGCTACGCTTGAGACGGGCTGGGGCGACGCGTCGGACCGGGAGTCACCCGTGCGCACACGCGGCGTCTCGTTCGGCCTGTCCCTGGTTCTCCTTATTGTCTTGCACATCGCCCTCGTCCCGGCCGGGCGGGCCGCGGCGCAAGCGCCCGATCCCCTCACGCTCACACTCACGGCGGGCCGCGCCGAGTGCACGGCAGGGACGCTCAACCCGGTGTTGTGGGAGATCAGCGGCGGCACGCCGCCCTACACGCTGACCGTGGACGGCGCGTCGGTGGACGCCGACGCCGAGAGCGCGACGATCACCTGCGGCAACCTGCCGGCGGGCGCGACTGAGGCCGCGGGAACGATCACGGCGGTCGTGACGGACGCCGCCGGCCGGGTGACGGAGGCCAGCGCTGCCTACACGATCGTGCCGCCCCTCCCGGCGCCGGAGACGGCTGGGGCAATCAGCGTCCATCCCGATGGGCTGGCGTTCCGCTGGTACACGGCCGAGCGCCCGCCCGACGCCGCCGCGCTCGTTGGCTTCCTGGTGCGGTGGCGCGAAGTGGGCACAGCCGCCTGGACGTACGACGCGCGGCCGCCCTACAAGGCCCTTGGCTTCCCCTACGCGGCGCTGGCCTCGTTTGACGGTCTGCGCGACCCAGTTGCGTATGAGGCGGCGGTCGCGCCGATGCGCCACGCCCTGGAGGCGGAGACGCCGGCGGCGCTGCGCTGGACGCCGAACCGGCAAGCGACGACCCGGACCTACGCGGCGAACGTGACGGTCACCACGACCCACGACACGGCGACTGTGCGCTGGGATCGCCAGCCCTCGGTGACCCACTGGCACGTCGGTCTAAGCAACGCTGATTCCCACGCCGGCGCGTGGATCGAAGCGAGCGATGCGGACACCTGGGGCGACCCGGCGAGCGGCACGCACGAGGTGACGCTCCGGCACCTGACTCCGGACACGGAATACGAGCTGCGCATCGGCGCCGGGTCGCCGCATGAAAACACTGTGCCACGGGTCGTCGAGGTCCCCGTGCGCACCAAGCCGGCGCCGGCGGGCCACGCGCCGCTGCCGCGCGGTCCGCAGAACCTGCGCGCGACCTCCACCGCGACGACGATCACCGTGACCTGGGACCCGCCGTTCGCCGCCGCCAGACAAAACTACCGGGTGTACATCTACGCGCCGGGCGGGGACATCTACCCGGATGGGCTCCGACTCCACCGGGACGCTATCTATGCACCGCCTTGGACGTTCACCTTCGGCGCACCGAGTTCGGCCCAACTCCCCCTCAACCCGGGCACCACCTATCGCATCCGTGTGGTTCACGACGGCATCGTCGACGCAGAAGCGGAGATCTTGATCACCACCCAGCCGGCGGAGGCCAGCGGTAGCGGTCGTGCATCGGGGAGCACAGGGCCCGTATGCATCGAGTACCTCGTCGGCGCGGTGATCTGCGCGTAGGCCGACGCCCCTACCGCGGCCCATCGACGTGGACCATGACGATGTCGACGCCGTGGTACTTCTGGTGGCGGACGGACGAGGCGTAGTGACGGAGGAGGCGGAAGGAGATCTCCCGGTCGTCGGGGATGTCGGGCGACTCGCCGAGGTAGGCGAGGCGGTCCTCGATGTTCTCGCCCTCCGTGGCGGAGACGAATTCGAGCTCCGCGCCGCCGCCGGCCATCCGCGCGGCGACGACGAGGCGGCGCCGGTCGGCGGGGCCGTCGGGCTCGTCGGCCAGCAGGCTGGTGATCGTCTCCTCGCCTACGAGCAACAGCCGGTGGGTGGCGGCGTCGTCCCATCGGGCCTTGGCGGCGAAGTCTTCGAGGAAGCCGGACAGCGCGGGCAGCGCGCCGGGGTCGAGCGCGACCTCGAGCCGTCGGCGGCGCGGCCCGGTCAGCTCGAGGAACAGCACCATGGCCACGGCGACGATCGCGCCGGAGGTCATGCCGTTGCCGAGCAGCACGGCGAGGAAGCCGTCGCCGAGCAGGTCGGGGAAGATCCACCCGTTCTGGAAGGCGACGCCCACCCAGAAGGCGAGTCCGGCCACGGCGGCCTTGCGATGGTCGACGCCGTCCTCGACGACGATCTTCATGCCCTGCACGAAGAGCATGCCCAGGAGGAGGGTGACGTAGGCGGCGGCGACGGGGCCGGGGATGGCGATGATGACGGCGGTGAGCTTGGGGAAGAAGGCGATGGCGATGAAGACGACGCCGATGACGACGCCCACGCGCCGGGCGGCGATGCCGGTGACCTCGGCCAGGGCGATGCTGGAGGAGTAGGTGGTGTTGGGCGGCGTGCCCGCGAGGCCGGAGAGCAGGTTGCCCACGCCGTCGGCGTTGAGGGCGCCCTGGACGACGCGGAAGTCGGTGGCGCGGGGGCGGCGGCGGGAGACGCGCTGGATGGCGACGCCGTCGCCGACGGTCTCGATCGCGCCGACGAGGGTGACGACGATGAAGGCCGGCAGCAGGGCCCAGAACTCGACGCCGGGGCTCACGTTGAAGCTGGGCCAGGAGCCGAAGGGCACGCCGACCCAGGCGGCGTCGGCGATGATCTGGGTGTCGTAGAGGCCGAAGGGCGCCCCGACGGCGCAGCCCGCCGCGATGCCGATGACGGGCGACCAGAGCCGCCAGGCCGGCGGCCCGCGCAGGATGAGCCCGGCGATGACGAGCAGGGTGACGGCGGCGGTCAGGGGCGCGGCGGCCGAGGCGCTGTCGTCGGGCGCGTCGACGAGGAGGTCGGCGACGAGGGGGAGGACGGTCGCGGTGATGAGCATGATCACCGTGCCCGTCACGACGGGCGTGAAGACGCGCCGCAGGAGTGAGAGCCGCGCGGCCAGCAGGAACTGGAAGAGGCTGGAGACGACGATCAGGCTGGCCATCGTGCCGGGCCCGCCTTCGACGAGGGCGGCGACGCAGACGGCGATGAACGCGCCGGAGGTGCCCATGATCAGCACGTGCCCGGCGCCGATGCGTCCCACCCGGACCGCCTGGAGGATGGTGCAGGCGCCGCTGATCAGCAGGGCGGCGAAGGCGGCCCAGGCGATGTAGTCGTCGGACTGGTCGGCGACGCGGGCGATGATGACGACGCTCAGCACGACCGGCGCCACGATGATCAACGCCGCCTGCAGGCCCGCGCCGGCGGCGACCGCGGGCGGCGGGTTCTCGTGGGGTTCGTAGCGGACGGCTTGGTCGTCGGTGGGCACGGGCGGTCGTCCGGGGTGGGGCTGGGGGGCGGTTCCGGGGAGGCTAGCGCAGGCGGGCGCTCCGGGCGAGCGGCCGGCGTCAGGCGGGCTCGTCGCGGCGGACGGTTAGCACGCGGTCGATGTCGCGGTCGAAGGAGGCCACGACGCCGATGCCGCTGTGCTCCGCGCTGGCGACAAGGTAGGCGTCGGCGAAGTCGAGGGGGTGCACCTCGTACAAATGGATGGTGCGGTGGAGGACGGCGGGGTCGAGGACACGGACGGACGGGAAGTCAACGACGTCCCGCAGCGCCTCGGCGACATGAGGTCGAGCCGTGTTGTAGTACGACTCCAGGACGTAGGCGATCTCGGCGAGGATCAGGTCGGGCAGCAGGAGTTCATCGGCCTGCTGAGGGTAACGGGTGGCCCGGCGGGCCTGCTCGGGAGGATCGCCGGTGAGGTGCCGGATCAGGACGTTCGTATCAAGGAAGGCCGTCATCGACGGGCGGCGGCCCGCTTGCGGCGGGTCTCTCGCAGCACTTCCTTCCAGGGAGTCCCCCGCTTCCCCGCCGGCACTTCTATCGAGCCGGCAAGTTCGAGGAGGTTCGAGTCGCGCGCGATCGTCGCGCTGCGGCCGTTAACGTGGAAGTGCACGCTATCGCCCTGCTTGATGCCGAGGGCCTCCCGGACGTCGCGGGGGATCGTGATCTGGCCCTTGGAGCTGACGCGGGCTGAGGGTTTCATGGTCATTCCTTACTTTCCGGTGGAAGTAAGGAATGACCCAGTAGCCAAGCGCGCGCCGCATGGTGCAGGATGGCGCGGGCGACGTGTGCGCGCGCCCGGCGATGCGGTCGGGGCGCGCTCAACGGAAGGACGGAGGATCGCCGTGGCGACCACCCCAAGCAGTCAAGAACCGACGGGCCGCCGGGGACGCGGCGCCGGGATCGGGCGGGCGATCCCGCTCAGTGAGGTGTCGGCGATCGCGAAGGAGGTGCGCGACCTGATCGCGGCCGGGCAGGAGCGGCGGGCGCTGGAGTTGGTGCACACCCTGCACCCGGCCGACGCGGGGCTGATCCTCGCCGGGCTGCCGCGCGCGAGCCGCGACACGCTGCTGCGGGTTATGTCGCCCGACACGCTGACCTGGGTGCTGCGGCAGATGAACCCGGTCGAGGCGGGACGTCTGGCGACCCGCCTGGGCGTCGGGGCGCTGAGCTTCGCCCTGCGCCAGGTGAACCCACAGCGCGCGCTCGCGACGCTGCGTCGGCTGCCGACGCCCTACGCCCGAGTTGTGGCGGACACGCTCGACACCCCCGCCGCCGAGACCGAAGTGTTGGCCCACCCGTCCGACACGGCCGGCGCGCTGATGGTCGGCGCCTATCCCACGGTCCCCATCGAAGGCCGCGCCGCGGCGGCGCGGGAGAGCGTTCGGGCCCTGCCCGAGGACCGGGCCAAGTTCACCCATGTCTTCGTCGTGGGCCCGGGCGACCAACTGGCCGGTCAGATCGCGATGGTCGATTTGGCGCTCGCGTCGGACGTGACGCCGGTCGCGGAGATCAGCGCACCGATCGTGGCCGTGGTCTCAGTCGAGACGGGATCGGAGGAGTGCGCGCGGCTGCGCCGGCACTACAACGTGACGCAGTTGCCCGTCGTGGAGGACGGCCGGTTGATCGGTGTGATCCTGGCCGAGTCGCTGCTGGGCGCGCTGGTCGAGGAGGATACGCGCCAGATGCTGCAAGTCGCGAGCGTGGCCGGCGAGACCACGGACGGGCCGCTGTCCGAATCGCTCCGCACGCGGCTGCCCTGGCTGACGCTCAACCTGGGCACGACCTTCCTGGCCGCGGCGACGATCGCGCTGTTCGAGTCGACGCTGGCGCAGGCGGTGGCGCTGGCGGCGTTCCTGCCGGTGGTGGCGGGCCAGGGCGGCATCGGCGGCACGCAGACGCTGACGCTGATCGTGCGCGCGATCGCGCTGGGCGAGCTGGTCGGGGTGACCGCCCGGCGGCTGCTGGCCCGCGAACTCACACTGGGGGTCCTGCACGGGGCCTGGCTGGGGCTGCTGGTGGCCGCGATCGCGCTGGTCTGGGAGCGCAATTTCGGCATCGCGCTGGTGCTGGGCCTGGCGATGCTGGGCAACATGATCATCGCCGGTTCGGTGGGCGCCGCCGTGCCGCTGTTCCTGCGGCGCGTCGGGGTCGATCCGGCCGTCGCGTCGGCGGTGGTGGTGACCACCTTCACCGACGTCTTCGGCTTCCTGCTGTTCCTCGGCATCGCGACCGCGGCGCTGAGCTTGATCGTGTAGGTGGGGCGGCGCGCGCTGCGCCGACATCCGCAACGTCGCCTCGTGGCGGGTGATGGAGAAGCTGGGCATGCGTCGCGAGGGGCTGCTGCGCAGCCGCCGCGCCGTGCACGGGGAGCGGGTCGACGACGTGCTCTACGCCGTGCTGCGGGAGGAGTGGGGCGGGCTGGCCTAGCGGCGGTACGTCCCGCCGGTCCGTGCGGCCTCGTCGAGCAGGGCCTTGAGAAGCGGCACGAGCGCGGGCACGCGTTCCCGCACGATGTCCCAGACGGTGTCGTTGTTGATCCCGGCGTAGCCATGGATCATGCGGTTTCGGGTCGCGATGACGTCGCTCCAGGGGATCTCCTGGTGGGCCTTGCGCACCACGTCGGGGATGTTGGTCGCGGTTTCGCCGATGATCTCGATATTGCGCATGGTGGCGTCGTAGGTACGGCCGTCGACGACGAAAGCAGCCTGATCCATGCCCTGGGTGTAGGCCATGATCTTCTCGCAGCAGACCAGCATGTCCCGCGCGTAGCAGTCCCAGAGGCGCTCGGGACCTGGTTCAGACATCGATGGCCTCGGCATCAACGTAGGGGCGAAATTCCCCCCGGAGCGCCTGGTCGCTGACCAGATCAACGGGGCGGCCGAGCAAATCTTCGAGATAGGACAGCGCGCCAAAGTAGCGCGTGGCGCTCGCCCGGCCGTCGAAGCGGACGAGGATGTCGATGTCGCTCTCGGGCGACGCATCGTCGCGGGCGGTGGAGCCGAAGAGCCGCAGATCGACGACGCCGAAGCGTTCGGACAGCGCCGGCTTGTGCTCCCGCAGCAGGGCCAGGGTGTCGTCGCGGCTGACCACGGGGTCGGGCATCGGTTCCCCCGTCGCCAGTCTAATGCAGCGCCCCGGCGTCTGCCTCGACGCCGGGGCGCTGCGGTCTTGAACCGATCCTCCTCCGGGGAAGCCCGGCGTCGTCGCGCGGCGCTAGGCAGCGCCTCCCGGTCCCTCGGTCGGGGTGGACTTGGCCCGGGTCCAGCGGTCCCACACCGACTTCGCCACGTACAGCGTGATCAGGGCCAGGAGCAGCCACCACCAGGGGAAACAGTCGGACTTGACAACGATCACCTGGGGGGACTCTTGCGCATCACCCTGGGTCATGCGGCCCTCGCCGCGCCCGCCATCGGCGGTGGATTCGGCCGGGGCGGCGCCGGCCACGCGCGGCGCGTCGCCGGCGTCCGCGCCGAGGAGGGGGTCAAGGGCCATGTGATCGGGGGCCTGCGTGCGCACGGCCTGCACGCGCGCCGGCCGCCCGTCGCGCCGGTCCGCGGAGGCCGGGGCGTCGCGCACGACCGGGTCTTCGTCGCCCGCGACCGGGTCGTCGTCGCCCGCGACCGGGTCGGCGTCGGCCACGGCCGGGTCGCCCGGAGCATCGGGCGGCGCCGGGACCGGCGGCGGCGGGTTCGGCGGCGTCGGCTGCGGGTCCCAGGGCCCGGGACCGGGCGGCGTGCGCCCAGGACCGGGCGGCGTGGGACCCGGCTTGTGCGCATCATCGGGACCGAGCACCGGCGGCTGTGGCTGGGGGGCGGGGGTGTCTGGGCTGTCGGCGAGGGTGGTGGCGCCCGATCCGGCGTTGGACCAGGCGCTCGTGCCCTCGTCGTTGCGGGCGGCCACCTGCACCTCGTAGGTGGTCCCGGCCTCCAGGCCGCGCAGGGTGGACGTGGCGGCGACGCCGGTGTGTGAGTGCGATGTCCAGGCGGTCGCGCCCTGCGCCCGGTACCGCAGGTCGTAATCGGTGATGGGCGGGCCGCTGTTGGCGGGGGCGCTCCAGCTCACGCGCAGTACCGCCTGCGGATCGGCCGCGGCCGGCGACACCGCGGGCGCGGCGGGCCGGTTGGGCGGCTCGGCCACGTCGATCACCTGGATGGTGACCGCGACGGTGTCATCGATCGCCGTGTCCGCGGCGCCGGTCGCGTCCTTGCCGTCGCTGACGTACACCGTCACGGTGTACGACCCGGCGCCGGACTCGTAGTCGAGCACCACGCCGGGGGCGACCCGGATCTGGCCGCCGGCCGGGTCGATAACGAAGGCGCCGCCGCCGGTCAGCGAATAGGTCAGCGGGTCGCCGTCGCCGTCGGCGGCCGTCACGGGCGCGCCGACGGCGGCGCCGGCCGGCGAGTTCTCGGCCACCTGCCGCGGGGCGGCGGCCCCGAAGCTCGGCGCACGGTTGACACCGCCCGTGGGATCATCGACCGGCGGGTTGTCCGGCGGGTCGCCCGGCGGGTCGTCCGACGACTCGGCCACGTCGATCACGTCGATGACGACCTCGATCACGGCCTCAAGGATGTGGCCGTGGACCTGCCCGGGTGTGGCGTGGCTCGCCTGCACCGTCACGTGGTGGCGGTGGCTCGTCTCGTAGTCCAGGGTCGCCCCGGGGGCCACCCGGATCTGGCCGGTGGCCGGGTCGATGGTGAACTCGGCATGGTGGGGGTCTGGCGGGAGGTCCGTATCGCCGCTGGTCGCGCGGCTGTACTGGCGCTTCGCGCTCGTGACCTCGTCCGCGACGATGGAATAGACGATCGTGTGACCCTGCGCATCGGTCGTCGCCAGCGGCGCGCCCACGGGCGCGCCCGGCGGGGCGTCCTCGGGCACGGCCCGCGCGGCGCTGAGCCGGGCCGGGCCGGTGATCCCCGTGCCGCTCGCCGACCAGGAGCTCTCGCCCTCGTCGTTGCGGGCGAGCACCTGCACCTCGTAGGTGGCGCCGGGCTCCAGGCCGGCGATGGTCGTGCCCGGGACGGCGCCGGTGAACGCGTGATCGGTCCAGGCGTCCGTGCCCTCAAGGCGGTAGCGCACGTCGTAATCGGTGGTGTCGGGCACGCCGGCCATCAAGATCGAGACCCAGTTGATGTCGAGTTCGGTGTCGGGGTTGGCCGCCGACGTGGTCGCCCAGGGCGCGTCGGGCGTCGGGGGCGGCTCGGCCACGTCGATCACGTTGATCAGGACCTCGATGGCATCGCCGTCCCCGGTGTTCACGGTCACCGTGTACGACGTGGGGCCGGTCTCGTAGTCGAGCCACGCGCCCTCCGCCACCCGAATCAAACCGCTGGCCGCGTCGATGACGAAGGCGGCGGGGCCCGACAGCGAGGGGATCAGCGGGTCGCTGGCCTCTTCGTCCAACTCCGAGGCATCCGCTACCCGGATCTCGCTGGGGGGGGTCGCGGTGACGGGCGCGATGACCGGCGCGCCGATGGCGGTGCCCGCCGGGGCGTTCTCGGCCACCTCACGGACCAAGTCGGGCGCGGGGGCCGTCTCGCCCGTCCGGGCGTCCGACCATGCGCCCGTGCCCTCGTCGTTGGTCGCCCGCACCTGCACCTCGTAGGTCGTGCCGGGCTCCAGGCCCGTGAGCGTGGCCGCGGTCGCCGCGCCCGAGTGCGCGTGCGGCGACCAGGCCGACGCGCCCCGCTCGCGGTAGCGCACGTCGTAGTCGGTGATGGGGGGGCCGCTGTTGGCCGGCGCCGTCCAGCTCACGTCCAGCGCGGTCTGGGGGGCGCTCGTCGACGGGGCCGCCGACGGCGCATCCGGCTTGGCCGGCGGCTCATCGACGTCGGTGATGGTGATGGCGACTTCGACGGCGCCGTCGGCGCCGCGCACCGTCACCGTGTACGACGTGGGCCCGGTCTCGTAGTCGAGCCACGCGCCCTCCGCCACCCGGATCAAGCCGCTGCCCGCGTCGATGACGAAGGCGGCGGGGCCCGACAGCGAGGGGATCAGCGGGTCGCCGGGCTCGTCGCCGGACCCCGAGGCATCCGCCACCCGGATCCCGCCGGGGGCGGCGTCGGTGACGGGCGTGATCACCGGCGCGCCGATGGCGGTGCCCGCCGGGGCGTTCTCGGCCACCTCACGGACCAAGTCGGGCGCGGGGGCCGTCTCGCCCGTCCCGGCGTCCGACCATGCGCCCGTGCCCTCATCGTTGGTCGCTCGCACCTGCACCTCGTAGGTCGTGCCGGGCTCCAGGCCCGTGAGCGTGGCCGCGGTCGCCGCGCCCGAGTGCGTGTGCGGCGACCAGGCCGACGCGCCCCGCTGGCGGTAGCGCACGTCGTAATCGGTGATGGGGGGGCCGCTGTTGGCCGGCGCCGCCCAGCTCACGTCCAGCGCGGTCTGGGGGGCGCTCGTCGACGGGGCCGGCGACGGCGCATCCGGCTTGGCCGGCGGCTCTTCGACGTCGGTGATGGTGATGGTGACTTCGACCGCGCCCTCGGCGCCGCGCACCGTCACGCTGTACGACGTGGGCCCGGTCTCGTAGTCGAGCGCCGCGCCGGCGGCCACGCGGATCTGGCCGCTGGCGGCGTCGACAACGAAGGCCGCGGCGCCCGAGATCGTATAGGGCCGGGGGGCGTTGTCGGGGTTGGGCACGACGACGGGAGCGCCGACGGGGGCGCCGCCCGGCGAGTTCTCGGCCACCGTGCGGGCCAGCGGCGGGTCGGCCGGAGGGTCGGGAGCAACGGGCGGCGGGGGGGGCGGCGCGGCAGCGGTGCTGCCCGTGCCGGCGTCCGACCAGGGGCTGTCACCCTCGCCGCTGGTGGCGAGCACCTGCACCTCGTAGGTCGTGCCCGCGGTCAGGCCCGTAAGCGTGGTGGACGTCCCCGCGCCCGTGAAGGCGTGGGCCGTCCAGTCCGTCTCACCCTCCACCCGGTACTGCACGTCGTAGTCGGTGATGGGCGCGCCGCTGTCGTCGGGGGCCGTCCAACTCACGTCCAGGGACCTCGTCGGGCTGTCGGCGTGTTCGGACACCGTGGGCGCGGCAGGCTGGGCCGGAGGCGGCACGTCGGTCAGGTTGATCGTGACGGCGACGGTGACCGGGGTGGCCGCGGCGGAGTCCCTGGCCTCCACCGTCACCGAGTAGGACTGGGTCGTTTCGTAGTCCAGCGACGCACCGGCGGCCACCGTGATCTGCCCGGTCGCCGAGTTGACCGCGAAGGACGCCGCGCCGGCACCCGACGCCGCGTAGGTCACCGTGTCGCCATCCGGGTCGGTCGCCGTCAGGGGCGCGCCGACGACCGTCCCGGCCGGGCTGTTCTCGGCCACCTCGCGGGTCGCCGAGGTCAGGGGCGTTCCCGGGCTGTCGGGGTTATTGAAGGCCGGCGCGTAGTTGTTGGTGCGGCCCGTGGTGGTATCCGACCAGGGGCTGTCGCCCTCGACGTTCCTGGCTTGCACTTGCACCTCGTAGGTCGTGTCCTCGGTCAGGCCCGTGAGCGTGGTCGACGTCCCCGTGCCGTCGAAGGCGTGGGACGTCCAGTCCGTCGCGCCTTCCACCCGGTACTGCACGTCGTAGTCGGTGATGGGCGCGTCGTTGTCGTCGGGGGCCGTCCAACTCACGTCCAGCGCGGTCCGCGGGTTGCCGGCGTTGCGTCCCACCGCCGGGGCGTCGGGCTTGTCCGGCGCAGTCGCGTCCGTCACGTTGATGGTCAGGTCCGCGACGGCGGCCTGGCCCTGCACGGTCCAGTGCACCTGGCCGGTGTAGGAAGTCGTGGTCTCGTAGTCGAGGCTGGCGCCCTGCTTGACGCTGATCTGGCCGGTGGCCGCGTCGATGACGAAGGCCGCCGCGGCGTCGCCCGTCAGCGTGTGCGTGTATGTTTCGGTCCCGTACGGGCTTCCCACGACGGCTCGGCCGACCGCCGTGCCGGCGGCGGAGTTCTCGACGACGCTTCGGGTCTCGTTGGCGTAGCCGCGGATCGTGAAGCTGCCAGAGGCCTGCCCGCCGTAATCGTCGTGTGCGCTGTACGTAATGCTCGCCGTCGCAGGGTTGACGACGACCATCCACAGCTTGGGGGAGTCACCCTCCTCCAATCCGGCATTGAGCACGCCGGGATGGCTCGGCGAAACCGTGTGCCGCAGCGCGTCGCCGTCCGCGTCGCCGAACAGGCTCGCCACTGGCGCTGCACTCAGCCGATGTCCGCCCCACGGCGTGTCGGCGCCAACGATGAACACGTCGAGCGTGGGGGGGCGATTCGCCTGCCCGGACCCCGTGTCCGACCAGGGACCGACGCCCTCCTCGCTGGTCACGGCGCGCACCTGTGCCTCGTAGGTCGCGCCGGCCTCCAGGCCGGGCAGGTTGAAGGTGGTCGCCGTCGCCGACAGGGTCCCGCTGTAGGCGGTCCAGGCGTTGGCCGTTTCACCCTCCGCGACCTGCTTGCGGTACTGGGCCTCGTAGCCGGTGATGGTGAGGCCGTTGGCAGCGGCGGCCGTCCAGGTCACGTCGAGGGCGGGGTTCGACGGCTCGCTGAACTCCGTGCGGGTCACCGTCGGCGCGCCGGCCAGGGCGGCCTCGATGTCCGTCACGTTGATGGTGAGATCCGCGGCGGCCGCCTGGCCCTGCACGGTCCAGTGCACTTGGCCGGTGTAGGAGCTCGTGGTCTCGTAGTCCAGGCTCGTGTCCGGCTTCAGGCTGATCTGGCCGCTGGCGGAGTCGATGACGAACGCGGCCGCGGCATCCCCGGTCAGCGTGTAGCTCAGTGCGTCGTCGGTGTCATCGTCGCCGTCGTCGTAGGGCTTCCCGGTCACGGGGGCGCCCACCTTCGTGCCCCCGGCGGCGTTCTCGGCGACGGACCGCGTCTCGGCTTGGCCGCCGAGCCACGTGAACGTGCGGTCGATGTAACCGCCGTACCCGTCATGCACCCCATACCGGAACACTGTGGTGGCCGGGTTGTAGAACTCGATACTGAACTGCTGCGTCGCCTCATCGACGAATGCGCGCGCGACGCCGGGATACTCGGCCGACACGTCCCAACGCAGCGTGTCCCCATCGGGGTCCGCGTAATAGATCCCGACCCTGGAGTCGTCCTCGACGTTGGGGGCGTTGCCGGCGTCGTCGGTGTTCCAGATGTCCCCGACCGGCCACGGGGGGGCAGCAACAAGGAAGTAACTGCGGCCGTTGTGGACCGCATACCCCGGCGGCCGGTTGGCCCGCGCCGAGCCGATGTCCGACCACGGGCCGGGACCTTCCAGCTCTGTGAGCGCGCGCACCTGGACCTCATAGGTCGCGCCGGCGTCCAGGTCTGGCAGGTTGAAGGTGGTCGTCGTGACCGACAGTGTCCCGCTGTAGGCGGTCCAGGCGTTGGCCGTTTCACCCTCCGCGACCTGCTTGCGGTACTGCGCCTCGTAGCCGGTGATGGTCGCCCCGTCGGCCGCCGGGGCTGTCCAGGTCACGTCCAGCGCCGGGTTGGATTCCTCCTCGAACCCCGTGCGCGTGACCGTGGGCGTGTCGGGCTTGCCCGCCTCCACGTCCGTCACGTGGATGTTGACCTTGATGACGGCGTTGTGCCCGGCCACCGTGTAGTGCACCTCGCCGCGGTAGAACTTGGCGATCACTTCGCCGTTGAGGGTCTCCGCCTCCCGGTGGGCGTCGTCGGTCTCGTAGTCGAGCGTCGCGCCCGCCGCCAGGCTGATCTGGCCGCTGGCGGCGTCGATGACGAACAGCCCCGAGTCGGCCGCCTTGCCCGTGAGGCTGTAGGTCAGCGCGTCGTCGGTCGCATCGTCCCCGTCGTCGTACGGCGTCCCCGTCACCGGCGCGCCCACCGCCGTGCCGGCGGCGGTGTTCTCGGCGATGCTGCGGCTCGTCGTCGCGGTGATCGTGATGGTCGCGGTGCGGGTGACCGACCCGCCGTAGGGGTCGCTGGCCGTGAAAGTGAGGGTGGACGCCCCCTGGTTGAGGAGGGTGGCTGTCAGCGTGGCCTCCCCGGCCGGGCCGGACAGGCCGACGCCGAGCAGGGCGGGGTGCTGCGCGGCGGCCGCGTAGGTCAGCGTGTCGCTGTCGGCGTCGGTGAAGAACACGCCCGGCGCGCCCTGCCCGGTCTCGCGGTAGTCGACGGTGCCCCCGGCGGGGAAGGCGTCGCCGTTGAAGGCGGTGCTGGTCGCAGCCGGCGGGCGGTTGGCCTGCCCGGAGCCGGTGTCCGACCAGGGGCCCGCGCCCTCATCGCTGGTCACGGCGCGCACCTGTGCCTCGTAGGTCGCGCCGGCCTCCAGGTTCGGCAGGTTGAGGGTTCTCGCCGACGCGCCGAGGGCGCCGCTGTAGTCGGTCCACTCCGCGGGCTCCTCGCCCGCTGCGGCCTGCTTGCGGTAGCGGGCCTCGTAGCCGGTGATGTTCGTGCCGTTGGCCGCCGCGGCGGTCCACGTCACGTCCAGCGCCGGGTTCGAGGGCTCGCTGAACTCCGTGCGGGTGAGCGTCGGCGTGCCGGGCTTGCCCGCCTCGACGTCGAGCACGTTGACCGTGACGTCGATCCAGCTGGCGATGCCACCGACGGTGTACTCGACCTTGCCGGTGTAGGAGCTCTTGGTCTCGTAGTCCAGCACGGCGCTGCTGAGCAGCCGGATCCGGCCACGCGGCATGATGCGGAAGAGGCCGGAGGTCGCGAGTTCGCCCGTCAGCGTGTAGGTCAGCGTCTCCCCGTTGTGGGGGAACCCCTGCACCCTGTCCCCGATGGCGATGTCGCCCCGAGCCTTCTCCGAGATGGAGCGGGTCCGGGACGACGTGGCCTGCACCGCAAGGTTGACATCGCCGCTGACCCCACCGTAGGGGTCCTGCGCCCGGTAGGAGACACTGGTCGCGCCGGCGTTCTTGATCATGACCGTCAGCTTGTCCGTATCGTCTATCCAGGCGTCGATCAGCGGTGCGTGCTCCGGGGTGGCCGAATAGGTGAGCGCGTCCCCGTCGTCGTCCGCGAAGTGCCCCACCACCGCAGCATTCCCAACCGTCCAGATGACGCGGGCCTCCTGGCGCCCCAGGGTCCGGGCCGGATAGTGCACGCCCGTGAGCCGCGGCGGGCGGTTGGCCCGTCCCGACACGGTGTCCGACCAGGGGCCGGCGCCCTCGTTCTGGCCCACCGTGCGCACCTGCGCCTCGTAGGTCGCGCCGGCCTCCAGGTTCGGCAGGTTGAAGCTGGTCGTCGTGGCGTCCAGCGTGCCGCTGTAGGTCGTCCAGGCGTTGGGGGTTTGCCCCTCCGCGACCTGCTTGCGGTACCGCGCCTCGTAGCCGGTGATCGTGTCGCCGGGGTTGGACGGGGCCGTCCAGCTCACGTCGAGCGCCGGGTTCGTCTGCTCGCTGAACCGCGTACGCGTGACCGACAGCGCCGGCGGCGCGGGCTGGTCGGTGACATGGATCGTGAGGTACACGATCGCCTCCCGGCCGCCAACCGTGTACTGCACCTGCCCCGTGTAGGAGTCCTTGGTCTCGAAGTCCAGGCTGGCGCCCTCCGCCAGGCTGATCTGCCCGCTGGCCGAGTCGATCACGAAGGCCGATGTCGCGCCGCCCGTCAGCGTGTAGCGCAGTGTCTCCCCGGCGTAGGGGATGCCCGTCACCGGATCGCCCACCGGCGTGCCCTTGGCGGAGTTCTCGGCGACGCTGCGGGTCTCGTGCGCCGTGCCGCTGAGGGTCACGCTGCGGGTGACCTGCCCGCCGTAGGGGTCGCTGGCCACGTACGTGACGTTCGAGGACCCCGGGTTGAGCAGGGTCACCCGCAGCAGGGCGCTGCCGCCCGCGCCCGACACGCTCACCCCCAGCAGGCCGGGGTACTGCGCGCTGGCCGAATAGGTCAGCGCGTCGCCGTCGGCGTCCTCGCAGTACGCCCCGCCGATGGGATTCGTCTCGTCGTAGTCGGCGATGCTCCCCACCGGGAACGTGCCGCCGAGGAAGGGCGTGGTCGTCGCGGCCGGCGGGCGGTTGGCCCGCCCGGAGCCGCTGTCCGACCAGGGACCGGCGCCCTCGTCGCTGCTCACCGCGCGCAGCTGCACCTCGTAGGTCTCGCCTGCCTCCAGGCCCGGGATGGTGAGGCTGGTCGCCGGCGCGGGCACGACGCTGCGCTGAGTCTCGATCTCGGTTTCGGGATCGATGTGGGTGTAGGTGTAGGCCGTCCACGCCGCGGCCTCCTCGCCCGGGGCGGCCTGCTTGCGGTACTGCGCCTCGTAGCCGGTGATGGTCGTGCCGTTGGCGTCGGGCGCGGTCCAGCTGACGTCCAGGCCCGGGTCCGAGGGCGCACTGAGTGGCGTGCGGGTCAGCGTCGGCGCGTCGATCTGCCCCGGCATCACGTCGGTCACGCTGATGTTGACCTCGATGACGGAGTTGTGACCACCGACCGTGTAGTGCACTTCCCCGCGGTAGAACTTGGCGATCACCTCGCCGTTGAAGGTCTCCGTCTCCCGGTGCGCGTCATCCGTCTCGTAGTCCAGCGTCGCGCCCTCGGCGACGCTGATCTGGCCGCTGGCCGAATCGATGACGAACAGCCCCGAGTCCGCCGCCTTGCCCTTGAGGGTGTAGGTCAGCGCGTCGTCGGTCGCATCGTCCCCGTCGTCGTACGGCGTCCCCGTCACCGGCGCCCCCACCGCCGTGCCGGCGGCGGCGTTCTCGGCGACGCTGCGGCTCTTCTTCGCGGTGACCGTGATGGTCACGCTGCGGGTGACCGACCCGCCGTAGGGGTCGGTGGCCGTGAGGTTGACCTTCGACACGCCCTGGTTGCGCAGGGTGACGCGCAGTTGGGCCTGGCCGGCGGCGCCGGACAGGCCGACCCCGAGCAGCGCGGGATGCTGCGCGGAGGCCGAGTAGGTCAGCGTGTCGCTGTCGCCGTCGTGGAAGAACACCCCCAGCGCGCCCTCCCCGGTCTCGCGGTAGTCGAGGGTGCTCCCGACCGCGAACGTGCCGCCGTTGAAGGGCGTGCGGGTCGCGGTCGGCACGCTGTTGGCCCGCCCGCTGCCGGTGTCCGACCAGGGGCATTTCGACGAGTCGTCGCAGTTCAGCTTCACCTGCGCCTGGTAGGTCGCGCCGGCCTCCAGGCCCGTGATCCTGGCGGTCAGAAGCCGGATCGCCGTATTCGAGTGGAGCGTCCAGTTCGCGTCGCCGGTCTTGCGGTAGCGGACACGGAAGCTGTGCTGGGTCGGCGACCATCCGGCGAAGTTGATCCACCGGACGTCCAGGGCGGGATCGGTCGGCTCGCTGAACTCGGCGCGGTGAAAGGTGAGCGAATGGACCTGCTGAACGGTCGTGGACCGAGCGGTCCTCGGGGCCGGCTGCAGGGAGGACGACGGGGCCTGGCTGGTCCCCGATGGCGGCGGGGGCGTCGGATCGGGCGCGGGGTCGGGCACGGGGTCGGGCACGGGGTCGGGCGTCGGATCGGGCGGGGGCGCGGGCGCGGTCCAGGTGACGGTGACCGACCCCGACGTGGCCGAGACGCCGCCGTAGCGGACCGTGACCCGGAACGCCCAGGATTCGGGCCGGCCGGCCAGGTAGCGGAAGGTCGAGCCGCCGGGCCAGGCGACCCAGCCGCCGCCGTTGCTCAGCTCCCAGGTGTAGGACGGGCTGCCGCCGGCGGGGGCGTTGGTGATGGACGTGCGCAGCGTCACCGCCTGGCCGACGAGGGGGGCGGAGGAGCTGGCCGTTATGGAGACCGACACCGCCGGCGCCTGCGCCGACGCCGTGGGCGAGAAGAACGGCAGGTTCAGGAGCAGCGCGGCCGCGACGAGCATGACGGACACCGCCATGCGCAGAAGTGTGGTTCGCAAACGAGAATCGCCGGTGGGTGTCTTCATCAGCGCTCCGCCTTTTGGTGGAGTTTCAGGCCCGTTATCGGGCGGCCATCGATGGGGGGCCGGGGCGGGAGCGGTGTCGACGCCGCGCCCCGGCGGGGATTAGGGTGGCGCGCCGACCCACGGGGGAGCGGGCCCCGGGGTGCGATGCGCGCCGCTCAGGGCGAGCGGCGGCGGTCGCGCCGCCGGGGAGGAAACACCGGTGTCGCGCAACTTGTGGCGCCGCACGGGAGTGGGGTACAGTGTGGGGGCGGGAGTTCCAGATGCGCTTTCGAGGTCAGAATCGGACGCATCGGAGCGGTGTCCGTGGAAGGCCCGGTTCCCGGCAGGGACCGGGCCTTTACAGTCTGCGGTGCTATCCATCCGCCGTCCTTTCAGTGCTGCCTCCGGCGTGTGAGAAACGCGTGGCCGAACCCGCTTCCCGTCCCCGCCACGGGGGGCGGGATGCCAGATCTTCCAGATTCGCCAGGATCTTGTGCGCGGTGGCCCGGAAGGCCGCCCGCTCGTCGTCGCTGACGCCCTGCATCAGCAGGCGCTGTCGCGCCCGCGACTCCTCGGCCAGCGACCGCGCCAGCGAGCGACCATTCGGGGTCGGCCGCAGGCGGATCGTGCGCCGGTCGTTCGGCAGGCGCTGCCGGCTGAGCAGCCCCTTGTCCACCAGCTTGCTCACCTGGCGGCTCATCACCGATGCGTCGACCGGCAGGGAGTGCGCCAGTTCCGTCACCGTGTTCGCCTCGTTCCGGTGGCACCGGTCGAGGATCTCGTACTCCAGCGGCGACAGCTCGCAGGCCACGAGACTCGGTAGACTGGCCTCGCCGGCAGCGGCCGTCAGGCTGGTGACCAGATGGCCCACGTCCGCGAGCCCATCCAGCGGCCAGGCGGTTCGGCCCCGCGTCATCGGCGCTGCGGTCGTGTGTGTCAGTGGCACTACTTGACCTCCGGCAGTGATTGCATCCCTCATGAACTGCGTCCTACAATAGATGCATGCCTCATTACTTGCAACAACAACCAATGTTGACAGCAATACATGCCGGGGGCACTGCTTGCCTGGGACACTGGTTACAGGCGCGCCGGGGCGGCATGATGATCAGACGGGGGCCGGCGGACGCCGGATCGCGGCCAAGCACCGCCCGAAGGACAGCTGCAGCGTGACCGATCCGAGTCGCCCCGCCGATCCCGGCCGCTGGCCCGACGACTTGTCGGCCAACCTGGGCGGGCAGATCACCGATCTGTTCAACGCGCTCGACAAGGCGATGACGCAGGAGGTGACGCCCCACGGCCTCACCACCCTGGAGTACGACCTTCTCTGGTATTGCCTGGAGGGGGAGCGCACGGCGACCGAGCTGGCGCAGTTCCTGCCCGTCGATGGTTCCCGCGTCAGCCGCCTCGTGACCGGGCTGGTCGATCGGAGCCTGCTGCGCCGGCGCCGCCTGCGCAGCGACCGGCGCATCGTGATGCTCAGTCTCACCGACGACGGACGGGAAACCACCTCGCGGATCTTCGAGAACATGCGCCAGTACTACGCCATGCTCACGGAGGAGATCAGCGAGGAAGAGATGCGCGTCTTCAAGGCCGTCACCGCCCGGCTCGTCGCCAGGCACGCGGCCCTGCAGCGGTCCGAGTAGGCCGGGGCGGCGGCTACGGCCGGCCGGCGACGGCCTCGCCGTACGCGACCCCGCACACGGCGCCGGGGTCGTCCTTCCAGCGGTCGTGGGCGGCGCTGATGGAGTCACGCAGTTCCACGGTCAGGGCCCCGTACTTGATGGCCGCCTCCGCGATCTCGGGCGTCAGGAACCACGTTTTGGTGAGCTTGTGGATGTGGGCGACGTCGGCGGGATCGCTGTTGAGATCGAGCGACGCGGTCACCCGCACGTTCGTGAACCCGGCCGCGTCGAGGTGCGTCTTCAGGTCCTTGCCCATCTGGGGGTGGCCGTCGTCGGCCGCGACGAGATCCTCGAACACCTCCCACGCCTGCTGGAGGACGCCGAACTCGGGGTACGTGAAGCTGGAGGCGCAAATCAACTCCCGGCAGCCGAGGATGCCGCCGGGCTTGAGCACGCGCTTCACCTCGGCCAGCACCGCGGCGGTGTCCGGCACGTGTGTGAGGACGTTGTGACAGTGGGCGACGTCGAAGTAGCCGTCCGCGAAGGGCAGATCGGTCACGTCGCCCACGTGGAACGTCGCGTTGTCCTGCCCCCGCGCCTCCGCGAGGGCCCGCGCCAGCTCGATCTGCGACGCCTCCATGTCGATGCCGTGCATCTCGCCGGGCGCGACGGCTTTGGCCAGCCCCGACGAGATGGTGCCCGGCCCGCAGCCGAAGTCGAGCAGGCGCAAGCCGGGCCGGAGATACGGGAGCAGGTAGGCGGCGTTGGCCTCCGCCGTGTAGCGCCGGAGAGCGACCATGAACTCTTCGCTGAAGCCCATCGTGTAGTCGGGCGTCGACGTACTCGGCTCGCTCATCGCGACATGCCCCCGCTTCGGACCCGCAGACCAGCCTGCGAGAGATTTAATGATACGGCAACATGGGGGAACGTCGAGTGACTTTTGGGCCTCGATTCGCCGGATTTCGGCGACTTTCCCGGAAATTCGGGGGCGAAAGTCCAGGATCGACGGGGCGATCGGCCGCAACGGGTCGGCGCGGCGCCGCGCCGGGCGCGGATGGGGACGGGAGGCCCGTCGGACCAGGCGGCGTCACCGGATGCGGCGATCGGTCGAGGCGGGCTACGGCCGGTCGGCGACGGCCTCGCCGAACGCGACCCCGCACACGGCGCCGGGGTGGTCCTTCCAGCGGTCGTAGGCGGCGCTGATGGCGTCGCACAGTTCCCGGGTCGTGGCCCCGTACTTGATGGCCGCCTCCGTGATCTCCGGCGCCAGGAACTACTGCTGGGCGAACCCGTAGATGAAGGCGACATCCACGGGGGCGCTGTAGATGTCGAACGACGCAGTGCCACGGACGCCGGTGAACCCGGCCTCGGCCAGGCGCCTCTTCAGTTCCTTGCCGATCTGGGGGTGGCCGTCGTCGGCCGCGACGAGGTCCGCGAACATGCCCCATGCGCTCCCGAGGACGCCGAAGTCGGGGTGCGTGAAGCTGGCGGAGCAGATCATCTCCCGGCAGCCGAGGATGCCGCCGGGCTTGAGGACGCGCTGCACCTCGGCCAGCACCGCGGCGGTGTCGGGCACGTGCATGAGGACGTTATGACAATGGACGACATCGAAGTAGCCGTCCACGAAGGGCAGATCGGTCACGTCGCCCACGTGGAACGTCGCGTTGTCCTGTCCCCGCGCCTCCGCGAGGGCCCGCGCCAGCTCGATCTGCGATGCCTCCATGTCGATGCCGTGCATCTCGCCGGGCGCGGCGGCCTGGGCCAGCCCCGACGAGATGGTGCCCGGGCCGCAGCCGAAGTCGAGCACGCGCAGGCCGGGCCGGAGATAGGGGAGCAGATAGCCGGCGCTGGCCTCCGCGGTGTAGCGCCGGAGCGACTCCAGCATCTCTTCGCTGAAACCCATCGTGTAGTCGGGCGTCGCCGATGTCTCGTCCGTCATCGGGGGGGCTCCGCCGGCCGGGAACGCCGGGCGCGCGCAGGGGGCGTCGGGCGGATGGGCGCGCGCTGCGGCTCCGGGCCACGATGCGCGCGTGCCGGCCCGGCGACGACCAATCCCTGGTCTCGACAGCACATGTCAAAAGTGTGCCATCGCCGCGCGGCAGTATCCATATCGCAGTCGTGTGATTCACCAGATTTCTGTATGAAACGGCGTATATTATCGCCAGACCGCAGTCACGATGGCATCCCGGCACGGCTTTGCGCGCCCCGGTCCGGGAACTCGCAGCCCTCCTGGGAGCCCCAGGATTCCGCGCGGATCACCGGGCGCCACCGCGAGAGCCGACGGAAGAACAAGGTGGGGATGGCCCCGCAGCCGGCGCCGCGCGATCGTCACCCCGATCAACCCGGCGGCGGCAAGGACATCCGCGCTGGGCGATCGCCCGGCGCCGGGTGGTAGGATGAGTCAGGATGACGCACGGAACGACTCGGAGGGCGGTGGCGCGATGAACCAACTCACGGTCCGGGGATTCGACGACGAGTTGAGCGACCGCCTGCGCGGCTTGGCGCGCCGCGAGGGGATCTCGCTGAATCAGGCGGCGCTGCGGCTGCTGCGCAAGGGCGCCGGCCTGACCGACGGCGGCGGCCTGACCGACGGCGGCCGCGGCCGGGGCAAGGTGGGGTCGTCGCTGGACGACTTCTTCGGGAGTTGGACGGCGGAGGAGGCGGACGAGTTCGACGCGGTGATCGAGGACCTCGAGGTGATCGACGAAGAGATGTGGCGGTGAGGGTGCTGCTGGACACGAACGCGTACTCGCAGCTCATGCGGGGGCGGGAGGATGTGACAGCGGTCGTGCGGCGAGCCGACGAAGTGCTGCTGTCGGCGGTGGTTGTCGGGGAGTTGCTGTTCGGATTCCGCGGGGGATCGCACTTCGATCGGAACGTCACACGTCTGGACGCATTCCTCGACCAGCCGAACGTGTCGTTCGTCGATGTGGGGCCGGCGACCGCCGACCGCTACGGCAGAATCGCGGCGGCGCTGCGGGCGAAGGGGCGTCTCATCCCCACGAACGACATGTGGATCGCGGCGCACGCGATGGAGACCGGCGCCGATCTCGTCTCCGCCGACGGGCACTTCGCGCACGTCGATGGGATCGCCTGGACGCGGGTGCCGGCCGGCTAGGCGCCCGGCGCGCGATAGGGCACGCTCTTGGCGATCGCCGCGTCGACGGTTTCCGGGGTGACGAGGACGGTGACGCTGACGTTGAGCGCGCCGGCCGCGCCGATGTTCAGCGAGACGGCGGTGGCCGTGGCGTCGTCGGGCAGGTCGGCGATGATGAAGAGGTCGCAGGCGCCGAAGGCGTAGTAGAGCGCCTCCAGGCTGCCGCCCATGCCCTCGATGGTCGCAGTGAGGGCCTCGCGGCGTCGCGTGCCGCCCTCGTCGAGCAGGCCGGTCAGGCCCCCCGGCGTGTAGCTCGCCTGCAGCAGGTACTTGCTCATAGGGGTCCTCCAAACAGGATTACGGGTCGCTTCGGCGCCCGGATCGGCGGTTGACAGCCACTCTACTCCCTCTCCAGGACATGCTCAGTCACAAGGTCGCAATCCCCTACTTCGCGATCGCGGGCATCATCGGCGTCCTGGGCAGCCGCAAGTACGGCATCGAGCGGCTCGTGTTCAAGCGGGAGCTGCTGTAGCGGCGGCGGTGCGTCTCGCCGGGCCGCCCGCGCGCCTACTCGGCGAGGTCGTCCCTCACGTAGCGCAGCCAGCGGCGAGCCTCCGCCGCGACCTCAGATTCGCTCATACAGCACCGTGCCCTCGGGCATGACGACGAGCAGGTCCGCGTCGCTGTCCTTGCCGGCAGTGTATTCGCGGGCGTGCTGCGATAGTATGCCCGCGATGAACTCCATCCTCGACACGCTGAGCCGGATGGTCACGGCCCGCCCCTGGGTCACGCTGATCGTCCTCCTTATTCTTACGGTCGTGCTGGCCGCGGGGGCGGGACGGCGCGCGCCGGTGATCGAGGGCGCCGCCCTGGCGTTCCTGCCCCCCGGCAACGCCATTGCCGAGGCGACCGAGAAGATCGACGAATTCTTCGGCGACTCCGGCGAGGTCAACGTCGTCACGATCCTCTTCCGCGGCGAGGCGTTCACGCCCGGCGCGCTGGCCCAGATGGACGGCCTCGTCGACGCCATGGTCGACGACCCGGCGGTGATGGACTTCCTGGCGCACGGCGATCCGGTCGTCGCGCCCTCGCGGCTGATCAAGGACGCGCTCCAGGTCGGCGATCTCGGCGCGGTCACGCAGGCCGAGATCGACGGCGCCCGCGGCGTGCCGGAGGTCGCGGCGGCGCTCGCGGCGATGACCGGCACCGACCGCGACGGCACGCCGGTGGCGATCGCCACCATCCGCCTGCGCGACACGGGCGACGGGCGCGTGCAGGCGGCCGAGCGGCGGATCAACGCGCTGGCGATCGCGGACGAGGGCGCGCTGCGCGTGAGCACCGTGTCGCCGATCGTGGTCGAGGATGAGTACCGCGAGGCCACGGAGAGCGGGATGGCGCCGCTGATCGGGCTGGCGCTGCTGCTGATCGCGGCGCTGCTGCTGCTCTTCCTGCGCACGCTCTCCGATCTGCTGCTGACGCTGATGGGGCTACTGGTCGCGCTGATCTGGGTAATCGGGGCGGAGGGATGGCTGGGGCCCGACGGGCTGGGGCTGATCGGCCCGCCCAGTTCGCTCAGTGTGATGGTGCCGATCATCGTGATCAGCCTCACGGTCGACTACGCGATCCAGGCCGTCTCGCACTACCGCGAGCAGCGCGCCGGGGGCGGGCCGGTGCTGGAGGCGGTCCGGGCGGGCCTGCGCACCGTCACCGTCCCGCTGACGCTGGCCGCCGTGACGACGATCGTGAGCCTGCTGGCCAACCTGTTCTCCCCGATCGGCGTGATCGGCGACTTCGGCATCGTGGCGGGGCTGGGCGTGGGGCTGAGCCTGATCGTGATGCTGACGCTGGTGCCCGCCGGCCGCACGATCATCGACCGGCGGCGCGAGGCCCGCGGCACGCTGCAGCCCCCGCGCCCGATCGCGAACGCGCTGCCCGGCGTCGGGCGGCTGGCCGAGGTGCTGGGCGCCTCGGTCACGCGGCGGCCGGCGCCCTACATCGGCGGCGTGCTGGCGGTGACGATCGGGCTCGGCTTCGCGGCCACGGGGCTTGAGTCGGGATTCAGCATCCGCGACGTCCTGCCCCGCGGCGGGACCGTGCTGGCGGACATGGAGACGCTCGACGCGGCCGTCGGCGGCTCGACGGAGATGGCCAGCGTCCTCGTCGAGGCCGAGGCGACGGAGACCCGCACGCTGCTCAACCTGCGCGACCTCGAGGCGGCCTTCGCGGACGAGGCGCGCCGACCGCGCGTGGCCGCGGGGCCGATGCACGCCTCGTACGAGTCGCTCGCCCGCGACTGGACGCACGACAGCGGTGTGCCCGGCGACAACTACGACCGTGAGCTGGCGTCGCTCTTCCGGGAGGCCTCCGCGGAGGTGCGGCTCGATCCCGCGCTGATGCAGCAGTTCCTCGACAGGCTGGCAGAGTTGGACCCGGCCGTCGCACGCGGCCTGATCAACAACCCGGACGGCATCGACGCGATGCTGCTGCAGTTCCCGGCCTTCACCGACGATCCCGCCGGCATGAAGCTGGTCCAGGACGAGATCGACGCGCTCTGGGCCGGCGACGACGACGCGATCACGGCGACCTCGCTGAGCATCACGTCGGTCACGGTCACCGACGAGATCACGAGCCGGCAGACCGAGGCCATCAGCGCGACGATCGGGCTGGCGCTGGGGATTCTCACCATCTTCTTCTGGCTCACGCTGCGCCAGCCGGTGCTGGCGTTCATCGCGGTGGCGCCCATCGTGCTCGTGCTGATCTGCGTGCTGGGCACGATGGCGCTGCTGGGCATCCCGTACACGCTGGTCACGTCGATCATCACGGCGCTCTCGATCGGCATCGGGGTCGACTACACGATTCACGTGATCCATCGCTACCGGGAGGAATTCGCGCGGGTGCGCAACCCGGAGAAGGCGGCGATCCGCACGCTCGCGACGACCGGATCGGCGCTGCTGGGCTCGGCGCTCACGACTGCGCTGGGGCTCGGCGTGTTGGTGGCCTCGCCGCTGCTCGCGTCGCAGCAGTTCGGCATCACGGCGGCGATCACGATCGGCTACTCGCTGATCGTCTCCATCTTGCTGGTACCGCCGGCGATGACGGTCTGGGGCGCCTACCAGAACATGCGCCTGCGCTCGATGGTGGAGCGCATCTGGACCGACCTCGACGTGGCGATCGACGACGTGCACCGCCGCCACGAGCAGGAGCAGGGCTCGTCCTAGAAAGCGGCTCATGCAACTTCGCCAACTCTCCCGGGGGCTGAGGGCCGCGTACCGCGGCTCGGACGTCCGCGGTCGCGTGCGTCACCTTGATGGATGGATGGACCGCGCGCGCACGGAGGGCGCCGGCCCGACGGACTACGACCACCCCGAAACCGTCAGGGAGTACTACGACCTGTGCAGCGAGTTCATGGTGTTTGGTTGGAGCGAATCCCTGCACTTCGCGCCGCTATCGCCGCACGAGAGCCTGGAGGATTCCCAGGTCCGGCACCAGCGACTGATGATCGAGAAGCTGGAGTTGCGCGACGGCATGACGGCGATCGATGTCGGCTGCGGGGTCGGTGGCCCGATGCGCCGGGTCGTCCGGGAGACCGGCGCCCGGGTCCTCGGCGTGAACTACAGTCAGATCCAGTTGGAGAAGGCGAAGACGTTGAGCGCCGAGGCGGAGCTCGACCACATGATCGACTACTTCAGCGGCAGCTTCATGGACATGAGCGCCATCGCGGACGGCACGTTCGACCGGGGGTACGCGATCGAATCCACCTGCCATGCGCCGGACAAGGCCGGCGCGTTCGCCGAGATCTACCGCGTGCTGAAGCCCGGAGCCCTCTTCTGGGGGCAGGAAATGTGCATGACGGATCAGTTCGATCCCGACGACGATCGGCACCGGGCCATCAAGCGGGATCTGATGCAGGGCATTGCGCTCAGCGAGATCGCGACTGGGGGTGAGGTGAACCGGGCCCTCGAATCGGTAGGGTTCCAGATCATCGAGGCGAAGGATCGGGCCGTCGAGGAGACCGGTCCCGCCACGCCGTGGTATCAGCCCATGGAGACCCGCGGCGGCACGCTGGGCGGCGCCCTGCGCAGGACCCCGCTGGGCCGCAAGGCGCTCGGCGGCGCATCCCAGCTGGCGGCGGTATTGGGCATCATCCCGAAGGGCTCCGCGGAGGTCATCGCACTGATGGACCGGACCGCCAACGCCTACGTCGCGGGCGGCAGGACCGGGCTCTTCACGCCGTTGTACTGCTTTCTGGCGCGCAAGCCCCTCTAGATCTCGATCGGCCCAGGTCTCTCGGGCGGCGCCTCGTCGCGCTACACCTGTAGCTCACGCCGCTGCGCGGCGATGCGGAACTTCAGCTTCTTGCTCGGGTGCAGCGACGGGAACGGGCTGATCTTGAGCTTGTAGTTCTCCGGCGACACCTCGACCGTGAAGTGGTGCGCGAGCAGCATCACGTTGACGGCCAGGTGCAACTCCATCCAGCGGTTGCCGAGGCAGGTGTGGGTGCCCAGCCCGAACGGCGCATAGCCGGGGCTGAGATGCTCGTCGCGCCCGGGCAGATAGCGGTCGATATCGAACGTGTACGGGTCGGGGAAGACGCGCTCCATGTAGTGGGTCGCGGCCTGCGCGATGAAGATGCGCGACCCCTCCGGGATCTCGTGGTCCTCGACGATGCAGCCGTTCATCACGTTGCGCACCGACATCGGCACGATCGGGTACATGCGCAAGCACTCCATGATGAAGCGGCGCGTCACGTCGATCGTCTCGTGGCCGAGGCGGTCGCCGTCCGGATCGCCGTTGTCGAACAGGGCGTCGGCCTCGGCGCGGATGCGCTCGTGGAGCTCCGGCTGCGAGGCCATGGCGTAGACCGCGAAGCTCAGCATGTCGCCGAGGTAGACGCTGGCGATCAGCGGCGCCGAAAGGACGAAGCGCAGGTTCGACTCGGGCAGGAACTGCGGGTCGCTGGTGTGCAGGCTGAGAAAGTCATCCGCCCAATCACGCGGACAGCCGGCCCGCTGGGCGGCCGTGTGGCCTCCCTGGACCCGGTTCAGCAGCGTGTCGATGCTCTTCGCCTTGCGCCGCATCCCCGGCGTCTTCAGCATGAACTTCGGCATGACCTGCAGCACGTGCGTGCTGAGGGCGCGGGTCTTGAAGGAGATCAGGTCGTCGATCAGGTCCTGCGAATCCACGCTGATCGTGATCGGCGAGAGTTGCGCGTTGATCAAGCGCCGGCACATGCTGGACGCGGGGATCGCCTCGCCCACCGTCCACTCCGCCATGTGCTCCCGGGCGTGCCGGTAGACATCGTCCAGCACCCCCTCCAGCCGCCCGCGGGAGTACGCGGACTGCATCGACTTGCGGAAGCGGAAGTGATCGGCGCCGTCGAGCGCGGGCAGGATGCCGTTCGCGCGGTAGACCTTCTCGAAATCCGCGAGGTAGTCCTTGGTGCGCAGGTACATGCGCCCCTGCTTGTGCGCCCAGCGGTTGGTCTCGGGCCCGGCGAGAACGAGCATCGGATCCATGAACGGCGGCTTGATCCGAAAGACCGGCCCATACGTCTCGGAAAGGTTTGCGAAGAGCGCGGGGACGTTGCCGTCGCGGAGGTGGGGGTTGCGCAGCAACCGGCGCAGCGAGACGGTCGGGATCTCCTTGCGCAGCGAGGAACGCCGCAGCAGCGGCCCGGCCAGGTTCTGCGAAACCGCCTCGGCGATGGCCCGGCCGATCAGGTCCATCCGGCAGATAACCTCGATCCGCTCCTCGGACTCCTCATCGAGCGTGAACATGAAGCGGAAGACATCGCAGGTATTGATCAGGCCAACGATGATCGCGTCGCGCGCCTCCGGAATCCGGTCGCTGAAGATCACCCGGCGGATGCGGGTCCGCACGAACTCCGCCGCCGTGCTCCTGCGGTCGTTGCCGGACGCTTCCATCTGCCAGACCGTCCGGGCCAGCGTCCAGAAGTCGCCGTCGTGGTGCTCCAGGATCTGCAGGTCGACCAGCCGCGCCAGCGCCAAGTCGATGATCGACTCCGCGCGCGGCGCCAGCCGTTCGATCCAATACTGGGCGTTGCGCTGCACCGGTTCGTCGTGGATCTCCCCCAGGATGGGGTCCAGCGCCGGGTCGCCCGTGCGCGTCCGGTCGAGCGGGATCAGGGAGTCCATGTCGGTGTCGATGCGGTGCAGCAGCGACAACTCCGCCAGGACGGCGCCGACGACGGCGCAGTTCAGCGCCCAGCCCGGGACCTGGTGGAAGTAGCCGCTCTCCTCGTTGAGCAGCATCAGCAGCAGCTCTTCGGGCAAGCTCAGCTGTTGGGTCGCGACGTCTGCCGTTGCGAGCGTCATCGCCATGCCCTCCCTCGGTCGGCCCCGCGCCCGCTTCGTCGGGACGCGGTGTGGCCGGGTACAGTGTAACTCACTCGGGAAGGGGGCCGACCGATGCCGACCGCACGCGCGGAGCCTGAGACGCTCCCATCACCACCCCCGTTCCCCGAAGGCTGGTACTTCGTCGCGAGCCGCGCGGCGCTGCGCAAGGCCACGCTCATCCAGAAGACCTGGATGGGCGAGAACATCGTCGCCTGGTGCGACGACGAGGGGCGCGCCTGCGTCGCCGAGGCCGTCTGCCCGCACCTGGGCTCCGACCTCGGGCCCGCCGCGGGGGGACGCATCGGCGACGGCCGCCTCGTCTGCCCCTTCCACGGCTTCGAATTCGACGCGACCGGCCAGTGCGTCGCCACGCCGTTCGCCCCCGCGCCCCGGTCGGCCCGGCTGCGCGTCTTCGAGACGCGGGAGATCTGCGGCCTCATCTTCGCCTGGTGGGGCATCGGCGACCGGGAGCCGCAGTGGCGTCTGCACGGCGGCCCATCCGACGACCCGTCCTGGGGCGGGCAGGAGATCCGCACCCTGCGCTTCGCCGGCCATCCCCAGGAGACGACGGAGAACTCGGTCGACCTGGCCCACCTGCGCTACGTCCACGGCTACGGCAACGTGACCCAGGCCGACCCGGTGCTGGTCGACGGCGCCTGCCTCCAGAGTCGCTTCGGCTTCCGCAGAACCCGGAAGCTCGCCGGCCCGGCGAGCCTCACCTTCGACGTGGTCGCCCACACCTGGGTCTACGGGCTGGGCTACTCGTTCGTGGACATCCGCGAGCGCTCGATCGGCATGGACATGCGCCTCTGGATCCTGGCGACGCCCGTCGACGGCACCCGCATCGACCTGTCGCTGGTCTCGCAGGTGCGGGAGATCCGCGGCCCCAAGCGGCGTGTCGTGGGCCTGGGGTTCCTGCCGCGGCGGCTGCGCGCCCCGCTGATGAACAAGTTCATGGTGGCCCAGCAGCGGCAGGACGTGCTGCAGGACGTGGTCATCTGGAGCCGCAAGCACTATCGGCCGCGCCCGCGCCTCTGCCGCTCCGACGGCGAGATCATGAGCTTCCGGGCCTACTGCGCCCAGTTCTACGCCGACCCGGCGGCCAACGGCGGCGCTACGCCTTCCGGAACCCCGAGCCGTACATGATGCTGCCGTAGTAGTTGAACGACCGCCGCGCCGCGGGGTCGTCGAAGGGGTAGTCGGCGCCCATCTGCCGGGCCGTCGCCAGCCCCGTCACGAAGCAGGTCTCCTGGCTGTTGACCAGCGTGTGCGCCCCGCAGTGCCAGGTCCGCCGCCGGCCCTGGATGAAGCGGAACAGGGGCACGAGCAGGGTCACGTGGCGCACGTCGTGGACGATGTGCTGGAACCACCCCCGCCGCACGATCTTCGATTCGTCGATGGGGCTGATCGGGTTATAGGTCACCAGGCAGGGCTTGTCGGAGCCGTGCGCCCAGGGCTGCTGGTTGTGCATGATGTAGGTGATCTCGTAGTTGTCCGGCCGGGCGCCGTACTGCTCGATGTGGTTCGTGCGGGTCGTCAGCGGCTTGACGGCGTTGTCGGGCAGCACCGAGGCGTCGGAGTGGACGACCGCATGGTTGTGGAGCTCGCTCTCGTAGCGCACCGAGGAGAGGATGTAGCGCTCCAGCAGCGTGGGCTTGTCGAGCAGCATCAGCGTCTGGTTGGCGTTGCTGGCGAAGATCACCTCGTCGAACGCCTCCCGCACCCCGTCCTCGTCCTCGATCTCCACGCCCGATGCCCGCCGGTACACCTTGCGCACGGGCCGGCCCAGGTAGATCTTGTCGCGGAAGTCCGCCGTCAGGTGCTCATAGATGCGCCGCGTGCCCTGGTCCCAGGTCTGCATGGGCGTCGCCTTCTCGATGTCGAAGAACTCGAGGTAGCGCGAGAACAGCGCCGCCGGCATGTCGAAGACCGTCGTCGCCAGCACGAAGTTGACGAACATCGGCTTGAGCACCTTGTAGCGGAAGTCGTCGGAGAAGCCGCCCAGGGTCAGCACCATGCCCATGCTGATGTAGTTGAACGGGTTGAGGGCGTTGAGCAGCTTCGACTGCGATCGGGTCAGCCCGCCGAACCAGTGCAGCCAGCGCAGCAGCCGCTGGAACCGCGCGATCTCGTCCCGCAGCTGCTCCCGGATCTCCGAATCGAAGTCGTGGGCGTAGACCTGGCCCTGGTAGCGCACGCTGTAGCTGAACCGGGTCTCGAACAGCTCGATGCCGAAGCGCTCCAGCAGCAGCACGAAGTGGTGGTAGATCGACGGGATGCAGGCGGTGACGGCGATATCGAAGGGGATCGACGTGCCGTCGTCCTGGGGCATGTCGGCGGTGATCGCGTTGCCGCCGACCTCGGAGCGGGCCTCGAACAGGCGGAAGTCGAAGCGGTCGGGGTGCTGGTGCAGCGCCCAGGCGGCGCCCAGCCCCGAGATCCCTCCACCGACAATGGCGATTCGTCGCGGCATGGCGCCAGTATGCCCGCCCGGCTACCTCGTGACGAACACCTCAATCGCGGCGACGGCGCCGATGAAGAGGCCGGTCTGCAGGAGCACCAGCCTCAGCATCCGGTTCTCCAGCCGCTTCTCCAGGAGAGCAAGCTGCATTGCCAACGCACTCGTCGTCACCAACTCCTGTTGCCCCTCGGCGATTGCGTCGACGACGGCCTCCGCCGCCTCCTGGCCCCCGAGCGGGACACGGAGTCGCTGCACGGCTTTCCCTGTGTCGAACGTGAGTGCCATTGCGCCTCCAGAATAGGCCTGCCGATCAAGGGGTGGTACCCCCGAGAGGAGTCGAACCTCCGCCTCTGGTTCCGGAGACCAGTGCTCTATCCGCTGAGCTACGGGGGCGGGCCGGGTCGATCGTAGCAGGGGCGGCCCGCCGGCGGGCGGGGCCGTCCGTCAGGCAGACGTCAGCAGGTGAACAATTTGAAGGTAGTACTTGCAATCTGATCATGCACGCCGTACGGTGGGGCCATGATCGAGCGCGAGATCACCGGGCGGCTCAAAGCGCTGTTCGAGCAATACCCCTTCGTAACCGTGACCGGACCGCGGCAGTCCGGCAAGACCACTCTGTGCCGCGCCGCCTTCCCCAGCCTCCAGTACGTCAATCTGGAAGCACCGGACGAGCGGGACTTCGCGGAGTCCGACCCGCGGGGATTCCTCGCACGGTTGGGCGACGGCGCCATCATCGACGAGGTGCAATACGTCCCGGGCCTCCTCTCCTACCTGCAGGTGCTCGCCGATGAACGACGCCGGAACGGCCTGTTCGTGCTCACCGGGAGCGAGCAATTCCCGCTCTCCGAGGCCATCGGTCAGTCGCTCGCCGGACGCACGGCCCTGCTCCGCCTTCTGCCGTTGTCGCTCCGGGAGCGGCGGCGCGCCGATCCCAGCGATGCGATCGACGACCTGATCTACTCCGGGTTCTATCCGCGGATTCTCGACCAGGGCCTGAACCCGCGGCAGGCGCTCCGCGACTACTTCGAGACCTACGTCGAGCGCGACGTGCGCCGGCTGGGCGGCATCCGCAACCTCTCGGCCTTCCGGGTCTTCGTGCGCCTCTGCGCGGGGAGGCTGGGCCAACTGGTCAACCTGAGCTCGCTGGGGTCGGATGCCGGCGTATCGCACACGACCGCGCGCGAGTGGCTCACGATTCTTGAGCGCAGCTACATCGCCTTCCAACTGCCGCCCTTTCACGCCAACATCCGCAAGCGGCTGGTCAGGTCGCCCAAGCTCTACTTCCACGACGTCGGGCTGGCCAGCTACCTGCTGGGCATTGAGAGCCCCCAGCAGGTCGCGACGCATCCGCTCCGCGGAGCGCTCTTCGAGAACGTGGTCATCACGGAAGCGCTCAAGCATCGCTTCAACCGTGGCGAGCAGCCCAACCTCTCCTTCTTCCGGGACTTGACGGGGCTGGAGTGCGACCTCGTCTACGAGACCGGCCACGGGATCAACGCGATCGAGGCGAAGTCCGGCGCCACCGTGGCCTCCGACTACTTCACTTCGCTCAATCGCGTCGCCGAGCTGGTGCCGGCCGTGTCCGCGAAGACCGTCGTCTACGGCGGAACGGCGCGTCAGGCACGGAGCGACTACGAGGTCGTGCCGCTCACGGACTTCGCCGGCGTGCTTGAGCGATTCGAGGTCGACCAGGAGGTCGCGAACTTCGTGAGTGAGCGGAGAGGGCCGGCACCGGGCGATTCCGACATCGAGACGCTGGATGCCGCCTACCTCACGCACATCCGGCCAACCCTGGAACTGCTGGACGCGCGATGCCAAGCGTTCGGCGAGGCGCTCTTCCACCACTTTGCCAAGCTGGGCCATGCCAAGTGTGGCCCGTCGGGCGTACAAGGCATCAGCGTGCTGGACCCTGAGGGCTGGGACGCAACGAAGAAGGACTACATCATCGGCAGAGGCTTCAAGTTGAGACATGATCGGCCTGTCGAACTGACGCGCAAGTATCAGTTCAGCGGGTACACGGGACGAGGCGGCAGCGACTTCGCCATGACGGTGTCCCTCTCGTGGGCGCTGGGGAGCGAGTCTCTGTCGCGATCAGTGTCGATTAACAACACGCCAGTCTCGGGGTTGGATGCTCGCATCGCCTACACACAGCTAGACGCACAAGGGCCCGACATCGACCACGTGGTCGCGCAAGTCCTGCAGCATCTCCTCGCGGTGATCGCTGAGCGTTCGGTGAGTTAGGTCAGGGGCCCGGCCTCACCCCCCCGACCCGCGACGGCGGTACTGGATCGCCTCCGCGACGTGGGCCGCGTCGATGGGGTCCGAAGCGGCGAGGTCGGCGACGGTGCGGGCGACCTTGAGGACGCGGTTGAAGGAGCGGGCCGATAGACTGAGCTGCGCCATCGCCATCTTGATCAGGGCGCCGGCCTCGGCGGTGAGCTGCTCTTGGCAGCGCTCGCGGACCTGGCGGGGGCTGAGGGCGGCGTTGGTGGGCGCCGGCGCGTGCGGCGCGCGAGCCCGGCCGTCGTCGCGGGCGAGCTGGCGCTCCCGGGCGCGGGCGATGCGGTCGCGGACGGCGCTCGACGGCTCGGGGTCGGCGAGCGCGACGAGCTTGTCGTAGTCGACGCGGGGGACTTCGGCGAACAGGTCGATGCGGTCGAGCAGCGGGCCGGAGATGCGGCGCTGGTAGCGCAGGACGGCGCCCTCGGGGCAGGTGCAGGCGGCGACGGGGTCGCCGTAGTTGCCGCAGGGGCAGGGGTTCATGGCGGCGACGAGCATGAAGTTGGCCGGGTAGGTGACGGCGCCGTGCACGCGGGCGATGGTGACGACGCGGTCCTCGAGCGGCTGGCGCAGCGACTCGAGCGCGGCGACGTTGAACTCGGGCAGTTCGTCGAGGAAGAGGACGCCGTGGTGCGCGAGGCTAATCTCGCCCGGGCGCGGCTTGCGGCCGCCGCCGACGAGGCCGGCGTTGGAGATGGTGTGGTGCGGCGAGCGGAAGGGGCGCTCGCGGACGAGGCTGACGCCCTCGGGCAGCATGCCACCCACGCTGTAGACGGCCGTGACGCTGAGGGCCTCGTCGCGGGTGAGGGCGGGCAGCACGCCCGGCACGGCGCGGGCGAGCAGCGTCTTGCCCGCGCCCGGCGGGCCCGACATGAGCAGGTTGTGCCCGCCCGCCGCGGCGACCTCGAGGGCGCGCTTGACGTGTTCCTGGCCGCGCACGTCGGCGAAGTCGACGGGGGCCGGGCTCACGTGGCGCCCGGCCTCGCGGGCGGGGTCGTCGGCGGGGGGCGGCGGGGGCAGCGGGGCGTCGCCGCTCGCGGTCTCCATCAGCGCCGCGAGGGTGGGGAAGCCGAGCACCTCGACACCGTCGATCAGGGCGGCCTCGGGCGCATCGGTCTCGGGCAGGACGAGGCGGCGGCGGTCGCCGTCGCGCAGGGAGGTCGCGACGGGCAGCACGCCGGGCACGTGGCGCAGGTCGCCGTTGAGCGCGAGCTCGCCGATGAACACGGCGCCGCGGGCGAACTCATCGGGGATCTGGCCCGAGGCGACGAGGATGCCGACGGCGATGGGCAGGTCGTAGGCCGTGCCCTCCTTGCGCAGGTCGGCGGGGGCGAGGTTGACGATGATGCGGCCGGTGGGCAGGCGCGCGCCGGCGTTGCGCAGGGCGGCGCGGACGCGCTCGCGCGCCTCCGAGACGGCGGCGTCGGGCAGACCGACGATGTGGATGGCGGGCAGCCCGCGGGTGAGGTCGACCTCGACGGTGACGATCTCGCCGCTGAGCCCGACGACGGCGCAGCCGTTGACGCTGGCAAGCATGGTCGGATGGTAGAGCCGTCGGTCGGGATGCGCTGCCGCGGGGGACGGCGTGGCTCCTCGTCGACCGCGATCCGACCACACTGCATGAGGAATTCTGGCCGGGCGCCCCGGTCGGGCGGGCGGCGATCGGAGGTGCCCGGCTGTGGTAGGGGTAGGGAGTGGCGGGGGGCTATCTGTTTTGGTTGCCGGCCATTCCCTTACCGGCTAAACTGCGGTGCGTCTGCGTGTACGATGTGCAGTGGTTTTGGTTGCCGGCCATTCCCTAAGCGGCTAAACCGCGCCATTTTGAAGCCGGCGAGCACGCGACGCTCCATTGCTCAGCCCCTGCCACGGCCGTCGGGACCGAAGGGTCCGCCGTCCTGCACGCGGCCCGTGACGTCCACGGTAACCTTGCGCAAGCCCTCCTTGAGTACGCGGGTCGCCCGCATGTTGACAAGCCTCATCTCCTTGGCTTCGCCTGCTTGCTGGTGCTCCACCAGGATGATCTTCTGGCCAGACAACTCCTTGACGCGCAGGATGCGCAACTCGACCCCTTTGCCGATAGCCACCATGTCATCCCGGTGCAGGCGCATCAGCTTCTTGGCCCGCGGGTGATCGGCTTTGACCTTCGAACGATAGTTCCGCCGCTCCGCATCAAAGTAGTTGGCTCTGTTATGCGCATCGAAGCGGTTGATGGTCTCACCAACCGTCTTGCCGCTGGGTAGCAGC
Organism: Dehalococcoidia bacterium; assembly: GCA_965209205.1. Taxonomy (GTDB): domain Bacteria; phylum Chloroflexota; class Dehalococcoidia; order Bin125; family Bin125; genus TK10-74A. Next base: position 661,775 of record CBDBQC010000004.1, read on the forward strand.
CAGACATCCATGTAGGCGTTGCCATCTGTCTTGTACGCCTTGTACACGCGGCCCGCGTCGTCGCGGATCAAGGCGAGGCTGTCCTGGCCCGCCACTGACAGCACACGGACGCGGCGGACTCCATGCTCCTTCCGCGCCCGCTCAGTGAAGCGGCCCCACTGGACCTTGGCGCTCTCGCCGGCGCCCTCCGCCTCGACGCGCTTCCACAGCGTCTGGAGCCAATGCCGTAGCGCCGCGTCGCGAATCGTGCTGAGCTTCTTGGAATCCAGCGCGTCCAGCGGCTTGGTTTCGACGAGCGTCATCATGCCCTGTTCGTCGGGGCCGGCAACGATGACGTAGGCGGTCTCGTTGTGGAAGCTGCCGCTGGTGCCGCCGTCGGACGGGCGGAAGTGGTCGGGCCGGTGACGCACGACGCAGCGATCGACCACCGACTCTACGTCCTGCCGGAAGCCCTCCCAGGGCGGCTCGACCGCTTTGATGATGCGTGCGGCGGGATCCTCGCCACGCCCGCTGGCGGTGGCGACCTTCTGCAGCAACGAGCGGGACGTCATGCCGATGACCGCCGCATCGACCAGGTGGTGGCGATGATCGTCGCGGTTCTTCCAGTCGTTGACGCCGGAGAGGATGCTGTTCAGGCCCCAGCCGCGCCGCAGCAACGCCGTCATCCGGCCGGGCGTCACCCAGATGCGCTTGGGATCGACCGCGGCTTCCAGGTACTCACGGACGAGGCGCGAGAGGTAGCTGTTCTCGTTCATCTGCCGATCGAGGAAGTCACGGCTGCTTTCCCAGCGCTCCATCGCGTCCTCCGCGAAGCGCCACTGCTTGGCGGGCGGCAGCAGGTGCGCTCGTTCCAGGATGGCGTCGTAGCGAGCGCGGTCGTGGCCCCAGGCCTCGAAGGGGGATCGGTTGCCCTTCTCGCGGTTCGCGGCCCGCATCGCGAGCACGCAGTTGTTCATGCTGTTGTCGAGGCTGCGGCTGAACGGCAGGAGGTGCTCGACCTCCGTGGCGTCGGAGAGCACCCGCCCGATCGAGAGCGGTGCGCCGGTGAACGGGCAAACCCGCGCGTTCGCCGGACCCTGCTCCTCCCATAGGCGCAGCTTGCGCATGTCGGCGGGGGAGGGGTCGGGATGGCCCGCCTTGTCGGCCAGTTCCCGGAGGTGGTCGTTGCGGTCGCGGTTGTCGCGCTGCCGGCGTTGGGAATCCCAGCGCTGTTCCTCGTTCTGCTTCAGTGCTCGCGCCAGTTCCACGACGACCTCGCCGGGCTTCCCATAGCGATCGGCGATGGTGTTGAAGAGGCGACGAACCTGGCCGAGCGCGATGTGCACGGTGGGGTTGGCGACGCGACCGTGGCGCTCGGCATCGTTGCGGCCGCCGGGGCGTCCGGGGATGACGTGGCGCTCCAGGACCGCGCCGTAGTACGGCAAGCGATCCATGCCGCCGTCGCCGTGGAGGTCCGAGTGATGTCCGAGTCCCGCCGCCTGCACGGCCTCGTCGTAGCGCAATCCCCGCCGCATGTGGGGCAGCAGTCGCTCGATCGCCGCCTTCGACAGATGGCCGGTCCCCTGCGGTAGCCGCGCCCCCGCGACGGCCTCGGCCGCAGCCTCGCTGAGTCCGAATTCGTCCTGCAGCCAGTCTTCGAGCGCGCCGGCGTCTTCGTCCTCAATCAGCCGCTCCACGATCTCCTGCTGGCGTTCCAGACTCAGCTTCGACCAGCCCGCCTTGCCGAAGCACTTCTTCGCGCGCAGCACAGCCCCGGTCTGGTCACCGTCGATCTTGTCGCGCGCGACCGTGCGCAGGTTGACGCGCGTGCCGTCGGGCAGTCCGAGCAACTTGACGATCTGCTCGAACTTCCGCTCCTTGCTGCCCAGCAGCGCGGCGACCAGCAACTCCCGCTCGTCGTGGTCGAGTTCGCGTTCCCTCTCGCCCGGCGTGGTGACCTTGATGTTCCGCACCTCGTAGCGGATGCGGAACCGCTGGAAGAGCGGGTATGCGCGAAAGGCACGGGGCCGGTCCGGCATCAGCGTGCAGCGGCCGCGCTCGACGGGCCGCAGCTTCCGCTGGAACGTGACCGCGCCGGTGATCTCGTCCCAGTCGTCCTCGGCAATTCTCCGGTGGTGTGGCGCCTGCGCGTCGCGGATCTTGCCGAGTTCGAGTTCGATCATCGCGCGGTCTGGATACAGGCCGTTCCCAAGACGGGCGCGGATCGTTTTGCCGCGCGAGCGGCGGCCCCAGAGGTACTCGCCGAGCGTGCGGGCGCCGGCCTGGGCCATGCGCCGCCGGAGTTCGCCGGTGTCCTTGCGGATCGCGCCGTCCTCGCCGCCGTCGGCCTGACGGTTGCTCTTGAAGCCGCGGCGGTCGGTGAACGCGAGGAGCGCACGCCCCAACTCGTACGGCACGAGCGCGCGATCGAGCGATTCGGCACGGAGGCGCAGCGGATCGAGGTCGCGCACGCGGGCGCGCTCGTCGGCCGCCGTGGGCAGCAGGCCGTGCCTGCGCAAGAGCCGGGCCACACGCCGACGCCGGCGCAGCGTCCGATCACGGTTCCGGCGCATACCGCGCTTCTCGCGCCGCTCCGCGGCGTTGGACGCGCGGCTCTGCGGGTCGCGGCCGTCCGGGTGGATGAGTACGCCGCCGTCGACCAACGCTTCCGGTTCGCCGTCTGCGTCCAGCCGGTACAGCGCCCAGCCGATGCTGTTCGTCCCCAGGTCCAGGCCCAAGCGCAACATCTGGGTGATCCTCTCGCCGCCTGTCTCGCTCGTGGAGACGGCTTTGACACGCGCAGGAGCGGGACTCTACCCTACTTGGAAGGGAATGGCTGGTTGCATCTCTGGATGCGAACCAACAACAAGCTGAGCCTTTCGAGGCAATATGCACCGCGTTGCGAGACGGGCTCCGGCCCGTCTCGTTCTTTTTTCGGGACAGGGATGCGCCGCGCCGCGACTACCGCTCCCGCTCGACGCCGAGGACGCCGCGGATGGCGTCGATCTTGTGCATCACGCGCTGGAGTTGGGCGTGGCCGTCGGTCTCGATGGTGAGCGAGACGATCACGCGGCCGCCCGCCTCCTTCGTCGTAAGCCCCACGATGTTGATGTCCTCGTCGGCGAAGACGCTGGAGATGTCGCGGATGAAGCCGACGCGGTCCCAGCCCTCGATGCGGACCTGGGCCGAGTAGCGGGTGCCGGGCACGCTGCCCCACTGCACGTCGACGAGGCGCTCGGTCTCGTCGGTGTGCAGGACGTTGTGGCAGTCGGAGCGGTGCACGGTGACGCCGCGGCTGCGCGTGACGTAGCCCGTGATCGGGTCGCCGGGCAGGGGGCCGCAGCAGGCGGCGAAGCGGGTCATGACGCGCGACGAGCCGAAGACGTGCACGCCGGTCGCGCCGTCCTGGGGGGCGCTGGGCCGCTGCAGCGCGACGGGCTCGACGGGCGGGGGCGCGCTGGCCGGCACCGCGAGGCGCAGGGCGAGCCCGTGGGCGGTGCTCTCGCCGGCGCCGATGGCGATGAGCACGTCGTCGAGGCTGCGCTGGCCGGTCAGTTCGAGCAGGGCGGCCTCGGCGTCGGAGAGCTTGAGGTGCAGGCGGCGCAGCTCCTTCTCCAACTCCTCGCGCCCGCGGGCCAGGTTCTCGGTGCGCTGCCGCTTGCGGAACCACTGCCGCACCTTGGTGCGGGCGTGGTTGGTCTTGAGGTAGCCGAGGGCGGGGTTGAGCCAGTCGCGGCTGGGCCCGCGCGAGTTGCGGCTGGTCACGATCTCCACGACGTCGCCGTTGCTGAGCGGGGTCGTGAGGGCGACGAGGCGGCCGTTGACCTTGGCGCCCACGCAGGCGTAGCCGAGCTCGGTGTGGATGCGGAAGGCGAGGTCGAGCGGCGTGCTGCCGGCGGGCATGTCCTTCAGCTCGCCCTTGGGCGTGTAGACGAAGACCTGATCCTGGAAGACGTCGCTCTTAATCGTCTCGACGTACTCCTGCGCGCCGGGCAGGTCGCCCTGCCAGTCGACCAGTTGGCGCAGCCAGGCGAGGCGCTCGGCGTCGCGGCGATCGGCGGGGTCGAGGCGGCCGGGGGTGGCGGCGCGGGCGGGGTCCCCCTGCTTGTAGCGCCAGTGCGCGGCGACGCCGAACTCGGCTTCGGCGTCCATGTCGCGGGTGCGGATCTGGATCTCCAGCGGGCGGGTGGCCGTCCAGTAGACGGTGGTGTGCAGCGACTGGTAGCCGCTGGGCTTGGGGTTGCCGATGTAGTCGTCGAACTCGCCGGGGATGGGCCGCCAAAGGCTATGCACGACGCCCAGCACCTTGTAGCACTCGTCGAGCCGGTCGACGAGCACGCGCACGGCGAGCAGGTCGTAGATCTCGCTGAAGCTCTTGCCGACGGCAGCGTACTTCTGGATCTTCTGGTGGATCGAGTAGATGTGCTTGACGCGCCCACCAACGTGGGCGTGCACACCGTTGTCCTGCAGGGCGGTTTCGAGCTTGCGCTGGAGTTGCGACAGGTAGCGCTCGCGGGTGGCGCGGCGGGCGGCGACCTGCGTCGCGATGCGGTGGTAGTCGTCGGGCGCCTGGTAGCGGAAGGCGAGGTCCTCGAGCTGCCACTTGAACTGCCAGATGCCGAGCCGCGCGGCGAGCGGCGCGTAGATCTCCATCGTCTCGCGGGCGATGCGCTGCTGCTTCGCGGGCGGCAGCGCGTCGAGGGTGCGCATGTTGTGCAGGCGGTCGGCCAGCTTGACGATCACGACGCGGGTGTCGTTGGCCATGGCGATGAACATGCGGCGCAGGTTCTCGGCCTGGACCTGGTCGTCGCGCACGCCGGCGGCGGGGGTGGGGAAGGCGAGCGAGCCGAGCTTGGTGACGCCGTCGACCAGGGCCGCCACCTCGTCGCCGTAGTCGCCGGCGATCTGCTCGCTGGTGACGTCGCAATCCTCGACGACGTCGTGCAGCAGGGCGGCCTGCAGGACGGGCAGGCTGAGTTCGAGGTCGGCGCAGCTGATCGCGGCGGCCAGCGGATGCTCGATGTAGGGGGCGCCCGAGGCGCGCAGATGGCCCTCGTGGGCGCGATCGGCGAAGTCGTAGGCGCGCTCGAGGTCGGCGATGTCGGCGGGGCCGAGGTAGCGGGCGGCGGCGTCGCGCAAGTCGTCGAGGGTGGGATGGACGGGGTCGGCGCGGCGGTCGCTGACGTCGGTGGTCATGGGGTGAGTGTAGGGGGCGGGGGACCTCAGCCCCAACACAGACAGAGACCGCCACGAGGGCGGTCTCGACCCTACCGCCGAAGCGAATAAGGGGGGTGCCCGAATGGTACCACGCCGGGGGCGACCTCACCCCCTAACCCCCTCTCCATCTGAAGCGATGGCGAGGGGGACCGACGGGGGCGGCGCCTCAACGTCGGCGAGGGCTCACCAGCCGGGCGGCTTCTTGATGACGCCTACCTCGTCCCGCAGCGTGTCCGGGAACTGGCTGCGCCGCAGGTGGCTCTTCCGGAGGCGCTTCACGTAGGTGGCGGCGCCGGCCAACTCCGGGGGGCTCGCATTCACCGAGTCGGGGTTGACCAGGGTGGCGCGCAGACCGAGACCGTCGCGCACGTAGCGCATGGCGCCAGCGAAGTCGGCGTCGTTGGAGACGACGATGGCCTGCTCGTACTCCCCCCTGAAGCCGTCCACCAGCAGGCGGGTGGCTAAGTTGACGTCCGATCCCTTCTCCTCCGAGTCCCGGATCAGCACGTGGGCGGGCAAGCCCGGAACCGGCTCGGCCAAGGGGCGGCGCTTCACCCCGGACCGGAAGGATCCATAGTGGATTTCGACGCTGGGCAACGTTGCCAGGGCTCTCAGGTAGACCAGCTGACGACGAGGTTGACTGGGATTGCCGGGGCGGGCACGGAGGCGGGCGGTGAAGTAGCAGACCCTGTGGACGTCATCCTCGGGGAAGAGCGTCTCCACCAGCCTTCGCAGGTCGAGCCAGCGGTAGGGGCCGTCCTTGAGGGCACGGTAGTAGAGGTTGAAGCCGTCGATGTAGACGTTGGTGATCAAGCGCGGCCTCACCACAAAGACAGAGACCGCCACGAGGGCGGTCTCGACCCTACCGGCGAAGCGAATAGGGAGGGTGCCACAATCGTACCGCGCCCGGCTTCCCTCCGTCAACGATAGGCGGTCGCGCGGCGGGCCGACCCCGCGACAAAGACAGAGACCGCCACGAGGGCGGTCTCGACCCTACCGCCGAAGCGAATAGGGGGGTGCTTGAATGGTACCACCCCGGGGCTACGGCTTGCGAGCGGCGACCGACGCGCTACAATCTAGCCAGACAAGCTAGCCTGTTCGATGGCCGGAGGTCGTGATGGCCGAGTGGCAGTTGCAGGACGCCAAGAACCGCTTCAGCGCCGTGGTGGAAGGCGCGCTGGCGGGCGTGCCGCAGCAGGTGACGCGCCGCGGCCGGCCGGCCGTGGTCGTGCTGGCGGTGGATGAGTACGAGCGCCTGCGCCGGCTCGACCACGCCGCCGCGCCGACGCTCGCGCGACTGCTGCTCGACATCCCCCAGGACAACGGGGAGTTCGAGCGGCTGCCGCTGCCGGCCCGGCCGCTGGCGCCCTGATGTACCTGCTGGATACCGACGTGCTGTCGGCGCTGCGCCGGCGCGAGCGCGACCCCGCCGTGGCCCGCTGGCTGGACTCGCAACGCACGACCGACCTGTACCTGAGCGTGGTGACGGTGGGCGAGGTCGAGCGCGGCATCGTGCGGCAGCGGCGGCGCGACCCGGCCTTCGCGGAGGCGCTGGCCGGCTGGCTCGACCGGGTGCTGGCCTGGTACGGCGATCGGGTGCTGGGCGTCGATCTGCCGACGGCGCGCCGCTGGGGCCAACTGTCGGGCGCGCTGGGCCACGAGGGGGCCGACCTGCTGATCGCGGCGACGGCGCTGGAACACGGCCTGACGGTGGTGACCGGCAACACGCGCCACTTCAAGCCGACGGGCGTCGCGGTGCTCAACCCGTTCGCGGGCGACCTCACCCCCTAACCCCCTCTCCATCTGAAGCAATGGAGAGAGCGACCGGAGGGGGCGCCCCGAGGCGGCGGCGCTTTCGCGGGCTGACGGGCGTTCGTAGGATGGGATGGGGCCGCCGGGCCCGGGAGGAGCGCGATGCAGTTTCGGGCGCCACGGGGGACGCACGATGTGCTGCCGGCCGATGCGCCGGCGCGCGACCGGATTGTGTCGCTGGCGCGGGCGACGGCGGCCGCGGCGGGCTACCGTGCCTTCGAGCCGCCCACGTTCGAGCAGGCGGATCTGTTCGTGCGCGGGGTGGGCGACGGCACCGACATCGTCGAGAAGGAGATGTACATCTTCGAGGACCGCGGCGGCGAGCGGCTGGCGCTGCGGCCCGAGGGGACGGCGTCGGTCTGCCGGGCCTACGTCGAGCACGGCATGGCGAACGCGCCGCAGCCGGTGAAGCTGTTCTACGTGCTGCCCATCTTCCGCTACGAGCGGCCCCAGGCGGGGCGCTACCGCCAACACACGCAGTTCGGGCTCGAGGCGATCGGCGTCCGCGACCCGGCGCTCGACGCGGAGGTGATCGCGGTGGGCTGGCGGATCACGCAGGAGCTGGGCCTGCGCGATCTGACGCTGCTGTTCAACAGCATCGGCGACGGCGAGGACCGGCGCGCTTACGTGCCGCTGCTGCGGGCGCACTTCGCGCCCCACCTCGATGCGATGTGCGGCGACTGCCGTGGCCGCTTCGAGCGCGCGCCGCTGCGGTTGCTCGACTGCAAGCAGGAGGGCTGCCGCCCGTTCCAGGCGGGCGCGCCGTCGATCGCGGAGCACCTGCGGCCGGAGTCGCGCGACTTCGCCGAGGCGGTGCTGGCGCATCTCTCGGCGCTGGGCATCCCCGTGCGGCGCGAGCCGCGGCTGGTGCGGGGCCTCGACTACTACACGCACACGGTGTTCGAGATCGTGCCGGCGCGGGCGGGGTCGCAGGTGACGCTGCTGGCGGGCGGCCGCTACGACGGCCTGATCGAGGCGATCGGCGGCAAGCCCACGCCGGGCATCGGCTTCGGCATGGGCATCGAGCGGATGGCCAACGACCTGCGGTCGCAGGGCCTCGCGCCCGACGATGCGCCGGGGCCGGCGGCGCTGGTTCTGGCGCTGGGGCCCGCGACGGGCCCGCGCGCGACGGCGCTGGCGGCGGAGTTGCGGGCGTCGGGCGTCAGCGCGACGATGGCCTTCGGGGGGCGGTCGCTGAAGGCGCAGCTGCGCCACGCCAATCGCAGCGGCGCGCGCGTGGCGCTGATCCTGGGCGAGCGGGAGCTGGCGGCCGGCGTCGTGCAGCTACGCGACCTCTCGGGCAGCGAGCAGCGGGAGGTCGGGCTGGCGGACGTCGTGGGGGAGTTGTCGGCCCTCACCCCCTGACCCCTCTCCATCGGGGATCGACCGGCGGAAACGCACGGTCCGATCGGCGCCCCAACGACTGTTGACAGCCGGAGCGACGCGACAGGACTATGGACGAGCGATTGGAGGCGGACGCACCCATGGACTGGCGTGAGTACATCACCGTCGACCCGCAGGTCTGCCATGGCCAAGCCCGTATCGCCGGTACCCGCGTCCCGGTGACCGTCATCCTCGACAATCTGGCTGCGGGATTGACGAGCGCGGAGATCGCGGAGAGCTATCCGTCCGTCTCCGCCGCTGCGGTGCGCGCAGCCCTGCAATACGCGGCGGAGTTGGCCCGAGAGCGGACTGCGTCGTTGGGCGCCTAGGCACGGTCCATGCGAGTCAAGCTCGACGAGAATCTCCCGATTCAACTGAAACGCCTATTCATTGAGTCCGGTCATGACGCCGCGGCGGTGGGCGACGAAGGATTGGGCGGTGCGCCCGATGCTGAGATCGCTACGGTCTGCATTGGCGAGGAACGCGTGCTCGTGACGCAGGACCTGGATTTCTCGGACATCCGGGCGTACCCGCCCGGAGAGCATGCCGGCATCATCGTGTTCCGGCTGCCCAGCGCAGATCGCGATGCCGTGCTGGCGGTGGCCGCCGGTCTGATCGCCAGACTGGCGACCTCCTCCCCCCACGGTCAGCTCTGGATCGTGGAGGACTCGCGGGTCCGTATCCGCCAGTGACCCGCGCGCAGAACGCGGCGAATCGAGTCGTGACCGACCACCCACCACAGGGAGAACGACCATGACCACTCAAACCGCCTTCGTCAGCCATGCCCGCGCCGTGCTGATCAACGCCCGGCAGAACGTGGTGGGAGCGGCCGCGTTTTACGAGCGCGGGAAGATCGCGGCGATGTCCCCCAAGGAACTCGTTGAGGCGCTCCAGGAGGCCGGCGTCTGGGAGAGCTTCCGGAAGCAGTACGGCATCTTCGAGGTCGGGGGCGTCCTGCGGGACCTGGAAGGCCCGCTGGAGTTCCTTGAGAGTGATTGAGATCTGCGTCCTGCCGGAGCAGGTCCCCGGCACGGTCATCGCGCGCGGTCCCTTCCGGAGGGACCAGCGCCGGATCAGCCGTCGCGGGCGGGTGACGCCTCCTCGAGGATCTGCTTGACGCGGGGGTCGAAGACATCGCGGAACTTGGGGAGCAGGTCGAGCATCCAGGCCCGGGTCCGCTGTAGCTCCTCGGGCGCATCGCCGATGGTGCCTTGCTTCCAGACGCTGATGGACGAGAAAGTGAACCGGTCGTTCCGATCCCACTCCCACTCGGCGTCGGCGACGCGCGATTCGATGTCCTCCCGATCCGTGTGCAAGGCGTCGAAGATGCGCTTGGTCTCGTCGTTATCGTCCATGCTGATGTTCAGGGTCACCCAAGCGCCGTCCTTCCAGAAGGACACCGCGTAGCCGATGCCGTTGTATCCGGAGGGGAAGATTCGGCCAGCGTAGCCGGTGTACAGGGTTGCACGGTCGGCGAAGCGCGCCCGCCTCAGATCCGTGATCAGCGGCCGGAAGAAGTCGTCGTGCTGCTGAGCGGCCGCGGATGTTGCCCCCTGAGGCAGCGTGCGGTCCAGATGCCACTCGCCGGGGTACACGACCGTGCGGAAGCGGGCCTCGGGCTCGCCGCCGTCCTTGCGCACGACCTCGACCTTGACGCCGTAGAAGCGGACGTCGTCGCGGGTCCACTGGTTGAGCCTATGCAGGGCCTGCGCGTACTCGTGGTAGAACGCGGGCGCAACCCAGATCGCGACCCGCGCGTCCAGGCCGGTGGCGTAGGTGAGCAACTGGCCGAGATGGCCGAGGTCGCTCTCCTCAAGTTGGTTCTCGATGGCGACCAGCGCGCCGGTATCGCGTTCCTTCGCCAGGATGTCGAGGTACATCGAGCCGACCTGCACCTCCGTTTGGGCGCACTCCAGCGACAGGCCCAACTCCGCCCCAAGGAGGTCGAGGTGCTCCTGCTCCGCCAGCCAGGGCGTGAAGTCGAGCGCCTCGTGCGGCCACTTCGTGCGGACGTCCAGTTGTTCGACGCCTTCCTCGGACTCGGTCATGACGGCGCATCCTCTCGCATCCCGCTGTCCCCCGGCCGGATGACGAAGTCGCGGCGGTCGCGGTAGAGCGGCGCGCGGTTGAGCACGTCGTCCTCGACCTCGACGTCGATGTCGGCGCAGTCGGTCATCGTCCAGTACTTGTAGCCGCCCAGGAAGAGGTAGGGCCGGGTCTGGTGGAAGAAGCGGCACTCGACGCCCTCGCCCGCCGCGATCCGCGCGCAGAACGCGTCGAGCAACGCCTGCTGGCCGTCCTTCTTGATCACGACGTACTCGTGCGGCCAGGTCTCGCGGTAGGTCACCGCCTCGCGCCAGGGGGCATCGGCGATCAGGGGCATGATGTCGGGGATCTGGGAGTCCATCCTGGGCGCCTCCGCGCGGAGGCTACACCAGTCGCCGGGGCCCCGGCGCGAGGGCCCGTATACTCGCAGCCATGAGTGACGCATCGCTCTCCCCAATGTGGCGGCAGATCGCCCTGATGCGCGACCGCCGCAACGAGGGGGAGCGCTTCTTCTGCCGGCTCAAGCGCTTCCGGCGCATCGCCACCCGCTACGACAAGCTGGACGCCCTCTTCCTCGCCGTCATCTACGATGCCCGCCAGCGAACGTGAACAGGCCCTAGTTGTTGGGGCGGCCGGTGGTGGGGAACCAGTTGCTCCAGCCGTTGGCGTTCTGGACGCGGAGTTCGACCTCCTGCAAGGCCCCGCCGGTGAGGCCGGTGATTTCGTAGCTCCTCGGGTTCAGGCAGGGTTGCGCTACGCGTCTGCCGCAATCTCGCTGCATGTGGCGCACATACTGGGTGTCGCTGGTGGTCCAGTTCGTTGTCCCGCTGACACGGTGGCGGACCTGGTAGGCGAAGGCCCTCGAGCCGCTGTCGGGCCGCTCCCACTCGACGGTCAGGGACTGGCTGTCGCCGGGGGTGACGCTGAACTCGACCCAGGGGATCACAGCGCTGTCGGCCGCCTTCACGGTGAGGGTCAGGATCTCGGAGGTGAAGCCGAGGATCGGCGTGTCGGGGTCGTTCATCGCGTTGCCGTCGTCGCCGTCGCTGCGGGCGCGGACGCGGACCTGCCAGGTCCCGTCGGCGAGGCCGGTGATGGTGTGGCTGCGCTTGGCGATGCCCTCGTCGCCCGTGAAGACGGAGTCAGTCCATGCGCCGCTGGTGCCGGAGCGGTGCTGGACGATGTAGGCGTCGAGGTTGCCGACAGTAGGATCCGCGCCGGCCTCCCAGGCAACGACGATCTGGCCGGCACCGCCGGATCCCCAGACCGGGAATCCGCTTGGACCGCCGGCGAAGCCTACCGAGGGCGACACTTGCCCTGTGGTCTGCCCGCCGATCGATCCAGTGGCGCGGGCTGTGATCTCTCCCGTAGCAGGCCGATTGACTAAGGTTCCCGGCGGGCAGTTGACCTCGTTAGTGTCGAAGTCGGGGTCGTTGAGCGAGCACACTGCGCCCAGCTGCGCCTTGTTAGAGTCGGTGTTCATAAAGGTGATACTGGCGGAGACGAAGTTGGGTACCGGCCCGCTGAACCACAGCTGGGTCGGCTCGGACCAGGCGCGGATGGCCGGCGCCCAGACCGACCAGGCGTCGCTGGTGTTCGACGTGTTGCCGTTGGGATGGGTGCGAGCGGCGACGCGGGCGGTGTAGAGCCGACCGTCGGTCAGCCCGGTGATATTGAAGTTGCGGTTGTTGAAATTGGGGCCCGATACTGTGTCGCCCTGTTCCACAACACTCGACATGACGGCGCCGGATTCCGTCTTCCACTGGACGACGTAGGCGCTCAGCGTCCGTCCGCTCGCCACGGTGGGCATGCCCCAGGTGATGTAGGCGTTGCTGTTGTTGTAGGCATAGAGGCGGATGTCGCCGGGGCTGTTGGCTTCGGCGGCGGGCGAGGCGGGGTCTGTCAGGATCGTGGCGGTCTTGGCGGTGGTCGTGTACTTGTCGCCGGAGGCGTCGTAGGCGGCGATCCTGAATTGGTAGCCGACGTATTGCTTCATCCCGTAGAAGATGAAGTGATTGGTCTGGTTCGGGTCGATGTAGGCCCAGGAGGGCAGGCTGCTGCTGTCGGGCCAGACGAGCGACCAGGGGAACTTGCCGTAGGTGGTCCAGTAGTCGTCGTTGGTGCGCTTGATCTCGAACTCGAACTCTTCGCGGGCCAGGCAGCCGGTGCCGTCGACGCTGGTGATCTCGCCGGCGATGGACCTGCGGTCGTTGGGCTTGACGGCGAGGGTGATGCACGCGTCGGGCACGGTGTTGGCGTAGGCGATATCGAGGTCCTCGGAGTCGCCCTCGGCGTACTGGATGCGGACGGAGAAGACGTAGTCGCCGGGGGTGAGGCCGCGCAGGGTGTGCGTGCGGGCGGCGGGGTCGGTCACGACGTCCTCGAGGCTGAGGCGGAGTTCGCCCGTGCCGGTGGCGCTGACGACGAAGCCGGTGACGACGCAGGCGTCGTCCTGATCACTGGGCACGGTCCAGGAGACGACGGCGCCCTGTCCGATGGTGAGGGCCTCGACCGAGGAGGGCGCGGTCAGCTCGCAGTCCGGCTCGGTGGGCAGTGTGTGTTCCCAGTTGACCTTGTGGTTGGCGTCGTGGCCCAGTCCGGCGTGCGAGAGGTCGGCGCCGGTCTGCGAGGATGCGGAGCTGATCGAGCCGCCGTTCAGCTTGAGCGAGTTTTGGAGCACGGCGATGCCCTGCGACGAGAAGTTCGGTCGGACGACCGTGTGGGTGAAGGTGAGGCTGGTGGTGCCGGTCCCGCTGAGGTAGCTGGCCCACTTGGTCCCCCAGTCGGCGGGGTCCATGTCGATTGCGAGCTGCGGCGTGCCGCCGGTCGTGTCCACGTTGACGGCTTCGCTGAAGCTGAGCGTGATCTGGATGACGTCGTCTTTGGCGTAGGTCTTGTCGCCGCCGGGGTGGGAGGAGACGGCGAGGGCGGTGACGGTCGGCGTGGTCGGGGCGAGATGCCAGTCGACCTTGTGCCGGGCGTTGTGTCCGAGGCCGTCGTGCGAGAGGTCGGCGTCGGTGGGCGAGGCTGCGGCCGAGATCGTGCCGCCGTTCAGCTTGAGCGTGTCGGCGAGCACGGCGATGCCCTGGGTCGAGTAGTTGGGCTCGACGACTCGGTGGCTGAAGGTCAGGACGGCGGTTCCGGTTCCGCGCAGGTAGTTAGCCCACTTGGTGCCCCAGTGGGCGGGGTCCATGTCGATCGCCAGTTGGGGCGTGCCGGTGACGAGGACGGCCTCGCTGAAGTTGACGGCGATGAGGATGGTATCGCCCAGGGCGTAGGTGTTGTCGTCTCCGGCGTCGGAGGACACCTCGACACCGGTCACCGTCGGCGCGCTGTCCTGACCCAGGGCAGACCCGGGTCCGGGCAGCACGGCCAGCGCAAGCAGCAGGACGGCTGCAAGCAGCCACCGGGGGCGGATGAAGGGGGCGAAACCGAAGGTCCTCATGCCGTCACCCCTAAAAGGAGATGGGCGTGAGGCTCTGCGAGATTGGGTTTACTGCGTGAAAATCGGGGGGGGGGGGGGGGGAGGGTAGAACTACTGCGCCATTTCCGGCGCGCTGGGCATGGTTGATCACGATGAAGCCCTAATCACTGGTCGGGGGAATGACGCCCCATTATGGCACAGCGCGGTGACTGCGGCTCGGCATCACTCCAACAGGGCGATCGTGCCGGGCGGCTCCAGCTGCCGCGCCTGTTGCCATGCGCGCCGCAGTTCCGCTTGGTGCAGCAATGCCCATTCGGCGACCAGCCAGCGCGTGGTCGAGGGGGTACATGCGGATCACGATGCCATAGAAGCGGCAGAGCTCAGCCATCGCCGACCGGCGCTTCACCATCAGCCGGTAGTTCGTCCCAGGTCTTGCCCGTTAATTCCATGTAGAGGGCCTCCGGGCAGAGCTCCAGATCGTCGCTCCAGGCGATGGCCCGGTGCGGGGCGATATACACCTGCTCGAAGCACCCCGGCTCGTCCCAGGCCTTGAAGACCCCTTTGCCGGCCACGTCGGACAGGTCCACCTCCCCGGCGGCGCCATCCGAATAGCGGAGCCAGATCCGGCGTCCCTCCCGAGCCTCCACCGCGACTGGACGGAGCATGACTCCCCCGCCTTTGTATTCTACCGCGTCAGGACGTGGCTCGGCGCGCGGGGTGCCTCGGCGCGCGGGCCCGTATACTCGCAGCCATGAGTGACGCATCGCTCTCCCCGATGTGGCGGCAGATCGCCCTGATGCGCGACCGCTTCGACGCGGTCGAGCGGGAGATGGCGTCGCCCGGCGTGGCGACCGACCCGCCCCGGCTGCTGCTGCTGACGCGCGAGCGGTCGCAGTTGGAGCCGCTGATCGGGCTGCTGGCCCGCTACCGCAAGACGCAGGACGAGATGGCGCAGGCGGAGGAGGTGTCGCGGGGGAGCGGCGAGGCGGAGCTCGAGGAGATGGCGCGGGCCGAACTGGAGGAGTTGCGCGGGAGCATGACGGCGCTCGAGGAGGCGGCGAAGCGGGCGCTGCTGCCCAAGGATCCCAACGACGATCGCAACGTGCTGATCGAGATCCGGGCCGGGGCGGGCGGCGACGAGGCTGGGCTGTGGGCCGGCGACCTGCTGCGCGCCTACACGCGCTACGCGGAGGGGCGCCACTGGACGCCGGACGTCGTGAGCGCGAACGCCAAGCCCGGCGGCGGGGTGAAGGAGGTCATCCTGCAGGTCACGGGCGAGGGGGCCTTCTCGCGCTTCAAGTACGAGAGCGGGGTGCACCGCGTGCAGCGCGTGCCCGAGACGGAGGCGCAGGGCCGCATCCACACCTCGACGGCGACGGTGGCGGTGCTGCCCGAGGCGGAGGAGGTCGACGTCGAGATCGCGGAGTCGGACATCCGCATGGACCGCTTCCACTCGGGCGGGGCCGGCGGCCAGAACGTGAACAAGGTCGAGACGGGGGTGCGGCTGACGCACGAGCCGACGGGCATCGTCGTGACGTGCACCGATGAACGCTCGCAGTTGAAGAACCGGCTCAAGGCGATGAGCGTGCTGCGGGCGCGGCTGTACGACATGCAGATGCGCGAGGCGGTGCAGGAGCGGTCGGACCGGCGGCGATCGCAGGTGGGGACGGGCGATCGGGCGGAGAAGATCCGCACCTACAACTTCCCCGAGAACCGGGTGACGGACCATCGCATCGGGCTGACGACGCACAACCTGCACCTGGTCATGGAGGGCGAGATCGACGGGCTGATCGACGCCGTGGCGACGGCGGAGGAGGCGAAGGCGCTGGAGTCGGTGTCGCGGGAGGCGGCCGTGGCGGGGGCGGGATCGTGAGCGGCGCGGCGATCCGCGACATCTGGATGGCGGCGACGGCGCGGCTGCAGGATGCGGGCATCGACGATGCGCGCTTCGAGGCGGAGGTGCTGCTGCGGCACTTCAGCGATCGCTCGCGGGCGCGCTTCTACGCCCACCTCGAGGACGTGCTGACGCCCGAGGCGGAGGCGGCCTTCGAGGCGGCGATCGCGCGGCGGCTGCAGCGCGAGCCGGTGGCCTATATCACGGGGCGCCGGGAGTTCTACAAGCTCGACATCCACGTCACGCCCGACGTGCTGATCCCACGGCCGGAGAGCGAGTTGCTGGTCGAGACGGCGCTGGAGCACCTGCGCGACCAGCGGGTGCGGCGGGCGCGCCTGGTCGACGTGGGGACGGGGTCGGGCGCGATTGGGCTGGCGATCCTGCGCGGCCGCCGCGACGCCCGGCTGCTGGGCATCGACGTCTCGGCGGCGGCGCTGCGCGTGGCGCGGGAGAACGCCCGCCGGTTGACGCCGCGGCGCCGGCACGACTGGCTGCAGGGCGACCTGCTGACTCCCCTGCGCGGGCCGCTGGACTGCGTGGTCGCGAATCTGCCCTACGTGCCCGAGGCGGCGGTCGCAGGGCTGGCGCCGGAGATCCGCCGCTACGAGCCGCGGGCCGCGGTCACGCCGGGCACGACGGGGGTGGAGTTGATCCTGCGGCTGGTGACGCAACTGGGCACGCGGCTGGCGCCGGGCGGGATCGCAGTGCTGGAGATCGACCCGGTGCTGGCGCGCGAGGTCTCGGCGGCGGCGCGCCGGCTGGTGGGGCTCGCGGAGGTGGAGGTGCTGAACGACCTCTCGGGACAGCCGCGGGCGGTGAAGATCGTCGCGGGGTAGGGCCTGGTCCCGTGACGCGGCCGCACCGCGCGGCCGCGGGGCGGTATACTGGCGCCGTACGGGAGCGATGCGGACATGACGACCACGACCGAGGCGAAGCCGCTGACCGCCGCCGACCTGCTGCGGCTGTACAGTGAGGGCGTCCGCGGCGAGCTGATCCGGGGAGTGCTCTGCGAGACCATGCCGGCGGGAATCGAACACGGCAAGATCGTGATGGACTTGGCGTTCCAGCTCAACGCCTTCATCAAGCCGGGCAAGTTGGGCACACTGGTCGGCTCCGACTCGGGCGTCTGGCTGGAGCGCGGCCCCGACACGGTGCGCGAGCCCGACATCGCGTTCTTCGCCGCGGAGAAGATGCCGCCAGGCGTGCGAGTCACGGGCTACGCCGAAGTGGTCCCCGACCTCGTGGTCGAGGTCCATTCCCCCCGCGACAGCCGCAGCGAGGTGCACGACAAGGCGCGGATGTGGCTCAGCCACGGCGTGCGTCTCGTCTGGGTCGTGCACCCCGAGACGCGCACCATCGATGTACACCGCCGGGACCAGCCCGCCGGGACGCTCGCCGGGGAGGGGCCGCTCGATGGCCTCGATGTGCTGCCCGGCTTCTCCTGCCCGCTCGACGCCGTCTTCGGCGCCTAACGCCTGGTCCCATCGCGTTGCCGCCGCGGGCTATGATTGGCCCATGACCACCCACGCCGACCATCCCACTGATACCGCCAACGCGTTGCTCATCAAGGCGCGCGCCGACCTCGCCGAGGGCGAGTTGACGCAGGCCTCGGCGAAGGCGTGGGACGCCGCGGAGCAGATGGTGACGGCCGTCGCCGAGAAGCGGGGCTGGGACCACGCCGACCGGGGCGACTTGTACCTCGCCGTCGATCGTCTGGCGGAGGAATCGCCCGGCCAACGACTGCAGAATCTCTTCCGCTCGGCCAACGCCATCGAGCACAACTCCTTCGCAGACGATATGCCGGCAGCCATGGTCGCCGGCGGAATCGATGACGTGGAGCGGTTCTCCGCTGCGCTAGAATCCCATCTGTCATGACCACCCACGCCGACCATCCCACCGACACCGCCAACGCGTTGCTCATCAAGGCCCGAGCCTGCCTCGCCGAGGGCGAGCTGACGCAGGCCTCGGCGAAGGCATGGGACGCCGCGGAGCAGATGGTGATGGCCGTCGCCGAGAAGCGGGGCTGGGACCACGCCGACCGGGGCGACCTGTACCGCGCCGTGGGCCTCGTGGCGGGGGAATCAGCCGAGCAAGAGCTACGGCGGCTCTTCCGCTCCGCGAACGCCCTCGACCAGAACGCCTACGAAGACGATATGCCGGCAG
Source organism: Dehalococcoidia bacterium (assembly GCA_965209205.1). Lineage (GTDB taxonomy): Bacteria > Chloroflexota > Dehalococcoidia > Bin125 > Bin125 > TK10-74A. The sequence continues at coordinate 679,693 of CBDBQC010000004.1, forward strand.
CCATGGTCGCCGGCGGAATCGATGACGTGGAGCGGTTCACGGCGGCGTTGGAGTCGTGTCTGTCATGACCACCCGCGTCGGCTACCACACCGACACCGCGCACGAGTTCCTCGCCAAATCCCACACCTACCTTGCCGCGGGGGATCTGCTGCAGGCCTCGGAGAAGGGTTGGGGCGCGACCGCACGAATGGTCAAGGCCGTCGCTGACACGCGCGGCTGGCGGCACAGCTCGCATCGCGATCTATACCGGGCCGTCGACCTTGTGGCGGAGGAATTGGCCGACCAACGGCTGCGGAATCTCTTCCGCTCCGCCAACGCCTTGCACCAGAACTTCTACGAGGGTCACATGAGCGAGTCGACCGTCGCCGACGCACTCGATGACGTGCAGGAGATCGTCGGGCGGCTGCAGGCCATCGTCGACTGAGCGGGCCCGACGGCTAGTCGCGCCGGTGCTGGTAGATCTTGCCCTCGGTCTTGATGGCGGGGGCGATGATCATCTCGGTCCGCTGCATCTCCACCAGGGTGCGCGCGCCGACGCTGCCCATCGAGGTGCGCAGCGCGCCGGCCAGGTTCTCGGTGCCGTCGGTGCGCGACGTCGGGCCGTTGAGCAGCTTGTCGAGGCTGGTGTGCCGGCCGACGTGCACGCGCACGCCGCGCGGCAGTTCGGCGTGCGGGGTGGCCATGCCCCAGTGGTAGCCGCGGCCGGGCGCTTCCAGCGCGCCGGCGAAGGGCGAGCCGATCATGACGGCGTCGGCGCCGGCGGCGAAGGACTTGCAGACGTCGCCGCCGGTGCGGATGCCGCCGTCGGTGATGATGGGGACGCGTCGGCCCGTGCGGCGCTCGAACTCGTCGCGGGCGGCGGCGCAGTCGATCGTCGCGGTGACCTGGGGGACGCCGATGCCCAGCACCTCGCGGCTGGTGCAGGCCGCGCCCGGCCCGACGCCGACCAGCAGCCCGGCGATGCCCTCCTCCATCAGCTCCAGCGCGGCGCGATAGCCGACGGTGTTGCCGACCAGCACCGGGATGCCCATCTCGGCCACGAGGTCGCGCAGGACGAGGCCCTTGAGGGAGCGCGACTCGTGGCGCGCGGTGGTGACGGTGGACTGCACGACGAGGATGTCGGCGCCGGCCTCGCGGATGGTGGGCGCGAGCTTCTTGGTGTTGGGCGGCGTGACCGAGACCGCGGCCGGGACCCCGCCATCGACGATCTGCTGGATGCGGGCGGCCACGAGGTCGTGGCGGATGGGCGTCGTGTAGGCCTCCTGCAGGATGGCGGTCGCGCCCTCCTGGTCGCTGGCGGCGACGCGCGCGAGGATCGCGTCGGGGTCCTCGAAGCGGCACTGCAGGCCCTCGAGGTTGAGCACGGCCAGGCCGCCGCGGCGACCCAGTTCGATCGCGAAGTGCGGGTCGACGACGGCGTCCATCGCCGAGGCCAGGATGGGCGCCTCCAGGCGCAGGCCGGCGATCGTGGCCGAGATATCGACCAACTCCGGGTTGACGGTGATCTCGCCCGGGACGATGGCCACGTCGTCGAAGCCGTAGGCCTGCCGCAGCTCTTTGCGTCGGATGTCGGACATGGCGGCTTCCTCTCGGTTCGGCGACCGGCCGGTTCGGCGGCCGGCCCCGCTTAAGCGCGAACCGGCCGCGCGGGGCGGCCGGTTTCTCGGTGGGCGGGCAGGTGGGCGGGCGGACGCCACGCGGCGCGCGCCCGGAACGCAATCAGCGCGGCACGAGGCCGCGCTGACTCAGGGTGTGTCGGGAGGGTCCGGGTGTGGCCGGGTGGCTGCCCCACTGTGCCTCCGGAAGACCGCCGCGCCACCGGGGTCGCCCGGGCCCGGCCGCGAGGGGTCGTTCGTGGGAGTGAGTATATGGTCTCGACGGAGAGGCCGCCAAGCGGGTCAGTTTGCAGAACTGGGAGCACGGTGCAGAACCGCGAGGAAATCCGGTGACGAAGCGCGACGGAACGGAGCCCGGCACGCTTTATGTCGTCGCGACGCCGATCGGCAACCTGGGCGACCTGAGCGCGCGGGCGGCAGCGGTGCTGCGCGAGGCCGGCGTCATTGCGGCCGAGAGCCCGCGCAACGCCCGCCCGCTGCTGGCGCGCCTGGGCGTGACGACGCGGCCCGCGGCCTACAACGACCGCAACAAAGCGCGCAGCCAGGGCCGGCTGCTGGCGGCGCTGCGGGCCGGCCGGTCGGTCGCGCTGATCAGCGACGCCGGCACGCCGGGGCTCTCGGACCCGGGGCAGGACTTGGTGGCGGCGGCCGTCGCGGCGGGGGCGCCGGTCGTACCGGTGCCGGGCGCGTCGGCGGCGACGGCGCTGCTCTCGGTGGCGGGGGTGCGCACGCGCACGGTGCGGCTGCTGGGCTTCCTGCCGCGCAAGCGGGGCGAGCGCCGGGCGCTGCTGGCGTCGCTGGGGGAGGCCGGCGAGCCGGGGCTGGCCTTCGAGTCGCCGCGGCGGGTGGGGGCGGCGCTGTCCGACGTCGCCGCCGTGCTGCCCGGCGCGTCGCTGGTCGTCGGCCGCGAGCTGACCAAGCTGCACGAGGAGATCTGGCGCGGCGCCCCGGCCGACGCCGTCGCGCACTTCGCGCCGCCCGGCGGCGCAGCCCCGCGCGGCGAGTTCACGCTGCTCATCGTGCCGGCGCCGGGGGTAGGCGGCCGCTGGTCCGAGCCCAACGTGCGCTCGGCGCTGCAGGCCGAGCGGTCGGCGGGGCGGAGCCGCCGCGAGGCGTCGGTCGCCGTGGCGGCCCGGTCGGGCTGGGGCCGGTCGGAGGTGTACCGGCTGTGGGAGGAGGGTCGGACAGGCCGGGGCAGCGAAGAGTGCTGACGGCCAGAACCCAATCTTGCTACGCCGCCATGGCGCCGCTAGCGTCTGCGGCAGATCGGGCCCCAGCACCGGCGGGCCGATGCACCTGTCGCCGGCCCGCCGGACCAGCGAGGACGGACGGCGGACGCGCGCCGTCCGTCGCTCGGGAGGCGCCGCAGTGATCGCTGGCTCCACGAATCGCCACGCTGCCGTGCCGACGCGGTCCCGGCGGTTTCGTTGCGCGCTGCTTGTCGGGATCCTGATCGCGCTGGCCATCGGCGCCTGCGGAGGCGGCCCACCTGAGGCGCCCGAGAATCAACTCTACAGCGACACGGGTGCGAACGTCGTGCTCGCGTGGGAAGACTCGGCGGACGCAGAATACTACACCGTCTACTACGCCGACACCGTCGAGCCGGGCTGCCGCCTGGACTCCGGGCAGCCGATCGGCTGTGTGGAACTCGCCACCGACATCCTCTGGACCATGTTCACGCACACGCTCCCCAGCGGCCGCGGCGCCGGGGAGCGCTACTACTGGGTTGTCGCCTGTAACGGCAACGGTTGCTCGGACATCGACAGCGCCAATCCGGCCCGGTTTCTGCCCCCCGCGCCGCGGAACGTCCGCGCCACCCAGGACGGGTTATCGATGCGGGTCGCCTGGGATCCCGTCCCCGAGGCCACCCACTACCAGCTTTCCTGGTTCTGCGACGCGCCCGGGTGCTGGGGGTCGGACGGTCACGTGGTCGGCACGTCCTATGCGCATCCACTCCCGCCTCCTGTCCAGCCGCATGCGATCAGGGTGGTCGACAGGACCGAGAACTCCCTGGCGCTTCGGTGGACTGAGGTCCACGGGAGTGGCGGCGAGCTGTACTACGAAATCAGCGCCTGCAGCGGTGCGGAGTGCTCGCTGATCGGCGACAACGTGCCGTTTGCGCAAGCGTCATACTTGGTCGTCGGTCACTACCGGCTGCACCGGCGGACGGCGGAGAGCGGGTATACGCTCATGGACGCCACTCCCACGGTTGCTGGGTATGTCGACGAGGCCCTGCCACCCGACACCACCTACTACTACGCCGTGGAGTTCTGCAACGAAGTCGAATGTTCGGCGCGATCCGACGAGACGGGAGGAATCACGGAGGCCGAGGGTCCGGTGGATGTTCCGGCCACGCCGATCGGCTTCGAAGGAGAGAAGGTCGACATCAGCGGGGACGGGGACGATGCGAGGGTCGCGTGGGTTGGGGTGGAGGGAGCGACCTATTATGAGGTGCATCAAGGACTTGATTCCCCCCGCCTTGACGCCAAGATCAGCGCCCCGCAGAGCAGCTATTACGATGACTCTCCCCAGCGAGGCTCGTTCGGGACGTACATCACCACCAGCTATCGGGTCAGGGCATGCAACAAGGCGGGCTGCTCGGCATTCTCAGGCGCCGTAACGCTGGAATAGACGGCATCGGGCCGTGGCGGCCCGGTCGGGCTGGGGCCGGTCGGAGGTGTACCGGCTGTGGGAGTCGTAGGGGGTGGGGGCGCCCCGCGTCACGCGTCAGTCGCCGCACGTCGCCAGCGCGACCGCCAGCGCATCGAACTCCGCCTGATCGAACGTCAGGCCCCAGGCGAGCTTGGTGTCCCGCCAGCCGGTCGCGTAGGCGCACCAGGACGATTCATCCGGCGGCATCCACTCGGCGGGGTCGCGCGCGCCCTTGGATCGATTCGAGGATGCCGACACAGCGAGCAGGGCAAAGCGGTGCTCCAGGTCGTTGGCGAACGCCTGCCGCCGCTCGGCCGACCAGGCCCACGCCCCCGAGTCCCAGGCCTCGGCGAGCGGCACCATGTGGTCGATGTCGAGACCGCCGGCGTCGGTGAACGCCCGTCCGTCGTAGAGGCTGAGCCAGCGCCCGCCCGAGAGATTGCAGCGCTCCCCGACCTCCGGGGGCTCGACCGCGTCGCGGATCAGCACCTCCTTTCGCGTGTCGCAGCCGTCGCCGTCGGCGTCGATCCAGTGGCGGAAGAGAACCCGCTCGTAACCCTCCCGGCTGTGCTCCTCCGCGATGACCAGCTCCGCTCCGACGCGCAGCGGGATGTCGAAGACCGGCGGTCCGGCGCCGACGTACGTCGCACGGAACCAATAGATCGAGCCGCGCTGCAGCTCGGTGAAGCCGTTGACGACCGTGGGGACCCCCGGCCGCCAGAGCCGCCAGCGCTGCTCTCCGTTGTCCCAGCGCGCGATCGTCGTGATCCGCAGGTCGTTGTGCTCCGCGGCGTGCTCGACGAGCGTGCCGGCATCGACGCTCGGGGCGTCCCACAGGAGTTGGATCCACCGTGGGCCGGGGACATCCTCCTGCGCCGTCGCCACGCTGGGCAGCAGGGCAATCGCCAGGACCAGCACCGCCGCCCCGATCGCGGAGAGACGCAGGTATGCGGACACGCAGGCGCCCCCTCGCAACCGGGTCGGTGGGTTGCGTCGCAGACAAACCAACAAGCCGCATACGCCACGAGGGGGCAGGAAAACCCACCTCCGGCTGAAGCGCATGCTGCGGATGGTTTGTCTGCGACGACAAAGGGAGCCTAGCAGGGTTCTGCGTCGGTCCCGGGGCCCACACCCGGCGGGGGCGCGATCTCGGCGGCGGTGGGTGGTCGGGCCAGTGACGGCCCGGAAGCTGCTCCGCCTCAGCAGCGCCCTAGTATTAGCTCATATGTTCTTTCCCGTCAAGCACCTGGAGCGGGGGAGTGGGAGGCCGTCGGGTGGGGAACGGGCAGGCACGGAGGGAGCGCTAGCGGGGGGCGTCGCGCTCCGCATAGTCTGACGCGGGCGATCCCGATCACCCGCGTCGCAGCGGGTTTGTCGCGCGCCGCCTGATGGAGAACAGCACGTGGAGGCACCCGGAACAACGGGGATCCTGCGGCCGGAGGCGTCCTATGGAGCGCGCACGCGACTCGCACGGCTGCTGAGGATCGGGGGCCCGTTCAGCGCGGTCGATGTCGGCGCCGACACGATCGCCTTCCGGGGGAAGGGTGGTCCGCGAATCGCGCTCAGCGATGTCGCCCGGATTGACCATCGGACTGGGCGCGCGTGGAGCCGGCTGACGGTCGCGACCAAGGATGGGACGACGCTCTCGATCGGCGGACTGCCGCGCGGGACCGCGGGACGTCTGGCCCTGACCTGCGAGGGAGCGCCGCTGAGCGCCATTCTGGGCATGACGTTGAACACGAGCCAGGTCAAAGCGGCAATCACCGCGGAGGGCTGCACGCTCGTCCTGGCCGGTCCGGGCACCGGCAAGACCGCGACCGTGCTGGCGAAGCTGGCGCATCTGCGCGCCAGGAGGAAGATTCCGGCCGCGGAGATCCTGATCCTCTCGTACAACCGCAACTCCACCGAGGAGGTGGTTGGGAGGGCCGGCGGGGCCGGGCTGCGCGCGGACGTGCGGACGTTCCACGCGCTGGGCCGCAGGGTGCTCGGCGAGGGCGGCGGCCAGTTCACGGTGTCGAAGATGGCGGAGGATCGCGCGAGGCTGCAGGCCGCGATCCAGGGATTCCTGCGCGAGGCCCTGGCCGACCCGAAGACCGCCGCGCGCGTGGAACCCGCGCTGCACAGCGGGCTGCTGCCCTACCGCAGCCCGTTCAACTTCAAGAGCAAGCGCGAATACGACCGCTACGTCCGCTCGGTCGAGCTTCGGGCGCTGTCGGGAGACCTCGTCAAGAGCCTTCAGGAGCTGGAGATCGCGAACTTCCTCTATTGCAACTCGGTCGAGTTCCGCTACGAGCAGCAGTTCCCGTTCGACCGTGGCGCACGGGATCGCCCGCGATACTTGCCGGACTTTTTCCTGCCGGACCACGGGATCTACTTGGAGCACTTCGGCGTTGATCGCAATTGCTCGACGCCGCCGTTCATCGACGAAAAGAGGTACCGGGAGGGGATGAAGTGGAAGCGAGTGGTCCACAGGGAGCACGGGACCACGCTGCTGGAGACGTTTAGCTATCAGAAGCAGGAAGGGACGCTGCTGAGCGACCTGGAAGGCATGCTGCGCAAACACGACGTGGCACTGCGGCCAATCCCCCCGGAGCAGCTGTGGGCCAGACTCGAGGCGCTGAGCTACACGACCCGCCTCACCTCACTCCTCGGCACGTTCCTCGGGCACTTCAAGTCGAACGAATTCGACCTCGCGGCCCTGCGCGTCAGGGCGGCGAAGCACGCCGACCCGGAGCGCTGCATCGCGTTCCTCGATCTCTTCGAGGTCATCCACCGGAAGTATCAGGAGGCGCTCCGGGAAGAGGCGGCGATCGACTTCGACGACATGATCGTGGGCGCCCGCGCACGCGTCGAGGAGGGGTCCTACCGCAGCCCGTATCGCTTCATCCTGGTCGACGAGTTCCAGGACATCTCGGCGGGGCGGGCGCGGTTCCTGAAGGCGCTCGCCGACCAGCGCGATGCGGAGTTGTTCCTGGTCGGCGACGACTGGCAGTCGATCTACCGGTTCGCGGGCAGCGACCCGCAGATCATGATCGACTGCGAGACACACTTCGGCCCAACCACGCGGACCGCGCTGGATCGCAGCTACCGCCTCAACAGCAGCGTGCTGTCCGTCTCGACCGCCTTCGTGACTCAGAATCGGGACCAGATCAAGAAGTCGATGCGCCCGGTGAAGGTCGTAGCCGAGCCTCGTGTGTCCATCTGGTACGCGGACGCCGACGGGGCGCTCCTCGGCCCGCTGGAGGCGATCTGCCAGGACTGGACGGGCCGCGGCCGGCCAACCGTCCTCGTGCTGGGGCGCTACCGCCACCTTCGCCCGCAAGATTGGGGCCGTCTGTGCGCCGACTTCGACGAGCTCGCGCTGTCGTTCATGACGGTGCATCGGGCCAAGGGGCTGGAGGCCGACTACGTCGTGGTGCTCGGGCTCTCGGCCGGGGCCTACGGGTTTCCGGCGGAGATCGCCGACGACCCGATCCTCGACCTCGTCCTGCCGGCGAACGAGCGTTTCGAGCATGCGGAGGAACGCCGGCTGTTCTACGTGGCGCTCACGCGAGCGAAGGAGCACGTATACCTGATCGCCGACCCCGAGCGGCCGTCGGTGTTCGTCGAGGAACTCAGGATGCGGAGCGATGGCGACGCCGGAGACGGCCCTCCTTCGGCGGGAGCCGTAGCCGTGATCGGGACGCCGCCGCCGGCTCCCAACTGCCCCGGCTGCGGCGCCGGCGTCGTCAGGGAACGATCCAACCGCGAGGGCCCGGGGCGCTTCTTCGGATGTTCGAACTACCCGCACTGCGAGTGGACGTCCCCGGTCTGTGACAACTGCGACGGCGGGTACATCGACCGCGACAGGCGTTGCTCGAGCAGGGCATGCCCTACTCGATATGACGCCTGCCCGGAGTGTGGCGACGGCGCGCTGATGCCGCGCAGCAGCCGGTATGGCCCGTACTTCGTCTGCTCCCGCCGAAGGGACATCCCGCCCTGCGACTACAGGCGGGACGCGCGCCCCTAGGCCCCGGCCCCGGTAGAGTCACCCCATGACCGAGAACATCCTCGTCTGCGTCGCGTGGCCGTACGCCAACGGGCCGCTGCACCACGGACAGCTGGGCGGCGCCTACCTGCCAGCCGACATCTTCGCCCGCTACCACCGGGCCAAGGGCAACCACGTCGCCATGGTCTCGGGGTCCGACGTGCACGGCACGCCGATCACGGTGCGCGCCGAGGCCGAGGGGCGCTCGCCCGAGGAGGTCGTGGCCGAGTACCACGCCGGCTTCCTGCGCACCTGGGAGGGCATCGGCATCGACTGGGACGTGTTCACCTCGACCGGCACCGCCAACCACGCGCAGGTGACGCAGGACCTCTTCCGCCGCCTGCTCGACAACGGCTACCTCTACACGGCCTCGCAGACGCTGCTCTACGACCCGGTCGACCGGCGCTTCCTACCCGACCGCTACGTCGAGGGGACCTGCCCGCACTGCGCCTACGAGCGGGCGCGCGGCGACCAGTGCGACGAGTGCGGCCGCCAGCTCGACGCGACCGACCTGCTGGCGCCGCGCTCGAAGACGTCGGGCGCGACGCCGGAGCTGCGCGAGAGCGAGCACTACTTCCTCAAGCTGTCGGCGCTGGCGCCGCCGCTCGAGGAGTGGTTCGCGTCGGGCAAGGCGCACTGGCGCAAGCACGTGCTCAACTTCTCGCAGGGGATGCTGCGCGAGGGCCTGCAGGACCGCGCCATCACGCGCGACATCCTCTGGGGCATCCCCGTGCCCGAGGGTCTGCCGGCCCAGGTGGCGGGGATCGAGGATAAGCGCATCTACGTCTGGTTCGAGGCCGTGATCGGCTACCTCTCGGCGACGATCGAGTGGGCGCAGCGGTCGGGCGACGCCGACGCCTGGAAGGTGTTCTGGGAGCAGCCCAACGCGAAGATCTACAACTTCATCGGCAAGGACAACGTGCCCTTCCACACGATCATCTGGCCGGGCATCCTGCTGGGCGCGGGCGGGCTCAACCTGCCCTACGACGTGCCGGCCAACCAGTACATCACGATGTCGGGCAGCAAGGCGAGCACCAGCCAGAACTGGGCCGTCTGGGTCGAGGACTACCTGACCCGCTACGACCCCGACCCGCTGCGCTACGCCCTGGCCGCGCAGATGCCCGAGACGGCCGACAGCGACTTCAGCTGGGGGGCGTTCCTGCGCCGCAACAACGACGAGTTGGTCGCGACCTGGGGCAACCTGGTGCATCGCACGCTGACCTTCACGGTGCGCAACTTCGACGGCGCCGTGCCCGATCCGGGGCCGCTGGACCAGGCGTCGATGCACCTGCTCGACCGCACCCGCTCGACGCTCGACCAGGTGGGGGAGTCGATCGCGGGGGTGCACCTGCGGCAGGGCCTGCAGCAGGCCTTCGCGCTGGCGCAGGAGGCCAACCGCTACCTCGACGCGACGGCCCCCTGGCAGGCGATCAAGACCGACCGGCAGGCGGCGGCGCGCTCGCTGTACACCGTGCTGAGCGTCATCGCGGGGCTGCGCACGGCGCTCTGGCCCTACCTGCCGTTCAGCTGCGAGCGCCTGAACGGGTTCCTGGGCGCGACGACGCCGGTGCCCGAGCAGGGCTGGTCGCTGCAGGCGCTGACGCCGGGCGCGCCGCTGGCCAAGCCGTCGCCGCTGTTCACGAAGCTCGACCCCTCGATCGTCGAGGCGGAGGAGGCGCGGCTCGGGTCATGAGCCGCCCAGGCCGATGAGTCGCGGGGGCGGTGGGGACAACGGCGCGGCGGCGGCCGGCCTGATCGACAGCCACGCGCACCTGCACGACCGCGCCTTCGACGCCGACCGGGCGGCCGTGCTCGAGCGGGCGCGGGCGGCCGGGCTGGCGGCGATCGTCACCGTCGGCACCGACCGCGCCGAGAGCGAGGCGGCGGCCGCGCTGGCGCGGGCTGAGCCCGACGTGTTCGCCGTCGTGGGCTTCCACCCGCACGACGCGAAGGACTGGACCGCGGCCGAGCGGGCGCGCATCGCGGCCCTGGCGGCGGAGGAGTCGGTCGTCGCGATCGGCGAGATCGGCCTCGACTTCTACCGCGACCTCTCGCCGCGGGCCGACCAGGAGCGGGCCTTTCGGGATCAACTGTCGCTGGCCGACGAGCTGGGGCTGCCGGTCGTGATCCACTCCCGCGACGCCCACGCCGAGACGGCCGCGATCCTGACCGCGTGGGCATCGGGCCGGGCGCGGCCCGACGAGGCGCCGCTGGGCGTCATCCACTGCTTCTCGGGCGACGCGGCGCTGGCGCGTCGCTACGCCGGGCTGGGCTTCGCGATCTCGTTCGCGGGGCCGGTCACCTACCCCAGGAACGACGCCCTGCGCGCCGCCGCGGTCGCCGTGCCGCGCGGCTCGATCGTCGTCGAGACCGACTGCCCCTACCTGTCGCCGCAGTCCCGTCGCGGCCGCCGCAACGAGCCGGCCCAAGTCGTCGAGACGGCGGCGTTCGTCGCGGCCCTGCGCGGCGAGACCCCGTCGGCCTTCGCCGTCGAGACGGCGGCCGCGAGCCGTCGAGTGTTCCGGCTGCCGTCGGTGGGGGTGGGTGGCTAGCGCCGGCGGGTCGTGAACGTGTACGGCTCGCTCCAGGGGGTCCACTCTCCCCCGCGCCGCTCGCGCGCTTCGATCGTGTGCTCGCCGGGCACCAGGACCCGGAACGCCGCGAAGTCCTGGACGGAGCCGAAGGAGAACGGCACGCCGCCGTCGAAGCGGTAGACGACCCGATCCCAATCCTCGACGCCATCGACGATGGCGATCCAACTCCGCTCTGCATCCGTGCGGAGGCCGGCGGTTTCCGCTTCTCGGCACTCAGTCCTGGTCCCGGGGAACGTCCAGCCGATACCCGCCTTCCACTGCGCGTTGCAGATGCCGGTGATCCGCAGCGGGATCAGGGCAGACGGGGCGCGGATCGTGAACGTGTAGGAAGCGCTCCAGGACGTCCACTCACCCGCGCGCTGCTCCCGCACCTCGATCGTGTGCTTGCCCGGCGCGAGGCCGCGGAGGCGCACGTTGCTCCGGGAGGTCGCGGGCCCGCCGTCGATGCTGTAGCGCACGTGGTCCCAATGCTCGAACCCAGTGATCCAGATATCCCAGGCGTCGCCTTTGAGCAGGCCGTTGGTGCCCGCGGCCTCGCACTCAGCGGCGCTGTCGTGGCGCCACCAGCGGTCCGCGGCCCACTGCGCGTTGCAGAACGCGGTGATCCTCAGCGGCTCAAGCGAGCGGATCGTGAACGTGTAGGGCGCGCTCCAGGCGCGCCATTCCCCATCCTGCCGGTCCCGCATCTCGACCGTGTGCAGGCCGGGGGTCAGCGCGTCGAACGCCGCGAATCCCTCATGGGTTCCCGACTTGAACGGCGCGCCTCCGTCGAAGCGGTAGACGACGTCGTCCCAGTTCACGAACCTGAACCAGCCCCAGGATGTCCAGTCCCAGCCTTGCCCCGTTCGGAGACGGTCGCCCTCCGCCGCGCACGCCTCGCCGGTGCGGGGGCCCTGCCACCGGCCTCTGATCCACTGCTCGTTACAGACGGAGTCGATCCGGTACGGCAATGGCTCCGCCGATGCGGAGCCCGTTTCCGAGCCGTAGATCGCGAAGGCAAAGGGCGCGCTCCAGGCCGTCCACCCCCACGGGCGCTGCTCGCGGATGGCGATCGTGTGACGGCCGGGGGCGAGCGCGGCGAACGCGCCACCATCAGCGCTGCCCCACCGGAGCGCTCGCCCGCCGTCGAAGCGATAGGTGAGCTGGCCCCACTCGCCAACCTCGTCAGCCCGCAGAGTCCAGTGCCAGTCCGCGCCCACGCGCAGCCCGGCCGCGCCGGCGGCGGCGCACGTCTCCCGCGTGGCGGGGCTCTCCCACTCGCGCTGGCTCACATTCCACCACCGGGTGCAGACCGCGGTGATCGTCAGCGGCGCCCCCTCGAACACCATGAAGGCGTATGCGGTGGACCAGGGGGTCCAGACGCCCGCTCGGCGCTCGCGGATTTCGATCGTGTGCAGGCCGGGGGCGAGAACGTCGAACCCGGCGGGCTCTCGATCGTCCTGCCACTGGAACTCGGCGCCACCGTCGAAGCGGTAGGCGACGTTGGCGCGCTCCAGGATCCCGGCCGCGCGGAGATCCCGCGCCGTGTTGGCCCCGTGCCACGCGCGCAGTCCCGGGCGGCGGGAGGCGGCGGCGCACTCCGTATCCGTCGCGTGGCGGCGGTACCGACTGCTCGCGTCATCCCACTTAAGATCGCAGAACGCGGTGATCTCTAGAACGGGGGCCGGGCCGCCGATCCAGAAGGCGTATCGCGCGCTCCAGGGAGTCCAGGCCCCATCGCGCCACTCGCGCGCCTCGACTGCGTGTGCGCCGGGGGCGAGCGCCGCGAACGCCGCCCGGCGCGCGTCGCGGTCCCTGGCGCCGAACGACATGCCGCCATCGAAGCGGTAGGCGACGTTGGCCCAGTCCTCCACGCCGCGCACCCAGATCGCCGGGTGCCCAACCGGATCGAGGCCCGCGGTCGCCGCGGCGCGGCAGTCCGCGGACGAAGACCAATCGCCGTCGTTGCAGATCGCGGTGACCACCAGCGCGCCGGACGCGGCCAGGAGCGTGAAGGGGTACGGGGCGCTCCAGGGGGTCCACTCGCCGCCACGCCACTCGCGCGCTTCGATCGTGTGCGCGCCGGGGGCGAGCGCCGCAAACGCGGCTCGGCGCGCGTCCCCGTCCCTAGCGTCGAACGACGCGCCGCCATCGAAGCGATAGGCGACGCTTGCCCAGTCCTCGACCCCCCGCACCCAGACCTCAATGCGCGCGTCCTCATTGAGGCCCGCGGTCGCCGCGGCGCGGCAGTCCGCGGACGAAGACCAATCGCCGTCGTTGCAGATCGCGGTGACCACCAGCGCCGCGGCCGGCTCCCCCGCGACGGGCGGCGCAGCGGCGCGCAGCTGCGGCAGCCGCTCCATGATCGTCGGCAGGGCGACGGCCCTGGCGATGCCCTCGATCTCTTCGGCGACGAGTTTCAACACGACCACGCCCACGACGGCGCCGCAATCGGTGAACAGGGGCCCGCCGCTGTTGCCCGGGTTGGCCGCCGCGTCGGTTTGCAGGTAAGTGATGCCGTCTTCCTTGACGACCTTGGACAGCAGGCCGCTCGTCACGGACGGCGACCCGCTAACGGTGACGGGGTAGCCGGCCATGCCCAGGGTTTGGCCGACGCGCAGGGCGGCATGGTCGCCGAAGTTGAGCGCGGTCAGACCAGCACCGGAAGCACGCAGCAGCGCGAGGTCGGCGGCGGCGTCTCGGCCGATCACCGTCGCGGTGCGGTCGAGCGTGTCCGTGCGCAGCCGGACCGCGCCGACACCCTCGACGACATGCGCGGCGGTGACCCATTCGTTGTCGCCGATGTAGAACGCCGTGCCGGCGCCGCCCGGCGTCACGACCTGCGCCGTGGCGGCGGTCACCAGCGCCGCGGCGTCGACGAACTGGCACGTCGGTGCCTGCGCCTCGGCCCGGCCCAGGCCGAATCCACCCAGTATGAGCAGGGTGAGCAGGAGCACGCCAAGCACGACCAAGCCGACGCGCAGCCGCTCCACGCAAACGCTCCCTTGCTCCATGCAGGTGCCCCCTTGCCGCATCGGAGTGAATCCGCTGCTACGACAGACCACCGCGAGCGCCGGCAAGGGAGCATGAAGCTCCGACGCCAGGGGCGCGCGCGATCACGGTCTGTCGTAGCGCGGGAAGAGTAGCGGGTTACGGGGAGCCGTGCAGGGGCCGGCCGGCCGGACCAGGATCAGGGCCGCTCCAACAGGACGGGCGGGGTGGCCTCGTAATCGACGGTCAGGCGGAAGGACTGGAGCAGATCCCGCCCGAGCAGAGAGGGCAGCCGCCGATTCGTGTCGGTCGGCTGGGCGACCCACACCCGGCAGTCCTGCCAGAGGCGGCCCCCGCCGGTGTCGGTCTGGAAGAACAGCCGCGCCGAGACGGGGATGAGGTCCGTACCACCGCCGATACCGCCGACCCGGCGCCGCTCCGGGTGATCAGCGAAGGGGAGAGCGAGCGGCGGCGCATCGGGTCGCTGCAGATCGCCCGGGTGCAAGATCGTGTCGTCGGCGCCAGTATCGATCAAGAAACCGACGGTGAAGACGCTCGATGTTCCCTCAAGGAGCAGTTCAACTTCCACGTAGGGGCGATCGGCCACGCCCGGGATCCGGACCGGAACGAGATAGCCGGGGATGCGGGTCACAGGATCAGGATCTCATCGCGTGCCGGCACGGCCTCGACGCGTGCCGTGGGACGCTCGTCCTTGGGGATCCGCGCGATCACTTCCTCCAGGTCGTCGCCGAACACGAACTGCCGGCCGTCGCCGAAGCAGGCGACGAATTGGCCCACGTGCGTGTCGATGAGGTCCGCCATGCGCTCACAGAGGGCCAAGTGGTTCCTCCGTGCCTTGCCCGGTTCCGGGAACTCGACGCCCTCGGGGACGCCGTGATGCCACTCCATCGCGCACGCTCCTCGTCTGTCCGGCAGTGTAGCGGGTTGCGCCAACGGAGACGGCCGCCACGCGACGGTTGTTCCGGTTACCCCCGCCGTCCCCCGGCGCTTGTCCGGCCCCCCGGCGCGGGCGAGAATCGGGGGCGTGACCAGCGTCGCATCGCTCTACGGACCCGTGGCGGACGACCTGCAGTTGGTCGAGGACACGCTCGCGCTGACGGCGCGGACGGACTTCGCGCCGCTGCAGGAGATGCTCGAGGCGGTGCTGTCGCGGGGGGGCAAGCGGCTGCGCCCGGCGATCGCGCTGCTGGCCGGCGGCTTCGCGTCGTACGACGCGCAGAACCAGGTGCTGCTGGCGACGTCGATCGAGCTGCTGCACACGGCCACGCTCGTCCACGACGACGTGATCGACGCAGCCCAGACCCGCCGTGGCCAGCCGACGGCCAACGCCAGCTTCGACAACGCGGCCACGGTCATGCTGGGCGACTACATGTTCGCGCACGCGGCGGAGTTGGTGGCGCGGACGGGGCACGTGGCGGTGATCCGGCTCTTCGCGCAGACGCTCAAGACGATGGCCACGGGCGAGCTGCAGCAGGACATCCACGCCTACGACGCCGAGTCGGCCAGCATGCGCGACTACTACGCGCGCATCTACGGCAAGACGGCGTCGCTGTTCGAGACGGCGGGGCGGGGCGGGGCGCTGATGTCGGGCGCGGAGGCCGCGACGGCGTCGGCGCTGGGCGAGTACGGGCGCTGCCTGGGCATGGCCTTCCAGATCGTCGACGACGTGCTCGACTTCACGGCGACGGCGGCGGAGTTGGGCAAGCCGGTGGGCGGCGACCTGCTCGCGGGCACGCTGACGCTGCCCTCGATCCTGCTGATGGAGTCGGCGGCGGGGGAGGCCGTCGTGCGGCGGCTGTTCGCGTCGCAGGAGGCGGCGGCGCGGGAGGCGCTGCTGGGCGAGGCGCTGGCGGCGATCCGCGCGGGCGACATCCTGGCGCGGTCGCGCGCGACGGCGGTCGAGTGGCGGCACCGGGCGCTGGCGTCGCTGTCGGGGCTGGGGGCGGGGGGCCGGGGGGAGCGGGCGGCGCTGGAGGGGATCGCGGCGTTCGTCGTCGATCGGGGGTTTTAAGGGGCGGGGTCGGGTGGGGTGGGCGGACGCGCTACGATGGGGTGGAGGATGGAGGGGAGTGGGATCGTCGCTGGAGGGTGCGCCGGACCGAGGGGTAAGTCGAGATGAAGAGTTCGCTGGCGGATGCGTTCCAGTACTACCTGGACCACCAGGACGAGATCCTGGCGAAGCATGACGGGCAAGTCGTCGTGATCAAGGATGCCGAGGTCATCAGCGCGTACCCGGACGAGTTCACCGCGATCAGCGAAACCGAGAAGACGCACGCGCTGGGGACGTTCCTGGTGCAGCGGGTGTCGCCCGGGTCCGACGACTACACGCAGACGTTCCACTCGGAGGGAGTGGTGTTCTCATAGCGCGGCCCCGGGTCTACGCCTTCACGACGGCCAGCCAGGGGCTGCTGCACGTTCTTCGCAGCGAATGCCGGATTTCACGCGGGTGGAAGCCTGAACTCGGGGGCGTGGAGCCGCCGAGCGTCGCGTTCACCGCGATCTGGGACACCGGCGCTGCCCGCTCTGTGATTTCCGAGAACGTCGTGCAGGCCTGCGGGCTTACGCAGACGGGGATGGCGAGGGTTCAAGGCGTGCACGGCCCGGCGACCGTCGAAACGTACTTCGTCAACGTTGCGCTCCCGCACAACATCACGGTCGCGGGAATCCGTGCGACCAAGGGGTCACTGCTGAGCGGCGACGACGTGCTGATCGGCATGGATGTGATCAGCATTGGCGACTTCGCGGTGACGAACTACGACAACGCGACGATGTTCTCGTTTCGCTCGCCATCGGCGGGGCATATTGATTTCGTGGCGGAAGCGGAAGGGGACGAGGCGGAGTAGGAGATCGCGGCGCTCGTCGTCGATCGGGGGTTTTAGGGGGCGGGGTCGGGTGGTGCCGTGATACGGAGGCGCCCAGGCGCAATCGTGACCCAGAGTCTCACGGGATGGGATCGAAGCGAACAATCATGACGAGCCATGGATCGCTGGTCTCGTCAATGATGTCGTAAGTCAGGTTAAGTCCTTCAAGGGACTTGGCGAAGTATTGCCGCCCCCGCCAGCGGAACGTTGTCGCGGGCGTCGCATCAACTTGGAGCGCCGCGATCGCCCGGACCAGTTGCAGTTGCACCTCGCCTGAGGCCGCCTCGAAATCTCTGTCCGCCTCCCCGTAAAGATCGACGCTAGCCCGCATGGACCTCCCGCGCTTTTTCCTGCGCGGGCATCTTCTTCTTCAGATCCTCAATGGTCACCGGGGGATCACCGCGGAGACGGGAGGCGATCGCCGCATCCAGGTTGTGGGGCAGCTTCCTGTCCTGCCGCAGTTGCTCCTCCAGCACACCATCCCGAGGGCCGCCCGGGACGAAGGCGATTTCGGGCATCGGCTCGGTGCTCTTGTCGGCCGTCATGATGATCCCCCCTCGGCGCTGGCTCTGACTCTTCGATCGGGGTCAACTGCGGGCGTCGGAACAGCCCGATGGCTTTCTGACGACAGTATAGCGGGTCGGCGGGAGGGCCCATGAAGCCGGTGGCGCATCTGGAGCGGAGTGACCGCCAGCGCCGACTACCCCGCGATGGCCGGGGCCGGGCCCTCCGACGCCGGGACGCGAGCGAGGAAGCTCCCGACGGCGCGGCTGGCGGCGAGGAAGCCGTCTTCGGTGTAGGCGATGCCGTGCTCGGCGCAGAAGTCGCGGACGATGGGCTGCGCGCGGCTGAGGCGGTTGCGGGGCATGTTGGTGAAGAGGTGGTGCTCGATCTGGTAGTTGAGGCCGCCGTAGACGAAGTCGGTCAGGGGCGAGCCTTTGACGTTGCGCGCGGTGAGGATCTGCTCGAGCAGGAAGCCGAGGCGGGTGTCGTCGGTGATGTTGCCCATGCCCTTGTGGTTGGGGGCGAAGACGAGCGAGTTGTAGAGGCCGAAGGCGCCCTGATGGAGGACGACGAAGGCGAGGGCGAGCCACCAGGGGCCGATGAAGGCGATGAGGCAGCCGTAGATGACGAGGTGGCCCAGCAGGCCGGCCGCCTCGAACCAGGCCAGCGGGCCGCGGATCTTGGTGACGCGGTGGGCGCTGTGGATGCGGGCGCCGGTGGACTGCAGCGGCAGCAGGAACCAGAAGTAGATGCGCTGCCAGGGGACGATGGCGCGCACGAGCCGCGAGCGGGTGCCGCGCTGTCCGTGGGCCAGGACGAGCAGGCTGATGTCGCAGTCGGGGTCGCGGGTGACGTGGTTGGGGGTGGCGTGATGACGGTCGTGCTTCTCGCGCCACCACGTGTAGCTCATGCCCAGCAGGAGGTTGCCAACGACCAGCGAGGCGGCGGCGATGTTGCGCCGCGACCGGAAGACCTGCTTGTGCGCGACGTCGTGGGCGAGCAGGCCGAATTGGGTGGAGAGCACGCCCAGGGCGAGCGCGGCGGCGAGGACGAGAACGACGCCGTCGGCGAGCAAGGCGACGGCCAGCACGCCGGCCAGCCCGGCGGCGGTCAAGCTGGTCTTGCGCAGGTAGTAGCCGGGCTGGGGGTCGAAGCAGCCGGCGGCCTGCAAGCGGGCGCGGAGGCTGTCGTAGGCGTCGGGGGGGATCGCGCTGGCGTGCGCAGGCGGCATGGGCGCTCTCGTGGTGTGCGCAGCCGGGGGCGTGTCCGGCCGGGGGCGCGGGGGGCGGGCGCGACTAGGTGCCGTCGAAGCGGCCCTTGGGGATCTTGCGGATCTTCTTCTTGTTGCGCGCCTCCATCTTGCGGGCGTGCGCAGCCTTGCGCTCCTCCCGCTTCACGCGCCGCTCGGCGACCTTCTGCTCGACAAGCTCCTTGAAGTCCTGCGAGTTCGGCGGGTCCTTGCGCGGTTCGGAGGGGAGCTGGGGGTGCTCGCCGGGCCGGGCCTTCTTGGGCAAGTAGCTGACCTCCTTGCCGAGGTGCCAGAAATTGCCGCGATCGGGGATGCGGCGCGGGTAGCCGCCGCGCACGATGAAGGCCTGGAAGGTGGAGGGCATCAGGCGCTGGCCCTCGGTGTCGCAGACGGGGCAGGGCTCGGGGTCGTCGGCCTGCTTCATGGGCCGCACGGCCTCGAAGATCCCGTCGCACTCCTCGCAGAGGTATTCGTACAAGGGCATGTCAGTCTTCTCCCTGTGCCGTCCGCCCGCCCGGGGCGACGCGGACCCGCGCTGGATCCGCCGGGCCGCCGGGGGCGGTCGATCGGACCATCTCCACGAACCGCGCGGCGCGCACCTCCTGGTCGAGGGCGAACTCGAGCGCAGCCCGGATGCGCCACTCTATCTCGCGACCCAGGGCCGCGTCGACCCGCACGGGGGCCGACTGCTCATATGGCGCCGACTGGAGGGATCTTAACAACTTGAAGGCGCGGCCGGAAAGGGGCGGGTCGGCGGTCCCGGCGCGGCAGGCGGGGCAGACGACGCCGCCGGCGGCGGCCGCGAAGGCGTTGCCCTCGGGCTGGAGGGCGGCGTCGCAGCGGACGCAGCGCCGCAGTTGGGGGCGGTAGCCCTGGTCGTCGAGCAGGCGCATCTCGAACCAGCGCAGGGCGAGCGCGGGGTTGGCGGCGGTCTCGATCCGGCCCAGGGTGTCGAGCAGCAGGCGATAGAGCGCGCCGTCGCCCGCCGCGGCGTCGGTGAAGCGATCGACCAGCTCGGCGGCGCACAGCGCCAGGCCCAGGCGGTCGAGGTCGGCGTGCAGTGCGGGGAAGGCGTCGCTGGTCTCGGCCTGCGTGATGATGTCGAGCGAGCGGGTCTTGGCGATCAGGAAGCGGCCCCGGGTGAGCGGCTCGACGTGCCCGGCGAGGCGGCTGCGCGATCGCCGGACGCCCTTGGCGACGGCTTCGATGCGGCCGTGCAGGGGCGTGAAGAGGACGCAGACCTTGTCGGCGTCGACGAGCGGGCGCTGGCGCAGGACGACGGCCTCGGTGCGATAGACGTGGGGCTGGGCCATGCGTCGAGTCTAGGGGCTGGGCCCGGAGCCGGGGTCGGCCATCGAGACGCGGTGTTCGAGGGCTTGGTGCAGGGTGCGCTCGTCGGCGTATTCGACGTCGGAGCCCATCGGCAGGCCGTGGGCGATGCGCGTCACACGGACGCCCAGCGGCCCGATCAGGCGGGCCAGGTAGGCCGCAGTGGCTTCGCCCTCGAGGTTGGAGTTGGTGGCGAGGATGACCTCGTCGATGGCGGGCGCGCCGTCGGCGGCGCCGAGCCGGGCGAGCAGCTGCTGCACCTTGAGCTGCTCGGGGCCCACGCCGTCCATCGGGCTGAGGTGGCCGTGCAGCACGTGGTAGCGGCCGCGGAAGGCACCGGCGCGCTCGACGGCGAGCACGTCGAGCGGCTCCTCGACGACGCAAACGCGGGTGGGGTCGCGGGCGGGGTCGTCGCAGAGGCCGCAGGGGTCGCGCTCGGTGAGGTTCTGGCAGACGGCGCAGAGGTGGATGCGCTGCTTGATGTCGAGCAGCGCCTCGGCGAGGTCGCGGGCCTCGGCCTCGGGGGCGCGCAGCACGTGGTAGGCGAGGCGCTGGGCCGACTTCGGCCCGATGCCGGGCAGGCGGTGGAAGGCGTCGATCAGCCGCGCCAGCGGGGCGGCGGTGACGGCGCCGCGAGGCTGGGGCGGGCCTGCGTCCATGCCGTGGCCGCCGATCAGCCGAGCCCGGGCAGGCCGAGGCCGCCGGTGAGGCCCCCGAGGCGCTCTTGCTGCAGCGCCTCGAGCTTGTCGGTGGCCTCATTGACGGCGGCCATGACGAGATCCTCGACGAGCTCGTGGTCGTCCGGGTCGAGCGCGTCCGGGTCGATGGAGACCTTCTGCAGCTTGCGGTCGCCCCCCATCTCGACGCTGATCACGCCGCCACCGGCGCTGGCGCTGACGGTGGCCTGCTTGAGTTCCTCCTGGGCCTCCTGGAACTGCGCCTGCAGGGCCTGGGCCTGCTTGAGCATGTTCGCGTTCACGCCCCCGCCGCCGACGGCGGCGCCGTGGCCGCGGGCCTTCTTGGGCTGCCGGAACATTCCGCCGCGTTTGGCCATGGCTCTCCGCATGCGCGCGACGCCGCCCCGGGTGCGGGGGTCGCGCGGCGCTCCTCTCATCCGCTCGTCCGCGGTCGTCCGGGCCCGGCCGGCGACCTCCCGCACAGGGTACCGCGCCGCTCAGGTTGAGCGGGCGCGGACCCGCTCCAGGCCCTCGGCTTCGGCCGCGGCGACCAGCTTGCCGCGGGGCTGCGCGTCGCCGGCGCCGGCGGCGGTGGCGAGGGTGAC
Source organism: Dehalococcoidia bacterium (assembly GCA_965209205.1). Lineage (GTDB taxonomy): Bacteria > Chloroflexota > Dehalococcoidia > Bin125 > Bin125 > TK10-74A. The sequence goes on from CBDBQC010000004.1 coordinate 700,798, forward strand.
ATCGCTCCCGGCGGCAGCCGCGGCGGCAGCCGTGACGACGGCGATCCCGTCGTCGATAAACTTCTTGTGGATGTCCTGGAAGTTGGGGCGGAAGGCGAGCGTGATCGCGTCGCCGTCGCGGCGCAGATCGCAGGAGCCGCGCAGATAGGCGGCGTGCTTCTTCGTCGCGCGGTCCTCGTCGAGCTTGGCGATGATCGCCGTCAGCAGCTGCTCCTCGGGGGAGCGGGCGCGGGCCGGGGTCGCGGCGGCGGGCGGGCGGGCGGCGGGGGTACGGGCCGGCGCGGGCGACGCCGCTGCGCCGGGCGGCGGCGTCGCCGAACGGGCGGGCGGCGGGGTGCGGAAGGTGGGCGCCGGCTCGTCGGGCCGGGGGCGACCGCCACCCGACGGCCGCTGGCCGCCGCCGTCGCGCGTGGGCGCGGCCCGGCGGCCCTCGCGCGCCGGCGGCGCGGCGGCGGGCGCCGGCGCGGGGGCGTAGACGAGGCCGGCCAGGGCGAGTTCCAGCGGCAGGGCCGAGAAGGCGTCGGTGCGCAGGTCGGCGCTGCCGAAGGCGCGCAGGGCAGCGGCCGTTTCGGCCGGGCCGCCGATCGCGGCCAGTTCGGCGAGACCGTCGGCCTCGGGCTCGCTCAAGTCGAGCGACTCGTCGGCGCCGCTCTGGCGCAGCAGAGCGTGGCGCAGGTGGGCGACGACCTGCTTGTTGAAGCGGCTGAAATCGACAGCGTCGTCCTGGGCGTCGGCGATCACGGCGAGGCCCGCCTTGAGGTCCTTCGACAGCGCCGCCTTGGCGAGTTCGAGAGCGCGGGCGTCGCTGCTCAGGCCCAGCCCGTCGAGCACGGCGTCGCGGGAGATCGTGTCGCCGTGCGTGGCCCACACCTGGTCGAGCAGGCCGACGGCGTCGCGCACCGAGCCGGTCGCCTCGCGGGCCAGCAGGCGCAGGGCGTCGTCGTCGATCGTGATCCCCTCGGCCTGGGCGATCTTGCGTAACTGCGCGACGAGCACCTTCACCTCGACGCGGCGGAAGTCGTAGCGCTGGCAGCGGCTGCGGATGGTCTCCTTGAGCGCGCCGGGGTCGGTCGTCGCGAGGATGAAGTAGACGTGGGGCGGCGGCTCCTCGAGCGTCTTGAGCAGGGCCGACTCGGCGTCGGAGGTGAGTTGGTGCGCCTCGTCGATGAGGTAGACCTTGGCATCGGCGGTGGTCGGGACGTAGTTGGCGCGTTCGCGCAGCTCGCGGATGTCGTCGATCTTGCGGTTCGAGGCGGCGTCGATCTCGATCAAGTCGAGGTGGCGGCCCTCGTCGACGGCGACGGCGTCGGGCGAATCGGCGGGGGGCTCGCCGGCGTCGTCGTGCCCGAGGATGATCGCCTTGGCGAGGATGCGGCCGGTCGTCGTCTTGCCGGTGCCGCGGGGGCCGGAGAACAGGTAGGCGTGGACGGTCTTGTCCTGGCGCACGGCGTTCCGCAGGGTCTGCACGATGACGTCCTGCCCGATGACGTCGGCGAAACGCTTGGGGCGCCAGGTGAGATACAGGGCTTTGGCGGCCACGATCGGAGACCCCCTCGTTGCTGCGGGCGAGCGGAGTCTATCTGGTGCGCGGGGCCGAGGTCGAACGGCTGTGGAGGGGCGAGATAGACTCGCCGCATGACGACGACGAAGACGTACGGACCGTATCGCGGCTACACGCTGGGCATGGCGATCCACCCGGGCGAGACGCTGCGCGAGGAGTTGGAGGCGCGCGCGATGACACAGGCGTCGCTGGCGCGGTCGATGGCACGTCCGCCGGGGCTGGTGAGCGCGATCGTGCGGGGGCGGCGGCGGATCACGGCGGACACGGCGCTGGCGCTGGAGGATGCGCTGGGCATCTCCGCGATGGTGTGGATGGGACAGCAGTCGCAGTACGACCCGAGCGCAGCGATGTCGCGCCGGGAGCGCCGGCTGGCGGTTGAGCTACACGGATAGACGCTATATGGTAAGTCCGACGGCGGGGGACGACGGATGATCGTGCGGTTTCGGACCCGCGCGCTCAAACGGGCCGCGGAGGACGGACCCGAGGCTGTGCGACGCTGGGGCCCTCAGGTTGGGAGACGGTACGTCCAGCGGATACACGATCTTCGGGCGCTCCCGCGCTGGGCGGACGCGTTCAATGCCCGCCCGTGGAGAGTCCACCCCCTGACGGGCCGACGCGGAAGCCATGCGATCGTGCTGACCGGCCGCTGGCGGATGGAAGTCACGCCCGACGAGACGGGCGCTGAAGTGATGATCGAGGAGATCAATAACCATTATGGCGACTGACGAAATTGCTCCCTACCGCGGGTACACGACTGGGATGCTGATACATCCTGGTGAGTCCTTGCAGGAGGAACTGGAAGCGCGCGAGATGACGCAGGTGGCGTTGGCCAAGGCGATGGGCCGTTCGCCGCGGCTGGTCAACGAGATCGTGCGGGGACGGCGCAGCATCACGGCCGAGACCGCAGTGGCGCTCGAGGACGCGTTGGGACTCCCGGCGATGTTCTGGCTTGACCTCCAGGCGCAGTACGACTTGAGCGTGGTGATGTCGCGCCGGGAGCGCCGGCTGGCGGTGTAGGGGGGCGGGCCGCTACGGCAGCGGCGGCCGGGCGGCCCCCGGACGACCCAGCCGCACCAGCGCCCGACGCTCCATGCGACGCATGGCGGCGTCCTCCGACGGCGTCTCGTGGTCGAAGCCGAGCAGGTGCAGGGCGCCGTGCACGGCGAGCAGGCAGAGCTCCTCGGCGAGGGGGACGGCGCGGGCGCGGGCGCCGCGCGCGGCGACGGGCACCGCGATGATCAACGCGCCCAGCTCGGCGACACCGTCGGGGTCGCGCAGGCCCGGGATGTCGGTGTTGAAGGCGAGCACGTCGGTGGGCTCGTCGAGGCCGAGGTAGCGGGCGTTGAGGCGTCGTACCGTGCGGGTGTCGGCCAGGCGCAGCGAGACCGCGCGGGGCCGGCGCAGGCGTCGCGAGTCGAGCGTGTGGCGGACGGCGTCGGCGAGCAGGTCGGCGTCGGCGCGGTGGCGGAACGGTCGGTCGATATGGATGTCGATGCGGTGCGGGGCGGTCATGGGGGGAGGGTAGGGGAGGTCAGCTCGGCGGGTGCGGGGGACCGATCCGGTTAACGGACATACTCACTTGATTCGATGATCGTGTATGCTACCTGCCCGCCTCCCCAGCGGCTCGAATCCATTGATATCGAGACGAACCAGTGAAGACACCGAAGAATCGGCTCACAGGACCAACGCTCTCCTCCGACCCGGACGGACCGCGCAGCGCGCACTCCTGGGATGCACCGTGCTCCCGCCCCTCGGAACCGCCCGATTCCTCACCGGAACCGCACGATCCGGTCTCACTAGCGGGTGCGCGACAGCTGCTCCCGGTGGCGTAGGGTGAAGCCATGACGAATGAATCTGCCGCGGCCGGTGGTAGGCGCTTGGTGCTTCGGAGTCTCTCGGTCGCAAACTTCCGCTCACTTCGAGATTTGGCACCTGTCTCGCTTGAGCCAGATCTCACGATCCTCGCCGGGCAGAACGGTGGCGGCAAGACAACGTTCATCGACGCACTAGCGATGCTACTCGAAGGCACGCCGCCTAGTTCGGCGGCTCACGCCACGACCGACCAGCCCGTCACCGTGGTCGGCGAGTTCGGGTCTGCCGATGAGACCAACTCCCTTCGCATACGAGCTACCCATTCGACGGGCCGCGTGGAGCGGGAGCTACTCCGCCTCGTACATCCAGTGTTCCGCAGGCCTCCCGATAGCATGACTCTCCCCGCACTTCGCGACGCGTTCGCATCTGCTCACATTGAATCACCGGGCGGCATAGCCAAAGCTCCATTCGTGGACGCCGCAATCGATTGGATCAGTCAACGTCCCCTGACAGAACTACAGGAGGCATGGGTTCCTCTGTCGCCCGAGACAATCCCCCAACTACCCCAACTCACCGTCTTTCGCTCAGAAGATGCTGTCGACCAACCAAGTCAGGTCAGAACTCTGATCACACGGCACTCGCAGCGTCTGCTAGCGACTGAGGCCTACACACCTCGACTCGACAACATCACTGCCGAGATCCAGAAGGACATCGCCCCTGTTCTGAACGCCATCGAAGAGATGATCGCGCGTCACTGCCCCGGTATCACCGAGGCCGCGATTTCCACGAGTTTCGACTTCCCTCGCGTCAACCCACAGGTGACAATGCAGCTCACGGAGAGTAGCGGCGAATCTATTGACCTCAGCGAGGCAGGCTCTGGCCTGACGCAACGCGTAGGTCTTGCGATATACGCCGCCACTCTCGCGACCTTACAGGGGGCACAACCAAATCCCGCTGGCACGCTGTTAGCATACGACGAGCCTGATACTCATCTCGACTACCAGGCTCAGCGCGAACTCTTCGAGATCATCCGCGACCAGAGCAGGTTGCCACATGTGCAGGTCGTGGTCGCAACGCACTCTGTCAACTTAATCGACAAAGTGACGCTTCAATCTCTGCGCCATTTCCGCATTGAGGATCAGCGAACCACGGTAGCTGTGCCATCCGACTATCGGAGAGGTGACGAATCAGCGTTCGTAGGCGACCTCGTTTCGGGCCTTGGCATCCGCAATTCGGTGCTCCTCAGCGAAAAAAGCTTCCTGGTCGTCGAAGGGCCAACCGAAGAACGTGCACTCCTGATTCTGTTCGAGAGCATAACCGGAGAGACTTTGGCTGGTGCGGGTATCACACTCGTCAATACCGGGGGTGCCGGCAGCGTTCGCAGGCTGGTAGAGGTGCTGATAACGCAGCTAAAACGGTCGGTCGTGGTCCTTGTCGACGGAGACGCGAGGTGTCGGCCCGGTAGAATCAACCAGGAATGGTTCTCTTCAATGCAACTGGTGGAGGGAAGGGACGGATTCTTCGTCGGCACCAAGGAATTCGAGGATGCCTTCGACGACGAGGTGTGGTTACGGGTTGCGAACCAGTGGTTCCCGCTCAACAACGGACTTACATGGCAACTGCGGGACATGGCCAATGCGCGTGCCAGTGACCGCGGAATGGGGCGGGCCCTTGAAACCCTCTTCTCGCAGCGTTTGCAGTGCTGGGTAAGCAAGCCGGAGATCGCAGAGGCACTCGCGCGCACGGTGACGGAAGATGATATCCCTGAGGAGATTCGTAAGGCCGTCTCCGCAGCACTGGCGATCTCCAAGAAGACATAGGGGAAGACATGATGGACCACCAGATTTGCGCGGCGATTGAGTCCAGACATCGCCTAGCCTTCAGCTACGATGGGTTCCCGCGGGAGATCGAGCCGCACGCCCACGGCACATCGTCCAAGGGCAAAGAAGTCGTGCGGGGCTTCCAGACCGATGGACAAAGCTCAAGCGGACGACTCGGGTGGCGGCTGTGGGACGTGACCAAGATGAGACCGTTCCGTGTGTGTGAATCTACCTTTTCCGACACTCAACCCGACTATGTCCGAGGTGACTCGCATATGCATCCTGTGCACTGCGAGATCTAGCGGGCAATCCGTTCGCACTGGACTTCCTCTCAGCCAAAGCCAACCGACCTCAGAACAGCAGCACCCCGACGGCCTCCTCCGCGACGTCGATCAGGAGGCCGGGGGCCAGGCCGATGACGACGACGCCGGCGGCGGCCAGCGCCAGCGTGGCGGCCAGCGGCGGGCTGGGCAGCCACGAGGACGGGGCCGGGCGCGCGAGGTCGGAGGCGGGGTCGTCGATGAACATGGCCTTGATGGGGCGGATGTAGTACGCGGCGCTGATGGCGGTGTTGACGACGCCGATCACGGCCAGCCAGGCCAGGCCCGACTGGATGGCGGTGTCGAACAGGTAGAGCTTGCCGAAGAAGCCCGCCGTGGGCGGCAGCCCGGTGAGCGAGACGAGCGCCAGGGCGAGCGCACCGGCCAGCAGCGGCGCCCGGCGGCCCAGCCCGCGGTAGTCGTCGATCTGGAAGGAGCCGATCTTCTCGTGCACGGCGATCACGACGAGGAAGGCGGCCAGGTTCGAGACGGTGTAGCCGGCCAGGTAGAAGAGGATGCCGCTCGCGCCCAGCAGTTCGCCGCGGTCGGCGCTGATCGCGGCCAGCCCGATGAGCACGGTGCCGGCCTGCGCGACGGAGGAGTAGGCCAGCATGCGCTTGATGTTCGACTGCTGGATGGCGAGCACGTTACCGACGAACATCGAGAGCGCGGCGAGCACGGCGAAGACGGTCGACCAGTGCTCGGCGAGCAGGCCGTCGCCCAGGGCCTCGAAGAAGATGCGGATGAGGACGGCGAAGGCGGCGGCCTTGGAGGCGACGGAGAGGAAGGCGGCGATGGGCGTGGGCGCGCCGGTGTAGACGTCGGGCACCCACATCTGGAAGGGGGCGATGGCGGCCTTGAAGCCGAAGCCGACGATCAGGAAGACGGCGGCGAAGATCAGCGCCTCGAACTGGCCCTCGCCGGAACCGGCGATGGCGGCCGCGATCTCGGACAGGTTGGTGCTGCCCGTCAGGCCCAGCAGCATCGCCATGCCGTAGAGCAGCACGGCGGAGGCGATCGCGCCCAGCAGCAGGTACTTGAGCCCGGCCTCCGAGCCAAGCCGGTCCTTGTGGAAGCCGACCAGCACGTACTGCGAGAGGCTGGTCAGCTCGAGGGCGACGAAGATGCCGATCAGGTCGCGTGTGCCGGCGAGCAGCATCAGGCCGGTGACGCTGAACAGGATCAGCGCGAGGTACTCGCCGCGGCGCGAGGGGATGCGCGCGAGGGTCTCCCAGGAGGCGGCGATGGTGGCCAGGGCCGCCCCGGCGAGCAGGAACTGGAAGAACAGCGCGAAGTGGTCGAAGACGAGCACGCCGTCGAAGGCCTCGCGGCCGACCTTGCCGTCGGCGAGCAGGATGGCGCTGTAGGCGACGCTACCCAGCACGGCGGCGGCGGCCGTGCCGGCCAGCAGGGCGCGCCGCTTGATGAAGAGGTCGGCGATGAGCAGGAAGGCGCCCGCGCACATGAGCACGAGCTGCGGGCCGAGCAGGTTGGTCTCGCCGAGCATCAGCCGCCTCCTGCCGTCACAGCCGCGGCGTCGGCCGGCGCGCCCGAGTCGAGGGCGAGGGCCAGGCCGTCGGCGATGGGCGTGACGGCGGCCTCGAAGAGGTCCATCACGATCGACGGGTAGACGCCGAGCAGGATGATGGCGGCGACGAGCGCGCCGATCGGCGCCGCCTCCCACCAGGCGCCGATGTCGGGCAGGTGCGACCAGCGGTCGTCGCGGGGGCCGAACATCGTGCGCTGCAGCGCCCACAGCATGTAGCCGGCGGCCAGCAGGACGCCCAGCAGCGCGACGGCGGTCGGCGCCTCGTGCTGGGCGAACGCGCCCAGGAAGATCGTGATCTCGGCGACGAAGCCGGCCAGCGCGGGCAGCCCGAGGCTGGCGAAGCCGGCGATCACCGTGACGGTGGCGAGCAGGGGCATGTGGTGCGCCATGCCGCGCATGTCGGCGATCTCGCGGGTGTGGGTGCGGTCGTAGAGCAGGCCCACGACGACGAACAGCAGCCCGGTGATCAGCCCGTGCGTGACGAGCTGCATGGCCGCGCCGGAGAGCCCCGTCACGCCGAGCGCGGAGACGCCCAGCAGCACGAAGCCCATATGCGACACCGAGGAGTAGGCGACGAGCCGCTTGAGGTCGGTCTGGCGGATGGTGATGATCGCGCCGTAGACGATGGAGACGGAGGCGATGATCGCGAGCGCGAGGTCGGCGTCGGCGGCGACGTCGGGCATGAGCGTGAACAGCAGCCGCAGGACGCCGTAACCGCCCATCTTCAGCAGCACGCCGGCGAGGATCACGGAGACGGCGGTGGGGGCGTCGGTGTGCGCGTCGGGCAGCCAGGTATGCAGCGGCACGACGGGCAGCTTGACCGCGAAGGCGATGAGGATGAAGGCGAACACCGCCTGCAGCGGCAGGACGGCCCCGGCGAGGTCGGCGCCGCGGATCTCGCGCATGTCGAACGAGCCGGCCTCGGCGCCCAGAACCAGGAAGCCGACGAGCATGAAGGCCGACCCGAAGACGGTGTAGAGGACGAACTTGATCGCCGAGTAATGCCGCCGGTCGCCGTGCCCCCAGGTCGAGATGAGCAGGAACATCGGGATCAGCTCGAGCTCCCAGAAGAGGAAGAAGACCAGCAGGTCGAGCGCGGTGAAGACGCCCAGCACGGAGGCCTCGAGCACCAGCAGCCAGGCGAAGTACTCCTTGGGGCGCAGGTCGATGCGCCAGGAGATGAGCACGGCGACGGTCGTCAGGAACGTGGTCAGCAGGACGAGCGGCGCCGAGAGGCCGTCGAGGCCGAAGGCGTAGCGCACGGTGAAGCCGACGTCGTCGGCGTCGATCCAGGTGAAGGTGTCGGTGTACTGGAAGCCGGGGCGGCCGTGGTCGAAGTCGATGAAGAGGACGAGCGAGATGACCAGCGTCGCGGCAGAGACGGCGAGGGCGAACCACTTGGCGCGGTCCTGCTGGCCGCCGGGGACGAGCGCGAAGAGGCGGTGCGTCGGCACGCGCTCGCCGGGGATCAGGGCCAGCAGCAGCGCCCCGGCGATGGGCAGGAAGATCAGGATCGAGAGGATGGGAAAGTCGTTCACTGGAGCAGCACCACCGCTCCGAAGATGATGACGGCCCCGGCCAGCAGCGCCGCGGCGGCGGTCTGGGCCTGGCCGTTCTGGGCGAACTTGGCGAACCAGCCGACGGTGAACGTCCCGCGGGCGACGCCGTTGACGACACCGTCGACGACGATGACGTCGAAGGTGTGGGCGGCCTTGGCCAGGCCGCCGTAGAAGAGGCGCCGGACGAGGAGGTCCTCGGCGAGGACGTCGGCGTAGTACTTGCGCTCAAGCAGACGGTGGATCGGCGCGACCAGCGGATGGGCGCGCAGGCGGGCCGGGTCGACGTCGCCGCGGACGTAGATCGCGATCGCGGCCGCGGCCGCGCCGGCGGCCAGCAGCGTCGAGCCGACGAAGACGCCGGTGTGCCAGAGGAACTTCGCCTCGTGCGCCTCGGGCAGCGCGCCCAGCACCCACGACTGGAACTCGCCGCCGAAGGTCACCCAGCCGGCCCCGACGGCCAGCACCGCCAGGATGCACAGCGGCACCGTCATCGTGCGGGACGACTCGTGGGGGTGGGCGGGGTCGGCGCCGTGCTCGCCGGGTGCGGGGTGCTCGCCGCCGCGGTAGTCACCGTGGAAGGTCATGGCGATGGCGCGCACCATGTAGAAGGCGGTCAGCCCGGCGGCCAGCAGGCCGAAGGCGAAGACGGCCTGGTTGTACTTCCAGGCGTCGATCAGGATCTCGTCCTTCGACCAGAAGCCGGCCAGGGGGATGACGCCGGCCAGCGAAAGCGCGCCGATCACGAAGGTCGCGTAGGTGATGGGCATCTTGCCGCGCAGACCGCCCATGCGGGTCATGTCGAAGGTGTTGGTCGAGTGGTTGACCGAGCCCGCGCCGAGGAACAGCAGCGACTTGAAGAAGGCGTGCGTCATGAGGTGGAAGACGGCGGCGGCGTAGGCGCCGATGCCGATGGCGAACATCATGTAGGCCAGCTGGGAGATGGTGGAGTAGGCCAGCACGCGCTTGATGTCGGTCTGGGTGACGGCGAGCAGGGCCGCGCCGACGGCCGTGACGACGCCGATCCAGGCGATGAAGTCGGAGGCGAACTGGGACGCGTCGATGACGGGGAAGAAGCGGGCCAGCAGGTAGACGCCGGCCGCCACCATGGTCGCGGAGTGGACGAGCGCCGAGACGGGGGTGGGGCCCTCCATGGCGTCGGGCAGCCAGATGTGCAGCGGGAACTGCGCGCTCTTGCCGATCGCGCCGGCGGCCAGGCCCAGCGCGAACAGCGTGAGCATCGTCTGGCCCAGCACGCCGAGGGCGACCAGTTCGACGACCTCGGTGTTGATGGCGGCGATGTCGAGCGTGCCGGCGCGGTCCCAGATCAGGATCAGCGCGGCCAGCAGTCCCAGGTCGCCGAGGCGGGTGACGATAAACGCCTTCTTGGCGGCGGCGGCGGCGGCCGGCCGGTGGAACCAGAAGCCGATCAGGAAGTAGGAGGCCGCGCCGACCAGCTCCCAGAAGACGAACAGCATGAGCAGGTTGTCGGCCAGGATCAGGCCCAGCATGGCGGCGGTGAAGAACGACATGAAGGCGTAGTAGCGCGCGACGCCGCCGTCGCCCTTCATGTAGCCCAGCGAGTAGACCTGGACGAGCAGCGAGACGCCGGTCACGACGACGAGCATCACGGCCGAGAGCCCGTCGAGGCGGGCGCCGACGTTGACGACCAGGTCGCCGGCGCTGAATAGCGCGTGGCTCGCGAAGCCGACGGCGTGGCCGTCCTCGCCGATGACGCGCACGAGGGCGTAGATCGAGACGACCAGCCCGGCGCCGATCGCGGCGATGGTGGTCAGGGCGGCGGCCATCGGCCGGCCGCGCAGGGCGACGGCGATCACGAAGAACGACGCCACCGGCAGGAAGAAGATGAGCCAGACGAGGCCTTCGGCGACCGGGTGGTTCATCGGACCCTCTCGATATCTCCGGCTATATCTTCCGCAGGATCTCGCGGGCGACGTGGGTCTTGGAGTCGGGCACGAGCAGGGTGCGCGGGGCGAGGTCGCCCTCGGCGGCGCGGTCGTCGGGCACGACGAGCCGCACGGCGACGCCCTCGGCGTGGAGCAACTCGCGCCACGTCTCGGCGATATAGCGGTTGGGCAGTCGCATGAACTCAGCCCACATGGGCGCCCCTCCCCTCCCGGTGCGCGACCCTCGGCGTCACCATTTCAGCAGGTTGATCTGATCGAGGCTGACGGTCTGGCGGTTGCGATAGACGACCAGCGCGAGCGCCAGGCCGACGGCCACCTCGGCGGCGGCGACGGCGATGATGAAGACGACGAAGACTTGCGTGCTCAGGGCGACGCCGGTGTCGACGAAGCGGCTGAAGGCGACCAGCGTCAGGTTGACCGCGTTGAGCATCAGCTCGACGCCCATCAGCACCGCCACGGCGTTGCGCTTGGAGAGCGCGATGTAGAGCCCGATGGCGAACAGGATCGCGCCGACGATCAGGTATTCCTCGAGGGAGATCGTCATGACTCGGCCCCCGGGTCTGGCGTCGCGCTGCCGGCGGGGTCGCCGTCGGGCGGCGGCACGACGCCCTCCTCGATCAGGCTGGCGGCATGGATGGGCAGGTCCTCATCGTCCTCGCGGGCGAGGGCGATCGCGCCCACGAGGGCGGCGGTCAGCATGACGGCGCCGATCTCGAAGGGGAGCACGTACTGGTTGATCAGCGACTCGCCGATGATCTTGGCCTGCGTGCCGATGGCGGCCTCGCGCATGGGGCCCCAATCGGTGTCGAGCGCGACGAAGACGCCCGCCGCGATCACCAAGCCCATCAGGATCATGGCCGGGTAGCGCAGCGAGGTCTCGGCGTTGTCGCGGGCGGCGCGGGGGGTGAGCAGGATGGCGAACAGCATCAGCACGGCGATCGCGCCGACATAGACCAGGATCTGCACGAGCGCCAGGAAGTCGGCCGAGAGGGTGATGAACAGCCCGGCCACGCCGATGAAGGAGAGGATGAGGAAGATCACGGCGTGGATCAGGTTGCGGCTGACGATGATCATCAGCGCGCCGCCGATCGTCAGGGCGCTGAGCGACCAGAAGGCGAGGTGGAAGCCGACTTCAGACATTGCGTTCAGCCATTCGCGACATCCATGGCGGCGCTACTCCCCGCTCTCGGCGTCGGCCAGCTCGCGGGCGGCGCGCAGGCCGCCCAGCCGGCCGCGGGCCATGATCGGTCGGGAGGGCAGTCGCTGGGCGGGCGAGGCGGCCGTGCGCGCGTAGATCACGATGGCGGCGCCGGTGATGGCCCAGTTGATGACCGCATAGATGGGCAGGGCGATCGGGGGCTCCCCGCCCGTGTCGATGAGCAGGGTGCGCTGCACGGCGGCGACCGCCACAAAGACGAGCCCCACGGGCACGAAGAACTTCCAGCAGATCGACATCAGCTGGTCGAGGCGGAGGCGCGGCAGCGTGCCGCGCAGCCAGATGAAGACGAAGTACATGGCCCCGGTCTTGGCGAGCAGGATGAGCCAGCTGGGGATCCACTGGTCGAGGCCCCAGAGCCACCAGCCGCCGAGGAAGAAGGTCGCGAAGAAGGCCGAGATGGCGAGCGTGTTGGCCAGCTCGACGGCGTAGAACAGGCCGAAACGCATGCCCGAATACTCGGTGTGGTAGCCGGCCACGATCTCCGATTCGGCCTCCGAGATGTCGGCCGGGGTGCGGTTGAGCTCGGCCGTCGAGCCGAAGAGGAACATCAGCGCGGACATGGGGAAGAGCAGGAAGAGCACGACGTCGTTGGCCTGCTGCCAGAGCACGATCCCGTTGACGCTGAGCGTGCCGGTGAAGAAGACGAGCGCCAGCAGGCTGAGCACGACGGGGATCTCGTAGCTGATCGACATGGCGATGACGCGCATCGCGCCGAAGAGGGCGTACTTGTTGTTCTGCGCCCAGCCGGCCATGAAGACGACCAGCACGTTGACGCCCGAGATGGCGACCAGGAAGAGCACACCCGCCTCGAGGTCGGCGACTTGCATGTTGGGGCCGAAGGGCAGCACGCCCCAGATCAGGATGGCGGGCACGAAGATCAGCACCGGCGGCAGGAAGAAGACCCACTTGTCGGCGGCGCGGGGGGCCAGTTCCTCCTTGAGGATCAGCTTGACGGCGTCGGCGACGGGTTGCAGCAGCCCCACGGGCCCAACCCGGTTGGGGCCGATGCGCGCCTGCATCCGCGCGATCACCTTGCGCTCGAGCCAGATCAGGATCAGCAGCGTGGGGCCGATAATGGCCAGCACGCCCAGCGCGCCGATCACGCCCGTCAGCAGCGAGGCCAGCCAGTCGGGCCCCCAATCGCCGACCCACTCGGTGATCAGGCGGCTGATGCCGTTCAGGTCGCGCAGGTCGTACCACTCGGCGGCGGGCAGGAGGGTCATCGGTCGATCTCCCCCACCACGATGTCGATGGAGCCGAGCGTGACGATGGCGTCGGCCAACGTGCCACCAATGGTCATCTCACGCAAGGCGGTGAGGTTGATCAGGCTGGGGGCGCGGCAATGGAAGCGGTACGGCGTGGGGCCGCCGTCGCTGACGACGTAGAAGCCCAGCTCGCCGCGCGGCGATTCGACGCGGGCGTAGGCCTCGCCCTCGGGCGGGCGCAGATGCAGCGGGAGTTCGGCCAGCCAGGCGCCGCCGGGGATGTTGTCGATCAACTGCTCCAGGATGTGCACCGACTGGCGCACCTCCTCCATGCGCACCAGGAAGCGGTCGTAGCAGTCGCCGTTGCGGCCCACCGGGATATCGAAATCGAACGCGTCGTAACCGCAGTAGGGATCGGCCTTGCGCAGGTCCCAGGGGACGCCGGTGGCGCGCAGCACGGGGCCGGCCAGGGAGGCATTGACGGCGTCGGCAGCGCTGATGACCCCCACGTCGCGCGAGCGGGCGACCAGGATCTCGTTGCCCAGCAGCAGATCCCGGTACTCGGCGATCTTCGCCGGGATGTCGTCGAGGAAGGAGCGCAGCGCGGGCAGCAGTTCCGGCGGCAGGTCGAAGGCGACGCCGCCGATGCGCATGTAGTTGGTCGTCAGGCGGGCCCCGCAGGTCATCTCGAACATGTCGAGGATGCGCTCGCGCTCGCGGAACATGTGGAACAGCGGCGTCTGCCAGGCGCCGCAGTCGTTGGCGAAGGTGCCGTTGGCCATGGCGTGGCTGGCGAGGCGCTGCAGCTCGGCGAAGAGGATGCGGATCGCCTGCGCGCGCGGGGGCACCTCGATGCCGCACAGCTTCTCGACGGCCAGGCAGTAGGCCAGGTTGTTCGACATCGCCGCCAGGTAGTCGATGCGGTCGGTGAAGGGAATGTTCTGCGTGAAGGTGCGCTCCTCGGCGAGCTTCTCCATCGAGCGATGCAGGTAGCCGATGATCATGTCGGCGTCGACGACGCGCTCGCCGTCGAGCGTGGCCTTGAGGCGGAAGACGCCGTGCGTCGAGGGGTGCTGCGGCCCCAGGTTGACGACGACGGGCTCGTTGGGGTCGAAGCGGGTGTCGGCGGCGGGGCCGGGGTTGGTGGAGGTCATGCCCCACCCCCGGGAACGATCGGCGCGCCGCCGGGGGCGGGGGCCGCGCCGGGGCGGGGTCCCGTGCCGGGCACGGGCCAGGCGTTGTCGCCCGACTCATGGGGGAAGCCGGGCAGGCCGGCCTTGAGCTGGCCGGGCATGCCCAGGAAGTCCTTGCGCAGCGGGTGACCGGGAAAGCCGTCCCAGAGGAACATGCGGCGCAGGTCGGGGTGGCCCTCGAAGCGGATGCCCATCAGGTCGAAGACCTCGCGCTCCTGCAGGTGGGCGCCGCGGTAGAGCACCGTCAGCGACGGCACGACGGGCGCGTCGTGGTCGGCCTCGACCTTGACGGTCAGCAGGTGGTTGTGGTCGAGCGACTGCAGGTGCACGACGATGTCGAAGTGGGTTTCGAGGTCGACGGCCGTCAGGCCGGCGAGGAAGACGAGGTCGCTGTCGGGATCGTCGCGCAGGAAGCGGACGGCGTCAATCAGGTGGTCGCGGTCCAGGCGCAGTTCGCCGCCGGCGGCGGCGGCGACCGCGCCGGGGCAGGCGGCGCCGAGGCGGTCGGCGAGGGCGGCGGCGTCGAGGCTGGTGGTCACGCGGGTTCCCTTCGCGCCGGGGCGATCAGATCCATTCGAGCGCCTGCTTGCGCCACTCGTAGACGAGGCCGAGGGCGAGGATGCCGATGAAGATCAGCCCGGCGACGAGGCCGAAGACGGCCACGGAGTCGAGCGCGAGCGCAAGCGGGAAGAGGAAGATGACCTCGACGTCGAAGATGACGAAGATCAGCGCCACGAGGTAGTAGCGGAAGTTGAACTGCACCCAGGTGGGGCCCTCGGTCTCGACGCCGCACTCGTAGGTGTCGGCCTTGACGACGTTGGGGACGTGGGGGCGGATCTTGATCTGGCTCATCGCCCAGGAGGCGATGAGCGGCAGCGAGGGGAACAGCACCGCGAAGATGAGCAGGATCCCCAGGTGGCCGTATTGTTCGAGCATGGCGCCTCCCGAGGCCGCGCCGCGCGGGGCCGGAGAGTTTGTGAAATCCGTCGCGCGCCCGGAGTCTAGCACCGGGGCGGGGCAGCCTCAACGAATCCGGCCGCGGCGGCGCCCAGGGCGCGGGGGCAAGGCGTGTATCGAGAGGGGTAGAGGGTGGCGGCCCGCGCCCGTAGACTTCGGCGGAGGACCCGGACGCCGATCCCCACCGCCGATTCGCGGGCGCCCGCCGTCGGCGCGCCGGCGCCGAGCCGGCGAGGAGCGCCAGGACGGAATGCGAGTGAGGGAACGCCAGTGACGAGCGCGGCATGCTGATCGACCTGCACAACCACACCTGGCCGCGGTCGCACGACTCGGTCCTGGACCCGGAGGACCTGGTCGTCCGGGCCAAGGAGCTGGGCCTGGACGGCATCTGCCTGACCGAGCACGACAACGTGTGGAACCCGGCCGAGATCGAGGCGATCGGGGAGAAGCACGACTTCCTGGTCATCCCGGGCATCGAAGTGAGCACCGACGACGGCCACATCCTGGCCTACGGGGTCGACAAGTACGTCTTCGGCATGCACCGCGTGGGCCGGCTGGCGGAGCACGTGAAGCAGCGCGGCGGCGGCCTCGTGGTGGCGCATCCGTACCGGCGCGCGATCCCCTGGAAGGACGACCCCGACGCCTGGGAGCGGGCGCTGGAGCGGTCGCTGACGAACCCGGCGATCCCGCACTGCCTGGCGCTGGAGGTGCTGAACGGCCGCGGCAGCGCGCGCGAGAACCGCTTCAGCCTGGAGCTGTGCACACGGCTGGGGCTGCCCGGCACGGCCGGCACCGACTCGCACTCGTCGCACGACATCGGCAAGGTGGCGACGTACTTCGAGTCGGACCGCATCGAGACCTGGCAGGATCTGGTGCGCGAACTCGAGTCGGGGCGGTTCCACGCGGTCGACATGGTGACCGGCAAGGAGTACGCCGTGCCGGTGCGCCAGGCCTGAGGCGTCGCCGGTCCCGCCGCCGAGGTTGGATGCGACCCGCGGAGGCGATATCCTATCGTCGCGGATCCCCGACGTCAGTGGAGATGGGACGATGCCCAAGCAGTACAAGCTGCCCTACACCTTGCGAGCACCGTCCGAGGAGACGGAGGATCGGTACTTGGCGGAGGTACCGGTGCTGCCGGGTTGCCGGGCCTGGGGCGCGACCGCCGAAGAGGCGCTGTTCAACCTCGAGGGCGTCGCGGCCGACTTCATCGCCTCCTACAAGCGCCACGGCGATGAACTCCCGGCCGCCATCGCCGGCGCCGGGGAGTTCGTGATCGCGGTGTGACCTATCGGGACCTCACCCGCAAGCTGCGGGCGCTCGGCTGCGAGTTCGACCGCCAGTCGCGGGGGTCTCACGAAATCTGGCGCAATCCCGCCAACGGCGCGCGGACCCGATCCCGGACTGGGGTGGCAAGGACTTGTGAGCCGGGACGATCCGGACGATCGTGCGAGACCTCGGCGTCGACAGAGGCGCCTTCGAGCGGGCTTGATGCGTGGCCGGGCACGTTGACCGGCGCGCAAGGCGCTCCCTATCCTCGTCGGCGCATCGCTGGGACGGGAGAGCGGAATGACGGAAGCGCCGGACTTCGAATCGGTCGTGACGGACGAGATGCGGGCGCAGATCGGCGTGCCGCGCGCGCCCGTCGCGTGCGAAGTGACCACGACGGGCGTGCGGATGTTCGCCCGGGCGGTGGGCTACACCGACCCCGTCTACTACGACCGGGCCGAGGCGCGGCGTCGCGGCCTGCGCGACCTGCCGGCCCCGCCGGGCTACCTGGGCACGCCGATCTTCCACCCTGCGACGTCCGACCCGACCTCCGGCGCGCCGCGGGCCACGCAGGCCGGCGTGCGGTCGCCGTACACACTGATGCTCAACGGCGGCACCGATGTCGATTACACGGATATCGACATCTGCGCCGGCGACGAGTTAACCGGGGTCGCGCGGCTGGAGTCGCTGACCGAGCGCTACAGCCCGGCGCTGGCGGGCCCGATGCTGGTGCAGGTGACGGCCACGACGTACACGAACCAGCACGGCGAGGTCGTGGCGACGGTGCGCGGCACGGGCCTGAGCTACGGCCCGCGCCGGGACGACGGATAGGGCGCCGCGAGTCGCGGCGGGCGAAGGAGCAGGACATGGCCGAGCAGATCTACTTCGAGGACCTGGCCGAGGGCGACGAGATCCCGGCGCTGGAGAAGTCGCCGACGACCCAGCAGCTGGTGCACTGGGCGGCGGGCTCGGGCGACTTCTACCAGATCCACTACGACACGGCGTTCGCGCAGGACACCGGCCTCGACGGCATCATCGTGCACGGGGCGCTGAAGCACGCCTGGCTGGGCGAGCTGCTGCACCGCTTCGCGTCACCGGGGGGCCGGGTGCGCCGCGTGGCCTGCTCATACCGGGGCATGGACGTGCCCGGGCAGACCTACCGGCTGCGCGGCGCCGTGACCAAGAAGTCGGCCACCGACCGCACGCTGGAGCTCTCGATCTGGGGCGAGAACGAGTCGGGCCAGAAGACGACGCCGGGCACGGGCGTCGTGGAGCTGCCGTCGCGGGCGTAGGGGCTATCCTCTTGGCGCGGACCCGCGGCATCCGCGGAGGTGAAACCGTGACCAGGCATCCCGAGCTGATGGAACGCATCACGGTGCGCGAGGGCGTGCTCGGCGGCAAGCCGATCATCCGCGACATGCGCATCGCCGTGGAGCACGTGCTGGGCATGCTCGCGGCGGGCGACTCGTCGGAGACGATCCTACGCGAGTACCCGGTGCTGCAGCCCGAGGACATCCAGGCCTGCCTGCTCTACGCCCACCGCTCGATCGCCGGTGAGGACGTCCACGAGCGCGTGCCCGTCAGCGGATCGTGAGGTTTCTCCTCGACGCCTACGCCGCGTCCCGCAGCCTGCAATCAACGACGGCCGGGGCTACGGTGAATCCGTTCGGATCGCATCCCGCACTCTCCGATCCGTCAACGGGGATGCGAGTGTGCCATCACGGGCTCGTCGCAGCAGACCGGGCGTGAGCGGGGCGTGCATCCGATACGTTCGATTCTGAACTCCACGATCGAGAAGCTGATCGCTCGTCAGATAAGCATCGTGATAGAACACGCACGAATCATGCCGTGGATACGGATGCTCCCCAGGCCGGATGATCGCGCACTGCGCGTCGCAGAACCTGCGTCGGCCCGGGTCATGCGTTGTCAGATTCGCGACCGCGACCGTCCCGTCTGGGGCCGGATCCGTTAAGACGATCCACAAGTGGTTGCCCTGATCAAGCCCGAGTAGAGTCTGACCGGCGTTCACCGGGAGACGGGGAAGTGCTGCCGGAACGAATACACCGCGTCGGCCTGCTCGACGACGTGTTGCACCTGCTCCTCAGTGAACCCCGCGTTGCGAAGGATGTCCTCGGGAGCGATTGGGCACGAACTCTCGCCCGGGTCGGACCATTCGGGCAACTCGTGCGTCAGGCCGACCAAGTCCCACTCGTTCTCTGCGCCGTAGGTCTCGAAGATGCGATCCAACAGTTGCTCGTCGTACTCCGCCAGCCGATCCCGGCCGGGGGCGCCGATGCGCGTCGCGTTGTAGCCGCTGCGACTGATAGAGCGATGCCACAGCGAATCCGCCGCCGGGTCGGACTCTCTGATCAGGTCGAGGACCCGGCTGAGGACGGGGCCCTTGGGCATCGCGACGAAGCGGTCGCGGGTGATTGGAGAGCCGGTGTCGATCAGGGATTGCCGGTCGGCCAAGTACAATAGCTTGATCAGCTTGATGTACGGCATCGTGCCGCCGTGCTTCTCAAGCAACACGCATGCCGCCTGCGTGGCCTTCTCCTCGTCGAAGACGAATTGCATGACCGCCTCGGTGCTCGTTCGCCTGTGGCAACGCCCGCGAATCCGCAGATCGCATCCGCGAACTGCCTGCGACGGCAGCTTCAGTCTAGCAGCACGCCCGAGCGCAACGCCCGATCAGCCCCGCGGGACCGCCCGGCGGGCGTAGTCGCGGTCCCAGAGCCACTCGCGGCGCACCTCCATGATGTGGAAGCGGTGCTCGGCGCGGCGGGCGCGGCCCTGATCCTTGAACCCCGCGCTCTCGAAGGCGCGCTGGGCGCGGACGTTCCAGTCGAGCGTGTGCAGGTAGAGGCGGGTCAGGCTGGAACGCGTGAAGACGTAGTCGACGAGCAGGCCGACGGCCTCGCTGCCGTAGCCGCGCCCCCAGTAGGCGGGGTTGCCGATGGTGATGCCCAGTTCGGCCTCGCGGCGCCCAAGGTCGATGTTGTAGTACATGACGTTGCCGATGTGGACGTCGCTGTGGTCGATGATCGCGAACGTGCGGCGGAAGGGCTGCGGGTGCAGCAGTTCCTCGGTGTAGGTGGCGAGGAACTCCTCGTAGGTGAGGCTGGTGGGGCGGGCGGCGTCGTAGCGGGCGAGGACGGGGTCGCGGCGCCAGGCGTAGTCGTTGGGCGCGTCCGAGAGGCGCTTGGCGCGCAGGTGCACGCGACGCCCGGTGGCGATCACGCTGGCGTCCAGCGTCGTCATGGCGCGACCTCGCGGCTCGCGATGCGGGGGCCCGGTCCCCGTCGCTTCGGGTCAGTCTAGGTGGGGGCGGGCTACGTGTCTCGGCATCGCCGGGCTGCGGCCGGCGAACGATCGTGAATGCCGATCGTCGCGGCCGATCAGCCGCCCGGCTCCGGCGCGGGGGCGGCGGCGCGCGCGGCCAGCAGGACGGCGGCCTGCTCGATCATGTCGGCGCTGGTGTCGTGGGTGACGCGGCGCAGCGCCTCCTCGACGGGGAACCAGCGCACGCTGATGTGCTCGTGGTCGTGGTCGAGGATGGAGCCGCCGACGGGGCGCATGAGCCAGAAGTGGACGTACTTGTGCAGGCGCTGCCGCAGGGCGGGGCGGCCGAACCAGTACTCGACCCTGCCGATCTTCTCTTCCATCGCGATACGCAGGCCGGTCTCCTCGCAGACCTCGCGGCAGGCCGTCTCGGAGAGGGTTTCGCCGTCGTTGGGGGTGCCCTTGGGCAGCCCCCACTCGCCCGTGGGGGTCTCCAGGAGGAGGACTTCGAGATCGCCCGCGCGATGCCGATAGACGACGCCCCCGGCCGAGACGACCCGCTTCACGCGGAAGTGGTTGTCAGCCATCGGCGGGCCTCGCGGGGCCGGGCTGGGGACTGACCAGCGGCGGCGCGAAGGGATCGCCCATGGTGTCGAGGCCCAGGGGGTCGTCGTCGAAGGCGGCGGCGCGCAGGCCGGCCCGGATGGCGCCGCGCACGGCCGGGTCGGGGTGGCTGTCGTACTCCTCCAGCTGTTCGATGGCGACCGGGCCGCCGATCTCGCCGAGCGCGGCGGCGGCGGCCTCCACTACGTCGAGGGCGTCGTCGTCGAGCAGGGCGGCGAGCGGGATGACGGCGTCCTCGCTGGCGATCTCGCCGGCGGCGCGGGCCGCGCTGTAGCGCTCGTCGCTGTCGGGGCTCTCCATCGCGTTGACCAGCGTGGGCAGCCAGTAGTCGTCGGCAGTGCGGCCCATGGCCTGCAGCGCCCCCACGCGGAGGGCCGGGTCGGCCGATTCGTAGGCGTCGAAGATCATGTCCGGCACCCAGGGCTGCGAGAGCACGCCGAGGCCGGCGATGGCGGCGGCCTGCACGGCGGGATCCTCGCCCGCGTCCGCGGCGATGCCGCGCAGGCCGTCGATGACGGCGTCGGCCTCGCGGGGGCGGAGCTGGCCGAGCTCGGCGCGCAGGGCGAACGGCCCCAGGGCGATGCAGGCCTCGGCGCGCACCGTCTCATCGGGGTCGGCCTGGGCGGCGTCGAGCAGGGCCGGGATCATGGCGGGCTGCTCGCAGGTGGCGAGGCCGGCGACGACCAATGCGCGGACGCCGGGGTCGTCGTCGTGGATGGCGGTGAGGTAGAGGCCCGAGAAGTCGAGCAGCCGGCCGGCGCGCTCGCGCTCGACGAGTTGGTTGAGCAGGACGAAGCGGGCGGGGGCGTCGAGCCCGGCAAGGGCGTCGCGGAAGCGGGCGGCGCCGGGCGGGTCGAGGTCGGAGAGGACGCGGTACTGGTCGTCGGAGAGTTCGGAGCGGCCCTCGACGAGCGCGGCGACGACCGAGTCCAGCGTGGGAGCGGGCGGCGGGTCGGGTTCGTGGGCCGGGGCGTCGGCGGAGGAGGTCACTGGGGCCCTGTCATTGGCTCCAGTGTAGGCCGTTCCGTCGCAGGGGGGAGGGGGCTAGGTATCGTTCGCCGGGGCAGGGCTACTGCTTCGCGAGCCTGAGCAGAACCTTCTCATGTCGCGTGATGACGTGATCGATGGCCTTCTGCATTTCCTCACGAGACAGCTTGCGGTCCTTCGCGGGGCGCTTCTTCGGTTCGGCCTGGGTGGTCATGTCGCGATCCTCACTTCTCAGGGCAACAGAATAGCACCGGCGGACGTCGATCTTGGCGATGTGCTTGACGATCGGGCTGGGGGAGGTATCAGGGACGCAGCGGTGCGGATGACACGGAGCGGACGGCGGCCGGCGTCATCGGAGCACTTCCTCCCCCGCGGTATGAGGCTCCAGCAGCGCAAGCAGTCTCTTGACGTCCGCGATGCCATCGGCGACCTGCTCCGTGGTCAACCACCCCTCGTAGAAGTTGGCGTGCAGACCGTTGGCCACGTGGAACAGGCGGTTGATCTCGGGCCGGCCCGTTTCGGCAGCGATCGCATGGATCGCGCCGAACAGTTGGCCGTGCCGCTGATGGTCCCATCCACGACACTCGGCGACGGCCTTGACCTGGCGGGCAGTCGCCCCCCACGCCTTTTCGGACGCCTGCAGCAGGTCACCCTGCGCCAGGTATTCGTCCGCCTTACGGATGAACTGGCTGCTCACCTCAATATGGTCGGTGGCTTGGGTCACGCGAACATCTCCAGTCGCACCGCAATACTATCGGAACGGCGGCCCCTGCTCCGGCACGCGCCACGTCCGATCAGGGTGCGAGCATGCCCGGCTGCGCGCCCGACTCGTCCTGGGCGCTGCGCGTCATGAGGTCGCGGATGGCGTCGGGTGGGCGCTGGCCCTCGAAGAGGACGCGGTACATCGCCTCGACGATCGGCATCTCGACGCCGGCGCCGCGGGCGAGATGGCGGGCGGCGCGGGTCGCCTCGACGCCCTCCGCGACGTGCACC
The DNA here is from genome assembly GCA_965209205.1 of Dehalococcoidia bacterium. Taxonomy (GTDB): domain Bacteria; phylum Chloroflexota; class Dehalococcoidia; order Bin125; family Bin125; genus TK10-74A. The sequence continues at coordinate 723,070 of CBDBQC010000004.1, forward strand.
ATGCCGTCGAGAATCTCTCCCAGCGGCTTGCCGAGGCCGAGCTGCTCGCCCACGAAGTGGTTGCGCGAGCGCGGGCTGATGGCCGTGGCGATCAGGTCGCCGAGGCCGGCGAGGCCGGCGAAGGTCATGGGCTGGGCGCCCTCGGCGACGCCGAGGCGGGCCATCTCGGCCAGGCCGCGGGTGAGGAAGGCAGCGCGCCCGTTCGCGCCGACGTTGAGCGCATCGCCGATGCCGGAGCCGATGGCGATGATGTTCTTGAGCGCGCCCCCCAACTCCACGCCGACCACGTCGTCGTTGGTGTAGACGCGGAAGGCGGGGGTCATGAACATGTCGCGGATCGGTTCGACAATGGCCGGGCTGGGACCGGCGAGGACCGTCGTGGAGGCCTGGCCGAGCGCGATCTCGCGCGCGATGTTGGGGCCCGAGAGCGCGCAGATGGGCGCCTCGCGGCCGTCGCGGGCGAGTTCCTGGGCGATGATCTGCGAGCCGCGCAGGTGGCTGCCGAGTTCGAGGCCCTTGGCCGCGTTGACCAGCGGCGGCAGCGCGCCGGGCAGCCCGAGGACGGCGGTCATATTCTCCCGCAGGCGCTGCATGGGCACGGCGAGGATGACGGCGTCGACGGGGCCGGCGGCGGCGGGGTCGTGGGTGAAGATCAGGGAGTCGGGTAGGGGGATGCCGGGCAGCAGGCGGTGGTTCTCGCGCTCGGCGTCGAGGCGGGCGGCTTCGGCCCGATCGCGGCAGAGGACGACGGCGGTCGCGCCCGCCCGGTCGAGCTGGAGGGCGAGGGTGCAACCCCACGAGGTCGCGCCGACGACGAGTGCGCGCATGGGGGCTCCCGTCACCCTTCTCGCTCCCGGCGGCGCACGATGCGCTGCCCGCTGTACACGACCCGCTACTCGCCCGCGTCGCGGTCCGCGGGTGGATCCGCGGCCGGCTCCGCGGGCGAGGGCCGGCCGACGACGCGCTCCGTGCCCGCGGCCAGCCGGGCGATGTTATCGCGGTGGGCGGCCAGCACGATGATCCAGGCGGCGACGGCGAAGCCATAGTACGCGTCGGGCTCCGCGCCGACGGCGACGAGCAGGCCCTGGGCGCTGAGGCAGACGACGACGCCGAGCAGCACCGAGAGCGACATGATGCGCGTGACGCCGACCAGCACGAGGCCGGCGACCAGCCCGGCCAGCGCCGCGATGGGCGTGAGCATAAGCAGCGCGCCCCAGCCGGTGGCGGCGGCGCGCCCGCCGCGGAAGCCGGCGAAGAGCGGCAGGATGTGGCCGATCATGGTCGCGAGGGCGGCCAGCACCTCGGCGCTGGGGCTGTGGAAGACGAGCATGATGATGGCGACGGGCAGCACGCCCTTGCCGACGTCGAGCGCGAAGATGACCAGCGCCCAGCGCAGGCCCAGCGCCCGGTAGGCGTTGGTCGTGCCGATCTTGCCGCTGCCGTCGCTGCGCAGGTCGGCGTCGGCGACGAAGCGGCCGATCCAGAGCCCGATCGGCACGGAGCCGATGAGGTAGCCGATGATCGGCGCGGCGATCCAGGCCTCAGCCATGGCCCGCGCCGTGGCCCCCGGCGGCGGGGCCCCGCTTGCGAAAGTGCAGCCGGATGCTGGCGCCGCCGAAGCCGAACTCGTCGCGGATGCGGCGGGCGAGGTAGCGCTCGTAGGAGAAGTGCAGCGACTCCGGGTAGTTGACGAAGAAGACGAAGGTGGGTGGGTCGACTTCGGCCTGGGTGGCGTAGAAGAGCTTGATCGGGCGGCCCCGATGCGCGGCCGGCGGGTGGGCGATGAGGGCGCGCTTGACGGCCGCGTTGAGCGGACCCGTGGGCACGCGGCGGCCCCGCTCGGCGCGGGCCTTGAGCGCCGCGTCGAGGATCTCGGGCAGGTGCTCGCCGGTGAGCGCGGAGGTCCAGATGACGGGCGCCCAGGGCACGAAGCGCGTGCGCCAGCGCATCTGGCGGCGGCGGCGGTCGAGCAGCTCGGCGTCGTCGGCGATGAGGTCGGCCTTGTTGAGCACGAGCACGACGCCCGCCGCCGCATCGAGCGCCATGCCCAGGATGTGCTGGTCCTGCGCGCCGACGTCCTCCCCGGCGTCGAGCACGACGGCGACGACGTCGGCCCGGGCGATGGCGGCGCGCGCGCGGCGCACCGACGCCTTCTCGGGGCCGCTCTCGATGCGCCCGCGGCGGCGGATGCCGGCGGTGTCGATCAGGGTCAGGCGGCGGCCGTCGAACTCGATCGGCGTGTCGACGGCGTCGCGGGTCGTGCCGGGCACGGGGCTGACGATCATGCGCTCGTCGTGCAGGAGCGCGTTCACGATCGAGGACTTGCCGACGTTGGGCCGGCCCACGATGGCGAGGCGGCAGACCGGGTCGGCGGCGGCCACGCCGCCCGGGGGCAGCCGGTCGACAACGTCGTCGAGCAGCTCGGCGACGGAGAGGCCGTGGTGCGCGCTGATCGGCCGGGGCTCGCCCAAGCCGAGGGCGTAGAAGTCGGCGGCGGCGGCGGCGAGGTTCTCGTTGTCGGCCTTGTTGGCGGCGACGTACACGGGCTGAGCGGCGCCGCGCAGGAGGTGGGCGATGTCGGCGTCGGCGGGGGTGGGGCCGGCCTGGGCATCGACGACCAGGCAGATGGCGTCGGCCTCGGCGAGGGCCTGGTGGACCTGCGTAGCGACCTCGTCGGCGTAGGGGCCGGCCAGCTGCTCGCCGAGCAGGCCGCCCGTATCGACGACGCGGAACGGGATGCCGCGCCACTCGGTGACGGCGTAGAGCCGGTCGCGGGTCGTGCCGGGCAGGTCCTGGACGATGGCGCTGCGCCGGCCGAGGACGCGGTTGAAGAGGGTGGACTTGCCCACGTTGGGACGCCCCACGAAGGCCAGCAGGGGCAGCCCGGCCACGGCGTCGCCGGCGCCGGCCGACGGGCCGCCGGCGGGCGGGGCGCCGGGACTGGTGCTGGGACTAGCGTGCGCCGGCATCGGTGTTTCCGTTCCCGCTCCCCGCGTCGCCGGACTGGCCCGGCACGCCCCCGGGCGGCAGTTCGATAAGCAGCGTGACCTCGCGCGGGGTCACCGAAACAATATCGACATCGCCGCTGAAGGCGACCTGGATGGGCTGCGCGCGGATCCCGGGCTCCAGGCCGATGGCGTTGACGGTGACGCGGAAGGAGGCCGAGTCGAGATCGGCGATGTCCGGAGCGGGGCCGCGCACGCGCACCGCGACGCGCGCCGGGACCACGCTGACCTGGACGCCGGCGCCGACCCCGGTGATCTCGACGGGCACCTGGAAGATCGCCTCCTCGATGAAGGGGGCCAGACTGACGCTGACGATGACGGTCAGCCCCGGCTCCTCGAGCGCGAGGCCCTGCGGCGGCGCCACGATCGCCACGGCGCGGAGGTCGGTGCGCCGGTCCGTGATGAGGACCGCGTCGGTCGTCGCGGCGCCCGCGCCCTCAAGGGCCTCCAGCGTCCCCACGACGACCACGGTCTGCGGCACGACGCCGATCGATCGGACCTGGAAGCCGGGCGCGGGCTCGCCGTGGATGCGGGGCGTGACGGCCACCGTGCGCCGGAACAGCGCCTGCTGCACCGGGATCTGGACATCGATCGAGGGGGGCTGGATCTGCACCTGGCCGACGACCGAGCCGGTGCTGGTGCGTGCTTGCAGCGAGGCCCTGGCCGTGATTGGGACGGTGGCCCCACGGATGTCGACGCGGGCGACCACGGTCTCGACGAGCTGGACGAGCTGGGCGATGCCGCTGACGGTGACGACGGACTCGGCGGTGACCGGCTCGCCGACGTCGAAGCCGAGCGGCGGGGAGTTCTCGACCTCGACGCTGACCGGCACCTCGCGCGTGACGACGGACTCGAGCCGGACGACGACGGCCTGGGGTTGCACGGAGCGCACGGTGACGTCGTCGTCGCGAGAGCGGATGCTGACGGGGATCTCGTGGACGCCGGGCGGCAGGCCGGTGAGGTCGACGGTGGCGACGAAGTCGTCGGGGGTGGCGCGGGCCACGTCGTCCTGGCGGCCGGCGATCTCGATCAGGGCGGGCGGGATGCGGCTGGCGGTGGCGAGATCGCTCGGGATGTTGACGGCCTGCACGGTGAGGGCGAAGCCCAGCGGCTCGGTGATGGTGACGTTCTCGGAGTCGGTGATGACGAACCAGATGACCAGGGCGAGCGCCGCCGAGGCGACGAACAGGCCGGCGTCGCGGCGCAGCCGGACGAGGCGGGGACGCGGCCGGGGCGGCGGGGCCCGCACGTCAAGGCCTCGCGAGGGAGGCCTCGTTGCGGCGGACGCGGCCGTTGCCGCCATGCAGCAGGGCGGCGAGGTTGTTTTCCAGGCGGCGCCGGTCGAGGGGGCGCAGGAGCTTGCCGTCGGCGGCGATGGAGATGAGGCCGTTCTCCTCGGAGACGACGACGACGACGGCGTCGGTCTGCTCGGTGATGCCGACGGCGGCGCGATGGCGCGTGCCCAGGTGCGGGTCGACGGCCTGCTGGTTGATCGCGGTCGGGAGCATGCAGGAGGCGGCGACGACGCGCCCGCGGCGGATGACGACGGCGCCGTCGTGCAGGGGACCGCCGGGCTGGAAGATGCCCTCGAGCAGTTCCGCGGTGGGCGCGGCATCGACGGCGATGCCGGTCTCGACGACGTCCTGCAGGCCGGTTTCGCGCTCGATGACGACGATCGCGCCGACCTTGCGGGCGGCCATGGCGACGGTCGCGTCGCTGAGGACGGAGACGAAGTCGCGGTAGCTCTGCGTGGTCGGGGCGAAGAGGAAGGCGGCGAGGCCGCCGGCGCGGCCGAGGCGCTCGAGAGCGCGGCGGAACTCGGGCTGGAAGACGATCAGCACGAACAGCGCCAGCACGGCGAGCGCGTTGCTGACCAGCCAGTTGAGCACGACGGAATCGAGCACGCGGCTAAGCACGACGATCGTCACGGCGACCAGGGCGATGCCGCGCACGACGGTCATGGCGGTGGTGCCGGCCAGCAGCCGCAGCACCCAGAAAAGCACGACCGTGATGATCGCGACTTCGAGGAGGTTCTGCGCAGCGAAGCCCGAGAAGGCGTCGCCGATGTCGTCGAAGAGGCTGTCCATGCCGTGCCTGCTTCGCTCTGGTCCGGCCGCGGGGCGCGGCCGCAAGGCCGCCCCGGTGGGAGGTGACGGCCGCGCCCGGCCGCACCGGCCGTGTGCGCAGCCTAGCGCACGAGGTGCGCCAGCACGGCCTGCTGGGCGTGCAGGCGGTTCTCGGCCTGGTCGAAGACGATGGAGTTGCGGCTCTCCATGACGGCGTCGGTGATCTCCTCGCCGCGGTGAGCGGGGAGGTCGTGCATCACCAGCGCGCCCGGCGCCGCGGCCAGCAGTTCGCTGTTGATCTGGAAGCCGAAGAAGGCCTCCCGCCGCAGCTGCGCCTCCTCCTCCTGCCCCATGCTGGTCCAGACGTCGGTGTAGACGATGTCGGCCGGGCGCAGGGCGGCGCCGGCACCCGCCGGATCGAGGCCGTGGCCGGACAGCGCCGTGACGGGGTCGGTCGTCGTGCCGACGCTGCCGCCGCTGGCGGCGGCGCGCTCGCGCGCGAGGGCGAGGCTGGCCTCGTCGAGGGCGTAGCCGGCCGGCGTCGCGAGGCGTACGTGCATGCCCTCGCCGGCCGCGCCGATGGCCAGCGAGCGGGCGACGTTGTTGCCGTCGCCGACGTAGGCCAGCGTGCGGCCGGTCGTGCCGCCGTGCTCACGCATCGTCAGCAGGTCGGCCAGGGTCTGGCAGGGATGCTCCCAGTCGGACAGCGCGTTGACGACGGGCACGCCGGCGAAGCGGTCCAACTCGTCGAGGATGTCCTGCCCGAAGGTGCGGCAAACGATGGCGTCGGCGTAGCGGCCCAGCACGCGGGCGACATCCTTGACGGGCTCGCGCGTCCCCAACCCAACCTCGGCCGGGGAGAGGTAGAGCGTGGTCGCGCCCAGGCGTCGGGCCGCCAGCTCGAACGAGACCCGGGTGCGCAGCGACGGCTTCTCGAACAGCAGCACGACGGCCTTGCCGGCCAGCGCCTGCGTCTGCGGGCCGGCCGGGTCCGCCTTGAACATTCGGGCGGTGTCGAGCACCGTCGCGATCTCCTCGGCCGAGAGGTCGGCGATGCTGAGGAGGGAGCGGCCCAGCGGCAGCGAGTCCGTCATATGCGGTCCTTTCCGGGCAGCCCACTATAGTCCGCCCGACCGCGACCGCATGTCACGTGGGCGCCCTGCGGAGTCGAGCGCGGCCGATCCAGCGGGGCCAATCGATCGGGGCGACGGGGAGGGGAGGCGCGTCGTGACGGGGCTGAGACCTCCCGCGGTTCCGCCGGTCTGGTGGCCGGCGCTGCTGGCGGGGCTGACGCTGGTCGTGGGGCTGGTCGCGCTGGCGGCGGCGCCGGAGCCCGACCCCAGGGCCGTGCAGATCTACGAGGCGTCGCAGCGGCCGTCGCCGATCCCGGTCGACCCGGCAGCGGAGCGGCTGGTCGATCTGAACCGCGCCTCGGCGCAGGAGTTGGAGGCGCTGCCGGGCATCGGTGCGGTGCGGGCCGAGGCGATCATCGCGGCGCGCCGGGCGGCGCCGTTCGCGTCGCTGGCCGACGCCGGGGAGCGGGGCGTGCTGCCGGCGCACGTGCTGGCGGGGCTGGAAGGCTGGGCGATGGCGCGGGCGCCGTCGGCGGTCGGGGCGGGGGACGGGACGCGATGAGGTCGCCGCTGCTGATTCTCTCCTTGTCGTTCTTCGCCGGGGTGGCCGTCGCGACCGGGTTCGCGTCGCCGGGCGTCGAGGCGGGGGCGGTGATCGCGGCGGCCGTCGTGGCGACGATCACGGCGCTGCGGGCGCGGCGGGGCGGGGCGGCGCTGGCGGTCGCGGCGGCCGGGCTGTTCGCGCTGGGCCTGGCGCGCGCCGACGACGCGGCCCCGTCGCCGGGGGCGGTGGCGGCGTTCGCCGGTCGCGAGGTGACGGTGGTGGGCGTCGTGGAGTCGGACCCCGTCGTGCGCGGCGCGGGACAGGACATCAGGCTGGCGGTCGAGGCGGTGTCGCTGGGGGCGGAGCGCGAGTCGCCCGGCGGCGACGTGCTGCTGCGCGCCGGGCCGGGCGTCGCGCCGGCCTACGGGGACCGCGTGCAGGCCCGGACGTCGCTGCAGCCGGTGCGCTCGCAGGAGGGGACCGACTTCGAGGACTACTTGGCGGAGCGGGGGATCGCCGCGACGGGGTTCGCGCGGGAGGTGTCAATCCTGGAGCACGGCGCCGGCAACCCACTGCGGGCCGGGCTGTCGGAGGCGCGGGCGACGCTCGACGGGGGGCTGGGGCGCTCACTCGATGAGCCGCTGGCGGGGCTGTCGCAGGGCATCGTGACGGGGCGGCGCGGCGCGCTGCAGTCCGGCCTGCGCGACGACCTCAACGCGACGGGGCTCTCGCACCTGGTCGTGATCTCGGGCAGCAACGTGACGCTGCTGGCGGTGCTGGTCGTGGCGGGCAGCGCCTGGGCCGTGGGGCGGCGGCGCGCGATCTGGCTGGCGATCGTCGTGGTGGGGCTGTACACCGCGTTCGTGGGGGCCGACGCGCCGGTGCTGCGCGCGGCGATCATGGGCTCGCTGCTGCTGCTGGCGGGAGCGTCGGGTCGGCGCGGCGCGGCCGAGCCGGCGATCGCGCTGGCGGCGGCGCTGATGGTGGCGGTCACGCCGGGCGCCATCGACGACCTCTCGTTCCAGCTGTCCTTCGCGGCGACGGCGGCGCTGGCCGCGATCGCCGAGCCGGCCCGGCTGCGCACCATGTCGGCGCTGGGGCTGGACCTGCTCGAGCGGACACCCGGCGTGCGACTGCAGCTGGCGCTGCTCGAGACGGGGATCGTGACCGCGGCGGCCGTCGCGGCGACGCTGCCGCTGATCGCGCTGCACTTCGGGCGCATCTCGCTGGTGGCGCTGCCCGCCAACCTGCTGGTCGCGCCGCTCTTCCCGCTCATCTTCCTGGGCAGCCTGGCGACCTCGCTGGCGGGCGCGATCGGCGCCGGGCTCGGCGAGGCAACGGGCTGGCTGCTGGCCTGGCTGCCGCTGTCGTGGTTCATCGCGGTGGCCGAGGGGGCGGCGGCGCTGCCGTTCGCGTCGGCGCAGATCGACGGCTTCCGGCTGGGGCACGCGGTCGTGCTGTACGCGGCGATCGGCGGCGTCGCAGTGTGGCTGCGCCGGGGCGGGACGCGGCGTCGCCGCGCGCGGGATCGGGATGGGGCCGATGACCCGACCCGCGCGGCGCGGGCGCTGCGGGCCCTGGAATCGCCGACGGCGCTGGCGGCGCTGGGCGTCCTGCTGGCGGCGAACGTCGTCGTGTGGGGTGCGCTGGCCTGGGACGAGGGGGACACCCTCGACGCGCACGTGCTCGACGTGGGGCAGGGCGACGCGATCCTGGCCGTCGCGCCGGGCGGGGCGACCCTGCTCGTCGACGGCGGCCCGGACGGGCAGCTGCTTCTGGCGGAGCTGGCCGAGGCGTTACCGGCGGGGCGGCGGCGGCTCGACATCGTGGTGGCGACGCATCCGCAGGCCGACCACGTCGCGGGGCTGTTCGCGGTACTGGAGCGCTACCGCGTGGGGGTGCTGCTCGTCTCGCCGCTGCACGATGCGGCCGGGATGGGCCGGCAACTGCGAGAGGCGGCCGAGGCGCAGGGCATCCCGGTGCGGACGGCGACGGCGGGGATGCTGCTGTCGCTGGGCGAGCAGGTCGAGGCCGACGTGCTGGCCCCGTCGCCCGGGGACGACTTCGGCGACGACGTGAACGCGGCGGGCGTCGTGCTGCGGCTGCGGCATGGGGCGGTGGCGCTGCTGCTGACGGCGGACATCGGGGTGGAGGAGGAGTTGCGGCTGGCGCGCGGGCCCTGGGATCTGCGCTCGCAGGGTCTTAAGGTCGCCCATCACGGCAGCAAGACCTCGACCAGCGACCTCCTGCTGCGGCGGGTGTCGCCGGAGGTGTCGGCGGTCAGCGTGGGGGCGGGAAACTCGTTCGGGCACCCGCATCCGGGCGTGCTGGAGCGGCTGGGCGTCGGGGTCGTGCTGCGCACCGACGTCGATGGGCGCGTGCGCCTGCGGTCGGACGGGGAGACGCTGCGCTACGACGTCGGCCGGTGAGGGGGCGAGAACGCCTCGAACTCGACGCCGCCCTGCTCGGCCGCCTCGGCGCGGGCCTGCGCGATCGCGGCGTGGTCGGCGTCATCCGAGGCGGCATCCGCCAGCCACGACGCGATCGCCTCGTCCACCAGCGCCTGGACCGGCCGGCCGTGCTGATCAGCCGCCGCCCGGAGGGCACCGTACAGGCGGTCGTCGACGTTCAACATCGTCATCAGCGGCTTCCTTCAAGCGGGACGGCGGGAGCAGACTCAAGCGTAGTGGCCCAGCCAGGCGCCGGCCAGCAGGTGGACGTGGGCCTTCTCGCCGCCGGGCAGCCGGCCCTCGCCGGGGAAGTTCGCGAGCAGGCGGAAGCCGTACTGGCTCGACGACCAACCGACCTCGACGAGGTCGTCGCCGAAGGGGCCCATGTCGTGCCAGAGCTGCTCGGCCGGGAGGTCGGCCGCGGGGTCGTCGCCGGGCAGGGCGAGGGCGGTGAGCGGGGGGTGCGCGGCGCGCTTGCGGGCGTCGAAGAAGACGGCGTGGTCGGTGCGGAGGCTGGGCTCGGCGCCGTCGCGCACGGCGTCCACGATGGAGCGGGGCGGCTTGGCGGGGCGCTCGTAGGCGGAGTCGGTGCCGTCGAGGATGTGCAGATGGCCGTGGGGCTGGCTCTGCATCCCGTAGGAGCCGAAGTTGGAGAGGATGCGGAAGCCGCCGGGGGCGTGCTCGCGGCCCAGCCGGACGGCCACCCGCCCGACCGCTCCCAGGCTGGCCCAGAGCTCGGACTGGGTGCGGTGCTGCTTCGGCACGGCGAGCATCATGACGCGCGTCCAGCCCAGCACGTTCTCGAAGACCATCACGTCGTCGTCCTCATAGAAGACGCGGGCGGGCTCGCGCCCGGCGACGATCTCGCAGAAGGTGCAGTACTGGGCCATCGGGGGGGAAGGTTAGGCAGGGGCCCGGTCGTCGATCAACGGGGGCGCGGCGCCGTCCGGTCACTCCTTCTTGTCGCTGGCCCTGTTCACCAGCATCGTCACGGCTGACTCGATCGTCTCGATGTTGCCCTCCATCCGCCCAAGCCGCGCCTCCATCCGATCAAGCCGCTCCTCCATCCGAATGCCGTTCTCCTCCAGCGCTCTGAGCCGACCGTCGACCCGGCCGAGCTTCACGTCGATGTCATCCAGCCGCTGCTCGTGCCGGTCCAGCCGGTCCGCATTGCCACGGATCTGATCCGCGTTCCCACGGATCAGGGCGGTGAGCCGATCCTCAACGCCCTGGAGTTCTTCACGGTCTACGGCCTCGGCCAGTGTGCGCGCCATCTCGTCAATCCTCCTTGCGGGCGCCCTGCTCCGCCAGCGAGAGTACGGCTTCCCTGATGGTGGCCAACTCCTGCTTGACCGTTGCCACGTCGGCCTCGACCCGATCGAGCCGCGCCGCGGTTCGATTCACCAGCAACCCCTGGCGGTCGCACTGTTCCACCCTCTTAACGACTAGGTCGACGAGGCGCTCCCAGTTGTTCTTGAAGTCCTGTTGGGATCGGGCCTCGGCCAGCGTGCGCTCCATCGACACTCTCCCTGCGCCGGATGATAGAGCGCGCCGACCACGCGGCGGGCACTTGTCCACAGCCTTCCGCCGACGGCCGCGTCGTTCCGTCAAGCGGGCGCGTACGGGGTCCGCTGATAGCCTGCGGGACGATGGTGGACGCACTCCCTTTCCGCGGGCTGCGCTTCGACCCGGGGACCTGCGGCGCCTGGGGCGGGCTGCTGGGGCCCCCCTACGACGTAGTCACGCCCGAGCGCGCAGCGGCGCTGCGCGCGTCGAGCCGCTACCAGATCACGCACCTCGAGACGCCCGGCGCCGGCGGCGCGGTGTCGGCGGCGGCGACGCTGCGCCACTGGCGCGAGGCCGGGGCGCTGAAACGCGACGCCGAACCTTCGTACTACGTGGCGCGGCATCGCTTCCGGCAGGGGGGCGAGGCGCGCGAGCGCACGGCGCTGTTCGCGGCGGTGCGGCTGACGCCGTGGTCGGAGACGCACGCCGGCGGTGGCGCGACGAAGCCGCACGAGTGGACGATGGCCGGCCCGCGCGAGGAGCGCACGACGCTGCGCGCCACCGTGCGCGCCGACGTCTCGCCGCTGATGGCGGTCGCGCCGGATCCGTCTGGGGCGTTGGCGACCGCGCTGGAGGGGGCGGCCGCGGGGCGGCCGGCGGCGGAGGGGGTCGACCCGGCGGGCGAGGAGCACGCGCTGTTCGTCATCGAGGGGGAGCGCGAGGTGGACGCGATCCGCGCTGCGCTGACCCGAGAGACGCTGTACCTGGCCGACGGCCACCACCGCTACGAGTCGGCCCTGGGGCACCGCGAGCTGCGACGGCGGCGGGCGGGCATCACCTGGACGGGGGACGAGCCGGAGAACTTCGTGCTGATGGGGATCGTGCAGGCGGAGGATCCGGGGCTGATCGTGGGGGCGACGCACCGGCTGCTGCACGCGACGCCCCCGGCCGGCGCGCTGGACCGGCTGCGGGCGTCGTTCGAAGTGGAGACGCTGGGCCCGGGCGGCGACGCCGGCGCGCTGATGGCGCGGGTGGCGGCCGCGCCGCCGCAGCGCGCCCCGATCGGCGTGCACGGCCTGACGGACGCCGACCTGCTGCTGCTGGCCGACGATCGCACGCGGGCGGCGCTGCCGCCGGCGCTGCCGGCGTCGTGGGCCGCGCTGGGGCCGGCGGTGCTCCAGCACGGCGCGCTGGCGCCGGCCTTCGGGGTCGATGAGGCGGCGCTCCGCGCCGGCCGGGCGGTGTCGTACGAGCACGAGGCCGGGGCGGCCTGCGCGGCCGTCGCGGCGGGGGCGGCGCGGGCGGCTTTCCTGCTGCAGGCGCCGTCGCTGAGGCAGATCTTCGAGGCGGCCGACGCCGGCGACCGGATGCCGCAGAAGAGCACCTACTTCGTGCCCAAGCTACCCACGGGGCTCGTGCTGCATGCCTTCGACGCGGGGGACGACGCACTGTTCTGAAGCGCTGTGTTCCGCGCCGGCGCTCCGAGAGCCGAGCCACGGGGCTCCGACTCGGGTAGACTCGCCGTCGCGGACGGAACGGAGGTCGGCGTGGCGAAGCATCTTGAGGGAAAAGTCGCCCTGGTGACGGGCGGCGCGGGGGGCATGGGCTCGGAGATCTGCAAGGTCTTCGCCGCGCAGGGCGCGAAGGTCGTCGTGTGCGACATCGAACTCGACGTCGAGGGGCGGGGCGACGGAGCGGCCTCGCGCATCGACGGGGTGGTCGACGCGATCCGCGCGGCGGGCGGCGAGGCGGTGGGCGTCAGTGGCGACATCGCCGACATGGACACGGCCGAGCGCGCCGTGCAGACGGCGCTCGACAGCTTCGGCGACCTCGACATCCTGGTCTGCGCGCACGGCATCTTGCGCGAGCGCATGATCTTCAACATGTCGGAGGAGAACTGGGACGACCTGGTGCGCATCCATCTCAAGGGCTGCTTCGCGCCGACCAAGTTTGCGTCGATCCACTGGCGCGCGAACCGCGACAAGGGCGGGCGGCGGATCATCTACTTCACCTCGTCGGCGGGGGTGACGGGCATCGCGGGGCAGCCCAACTACTCGGCGGCGCACGCGGGCAAGATCGGCCTCATGCTGTCGAACGCCGAGGCGCTGAAGCGCTACGGGGTGACCTCCAACTGCATCTCGCCGGCCGCGTCGACGCGGATGACGGACCGGACGCTGGGCGACGGCATCGCGCGCAGCGAGTCGGCCGAGGGGACGGCGTGGGACCCGCGCAACGTGACGCCGATCATCGTGCTGCTGGCGTCGGACGCGGGGGAGATGATCAGCGGCCGCGTGGTGGGGACGACGGGGGGCAAGATCACCATCTGGGACAACCCGGACTGGGAGAGCACGATCTTCTCGACGGAGCCGTACTGGGACCTCGATCAGCTCTTCGCGATCATGCCGGAGACGCTGGTCGCGCAGGGCGTGGGACCACCGCCGGTCGTCTGGCCCTAGGGCCGCCCGGGATCGTTCGGCGCGCACACAAGGATGCGGAGGAGGAGTTCCATGGCACGACATCTCGACGGACGCATCGCGCTCGTGACCGGCGGGGCCGGCGGGATCGGATCGCAGATCTGCAAAGTCTTCGGTGAGCAGGGGGCGAAGGTCGTGGTCTGCGACATCGAGCGGGATGTCGAGGGACGCACCGACGGGCCGCCCTCGCGCATCGACGTCGTGGTCGAGGCGATCCGCGCAGCCGGCGGGGAGGCGGTGGGACTCCGCGGCGATATCGCAGACATGGATACTGCCGAGCGGGCCGTGCAGACGGCCCTCGACACCTACGGCGACCTCGACATCCTGGTCTGCGCGCACGGCATCCTGCGCGAGCGGATGATCTTCAACATGTCCGAGGATGACTGGGACGAGTCGCTGCGGATGCACCTGAAGGGCTGTTTCGCGCCGACCAAGTTCGCGTCGATCCACTGGCGCGCCAACCGCGACAAGGGCGACCGGCGGATCATCTACTTCACTTCCGACGCGGGCATCCGCGGGGCGGCCGGGCAGCCGAACTACTCGGCGGCGCACGCCGGCAAGCTGGGGCTGATGCGCAGCAACACGCAGGCGCTGGGGCGCTACGGCGTGACCTGCAACTGCATCGCGCCGGGTGCGGCGACCCGGATGACGGAACGCGGCCTCGCAGCGGCGGCGGATCAATCGCTGCAGAGCGAGACGGCGGCGGGCACCGCGATGGACCCGAAGAACGTCGTCCCGATCATCGTCTGGCTGGCGTCGCTGGAGGGGGGCCAGGCGAACGGGCGCGTCTTCGGGGCGATGGGCCACCGCATCTCGCTGTACCGCGAGCACACGCGGGAGCGCTACCTGCATTACCCGGAGCCGCTGATCGACATCGACCGGCTGTTCGACCTGTGGCCGGGCACGCTGGGTGTGCGGGACTTCCCGGACAACCAGTGGCAGATGGGACCGACGCCGCCCTCGCGGAGCGGAGCGGGCTAGATCTCGGCCTGGGTGACGTCGTCGATGCCGGGGATGGCGGCGAGGGCGGCGACCTCGGCGGGTTCGAGTTGGCGATCGACGGTGAGCACCATGATGGCGGTGCCGGCGTCGGCGGCCGTGTCCTGACGCCCGACCTCCATCGCGCTGATGTTGACGCCGATCTCGCCGAGGGCGGTGCCGACGGCGCCGACGCGGCCGGGGCGGTCCTCGTTGTGGAGGATGAGGACGTGCGTGTGGCCGTCGTGGTAGGCGTCGCCGGCGACGTCGACGCGGAAGCCGTCGATCTCGACGATGTGCGGCTCGCCGTGGACCAGCGCGCCGGAGACGCAGGACTCGCCCGCGTCGGTCCGCAGGCGCACCGTGATCAGGTTGGCGTAGAGACCGGCGTCGTCGCTCTTCTCCTCGGTGACGTGCAGGCCGCGCGCGTGGAGGATCTTGTTGACCGAGACGAGGTTGACATGCTCCTCGCTGATCGGGGCGAGCAGCCCGGCGACCGCCGCGGCCTTGAGGGCGCTCACGTCGTGCTCGGCGATCTCGCCGCGGTACTCGATGCGCAGCGACTGCCAGCGGCCCTCGGCGATCTGCGTGACGAGGCGGCCGGCGGTGTCGGCGACGGTGAGGTACGGGCCGAGCGCCTCCAGCGTCTCGGGGTCGACGAAGGGGGCGTTGACGGCGGTCGAGGCGGGGCGGCCGTCGAGCACCTGCAGCACCTCCGCGGCGACGTCGATGGCGACGCGCTCCTGGGCCTCCTGCGTGGAGGCGCCGAGGTGCGGTGTGACGACGACCCGCGGGTGCCGGGACAGCGGGTTGCCGGTGGCGGGCTCGGCGCTGAACACGTCGAGGCCGGCGCCGGCGACGTGGCCGGAGTCGAGCGCGGCGATCAGCGCGGCCTCGTCGACGAGGGCGCCGCGGGCGCAGTTGATCAGCCGCGCGCCTGGGCGCATGGCGGCGAACTCGTCGCGGCCGATCAGGGGGGGCGCGCCGGGTGTGAGGTTGGTGTGCAGGGTGACGAAGTCGGAGCGGGCCAGCAGATCCTCGAAGGAGACCAACTCGACGCCCAGCAGGCGGGCGCGCTCGTCGGCGACGAAAGGGTCGTAGGCGAGGACGGTCATCTCGAGGCCCAGCAGCCGGTGCGCGACCGCGCCGCCCACCTGCCCCAGCCCCACGACGCCGGCCGTCTTGCCGCGCAGCTCCACGCCCAGGTAGGCGGAGCGGTTCCAGGCGCCGCCGCGCAGGCTGGCGTCGGCGGCGGCGATGTGGCGGCTGAGGGCCAGGAAGTGGGCGATGGTCAGCTCGGCCGCCGAGACGGTGTTGCCGGTCGGCGCGTTGACGACCACGATGCCGCGGTCGGTGGCGGCATCGACGTCGATGTTGTCGACGCCGACGCCGGCGCGGCCGATCACGCGCAGGCGATCGGCCGCCTCGATCACGCGGCGCGTGACGATTGTGGCGCTGCGCACGAGCAGGGCGTCGTAGGCCGGGACGGCGGCGGCCAGATCATCCTCGGAGAGGCCGGTGCGCACGTCGACGCTGGGTGCGGGCGCGCCGGGGCGGCCCGAGCCGAGACGCAGCCGCTCGACGCCCTCCGTGGCGACGGCGTCGGCGACGAGGATGCGGAGCGGGTCGGGCACGATGGCGGCCCTTCGGCTCGGCCCCGGGGACGGGGCGGGGGACGCCTCAGGCGGAGGCGGTCGCTCCGGCGATCTCCGGCAGCGTGTAGCCGAGTGTAGTGAGGGTCGCGCGCAGCGCGTCGACGGCCGCGTCGAGGTCCTGCTGCTGGAACCAGCCCAGATGCCCGAAGCGGAAGAGCTGCCCGGCCAGCTTGCCCTGCCCGCCGGCGATGACGACGTCGTGCTCCGCGCGCATGGTGGCCGTCAGCGCCTTGCCATCGACACCGTCCGGCACCTTGACGGCGGTGATGGTGTTCGAGGCGTAGCGCGGATCGGCGAAGAGCTCCAGGCCCAAGTCCTGCATCTGGCCGCGGACGCGGGCCGCGGCGGCGGCGTGCCGCGCGAAGATGGCCTCGGCGCCCTCGGCGTTCATGCGCGCGAGCGAGACGTCGAGGCCGTACATGACGGAGACGGCGGGCGTCCAGGGGGGCTGGCCGATGGCGGCGTAGTCGCGGTGCTTGCCGAGGTCGAGGTAGAAGCGCGGCATCGTGGCCGATTCGAAGGCCTGCCAGGCGCGCGGCCCGACGGCGGCCATGGCCAGCCCGGGCGGCACCTCCCAGCCCTTCTGCGAGCCCGTGACGACGAGGTCGATCCCCCAGGCGTCGGTCTCGACGGGGACGCAGCCCATGCTCGAGACGGCATCGACGAGCAGCAGGGCGTCGCTTTCGGCGTGGACGGCTTCGGCGATCGCGGCGATCGGGTTCTCGACCCCGGTCGAGGTCTCGTTGTGGGTAACGAGCACGGCCTTGTAGCCGGGCTCGGCGCGGAGGGCGGCGGCGACCGCGTCCGGCTCGGCCGCCATGCCCCACTCGACGTTGAGCCGGGTGACGTCGGCGCCGTAGACCTCGGCGATCGTGCCGAAGCGGTCGCCGAAGGAGCCGATGCTGACGGCCAGCACCTTGTCGCCGGGGGAGAGCGTGTTAACGATCGCGGCTTCCATCACGCCGGTGCCACTGCAGGTGTAGATGAGGATGTCGTGCTCGGTGCGGAAGAAGGGGCGCAGCCCCTCGGTGACGCG
This sequence comes from Dehalococcoidia bacterium, assembly GCA_965209205.1. GTDB lineage: Bacteria > Chloroflexota > Dehalococcoidia > Bin125 > Bin125 > TK10-74A. The sequence continues at coordinate 739,857 of CBDBQC010000004.1, forward strand.
GCCGAGCAGGGCGGCGTACTCGGGCCCGCGATGGTTGATCATCTGGGCCGAGAGCGCCTCGCGGACGTTGTCGGGGATGGGGGTGGGGCCGGGGATGCGCAGGTTGGCCAACGAGGTCTCCTTGGCTGGGCGCCGGGCGGGGCCCCTGGGGCGAGCCCGCCGGGGCCCGTGGCGGAAGGGGTATAGGGGGATCATATGAGCGCCGCTCGGGGCCGGGCAATCAAGCGCCGGTGATACGATCGGCGGGGCGGGGGCGCCGTATGTCGAATCCGTACCGTGGTTTACCCAGCGTCGACCGGCTGCTGCGGCAGGAGTCGATCGGCGCCCTGCGATCGCGCTTCCCCGACGCCCTCGTGACCGCCCACGCGCGAGCGGCGCTCGCGTCGGCGCGGGAGAGCATCGCCACCCGGCAGGGCGAGGCAGACGCCACCAGCGTCGAGGCGATCGCGGCCTCGGTCGTGGGACGGGTCGAGGCGGCGGCGCGCTCGTCGCTGCGGCCGGCGATCAACGCCACGGGGGTCATCCTGCACACCAACCTGGGGCGGGCGCCGCTGCCGGCCGCGGCGATCGCGGCCATGGCGGAGGCGGGGCAGGGCTACTCGAACCTGGAGTACGACCTCGACGCGGGGGGGCGGGGGTCGCGGCTGAGCCACCTCGACGCGCTGCTGCGCACGACGACGGGCGCCGAGGCGGGGCTGGCGGTGAACAACAACGCCTCGGCGCTGCTGCTGGCGCTGACCGCCTTCGGGCGCGACCGCGAGGTGATCGTCAGCCGCGGGCAGGCGGTCGAGATCGGCGGCGGCTTCCGCATCCCCGACGTCTGCCGCGAGAGCGGCGCGCGGCTCGTCGAGGTCGGCACGACGAACCGCACCCGCGCCAGCGACTACGCCAACGCCGTGAGCGAATCGACGGCGGCGCTGCTGCGCGTGCACGCCAGCAACTTCAAGATCGTGGGCTTCACGACGCAGGCCAGCCTGCGCGAGCTGCGCGGCGTCGCCGGTGAGCACGGCCTGCTGCTGCTCGACGACATCGGCAGCGGCTGCCTGCTCGACACGACGCGCTACGGGCTCGCGCCCGAGCCGACGCCCCAGGAGAGCCTGGCGGCCGGGGCCGACCTCGTGATGTTCTCGGGCGACAAGCTGCTGGGCGGGCCGCAGGCCGGGATCCTCGTCGGCCGGGCGGCGCTCATCGAGCAGCTGCGGCGGCATCCGCTGGCGCGGGCGCTGCGCCTCGACAAGGCCACGACGGCGGCGCTGGCGGCGACGCTGCGCCACTACGCGCTGGGCGAGGCCGAGTCGGCGATCCCGGTCTGGCGCATGATCGCCGCGCCGGCGGAGCGCATGCGCGAACGGGCCGAGGCCTGGCGGTCGGCGCTGGGCGCGGGCGAGCTGGTCGAGTCGGAGTCGATGGTGGGGGGCGGCTCGCTGCCGGGCGAGGGCCTGCCGACCTGGACGCTGGCGATCGCGTCGCCCGAGCCGGGGCGGCTGGCGGCGCGGCTGCGGGCCTCGGCGCCGCCCGTCGTCGGCCGCGTCGATCACGACGCGCTCCTGCTCGACCCGCGCACCGTGTCGGAGTCGGAGGAGGCGGATCTGGTGTCGGCGCTGCGGGCCGCAGTCGGCACGGGCTGAGGCGCGAGAGAGGCTGGTAGCAGCGCTGGACGCGAAGACGATCGAGTCGCTGGAGTACCCCAAGATCGTGGCGCGGCTGCGGGGGCTGTGCGCGTCGGGCGGCGGGCGGGCCCTGGCCGAGGCGCTGGCGCCCAGCGCCGACGTCGAGGAGGTGCGCCGCCGCCAGCGCCTGACGGCCGAGGCGCTGGCGCTGCGATCGCTCAAGCCGCGCTTCGCGCTGGGATCGATCGGCGACGTCGAGCCGCTGGTCGAGGCGGCGTCGCGGGGGGGCCTGCTGCCGGCGGGGGACGTGCGCACGGTGGCGGGTTTCCTGGGGCGGGCCGGGACGGTGCGCAATCAGCTGGCGCCCATGGCGCGCGAGCTGCCGGGGCTGGCGCACATGGCGGGGCGCATTGGGCAGTTCCACGGCGTGATCGAGGCGATCGATCGGGCGATCGCGCCGTCGGGCGAGATGCGCGACGACGCCAGCCCGGCGCTGCCGCGGCTGCGCCAGGCGACGCGCGAGGCGCACGACCGGCTGGTCTCGCGGATGGAGGGCATCCTGCAGCGCGCGATCGACCAGGGCATCGCGCAGGAGGCGATCATCACCGAGCGCGCCGGGCGCTACGTGGTGCCGATCAAGGCGGAATCGCGCAGCCACATGCGCGGGCTGGTGCACGACGTCTCGTCGAGCGGGGCGACGGTCTTCGTCGAGCCGCTGGCCGTCGTGGAGATGGGCAACGCCTGGCGCGAGGCGCGACTGGCCGAGGAGCGCGAGATCGAGCGCTTCCTGCGACGGCTGAGCGAGGCGATCGGGGCCGAGGCGGGCGCCATCGCGGCCTCGCTGGCGGCGATCGCCGAGATCGACGTCGTGCTGGCGCGCGGCGCGCTGGCGGCCGAGATGGACGCGTCGCTGCCGGCGCCGGGCGACACGGCGATCGGCTGGGTGGTCGAGGCGCCGTCAGAGCTGCGCCTGCAAACGGCGCGGCATCCGCTGCTGCGGGGGGAGGTCGTGCCGATCTCGCTGATGCTGGGCGGCGACCAGCCCGGCGTGCTGGTGACGGGGCCGAACACGGGCGGCAAGACGGTGGCGCTGAAGACGGTGGGGCTGCTGGCGCTGATGGCCCAGGCGGGCATGGCCGTGCCGGCCGAGCCGGGCTCGCGCTTCCCGGTCTACGAGGGGGTCTTCGCCGACATCGGCGACGAACAGAGCATCGAGCAGTCGCTGTCGACGTTCTCGTCGCACATGGGCAACATCATCCGCATCCTGGGCGTGGCCGACGCGCACAGCCTGGTGCTGCTCGACGAGCTGGGCGCGGGCACCGACCCCAGCGAGGGCGCGGCGCTGGGCCGGGCCATCCTCTCGCAGTTGGTGGCGCGCGACGTGAGCGTGATGGCGACCACGCACCACGGCGAGTTGAAGCTGTTCGCGCATCAGGCGCCGCTGCTACAGAACGCGTCGGTCGATTTCGACCCCGAGACGCTCGCGCCCACCTATCAACTGCGGCTGGGGCTGCCCGGCCGCAGCAACGCGATCGCGATCGCGCGGCGGCTGGGCATGCCCGAGGCGGCGCTGCGCGACGCCGAGGCGGGCATGGACCGCGACGACGCCAGCGTCGAGGCGCTGCTGGCCGACCTGCAGCAGGAGCACGCGGCGGCCGGCGACGCGCGGGCGGCGGAGGAGTTCGCGCGGCGCGAGGCGGAGGCGATCCGGGCCGGCCTGGCGCAGAGCCGCGACGACCTGGAATCACAGCGGGAGGGGATCATCGGGCGGACGGAGCTGGCGATGGAGACGGAGCTGGCGGCGCTGCGGCGGTCGCTGCGGGCGGCCGAGAAGCGGCTGCTGAAGGGACGCCGGGAGGACGTCGTGGCGGCGCGGCGCGAGATCGAGACGGCGGCGGCGCGCCTGGCGGTCGTGCGGGAGAAGCGCCTCGACGCGCGGCGGCGGCGGGCGCGGCGGGCGCAGGCGGCGCCGCTCGACCCGTCGGCGATCCGGGCGGGTGACAAGCTCTACCTGTCGGGCATCGAACAGGCCGGCGACGCCCTGGGCCCGGTCGACGGCGAGGGCTACATCGAGGTGCAACTGGGGGCGCTGCGCAGCCGCGTGCCGGTCGATCAGGTCGAGCGCACCACGCGCGACGGCTCGGCGCTGCCGCCGGGCGGGGCCCCCTCGGGCGGCGTGCACCTCGACCTCGCGCCGGCGACGGCCGAGAGCCGCCTCGACATGCGCGGCCAGACCCTCGACGAGGCGCTGCCGGCGGTCGAGTCGTTCCTCGACCAGGCCTACCGGGCGGGGCTGCATCGGCTGGAGCTGGTGCACGGCAAGGGCACGGGCCGGCTGCGGGTGGCGGTGCGGGAGTTGCTGCGCGAGCATCCGCTGGTGACGTCGTTCGAGGGCGCCGAGCGGCGCGAAGGCGGCGAGGGTGTCACGATCGTGCGGATGGCCATCTGAGTCGGCGCGCCGGCTCGACGCCGCTAAGCCGAAAACTTCAGCTTGACCCCACAGGCGGCGGCGACCTTCGCGAGCGTGTCGAGCCGCGGCGTTCTCTGGCCGGACAGCGACCGCGACAGCGCCACCCGATCCAGTCCCGTCTCTCGCGCCAGCGCGGAGACGCCGCCCTGCGCCTCGGCCACGTTGCGGAAGGCCTTCATGAGCAGGCGCGGGTCGCCCTCCATCTCGTCGACGGCGGCGTTCAGGTACGCGGCGACGTCCTCCGGCGTGCGCAGGTAGTCGCTCGCCCTATGCTCCCGTACCGGCATCTCGTTTCTCCTCCTCGGCTGTAGCCATCAGGCTACAGCTTGTCGACCCCATACCAGGGGAGCCGACTGACGCCGACGCACCTAGAATGGATCCGGGAAAGCGAGGCGAGCGGGCATGTTGAAGCGGATCGCCGAGGCGATCGACCCGCGGGACAAGGCGCCGAAGCGGCGGCGGGCGATCGTGGAGATCGCGGCGCGCGACTTCCTCTCGCAACTGCCGGTGAAGACAGGCAGCAAGGGCGGCACGGGCTACGACGGCTGGAAGCTCTCGAACATGTGCGACGCCATCTTCTGGGCGATGCTGCTGCTCTCGCAGCGGAGGGAGCGCTTCGCCATCCGGCTGCTCGGGCAGGTCCACCGCGACACGAAGGCGCTGCGCCCCTACGTGGCGGAGAAGCGGGCCACGAAGGAGGTGCTCGCGGCGGTGCCGGGGATCGACGCCGACTCCCTGATCGGCTTCGTCGACGTGGCGATCACACACTTCCGCCCGCCGTCGGCGACGGGGGCGCCGCTGGTGCCGCAGCCGGAGGCGATCGAGCTGCTGAAGGCGGCCGGCCTGCGCGGCGCGATGGTGGGGGAGCTGCGCCCCGAGGCGGTCCGCGAGGCCTGGCTGACCGGGCATCGGCGGGGTCACAAGGAGCCGACGGACGAGGAGTCGCGCTGGAAGCGGGCGCAGGGCCGGGCGGAGACGCTGCTGCGGAGCTGGCAGGCGACGCGGGGGTCGGCCCCGCGCCGGCTGATCTAGGGGACTTCCCGCCTACGTCGCCATCCAGCCGTTCGCTCGTGCGCGCCCATCCTCGCCCGGCGGTCGGCGCCTATTCGAGCAGGGTGAGTGTGGCGCGGCAGGTGCCCTGGTCGACCCAGCCGTGGGCGGTGTGGCGCACCCGGCCTCCGTAGGCGTTCTTGGCCGTGAACTCCAGTTGGATGCGGTGATCGCCCTGGGCGTCGGCGGGGGCGATGCGGGTCACGATCGTCTCCATGCTGCCCGGGTCGTTGAGCCGATCCCGGATCAGCGCCTCCATGCCGTTGTGATTCCCGTCCCACGGGTCGAGGCAGTGGAAGCCCTTGCGGCGATCCTCCGCGGTCGTGGCGCGGGACGAGGATGAGGACGACGAGGTGGTGGAGCTGGGCTGCGTGGAACGGTCCGACGACGAACGGGAACCGGAGTCGTCTGCCAGGTTCCCGATGAGGATCATGACGGCCACGACCGCCACGACGCTCAGGATGGTCCAGCCCCGCCAGCCCAACTGACGGCTCATCACACGCACGAACAGCAGGCCCAGTTGGACCGATCGATGCAAACGCCGACGCACAGGTGCTCCTTCCAGCTACGGCCTAGCAGTGGTCGTTCCGGTGACCGGCGAGGGTCGCATGGGTGTGCGTAGGACACCGGGCGGGGCGGAACCGCCGATCGCAACCGCCGTCGATCCGATACCGCTGGCAGTGGGAGTGCGTGATGCGGGAAGGCGGCGTTGTGTCCTCCGGCGGCTCCTCGTCCACCGCCGGCGGCTGTCCCTCCGGACATGCCGTGCTGAGCGCGGCGTCCTCGGCGGCGCTCAGCACATGGCCGTACTTGGTCGCCGTGTCGCGGTAGCGCGCCACGTAGTCGCAGGCGTTCGCCGCGTACTGCGCCGCCCGCTGCCCGCGCCAGTCTGGGAGCCACTCGTGAGCGAGGTCATCGCTCTTGGCAAGATTGAAGCTGGGGATCGTGGGAACGATGTTACGTGTGTCGCTGTACGCCGCGCGCGCGGCCACCGATGAATCGACGAGCAGGCAGAGCGTGGACCAGGGCAGCACGTGGTCGCGATGCCCCGCCCCGACTGTGATCCGGGAGCCGCTGTAGAAACCCTGGACCGTCCCGGTACCACTGGGAAGGATCGCGACTGCCGACGAAGTCCAGGAGGGGCGATCGTCACACCACTCTGGCTCGACGCCGGGCATGGCCGCCGAGGCTTCCTGTTCGAGGATGGGTGCTTCGACGTTGACCTGGACCGAAGAACTGAACAGCCAGCGATCGACGGTCGCGGTGGCGTAGGGGAACTTGTTCACCCGCGGCAGGATGGGTTCGCCCCATTCGCCGCCGACGCGCTGCTGCAGGCCGAAGGCAACCCTGCCGTCATCCTGCAGCGCCGCGGTGATCCGCACCTCGGTCGAGACCGTCTGGCTCGGCTGGGCGGCGATCGTGCCCAGGGTGAGGACCGCGGCGAGCACTACCGCGGCGAAGATCGTGATGCGCACGGAAACAGGTGCCCCCTCGCAACCGGATCAGTGGGTTGCGTGAGAGACAAGCCAAGAATCGCGTGCGCCGCGAGGGGGCAAGAAACCCACCTCCGGCACTGACGCACACTGCGGTCCAAACTTGTCTCTCACGACGGCGGGAAGGCTACGAGGCCGGGGGGGCGAGCGCAAGGGGCACGCGAAATCGAAGCCCCGGCCCCGCCCGCCGCACTATGCTGCCGCCATGCCTCGACGACGCACGCCATCCGGGCCGGGTCTGTTCGACGCGCAGGAGTTGGACGCCGTCGACCCGCGGGCGCCGCTGGCGGCGCGGATGCGTCCGCGCACGCTGGACGAGTTCGCCGGGCAGGAGCAACTGGTCGGCGAGGGGCGGCCGCTGCGCCGCGCGATCGAGCGCGACGCCATGCCGTCGGCGATCTTCTGGGGGCCGCCGGGGGTGGGCAAGACGACGCTGGCGCGCATCGTGGCGCGCGCGACGCGGTCGGCCTTCGTGCAGCTGTCGGCGGTGTCGAGCGGTGTGGCCGACCTGCGCGCGGCGATGGCCGAGGCGGGGGCCCGCGGCCGCGACGGCGGCCCCCGCACCATCCTCTTCATCGACGAGATCCACCGCTTCAACAAGGCCCAGCAGGACGCCGTGCTGCCCTACGTCGAGGACGGCACGGTGACGCTGATCGGCGCGACGACGGAGAACCCGTCCTTCGAGGTGATCGCGCCGCTGCTGTCGCGGTCGCGGGTGTTCACGCTGGCGCCGCTTGCGCCCGAGGCGCTGCGCGCGCTGCTCGATCGGGCGCTGGCCGACGGCGAGCGCGGCCTGGCGGGCTTCGGCGTCGAGGTCGAGGCGGAGGCGCTGGCGGCGCTGGTCGAACTGAGCGGCGGCGACGCCCGAGTGGCGCTGAACACGCTGGAGCTGGCGGTCAAGGATGTCGCCGTCGGCGACGGGTCTATCGGCGACGGCGCGACTGGGGACCGTGCGACGGTGACCGTGGCCGACGTCGAGGCGATCATCGAGCGGCGGCTGCGGCACGACAAGTCGGGCGACGCCCACTACGACACGATCTCGGCCTTCATCAAGTCGCTGCGCGGCTCCGACCCCGACGCGGCGCTGTACTGGCTGGCGCGGCTGGTCGAGGCGGGCGAGGACCCGCTGTTCATCGTGCGGCGCATGGTAATCCTGGCGGCCGAGGACGTGGGCCTGGCCGACCCGCAGGCGCTGGCCGTGGCGGTGTCGGCGCAGCAGGCGGTGCACTTCGTGGGCATGCCCGAGGGCTACCTGATCCTGGCCGAGGCGGCGCTCTACCTGGCGCTGGCGCCCAAGAGCAACACGGCGCTGACGGCGTATCAGGCGGCGATGGCCGACGTGCAGGCGCGGGGCCAGCTGCCGGTGCCGCTGCACCTGCGCAACGCCGTCACGGGGCTGATGAAGTCGCTGGGCTACGGGGCGGGCTACCAGTACGCCCACGACCGGCCGGGGCACGTCGCGGCCGACCAGATGCACCTGCCCGACGCGCTGGCCGGGCGTCGCTACTACACGCCGGGCGCCGAGGGGGCCGAGGCGGAGCTCGGCAAGCGCCGGCAGGGGCCGGTCGCGCCGGCGCGGCCCGAGCTGCGCGCGCCCGAGGGGCGGGCCCGCCCGCGACCGCCGGAGCCGCGTCGTGGCTGAGGGGCCGCCGCTGCGGCCGCGCCAGACGTTCGCCGGCGTGCCGCGCGCGGCGGTGTCGGCCGTCGCGGCGCTGTTCGGCGTCGAGGCGACGCGCGAGCCCTACGAACCGTCGGCCGGCGAGGCGGTCTACGCGATCCGGCATCGCAGCCTGACGGGGACGCTGCGGCTGGTGCTGTGGCCGTCGCTGGCGCGCGTCGACGTGCGCTGCGGGCCGCACGTCTGGGTCGCCAAGGGGGTCGTCGAGACGGAGGTCATCGCGGGGCTGGAAGTGATCTTCCGCTTCGGTCAGGCCCCACCCGGCCAGGGGCGAGCGGGGGAGGAGGCGGAGCCCGACGGGACGCTGTTCGTCGGCGTGGGGGGCGACGTGATGATGGTCGGCGGCGGCGACGGCCCGCCTGACTGACCGGTCCGACCGGGCCGCCTCAGTGCGCGACGCCCAGCTGCACGCCGACCTCCTCCAGCAGGCGGCGCAGGATGGCGCCGGTCGCGCCCCAGATCACGTGCTCGCGCCAGAGGTAGTCGCGCAACTCGTAGCGCTCGCCGTCGCGGTCGATGGGGCGGACGCCGTGGTTGGCCGGGTCGAGCAGGTGCGAGAGCGGGATCTCGAGGATCTCGGCCACCTCCACCTCGCTGGCGCGGAAGGGGTAGGGGGCGCGGTCGAGCAGGCCCACGAACGGCGTGACGTGGAAGTTGGAGATGGTCACGAAGTGGCTCACCTCGCCCAGCACGCGGACGTGGTTGGGGTCGATGCCGGTCTCCTCCCAGGCCTCGCGCAGGGCGGTGCGGCGCAGGTCCGCGTCGTCGGGTTCCCAGATGCCGCCGGGGAACGAGATCTCGCCCTTGTGGTGCTCGACGAGGTGGCTGCGCACGGTGAAGACGATGTGCGGCTCGGCGTAGGGCAGCACCGGCACGAGGACGGCGGCCGGGGGGGTGTCGCCGGGGTCGAGGCGGTGCGGCTGGTGGGCGTCGATGGCGGCGTGCAGGGCGGACCAGAGGTCGGGCATGGGGGGACGGTAGCAGGGGTGGGTCGGTCGGGGGTGGCTATCGGGCGGCTGGCTGGGGCAGCTCGGGGAAGTAGCTGCGGTAGAAGCCCCGGTCGCGGGTGAGGAAGCTGTCGGCGACGGCGAGGGCGTGCGCACCGATGAGGAAGTCCGCCAGGATCCGCTCGCGCGGGCCGCCGGCGAGGCGGTACTGCCGCCAGCGGCGCCCGGCCTCCCACGCGATCGCCGTGTCGACCGGCGAGAGGGTAGCGTTGATCGCGCGCAGCGCCGCGTCCAGCGCCGGCCGCTCGGTGAAGCGGGGGGCCAACTCCGCGTAGACGATGTCGCAGACGAGAATCGCGCCGGCCCGGTAGGCGGCGTCCAATCGCTCCCGCGACTGTATGCCGAAGCGATCGTCGGCCCAGAACACGTCCACCAGCACGCTCGTATCGACGGCGATGATCACCGCCCCCGGATCTCCTCGATGTAGGCGTCCGTGTCGTCCACCGGGTAGGCATCGGCGCCGGGCCGGCTCAGGATGCCGTAGATGCGGTCCACGGGGTGCTCGCCGCTGGGGCGCTTGCGGATCAGGAGGCCGCCATTGCTGGGGGTCACTTCGACCTCGACGTTGTGATGCAGGCCGAAGCGGTCGCGCAGGTGCTTGGGGATGGTGATCTGGCCGCGCTCGGAGATATGCATGGATTCCTCCGTCCGACTCGCGGATCAGGGCAATCATACTTGTCCGATCGGAGGGACGGCAACGCGGACGGCGTTCGGGACCGAGTGCAGGGGATGGCGATCGCGTAGGCTTGGCAGTGCCCGACCGGGAACTCGGCTCACAGGTGACGATGGACGATAAGACGCGACGAAAGATCAAGGGGCGGCCGCTCGCGCCCGATCGCGGGCATGAGGACGCGGCGGCGATCGATCGGCGCTACGAGGAGGCCTACCGGCGGATCCCGCAGGGCGATGCGGAGATCGCCGCCTGGGAGAACGTCCAGGCGTGGGGGCAGGCGGAGTAAGCGGTCGCGACGCGGAACGTGCGGGACTTCGAGGGGCTGGACGTCCCGGTCGTCGGTCGGTGGGCGGGGTGAGGGGGCGCTGCTGGCTAGCTTGGTGATGCGACTCTCGACCCCGGCTCCGTCAGTCGGGATGTCGCCCAACCCAGCCCACGATGGTCTTCCCCAGTTCCTTATCGTAGCCGAAGTAGATGCGGACACACCGATCAGGCGAAGTACTGTCTTTTGGCTTCAAGTGGTCCTCGAACTCTCGCCGGGCTCCCGAGCCGTCGTCCCATGTCCGCTTCGCCATCTCTGCGGGAGACCTGCGTATTGTCTCACTCTCGCCCGACACCTTGACGTTCATGTCCCGGAGCAACTGATGCATCCCGGTCCTGAGCCGTCCCTCCGCGAGTTTGGCGGTCACGCTGTTCAGATCCCGAAGATATTGGTAGATCTTCAGCGGTGGTCCAGCATCTCGCGCCAGACCGTCGATACCATCGTCGACATCTTCACCCCAGGTCAGGTGTTCGCAGTCATCCCTCGCCCGCGAGACGGCTTGCTCCACCGTTGATGGCGGGGTGTCACGCTCCTCCTCTACAACGCTCGGTGGACTCTGCCTCCAGTCCCGGCTGATGCTCAGCTGGCTGTTCTGCGCTTCGAGATCCTCGATCTCTTCCCTAAGAAGATCGATTGTGTCTTTCAGTCCTTCGTTCTCTCGCTTGAGCCTTAGGTTCTCTTGGTCGGAGTCGTGCCACAGATCCTCGTAGTCGCCAGCGTCCTGCGCTCGTCCTCGTTGTACGGAGACATACATGTCTCGAACTCGCGTGACGATAGGTGGAGTGGCTTGGAACGCAGAGGGGCTAAGGATCGTACGGCGCAGCCGATTCTGGACGTGCTTAGCCGCGCTAGTAGTATCAACGCCGCCGTGGAGCAGACGGGCTTGCGTCCACAGGGGATGCGAGTATGGGTCGTTACGAGCAGTGCGGAACGGCCAATACAGCCTCAGCGCGCCCTGGTAGCACGACCATTCGCGCCCCTTCTCTTCGGACAGAAGCCAAGATGCCTCTTCATCGATCTGCACGACTGTCGCGAGACCTGTCAGGTCATGTGCCAGATCAGCCGCGAGGTCCGGATGGAGCGTGAATCCTTCATGTTCCGAGACAACCACAACCGGCAAGCCACGCTCGTCGTCCCAGATTGTGAGAGCGAGTTCTCGTGCGGCCTCGCGACCAATGCACGTCAAGTGACGATCTGACACCTCAGATGAACCAGATGTCCACCCCCCTGACCGGGTAATGTCGCGCAAGACGCCCGGACAGCGCGCATCGAAGTAGACGGGCGCCAACGGTGACTCGGCACTCCCGGTCGCGAGCTGACAGAACAAGACAAGCTCGCCGTTGCCGCAGGCAAGGTCGAGACGAGTTTCGAATCGCCCGCCCGGTATAGGTTCGTTCAACACGAACGAGTCGAGAATTCCAGCGTCTGTCTCCATGTGCCCCCTTGTCAGCCGCCCTATTCGGCCGTCCGGGAACGTGATTTCGTGCTCGCCGACAGTTACGTCCCCCGCTCCCTTCGAGCCAAGCCATTCCTCCACCATGCGGCAATACGTGACGAGATCCCCGGGTGCTTGCGCCAAGCCCGGAGCGGGGCGTGTCAATGAGTAGGCAGCGACTGTTCGCATTCAAGCTCCCATCGGTGGCGAGCCGACAACGATTCCCGACTCGGACGATGTAATCCTCGCAGCTAGTTGACCTTCGCGAGGAAGCGCATGGAACTCTGCTTGATGCTCGGGCCGCGGCTCTTTCGCGAAATGAAGCCAATGGTCGTCCGACCCCGTCGACGGCGCTTCTTCCCGAATATCACAGTCCTTTCCACGAGCAATTGATGTTTACCACAATGTTCTCACTATGTCAAGCGGCTGGGCTGCAAACCGCCGATGCGGGCGGGCGATCGACTTCCCCGAGGTAGGGAAGGCCGCCGCCGACACGCCTACGACCCCACCAACTCCCGCACCGCCCGACGGCCCTCCGACGGCAGGCCACGACTGAGGCGGCGGTACTCCAGGGCGGCGTTGATCGCGGTGACGACCTGCTCCTGGTCGTCCGACTGGTAGCCGGCGACGGCCGTCTCGAACCAGCGGTCGACCTCCGCCCAGCGCCACAGCCGGTGGCGGTTGCGCGGGTCGGTGACGGGCGGCGGGAACGCCCCGGGGCCGCGGCGCCCCTCGACGAGGAGACGGACGCTCTCGCTGGTGCGTCCCGTGCGGGCGGCGATGTCGGCCATCGAGACGAGGCCGGCGCTGGCGATCCGCACCACCTCGACGCCGTCGAGGCTCGCGACGTCGGCGATCGCGGAGCAGACGGCCTCCTCAATGCTCGCCGCCTCGCGGTCGAAATCGAGGCACTGCACGCCGTGGCTGCGACCGGCCAGCGCGTCGTCGCAGCCGGCCTCGTAGAGCTGATCGATGAGCGGCTCGGCCTGTAGGTCGGTCCCCTCGACGATCAGGGTGAAGCGGTGCGTGGTCATCTCTCACTCCTCGGCGTGCGGGCAGCGCTGCAGCGCCTGCCGGATCTGCCGCGCGTGGTTGCCCGCGTTCCGCGGCGTGGACCAGATGGAGAAGCGGCAACCGGCGCGGCTCTGCTCCGGGCAGGTCATGACACCCCAGCGATGGGCCGTCGGCGACGTCGCGACCCTCCAGCCTTGCGCCTCGGCATCCCTGAGGGCGGCCTCGATCTCCTTCTTGGGATGCCGCCCGCGAGGCATGTTGGCATGGTACAACGGGTCGTTGGTCTATGGCAACAGCCTCGGTGACGCCCCAACCGACTGCCCATGCGCTAGCCTCCCTCCCAAGAGGAGACCGCCCATGCAGCAGCCCGACGACGCCTACCCCGCGCGACTCGAGATCGACTACCCCGAGGAGGGGCTGGACCGCGTCCGCACGGCGTTCCGCATCATCCTGCTGATCCCGATCGTGATCCTGGCGGGGCTGGTGAGCGGCGGCTTCGTGAACACGGACACCGGCGACTGGGCGTGGCTCGCGGGCGGCGGCGCGCTCTTCCTGCCCACGCTGCTGATGCTGCTTTTCCGCCAGAAGTACCCGCGCTGGTGGTTCGACTGGCATCTGGAGTTGGCGCGCTTCACGACGCGCGTGGGGGCCTACGTCCTGCTGCTGCGCGACGAGTACCCCTCGACCGATGAGGCGCAGGCCGTGCACCTGGACCTCGACTACCCCGACGCGGCGGGGGACCTCAACCGCTTCCTGCCGATCGTGAAGTGGGTGCTGGCGATCCCGCACTACATCGTGCTGGCCGTGCTGTGGGTCGTCGCCATCGTCGTGACGGTGCTGGCCTGGTTCGCGATCCTCATCACGGGCCGCTACCCGCGCCCGCTGTTCCAGTTCGTGCTGGGCGTGAGCCGCTGGTCGCTGCGGGTCGAGGCCTACATGTGGCTGCTGACCACCGACCGCTACCCGCCCTTCCGGCTCGAGCCGTAGGGCTCGCCGGGCGCGACGATGGTCAGGTGAGGGCGGATCGCCTCGGCGACCAGGGCGCACGCATCTCGTCGGTCAGATCGGCGGGCCGCCCCGACGCGCCGGCTACTCCTCGTACCAGCCGGAGCCGAAGATCAGGCCGTCGTGCAGGACGGCCCAGGTGTGCTTCTGGCGGTCGTCGCCGGTCGCCGGGTTGACGAGCACGTAGTCGACCCAGCGGCCCGACGCGTCGGCGCCCAGCAGGTCGTCGCCGTAGAAGTAGCCGGCCGCGTCGATGCGCTCGCTGGGGTCGCGCCCCAGGAAGTCGGGGTTGTGGTGGGCGATGGTGACGCCGTCCTCGCCGACGATGAAGACGTACCACTCGTCGTCGACGCTTTCGCTGCTGCTGTAGTAGGCGATGGCGGCGTCGCGGCCCAAGGCGTTGTAGAGATTGATCGCCCCCTGCACGAAGGCCTGCGTGTAGGCGGGACCGTCGGCCTTGGCGGGCCCCGGCTCGTACCAGCCGGAGCCGAAGATCAGGCCGTCGTAGCGGACGAGCCAGGAGTGCTTCGTGTCGGCGCCGCCCGTGGCCGGGTTGGCGAAGGTGTACTCGGACCAGGCGCCGGCCTCGCTGGCGGAGGCGGCGACGACCTCGCCCGCAGGGTAGTTGTTGGGACCCACCGCCTCGGAAACGGGGCGGTCGACGAGCGCGGCGTTGGCCGCGTGGGCGCGCATCACGTCGTCGCCGTCGATGATGAACATGTACCACTGGCCGTCGGTGCTGTCCTCGCTGTTGTAGTAGGCCAGCGTGCCCTCAAGGCCGACGGCGTCGTAGAGGTTGATCGCCTGCCGCACGTAGGCCTGCGTGTAGGCGGGCGCGTCGGACTTGGGCGGGCCGGGCTCGTACCAGCCGGAGCCGAAGACCAGGCCGTCGTGGCGGACGAGCCAGGAGTGCTTGGCCTCGCTGCCGCCCGTGGCGGGGTTGGGGAAGGTGTAGCTGAACCAGGCGCCGGCCTCGGTGGCGGCGGCGGCCACCGCCTCGCCGGCGGGGTAGTTGTTGGGGCCCACGGCGGCGGAGACCGGGCGGCCGACCAGCGACGGGTCGGCGGCGTGGGCGCGCATCATGTCGTCCTCCATGATGAAGACGTACCACTGCCCGTCGATGCTGCTCTCGTCGTTGTAGTAGCCAAGCGTGGCGATGAGGCCCTCCGACTCGTACATGTCGATCGCGCGGTCGACGACGAAGCGGGTGTAGGCGGCGGGGTCGGACTTGCGCGGCGGGTCGGCCGGCGCGGCGGCGGGCGCCGGCAGGGTGGCGATGGCCACCTCGACGATCTCGTCGACGTCGGCGCGGGTGAGGCGGTCGGCGCCGGCGTCGTCGTCGCCCGCGCATGCGGCGAGGAACGGCGCCGCGACGAGCAGCAGCAGCGCGGCGATGCCTGTGATGATCCGGTTGCGGTTGAGCACGATGAATCCCTAATCACTGGTCGGGGGAATGATGCGCCCATTGTGGCGCAAGCGCGGCGACTGCGTGTGTCGCGGGGGGAGCAGTGGCGCAGGAGGGCCGCGGCGATCTCGACGGGACGCCGTGCGGCCGGGCCGCCGCCCGACATGGGCCCCGTGCGATATGGTGACGCACGACCAGCCCGCACCCATCGAAGGGGGTCCACGCCATGGCCGGACACGCGATTGCCGACGCCACGATCCGCATGATCAGTCTCTTCAGCGGCAGCGAGCACCGGGTCGCCAGCCAGGAGTTCCGCGGCGGCCGCGCCTACGCGATCTTCGGCAGCGGCGACATCGACCTGCGCGGCGCCGCCACCGCCGAGGAGGGCGCGACGATCCGCATCATCGCCCTCTTCGGCAGCGTCGACCTCCTGGTCCCGGCGGACTGGGACGTGAACACCCAAACCTGGGCCGTCTTCGGCGACGTCGCCTCCAAGCGTGGCGCCCCAACGTCGCCTGTCGGCCGGCTCACGCTGACGGGCCTCTGCCTCTTCGGCGGCGTGGAGGTCAAGTCGTAGGGTTGGGGCCGTGAAGGCAGCCGATCTCAGGAAGGCAGGAGACTTGGAAAGCAAGACAAAGCCCATCCACGCGACCGCGAAGAACGTCCGGGAGTTGCTGGGCGTGAAGTACTCGATTGACTACTACCAGCGGGAATACCGGTGGGGTGAGAAACAGGTTCATGAGCTCCTTGATGACCTTAGCGAGGCGTTCCTTGCGGCCTACGAATCGGGCATGAGGCGAGAGAAGGTCGCTGACTTCCCTGACTACTTCCTGGGCCCAATCATCATCAGTCAGAGCGGTAGCAAGAAATACATCGTCGACGGGCAGCAGCGCCTGACAACCCTGACACTGCTACTCATCCTGCTCCGCAACCTCCAGCGCGACCGCGACGATGCCGTGCTCCTCGACGCCCTCATCTGCTCAGTGCAGTACGGCGTGAGGAGCTTCAATCTCGATGTCGATGAACGCGCCCGCTGCATGGAGGCGCTATACGATAACGAACTCGACGCATTCGACGAGAGCGACGAGAGCGAGTCGGTCCAGAACCTGTGTGAGCAGTACACGGAGATGGAATGGCACTTCCATGAAGCTCTTCGTGACGAGGCGCTCCCGTACTTCATCGACTGGCTAATCGACCACGTCCGCATCGTGGAGATATCCGCATACGCCGACGAAGATGCCTACAATATCTTCGAGACGATGAATGATCGCGGCCTCTCGCTGAGTCCCATCGAGATGCTCAAGGGGTACCTGCTCGCGAAGATGGAAGAGAGCCGAAGAGCCCAGGCGAACGAGCTGTGGCGCGCGCGCCTCCACCAGCTGACGGAGAGCAACAACGACTATGGCCCAGACTTCTTCAAATCGTGGTTCCGCAGCCAATACGCCAGGACGACTCGCAAGCGACGCAAGGGTGCCTATTCCTTGGACTTCGAGCGTATCGGCACAGAGTTTCATCGTTGGCTCCGGGAAAGGACCGACACTCTCGGGCTTGAGCAGTCCGAAGATTTCTACCGCTTCGTGGATCGGGATTTCAACTTCTATAGCAAGCAGTACATACTATTGCGTCGAGCTCAGGACGAGCTTGTCGCGGGTCTTGAGCACGTCTTCTACAATGCTGGACACGGATTCACGCTGCAGGACATGCTGCTCCTGGCACCACTACGACCGGAAGATTCCGAAGCGACCATCAGGCTCAAGCTTAGGCTCGTTGCCCGCTTCGTGGATATCGTGATTGCCTGGCGAATATGGAACTCTCGATCGATCGCCTACTCCACGATGCAATACACGATTTTTCAGGTCATGCGTTCCATCCGAGGGCTCGACCCGGACGCCCTCGCCGAAAAGCTGCACGCAACGCTCATCAAGGAGAGTGAGACCTTCCGAACGAAGCGCCGTCTCCGTATGCATCAGCAGAACCGCCGCCATCTCCACCGGCTGCTCGCAAGGATGACCGACT
This sequence comes from Dehalococcoidia bacterium, assembly GCA_965209205.1. Classification (GTDB taxonomy): domain Bacteria; phylum Chloroflexota; class Dehalococcoidia; order Bin125; family Bin125; genus TK10-74A. Next base: position 757,035 of record CBDBQC010000004.1, read on the forward strand.
ACGTGGAGACACAGTCCGGCCACAAGTCCCACTACATCGAATACGTCGCGACCGGGAAGAACCGGTATGAGATAGAGCATATCTTGGCCGACCACCCGGAGCAGCACGAGGAGGAGTTCGGGCCGGCCGCTGATTTTGCCGAGGCACGTAACCAGATTGGCGGACTGCTTCTGCTCCCGAAGAAATCCAACGCCAGCTACGGCGACCTCCCATATGAGGCGAAAGTGCCTCACTACAATACGCAGAACCTGCTTGCACGCTCACTGCATCCCCAAGCCTACGACCGGAACCCTGGCTTCCTTCAATTCATAACGGAGAGCGGGTTGCACTTCCGCGCCCACGAGCAGTTCAAGAAGGCTGACCTGGACGAACGCGGAGAACTCTACCGGCGACTGGCGGAACGGATATGGGATCCGGACGATCTGCTTCGCGAAGTTGGGAGCTAGCTGCATCCATGCACAGCGACGCCACGACCGTCTCCGACTATCTGGCCGGCCTCCCCGACGCGCGGCGGCAGGCGATCGCCGCCGTGCGCGACGTGATCCTCGACCACCTGCCCGGCGGCTACGAGGAGGCGATGCAATACGGCATAATCTCGTACATCGTGCCGACGGATGTGCTGGCGGAAACGTACAACGGCGAGCCGCTGATGTACGTCGCCCTGGCCTCGCAGAAGCGGCACATGTCGCTCTACCTGACCAACGTGTACGGCGACCCGGATGTCGAGGCGTGGTTCCGCGAGCGCTACCGGGCGACGGGCAAGCGGCTGGACATGGGCAAGTCGTGCGTGCGCTTCCGCACGCTCGACGCCCTGCCGCTGGACCTCGTGGGGGAGGTCGTCGCGCGGACGCCGGTCACGGAGTTCGTCGAGATGTACCGGGCGTCGCGGTCGGGGCGCCGGGGGGCGTGACGGGCGGCGCGGCGGCGGGCGATGATGGAGTGGGAAGGCGGCAGCCGATGACGCGGACGTTCACCGCGATCGTCTGGAAGGAAGACGACTGGTACGTCGCCCAGGCGCTGGAGGTCGACGTCGCGAGCCAGGGCGGGACCGTCGACAGCGCGCTGGCGAACCTGCGCGAGGTGATCGAGCTCTACTCCACGCCACCCGTCGCCACCTTCGCCCCCGAGGTCCACCGGCTCGAGGTCGAGGTTGCCGCCGGTTAGGCCCCTACCCTGGCGCGAGATCGTCCGCAAACTCAACGCGGCGGGGTTCGTCGAGGTCGATCAACGAGGCAGCCACATCAAACTCGCCCGCGAGACGGCCGCCGCGTGACCGTCGTGCCGCGTCACCGGGAGGTCGGCGTGGGCTTGCGGCGCGCCATCATCCGCCAGGCCGGCTTGACCCGCGATGAGTTCGAGCGGCTGTAGCCGATCCGACCGCCCCCCGAGTTGGTCGCTGAGGATGTCGCCGTCGCGGTCGGGCCGCCGGGTCGGCAGCGACGCACCCCGGCAGTCAGACTTCGCGGCCCTGGGCGGCCGAGACGACCATCTCGAGCACTTCGAGACTGGAGATGGAGCCGATGAACTCGTCGGTCTCCGGGTCCGCGACGGGCAGGACGGTGAGCGACTTCTCGGTCATGCGCTGCAGGGCGTCCTCCACCAATTCGTCCGCCGAGGCGTACGGAGTGTCGTGGCGCAGCACCCGGGCGAGCGTCGTGTGCTCCCACTCGCTGCGCGGGAGGTAGCGCAGCATGCCGACCGACACGATGCCGGCCAGCCTGCCCTTGTCGGTGACCACGTAGTCGTACTGCTCGGGCAGCAGCCAGTTGTCCGCGAAGGCCTTGACCGTGATGGACCGCTCCGGATAGATGCGCGAGCGATCGAGGATGTCGCGCACGTGGATCCCCTCCAGCGCGAAGCGCACCAGCGACGCGGGCACCTGCCCGGGGGGCGTCAGCGCGTCGCTGCGCGTGAGCCGTCGCAGCGCGAGGCTGATGCCCATCGGCGTCAGCAGGATGTACCCGAACATGACCAGCACCAGCAGGGAGAAGACGGCCCGGTCGATGGCGCCGGTGTGGAGCAGGAGCAGCAGCAGGGCGACCTCGGCCACGCCCTTGGCCATCAACCCCGCGGCGATCGCCAGGGGGGCGTCGAGGCGGGTGACGTAGGCGCTCGCCACCGAGGCGACGAACTTGCCCGCCAGCGGGACCAGGGTCAGCCCCAGGATCGTCTCGGGCGCCAGGTCCAGGAAGTCGGCGCTCAGGTGCAGTCCGGCCGAGGCGAAGAACAGCGGCACGAAGAAGCCTTCGGCGGCCCCGCGCATGCCCGGCATGATGTCGCGCCGCACCTGGTACGGCAGCATCGAGAGGGCGGCGCCGAAGAGCAGCGCGCCGAGGGAGCCGTGGAGCCCCACTTCCTCGGCCGCGACCACCACCAGGAAGAGCCCGCCCAGCAGCAGCCCGAAGGAGAGTTGCGGCACCTGCAGGAAGTGATGCAGGAAGACGATGACCCGGGGCAGCAGCTTGGTGGAAACGAACCACGTGACCACCGTGAAGCCGATGATCTGCCCGATGATGGCCAGCACGCTGCCCACGTCGAGCTGGTGACCGTGCCCGCCCGCGTAGAAGTGCTCGCTGATGGCGAACCCCACCACGAACAGGGCGATCAGCTCCGCGACGATCACGGCCGTGAAGACCTGCACGCCCACCGGCTCCCGGAGGCGTCCCTCGTCGATCAGCACCTTGGCGACGACGCCCAGGCTGGACAGCGACAGGACGCCCGCCAGCCCCAGGGCCTGGGTGAAATCGAGGTTGAGGTGCAGGTCGACGACGGCATCGGTGGTGACCGCGAGGGAGACCAGCAGTGAGATCGTGACCGACAGGACAGCGGCCAGGAAGAGCCGGCCGCGGACCGCGGCCAGGAAGCCCCGGATGTCGAGCTCCTCCAGGCCGATGAGGAAGAAGAAGATGAAGATGCCGATGCTGAGGATGAACTCGACATCGGGACCCGCCTCGACGAGGCCGGCCACGGGACCCAGCAGCACGCCCGTCATCGCGTAGGCGATAATCGCGTTCAGGCGGAGGCGTTTGAAGACCCCCTCCAGCAGTTTGGCGACGACGATCAGCAGACCGACCGCGAACAGGGCATCGTGGAGTTCCATCGGGACGGCCCTCCTCGACGTGCGGGCCCGGGCGCACGGCGCCGGTGCGATCGCGGCGGCGCCGCCGGGCCCGGCTAGAGCAAGTCGATCAAGCGCGGGCGCAGGAGCCGGTGCGCCAGCGCGAGGATGATCGCGCCCACCAATACGAACAAGACCGACGACGCCGCGTAGCCCTCCACAACGAGTCCGAGGGCCGTGCCCGCCGCGGGCGGGTGCGCCGTCTTCGTGACGACCATGACGAGCACGCTCAGGCCGACCGCCAGCACGGCGAGGAGATCCACGACGACGTGTGACTGCTCGGTCAGCGCCGTGATCGCCGGGATCTCCTCGAGCAGCGCGATCGCGGCGCCGATCACGACCGCGATGAGATGCCCGCCGACCACCCGCCGCGGCGCCGATTCCCTGCGGTGCGGCATGACGAAGACGATGAAGGCGGAGGAGGCGATCGCGACGACGAGCGCGGCGTGCGCCACGACGTCGACGGCCAGCATGATCAGCAACAGCGCCAGCGCGCACAGCCCGGATTGGCGCAGATAGTGCTTCCAGCCGCGGCGAAACCGGCGACCGATGCGCTTGCCCTCGAGCGCGAGGCGCCGGACCGGCTGCCGGGTGTCGCGCGTGTCCACCATCCGATCGTCCGCGCCCTCTCCCCCGGCACACCCGTGCCGGGGCCACAATACCGTGTGACGAGGGGAGGGCTCAGCCCTCGCCGCCGGAGAGGCGCTCTCGCAGCCGCTCCTCCGCCGCGGCGACCTCCGGCGGCCGCGCGTCGGCGAAGTCGGCCGCGTCATACAGGGGGCGGATCTCGACCTCGCTGGGGCCGGGCATGGGGTTGGGGCAGCGCTGCAGCCACTCGACCGCGTGGGCGAGGTCGCGCACCTCCCACAGCCAGAAACCGGCCACCAGCTCGCTGGTCGCCGCGAAGGGTCCGTCGATGCGGGTGCGGGTGGCCCCGTCGAAGGCGACGCGCACGCCCTGCGACGACGGCTTGAGCCCCTCGCCCGCGATCAGGATGCCGGCCTCGGCGAGCGCCGCGTTGTAGCGGCCCATCGCCTCGAGCAGGTCGGTCGAGGGCATGAGGCCGGCTTCGCTGTCGGCGGTGGCCTGGACGAAGACGATGACGCGCACCGGTGATGTCCCTACGCGCGCGCGCCGGCGGCGAGGCGCTTGAGCCGGACCGCGGGCAGGCGCTTCAACTGCTGATTCACGGGGTCGACCTCGATGCCGACCGACTCAAGCGCCGTGACGCCGAGCAGCGGCTCGGCCTGGTCCTCGCCGAAGATGACCGTCGCGCCAACGATCTCGCCCATGAACTCGACCTCCGCGACGGTGATGTCGAGTCGCAGCTCACTGCCGTCGGCGAGCTCGTAGCCTCTGGCGCCGCGGGGCTCGAGGCCGATCGCCTCCAGATGCCGGCGCGGCACGAGGCAGTCGGTCGCCCCGGTGTCCACGAGGAACAGCCCCTCCCATGTCCGCTCCGGCTGCGCCGGGTTGCGGATGGTGACGGTGACGTGTGTCGCTCCCATGTCCCCCTCCTCCGTACAGCGGACGTGCCGTCAGCTCGCCTGGCTTTCCACCGGGCTGGCGGATGGCGGGACGGGATCAATGCCGAGTTCGGCGCATCCCTCAAGGTAGACATCGATTGACAGCCGGAACTCCCGCTTGATGCCATCGACATCCGTCGCTTCGGCGTTCGCGATGGGATACGGGCCGCTGTTGATCACCCGTGCGTGCAGCACCTCGGACGCATCGTCGTACACGACCTCGCCGATGTACCCCTTGTACTCGAGCATCAGTCCCCTCCGATGCGCTCGATGAACCTGGCGATATCGCGAACGGTGTCGCGCCCAGCCTCGGGCCGGGGATGGGGGCGGTGCACCACGATTGAGTGGTCTCCCTTGACCAACTGCACTCTGGAACCCGCCCGCTCGACGAGCCTGACTCCCAGGGCAGTCAACAGCGACTCGATCGCCGCCCACCTGATGTCGGCTGGCGTGGGCGTGGCCCGCATCCGCGTCAGCGTCCGTCGGTGTCGTCCCCGCATCCTACCATTGTGCGCCGGCGTCCACGGCCCGGCCAGCCGGGAGCGCCGCGGTCGCGCCGGCCTGGCCGCCGGGCGAGGCGCTGATCCGGACACGACGCGCGGCGGTGATCTCCGCCCCTCGCGACGCGGTGGGTAGCGGTGACAGCGGCTGTCCGTCGATAGCGTTATGTCCGCCAGATGCCATCGTTCGGCCGCGGCGACGGACCTCGGATCGATGACGGCCGGTCTGTTCACTAGGCAGAAACATAAACTGCTTGACGCATCGTCCTCCGTCGCCGATGGTTGCGGGGCTACCGACGCAGTCCCCATCTGCCCGCCCCTGCGGGGGCAAGTGTGTAGTGAAACGCGACCGTTGACGCCGCGCCGTGTCAACGCGTCGGAATCTGAACGGGTGCGTCTCCGTGAGGGTGGTGGTCGTGCGGGGTTGGACACAGAGGCGCTCTGCCGCGAGGTCCGCCTTCGCGGCGAGCCGGTGCTCGCGCCTGATTTGCCTCCTCATCGTGGGCGGGCTCCTGGCCCTCATGCTGGTCGTCCCCGAGGACGCGCATGCGCAGCCCGGCCCCGGCGCCCCCTCGGTCGTCGCGACCGGGACCGACCTCTGGACCGCCACGCTGACGGTGAGCATCGACCGGGGCCTGCTCGGCTACAGCACGGTCTCGAATCGGGCTGCCGGCCGCCTCAGCCGCACCACCTTCTCCTGGCGCGGCACGACGTACACGGTCAGGAACGTCCTCTACAACCTGTCGCGCGGGGATCCGCAACGCTGGGACGTCCTGATCGACGTCATGCCGGCGCTGCCCGATGGCTTCGAATGCCTCACCCTGCGGCTGGGCGACCAGTGGCTGAACTTGGCCGACGGGGAAGGCAATCGCCGCCAGTTCTTCTGGTACGGCGTCGACCTCGATTGGCGCGCCGGCGCCCGCGTCGCCGTGGCGCTGCGCGAATTCCCGCGGGGGATCGAAGCCCGATCCATCAGCGGTTGGGGGAACAACTACCGCCGGCCGACGCTTGGCATGGCCGACACGCCGCTCCTGCGGCGAGCGGGCGTCTCGCTGACGTACGGCATGTCCGCGCGTCCCGACGGCGCGCTGCCCGAGCCGCGCGTGATCAGCAATCTCCTATCGGACCAACCGGGACCGATCCCGAACAGCGCGCGGGCCACGGACATGCTCTGGCAGTGGGGGCAGTTCCTCGACCACGACCTCAGCTTCACGCCGGAAGCGAGCCCGGCGCAGCGTTTACCGATGCCCATTCCGGCCGGTGATCCGGTGTTCGACCGGTTCGGCACCGGCCATCGAATCATGAACTTCAACCGCTCACGGTTCGACGCGGCCAGCGGGACCGGCCCCGACAACCCGCGAGCACAGGTCAACGAGATCACCGCCTTCATCGACGCCTCGAACGTGTACGGCTCCGATATCGGCCGCAGCCGCGCCCTGCGGAGCGACGATGACTCGGGGCGACTCAAGACGTCCGCCGATGGACGATTCCTGCCCTACAATCTGGACGGGCTCGACAACGACGGCGGGAATCAGCGGCGCGATCTCTTCGTCGCGGGCGATATTCGCGCCAACGAACAGGTGGGGCTGACCGCCCTGCATACCCTGTTCCTGCGCGAGCACAACCGGCTCGCGGACCTCATCGCCGCCGCCAACCCCGACCTGACCGGCCAAGAGGTATTCGAACTCGCCCGCAAGATCGTCGGCGCGCAAATGCAGGTCATCACCTACAACGAGTTCCTACCCCTGCTCCTGGGCCCGGACGCGATCGGCCCGTACGAGGGATACGACTCCACGATCGACCCATCCATCGCGAACGAGTTCTCGGCCGCGGCCTACCGCGTCGGCCATACGATGCTGTCCGCGAACCTGTTGCGCATCGACGCCGCCGGCGCGGAATCGCCGCTGTCGCTCGCGCGAGCGTTCTTCAACCCGGCGATGATCCGCGACGAGGGCATCTCCGGGCTCCTGCGGGGCCTCGCGCGGCAGCAGGCCCAAGAGATCGACACCCTGCTGATCGATGAGGTCCGCAACCTGCTCTTCGGACCGCCCGGCAGTCCCGGCCGCGATCTTGCCGCGCTCAACATCCAGCGGGGCCGCGACCACGGCATCCCCGGGTACAACGCCGTCCGCAGCGCCTACGGCTTGCCGCCGGCGCAGAGCTTCGCCGACGTATCGTCGGACCCCGATGTCCAGGAGGCGTTGCGCCTCGCCTACGGCGACATCGAACATCTGGAGCTCTGGACCGGCGGGCTCGCGGAGGATCACGTCCCCGGGGCGATGGTTGGGCAGACGTTCCGCGTCATCATCGCGGAGCAGTTTCGGCGCCTGCGGGACGGTGACCGCTATTGGTTCGAACGCGACCCGTACTTCGTCGCGACGCCGGCGCTGCTCGATGAGCTCCGCGCCACGAGCCTGGGCGACATCATCCGCCGCAACACCGGCATTGGCGATGATCTGCCCGACGCGGTGTTCGGCGATCCCCCGCCGACGGTCTCGATCGAGGCGGGCGTGATTCAGGTTGATGAGGGATCCGTCTTGACGTTCACGCTGCGGCGAACGGGAACCCCGATCGCGGACCTCTCGGTCGAGGTCCAGATCCGGGAGAGCGGCTCCATGCTTCGGGATGGGCCGGCGCTCACCCAGCGGGTCACGTTCGCGCCCGGCGATGCCACGACGACGCTCACGCTGGCGACCGACGACGACATCGTCGCGGAGGGACGCAGCACGGTCTCGGCGTCCCTTGCCGGGGGCCGCGGCTACAAGACCGATGTCGACGGGGCCTTGGCCGTGGTCGCGGTGCTCGACGACGAGAGCATTGAGATCCCGCTGGAGGAGGGCGGCAACCGCATCCAGTGGGCGGGGGTTGACGGGCTCTCCGTCGCCGAGGCCCTGCAAGGCGCCGGCGGCGGCGCCGACATCTCGAGCACGGTGTCGATCATCTTGTATCGAGACGAGAGCACGGGCGCCTGGCTCACGTTCTTACCCGGCCACCAGAGTGTCGGCAGCATCAACACCCTCACGACCCTGCGCACCGGCCACACCTACCTGATCGTGGCGGAGGAATCGGTCATCTGGACGGTCATCGAAGCCGCCGACAGCGACCCCGACGGGGAAGCGGACACGTAGGGCAGGACCCGCCGCACCCGGACGGCGCCGGTAGACGCCGGGTGTCGGGCGCCGGGCCGGGATGCTATCAAGAGCCCAGCGTGCGATGTCGTGACCGCTCCTTCGGCGGGCGGCGTGCGCGTAGCAGCAGGGGGCAGCCATGGACTTCGATTTCGAACTCAGCCTCGCCGCGGCCGAGCGATCGGTGTCGGCGCTGGAGCGCGACGGGCGGCCGGCCCGCGCAGTCGGGCTCTCGCGCAGCTACGCGACGGCGCCGGCCGACCTGTGGGACGCCGCGACGAACGCCGACCGCATCCCACGCTGGTTCCTGCCGATCAGCGGGGATCTCGCGCTGGGCGGCCGCTACCAGTTGGAGGGCAACGCGGGCGGCCTGGTCACGGCCTGCGAACCGGGGGCGCACTTCGCCGTCAGCTGGGAGTTCGGCGGCGACGTCAGTTGGCTGGAGGTCCGTTTCCGCGGCGACGGCCCCGGCGGCGCGCGGCTGACGCTGGCGCACACCTCGGTCGTCACGGAGCACTGGGAGCGGTACGGCGCGGGCGCGACCGGCGTCGGCTGGGACTTGATCCTGCTGGGGCTGGCGATGCACGTGGCGGACCCCGCCGCGCCGAAGCCGGACGAGGTCGCCTTCGTCACGTCGCCGGACGGCCGGGCGTTCATCGCCGGCAGCAGCGCCGCGTGGGCGGAGGCGGCGGTCGCGGCGGGGGAGGAGCCGACCACGGCGCGCGCCGCGGCGGCGCGCACGACGGCGTTCTATACCGGCGACGCGGTCGAGCCGTGCTGACGCGCGACCCATCTCGCGCCGGGCGGAACACTGTAGAATGCAGGCGCGGGAGCGATGCGGCATGACCACACAGACGACGCCACACACGAAGCTGCTGACCGCCGACGATCTGCTGCGACTCTACAGCCGCGGCGTGCGCGGCGAGCTGATCCGGGGGGTACTCTGCGAAACCATGCCTGCAGGACAACGACACGGGAAGATTGTGGCGGCCCTGCTCATCAGGTTGGGTAACTTCACGGAGCCACGGGAGCTGGGGACGCTGGTCGCATCCGATTCGGGCGTCTGGCTGGAGGGCGACCCCGACACGGTGCGCGAGCCCGACATCGCCTTCACGTCGGTGGAGCGGCTGCCGCTGGACGCGGACGTGCCGGGCTACGCCGAGGTCGTGCCCGACCTGGTGGTCGAGATCGCCTCCCCCAGTGACAGCCGGCGCGGAGTCCACGACAAGGCGCGGATGTGGCTGAGCCACGGCGTGCGCCTCGTCTGGGTCGTGCATCCGGAGACGCGCACGATCGACGTCCACCGGGCCGATCACGCCACCGCGACGCTCGGCGTGGACGACGCCCTGGACGGTATGGACGTGCTGCCCGGCTTCTCCTGCGCGGTCAAGACCGTCTTCGGGGGGTAAGCGCGCCCGGCGCGCGGGCAGGCGTCCTGGGCGACAGTCGCCGCGGCGCGGCGTGGGATACGGTCGCTGCATGGCGGGACTTGGGGGGTCCAGCGGAGTGTTGCGGCGCCTGACGCTGCGTGATCGCCACGCGGCGCTGGGCGCGCGCTTCGCCCCGTTCGCCGGCTGGGAGATGCCGCTCCAGTACGAGGGCATCGTCGGCGAGCACGAGGCTGTGCGCGACGGCGTCGGCGTCTTCGACGTGTCGCACTTGGCCCGTGCCTGGGTGCGCGGGCCGCAGGCGGCGGCGCAACTGCGATCGGTGACGACCTTCGACGTGACCACGGCTGCCCGAGGTGGGCAAGGCGCACTACTCGCTGTACTGCAACGAGGCCGGCGGCATCGACGACGACGTGTTCGTCTACCACCTGCCCGCCGACCGCTGGCTGATCGATCCACAACGCCGCCAACGCCGTCGGCCGACCTCCGAGCGCCTGCGGGCTCGTCTCCGACGACGCCGCCTCCGACGTCACGGCGGAGAGACGGTCGATGCTCGCCGTGCAGGGGCCGGAGGCGATCGACGCTGCTCAGCGGCGTCCTCGGCGAGGGCCTCGCCGCGCTGGCGCCGCGCGACTGCGTGGAGTTCGACTGGGGCGGCGACGCCCATGCTCTTCGCCCGGACCGGCTACACCGGCGAGGACGGCGGCGAGTGCATCGTCGGCGGCGGAGCGCGCGGGGCCAGCTGTGGGACACGCTGCTCGCCGGCGGAGCGGTGCCCGCCGGGCTTGGGCGCACGCGACACGCTGCGGCTCGAGGCGGCGCTGCCACTCCACGGCAACGACATCGACGCCACCACGCACCCTTACGAGGCCGGACTGGGATTCGCCGTGAGCCTCGACGATGGGGCGGACTTCACCGGCCGGGAGGCACTGGCGTCGAGTCCAAGGCCCGGCCCCGCACGCGGCGCCTCTGCCCACCTGGCTGGCCCGCGGGCGAGGCGTGCCGCGAGCGGGTCTACGACGGTGACACGCGCCCGGCGCCAACGAGGTGGTTGCGCGGCTCACCAGCGGCGGGTTCAGCCCGCAGCCTGGGCCTCGGCATCGGCATGGCCTACCTTCCCAGTGCGAACTTGCGAAGCCCGGCGTCGCACTGCTGACGGTCGATGTGCGCGGCCGCGCTCTCCCCACTCGAGGTCGTGCGCCGGCCCGTTCTACCGGAAAGCAGAGGCAACCCGTGACCAACGGACCAGCGACAACCCCGGACGGCCTTCTCTACGCGGCCACGCCACGAATGGCTGCGCCGAGACGACGCGACCGTCGCCGACGAGGCCGTGATCGGCATAACGGACTTCGCCCAGGATCAGCTCGGCGACGTGGTGTATGTCGACGCTTCCCGCCCCGGGGATCCAGGCGGTCGAGCGCCGGCGAGGTCTGGGGCGAGATCGAATCCACCAAGACCGTCGCCGAGCTCTACGCGCCGGTCAGCGGCGACGGTGATCGCCACCAACGATGAACTGGATCGACGCACCCGGAACTGGCCAACGAGTCGCCCTACGAGCGAGGGGTGGCTGATCCGCATGCGCATCGCCGACGAGGCCGACACCGACGACCTGCTCGACGCCGCCGCGTACCGGGCGCAGCTGCCGGAGAGCTGACGTTGGCATCCGCACCAACCGGGGGGTCGCCGCATCCGTACATCCCGGCCACCGCGGCCGACCGGGCGCGGATGCTGGAGCGGGTCGGCGTCGCCGACGTGGCGGCGCTGTTCGACGACCTGCCGGCGGCGCTGCGCGACCCCGCGATCGAGCTGCCCACCCGCGCTCTCCGAGCCCGAGCTGATCGCGCTGCTCGAGCAGCGGGCCGCCGCCAACGTCGCGCCGTCGCGGCCCGACTTCCGCGGCGCGGGCGCGTACCGGCGCTCGATCCCGGCCATCGCCGCGCACCTTAGCGGGCGCTCCGAGTTCGTCACCTCGTACACCCCGTACCAGCCCGAGATCAGCCAGGGCACGCTGCAGGCCGGCTTCGAGTACCAGTCGGTCGTCTGCGAGCTGACCGGGATGGACGTCTCGAACACGGGCCTCTACGACGTCGCCAGCGCGACCGCCGAGGCCTGCCTGCTGGCCGCGCGCGTGACCCGGCGGGGCGCCGTCGCGCTGCTGGAGCCGATCCACCCCGGCACGGTCGCGGTGGTGCGCACCTACGCCCGCGGCGCCGGCCTGCGGGTCGACCTCGTTGCGTCGGCGGCGGCGGTGGGCGAGGAGCACGCCTGCCTCGTCGCACAGCAGCCCGACTACCTGGGCGCGATCGCCGACCTGGAGCCGCTGGCCGCCGCGGCCCACGACGCCGGGGCGCTCTTCGTCACGGTCGCGGATCCGTTCGCGCTGGGGCTGCTGCGCGCGCCGGGCGACGCGGGCGCCGACATCGTCACCGGTGAGGGGCGGGATCTGGCGGGGCCGCCGCACTTCGGCGGGCCGTCGCTCGGCCTGTTCGCGGCCCGCTCGGTGTTCCTGCGGCAGATGCCCGGCCGCATCGTCGGCCGCACACGGGAGCTGCATCCCCCGGCGACGGCGATGGCGGGCCCCGTACCGGCTACGTGCTCACCCTCCAGGCCCGTGAGCAGTTCATCCGGCGCGAGCGGGCCACCTCCAACGTCTCGACGGCACAGTCGCTGATCGCGCTGGCCTTCACGATCACCACCCAGGCGCTCGGCCCACGCGGGCTGCGCGAGGCCGCCGAGTTGAGCTACCAGCGCGCCCACGACGCAGCGCGGCGCATCGCTGCGCTGGACGGCTACGAGACGCCCGAGCGCGGGCCGTGGTTCTCGGAGTTCCTCGTGCGCGGCCCGATTCCCGCAGCCGACCTGGCCGCCGCGCTGAGGGCACGGGGCATCGGGCCCGGCCTCGACGTGTCGGACAGACCCGAGCCCGAGGCGCGCCAGGCCCTGCTCTTCGCGGTGACCGAGGCCACGCCCGCCGCGCACGTCGATGTGCTGGTCGCGGCGCTGGCGGAGATCGGGGGCCGAGCGTGAGCGCTGCCCCCGGCCCGGCGCGGGTGACTTCGGCGCGCGCTGAGCTTCGACCGGGGCGTGCCCGGCCGCCGGGCGGTCGATGTCCGTCGCTGGGACGGCGAGGCAGACGCCGCTGCCCGACGCCCGCCTGCTGCGCGAGGTCGTGCGACTGCCCGGAACTGAGCCAGGGCGAACTGGTGCGCTACTACACCGAACTCTCGGCGCGGAACTACGGCATCGACTCCGGCACCTACCCGCTGGGCTCGTGCACCATGAAGTACAACCCGAAGGTCGACGACCTCGTGGCGTCGCTCCCGGGGTTGGCCGAGGCGCACCCGCAAGCCCCGGCCGGCGAGGTCCAGGGCACCTTGCGCACGCTGGCGGAGCTGAGTCGCGGCCTCGGCGAGATCACCGGTCTGGGCGCGGTCAGCCTGGCTCCCGCCGCCGGCGCGCAGGGGGAGTTGGCCGGCGTGTTGATGATCGCCCGCGCCCTCGAGGATCGCGGCGAACTGGCCGACGCGGCGGCGCATCCTTGTCCCGGACTCGGCGCACGGCACGAACCCGGCGACCGCCGCCATGGCCGGCTACACGGTCACGCAGATCCCCACCGCGGCCGACGGTTCGCTGGACCGCGCCACCATCGGGCGGGAGCTGGACGACTCGGTGGCGGGGGTCATGGTCACCGACGCCGAACACGCTGGGTCTGTGGGAGCGCGGCATCGAGGAGGTGGCCGGCCTCATCCACGACGCCGGTGCCTACCTGTACGGCGACGGGGCCAACCTCAACGCCATCATGGGACGCGTGCGCTACGGCGATCTGGGGTTCGACGTGGTGCACTTGAACCTGCACAAGAGTTTCAGCACGCCCCACGGCGGCGGCGGCCCCGGTGCCGGGCCTGTCTGTTGCAGCGAGGAACTGGCTCCGTACCTCCCGACGCCGGTGTTGACCGGTGGCGACGGCGGCCTCGTACGCCTCGTCGCGCCGGAGCGCAGCATCGGCCGCCTCCAGCAGTTCGGTGGCAACGTCGGCGTGCTCATCCGCGCCTACGCCTACATGCGCGCCCTCGGCCTCGACGGCCTGCGCGCCGTCTCCGGTCAGGCCGTGCTGAACGCCAACTACCTGCGTGTGCTGCTGCACGGCCACTACGACCTGCCTTACGACCGGCCCGTGCTGCACGAGGTCGTCTTCTCGGGCTCACGCCAGCGCCGCACCCACGGCGTGCCCACCTACGACATCGCCAAGCGCCTCATCGACCACGGCTTCCACCCGCCGACGGTGTACTTCCCGCTGATCGTCGAGGAGGCGCTGATGATCGAGCCGACGGAGACCGAGCCGCCGGAGGCGATCGAGGCACTGGCCGCGGCGCTGATCGCCATCGCCGAGGAGGCCGCCCGCGACCCGGACACCCTGCACGGCGCCCCCTGGAGCGCCCCCATCGGCCGCCTCGATGAGACCAAGGCCGCGCGTCGTCCCGTCCTGCGGTGGGGTGGCGCGTCCTAGCCGATGAGTGGGAGCGCGACGCCCGCATCGATCGAGGACAAGGCGCGACGGTACCTCGGCAGGGCGGCGGTCTGCATTCTGCTGGCCGCGACGGCGGTCGCATGCACCGGCGGGGACGACGACACCGCCGACCAGGAGCGGCCGCTTGATCTGGCGACGCAGGTCCACGCCCTGGAGGCTTCGCTCGAAGCGCTCGCCGCCGAGAACGCGGAGTTGAAGGGCGAAGTCGCAGCCTTGCGCCAACAACAGGCCGACTTCGTGGAAGCGCAGGAGGCCGCGGCCGCAGCCAGGGAGCACGAGGAGGAGGTCGCGGATTTCGGGGACGAGCAAGGAGCGCAGCTGATCGCCCTGGAGGAGGGCCAAGCCCGCTCCGGCGAGCGCTTGGACGAAATCGAGGCCCGGTTGCGGGCGCTTGAGCAGGCCGCCCCGAAGCCCGACGCCGCCCCCGCCGCGCTGGAGCAGCCGTCCGACGGGAAGGACGAGCCGTCGCCGGAGGGGGCCAGCCTGGAGCGGATCGCTGGGCTCGTGGAGGCCGCCGGCGGCGAGCTGCACTCCATCGAGCACCCCGACCGGTCGGAGCCTGCGCTCCTGCTGGTTCCTCGGGAGTTCGTCACCGGCGAGACGCCGCTCATCGTGTCGCTGCACGGTTTCGGGGGCGACGCCGCCGACCACGCCCGCTCCCTGCCCCTGCATGAGCGGGTAGACCGCGACGGGTTCGCGCTCCTACTGCCCAACGGGCAGCGCGACGGCGCGGGAACCCGCTTCTGGAACCCCACCGATCGCTGCTGCGCCGGCGGCAAGAGCGGCGAGGACGACGTCGCCTACCTGACCGACTTGGTAGCACGAGCGCGGCAGGTCGAGCACTTCGGACCGCTGTACTTCTTCGGCTACTCCAACGGCGGCTTCATGGCGTATCACATGGCCTGCAAGGGGCTGCCCGGCTTGCGCGCCGTGGCCAGCCTGGCCGGCACGAGCTACGTCGAGGACTCCGCCTGCGACGGGGCGCCGCCCGTATCCGTGTTGCATCTCCACGGCACGGCCGACGACGTGATCCTGATCGAGGGCGACGAGAGCGATCCGGATGCGAAGGACAACGGCGAAGCGGCCTTCTACGCCGGGGCGCGGGACATGGTGACGCGCTGGAGCCAGCGCGCCGGCTGCGAGTGGCCCCAACAGGCCGAGCCCGAGGCCACGCTCGACCTGGACCCGTCCGTGCCGGGCGCGGAAACCCAGGTGTTCCGGCTGGAGTCGGGCTGCGCCGCCGGGATCACGATCGAGCTGTGGACGGCCATCGGCGGCGGCCACGCCCCGGCTTACGGCGATGCCTTCGTGGATGCCCTGATCGGTTGGCTGCTGTCGCAGGGGTAATCGGTTCCCGCAACGTGGCCGGCGCGTGCTACGGACTGTCGGCGATGGGGGGTGTGGCGTCGCGGGACGCCGGGAGGAGCGCCCGCACGGCGGGGACTCGCTCGGTGGGAATCAGCATCACCGTCTGCGACCTGTCGTCGAAGGCCGCCTCGTCCTCCGTCTGCGACTCGTAGTGCTCGATGCGGTCGCGCACGCGCGCTTCGTCCCAGCCGGGCGGGAAGCGGTTGACGGCGCCGCTCATCCCTCACGCCGCGACGCGCGGCCCGCCGCGTCCTCACGCGTAGGCACACCGCCACGCCACCCAGCCGGCGACCACCGCGGCAACCGCCAGAATGAGTGCCCACGCCCTGCCCGGTGTCGTGACCGGTGGCTGGTGACGACCGGCCGCTACTCGCCCTTCCGGCCCGAGCCATAGGGCTCGTCGGGCTCGGGATCCGCGAACGCGGCGGCCGGCGCTTGGGGCAGCTGGTACGCGGCGAGCGCGTCCTCTCCTGGGGCCTCCACCGGCCCCTCGAGGTGGAGGGGGAGCGGCGCGTGCCCCTCGCCGTGCGTCTCCTCGCCATACAGCGTGCCGATGCCGCTGAGGTCGGTCGTGGCGCGGGCGACGTCGAGGTCGTACATGCGCTGCAGGTTGAGCCAGAAGTCGGGCGTCATGCCCAGGGCGCGGCCGAGACGCAGCGCCGAGTCGGGCGTGACGGCGCGCCGGCCGCGGACGATCTGCTGCACGCGGATCTGCGGCACGCCGATGGTCTTGGCGAGGCGGTACTGGGTGACGTCCAGCTCCTCCAGCATCTCGGCCAGGTGTTCGCCGGGGTGGATCGGTTCGGGGGCGGCCATGGCGTTACTCCTCAGTGGTAGTCCGCGATCTCGATCTGCATGGCGCCGCCCTGCGTCCAGACGAAGCAGACGCGCCACTGGTCGTTGATGCGGATGCTGTACTGACCTTTCCGGTCTCCCCGCAGGGCCTCCAGCCGATGCGAGGGTGGCTGCCGGAGGTCGGCCAGGGCCGCCGCCGCCAGCACGCGCTGTAGGCGCATCCGGGCCCGGCGCTGGACGTCAGGCGGGATGCGGCGGACCGGTTGTCCGGCGAGGAGCCGCTGGGCGTCACGATTGCCGAACCGGTTCACCGCTCGAATACTAGCGACTCCCGTTACTATCGTCAAGGAGGCGTACCATCGCGGCGCGCGGGGCCTGGGGACGGGGCGGGCGGGGGAGCGAGGGACCCCGCGGACGCCGCGACGCGCGGCCCGCCGCGTCGTCAGGCGTACGGACACCACCACCCCACCCAGCCGGCGACCGCCGCGACGATCGACTGGATGAGCGCCCACGCCCTGCCCAATGCCGTGGCCTGCGGCGGTTCAGGGGCGGGCCCGCCCGTCCCGGCCTGGGGCGCATCCCCCTCGCCCAGTGCGTCGAGGTCCGCCTGCGCTTGGCCGAGGAGGGCGGTCCGGCTGCATAGGCCAACGGAATAGCCGTCGTCGGCACGACCGCTGTCGTAGCCGTAGACGATGTACTCCTCGCCTTCGACGAAGGAAAACCCACAACTCGGTTCGCTCGACGGCGTGGTGACATACATGGTCTCATGGACATCGCCCTTCCACACGGTGCTGACCTCGAAGCCCACCGTCGTACGGTCGCCCGAGCCGCGCACACCCACACCCGGGACGAAGGAATGTTGGATCGAGACGACTCGCCCCGCGAAGACCGCATCGAACTGCTCCAGCTCCTCGGATGGAGAGCCGGGCTGCACACAACTGCACGCGTACGCCTGCCCCGTGTTCGCGAGGAGCCAGAGGACGCCCAGCATGAGCGCAACGCCTACGACGCGTATGGACCCCGCCGCGAATCGCATCCCCCGACGGTCACCCGACACCGGCCGCATCGCCGTCGCTCCTTCTGCCTGCCCCTCGTGCGGGCGTCTGCTGATGGAAGGCGGCGCCACCATCGGGACGGGGGCGACGCTCCCAGCAGCGGTCCATCGCCTGCACGACGTTGTCGCTGCAGGCCCAGTTCCCGCGATCCAGGTCGCTGGCGCCGCGAGCCCTGCGGTCGTCGGCGCCGGCCGGCGCGCGGCCGCCGGCACGGGGGGAGGGTCCGCCGCAGCCCGCGTGTGGGCGGCGCGCGGCGGAGGCCGATCGGCATCACCCCCGGGCCTCGATGACGACGCGGCCACCGTCCTCGACGTCGACGCACAGGCGGTGGCCGTCGAGCAATGCCATGCCCACGAGCGGCGCGGTGTCGGCGACATCGCCTCTGATGTGTATTGGGTGGCCGTCCCAGAGCACGGTCACGTCGTAGACCTCGAAGTTCACTTCGCTGCCATCGGCGAGGATCGCACGGCTTCTGCTTCGGTATTCCAGTCCCAACTCCGTCACCAGCGCCGGAGTCACGGTGAGGGATCCGCTGTAGCCGGTATCGATCACGGCCTCGATCTCCCGGGCCGGCCCCGATGGGCCATGCACGGCGAGGGTGACCACGGCCTCGCGGTCCGTGTTCACCACCCCGTCGATCACTCCGCCCTCCGCGGGGAGTGGCCGCCGAAGCTGACCAGGGCCCGGTACCCGACCCGCACGCTCCAGATGTCATGGGCGGCCGGGTGCTGGGCCCAGAGGCGGTCCGTTGCGGCGATCACGTCCTCGCCGACGGCCCAGTTGCCGCTCTCCACGTCGATCGCGACGACCTCTCCGTGGTGGTCGGCCTCGACCTGCTGGCGGATGTCCCGCTCGTAGATCTCGTCCCCAAGGCGGGCCGTCTCGTCTGCTGGGCGGGTTGGCGCAGTACGCATCTCGACGTTCTCCTGACTCCGGCTCCCCGCAGACAAGGATAGCGCGCGCCGCGACCCCGACGCGCGGGGGGCGCAGGGCCCGCGCCCAGCCCGATCACCCGACGTCGTAGCGATCGAGGTTCATCACCTTGTGCCAGGCGGCGACGAAGTCGCGCACGAAGACGGGACCCGCGTCATCGCAGCCGTAGACCTCCGCGAGGGCCCGCAGCTCGGAGTTCGAGCCGAAGACGAGGTCGACGCGGGTACCGGTCCACTTGATCTCGCCGGTGCGGCGGTCGCGACCCTCGAACACGTCCGGCGACGCCGCCGACGCGCTCCACTCGGTGTCCATGTCGAGCAGGTTGACGAAGAAGTCGTTGCTCAGCGCGCCCGGCCGATCGGTGAGCACGCCGTGCGCGGCGCCGCCGGTGTTCGCGCCGAGGACGCGCAGCCCGCCGACGAGCGCCGTCATCTCGGGCGCCGTGAGCGTCAGCAGCTCGGCCCGCTCGACCAGCAGCTCCTCGGCCCGGCCGGACTGGCCGGCCTGGAGGTAGTTGCGGAAGCCGTCGAAGGTGGGCTCGAGCACGGCGAACGACTCCTCGTCGGTCCACTCCTGCGACGCGTCGCTGCGGCCCGGCGTGAACGGGACCGCCACATCGTGGCCGGCCTGCTGACCGGCCAAGCGGGCCGCCTGCTCGACGCCCGCGCAGCCGGCCAGCACGATCAGGTCGGCGAGGGAGACCCGCGTGCCGCCGGTCTGGGCGTCGTTGAACTCCGCCCGGATCGCCTCCAGCGCGTCGAGCACGGGCGCCAGGCCGGCCGGGTCGTTGACCTCCCAGTTCTTCTGCGGCGCGAGGCGGATGCGCGCCCCGTTGGCGCCGCCGCGCTTGTCGGTGCCGCGGAACGTCGCCGCCGAGGCCCAGGCGGTCGCGACCAGTTGCGAGACCGACAGCCCCGAGGCGAGCACCCTCTGCTTGAGCGCGGCGACGTCGGCGTCGCCGACCAACTCGTGATCGACGGCGGGAACGGGATCCTGCCACAACAGCGGCTCGGCGGGGACCAGCGGCCCCAGGTAGCGGCTGCGGGGACCCATGTCGCGGTGGATCAGCTTGAACCAGGCCCGCGCGAAGGCGTCCTCGAACTCGGCCGGGTTGTCCAGGAAGCGCCGCGCGATGGGCGCGTAGCCGGAGTCCACCCGCAGGGAGAGGTCGGTCGTGAGCATCATCGGGGGGTGCGTCTTCGACGGGTCGTGCGCGTCGGGCACGGTGGCGACCGCGGGCGCGTTGACCGGCGCGTACTGCGACTTCCCGGCCGGGCTCTTGACCAGCTCCCACTCGTGCCCGTGCAGGTTCTCGAAGAAGTTGTTGTCCCACTTGACGGGGTTGTCGGTCCAGGCGCCCTCCAGGCCGCTGGTGACCGCATCGACGCCGGCGCCGCTGCCGGCGCGGTTGCGCCAGCCGAAGCCCTGCTCCTCGAGGACCGCCCCCTCGGGCTCGGCGCCGACGTGCTCCTCGCCGACGGCGCCGTGCGCCTTGCCAAAGGTGTGCCCGCCGGCGATCAGCGCCACCGTCTCCTCGTCGTTCATCGCCATGCGCTTGAACGTCTGGCGGATGTAGCGCGCCGCCGCGGCGGGGTCGGGGTTGGCGTTCGGCCCCTCCGGGTTGACGTAGATCAGCCCCATGTGGTCGGCCCCGAAGGGGCCCTCGATCTCGCCGTCGTCGGCGTGGCGCTCGTCGCCCAGCCAGGTCGCCTCCGACCCCCAGTCGGTGGCATCGGCCTCCCACACGTCGGGGCGGCCGAAGGCGAAGCCGAAGGTCTTGAAGCCCATCGACTCCAGCGCGCAGTTGCCGGCGAAGATGATCAGGTCGGCCCACGAGAGCGCGCGGCCGTACTTCTGCTTGACCGGCCAGAGCAGGCGCCGCGCCTTGTCGAGGCTGGCGTTGTCGGGCCAGCTGTTGAGCGGCGCGAAGCGCTGGTAGCCCGCGCCGCCGCCGCCGCGCCCGTCGCTGATGCGGTAGGTGCCGGCGGCGTGCCAGGTCATGCGGATGAAGAGCGGCCCGTAGTGGCCGTAGTCGGCCGGCCACCAGTCCTGCGAGGTCGTCATGACCTGCTCGATGTCCCGCTGCAGCGCGGCCACGTCGAGCGTCTTGACCGCCTCGGCGTAGTCGAAGTCCGCGCCCATCGGGTCCGACAGGGCGGAATTGCGTCGCAGCGGCTGGAGGTTCAACTGGTCCGGCCACCAGTCCTGGTTGGAAGTCATCTCGGTCCTCGCTGTGCGCCCGCCCGGGTGGGGCGGGGCGGCTCGTGCTCTCTGGGGGTCGCGACGACTCCGCTGTCGTCGCGGGTCAGCAGGGCAGCGTACCGAGTCGGGGAGGCCGTATCCAGCCGGGGGCGACCGCCGATGTTGATGCGCGTGCCGCTCCAGCCGGGAACCTGTGGTGAACATCGCACGCGCCCTGCACGACTCGACAAGTATTCCCTATTAGTCATATTCTCGAGGCCCAACTGCGGCGGGAGGGATTGATCGAATGAGCGGACGCCATCCATTCCGGGAGTTGACCAAGGACTTCACGCCGGAGCGCCGCCGGCGCGTCGACGCCATCAAGCGCGAACTGCGCTCCGAGATGCCGCTGCACGAGCTGCGCCGGGCACGCGCGCTCACCCAGGCGAACCTCGCGGAGGCGCTGCACGTGAGCCAGCCCGCGGTCGCGAAGCTGGAACAGCGGGCCGACATCTACGTCTCCAGCCTACGCTCCTACATCGAAGCCGTGGGCGGGCGACTCCGCATCGTCGCCGAGTTCCCGGAGGGCGAGGTCGCCATCACCAACTTCTCGCGCGCGGGTGAGGAGGACCCGTCGTAGCGGGCCGGTGACTTGCTGCGCCAAGGGGGAGCGGCTCGGGAACTACGGCCTGTCGGTGATCGCCTGCGCAGCGTCGGGGGACGCCGGGAGGAGCGCCCGCACGGCGGGGACCAGTTCGTTGGGGATCAGCATCACCGTCTGCGACCTGTCCTCGAAGGCCGCCTCGTCCTCCGCCACCGCCTCGTCCTCCGTCTGCGACTCGTAGTGCTCGAGGAGGTCGCGCACCCGCGCTTCGTCCCAGCCGGGCGGGAAGCGGTTGACTGTTTCGGTCATCACGCAATCAGCGAGAGGCGACGCACCAGCCGCTCGACATCCTGCAGACCCACCCGCACGGCGGCAGCCTCCAGCCAATCCTCGTAGAAGTTGACGTGCAGGCTGCTGGCAGTGTGAAACCAGCGATGGATATCGTCATCGCCGGTTTCCGCCGCCAGTTGAGCGGCGGCCCGGAACAGGGCCGCGTGGTTGCGATGCTCCCAGTCACGGCCCTCCGCGATGGCCTTGACCGACTGCGCCGCCGCCCCCCAGCCCTTCTCCGACGCCTGGCGCACGTCGCCGGCGGCGAACTCGGTCCGCGCCTGCTCCAGCAGGTCGGCGGCGGAATCGCGGTAGGTGTCGATCTGTGGCGTCGTCATGCGGTCATTCTAGCGCGCCGTCAAGCACGGCGTGTCGATCGATGCCGCATCGGGGGCCGCTGCGGCTGGACGATCGGGGTACGGCGTAGCCGGCGGCGTCCGTCGCCGAGGCAGCCGCCCGCGACCCGCTCTTACAGCCTCCCCAGCTTCTTCGCGAACCCGATGAATTTGTCGTGCTGTCCGGGCCATTCCATGGGGTTCTGGGCCCAATAGTTGTAGTTGCGCATGAAGGACGTGTTACCGGGTAATGAGAGACCGCACATCTCGCACGTCCAGTAGATGGTTCCCGGATGGGTTGAGAACCGGCCTTCGACATATAACCGAGGGGTCGGCCCCACTGGCTCAAGCAACGTGATGTCGACATGTGTGCACAGGTTCTTGAGCTTGATGTCGTTGTTGATGGTCTTCTGCCGCTCCCGCTCTTCGCTGCCCCCTCCGGCGATGACCTGGCCGAGCAGGTTGACTGCGGCTCCGGCGACTGCTTCGAGTACCATCTAACTACTCCTCCGTGGCTTCCCGCCGGGAGGCGTTCCTGTTCTCTGTTGGTCCTCCCAGGCGCGCGCCGATTCTTCACTGACTGCTCGCCCCACCTGGCGAATGGCCCCTCGTGGCTGGTTCTCTTCCCGGCGGAGCTCCCGCTCACGCTCCTCGAGCGGGCGCCTGGTGATTCCGCTGCGGTTCACCGTGCCGTCGGGATTGATGAACTTGTACTTACGGTAGTTCCGGCCTGGCACCTTGTTCTCCTTCGATGATGGGCCACGAGCGGTCCACTAGTCCCCACTCCACCGAGTTGCCAGTCTACCAGAACAGAAGGGCTACTACGTATCGGGGCGTGAGTGTTTTGGCGAGCCCTGGCCCTCGAACCAGACTTATGGTCAGCAGACTGGGGTGCTTCGGTGGCCCAGAGCGCGAGTTCGTGGCCCGCAGTGGCACGGGGCAGTGCACGCTCGCCCCGCGCCCCCCTACCCCGACAGCTCCGCCAGCCGCGCGACGAGGTACTCCTGCGGCCGGTCGCCCTTGATGCGGTTGCAGCTGGCGCAGAGGAGTTGCAGGTTCTCGAGGTGGTCGCCGCCGGCTTTCGAGCGCGGGAGCTTGTGGTCCACCTCCAAGTGGCGGAACTCGAAGTGCGTCCGGCAACCTCCACAGCGCCCCTCGTGCTCCCCGTAGAGGATGTGCTTGTTCTGGCGGTAGTTCTTCGGCGCGTCTATGTCCGTGCGGCGTGGGATGTCGGTGCGGGCGGTGACGAAGCGGTGGTGGAACAGACTGCCCATGGCATCCTGCAAGCGCCGGTTGACGAGTTCGACCGCCTTCGCCGACAGGTCGATGCCTGCCCACTGGCGGTCCAACCGGTCAGCGGCGACGCAGGCGGTCGCACATCCGCAGAAGGGGTCTAGCACCACACCACCTTCGTTGGTCGAGGTCTCAATGATCCGCTCCAGAAGGGCGAGCGGCTTCTGCGTCGGATACCCGACCCGCTCTTTGCCCAACACCGGTGGGATATCGTCCCACAAGTCTTGCATGGGAACGCCTGGCATCTCGTCCGCGAACTGCATCAGGCGAGGCATTCCGGTCGCCCGGTGGATCAGCGCACCCTTGTTCCAGAAGCTAGCCAGATTGGACTTCGAGTATGCCCAGTAGCGACCGCGATAAGGGCCCACCGACCTATATTCCCACTCTGGTTGTGGCTCGCGGTACTCATCCGTGAGGTCGGCCGCCCATCTGCTCTTGTCCTGCACGCGACGTTTGACATGCCACTCGTACTCCGTGTCTCCACCGGGTTTCGCAGCAGTGACATCCGTCTCCTTGTATCGGCGGCCATCGGGGGAAGTGTGCCGATACTCTGCCTCGATGTAATCGGGGGAATATGCCATGTACTGCGGGTTCCACACGTAGTCATCAGACTTCGCATAGGTCAGGAGCACATCCCGGATTCTTCCCGCCCTGCGCATTCCCTGCTTGGTGTCGCTATGGGCGCTGGAACGCTTCCAGGTGATCTCGTTGAGGAAGAACCCGGACCCGAAGACTGCATCCATCAGCATCTTGAGGTAGTGGCTCGCGGTCGGGTCACAGTGGAGATAGATGCTGCCGGTCGCCTTGAGCACCCGGCGCATCTCCAGCAGCCGCACCGCCATCATGGTGAGGTAGGACTGCATCCCCTTCCCGTGCGCACGGCCCGCTGCGTCGAGCAAGTAGGCGATCGCGGGCTGCTCGTCCGCGATCAAGCCCATCCAGGCCACGTCGAGGTCGGAGAGCGTCCAGGTGTCCTTGAACGCGGCGCCCGCCGCCTTCGAGCCGATCGGCGCCTCGTAGTCCCGGTTCGAGTTAAACGGCGGGTCGAGGTAGATGAGGTCGACGCACTCGCTGTTCATCCCCCGCAGGATGTCGAGGTTGTCGCCCGTCCAGAGCGTGCGGTTGACCCAATTGGGCGGCATGCGATCCTCCCCTGGGCAGGCTATCAGGGGGCGGGCCGGCGGACCCGGCGGGCGAATCCCCGATCGGCGCCACTGCCCGCCCGATGACGACCAGACGCCGAGGAGGCGCATGGCCCCACCCGACCCGATCCTCGTCACCGGCGCCACCGGCTACATCGGCGGGCGCCTGGTCCCCCGGCTCGTGGCCGATGGGCGGCGCGTCCGCGTGCTCGTGCGCAGCCGGCGCCGGGCGCTGGCCCGCTCCTGGTCCGATCAGGTCGAGATCGTCGAGGGCGACGCCCTCGACCCGGAGTCCCTCGCCGCCGCGCTGGCGGGGGTCGAGACCGCCTACTACCTGATCCACAGCATGTCCACGGGCGCCGGCTTCCACGAGCTCGACGCCCAGGCCGCGCGCGCGTTCGGCGAGGCGGCCGGCCGCGCCGGCGTGGCGCGCATCATCTACCTGGGCGGCCTGGGCCGCCCGGCCGCGCACCTGTCGCGGCACCTGCACTCCCGTCAAGAGACGGGCCGCGCGCTGCGCGAGGGCGGCGTCGCCGTCACGGAGTTCCGCTCGGCCGTCGTGATCGGGTCGGGCAGCATGTCCTTCGAGATGATCCGCCACCTGGTCGAGCGGCTGCCCGTCATGGTCTGCCCCAAGTGGATCTACTCCCGCGTCCAGCCGATCGGCGTCGACGACCTGCTCGACTATCTGGTGGCGGCGCTGCACACGCCCGAGAGCGCCGGCCGCATCATCGAGATCGGCGGCGGGGACGTGACCACCTACAAGGGGCTGATGCTCGGTTACGCCGAGGCGCGGGGCCTGCGCCGGCTGCTGCTGCCGGTCCCGGTCCTGACGCCGCGCCTGTCGTCGTACTGGGTGCACTGGGTGACGCCCATCCCGGCGGGCATCACCGCGCCGCTCGTCGAAGGGCTGCGCAACGACGTGGTCGTGACCGACGACCTGGCTCGCGCGCTCTTCCCCGCGATCGATCCGCGGGACTACGCGTCGGCCATCGGCCGCGTGGCCGCCGACCTCGACGCGGGCCGGATCGACACGTCGTGGAGCGACACCACCGGGGCGAGCGCGGCGCCGGAGGGCCTCGTCCGCCTGGAGTCCCACGAGGGGATGATCATCGAGCGGCGGCGGCGCGGCGTGGCGGCCTCGCCGGGGGATGTCTATCGGGTGTTCACGGGGATCGGCGCGGCGCGGGGCTGGTATTTCGCGACCTGGGCCTGGCGGCTGCGCGGCATCGTCGACCGCCTCCTGGGCGGCGCCGGTCTGCGGCGGGGACGGCGCCATCCCGACGACCTGCGCATCGGCGACGCGCTGGACTTCTGGCGGGTGGAGGACATCGAGGCCGGGCGGGCGCTGCGCCTTCGGGCCGAGATGAAGCTGCCCGGCCGGGCCTGGCTGCGCTACGAGGTCCGGCAGGCCGCCGACGGCACGACCCAGCTGGAGCAAACGGCGGCGTTCATCCCGAAGGGGCTGCCCGGCCTGCTCTATTGGTACGGCCTGTACCCCGTCCACGCCTGGATCTTCGGGGGCCTGATTCGGGCCATCGCGCGCCGCGCGGAGGCCCGGACGGCCGGCGCGCGGGCCGATCGTTAGGGCGTGCCGCCCTGGGCCGGTACGGCCTCGATGGCGACGCGGCCGCCGTCCTCGACGTCCACGCACAGGCGGTAGCCGTCGAGGAGCCGCATTCCGACGAGCGGGGTGGTGTGGCGACATAGGCAAGGACGTCTTGGGGCCGGCCGTCCCAAAGCACCGTCACCTCGTAGACGTGAAGGGACACTTCGCTGCCGTCAGCCAGGAAGACCAGGTCGACACCAGTGAAGGCCAGTCCCAACTCCGTCACGATCGACGGCGGCAACGTGAGGTAGCGGCTGAAGCCGGTGTCCACCACCGCGCGCACGTCACGGGTCCGCCCCGACGGCCCCCGGACACGCAGGCCGATGACGGCCTCATGAGCCGCGTTGACGGCGCCCTCGATCACCCGGTCCTCCGCGGGGCGCCGCCCCCGAGACTACCGACCGCCCGGTAGCCGACGCGGAGGAGCCAGACGTTGATCGCATCCGGGTGCCGCGCGCGCAGCCGCTCCGCGGCGGCGCGCTCTTCGCCCGCGACGGCCCACTCGCCACTCTCCACGTCGATCGCGACATACTCCCCGTCGTGGTCCGCCACGACCTGCTCGCGGATGTCGCGCTTGTATATCTCGTCGCCCAAGCGGGCGATCTCGTCTTTGGGGCGGGTCGGCCCGGTGCGGATCACGTGGTCCTCCTGTTCGCAGTTCCTTGGGGAACAGGATAGCGCCCGGCGCGTCGTCCGGGGCCGACGGGCGGCGAGACGGCGCGCCGTGGCCGACAGCTACTCCTCCTCGGGCAGCAGCACGACGCGGACGTAGCGGTCGCGCGGCAGGTAGCGCCG
Source organism: Dehalococcoidia bacterium (assembly GCA_965209205.1). Lineage (GTDB taxonomy): Bacteria > Chloroflexota > Dehalococcoidia > Bin125 > Bin125 > TK10-74A. The sequence continues at coordinate 783,663 of CBDBQC010000004.1, forward strand.
CGCCGCGGCCGTGACCTCATCCAGCGTCAGCGCCTCCAGCCGCTCGTCGAAGCGGCCGATCTCGGTCAGCGACTCCCCGTACTGCGTCACGGCCCGGATCTGGTCGAGCCAGAAGCCGTTCTCGCGCAGGTCCTCCTCGCGGGCGGTGCGCAGCAACTCCTTGACCGTGTCGAGATCGCCCTGCTCGCCACCGGCGCGCAGCCAGTCCAACTCCACCTCCACTGCCTCCGCCAGCTCCTCCACCCGGTCCGGGTCGCTGCCGAAGATGATCGCGACCTGATACTCGTGGTCGGGCAGCCGGCTCGCCCGGGCGCTGACCTGGATGCTGTACGTGCCGCCCAGCTCTTCCCGCACCCGCTCGCGCAGCCGGATGCCGAGCATCTCACCCGCCACCTCGAGCGCCAGCGCCTCGTCGCGGGTCCACTCGGCCTCGCCGGCGAACACCCACACCGTCGCGCTGCGCGGCTCGATGCCACTGCGCACGACGCGGTCGACGATGCCGTCGGGCGGGTCGATGCCGACATCCCGCCACTGCTCGGCGCGGCCGGTCGTCGGCAGCCCGGCGAGGTAGGTGGTGGTCAAGGAGCGCAGGGCGTCCCAGTCGAAGGCGCCCACGAACACGAAGGTGGCGTCGCCGAGGTCGGCGAAGCGGTCGGCGTAGACGGCCTCGGCCCGCTCCAGGCTGAGCTCCTCGATCAGCGCCAGGCTCAGCGGCCGGCGCCGCAGGTGCTCCTGGCCGAGCAGCGTGTTCGCCGTGTCGAAGAGCACGGCGTCGGGCTGGGTGGGGCGCGCCTCGGCGGTGCTGCGCAGCCGCGCCTCGTAGGTCGAGAAGTAGTCCGGGTCGAGCCGGGGCGCGGTGGCGTACAGCGTGATCAGTTGGAAGAGGCTCTCGAGGTCCTGCGGGGAGGCGTTGCCGTCGAAGCCCTCGGACAGTTCGCGGATGTAGGGCGTGACCGACACCCGCTTGCCGGCCAGCAGCTTCTCGAGGGTGACGCTGTCGTGCAGGCCGGCGCCGCTGCCGGCGACCAGGTCATCGGCGTACAGCGCCGAGACGTGATCGGCGTCGGCGACCAGCGAGTGGCCGCCCGGGCTGTAGCCGGTGAATCGCACCTCGTCGTCGCGGAAGTCGGTCTGCTTGGCGATGACGGTGATGCCGTTCGAGAGCGTCCATCGCACGGCGTCGATCGACTCGATCGACTCCTCCTCGACGATGCGGCCCGGCGTCGGCGGCGTCGCCAGCAGCGGGACGTCGTCGAAGGTGTCCTCGTAGGGCGCGACCACGAGCGCGTCCGCGCCGTCGATCTGCCCCTGCAAGGCCGCGGCGAGCGCCTCGCCGCCGCTGGGGTCGATGCCCTCGGGCCCCAGCACCAGCAGCACCGTGTTGGCCAGCTGCGTCCAGGTGTCGGCCAGCGCATCGATCTCGGCCAGCGAGAGCTGGGGCAGCAACTCCTGGTACAACGCCCACTCCGCTTCGATGCCGGGCGCCGGCGTCCCGATCAGGAAGTGGTCGGCGTACTCGTCCGCCAGCCGGCCCGAGGGCCGCTGGTCGCGTTGCGTGTATTCGCGCTCCACCGAGCTGAGCAGGTTGACCTTCTCCCGCGCCAGCTCGCTCTCCGTGAAGCCGTGCTGGCGGGCGCGCTGCATCTCCTCCAGCAGGGCCGCGAAGCCGCGCTCGACGCCGTCCTGCTCGACCACGATCGTGAAGGTCAGGATGTCCAAAGGCTCGACCAGCCCCGAGCGTCCGGCGCCGGACCACAGCCAGGGCGGGTCGGCAGCCTGCCCGCGCTCGAACAGCCGCGCGTTGAGCATCATGAAGGCCAGCTGCTCGACCGCGACGCGGCGGAAGGCCGCCACGCCCCGGCCCGCCTCGGGGGCGACCTTGCGGACCAGGGTCAGCTGCGTACCGGGCGCCTCGGGGTCGGTGAACACGTCGACGAGCGGCGCGTCGTTGTCGGGGACCGGGAAGTCCGGGCGCTCGGTGGGCTCCGCGACGGCGGCGCGCTCGGCGGTGGCCGCGCCCTCGGGCGGCGGCGCGAAGTGCTGGCTGATCTTCGACTCGATCAGCGCCGGGTCGAAGTCGCCCACGGCGACCACGGCCATCAGGTTGGGCCGGTACCAGCGCTCGTAGAAGGCCCGCAGATCGGCCGCCGTCGCGGTTTCGAGGATCTCGGGCAGGCCGATCGGCGCGCGGTCGGTGTAGCGGGAGGCGCCGAACAGTAGCGGGAAGAGGTTGGTCTGGAAGCGGGTCGAGAAGCCCTGAAACAGGCGCCACTCCTCGAGCACGACGCCGCGCTCCAGCTCGACCTCCTCGGGCGCGAAGCTGATCGCGTAGGCCCAGTCGCTGAGGATCTGGAATGCCGTCTCGAGGATCTCGGGGTCGTCGGTGGGGATCTCCAGCCAATACCGGGTGTGGTCGTAGCCGGTGCCGGCGTTCAGGTCGGCGCCGAAGCTGCTGCCGATGGACTCGATGTAGTCGACGATCTCCTGCTTGGCGAAGCGCTCGGTGCCATTGAAGGCCATGTGCTCGACGAAGTGCGCCAGCCCGCGCTGCGCCTCCTCCTCGAGGACCGAGCCCGCCCGCACGACCAGCGACAACTGCGCCCGGCCGCGCGGCTCCGCGTTCTGGCGGATGTAGTAGACGAGGCCATTGCTGAGGTCGCCGCGAACAACGGCGGGGTCGAAGGGCAAGGGCGCCTCGGGCGTGACCGCGGGCTCCGCATCCGCAGCCTCCTCCTCCCCCGCGGGCTCAGGCTCGGGCTCGGGCTCGGCGGCGGGTTCCTCCTCCGCGGGCTCGGCCTCGGGCTCCGCATCCGCGGTAGATTCCTCTTCAGCGGGCTCGGGCGCGGTCTCCTTCGCGGCCTCCGCCTCCTCCTCCCCAGCGGCCGCCGGGACGGTCCGGGGCTCCGGCGCCGCGGTCGGCTCCTCCGCGACAGGCGCGGCATCCGGGTCCGGCGCCGGCGAGGGTTCGGAAGAGCAGCCCAGCACCACGACCAACGCCAGCGCGAGGCAGGCAACAGCGACCACCGACTTCAGTCCCACGCTCATCTCGCTCGTCCCTCGCGATCGGCCTGGCTCGGGGCCTCCACGCGCGGAGGCCCATCGGGCGGACGGAAGCCGCGCGCATTGTCGCCAGCCGGCCGCCTACGCGCAGTTGCCCGGAACCTCCAGCGAGGAGCGGGGGCATCGGCAAGCGGAAGGGGTCGTGCGCCGAGTTGACGCCAGGCGGTACTGCGCCTGCGGCGTGCTTCGCGCCGCGGTCCGCGGCTCAATGACGACGCGGCCGCCGTCCTCGACGTCCACGCACAGGCAGTAACCGTCGAGGAGTGACATGCCTACGAGCGGCGCGGTGTCCGCGACACAGGCGAGGACGTCTCTCGGCCGACGGCGGCAAGGTGAGCTAGCGGCTGAAGCCGGTGTCCTCCACGGGGCGCCGGCCCTGCTGACGCCGGTCGGCGCGGGCGGCTAGCCTACGACGACCGGGGCGGCGATCACCGCGCGTCACCACGTGACGGCAGGGAACGGCACGTAGCCATGATCGACTGGCTGGGCATCGACCATCTCTTCGAGCTCTCCACCACGGAGGCGATCGCGGGCTTCTTCACGCCGCTGGCCATCTTCGCCGTGTTCTTGCTGGCGCAGCTCATCCTGCCGGGCCGGCGGGTGCCCGGCTACGTCGTCAACCCGGCGACCGGCGCGCCCCGCAACTACCGGCTCAACGGTCTGCTGGTGTTCGTCATCGCGGTGATCGTCTGGGCCACCGAGGTCACCGGCCTACCGCGCGACTGGTTCTACCGCTCCTCGGTCTACGCCGTCGCCGGCGGCACGGTCGTCACCGCGATCTTCACCATCATCGCGGTGTTCAGCCAGCCGCGGGGCACGGTCAAGAACCCCATCCTGGCGCTGTGGTGGGGGCGGGCGCAGGAGCTGTCGTTCTTCAACGAGCGCTTCGACGTCAAGATGTACCTGTACGTCGTCGGTGGGACGATGCTGTCGCTGAACGCCCTCTCCGGGGCCGTGTACCACCATGAACTCTTCGGCGACGACGCCAATCCCGGCGTGTACCTGTACGCGGCCTTCTTCACCTTCTACATCCTCGACTATTTCATCTTCGAGCGCGTCCAGCTCTACACCTACGACCTGATCCACGAGAACCTCGGCTTCAAGCTGTTCTGGGGGGGACTCGTGGTCTATGGCTGGCTGTTCATCCTGCCGCTGTGGGGCATGGCCGCCTACCCCGACCCCGGCTTCTCGACCGCCTGGACGTACGTCTGGCTGGTGGGGACGGCGGCGCTCTTCCTCTTCGGCTGGGGCATCTCGCGCGGGGCCAACCTGCAGAAGTACACGTTCAAACGCTGGCCCGAACGCAAGTTCCTCGGCCTCATCGAGCCGCAGTACATCGAGGCCGGCGACCGCAAGATCCTGTGCAGCGGCTTCTGGGGCGTCGCGCGCCATTTCAACTACATGGGTGAGGGATTCCTCGGCCTCTCGATCGCCCTGGCCTTCGGCCACTTCGGGAATCCCTGGGCGTGGACCTACCTCGCCTTCGTCGTCGCGATGTTCACCTATCGGCAGTGGGACGACGACAACCTCTGCGCCGAGAAGTACGGCCCCGAGAAGTGGGCCGAGTACCGCGAGCGTGTGAAGTACCGCATCTTCCCGGGCATCTACTGATCGGGCGGCTGCGGTGGGCCGTCAGAACCCCTGCCAGCCGGGGATGGCGGCGGCCTGACGGACCCACTCGATCAACTGCGCCTCGTCGAGTTCGCCCTCGTGGATGTCGACCCAGCGCGCGTCGGGGTCCTTGCCCGATCCGGGTGGCAGGGGGCGCAGCGACGCGCCGTTGAGAAACGTCACCTTCACGTAGCGCGTGAAGACGTGGGTGCTCAGGAACCAGCCTTGGCCCTCGACGCCGTACCAAGGCGAGTTCCAGCGCACGGCCTTACGCACGTGGGGCACGGTGCGCACGATGAGGGCGTCGAGGCGGCGCCCGATGTCGCGCTTCCAGCCCGGCATGGCCGCGATGTAGGCCTGCACGGGCGGGTCGCCGTCGGCTTTGGCGATCTGCGGGTTGCCGCCCGCGAGGAGGACCGGCGTCGCGCCGGCCCCCTGCGCGCCCTGCGGCGACGGCTTCGGCGTCTTGCCGGCCACGGCCGTCCCGCCGCTCCGCTACGTCCGGGCCTCGATGACGACTTGGCCGCCGTCCTCAATGTCCAGGCACATACGGTGGCCGCCGATCAGGGACATGCCCATCAGCGGGGTGCTGCCCGTCGCGTCGGCCTTGATTGGTCTGGGTTGGCCATCCCACAGCACCGTCACCGAGTAGACCTGAAGAGCCACCTCGCTGCCGTCGGCCAGGAAGAACCGGTCGACGCCGCGGAAGTCCAACCCCAGTTCCGTCACCATCGACGGACGCAGGGTGAGGAAGCGGCTGAACCCGGTGTCTACGACGGCGCGCACGTCCCGTGTCCGCCCCGACGGCCCCCGGACACGCAGGCCGACGACGGCCTCTTGGGCCGCATTGACCGCGCCCTCGATCACCCGGTTCTCCGCGGGGCGCCGCCCCCGAGACTGCCGACCGCCCGGTAGCCGACGCGCAGCAGCCAGACGTCGATCGCCTCCGGCTGCTGCTCCCGCAGCCGGTCCGACGCGGCGAGCAACTCGTCGGCGACGGCCCACTTGCCGCTGTCCACGTCGATGGCGACGTACTCCCCGTCGTGGTCCGCCACGACCTGCTCGCGGACATCGCGCTCGTAGATCTCGTCGCCCAGGCGGGCGATCTCATCGTTGGGGCGGGTTGGCCCAGTGGGTCTCACGTCGTCCTCCTGATCCCGGTTCCTCAGGGAGCAGGATAGCGCAGGGCGCAGGCCGCAGTGCCGTAGGTCATGTCCGATTTGGTGGGCCCGCCAGGATTCGAACCTGGGACCGAGCGGTTATGAGCCGCCTGCTCTGACCTCTGAGCTACGGGCCCGCTGCGGGGAGTGTACGGCAGGGGCGGGGCGGGCCCGACGCGGGGCGGCTAGGCTGGGACGATGGCCGGTGCAGCGATGGCCCGCGCGCGCGGAGACTCCCTGGGGGGCGTCCTGGGAGCGCTGACCCTGCTGGGGCTGCTGCTCGCCGCGTGCGCCGACGAGGCGGCGCCGAGTCCGGGGGAGGACGGCGGGCCGGCGGCGCCGGTCGCGATCCCGCCGGCGCGATCGGTGCCGACCGGGCTCGATGCGGCGCTGACGCTGCCGGCGGAGGTGGTGGCGGTCGTCTTCGACTACACGCGCGTGTCGTACGAGACGCCGTTGGGGGAGGAGGGCGAGCTGGGCATGCTGGTCGCGGACACGATCGAGCGGCGGACGCGGGGGCTGATGCATCGCACGGGACTGCCCCCGGCGACGGGGATGCTGTTCGCGTTTCCGCTGGAGACGCGGGCGCCGTTCTGGAACCAGGACACGCCGATGGACATCGAGATCGGATTCCTCGACGCGGCCGGCGTCGTGGTGGCGCTGCTCTCGCTGACGGCGAACGACCCCACGCTGCGGATGCCGGAGTCGCCGTATCTGTACGCGGTGGAGATGCCGGCGGGCTGGTGGTCGGCGAACGGGGCCGGGCTGGGGACGCGCTTCGCGATCCCGGCGGGCGTCGTGGGGCTGGCGGAGTAGGGGCCGATCGGGCAGGGCGAGCGGGCGCCTAGTCGCGCTGCTCGCTGATAACGAGGCTGTCGATGCTGACGCCGAGCGCCGTGGCGATCCGGCTCAGGGCAGCGATGGAACCCGGCTTGCGGCCCTGCTCGATCTCGGAGAGGTAGCTAACAGAGACCCCCGACCGCCGGGACAACTCACGCAACGTGAGCCCCCCATGGTTGCGGAACGCGCGCACGGGGCGCGTGCCCGCGGTGACGGCGAGCGCCACCGCGTGTGGCATCCGCGCATCGCCCACCGCCTCGGCGGCGGCCAGCCGGTCCTCGAGTTCGCCGGTTCGTTCGAGCAGCGCGTCGTAGTCGGCGCGGGTTAGCGTGACGGTCTCATGGCCGCTCATACGCTTCCCTCCGGGGCCGCACACTCCACGGTGACGACAACTCAGTTCCGTCTGATCACCCCGCAGGCCACTCGGCCGCCGGCGCCGGCGTCGCTGCCATAGGTATCTGCCTTTTCGTGGATGATGACGGCGGAGCCGTCGGCATCGAAGAGGGAGTGCTCCACTCCCTCTGCCAAGCTCACACTGCCGTTGAACACATCGGCCTTCGCCGTCCCGTCGGGGGTGGCATAAATGTTGGGCATATCTCCGGCGTGGTAGCCACCGGCATCCAGGAAGCCGTGTCCACGCTCTGCGTCCGGGTTAAAGTGGTCACCGGCCGCAGTGAAGTCCGGGGCACACTGTCCGATTTCGTGGATGTGGAAGCCGTGGAATCCCGGGAGCAAGCCCGTGACGTCGGCTGCGACCAACACCCCCTGCTTCCCCTGGGTCAGGGTCACGACGCCCATGGCTGATCCGTCCGGGCCTGCCATCTGCGCCACTGCCGTGGTCCCCAGTGCCGCCGCTACCTCCGATTCATCCCCTCCCCGGCAGCCGACCGTTGCCGCCATGGCCAGGGCCATCACTACGGTTACCAGCGCCAATAGTTGGATCTGGCCAAATCGGTTCACGGTGCTTCTCCTTGCCTGCGGTTCAGCGATGCCCATATGCGCCGATGGCAGCGAAGTGAATCGGATGTCGCACGAGCGACGCCGGGTCGCGGGCGTATTGCTCGATCTTGGCGACGATCCGCTCGCGCTCGCGGGTGGGGAGGCGGCGCATGTCGCGGATCGCCCTCGTCGCCCACTCGATGGTCATGCCCCGGACCACACAAACCGAGTTTCGCCGATAGCGAACAGGGAGTCAAGCGAAGCACCTCAGACAGCGAAGACCGGGGCGATCTCCGATGAGCCACCCCCTGCTCTCTGGTAATGCAAGAGGTACTATACGGGTGTGACGGAGGCATGACCCATGACGCTCACCCGTGACTTCAAGGAGACGGTGCAGGCCCGCGCTCAGCGCGACGCCGTGTTCCGCCACGCGTTGCTGCAGGACGGCATCGACTGCCTGCTCGCCGGGGATGTCGAAGCGGGCAAGATCGTGCTGCGCGATTACATCAACGCGACGATCGGCTTCGAGGAGCTCGGCCTGCGCACCGACAAGTCGCCCAAGAGCCTGATGCGCATGTTCGGACCCGCGGGCAATCCGCAGGCCCGCAATCTCTTCGACGTGATCCGCTGCATTCAGGAGCACGAAGGGGTGCGGCTGGAGGTGAAGGCAGCGCGCTCGGGCGTCGATCCTCGGTGGGCGTCGGCGGCGGGCGGCGACCGAGGCCGCGCGATGCTATCCTGACAGGGCTCGCTGGATCGAGGGGCGCGGACGCGATGGCCCGCGCCCGGAGGGTGTCGCAGCCGCCCAGTTTCGGTGGCGACGGACGCCGGAAGCCCGGCCGGGGGCCGGATGCGGAGAAGGGCCATGAAGAAGCTTTTGCGAGTTGGCGCACTGCTGGCCGTCCTGGCCGGAATCGGCAAGATGCTGATGGGACGCCGCGGCCGGGGCGAAGAAGAGGCCTAGTTCGTGCCGCGGCCTCCCGGGAGGCGGCGGCACGGGTCGCTGATCGGCGCACCCGCTCCGCGAGGTGAGCGGTGGGAGGGCCATGGACGCCACCCAGCCGGACGGCGCGCCCTACGACGTCATCATCATCGGCGGCGGCATCTGCGGCGCCGCGGCGGCGCGGGCCCTGACGCGGCACGGCTATCGCATCCTGCTGCTCGACCGAGGTGATTTCGCGGCGGGGGCGACGGCGTCGTCGACGCGGCTGGTGCAGGGCGGGCTGCAATACCTGGAATCGGGCCGACCGCGGCAGCTGCACGAGTCGCTGCACGCGCGCGAGCGTCTGCTGCGCAATCGGCCGCATCTGGTGCGACCGCATCCCTTCCTGCTGCCGGTGTACCACGCCGAGCGCCGGTCGCCGGCGCTGGTGCGGGCCGGGCTGGCCGTCTACGACCTGCTGACGCCGCGCAAGGTCGCGCCCTGGAGCCGGGAGTTCTCGCGACGGGCCGTGCAGCGGATGGAGCCGTCGCTGGCGACGGACGGCCTGCGCGCCGCCTTCCGCTTCCACGACGGGCTGGTGGAGCTGCCCGAGCGGCTGTGCCTCGAGTACCTGTCGGAGGCGCGCGAGGGCGGGGCCGACCTGCGCAACTACGCGTCGGTCGACTTCATCCTGGGCAGCGAGGGCGGCAGCCGCGCGAGCGGGGTCGATTATCACGACGTGCTGACCGGGCGGCGGCGCTCGGCGACGGCGCGGCTGGTGCTGAATGCGTCGGGCCCGTGGGTCGACGACGTGCTGCAGACGACGGGCCGCGCGATGCGCCCGCGACTGCGGCCGCTGCGCGGGACGCACGTCGTGCTGGACCTGGCGGGCCGGGGACCGGCGCACGGGCTGCTGGCGCAGGGGCGGCGCGGCCAGCCGCCGACGGTGGTCGTGCCCTGGCTGGGGCTGCACATCGTGGGCGCGGCGGAATCGGAGCCGGGGGACACGGGGCCGGGGCCAGCGCGACCCGAGCCACACGAGATCGACGGGCTCCTCGACGCGGCCGACCAGTTGCTGCCGGGCGTGGGGGTCGATCGGTCGCGGGCGCTGTACGCGTACACGGGCGTGCAGCCCTGGGGCGAGCCGGGCACGCGCGGCGGTGCGGCGCGGCGCCTGATCGATCACGCGGAGGACGGGATGCCGGGCCTGCTGTCGATCGTGGGGGGGACACTGAGCACGGCAGAGGCGATGGCCGATCGGACGGTGAAGCTGGTGCGCGGTGTGATCGGCGGCGCGCCCCGGCGCAGCAAGCCGCGGGCCCTGCCGATGCGCGCGCCCGGGCACGTGTCGTTCCTGCCGCCCGAGACGATGGCGCACCTGCGCGGCCGCTACGGGCAGCGGTCGGCCGACGTCGCCGCCTACGCCGGGCAGGATGCGTCGCTGGCGGCGCCGATCAGCCCGCAGCACCCCGACATCGGCGCGCAGGTCGTCTACGCCGTCGAGCACGAGCAGGCGCGCACCGTCGGCGACGTGCTGCTGCGCCGCACGCCGGTCGGTCGCACGCGGGGGTTGGGCCGGGCGGCGGCGCCGCGGGTGGCGGCGATCCTGCAATCGCGGATGGGCTGGTCGGACGCCGAGCGGGCGCAGGCCGTGCGCGACTACGAGCTCGAGTTGCACCGCACCCTGACGGTGCTGCAAGCGCGCGGGGAGCCGGGCGGCGGCCTCGCCGCAGAGGAACCGGCGGACACCGCGCGGGACCGCCCCGCATAGCGGCGCCGGCGCCGCCCGGGAGGGAGGCCGCATGTCCCGGTTCTTCGGCCATTGGTGCTTCGCACAGTGGTACGGCCTGCTCAGCCGCGGCGAATCGGCGGCGGTGCGGGAGACACGCGCGCGGCTGGTGTCGGACCTGACCGGCGATGTCTTGGAAGTCGGGGTCGGCAACGGCCTGAACCTGCCCCACTACGGCGAGCGGGCGCGCGTGACCGCCATCGACTACAACCGCCACATGCTGGCGAAAGCGGCGGCGCGGGCGCGGGCGGCGCGGGCCGAGGTCGCGCTGGAGGTCGCCGACGTGCAGTCGCTGCCCTTCCCCGACGATCGTTTCGACCACGTCGTGGCGGGGCTCGTGTTCTGCAGCGTCGCGGACCCGGAGCGGGGCCTGCGGGAGCTGCTGCGCGTGACGAAGCCGGGCGGATCGGTGCGGCTGTTGGAGCACGTGGGGGCCGAGCCGGGCTGGATGCGGCGGACGCAGTCGGCGCTGAACCCGGCCTGGAGCCTGGTGGGCGACGGCTGCCGGCTGAACCGCGACACGGTCGCGACGGCGCGGCGCGCGGGGGTGATCGTCGAGGAGGCGGCGCCGGTCCGGGGGCTGCCGCGGCTGCTGCCGGCGCGGCTGATCGCGGGTCGCGTCCCGTCGGGCCGCGGGGGCTGAGCGGCGCGAGCGACCGATCCGCTAGAATCGATGCAGCCGGGAGGTGGATCGTGCCGGCCAATGAGGAACTCCTACAGCGCATCACCGCTCGCCCCGACGTGTTCGGCGGCAAGCCCATCATCCGCGACCTGCGAGTGTCCGTGGAACTGGTGCTGAGCCTGCTGGCCCAAGGGGTCGCGCCCGACGCGATCCTGGACGACTACCCCGATCTCGAACCCGATGACATTCTCGCCTGCACTGCCTACGCCCATGCCGTCATCGCGCGCGACACTTTGGCCACGATCTCCGTCGCCGAGTCGTGAGGTACCTGGTCGATCGATGCGCTGGGCGCCGTCTCGCGGAGTCGCTTCGAACGAGCGGGCACGACGTCTCCGAGGCGCGCACGATCGGGCCCGACCCCGGGGACCGGGCTCTGTTGGAACTCGCGCTGTCGGAAGGCCGGATCCTGATCACGATCGACACCGACTTCGGTGAGTTGATCTACCTGCACGATGTCCCGCACGCGGGTCTTGTGCGCCTGCCGGATGTTCCTGCGGAGCGGCGCATCGCCTTGATGTCGGACCTGATCGCACAGCATGGCAGCGCCCTGGACGAGGGAGCCGTGGTCACGATCCGCGGCGGGAGGATTCGAATCTCGCGTGCGCCGGGGAGGTGACCGACCCGCGTCCCGTCGGGCGGGGGCTAAGCGTCGGCGGGGGCGACCGATCCGCTAGAATCGCTGTGATCGGCGCGGTGCGGGAAGGACAAGCGATCATGACCAATCAGGTGCTGAGCGACCTATTCGACTACTACCTCGCGCACCAGGATGAGTTCGTCGAGAAGTACAACGGGCAGGTCGTGGCCATCAAGGACAACAAGGTCATCGGCGCGTACGACGACTACGGCACCGCGTTCTTCGAGACGGGAAAGACGCACGAACCGGAGACGTTCCTCCTGCAGCGTGTTTCCCCCGGCCCTGAGGAATACACGGTGACCTTCCATACTCCCATGCTGCATCGCTCGTGACGGACGCTCTCACGGTCACCACAACGAGGATTGCACACGCGCTACGCAGTCCATGCACCGTGTCGCGCACGTTGGATCCGGGCGACAGCGGTCCCGGGTCGCCCCGGTTTCCCTGCCGGGCAGTCTGGGACACCGGCGCGACAATGTCCGCTATCGACTGGCGCGTGGTCGAGGAGTGTCGTCCCCCTCAGGTGACGGTGACGGAGATACGGACGATTCATGGTACCGAGCGCATGCCACTCCACCTCGTCACTCTTGAGCTCCCGAACGGCATCGCGATTCCCGGGCTCCGTGTCATCGCAGCGGATCTCGGCGACGCGGAAGTGCTCATCGGCATGGACGTCATCACACTGGGCGACTTCGCGGTGACGAACGCCGACGGCTTCACCCAGTTCTCGTTCCGCACCCCATCGCAGGAGCACATCGACTTCGTCGCCGCCATCGACCAGGGTGGCCGGCCCTAGGATCCACCGGCTCCGCAGAGTCGACGGCCGACGCTCTCAGCCAACGCCTGCAGCCAGTTCGAGAAGTCTCAGCACAGTTCGCCAGTTTCGCATCGTGCTGGTCGTGGAGAGCGTGGAGTCGAAGTAGTTGTTGGTGAGCTTGGTGCGCGCGAGCCCGTTCGGGCAGTGCAAGTAGATTTCGCGACCAAGCACCGCGAACTCGTCGCCAGGCGAGCGGTTCGGGTCAAGCGCGTTCACCCGGGCATCATCGGGCTGCTCCGCCAGGAACGCGACATGTAACTTGTCCGCTTCCGCGCCGGCGTCCAGGAAGGGGTTGCCATGCGCAATCTTGTCAAGTTCCTGGGCGGTGCGGGTGACCACGGGCACCCGATAGCCGAAGCGGTTCAAGATCGACGCGCTGATGAGGGCTGGGATGTCTTCCGCTGCTGTCGGCTGCGTCCGGAATAGGACGTTCCCACTCTGGATGTAGGTCCGAACGTCATCACAACCAACGTCAACGAACATCGCTGCGAGGTCCTTCATCGGCAGCCTGTTCTTGCCGCCGACGTTGATCCCGCGGAGCAATGCAACACTTTGACCAGTCGTCTCGCTCCTGCCGTCGATGGACATGTTGGCTCCGCTCCCTATCGATTCGGACGACTCTCGCTTCGAATGTCAGAAGTCGCCCGCACTCGTCGTCTCGTGCAGCTCTTCGGGCGGCAAGCACGGGGAATGATACGCGCAACTTGCCACCCGGCGCGGGTGGGGGTCGCGGCGACGCCCTTAGCCGACGCCGATGCGGAGGCGCTGCAGGCGCAGCGAGTTGGCCATGACGCTGAGGCTGGAGAGCATCATCGCGACGCCGGCGACGATGGGCTCGAAGAAGCCCTGATCGCCGAAGAGCCAGCGCAGGCCGCCGGGGACGGGGCCGAGCAGTTCGAAAACGGGGTAGAAGAGGCCCGCCGCGACGGGGATGAGCAGCAGGTTGTAGGCGAAGGCCCAGGCCAGGTTCTGGCGGATGGTGCGCAGCGTGGCGCGGCCGACGGCGAAGGCCTGGCCGACGCCGCGCGGATCGTCGCGCATGAGGGTGACGGCGGCGGCCTCGATCGCGACGCCCGTCCCGCCGCCCATCGCGACCCCAACGTCGGCCTGGGCGAGGGCGGGGGCGTCGTTGACGCCGTCACCGACCATCGCGACGACGCGGCCCTCGGCCTGCAGGCGCCGCACGACGTCCGCCTTCTCGTCGGGCAAGACCTCGGCGATCACCTCGTCGATGCCGAGGACGGCGGCGACGGCATCGGCCGCGCGGCGGTCGTCGCCGCTGAGCAGGATGGTGCGGCGCCCCGCCGCCCGGAGGTCGCGGACGGCGGCCGGGGCGGAGGGCTTGATCGTGTCGGCCACCGCGAGGACGGCGGCCACGCGCGGCCCGATGGCCACGTAGACGGGCGTCGCGCCGCCGTCGGCGAAGCGCCCGGCGTGTCCCAGGGCGTCGTCGTCGACGGAGACGCCGTGGTCGCGGAGGAGGCGCGCCGCGCCCACGGTGACGGTCGCGCCGTCCACCACGGCGGTCGCGCCACCGCCGGGCGTCGCGCGGAAGCCGCGGGCGAGCGCGCGGCGCAGCCCGGCGTCGCGAGCCGCATCGACGATCGCGCGGGCGATGGGGTGCTCGGAGTCGCGCTCGACCGCGGCGGCGGCGGCCAGCACGTCGTCGCGGTCGTGCCCGGGCAGGAGTGCGACATCGCGCAGGGCGGGCTCGCCGCGGGTGAGCGTGCCGGTCTTGTCGAAGACGACCGTATCGACGGCGGCGAGGCGCTCGATCGCCTCGGCGGAGCGGAAGAGCACGCCCAGCTCGGCGGCGCGTCCGCTGCCGGCCATGACGGCCGTGGGGGTCGCGAGGCCGAGCGCGCAGGGGCAGGCGACGACGAGCACCGCGACGGCGTTGAGCGTCGCGAAGGTGAGGGCGGGCGGCGGCCCCACGGCGAGCCAGAGCAGGAAGGCGAGCGCGGCGATGACCAGCACGATGGGCACGAAGACCCCGGCGACGCGGTCGGCGAGGGCCTGCACGGGCGCCTTCGAGGCCTGGGCCGACTCGACGAGGGCGATGATGCGGGCGAGCACGGTGGCGGCGCCGACCTCGGTGGCGCGCACGCGCAGGGCGCCGGCGCCGTTGATCGTCGCGCCGAAGACCCGCGCGCCGGGCGCCTTGTCGACCGGCATGCTCTCGCCGGTCAGCATCGACTCATCGACCGCGCCGTCGCCGGCCAGCACGACGCCGTCGACGGGGATCTGGTCGCCGGGCCGGACGAGCATGACGTCGCCGGCCCGGACCTGCTCGACGGGGACCTCGACTTCCTCCTCGACCCCCGCGTCGTCGCGCAGCAGATGCGCGGTCTGGGGCCGGAGGTCGAGCAGGCGGCGGATGGCGGCCGAGGTGCGCCCCTTGGCCCGCGACTCGAGGTAGCGGCCGAGCGAGACAAAGCCGACGATGACGAGCGCGGTCTCGTAGAAGACGGCGCGATCGAGGCCGGCGCGGTCGAAGGGGCCGGGCGCGAACGTCGCGGCGACGCTGTAGGCCATGGCGGCGGTCGTGCCCACGGCGATGAGCACGTCCATGTTGGCCGCGCCATGCCGGACGACGGTCGCCGCGGCGCGGAAGATGCGACGGCCGCTCCAGCAGAAGACCGGCGTCGCGACGCCGAAGAGCACCAGGAAGAGCACATCGGGGTCCCAGTCGAGGCCGGCGGCGTGGCTGATCTGGACGGCGATGAAGATGCCCCAGCCCAGCGCGAGCGCGAGGAGCGCGTCGGCCAGGAGGCGGCGGCGTTCGTGGTCGCGGCGCGCCTCCACGATGCGCGTGGCGGCGTCGGCGTCGGCCGGCGACTGCGATTCGGCGCTCGTCGAGACGACGCGGTAGCCGGCGGCCGCCACTGCATCGGCCAGCGCGTCGGACAGCGCATCGGACAGCGCGCCGGGGGCGACATCGGGGGCGGCGAGGTAGACGCGGGCGCGCTCGGTGGCGAGGTTGACCGCGGCGGCATCGACGCCGTCGACGGCGGTCAGGGCCCGCTCGACGCGGCCGACGCAGGCGGCGCAGTGCATCCCCTCGATGTCGAGGTCGAGGGTGGACGCATCGTCGCGCGGGGGCGGGGCGGGCGCGGGCGGCGCGGCGCCGGCCATGGGGAAGGCCGTCGTGTCGGGCATCGGACCCCTCCGGCGCCAGCGTACCCAGTCCCGATGGCGGATGGCGGGAAGGGACGCCGGCGAACGCGATACGATAGCCGCCCTATGCCGCGCGTGCTACTCCTGATCCCCAGCGCCAGCTATCGCAGCCACGACTTCCTGGCGGCGGCCGGACGGCTGGGGCTCGACGTGGCCGTGGCGTCGGACGTGGGGCAGCCGCTCGACGCGTTCCCGGAGCGCTCGCTGCGGGCCGATTTCCGCGACCCGGCGGCCGGCGCCGAGACGATCGCGCAATACGCCGACCGCCACCCCGTGGACGCCATCGTGCCGGTCGACGACGGCGGGACGATGCTGGCGGCGCGCGCCTCGGCGCTGCTGCGGCTGCCCTCGAACCCGGCGGCGGCCGTCGAGGCCACGCGCAACAAGGCGGAGTTGCGGCGCCTGCTGGAGGCGGCGGGTCTGCCGTCGCCGCCCTTCCGCGTGTGCCGCTTCGCGGAGGAGGCGTCGGCCGTCGCGCGGGAGCTCGACTTCCCGGTCGTGGTCAAGCCGCTGGCGCTGGCGGGCAGCCGCGGCGTGATGCGCGCCGACGACGCACCGTCATTCGTGGCGGCGGTCGAGCGGCTGGGGCGGCTGCTGTCGGACCCGGACGTCGCGGCCGACTGCGGCGGCACGGCCGACCGCTACCTGGTCGAGGGCTACATCCCGGGCCACGAGGTCGCGCTGGAGGGGCTGCTGCTCCCGCGGCCCGGCGGCGACGGCGGCGCCCTGCAGGTGCTCGCCCTGTTCGACAAGCCGGACCCGCTGGAGGGCCCGTTCTTCGAGGAGACGATCTACGTGACGCCGTCGGCGCTTCCGGCGGCGCGGCAGGAGGAGGTCCGGCGGGTCGCCGAGCGGGCGGCGCGGGCGATCGGGCTGTCGCGCGGGCCGGTGCACGTCGAGCTGCGGCTCAACGCGTCGGGTGCCTACCCGATCGACATCGCGGCGCGCACGATCGGCGGGCACTGCGCCCGCTCGCTGCGCTTCGACGTGGGGGCGGGGGAGGCCGGGGCGTCGCTGGAGGAGGTCGTGCTGCGTCAGGCGACGGGGTTGCCGCTCGATCGGCTGGAGCGGGAAGCGCCGGCCAGCGGCGTGATGATGATCCCCACGCCGGGGCCGGGCCGGCTGCACGCCGTACACGGCCTGGAGGCGGCGCGCACCGTGCCGCTGGTGTCGGAGGTGACGATCGTGACGCGGCCGGGCTACCGCTTCGTGCCCCTGCCCGAGGGGGGCGCCTACCCGGGCTTCATCTTCGCGCGGGGGCAGCAGCCGGGGGAGGTCGTGGAGGCGCTGCGGCGGTCGTGGCGCTGCCTCCGCTTCGAGTTGGAGGTCGGATAGGGGGCCCTACTCGACCAGAGCCCGGACGTGGCCCGAGAGCAAGCGGATGAACGGCCCCCCCGCCAGGTCGGGGGCTGGCTCACTGAATTCCCCGTCCGGTCCATGCTCAACCGACGTGACGAGAAGCCAGGCAGCGTCGCAGAGCCTCTCCTGCACGAGCGCCCGGCACAACTGCTCGCCGCGATCGATGTAGGACGCATCGACGAACTCAGCTCGCGGCTCGATGTGCGGGGAGTCCACTCGGACGGGATGAAGCGATCCCCCGGTTCCACTCTTCGCGACCATCACGAGCACGTAGCCGATCCAAGGCCGGTGCACGTTGCCTAGGGTGCCCTCGCGGAACGCCGTCGCGAAGTCGGTCGTGCTGCCGATGGCTTCCTCGGCTCGATTGTTGAGGTTGTTCCCAAACGAACTACTGATCGACTTGAGTTCAATCGCGGCAAGCACTCGCGAGCCCGACACGACCAGCAAGTCCCAGCGCTTCGTCGCTCTGAAGTAGCCCGGAAGGGTTCTGTCCGAACTGCCGGCCGTGATCACGGCGTCCAGGGGAATCCCAGCCTCCAGCAGGGAGTCCGCCAGGACTGCCTCGAAGCCGGCCATGTGCTTGCCGCCGACCACCCTTTGCCGTCCGAGATCGCTGCTGCGCGTCCGCGACCGGCGCCGTTGTTGGGAGCGTTGGACGGCCCAGAACTGCCTGACCGCGTCCGCGACGGATGTCTCGTAGCTCATTGGAAGCCGATCGTGACCGGCTCGACGCGGGCGTTGGCGAAGAGGTCGCGGGATTCCTGATCGAGGCGGGCGTGGGCCATCGCGGCGTACTGGGGGTCGACTTCGACGCCGACGCTGCTGCGTCCCCATCGCAGGGCTGCGACGGCGGTCGTGCCGGTGCCCATGAACGGATCGAGCACCACGTCGCCGACGAACGAGAACATGCGGACGAGGCGCTCGGCGAGCGCGAGCGGGAAGGGGGCCGGGTGGTCGCGTGTCGATGCACCGCCGAGTCCCGTCCAGACCTGCTGGAACCACTCCTGATGGCGCTCGGCGGGGATCAGGCTCAGCAGTCTCGTGCCCGGACTGGGGCTGCGATAGCCGCCCGGCTTGCGCTGGAAGAGGATGTACTCGATGTCGTTCTTGACCACGGCGTTGGGCTCGTAGGGCTTGCCCAGGAAGCCGCCGCGCCCGACCTCGTACTGTGCGTTGCCGATCTTGTTCCAGATGATCGGCGCGAGGTTGTCGAAGCCGAGCGCGCGGCAGTGCTCCTGAATGCTGGCGTGCAGCGGCACAACGGTGTGACGACCGCCGTTCTTGCGACGCGAGAGCAGGACGTCGCCCACCACGCAGACGACGCGGCCGCCGGGGACCAGAACCCGGAAGCACTCCCGCCAGACATCGTCCAATGCGGAGACGAAGGACTCGAACTCGTCGATTTCACCCAGCTGCCCCTCGACGCGGTTGTACTGCTTGAGCGTCCAATAGGGAGGGGACGTCAGGACGAGATGCGCCGATCCGTCGGGGAGGCCGGAGAGCGTGCGGGCATCGGCACAGACCAATCGGTGATCGGTGGCGGATCGACGGGCCGCCTGCTCCACGAGGGCGCAGGACTCAGGGTCGCGCGCCAACTGCGGGATGAGCGCCTGATCGAGCGCGGTCTCGTCGAGAATCCCGGCGTCGCCGGTCTGAGCCGCGGTGCGCAGCCGGGCAAGGATGTCGTCCGTCGTTCCCTGCACCAAGCTCACAATCTCATGTCCTCGTTGACTTCCGCCGACACACAGATGCTAGAGCATCGCGCACATGCGTTCTACTCGCTCTCCCAGCCAGTCACACCGAGAGCGCCGCGTCGAGGGGAGCCAACTGCTCCTCCGTGGGCTCCGCTCAACAGAACCATGCCTCGCTGAGGCCGGGCACCCAGCGGGCCGACGGGGCCGACGGCCGCGGCGGCGGCAGCCCGGCGGCGCGAGCGGCCAGGGCGCCGATGCGGGCGAAGGCGGCGGCGTTGTCGGTGGGGCCGTGGTGGCTGCAGGCGAGCCGGCCCACGTACTCGGCGATCTCCCCCTGCAGCGCATCGACGGCCGGGTCCTGGTTGCCCCAGGTGTAGGTGAGACCGTCGGGGTCGAAGCCGGTCAGGTGGCCGTCGGCTTCGGCCTGCGCGATCAAGGGGGAGCCGGGCGGCAGCAGAAGGCGCAGTGCGTACTGCACGGGGGGCACGTGCTGGACGAGGTCGTGGCGCTCGATGAAGTCGAGGATGGCGGCGAAGTCGCCGAGCGAGGTCCAGGGGGTGAAGGGCAGCCAGGTGGGGCGCAGGTGCAGGCCGGCGTCGCGGGCGAGGGCGAGGGCGCGCTCCATGTCGGCGACGGTGTGGCCCTTGTCAAGCCGGGCGAGCAGGGCGTCGTCGACCGACTCGAAGGCGCTCGTCACCCAGGCGACGCCGAGGCCGGGGAGGGCGCGCGTCGCGTCGGGCTGCTCGAGCAGGTGCTCGACCTTGATGGTGACATCAAGGCTGAGGCGGGGGTGGCGGCGGGCGAGGATGCGCAGCAGGGAGAGCGCGTGGGGGACGGCGTTGAAGAAGTCGGGGTCGCCGACGGTGATGTGGCGGGCGCCGAGCGCAACCTGGGTGTCGATGTCGGCCAGGACGATCTCGGGCGGGACGAGGCGCAGCCGGCCGCCGTAGGTGGGGGTGAGGGGGCAGTGGGTGCAGCGATGGGCGCAGCCGCGGCTGGCCTCGACGTAGCCGGCGAGCCGCTCCTCGCCCGGCGCGGCGGGGCCGTGGCCGTTGGCGGGCACAACGGTGGCGCGGGCGTAGTCGGCCAGGGGGGGCAGGCCCGTGCGGTCGGGCAGGGGCATGGCGTCGCGGGGGAAGGCGGGGGCGTGGCCGAGGCCGGCGATGTCCAGGATCCGCGCGGCCTCGCCGGGACCGGGGATCGGCCGACCCCCGCCGACCGCATCGGCCAGGGCGACGAGGGGGCCCTCGTACTCGCCGCCGATGGTCGCGGAGAAGGGGCCGCCGTCGCGCAGGTGGAGGTCGAGCTCGGAGGCGTAGAGGCCGTAGAGCACGAGCGGCAGTTCGGGGCGGCGGGCCCGCAGCCGCTCGGCGAGGCGCAGGGCGAGGCGGGCGGCGGTGTGCATGGGGGCGGAGATGGCGACGAGGTCGGCGGCGTCGAAGGCGGCGGCTGCGGCGGGCTCGACAGCGATGTCGAGCGTACGGACGTCGTGGCCGGCGTCGCGCAGGGCCGCGGCCGGCGAGGCGAGCCCCAGCGGCTGGTGCCCCTGCTCATACGTCGAGACGAGGAGGACGCGGGTCATGGGGCCATCATGGACAAGCGCCACGCGATGTGGGCCATGGTTATGTCACTTCAAGAAGGTTTCGCCGTTGTAGTGCAGCATGTGGCTGGGCGACTCGGCGATCCAGACGTCGGTTTCCCACGCGATCGACTCGGCGTGTCGCTTGAACTCGGCGAAGGACAGGAACGCCGACACATAGATGCGGGCGACACGGCAGTCCGACAGACACTCCTCCAGTTCGATGCGCCGCTTGGCTGAGACGGGACCGTGGCTGGTCACGGCTTCGCAGAGGATCAAGCGGTCCCGTGCTTCGTCGTATACCAGGATGTCGGGCAGCTTGTCGTGGGCTTCAAGCGGAACACCGATGCGAGCGAGCACGTCGGACTCTACGTATAGGGACTTGTTGTCAGTGTCGCCGAGGTAGAGCACGCGCGCGCCGGGCGCGAACGCCGGCAGGAACTCCTCGATGACGCTGCGCTGCAGATCGTTGTGGAGGCCGGGGGACAGGGTCACTCGCGCGCCGGACGGAAGCGCGACCTCGACCCGCATCCGCTGCCGGGGCTGCGCGTAGCGCGCGGCCAGCCCACCACCGGATTCTCGACGGAAGCCCGCCGCGAGGCGGGTGAAGTCGAGTGTACCGAACGCCCGCACTACGGCAAGCGCCTCGTCTGACAGCGCATAGTGCGTGCGGGGGCTGTTCGTCGGGAGGCCCGGATCGTCGGGGTTGCGTTCCAGTACGCCCGCCTGGACGAACTGGTGAATCGCCTGACGCCGGATGTTCTCCCGCGTGTTCTCAGCGTAGATCTTGCCGTACTCGCGAGCAACGAACTCGATCACGGCGTGCGGTCCGAGCCGCGCTCGGTTCGAGGCCCGCGTCCACGGCGTTCGCCGACCAACCGATGCGAACGCCAGCAGCGTGTACGCGGCGTTGTCGTTCCTCTGCCGCGCGGGCAGCCCGAGCGCTTCCAGAATGTGGCGCGCTTCTTCAAGGCGGCTCAACTCACCGCACCTGCCCGGTTCCAATCGCCGCTGGAGCTCGGCTTCTCCGCGCGCCGGCGGCGCGGATGCGATCGCGCGAGGGGAACCTGGTCCCCCGGATCTCCGACGCGCTGACCTGCGTGTTCCCGCTGATCGTGCGGAAGAACCGCTCATAGAGGCGCGAGTTGAGCAGGGTCGCCAGTCCGATCGCGTCCTCCGGCGTCATGTCACGTTCGGCGCCGTAGATCACGTTGACGTGGTTCTCGACCCCCACGAAGTCGCCGGGCAGTTGACCGGCGAGAAGCGGCGCGGCGATCAGGCGGCGCGGGTCGCCCTTGGCGGAGAACCGGCGGAGCAGGACGCAGTTTGTGTTCGGCACTCGCAACTTGGCCGGGGCCGCGGCGGATAGCCACTGCGGCTTGCGGAAACCGTTTTGCAATGGCCACTCGACGGCGCCGGGCTTGACATGCTGCAGCCAGAGCATCGGAACGTCTGGCCGGTCCGAGTCGCATGCGACCGTGCGCAGGTGCGCCGTCGCGCGGAAGGCGACGATCGGCCCCGTGGAGATCGCCCAGCCGAGGTCGGACAGGCGATAACGCTGATGCTCGACGGTCGCCAGCGCTCGCAGGTCGGCGCGGGATTCCGGCAGGTACAGCCACGCGTCCCGCGTATCCGGGTCGACGATGCGTCGCCGGGACGCCCGCAGGCAGTCGCCACCCGGGAGATCGTCGGCGCCGTTCGACACCGTGATTCGCACTTGGCCGTCGGCGCTCGCCTCGCGGCGGCAGAGGATGATGATGTTCTCCTGCAGCACGCCGTCGGTCTTGAACGCATCCGCTCGCGAGCGGAAGAGATGCACCGCTTCGAGCGCCATTGTCTGGTGGAAGCGGCGGCGGAAATCGCGGAAGTAGAGTCCCGACGAGTAGCTCCGCGGGACGATGAAGCACATCTGGCCGCCGGGCTTGAGCATCTCACCGGCGACGCTCATGAACTGGGCGTAGATGTTCGGTGCGCCGCCGCCGCGCGGGTCGGACGGGGCGACCTTGAAGTAGGGCGGATTCGAGATCGCGACATCGACCGGATCGATGTGGTCGGTCCCGAGGCCAAACCTGGTCGAGTTCAGGAAGTCGTGGCAGCGGACCTCGTAGCTGAACCGCGCGCCGAGAGACCGCTTCGCCTCGCAGAGACTCTGGTTGAGGGCGGGCAGGGAGTCGGTGTCACGCTCGACGGCGACGACGTGCACCGACTCCGCTCCGCGCTCAAGCAGCGAGCGGGCAGCGCAGATGCCGAGGAGGCCGGCGCCCGCGCCGGGGTCGAGGATTCGGACCGGTGCGCTCGCCGGCACATCGACGAGGGAAGCCATGAACTCCGCGATCGCGGCCGGCGTGTAGTACTGGCCCATCGCCTTGCGCCGGTCGTCGCTCGTGCCCCGCCGCAGTTGATCGGAGCCGCGCGCCACGAGTTGGACCAGGCGATCGATCGGCATCCAGCCCTCCCCGGCGGGCATCGTAGCAGAACAGATGGTCTAGTGCACGGTGCCGGGGCTACTTGCTGGCGGCGCCGGCCTTCTGGGGCTCGTAGTAGGGGTTCGTTCCGGAGGCGTGGTCGGTGGTGTCGACGACCTCGACGATCTCGGGGACGTGCTCCTTGACGGCGACCTCGATGCCCTGCTTGAGGGTGACGTTGGCCATGCCGCAGCCGGCGCAGCCGCCGCCCATCTCGATGTAGGCGCGGTCCTCCTCGACGCCCAGCAGGGTGACGACGCCGCCGTGCGCGGCGATGCCCGGGTTGACGTACTCGTCGAAGAGAATCTGGACGCGCTCCTCGAGCGGGTTGTCCCAGACCGGGTTCGGGTTGTCGAACTCCAGGCCGCTGACGCTGGGCCCCTTGTACTCGTAGTGGACGGCGACGCCATTGAGCTTGTCGGCGTTCTCGCGCTCGACGAAGACGTGCAGACCGTCGATGTCGACGGCGGGGTCGTCGGGCTCGGCGCCCTGTTCGACGATGGTGATGACGTGGTCGAAGCCGCGGCCGCTGCGCCCGACGATCTTGAGGCGCACGCCGGAGACGGGCTCGGGGTAGCCGCTGAGGGCGGCGCTGAGGGCGGAGATCGCCGCCTCGGAGAACGCGAGGCGGATGTTGCTGGGGGAGCCGGCCATGCGGGAGCCTCCTCTGCCTGGGCGCTGCATGCATGGTAGCGCACGACGGGCGTCGTATCGATGGGGCGCGAGTATGCTGCGTGGCCAGATGCGCGGCGGTGCGCGGGAAGGGGCCAGGCGTGGGGTGGCGCCGGCGGCGGGACGACTACGACATCGTGGTGATCGGCGGCGGGTCGGCGGGGCTGACGATCGGCCGGCTGGGCCCGCAGCTGGGCGCGCGCGTGGCGATCGTGGAGGCGGAGCGGCTGGGCGGCGACTGCACGTGGCACGGCTGCGTGCCGAGCAAGGCGCTGCTCGCGGCGGGGCGGGCGGCGGTCGCGGGGGGCGATCGGGCGGCGCTGGGGCTGCCGGCGGTGCTACCGGCCGGGGCCGCGGCGGGCGCGGTGGAGATCGGCCCGGTGCTGGCCCGGATCCGCGCGCTGCAGGAGCAGATCTATGCGGAGTCGGACCGGCCGGAGACGCTGCCGGGCGTCGATGTGATCCCGGGGCACGGCCGCTTCGTCTCGCCCCGCGAGGTCGAGGTGGACGGGCGGCGAGTGCGGTCGCGCGCGTTCGTCATCGCGACGGGGTCGTCGCCGGTGACACCGTCGATCCCAGGGCTGGCGGCGTCGGGCTACCTGACCAACCGCACGGTCTTCGACATCGAGCGGCTGCCGGCGCGGCTCGTCGTGATCGGCGGCGGGCCGACGGGGCTCGAGCTGGCGCAGGCGTTCCAGCGCCTGGGGTCGGCGGTGACGGTGGTCGAGGCGGAGCCGCGAATCGTCACGCGGGCGGAGGCGCCGGTATCGGCGGCGCTGGAGGAGGCGCTGGCGGGGGAGGGGCTGTCGATCCTGACGGAGACATCGGTGGTGGAGGTCGTGAGCGGGGGCCGCGGCGACGAACCGGCACGCGTCGTGCGGGTGCGCGGGCCGGACGGGGCCCGGGAGATCGGGGCCGACGCGATCCTGGTCGCGGCGGGGCAGCGCCCGCACGTCGAGGGGCTGGGGCTCGACGCAGCGGGGGTCGCGCTGGCGGCGGACGGCGCGGTGCGGGTCGATGCGCGGCTACGGACGTCGAACCGGCGGGTGTACGCCTGCGGCGACGTGACGGGCGGCTATCAGTTCACGCACGCGGCGTCGTACGAAGCCGGGGTCGTGTTGCGCAACGCCCTGTTCCCGGCCGGGCGGCAGCGGGCCGGATACCGCGGCATGCCCTGGGCCGTGTTCACCGACCCCGAGGTCGCGGGCGTGGGGCTGAGCGAGGCGGCGGCGCGGGCGCGGCACGGCGACGCGGTGCACGTCTACGAGCGGTCGTTCCGGGAGCTCGACCGGTCCCTGATCGACGCACGAACGGCGGGCTTCCTGCGCATGGTGACGGTGGGGCGGCGGCGGCGGGTCGTCGGGGCGCAGATCATCGGGCCGTCTGCGGGCGAACTGATCCAGGAGCACGTGCTGGCGATCTCCCGCCGCATGACGGCGCTCGACCTGGCGATGACGCACCACGCCTATCCAACGCTGAACGAGGTCTCGCGCTGGGCGGCGCTGTCGGCCGTCGAGGAGATGCTGGCGTCGAAGTGGGGGCGGCGGCTCGTGGGGCTGGGGCGTCGGCTGGGGCGCTGGCCGTCGTAGGGGTGTCGCGCGGGCGCGACCTGGGACTGCCAGCCGCCGTCTAGTCGCCGAAGACGGTGCGCACCGGGCAGGTGAAGCCGGGCAGGACGTCCATGCCGTCGAGGGAGTCATCCTCGCCGAGCGTCGAGACGGCGGCGCTCTCGTGGTACACATCCACGGTGCGCGTCTCGGGGTACACGACCCAGACGAGGGGCACGCTGTGGCTCAGCCACATCCGCGCCTTGTCGTGAGCCTCGCGGCGACTATCGCTCAGGGAGACGACCTCGACCACCAAGTCGGGGGCCACTTCGGCGTAACCCGTGATCCGCGTGTCGAGCGGAATCTTCACCGCCGACGTGAAGGCGATGTCCGGCTCCCGCACCGTGTCCGGGTCGCGCTCCAGCCTGACGCCCGTGTCGGAGGCGACCAAGGTGCCCAGCCGGCGGCGCTTGATGAAGGTACCCAACTCGATGACCAGGGCCGTCACAATCTGTCCGTGCTCGTATCCAGTTGGCATGGTTTCGCAGAGAACCCCCCGGATCAGTTCGCCACGCACGCCCTGGCTGTAGAGTCGCAGCAGGTCGTCGGCGGTCAGTAGCTTCGTGTGTGTCGTTGTCATGCCGGATCGCTCCCGTGTGCTGCCATCGTACAGCGGTCCGGGTGCGGTCAGCACGCGCGCCGGGTGTAACACGGCGCGTCCGCCGCTCAGATCAACTCGACGGGCCCCGGATAGCGCGCCACGATCTCGTCCGCGGTCAGCAATGTCATCGCCTCGATCTGCGCCTGCGCGACGAGCAGCCGGTCGAACGGGTCGCCGTGGATGGGCGGCAGCAGGTCCACAGCGACGGCGTGGGCGCCGGTGATCGGCAGCTCGGCGTAGCCGTTCTCGAGCAGCGCCCGGCGCAGCAGCCGCGGGTCGATGCTGAAGTCGTCGCGCCCCAGCCCGCTCTTGATGGCCACCTCCCACAGCGAGGCGGCGCTGAAGCAGGGCTCGTTCGCCGCGTCCTCGATCAGCGCCCGCGCGGCCGGGGGCAGGCGCTCGGGAGTCGCGGCGGCCCACAGCAGCACGTGCGTGTCGAGCAGGATCCTCACCCGCGGCCCTCGAAGATCGCCTCGATCTCCCCGACGCCCATGCGGTCGAAGTCGGGCGGCACGGAGAGTCCCGGCAGAAAGCCGGTCCGGCGCGGAGCGGTCGTCGGCGCATCGAGCGCTGTGACCTTGACCAGCGGCTTGCCGCTGCGCGCGATGACGAACGGCTCCCCGTCGACCGCCGCCTGCACCAGCTTCGAGAGCTGCGTCTTGGCCTCGTGCATGTTCACGACGCGCACGGCGGCCCCCTATCGACAATTAGCCCGGTCCGATGGACTTAGTTTATCATCCGCCGGCCGTCGTGTGGGGAGCGGCGGGGGGCGGCCGGTGCCGGATGTCGGGGTGCTCCCGTGGGCGCGAGCGCGTACGCTGTCGCCATGATCCGGCGCATCGCCATCCGGGGCTACAAATCGCTGCAGGCCGTCGATCTGCGACTGGATCCGCTGACTATCGTCATCGGGCCGAACGCGGCGGGTAAGAGCAACCTGCTCGACGCCATCGGACTGCTCAGCCGCACAGTCGCGGGCGACCTACAATCCGCGTTCACGGAACATCGCGGGGATCCCCTCCGCTCGTTCACGTTCGATGAACGCGGCATCGAGGGCCTCATGGGGCGCGACAAGGCGTCGTTCCGCATCGACGTCGACATCGAGCTCTCGGAGTCCACCGTCGAACAGGTGAATCGCACGATCACCGAGGCACGAGAGGGCCACGAGCCGGCGCGGGCTCTCGTCCGCGAGCGGCTTCTGCGCTACTCCCTGGACGTGCAGATCCGGACCGATTCGGGAGTGCTACAGGTCATTGACGAGTCGCTGTTGGCGCTCACCAGGGATCTGAAGAGCAAGCAGTCGCGAAGTCCGTTCTTGTCGACGGAATCCCGGGGCGGGCAGAAGAGGCTCTCGCTGCGGCTTGAGCGGCAGAGCCATCCCTTCGACCACGACCTCGGCATGGACCGCACTGTGGTGTCGCTTCCGCTCTATGCGCCGCACCACCCGCACGTGGTTGCGCTGCGCCACGAACTCGCCTCGTGGCGCACCTACTACCTGGAACCCGAAGCGATGCGCCGGGACTCCGCATTGCGCGAAGTGAAGCGCCTGCCCCACGACGGCTCCGAACTGGCCGGGTTCTACAACACGATGGAGAAGGACCACCCGCGCGTGTTCGGCGCCATGAACCGCGCGTTGCGCGGTGTGCTGCCCGGGATCGAGCGCGTCGGAGTCTCGACTACGGACTTGGGGCGCCTGCGCCTCTACATCATTGAGCGGGGTGTGCGCTTTGAGGCGAGCGCACTGTCAGAGGGAACGCTTCGGATTCTCGCCCTCATCGGCATCACGAACTCTCCGACACCCGCATCCGTCATCGGCTACGAGGAGCCGGAGAATGGTGTCCACGCTGCCCGACTCCCGTGGATCGCAGCATTGTTCGAGGAAGCGTCTCGGGACGGCGTCACGCAATTCATCATCAACACCCATTCGGCCCAGCTCCCCGCCCTGTTCTCGCGCGACGAGTCGCTCACTCTTCGTTGCTACAAGAGCACCGCTGGCGTCACGGGGTTCGACGAGATTGACCGCAAGCTGCCCATGCTTGAAGAACTCGATATTGAGGCCGCTCTGGATGAAGGCCAGCAGACTCCAGCGTCGCCGCTCGCGACTCGGATCCAGCGGGGCGATTTCGTCTAGATGCGAGTGCTCTACGTTCTGGAAGACAACGCGCATGCGCAATTCGTCCCACCACTCTTTCGGAGGATCGCGGAGGAAGAAGGTGTTGAGCTCGATTCGCGGGAAATGACTCCGATGGGCGGCGCCGGCCGCACGATCCGTGGTCTCCGACAACTGCTTGCCGACGTCCGAGGTGGCAGCGTTGAGCAGCCTGACGCGATCGTCGTCGGCATCGACGCAGACTGTGGTCAGCAAGGGGAACGCACCCGGCAGGTGAGCCGTGCTTGCGCACTCGAAGGCTATGAGGACCTCGTGATCACCGCTGAGCCGGACCCGCACGTCGAGATCTGGTACGTCGCGGACCCCGAGTACGTCCAGCAGTTGCTGCGGACTCCAGATCGCCCGCCCATCCCTGACATCCGCTGCAGAAAGCAGGAATACAAAGATCGACTCCGCTCAATCGTCAGGTCGAGCGGAGCACCGACACCCCTCGGGGGCGTGGAGTATGGGCCCGAGATCGCGACGGGCATGGACTTGTACAACGCAGGCCGCAATGTCGCGTCACTTCGCCGGTTCGTCGACGAGGCGCGCGCGTGCCTTCAAGCACGAGCCTAAGCGCCGGTGAGGGACCGGTGGAGCGGGGGACGGGATTCGAACCCGCGGCCGCCTGCTTGGAAGGCAGGAGCTCTGCCCCTGAGCTACCCCCGCCGGGGGGGACAGCGTAGCAAGCGGCGCGGCCGTCGCTAGGAGGAGCCGGCGGGAGGATCCGGGGCGGCGCCAGGCGCGGGCGGCGCTGGGGCGGCGCGGGGGCCCTTGCGGAAGGTGACCATGAACTTGTCGGGCTTGAGGACGCGCTCGGCGGCCTGCTTGGCGACGATCGTGGCGATGCCGCCGGGGATGCGGGGCGGCCCCGGGACGGTGGCGGTCGACTCGACGCGCCAGCCGTGCTCGGCGGCGGCCTGAATGCCGGCGCGCATGTGCTCCTGGTCGGGGTAGCCGGCGGTGTGGATGGGCCCGTCCTCGTTGAGGAACCAGTTGACGCGCGCATCGTGTTGGGCCCGGCGCTCCTCGAGCGTGGCGTCGACGGCGGCGCGGCTGCGGCGCGCGCCCCGCTCGACGGCGGGCTTGGCCTTCACGACGGCCTCGCGCAGGGCGGGCTCGGCGCGCTTGCGCACCTCCTCGGCCGTGACGGCGGCCTGGCGCGCGCCCTCACGGGCGACATCCTGGGCCTGCTTGAGCCGGTCCTGCCAGGTGGGCATGGCGACAACCTCCGGGGCGCGCTCGCGTCCGATCAGCCGAGCTGCACCAGCGTACGCCCTCGCACGGCGCCGCGAAGGATCGCGGCCGTGGCGGCGGCGACGCCGTCGAGGTCGGTGCGCACGGCGATGGCGTCGAGCAGGGCGTCGGGCTTCCAATCGGTGGCGAGGCGGCGCCAGATCTCGCTGCGGCGCGGCATGGGGCAGTAGACCGACTCGACACCGACCAGCGAGGCGCCTCGCAGGATGAACGGCATGACGGTGGTGCTGACGCCGGCCCCGCCGGTGAGGCCGGAGATGGCGTTGACGCCGTCGCGCTTGAGGGTGCGCAGGATGTAGGCGGTCGTGGCGCCGCCCACGGGGTCGACCGCGCCGGCCCAGCGCTCGCGCTCGATCGGGCGCCGGCTCTCCTCGCTGACCTCCTCGCGGCTGAGGATCTCGGAGGCGCCCAGGGCGCGCAGGTAGTCGTGCTCATCGGCCTTGCCGGTGCTGGCGGCGACGGTGTAGCCGAGCCGCGCGAGGATGGCGACGGCGGTGCTGCCGACGCCGCCGGTCGCGCCGGTGACGAGCACTGGGCCGGAGTCGGGCGTGACGCCGTGCGCCTGCAGGGCCTCGACGGAGAGGCCGGCGGTGAAGCCGGCCGTGCCGAGGGCCATCGCCTCCTCGGCGCTGAGTCCGTCGGGCAGCGGGACGATCCAGTCGGTCGGGACGCGAGCCACCTCGGCGAAGCCGCCGAAGTGCGCCACGCCCAGGTCGTAGCCGGTGATGAGGACGTCCTGGCCGGGCTGGAAGCGGTCGTCGGCCGATTCGCGCACGCGGCCGGCCAGGTCGATGCCGGGCACCATGGGGTACTGCGTGACGACGCGGCCCTTGGGCAGGGTCGCGAGGCCGTCCTTGTAATTCACGCTCGACCACTGCACGTCGATCGTGACGTCGCCCTCGGGCAGCTGCGCTTCGTCGAGCGACTGCACGCCGGCGCTGAAGTCCTCGTCCTGCATGTCAACGACGAACGCGCGGAAGCTCATGGCGGTCTCCTTGGCTGTATTCCTGGGTGTGAGTCTTATGTCGTATCGGGCGACGGGCGTGGGCGGTCGGCCGGCGGGCTCAGCGGCCGGGCCGTTGGCCGCGCTCCAGGGCGTCGAAGAGGATGGGCTGGACGTGGACGCCGTGCGGCCGCAGGTCGACCAGGGTGAAGCCCTTGAGCAGGCTGGGCGCGCCCGAGTAGAAGGCGGTCGTGCCGGGCGGCCCGGTCTGGCCGTGGCGGTCGAGGTGGCCCAGGGCCACGTAGTGCGCCTCGAGGTCGGCGAGGTGCTCCTCCTCGATGCGGTAGCCGAAGGAGAGGCGGCCGTCGAAGCCGACGGCCGAGCCGTGCGCCATGGCAATACGCCACAGCGGCGGCTCGAGGTCGCTGCGCCAATCGGGGCTGCTGCCGGCGGGCGAGAAGTCGTCGTAGCTGGTGTGCGCCTGGCCCCAGATCTGCACGCCGACGTCGTCGAGGCTGAGCAGCGTGCCGTCGGCGTCGTCGAAGATGTGCACGTGCTCGGCGAAGTGGTGGCGGAAGCGCTCGTACATCGAGCCGGGCATGAAGGGATCGTGGTTGCCGGGCAGAATGACGACGGGGACCGGCGTCGCGTTGAGGATTGCGCCCGTCTCGGCGACGAGCGGCTCCTTGACGCGGTTGTTGTCGAAGAAGTCGCCGGCGATGAGGACGAGGTCGGCGTCGAGGTCGACGGCGGCGCCCATGATCGTGTCGAGGAAGTGCAGGGCTTCCTCGCGGCCCGACTCGTCGCGCATGTGGCCCGTGCCGACGTGGACGTCGGAGGTGTGGATGATGCGCACGCTGTGCGGGTGGGCGGCGGGGGGGAGGAGCGCGCCGGCGTCGAGCACCTGCGCGCCGGCATCGGCGGGGACGGAATCTGCCATTGCAGCCAACTTCACTGGGCGCGGGGCCCTCGGGACAACGCGGCTCAGCGTAGCGGACGCGGCCGACTGGCGCAGCGTCGGGGGATCTAGCCGGGTGTCTGCCTCAGAGCAGGGGAGCCGGGGACTCCGTCATGGCCGCGGGGCCGCGGCTTGGGCTTCACGCTCCGCCGGTGTCGGCTCGTTGAAGTCTTGCCCCTTCTGCGCTGCCTCGCGGCGTCGCTGATCCCAAATCTCCCACGCCCGTCGCTCATCTTCGCGCCCCGCCTTGTAGCGCCGCTTGTGGAATCCCTCGATGAAGACCATGATCCACTCCACTGTCATGACCGTCACGGCCGCCACGATGATCGTGATCGGGCCGAGCGTGCGGCCGATCGCGATCACTGAGGCCAGTGAACCCTCGTTGTCCTGTCCCGATTCGTGCACGGAGACCAGCACCGCGCACACGACAAAGAGCGCCGTGAAGAGCACGAGCGCCCATCCCTCGCGGCCAGGGCTGATACTCGGCACTTAGTCATGGCTCCAGAACCGGTCTAACTCCATTGCACGAACAAGTGTCGCACACTTGCCGCAGCGGGAGCAACGCTGGGCGCCCCGTGCACTGGGCGGCCTGCAGGCGAGGCCGATATACAATGATGCGACGATGACCGCTCCCCCGACGCCCCAGACCGTCGCGCCCGCGACCGACGCCGCCCCCGACGGGGCGGGCGAGTTCGAGACGGTGATCGGCCTCGAGGTGCACTCGCAGCTGAAGACGGCGAGCAAGATGTTCTGCCGCTGCCCGGCGCAGTACGCCGACGCGGCGCCCAACACGCACGTCTGCCCGATCTGCCAGGGCATGCCGGGCATGCTGCCGGTGATCAACGAGACGGCCGTCGAGTGGACGATCCGGACGGCGCTCGCGCTGCACATGGAGATCCCCGAGGTCTCGAAGTTCGACCGCAAGAACTACCACTACCCCGACCTGATGAAGGGCTACCAGATCAGCCAGTTCGACGAGCCGCTGAGCCTCAACGGCTACCTGGACGTCGAGGTCGATGGGGAGACGCGGCGCATCGGCGTGACGCGCATCCACCTCGAGGAGGACACGGCGCGGCTGCTGCACCGCGAGGACGCGTCGGAGTCGTACTCGCTGCTCGACCTCAACCGCAGCGGCGTGCCGCTGATGGAGTGCGTCTCGGAGCCGGACATGCGCAGCCCCGAGGAGGCGCGGGCCTACCTCGTCGCGCTGCGGCAGATCTTCCGCTACCTCGATGTCTCCACGGCCGACATGGAGAAGGGGTCGTTCCGCTGCGACGCCAACATCTCGCTGCGGCCACGGGGGCAGTCGGCCTTCGGCACCAAGGTGGAGATCAAGAACATGAACTCCTTCCGGGCCGTCTACAAGGCGCTGCAGTACGAGCAGCGCCGGCAGGCGGCGGCGCTGCGCAACGGCGAGCGCATTCGCCAGGAGACGCGCGGCTGGGTGGAGGACCGCGAGGTGACGGTGTCGCAGCGCTCGAAGGAGGAGTCGGACGACTACCGCTACTTCCCCGACCCCGACCTGCCGCCGCTGCGCACCGGCCGCGACCGGGTCGAGGCGATCCGGGCGGCGCTGCCCGAGCTGCCAGCGGTGCGGCTGGCGCGATTCCAGGCCGAGTACGGCCTGGCCGACTTCGAGGCGGGGCTGCTGACGGAGGACCGCGCGACGGCGGACTACTACGAGGCGGCGGTCGCGGCGCTGGGCGGCGACGCGCCGGCGCGGGCGCGGCAGGGCGTCGCGCACTGGATGGTGGGGGAGCTGGCGCGGCTGATGCACGAGGCCGGCCAGGAGATCGATGGGGTCCGCATCCGGCCCGGGCAACTGGCCGAGTTGGTGTCGCTGATCGAGGCGGGCACGATCAGCAACACGCAGGCCAAGACCGTGTTCGAGTCGATGTTCACGAGCGGCCGCGATGCGCGCGCGATCGTCGAGGCGTCGGGGCAGACGCAGATCAGCGACGACGCGGCGCTGCGCGAGGTCGTGGGCGAGGTGATCGCGGCGCAGCCGCGGGCCGTGGCCGACTATCGAGCGGGCAAGCAGGAGGCGCTGAAGTTCCTGATGGGGCAGGTAATGCGCGCCACCCGCGGTCGCGCCAACCCCAAGCTGGTGACGGGCATCCTGCGCGAGCTGCTGGCGGGCTGAGCGGTCGCGCGGCCGTCGCGATCCGGCCGGGGAACCCCGCGGGCGGGTTGATCGTCATACCCTGCGGGCGGCCGTCCTCTGCTCGACGAAACGGGCGCCCGGGAGGGCCGATGCGTGGTCGCAGCCGCCGACCGGGCGTATAGTGCGCCACAATGAGATGGATCCGCGACCCGGATACGCGGAAGTGGCTTCTGCCCGGCATGGGCGTGAAGCGCTGGTTCGTACTCCTGTTCCTGGGCATGGCGTTCCTCGGGCTCGGGGTGTCGTTCCTGGCGCGTGAGGCGTACCTCACCCTCACCCTGCCCGACGCTTTCTACTACATCACCCTGCAGTTCATCCCGCAGGTCCTGCGCGGCGTGCTGTTCATCGGCGTGGCCGTGCTGTTCGTGGTGGTGGGGGTGTGGAAGTTCAGCGCCGGGCTGCTGGCCGCGATGCGCCCGGCGGCGCGCAGCAACGGCAACGGGCATGAGGAAAGCCTGGTCAACCTCGTCTACCGGCACCGCTTCTCGGGCCGCGGCCCGCGCATCGTGGCCATCGGCGGCGGCACGGGCCTGTCGATTCTGCTGCGCGGCCTGAAGGAATACACCGACAACCTGACGGCGGTCGTGACCGTCGCCGACGACGGCGGCTCGTCGGGGCGGCTGCGCGAGGACATGGGCGTCCTCCCACCCGGCGACGTGCGCAACTGCATCGCGGCCGTGGCCGACGCGGAGCCGCTGATGACGCGGCTCTTCCAGTACCGCTTCCCGCAGGAGTCGGGCGAGGGGCTGTCGGGCCACTCGTTCGGCAACCTGTTCATCGTCGCGATGTCCGAGGTCACCGGCTCGATGGAGCAGGCGATCCACGAGACGGGGCGCGTGCTCGCGGTGCGGGGGCAGATCCTGCCGTCGACGCTGGAGGACGTGCGGCTCGCGGCGCGGACGCGGGACGGGCGCACGATTCGGGGGGAGTCGGCGATCACGGCGGCGCAGGCCGAGATCGCGGCGGTCAGCCTGGAGCCGGCGCGACCGCCGGCGCACCCGGACGCGCTCAACGCGGTGCGCAACGCCGACCTGATCGTCGTGGGGCCGGGCAGCCTCTACACGAGCGTGCTGCCCAACCTGCTCGTGCCCGAGCTGGGCATCGCCTTCCAGGAGGCCGACGCGATGCGCATCTTTGTCAGCAACGTGGCCACGCAGGCCGGCGAGACGGATCAGTACTCGGTGCAGGACCACGTGGCGAGCATCGAGTCGCACCTGGGCGGGTCGCCGTTCGACTTCATCGTGGCGAACAGCAACCTGACCGAGCGGCTGCCGAAGCGCTGGAAGTCGGAGCCGGTGCGGGGCGGGGAGGCGCGCGTGGGCGGGGTCGTCGTCCCGGCCGACGTGATCGACGAGCGCAACCGCTACCGGCACGACTCGGCGAAGCTGGCCGATGCGATCCTGACGATTTACCATGAGCGCGGCGAGGCGGCGCCTCGGCCCCCGCTGGTCCCGGCGGCGGCGCGCTAGCGGGACGGCGACTCGCCGCTTCCACGCCGTAGCCACCCGGCCGTCGCGCGGCCCAAGGAATCCCGATGAGCATCGGCCACATCATCAACGTGTTCCAGATCCTGGTCGCGCTGCTCCTGATCGCGGCGGTGCTGATGCAGGCGAAGGGCCAGGGGCTGGGCAACATCTTCGGCGGCAGCGGCGCCGCGGATTCGTTTCGCACGCGGCGCGGCGTCGAGCGGGTGCTGTTCCGCGGCACGATCGCGCTGATTGTGATCTTCGTAGCGCTCTCGATCGCGGCGATCCGCGTCTGAGCGAGCGCGGTGCGGGCGCGGCGCGGCGGCCGGCCCCGGCGCAGACGGACTCCATGCAGGCCTGCGGGATCGTCACACTGAGCACCGACTTCGGGCTGGACGACGGCTACGTCGCGCAGTTGCACGCCGCGCTGCTGCGGTCGAACCCGAACGTGCGCATCGTCGATGTGAGCCACGCCGTCCCGCCGGGCGACCTGCGCGCCGGCCTGTTCCTCAGCGAGATCGCCTGGCCGGGCTTCCCGCCGGGCAGCGTGCACGTGATGGTGGTCGACCCGGGGGTGGGCAGCGCGCGCCGGCTGGTGGCGATCGAGACCGCCCAGGCCTGGCTGGTGGGCCCCGACACCGGGGTGCTGAGCAGCGGGCTGCCGGCGTCGATGCGGCCCGCCTCGGGAACGGCGCGGGCGCGGCTGCCGGCCGGGCTGGGCGCAGCCGACATCGGCGCGACGCCGTTCGCGGCAGCCGAGGTATCGCGGACCTTCCACGGCCGCGACCTGATGGCGCCGGTCGCGGCGGCGCTGGCCTCGGGGCGGGGGCGGGCGGCGGTGGGGACGCCGGTCGCGGACGTAGTGGTGGCGGCGGCGCTGGCCAGCCCCGTGATCGACGGCGCGGGCGAGGGGCGCATCCTGCACGTCGACCGCTTCGGCAACGCGATCACCAGCTTCCGCGCGTCGGACGCGGGGGCGGCGTTCGCGGTCGAGGCGGGCGGGCGGACCATCGCGGGGCCGGCGCCGAGCTATGCGGCCGGCGGGAGCGAGGTCGTGGCGCTGCCGTCGTCGAGCGGATACGTCGAGATCGCGCTGCCCAATGGGAGCGCGGCGGCGGCGCTGGGCATCGGTCGCGGCGCGCCGGTGCGACTGCGGCGCCTGGGGAGCTGATCGGCCCGTATGCTCGCCGCATGACGATCCCCCGTGTCGCGTTCTTCGGATCGCCCGACTTCGCCGTGCCGACGCTGGCGGCGCTGATCGAGGGCCCCTACCGGCCGTGCGTCGTGGTGACGCAGCCCGACCGCCCATCGGGCCGGGGCCGATCGACCCGGCCGCCGCCGGTGAAGGTCGCGGCGCAGGCGGCCGGCATCGACGTGCTGCAACCCGCCCGGCTGCGCGACCCCGCGGCGATGTCGGCGCTGGCCGCGTATGCGCCGGATCTGCAGGTGATCGCGGCCTACGGGCAGATCCTGCGGCCCAACGTGCTGGCCCTGCCGCGCTTCGGGACGCTCAACGTGCACGCTTCGCTGCTGCCGCGCTGGCGGGGGGCGTCTCCGGTGACGGCGGCGATCCTGGCCGGTGACGCCCAGACCGGCGCCACGATCATGCTGGTTGACGCGGGCGAGGACACAGGCGACATCCTGACGTCGCGGGTGGAGCCGATCCGGCCCGACGACGACGCCGGCCGCCTGAGCGATCGGCTGGCGGCGCTGGGAGCGGCGCTGCTGCTGGAGACGATCCCGGCCTGGCTGTCGGGCGATATCGCGCCGCGGCCGCAGGATGCATCGCTGGCGACGCGGGCGCCGCGGCTGCGCAAGGCGCAGGGCCGGATCGACTGGGCGCGGCCGGCAGCCGAGATCGAGCGGCAGGTGCGGGCGTTCTCGCCCTGGCCGGGCGCGACGACGCGGCTGCGCGCCCGCGACTTGCGCGTCTGGCGGGCGCGGGCCGACGCCGGGTCGGCGGGGGCGGCGCCCGGCACCGTCGTCGCGGTGGGCGAGACGATCGATATCGCGACCGGCGCCGGGCTGCTCCGCGTCGAGCGGCTGCAGCGGTCGGGTAAACAGGCGCTCGACGCCCGCGCCTTCGCCAACGGCGAGCCGGACCTGCCGGGGCAGCGGCTGGGCGGGCCCGCATGAGCGCGCCGACGGCGGACGCCCGGCCGTCGCTGCTGGACCTCCCGGCCGAGGAGCTCGAGTCGGTTGTGGGGGAGTTGGGCGCGCCGGCGTATCGGGCGCGGCAGATCGCGCAGGCGGTCTACAAACGGTTCGCGCTGGACTTCGGCGAGATGACCGACCTGCCGCTCGACCTGCGGTCGCGGCTGGCGGAGCGGCTGCGCGTCGGCGCGGCGACGTCGGTGGGGGAGCAGACGAGCGCCGACGGCAGCACCACGAAGCTGCTGCTGCGCATGGCCGACGGTGAGCTGATCGAGACGGTGCTGATGCGCTACGACCCCTTCGGGGGCCGGCGGGCGCGGCGCACGGTCTGCGTCTCAACGCAGGCCGGCTGCGCGATGGGCTGCACCTTCTGCGCCACCGGCGCCCAGGGCTTCCGGCGGCAGCTGTCGGCGGGGGAGATCCTGGCGCAGGTGCTGACGATCGGGCGCATCGCGGCGCAGGACGCCGGGGGCGAGGCGGGGGCGGGCCTGACCAACGTCGTGTTCATGGGCATGGGCGAGCCGTTGGCGAACTACGCCGCGACGCACGCGGCGCTCTCGCGGCTGACGGACGCCGGGGGCTTCGGCATGAGTCCGCGCCGGATCACCGTCTCGACGGTGGGGCTGCCGCCGGGCATCCGGCGGCTCGCGTCCGACCACCCGCGCGTCAACCTCGCCGTCAGCCTGCACGCGCCCGACGAGGCGCTGCGGCGGGAACTCGTGCCGCTGCCGTCGGCGTCGCTGGGAGCGATCGTCGAGGCGGCGCGGGCGCACGTCGCGACAACGGGGCGGCGCGTGTCGATCGAGTACGTACTGCTGGCGGGGGTCAACGACTCGGCGTCGCAGGCAGAGCGGCTGGCGCGGTTGCTGCGCGGGCTCAACTGCCACGTCAACCTGATCCCGATCAACCCATCGCCGGGCGTGATCGGCGAGCGGCCCAGCCGGTCGGCGGTGCTGCGTTTTGAGGCGCGGCTGACGTCGGCGGGCGTCGCCGCCACGGTGCGGGCCGAGAAGGGCCGCGACATCGCCGCCGCATGCGGTCAACTGCGCGGCGACCGGTCGGGCTAGGCGCTCGCTTCGGAGTCGGCGGCGTCTTCGGCGGCGGGCGCCTCCTCGCCCTCGACGCCCTCCTCGAGCCCTTCCTCCTCGACCTCGTCCTCCTCCGCGATGCGCGGGGCGATGACCGTGGCGAGCTGGGCGGTGGGCTCGGACAGCGCGCGGACCCCATCGGGCAGGTCGAGGTCGGAGACATGCACGCTCTGGCCGAAGTGTTCGAGGTTGGAGACGTCGATCGTGAGGTCCGAGAGCATGTCCATCGGCAAGGCCTCGAGCATCACCGAGCCGAGGCCCTGGACCAGCACGCCGCCGAGCGTCACCGCCGGGCACGTCTCCTCGCCGACGAGGTGCACCGTGGCGGTGGCGTGGATGGGGCGCGTGACGTCGATGTGGTAGAGGTCGACGTGCTCGACGTCGTGCGTGACGGGGTGGCGCTGGACATCGCGCAGGACGACGGGCCGGGTGCCGGACTCGCCGGCGATCTGCGCGTTCACCACCTGGTTGCGGTCGTGACCGCGGAAGACGCGCCGCAATTCCAGCAGCGGGGCCTGCACAGCGACGGAGGGAAGGCCGCGG
The DNA here is from genome assembly GCA_965209205.1 of Dehalococcoidia bacterium. Classification (GTDB taxonomy): domain Bacteria; phylum Chloroflexota; class Dehalococcoidia; order Bin125; family Bin125; genus TK10-74A. The sequence goes on from CBDBQC010000004.1 coordinate 821,990, forward strand.
CCGTAGACGTTGCCGGGGATGATGCCATCGCGGCGCAAGCGGCGCACCCGCTTGCCGGTCACGGCGCGGGGCTCGAGCTGGAGGGTGAGATCGTCGGGCATGGCCTTCTCCGGTGGCGACGGTATCGGGGGGATGGGGTCGGAGCAAGCGGTCACGGGCCGGGGACGACACGGGCAGGGGCGACGACTCAGGACCGCTCCAACAGGACGGGCGGGGTGGCTTGGTAGTCGATGGTGAGGCGGAAGAGATGGAGCAGATCGCGCCCGAGCAGGGACGGCAGCCGCAGATTCGCGTCGGTCGGCTCGGCGACCCAAACGCGGCAGTCCAGCCAGGCACGATCCCTGCCGCCTTCAATCTGGAAGAACAGCCGCGCGGAGAGCGGGATGATGTAGCCGCCACCGCCGACGCCGCCGATCCACTGCCGTTCTGGATGCTCATCGAAAGGGGTGTCGAGGAGATCCCTCTCCGACTGCTCTAGATCGCGCGGGTGCAAGATGGTGTCGTCGGCGCCGGTGTCGATCAGGAACGGGATAGTGATAACGGTCGAAATCCCCTGCACGAGCAGGTCGGCGTCCACGTAGGGGCGCGCGGGTACCCCCGTGATCCGGACCGGGGCCAGGTAGCCGGGGATGCGGGTCACAGAATCAGGATCTCGTCTCGCGCGGGCACGCTGTCAACGTAGGCCGTGGGACGCTCCGCGCGGGGAATCTGTGCAACCACTTCCTTGAGGTCATCGCCGATCACGAATTGTTGGTCGTCGCCGAAGCAGGCGACGAACTGGCCCACATGCGTGTCGATGAGATCCCCGATGCGGTCGCAGACGGCCATGTGGTTCCTGTGGAACTTCTCCCGATCCGGGAACTCGATGCCCTCGGGGACGCCCTGATGCCACTCCATCGCGCACTCCTCCCGCTCAGTGTAGCGCGGCGCGAGCGACGGGCGGCGCTGGCGTATGATCGGGGCTGGATGCGTGAGCAGGATGTCGCCGAGCGCGGACCAGCCGCCGATCTGCCGCGCGCGCAGGCGCAGCGGCTGACGACCCTACGCGCGGTCGTGCGGGGATACGAGCGCGCGGTGGTCGCGTTCAGCGGTGGGGTCGACAGCGCGCTGGTGGCGGCCATCGCGGCGGAGCAGCTGGGCGACGACGCGCTGGCGGTGACCGCGCAGTCGCCGTCGCTGCCGGGGGCCGAGCTGACGGCGGCGGTCGAGATGGCGGCGGCGATCGGCATCCGGCACCGGGTGGTGCGGACCGAGGAGCTGGCGCGGCCGGGCTACGTCGCGAACGCGGGCGACCGCTGTTACCACTGCAAGAGCGAGCTGTACGGCCACCTGACGCCGATCGCGGCCGAGACGGGGTCGGTGGTCTGCAACGGGACGAACCGCGACGACCTGGGCGACTACCGGCCGGGGCTGCGGGCGGCGACGGAGGGCGGCGTGCGCAGCCCGCTGGTCGAGGCGGGCTGCGGCAAGGCCGACGTGCGGGCGCTGGCGCGTCACTTGGGGCTGGCGGCGTGGGACAAACCGGCCGCGGCCTGCCTGGCCAGCCGGGTGCCGGTGGGGACGCCGGTATCGGCGCCGGTGCTCGGCGAGATCGAGGCGGCCGAGGCGGTGCTGCGGGGGCTCGGCATGCGACAGGTGCGGGTGCGCCACCACGGCGAGATCGCGCGGATCGAGACGGACGCGGCGGGCATGGACATCGTGGCGCGGGAGCGGGAGGCAATCGAGCGGCGGCTGCGCGGGCTGGGCTTCCGCTTCGTGACGCTGGACCTGGGCGGCTACCGGACGGGGTCGCTGAACCCGGCGCCGGCGGACCGGCCGCGACCGCGGGAAGCCGCGCCGTAAGCCGTGGCGGGACAGCGCGCCGGCCGCCGACTGCTGGGCGTCGATGTGGGCGGCACGTTCACCGACTTCCTCTACTGGGACGGGACGGCGCTGCGGCTGCACAAGCGTCCCTCGACGCCGGACGACCCGGGCCGGGCGATCCTCGAGGGGCTGGCGGCGCTGGGCTGGCGGCCGCGGGAGGTCGTGCACGGCTCCACGGTGTCGACCAACACGCTGCTGACGCGCAGCGGGGCGCGCTGCGCGCTGATCACGACGCGGGGCTTCCGCGACACGCTGGTCATCGGGCGGCAGGCGCGGCCCGCGTTGTACGCCCTGCACCCCACGCGTCCGGCGCCGCCCATCGCCGACGAGCGCCGCTTCGAGGTCGATGAGCGGGTCGCGGCCGACGGCGAGGTGCTGCGCGCGCTGGACGACGACGAGGTCTCGGCCGTGCTGGACCGGGTCGAGGCGAGCGGGGCGGAGGCGCTGGCGGTCTGCCTGCTGTTCTCCTTCGTGGACCCGGCGCACGAGCGGCGCATCGCGGCGCGGGCGCGGGCGCGCGGCATGGCGGTGTCGGCGTCGCACGAGGTGCTGCCCGAGCACCGCGAGTTCGAGCGCATGAGCACGACCGTGGCGAACGCCTACGTCGCGCCGGCGATGGAGCGCTATCTGTCGCGGCTGGAGGCGGGGCTGCGGGCGGGCGGCGGCGCGACGCGGCTGCGGGTGATGCGCTCCAACGGCGGCAGCATGAGCGTCGCCGAGGCGTCGCGGGACGCGGTGCGGACGGTGCTGTCGGGGCCGGCGGGCGGGGTCGTGGGGGCGCGCGCAGCGGCGGCGGCGGCCGGCATCGAGCGGCTGATCAGCTTCGACATGGGGGGCACGTCGACCGACGTGAGCCTGCTGCCGGGACGGGTGCTGGAGCGCACCGACTTCGCGGTCGGCGGGCTGCCGATTCGCACGCCGGCGGTCGACGTGCACACCGTGGGCGCCGGCGGCGGCTCGATCGCGTCGCTCGACGCGGGCGGCGCGCTGCGGATCGGGCCGCGGAGCGCGGGGGCGGATCCGGGCCCGGCCGCCTACGGACGCGGCGACGCGCCGACGCTGACCGACGCCCACGTCGTGCTTGGGCGGCTGCGGCCCGATCGCTTCCTGGGCGGCGCGATGCCGCTCGACGCGGCGGCGGCCGAGCGGGCCGTGGCAACGCTGTCGGCGGGCTTCGGGGGGTCGGCGCGGCGCACGGCGCGGGCGATCGTGGAGGTGGCGAACGCGAACATGGCGCGGGCGCTGCGCGTGATCTCGGTGGAGCGCGGCTTCGACCCGGCCGACTTCGCACTGGTCGCGTTTGGCGGGGCGGGGCCGCTGCACGCCTGCGACCTGGCGGCCGAGCTGGGCATCCCGCAGGTGCTGGTCCCGCCGGCGCCGGGCGTGCTCTCGGCGGCCGGGATGCTGCAGGCGCCGGTCGTGAAGGACGCCGAGCAGGGGCTGGTGCTGCGCATCGAACCTGACGCGGCAGGGCGCGAGGCCGCACTGGAGGCGACGTTCGCGCGGCTGGAGGCCGAGGCGCGGGCGGCGCTGCGAGCGGACGGCTACGCGCGCTGCCGGGTCGAGCGGTCGGCCGACCTGCGCTACGCCGGGCAGTCGCACGAGATCGCCGTGCCGCTGCGGTCGACGACGCGGGCGGCGATCCGCACGGCGCTGGCGGAGGCCCACCTGTCGCGCTTCGGCCATGCCGACCGGCGGCGACCGCTGGAGGTGGTCGTGGCGCGCGTCAAGGCGATCGCGCGCAGCGGCGCGCCGCCCGACGCGGGACCGCCCGCGCCGCCCGCGGCGAGCCGGCCGGCGCAGACCGCCACGGTGGTGTGGGAACGCCCGCGGCGCACGCGGATCGTCGAGCGGGCGTCGCTGCGACGGCCGATATCGGGGCCCGCGATCCTGACGCAGCTGGACACCACCATCCTCGTTCCGCCGGGCTGGCGGGCGCGGCCACTGGCGTCGGGCAGTCTGCGCATCGCGCCAGAGGACCCGCGACGGGAGGGACAACGATGACCGCGGTGATCACGCTGCGTGCCGCGGACGGAGCGGGGGCCATCGCCGCCGCGATCGCGGCACGCCTGCCGGGCCCCAGTGTGGTCGTGCCCTTCGGGGCGCTGGCCGGGGAGTGGATCGCGACGCCGCGGGGCGGCGAGACGGACGCCGTCGTGGCGTCGCGGCAACTGAAGCTGTTGACGTCGGGGTACGTGAAGGCTGGCTACCACGTCGTCGTGCACGGGGAGGCGCTGCGCGACGGCGGCGCCGGCGACGACCTGCTGCGCCTCGCGCGCATGATCCCGGGCGTCAGCGCGCTGTCGGTGGGGGTGGGGGTCGAGGCGACGGACGCCGGGGCCGATGTCGCACTGCCGGCCGGCGCGACGCCGGAGTCGATCGCGGCGGCGGTCTGGGCGGCGCTGCCGGACGGGCGGCCGCCCGATGGCTGAGCGATCGAACACGCGCGGCGCGATCGATCCGGCGCGGCTGGCGGTGTTCGAGTCGCTGGCGACGTCGATCGCGGAGGAGATGGGGGCGACGCTGCGGCACACGGCGCTGTCGCCCAATATCAAGGAGCGCGCCGACTACAGCTGCGCGGTCTTCGACGCCGGGGGGCGGCTGCTGGCGCAGGCGGCGCACATCCCGGTGCACTTGGGCGCGATGCCGGAGTCGGTGGGGGCGGTGCGGGAGCTCGCGCCGTGGTCGCCGGGCGACATCGCGATCCTCAACGACCCCTTTCGCGGCGGCACACACCTGCCCGACGTGACGATGGTCTCGCCGGTCTTCCGGCCGGGGCGCGCGGGGCGCGGGTCGCTGGTGGGGTACGTCGCCAGCCGGGCGCATCAGGCCGACATCGGCGGCATGGCGCCGGGGTCGATGCCGGTCGCGCAGGAGCTGGTGCAGGAGGGGTTCATCATCCCGCCGGTGCGGCTCTACCGGGCCGGGGCGCTGGTCCCCGAGACGCTCGCGCTGTTCCTGCGCAACGTGCGCACGCCCGTCGAGCGGCAGGGCGACGTCGACGCGCAGGTGGCGGCGCAGCGGGTGGGCGAGCGGCGGCTGGCGGCGCTGGCGGAGCGCTTCGGGCCAACCGGGTTCCGGCGGGCGGCGGCGGCGCTGCTCGACGCGGGCGAGCGGGCAGCGCTGGCCGGGATGGCCGCGATCCCGCCCGGCGCCTACGCCTTCGCGGACGCGCTCGACGACGACGGGAGCAGCGACGAGCCGGTGCCCATCCGGCTGCGCCTGACGACCTCGGCGGCGGGCTGGGACCTCGACTTCACCGGCTCGGCGGGCCAGCGGCCCGGCTCGATCAACGCCGTCGCGGCGGTCACGCGGTCGGCCAGCTACTACGTGTTGCGCTGTCTGCTGCCGCCGCAGGCGCCGACCAACGCGGGGCTGTTCCGGCCGTTGCGCTTCACGCTGCCGGCCCGCTCGGTGGTGAACGCGGCGCCGCCGGTGGCGGTCGCGGCGGGCAACGTCGAGACGAGCCAGCGCATCGTCGACGTCGTCTGGGGGGCGATCGCGCAGGCGCTGCCCGATCGCATACCGGCCGCGTCGGCGGGGACGATGAACAACGTCGCGGCGGGCGGCATCGACCCGCGCAGCGGGCAGTCCTGGGCGTACTACGAAACGAGCGGCGGGGGCCTGGGCGGGGGGCCGCGGGGGCCGGGGCTCGAGGCCGTGCAGAGCCACATGACGAACACCCTCAACACGCCGGCCGAGGCGCTGGAGATCGCGTACCCGCTGCGGGTGCTGGAAAACAGCGTGCGCCGGGGCAGCGGCGGCGCGGGCCGGCATCGCGGCGGCGACGGGCTGGTGCGACGCACGCAGTTCCTCGCGCCGGCGACGGTGACGCTGATCGGCGAGCGGCGGCGCCGCGGGGCGTGGGGCGCCGCGGGCGGATCCGACGGGACGCCGGGGCGCAACCGGCTCGAGCGGGCGGGCGAGCCAGATCGGGCGCTGCCGGGCAAGACGACGTTCGCGGTCGAAGCGGGGGATATCGTGTGCGTCGAGACCCCAGGCGGCGGCGGCTGGGGTTAGACTGGTCGCAGGAGTTCTACCATGGCCGACCGGCTGGAACGCGACATCGAGGACGTTCTCGAGAACATCGAGGACTTCGAATGGCACCGCCGCCACCGGCGGGGACCGAGCCGGGCGCGGCGCGGCTGGGATGCGCTGATGCGCCGCACGAGCGACCGGCTGGGCTCGCTGTTCGTGCGGGTCACGTCGGGCCATCTCATGCTGGTGGGCTTCCTGCTGCTGGCCGCCGGGCTGTTCCTGCGCGCGCGCGGCCCGGGCGCGTGGCTGGTGCTGGCAGGCATCATCCTCTTCGTCCTGGGGCTGGCCTGGAACATGCGCGGGCCGCGGTCGCGCGCGCCGCACGAGGGCCGCGGGGGCTTCTGGCGCGACCGCTACATCGAATACGACGAACCACGGCCGGGCGGGGTGCGCGGCTGGTTCCGGCGTTGGCGACGCTAATCCCCCACCGCTATCGCGTTCCCGGCTTCGGCCGTCGTGTGCCGCGCGCCCCGCGGATGCCGCTGTGGGTCGCGATCGCGCTCGCCGCGGCGGCGCTGGTCGCGGCCTGCTCCGGGTCGGATGCGCCGGGTGACCGCGACACACCGCCCGAGGGGGCAGCGCCCGACGGAGCCACGGCGGAGGTGGAGGCGGGCGGCGATGCCGACCCCGACGACACCGCGCAGGCGCGCGACGAGGACAGCGCGGAGGAGGAGCCGACCTCACAGGAGCCGGCCGAGACCGGCGCCGCCGAACCGCCGGATGCGCCCGCGGACGACGACGCGGCGGACGTCGCGCCGCCGGCCCCGCCGCTGCCCTACGACAACGACAACGCGCTGCGGGTGCTGGAGGCGCTCTCGGTGACGATCGGCGAGCGGGTGCAGGCGAGCAACGGCGAGCGCGCCGCGGCGGCGTTCCTGGCGGCGGAGTTCGAGTCGCTCGGGTACGCGGTGGAGTTGCAGCCGGTGCCGCTGGAGAGCCTGCGCGTAGACGAGTTCCGGGTGCTGGTGAACGGGCGTCCGGTCGTCGCGGAGGTGCTGCAGGGCTCCGTGGGGGGCGATCTCAGCGCGCCGCTGGTCGTCGTGCCGGGCATGGGCGCGGCCGAGGACTTCGCGGCGGTCGACGTTGCGGGGGCGGTCGCGCTGGTCGAGCGGGGGGTCGTGTTCTTCCGGGAGAAGGTCGCCAACGCGGCGGGGGCGGGGGCGATCGCGGTCCTGATCTACAACAACGAGCCGGGACCGTTCTCGGGCACGCTGGGCGAGGCGTCGGCGATCCCGGCGGTGTCGATCAGCCAGGCGCAGGGGCAAGCGCTGCAACGGCAAGTCACCAGGGCGGCGCGGGCCGCGGAGGCGGCGGAGGCGGCGGACGCGCCGGACAACACGGACGAAGCGGATGACACGGACGACGCGGATGACACCGACAACACCGATGACGCCGATACCCAGGTCACGGTGGAGATCGTGATCCGCTTCGACCCGCTGTCGGGGGAGTCGCAGAACGTGGTCGCGCGCCGCACCGACGGCGCCTGCCGGATCTGGGTGGGGGGCCACTACGACACCGTGTCCGGCGTGATGGGGGCCAACGACAACGCCAGCGGCACGGCCTTGGTCGTGGAGATGGCGCGGGCCTACGCGGACAGCGACGGCGGCCGGCTGATTTGCTTCGCGGCGTTCGGGGCCGAGGAGTCGGTGCGCGGCAGCCCGGGCATCCTGGGGTCGAAGATATTCGTGCAGCGCCTGGTCGACTCGGGCGCGATCGACGACGTGACGGCGATGCTGAACCTCGACGTCGCCGGCGTGGGGTCGGCGCTGGTGCTGGTGGGCGTCGAGCCGCTGGTGGGGCTGGCGGAGGAGGTCGGCGCGGCGCTGGAGATCGACCTCGCCGCGGGGGCGCTGCCGCCGGGCGCCGGATCGGACCACCTGAACTTCGCGCAGGCCGGGGTACCGGTCATCTTCCCCACGGTGCTGGGGGGCCCCATTCACGTGCCGGCCGATCGCTTCGAGGCCGTGGAGCCCGAGCGGCTGGCGTCGGTGGGGCGGTTGGCGCACGGGCTGCTGGGCTGCCTGACCGCGGCAATCGATCCGGCCCTCGCCGAGGCCTGTGTCGTGGGGGCGGAGTGAGGCCCGCGGCCATCGGGAGTAGACTGGAACCCGGGCGGGGGGCCGGCCGGGGTGGGGGGATCGCGCCGGACAGGCGGCGGCAGAAGATGGGAGCCGGAGTTGTGCGCGTTGCGCTGATCTGGGCGATGGCGATCGTCGCGCTGCTGGCCGTCGCCTGCTCGGGCGACGAGGAGCCAACGACGCCGTCGGAGGCGGTGACGGCCAACCCCGACCCCGAGACGATCCCAATCGAGGCGGTGCCCGACGTGCTGCCGGAGCCGTACATCTTCCGGGGCGACGAGCTGTTCGGCGAGGCGCCGGAGGAGGAGTTGCAGGAGGAGATCTACATCGTGCAGCCGGGCGACACACTGGCATTGATCGCGCAGTCGGCCGGGGTGACGACGGAGGAGCTGCAGCGGCTGAACGGGATCGCGGACCCCAGCGTGCTGTCGGTGGGGGACGAACTGCGCATCCCCGTGCGGGGCGAGCGCATCGCGGTGACCACGGACGGCGGCGACGGGGAGGCGGCGGAGCCCAGCCGGCCCACCGGGCGAGGAGTACATCGTCCAGTCCGGCGACACGCTGATCGACATCGCGCTGGCGCGGGGCGTGGACTGGCTTGACCTGCAGTCCTACACCGGCCTGACCGAGTTCGAGGCCGGCAACCTGCAGGTGGGCCAGATCCTCATCATCCCGCCGCCGCAGGAAGAGGAAGAGGAGGAGGAGGGGCGCACGGAGCCGCCCGGCTGACGTGCCTTCGCTCGCTTCCCGCGAGCGGTCCGAGGCCGCCGCCACGAAGCGCGTGGCAATCTCGAAGTCGCCGGGCTGGTGGGGCGGCTCCCGCCCGCTCCGCGTCGGGGGAGGGCGGGGTCGTGTAAGCTGTGCCCATGGTGACATTCGACACCCTCCGGGCTGCCCAACGGCTCCGCGACGAGGCGGACCAGCCGCCGGCCGCGGCCGAGACGATCGCGGCCGTGATCGGGGAGGCGTTCGCGCCGGGCCGCCACGACGTGGCGTCCCTGCGAGTGGAACTCCGGGAGGGGCTGCAGGCGCTGCGGGCCGACATCTACGCGGCGCTGTTCCGGTTCGCCGGGTTCGTCGTCGCCGTCGCCGCGGTCGCCGTCGCCATCGCGAAGTTCACCTAGGCCCGCACCTGTGTAGTGCGCCCATGCCACCGCGAGAGCGCACCCGCGCACAGCGGTTATAGTAGGTTGCGCCCGGTTTCCCCGAGGGCCGGGAGACCCAATAGTGCAGCACGCCGCCCGGCGACGGGGGCGTCCGCGATGTGGAGCAGCATGACGGTCGAGGAGTACGGCGTGGAACGGGACGCGGGCCTGCGCGAGCTGGCCCGGCGGCGCGAGGAGCGCATGCTCGGCGGCGGCGCCAAGGCGATCGCGCGGCAGCACGAGCGCGGCAAGTTGACCGCGCACGAGCGCATGGCGATCCTGTTCGACGAGGGCACCTTCCAGGAACTGGACCCCTTCGTGACGCACCGGGCGACGCGCTTCGGGCTGGCCGACCGGCGGCCCGCCGGCGACGCCGGCGTGACGGGCTACGGGCTGATCAACGGCCGCACGGTGTTCGCCTACGCGCAGGACTTCACGGTCTTCGGGGGGTCGCTGTCGGAGGCGGTGGCGGAGAAGATCGTCAAGGTGCAGGAGATGTCGCTGAAGATGGGCGCGCCGATCGTCGCGCTGCAGGACGGTGGCGGAGCGCGCATCCAGGAGGGCGTCTCGTCGCTGCGCGGCTACGGCGACATCTTCCTGCGCAATACCCTGGCCTCGGGTGTCGTGCCGCAGATCTCGGTCAGCTGCGGCCCGACCGCGGGCGGCGGCGTCTACTCGCCGGCGATCATGGACTTCGTCTTCATGGAGGCGAACAGCGGGCAGATGTACATCACCGGCCCCGACGTCGTGCGGACCGTGACGCACGAAGAGGTGACGCACCAGGAGCTGGGCGGGGCGCAGGCGCACGCGACCAAGAGCGGCGTCGCGCACTTCGCCATTGAGGGGGAGGAATCGACCCTCTTCACCGTGCGCGACCTGCTGGCCTACCTGCCGACCAACAACATGGAGGCGCCGCCCTGGCTGTTGCCCCGCGACGACCCCGAGCGCCGCAACCCGGAGTTCGCCGAGTTGGTGCCGCGCGCCGCCGACGCGCCCTACGACATGCGCGACGTGATGCGCGGCATCGTGGACGACGGCGACCTGCTGGAGGTGCACGAGCACTGGGCGCGCAACATCGTCGTCGGCTTCGCGCGGATGGGCGGCTTCACGGTGGGGCTGGTGGGCAACTCGCCCGACACGCTGGCCGGCGTGCTCGATATCGACGCGTCGCGCAAGGCGGCGCGCTTCGTGCGCTTCTGCGACTGCTTCAACATCCCGCTGGTGACGCTGATCGACGTGCCAGGCTACCTGCCGGGCACGGTGCAGGAGCACGGCGGCATCATCACGCACGGCGCGAAGCTGATCTACGCCTACGCCGAGGCGACCGTGCCGAAGATCGCCGTCACGCTGCGCAAGGCCTACGGCGGCGCCTACGTCGTGATGAGCAGCAAGCACCTGCGCTCCGACATCAACCTGGCCTGGCCGAACGCCGAGATCGCGGTGATGGGCGCCGACGGCGCGGTCAACATCATCCAGCGCCGGGAGATCGCGTCCGCCGACGACCCGGAGGCCGAGCGCCGGCGGCTGATCGCGGGGTATGAGGCCGAGTTCAACAACCCCTACCAAGCGGCCGAGCTGGGCTACGTCGACGACGTGATCGACCCGCAGGACACCCGCCCGCAGGTCATCCACGCGCTCGAGATGCTGAAGAACAAGTCCGACGACAACCCGCCCAAGAAGCACGGCAACATCCCGCTCTGACCGGTCCGGCCCCTGATCGACCGCACGCGCGCAGGCTGTGTGCCGCGATGCATCGCGCAGGCGGACGGTTGATAGAATGGCGCCCGATCGCCGCCCCCTTCGTCGCTGCCGTCGCCGGCGGGCGTCCCGCCGGGTCGCGGGCGAGGCGGCGGGCGGCGAGGAGCAGCGATGCCGATCTACGAGCAGGACACGGTCGAGCGGATTGGGCGGGCGTACGCCCGCTCGGCGGCGGCGATCGCGATGGGGCGGGAGCGGCTGGGGCGTCCGCTGTCGCTGGCCGAGAAGATCCTCTTCGGGCACATGCCCGACCCCGCGACGCAGGGGCTGTCGCGCGGGGCCGATTATGCCGCGCTACAGCCCGATCGGGTCGCGCTGCAGGACGCGACGGCGCAGATGGCGCTGCTGCAATTCGAGCTGGCGGGGCTGCGTCGCGTGCAGGCGCCCACGACCGTGCACTGCGACCATCTGATCCAGGCCCGCGTGGGGGCGGGGCCCGACCTGCTGGCCGCGGTCGATGAGAACAAAGAGGTGTACGACTTCCTGGAGAGCGCCTCGGCGCGCTACGGGGCCGGCTTCTGGAAACCCGGGTCGGGCATCATCCATCAGGTGATCCTCGAGAACTACGCCTTCCCGGGCGGGCTGATGATCGGCACCGACAGCCACACGCCCAACGCCGGCGGGCTGGGCATGCTGGCGATCGGCGTCGGCGGCGCCGACGCCGTCGACGTGATGGCGGGGCTGGACTGGGGCGTCACGCTGCCCAAGCTGATCGGCGTGCGCCTGACCGGCGCGCTGTCGGGCTGGACCTCGCCGAAGGACGTCATCCTGCGCGTGGCCGGCGCGCTGACCGTGAAGGGCGGCACGGGCGCGATCGTCGAGTACTTCGGCGAGGGCGTGGCGTCGCTGAGCGCGACGGGGCGCGGCACGGTGACCAACATGGGCGCGGAGATCGGCGCGACGACGTCGGTCTTCCCCTTCGACGCCGCGACGGCCCGCTACCTGCGCGCCACCGACCGGGCGGCCGTCGCGGAACTGGCCGAGGCGCACGCCGCCGACCTGACCGCGGACCCCGGTGTCGAGGAGCGGCGGGCGGAGATCTTCGACCAGGTGATCGAGATCGACCTGAGCACGCTCGAGCCGGCCTGGGTCGGGCCGCACACACCCGACCTGCGGCACACGGCGGCGGAGGTCGGGGCCTGGGCGGCGTCGGAGGGCTACCCGCTGGAGATCAAGGACGCGTTGATCGGCTCCTGCACCAACAGCTCCTACGAGGACATGAGCCGGGCGGCGAGCCTGGCGCGGCAGGCGGCGGCGGCCGGGCTGCGCGTGAAGACGCCGCTGCTGGTCACGCCGGGGTCGGAGCAGGTGCGCGCCACAGTCGAGCGCGACGGCCAGATCGCCGCCTTCGAACGGGTCGGCGCGACGGTGCTCGCCAATGCCTGCGGCCCCTGCATCGGCCAGTGGAAGCGGAGCGACATCGAGGCGGGCGAGACGAACACGATCGTGACGTCGTTCAACCGCAACTTCCCGGCCCGCAACGACGCCAACCCGCAGACGCTGGCCTTCATCGGCAGCCCGGAGATGGTCGTCGCGGCGGCCTTCGCGGGGCGGCTCGACTTCGACCCGCGGCGCGACGCGATCCCCAACGACGGCGGCGCCTTCCACTTCGAGGCGCCGGTCGGCGACGAGCTGCCGGCCGAGGGCTTCGCCCTGGGCGACGAGGGCTTCGTGCCGCCGCCGGCCGACGGCGCCGGCGTCGAGGTCGTGGTCGGGGCGGACAGCAAGCGACTGCAACGCTTGACGCCGTGGGCGGCCTGGGACGGGTCGGACATCGAGGACTGCGCGATCCTGCTCAAGTCGTCGGGCAAGACGACCACCGACCACATCTCGCCGGCCGGGCCCTGGCTGCGCTACCGCGGGCACCTCGACAACATCTCCGACAACACCTTCACGGGCGTGAACAACGCCTTCACGTCGCAGGCGGGGACGGGCAACAACCTCCTCAGCGGCGACCGCGAGCAGCCGCTGCCCGAGGTCGCGCGGGCGTACAAGGCGGCCGGGCAACCCTGGGTCGTCGTCGGCGACGAGAACTTCGGCGAGGGGTCGAGCCGGGAGCACGCGGCGATGCAGCCGCGCCACCTGGGCGGCGTGGCGGTCATCGTGCGCAGCTTCGCCCGCATCCACGAGACGAACCTCAAGAAGCAGGGGCTGCTGCCGCTGCGGCTGGCCGACCTCGCCGACTACGACAAGTTCGGCCAGGACGACCGCGTGAGCATCCGCGGGCTGGCGTCGCTGGCGCCGGGCGAGCCGCTGTCGCTGGAGATCCGGCATCCCGACGGCAGCCGCGAGCAGATCGAGGTGCGGCACTCGTTCACGGCGGAGCAGATCGGCTGGTTCCGGGCCGGCGGCGCGCTCAACCAGATCGCGGCGGCGCAGTCGGCCGCGGGGACCGAGGCATAGCGCGCCGCCCAATCGGCGGCGCCGGGGAGGACACGAGACGATGCGCAAGAAGGTGACCGTGATCGGCGCGGGCAACGTGGGGGCGACGACGGCCCATCGGCTGGCGGAGCGCGGCTACGCCGACATCGTGCTGCTGGACATCATCGAGGGGATGCCGCAGGGCAAGGCGCTCGACCTCTACGAGGCCAGCCCCGTGGTCGGCGTCGACGCGAAGATCACCGGCACCAACAGCTACGGCCCCACGGGCGGCTCCGACGTGGTCGTGATCACGTCGGGCATCGCGCGGCGGCCGGGCATGAGCCGCGACGACCTGCTGTCGACGAACATGTCGATCGTGCGCGACGTGACGGAGAAGGCGGTGGCGGCCTCGCCGGGGGCGACGTTCATCGTGGTGAGCAACCCGCTCGACGCGATGTGCCACGTCGCCTACGAGGCGGCGCGGCTGCCGTCGAGCCGGGTGATCGGCATGGCGGGCATCCTCGACACGGCGCGCTATCGCTCGTTCATCGCCGAGGAGTTGAACGTGAGCGTGCGCGACGTCAACGCCTACGTGCTGGGCGGCCACGGCGACACGATGGTGCCCCTGGCGTCGTACACGACGGTCGCGGGCATCCCCATCGGGGAGCTGCTGCCGGCGTCGCGGCTGGAGGAGATCATCGACCGCACGCGCAAGGGCGGGGCCGAGATCGTGGGGCTGCTGAAGACGGGCAGCGCCTTCTACGCGCCCTCGGCGGCGATCGTGGAGATGGTCGACGCGATCGTGCTCGACCAGAAGCGCATCCTGCCCTGCGCGGCGCTGCTGACGGGCCAGTTCGGGATCGAGGGGCTGTACGTGGGCGTGCCGGTCAAGCTGGGCGCCGGCGGCGCCGAGCAGGTGATGGAGATCAAGCTGACGCCCGACGAGCAGGAGGCCCTGCGGGCGTCGGCGGGCGCGGTGCAGGACTTGGTCGACGACATGGCGCGGATCACGAGCGGCCAGGCGGCGGAGACATCGTAGGTTGGTCAGGGGACGGGCCCGGACGCAAGAACAGGCACGGCGCCCCGGTTCCGCCGGGGCGTCGCGGCGAGGAGCCGAGATGAGCGACGTGCGAATCGAATCGGACACGATGGGCGAGATCGCGGTGCCCGCCGACCGCTACTGGGGGGCGCAGACGCAGCGCTCGCTGGAGAACTTCAAGATCGGCGGCGAGCGCATGCCGCGGCCGATCATCCGCGGGCTGGGCATCGTCAAGCACGCCTCGGCCAGCGCCAACGAGTCGCTGGACAAGCTCGACGCCGAGCGCGCCTCGGCGATCCGTGAGGCGGCGTCGGAGGTGATCGCGGGTACGCTCGACGACCACTTCCCGCTGGTCGTCTGGCAGACGGGCTCGGGCACGCAGAGCAACATGAACGGCAACGAAGTCATCTCGAACCGCGCCATCGAGCTGCTGGGCGGCGAGCGCGGCTCGAAGACGCCGGTGCACCCCAACGACCACGTCAACATGTCGCAGTCGTCGAACGACGTCTTCCCCGGCGCCATGTCGGTCGCGACGGCGGAGCAGGTCGTGAACCACCTCGTCCCGTCGCTGACGACGCTGCGGGACGCGCTGCAGGAGAAGGCGTCGGCCTTCGACGAGATCGTGAAGATCGGGCGCACGCACCTGATGGACGCCGTGCCGCTGACGCTGGGGCAGGAGTTCTCGGGCTACGTGCAGCAGGTCGCCTACGGCGTCGCGCGGGTCGAGGGGACGCTGCCGCGGCTCTACGAGTTGGCGCTGGGCGGCACGGCGGTGGGCACGGGGCTCAACTCGCACCCGGAGTACGGCGAGCGGGTGGCGGCGGAGATCGCGGCGCTGACGGGACTGCCGTTCGTGACCGCGCCCAACAAGTTCGAGGCGCTGGCGGCCCACGACGCGCAGGTCGAGCTGGCCGGCCAGCTGACGACGGTGGCGGCGTCGCTGATGAAGATCGCCAACGACGTGCGGCTGCTGGGGTCGGGGCCACGGGCCGGCATCGGCGAGCTGATGCTGCCGGCCAACGAGCCGGGGTCGAGCATCATGCCGGGCAAGGTCAACCCCACGCAGTCGGAGGCGCTGACGATGGTCTGCGCGCAGGTCATCGGCAACGGCCAGGCCGTCGCGGTCGGCGGCGCGACGGGCCACTTCGAGCTCAACGTGTTCAAGCCGGTAATGGCCTACAACAACCTGCAGAGCATCCGCCTGCTGGGCGACGCGGCCACGTCGTTCACGGAGAACTGCGTGCGCGGCATCGCGCCCAACCGGGAGCGCATCGACGAGCTGATGCGCCGGTCGCTGATGCTGGTCACGGCGCTCAACCCGCACATCGGCTACGACAACGCGGCCAAGATCGCGAAGACCGCCCACGAGCGGGGCGCCACGCTCAAGGAGACGGGTGTGGATCTGGGCCTGCTGACGCCGGAGCAGTTCGACGCCTGGGTCCAGCCGGAGCAGATGACGGGCCCGTAGGTCGGGGAAGTCAGGCGGGCGCGGGCGCGGGCAGGCGGATCTGCCACTCCAAATCGCCGACCTCCTCGATCTCGGCGCCGCGACGTCGGGCGACAGTCCTGTCCTTCTTGGCGAGAGGGCGGGGCGGGTTGGTGATCGTGATGATGCGGACGCGGCCCTCCGAGACTTCGGAGAGGACGCCGAGGAGTTCATCGAAGAAGCCGGGGGCGAGGGCGCCGGTGCCGGCGAGATCGAGGGTCAGGCTGGGCGTCCCGTCGCGGGACTCGACGGCGTCCGCCAGATGGGGCGCGAGTCTCGTCGCGCCCTCGCGGGTTACGAGCGCTTGGCTCTGCAGAAGTTCGTAGACCGGGACGATCATCGCGTCGTGCCCATCCGGGATGGGGCCCGCAGCTGGAGCGGGCGCCTCGGGTCGTTGACCCATCCCAGTATCGCGCGACGGGGGGGCGGGGCGCTAACATCCGCGCGACAACGACGCACGCGACGGAGGGAGCCGACATGGGAACGCGCGCACGAGTGGTGGTGGTGCCGGGCGGGACGAACACACTGCAGGTGGAGGACGTCACGCTGCCGGAGCCCGGTCCCACGCAGGTGGTGGTGAAGCAGTTCGCCTCGGGCATCTGCCATTCGCAGCTGCACGAGCTGCACATGCCGGAGCCCGTACCGCGAGTGCTGGGGCACGAGGGCACGGGGGTGGTGCTCCAGGTGGGCGCGGCGGTGAGCCACGTGGCAGAGGGGGACATGGTGCTGCTGACCTGGGTCCCGCGCACCACCGCCGCGGCGCCCGAGCCCCCCTCCCGGCCGCGCGTCCCGGTCGGCGAAGGCGAGGCGAGGTTGATGCAGCCCAGCACGTGGGGCGACCACACGATCTGCGACGGCCGTTACGTCGTGAAGGTGGATTCGGACACGCCGCGCGATGTGACGGCGATCATCGGCTGCGCGGTGATCACGGGCGCGGGCGCGGTCGTGACCTCGGCGGACGTGCAGGCGGGCCAGAGCGTGGCGATCTTCGGCGTGGGGGGCGTCGGGCTATCGGCCGTGGCGGGGGCGGCGGTGGTGGGCGCGGATCCGATCATCGCGGTCGACCTCGACGACGCGAAGCTGGAGTTCGCGCGGCAATTCGGGGCGACACACACGATCAACGCGGGGCGGGAGGACCCGGTGGCGGCCGTCCACGCGTTGACGCCGCGCCCGGGCGAGTTCGGAGTCGCCGGGGAGCCGGTGAGCGGCGTGGACTTCGCCTTCGACTGCATCGGCGTGCGACAGACGATGGAACAGATCGTGCCGGCCGTGCGGGGCGGGCACTTCGGGGTGACGCGGGGCGGCACGGCGGTGCTGGTGGGCGTACCGATGACGGACATGACGCTCAGCCCGCTCCCGCTGCTGGGGGGCGAGAAGCGGTTCATCGGCAGCCTGGGCGGGTCGGGCGTGCCGGAGCGGGACTTCCCGCGCTTCCTGGCCTGGTACCGGGAGGGCAAGCTGGACCTTGATGCCCTGGTGACCGCTCGCTACGGTATCGATGAGATCAGCGAGGCGACCCAGGCGCTCGCGGCGGGGCGGATCAGCGGTCGCGCGATCCTGGAGTTCTGAGGCCGGCGGCGGCCCGGAGGGGCGGGAAGGACGACGGCCATGGCGCTCTCACCATCGATCACCGACCGGGAGACCGTCGGCAAGTACGAGCAGTTGCGGGAGCGGGTGCTCGAGCGCGACTCGGCGGGGGCGAGCGCGGTCACGTTCGACCTGATCCAGGACGGCCGCTCGACGACCGAGATCCTCAGCGAGACGGTGCGCATCCACGCGCCCTACACGCACGTGCCCTACCACCAGCGCATGGACGGCGGCTTCGTGCGCTTCGTCAACAACGACCACGCGCTGCTCAGCGCGCGCGCGACGCTGTCGCTGCAAGACCTGATGCCGGACTCGCTGCGGCACCTGCCGCTGGCGCAGACCGCCTGGTACGTGCCCAGCTCGCTCGACATCTGGAACCAGTTGCTGGGCAAGATGCCGGGGCACTACGCGCGCCGCACGTACGACCCGTCGGCGCACCCCGGCGGCCCGGCGATGCCGGTCGTGCACTGGGAGGACCAGGAGGCGGCGCCGCTGGAGGGCGACTTCGAGGAGGAGGTGGAGCGCTGGCAGCGGCTGGTGGAGTGGGGCCGGGTCGACGAGGCGTACCGGCTGTGGCTGGGGCTGTGGGAGTTGTGGGGCCGGCGCGAGGAGTTGCTGGCGCACACGATGTTCGCGGGGCTGATGGACGTGCAGGACCGGATGATCTGGAACCGGTCGTACACGACGGGGCACAAGTCGTACCGGCAGCGGTCGTTGATCGAGTTGGGCGGGGCGATCGGCTGGGAGCACGCGCACCACGTGATCTACGCGGCGGTGCCCGACCTGGCGGTGGGCCCGCGCTGGTATTCGAGCTTCGAGACGGCCTGCCAGATCATGCTGAACGAGCTGGAGGACGAGGCGCCCGAGTCGACGCTGGCCGCCACGGTGGCGACCGGCACCGACCGCCGCCTGTTCGCCAACACGACGCCGGTCTCCGAGCCGGAGGCGGAGGCGCTGATCCACGCGATCCTGCGGGGCGACGAGGCGCACTTCATCGAGCCGCTGGTGGGGCTGCTGCGAGCCGGGCGGTCACCGCGGTCGATCATGGACGCGATCCAGATCGCGTCGGCGCGGCTGCTGCTCGAGACCCGCGCGCCGCACGCCTTCTCGATGCCGCAGCACACGATGGAATACTGCAACATGGTCAACTGGTTCTACGGCCGCTTCGACCATCCGCACCGCACGAAGCTGCTCTTCGTGGCGGCGAACTTCATCAATCAGGCGGCGCGGTTCATCCGCTCGACGGACGTCATGGTCGTCATGGACGGGGTGCCGAACGGGCCGCGGCAGTCGATGCCGCCGAAGGGGTCGGACCGGCTCTCGGGGCCGCGGATCCTGCGGCGGCTCGAGGCGGCGCTGCTGGCCACGGAGCTCGACGAGAGCATCGACTGGACGCAGGCCTACCTGGACGGGGACCACGACCGCGACGCGCTGGTGCAGACGCTGGCCGTGGCGGCGGCGAAGCACGGCAACGACCCGCACAATCAGGAGATCGGGCTGTGCATCCTGCAGGACTACCGGCGCACGAGTTCGCCGATGCGGGACACGCTGCTGCTGGCCTCGGCGCAGAACACGGCGGGCGCCATCAAGTACGGCGACCAGTTCGTGTTGCTGCGGCAGTTCGGGGAGGCGTTCGGTGTGGCGGCGGAGGCGGAGTCGGACGGCGGCGACGACCCGGCGGAGGCCTTCCTGGACGACATCGAGGTGGAGGTCGTGCCGGAGGTCGCCGCGGATTCGTAGGGGCGGGGGCAGGGCGCGCTGGGGCGCGACCGCTTGTCAGCCTAGCCGGCGAGGACGCCGACAGCCGCGGTGATCGCCGCCGCGGCGTGGATCAGGCGATCGTCGCGGACCGCACCGGCAGTGCTACCGCCTCGATCGTCGCGAGGTCGAGCTTCTTCGACGCGTGGTCAATGTCGAACCCGACCACATCGCCTGCGGCATCGAGATCGACGTTCAACCCATCGGCGACTTCGTGGGTTTGCGTGCCCGGGCCCGCCTTGAACTCGATGTACAGGCTGTCCGTCTCGGGGTAGTAGTGGAGCTTCACGGCGCGCCCTCTCTCTTGAATCGGCGGTCGAAGAATGCGTTGTGGACGGTCTCGCCGTCGTCAAGGGTCACGACACGCAGGATACGCGGAAACGGCTCGCCCGGCACGAGGATCTCCCCCCAGAAGCGGACGCGCCCGTCGGGCTGGGTTTCGCGCCGGAGCGGGCGGGCGATGACGGCGCCGCACCAGGCCGGATCGATCTCCGGCCGCTTGGGGCGGACCCGCTCATCGAAGTACCGTGTCGTCTTCACCCGGTCACGGCTGGCGGACGGTCCTCGCCCGCTTGGGGGTCAGCGTCAGCCCTCCCGCGGCGGCGTCCCTGACTTTCCCGCAGCATTCGATCATGTCGCGCACGTAGATCGCCCAACGCTGCTCAGACATGCACCGCCTCAGCTTCAACGTAGGGCCGGAGCTCCGGGCGCAACTCCCTGTCCGTGACGAAGTCGATCGGGCGGCCGAGCAGGTCCTCAATGTAGTGCCAGGCGCCGAAGTACCGCTTCGAGCCGAGAGGCCGCGTGAAGCTGACGAGGATGTCGATGTCGCTGTCCGGCCCCGCCTCGTCGCGGACGGTGGAGCCGAATAGCGCGAGGCCGGACACGCCGAAGCGCTCGGCCAGCACCGGCTTGTGCTCGCGCAGGAGGGCCAGCGTCTCGCTGCTGCTCAGGACCGGCTCGGCCATTCCGCCCTCCCCACGTCGAGTCTACCGCCCGTCCCGGAGTGGGCGCGACGGCCGAGCAGGGGCGGGCGGGGGTCAGGGAGCGACCGCGGCTGTCCCGGTCAGGGTCAGCGGGGGGCCGGCCCGTGCAGCGCCTCATGGAGGGCGGCGAGTTCGTCGGCCTGCCAGCGCTTCGAGATCGGCGCGTCGGGCACGAGCGTCGACGAACCGTGGAACGCGCCCGGGTAAACGTGCAACTCGACCGGCACCTGCGCGGCCAGCAGCGCCTGGGCGTAGGCGATGTCCTCGTCGAGGAAGAGGTCGAGCGTGCCGACGCTGATGTAGGCGGGCGGCAGCCCCGCAAGGTCGGTGGCGCGGGCGGGCGCGGCGTAGGGCGAGACATCGGCGGCGCCGGCCCGGCCGTCGAGGTAGGCGTTCCAGCCGGCGAGGTTCTTCGTCCGGTCCCAGACCAGTGGCTCGGTGATCGCGTAGCTGCTGGGCGTCTGGTTACGGTCGTCGAGCATCGGGTAGACGAGTAGCTGGAAGCAGATGTCGATCTCGCCGCGGTCGCGGGCCAGCAGGGCGAGGCCGGCGGCCAGGCCGCCACCGGCGCTGCCCCCCGCGATCGCGATGCGCCGGCGGTCGATGCCCAGTTCGGGGGCGGCGGCGGCCAGCCAGGCCAGGCCGGCGTAGCAATCGTCGAGGGGCGCGGGGAAGGGGTGCTCGGGGGCGAGGCGGTACTCGACGGACGCGACGAGGATGCCGAGGCGGCCGGCGAGGCCGGCGCAATAGGCGTCGCTCATGGCGACGTCGCCCAGCACCATGCCGCCGCCATGGATGAAGTAGAGGGCGGGGGCGGGGGACGGGAGCGCGGCGGGGCGGTACAGGCGGACCATGACGTCGGGCGCACCGGGGGACGTCGCGGCGCTGTTCGGGACCCGGCGGTCCTCGGTGGTGACGCCGGCCGGGATGGGCGGGACGGGCAGCAGCGCGGCCTCGGCGGCGCGGCGCGTGCGGGCGGCGGGGATGTCGGACAGGTCGAGCGGCGGGCCGGGGCGCGCTTCGAGCACCGCGCGGTGTTCGGCGTCGAGGCGGGCCGCGAAAGCCGCAGTGAGATGGGTCGCCACGGATGAGGCCTCGCGTTCTACCGGCGCCGCAGCGCAACCGGGCGGGAAACGAACCGGGCCTGGACGGCGACGGATCGCCATCCAGGCCCGGGGACTTCCGTCCTTCGCAGCAGGCTACGCCATGCTGCTACGCCATGCTGAAGTGCGTCCCCGGCGCGTACGGCCAGGAGTTCGCATCCGGCGCGGGCGACTGCACGACCGTCTGCTGCTCGAAGTTGACGCGGTACTGGCGGTAGAGCACGTAGCTCCAGGCCACGTCGAGGAACTTCTCGTTCCAGGCCCGCCAGTCGGTCCAGGTGCCGTCGATGCCCTGCTGGATCATGTCGAGCCACTCGGGCTCGTCACGGACGCCGTCGCGCTCCTCCACGGGCACGCCCTCGATCACGGGGGTGCTGTAGATGCCCTTGTAGTGGCCGGAGTAGAGGATCGTGTAGGCGGGGGAGCCGGGGCGGATCCAGTCGCCGGCGCCGAGCATGAAGTGCTCGAAGGTGCCCGACGTGAGCTGCGCGACGAAGTCGGAGTACTCCAGCGGGGTGACCTCGGTCTCGATGCCGAATGCCGCGACCTCCTGCTGGAGGAACTGCGCGAGGGCGGGCGCGTCGAGGCGCTCCGGCAGGAGCACGATCTTCAAGACCTCACCGCCGGTGAAGCCGGCCGCTTCGAACAGCTGGCCGGCGTGGGCGCGGGCCGCGTCCTGGTCGCCGCTCATGGCGTGCGGGTCGAGGTCGGGGACGAACGCCTCCGAGCCCGGCTGCCAGGGCAGGCGGCCGGCCTTGTCGAAGGTGCCGCCGAATTCCTGCTGCACGCGGTCGGCGTCGACGAGCGTGAGCACGGCCTGGCGGGCGAGCTTGTTGCGGAACGGCTCGGCGTCGGCGCGGAAGCGCAGCGTGCGACCGCCCAGCCCCCAGCCGGTGAAGGCGTTGACGTCGGGGTCGTCCAGCAGGCGCGCCTCGATCTCGGGCACGCCGATGGGGACGCCCTGGTGGGAGTCGAGCTCGCCGGCCTCGAAGGCCAGTCCCATGGCGGCCGTGTCGGCGAAGATCGTGTGCTGGATACGGTCGAACTGCGGCCCGCCGCCCGAGTAGACGGAGTGCGGGTTGTTGGAGGCGTGCTCGTGGTGGGGCAGCTGGTCCCAGCCGCGGTTGGGGTCGTAGTTGTCGAAGGTGTAGGGCCCCGTGCCGACGATGACGGCGGTCTCCTCGCGGTCCTCCCAGGTCATGCGGTCGACGACGTTGGCCTGCTCGAGCAGGGTCTCGATGTAGCCGGTGGGCTTGCTGAGCGTGAAGCGATAGGTGGCGTCGTCGACGGGGTCCGAGGTGTCGATGTTCTCTGTCATCGCGCCGGCCTGCGTGACGCCGGGCCCGGCGACGTCGGGGTCGCGGAGCGAGCTGAACATGTAGTGGATGTCTTCGACGTCGAAGGCGCGGCCGGTGTGCCAGACCGGGTCGGTGCGCACGTCGAACACCCAGGTCAGGTTGTCGGGGCGCTCCCAGCTCTTGACCAGCACGGGCTCGATGCTGAAGTCCTGGTCGACGGCGCGGAAGAGGTTGGGGGCCGTGCCCGGGTCCGGCTCCAGCGTGCTGGCCGAGACGCGGGCGATGCGCTCGTAGATGCTGTAGTCCTCGTTGAAGCCGTTGTTGTTGCCGGCCGTGCTGAAGCCGAGGTTGGCGAAGTTCGGCGTCGAGGTGTTGGAGCGGCGATAGACGCCGCCGCTCATCATCTCTTCCTCGGGCTCCTCCTCGGCCATGGCGGCGGCGTCGGCGGCCTCGCGGGCCGCGTCGGCGGCCTCTTCGGCCGCGGCGACGGCGGCAGCGGCGGTCTCGGCCGCAGCCGCGGACGCCTCCCCGGCGGCGGCGGCGGCGGCGGCGGCCGCATCGGCCGCGGCCTGGGCGGCAGCGGCGGCAGCGGCGGTATCCTCGGCGCCCGCCTCCCGCGCGGCGGCGGCGGCGGCCTCGGCGGCATCGGCGGCCGCCTGCGCGACGGCGGCGGCGCCCGCGTCGCCCGCGGCTTCGGCCGCGGCGGCCGCATCGGCGGCGGCATCGGCGGCCGCCTGGGCGGCAGCGGCCGCCTGTTCCGCGTCGTCGGAGCTGGCGGCTTCGGCCGCCAGGGCGGAGGCCGCCTCGGCGGCTTCGGCGGCGCGGCCCGCGGCATCGGCGGCGTCGCTGGCGGCGGAGGCCGCGGCAGCCGCGTCGCTCGCGGCCGCGTCGACGGCGGACGAGTCGACGACCGCCGGCGCGGCGTCATCGTCGTCGCCGCAGCCGACCAGGGCGAGGCCGGCCGCTCCAACGCCGGCTCTGGCGCTGGCTCCCAACATCGTGCGACGGCTGATTCGGCGCGTGCGCATTCGAGTCCAGTAGTTGCTCTGCATCGCGGGTCCTCCTTCTGACCTGGGGCGTCCGATGTGACCGTGCCGGGCGCGATTGTCGGCCCGCGCGAAACCCCGTCGCAGCGTTGCGCGGGGGACCGCTGCGCGACAGTCCAACGCGACACACTTCGCGCCGAACGTCAATTGTTTACCCGGCGGCCGGCGCTCATTCGCCGATCCGCTGCTTGACGCGGTCCGGGGGCCCCGTGCGATGCTCTCCGAGTCGCGGGCGGCGGCCGCCCGGCGACGCAGCGAGGAGCGCCGATGGTCCGCCTGTCCGATCTGCACCCCGAAGAGGCCGAGCACATGCGCAATCTGCCTCCCACCCACATTGCGCCCGGCGACTGGATCACCCCCAAGCCGCTGGCCGAGTCGACCATTGCGCTGATCACGACGGCGGGGCTGCACCGCCGCGACGACGCGCACTTCGCGGCGGGCGCGATCGACTACCGCCTGATCCCCGGCGACGTCGACCTGGCCGACCTCGTCAGTTCGCACGTGAGCGTGAACTGGGACCGCTCGGCGCTCGAGCAGGACGCCAACGTCGTGCTGCCGCTGGAGCGGCTGCGCGAGCTGGCCGCAGCGGGCGAGATCGGCGCGGTGGCGCGCTGGCACTACTCATTCATGGGCGGCGTGCCGCACCCCGAGCGGCTGGAGCCGGCGGCGCGCGAGGTGGGACGGCTGCTCAAGCAGGACGGCGTCGACGCGGTGGTGATCGCGCCCGTTTGACCGGTCTGCACGCGCACCGTGGGTGCGCTGGCGCACTTCATCGAGCGGGAGGGGGTCGCGACGACCAGCATCTCGCTCATCCGCGAGCACAGCGAGGCGATCAACCCGCCGCGGGCGCTGTGGGTGTCGTTCTACCTGGGCCGCCCCTTCGGCGTGCCCGACGACCCCGACTTCCAGCGCGGCGTCCTGCGAGCCGCGCTGGACCTGCTGCCCACGCTCGGCGAGCACGGCATCGTCGACTACCCGGTCGACGCCCCCGCGGCGTCGTTCTCCGATACGTGGGCCTGCCCCGTCTCGTTCCCGGCGCCCGAGAGCGACACGCTGGCCGGGCGGCTGCGCGCCGAGGTCCAGGGCCTGGCGCCCTGGTGGCGCGAGACGCACCGCGTCCGCCGCCGCAGCGTCGTGGGCGGGAGCGGCCCGGTCGCCGGCGACGACGTGCCGGCGCACGCCGAGACCCTGGCCGCGGTGCTGGCCGCCGTCGCCGAGGGCGCGGCGCTCGACCGCGTGCCCGACGCGGGCGCCGGCGTCGCCTGGGGCCACCCGATGCCGTACCTGCTGCGCCACGTCGCACAGGACCTGCGCTCGTACTACCAGGAGGCGGTCGTCGCCCAGCCGGGCGAGCTGGCGGCGGCGGAAGCGCCGTCGCACCGGGCGCTGAACGACTGGATCTTCACGCAAACGGTGCTCGGCGAGACCATCATTGAGGCCGGGCGGCGGCTCACCGAGACCGGCGACCCGCGGCTGCGCATCCTGCGCTTCTGGACCGTGCCCGAGGGCTACTGGCCCGACGTGGACCCGCCCGTCGCGGACCCGCCCGTCGCGGACCCACCCTCCGCCGACCGCATGGACCTGGCCGACTCGGCCAACGCGCTGTTCCGCGGCGGCGCGTAGTCGCGGGCGGCGGGCGCGACGGGCGCGTGGTGTAGGCTGTGCGCATGATGACGTTCGACACCCTCCGCGCGGCCCAACGGCTCCGCGACGAGGCGGATCAGCCGCCGGCCGCGGCCGAGACGATCGCGGCAGTGATCGGGGAAGCGGTCGCGCCCGGGCGCGACGACGTCGCAGCGCTGCGGGAGGACATCGCGGCGCTGCGAGCCGACATCTACGCGGCTCTGTTCCGGCTCGCCGGCTTCGCCGTCGCCGTCGCCGCCGTCGCCGTCGCCGTCGCGAAGCTGACCTAAGGCCGCGTCGTACAGGTTCTTCGTGGCGAAGAACGTCGCGCGGTCCAGCCCCGCCGCGTACTCTCTGACCCTCTCGCAGCAGTCCAACATGTCGCGCACATACAGATCCCAGCGGCGCTCGGGCATACACGGCCTCGGCCTCGATGTAGGGGCGCAGTTCGGCCCGCACGGCGCCCTCCATCACGAGATCGATCCGCCGGCCGAGTAGATCCTCGATGTATTGCTCGGCGCCGAAGAGGTCCTTCCAGCCGACAACGTGGTCGAAGCTGACGAGGATGTCGATATCGCTGTCCGGCGCCGCCTCGTCGCGGACGGTGGATCCGAACAGCGCGAGGCCGGACACGCCGAAGCGCTCGGCCAACACCGGCTTGTGCTCGCGCAGGAGGGCCAGCGTCTCGCTGCTGCTCAGTGCCTGCTCGGCCATTCCGTCCTCCGCTCGCCAAGTCTACCGCGCCCGCAGAGGCAGCAAGGACACGCGCATCGGGAGTGGCATCGCGCGCAATCTCCTGGACTGCGAGCATGCAGCGGCGGCGCCGATCGGGGATCGCCGCGACGAGCGCGGGCACGACGACCGGAAGCAGCCCCATGAGCGGAACGACCGTGGAGCCCCGCATCTTCCGCGCCTACGACGTCCGCGGGCGGACGGACACCGAGTTGACGCCCGCCGTGGCGCGGCTGATCGGCCGGGCGTACGCGACGCACCTGCGGCGCGCCGCCGGGGCGGTGACGATCGTCGCCGGGCGGGACACGCGGCCGTCGTCGGCGGGGCTGCTGGCGGCGTTCGTCGAGGGGGCGCGGGCCTCGGGCGCCGGCGTGGTGGGGATCGGGCGGTCGCCGTCGCCGCTGCTGTACTTCGCCGCGGCGCGCTGGGGGATGGACGGGGGTTGCAACGTCACCGGCAGCCACGGCGGGCACGAGGTCAACGGGCTGAAGCTGCTCGAGTCGGAGGGGATCCCGCTGTCGGCGGCGGCGATCCAGGGGCTGCGATCCCTCATCGAAGCCGACGACTTCGCCGAGGGGACGGGGGCCTTCGAGGAGCGCGACGCGCTGCCCGAGTACGTGGCCTATCTGGGCGAGCGCTTCGCGCTGCGACGGCCGCTGCGGGTCGTGGCCGACGCGGGCCACGGCGTGACGGCGATCGCCGGTCCGGCCGCGCTCGAGCGGGCGGGCTGCGACGTCGTGGGGCTCCGCCTGGCGCCCGACCCCGGGGGGGGCGCCGCGCCCGCCGACCCGCAGGTGGCGGCGTCGATGGAGGGGCTGCGCGCGGCCGTGGTCGCGCAGGGGGCCGACCTGGGCGTCGCCTGGGACGGCGACGGCGACCGCCTGGGCATCGTCGATGAGACGGGGCGCCGCCACGACCCCGATGCCATCCTGTCGCTGCTGGCCTGGGACATGCTCTCGCGCCACCCGGGGGCGCGGGTGCTGGTCGACGTGAAGGTGTCGCTGGCGACCATCCGCGCCATCGAGGCGCACGGCGGGCGGCCCGTGTTCGGCCCCACGGGGCACTCCCGCGCCAAGCGGCTGATGCGCGAGGCCGGCATCCTGCTGGGCGGCGAGGCCTCGTCGCACTTCTACTTCCGCGAGGACTACTTCGGCTTCGACGACGGCATCTTCGGGGCCTGCCTGATCGCGCAACTGGTGTCGGCGCGGGGGCGGCCGCTGTCGGCGCTGATTGCGGAGGCTCGGGGGCCGGCGCCGGCGCTGGTCACGTCGCCGGAGCTGCGCATCCCCTGCGACGACGCGGCCAAGTTCCGCATCCCCGGGGAGTGCGCGGCGCGCTTCCGGGCGTCGCAGCCGGTGCTGGAGATCGACGGGGCGCGCATCGAGTTCGCCGGCGGCTGGGCGCTGGTGCGCGCGTCGAACACCGAGCCGGTGCTGAGCGTGCGCCTGGAGGCCGAGGATCGGGCGGCCTACGCGGCCATCGCCGAGCGGGTGTCGGCGGCGCTGCGGGCGTCGGGCGTGGGCGACCTGCCGCCCGAGCTGCGTCGTCCGGGGTAGGCTGGGGGGGCCGGCGACGGTCGCGGAGGGGTGGCCGAGTGGTTGAAGGCGGCGGTCTTGAAAACCGCTAGGCGCGCAAGCGTCTCGGGGGTTCGAATCCCTCCCCCTCCGCCAACTTGGCCGTGCGCGCTGCTGATGATGCCCCTAGCATGCGGGCTCACGGGCCTCAGGCATCCCCCCACAAAACCCTACACCTGCGCGACCATGCTTGCTCTAAATAGACGAGCCGGCACCCATACGCCACCATATGTGTGCCAGGCGGAACGGTGACATCGGAAACGGACGCGTGACGTCGTGATGGAATTCGGCTCGGGTTTCATTAGCGCGCCAACCCAGGTTCAAGGGCGGGATCCCTTCCGCCTCGGCGATGCCATTGATCCGGTGAATGGCGTCGTCTAGAACCATGTGCTGCAGGTATCCGACCATTGCACCGGACCCTACTCCTTTCCCATAGCCGTGTCCCACGTTCATGAACCGGGCGATCCCTGACTTCACGTATTTGCGGGCGTAGTCTGCGGACGGTGTGGTCAACCGCTTACATTCGACGACGAACTGCTTGGCAGCATCATCGGAATCATTCGCGTATTGGTCGATGTACGCCCAGTAGAAGTCGGGAATCTTGAATTCCCGCTCAGCGCGCTCCCGGTCCGAGGATACTGGCGGGTTACGGCCCTCGGGGACGACTACTGGCAAGTGCTCACCAGGCTCGGCCACTGACTGCGAACAGCGAATGATCGCCTTGTAGAGCTCGCGGTTTAGCGTATCTTCATCTTGTTCGAGTGTCGCCTTTGAAGCCAAGTCCGATAGCGCCTGACGAAGCAGCCTTAGGCAGAGGGCTTCGTGCTGACCCCAGAGATCAAGGGCCGACAAACGCGGACGGTGGTTCACTGCCACTTGAGCGACATGACTTGTGCGATAGTCGCGTCAACATCTCGCCGAGCGGCGGTAGCCGTCCATAGATGTCTTTCGTCGCGCTTCACCACCACGATTGCAGTATCGGCAACGGCCCGCACCATACCATATCTAAGGATCGACTGCGCCTCCGATATCTCCCAATTGAGGCCGATCCGGCGCAGTGCGGCCTGCCATTCTTCGGGCTCCTCACCGTCAATGGCAGATGCGGTTGCCCCGCCGACCTCGAGCGTCTCGAAGGCCGCCGCAACGACTCCGTACCGACGATCGCGCCAAAGCGTCCAACTGAACTCTCCGTTGTCGCCGAGCCTGCTATTCCAGGCTCTCAGGAACACGTCTAGGTAAGGGACGATGCCTTCCTGCTCTTGAGCGTCAAGATCGGACTCGGTACCGTACGACCGGCTCCAGTCTGGCATCGGAGCCTCTGCGCTACGGCCCTGACCGGCCCAGAAATCCGCGACCAAATCCTGCTCTGCATCCGTGAGGTCAAACAGCTCAGCAACGCCATGGTCGATCTGCTCCATCTGGGGGGGCAGTATACGGCGTCGTTCCCGAGCTGAGCCCTTCACCGGAACAATGTGTTGCAACTCATCCACCGCTCGCTCGATTCTTCGCGTTGCGGGGTCTGACGCCGACGTCAGCCTTAACGGGAGATTGAGTAGGTCTGCCGACCGCACCTCATCCTGCCACGTGCCCCAGGATCCGGAGACCATGTACAGCCAGTATCGCCCCAGGGACGAAAGGATGGTTCCCAGGATGACCTTCGCCTGCCATGCCGGCAGATGATCGACTGAAATACCGTAGATGTGGTGGCGGAACGCAAACGGCTCGGCCTCAAGTCTGGCGTGCGGTCCGAATCCCGGGGCGACGCCCCGTTGGACTATCAGGCGCCGGCCGCGAAAGAGGTCCTCGCTGGGAACCAACTTGACGAAAGGCGGAATGCACTCGAACCACTCATTTCTGGGCGGTCCCCACGAATCGAACTTCGCGAGACTACGCAAGCTGCCGAGCGTCGCCGTAGGGGCCTGACCAGAAGAATCGTCGGACCCTCGTTGAAATCCGTAGCCGCGCGGGTGGCCAGAAGTCCACTTATCTAGCCTTTCTTCGAGCTCAAGTCGAGCAAGAAACGCATCATCCCGGAGCGAGCCGGCGCTGTATGTCTTCCAAAGATAGTCCCGTGCCCGTAGCGATGCTTGCGAGACGACTTCGCGACCGAGACGCGCGAGTGCAGCTGAGCCACTCCGTCCGCGGGGCACGGATCGCGCAGTCTCGTAAACGACAGCACCGTGCGCCCCTCCTTGCCCGCGGTGGAATCGGAGGAGCATGAACGGCGCCGTGCTCGATTTGAAGAACTCCTTGCGCACGCTGCTGAAGTTGACCACATGATCAAGTCGCACTGCATCGAGCCATTGCTCACGGAATTCGCGAGAGGGTGACGCTGCATTGAACGCCACCTTGGCACTGACCAGCAGCGCTGCCACTCCTTTTGACGACAGCAGGTCGAATGCTCGCCACAGGAACAGCTGTGACGGGCTCCGGCCACCGATCGTGCGGCGAAGTCCGGAGGCCCACCGCTCAGCCCACACTGGCTCGCCCCTGAGTCTAGTCCAAGGTGGATTTCCCACCACCACGTCGAAGCCGCCTGTATCCCACGGCAGCTCTCTGCTTACGCCAGAACTATCGACACTCTCGAGGGCGTCCTCATCGTTCCGCGGCCAGAAAGCATCACCCACAACTAGTGGCGCAGTACTAGATCCCTTCTCACGCTGATGGATCAGGCGTGGCAGCGGGCCTGCGTTTCGGATATCCTGCGGTTCTTGATAGTCTAAGAACGCGATATACAGACTAAATGCGGCCAGTCGGATTGCGACCTCGTCGATGTCGCATCCCGCGATGCGGCTGAGCAGCAAGTCCTGAAGACGCTCACTCGACAATGGCCTCCCTTCACGGAGGATCTCATGCCTGACTATCCGGCGATATGCCTCCACAAGAAAGATGCCCGATCCGCACGCGGGATCGCACACCGTCGGATCTCGATCGAGCGTCCGGTCGTCAAGCAGATCTGCCAAGACGAACTCCACCAGCTCGGGAGGCGTGTAGTAGGTATTAGCATGGTCTTCGCTCTTCTCGTCGTGGTAGAACAGTTCGTACATGCTCGAAATGAGGCTGGTCGGGATAACGCTGAAGTCGTACGCCCAGAGGAAGAGTGGTTTTTGCCCTGCACGCACGGTGCCCTGTAGTAGCTGCATGAGTAGCTTCAAATGGTGCTCCTGCACCGTCTCGCGCTCAGCATGGTCCGTCACGAACAGGTCGCCGTTGAAGTCCCTTGCTAGACGATCGAACAGTCTGTAGGTGTGTTCCTTGCTCGATAGGGTCGAAATGAACTTGCTCGGCTCCCCGAAGTTGGGCGGATGGTATCCGTACGAGTCAGTCGACACTGAGGGGACAGGAGGATCCTCTGTCTCCTCGAAATAGTCTCCTATGAGGATCGCACGATGCTCAAGGTAACGCACCAGAATTGCACGCTCGATCAGAGTATGCGCTAATCGAGCCGGCAGTCCGTCGTCGACAAGTGCCTGAGTCGCCGCCCGAACATCTCGCAATAGTTGCTGGTCAGCCCTCCCTGATGTGTCTGCCAAGGACGAATCCTCAAACGCCGCACCGGACTCCAAGCGAGTGCGGTGGAAGTCAGCCAGCTTCTCACGGACATCAGCAGCTCTGGTCACGATCCGAAGAGCCGTAAGTGGTTTCTGACCAGGACCTGGAACGATAGGCGGGCTTGATAGCGAGTAGACGCGGACCTCAGCATCGATTGCGAGGAACAGGCACCGTGGTCGTGCGAGGCTCCAAGTGCGCCGGTAGCAGTCGGAGATGGCCCTCTCGTCCGATTCGGGTGGCAGTGAGGAGAAGACGAGCACCGGATCATCGTTGACAAAGAACACACGGTCCGCGTTGACTCGTTCAGCGAGCTGGAGCCAATCGCCGCGCTCTCGCCAGTTCTGCTGGTGCGAATCACCTGACGGACTCGCCACTGCATCCAGCAGGTTGCTGCCGACTAGGTCGAGTTCCTCATACACGCTGTCCAGCAGGGATGGGTGACTTTGGCTCGGCGGCATGCACCCAATTGTACGGCATGCCTCAAGCTAGACTCCGCTGAGGCCTGGGAACTGGGCTCACGGAGCAGCAGGCGGTCGGAGTGGCCTGCCTTCCCGCCCGCCTCCCCCTCCGCCACGACGCCGTCCCGACTCACGACTCCGCGACCGGCGGGGGCGTCGGCGCGGTCGAGAGCCGGCCCCCGTCCAGGGGAAGGCGAATCGTCACCGTGGCGCCCTGGCCGAGCCCGGCGCTGGCGACGGCGATGTCGCCGCCGTGCGCTTCGACGATCGCCCGGCTGATGGGCAGGCCCAGGCCCGTGCCGCCGATCCCACGACTGCGAGACTCGTCGGTCCGGTAGAAGCGCTCGAAGACATGGGGCAGGTCGGCGGCGGGGATGCCGATGCCGTCGTCGCTGATCGAGATCGCCAGCGCCTCCCCGTCGTCGAGCCCCGCGCCCATCACGACGCGTCCGCCGGCCTCGGTGCAGTGAATGGCGTTGCCGACGACGTTGCCCAACGCCTGGCTCATCCGCGTCCGGTCGAGGTCCATGTCCGGGAGGTCGGCCGAGACCTGCAGCGACAACTCCACCCCGCGGGCGCGGGCCTGCGGCTGCCAGCGCTCCACCTCCGCGACCAGCAGATCGGCGACCGCGATCGCTTCACGCGTGAGCCTGAGTTCGCCATAGTCCGTCTCCGCGAGCCAGTTCAGGTCCGTCACGAGACCGCGCAACCGGTCCACTTCCTGGATGACGTGGCCCGAGGCGTCCTCGGCGGTCTGGAGTCCATCGCGTAGCCCGGCCGCCTCCAGCTGGATGACGCTCAGCGGCGTATTGATCTCGTGCGAGATGTCGTTAATCAGGCGCCGGCGAAGCTCGCGCTGCGTGTCCAGGGTGTCGATCATCTGGTTGAAGGCCGCGCTCATCTTCCCCAACTCGTCCGAGGAGGTGACCGGCAGCGGCGTCATATCCCCCTGGGCGATCTCCTGGGTCGCCTCTGTCAGGGCCGTCACCGGCGCGGTGATGCGTTTCGACACCCAGAGGCCCAGCAGGATGGCGACGCCGGCCGTCAGCGCGCCGGCGATCAGCGTGATGTACAGCAGCGTGTTGAGAAACCCGTGCGACTCGCTCGACAGGAGTTCCTGGTTCACATCCACATAGACGTGGCCCACCGGCTGGTTCGTCGTCAGGTCGAACACGGCCTCGCGATTCCCGGGCAGATCGGCGGCGGTCGCGCCGGGGTCCAGGTCGGAGAAGTTATCCTGCACGACCCGCCCGTCGATGCCGACGATGACGATGCGCACCGGATCCCGGTGGAAAGCCTCCGTGTGCTGCTCTGCCCCTTCTCCCGGGCGCTCTCCCTGCCCCTCTGCCTCGCGGTCTCCCGTGAAGCCGTATCCGGCGTCGGACAGCGTCCGGTCGACGGTGTCCCATCCCCCAGCCGTGGTATACGCCCGGCTCAGATCCCGGCCGAGCAGGACCGCCTCGTCGTCGCCGATCTGTTCGACGAACGCACCCAGGCGGGACTGCGATGCGTAATACCCCACGCCAACGCTGATCACGGCGGTCAGCACGACGACCAGGACGGTCAGCCCCATGATGCGCCAGCGCAGCGACATTAGTGATCCTCCGTGACGAACCGGTAGCCGGCGCCGTAGACGGTCTGGATGGGTTGTGTGCCATCCCGGCTGATCTGCTTCCGCAGGCGGGCGATCTGGCTGTCGATGGCGCGGTCGAAGCCTTCGAATTCGTTGTTGAACGTCAGCGAGATCAATTGCTCACGAGTGAGTACCTGGTTGGGGTGGCGCATGAAGGTCGCCAGCAACGCCAGTTGCGCCTGGCTCAGGGTCACGGGCTCCTCATTGACCGTCACGCTGCGGGTGGTCTCGTTCAGGGAGATGGCGCCGCGCGTGAGCACCTGCTGGACTTTGCCCTTGACGCGACGCAGCACGGCCTCGGCCCGCGCGATGACTTCCTCCGGAGCGAAGGGCTTGACGATGTAGTCGTCGGCGCCGCTGTCCAGTCCAACGATGCGCTCGGCGGGGGCTTCCCTGGCCGTCAGCATGATGATCGGCACGTCCGACTCGCGGCGCAGGATCCGGCACAGCTCCACACCGTCGAGGCGGGGGAGCATGAGGTCGAGGATGACCAGGTCGGGACCCAGGTTGCGGGCCATGGCCAGGCCGGCCGCTCCGTCATGGGCGACCGTCGCCGAGAACCCGGCCCGCTCGAAGTAGACCTTGACCCAGTTCGCGATCCTCGTGTCGTCTTCGATGATCAGTACGGCGCCGCTCATCACCAGTCCCCTCCGGAATCGTCGATGGACGCGATGCCTCGTGGAGACACCGCGTCCATCTGCCGGAGATGCGGATCGTCAGGTTATCCCACCTGCGATTCCGGCATCGCCGGCCGGCCGGCCCGGCTGCGCGCTAGCCACCGCGGCTCCCTTCACCGCGGCCGCCGTGCTCGCCGCCGCTCTCGCGGCCTTCGCCGCCGCTCTCGCGGCCTTCGCCGCCGGAGCCGTGCTCGCCGCCGGACTCGCTGCCCGACTCGCTGCCCGACTCGCTGCCCGACTCGCTGCCCTCGCCGCCGCCGCTGCCGGCGCCGTGCTCACCGCCGGCCTCGCCGCCGCCGACCTCGGCGTGGGCGACCCAGCCGGTGAAGGAGGCCTGCGTCGACGGCAGGGTGATCGGCACAGCCTCGCCCGGCGCCAGGTCGATCGGCGTCGTGGGCCCGAGCTCCGTCCCGTTATCGAGGTGGACCTCGATCCGGACCCGCGTCAGAACACTGTTGGTCGTGTTCTGCACGCTGCCCTCGAAGGCGTTGCTGGCCGGGTCGTAGCTGAGGATCAGCCGCGCCCCGCTGCGCACCATGTCGAAGGTCTCGTCCGGCGCGAGCATGGCGGCGCTGCCCTCTTCGCCGCCGGACTCACTGCCCTCGCCGCCGGACTCACTGCCCTCGCCGCCGGACTCGCGGCCCTCGCCGCCGCCGGCGCCGCCTTCACCGCTGCCCTCGGCGTGCCCGCCTTCGCCACTGCCGCCTTCGCCGCCGCCGCCCTCGGCGCCCTCGCCGCCGGTGTGCGGCACGGGGCCCGGGCCGGCGCAGTCGAACACCTCGAGGTGCACGACGTAGCCATCGAAGGCGACGCCCGAGAGGCTCGGCTCACTGGCGACCGACACGCTGGACAGCACTTGCTGTCCGGGGTTCAAGTCCCCCAGCACGTCGGGGCCCAGCTCCCCCACGGTCTGCGTCCCGGATTTCAGGTGCGGCTCGGACTGCACGTAGCAGAGCACGTCCGGGGTCGCATTGCGGATCGTGGAGTTGACGGACTGGGTCGCCGGGTCGTACCAGGCGGAGACGGCCAGGCCGCCGAGCACGCCGTCCCAGCGCTGATCGAGCGGGGTGATCGGGCTCGACATGGCGGCTTCGCTGGCCTCAGTGCCGCCTTCCGCGCCCGATTCACCCCCCGCGCCCTCGCGGCTGCCCTCGCCGGCGCCCTCGCCGGCGCTGCCGTGCTCACCGGCGCCTTCGCCGCCGCTGCCTTCACCGCTGCCTTCGCCGCTGCCGACCTCGGCGTGCGGAACCCAGCCGGTGAAGGAGGCCTGCGTCGACGGCAGGCTGACCGCCACCACCTCGCCCGGCGCCATGTCGATCGGCGTCGTCGGCCCGAGCTCCGTCCCGTTATCGAGGTGGACCTCGATCCGGACCCGCGTCAACACGCTGTTGGTCGTGTTCTCCACGCTGCCCTCGAACGCGTTGCTGGCCGGGTCGTAGCTGAGGACCAGCCGGGCGCCGGCGCGCACCGTGTCGAAGGTGGCATCCGGCGCCAGCATGGCGGCGCTGCCCTCTTCGCCTCCGCCGCCGCCTTCGGCGCCTTCGCCGCCGGACTCGCGGCCTTCACCGCCGCCCTCGCCGCCGGCGCCGTGTTCGCCGCCGGCCTCGCGGACTTCGCCCGACGACTCGGGGCCCTCGCTGGATTCGGCGTTACCGCCACAGCCAACCAAGACTCCTGCACCGAGCATGGCTCCCACGAGCGGTCCCAAGAGGGCCACTCGCATCGCCTGTTTCTTGTCAACCATTGTGAACACTCCTTTCATGAAGTACTGGTGACACTGCACACGATGGCGAGGAAATGTCGCAGAAATATGTCGCCGCGAGGGCCGTGTAGAGCGCTGCTCAGGGCAGTGGCGTGCAGGGGACGGGGTCGGGCGGGAACGCCGAAGTCATCCAGGTGCGACACCTGGGCGGCGGGGGCGAAGGCGCGCATGAGGGAGCAGTGGGCCGTGCCGGCGAAGCGGCCGCCTGCCGTCACCGATCGCGGTCGGCGCGGATCAGCGGGACGCGTTGCTCGGTCGCGCCGCCGGCCCGCGCCGCGATGCGCGCCCGCAGATCATCCATCGCCGGGAGCGCGCGCACGAGCCCGTCGGGTCCACCCGTGGCCGTGATCCGAGTCATCGCTCGTCACGGCATGGCGCTGCGCCATGCCGTGACGAGCCGTACCGCCGGCAAGGGAGGGCGATCCAGCGTCCCGGACTCCCTCCACCACACCGACGCCGGAGCTACCCGCCGGGAGGATTGAGGTTGATCGTCACCTCGACGAGGGTGGCGCCGCCGGGGGCGGCGCCTTCGCGGATGATGGCCTGGGCGGCGTAGGAGACGTCCTGCAGGGCCAGGTAGACGACGGGCGTGTCATCGGGCCCCGTGTAGCCGTCGAAGACTTGGCCGGGGGCGTCGAGGTCGGCGAAGGCCGCCTCGTAGAACGCGAGGATCTCGGCCACACCGGCGTCGACGGCCAGGTGCGCGCTGACGAAGGTCTCGCCCTCGTCGTTGCTGGAGCGGCTGTCTGAGACGACGGTGGCGCCGGGGTAGAGCAGGGCGGCGGGGAAGTCGTCGGGCAGCGCGGGCAGCAGCGTGACGCCGATCTGCACGACGTTGACGTCGAAGCCGTCGCGGGCGGACTCCTCGAAGACCTGCACGCAGGCCTCGGTCTCCTCGGCGACGTCGACGGGGATGTCCGCGGCGAAGGCGCCGAAGGAGGGGCCGCCGACCTCGGCGGTCGTGAAGGTGTCGGCGAGGACGGCGCCGGCCGCGTCGAGGACGCGCAGACGGACATTGGCCTCGAAGGCGCGGGCGATGCCCGAGACGGCCACCGCGCCTTGGAAGCGCTCGCCGTTGCCCGGGCCGTAGACGATCATCGAGGGGTCGAGAGGGTTGACCGGGCCCTGGTTGCGCGGGCAGGCGGCGGGCGCGGGAAGGAGCGGCACGGGAATCTCGGTCGAGGCCCGCGCGACGACGATGAGGAGGGTGCCCGGGTCGATCGGTAGCACGGTCCGGTCGGCGAGGGGAAGATCGCGCGAATCGACGGCCCAACTCTCGTCATCCGGGTTGAACACCTCGACCTGCTCCAGGTGCCCGGCCGAGCCCAGCAGCGCGCCGGAGGTCGTGTGCCCGCGGAACCACGCCAAGAAGGTCGCGCCCTCCGCCACGGCCTGCACGGCGGGCGCCCCGGCGGCGCGCACGAGTTCGAGCTCGCCACCGAGCAGGCGGAACTCGTGCGTCACGTTGCGGGTCGGGCAGCAGGCCCCGTCGTCGGGGGCGAAGCCGGTGAAGTCGACGCGGATGGTGTCCCGATCGAAGGTGAGGCCCTGCAGGCGGATGCGGTCGCCGAGGGCGTGCGACGCAAGGGGCCGGGGCGCGCGGTCGTCATTGCGAGTGACGAGGTGCAACTCGTAGAAGATGCCGGTGCCGCCGCCGCTCGTCGCGAGGACGACGGCCGCGGCGGGGTCGCCGTCGATCTCACCGAAGGCGGCGCCGCGGAACTCGACCCGCACCTGGGAGACGGAGTCGGGGATGGGCTCGGTGTAGACCCCATCGGTCAGGGGAGCGACGCCGTCGGCCGGGAACTCGTTCGGGTAGCCGATGTTGCGGAGTTCGTCGCCGGTGAGGGGAAGCGGCGGCGGGGCCGACTCCTCCTCGTCCTCACCAGCCTGGGCGTTGCCCGTCGCCGTCGTGAGGAGCATCGCGCTCACGAGCAAGAGCCCGAGCAGCAGCAGCCCGCGGACGCCGGTCAACGCGTAGGACATGGTTCCCTCACCTCTCCGGGCGTCGGTCCCCGCGTCCCCGGGTGGAGCCCCGCAGCCAATCGGTCGCGGAGGCCGGGAGGTCGTACGCCGCCGACGCATAGGGTGATTATGGCACGTCCGGGCGGCCGCCGTCCCAGACGCCGCCGCCGGCGAGGCAGGTCGCGCTTGCAGATCGGTATCAGTGCTGCGATTCTGCATGCATGGCAGAGCAAATCACGACCCGGGGCGTGCCCGAAGAGGCGAGCGATCGGGAGGCCGAGCGCGCCGAGTTGCAGCGTCTGTCGAGGCAGGCGTACCTGCGCGCTGAATTGGAGAGAGCCGCCAACCAGCCGTCCATCGAGGAGTGGCTCAAGGCAGTCCGGGCGCGCAAGGCGGCCGCGCCGCGGGAGGTGCCGGCGTCGGTGATCCTACGCGCGATCGAGGCGGACCGCATGTGAGAGTGGTGGCCGACGCGTCGCTGCTGGTCGCCGCCCTGGTCGATTCCGGGCGCGATGGCCGGTGGGCGGAATCCCGTGTCGCCACGGACAGGATCGCGGGCCCGGAGTTGGCGCTGGCCGAGGCGAGCAACACCTTGCGCCGCATGGAGTTGGCCCGGCAGATCACGCCCGGCGAGGCCGCGCGCGCGCAGCGCGACCTGATGCAACTGCCGCTGAGGCTGTTCCCGTTCACCCCCTACGCCGAGCGGGCATGGGCCCTGCGCGGCGCCCTGACGATCTACGACGCCTGGTACGTGGCGCTGGCCGAGGCGCTCGATTGCCCGCTGCTGACGCTGGACCGGCGGCTCAGCCGCTCCAACGGCCCGGCCTGCGAGGTGATCGTCCCGCCAGCCGCGCCTCCATGACATGTTATGTCGCTTTGTACCTGGGGCGTCGCGACGAGGGGAACCAAGCGCCGACGGCTGGCGTTTCGCCTCACAGGAGGGCCATCGCAGACGGGACCGGGTAGTACCGTCACCCCGCCCGCCACCCCGCGGCCCCGGGCCGCGGGAATGCCGACCGGTCCCGCCGCCCTCCTGACCATTACGAGCCGCTCTCCCGTCGAGAGCGGCTCGTTTTGGTCGTGGGGGTCAGGCGGCCGACACGTCCTCTTCCAACGCGCGCAGGAGCGCCTCGGCGCAGTAGAGGCGGTTGCGACGCGCCTCGCCGGCGCGGGCGACGACGCCCGCCGCCTCCAGCCGGTCGATGGCGCGCTGCGCCGTGGTGAAGGCGACGCCGAGTCGGCCGGCCAGGCCGGCCACCGTCCAGAAGGGGTTCTCGGCGAAGAGGTCGAGGGCGCGATGCGGCACGCGGGAGCGGCCGGGCGGCAGCCCCGCCTTCCATCCGGCGAGCAGGTCGTCGATGCGGCGGATGCGGTCGAGCGCGTCCTGCGCCTGCCGCGCGACGCCGCGCAGGAAGTAGGTCAGCCACTCCTCCCACTCGCCCCGCTCGGTGACGCCGAGGAGGCGCGCGTAGTACTCGTCGCGGGTGGCCTCGAAGTAGGCGCTGAGGTACAGCAGCGGCGACGGGAGGACGTCCCGCTCGACGAGCAGCAGCGTGATCAGCAGACGCCCCACCCGGCCGTTGCC
Source organism: Dehalococcoidia bacterium (assembly GCA_965209205.1). Taxonomy (GTDB): domain Bacteria; phylum Chloroflexota; class Dehalococcoidia; order Bin125; family Bin125; genus TK10-74A. Next base: position 861,097 of record CBDBQC010000004.1, read on the forward strand.
GTCGAGGAAGGGGTGGATGGCCTCGAACTGGGCGTGGGTCAGCGCCGCGTGCACCAGCGGCGGCAGCGCGTCGTCGTGCAAGTAGCGCTCCCAGGCGCCGAGGCAGGGCATCAGCTCCACCGGCGGCGGCGGAACGAAGGACGCATCGTTCAGCGTGCAGCCGGGCCGTCCGATCCAGTTCTGGCTGCGGCGGAACTCCCCGGGCGCGGCGATGTCGCCGCGGACGCCGCGCATCAGGCGGTCGTGCAGCTCGCGCACGAGGCGGAGGGAGAGGGGCAGCTCCTCGAGACGGAGGAGGCCGTACTCCAGGGCGGTCACGTAGTTGGCGACTTCCCCGACGTCGTCGGGGCCGGCGTGATACGGCGCGGCCGCCTCGGCGATCAGCAACTCCCCAAGCGTCGCCTGCGTCCCCTCGATCCGACTCGAGAGCACCGCCTCCTGGCGCACGAAGGGGCGAATCAAGAGGTGGGGGTTGGGCAGGCGGCGGCCTTCGCCGGCGAGGGCGCCGACCGTGCGGTCGGCGTTCGACAGCGCGGCGATGAGGCCCCCGTCCCAGGTGAGGGGCGGGGGGAGCGGGGCGGGCACGTAGGCGCGGTACCCCTCCGGGCACCAAACCCGGCGGCCGTGAGGGCGTCGCTCCAGGGCGGTCGTGGCGGTCACGGGGCTTCCCAATTCGCGAAACGAAAACTGGCGCGGTCGCTATTAGCGATAAGTCATCCTATCGCTAATAAGCGGGGGAGTCAATTCGTCAAAGACCCTGGGGATGACGTGATCGATCCGTCGCTGGCGCGACTCTTCTTCACCGAAGCGAAAATAAGAGAGACGCCTATTTTCGATTCATGCCGGAACCGATAATAGTGGGCAGCGGTCAGAGCCCCGCCTTGGCGAGCAGCGGCTTCGTATCGACGACGTGACGGTTGAGGCCCAGCTTCTCCGGCGCGAGGCCCATGGCGAGGCCGAGGAGCTGCGGGATGTGCAGGATCGGCAGGTCGAGCTTGCGGCGGATGACGCGGGCGGCGTCGGCCTGCTGGGCGTCGAGGTTGAGGTGGCAGAGGGGGCAGGGCGTGACGAGGGCATCGGCCCCCTTGTCCTGCGCCTCGCCGACGTGCGTGCCGGCCATCGTGAGCGAGTTGGTCTTGTTGGTCGTGAGGATGGGGAAGCCGCAGCACTTGGTCATGCCGTCGTAGGTGACGCTGGTCGCGCCGACGAGCTCGATGGCGGCCTCCAGGCTGTTGCGCCGGTGGGGGTTCTCGTCGAAGCCCAGGACGCGCTCGGGGCGCAGGATGTAGCAGCCGTAGAACGGCCCCAGGTTGAGCTCGTTGAGCGGGGTGGTGATGAGGTGGTTCAGCGCCCCGCGCTCGAAGTCCTCCAGCAGGATCCAGAGCAGGTGGCGCGGCTCGGCGCTGCCGCCGTAGGAGAGCCCCTCGGGGGCGAGGCGCTCGTTGATGCGGGCGCGGTAGTCATCGTTGCCGAGCTTCTCGCGGGCCAGGCTGTGCACGCCGATGCAGGTCGAGCAGATGTCCATCAGGGGCAGGTCCATCCCCTCGGCCATGGCGAGGGTGCGGGCGTTGAGCGTGTCCTGCAGGTATGGGTCGCCGTCGGAGATGATGCCGGCCCCCGTGCAGGCGGCGGCCTCCAACTCGACCAGCTCGATGCCGATGTGCTCGGCGACGGCGAGGGTGGACTTGTAGAGCTCGGGGGCGGCGCCACGGGCGACGCAGCCGGGCCAGAAGGCGTACTTCACGGGGGTGTCTTCCTCGTCGTTTCGGATCGTGGGCTAGGTGCGCAGCGCTTCGGCGTACTGGGTGCTGAACGCCTCGCGGTTGACGTCGTGGTGGTGCTTCTCGCCGGCGACCTCGTCGAAGAGGCGCTTGATCTCGCGGCGGCCGTCCTTGCTGGCGCCGTGGCGGCGGGCGGCAGCGATGAGCTTGCGCGACTTGAGCAGCCGGATCGCGCCGGGCGTGTAGCCGATCATCTCGGGGATGGCGCCGGGGCCGAAGCCGGCCGAGAGGATGGGCAGCGTGGCCTCGTCGAGGCGGCCCCGCTTGGCGACGCCGCCGGCGAAGGCCTTGGAGTGGCGGCTGCCGTGGTTGTTCGTCACTCCGGCTTTGATGGCCTCGGTGCGCAGCTCCATGATGGCGTCCATGGGCAGCACATCCTTGGGGCAGGCCTCGACGCACATGAAGCAGCGCGTGCAGTCCCAGATGCCGCCGTGCATGCGCGAGAGCTTCTCGAGCCGCTCCTGCTTCTGCGAGTCGCGGCTGTCCATCACGAAGCGGTAGGCCTTGGCGAGCGCGGCCGGACCGAGGAACTTCGGGTCGACGGCGGCCACGGTGCAGTCGGAGTAGCAGGCGCCGCAGTGGATGCAGGTCGAGGCGTGCTGCCAGTGGTCGAACTCGTCCTTCTCCTGGCGGTACTCGCGGTCGGGCGGCTCCTGGTCGTCGTGGGGCTGCAGCCAGGTCTCGGCGCGCCGGAACTGCTGCATGAACTTGTCGCCGTCGACGACGAGGTCCTTGATGACGGTCTGGTTGCCCTGCGGGCCAATGCGGATCGGGTCGCCGCGAGTGACGGCGGCGGGCACCTGCGTTTGGCAGGCGAGGCCGGAGCGGCCGTTGATCTTGACGGCGCAGGAGCCGCAGATGGCGTGGCGGCAGGACATCCGCAGGGAGAGCGTGCCGTCCTGATCCCAGCGGATGATGTTGAGGCAGTCGAGCACCGTCTGCCCGGGCTCGTAATCGACGCTGAATTCCTGCTGGTAGGCGCGATCCTCGGCCGGGTCGTAGCGGTCGATGAGGAAGCGCTGAGTTGGCATCGTCGTCCTCCTGTGCGCCGGCGGGGCGGCGCGGTCAGTACTTGCGCTCCTCGGGCGGGTAGGCCTCGCGGTGGCGCGGGGCCATGTTGACGTCGCTGTAGGTCAGGCGGGGGCCGTCGCCGGTGCGATAGGCGAGCGTGTGCTTGAACCACTGTGCGTCGTCGCGGGCGGGGAAGTCGCGCCGGGCGTGGCCGCCGCGGCTCTCGGTGCGGTTGATGGCGCCGACCACGATGACCTCGGAGTATTCGAGCATGTGGCCGACCTCGATGGCGTCGAGCAGGTCGGTGTTAAAGGTGGTGTTGCGATCGTCGATGCGGGCGGCGGCGAAGCGGGCCTGCAGATCCTTGACGTCGCTCAGGCACTCCTGGAGTTGCCCGGCCTCGCGGAAGACGCCGCACTTGTCCATCATCACGTCGCGCAGGTCGGCGCGGATGGCGCCGACGTTCTCCGTGCCGTCGCCCTGGATGAAGCGGGCGACCTCGGCGATGGCGGGCTGCATCTCGCCCTCGCTGATGCGCGTGGGGGCGAGATCGCGGACCTGATCGCGGATGGCGCGCCCGGTGCGGCGGCCGAAGACCACGGCCTCGAGCAGGGAGTTGGTGCCCAGCCGGTTGGCGCCGTGCACCGAGACGCAGGAGCACTCGCCGGCGGCGTAGAAGCCGGTGATGGGCGTGTCGTCCTGGTCCTTGAGGCGCACCTGGCCGTCGACGTCGCAGGGGATGCCGCCCATCGAGTAGTGGGCGGTGGGCTGGATGGGGATGGGGTCTTGGATTGGGTCGAGGCCGACGAAGTCCCGCGCGAGGTGCATCACGGAGGGCAGGGCGTAGCGGATGCGCTCCTCGCCGATGGGGCGCAGGTCCATGAAGACGGAGTCGCCCTTGTCGGTGACGCCGCGCCCGGCGTCGATCTCGGACTGCTCGGCGCGCGCGACGATGTCGCGCGGGGCCAGCTCCATGCGTCCCGGGGCGTAGTCCTCCATGAAGCGCTTGCCCTCGGCGTTGACGAGGTGCGCGCCCTCGCCCCGGGCGGCCTCGCTGAGCAGGATGCCGGAGCCCTGCAGGCCGGTGGGGTGGAACTGGACGAACTCCATGTCCTGCAGGGGGATGCCGGCGCGATAGGCCATCACGACGCCGTCGCCGGTGGAGGCGAAAGCGTTGGTCGTGATGCGGAAGGTGCGGCCGTAGCCGCCGGTCGCGAACATGACGGCCTTGGCCTGGATGGCCTCGATCTGCCCGCTGAGGATATCGTAGGCGACGAGGCCCTGGCAGGCGTTGTCGCGGATCACGAGGTCGAGGGCGTACCACTCGCTGTAGACCTTGACGCCGCGCTTCAGCAACTGCTCGAAGAGCACGGTGAGCAGGGCGTGGCCGGTGCGATCGGCGGCGTAGACGGCGCGCGGGGCGGTGTGGCCGCCGAAGCGCCGCTGCGCGATGCGGCCGTCGTCCATGCGGGAGAAGGCGCAGCCCATGTGCTCGAGCTCGAAGATGTTCTCCGGCGCCTCGCGGCCCAGGATCTCGGCCGCGTTCTGGTCGACGAGGAAGTCGCCGCCCTTGACGGTGTCGTACATGTGCAGCTCCCACGAGTCGTCGTCGGAGGAGTTGCCGAGCGAGGCGGCGATGCCGCCCTGGGCGGCGCCGGAGTGGGAGCGCAGGGGGTGCACCTTGGTGAGGATGGCGACGTCGATGCCGGGGTCCGCGGAGACTTCGAGCGCGGCGCGCATCCCGGCGAGACCGGACCCGACGATCAAGACGTCGTGTTGGAGCACTCGGACCTCTCCCGTCGCAGGGGCCCGGCCGCAGCGGGCCGGGCGTGGGCAGGGGCGATCGTACACCGGGGGTCTGGGCCGTTCAATTTGCCGGCTATCTGGGGGGTCGTCGGGCGGGGGGAACCTCACCCCCTGGCCCCCTCTCCATCTGAAGCGATGGAGAGGGGGGACCGGAGGGGAGCTACGGAACGGCTCAGTCGATGACGGCCTGTAGCCGGCTGACGAAATCATCCATGTCACCGAGCCCGTCGGCGACGGTCTTCACGGGCATGTCACCCTCGTAGAAGTTCTGGTGCAGCGCGCTGGCCGAGCGGAACAGAAGCCGCAGAGGCTGGCCGGGCGATTCGTCCGCCAAGCGGTCGACGGCGCGGTACAGGTCGCCGTGGGTGCTGTGCTGCCAGCCGCGCGTTTCCGCGACGGCCTTGACCATCTGAGCGGCCGCGCCCCATCCCTTCTCCGAGGCCTGCAGCAGATCTCCCTCGGCGAGGTGGGCGCGACCCTTGATGAGGAACTCGCGCGCGGTTTCGGTGTGATAGTCGGTGCGTGTGGTCATGGGCCAATCATACCCGACGCGCGGCAACGAGCGCACGAGGCCGGACTGCTGCCCATGGCTACTCGGGCAACTCTGCGGACAGCGTGCCACCCACGACGGCTACTCCCCTGCGTAGAAGCGGATGACCTTCGCGCCCAGCGCGCCGACGGCCCGCAGCGCGACGGCCTGCAGGCAAACGATGCTCTTCGCGTCCTCGATCTCGCCGGCGGCGACGAGGTCCATGGCCTCGCCCAGGGTGTAGTACTCGACGAGCAGGCGCTCGTCGGCGTCGGCGGGCAGCTGCGAGGGCTCGCAGTCGCGGGCGAGGAAGCCGTACAAGTACTCGGTGGCCCAGCCCGGCGCGACGTAGAAGCGCGGCAGCGGCTCCAGCGTGCCCGGCTTGAGTCCGGCCTCCTCCTGGAGTTCGCGGGCGGCGCAGACCTCGGGCGCCTCGCCGGCCTCGACGCCGCCCGCGGGAAGTTCCAGCAGCGGCCCCCCGGCGGGGGAGCGCCACTGCCGCACGAAGGCGATGCGGCCCTCGTCGTCGAAGGCGAGGATGACCACGGCCGCGGCATGCTCGACGACCTCGCGGGTGGCGCGGCGGCCGTCGGCGAGGCGCTGGGTGTCGCGGCGGACGCTGACGATGCGACCCTCGTACAGGCGCTCGCTGGCGATGGTCTCCTCGTGGAGGGGGGCGAAGCCGGGCGGGAGGGGGTCGCTCACGCGGGGGAACGCTCTGCAGCGACGGCCGGCGCCGTGGCCGGCGCGACAGCCGCCGTGCTGGCCGACGCGCCGGACGTGGCGCTGGCGGCCGGGCCCAGGTCGATGGAGAGGGCGACTTCGTCGCAGTTGGCGTACTTGGGGCAGCGGAAGCACTCGTTCCAGACCTTGCGCGGGAACGAGGAGATGGCGGCCTGGCGGAAGCCGACGCGCTCGAAGAAGGCGGGCGTCGTGGTGAGAGCGAAGACCGTGCGCAGGCCCAGCCGGCGCGCCTCCTGGAGCAGCGCCTCGACGATCAGGCGGCCGAGGCCGCGGCCCTGCTGCCCCGGGTCGACGACGAGCGACTTGACCTCGGCCAGATCCTTCCACTCGATGTGCAGCGCGCCGGCCGCCAGCACGCGGTCGCCGTCGCGCACGACCATGAAGTCGCGCAGGGTGCCGTAGATCTCGCCCTCGCTGCGGGGCAGCACGTCGCCGGTCTCGTCGGCCCAGTACTGGATGAGGCGCTGGATGGCGGGCGCATCGCCGAGGCGCGCGGGTTCGACCCAGAGGGCGGGCGCGGGCGGGGTGTCGGGGCCGCGGGTCAGGGGCGGCGGCTGGGCCATCATCATGCTCCCTCGATCGGAATACGACACCGGTGCGGGTTCGGCTCCGGGACGCCGGGCGGGAGGGAACCTCTATCGTACCGGAGCGCAAGGCTCGATCGTAGCCGTGGAACGTGAAATTGCCATCGCGGCGGGGCCATCGCGACGGGGCTGGTGCGACCGGGCTATCGCTCCGACGGCGCGCCGCCGCCGGACGCCGGGTCGGCGACGCCGGCCAGCCGCCGCTCGTCGAGCCAGGTCAGGCGGCGGCCCAGCTGGGCGAAGAAGGGCTGCTCGTCGAAGCGGATCAGGCGGGCGACGTGGCGGCTGCGGCGGACTTCCACGCGGCTGCCGGGCTGGGCGTCGAACTGGCCCTGGCCATCGACGCTGAAGGCGACACCCCCGCTCTCGCCGGGGCTGAGGACGACGATCGAGTCGTGCGGCACGACCAGCGGCGCGGCGGCGGCGAGGTGGGGCGCCACCGGCGTGACGACGATGCTGCGCGCGGCGGGGTCGAGGATGGGGCCGCCGGCGGAGAGCGAGTAACCGGTGCTGCCCGTCGCGGTGGCGACGACCACCGCGTCGGCGCGGATGACGCCGATCAGCGCGCCGTTCACCTCGACGTTGAGGTAGACGGGGCGGCCCAGTCCGGTGCGTCCCAGGATGACGTCGTTGAGGGCGTGGCGCGGGGCGTTGGCCTCGGCCTCGGGGGCGTTGTGGAACGTGACGTCGAGCATGGCGCGCTCCTCGACGCGATAGGCGCCGGCGAGCAGGGCGTCGAAGCGGTCGCGCAGGCCCTGGGGCGTGACCTCGGTGAGGAAGGCGAGGCGGCCCATGTCGACGCCGAGGATGCGCGTGGGATTGGGCACGACGGCGCGGGCGGCGCGCAACACCGTGCCGTCGCCGCCGACGCTGACCAGCAGGTCGGTGCCGGGCAGGTCGCGGGTGGAGCGCTCGGGGTCCCAGGCCGAGGAGAGCCAGACCTCGCCGACGTGGGGGCGGAAGCGGTCGCGCAGTTCGGCCGAGAAGTCGCGGGCGGCCTTGAGCTGGGGGTGGTGGTAGATGCCCACCTTGCGCAGTGCGCGGCTTGGCCCGGCCGGGGGCGTGGCGTCGGTCATAGCGCGCCGTCCGGACCGGGCGCGCGCAGCCAGCAGAGGAACTCGCGATTGCCGGCCGGGCCGCGCAGCGGCGAGGCGACGACGCCGCCGCGACGCCAGCCGCGCGCGCGGGCCCAGGCCAGCAGCAAGCCGACGGCGGCGGCGCGCCGCGACGGATCGCCGACGACGCCGCGCTCGTCGACGTCGTCGCGGGGCAGCTCGAACTGCGGCTTGACGAGCACGACGGCGTCGGCGCCGGGCGCGGCGCGCTCGGCGGCGGCGGCCAGCGCGGCGCGCGCGGAGAGGAACGAGACGTCGACGGCGATGAGGCTGGGAGGCGGCTCGAGGGGCGGGAGGTCGCGGACGTGGGTGCGCTCCATGACGACGATGCCGGGGTCGTCGCGGAGGGGCGCGGCGAGCTGGCCGTAGCCGACGTCGACGGCGTAGACGCGGGCGGCGCCGCGCCGGCGCAGGCAGTCGCTGAAGCCGCCCGTGCTCGCCCCGACGTCGAGGCAGACGCGGCCGTCAACGTCGATCGGCCAGGCGTCGAGCGCGGCGGCGAGCTTCTCCCCGCCGCGCGAGACGTAGGGGGCGGCGGCGCGCACGCGCAGGTCGGTCGCGGGCGGGAGGCGCAGGCCGGGCTTGGTGTAGCGGCGGCCGCGACCGCTGACGCGGCCGGCCATGATCAGGGCGCGGGCCTGTACGCGGTCGGCGGCGAGGCCGCGCGCGACGAGCAGTTGGTCGAGCGGCTGTCGCCCGGGCGGCACGGGAACACGCTAGCGGGGGTGCGGGCGGCGGGAGGTCATGCGCTCTCCTGCTCCAGCTCCGGCGCGACGTCTATCTCGGCCTTGACGGCGCGCACGGGGGCGGGGAAGTCGCCGTACTCGATGCGGGCGCCCGACTCGGCCAGGAGGTTGGGGCGGCGGCGCTCGCGCACGGCCTCCTCCGTCACGACGCACTTGCTGACGCCGGGCTGGCTGGGGATGTGGAACATGACGTCGAGCAGGAGGTCCTCGATGACGGTGCGCAACCCGCGCGCGCCGGTCTTCTCGGCCAGGGCCGTTTCGGCGACGGCCTGCAGCGCCTCGGGCGTGAACTCGAGCCGCGTGTCGTCCATCGAGAAGAACTGCTCGAACTGGCGCACGAGGGCGTTCTTGGGCTCGGTGAGGATGCGAACCATGGAGTCGGCGTCGAGGGCGTCGAGGCCGACGACGAGCGGCAGCCGGCCGACGAACTCGGGGATGAGGCCGAACTTGAGCAGGTCGTCGTGGCTGAGGTCGTGCAGCAGCGAGTTGGCGTCGTCGATCGTGCGGGGGGTCGCGCCGAAGCCGAGGTTGCGCCGGCCGTGGCTGACGCGCCGCTCGATCATGTCTTCGAGCCCCTCGAAGGCGCCGCCGCAGATGAACAGCACCTTCGAGGTGTTGATCTGGATGAAGTCCTGGTGCGGGTGCTTGCGGCCGCCCTGGGGCGGCACGGAGGCGATGGTGCCCTCGATGATCTTGAGCAGCGCCTGCTGGACGCCCTCGCCCGAGACATCGCGGGTGATCGAGGGGTTGTCGGACTTGCGGGCGACCTTGTCGATCTCGTCGATGTAGATGATGCCGCGCTCGGCGCGGGCGACGTCGAAGTCGGCAGACTGGATGAGGTGCAGGAGGATGTTCTCGACGTCCTCGCCGACATAGCCGGCCTCCGTGAGGGCGGTGGCGTCGGCGATGGAGAAGGGCACGTCGAGGATCTTGGCGAGCGTGCGGGCGAGCAGGGTCTTGCCCGAGCCGGTGGGCCCGACGAGCAGGATGTTGCTCTTCTCGAGCTCCACGTCGTCGAGGGCGTCGGGGTCGGCGTTGATGCGCTTGTAGTGGTTGTAGACGGCGACGGCGAGCACCTTCTTGGCGTCCTCCTGGCCGATCACATACTCGTCGAGACGGCGGAAGATCTCCTGCGGCGGGAGGGAAGTGTCGCCGCCGGGCTGTCCGGCCTTGGCGCGGGCGCCGGCCGTCGAGGAGCCGGCCTCCTCGGCGATGATCTCGCGGCAGAGGTCGACGCACTCGTCGCAGATGTAGACGGCGCCGGGGCCGGCGATGAGGCGCTTGACCTGGTCCTGGTTCTTGCCGCAGAACGAGCAGTGATACTGCGCCCGGTTGCTGCCTCGATTGTTCGGCACTGCGCGCTCCTCCCGTATCACCGCCGGCCCGGTCTCCGCGGCGCCGGTGGGGGCGGCGGGGGCGGGGCCCGCCGCGTGGACTGCGGCCCGTCAGGAGGCCGCGGCGGCGGCCGCGGCGGCGCCGGACCCGCCGAGGATCTCGTCGATCAGGCCGTACTCCTTGGCCTGCTCGGCATCCAGATAAAAGTCGCGGTCGGTGTCCCGCTTGATGATGTCGAGCGGCTGCCCGGTGTGCTTGGCCAGGATGTTGCGGATGATCTCGTTCTCGCGCAGGATCTCGCGGGCCGCGATCTCGATGTCCGAGGCCTGCCCGCGCGCGCCGCCCAGGGCCTGGTGCATGTGCACCGTGGCGTTGGGCAGGGCGTAGCGCTTGCCGGGCGCGCCGGCCGAGAGGACGACGGTGCCAAACGAGGCGGCCATGCCGACGCAGATCGTCGACACGTTGGCCGAGATGATCTGCATGGTGTCGTAGATGGCGAGGCCGGCGGTGATGGAGCCGCCCGGGGAGTGGATATAGAGCTGGATGTCGCGCTCGGAGTCCTCGCGATCGAGGTAGAGGAGCTGCGCCACGATGACGTTGGCCACCTGGTCGTCGATGGGGGTGCCGAGGAAGATGATGCGCTCACGCAACAGCAGTGAGTAGATGTCATAGGCGCGTTCGCCGCGGTTGGTGGTCTCGACGACCATGGGGACGATCGCGGCGGGGTTGACCAGGGACATCGGGCCTCCTTGCCGCCGGCCACGCTGCGGGGCGGCGGGCTGTCTTCAGTGTACCGGGCCGAGCGTACCGGGCGGTCCGCACCGGTCAGCTTACTCGGCGCCGGCGCTAGCGGGCGCTTCTGCGGCCTCCGCCGCAGAGGCGGGATCTTCGGTCGCTTGAGAGGACTCAGCGGCTTCGGCTGGGTCCACGTCTGCCGTGGTCTCGGTCGCTTCAGCGCCTTCGCTGGCTTCCACGTCCTCGCCGGCGTCCGCGTCGGGCTGCGCGGCGAGGGCGTTGTCGCGCGCGATCTCGCTGAGGCGATCCATGACGCGCGTGTTGGTCAGGTTGCGGCGCATCATGCTGCGGCCGTCGGGGGTGTCGAGCATCTCGCGGACCTGCTCGGCCTGGGGGCCGTCACCGGCGACGCGGGCCAGCTCGGCGTCGATGTCGGCGTCGCCGACCTCTATCGACTCGGCCTCGGCGAGGTGCTCCATCACGAGGCTGCTGCGCACGCGCTCGCCGGCCTCCTCGCGCAGGTGCTCGCGCATCTGCTGGGCGCGCTCGTCCTGGCCGCGCAGGAACTCCTGCGGATCCTGGCCGGTGCTCTGGGCGATCTCCTGCAGCATGTGATTGATCTGGTGCTGGACGAGCAGCGGCGGGAACTCGATGGTGGCGCCGTCGATGACGGCCTGCATCAGCGCGGCGTGGTGCTCCTCGCGCGTGCGCTTCTCTGCGCCGCTGCGCAGGTCCTCCTCCAGGCGGTAGCGCAGGCCGGCGAAGGTCTCGAAGTCGCCCGCCTCGCTGGCGAGGGCGTCGTCGGCGTCGGGCAGGATCTCCTGCTTGATCTCCTTGATATTGACCGTGAAGACGGTCGTTCGGCCCGCGACGTCCTCGTCGTCCCAGTCGTCCGGGGCGTCCACGGTGAAGCGGTGCTCGCCGACGGGCAGGCCGATCAGCGCATCGACGACGCCGGGGATGCCGATCACCATGCCCTCGCGCAGGTGGAACTCGGCGTCGTTCTGGTCGAGCACCTGCTGCCCGTCGATCGTGGCGTGGACGTCGGCCTTGAGGCGGTCGTTGACGGCGGCCGGGCGGTCGACGGGCTCGATGATGGCGTGCTGGCGACGCACTTCGAGGACGGCGTTCTCGACATCCTCCTCGCTGACGCTGGCGGGCTCCTCGACGAGGGCGATCTCCCGGTAGGGGCCGAGGTCGATCTCGGGGGGCATGGGCACGCGGGCGCGGACGCGGACGGGGTCGCGATCGATGGATTCGACCTCGGGCGGGCCGATGGGCTCGATGCCCTGGTCCTTGATGGCCCACTCGTAGGCCTCGGGGACCATGCGGTCGATGGCCTCTTCGAAGACGGCGTCGGCGCCGAGGGTCTGCTCGACGACGACGCGGGGGGCCTTGCCCTTGCGGAAGCCGGGGATGCGGTAGCGCTGCGAGAGCCGCCGCGCGGCCTGGTTGAGCGACCGGGTCACGCGCTCATCGTCGAGCTCGATATCGAGGACGATCTGGGACTCGGGGATGCGTTCGCTGGTGACTTTCATGCGGCGTGGGACATGCGGTGTGCGCTTACTCGGTTCGGCTGGCGGTATGCGGCCGGCGTCGTGCGGCCGGAGGGGTGCGACTGGCGTCGTGCGGGCTGGGTGGCCGGCGGCGCCGCTCGGCGCCCCCCGGCGCGACTCAGTATATCAACGGGCCCGGCCCGGCATATCAACCGGTCCGGTCCGGCCGGGCGCGGCGCGCGTAGGCCGAAGGTCGGCGGCCCCGCGGCTTCAGCGGCCGCGGGGGTTGACGACGTCGTTGACGGCGTCGCCCAGCAGGTTGAACGCGAAGATGATGACCGCGACGGTGACGCCGGGGACGAGCAGCAGGTGCGGGTGGAGGCTGAAGGTGCGGATGCCGCCGGCGTCGGCGATCATCGCGCCGAAGGAGGCCGTGGGCGGCTGGATGCCGATGCCCAGGAAGGTCAGCACGACCTCGGCGCCGGCCACGCCCGCGAAGGTCGCCGAGAGCCCCACGATGATCCAGGGCAGGATGCCCGGGAAGAGGTGGCGCACGAGGATGCGCGGCGTGCGCGCGCCGATCGACTCGGCCGCCAGGATGAAGTCGGCCTCGCGCAGGGAGAGCGTCTGGGCGCGCACGAAGCGGGCGGTGTCGACCCAGCCGAAGAAGGTGAGCGCGACGACCAGCAGTGTGATGTGGTCGACGCCCTGGTCGATGAAGAAGCTGCCGCCGAAGAAGGCGTCGATGTCGGTGAAGGCGTCGGTCCAGCGTTCGCGGAAGGCGGAACTGACGACGATCAGGACCAGCAGGCCGGGGATGCCGAGGATGACGTCGCCGACGCGCATGATCACCTGGTCGACCCAGCCGCCGGCATAGCCCGCCAGCAGGCCCAGGCCCAGGCCCATGAAGAGGCTGCCGAGCAGGAACACGATGATCGTCATCACGATCGTGGTGCGAGCCGAGAAGAGGGTCTGGCTGAACAGGTCGCGGCCGGTGCGGTCGGTGCCGAACCAGTGCTCGGCCGACGGCCCCTGCAGCGCGGCGTCGAGTTGGAGGACGAGCTGCGTGCCGGCGGGCAGGAGGCTGGCGTCGGTGAGAGGGCCGGCCTCGTCGGCGACCTCCGGGTTGAGCCGGGCGACGATCTCGACGGAGACGCCGTGGCGGGCGACGAAGTCGCCCAGCACTTCGCCCTCGCGGGTGGGGCGCCGCAGGGTGAGGTTGGTCTTGGTCGGGTCCTGCAGGCCGGTGGGCAGGCCGACGGCTTCGAGGAAGGTGTAGGTCCCGGCGCCGTAGATGACGACGATGGCCAGCAAGGCGGCGACGGCGACGCGCTTCTTGAGCAAGGAGCGCAGCGCGCGACGCCAGGGCGACTCGGACCGGACGCGGTCGAGGCCGGCCTGGGCGCCGCTGCGGCGCGAGCGGGCGGTCGTCTCGCGGGCGGTCATGCGGCTCGCCGGGTGTAGCGGATGCGGGGGTCGATGAAGACGTAGCAGATATCGACGATGAGGTTGGAGACGACCAGCAGCGTCGCGACGAGCATCGTGAAGCCGAGCAGCACGTTGAAGTCGCGCTGCAGCACCGACTGGAAGATGAAGGCGCCGATGCCGGGCACGCCGTAGAGCGTCTCGACGATGATCGCGCCGCCGACGACGCCGACGATGCTGAGCCCCATCACGGTGGAAAGGGGCAGCAGCGCGTTTCGCAGCACGTGCCCGTAGACGACGGCGCGCTGGCCCAGCCCCTTGGCGCGGGCGGTGCGCACGTAGTCCTCATCGATCACGGTGAGCACGCTGACGCGCACGAAGCGGGCCATCCCGGCCAGCCCGGGCAGGGTGAGCACGACCACGGGGATGAAGTACGAGGCGGGGTCGCCCGGCACCCAGACGGCGGGGATGTCGAAGCCGAAGAATAGGAAGACGGCGTCGAGCTGGAAGACGAGCAGCCAGGCGAACAGCGGCAAGAAGACCAGTGAGGGGATGGCGCTGAAGACCATCAGCCCGCCGATCAGGCCGGGGTCCTTCCAGTCGCCGCGGTGCAGGGCGGCGTAGACGCCCAGCGGGATGCCCAGCAGGTAGGTCAGGGCCAGGGAGATGAGGCCCAGCTGGGCGGACACCCAGATGCGCTCGCCCAGCAACTCCTGGACCGTGCGCTGGGGGCTGCGGTTGAAGTACGAGAGTCCCAGGTCGCCCTGCACGAAGCCGACGACGTAGTTGCCGAAGCGCTCCGCGAAGGAGCCGTTGAGCCCGAACTCCTCGCGGATCAACTCGGCCCGCTCGGGGTCGGGCGTGCGCTGGCCGGTGATGATGCGCACGGGGTCGCCGGGGGCGACCTGGGTGAGCGCGAAGGTGACGAGCAGCACCGCGAAGAGCGTGATGGGCGCGATGGCGATGCGGCGGGCGATGAACGCCCAGAGGCTGGAACTCATGCGCCGTCACCCTCCCGCCGCGTCGTGGGTCCGGCGGGCGGGCGGGACGCCCGCCGGACGCCGGCGCTATTGCCCCAGTCCGATGTACCGCAGGTGCGGAATGATCGATCGCGGCGGGACGTAGCCGGTCACGTAGGGCTTGATGACCTGGTTGGTGGTGCCGAAGAACAGCGGCGCCCAGGGCGCGTCCTCGATGATCACGCGCTCGGCCTCGCGGTACAGCGCGATCCGGCGCTCGGGGTCGAGTTCGCCGCGCGCCTCCTCGACGAGGGCGTCCAGTTCATCGCTCTGGTAGGCCGGGTTGTTCTGCAGCGAGGCGGAGTGGAAGAGCAGGTCGACGATGTTCTCCGGGTCCGGGTAGTCGAGGATCCAGCCCAGGCTGAAGGCCTGGTAGAGGCCCTGGTCGAGCTCGGAGAAGAAGTTGGCCGCCTCGACCTGCTGGATCTCGACCTGCAGGCCCAGGTTCGTGCTCCACATGTCCTGGATGGCGACGATGACGTTGCCGGGCGTCGCGCCCGCCCCGGGGACGGTGACGCGGATGTTCTCCAGGAAGGCCGTGCCGGCGTAGGAGGAGTTGTCGAGCAGCTCCTTGGCCAGTTCCGGGTCGAAGGGGAGCCCGCCGAAGCTCTCGTCGAAGGCGGCAAGCCCCGGCGGGATGATGCCGTGCGCGACGGGCGCGATGGACTGCAGCACGACCTCGGCGATGGTCTGCTTGTCGATCGCCATGGACAGGGCGCGGCGCACGTCGCGGTCGTCGAAGGGGGGCTGCTGGGTGTTGAAGCCGATGTAGAAGACCGACAGCTCGTTGCGGCTGACGAACTCGGCGTTGAGGTCCGAATTGGGGTCGCGCGCGCGCTCGATGTCGTTGGTGCCGATGTCGGCGATATCGACCTCGTTGTTCTCGTACTGGGTCAGGCCGCCGCCGGCGAAGCGCACGATCACGCGGTCGACCAGCGCGGGCTCCAGGTGGTAGCGGTCCCAGCGCTCGAGGATCAGGCCCTCGCCCAGGTTCCACTCGACCAGCTCGAAGGGCCCGGTGCCGTTGGGGTTCGAGGCCCAGTTGCGGGGGTCGTTTTCGACCTGCTGGCGGTCGACGACGAAGGCGGTGGGGTAGGTGAGCTTGAAGAGGAAGTAGGGCTTGGGCGAATCGATGGTGATCTGGATGGTGTTGTCGTCGATCACCTCGATGCCGCTGATCTCGTCGGCGCGGCCGCGCATGTAGTCCACGGCGCCCACGATGTCGTTGAGGAAGTCGGGCGCGACGGGGGAGAACGTGTCGGGCGCGGCGTGGCGCTCGATGCTCCACTTCACGTCGTCGGCCTGCACGCGGCGGCCGTTGTGGAAGAGGGCGTCGCGGCGCAGGTTGAAGGTGTAGGTGACGGTGCCGTCGTCGTTCTGGGTGAGCGCGGGCAGCGCCTCGGCGAGGTCGGGGATCAGCTGCAGGTCGGGGTCGAGGCTGAGCAACCCGCCGAAGATCTCGACGACGAAGCGGGCCGAGGAGACGCTGGTCGTGAGCGCCGGGTCGAGCGTCAGGGGCGAGGAGAAGGCGAGGCGCAGGTCGTTGCCCGACGGGCCGGCGCTGGCCGGGGTCGGACGCTCCTGCGGCTCGGCCTGGGCCTGGGCCTGGCTTTGGCCGGCGCTCTGGCTCTGGCCCTGGTCGCCGGCGTCGCCGGCGTCGGCCTGCGCGCCGGCGTCGGCATCGCGATCGCCGCGCGTGGCCGAGGTGGCGCGGGCGGTGCTGTCGTCCGACTCGTCATCGCCGCCGCCGCAGGCCGTCAGCGCCAGCGCCGCGCCCGTGATGAGCAGCAGCACGACGGCCCAGCGCGCGAGAGCCAGGCCAGTCCGGGTGGTCAAGGTGGTGGGGTGGGTCAGCAAGGCGAGCATTGATCCTCACTCGTTCGTGGGCCCCGTCCGCCGTCGTCGGGGGCAGGTTATCACCGCATCTCGTGCTGGTGGGAGCAGTGGTCGCCGTGGGGGCGGGCACTCATGAGGAGGGTACGGGCGGACGGCGCGGTCGGATTGGGGGCGTGGCGGTCGCTGGGCGGCGTCAGCCACGCCGCGTGGGGAGGAGGCGGATCCCCGCAGGCCGGAGCATCGTCTCGTCGAAGTAGCAATCGACGGCCTCGCGGACGTTGGCGCGCACCTCGTCGATGGTCTCGCCCTGGGTGTGGATGCCGTAGCCCAAGGCGCTGGCGGAGTAGCCGCCATCGACCTCGTCCTCGCTGACCTCGAAGATGATCTCGCTGATCGGGGAGGTCACGGCGTCTCCTCTCGCAGGGGCGCAGACTGTGGATCATCCCCCCAGGGCGCACGCGGATGCCTAGGAGGCCAGTTCCGCGATTCGTGCGTCGATGGCGTGAAGGATTGCCGGTGGAATTCCGCTGGACCGATCGAGGTGGTCGCGCAGCAGTTCCACCTCATCGTACGACGCGAAGCAGTCGACCTTGCCCCGGAGGTAGGGAGAGAGATATCGGATCGAGGGAGGAACTCCCCTGGCGACCGAGAATTGGTAGACGTACTTGAGGTTGTCCTTCAAATACCCCACCACCGGCAGGAAGTCGGCATCGCCGCTGACGAGGATGGCCGCGTCGTAGTTGGGCATCTTGGCGATCATGTCCACGGCGATGCCTGTATCGACACCCTTCTCTCCGACCTGAGTTCCCAAGTAGTTTAGTCGCCCATCGGGTCGCTGAGTGATGCGATATTCTCGCAGTGGGTGCACTTGGTATTGGCCGACGTACCTGAACTCCAGGAAATCCGTTCTCCGTTGGATATTCTCAAAGACATCCTCCCGCAGCCGCTCGAAGTAGTCTCGCTCGTTCCTGTACCACCTCCGTGCAAGGTCAACGACCTTCTGGGGCGTCAGCCCAGTGATTTCAGGATGCCGACCCACCACCTCCTGGGCCAGACGGAGCCTCAGCTGCTCGGACGAGAGCCAGGGAGAGATACTGGCGGCACCGTACCAGTGCACTCGAATGAGTTGGTGCTCCCAGCCCGTCGCCTGGTCGAACTTGGCGAGCACTCCACGGTAGAACGTCCGCCAGTTGAAGTGGCGCTCTTCGAGCCTGTATGGGTGAGCGCCTGAAGCAGAGGTCGACGTGAATCCGAAGTCTCGGAGGTTCACGCGGAAATTCGCGCCGTCGACGAACACCGCCGTCTTCAGAGGCATGTTGAGAACGCTCAGAAAAAGAGGGAGGGCCAATCCGGCCCCCCAAGGCCCCATAGTGGGAACAGTCGCATGTGCGGCGAAGTTTTGGCCGCATCAGGAGGTTACGTGGACGCGATCGTCCTGTCAAAAGCCGGACCGTCCCCGCCGCCACTCATCACGACGGGGGGACGGCCAGGCGGATGCCCAACTCGTCGAGCTGCTCCGCGGCCACGGGCGAGGGGGCGCCCGTCAGTGGGTCGGTGGCCGACTGAGTCTTCGGGAAGGCGATGACCTCGCGGATGTTCTCGACGCCCATCAGCAGCATGACGACCCGGTCGAGGCCGACCGCGAAGCCCCCGTGCGGCGGCGCCCCGTACTCGAAGGCGCGCAGCAGGTGGCCGAAGCGCGCCTCCTGCTCGTCCGGGCCGATGCCCAGCAGGCCGAAGATGCGCGACTGCAGCGCGCGCTGGTGGATGCGGATGGACCCCGAGCCCAACTCGTAGCCGCTGGCGATGAGGTCGTAGGCGCGGGCGCGTGCCCGCCCCGGGTCGCTGTCGAGCAGGGCGACGTCGTCCAGGTGCGGCGCCGTGAAGGGGTGGTGCAGGGCGTCCCAGCGACGGCCGTCGGCGTCCCACTCGAACATGGGGAAGTCGGTGACGAAGGCGAACTGCAGGATCTGCGGGTCGGCCAGGTCGAGGCGGCGCGCGATGTCGCGGCGCAGGCCGTCGAGCACCGTGTTGACGACGCCGTCGGGGCCGGCGGCGATGAGCACGAGGTCGCCCGACTTGGCGTCGCAGCGGACGCCGATGGCGCGGGCGGTCTCGATGCCCAGGTGCCGGAGCACCGGCGAGCGCACGTCGTCCTCGGTCGCGTCGGGCGGCGGGGCCGTGAACTGGATCGAAACCAGCCCCTTGGCGCCCATCGTCTTGGCGAGGTCGGTGAACTCGTCGACTTGCTTGCGCGAGAGCGACGCGCCCCCGGGCATGACGACGGCGCGCACGCGCCCCCCCGCCTCGACGGTCGCGCGGAAGACGCCGAAGGCGCTGTCGCGGACGAGGTCGGAGCAGTCGGCGAGTTCGAGGCCGTAGCGCAGGTCGGGCTTGTCGCTGCCGAAGCGCTCCATCACGTCGGCGTAGGTCAGGCGGGGGAACGGCGTGGGGATGCGCAGGTCGGTGCGCAGGCTGCGGCTGAGCCCGTGGAACAGCTCCTCCAGCATCGTGAGGATGTCGTCCTCCTCGACGAACGAGACCTCGATGTCGAGCTGGGTGAACTCGGGCTGGCGGTCGGCGCGCAGGTCCTCGTCGCGGAAGCAGCGCGCGATCTGGAAGTAGCGCTCCAGCCCGGCCACCATCAGCAGTTGCTTGAGTTGCTGCGGCGACTGCGGCAGCGCGTAGAAGGCGCCCGGACGCAGCCGGCTGGGGACCAGATAGTCGCGCGCGCCCTCGGGCGTGGCCGCGACCATGATCGGCGTCTCGACCTCGCTGAAGCCGCGACCCGTCATGAAGTTGCGGATGTACTGGTTCACGCCGTGGCGCATCTCGATGGCGCGCACCATGGCGGGGCGCCGCAGGTCGACGTAGCGGTATTGCAGCCGCACGATCTCATCGACCTCCACGTCGTCCGCGATCGCGAAGGGCGGCGTCTTGGCCTCGTTGAGGATCTCGAGCGTGGCGGCCTGGACCTCGACGTCGCCGCTGCCGAGGTTGGGGTTCTTGGTCTGCTCGGCGCGCTCGACGATGTCGCCCGTGACGCGCAGGACGTACTCGCCGCGCACGCCGGGCAGGGCGGCGAGCGAGGGGTCGGCGCCGGCGGCGTCGGGCCGGAAGACGATCTGCACCACGCCGGCGCGGTCGCGCAGGTCGATGAAGGTGACGCCGCCGTGGTCGCGGCGGCGGTGCACCCAGCCGGCCAGCGTCACCTGCTCGCCGACGTCCCGCACGCGCAGGTCGCCGCAGTTGTGCGTCTTGAGCACGCCCTCACCTCATCTATTGGCCGGCTGTGTAGCCGGCCGATTGGGCGTCGCGATTGATCCGCGGCGCCGGGCCACTGTGCCACGGGCCCCGATCGCGATCAACGCGCGGCGCGGCGCACGCGGGCGCGGGCGGCGTCGCGGATACACTGACGACCTACACTGGGTGCGTGATCTCCGCCTCCGACACCACGACCGCCCCCGCGCCCGTGAGCGTGTACGTGCACGTGCCGTTCTGCACGGTCAAGTGCACCTACTGCGACTTCAACTCGTACGCGGGTATGGAGGAGGCGATCCCGGCCTGGGAGTCGGCGCTGCTGACGGAGCTGCGCGGCTGGGCGGCGGCCGTCGCCGGGCGGCCCGTGCCGACGGTGTTCATCGGCGGGGGCACGCCCAGCCTGCTGGACGGCGCGTCGATCGGGCGCATCCTCGACGCCATCCGCGACGGCTACGCGCTCGACGACGGCGCCGAGATCACGCTGGAGGCGAACCCGGAGTCGGTGCGGCCGGATCGGCTCGCGGCGTACCGGGCGGCGGGCGTGAACCGGCTGTCGATGGGCGTACAGTCGCTCGACCCGGGCGAACTGGCCTTCCTCGACCGCCTGCACGACGCCGAGCGCGCCCGCTGGGCCTTCGAGACGGCGCGGGCGGCGGGCTTCGACAACATCAACTGCGACCTCATCTTCGGACTGCCGGGGCAGTCGCCCGACGCGTGGCGGCGCAGCCTGGAGGGGGTCGCGTCGTGGGGCCCCGACCACCTGTCGTGCTACGGGCTGACCGTCGAGGAGGGGACGCCGCTGGCGCAGCGCGTCGCCGAGGGCCGGGTGACCGAGGCCGACCCCGACGTGGTGGCGGCGATCTCGGAGTGGACCGAGGAGCGGCTGTCGGCGCTGGGCTACCGCCAGTACGAGATCAGCAACTGGGCGCGGGCCGCTGGGGCGGGGCGGGATCGGTCGTGCCGGCACAACCTCGTCTACTGGCGGCAGGGCGACTACGTGGGCGTGGGGCCGGGCGCGCACGGCTTCGTCGACGGCGTGCGCTACGCCGTCGAGCGCAGCCCGATGCGCTACGTCGCCGCGCTGGCCGAGGGGGATGCGGACGCGCGCGCGGCGGTCGTCTCCGAGGAGACGGTCGACCCGGCCACGGCGGCGGTCGATGCGGCCGTGCTGGGCCTGCGCCTCAACGCCGGCATCGACGAGCCGGCCCTGCGCTCGCGCTACGGCGACGGCTGGGCCGTCGTCGAGCCGGGCCTGCGCTGGGGCGAGCAATCGGGCCTGCTGGAGCGGTCGGCGGGCCGCCTGCGGCTCACCCGCCGCGGCCGTCGCCTCGCCAACGAGGTCTTCGTGCGGGTCGTCGCGCCGGAGGTCGTGTAGGGGGTCCTTCTAGCCCGGCTCGCTCCCGCTCAGCACCGCCTTGCGCCGGGCGTGTTCCTACGCAGCCGCCGCTATTAGCGCTGAACTGCGGCCTCTGCGAACCGAGCCGCGTACCTATCTCTTGTGATCTGGGCACCTATGTCATCTGGGTGTTCCCGCGACCACCGCTCCATCAACCGGAGGGCTTCTCGTGCAAGCTCAGGTATTCGGGGCATGTTGCGCGCCCCTCCGTCGTAACCACGAAATCGCAGGAACTCCTGGAGAGTGAGGATCAATGACCGATACGCGAACGATTGAGTTCTGCGGTGCCCTGAAGTCCGCAACTCCGATGGATCTCTGATCGCTGCGTGAAGATAGTCACGTGCTCGCAAGAGTTGATTCGCTGCTCCCGGCTGTAGTTCGCTCACCAACTGACGCCCCAACAGGCTTCTTGCGCGGCCTGCGGCGCACTGAAGCGTTTGGTTGTTTGGGATCAACTCTAGGCCAACTTCCGCGGCACATGCCGCCGCTTCGTACTCGCCTGACTCGACTTCTAGTTCCGACCAGTGCCGGTACATCTCCGCCTGGGTGCACCGCAACTCATGAGAACGGATGAACTGGGTACGCGCGTCTGCGAATCGCGGCTTTGGCTTCCATCGCCGATAGACCCAACCAAGCTGCGCGAGCAGACCAACCTCGTTTGGGTACTCACCTAGCCCCACGAGGAGAGTCCTCTCGGCGTCCTCATGCCTGTCCTGACGGACGAGAGCCACAGCCTGTATCACATACGTGTCGATCCTGCGTTGCCGGTTCGAGGACACCACTGATTCGTCGGACAGCGATCGAAACCCGTTCTCGGCCCGTCGCAGCTGATCTGTGTTCTCCCAGACAGCACGCACGAGGTATCTTGTGTTCGTGTTTAGCTCGAAGCGCTCTTCTCCCTGGATAATGCCGGGGGCCGGCATCAGGAAGAGTTGTTGCAGTTGCGCGACCGCAGCATGCAGTCGCTCCTCCGGGAGGCCCGTCACGGCGCGCAACTCAGCGAGTGAGGCCGGGCGATCCGGCACGGCCGCTGCGACGATCGTGTCCGCAGCATCGTCGCCTAGCTTCTCAAGTTCGCGCTTGAGTGCATACGCGCGAACGTCTCGCCCACCGGTCTCCGCCTCGCTGGTCCACTGTTGGAGTGCTTGACTGATCGGAACCCCGACCGCACACAGGCGCAGGAGATCCTCGATGAACAGTGGGGAGCCGTCGGTGACCTTCAATATCCGCTCAACGTGTGTCTTCGAGAACGCGGCCGGATCGAGTCTGAAGAGGTCAATGCGAGAGCGGACGAAGTCACGACCCGGATCCTCCCGGAAGCCTTGGACGACGGTAGTTCTCGCACCCCAGCCGAATAGCTGCCGCCGCGAAGTGATCAAGACTCGCGATCGAGTGGTTGCCGCTTGGATTGTGAAGAACTCGATGGCATCCTCGGCCATGCCTTCTAGTGAGTCGAGGTCATCTAGCACAACAAGAGCTGGGAACTCGTCGAGGAGCCGTAGAGCGAGGTCGGCCTGTTCCTCTCCGCGCTCAGCGTCAGGCTCGAACTCTCCGTAGACGAGTAGAAGGAAGTCGAGCGCCGATGAAAGATCGGTGACATCGGGAGACGGGATCTCGACCACTTCCCTCTCGAGGAAGCGCCGGCGCTTCGCGCTGAGCCACACAACGAGGTGGAAAGGTTCCGGCGCCTCCTCGCGCAGACGACGGGCGAACTCATACGCGATCGCGCTCTTGCCTGTGCCTCCTGCGCCCATCAAGGCCCATCCACGGGCGCGGTCGTTGTCGAGCCAGTTCTTGAGCGCGTCCAGTTCTTCTTGACGACCGAAGAACAGCGGTGCGATCGCGTCCGGCAGGTAGCCGTCGAGAGGCGGTTTAGCCTGCGGCGGGTCATCCTCAATGGCCAACGGGGCGCCTTGCAGCTCCCTCGCTAGATCGCGGAGTCTCGTACTACTCTCCTCAGCACCAGTGCCCAGATGGTCGAGTATACGTCGCGCGCTATCCGCGAGCCGAAATGCGTCTTCGTACTCGAGGTCAGCCTCCGAGTCGTGGGCGATAGGATCCCGCATTGCCCGGCACTCTCGGGCCCACGAGAGGATGGCCTGCCGTCGCTGAGTGCGAGTTCGGTCGTCAGCCGCCGCCTGGGACGGCAACGGAAAGAGCACGTCGTAGTTGTGCTCGAACAGAGAGTGAAACTGGCTCACTCCGATGTAGTCGAGGTTGTCGGATAGCTCGGATCCGATTTCTCCGGTGACGCGCCTCTCGTGGGCGTTCCTGACCATCTGGTCCCAAGTACTCTGGAAGGGACGCTTCACAACCTCCGACCAGTCACTCGGGTGAGCTCGCTGGAGACGCTCACGGGCGATCCGCAATACAGCGCTCCGATAGATCCGCAGACACTCGTAGCAAACCGCATAGTTCGACATTTGCTCGGGCACGCTGCTCCTCCGTCGGCAGTCCGGTCCAGTCGGCGTCGCGCTGCGGGATGATAGCACTGCACCAGCGGGTGGAGGCTGCGGTGCGGTGCCCGGATCGCAGGGGAGCGCTGGGCACGTCCAACGGGCGCGGGATGGCACGCTAGGGCGGGCAGTCCGGCAGACCGACCTCCCCCAGGTCATGCCGACCGACGTCCCGCAGCGACGGGGGGACGCAGCCGGTCAGACCGGGATTGCCGCTCAGCCGCAGCGACGTCAGGTCGGCGAGCGAGGCCAGCCCTGCGGGGATCGGACCCGTGAGTTGGTTGTCGTCGAGGTGCAGCCGCTTGAGGCTGCGCAGGCCCGCGAACGATGCGGGGATCGCGCCGTGCAGTTGGTTGCGCTCGAGCAGGAGGTCCAGGACCTCGTCCAGCGACCCGAGCGCCGCCGGGATGCGGCCGCTCAGCTGGTTGTCCTTCAGCCAGAGCAGCCGCACGTCGCGCAGCGACCCCAGCTCGGCCGGGATGCGGCCCGTCAGCTGATTCTCGTGCAGCAGCAGGGATCGCAGGCCGGAGAGCGATCCCAGCGCCGGCGGGATCGACCCCGTCAGCTGGTTGTGGAAGAGCCACAGCCGCTCCAGGGCGGGCAGCGCGCCCAACTCCGGCGGGATGCGGCCGCTGAGTTGGTTGTCGTGCAGCCAGAGTTCGCGCAGGCTGCGCAGCGACCCCAGCGCGGGCGGGATCGACCCGCTGAGTTCGTTGCCGTCGAGCCACAGCCGCTCCAGATGGCGCAGCGACCCGAGCTCGGGCGGGATGGGCCCCGTCAGCCGGTTGTGGTGGAGGCCCAGTTCGCGCAGCTCGCGGACGTTGGCGAAGTGCGGGGCGACGCGACCCGTGAGCCCGCGCGACCGCAGGTGCAGCTTCCAGACGCGCGGCGGGTCGCCGCCCAGGCTGACGCCGTCCCAGCGGGCGATGGGCGTGTCGCCGCCCCAGTTGAGCGGCCGGCGGGCGCTGAACTGGGTCTTGGCGGCGAGCAGGTTGGCGCAGTCGATGACGAGGCCCCGGTTGGCCTCGGGCTCGGGCACGACGACGCCGTTCTCGCAGGTGGGAGGCGCAGCCCGGACCGGCCCCGCCGCGACGCCGGCGAGCAGCGCCGCGGCGAGGACGACCGCGGCGAATAAGAAGGAGACGACGCACTTACGCACGGATCACCTCGGTTCCGACGCGTCACCGCTGCCCGGGGACACGGTACGCGATCGGGGCCGGACGGTGGCGACTAGGGCGCGCAGTCGGGGAGGGCGAGGCCGTCGAGGTCGTGCGACACGATGGCGCGCAGCGCCGGCGGCACGCAGCCCGTGAGGCCGGCATTGCCGGCCAGTCGCAGGGACTGCAGCCCGGCCGGCATCGCCAGTCCGGCGGGGATGGGGCCGGCGAGTTGGTTGTCGTTGAGGGAGAGGTACTCCAAGCCACCCAGGTCACCGAGCGCCGGCGGGATGGCGCCAGTCAACTGGTTGCCGTTCAGGTAGAGGCCGAGCAGGTTGCGCAACCCGCCCAAGGCCGCCGGGATGGCGCCGGTCAGGCGGTTGTCCCGCAGCGAGAGCAGCGCCAGTTCGGCGAGCCCGCCCAGCGACGCCGGGATCGCGCCGCTCAGCTGGTTGTCGCTCAGCGCCAGGAGCGTCAGCGCGCGCAACTCGCCCAGCGACGCCGGAATCGGGCCCGTGAGTTGGTTGTCGCTCAGCGACAGCGACTCCAGGGCGGACAGCGCGCCCAACCCGGCCGGGATCGGGCCATCGAGCTGGTTGCCGCTCAGCGACAGGATCCGCAACCGCGCCAGCGAGCCCAGCGCGGGCGGGATGGGCCCGGTCAGACGGTTGTCGTGCAGGCGCAGGACTTCCAGGTGGGCCAGCGCGCCCAGTTCCGCCGGGATCGGGCCGGTGAGACGGGTGTGCCCCAGATGCAACTCGCGCAGCGCCATCAGCCCACCCAGCTGCGGCGGGATGTAGCCCGTCAGCGGGCGCGCCGCGATGTCCAGCTTCGTAACGCGCGGCGGGTCGCCCGCGACGCCGACGTCGTCCCACTCCGTGATCGGCGTCGCGGCATCCCAGTTGAGGCCGGCGTCGCCGCGCAGCGCCTGCAGCGCCGCGAGCAAAATGGCGCAGTCGCCGACCAAGCCCGGGTGCTCGGCCGGCTGGGCGACCGCGACGCCGTTCATGCAGGGTTCCGCGGGTGGGGGCGGCGCCGGGCAGTCGGGCAGCGCCAGGCCGGCGAGGTCGTTCTCGGGCACGTCGCGCAGCACGGGCGGGAGACAGCCGCTCAGGCCGGGGTTGCCGCCCAAATACAGCGTCTCGGCGCGGTCGAGCAGCCGCAGCGCCTCGGGGATGGGGCCCGCCAGTTGGTTATCGCGCAGATCGAGGCGCCGCAGGTCGGGCAAGGCGCCCAGCGACGCGGGGATCGGACCGCTCAGCTGGTTGCCGCGCAGCCCCAGCTCCCGCAATTCGACCAGCGATCCGATCTCGGCCGGGATGGGCCCCGTCAGCGCATTGCCGTCGAGCGACAGGGTCTGCAGACGCCACAGCGACCCGAGCCCGAGCGGGATCTCGCCCGTCAGTTGGTTGCCGTGCAGCGACAGGGTCCGCAGGTGGGTCAGGAACTTCAACTCGAGCGGGATCGGGCCGCTCAGCCAGTTGCCGTCGAGGCGCAGATCCCGCAGTTGCGTCAGCCCGCGCAGTCGCACCGGGATGTGCCCCGTGAGACGCCGCGACGCCAGATCGAGCCCCGTCACATGCGGCCGCATCCCCTCGACGGTGACGCCCTCCCACTCGGCGATCGGGACGCCGGCGTCCCAGTCGAGGGTGGCGCGGCCGGCGAGGGCGTCCCTGATCTCGAGCAGCAGGTTGCAGTCGCGGAAGAGCGTGGGCGTCGCCGCCGGGTCGGGCACGGCCGCGCTGTTCTCGCAGGGCGGCGGCGGCGGCGTGCAGACGGGCAGGCCGGTCGCGTACAAGTCGTTGGCGCGCGGGTACAGCAGCCGCCGCGGGACGCACCCGGTCAGGCCGGGGTTGCCGCTGAGGTACAACTGCACCAGCGAGGGCAGGTCGGCCAGCGTCGGCGGGATCGGCCCGGTCAGCTGGTTGTCGCTCAGCGACAGCTGATTCAGGTTGCGCAGCGCCCCCAGCGTCGCCGGGATGGGCCCGCTCAGTTGGTTGCGGTGCAACTCCAGAACTCGCAGCGCCGGCAGATCGCCGAACTCCGGCGGGATTGGCCCCGTCAACTGATTTTCCTGCAGCCACATGGATTCCAGATTGCGCAGCCTCCCCAGGGCTGCGGGGATCGGGCCGCTCAACTGGTTCAGGCGCAGGTACAGGCTGCGCAGGGCCGAGAGGTCGCCGAGCGCCGCCGGGATGGACCCGATCAGCCGGTTGTGCCCCAGCGACAGCGACTCCAGGTTGTCCAGCGCGCCCAGCGTCGAGGGGATGCGGCCCTCCAAGTCGTTCTGGGTCAGCCGCAGGGTGCGCAGGTTGCCCAGGGCGCCCAACTCGGCGGGGATCATCCAGGTCAGCCGGTTCCGGTCGAGCCGCAGGCTCTCCAGGTTCGCCAGCGACCCCAGCGCCGGCGGGATCAACCCCGTCAGCTGGTTGTCGTCCAGGCGCAGCACGCGCAGAGCGCGCAACTGTCCGAGTTCCTCGGGGATGGGGCCGGTCAATGCGTTGTCGGCCAGCCACATGTCCCGCAGGGCGCCCAGCGACCCCAGTTCCGGCGGGATGGGGCCGTCGAGGTCGTTGCGGAACAGCCACAGGACTTCGAGCCGGGGCAGCGACCCCAGCTCGGGCGGGATCGGCCCCGTCAGCTTGTTGTTCTGCAGGTAGAGACCCCGCAGCGCCGTGAGACGGCCGAACTGCGGCGCGATGCGGCCGAAGAGGAAGCTCGATCGCAGGTCGACCTCGATGACGCGCGGGGGCTCGCCGCCGAGGGTGACGCCGTCCCACTCGCCGATCGGCGTCTCACCGTCCCAGTTGAACCCCCTGCGCCTCTCGATCTGGGTCTTCGCCGCCAGCAGGTTCGCGCAGTCGAGGACGAGGCCGCGGTTGGCCTCGGGGTCAGGGACGACGACGCCGTTCTCGCAGGTGGGGGCCGCGGCGCGGGCCGGGCGTCCATCCGCCGCCGCCAGGACGAGCAGCATGAGCGCCACGACGAGGCAAGCGAGGGAGCGCGTGCGCACGGATCACCTCCGTCGGCGGAGTCGGCCCGGGCGGGGAGGGTAGGGGATCAGCGGTCGGGGGCGCGGTCAGGCGCCGCCGGCGACGTCGAGGATGATCTTGCCGAAGTTGCGGTCGGCCTCCATGTAGCGATGCGCCTCGGCGGCGTCGCGCAGGGGGAAGACGCGGTCGATGACGGCGCGCATGCGGCCGTCGATCAGGGCGGGCTCCAACTCCCGGCGGTAGGCGCGCGTGATGGCGACGCGGTCGGCCAGGGGGCGCGAGCGCATGACGGTGCCGTAGATGCGCAGCCGCTTGCCCATCAGGTGGCTCAGGTTGATCTCCGTCTTGGCGCCGCCCATCAGACCGACCTCGACCAGCCGGCCGGCGTGCGCCAGCGACCGCAGGTTGCGTTCGAGGTAGGGGCCGCCCACGACGTCGAGGATGACGTCGACGCCCGCGCCGCCCGAGGCCTCCTCGACGGCGGCCACGAAGTCGTCGCGCTTGTAGTTGACGGCCAGGGTCGCGCCCAACTCGCGGGCCTTGGCGCACTTCTCGTCGGTCCCGGCCGTGATCCAGGCCTCGCCGCCCAGCAGCCGGGCGATCTGGATGGCGGCGATGCCGACGCCGCTGCCGCCGCCGTGGATCAGCGCGCGCTCGCCGGCCTGCAGCGCGCCCAGGTGATTGATGGCCGTGTTGGCGGTGAAGAACACCTCGGGGATGGCAGCGGCGACCTGGTAGTCCCAGCCGTCGGGGATGGGCATCGCGAGCTGGTAGTCGATGGTGGCCAGCTCGCCGTAGCCGCCGCCCCCGCTGAGGCCGTAGACGCGGTCGCCCGCGGCGAAGCCCGCGGCCTCGGCGCCCATGCCGACGACCTCGCCCGCCAGCTCGAGGCCGAGGATGGCCGAGGCGCCGTGCTGGGGCGGGTAGTGGCCCCGGCGCTGCATGGCGTCGGCGCGGTTGAGCGCGGTCGCGTGCACCCGCACGAGCAGGTCGGCGGGGCCGGGGACGGGGTCGGGCACATCGGCCAGGGCCAGTTGCTCGGCCCCGCCGGGCTCTCGGACGATGATGACTTTCATAGTCGGCCTCCCTGGGGTGGTCGGAGGGTAGGGGGCGGGGCGGTCGGGGGTCGAGGGCGGCGGTGCCCATCTCCCAATCGACGAGCGTGCCGTAGCAGTCGAAGCGGTCGAGGTCGAGCATGGGTGGGGGGGTCACCGCCAGCAGTCGGGCAGGGGTTCGCCGATCACGGCCGAGTACCAGCAGTCCCCGGTTGATAGAGATCCCTCGGCGATTTCGCCATCGTCGTCGAACCTGACGTTCTGGCAGTAGTCTTGGGGACCCCCCGGTGCGCTGTAAGTGATACAGGCACGCACGCCGTCCGAGGTTCTGCTCACATGGCGATTCACGACGATGAACTGCGCATCGGTGGAGTCTTGCTCTACCGCGCCCCACTGGATCACGTTCGCCTCCCGGAGGCCCCAAATCGTCACTAGCGCCAGCAGTGCGCCGACGACGATGGTCCCAGCGGCCCACTTCCACCAACGCATCGGTCACCCCCCGCCGTCGTCGGTGCAGTATGGGCGGCGCGACGGATGGGCACAATGGCGGGGATGGCCCGGGCCGTCGCAGGCTGTCCATTGGCAAGGCAGGAGGCTAGAGGGCGGTCACCGGAAACGGGACTCCCGCTCGCGACGAACTGCCTCGCACCACATGAAGAGAGACGCCACGGGATCTTCATCGAAAGCGTTTTCGAGTTCGCGGATCTCCAACTCCGCAGCCCCACGGCGCCGAAGCCCAGGCAGGCCGAGAAAGAGTAAGGCCGTCCGCGGATAGGATGAGCGCTTTGCATACACACGCTCTTTCAAGAAACCAAGCAGTCGATCGTACGCTTCACCGGCGCGGTGGACCTGAGTTTCCGAGGGATAGAGCGAGCCGTGAACGATCTCATTCCGGACAATGCGAACGTGCGTCTCCCACGCGCTGATCGCTGATTGCTCGCCACTTGATGACCAGTTACCACCGAGCCGCGTATGAAAGTGCTTGCGAATCCGGTTCGCAAGCGTGTCGTCGAACAGACCTGCGCAGTCAGCTGGTGTCATCCCTTCATCCCACGTCAGAGCCTGTAGCAGGGCGTCAAACAGCACTTCCGATGCCATGTGAGTCTCGACTATCGCTAGTGCCATGTCCCCGGCGAAGAGTTCGGCCCGGGTGGCGGCGGAACTGTGCTCCATCGACCGGGTGAACGGATCAGCGAAGCCCATCCTATGAAGCGTTATGTCGATCTTGTGTCTCGTCTCTTCATCGACTGTACCCACGGGACGGGGTAGAGCAGCCCTGCCGTCATTCGCAAGGAACACTCCCGGTCCGGAACGGGTGTCTTCGGGGTCACTAGCTGCGCGTATGATGATTGGGATGGTCGGTGGTATATTCTGGCGACTCGGCAGGTCGACTCTGCCGTCACGCACCCATATTGCGTATGCGCCGACCAGCTGGCGCGCGTGTTCAAGGCAGCGGTCGAACGCGTGCGACACACTCGACTCGTAGTCGGGCTCCCCATTCCCCCGCTTGACCGTGAGGAGTGGTGTCACTGCTTCAATCACAGTAGACCACGATTCCTTGTCACTGAAGCCCGGAAGTTCCGCATCCTCTGGCAGCCGCTTGTCGAGTCCGGCGGTATGGAAAGCTGTCTCGAATGCTCGCACCAGAAGACCGACATCGAACCTCAGCGTTTCTGGGTGCCGCCAGACGCGAAGTGAAACGAAGTTGTGGCCGTCGAGCGGCTGCCCATCCTCAGTGACTTCGTTCTGCAGCCAATTCACAGGCTCAGAACGCAGGAACCCATACTGGCTGAGGTGAGGCAGTGCGATTGAGGTGCGCATCGGGATGAAGAAGACGACGAAGCTATGTTCGTCAGCCCAATTCGCCCATTCCAAAGAGTCGCCCCCCGTGGTTCCTCCTGACATGGCCTCACTCCTACGTGGTCGCCCTGTTACTACCCGGTCTCTCCCCTGCGGCTTGACCCGCATCGCCCGACCGCCGCCCCCTTACGACCGGACCGTCTTCCGGACGTGCTCGCGGAGCGCGCCGTTGATGTCCGTCTGGTAGCCGCGACCGCCGGGGGCGCGGGCCTTGAACCAGGCGATGATGTCGGCGTCGAGGCGCAGCGTGATCTGCTGCTTCACGGGCCGGTAGAAGACGCCGTGCCGGGCGTCGGACCAGTCGAGGATCTCCGGGGCGTCGGCCGTGTCGATCCGGTCGTCGGGCAGCGCCTCCAAGGCCTGGATCTGCGCCTGCACGTCCGGCGGCAACTCAGTCGTGTCCTTCTTCATCCGCCTCCCTTGTAGCTACATGACCAGCGCGACGTCAACGCCCGTCCGACCACACGCCGGGGCAGTCGTTCCGCAGCGGATTGTCCACTCGCTACCCTGACGCCATGCACGTCATTGGGACGGCGGGGCACGTCGACCACGGCAAGAGCACCCTCGTCGAGGCGCTCAGCGGCATCGACCCCGACCGCTGGGCCGAGGAGAAGGCGCGCGGCCTGACCATCGACCTCGGCTTCGCCTGGTGCACGCTGCCCGGCGGCCGCGAGGTCAGCATCGTCGACGTGCCCGGCCACGAGCGCTTCATCAAGAACATGCTGGCCGGCGTGGGCGGCATCGACTTGGCGCTGCTCGTGGTGGCGGCCGACGAGGGGGTGATGCCGCAGACGCGCGAGCACCTGGCCATCCTCGACCTTCTGCAGACGACGCACGGGGTGGTGGCGCTGACCAAGTGCGACCTAGCCGAGGGGGAGTGGCTGGACCTGGTGGAGGCCGACGTGGAGGAGTTGCTGGCGCCGACGTCGCTGGCGGGGGCGGCCATCGTGCGCTGCTCGGCGGCGACGGGCGACGGGCTCGACGCGCTGCGGGCGGCGCTCGACGGGGCGCTGGCGGCGCTGCCGCCGGTGCGCGACATCGGCCGGCCGCGGCTGCCGATCGACCGCGCCTTCACGATCAGCGGCTTCGGCACGGTGGTCACGGGCACGCTGATCGACGGGCCGCTGCGGGTGGGCGAGCGGGTGTCGATCGCGCCGGGGGGGATGCAGGCGCGCATCCGCGGCCTGCAGAGCCACAAGCAGCACGTCGAGCGGGCCGAGCCGGGCACGCGCACGGCGGTCAACCTGAGCGGCATCGCGCCCGACGCGCTGTCGCGGGGGATGGTGCTGACGACGGGCGACTGGCTGTCGGGCTCGACGGCGATGGACGTGCGGCTGCGCACGGTGGCGACGGCGGGCGGGCGGCTGCGCCACAACACGACGCTGACGCTGCACACCGGCGCGGCCGAGGTCGCGGCGCGGCTGCGGCTTCTGGAGAGCGAGGCCGACGCCGCGGGGGCGCCGGTCGACGAGATCCCGCCCGGGGCCGAGCGCTGGGCGCAGCTGCGGCTCGAGGCGCCGGTGGGGGCGGCGCGCGGCGACTACTTCGTGCTGCGCAACTCGGTCACGACGGTGGGCGGCGGGCGCATCGTCGATACGCGGCCGCGACGGCATCGGCGCGATGAGCCGGCGACGCTGGCGGCGCTGTCGCGGCTGCTCGAGGGGTCGCCCGACGACACGCTGCTGACGGTGCTGCAGCGCATCGAGCCGGCCCCGCTGTCACACCTGCGGGCGCGGGCGGAGCTCGACGACGCGGCCACGTCGGCGGCGGTGGCGCGGCAGATCGAGGCGGGCGGCATCGTGGCGCTGGACGCGGGGGCGGGGGCGGCGGGCGAGGGCACGACGCTCTGCACGGCGGCGGGCTTCGAGGCGCTGTCGGGGCGGGCGCTGGCGGCGGTGCGGGAGTTCGTCGACGCGCACCCGCTGCGGCCGGGCGTCCCGCGCGAGGAGCTGCGCAGCCGGCTGGGGCTGCCGGCGCGGGCCTTCGCGGGGCTCGAGGCGCGGCTGACGGGCGAGGCGGGGCCGCTGGCGTCGCACGAGGGGTCGCTCGACCTGGCGGGGCGCGAGGTCGCGCTGGGGCCCGAGCAGGAGCGGGAGGCCGAGGCGCTGGTGGCGCGGCTGCGGGCGGCGGGGTCGCGGCCCGAGAGCGCGCCGGTCGAGGCGGAGCTGGCGCACTACCTGGCGTCGCGGGGGCGCATCGTGCGGCTGGCCGAGGGCCTCTACCTGGAGGGCGAGACGCACGCCGCGATGGTGGCGTCGGTGCGGGCGGCGATCGGGGAGCGGGGGCGGATCACCCTGGCCGAGGCGCGCGACCTGTTCGGCAGCAGCCGCAAGATCGCGCAGGCCTTCCTGGAGGACCTGGATCGTCGTCAGGTCACGCGTCGCGTCGGGGACGCGCGCGTCCTCCGTCGGGGCTAGGGGCCGCGGAGCTGCCTGCCGACGCCCTCAGCGATCCCCGGACGGCAGCTTGTCTTCGATGCGGGCGAGGATGTCGCGGATCTCGGCCAGCAGCGGCGCATCGCCGGCGGGCGCGGAGGCGGCAGAAGCGGGGACCTCCTCGCCGCCCAGCACGACCTGGCGTTGGCGCAGGATGGCGTCGCGCATCGCGGGGGCGTCGATGATGCCGATGAGATCACCCTCGCTGCCGGCGTTCTGCCCGGCCTGGCCGGCCGTCTCGACCTTCAGTCCCCGCAGCCCGTAGCGGCGCATGATGGGGCCGTCGTGGAGGCGGACGTCGGTGATGCGATTGAGGGGGATCGTCGATTCCTTGCGGAAGAAGACGCCCTTGCGGATCTCCACCGCCTGCGTCGTCAGGCGCGCGGAGAGGCGGTCCAGATACTGGGGGTAGTACCAGCGCGAGAAGAGCAGCGCGAACGGGATCAGCGGCACGCCCGCCAGGGTGATCAGCAGGACGAGGCAGATCACTAGGCGTCCGTGCCCCGCGACTTGGGGATCGAACCGGGCCTCAAGGATCGTGCGGCCGGTGACGCTCGATGTCTCGGGGGAGTCCCGCATGCCGTTCGCTCCAGTGGTTCCGCCGGGGTCCCGCCCCTGCCCGATGTCAGGGTACGGGATCGGCCGGGGCGGGACGGGGGCCGACGCGCAGCAGCCGGTAGAGGCCGCCCTCGTTCCAGAGAACGACGACCTGCGCAGCAACGCCGATCGAGGAGTAGGTGCCGGCGATCGCGCCGACCAGCAGCACGAGCACGAACGGCCGCACGGTCACGCCGCCGATCAGGAAGAGCGCGACGAGGGCGAAGATCAGCGTCAGCGACGTGTTCAGCGAGCGCCCCAGCGACTGCGTGATGGCGGCGTTGACGCTGGTGCGGAAGCGCTCGGTGGGGTGGGCGAGGCGGTTCTCGCGGATGCGGTCGAAGACGACGATGGTGTCGTTGACGGAGTAGCCGATGATGGCCAGCAGGGCGGTGACGAACATGGCGTTGACCTCGGTGTCGGCGAGGCGGCCGAGGATGGCGAACAGCCCGACGACGATGGTGATGTCGTGCAGCAGGGCGACGATGGCGGCGGCGCCGTAGAGGCCGGGGCTGGCGAGGCGGCGGAAGGCGAGGCTGATGTAGATGAGGATGGCGATGGCGGCGATGGTCAGCGCGATGCCGGCGTCGGAGGCGATCTCGGCGCTGAGGATGCCCGAGACGCCGGCCGAGGAGAGCACGAAGAAGTCGCCCAGTTGGTCACGCATGGCGGTTTCGAGGTCGCGGCGCAGGTCGTCGAGGTTGCCGCCGTCGGGCTCCTCGGCGCGGATCTTGAAGGCCGAGTCGCCGGTCTGCTGGATGCGGGCGTCGGCCGCGCCGATGCTGCGGGTGACGTCGCGCACGTCGTCCTGGCTGACGTCGGCGGGGAACCAGAACTCGGCCTCGACCGAGAGGCCGTCGGCGCCGAGCCGTGCATCGACCACCTCAACGGGGCCGATCTCCTCCGCCAGGGCGTCGACCAGCGCCTGATCCTGCCCGGCGACATCGCCGGCGGCCTCCAGGCCGAAGGTGACCAGGAACGTGCCCTCATCGGTGGCGCCGGCGTGGGCGTCGGGCAGGGCGAGGTCGTTGGCGACGATGGCGACGTCGCGCTCCTCGACCTCGCGCAGGAAGCGGACCTCAAGCTCCAGGCCGCCGTCGAAGTCGATGCCGGGGTTGAGCTGCCAGAACGCCAGGGCCAGCAGGCAGGGGACGACCAGGGCGAGCGAGAGTAGGGCGAACCAGCGGCGCAGGCCGACGAAGTTGATCATGAGTCGCCCCCCGATTCCGCGCGCCGGCGGGGGGGCGCGGCTTCGTGCAGCGGGGGCATGTCGCGGATGCCGAACAGCCAGGGCCGGCGGGTGAGGCGGAAGCCGATCAGCGCGTGCAGGAAGCTGCGGGTCACGAAGATCGCGGTGACCATGCTGAAGATCGTGCCGACGAGCAGGGCGATGGCGAACGACTTGATCAGGTTGGCGTTGAGGGCGTCGGCGAAGATCCAGAGGATGGCGACGGTGATCAGGGTCGAGACGTTGCCGTCGCGGATGGCGGGCCAAGCGCGGTTCCAGCCAGCCTCGATCGCCCCTTGCAGGCTGCGGCCCAGGCGCAGCTCCTCCTTCATGCGCTCGAAGATGAGGATGTTGCCGTCGACGGCCAGCCCCACCGAGAGGACGAAGCCGGCGATGCCGGCCAGGGTCAGCGTGACGGGCACGAGCTTGAACGTCGCCATGACCATGGCCGCGTAGACGAACAGCGCCAGCGCGGCCAGCAGGCCCGGCAGGCGGTAGTAGACGACCATGAAGATCACGATCGCCAGGAAGGCGATCAGCCCCGCCTGCACGGTGTCGACCACGGAGTCCTCGCCCAGCGTGGCGGCGACCTCGGTCTGCTGGATCGTCTGGAAGTTGATCGGCAGGGCGCCGGCGCGCAGCTGCAGGCGCAGGGTGCGGGCGTTCTCGTCGCTGAGGCCGGTGATGATGCCGGAGCGGCTGATGACCGCGTTCACGTTGGGGGCGCTGATCAGGTTGCCGTCGACGAAGATGCCGAGCGGGGCCTGGGCCGTGACGAGCCGGCCCGTGATCTGCTCGAACAGCTCCGCGCCGTCGTCGTCGAACTCGAAGGTCAGGGCGGGCTGGCCGACGCCGTCGAGCGTGCGTGTGATGGAGTCGGCGATGAGGAAGGTGCCGGTCAGCGAGACCTCCTCGCCGCCCAGCAGGCCGCGCGCCGGGATCCAGCGCACGGGCGGCTCGCCGGGCCGCCGGGGCGCCAGGATGACGTCCTCGCTGGGGTCGGCGACGCGGGTCTCGCTGAGGCGGGGCGGCCGCTCGGTGCCGCCGAGCCGCGCGGCCGGGTCGAAGGCGTCGACGAGGGTCGTGCGCACCCCGATGGGGTCGACGGGCGGCGCGGAGAGCGGGAACACCGGATCGACCTCGCGGAACTCGAGTTGGGCCGTCGAGCCGACGAGCCCGGCGGCCTGGGCGGCGCTGACGCCGGGGATCTGCGCGTTGATGCGGTCGCCGCCGACGATCGTAACCTCAGCCTCGGAGACGCCGAAGCCGTTGACGCGCTGCTCGATGATCATCCGCGCCTGCTCGATCTCCTCGGTCAGGTCGAGGTCCGGGTCGAGCGGCAGGATGACGGTGCCCATCGTGTCGGCGAGGGGGCGGTCGTGCTCGGCGGGGTCGAGGCGGGCGAGGTCGGGGTTGAGGTCGAGCAGGGTGTCGAGGGGGACGTCGTGGCGGGCGGCGAAGTCGTTGAGCGATTCACCCTCGCGGACGGGGGCGGCCGACCCGGAGGCCTCGAGCGTGACGGAGACGCCCCCGGCGAGGTCGAGGCCGAGGCGGAACTGCGTGCGCTCGAACCCGCCGACGGTGAGCCCGGCGCCGCTGGGCCAGGGGATGACGCCGGGCAGGTACTTGTCGGGGTTGCCAGGCCAGGTCACGACGATGCAGAACGTCGTGACGGCCAGGATCACGAACAGCGCGAGTTGGTTCTGACGCCTACGCACAGGCCTCCCGGCCACGAGCCGACTCTCGCGACGCGGTGATCATACGTGGGCTCCCGCTTGGGGTCACCGTGCCTCGTCGCCCGGGGGGTCGCCGGCGAGGGGATCGGCGGCGGCCAACTGCTCGGCGACCTCGGCGGCGGTACGCAGGCGCAGGTCGATGGCGCTGGTGCGGGCCCGCACGACGACGCCGTCGTCGAGCTCGAGGTGCAGGATCATGGGGCCGTGGGGCGGCGTCTCGACGGCGTCGACGATCGCGATGATGCCGCCGGTGGTCAGCACCTCGTCGCCGATGCGGAGCTCGTTGAGGTCGCGGCGGCGGCGGCCCTGCACGGCGCGCGCGGGGCGGATGAAGAAGATGAAGAACAGGGCCAGGACGAGCGCGGTGATGAGAAGGACTTCGGCCATGGGTTCCCTCTGCGCGCTGGTCGGGGCCGCCATTCTGGGCTCAGTGTAGCCGGGAGCCCGGTAGCTCCCAGCCCGGCGGGCAGGAGCGGCATCCCTGCTCACTAAAGCTTTGCGATTGCCATGGACTATATCACGCAGCTATAGTGCACCTGTGACGGATGCTGGTTACCGACTAACGATCAAGCGGCAACCCGTCAGGGCGCTGCAGCGGATCCCTCGCAACCAGGCGGCCCGTATCCGTCGCGAACTGGACAAGCTGGCGGAGGATCCGGACCGGCGCGATGTCGATGTCACCGCTCTGCGGGGACGGTCCGCTTATCGTCTTCGCGTCGGCGCGATGCGGATCATCTACGAGCGCGACGACGCCGCTCGTACCATCGACATCCTGCGCATCGCCCCACGTGGGCAAGCGTACGGGAGGACACCGTGAGTGAACCGCAGGTGATCGTCGACGCTGCCGGAAGGCCGGCCTACGCCGTGCTTCCCTGGCAGGAGTACGAACGTTTGCTCGGGGACGCCGCGATCAGCGACGAGGAACTCTACGATCGCGCCCGGAGTGAGGGCGCCGAATCCTTCCCCATCGAAGTGGCAGATCGGATCGTGGCCGGGGAATCTCCCATCCGGGTGTATCGCAACTACCGCGGGATGACGCAGCAGGAGTTGGCGGTCGCGGCCGGCATCAACCCGGTGTACCTCTCCCAGATCGAGCGGGGGCATCGAACGGGATCGACGAAGACGCTCGGCGCTCTTGCCAGGCTGCTCGATGTGGCGCTGGACGACCTCACGATCAGCCAGCACTGAACGGGGCGCGACCGCTCAGCCGCCGGACGCGGCGTCCCCCTCGGGCTCGGCGCGGGTGAGGCGGCACAGGTCGTCGGGCGCGCGCACCTGGTCGATGTAGAGGATGCCGTTGATGTGGTTGATCTCGTGCTCCAGCGCCTGGGCCAGGAGGTCGCCGTCGGCGCGGATGCGGATCTCGCGGCCCTGCAGGTCGCCGGCCTTGACGACGACGCGGGTGGATCGGGTGACCTCGCCGCGGTAGCCGGGGACGCTGAGGCAGCCCTCGAGCAGCTGCCGCTCGCCGGAGCGCTTGACGACCTCGGGGTTGAGCAGCGCGAACGGCGTCGCGCCGGGCAGGCCGATGACGATGACCCGCAGCGAGACGCCGATCTGCGGCGCCGCCAGGCCGACGCCGCCGGCGGCGTGCATGGAGTCGATCATGTCCTCCACGAGGCGGTGGATGGATCGGTCGACGTCGCGGACGCGCTTCGCCTTGGCGCGCAGCACAGCCGCGTCGCGCGGGATCACGGTGATCGGTCGGACGGCCACGTCGCTCCTCCGGCTTCGCGTCCATTCTGACGCAGCCCCGCGGGCCCTGCGACCACGGGAGCCACAGTCGCACGGCTACAGCAGCCCCGCCGGGTCGATGTCGACGGTCCAGCCGCGGGGGAAGTCGATGCGCTGTAGCAGGGGCAGGGGGTCGGCGCCGCGCAGCGTGACCTGCTGGCGGTAGAGGCCGCGGCGGCGGCCGATGAACGCTGGCGTCGATCCCAGGATCTCCGGCCCGGGCAGCCCCCGACGGTCGCGATCCTCGATCAGGCTGGCGGCCATCGTGGCGGCGACGTCGTGGGCGCGGGCGCGGTCCTTGTCGGCGTAGACGAGGCGCGCGAGGCGTCCCGTGGGCGGGTAGTCGTGGGCGGCGCGGGCGTCGAGTTCGCCCGCGGCGAAGGCGTCGTAGTCGTGCGCGGCGGCGGCGACGATGGCGGGGTGATCGGGCGCGTAGCTCTGCACCACGACGTGGCCCGGGTCGGCGCCGCGCCCGGCCCGGCCGGCGACCTGGCTGATCAACTGGAACGTGCGCTCGGGGCCGGTGTAGTCGGGCAGGCGCAGCGAGAGGTCGGCGTTGATCACGCCGACGAGCGTGACCTGCGGCAGGTCGAGCCCCTTGGCGATCATCTGCGTGCCAACGAGCACGTTGGCCTCGCCGTCGCGGAAGCGTTCGAGCAGGCGGCGGTGGCCGTCGCGGCCGCGTACCGTGTCGCGGTCCCAGCGCAGCGTGCGGGAGGCGGGGAAGGCGCGCTCGACCTCGGCCTGGAGACGCTCGGTCCCCATGCCCATAGGGCGCACCCGCTCGCTGCCGCAGTCCGGGCAGCGGCGCGGCGGCGCGGCGCGGAAGCCGCACTCGTGGCAGTGCAGCGCCGAGCCGGGCGGACGCGAGCCGTCGGGCGGGGCGGGGTACTGGTGCAGCGTGAGCGGGATGTCGCAGCGCTCGCAGCCGACGGCCTCGCCGCAGGTGCGGCAGACGACGATGCCCACGCCGCGCCGGTTGAGGAACAGCATCGCCTGCCCGCCGCCGGCCAGCGCGGCGTCGAGCGCCGTCCGCAGGGCGCGGGAGAAGATCGAGCGGTTGCCGGCCAGCAGCTCCTCGCGCAGGTCGACGACCTCGACGGTGGGCAGCGGGATGGCGGGCGGGATCGACTCGCCGGGGGCGGGGCCGCGCACGCGCTGGGGCAGGTCGAGCAGGGCGTAGCGGCCGGCGCCGGCGCGGGCGTAGGTGACGAGGTCGGGCGTCGCCGAGCCGAGCAGGGCGACGGCGCCGGTCAGCTCGCAGTAGCGCTCGACAACCTCGCGGACATGGTAGCGGGGCGCCGGCTCGACCTGCTTGTAGGTCCACTCGTGCTCCTCGTCGACGATGATCAGGGCGGGGTCGGCGGTGGGGGCGAAGAGGGCGGAGCGCGAGCCGACGACGACGTCGACCTCCCGGTCGCGGATGCGCCGGCGGTACTCCTCGAGTTCGCCGGGGCGCAGGCCGGAGTGCAGCACCGCGACGCGCCCGGGCATGCGGGCCCGGAATCGGTCGACGGTCTGCGGAGCGAGGGCGATCTCGGGCACGAGCACGAGCGTCACGCCGCCCGCGTCGCGGACGCGCTCGGCGGCGGCCAGGTAGACCTCGGTCTTGCCGCTGCCGGTGACGCCGCGCAGCAGGAACAGGCGCGGGTCGGGCGTGGGGCCGGGCGATCGGCGGGCGTCGTCGAGGGCGGCGGCGACGGCAGCGTAGGCGCGGGCCTGATCGGCGGTGAGCACCGGGGCGGCGGCGATCGGCGCGGGCGGGTCGCCCCCGGCGGCGCGACGGCGCAGCAACCCGCGCTCGACGAGGGCGTCGACGTCGGCGATGGCGGCGCCGGCTTCGGCGCGAGCCTCGCGCTCGGGGCGGGGCCCGGCCCGCAGCGCGCCGATCAGGGCGGCGCCGCGCCGCTCGGCGGCGCTGCGGCGCAACGCGAGGATGGCCGCGTCGGCGGCGGCGGGGTCGTCGCGGAAGCGCGGGGCGAGGCGCACATCGTCGGCGGCCGCCTCCCGCACGACGAGCGCCCCGTCGGCCAGCCAGCGATCGATGGCGTCGCGGCCGCCGGCCAGGCGCCGCGCCTCGTCGAAGGTGGCCGGGCCGGCCTGCAGCCGCTCCAGCAGGTCGGCCTTGCGCGACCGCCGCGACGCGGGCCAGTCGCGCAGGACGGCAGCGGCGGCGGCAGTGGGGGCGACGGCCAGCGCCAGCTCGGCCTCGGGCGACGGCGGAGCGGGCACGCGGGCCAACTCGAAGCGCTCATCGACGAGCCCGCGCCGCACCAATCCATCCAGCGCGGCGTCGATGGGGCCGCCGTCGCGCAGGGCGGCGAGCGCCTCGGCGTCGATCGGGCCGCGGGCGCGGACGTCGGCGAGGAGGGCGGCCTGGAGGTCGCTGAGGGGATCGTCGTCCGAAGGGGGCGGGCCGTCGCCGGCACTGAGGATGCGGACGGGGGCGCTGGTCATGCGACGCGGCAGGAACAGCGCCACGCAACTCCACAGCGACGCGAGGCAGGTCTCCGCGATCCAGCGGGCCAGGCCGGCCTGGGCCGGGGTGAGCAGCGGCGCGGGGTCGGCCGGGTCGATGCGGGCGCGGACGGGGCGCGGCGAGGCGATGTCGCTGTCGCTGCGCAGCGCGAGCACGACCCCCTGCACGACCTTGCGCCCGAACGGCACGAAGACGCCGTGGCCCACGCGCAGGGGTCCGCTGCGGGTCAGGAACTCGGGCGGCACGGCGTAGGTGAAGGACTGCCGCAGGGGTCGTCCGGCGTTGACCGCGACATCCGCGAAGATGGCGGGGGGGTCGGGCGGTGCGGCGTCGGGCGGGGTCGGAGGTGGCGGCACGCGGCGTGCGCCTCTCAGGCAGCGACGGTGGAGGGGTCGAGTCTAGCCAGCGCCGCGGGTCAGAAGCCGTGGATGGCGCGCTTGGCGTGGCGCGGCCGGGCCGGGATGCGGGCCGCCTTGCCGGTGCGCCCGCGCAGGTAGTAGAGCTTGGCGCGCCGCACGCGGCCGCGGCGCGTCACTTCGACCTTCTCGACCCGCGGCGAGTGGACGAGGAACTTGCGCTCGACGCCGACGCCGCCGGTGACGCGGCGGACGGTGAAGTTGCTCGACGAGCCCTTGCGGCTGAGCGCGATGACGACGCCCTCGAAGACCTGCGTGCGCTCGCGGTCGCCCTCGACGATGCGCACGTGGACGCGCACCGTGTCGCCGGGCTGGAAGTCTTCGATGCCGGGGTTGCGCTCGAGTTCGAGCAGGTCGGATCGGTCCATAGGGGGCATTGTAGGCACGGGGCCGGTCGCGGGGCGAGATGCGGCGGTCGGGGTGCGTGTCGGCGGCGTCGTTGGGGGGTCGGGGGGCGCACGATGCCCCCAGCCGGCCGCTCTGCGCCACCGACCGAGCATGTGGTAGAATGCCAGTGGAGCCGGGGGCGTGACCCCCCGACGCCAGCGGGCCGGTTCGCGGGTTTCCCCCTAGAGGCGCCGGCCCGCCGTTGCCACCCGATAACGGGCGGCCCCACCAGCGCCCCCGACCGTAACGGCGGGGGCGCTGCTGCGCCACGCGTCGCTGCCCGCGCACCAGTTGCCCGGACCCACCAGCGTGCACGATCCCCGAGAGTAGCCTGCCGACACGTCAGGAGGGGCTGGCATGCCCGTGTGCGAGTTCGAAGCGGGGGCTTGGTACCGCAACGATCGATGCCGCTACCAGGTCCTTGAGATCGACGACGATGTGTTGCTCGTCCGTCTCGACGATGGCTCGGAATGCTTGCTGGACGCTCGGGAGCAGGCAGCAGTCAGCCGGTTCGCGGCGCACCCGTGGTGGTACGGCCGCCCTGGCCCCAGGCAGCGAGCAGCCGAGGAACTGCGCGATCGTGGAATCCAGCACCTCTATCACTTCACGGCGCTTGAGAACCTTCGGGGCATTCGAGACGTGGGCGCGATCTGCTCGAAGGCGACACTCGAACGCCTGGACCGTTGGCCGGTCCCGGTTCCAGGAGGGGACGATGACTCCCAGTCACTCGACAAACAGAATGGCAACTGGCCCTTCGCATCGCTGAGCATTGCTTGGTACACACCACAGTTCTTCAAGAGGCTTTCCGAACGCCCACTCGTGAGCTTCTGCATCTCGCCCGAGGTCGCCGGCGCGGGGGGCGCTCGGATCTACGACACCAACGCGAATAGTGACGCCCGCAACCTGCTCCGCCACTTCGACGAGGCTCTGGACCGTCTCGATCTCGACCTCTTCACGCAGCGGCGCCACATGCCAGCGCAAGACTCGCGAGAATGGCGAGGCATCCAGGCGGAAGTGCTGATCGATGATCGCGTCCCCCTGGACTTCGTCGAACGGATCGTCGTCGATCGGCGAATTCCCCTGCCTGACGTGGAGCGCGTCTTCGGCGAGCGCTTCCCGATCGCAGTGGTGAACTTCAAGCAGTGGCGGTACGGCGATCTGCCGCAGCCGAATGATCCGCGTTAACGGCGCTCGGCGTCGTCTGTGAGCGAACGCTGCCCGCAGGGTACGGACGCAGCTAGACTCCTGCGACGATTGGAAACCCCCTCATGATCAGCATCACTCGCCCGCTTCCCCTCGCCCTCCTGATCGGCCTCACCGTTGGAATCGCGATCGGCGTCGCCGTGACGGCCATCGCCGGCGCGCAAGGGCCCACCGTGGCGGCGGACGTGCGGATCACGGCGCGGCTCCTGGAGAACGGCAAGGTGGAGTTCGGACTCCAGCAGCGGGAGGGCACCGGCTGGGGCGAGATCATCCTGCCCCGCGTCAACAAGTTCCCCTACGCCACCGCGACCGTTGATCGATGGCTCTACAGCTCGCCCGTGCCCGTGGCCGTCGCGGCGCCGCGCGCGTCGGCGCACGTGGGGCCGCCGCGGCCGCGGGGGTGGCTGCGCATCGCGGACGGGTCGATTCCGCACGTCCAGATCGTCGATTGGACCCTGGCCGGGACGGGGGAGTACGCCGCCGACGGGCGGGTCGGCTACGACTTTCCCGCCAGCCCGCAGTTGTTGTTGCGCTGCCTGACGTACTCCGACGGAAACCAGGCGCTCGCGGCCAGGTTCACCGCGGAGAGTGGCCATCCCTATCCAGGCTCGGCCGCGGGCACACACACCCTCAGCGCGCGCGTCGCGGGGGGCGAGACGAACTGGATCCGAGCGCTTGGCGGGGCTAGCATCTTCCCCAGCTACGCTCCGTGGTCCGATCTCGCGTTCCTCGACTGGTTGGCCATGAACTACGTGCGCAACGCGCACAACCCGATTCTGACCCTCGCCGCCCACGACGCGGATGGGAGGCTCTACTTCGAGGGGACGTTCGACCTGACAGGCCTGCCCGCGGTGCTGGCGGACCTGCCGTGCTACGAGTGACGGCCGACCGCCCCTTCTGTGCACTGCCCCAGCAGCACGATCGTTGAGGCCCAGACGCGACACCATGCGCTAGACTGCCCCAATGCCCCTCCAGCATCCGCACCCGCCCGGCCCAGCGCCGGGGGACGAGCCCGTGGCCGCCCTGGCGGATTGCCCGGTGTGCCAGATGATGGCCTACCACGCGGAGGCCGGCGACGCCGTGCAGGCCACGACGGCCGCGTTCACAGCCGCGCTAGCCGCCGCAGACCTCCCGGAGGACGATCCGGCGCGGCCCTATCTCGCGCACGTCGGCGTGTCGCTCACCAGCGCGATCGACCTGTGGGCCGAGATCGCTCCGTCGCTCATTGCCTTAGCCGTGCAGTCGCGCGGCGGCGATCCCGACGAGGC
Source organism: Dehalococcoidia bacterium (assembly GCA_965209205.1). Lineage (GTDB taxonomy): Bacteria > Chloroflexota > Dehalococcoidia > Bin125 > Bin125 > TK10-74A. The sequence goes on from CBDBQC010000004.1 coordinate 904,920, forward strand.
GGCGGAGCGCGCGCTGGAAGCCCGGGAGATCGGCATCGCCAAGGTCGAGCGGGAGCGGCGCGCTACCGCCCCGCCCGAAGCGGCGCCCCGCCCGAAGCGGCGCGCGATCTGGCGTCGCCGCGGGCGCTAGGCCGTTCGCCCTACACCGTCCCCCTGCGCCCCTGCTGCCAACTGGCCCAGCAGCACGATCGTCGCCCCCAGACGCGACACGCCCCCGACCGCCTGCTAGCGTCCGGGGGCGCGTGTCGGAGTCGCCCCGCGCGCGGGGAGCGGCCACGTTTGTCTACCGGCTAGCGGATTGTACAACACTGCCGCACGCTGTAGCTCGCTCTCACACCCCCCGACGACCCAGCAGGTCCGGGCGACGCACGGCCGTCCGATCTACCCGCTGCTGGCGGCGCCAGGCGTCGATGCGGGCGTGGTCGCCGCTGAGCAGGACGTCGGGGACACGCCAGCCGCGGAAGTCGGCCGGACGGGTGTAGTGGGGGTACTCGAGCAGGCCGTCCTGGTGTGACTCCTCGACCAGCGACGCGGGGGAGCCCAGCGCGCCGGGCAGCAGGCGCACGATGGCCTCGACGAGAACCATGGCCGGGATCTCGCCGCCGCTGAGCACGTAGTCGCCGATCGAGATCTCGTCGTCGGCGAGGTGGGCGCGGACGCGCTCGTCGATGCCCTCGTAGCGGGCGGCCATGAGGATGAGGCGGGGCTCGGCGGCGAGTTCGCGGGCGAGGGCCTGCGAGAAAGGGCGGCCCTGCGGGGTGAGCAGGACGGCGCGGCCGGGCGGCGCGACATCGGCGCGCAACGACTCGACGGCGGCGAACCAGGGCTCGGGGCGCATGACCATGCCCGCGCCGCCGCCGTAGGGCGCGTCGTCGACGCTGCGGTGCTTGCCGGTCGTCCAGTCGCGCAGGTCGTGGCTGTGGATGCCGATGAGGCCGGCCTCGCGGGCGCGGCGCACGATGCCGGTGTTGAGCGGCGCGTCGAAGACCTCCGGGAAGATCGAGAGGATGTCGATGCGGGCGGGGGCGGCGGTCATGACGGGGGGCCGCTCATGACTGGGCGGCGGGCGCGGGCGGGTGCTCGGTGACGCCGGCCAGCAGCTCGACGGCGTGCGCCAGGACGGGCAGGACGGCGCCCAGGTTCTCGCGCACGCCGCGCTCTGAGCCGGGCAGGTTGAGGATCAGGGTCGTGCCGCTGGCCCCGGCAAGGCCGCGGCTGAGGGCGGCCTTGGGCGTGTGACGCAGGCCCTCGGCGCGCATGACCTCGGCCAGCCCGGGGATCTCGCGCTCGATGACGGGACGCGTCGCCTCGGGCGTGACGTCGCGCGGGCCGAGGCCGGTGCCGCCCGTCGTGACGATCAGGTTGACGCCCGGCGCGGCGACCCATGCGCGCAGTTGCGCGGCGATGCGATCGGCCTGATCGGGCACGATCGCTCTTTCCACGATCTTGGCCCCCAGCGGCGCCAGCAGCTCGGCGATCGCGGGGCCCGACGTGTCCTCGCGCTGGCCGCGGGCGCCGCGGTCGCTGACGGTGAGAATGGCGACGCGGAGGCTTATCGCCATCTGGCGGGGCCCTTCAACCGACGCCGCGGGGGGGCGCAATGGGGCGAACAATGGGGGCGAAAAAGATTTTTCCTGCGAAGTCTTGACGAAGGTGTTGACAAGAGTGGGGGATAGTGGCACGATGTGTCCTGTTGTGGGGAGAAGTGGGGACCTTGGTCGGAGGTCACCACAGGGGAATCGAACTCCTCCTCCCTCAGGAAAGCGACCGGAAACGGATGTCGCGCGTTGGCCTTCCGAGGCACCTTCGCTCACTCCCTGGACAATCGCGGCCGGATGGCCGTGCCGGCGCGCTATCGCGCGGCGTTCGCGGAGGGTGGCGTCGTCACGCCCGGGGCGGACGGCTGTCTGGAACTCTATACCGCCGCGGAGTTCGACCGCACGGCGGAGGACCTGACCAGGGAGTCGGCGAGCCAACCGCGTGGCCGCCGCCTCCGCCGCGTCCTGTACGGCAGCTCGACGGAGGTCGAGCTGGACGGGCAGGGGCGGATCTTGCTGCCGGCCCGCTTTCGCGAGCGGGCGCAGTTGACGGGGCAGGCCGTCCTGCTGGGCCGTCGCGAGTGTCTGGAGATCTGGAACCCCGAGGCCTGGGAGCGCGAGTCGGCGCTGGTCGAGAGCGAGTTCCCGGCCGACCTCGAGGCCAGCGGGGGGGAGACGCCGTCATGAGCGCCCCGCCGCACAACCCACTGCGAAGTGACCCCGCGCCGCACCAGCCGGTGATGCGCGACGAAGCGCTGGCCTACCTGAACGTGCGGCCCGGCGGACGCTACATCGATTGCACGACCGGGGCCGGCGGCCACAGCGCCGCGATCCTGGACGCCTCGGCGCCGGACGGGCGCCTGCTCGCCAACGACGCCGACCCGGCCGCTCTGGCGGTCGCGCGGGAGCGCTTGGCCGGCTACGGCGACCGGGTGCGCTTCACGGAGGGCTACTTCGACGAGATTACGGGCAGCACCGGCGCGGCGGGCATCGTCCCGGCCGACGGCGTGCTGCTGGACCTGGGCGTGTCGAGCATGCAGCTCGAGACGCCCGAGCGGGGCTTCTCCTTCCGGGAGCGCGGCCCCCTGGACATGCGCATGTCGCCGGCGACGGAACTGACCGCCGCGGCGATTGTGAATGAATACGAGGAGGCCGATCTGGCCGACCTCCTCTACCGCCTTGGCGATGAGTGGCGATCGCGCCGCATCGCACGCCAGATCGTGGCTCGCCGACCGTTGGCGACCACAACGGATCTTGCCAAAGCCGTCGAGCAGGCTGCGGGGAAAGGCCGCAAAGCCAGTACTTCTAGTAGAGTTCACCCCGCCACCAAAACCTTTTTGGCCCTTCGCATGGCGGTCAACCAGGAGCTTCGGCGCCTGGGCGACTTCCTTGCCCTGGCCCGCAGCCTGCTCGGCTTTGGATCCCGCCTCGTCATCATCAGCTTCCACTCGCTGGAAGATCGACTGGTCAAGCAATTTCTCCGCGACGCGTCGCAGGGCGACGCGCCCGCGTTCCGGGTGCTGACCCGCAAGGGGTGCGTCCCAGCGCCGCCGAAGTGGAGCGCAACCCTCGCAGCCGCAGCGCGCGGCTGCGAGCGGCCGAGGCGCGTTAGCCGTGCCCGGCGCACAGGCCATGCCGTTGCCAGTGGCGCGGCGGGCCGCGATGCGGGTCCCCCCGCCGATTCGTCGTGCGCGGCTGCCGCTGTGGGTTTGGGTGGGGGTCGTGGGGCTGGCGATCGCCGCCGCCCTGCCCGTGCTGCAATCCAGCGACGCCACAGCGACCGGCGCCGCGCTGCGCGATCTGGAGCGCCAGCGCGCCGCGGCGCAGGCCGAGGTCCGCGAGCTGGCCTCGCAGGTCGGCGAGCTGACATCGCTGGACCGCGTCGCCGCGGTCGCCGAGACGCGGCTGGGGCTCACCCCGGCCCGCCCAACCGTTCTGCTCACGGTCGATACGGCGCCACCGGAGCGCCTGCTGCCCGCCCGATTTCTCCCGCGGCGGGAGGCGGCCGTTCCGGAGAGCGCTGCCTGGTGGCAGCGCCTGCTGGAGGCGTTGATCGTGCGTTAGGTCGTGCGACGGGGAACGGCGCGGCGGGCTGGTCGTGCGGCCGCAGCGCCGGGAGTTGGTTCCGCCGGGGGCGCATCGCCTGGCCGCCGGCGGGCAGGAGTGAGGAGTCATGGAGCGGGCAGGGCTCAGTCCCTGGCGACTGCGTCTCGTGGCGACGATTTTCGTCGTGTTCGGGGTGCTGCTCTGCCTGCGGCTGGTACACGTCCAGATCCTCGATCACCCGCAGTTCGAGGCCGAGGCCCACGACGCGCACTTCTGGGCGCAGGAGGTGGCCGGGCCGCGCGGCGCGATCCTCGATCGCAACGGGCTGCCGCTGGTGACGGGGGTCGACACGTTCGAGATCCACGTCGACCGCGAGGCCTGGGAACTGGAGCCGCGCAACGAGCGTCAGGCGGTGCAGGAGTTGTCGCGGCTGCTGGGCGTCGATCAGCAAACGATCCGCGCGGTGGTGGGGACGGGCGGGGGCCGCGACATCCTGCTGGCGCTGAACGTGCCGTTCGCGCTGGGCGAGACGATCACGGCGGCGGGGCTGCCGGGAGTGAAAGTGACGCCGGCCAGCCTGCGCCGGTACGCGGAGGGCGGGCTGGCGAGCCAACTGCTGGGCTTCGTGGGCCGCGACAACCAGGGACTCTCGGGTGTGGAGTTCGACTTCGACACGATTCTGGCCGGCAGCCCGGGGCTGCTGGTCTTCGAGCGCGACAGCATCGGCAACCCGATCCCGTTCGGGGCGCAGGCGCAAACCGAGACCGAGTCCGGGGCCGACCTGGTGCTGACGATCGACAAGGGCCTGCAGCGCATCGCCGAGCAGCACCTGGCGCAGGCGCTGGCCGACACCGGCGCGCGCGGCGGCTCGATCCTGATGATGGACCCCAACACGGGCGACATCCTGGCGCTGGCGGCCTCGCCGACGTTCAACGTCAAGGAGTTGAACCTGGCCGACCCGGGCACCGACTTCTCGCTGATCCGCAACCGCGTCGTCACCGACATGTACGAGCCGGGCTCGGTGTTCAAGGTCTTCACGATGGCGGGCGCGATCGACGCGGGCGTGGTGTCGCCCTACACGACGTTCATCGATACCGGCGCGATCGTCGTGGGGGCGCGGACGATCCGCAACTTCGACCTCTCGTTCCACGGCGAGCAGACGATGACGCAGGTCTTGCAGCGCTCGCTGAACACGGGCACGGCCTGGGTGGCGACGGAGATGGGCGCGTACCGCTTCTACGACTACGTGACCGCGTTCGGCTTCGGCGACGTGACGGGCTCGGGCATGGCCGGGGAGTCGCCGGGCATCCTCAAGCAGCCCGGCAACCTCTTCTGGTCGGAGGTCGACCTGGCGACCAACTCGTTCGGGCAGGGCATCTCCGTGACGCCGCTGCAGATCGTGCGGGCCTACGCCGCGATCGCGAACGGGGGCGAGCTGCTGCGGCCGCGCATCCTGCGCTCGGTGATTACGAAGGACGGCGTGCAGGACTTCCCGGTCGTCAGCGACGGGCGGGTGATCAGCGAAGAGACCGCGGCCAGCGTGCGCCGCATGATGCAGGCGGTGGTCGACGGCGTCAGCGGGCACCCGGCGCAGACGCCGGGCTGGCCGGTGGCCGGCAAGTCGGGCACCTCCGACGTCGTCGAGAACGGCGTCTACCTGGAGGACGAATCGATCGCGTCGTTCGCGGGCTTCGCCCCAGTCGACGACCCGCGCGTCGTGATCCTGGTGAAGCTCGACCGGCCGCAGGGGGAGATCTTCGGGGGCGTCGTCGCGGCGCCGGTGTTCTCGGCGCTGCTGGCCGACGTGCTGCCGGCGCTGGGCGTGCATCCGTCGTCGTACGTGGCGCAGCCCGACCTCTTCGACGGCGCGCCGGGCGAGACGGCGCCGGTGGCGGACGCGACCGCGTCGGGCGCCGACGCGGCGGCGGACGGCGTCGAGGTCGCGGAGCCGCTGACGGAGGCGGATCGCGATACGGAGACGGGCGGCGCGGAGCCGGAGGGAGCGGGAGCGGGATGATCGATCCGCGCCAACTCGCCGAGGCCCTGGGGCCGCTGCTGCTGAACCCGGACGCGCCGCGCGAGGCGGCGCCGTTCAACGACATCGTGATCGACTCGCGCAAGGTGACGCCGGGGGCGCTGTTCGTGGCGCTGCGCGGCGAGCAGACGGACGGGCATCGCTTCCTGGCCGACGCCGTGGCGCGCGGCGCGACGGGGCTGCTGACGCGCGTGGCCCCGCCCGATCTGCCGGCGCGGGCCGGGGTCTTCCTGGTCGAGGACACGCTGGCCGCCTTGCAGCAGGCGGCGAAGCGCTGGCGCGCGTCGCGCACGGCGCGCGTGATCGGCATCACCGGCAGCGTGGGCAAGACGACGACGCGCGAGGCCGCGGCGACCGTGCTGCGCTCGCGCTACGAGACGCTCGAGAGCCCGCGCAACTTCAACAGCGACATTGGCCTGCCGCTGGCGCTGCTGGGGCTGTCGCCGTCGCACGAGTGGGCGGTCATCGAGATGGGGCCCTACGACCGCTGCGAGATGGAGCTGCTGGTCGACGTGGGCGCGCCCGACATGGGCATCGTGACGAACGTGGGCCCGACGCACCTCGAGCGCTTCGGCTCGATCGAGGCGACGGAGCAGATCAAGGGGCTGCTGCCGGCCTCGCTCCCGCCCGACGGCGTGGCGATCCTCAACGGCGACGACGCCCGCGTGCGGCGCATGCGCGCCCGGACCGCGGCGCGGACGCTGCTCTTCGGCCAGGGCGACGACGTGGATGTGCGGGCGACCGACATCGTCTCGCACGGGCTGGACGGGATCGCGTTCACGCTGCACCTGCCCGACGCGCCGCAGCCGATCGCGGTGCGCACGCCGCTGGCCGGGGCGCACCACGCGATGACGGCGCTGGCCGCGGCGGCCGTCGCGCACGTGGCCGGGCTCTCGCCGGGCGACACGGCCGAGGCGCTGTCGCGGTTGCACGCGGGCAGCCGGCTCAAGCCGCGCCGCGGCTACTCGGGCGCCACGATCCTCGACGACACCTACAACGCCGCCCCGCTCTCGATGCGGGCGGCGCTCGACCTGCTGGCCGGGATGGCCGGGCATCGCATCGCGGTGCTGGGCGACATGCTGGAGCTGGGCCAGGAGGAGGCCGCGTCGCACCGGGCGGTGGGCGAGTACGCCGTGGGCCGCTGCGACCGGCTGATCGCGATCGGGCGGCGGGCGCGCGGCATCACCGACGGCGCCTGGGACGCCGGGCATCGCCACATTCAGTGGTTCGCCGACAAGAACGAAGCCACCGACCTGCTGCGCAACGAAGTCGGCGCCGACGACGTTGTGCTGGTCAAGGCGTCGCACGGGCTGGCGCTGGAGACGGTGGTGGCGGGGTTGATCACGCCGCCCGGACCGGCGCAGCGCCCGGCCGCGGCGAACGGCCCCTCGACTGGCCCATCGGATGGCCCATCGACTGGCCCATCGACTGGCGAGGAGCGGCCGGCATGACGACGTTCTCGCTGGCGACCGCCGGGATCGCGTTCGTGATCGCGCTGGCGATCGGGCGGCCGCTGCTGGCCACGCTGCGGCGCCGCGCGATCGGCAAGGCGATCAGCGACGAGGGCCCCGACTCGCATCACGTCAAGGCCGGCACGCCCACCATGGGCGGGCTGATCATCTTCGCCACGGTGGCCGTGCTGACGCTGGCCACCAACATCATCGACCGCGAGTCGATCCTGCTGCCGCTGGTGGCGATCGTCGTGCTGGGCGGCATCGGCCTGATCGACGACCTGGGCACGCTGCAGGGGCGCGTGCAGTGGGGGCTCAGCTGGCGGCTCAAGGTCGTGCTGCTGCTGCTGTTCGCGCTGGGCGCGGCGCTGACGCTGTTCTACGGGCTCGACACGAAGAGCATCAACGTGCCCTGGGCGGGCCAGTACTCGCTGGGCGAGTTCTACATCCCCATCGCGGTGCTGGTGATCCTGGCAACCACGACGTCGGTCGCGATCACGGACGGGATGGACGCGCTGGCCGGCGGCACCCTGGCCATCGCCTTCGCCGCCTACGGCGTGATCGCGGTGGGGCAGGAGCAGGACTTCCTGGTGCGCTTCGCCTTCACGACGGTGGGGGCGACGCTGGGCTTCCTCTGGTACAACGCGCACCCGGCGCAGATCTTCATGGGCGACACGGGGGCGCTGGCGCTGGGCGGCACGCTGGCGATCGTGGCGCTGATGACGGGCCATTGGCTGCTGCTGCCGATCATCGGGATCGTCTTCGTGCTCGAGGCGTGCTCGGACATCATCCAGATCGGCTACTTCAAGCTGACGGGCGGCCGGCGCGTCCTGCGCATGGCGCCGCTGCACAACCACTTCGAACTGCTCGGCTGGTCCGAGCCCCAAGTCGTGACGCGGGCGTGGCTGCTGGGGATCGCGGGGGCGATCCTCGGCGTCGCGCTGGCCCTGCAGGTCTGAGGGGGCGACGCGATGACGGCCAACGGGAAGCGCAGGCGATGACCACCATGACCGCCCCGGCCCCCGATCGCCGTGCGCCGCGCCTCTCCGGGGCCGCGCCGGGCGAGCCGCTGCGCTTCGCCGGGCTGCGCGTGGGCGTGGTGGGGCTGGGCGTCGAGGGCCTCGACATCGTGCGCTTCCTGCACGCCGAGGGGGCGGCCGAGATCGTCGTCTCGGAGCGCAAGCCGATCGACGCGCTGCGGTCGCAAATCCGCGCGCTCGACGGCATCCCCTGCGCGATCGAGGCGGGGGGCAACCATCCGGGCCTGGCGTCGCGGGTCGACGTGCTGTTCGCGAGTCAGGGCGTGCCCGACGACCTGCCGCTGCTGGCCGCCGCGCGCGCCGCCGGCGTGCCGATCACGGCGATGATGCGGCTCTTCCTGCGGCGCTGCCCCGCGCCCGTGATCGGGATCACCGGCAGCGCCGGCAAGACGACCGTGACGTCGCTCGTGGGCGCGATGTTCGCGGCCGCCGGGCGGCCGGCCTTCGTGGGAGGCAACATCGGCCGGGGGCTGCTGAGCGCGCTCGACGGCATCGGGCCGGAGACGACGACGGTGGTCGAGATCAGCCACACGCAACTGGCGCGCACCGATCGCAGCCCGCGGCTGGCGGCGGTGCTGAACGTGACGCCGAACCACCTCGATCAGTTCGGCTGGGACGCCTACGTCGACCTGAAGCGCAACCTTGTGCGCCACCAGCGCCCGGGCGACATCGTGGTGCTGCCCAGCGACGAGCCGGTCGCGGCGGGCTTCGCGGCCGACACGCCGGCGACGGTCCACCACTTTGGAACGGGGCCGTTCGACGGCCCGGGCGCGACGATCGCCGGCGGCCGGATCGTCTGGCGCGACGGCGACGCCGAGCACGATATCTGCCCGCTGGCGTCGATCCGGCTGCCGGGGGCGCACAACCGCGACAACGTGCTGGCGGCGGTCGCGATCGGGGTGGCGTGGGGGCTGCCGCCGTCGGCGATGGCGGCCGCGATCCGCGACTTCGCGGGCGTGCCGCACCGGCTGGAGACGGTCGCCGAGATCGGCGGCGTACGCTACGTCGACGATTCGATCGCGACGACGCCCGAACGCGCCGTCGCGGCGCTGCGCGCGCTGGACGGGCCGATCGTGCTGCTGCTGGGCGGCCGCGAGAAGCGGTTGCCGCTGTCGCCGCTGGCCGAGGCGGCGCGCGGCCGGCTGCGGGCGGCGATCGGCTTCGGCGAGGCGGGCGCGCACTTCACGGCGGCGCTGCGCGACGCCGGCGCCGCGCCCGACACCGCCGTCCACGACGACCTGGCGGCCGCAGTGGCCGCGGCGCGGGCGCGGGCGCGGCCGGGCGACACGGTGCTGCTGTCGCCGGCGGGCACGTCGTTCGACGCCTACGCCAACTTCGCGGCCCGGGGCGACCACTTCCGCTCGCTGGTGCTGGGGCCCTCGCCTGAGCAACGGCCCTCACCCGAGCAATGGGAGGAGGGGGCCGATGGCGCGGGCTGAAGTCCTGGGGCGCGCCGCCCCGGCGACGCGGCGCGAAGCGCCGGTCGCCGGCCGGGTGGTGCGCGACGAGGAGGCCGTGGGGCGCCGATCGGCGGGCTCGCCCGACTGGGCGCTGATCGCCACGGTGCTGGCGCTGACGCTGATCGGGCTGGTGTTCGTCTTCAGCTCGTCGTTCGCGGTGGGGCAGGAGCTGTTCGGCGACCCGCGCCACTTCGCGATCCGGCAGTTGCAGGGGGCGGGGCTGGGCGCGATCGCGTTCCTGCTGCTGGCGCGGCTCGATTACCGGCGGCTGCGGGCGTTCAGTCCGCTGTTCATGATCGTGGCGGTGGTGGGGCTGATGGCGGTGCTGGTGCCGGGCATCGGCATCGAGCAGAACGGGGCCCGGCGCTGGATCCAGATCGAGGGGGCGCCGGCGGTGCAGCCGTCGGAGTTCGCGAAGCTGGCGGTCGTGATCTACGTCGCGGCCTGGCTGGCCAGCCGCGGCGACGCGATCCGGCACGTGACCCTGGGGCTGGTGCCGTTCTCGCTGATCGTGGGCTTCCTCGGCTTCCTGCTGATGGCCGAGCCCGACCTGGGCACCGGCATCGCGATCACGATGATCGCGGGCACCATGTTCTTCGTCGCCGGGGCGGCGATCCGGCACATCCTCACGCTGGGCCTGCTGGGCGGCGGCGTGCTGTTCGGCATCGTCGCCATCGCGGGCTACGGCCTGGATCGATTCACGCAGTTCGTCTCGGCCGAGTCCGACCCCGAGGCGGGCGGCTTCCAGGTCTTGCAGCTGCTGATCGCGCTGGGCAGCGGCGGCATCACGGGCGTGGGGCTGGGCGAGAGCCGGCAGAAGTTCTTCTACGTCCCGTCGGCCCACACCGACGGCGTCTTCGCGATTATCGGCGAGGAGATCGGCTTCATCGGCACGATCCTGGTGCTGCTGCTGTTCGCCTTCCTGGCCTACCGCGGCATCCGCATCGCGCAGCGGGCGCCCGACAAGTTCGGCACCTTGCTGGCCATGGGCATCGTGGCCTGGATCACCCTGCAGGCGTTTTTCAACATGGGCGGCATCACGCGCACGATCCCGCTGACGGGCATCCCGCTGCCGTTCATCTCCTTTGGCAGTTCGGCGCTGGTCTCGACGCTGGCGGGCGCGGGGCTGCTGGTCAGCGTCTCCCGCTTCGCGGTGGGCCGCATCGACGACGAGGGCGTCGTCGCGCGCCGCCCGACGGACTTCGTGCCGCGCGCGGCGCGGCGCGACGCCGGAGGTGCGTCATGAGGCTCGCGCTCGGCGGGGGCGGCAGCGGGGGGCACGTCTTCCCGGCGTTGGCGGTGGCGCAAGCGCTGTCGGCGTGCACACAAGAGAAGGTGGAGCTGCTCTACCTGGGCCGCGGCGACGGCGTCGAGGCGACGCTGGCGCGCGACGCGGGCGTGCCCTTCCGCGACGTATCGGCGCGGCCGATCCGGGATCGCAACATCGTCGCGAAGCTGTGGTCGCTGGGGGCCGTCGCGCTGGGCGTGGTCGACGCGGCGCGCGCGCTCTGGAGCTTCCGCGCCGACGCCGTGCTCGTGACCGGCGGCTTCGCGAGTGTGCCGGTGGCGATCGCCGGCCGGCTGCTGCGCATCCCGGTGATCCTCTACCAACCCGACATCGAGCCGGGCTGGGCGGTGCGACAGATCTATCGCGTGGCGCGGCGCGTCTGCCTCACGCACGAGTCCTCGCTGGCGGGAGCGCCACGCGGCAAGTCGGTGGTCACGGGCTACCCGCTGCGGGCGGTCTTCGCCGAGGTCGACCGGCCGATGGCGCGGGCGCACTTCGATCTCAACGGCTCGCCCACGGTGCTGGTGGCCGGGGCGGTCCAGGGCGCGCGCCGGATCAACGACACCCTGGCCGACGACCTCAGGGGCTGGATCGAGACGGCGCAGGTCATCCACGTCACGGGGCCGGACGACTTCCGGCGCATGTCGGCGCTGCGCGAGGCGCTGCCGCCGACGCTGCAGCATCGCTACCGGCCCTTCGAATACCTGGGCGACGACTTCCCGGTCGCGCTGGCGGCGGCCGATCTGGCCGTCTCGCGGGCCGGCGCGTCGGTGCTGGGCGAGTACCCGGCGACGGGGCTGGCGGCGATCCTGGTGCCGCTGCCGATGGCCGGGGGGCATCAGCTGGCGAACGCGCGGATGCTGGCGGCGGCCGGGGCGGCGGTGGTGGTCGAGGACGCGGCGACGCCGGAGACGCTGCTGCCGTTGGTGCGCGAGATCCTGGCCGACGCCGAACGGCTGGATGGGATGCGTCAGCAGTCGGCGGCGGCGGCCGCGCCCGACGCGGCGCGCAACATCGCGCGGGTCATCTGGGAGGCGCGGCGATGAGCGCCCCCCGCGGCCACGCCCGCGACACCGCCGGCGGCGGCCTGCCCGCCGGGCGCGTCCACTTCGTGGGTGTGGGCGGGATTCACATGAGCGCGCTGGCGGGACTCGTGCTCGACGCGGGCGGCGCGGTGAGCGGCTCGGATCTGACGCCCAGCCCGCTGACCGACGCGCTGGCGGCGCGCGGCGCCACGATTCGCGCCGGCCACGACGCGGGCGCCGTCTGCGGCGCGGCGCTGGTCGTGCGGACGGTCGCCGTCCGCGACGACAACCCCGAGATCGTGGCGGCGGCGCGCGCCGGCATCGAGACGATCACGCGCGCGCAGATGGTCGCGCGGCTGGTCGCGGGGCGGCGGGTGCTGGCGGTGGGCGGCAGCCACGGCAAGACGACCGTCTCCACGATGCTGACGCTGATCCTGCGCGCCGGCGGTCGCGACCCCGGCTACATCCTGGGCGGCGAATCGCTCGACCTGCCCTGGCACGCGGCCTGGGGCGCCGGTCCGATGGTGCTGGAGGCCGACGAGTACGGCCGCGCCTTCCATCACTACGCGCCGTCGGTGGCGGTGATCACCAACATCGACGCCGACCACCTCGACTACTACGGCGACGCGGCGGCGCTGGCGCAGGCCTTCGAGACGTACGCGCTGACGCTGCAAACGGGCGGCCGGCTGGTCGTGGGGGCCGAATCGGCCTGCGCGATGGGCGTCGCCGAGCGGGTGCGCGCGCGCCGTCCCGACATCCGCATCGAGACGTTCGGGCTGGGCGACGCCGCGGCGGCGGGGCTCGACCTGCGCACGCCGGGGGCGCACAACCGGCGCAACGCCCTGGCGGCGCTGGCGGCCGCGTCGGAGGAGGGGGTGCGCGAAACGGACGCGCGGCGGGCGCTGTCGGCGTTCCGCGGCGTGCGCCGCCGCTTCGAGTTGCTGGGCGAGGCGGCCGGCGTCACGGTGATCGACGACTACGCGCACCACCCGCGCGAGATCGAGGCGACGATCGCGGCGCTGGCCGATCGCTACGCGGGCCGGCGCATGGTCGTGCTGTTCCAACCGCACACCTACAGCCGCTCGGCCTACCTGCTCGATGGCTTCCGCACGGCGTTCCGCGGCATCGACCAACTGCTCATCGCGGAAACGTATGCCGCGCGCGAGGCGCCCGAGGCGGGCATCGACGGGGCGGCGCTGGCGGCCGAGATCCGCCAGCCGGCGGCGGAGTACGCGGGCGACCTCGATGCGGCGGCGGAGGTCGTGGCAGCGCGGCTGCGCGACGGCGACGTCTTCGTCGCGATGGGCGCGGGCAGCGTCGAGCGGACGGGCCCCGACGTCCTGGAACGGCTGCGTGCCCGATGAGCGCGCCGCAGGTCGTGACACAGATGCGATCGATCGTGGAGGCCGGCGGGGGCGTCGTGCGGGAGCGCGAGCCGATGTCGCGGCACACGACCTTCGGCGTCGGCGGGCCGGCCGACGTCTACGCGCGGGTGCACGACCGGGACGCGCTGCGGCGCGCCACGCAGGTCGCCGCCGACGCCGGGCTGCACCGCTTCATCCTGGGCTCCGGCTCGAACATCCTGGTCGGCGACGGCGGCATCCGCGGCATCGTGATCGAGAACAAGGCGAACGTCGTGGCGGCGCCGGAGGAGGCGGCGGGGCAGGTGCGGCTGCGGGCCGAGGCGGGGGCGTCGTTCGCGCGGCTGGCCCGCTCGACGGCCCGGGCGGGGCTGCACGGCCTCGAGTGGGCGGCGGGCATCCCCGGCACGCTGGGCGGCGCGGTGGTCTACAACGCCGGCGCCTACGGCGGCTGCCTGGCCGACGTGCTGCTGTCGATCGACACGTTCGACGCCGGCGGCGAGGCCATGCGGATGGACGCCGCCGACCTGGGGCTGGCCTACCGCTCGAGCGCGTTCACGCGCGGGCGGCTGGGCGATCGGGTGATCACGAACCTGGAGTTCGCGCTGGAACCGGGCGACGCCGACGCGGCGCTGGCCCGCATCGCGGCGCTGGAGGCGCGTCGCAAGCGCTCGGCGCCGCGCGGCCGCAACGCCGGGTCGGTGTTCAAGAACCCCCCGGGCGGCGAGGCCGACGGCCGCCCGGCCTGGTGGCTGATCGATCAGGTGGGGCTGCGCGGCCACCGCATCGGCGACGCGCAGATCAGCGAGAAACACACCAACTACTTCCTCAACCTGGGCGCCGCGCGCGCGGCCGACGTCGCGGCGCTGATGGAGCTGGCCCGGACACGCGTGCGGGAGCAGTTCGGCGTCGAGCTGCAGCGCGAGGTGACGCTGGTCGGCGAGCACGGAGGGGGCGCCGCATGAGCCACCGCCGTACGTCTCCCGATCGGTCGCAGCCGCTGCGCATGGCGGTGCTCTTCGGCGGCGCCTCGACGGAGCACACGATCTCCGTGCGATCGGCGCGGGCCGTCCTGGCGGCGGCCGACCCGGCGCGCGTCGCCGCGGCCCCGATCGCGATCGGGCGCGACGGCTCGTGGCGCGACGCCGCGGCCTCGCGGGCGCTGATCGCGGCGATCGATCGCGGCGCGCCCGAGTGCGTGCCGCCGGCGCCGGGCGACCGCGGCGGCCTGCTTGCCGCGCCCGCGGCGCTGTCGGCGCTGGCGGATGCCGATGTCGTCTTCCCGCTGGTGCACGGCCAGACCGGCGAGGACGGCAGTCTGCAGGGGCTGCTGGAGCTGTGCGGCGTCCCCTACGTGGGCGCGGGCGTCGCGGCCTCGGCGATCGGCATGGACAAGGCGCTGATGAAGGCGCTCTTCGCGAAGGCCGGGCTGCCGCTGCCGCGGACGCGGGTCGTCACGGCGGCGCAGTGGGCGTCGGGGCGGGAGTCGCTCGAGCGCGAGTTGGCGTCGCTGCCGATGCCGCTGTTCGCCAAGGCCGCGAACGGGGGCAGCAGCGTGGGCGTCGTCAAGATCCACGACCGCGAGGAGATCGGCGCGGGTGTCGCGGAGGCGCTGCGCTTCGACGCGAAGGTGGTCGTGGAGGAGGGCATCGAGGGGCGCGAGATCGAATGCGCGGTGCTGGGGCGTCCGGCCGCCGACGGCGGCGGCGCCGAGGCCACGCCGCCGGGCGAGATCCGCACGGCGCGCGACTTCTACGACTACGTCGCCAAGTACGAGGACCCGGCGACCGAGCTGATCCTGCGGCCGGGCCTCGCCCCTGGGGTCGCGGCGCGGGCGCAAGCGCTCGCGGTGGCGGCGTTCGAGGCGATCGGCTGCGCCGGCTTCGCGCGGGTCGATCTCTTCCTGCGCGGCGAGGACGAGTTGTTCGTCAACGAGATCAACACGCTGCCCGGCTTCACCAGCATGAGCATGTTCCCGCGACTCTGGGAGGCGGAGGGGCTGGCGTTCCCGGCGCTGATCGAGCGGCTGGCGCGGCTGGCGCTGGAGCGCGCCGAGGGGAGGCGAGCCCATGCCTGACCCCGCGCGGCCCAACCCCTTCAAGCGTGACGAGGTGGAGGCGGCGATCGACCGCTGGCGTGAAGCGGATCTGATCTCCGAATCGACGGCCGACGCGGTGCGCCTCTTCGAGCGCGCACGGAGGTCGGCTGGTCCGGCCGCGGGCGCGGCGTCTCGGGTCGCCGACGCGGGCGCCGTGCTCGGTGTGGCGTTGGTCGTGGCGGCGGCGTTGG
Source organism: Dehalococcoidia bacterium (assembly GCA_965209205.1). Classification (GTDB taxonomy): domain Bacteria; phylum Chloroflexota; class Dehalococcoidia; order Bin125; family Bin125; genus TK10-74A. The sequence goes on from CBDBQC010000004.1 coordinate 920,453, forward strand.
TACTCGCGTTCGGCCAGTTCGAGGGGGACTTCGGGGCCCGCATGGCGGTGCTGGGCATCGCCGGCGTGGTCGTGCTGGTTGCGGCCGGCGCGGCGCGGCGCCTGCAACTGGCGGCGACATCGGACGCGCTCGCAGGCGCCGCCGTGCTGCTCTTGACGATCTGCGTGGTCGCCGGCCTCGAAGAACTCGGCGACCCCGGCGACGAGGGCATCGGCTGGGCGCTGACCTGCGCCGCGGGCGTGGTGATCGGCGCCGCCGTCGCGTGGTGGACGCGTTCGCGGTCGGCCGCCGTGCTGGCGGTCCTGGCCTGGGTCGCGCTGCCGGCGGCGCTGCTCGTCAGGGAAGGCACCGGCGGCGACCCGTTCGAGGGCCCGTTCGACTACCAGGCGTCGGCGGGCCTGGCCTGGGCGGCGCTGGCGCTGATGGTGGCCGCGGCGGCGGTCGCGGCGGTCGGCGCGCAGTTCGCGGCGCGGCGCGGCTCGCTCGGCGGCCGCGTCGATCGCGACACCGCGGTGTGGATCGCATTCGTTGCATCGGCGGTGCTGACGGTAGCGCTCGTCGTCGTGGCGATCGGGCAGGACCAGCGCGGCTTCTACGCCGCCGTGGCGGTGGGGGCGGCCGCGGCCACGGGGATCGCCGTATGGCGGCGCGAGTGGGTCTGGTTGCCGTCGGCCGCCGGGCTGTACTTCGCGGCCTGCGGCTTCGCCCTGGGCGGGCTCGGCGAGCCGGAGGGGCGAGCGCTGGGCGTGGCCGTGTTGGTGATGAGCTTCTTCACGTTCGCGCCGCTGGCGCGACGGCTGCCGGGCCACTGGATGACGCGGGTGTGGGAGCTGGTCGTGTGGCTGATGGCGTTGTGGGTGGCATCCTGGTTCGCCTTCGAATCGGCCGGCTGGCCGGCGGTCGGGGGCGTGTGGGCGGCGGCGACGATGGTGGCGGCGGCGATGCTGCGGCGCTGGCCGGCGCTGGCGGTGGGCGCGCTGGGGTTGTACGTGACGTTCCTGGCCGTCGTGATCGAGACGTTCGATGCGAGCGTCGGCGCCGGTTTCGGCACGCTGCTGTTCGGCGTGCTCGTGCTGGCCGCGGCGATCGCCTGGCGGCGACGAGCGGGGAGGCGGGCCCATGCCTGACCCCGCGCGGCCCAACCCCTTCAACCGGGGCTCGTTCACCGAGAACCGCGGGCCCAGCGACCCGCTGTACCGCGACCAGATCTCGACGACGGCGGACGCGCCGCTGTCGCCGCCGGACGTCGAGGGGGCGGGCTGGCGGCCGCGCTGGCTGACGCTGATCGTGCTGCTGCTGCTGGGGGCGGCGGCGGCGGCGGTCGTGGGGGTGCTGAACTCGCCGATGATGGAGATTCGCACGGTCAACGTGAGCGGCGCGGAGCGGGTGTCGCCGGAGGCGATCGCGCAGCTGGTGGCGCTGACGGGCGAGAACATCCTGCTGGCCGACGTCGGGGCGGCGCGGGCGCGGGTCCGCGAACAGCCGATGATCCTCGACGCGACGGTGCGCCGCGAGTGGCCCAACACGATCCACGTGCAGGTCTGGGAGCGCACGCCCTGGGTGCGCTGGCAGGTGCAGGGCGAGGTCTGGGCGGTGGACCGCAACGGGGTGGTGCTGGAGGGGGTGGAGGCGCCCGCCGACAGCATCATCGTGCGGCAGGTGTCGTCGCTGCCGGCGATCCGCGCGGGCGAGCACGTGGGCCTCGACGCGGTGGAGCTGATCCAGCGCATCGAGGAGGCGGGGCCGCCGCGGCAGGGCCCGGGCATCGTGGCCTACGAGTGGTCGCTGCGCACGGGGCTGACGGTCGTCACGCGGCACGGCCGGGTGACGTTCGGCGACGGCCAGGGCTTCGACTTCAAGTACGGGGTCTGGGAGCAACTCGAGTTCGAGGCGCAGCGGCGGGGCGAACCCCTGCTGACGGCCGACCTGCGTTTCGGAACGCGGCCGGCCGTGGAGATCGGTTTGGGATTGGGCCGGGCGACCCGGATCACGCCGGAGAGTGTGGCCGCCGGAGACGGGGCGTCGTAAGGGCGCCGCAAGCGGCCACGCGGATTGCGTGGCCGGCCGAGGCCGTGTCGCGGGGCGCGGTCGCTGGAAAAGGAGACGGGGATGGCCAGAGGCAGCGCCATTGCGGCGATCGATCTGGGCAGCACGAAGATCGCCACCATCGTGGGCGATACGTCGGACGCGGGGATGCTGCGCATCCTGGGCGCCGGCGTCGTGCCGTCCGCGGGGATCGAGAAGGGCCAGATCAGCAGCATCGGGCAGGCGACGGAGGCCATCAACGCCTCGATCGAGAAGGCGGAGCGGGCCTCGGGCACGCGCATCCTCTCGGCGGGCGTGAGCGTCTCGGGCGCGCACCTGTCGTCGCTGAACAACCGCGGCATCGTGGCCGTGCCCGACGTGGGCCGCCCGATCAGCGTCGATGACGCGCAGCGGGTGATCGACGCGGCGCGCAACGTGAGCCTGAAGAGCAACCGCGAGCTGATGCACGCCCTGCCGCGCTACTTCGTCGTCGATGGCCAGGACCGGGTCTCGGACCCGGTGGCCATGCACGGCCAGCGCCTGGACGTCGAGATGCATATCGTCACCGGCGGCGTGAACGCGCTGCAGAACGTGATGAAGTGCGTCGAGGGCGCGAACGTGCAGGTCGAGGCGCTGGTGGCGGGGCCGGTCGCGATGTCGGCGGCCGTGCTCGACCCGGAGGAGCAGCAGGAGGGCGTGGTCGCGATCGACATCGGGGGCGGCACGACGGACATCGCCGTGCACCTCGACGGGGCGATCGTGCACACGGCCTCACTGCCGATCGGGGGCATGCACGTCACGCGCGACCTGGTCGCCGGGCTGCGCTGCCCCTTCATGGTCGCCGACCAGGCGAAGATCCGCTACGGCGCGGCGCTGTCGGCGGCGGTCCCCAAGGACGAATCGGTGGCGCTGACGGCCTTCGGGCAGGACGAGCGCCGGGAGGTGTCGCGGCGGCTGATCGTCGAGATCGTGGAGGCGCGGGTGGAGGAGATCCTCTCCATGGCGCTGGGCGAGGTGAAGCGGGCGGGCCACCTCGAGGCGATCGCGGCGGGGCTGGTGATCGGGGGCGGGACATCGGAGTTGGAGGGCATCACGACGCTGGCGGAGCAGCGCACGGGCCTGCCGGCCCGCATCGGCCAGGTGCCGGAGGTCTACGGCCTCGCCGACCAGGTGGCGGGCCCGGCCTACGCGACCAGCCTGGGCGTGTTGCGCTGGATGACGGAAGCGTTCGTCGTACCGATGGGGCAGCCCTTGCGGCTGCGTATGCCGGCGGGTGGCAGTGTCTTTGGCCTGTTCCGCAGCGTCGGCCGATTGGGGAGGGTCTTTCTGCCGCAATAGCACGCACGACGCACGCGGACGGCTCAACTGGGGGAGCCGTCCGGCCGGCGATCAACCACCCCAACAACTGGTGGCGGGGTAGCAGGAGAGCCGGATGTCTGGATACGACGATCGCAGTGGCCTGCCGCCGATCAAGGTGATCGGGGTGGGCGGAGGCGGCTGCAACGCCGTCAATCGGATGATCGAGGAGGGGATCACCGGGGTCCACTTCCTGGCGGTGAACACCGACGCGCAGCAGCTCGAACACAGCCGCGCGCCGGAGACGATGCGCATCGGCGACCGCGTGTCGCGGGGGCTGGGCGTCGGCGGCGACGCGGCGCTGGGCGAGAAGGCCGGCGACGAATCGCGCGCCGACCTGCTTGAGTCGGTGCGCGGGATGGACATGGTGTTCGTCGCGGCCGGCATGGGCGGCGGCACCGGGACGGGCGCGGCGCCGGTCGTGGCCGAGGTCGCGAAGCAGGCCGGGGCGCTGACCATCGCGGTGGTGACCAAGCCGTTCGCGTTCGAGGGCGCCAAGCGCCGCCAGACGGCGGTCTCGGGCGTGCATCGCCTCGAGAAGCACGCCGACACCGTGATCACGATCCCCAACGATCGGCTGCTGAGCCTGGCCGAGGAGAACATCTCCGCCAGCAAGGCGTTCGCGCTGGCCGACGACGTGCTGCGCCAGGGGATCAGCGGCATCGCCGACATGATCACCACGCCGGGCGAGATCAACCTCGACTTCAACGACGTCAAGAAGGTCATGGGCGAGGGCGGTCAGGCGCTGATGGCGATCGGCCGCGGCGCGGGGCCGAACCGGGCCGTCGACGCGGCGCAGGCGGCGATCGCCAGCCCGCTGCTGGAGACCGACATCACGGGCGCCCGCAAGGTGCTGTTCAACGTGGCGTCGGGCGGCGACCTGGGGCTCATGGAGCTCAACGTCTCGGCCAAGGTCATCCAGGAGATGGTCGACCCGGACGCCGAGATCATCTTCGGGACCGCGGTCAAGCCCAACCTGGGCGAAGAGATCATGGTCACCGTGATCGCCACCGGCTTCCCGGGCCACTCGACGATCGAAGAAGAGATGCCCGTCGCCGTCGAAAACGACCGCTGGTCGCCCGACCTGCTGGACGAGATCGGCCTGGACGGCGACGACGTGGAATTGCCTGCCTTCCTGCGCCGGCGACGCGTCGCGGCGCGGTAGCCACCCGGCAGGAGAACGCGACCAATAGAGAAAGGAGGGCCGGACTCGCAAACACTTGGCTCCTCACGAGCCAGCACGACCAGGGGGAGCGGCGTCATTGGGAGATAGCGCCGCTCCCCCGCTTCGTTTCTTGGGGGAACCGCCTCCCCCGGGCGGGCTATCATGCACGCAGCAGTTGCGGGAGGGAACATCATGGCGACGTCCGAAGTCGGGCCGATGAAGTTCAAGGCCGGCGAAGCGACGATCACGATCGGGTCACCCGACTCCGCGGAGGCGAAAGAACTGCGAGCGTTGTTCGCCGAGGGCGACGCGAATGATCGGAAGCTCCAAGCGATCCGGGCGGACGCCCTTCGGGAGCACTACGGAGAGTTCGTGGCCGTCACCGACTGGGGCAAGAAGGTCTGGTACGACTCCAGCATGGACGCCCTGGTCACCGCCATCCCGGAGAGCGAGCGTCCGGCGGCGGCGCACGCCTACCTCGTGGAGTGGCCGGAGCCGCTCATCCTGGTCGCCTGACCCCACCCCGACCCGCCGCGACCCGACGCCGTTATGATCGACGCATGGAGTGCCCGCAGTGCGGCGGTGACGACACGAACGTGATCGACTCGCGCCCGTCGCGAGACGCGATCCGGCGGCGGCGGACCTGCGGGCGCTGCGAGCACCGCTTCACGACCTACGAGCGCATCGCGGAGTTGGAGCCCGTCGTCGTCAAGCGCGACGGGCGGCGGGAGCCGTTCCAGTACGACAAGATCCGCCACGGCGTCCGCCTGGCGGCGGCGAAGGGTGCGCTGCCGGAGCCCGAGATCGACCGCATCACGGAGGCGGTGCGCACGCGGGCGGTGCAGACGGCCCGGGCCGAGATCGCCGCGACGACGCTGGGCGAGTGGGTCTGGGAGGCGCTGCAGGCGGTCGATCGGGTGGCGGCCTTCCGCTTCGGCGCGGTGTTCGCGCGGCCCGGCGACCTGGAGGCGGTGCGCCGTCAACTGGCGGCGGCTGAGAGCGGCCGGCCCGCGCCGACGCACGCCGACGGCGCCGACGCGACGCAGCCGCGGCTGCCCGGTATCGGCGGCGACGCCGCCGCGCCCGACGCGACGCCGCCGGCCGCCGCCGACTGACGGGAGGGTGGGGACATGCCGCAGCCCGCGCCCAGCCCGGACGGCGAGCCCGCCCTGACCGATGCGGCCCGCATCGTGCTGGAGCGGCGCTATCTGCGCCGCGACGACGCGGCGGGGACGGTGGAGACGCCGCTGGCGATGTTCCGGCGGGTGGCCGACGCGGTGTCGCTGGCGGAGGCGTCGCACGGGGCCGACCCGGCGGCCTTCGCCGATCGGGCCTTCGCGCTGATGCGCGACCTGCGCTTCCTGCCCAACTCGCCCACGCTGATGAACGCCGGGCTGCCGCTGCAGCAGCTGGCGGCCTGCTTCGTACTGCCGGTCGAGGACTCGCTGCCGGGCATCTTCGACTCGCTCAAGCACGCGGCGCTGATCCATCAGAGCGGCGGCGGGACGGGTTTCGCGTTCTCGCGGCTGCGGCCGCGCAACGACCGCGTGCAGACGACGCACGGCGTGGCCAGCGGGCCGGTCTCGTTCATGGAGGTCTACGACGCGGCCACGGACGCGATCAAGCAGGGCGGCGCGCGGCGCGGCGCGAACATGGCCATCCTCGACGTGCACCACCCCGACATCGAGCGCTTCGTGCAGGCGAAGGACGCCAGCGGCGCGCTGCGCAACTTCAACCTCTCGGTGGCCGTCGACGACGCCTTCATGCGGGCCGCGCGGGACGGTGGCGACTTCGCGCTGATCAACCCGCGCACCGGACGGGAGGTCGGGCGGCGCGGCGCGCGGGCGCTGCTCGACCTGATCACCGCGCAGGCCTGGCAGCACGGCGACCCCGGGCTGGTCTTCCTGGACCGCGTCAACCACGACAACCCGACGCCGCAGCTGGGGCCGATCGAGTCGACCAACCCGTGCGGCGAGCAGCCGCTGCTGCCCTACGAATCCTGCACGCTGGGCTCGATCGATGTCTCGAAGTTTGTCGCGGCCGACGGGGCCGACATCGACTGGCAGGCGCTGGGCGAGGCGATCGACGTGGCGGTGCGCTTCCTCGACGACGTGATCGACGTGAACCGCTATCCCTCGCCGGAGATCGAGCGGATGACGCTGAGCACGCGCAAGATCGGGCTGGGCGTGATGGGCTTCGCCGACCTGCTGTTCGCGCTGGGCACGCCGTACGACTCGGCGGCGGCGATCGAGCGGGCGCGAGAACTGGCCGCGTTCGTGCAGGCGCGCGCCAACGCGGCCTCGCAGGCGCTGGGCGCCGAGCGCGGCGCGTTCCCGGCCTGGGCGGGGTCGATCTTCGACCCGGCGGGGCCGCGCTACCGCAACGCGACCCGCACGACCGTGGCGCCGACGGGCACGATCAGCATCATCGCGGGCTGCTCAAGCGGGATCGAGCCGGCCTTCGCGCCGGCCTACGACCGCCGCCACTACCTCGACGCGGACGACCCCGCCCTGCTGACCCGCCTGCGCGACGTGCATCCCGCGCTGCGACGCCAAGCCGAGCGGGAGGGGTGGTGGTCGGACGAGTTGGGAACGCATCTGGCGTCGGGCGGGGGGCTGGCCGACGCGCCGGGGGCGCCCGCGGGGGCGGCGCGGGCCTTCGTGACGGCGCACGAGGTCGGCTGGGAGTGGCACGTGCGGATGCAGGCGGCGTTCCAGCGGCACGTCGACAACGCGGTCTCGAAGACGATCAACTTCCCCCGCGAGGCCCGCCGCGACGACGTGGCGGCGGCGTTCGCGCTGGCCTGGCGCGAGGGCTGCAAGGGCATCACGGTCTACCGCGACGGGTCGCGGGCGCAGCAAGTGTTGTCGCACCCGACGCCGGACGCGGCCCTGGAGGCGGAAGCGTAGGCCCAACGCGCACCTATATCCCTCGTGCGTATAGTGGGGCCATGGCGAAACGCAGCGAGCAATCCGGCGTGGCGACGGCGCGGGCGCGGCTGTCGCGCGAGCGCGGCGGCGTGCGCAAGGACTGGGGCGGGCGGCTGCCCTTCGCGCTGGTCTACCCCAACAGCTACCGCATCGGCATGTCCAACCTGGGCCTGCAGGTGATCTACCGCCTGCTCAACGCCAAGCCCGACGTCGTCTGCGAGCGCGCCTTCTACGACCCGCCGCCGTCCGGCGAGCGGGCCGGCCCGATCGTCACGATCGAATCGCAGCGCCCGCTGATGGACTTCCCGGTCGTCGCCTACACGCTGACCTACGAGATCGACTACTACCACGTCGTGCGGTCGCTGCAGGCGTCGGGGCTGCCGGCCTTGGCGGCGCACCGCGACGAGCGCCACCCGCTGGTGATCGCCGGCGGCGCGGCCGTGATCACCAACCCGATGCCGCTCTCGGACTGCTTCGACGCCTTCGTGATCGGCGAGGCGGAGCCGATCCTCGATCGGCTCGTCGAGACGATCCGCGACGGCATCGCGGGCAACCGCGACGACCTGCTGGCGGCGCTGGCGGCCGTGCCGGGCGTGTTCGTGCCGGCGCTGGGCGCGCCGGGCGGCGTCGAGCGGCAGTGGGTGCGCGAGATCGGCGAGACCGAGGCGATGTCGGCCGTGCTCACCGACGACACCGAGTTGTCGAATATGACGCTGATCGAGGCGGCGCGGGGCTGCGGCCGCGGCTGCCGCTTCTGCATCGCGGGGTACGTCTTCCGGCCGCCGCGCTACCGGCCGCTCGAGGGGCTGCTCGACCAGGTCGAGCGCGGGCTCGAGACCTCGCCGCGGGTGGGGCTGCTGGGGGCCGCCGTGGCCGACCACCCGCAGCTGCCCGAGTTGGCCGTCGAGGCGGCGCGACGGGGGGCGCAGGTGTCGGTCAGCTCGCTGCGCGTCGACAACCTCTCGCCGACGCTGCTGGGCGTGCTCAGCGAGGGCGGGACGCGGACGGTGACCGTCGCGCCGGAGGCCGGCAGCGAGCGCATGCGCACCAAGATCAACAAGGCCGTCGGGCACGACCAGATCCTCGAGGCGGCGGAGAAGGTGGGCGCGGCGGGTATGCGGCGCATGAAGTGCTACTTCATGGTCGGCCTGCCGGAGGAGGAGGACGCCGACGTCGAGGAGATGGCGCGGCTGGGCCGCGAGATGAAGGCGCGCCTCGACGCGGCCGGGCACGGCACTGAGCTGGTGATGAGCGTGGGGCCGCTGGTGCCCAAGCCGGCGACGGCCTATCAGCACCTGCCGCAGACCGACGCGCGGGTCGTCAACGGGCGCTTGCGGATGCTGCGCGACGCTTTCAAGGGCACGGGCATCGTGCTGCGCGGCGACAGCCCGGCCTGGGCCCGCATCGACGACATCTGCTCGCGGGCCGACCGGCGGCTGACCTCGGCCATCCTGTCGATGCCGGACAACTCGCGCGCCTCGTGGATGCGGGCGGCGGCGGAGTGGGGGCTCGACGGCCCGCTGCCCTGGGGCGAGGGCCCGATGCCGTGGAGCGGCGTCGACACCGGCATCACGGCGCGCTTCTTCGACCGCGAGTGGGACAAGCACCTGCGCTCGAAGTTCACGATCGCCTGCCCGCCGCCCGAGATCGGCTGCAAGCTCTGTGGGGTTTGCTAGGCGGGACTGCCAGGGCGCGATGCCCCAGGATTCGTCGTCGCAGGATTGGGAGCACGTCGCCGGGAACCTGGCGACGGTGCGGGCGCGCATCGCCGCGGCGGCCGAGGCGGCCGGGCGCGACCCCGCCGGGGTCGAGTTGGTGGCGGTCTCGAAGACGTTCCCGGTCGCGGCGCTGCAGGCGGCGATGGCGGCGGGACAGTCCGTCTTCGGCGAGAACCGGGTGCAGGAGGCGCTGCCCAAGATCGAGGCACTGGCCGCGACGCTGGACCCCGGCGGGGCGGAGCCCCGCTTCCACCTGGTGGGCCACCTGCAGACCAACAAAGCGAAGCACGGGTGGGCCTTTGATATGATCGAGAGCGTCGATTCGCTGCGGCTTGCGGCCGCGCTGGAGCGACGCCTTCCCCGCCCCATGCCGGTGCTGCTGGAAGTCAACGTGGCGGGGGAGGCGAGCAAGCACGGCTTCGCCCCGGACGAAGTCGGGCCGGCGCTGGCGGCGATCGCGCCGCTGGCCACACTGGACGTCGTGGGCCTGATGACCGTGGCGCCGCTGGTCGCGGATGCGGAGGCGGCGCGCCCGGTCTTCCGCGAGTTGCGCCGCCTGCGCGACGCCGAGGCGGACCGGCTGGGCCCGGGCCACCTGAGTATGGGGATGAGCGATGACTTCGAAGTCGCGATCGCGGAGGGGGCGACGATCGTGCGGCTGGGCCGGGCGATCTTCGGCGATCGCTGAGCGGCGCGGGGAACGGAGCCGGGCATGCCCGACCAGACGATGACCGACAAGGCGTTCTGCGTCATCGGCGGCGGCGTCATGGGGCAGACGATCACCCGATCGCTGATCGGCAGCGGCTTGGCCGCGGCGCCCGCGATCACCGTCTGCGAGGTGGCGGCGCCGCGCCGGCAGTCGCTGGAGGCGGACCTGGGCGTCGCGGCGACGGGCGACGCGGTGGCCGCGGCGGACGGCGCGCCGGTCGTCGTGCTGGCGGTCAAACCACAGGACTTCCCGGCGGTCGGCGGCGCGCTGCAGGGCTTCATCCTGCCCGAGCAGCTCGTCCTCTCGATCATGGCGGGCGTGACGATGCAGACGCTGCGCGATCGGCTGGGGCATCGGGCCGTGGTGCGCGCGATGCCGAACACGCCGGCGCAGATCGGGCAGGGGCTGACGGCCTGGACGGCGTCGGCGGAGGTGACCGAGTCGCAGCGGGCGCTGGTCGGCCAAATGCTGGCGACGCTGGGCCGGGCGATCCCCGTGCAGGATGAGCGCCACATCGACATGGCGACGGCGGTGAGCGGCTCGGGGCCGGGCTTCTTCTTCCTGATCCTGGAGGCGCTGATCGACGGGGCGGTGCAGATCGGCATGCGGCGCGAGCTGGCGACGGAGCTGGTCTATCAGACGGCGCTGGGCTCGGCGGCCTTCGCGCAGGAGTCGGGCTTGCATCCGGCCGTGCTGCGCGACATGGTGACGTCGCCCGGCGGCACGACCGCGGAGGGGCTGCGGGCGATGGAGGAGAAGGGCGTGCGCGCCGGCACGATGGAGGCGATCATCGCCGCCTACCGGCGCACACGGGAACTGGGCGAAGCATGAACCCCATCGGCATCGCGGCGGTCATCCTGCAGCTGTTCTTCTTCATCGTGCTGGCGCGCGTGATCATGAGTTGGATCCCGCTGGTCACCAACAAGCCGCTCGACTACAACAACCCGATCGTGAAGTTCCTGGTCGACGTGACGGAGCCGCTGCTCGCGCCGATGCGCCGCTTCCTGACGATCGGGATGATCGATCTGTCGCCGATGGTGCTGCTGATTGGGCTCAGCATCCTGCAGAGCATCCTGGTGCGCAGCGCCTAGCGGCCCGACCTCACCCCCTGTCCCCCTCTCCATCTGGACGATGGAGAGGGGGAACGTGGACGCGGCGCCCCTGGCCCGATGATCGCGGCGCCCTGCGGTACGATGCCCCGGTACCCCGCACGCGCGGGCCACAGCCGTACCCCTCCGGAAGCCACGACGGGTGTGAGCGATCCATGCCAGACGACTTCTTCACGAGCCCCATCCTCAACTCTCCCTACGAGTACCCGGCACAACACTGGGAGCTGGAATCGGGCCAGCCGACGAACCAGATCGTCGGCGATCGCCGGATCGCGGAGTTCATCACACCCATCCCGAAGCCAAGGAAGCGCCGATCGAAGGGGGAGCAGGCCGGGCTGGCCCTGGGCGACTCGAAGGGCCTCTCCACCGCGGAGCAGCAATACGAAGAGACGGCGTTCTTCATCAACGACCTGCGCCGCCAGGTCGACCGCTGGCGCGAGTTGCGCAACCCCGCCGACTGGAGGGTCACGCCCGAGACGGCGCGCCTGCTCCAGCACTGGCGGAGCGATCAGTTCAGCGGCTACAGGCCCTTCTTCTGCCAGGTCGAGGCTGCCGAGACGATCATCTGGCTGAGCGAAGTCGCGCCCAAGCTCGGCGGCGTCGGCCGCCGCTTCCTCGATCACCTCGACACGGCCAACGAGGAGGCCAACCCTGGGCTCTCCCGCCTCGCGCTCAAGCTGGCGACCGGCGCCGGCAAGACGACCGTCATGGCGATGATCATCGCCTGGCAGACGATCAACGCCGTACGCCGCCCCAGCAGCAGCCGCTTCACGCGCGGCTTCCTCGTGACGACGCCGGGCATCACGATCAAGGACCGCCTGCGCGTCCTGCAACCGAACGACCCCGACGCCTACTACGCCAGCCGGGAACTCGTGCCCCGCGACATGCTCGACGACCTGCACAAGGCCCGCATCGTCATCACCAACTACCACGCCTTCAAGCCGCGCGAGACGCTCGAACTCTCGCGGGGCGGCCGCGCCCTCTTGCAGGGCCGGGGCCCCTCGATCGCCACCCAGGAGACCGACGGCCAGATGCTCCAGCGGGTCATGCCCGAACTCATGGGCATGCGCAACATCCTCGCCATCAACGACGAGGCGCACCACTGCTACCGCGCGAAGCCCGGCGAGGAAGACGAGGAGGGCACCCTCAAGGGGGACGACCGCAAGGAGGCCGAGAAGAATCGCGAGGCCGCTCGGATCTGGATCAAGGGCCTGGAGGCCGTGCAGCGCAAGCTGGGCCTGCAGCGTGTCGCCGACCTCTCCGCGACGCCGTTCTTCCTGCGTGGCTCCGGCTACGCCGAGGGCACGCTGTTCCCCTGGACGATGAGCGACTTCTCCCTCATGGACGCCATCGAGTGCGGGATCGTCAAGCTGCCGCGCGTCCCCGTCGCCGACAACATCCCGGGGGCGGACGTGCCGATCTTCCGCAACCTCTGGGAGAACATCCGCCCCAAGATGCCGAAGAAGGGGCGCGGCAAGGGCGGCCCCCTCGATCCGCTGAAACTCCCCATGCAGTTGGAGACCGCCCTGCAGGTGCTCTACGGCCACTACGACGAGACGGCCCGACTCTGGGAGCAGGAGGGCGTCGCCGTCCCGCCCTGCTTCATCGTCGTCTGCAACAACACCGCGACCTCGAAGCTGGTCTACGACTACATCTCGGGCTTCGAGCGCACCAACGACGCCGGCCTCACGACCGTCGAGAACGGGCGGCTGCCCCGCTTCCGCAACTTCGAGGACGGGCAGCGGCTCCCGCTCCCGCGCACCCTGCTGATCGACAGCGAGCAGCTCGAGTCCGGCGACGCCCTCGACCCCAACTTCCGCAGGATGGCCGGCGACGAGATCGAGCGCTTCCGCCGCGAGCGCGTCCAGCGCACCGGCCAGCAGCACGGCGCCGAGAGCATCACCGACCAGGAACTGCTGCGCGAGGTGATGAACACCGTCGGCAAGCCCGGGCAGCTCGGCCAGGACGTCCGCTGCGTCGTCTCCGTCTCCATGCTCACCGAGGGCTGGGATGCCAACACCGTCACCCACGTGCTCGGCGTGCGCGCCTTCGGCACGCAACTGCTCTGCGAGCAGGTGATCGGCCGATCCCTGCGCCGGCAGTCCTACGACCTCAACGAGGAGAACCTCTTCAACGTCGAGTACGCCGACGTCCTCGGCATCCCCTTCGACTTCGCGGCCAAGCCCGTGGTGTCCAAGCCGCAGCCCCCGCGCGAGGTGGTGCAGGTCGAGGCCGTCAGCCCCGAGCGCGATCACCTGGAGATCCGCTTCCCCCGCGTCGAGGGCTACCGGGTGGAACTGCCGGAGGAACGGCTCGCCGCCAAGTTCACCCCCGACTCCACTCTTGTACTCACCCCCGACGACACCGGTCCGACCATCACCAGCAACGCGGGGATCATCGGCGAGGAGGTCGACCTCACGCTGGTCGACACGGGAGAACTGCGGCAGTCGACCCTGCTCTTCCACCTCACCAAGCGGCTGATCGAGACGAAGTGGCGCGACCCCGGCGGCGACCCCAAGTTGCACCTCTTCGGGCAGCTCAAGCGCATCACGCGCGAATGGCTGGAGAGCCACCTCGTCTGCAAGGGCGGCACCTACCCGGCCCAACTGATGTACCAGGAACTCGCCGACACGGCCTGCGAGCGCATCACCGGCGGCATCACCGCGTACTTCGCGGACGAGCGCCCGATCAAGGCCGTGCTCGATCCCTACAACCCCACGGGCTCGACGCAGCACGTGAGGTTCACCACCTCCGTCCCGACGCGCTGGCAGACCAGCCCGCGGCACTGCCACCTCAACTGGGCGATCTGCGACAGCGACTGGGAGGCCGAGTTCTGCCGCGTCCTGGAGTCCCATCCCAAGGTGCGCGCCTACGTCAAGAACCACAACCTCGGCTTCACCGCGCCCTACCAGTCGGGCGGCGAGGCGCGGCGCTACGTACCCGACTTCATCGTGCTGGTCGATGACGGCCGCGGCCCCGACGACCCCCTGCACCTGATCGTCGAGATCAAGGGCTACCGCGGCGAGGACGCCAAGGAGAAGAAGCTCACCATGGACACCTACTGGGTCCCGGGCGTCAACAACCTGGGGACCTACGGCCGCTGGGCCTTCGCGGAGTTCACCGACGTCTGGGCCATCGGCGCCGACTTCGAGGCGCAGGTGGCCGACTTCAACCGCATGATCGAGGGCGCGCTGGCGCCGGAGTCCGCCGACGTCGCAGGAGGGGCGTAAGCATGCCACGCAAAGCGAAACAGCCCAAGCAGGTCACGGCCCTCAAGCACGACGACGCCAAGCGCCCCAACATCCCGACCGCCGAACTCCAGCCGGTCATGCCCGCCGACGACCAGACTCCCATCCAGGTCGCCTACGAGCGCCGCAACCGCGACCTCGACCCCCAGCTCGTCTGGTCGGGCAAGGACCAGCAGGACGCCGCCGGCCTGACCGTGCAGGCGCCGCCCCTCTTCATCCAGGAGAAGGTGCACCCGCAGGTCCTCATCAGGGATCTGATGAGGACGAGTGGTCAGCGGCCGGTGGCCAGTGATCAGGGGGACCGGGCACCGGCCACTCAAATCGGCTTCGCCGATTTGTTCGCCGACTTCAACGGGCTGGAGGGCGACGCGGCCGCCAAGACGGAGTTCTACCAGCACGACGCCAACTGGACCAACCGCATGATCCTGGGCGACAGCCTGCAGGTGATGGCCTCCCTGGCCGAGCGGGAGGGGCTGCGCGGCAAGGTCCAATGCATCTACATCGATCCGCCCTACGGCATCAAGTTCAACTCCAACTTCCAGTGGTCCACCACCAGCCGCGACGTGAAGGACGGCAACGCCGCCCACATCACCCGCGAGCCCGAGCAGGTCAAGGCCTTCCGCGACACCTGGCGGCACGGCGTCCACTCCTACCTCTCCTACCTCCGCGACCGCCTGGAGGTCGCCCGCGATCTGCTTGCCGACTCCGGCTCCATCTTCGTGCAGATTGGCGATGAGAACGTCCATCGCGTGCGGGCTATAGCGGATGAAGTGTTCGGGGAGGGGAACTTTTGTAGCCTAATCAGCTACAAGACCTCGGTAGGCCTTGATTCTCAGGGGCTGGATAACACTGCCAACTACTTGGTATGGTATTGCAAGAACAAGAACCGCCGGAAATTCAGGCCGATCCTTCGACTCACCAAACCGGGGGAAGAGGGAGCGAGCCGATACAAGACAGTGCAGCTACAAGACCTCACGGAGTATCGGGTACAGAACCCGGCACTTGAGGTCTTACCGGATGGCGCGAGGCTATTTCGAGATCAAGGGATGACCTCAAGGACTGGCTCAGCAACTACTACCTTCAGTGTGCGCTTTCGCGGTAGGCAGTATAGCCCGACTTCAGGTGGTTGGAGAACTGGACAACGCGGATTCGTCCGCGTAGTACGCTCTGACAGGATTCTGCCCACAGGCAACACTCTGTCTTTCAGGAAGTTCTTCGACGACTTCTCAGCGATCTCTGTCGACAATATATGGGCAGACGTGTCGGGTGGAGTAACAAGCAGGTCTGACCCTAAAGTGTACGTGGTTCAGACTGGCACTAATGTCATCCAACGCTGCCTCCTCATGGCCTCCGACCCGGGCGACCTCGTCCTCGACCCTACCTGCGGCTCCGGCACCACCGCCTACGTCGCGGAGCAGTGGGGCCGCCGCTGGATCACCATCGACACCTCGCGCGTCGCCCTGGCCCTGGCCCGCGCCCGCGTCATGGGCGCGCGCTACCCCTACTACCTGCTGGCCGATTCGCCGGACGGCCGGCGCAAGGAGGCGGAGATCAGTGGCCGGGCGCCTGTGGTCAGTGGCCAGGGTTCGGTGGCTAGTGACCAGTCGCTGACCACTGATCACTCGCCACTAACCACTGCCTCTATCCGACAGGGCTTCGTCTACGAGCGGGTGCCCCACATCACGCTCAAGTCGATCGCCAACAACGCCGAGATCGACGTGATATGGGAGCTGTACGAGGAGCGGCTGGCCCCGCTGCGGGCGGAGTTGTCGGCGGCGAGTGGTCGGTCGGCCACGCTTGAGGAATGGGAGATCCCCCGGGAGCGGCCGGAAGACTGGCCACCGGACACTGACCACTGGCTCACTGAATACTGGGAGCTGCGCATCGAGCGCCAGCGCGAGATCGACGCCTCCATCGCCGCCAAGGCCGACTACGAGTACCTCTACGACAAGCCCTACACAGACAACCGCAAGGTGCGCGTCGCCGGGCCCTTCACCGTCGAGAGCCTCTCCCCCCACCGCACCCTCGGCGTCGACGAGAACGACGAGCTGATCGACGGCCTCGCCGACGCGACCGGGCCCTACGGCGAGCCGCAGGACTTCGCCTCGATGATCCTCGAGAACCTCAAGTCGGCCGGGGTGCAGCAGGCGCACGTCGAGGACCGGATCAGCTTCACGTCGCTCACGCCCTGGCCGGGCCAACTCGTCTGCGCCGAGGGCCGCTACGTCGAGGGGGGCGACGCGGACGCCGGGGCCGAACGGCGGGCGGCCATCTTCATTGGCCCGGAGTTCGGCACCGTCTCCCGGCCCGACCTCGTCCAGGCCGCGCGCGAGGCCGCCGAGTCCGGCTTCGACGTGCTCATCGCCTGCGCCTTCAGCTACGAAGCCACCGCGGCCGAACTCGATCAGCTCGGCCGCATCCCCGTCCTCAAGGCGCGCATGAACGCCGACCTGCACATGGCGGCCGACCTCAAGGCCACCGGCAAGGGCAACCTCTTCGTCATCTTCGGGGAGCCGGATATCGACATCCTCGATGCGGAGGACGGGCAGGTGCGCGTCCGGGTCAACGGCGTCGACGTCTTCCACCCCAACAGCGGCGAAGTGCGCAGCGACGGCCCCGACGGCATCGCCTGCTGGTTCGTCGACACCGACTACAACGAGGAGAGCTTCTTCGTCCGCCACGCCTACTTCCTCGGTCAGAACGACCCCTACAAGTCGCTCAAGACCACGCTCAAGGCGGAGATCGACGCCGAGGCCTGGGAGACGCTGCACAGCGCCACGTCCCGCCCCTTCGACAAGCCGGAGTCGGGGCGGATCGCGGTGAAGGTCATCAACCACCTGGGCGACGAGGTGATGAAGGTCTTCCGGGTGGGGTAAGGCCCCGCCCCTACTCGCCTGGACCCGCGCCTGCGCAACATCCGCTAGCGGCGTAGGCTCTGGGGCGACGCCGCAGTCCGGGAGGAACCGCGATGAGCCACCAGGACATCCTGACCGAGACGATCGGGCGCGTGGGCGTGATCCGGCTCAACCGGCCGGAGAAGCTCAACGCCTGGACCCCCCGCATGGGGCGCGAGATGGTGGCGCAGGTCGACGCCTGGAACGCCGACGACGGCATCGGCGCGATCGTCATCGCCGGCGAGGGCCGCGCCTTCTGCGCCGGCGCCGACATCGGCGGCTTCAACCAGCGCCTCGCCGACGATCCCGATGCGCAGGCGTCCGGCGGCGCCGCGCGCTTCAACTGGACGCATCTGGTCCGCGACTCCAAGCCGGTCGTCGCCGCGATGCACGGCTACGCCGTCGGCGTCGGCCTGACGCTGGCGCTGCCCTGCGACGTGCGCTACGCCGCCGAGGGGACGCGGCTCTCGATCCGCTTCGTCAAGGTGGGCCTGGTGCCCGAGCTGGGCTCGACGCGGCTGCTGTCGCAACTGGTGGGGCTCGGCCACGCCACCGACATGTGCCTGTCGGGCCGCATGGTCCCCGCCGACGAGGCCTACCGCATCGGGCTGGTCTCCGCCGTCGTGCCGCCCGAGGAGCTCTTCGCGACCGCGCTGGCCAAGGCTGACGAACTGGCCACCAACCCCACGCCGGTCGTGCGCAAGATTAAGGCGCTGCTCAACGAGAACGCCACCGAGCCCGACCTCGGCCTCGTCATGGAGCGGGAGGGCGCCCGCGACCGCGAGTCCCGCCGCCTGCCGTCGCACAACGAGGCGATCGCGGCCTTCCTGGAGAAGCGCCGGCCGGTCTTCAATCGGTAGGGCCGGCGGCGGCGGGTCCGACTCGGGGCTCTGCACAGGGCGTCGTGGCTGGCCCGGGCGTCGCGGCTGGGGCGCGGCCGGGCAGGGGGTTGCGCGCATAGAACACTTGTGCGACAGTGCGGACTCACGCGAACGCGTGTTCTGAACGCAGAGCAGCGGGCGGGCCCCGGCGCCGATGCCGAGGACGCGCCGGTATGCTGAGCAAGGTCGGGAACGAGGGGGATCCGATGGCGAAATGGAACGGCAGCAAAGCAGCGCGGGGCAAGAAGCAGGAGTCGAAGGCGACCCTGGCGGCGGCAGGCGACCCGGACGCGCTGAGCAACGTGCTCGACGACATCGAGCGGCAGTTCGGGGTCGGCGCGGTGATGAAGCTGGGCGACGCCTCGCAGAACTTGCAGGTCGAGGCGATCTCCAGCGGCGCGCTCAGCCTCGACATCGCGCTGGGCATCGGCGGCGTGCCGCGGGGCCGGATCATCGAGATCTACGGCCCCGAGAGCACGGGCAAGTCGACGCTGGCGCAGCACGTGATCGCATCGGCGCAGCGCGACGGCGGCCAGGCCGCCTACATCGACGTCGAGCACGCGCTCGACCCGAGCTTCGCGGCGGGGATCGGCATCGACATCGACGAGTTGCTCGTCGCCCAGCCGGACACGGGCGAGCAGGCGCTCGAGATCACCGAGGCGCTGATCCGCAGCAACGCGCTCGACGTGATCGTGGTCGACAGCGTGGCGGCGCTGGTGCCGCGCCAGGAGATCGAAGGCGAGATGGGCGACGCGCACGTGGGCCTGCAGGCCCGGCTGATGTCCCAGGCGCTGCGCAAGCTGACCGCCGTGACGTCGCGCTCGCGGACCTCGCTGATCTTCATCAACCAGCTGCGCGAGAAGGTCGGGGTGGTCTTCGGCAACCCGGAGGTCACGCCGGGCGGACGAGCGCTGAAGTTCTACTCGTCGGTGCGGATCGAGCTGCGCCGCATCGAGCAGCTGAAGCGCGACCAGATGGTGATCGGCGGGCGGGTGCGGGCCAAGGTGGTCAAGAACAAGGTGGCGCCGCCGTTCCGCGTGGCCGAGTTCGACATCATGTTCACAGGCCAGACGCGCGGCATCTCCCGCGAGGGCGACATCATCGACCTGGGCGTCGAGCAGGGCGTGATCAAGAAGTCGGGCGCGTTCTACACCTACGGCGACACACGGCTGGGGCAGGGCCGCGAGAACGCGAAGCTGTTCCTCATCGAGCACGCCGAGATGTCGGCGGAGTTGGATCGCATGATCCGCGAGGCCGCCGGCCTGCCGGTGCCGGGCGTCGCGGCTGCCGCCGAGGGAGACGCCGGCGAGGACACGCCGGCCGCGCTGCCGCAGGCGGGCGCGATCTAGCGCGCCGCGGCGCCGGAGCGACGGGACGTCGCGCCATGCCCCGCGTCGAGGCGGTGCGCCGCCGCGGGCGCTCGCTGCGGGTCGATTTCGACGACGGCACGTCGCTGCGTTGCGACCGCGACTTCCTGCCCGGCCGGCGGCTGGCCGAGGGCCAGGAGATCGAGGCGGCGATCCTGACGCGGGTCGTGTGGCAGGCGGCGCGGCACGACGCCGAGCGCGCCGCGCTCCGCTTGCTGGCCGTGCGGCCGCGCAGCCGGACGGAGCTCCGGAGGCGGCTGCGGGGCGCCGGCATCGGCGAGGAGGTCGTCGAGGAGACGCTGGAGCGGCTGGCCGAGCAGGGCTACCTCGACGATCGCGCGTTCGCGGAGGCGTGGGTCGATCGGCGGCAGCGGTCGCGGCCGCGCTCGCGGCGGATGCTGCGGTCGGAGTTGCGCCAGCAGGGCGTGGAGGCAGACCTGGCCGAGGCGGTCACGGCCGACATCGACGACGAGGCGACGGCGCTGGCCATCGCCGTCGGGCAGCGGGGCCGCTTCGCGCGGGAGGAGTGGGAGGCGTACCGGCAGCGGACGGGCGGTCTGCTGCTGCGCCGGGGCTTCGCCGGCGGGCTGTCGGAGCGGGCGCTGCGGGCGGCCTGGGCGCCGCCGGCGCCGGTCGGTCGAGCCTGACGGGCGTCTGAGGTGGATATGCGGGTGCTCGCGGCCGTATGCTTGCATCGGCGATCGAGGGAGATACGTGATGGCCATCATGTTCGACACCCGGAACGCCGTGCAACGGCTCATCAAGGGCGGCCTGTCCGAGACACAGGCGGACGCGGTTGTCGACGTGACCAGCGACGCCACCAGCCAGCTGGTGCCGAAGGACGCCTGGGAAACAGCGCTCGACCGCATGAGGGACCAGTTGCGCGGCGACCTTGAGCACGCGCTCCATGTGCAGACGTGGCGGATGTTCGGCCTGGGCCTCGCCATCGCCGGCGCCGTGATCGCCATTCTCCGGCTAACCTAGGGATGGCCGGACGCGACGGAATCGCCGCCGCGGCCGGAAGAGGAGTAGGCAGTGCACAGGCGGATGCGGTGGTCGATGTGACCACCGACGCGACGAGCCCACCGGCAACAAAGGACGACATGGAATCGGCACTCGCGCGCCTCAGGGACCAGTTACGCGTCGAAATCTACCGCGCCCTCGCCGTGCAAACGCTGATCCTGGTCGGCGTGGTGGCAGCGCTAACGCGCCTGTAGGAGAAAGCAACAACGGTCATGCTCGCGACCCGCGAAGACTGGTATGCGCTCCGGGCGGATTTCGAGGCCCTCCGGGCCGACATCCAGCGCGACCTACGCATGCTCACGCTGCAGATCTGTGGGTTCGCCGTCGCCGTGGCGGCCGTCGCCGTCGCCATCGTGAAACTGACCTAGCGGCCTCCCGCCCCTCACCGGACCGACCAACTCGACCTCCGCGACGCCGCCGCGTCGCGTGGCTTCTGGCGCGCGGGGCCGCGCGGCCGTACGATGGGGGCACGAAGCACACTCGACCGTCTGAGCCACTCGACGGTTATGACACCCCGGGCGCCCCGCGATTCGCGGCGCCACCGGTCGAACTGAGGAAACACCATGCTGGGAGCCATCATGCGGCTCCTGCGCGGCGGTGGTCCGGATCCGCGTGAAGAGGCGCGTCTCGAGGCGCTGCGGATCACCGAACGTGCAGAGCAAGAGGCCAAGTCCCGACTGATCGAGGCCCAGGAGCAGGCGCTGGCCGCGCGCCGCGCGGCGGAGTCCGACCTGCGCGAGGCCGAGGCCGACCTGCGCCGCTCGCGGCAGGACCAGCAGCGGCACGAGGAGCGCCTGGGCGCCCGCGAGGAGTCGCTCGACCGCAAGAGCGGCGACATCGACCGCCAGGAGCAGCGCCTGCGGACGCGGCACCAGGAGCTCGACACCCGCCAGGAAGAGATCGAGCACCTGGTGTCGCAGGAGCGGGAGCGGCTGGAGGCCGTCGCGCAGCTGACGTCGGAGGAGGCGCGCGACAAGCTGATGGGCCTGATCGAGAACGAGATCCGCGACGACGTGAACCGCCGCGTGCGCGCGGCGGAGGCGTCGATCAAGGAGGAGGCGTCGGACCGGGCGCGCAAGTTCGTCGCGACGGCCGTCCAGCGGGTGGCGTCGGAGGTGACGACGGAATCGACCGTCTCCGTGGTGCCGATCCCCAGCGACGAGATGAAGGGGCGCATCATCGGGCGCGAGGGGCGCAACATCCGCGCGCTGGAACTCGCCACCGGCTGCGACGTGATCATCGACGACACGCCCGACGCGGTGACGCTGTCGGCCTTCGACCCGGTGCGGCGGCAGATCGGCAAGGTGGCGCTGAGCCGCCTCGTCTCGGACGGCCGCATCCACCCGACGCGCATCGAGGAGCAGGTCGAGAAGGCGACGCGGGAGATCGAGCAGAACATCCGCGAGGCGGGGGACCAAGCGTCGCTCGACGCGCGCTGCCCCGGCCTGCCGCGCGACCTGCTAAACGTCTTCGGGCGGCTGCTGTACCGCACGTCGTACGGGCAGAATCAGCTGCGGCACGCGGTCGAGACGGCCCACCTGGCCGGCATGCTGGCCGAGGAGATGGACGCCAACCCGGACATCGCCCGTCGCGGGGCGCTGCTGCACGACATCGGCAAGGCCGTCGACCACGAGGTCGAGGGCACGCACGCGCTGATCGGCGGCGACATGGCGCGCCGCTTCAAGCTGAACGACACCATCGCCAACTGCATCGAGGCGCACCACGACGAGGTCGAGATGACGAGCGTCGAGGCTGTCATCGTGCAGGTCTGCGACGCGATCTCGGGCGGACGCCCGGGCGCGCGCCGGGAGTCGGCCGACCGCTACATCGAGCGGCTGCGGGCGCTGGAGGACATCGCCACGTCGTTCGACGGCGTGCGGCAGTCGTTCGCGATCCAGGCCGGGCGCGAGGTGCGCGTGCTGGTCGACCCGGAGCGCATCGACGACCTGGAATCGATGCGGCTGGCGCGTGAGATCAGCCGCCGCATCGAGGAGGGGCTGACCTACCCGGGGCAGATCCGGGTGACGGTGCTGCGCGAGATGCGCGCCACCGAAGTCGCGCGCTAGCCGCGGTGATGCGGGTGCTGGCGGTCGGCGACGTGATGGGGCGGCTGGGGCGTGGCACGGCCTGCGCGCTGCTGCCGGGGCTGCGCCGGGAGCTCGACCTCGACTACGTGGTCGTGAACGGCGAGAACGCGGCGGCGGGCCGCGGCACGACGGACAAGATCGCGCGGGACCTGCTGGACCACGGCGCCGACGTCGTCACGGGCGGCAATCACACCTGGGCCATCCCCGACTACGCCGAGACACTGCGGGGCGAGCTGCCCGTGCTGCGCCCGGCGAACTACCCCGCGGGCGCGCCAGGCCGCGGCGTCTGGCACGACGGCCGGCTGGCGGTCATCAACCTCATCGGCCGCACGTTCATGGAGCCGGTCGACGACCCGTTCGCCTGCGCCGACCGGCTGCTGGCGTCGATCCCGGCGGGCGTGCCGACGCTGGTCGACTTCCACGCCGAGGCCACATCGGAGAAGCAGGCGATGGGCTGGCACCTCGACGGCCGGGCGACGGCGGTCGTCGGCACGCACACGCACGTGCCGACGGCGGACCCGCGGCTGCTGCCCGAGGGCACGGCCTTCGTGACCGACCTGGGGATGTGCGGCGCACGCGACTCGATCATCGGCAGCGAGACGCAGGCGGTGCTGCACCGCTTCCGCACCGGCCGGCCGTCGCGCATGCCGCCGGAGACGCACGGGGCGGCGATCTTCTGCGCCGTGCTCGTGGAGATCGACGACGCCACGAGCCGGGCGACGGGCATCGAGCGGGTGGACCGCGTGATCGAGCCCGACGCGGCGGGGGGCGCCTGATGGCGATCGGCGACTTCCACACGCACAGCAATCAGTCGGACGGCGTGCTGACGCCGGCGGCGCTGATCCGCCGGGCGGGCGCAAACGGCGTGCGCCACCTCGCGCTGACCGACCACGACACGACGGCCGGCGTCGCCGAGGCGGCGCGGGCGGCCGCGGCGATCGGCGTGCGGCTGATCCCCGGCGTCGAACTGAGCGCCGACCTGCCCGACGGCGGCGACGCGCACATCCTGGGCTACTTCGCGTCGATCGAGCACCCGCGCTTGCAGGCGCAGCTCGCGTCGTACCGCGAGGGCCGCACGGCGCGCGGCCGCACGATGCTGGCCAAGCTGGCGGCGCTGGGCATGCCGCTGCGCTGGGAGCGGGTGCTGGAGATCGCCGGCGAGGCGGCGGTGGGACGGCCGCACGTCGCGCAGGCGCTGGTCGAGGGGGGCCACGTGGGCAACGTGCGCGAGGCCTTCGACCGCTACCTGCGCACCGGCGGCCCGGCCGACGCACCCCGCGAGAAGCTGCCGCCGTCGCAGGCGATCGCGCTGATCCGCGAGTGCGGCGGCGTCGCGGCGCTGGCCCACCCCAGCTTCCTCCCCGACGCCGAAGCGGCCGTGGCGCAGCTGGCCGCCGACGGGCTGGAGGGGCTCGAGGTGTACTACAAGAACTACGCGCCGGCGGAGGTCGAGCGGTACCGGGCGCTGGCCGACGCGCACGGCCTCGTCCCGTCCGGCGGCTCCGACTACCACGGCATCCACGACGACGAGCGCGAGCCGGGCGACATCACCTTCGCGGACGCCGACGTCGAGCGGTTCCTGGCGGTGCTCGAGGACGCATGGGCGTCGCGCGGAGGCGTGCCTGGAGAGACGCGCGGAGGCGGCGCGACGGAGGGGGAGGCGCAGGCGTGACGACATCGCAAGAGGACGGCGCGACACCAGCCGCGGAGACGCCCATTCCGGAGACCATGGAGATCGACGAGATCCTGGCCACGATCCCGCACCGCTACCCGTTCCTGCTGGTCGACCGCATCGTCGAGCTGCACCGCGGCACGTCGGCGGTGGGGATCAAGAACGTCAGCGCCAACGAAGCCTTCTTCCAGGGCCACTTCCCGGGCAACCCCATCATGCCCGGCGTGCTGATCGTCGAGGCGCTGGCGCAGGTCGGGGCGGTGGCGGCGCTGAGCGCGCCCGAGCATCGCGGCAAGCTGGGGCTGTTCGCCGGCATCGACGGACTGCGCTTCCGGCGGCAGGTCAAACCCGGCGACCAACTGCGGCTCGAGGTGTCGCTCGACCGGCTGCGGCGCGGCGTGGGCAAGGCGGCGGCGCGGGCGACGGTCGACGGGGAACTGGCCGCGGCCGGGACGCTGACGTTCGCGATCGTGGCCGATCCGGCGGCCGGCGGGTAGCCCAGCCATCCTCGAACGCATCAGCCTCGGACGCATCAGCCTCAGACCCGCAGGGCGAGCCAGGCGAGCAGCACCGCGCCGACGCTGGCGACGCTGGTCAGCGCGATCCAGCGCAGGTCGGCGTGCACGTAGCGGAAGTCGTAGATCACCCGCGGGCCGCGGGCGATGCGCTCGGACTCCGATCGCGGACCGCCGCGGTTGCGCCGCCGCAGGCCGGGCCGCCGAATCGCCCCCACGGCGGCGCGCGAGAGGTCGACGCTGGCGTGGCCGCCCATGATCGACGACGGCAGGCCGTGCGCGCCGGGAGCCGCTGTGGGCAGCTCCTGCTCGGCCGGCGTCCCGCCGCGGCCGCGGCTGCGTCGCGGCCGGCCGCCCAACTGCTGGGGCGGCGCGGCGGCCTTGCGACCACCCGCCCGTCCACCGCCGCGTCCGCCGCGCTTGCCTTTGGCCATCGCGATCCCTCCACGTCGACCGTACCGGTTCAGTATACGGGGCCACGCGGCCTGGGTGTGGTGGCGGCGCGCATTGCCCCGGCTGCGACGCGTTCCTACACTCGGAGGACGGCCCCGTGGTGTAGCGGCCTAACACGCCACCCTGTCAAGGTGGAGACCGGCGGTTCGAATCCGCTCGGGGTCGCCATCGAACCCACATGCGGGCCCGCTCGGTCGAGCGGGCCCCATTTTTGTCCCTGGGGCCGGGTGCGGCGGTCGCGGAGCGTGCAGCGACCGACGGCGTGGGCGATACTGGCGCGCGACGAGTCCGACGGCGAAAGGCGCGACATGGTCTGGCAGCCCGAGATCGACGAGATCGCGAAGCGGCGGGCGCTGGCGGCCGAGATGGGCGGCCCCGAGCGGGTCGCCGATCAGCACGCGCGCGGCCGTCTGACGGTGCGCGAGCGCATCGACCTGCTGGCCGATGACGGATCGTTCCGCGAGCGCGGCAAGCTGGCCGGCCAAGCGTATTACCGCGACGGCGAACTGACCGGCTTCCACCCCTCGGGGACCGTGATGGGAACGGCGCGCATCGACGGGCGGCCGGCGGCGCTGGTGGGGTCGGACTTCACGGCGCGGCCCAAGAGCGGGTCGCAGGCCGAGGGGGGCGCCTCGCAGATCCACAGCGGCGGCGACAAGTCGGCCCACATCGAGAGCATCGCGCAGGAGCTGAAGATCCCGCTGATCCGGTTGATCGACGGCTTCGGCGGCGACATCCGCGCCACGGCGGAGATGGGCCGCACCTACCTGCCCGAGTTGTACTGGCCCGAGCGCTGGACGCGCCTGCTGGCCGAGGTGCCGGTCGTCTCGGCGGCGATGGGCTCGGTGGCGGGGCTGCCCGCGGCCGAGGTGCCGGCCAGTCACTTCTCGGTCATGGTGCGCGGCACGACGCAGGTCTTCGCCGGCGGCCCGCCGCTGGTCAAGCGGTCGCTGGGCGACCCGATCACGAAGGAGGAGCTGGGCGGCTACAAGGTGCACGCGCGGCACAGCGGCGTGGTCGACAACGACGCCGCCGACGAGGCCGAGGCGCTGGCCCAGATCCGCGCGTTCCTCTCGTACCTGCCGTCGAGCGTGCATGCGCTGCCGCCGGTGCGCCCCTGCGACGACTCCGCCGATCGGCGCGAGGAGGCGCTGGCCTCGATCGTGCCGCGGCGCCGCAACCGCGGCTACGACATGCGCGGCCTGGTGCGGCTGGTGGTCGACGCGGGCTCGTTCTTCGAGATGGCGCGCTACTTCGGGCGGGCGCAGGTGACGGCCTTCGCGCGCATCGCGGGCATGCCCGTGGGCGTGCTGGCCAACGACCCGATGCACTACGGCGGCGCGATGGGGGCCAAGGAGGCGCGCAAGTTCGAGCGCTTCGTCGACCTGTGCGATGTCTTCCACCTGCCGATCATCAACTTCGCCGACCAGCCGGGCTTCGTGATCGGGCGGGCCGGCGAGTCGGAGGGGACGCTGCGGGCGGGGGTGCGGGCGTCGTGCGCGATCGACGACAGCCGCGTGCCCTGGGCCACGGTGGTCGTGCGGCGGCTGTACGGCGTCGCGGGCGGGGCGCACCAGGACTTCAGCCGCTTCTGCTTCCGCATCGCCTGGCCGTCGGGGGAGTGGGGCTCGCTGCCGATCGAGGGCGGCGTCGACGCGGCCTACCGGCGCGAGATCGACGCCGCGCCCGACCCGGCGGCGCGCCGCCAGGAGATCGAGCAGCGGCTGATCGCGCTGCGCAGTCCGTTCAACGCCGCCGAGGCCTTCGCGGTCGAGGACATCGTCGACCCGCGGGACACGCGCCCCATGCTGGCCGAATGGCTGGCCATCGCCTACGAGCAGCAATTGCCGTCGCAAGTGGGCATCCGCACGCTGCACGGGATGCGCCCGTAGCGACGCCCGCCGCCACGTCCGGGCGGGCGGCGGATTGCCGCAGCGCCGCCGGTCGGCGAGAATCAGCCGCAGGCGGCGCTCGACGCCCGGGCGCGCCAAAGGAGGATCCCGTGGACTATGCCCGACTGGCCGACAAGGCGTTGGCCGGCGACTGCCTGAGCCGTGAGGAATCGCGCGCCGTGCTGGCCTCGCCCGACGCCGACGTGCTGGCGCTGCTGGCGGCGGCCTACCGCGTGCGCCACCAGCACTGGGGCACGACGGTGCAGTTGCACGTGCTGCAGAACGCCAAGAGCGGGCTCTGCCCCGAGGATTGCAACTACTGCTCGCAATCGGCCGTGTCGGAGGCGGAGATCGAGAAGTACCCCTACCTCGAGAAGGAGCAGATCGTCGAGGCGGCGCGGCGGGCCAAGACGGCCGGCGCGATGCGCTACTGCATCGTGGCGAGCGGGCGCGGGCCGACGCAGCGGGAGGTCGACTTCGTCAGCGACGTCGTGCGCACGATCAAGGACGAGATGGAGATCGAACTCTGCGCCTGCGTCGGCATCCTCGACGGCGACAAGGCGGGGCAGCTGGCAGCGGCGGGCGTCGACCGGCTCAACCACAACCTCAACACCAGCGAGCGCTTCTCGCCCGAGATCGTCACGACGCACACCTACCAGGACCGCCTGGGCACGCTGCGGGCGGCGCGCGCGGCCGGGCTCGAGCTGTGCACGGGCGCAATCTTCGGCATGGGCGAGACCGACGAGGACGTCATCGACGTGCTGATGGACCTGCGCTCGCTGGGGCCCGACTCGATCCCGATCAACTTCCTCATCCCCATCGAGGGCACGCCCCTGGCCGACGTACACACGCTGACGCCGAACCAGTGCCTGCGGCAGCTGTCGCTGGCGCGCTTCCTCAACCCGGCGGCCGAGATCCGCATCGCCGGCGGCCGCGAGGTGCACCTGCGCTCGATGCAGGCGATGGGGCTGTACGCGGCCAACTCGATCTTCGTCGACGGCTACCTGACGGAGCCGGGGCAGAAGACCGCCGAGGCGCACGCGATGATCGCCGACATGGGCTTCACCGTCGTGGCGGGCGAGGCGGGCAACCCGATGACGGCGGGGTCGCCCGAGACGGGCGTGCGCGAGGCCCCCATGCGGGAAGCCAGCGTCGCGGGGGCGCCGGGCGGCGGCTAGTCAGGGGCGGTCGCGCCGGGGCCGCGGGGCGAGCGGGCCGGGTTGCGGGGGCACGAGCGCGAGCCCGAGTACGACAGCGCACGGGAACCTCCGCGCCGCGACGGTCGTTCCCGAGAAGACATGCTCGACCGCAGGCGGATCATCGCGCTCCTGCTGCCCGCCGTGATCGTCGCGGGCCTCGCGGCTGCGCCCTCCCAACCCGCCGCCGCGGCGGCGCCCGGCCTCACGTGCGTCGAGTACCTCGTCGGGGCGCTGCTCTGCTCGACGCCCGACGCCGGCCCCACCGGCCTCCGCTACACCACCTACGACGCGACCGGCCAAGCGACGACCCCCGGCAGCTACGCCTTCCTCGACGCCGATGGCGCAGTCGTCACGACGTACGAAGGCCTGCGCGACGGTACGACGACCGGTCTGCGCATCCACCAGTCCGATGGCTACGGGGCCTCACAGGCGGACACGTACTCCAGCGTGGCGGTGGGAAACATCTTCGAGTGGCGCGAGGCGGGCGACTGCTGGGTGCGCTACGAGGTGGGGGAGGTCAAGACGGACCCGGCGGGGACGGCGCCGCGCAAGGAGTTTGCGGTCGAGTGGCGGGCCTACGCGTTCACGGGCTGTACGGGCACGATCACGACGGATACTGCGGTCATGGTCACCGCGGATCCCGCGAGCTTCTTCGCTCCCACCATCCGTAGCCCGGTGCGGTACGGCCCCTTCCAGTTCATCCCCCTCAGCTGGGACGGCGCGCTGGAAGCGGTGACCGAGGTCGCGCGGATGTCCAGCGGGGCGTCGGGTGTGTCGGGGGACTCGGCGGAGCCCGAGTGGCCGTCAAGTGACCCCGCCACGGTCCGCCAGCACCCACTGTGGAACGAACCGACCCTGCCCGCCGGCTGGACAATCAGTTCGATGTCGGCGGAGGAATGGTACGTTGGGGTGCGCTACCTCGACGGTGACGGGTACTGGGCTGCGATTACCTGGATTGCGCGGCGGGACTGGCAGCCTCGGTCGCTGCATGGTGGATATACCCGTGCACGGGAGGTGCTTCGCACGATCGACGGGCATCCCGCGTACGTGTACGACGACCGGGTAACGGCGGCCGTGTACATCATCAATGAGATTGTAAGTGTCGAGTACTTCGCCGTGGTGTTTGCGAGCGACAGTGACCCGGAGGGACGGGGCATTGATCATGCCATCGCCCTGGCCCGGAGCTTGTACCAGTGAAGAGGCTCGTCCCGGTCGCCACGGCCTAGCCCCCGACGCCCCCCACTTCGCTGCGACCGACCGCCCCGTCACCGTCGCCGAGGTCGAGCTGACCATCCCCGACGCCGCGGAGTCGGGGACCGGGGCGCTCTTTGATACGATCGCCGCATTCGACCAGCGGCCGGCCGCGGTCAGGAGGTGGCGCATGCGACGCACGATCTGGCGGGGCATCATCACGGCCGGACTGCTGGCGGCGCTGACGGCCGTCGCCGCGGCCTGCGGCGGCGATCCGGCCGCGCCCGAGCCGTACCGCATCGGCGTGATGGAGTCGCTGACGGGGCCCGGCGAGACCTACGGCACGGTGGCGGTCCAGTCCAAGACCATGGCCATGGACGAGATCAACGCCGCCGGCGGCATCGACGGGCGACCGCTGGAGCTGGTCGTCGAGGACTCGAAGTGCGGCGCCCAGGACGCGATCAGCGCCTACCAAAAGCTGACCGACGTGGAGGGCGTGAGGATCATCCTGGGGACATCGTGCAGCGGCGCGATGCTCGGCGTGGCGCCGCTGGCCGAGGCCGACGGCATCGTCCTGTTCTCCGGCCTGGCCAGCAACCCCGACATCGCCAACGCCGGCGACTACATCTTCCGCACCCAGATCAGCGACATCGAGGTGGGCCTCACCACGGGCGACACGCTCTGGGCCGACGGCGTCCGCGCGCTGGCCACCATCACCGAGGAGACCGACTACGCCGAGGGCGTGCGCCGCACCACCGTCGCGCGCTTCGAGGAGAACGGCGGTCGGGTGGTCGCGGCGGAGCGCTTCGCCTCCGACACGACCGACTTCCGCACCCCGCTGACGAAGCTGTTCGCAGCCGAGCCGGACGCGCTGCACATCGCGCCGCAGTCCGAGTTCGCGGCGGGCACGATCGTCAAGCAGGCGCGGGAGCTGGGCTACGACGGTCCCATCTACGGCGAGACGATCACCGTCGGCGCCACCGCGCTCGACATCGCCGGCGACGCGGCCACCGGGCTCAAGGCCATCACCGCCGCCGCCGACCCCGAGAACGCGAAGGCGCAGGAGGTGCTCGCCAACTTCCGCGAGCGCTACGACTACATCACGCTGCCCTGGCACCTCGGGTCGGCCTACGACACGGTCTACATCGCGGCCGCCTGCCTCGAACGGATCGGCGACGACCAGGACGCCGACGGCTTCCGCGATTGCCTGTACGACATCACCTGGAGCGGCGCCATCGGCGACGACTACCGCTTCGACGCCGACGGGGAGGTCGTGGGGCTCTCGCGGGCCATCGTCGAGGTGCTGCCGCCGGCCGAGCGCACGGCCGAGAACTTCGGCTACGCCGTCCTGCGCCGCGGCGAGCCCCGGTAGCCGGCGGGCGGCCGCGGGTCAGGGACGGCGCCGGCCGGGCCGCTCGGCGAGGATCAGGCCCAGCAGCGCGCCGGCGAACAGGCCCGCGGCGGAGCCGGCCGCGTCGGCGATGAGGTCGGCGCGCTCGGGCGATCGGTCCTCGACGAGCAACTGGCCGACCTCGGTGAGCGCGGCGAAGGCCAGCAGCCCGACGAGCAGCCCCAGCAGGTCGCGCAGGACGCCCCGCTGCGGCCCCGCCCCGCGGTACAGCCCCACCACGCCGCCGAGTCCGGCGAAGAGCAGGAAGTGCCCCGTCTCGTTGCCGACGCCGCCGGGCCGGATGCCGGGCGTCAGCAGCGCGGCCAGCGTGACCACCAGGATGGCGATCCCGGCCAGCACGGCGAAGCTGCGGACGCGCCGGGGGTCGAGCATGGCTCCTCCCTCGGTCCATGGTAGGGGGCGCGGCCATCGCGGACGGTGGGGTCGCCACAGCGGACGAGGCCGTTCATTATGAGTACTCGGGGGCTGAGTGCCGACGTCTGGTCGGCAGGGAGGAGTTGCGGATCGTGCAGAATGCCGAAATCGTCCCGGGCGCACGGGTTCGAATGGTCCGGCTTGAGCAGGCGGGGCACGTTGACCGGATCGAAGGGCGTCGAGCGTTCGTCGTGCTGGACAACGGCGACCGACTTCAAGTCGCAGTCGATTCCGACGGACTCGAGCGTGACGTCTTCAGCGTAGGGACGCAGGTCTCGCGGACCGATGGCACTACTGGCGTCGTCATTGGTGACGTCCGAGCGGCCGACGTACCGATCTGGCAAGTCGCCTGGGCGGACGGATCCAGCACGCAAGTGCCTGAGCGCGGGCTTCGCCGCGCCGAGATCGTCGATCCTGTCGCGCGAATGAGAGCGGGCATGCTCGATTCCGCGAAGGCGTTCAACCTCCGTTCCGTCGCCGCGGACCTGTGGGCCCGCCACCGGTCAGAAGAGCTTGTATCGCTCTCGCACGCGCGCTTCGACCTGATGCCGCATCAGGTGAGCGTGCTGCATCGAGTCATCGAGAATTGGCCCCATCGATTCCTTCTGTGCGATGAGGTCGGCCTCGGCAAGACGATCGAGGCCGCGATGGTGTTGAAGGAGCTACGAAGCCGGGGGTCGGCGAAGCGGGTGTTGATCCTCACGCCAGCGAACATCCAGCGACAGTGGCAACGCGAGTTGAAGACGAAGTTCAACGAGACGTTCCGGATATTCAACCGGGACACCCTTCGGCACCTCGACAACCAGGGCGTGCCCAACCCGTGGCAGACCGAGCAGTCCGTCATCACTTCCCAGAGCTTCGCTGCGCACAATCCAACACGCCGGGATGAGATTTCCGCCGTGCCTTGGGACTTAATCGTCGTGGACGAAGCGCACCACGCGCGCCGCCGTCGCGAAGGGAAACGAACCACGCAGACCAATCTGTATCGGCTCGTCCGCAATCTGACGGCCGAACCCGGCCTCGGTCGGCGCTCCGTCCTATTCCTCACTGCGACGCCCATGCAGCTGCAACGCCACGAACTGTTCTCGCTTGTCGAGTTGCTGCAGCCGACACTGTTCCCGTCCGAGGAGGACTTCGAACAGCATGTCGGACAGCGTGCCGAACTAACTCGGCTGATCGCCGAGATTGAGGAGCGCGCTCCCGAGGGAGACAAACTCGAAGCGTACATTCAAGAGGCCTCCCCGTGGTTGAACCGCAGTTCCCGTTCCGAGCTGCATTCGGCAGACGAACTGGTGGATACGTTGCGGGTCACCCACCCCCTCGGCGAGGTAATGCTTCGAAACCGGCGAGCGGCGGTAGGCGGATTCGCGCAGCGGCAGGCAAGCCAATGGCATGTTGATCTGACACCCAAGGAACAGTTGGTCCAGGAACAGATGGATTCGATCCTGCGCGATGGATACCGAGCGGCATCCGAAGGCTCCGGCGGTCAAGCGAACGCTGTTGGCTTCCTGATGGTCATATACCAGAAACTCGCGGCGAGTTCGTCTCGCGCGCTACTTCGGTCGCTAGAAGGGAGGCGGGAGCGGCTGTTGGCATCGGAGGCAGCCGACATCGAAGAGTCCGAGGCCGAGGAAAGCCTTACAGATGACGTAACGGCGAGTGAAGTAACAAGGAAGCTGCCGCCGGGCGTTGAACGCGAAGCAGAGCGGATCGGAGAAGTCATCGACTTGCTCCGCGAGATCCCAATCGACTCCAAGGCGCAGCGGCTACTCGATGGACTGCGCGAATTGAGCGCGGTTGAGCCTGACATCAAGGTGCTCATCTTCACCGAGTTCCGCGAGACGCAGCAAATGCTGCGCGAGTTGCTGGCCGCCGAGGAGTGGGGCTGCGAGGTCTTCCACGGTCAACTCGACCCTGCCGAGAAAGACCAGGCAGTAGAGCGATTCCGCGACGGCGTTGGGCGGCAGGCGCTTGTCGCGACCGAGGCAGGTGGTGAGGGAAGGAACCTGCAGTTCGCTCACATCCTTGTCAACTATGACCTGCCATGGAATCCCATGCGAGTCGAACAGCGGATCGGCCGCGTGGACCGGATCGGACAAGAGAAGCCGATTCAGATCTTCAACTTCCGCGTTCGCGACACGATCGAGGAACGCATCCTGGAGGTCTTGGACGAACGGATCGGCATCTTCAAGGACACCGTCGGTGGTCTCGAGCCGATACTGGGCGACGCCGAAGATCTCATCCGGGCTGCGTTACGGAAGGGAGCCGAGGAGCGCGACGAGGAGTTCGAGAAGGTTGGCCGCCGGTATGAGAGCGAAGTTCAGCGCGCGCGAGAACGCGCGCGACAAGCGGACAGCGAACTTGCCGACATCAACGTGGATTTGAGCGCATACCGGGAAGAAATCGACAAGCTGCTCGGCAAGGCCAGCGCCACCACTGTGACTCAGCGTGATGTCGATCGGCTCCTATACAATCTGCTGACTGCCGCCAACGCCCGAGTGACGGCTCCCGGCGACGGCATCCGTTTCCCAGAAGGACAGCGCAGTGTCGAGTTCAGACCGCCGTTCACGGAGGAGCATCGTGACCTGCTCGACGGACAGGAGCGGCGGCTCGTCTGCTTCGATCCAAGGATCTCCGTGGATTCAGAAACCGTCGAGTACTTCGGATTCGGTCATCCGATCGTTGACGCGTTGGTGCGCAGCGTGACGCGCGACGATTCGAAAGGGAGCGCCGCGATCCGGTGCCTCGCGCGCGATGCAGCGCCCGCGCTCCGCGACGGCTGGCAATTCAACTGGAGACTACGCCTGACGGCTGCCGAGCCCCGCGAGTGGATCTTCCCAGTCTTCGTCGATGACGACGGTGGCGCTGATCCAGAGATCGCTGCACTATTGCTCAAGGCATCGCGCCGCTTCGAACGAGAGAGACTAGCTAGTGCGCCCCACCCCGTCATTGACAGTCAGCGTCTGGATTCGGCGTTTCATTCGGCTCAGGCTTCGGTTCTGAAGCGTCAAGGTGAGCTCGCCAACTACTACAGCGAACAGGCAGAGGCCGACTACGACACAGCGCGCAGCCGCCTAGAGAAGCTCTACGAATACCGCACAACTGCCGCACAAGAACGTCTTGACGCCGATCGGGAGGTCCTGGACAGGATGGAGGCATCGCCAGAACCCGCACACCAGCAAGCCGTTCCGATGCGGCAGTTCCACGTGCGCCGAGCGGAGGAAGAGATAGGGCAGGTCGGTGAAGATCGACGTCTCGCGCTCGACGATCTCCTACAGTCCCGCAACCCGAGCATCGAGTACGACTTGCTCAACGTCGCACGCATCCTGGTCGCCGATTAGACCCCGTCGCGCGGCGCACTCTGGCGGGATTAGGGGGAATCCGTGACGACCCCACGCGCCCGCTTCTCCCTGACGGCCGCCTACCGGCACCTGCGGGCGGCCGACCCGCGACTGGCGGCGCTGATCGACGCGCACGGGCCCTATACGCCGCGGCCCAGCGCCGACCCGTACGGGGCGCTGGTGCGCAACGTCTTCCACCAGCAGTTGGGCGGGGCGGCGGCCAACGCGATCATGCGCCGCACCTTCGCACTGTTCGGCGACGCCGAGGCGACCCCCGCGCCGGCCGACTTCCTGCAGGCCACCGACGCCGAGTTGCGCGGGGCGGGGCTCTCGCGGCAGAAGACCTCGTACCTGCGCGACCTCGCCCAGCACGTCGCCGAGGGGCGGCTGTCGTTGGACGGGCTGGACGCGCTCGACGACGCGGCGGTGACGGCGCAGCTGACGGCGGTGCGCGGCATCGGCGTGTGGACGGCGCACATGTTCCTGATGTTCCACCTGGGCCGCCCCGACGTGCTGCCGGTCGGCGACCTGGGGGTGCGCAAGGGGATGCAGGCGGTCTACGGGCTGGCCGAGACGCCCGACGCGGAGCGCGCGACGGCCATCGGCGCGCCCTGGGCGCCCTACCGCAGCGTGGGATCGTGGTACATGTGGCGGGCCGTCGAGACGATCACGCCCGACTGAGGGGCGCCGGCCGAGGGCGGCGGCGGATAGGCTGCGCGACATCGCGCCGCGCCGTGCGACGCGCGAGGGGAGGGTCGATCGGGATGAGCGCGCCCGCGCTGTTTCAGCCCCAGCCCGACGACGAGGGCCGCACGCTGCTGCTGCCCAATCGCTGCGCGCGCAGCGTGTGGAGCCTCGACCTCGTGCACGGCGCGGCAGTGGCGGCGCTGCTGGCGCGCGGCGTCGAGGGGGCGCTGCGGCCCGAGCTGCGGGTCGCGCGGCTGACCATCGACCTGATGCGCCCGGCGCCGATGGGGCCGCTGGAGGCGCGCACGACCGTCGTGCGGGAGGGGCGGCGCATCCAGGTCGTGCAATCGGGGCTGTTCACGGCGCGGGGGGACGCAACGGTCGAGGTGGCGCGGGCGACGGCGCTGGCGCTGCGGCCGTCGGACCTGCCGACCGGCGAGGCGCTCGACATCGACGCGGCCCGCCCGCCCGACCCGGAGTCGCTGCCGCCACGGCCGGCGAACATGATCGGCGGGGCCGAGGCCTACCACTCGACGGTCGAGTGGCGGCCGGTCGGCGAGTGGGGCGCGTCGGGGCGGCCGATGCTGTGGATCCGCAACCCGGCCGATATCGTGCCGGGCGAGCCGCTGAGTCCGCTGGCGCGGGCGGCGGCGACGGCCGACTCGCTGAGCCCCCTGGCCAACGCCGAGCCGTCGCGGCGGCGCGAGGGCGCGGTGGGATTCATCAACGCCGACATCACGCTGTACCTGCATCGCGACCCGGCCGGCGAGTGGCTCTGCGTCGTCGCGACGAGCCGCCACGCGGGCGAGGGCTTCGTCGTCTGCGACGGGGCGCTCTACGACCGGCGCGGCCCGCTGGGCCGCATCGCACTGGCCGGCCTGGCGCAGACGCAGCAGCCGCTGGGGCTGGCGCCGCCGCCGGCCGGCGAGGCGAAGGGCTAGCCCCATGCGCATCCCGATCGGCGACCGGGTGCTCGATTGCACGCGCCGCACGGCGATCATGGGCATCGTCAACGTGGCGACCGACTCGCCGGTGTCGGGCAGCGTCGTCACCGCGGCGGCGGCGGTCGAGCGGGCGCGCGGGCTTGTCGCCGAGGGAGCGGCGCTGGTCGACGTGGGGGCGCACTCGACGCGCAGCGGCGGCGAGTCACCCAGCGCGCAGGAGGAGATCGACCGGCTCTGCCCGGTGGTCGAGGCGCTGGCCGACGACGGCGTCCTGGTGTCGGTCGATACCTGGCGGGGGGCGGTCGCGCGGGCGGCCGTCGCGGCGGGGGCGCACGTCGTCAACGACGTCTCGGCCGGCAGCGACGCCGAGACCGTGCGGGTGGCGGCCGAGACGGGCGTGCCGCTGGTCGTGATGCACATGCGGGGCCGTCCCAAGCAGCACCGCCGGGCCGACCAGCGCTACGCCGACGTGGGGGCCGAGGTGCGGGCCTTCCTGGCCGACCGGGCCGACGCGCTGGCCGCGCAGGGGGTGTCGCAGGTCTGGCTCGACCCCGGCTACGAGTTCGCCAAGCCGGCGGCCGACAACGTGCGCATGCTGCTCGACACGCCGGCGCTGCTGGAGCTCGGGCGGCCGGTGCTGGTGTCGGCCTCGCGCAAGGGCTTCCTGGCCGAGTTGCTGGGCTCGCCCAAGCTGCCGTCGGCGGCGGTGCAGTCGGTCGCGGGGCTGGCCGAGGCGACGCTGGCCTTCAACACCCTGGCGGCCTGGCTGGGGGTGCACATCGTGCGCGTCCACGACATCGCCGCCACGGCCCACGCCCTGCGCGTCGTCGAGGCAGTGCGGTCGGTCGGGGAGTAGGGGCGTGCTTGACGCCGCTGCGTCTACGTCGGGCCCGCTCCGCCGCGTCCCTCCGCCTCCGCCAGCAGTGCGCGCAGCAGAGGCATGAGCTCGGGGATGTCGCGGCTGACAATGTCCCAGACCTTCTGCGGGTGGATGCTGCCGTAGCCGTGCACGACGCGGTTTCGCGTCGCCGTGACATTGGCCCACGGGATCTCAGGGTGAGCCTTCTGGATGCCGCCGGGGACATTATTCGCGGCCTCTCCGAGCACCGTGATGTTCCAGAGGACCGCATCATAGGTAAGCGGCGCAGCGACAAGTTGGTTACGGCTGAGACCGGCCGTGTAGTCCTCGATCCGCACGCAGCAGTCGATCATGTCGCGCACATAGATGTCCCATCGCCGTTCAGACATAGACGGCATCCGCCTTGATGTAGGGGCGCAATTCAACCCGCACGTCGGCGTCCACCACCAAGTCCACGGAGTGGCCGAACAGCCCCTCCAGGTGCTGGAGCACTTCACCGTACCCCGCCCAGCCGCGGGCGCCGGGCAGGGAGATGAGGATGTCGATATCGCTGCCGGGACCCGCCTCGTCGCGCGCGGTGGATCCGAAGAGCGCCAAGTCGGCCACGCCGAAGCGGTCGGCCAGCACCGGCTTGTGCTCGCGCAGCAGCGCCAACGCCTCGTCCCTGCGCATCGCCTGCCCGGCCCTTCCGTCCTCCGCGCACCAAGTGTACCGCGCGTGCGGCGTGGGGCGGGATCGAGCGGTCGGGGAGTCGGGGGCGGGGCGCGTGACCCTCCCCCCGCCCGACACTAGACTCCGACCATGGACGACGGCGCGAGCAAGCCATGGCCGCAATCCCCGGCGCCGGAGTCGGCGCGCGACCGCCGCAGCCGGCTGCTCGACGAGGTCGTCGGGGAGCTCGCGGCGGACGGCGGCGGGCTGCGCATGGCCGACAACCTGCCCCGCGACGCGATCTACAACCGCGATGCGCTTCGTTGACACCAACGTCCTGCTCTACGCCGACCCGCGGGTCGTCAACCCCTTCGCCGAGGGTCGCTGAGTGGGGCGCGGAGGTCGGCGTCGGGCGGCACCCGACGATCGGACCGCAGGGGCCGGGCGACGGGCGCTAGGCCCCCGGCCGCGACGTTCGGTACACTGGGGGGCAACGTTCACCAATCCCGACGGCCGAGCGGCTCGCGGAGACAGGGGGATCGATGCCAATCTACGAATACGTCTGCAAGAACGAGCACGAGTTCGAGCGCATGCTCAAGTTCTCCGAGATCGACAAGCGCGTGCGCTGCCCGGAGTGCAAGACGGCCGGCAAGCGCAAGCTGGTGCAGGACTTCCTGGATAAGAACTCCAGCAAGGAGCGCCTGAAGGACCAGCCGCGATCGCTGCGGCGCACGCGCTTCACGAACTGGTAGCCGCGGTGAGCCCCGTCGCTGTGGTGGACGTCACCGACGCCAGCTTCGAGCGGGAGGTGGTGGCGCGGTCGCACGAGATGCCGGTGATCGTGGATTTCTGGGCGCCGTGGTGCGGCCCCTGCCGCATCCTGGGCCCGGTGCTCGAGTCGCTGGCCGAGGAGTTCGCCGGGCAAGTGCAACTGGCCAAGCTGAACACCGATGAGAACCCGTTCGTATCGCAGCAGCACGGCATCGAGAGCATCCCGGCGGTATTCGCCTACCAGGACGGGCAGCCGGTGTCGCAGTTCCTGGGCGCGCTGCCCGAGCCGCAGGTGCGGGAGTTCGTCGAGGCGCTGCTGCCGTCGTCGGCCGACAAGGCGGCGGAGGAGGCGGAGGCGCTGGTCGAGCAGGGGCAGCCGGCGGCGGCGCTGGAACGCTTCGAGCAGATCGTCGCCGACGACCCGAGTCACGAGGGCGCGACGGCGATGCTGGCGCACCTGGTGCTGCAAGGCGGCGACGAGGCGCGCGCCGAGGAGTTGGCGAACCGCGTGCCCGGCAACAAGGGCGCGAAGCGCACGCTGGCGACGATCCACCTGCGCCGTGCGGCCCGGGGCCAGGACGAGGCGGCGCTGCGGGCGCGGCTGTCGGCCGACGCGGGCGACGCGGGCGACGCCGCGGAGATGTCAGACGCCGAGGCGGAGTACCGGCTGGGCGCGCTGCTGGCCGATCGGGCGGAGTGGGACGAGGCGCTGGAGCGGCTGCTCAACTCGGTGCGGCGCGACCGGTCGCTGCACGACGACGCGGCGCGCCGGCTGCTGCTCGACGCCTTCGTCCTGCTGGGCGACGACAGCCCGCTGACGCAGGACTACCGACGGCGGCTGGGATCGGTGCTGTTCTAGCGCCGGCCGCAACGGCCGATGGGAAGCGGGGCGCCGGCGGCGCCCCGTTCGTCGTCTGTGGGAGTGAGCCGGTGGCCCTATTCCTCGGCGGCGTCGTCGCCGGCCTCCTCGCCGGGGCGGGCACGGGCGGAGATGGCCCAGGCGACGGTCGCGCCGGTTGCGAGGAGGAAGATGCCGGGGACGATGACGGCGATGGCGAGGCCCGCGCCGCTGACGTGGAAGGGATCGTCGGAGGCCTCGTCGCCGGCGGCGTCGAGGACGGGCGTCTCGGCCAGCGCGCCGTCGGCGGCGGCCGCCGCGACATCGCCCGCCGGCAGGCTCCAGGCGGCCACGACGAGGCCGAGCATGAGCAGCGCCAGCAGCAGTGTGCGGGGCCCAACCCCATCGCGCAGGCGGACGAGAACCATCGTGGCGACTCCCCTCAAAATCCGGGTCCAGTGTCGCGCGGGGGCGGGGACCGGTCAACCGATGGGGCGTCGGTCGTTGACGTCCGTTCGGCCGCACGGGACACTCGGCGGGCGCTAGACTGGGGGCGCGAGCGAATGGGGGCACGACGATGACAATGACCTTCGACACGCGCCGGGCCGTGCAGAAGCTGGTCGGGGTCGGGGTTGACGACAGCCACGCCGACGCGATCGTCGAGGTGGTCGGAGACGCCACGAGCCCGCTGGTGACGCGGGATATCCTGCGGGCGGAGCTCAAGGATCTGCGGTCGGAGCTAAAGGCGGAACTTAGCGAAGTGCGGGCGGAGTTCCACCGCGCCCTACTGATTCAGGCCGGCGTCGTGCTGGCGGGGGTGGCCGCGATCGCGGCGATCGCGACGCTCCTGGCCAGGCTCGGGTAAGCGGAGGCCACCTCACCACGCCCTCCGCCCCGGATCCGACCTTACCCGGCCAACACCTCGATCGCCGCCACGCAGCTGAGAAACAGGATGGTCTGGCCGAGCAGCAGTGTGAGCGTCCACACCTTCATCTCGGACCGCATCGCGTCGAGCGCGGCCCTCATCTCTGCCCGCAACTCGTTGATCGCGACATGCAGATCGCGCACGTCCTCCTTCGTCGCGATGCTGGTGCTGACTGAGTAGGCCATTCCGCGCCGCGGCCAAATCATCCCCAGAGCACGGCTGCGATTGCGAGGCCCGCGGCCAGGAAGGCCGCCGTTGCGGCGGTATAGGCTCCGAGTTGCAGCCAGAGCAAGCGCGTGAAGCGGGCCTCCATCTGCGCCATCGCCACGGCAAGTTCGGACCGCAACTCGTTGATCGTGACATGCAGATCGCGCACGTCCTGCTTCGTCGCCAACCCCTCCTGGGCGTCCACGATCGCCTCCACCACGCCCTCCGCCTGCTCGGCGGTGTGCCCACGCCCACGCAGCGCCCTCACCGCCTTGGCCGTGTCGAACGTGATCCCAACCATCATTCCCCCTCTGACGCAGTGTCGCGCACGATGGCGCGGCCATGCAACGCATTATGGCACTGCGCACGCGGGGGCGGGGACCGGTCAACCGATGGGGCGTCCACCCGCTAGGCTCGCCCGATGGCGAGTGATGCAACCGATGCCGAGGCGACCCGGCGCGCGATCCGCGAGCGGCTGGCGCAGCCGCCCGTGGTCG
The DNA here is from genome assembly GCA_965209205.1 of Dehalococcoidia bacterium. GTDB lineage: Bacteria > Chloroflexota > Dehalococcoidia > Bin125 > Bin125 > TK10-74A. Next base: position 961,432 of record CBDBQC010000004.1, read on the forward strand.
AGGTGGCGCTGCCGGGCCGCACGCTGCGGCTGACCAGCGCCTGGGGCCTGTTCTCGGCGAAGGGGATCGACGAGGGGACGGCGCTGCTGCTGGGGGAGCTGATGGCGCTGCCGCCGGCGTCGCGGGTGCTCGACTTCGGCTGCGGCTACGGAGCGCTGGGGCTGACGCTGGCGGCGCTCTGGCCGGAGGCGGAGGTGGCGCTGATCGACAAGGACGTGCTGGCCGTGGAGGCCTGCGCGGGCAACATCGCGGCGGCCGGGCTGACGAACGCCCGCGCGTCGCTGAGCCCGGGCTTCCGCGACGCACCGCCGGGCCCGTACGACCTCATCGTCTCGAACCTGCCCGCGCAGGCCGGCAACGAGGCGCTCGACGCGATCCTGCTCGGAGCGTGGGAGCGGCTGGCGCCGTCGGGGTCGCTGGTGGTGGTGACGGTGAACGGGTTGCGTCGTTATGTCCGACGACGGCTCGAGGCGGTGTTCGGGAACTACCACAAGGCGCGCCAGGGGCCGCGGCACACGGTCGCAGAAGGCATGCGCGGCGAGGACGGCTAGCGCAGGCTCGCGCCGCCCCACGAGGGGAAGCCCGGCGAGTGCAGGCAGCGCACGGTCTCGAGTTCCGCGGCGCCGGCCAGGGCGAGCAGCCGGGCCAAGTCCTCGGGCCAGTCGACGTCGAGCGCCCAGCGCTCCGACCGGACGGCGGCGAAGGCCGCGCCGGCGTCGCGGGCGGCGCGCTCGTGGCGGGCGGCCGAGCCGGGGCCGTAGGCCGGCTCGATGACCGACGGGGGCCGCAGGCAGAGGCCGTTGGTGCCGCCGTCCTCGGCGGGGGCGAGGGCGACGGCGGGGCCCGCCGCTGGGCCGGAGGCGGCGGCGACCAGCGCGTCGATGTCGTCGGGGCGGATGAGGGGCAGGTCGGCCGGCACGATGAGCAGCGCGCCCGCCGCCGCGACGCGGGCCTGCGCATCGCGGAGGGCGGCATTGAGGCCCGCCTGACCGGGGGCTTGGCGCAGGAACCCGACGCCCAGGCGGCCGGCCTCGCGGCCGGCGGCGACGTCGCGGCTGACGATCGTGACGCGGTCGACGCGGCGGGCCGCCTGCAGCGCGCGGACCACATCGCCGAGCATGGCGCGGACGAGGCGGTTGCGCTGCTCGATGGTCAGCAGGCGGGCGAGGCGGGCCTTGCCGGCGGGCAGCCCGCGCACCGGGACGACGGCCTCGACGGGAGCGCTAGGCATCGGGCTCACCGGTCCCGCGACGGTGGGCCGCGGCCAGCGCCGCCTCGACGGTGCGCTGCGCCAGGGCGCGCTTCTCGCCGGGGCCGTGCATGAGCGTCTGCGTGGCGAGGCAGCGCACCCCCGTCTCGGCCTCGATCACGGGGGCGAGGTCGGCGTCCTGCGCATCGATGACGAAGACATCGATCAGATCGGCGTAGAGCCGGGCGACGCCGAGCGCGGAGACATCGTGGCCCAGGCTGCGCATGATCGCGGCGGCGGGCCCCTTGATCGCCGCCCCGGCGACGATGGGGCTCACCGCGGCGACCGGCGCGGCGGTCGTGAGGAGGCAGTCGCGCAGGCCGGGGACGGCCAGCACGGGCCCGATCGAGAGGAAGGGGTTGCTGGGCGCGATGACGATGGCGCGGGCCTGTGTCAGCGCCTCGTGCACGCCGGGGGCGGGCGCGACCGACTCGGCGCCCTCGAAGCGCAGGCCGCGCACGGCGTCGGCCTGGCGGCGGCGCACGAAGTACTCCTGGAAGGGCAGCTCGCCGGCGTCGGTCTGCACGATGGTGCGCAGACGGCCGTCGGTGACGGGCACGATGGCGCAGCCGACGCCCGAGGCGGCGGCGATCTCGGCGGTCACGGCGCTCAGCGGGGCGCCGGCCCGGAGGCGCTCGGTGCGGTAGAGGTGCGTGCCCAGGTCGGTGTCGCCCAGCGTGAACCAGCCGCTGCCGCCCAGGGCGCGCAGGCGGTCGAGGGCGGTGAAGCGGTCGCCCAGGACGCCCCAGCCGGTGTCGGGGTTGACGAGCCCGGCGAGGGTGTAGGTGACGGTGTCGAGGTCGGGGCTGATGTGCAGCCCGGCGATCTCGAGGTCGTCGCCCACGTTGACGATCGCCACCACGTCGGCGGGGGGGAAGGCCGCGAGCGCGCCCTCGAGGAAGCGCGCCGCGCCCACGCCGCCGGCGATGACGACGATGGGGCCGCTGGGGGGCTCGGGCGCTGGGGGCATCGGCCGACTCCCGTCCGTTCAGTCGTCGCGCGGCGCGCCGGCGTCCGGCGTCAGCGTCGCGAGGAAGCCGTCGCCGTCGTCGGACTCGCGCAGGTCGAGGCCGATCTCGAAGCCGGCGTCCTCGAAGGTCGCGAGCAGGCGCAGGGGGCGCTCGGCGCCCGCGCGCTCGACGGCGGCGAGTGCGCCCGACCAGGGGCCGTCGGGCGAGTCCAGCTCCAGGTCCGCCTCGCGCAGACCGCCCTCGCGGTCGAGGATGGCGTGCAGCGAGCAGTACCATCCGCCCATCGCATCGGCGAGGTCGATGGTGAGGTGGCGCGAGCCGTCGAGTTGGCGCTCGTCCTCGACGGCGGCCCCCTGCAGCTGGGGGATCGTGATCCGCATACAGGGATCGTATGCTCCAGGGAGCGCGCGGACTACCAACGAGCCGCCGCCCGCGAGGGACGGCATGTCGACCAGCGACCCAGATCCGGTCTGCGAACACTGCGGCCTGCGCCGGGGCCAGGCGATGGCCTGCCGAGCCTGCGGCGTGCTGACGCTGGCCGGCGGACAGAGCGTGATGCTGGCCTCTCGCTGGCGGCGGCTGAGCGAGTACCTGCTCGATTCGCTGCTGTTCGTGGTGACGTTCGGGATCGGCTGGCTGATCTGGATGCACTTCACCGCGCGCACGTCGCAGTCGCCGGCCAAGCGGCTGCTGAACACCTACATCGTCGTGCTGCACGAGCAGGAACTCGCGAGCTACGAGCGGGTCTGGGTGCGCGACGTGGGCGTCCTCTGGCTGCTGTTCGGGATCCTGCTGTCGTCGGTGTCGGGGGGCATCGTGCCGCTGGTCGACATGCTCTGGATCCTGTTCGACCGCCAGAAGCAGACGCTGCACGACAAGGTGGTGGACACGGTGATCGTGTACGCGCCGCTGGGGCTGGGCGAGCGGACGGCGGGCCGCGGCCCGGCGGCTGCGCCGTGGTCGCGCGACGGCGGGGGCGCCGCGCCGGGCGGGCCCGAGTCGTACGCGTCGGCCGACACGCAGGCGCAGTTGCGGGCGCTGCGGCGGCTGTGGGAGCGCGGCGAGATCGGCGGCGCGGAGTACGAGCGGCGGCGGCGGGAGGTCCTGAACCGGGACTAGCTGGAGGATCGCGATCGATGCAGTACCGCACGGCGACCTGTGAGCGCTGCGGCCTCCCCCGCGGCGAGGGCGCGTTCTGCGCCAACTGCAAGGTGCTCAACGCCGACCCCGGCGCGGGGCTGTACGCGGCGGCGGGGTCGCGGCGGATGGCCGGCCGCCTGCTCGACCTGGCGCTGTTCGTGCTCTGCCTGGGCGTGGGCTGGTGGATCTGGCTGGGCGCAACGGCGGGCGGGGGGCAGTCGCCGGCGAAGCGCATGCTGGGGCTGCGGGTCGTGCGGGCCGACGGCTCGGCGATGGGGGGCGGCGGCGTCTGGTTCCGCGACGGCGTGCTGGCGCTGCTGCTGACGCCGCTGCTGCCGCTGAGCGCGCTCTGGGCGCTGCGCTCGGCGTCGCGGCAGACCCTGCACGACGTCCTGGCGGGCAGCGCCGTGGTCAACGCCGAGGCGCGGCCGGCGACGGGATACGCCCACCGTTCCCGCGACGGCGGGACGCCGCGCCGCGCCGACATCGCGCTACCGCCGGCGCCGGTCCGGTCGCAGGCCCCTGCGACGCGCGGCGCGGCCGGCCCGGGGTCGCGCCCGGTCTCACGGCCGGTGTCGCGGGCGCCGGAGCGATCGAGCGGGCCCGATCGGCCCCACGACCGCTTGCCCGACGACCGGCCGATGTGGCCGGGCGGGGTGCCGCCCTGGCAGCAGCAGGGGCCGGGCTCGGCCTCGGGGCCGGGGGCGGGGCCAGCGGCGGGACCGGCGGCGTCACGGCCGGGCCCCGGCGCGTCGCCGCCGCCGCGTCGGCCCGATCGGCACGCGCCGCCGCGCGCGGGCGGCCCGTCGGGACCGATCGAGTACTCGCCCCGCGCCACGACGACGATGGACAAGATTACGGAACTGGAGCAGCGCTACCGCAGCGGCGAACTGAGCCGCGTGGACTTCGAGAACGAGCGGCGGCGGTTGATCGCCGAGTCGTGAGCGGCGCCGGGCCGCGACGCTAGAGCTTCCCGTCGACGTGATCCACGAACGCGAAGCCGCAGCCGAGCAGCGCGTTGACGTGCTCGACCATCTCGTCGCGCCGGCGCTGGAAGCGCTCGTGGGCGCCGCCCGCCGGGTTGAGGTCCATCTCATCGACGATCGTGTTGCGGCAGGCGATCGCATCCGCGATCGGCTGGCGGGCGAGCGGGTCGTCGGAGGGGCCGACGGGGAAGGGCGGCGCGAACTGGTTGGCGACGGAGCGCAGGCGCCCGACCGTCAGGTCGCGCGACGTCATGTCCTCGACGATGAGTGTGTGGACGCTGACGCGGGGGGGATCGGAACGGAAGACGGCGCCGAGGGCGGTGAGCTCGGCCGATTGCTCGCGCAGGCGGCCCTTCATGTACTCGCTGGCGTGATGGGTGGCCTGGGTGTCGCCGCCGTGCAGCAGTTGCGGGAGGGCGTGGCGGCAGAGCGCGCGGGTGGCCGCGTCGAGCCCGGCCCCGGCGGCGACGACCATCGCGCGGAGCAGATCCTGTTGTTCGTCGCCGGGCATTTCCAGGCCGGCGCGATCGTCGAAGGTCTCCAGGAAGTTGCGGGCGCTCTGCTGGGCGTACTTGAGGATCCGCCAGGCGTCGGTCGCCTCGCGGGAGCGGGGCGGCCTGGGGACCGCGTCGATCATCGTGCTGGCCATGGTGTCGTCGAACCTCCTTGCACTCCGGGTGCTATCCATGTCCTACTTCGCAGAGTAGCTAGGATGCGGCTTCTCTGCCTCGCGCTGCTTGGCACAGCCGAATTGGTGAACTCGCACGCGAGCGTGCCGCGATTCCCACCGCGATTCCCGCTAGGTTGGCGGTGCATCCGTGCATGTACCAGGCCAATTACGAGGTCGCTGACTCAGGTCATCAAACAGCGTTGGCTGTTCCGTCGGCCGTGCCTCAGAATACCCAGTTCGTGTTTCCTCGTCGAGTCTCCGAAGTGCTGCGGCATGGAACTCGGGCACTGCCTCAAACCCGATAAAATGCCGCCTTAGACGCCTTGCGGCTAGAGCCGTTGTTCCGCTTCCCATGAACGGGTCGAGCACTGTCTGCCCCTCTTGCGAAGCAAGCTTGACTAGGAACTCGACAAGCTCAAGTGGCTTTTGGGCTTCGTGCACACGTTCTTCGTGCTGCCGAAATCCGAATTCAAGCACATTCGTTGGATTCGCACCATTTATCTGACACTCATCGATGTTAATCGCACCGACACCGTATTGGAGCACATTGTCAGTGACTGTTCCGCCAATCTTGTATGGCTTGGTGAACCAAGCAATCGGCTCATAGACCGGAGCAAGGTTGCCAAGTCGCCATCCCCTCCACGTCTCTGCCGCATCCTTCATCCCGCGCCTGTCAAAGACTATACTCACTCTCTGTGCTCTGTGATGAGCGGATGCCTTCTTCCAGGCGAGAACATCCCTGAGGAGAAACCCACTGTCCTCGAAAGCGTTGACCACTCGGTGCATGGTGCGTCGCGCACCGAACACAAAAAGTGATGCTCCACATTTTACTTTCGGAACGATCAGTCGTGCCCATGACCTGCACCAGTCCTCGTACTCCCTGCCAATGTTTCTGTCCGCACGGGACCAGCCGTTAATCGGCTTTCCTCTCCGTTTGAACGCGGACTTGCCGCACTGGGCAGGCGACTGTCCAAGCAAGGCCGAGTTCGTGTTTCTGTGCATGACGTCCCAGTCATCAAGGTTGATCCCATACGGTATATCGGAAAGAAACAGTTCTATGCTCTCATTTGCGAGCAGTGGAAGATGCTGCCTGCAGTCCGAGAGAGTTATCTTGTCAAAGTATGGCTCATTCACTGTGCTCATCCGATCTCCATCAGACCATTATCCTTGACGGCCTTCGCGGCCTGCACCCGGCTCGAGAGCTTGCGCCATTCGAGAACCTCGCGAATAGCTTCTGCGTGCGAGAGTCTCATGATGCGCTCGCGCTCACTTGCCAAGTACGAAAGCGCTTCTTCTCGAGCCACTTGAACTGACTCCACTGACGCAGTCTTCTCCTGACGCCAGATTTCGGCGATGCCACGGCCCACCCGCAGGAATGTCCCGTTTACGGCCTGCCAATATGCTAGCGCGCTCTTCGATGGATTCATGGCTTCGACAGTGGTGAAGACATCGTGGAGCAATGTGATAGCCCTCGCCGGGCCGACTATCTCAGCATATCTAACCAGGACTGCTAGATGCGTATAGCCACACAGGCAGACCGATCTGGCAGCAGCCTGCTGATAGATCTGGCTGCTTCGCGAAGGCAGTTGGTAGATAGGACACACTACTATAGCGAATGGCTTGCCTCGCTTCCAGCCGTCCATCGCCTGAACTTTGAAGTCTTTCTGGTTCTTCGCAGTTCGGCTTAGACGCATCGCCTTAGCGTCCGCCACGAAGCTATAGTCATCGCATGCGCACTCGACATCAGCAGCATCAGCTCGTTCCTTGAGAACTAGACTGGTCAGACCAATGGCCGAAAACGCTTCGTGAATGACGGCATCGGTGTATTTCGAGTACAGCTTCTCTTCACTGCTGTCATGAGCATAGGCTTCAGGGATTGCGCCACAGAGGCGGAGGTGCCCAAGCAGCGAGGCGATCCCACCCTGGGCGATCTCGTCAGCTAGTTCTCGTGCTACTCGGTCCGAGTCAACACCAAAATCGCCGCTGAGACGGCTGATTTCGTCGACCCAGTATGAGCGTCTAGCCGTGTCTTCCCTTGTGATCACTGTCAGATTCATGGGAGATCAGTCTCTCCGAGGCGGTCGGCCTTATGAGAGCAAGGCAGCCTGCGCGAAGTAGTCCTTGCCGCTCCGTTGGAGCGTGGGAAACGGCCTCGCAGCTTCTATGCGGCGGAGGTGTGGCGAGTACCGCCCGAGCAACGTTGCTGGTGGGTCAGGAATCAGTTCCGGAGAGGGGCCAGCAGGACGTCCGAGCGGCTTCACGGTAGACTCCAGTTCACCTAGAGCAGGATAGCTCCATGGGAGGATACTCTGATCTACAGGCCCGTGCCGCATGCGGACACGAAGAGGCCCGGGATAGGGTCCCGGGCCTCGATCGCCGCAGCGTGGGAATGAGGGTCGGCGGCTCTGCCCCACGCCTGATGCGCTGATTAGGTGGTCAGTCCACGGTCAACACCGTGTTCTGACCCGTGCGTTCTGTCGATTACCTCTTGTCCCGTGGCGGGAACGGGTCGTTGCCGGGCGGCACCGTGTCGGAGTCGCGGATGCGCCCGTCGGGGCGGTGGATCACGACTTCGCCACCACCCAAGTTCCCCACAATCTCGCGGGCGCGGTCGATTGCCTCACGCTGAATCTCAAAGTTCCCGCTGGCCCGCGACGCGTGAGGTTTCGTCACGTTCCAACGACCCCTGCCATCGGGGACTACGTGGCGGTCGTTTTCGTCAGACATGTTTCATCTTTCTCTTGAACTGATTCTGCAGAACATCGATCCGTCAGAGTCGATTGGCGAGCCTCACTTCCCAGCCCTTTTCAATGGGAATTGCATACCATTCTACTTACTCTTCTCGGTGAGACACCGAAGGGCAAGTTGCAACGCTTCCTTCCTTGCGGATTCGAGTGCGGCATCAAGAGGCTTGTGATGTTGCAGCATCGTGACTAGAGCGGACGAATTTCCCAAAGATGCGGTGGGAGCACGGCCAAAGGTCTCAATGAGTCCAGACTTCCTCACCTGGAAGTGAACTTCGTCGCAGACACTATGCCAATAACCTCCACTATCCGTCTTCGCCTCCCACTCCAACTCGCCACTCTCGGTCTGCTTGATCAACTCGTCGACTACATCTTGGGCGGTCGCCATCGTTCTTCACCTCCTTAGTTGTTCCTAGGGCAATTGGGTATGAATTCCCTTTTCGAGGCTCCGCTTCATCAACTGCATCCCGATGTCGCGCCGCAGTTGAAGCAGCGGTAGCAACTGCCGTTGCGCACCATCACGTGCCCGCACTCGGGGCACAGCGGTGCGTCGAGCTGATTCTGGAACTCCGCCGCCGGGCGCGGCCGCGTGGCCGACGCCAGGGGCAGCGTGCTGAGGAAGTCGGGGACGACGGCGTCGCCGACGGAGGGCGCGCCGCCGCCGGCGTCCGGCGGGGCCGGTTCGCTGGGCTCCAGCGGCAGGGGGGCCTGCCCGGCCGCGACGTCGGCGCGCTTGGTGTCGAGGTAGCGCATGCCCATCCAGCGGAAGACGTAGTCGAGGATGGAGCTGGCGTAGCCCATCTGCGGGTTGCGGGTCCAGCCGCTGGGCTCGAAGCGGGAGTGGCTGAACTTGCGCACCAGCGTCTCGACGGGCACGCCCGACTGCAGGGCGACGCTGGTCAGCGCGCCGACGGCGTCCATCAGCCCGGAGACCGTCGAGCCCTCCTTCGAGATGTGGATGAAAAGCTCGCCGGGCTCGCCGCCGGCGTACTCGCCGACGGTCAGGTAGCCCTCGTGCTCGCCGACGCTGAACTTGTGGATCACGGCGTGGCGGTCGTCGGGCAGGCGGTGGCGGCGGTAGGCGGGCGGGGTCACGGCCTCATCGACGATGGTCGGCGCGTCCGCCGGCGAGGACGGCCCGGCGGGGGCGGCGGGGGCGTAGTCGGCGGGGGCCTCCGCAGCGCTGAGCTTCTCGCCGTCGACGCGCTGGGTCGTCTCCAGCGGCTGGATGCGCTTGGAGTTGTCGCGGTAGATGGCGACGGCCTTGACGCCCAGCCTCCAGGCCTCGATGTAGGTCTGCATGATCTCGTCGGCCGTGGCCGCCTCGGGCACGTTGACGGTCTTGGAGATCGCGCCCGAAAGGAAGGGCTGGGCGGCGCCCATCATGCGCACGTGGCCCATGGGCTCAATGCTGCGCTCGCCGTTGGCGGCCTTGAAGGCGCAATCGAAGATCGGCAGGTGGGCGGCGTCGAGGCCGGGCGCGCCCTCGATCGTGCCCTGGTCGTCGATGTAGGCGACGATGCGCTCGCGGTCGGCCGCGTCGTAGCCGAGGCGGGCGAGCGCCGCGGGCACCGTGCGGTTGACGATCTTCAGGTAGCCGCCGCCCGAGAGGTTCTTGTACTTGACCAGCGCGATGTCGGGCTCCACGCCGGTGGTGTCGCAATCCATCATGAAGGCGATGGTGCCCGTGGGCGCGAGCACCGTGGCCTGGGCGTTGCGGTAGCCGTAGCGGCGGCCCAGTTGCAGCGCGTCGTCCCAGGCGCCGTGGGCGGCGTCGCGCAGGCCGGCGGGGACGCTCTCCAGCGCCTCGATGGCGGCGACGGCGTCGCGGTGCTTGCCGATCACGCGCAGGAAGGGGTCGCGGTTGGCGTGGTAGGCCGCGAAGGGGCCGACGCGCCGGGCGACGCGGGCCGACTGCGCGTAGGCCTCGCCCGTCATGATCGCCGTGATGGCCCCGGCCAGACCGCGCCCCTCGGGCGAGTCGTAGGCCAGGCCGCGGGCCATGAGCAGCGCGCCCAGGTTGGTGTAGCCCAGTCCCAGGGGGCGAAACTGCTCGCTGTTCTCGCGGATCTCCGGCGAGGGGTAGGAGGCGTTGGAGACCAGGATCTCCTGCGCCGTGATGAGCACGTGGGCGGCGTGCCGGAACGCCTCGACATCGAAGCGGTGGGCGTCGAGGTCGTAGAACTTGAGCAGGTTGAGCGAGGCCAGGTTGCAGGCCGTGTCGTCGAGGAACATGTACTCGGAGCAGGGGTTCGAGGCGTAGATGCGGTCCGTGTTCGAGCAGGGGTTCCAGTCGTTGATCGTGGAGTCGAACTGCATGCCGGGGTCGCCGCACTGGTGCGTGGCCTCGGCGATGCCGCGCAGCACGTCGCGGGCGCGCAACTCCTCAACGGGCTCGTTGGTCGTGACGGCGCGCGTCCAGTAGCTGCTGTCGTCCTCGACGGCGCGCATGAAGTCGTCGCTCACGCGCACGCTGTGGTTGGCGTTCTGGAAGGCGACGGAGGAGTAGGCGTCGCCGTTGAGGGAGCCGTCGTAGCCGGCCGCGATGAGCGACCAGGCCTTGCGCTCCTCGGAGGCCTTGCACCAGACGAACTCCATGATGTCGGGGTGCTCGGCGTTGAGGATGATCATCTTGGCGGCGCGGCGCGTTTTGCCGCCCGACTTGATGACGTTGGCGAAGGCGTCGTAGCCGCGCATGAAGGAGACCGGGCCCGAGGGCGTGCCGCCGCCCGAGAGGGCCTCCTTGCTGGAGCGGAGGGTGGAGAGGTTGCTGCCCGTGCCGCTGCCCCACTTGAAGAGCAGCGCCTCGCGCGTGGCGAGGTCCATGATCGACTCCATGTTGTCCTGCACGGAGTTGATGAAGCAGGCCGAGCACTGCGGCACCGGCTCGACGCCGACGTTGAACCAGACGGGGCTGTTGAAGGCCGCGTACTGATTGACCAGCAGGTGGCGCAACTCGTCCTCAAAGACCTCCGACTCAGCGTCGGCGAAGTAGCCGCCCTCGCGGCCCCAGCGGCCGATCGTGTCGACCACGCGGTCGATGAGCTGGCGCACGGAGCGTTCGCGGGCCGGCGTGTCGACGCCGCCGTAGAAGTACTTGGAGACGACGATGTTGGTGGCGTTCATCGACCAGCCGGCGGGCACCTCGACATCGGCCTGCTCGAAGAGGACCTCGCCGCCGTCGGAGGTGATCGAGGCCGTGCGGCGCTCCCACGCGATGGCGTCGTAGGGGCTCTCCCCGGCGACGGTGAAGCGCCGCCGGATCAGGGGAGCGACGGCGCCCACGCCGGGAGCGGCGGGGGCGGCCTCCTCCACGGGCGCGGCCTCGGCCGGCGCCTCGGCCAGGGCGCTGTCATCGTGTGGGGCATCCATGGGAGCCATCGCGCCTTCCCAACTCTGCCGGTCCAACTGCGCCGGTCCTGCTGCGCATGCGGCGCGGCCCGCTCCGCACCGGCAACGCTCACGTAGTTAGATGTTATGTTCTAACGGAGTAGCTACGCAAGCGGATAAGCGATTCGTCGCTGTCCCAGGAACATAGGGATATATTTGGGGCTCGTCAAGGCGACTCCGCACTACATATTGTGCGGTCGCTTTCCCACCGGACGGCACGTTGTCCCCGACTCCCCGCTGCCGCGTGCCCCGCCCAGCGCCGACCCGATTTCGGCCTGATCCCGGCATCGCGAGGACGAGCGTAGCGGGCGATCGGGCCAAAACGGCCGTCCTTATGGCGTCCACGCCGGATTCGGCGTGCGAATAGACTCCGATCGCGAGTTCTGACAAGCCGGGGCGCGCAGATCGACCGTCCGGCGGTCGGCCAGCGGTCACTCTGACGGAAAGCGAGCCCATCCCGCCCATGAGCAACCCGCGCCCGTCGATGCACATCCCCCTCTTTCCCAGCGGCGTGGGGTCGACGCCCCACACCGATCCCGGCCAGGCGGTCGCCGACGTCCTGCGGGCCTATTGGCGGATGCCGTTCTGGCCGCAGCTGCCCAATCGCGCGGCGCAGGAGGCGATGGTCCCGCAGGCGGGGCTGGGCCTGCCGGGGGCGCGCTGGGACGGCGCCCGGCTGCACTGGCGGGGCACGACCGACGCGGGCGCGATCGAGGCGGCCCTGGCTGCGGCGGGGCTGCCGCCGGCCGAGCGCGCGGCGGGCCTGCACGCGTTCATCGCGGCGCTCGAGGCGCGGCCGCCGGCCGACCGTCCGCCGATCATCAAGGGGCAGATCGTGGGGCCGCTGACGCTGTCGATGCTGACCCGCGACGCCGCCGGCGCCGCCCCGCACGACGACCCGGAGACGCTGCTCTGGCTGGCGCGCTTCCTGGGCCGAGCGGCGGCAGCCCAGACGCGGGCCCTGCAAGCGGTCGTGCCGCGGGTGGTGCTGGTGTTCGACGAGCCGGCGCTGGCGTCGGTCGAGGAGCCGCGGCTGCCGATCACCTGGCGCTCGGCGGTCGCGGTGCTGCGCGAGGCGCTGGCGCCGGTGCAGGCGCTGGGGGCGATCGCGGGGCTGCACGCCTGCGCGCCGCCCAACTGGACGCGGGCGCTGGCGGCGCGCCCCAATCTGATCCACTTCGACGGCCGCGAGGGGCGGCTCGACGACCTGCTGGAGCATCGCAGCGCGCTGCGCGAGCACGTCGCACGGGGCGGCTACCTGGGCTGGGGGCTGTGGCCGACCGACGCCCCGTCGCGGCCGTTCGACCCCAAGGCGATGCAGTACTACCTGGCGCGGGCGGCGCGCGAGATCGCCTTCGTGGACGCGAGCTTGGGGACGATCTTCAAGCGCTCGTTCCTGAGCGGCGCCTGCGGCGGGGCGGGCCTGACGGGGGCGCAGGACGCGCTCATGGCGGCGCAGCTGGAGGAGATGTCGATGGGCATCCGCCGCCGCTACTGGATCGCCGAGTCGACGGATGTCGACCCGGACGACCCGCTGACCTGAGCCGGGCTCAGGAGTTGAGCCAGATCAGGGGGTCGACGAAGGTGCCGCCCATGATGATCTCGAAGTGCAGATGCGGGCCCGTGGAGAGGCCGGTGTTGCCCACGAAGCCGATCAGGTCGCCGGGGGCGACGGTCTCGCCCAGCCAGACGTCGATGTGGTCGAGGTGCGCGTAGCGAGTGAGCACGCCGCCGCCGTGGTCGACGGTCACGAGGAGGCCGAACGAGCCCTCCCAGCCGGCCTGGATGACCACGCCGTGGGCGGCGGCGCCCACGAAGGTGCCGGTGGGGGCGGAGAAGTCGACGCCCGTGTGGTAGCCGAGGTGGTTACCGCGCGGGGAGCCGAAGAAGTCGGTCAGGACGCCGCCGATCGGCCAACGGAAGTCGGGGATGGCCGAGACCGGCTCGTTGCTGAAGCTGGTGACGCCGGCCGCCACCGAGGCGGCGCCGCCGACCAGGAGGATGGTGGAGCCCTCGACGATCTGGCTGGGGCTGGACAGGGCGTTGCCGGGGAAGGCGAGCGTGGCGTCGAGGTCGGCGGCGAAGTTCTCGACCAGGGCGAAGAGGGTGTCGCCGAGGCGGACGTTGTAGACGACGCCGTCGCGGGTGGGGATGGTGAGCGAGCCGCCCGGAGCGAGGAGGGAGCCGTCGCCGATGGCGAAGTTGTTGAAGATGATCGACTCGGGCGCGATGCCGAAACGGCGGGCGATCTTCTCCAGCGTGTCGCCGCGCTCGATCTCGTAGCTGAAGAAGGGCGGCAGCGCCTCCTGGCTGCCCAGGCCCAGGCGCACCGCGAGCGCGGTGTCGGACAGCACCTCGTCCTCGTCGTCGCCCGGGATGCGGAAGATGACCTCCGGCGTGGTGACGACGGCGAGCGCGACCTGGACGGCGTCGGCGGTCTGCGGGGCCACGACGGCGGCATCGGAGGCGGTGCGCAGACCGGCGGCGAGGTGGCGGGCGTAACGGGCGGCCGTGACCGCGACCCCGGAGTCGCCGCCGGCGCCTGCGGGGTCGCGGTCTCCCGTCGCGGCCAGCGAGGCGACCGAGGCGGGCGCGCCCGCGCCCACGCCGGGCAGGGCCAACTGCACACGCAGTCCGGGGGCGGCCGCGGGGCCCTCGGGCAGGGTGATGATGCTCAGGCGTGAGGACTGTTCGACGGGGGCGTCGCCCCGCTCGATGAAGACGGCCAAGCCCGCGACGAGCGCGGCGAGCACAACGGCCAGGAACGACAGCACCTGGATGCGGCCGGCGTGGCGTCCGGCATCGATGATGGCGGGCCGGGGGCCCGCTCGGCCGTCGCCCCGGGGGGCCGGGATGTGATCCATTGGCGCGGAGGGGTAGCTCACCGGCGATCCTTCGGTCGTCCGTCCCCAATGCCCGGGGATCAGTGTAGGCCACGCGCGGGCCGGCCGGGGGCGCCGCTCCCGGCGCGCGATCTGGATGATATCCTTGATCGGGCGGGCACCGTGGAATCCGCGCTCGACCGACCGGTGAGAGATGGTGACACATGTCAGAGATGTCGCTCGTTCGCACACAGGGCGTCGCGGAGTGGGAGATCGAGGAAGACGAAGAGTCGGGGGTGTGGGTCGGGGTGTGTGTGGGTCTGGGGCTCAATGCGGATGGGGGCACCTTCAGCGAACTCCAAGAGTGCATGTTGGAAGTGACGGAGGATCTGTTCACGGACCTCGTGGAGACGGGGGACCTCGTGCCATTTCTGCGGGAACGGGGGCTGGAGTGCTCTGAGGAGGTCGTCGAGGTGCGGTCCGGCGTCCCCCTGCGCGTCGACCTGCCCTACGCGAAGACGATAGTGCGTGCAGCGTCCGCATGATCCCCACGGCGCGGATCACTGCCTACCTCCGCGAAGCCGGCTACACCTTTCATCACCCCACCCGCCATCGGAATGTGTGGCGCCGGCGTGGCGGGACTGAGCGTGTGTACGTGCCGCGGAGGAAGCGCCTGGAAGTTGCCGCGGCGGTCGCGGTGCTGCGCAGCATGGGCATGTCGCGGGAGGCCGCCGAACAGATCGTGCAGTCCTGGCGGGACGCCGATTCGAACTGAGCCGCCCGCCCGTCCCGGGCGGGTTTCCGCCACGCGCCGCCGTCTGGTATGATCGCGGCGTTGGCGAAAGGGGGTTTCGATGATTCGCACCGCGATTCACGCTCTCTACGGAGTTTGGCAAACGGACTGATGAGCCCCACCCGGGGCAATGCAATGTGAACCGGCGCCCCCGCGATCCCCGCGGGGGCGTTCTCTTTGTCCGGGCGCGCGCGTATCGTCACAGCCATGACGACGACGGCGCCGGCGATCGCGGTGCGCGGCCTGGTCAAGCGCTACGGCGCGATCCACGCGGCCGACGGCGTCGATCTGACGATCGAGGCCGGGCAGATCTACGCGCTGCTGGGTCCCAACGGCGCGGGCAAGACGACGACCGTCGAGATCCTGGAGGGCTTCCGCCACCGCGACGAGGGCGACGTGCGGGTCCTGGGCATGGACCCGGGCACGGGCGACCTCGCGTACCGCACGCGGATCGGGATCGCGTTCCAGAACTCGGCCACGCAGGAGCTGCTCTCCCCGCGTGAGATCCTGGCCTTCCAGGCGGCGCTCTACCCCGCCCCGATGTCGCCCGACGAGGCGCTGGAGCTGGTGGGGCTGTCGGAGGCGGCCGATCGGCGGGCCGGGAAGCTGAGCGGGGGCCAGCGCCGGCGGCTCGACCTGGCGGTGGCCGTGATCGGGCGGCCCGAGCTGATCTTCCTGGACGAGCCGACGACTGGCTTCGACCCGGCGGCGCGGCGGCAGGCCTGGGACGTCGTGCGGGGGCTGACGTCGCAAGGGCGGACGGTGCTGCTGACCACGCACTACCTCGACGAGGCGGAGGCGCTGGCCGACCGCATCGGGATCATCGCGCGGGGCAAGATCATCGCCGAGGGCACGATGGCCGATCTACGCCGCCGCTTCGGCGGGCGCACGCGGATTCGCTGGCGGCACGACGCGGCGCGGATGCCGGCGGCCGCGGGGCTGCCCGGCCCCTGGGCGGCGGCGGCGCGGGAGGGGGACGCCGGCCGCGTGACGCTGGCCACGCCGTCGCCCACCCGCGACCTGCGGGCGCTGCTCGATTGGGCGGCGGCGGCCGGGCTCGACGAGCTGCCCGAGCTGACCGTCACGCGGCCGACGCTGGAGGAGTTGTACCTCGATCTCGTGGGGGAGGCCCGGCCGGCCGGCGGGGCGACGTCGTGACGGCCGCGTTCGGGGGCACGCGCCACACGCTGCGCATCGGCGGGCTGATGACCGTGCTGGCCCTCAAGACGACCGTGCGCGAGCCGCAGGCGCTGTTCTTCCTGATCCTGTTCCCGCTGCTGCTGCTGGTCGTGTTCGGGTCGGCCTTCGACCGCGAGATGGAGGGCACGGACATCGAGCTGCGCCAGTACTTCGTGGCGGGGATCATCGCCTCATCGATCTTCGGGACGGCGTTCCTGAACCTCTCGATCGGCATCGCGGCGCAGCAGCACGACGGATCGCTGCGCCAGTTGGCGGCGGGGCCGCTGCCCAAGCCGGCCTTCTTCATCGGCCAGATCGGCGCCGCCACGATCGTCACCGTCGCGCAGATCATCGTGATGCTGATCGTCGGCGTCCTGGGCTTCGGCGTGGCGTTCCCCGACGCGGGCGGCTGGCTGACGCTGGCCTGGATCGTGCCGCTGGGGGTCGCGGCGGGCTGCACGATGGGGTTCGCGATCACGGCCATCATTCCGTCGGCCCGGGCCGCCCCCGCGATCACGAACGCGCCCTACATCTTCCTGCAGTTCATCTCGGGCGTGTTCTTCCCGTTCCACACGCTGCCGGCCTGGATGCAGTGGATCGCCAGCCCATTCCCCATCCGCTGGATGGCGCAGGGACTGCGCTCGGTCTTCCTGCCCGACGACTTCCGCTACCAGGAGGTCAATCAGTCGTGGGAGTTCGAGTGGGTGGCGATCGTGCTGGGCCTCTGGATCGTGGCGGGGCTGCTGTTCACGATGCGCACGTTCCGCTGGGATCGGTCGGGCGGCTAGGCGCCGGACGCGAAGCACCCCCGGCCGCCTGCTAGCGTCGGGGGTGCGAGTTTGGGGCCGACCCTCACGGGGGGTGCGGTCGCCCTGCCAATGGCCTCTAGAGACCGCGGGGAGTAGCGTCCCTCAGACTATACCACCCGCCACGCCACGCAGGCGGGAGATTCCTCACTCTTGCCCGCAGTGCTGGATCCCCGTGCGGGTCCGGTGATCGCAGACACGACAAGGTGCTGACGGGGTGGTCCTCCGCTTCCATATCGACCCCGAGACCGGCGAGCCTCACATCTGGCGGCATGGTGTGAGTGAATTCGAGGTCGAGGATGTCATGGCATCCCCTGCGGAAGACCTGCCCGGACGGCGAAACGCCCGTCTCGCGATCGGGCAGACATTCGGAGGGCGCTACTTGGTGGTAGTCTACGTACGCGACCCTGAGCCCGGCAGCGCGTTCGTCGTCACTGCCTACCAGTTGTCCGGCAACGCCCTCAGTGCATTCCGGCGGCGAAGGCGAAGGAGCAACAGATGAGCGACACGAGCAACCAATTCCCGCCCGGCTGGGACGAGGCGCGCGTCGGCGACGTCATCGCGCACTACGAATCGCAGACGGAGGACGAGTTGGCCGCGGAGATCGAGTCGGTCTTCGACGACCCATCGCACACCGTGATGGTGATCCCCAACGACCTCGTCCCCGCCGTGCGGGCGCTCCTCGCCGAGTCCCCCGACCCGACGCCCGCCTCGACCGCGCCCTGACGCGCCAGCCGCGCTGGCGAGCGACGGACTGACGGCGTACCGTCGGGGGCGTGACCAGCAGCGACGCCGCCCCGCCCGACCTCCCGCCCACTGCGGTCGACCTGATCGGCCACGCGGCCGAGATCCTGCTCGACGCCCGCTACGCGATCGCGCTCACGGGCGCCGGGATCAGCGCCGAGAGCGGCATCCCCACCTTCCGCGGCAAGGACGGGCTGTGGACGAAGCACGGCGAACCGCCGATGAACCAGTTCGACCAGTTCGCGTCGGACCCGGCGGGCTGGTGGCGGACGCTGGCCCGGCGGCGCGAGACCCCCGACGAACTGAGCCGCGCCATCGCCGCGGCGGCGCCCAACGACGCCCACTTCGCGGTCGCGGAGTTGGAGCGCATCGGGCTGCTGCGGCACGTGATCACGCAGAACGTCGATGGGCTGCACCGCGCGGCGGGAACGCAGGCGATCACGGAGATCCACGGCAACCGCGGGTTCCTGCGCTGCCTCGACTGCAACCGCCGTCATCCCTTCGACGAAGTGCCCGAGACGCTGCCGCCGCGCTGCGACGCCTGCGGCGGGCTGGTGAAGACCGACACGGTGATGTTCGGCGAGGCGATCCCGGTCGACGCGCTGCGATCCTGCCAGGAACAGTCGCAGCGGGCCGACTGCATGCTGCTCGTGGGCACGACGGCGGTCGTCTCGCCGGCGGCCGACTTCGCCTGGCAGATCCGCTCGCGCGGCGACCCGCTGATCGAGGTGAACCTCGACCCGACGGTGATCTCGGACTACTGCGCGGTCGCGATCCACGCGCCGGCCGGCGAGGTGATGTCCCGGCTGCTGGATCAGGTCAAACGCGGGCGGCCGGCGCCCGATCGGGCCGGGGGCGCCTGACGCGCCGCTGCCGTTGTTCGGCTACGCTGCGCAAGGCTAGGCTGCGCAGGGAACGCCCTGCGCCGGACTGCACCGTTGGACTGCATCGCTGAAACCGCAGGGGAGCGCACCATGGCCGAGAGCGCCGAGCAGCCGTCCGCCGCGCCCACAGCGCCGGACGAGACACCGAAGTCGGGGGACAAGCCGCGCCCGGAGATGCCGCTGGACTGGCTCGACTCGGGCACCGAGTGGGGCATCCGGGCCCCGCGCGGGCCGGCCGGCTACCGCGTAGGCGACCTGCTGGTGGGGGCGTACGGCGAGTTGCCGGACGTGTGGCGCGACGACACGATGCGCCCGCGCGGCGCGGCGCCGGCGGTGGAAGCGCCCCGCATGGCCTACAAGGTGACGACCAAGGCCGAGATGTGGACCGACAACTCGGCCGACCTCTACGAGGAGGCGATCCAGCGGCGCTGGAAGCCCGCCACCGACGTCGACTGGGCATCGATCCCGGCGGGGACGACGGAACTCGACCGGGCGCGGGCGCAACTGCTGACGGTCATGGCCGAGCAGGCGTGGGTCCAGGCGGTGACCTACGGCGACTGGCTGAAGCGGCTCTCGTACGGCTACTACGAGGTCAAGCTGTTCCTGGCCACGGTCGTCTTCTCGCTGGCGCGGCACACGGAGGCCTTCCGCAAGCGGGCCATGCTGCACGGCGGCGGCATGGGGCTGCAGGGCCCGGGCGCGCTGAACCGGGAGATGATGGGCACGCGCGACTTCAACGAGATGGTCCTGTTCAACCAGTTCGTGGCCGACAGCTTCACCGAGGTGCTGCTGGCCCGGCTGGCGGCGGACGCACCGAGCCCGGCCGAGGCGCGGCTGTACACGCTGGCGCGGCAGGATCGGGTGCGGGCGCTGGCCTTCGGACATGAGCGCCTGCGCACCCTGCTGGCCGCGGAACCCGAGCGGATGCCGCAGATCCAGCGATACCTGCTGCGGGTGGAGACCGCGCTGGCGGTCGACCTGGACGACACGGTGAGCAACGAGGCCCTGGCGATCGTGCTGGGCGGCGACGTGGAGGCGATGGGCACGGGGGCCGAGCGGCTGGCCGACCTGCGGCGGGCGCAGGCCCGCGCCTATCTGCAACGGCTGCGCGCGGCGGGGATCGAGCGCGAGGATCAGCAGACCGGACGCTTCCAGGTCGCGACCGGGCAGATCACGGAGGAGGAGCGGCGGGCGCGCGGCAAGGGCTCCGGGGAAACGCGCCCGGCCGCGGGGGATGAGCCCGATGCCTGATCGGTCGCTGGCCGGGGCGTCCCGGGCGGCGCCCGCCCTCGATTGGGACGAGGTCCAGGCGGAGGTCGTCTCGACGCTGCGGGAGTACCTGCGCATCGACACGAGCAACCCGCCCGGCGAGGAGGAGCGGGCGGCGCGCTTCCTGGGCGAGATCCTGGAGCGCGAGGGGCTGCCCGTGGAGTACGTCGAGGCGGCGCCGGGGCGGATGTCGCTGCGCAGCGTGCTGCGCGGCAGCGGCGACGCCGCGCCCCTGATGCTGCTCAACCACAGCGACGTCGTGCCCGTGCAGCGCGAGTTCTGGGACGTCGACCCGTTCGCCGGCGTCGAGCAGGACGGCTGCATCTGGGGCCGCGGCGCGCTCGACATGAAGGGCATGGGCATCCTGGAGCTGGCCGTGATGCTGCTCTTCAAGCGGCTCGGCATCGTGCCGCGGCGGGACCTGGTCTTCCTCTGCGTGGCCGACGAGGAGACCGGCAGCTCGCAGGGCATGGAGTGGCTCGACCAGCGCCACCCCGAATGGCTGCGCGAGCCCGAGTACGCGCTCAACGAGGGCGGCCTCGCGGGGCTCAACTTCCTGGGCGCCCAGCGGCCGGTGTTCGCCTGCGCGCCCTCGGAGAAGGGGCCGCTGTGGGTCACGCTGCACGCCGGCGGCCGGCCGGGCCACGGCTCCATCCCGCACGCCGACAACGCCGTCGACCGGCTGGTGCGGGCCCTGGGCGCGATCCAAGCCTGGGACCGGGCCACCGCGATCGACCCGATGGTGCAGCGCACGATCGACGATCTGCAGCGCGTCCACGCCTGGGGCGATCGCCGACTTGGGGCCGAGGAACTGGGCGCGCGCTACCCGTCGTTCGGGGCGCTGCTGTGCGACACGATCTCGTCCACGGGGCTGGGCGGCGGCTTCAAGCACAACGTGATCCCGGCCGACGCGCAGGCCACGCTCGACTGCCGGCTGCTGCCCGGGCAGTCGCACGACGCCTTCCTCGCGGAGATGCGCGAGGTGATCGACGACGACCGCATCGAGATCAGCACCGAGTTGCGCTCGGAGTCGGGCACGAGCGACTTCGACACGGAGCTCGTGGACGTGATCCGCGATGTCGTGGGCGAGCAGGTGGAGGGCGCGATCGTCGTACCGCTGCCCGTGACGGGCTTTACCGACTCGCGCGTGCTGCGGCGGCGCGGCGTGCAGGCCTACGGCTTCGTGCCGGCGCTGATGGACGCCTCGCTGGCGGCCGGCATCCACGGCCACAACGAGCGCATCCCCGTCGAGGGCCTGCGCACGGGCGTGCAGATCCTGTTCGAGGTCGTGCGGCGCTTCGCCGCCTGAGACCGGCACATCCGAGCCGGGCGCATCCGGGACGCGCGCCCCCGGCGCGAGCACAAGGAGGAAGACGGTGGCAACGCTGGAACCTGCGCTCGACGGGCGCTGGGCGCTGATCCTGGGCGCGTCGAGCGGATTCGGAGCGGCGTCGGCGCGGCGGCTGGCCGCCGCCGGCATGCACATCGCCGGCGTGCACCTCGACCGCCGCTCGGCGCAGCCGACGATCGACGCCATCACGGCGGAGATCGAGGGCTGCGGCCGGCAGGCCGCCTTCTACAACGTCAACGCCGCCGACGCCGACCGCCGCCGCGAGACCCTGGACGACCTGCAGGAGCGGGCCGGCGAGGGCGGCGCGCGCCTGCTGCTGCACTCCCTGGCCTTCGGCACGCTGGGGCACTTCATCGACCCGGAGGCGCCGAAGAAGGCGATCAGCCAGCGGCAGATGGAGATGACGCTCGACGTGATGGCGAACTCGCTCGTCTATTGGACGCAGGACCTCTTCGCGCGGGGGATGCTGCCGCGGGGCGCGAAGATCTACGGCATGACGTCGGCCGGGGACGCGCGGGTGATCCCCTACTACGGCGCGGTCAGCGGCGCGAAGGCCGTGCTGGGCTCGCACATTCGGCAGTTGGCGGCGGAACTCGCGCCGCACGGGGTCGCGGTCAACGCGATCAAGGCCGGCGTCACACCGACGCCGGCGCTCGACAAGATCCCCTCGGCCGGGCAGCTGCTCGACTTCGCCCGCGACCACAACCCCAGCGGCCGGGTGACGAGCCCGGAGGACGTCGCGGATGCGCTGGTGCGGCTGAGCATCGACGAGTCGCACTGGATCACGGGCAACACGATCAACGTGGACGGCGGCGAGGACATCGTCGTCCTGTAGCGGTCGTGCGCAAGCGGCGGAGTCCCGACCGGCGATTCGAAGGGCCGCGCCTCGGAAGCCGCCGCTCGCGGGTTGTGGGCCGAAGTCGTACACTAGCCCGGCGAGAGAGGACAGGATCGTGCCCAACCCAGTCTCGCCGCCCATCCGCCACCGGCGCATGCCGGGCGCGCCGGCAGCCCTGGCCATGGCGGTTTCGGAGCCGCCCACGCAGCCCCACGGGTAGGGCAGTCCGCTGCCGAACATCAGCCCGGATCGCGCGGCGGCGGGGTTGCTGGTCTTCGCACTGCTGCTGTTCGCATGCACCGGCGCGGTTGCCGTGCTGGAGACGGGGAAAGAAGGGCAGGGGCCACTCGCCACCGCGATCGCCGTGGGGCGCACGATGGGACCACTGGCGGTGTTCATGGCCGCCATCACCGTCATTTTCGTGGAGGGAATCATGGTCGTCATTGAGGGGTACTTGAAGCGACGCTACGAGCAGGGGCGCGATGAGGAGCGCCGGGCTTGGCGCGAGTGGGATTTGCGGAGGCGGGAAGCCGCGCAGCGCGGCGAGGAATTCAACGAGCCGACGCCGGAGGAGAAGGAAGCCGCGCGGCGAGCCGAATAGGCGATGCGCGGCCGGTATCGGCGCCGCTCGCCCCCTATTCCCTGAACGACGGCCCGCATCGGGCCGGGCCGGTCGTGCGCAAGCGGCGGAGTCCGTAGGATCGGCGCATGAGTGATCGACGACCCACGTCGCGGCGGCGGCGACGGCGGCGCAACCGGCCGGTGGTGATCGAAGAGGGCGGGCCGGACGGGCCGGCAACCGTCGATCCCGGCGAGGAGGACACTGCCTCGGACGACGCGGCCCCGGCCCCGGCGCGCACGGAACGCCGCCGGGGCGCCCGGGTGCAGCGCGACGGGGCGCGGCCCAACACGATCATGGGCATGCCGCGCTTCATGTTCTACATGCTGGCGGCGCTGGTCGTGGTGGTCGGGGCGACGACGATCGCGGGGCAGCTGGTGGAGCCGGCCGACCAGATCGCGGGGGTGGTGGAATACCCCGACCAGGGACGCCGGCATCTGGCCGACGGGGAATCGTTCGCGGCGTACAACAGCTTCCCGCCCACGTCGGGGCCCCAGGCCGCGGCAGGGGTCGCGCCGGGCTTCTACGGGCCGGGCGGCGCGCCGTCGTTCGCGGAACTGCTGCCGATCCTCGAGCAGGGCGGCGTCGTGGTCTACTACGACCCGGCGCGGCTGCCCGCGGCGGACGCCGAGACGCTGCGGGGGTTCGTCGAGGTGCGCAGCAACAGCGGCTGGGATCTGCTGACGCTGGTCGAGCTCGACGCCTCGCTGCCGAGCCCCGTCGTGGCGACGGCCTGGCGGCACGCGCTGTGGATCGAGACGCTGGACGAGGACGCCCTGGAGCTCTTGACCATCTTCGTCGACCCGGATCCGGGCGGGCTGTACGGCCGCTTCGTGCTCGAGCCGGCGGCGCCGGCGCTCGACGAGTCGTAGCGGACGGCGGGAGGAGCGGGCATGACACGATCGGCGGCACGGGGGCGGTTGGCGCGGGGCGCGGCGCTGCTGCTGGCGGCACTGCTGACGGCACTGCTGACGGCGATGCTGGCGTCGGCCTGCGGCGGGTCGTCGATCGGCGACGACCCCCGCTTGCAGCAGTTCGATGACCAGTTCACGACCGCCGGGCAGCAGCACTACCCGAACGGCTCCGCCGTCCAAATCGACTACGCCACGACGCCGCCCTACGGCGGGCCGCACTGGACCCACCCGCTGCGCTGCGGCATCTACGAGCAGGAGCAGCGCTTCGAGCCGATGGTGCACACGATGGAGCACGGCGCGATCGTGCTCTACTACCAGCCGCTGGTCGTGGCCGCCGACACGGTGGGCGAGATGCGGGTGGCGGCGGCGGAGCTGCTGCGCGAGGGGGCGCGGTTGATCCTGACGCCGTCGACGCGGATCGGCGTGCCGGTGGCGATGACCTCGTGGGGCCGGCTGATGCTGATGGACGACTTCGAGGCAGACACCCTGCGTGCCTTCATCGACGCCTTCGAGGGGGACGCGCCCGAGGAGTTGGGCTGCTAGCGAGCGCTGCGCCGTGGGGCCTGCCAAACCCGCGATAGCGCCAGCCCGGCCCGGTCGTGAGACTGAGACGGCTGCGAGACTGGCATGGGCCGCACCGCACCGCGGGCGGAGGGGAGCAGGGCATGACAGCCCCCACGATCGAGGCCGGCGCGCCGATCATCGAAGCGGCCGACATCCACAAGACCTACAGCAGCGACGGCAACGTCGTGCAGGCGCTGCGCGGCGTGAGTATGACCATCCGCAAGGGCGAGATGGTGGCCGTGATGGGCCCCTCGGGCTGCGGCAAGACGACGTTGCTCAACACGCTGTCGGGCCTGGACTCGATCGATCGGGGGCTGATCCGCATCGAGGGGCAAGAGATCGCGAAGATGCCCGACAACGCCAAGACCGACTACCGGGCGCGGCGCATGGGCTTCGTGTTTCAGTTCTACAACCTGCTGCCCGTGCTCTCGTCGATCGAGAACGTCGAGCTGCCGCTGCTGGTCAGCGGCGTCGCACCCCGCACGGCGCGCGAGCGCGGCGAGGCGGCGCTGGCGCGCGTGGGGCTGGCCGACTGGGCGGGGCACCGGCCGGCGCAGCTGTCGGGCGGGCAGCGGCAGCGGGTGACGATCGCGCGGGCGCTGGTCAACGAGCCCGCCATCGTCTGGGGCGACGAGCCAACCGGCGACCTGGACAGCGTCAACGCCGGCGAGGTCATGGACCTGATTCAGGAGTTGAACGAGACGAACACGCAGACCTTCGTGATCGTCACGCACGACGCCGGGGTGGGGGGGCGCTGCCATCGCGTGATCCGCATGGTCGATGGGCAGATCGTGGGCGAGGACCAGAACCGGGCGTTCCAGCCCCAGGCGCTCGCGCGGGCGTAGCCTCGGGCCGCGGCGGCGGCCGGGAGGAGCAGCGGTGAACGAGATCTTCGGCCTCAGCATGGACACGCTGATGGTGATCATCCTCGTCCTGCTGGGCGTGATCGCGCTGGTCGTGGGCTATCTGGCGCTGCGGCATCCGCTGTTCTTCCGGCTGGGGCTGCGCAACATCCCGCGCCGCCGGGCGCAGACGCTGCTGATCGTCTTCGGCCTGATGCTGAGCACGCTGATCATCTCGTCGGCGTTCACCACCGGCGACACGCTGAGCAACAGCCTGCGCACCCAGGCGATCGAGATCACCGGCCGGGTCGACCACCTGGTGCAGTACGAGACGACGCCCGGCCGCAACGTCTCCGAGGCCGAGTCGGTCGTGCCGCAGCGCGTCGCCGACGACCTCAAGGCGGCCTTCGCGGGCGACGAGCGCATCGTGGGGTTCATCCGGGCGCTGTTCGACACGGCGTCGATCCGCAACGTCGACAGCGGCCAGCAGCTGGCGCTGTCGTCCCTGCTGGGGCTCGACGCCGCCGAGGCCGACGCCATCGGCGGCATCCCGGCGGCCGATGGCTCGCAGCTGAGCCTGACCGGCAGCGGCCCGGATGGGATCATCCTCAACGCGACGGCGGCGCAGGAGCTGGCGGCGCAGCCGGGGCACCAGGTGCTGGTGCGGGCGCGGGGCGTCGAGCACCCCTTCCGCGTGGTGGGCATCGCGAAGGACACGCTGGTCAGCGGCGAAGTCGACCTGCTCAACCCGCAGGGCGGCGTCATCCGGCTGCAGGCGGCGCAGGAGATCTTCGGGCAGCCGGGCGTCATGGACGGCGTGGGCGTCGCGGTGGTGGGCGGGGAGACGGGCGCGCTGGAGCTGTCGGACGAGATCAGCGCCGCGCTCAACGTCTTCCTGCGCGACCAGGCGATCGCGGAGCGCGAGGCGGGGGTCCCGCTGGCAGAGCGGGTCTACGCCGACCGCCTGGACCGCCACATCTTCGAATCGACGCCGCTGAAGCAGGACAACGTCGACGCGGCCGAGCTGTTCGGGTCGGTGTTCACGTCGCTGTTCCTGCTCATGGGGCTGTTCTCGATCGCGGCGGGCATCCTGCTGATCTTCCTGATCTTCGTGCTGCTGGCCGAGGAGCGGAAGTCGGAGATGGGCATCGCGCGGGCGGTGGGGATGCGGCGCGGCCACCTGGTCGAGACCTACCTGGCCGAGGGCATGGCCTACAACGTGGGCTCGGCGCTGGTGGGGACGGTGCTGGGGATCATCATCGCGTTCCTTATGGTGGGGGTGCTCAACAGCGCCTTCGACGCCGCCCTGGGCTTCACCTTCAGCCGCCACGTCGAGCCGCGCAGCGTGATCGTGGCGGCCGGGCTGGGCATCGTGCTGACCTTCGTCACGGTGGCGATCTCGTCCTTCCGGGTCAGCGTGCTGAACATCGTGGCGGCGATCCGGGACATCCCCGAGGGATCGATCCGCGAGCGCCGGCGAGTGTCGTTCTCCGGCATCCTCACGACGCCGCTGGGCCTGGCGCTGCTCTGGACGACGCCGCTGACGCTGGTCGGCGGGGGGCTGCTGGCCGGCGTGCTGCCCTCGCGGGTGCGAGAGCGGCTGGACGGCTGGCTGCTCACGCCGGCCTGGCAGCTGATGCGCCGCCGCCAGGAGTGGTGGCTGGGCTGCACGCTGGTGGGCGCCTACATGATCATCGCCCCCAGCGACGGGGGCTCGGCCTTCGTCTACCTGGGCGGCCTGACGCTGGGGCCGCTGGGCCTGCTGCTGACGATGCGCCGCTTCGGCGGAGCGGAGATCGGCGGGCCGGGGCTGCCCCGCTCCCGCGTCAAGCGGGCGCTGCTGGCGCCGGCCCTGCCGTTCTGGGCGGGGCTGACGGGCGGGGCCTGGCTGCTGCGACGGCTGGGGCGTCGCTACCCCGCGCCGGGCCGGACCGCGCACACGCTCGTCAGCGGGATGGTGCTGTTCTTCTGGTTCGCGGGCAGCTGGTTCCACGAGGACATCCTGGGCGTCGACGTGGAGGGCGGCCCGGAGCTGTTCTTCCTCTCCGGCGCGGCGATGGTCACGGTGGGCGTGATCATGGTGATCGTCAACCTCGACGTGTTCGTCCTCGCGCTGCGGGGCATCGGCGTGGTGTTCGGGCGGCTGCGGCCGGTCGTGCAGACGGCGGTGGCGTATCCGGCGACGGCGCCGTTCCGCACGGGCATGACGATGGCGATGATCGCGATCATCATGTTCGCGCTGGTGACGTTCACGACGATCAACGACAACTTCGCGCGGCTCTTCACGAGCGATACGTCGGCCGGCGGCTACGACCTCGTCGCCGACGCCGACCGCGATTCGGGCATCGGCGAGCTGCCGGCGGCGCTGCGAGACGCCGACGCCGCCGACCTGCAAGCGCAACTGGAGGGCGTGAGCCGGCTGTCCTTCGGCAGCGGCAACGGCACCGACATCCAACTCGTGGAGGCGCAAGCGTTCGACGACTTCACCCAGGAGCTCGTGCCGGGGCCGGACGGGCAGCCCTTCTTCGAGCCGGCCGAGGATGCCGAACTCCGCCAGCTGTTCCTGGCCGGAGCCGACGACGGCTTCCTGGCTGAGAACGGCGTCGTGCTGCAGGCGCGCGCCTTCGGCTACGCCTCGGACCGGGCGGTCTGGGAGGCGCTGCGCGCGCCGGGACCCGACGGCCGGCGCTACGCGGTGATCACAGCGACGGCGGTGGCGCAATCGGGCGGGTTCGCGCCGATCGAGGAGACGGACTTCAAGCTGCCGGACACGATCCGGGAGTTCACGGTGCAGATGCCGCAGGTGACCGTGCGGGTGAGCAACTCGGCGCGGGAGGCGGCCGAAGAGGTCACGATCATCGGCATCATCGACCAGGTGGTCGGGATCGCGGCGATCGTGCCGGGCGACGTGCGGCCGACGCTGATCACGCACGAGGACGTCGTCTTCGCGCTCTACGAGAGCGTCGACACGGTGCGCCACTTCGCGCGCTCGGCGCCCGGCTTCGACGCGCTGGCGACGGCGCAGGCGATCGAGGCGGCGCTGCAACTGGAGACGCTGTCGATCAAGGACGAGCTCGAGCAACAGCAGGACACCTTCAACGCCATCCTGAGCCTCTTCCAGGGATTCACGGCGATGGGGCTGGTGGCCGGGCTGGCGGCGCTGGGCGTGCTGGCGGTGCGGGCAGTCGTCGAGCGGCGGCAGCAGATCGGCGTGCTGCGCGCGATCGGCTTCCGCGCCAGCTACGTGCGGCTGGGGCTGATGCTGGAGATGGGCTTCATCTCGCTGATCGGCCTGCTGCTGGGCGGCAGCATGGCGCTGGTGCTCTCCTGGCGGCTGTTCGAGGAGGGGGTCTTCGGCAGCACCGCCGGGGCCGACTTCTACATCCCCGTCGGGCGGCTGCTGCTGTTCTTCGGGATCGCCATCGTGGCGACGATCGTGCTGACCTACCTGCCCGCGCACCAGGCATCGACCAAGACGGTGGCCGAGTCGCTGCGCTACGAGTAGGCCCGCACTGCCTCGCCGGGCAGGGCATCGCCGGACGGGAGGGAGCGGCGGCATGGACGATCCGGCCGGCCCGGCCATCCCCGTCGCGCTGCTGCGGCAGTTCTACGCCTACGACCGCGACCTGCCGCTCGACGCCGTGACATCGGAGGCGGGCGGGCTCGACCCCGGATCGGGGCTGCGGGCCGAGCGCTTCGAGATCAGCTCGGCGCACGACGCGCGCGTGCCCGGGCTGGTGCTGTGGGATCCGGCGCGCGCGGGGCCGCGGCCGGCCGTGCTCGTCGCCCACCCGGCGACGCTGGGCAAGTCGGACGACTACGTGCTCTGGCCCGCGTCGGAGTGGGCCGGGCGGGGCGCGGTCTGCGTGCTGATCGACCAGGCCGGGCACGGCGAGCGCGCCACTCGCCCGATCACGATGGAGGACTTCACGCGCTACCCACAGCGCCGGGCGGCGATGACGCAGCAGACGGCCGTCGATTGGATGCGCGCGCTGGACTACGCCGTGACACGGCCGGAGGTCGACGGGGCGCGGATCGGCTTCGTGGGGTTCAGCATGGGCGGGATGCGGGGCGCGCCGTTCGTGGGCCTCGACGGGCGGGTCGGGGCGGCGGTCTTCTGCATCAGCGGGGCGGCGCGCCCACTGCCCGCGTCGGCGGGGGAGGCCGAGCGGATCGCGCAGCAGATCACCGACCCGGCGACCTTCGCGCCGCTGATGGATCGGCCGACGCTGGTCGTGGCCGGGCGGCGCGACGACATCGTGCCGCCGGCGTCGGCGGAGCGCTTCTTCGAGGCCATGCCGGAGCCGCGCGAGATCCACTGGGGGCCGTACGGGCACTGGGACTTCATGCCGGCGGGCCTGTCGCCGATCTGGCCGTTCCTCGAGCGGCAGCTCTTCGGCTAGCGCGGGACCGAGGGCGCGGCGGCGCGCTTGCTAGGCTGTGGCCAGGGAGCGAGTGTGGGAATGCGCCGCAAGATCGTCCTGTGGATCGGGGCGCTGCTGCTGGGGCTGCTGTTCCTGATCCTGAGCAACAGCTCCCTGGGCGTCGACAGCGACGAGACGTACACGGACCTGCACCGCCCCCAGATCGTGGGCGACCAGGCGAACTACGAGTGAGCCGGCGGCGGGGGAGGTGAGCGTGGCGCAGGTGCGGGTGGAGCCGCTGGGGATCGATCTCGACGTGCCCGCCGGGGTGACGATCATGCAGGCCGCGCGCGACGCCGGCTACTACTGGCCCAACCAGTGCGACATGCAGTGCCGCTGCTCGAACTGCTTCTTCCGCGTGGTCGAGGGGGCGGGGCGCCTCTCGGCGATGGGACGGGCGGAGCGGGCGACCCTGCTGGAGCAGCGCGGCCGCCGGGCGCTCGAGCAGCCGGTGCGGCTGGGCTGCCAGACGTCGGTCACGGGCGACGTGGTGATCCACAAGGCGGGCGTGTACGTCGATCCGTTCGCCTAGGCCGCCCTCAACGGATATTCCGCAGGCGCGGATCGAAGGCGTCGCGCATGCCGTCGCCGACGAAGTTGAAGGCCATCACGAGCAGGATGATCGCGATCGCCGGGCCGGCGAGCGGCCAGGCGCTGCGCGTGAGGATGGTCTTGTTCGCCTCGGCGGCCATCCGCCCCCAGGCGGGCGCGGGCTCCTGCACGCCCGCGCCGATGAAGCTGAGGCCCGCTTCGACGAGGATGATGCCGGCGGCCGAGAGCGAGGCCAGCACCATGATCGGCGCCACGACGTTCGGCAGCAGATGCCGCCGCATGATCCGGGCCGGGGTCGCCCCGATCGCGCGGGCGGCGTCGACGTAGACCTCCTGGCGGATCTGCAGCACCACGCCCCGCGTGAGGCGCGCGTAGCCGGGCGACCAGACGATCCCGATGATGATCATCGTATTGGTGATGCTGGGCCCGACGGCGCCCGTGAGGGCGAGGATCAGGACGAGGCCCGGCAGCATCATGACGGCGTCGACGAAGCGCATGATCACCAGTTCGTCCAGCTTGCCGCCCACGTAGCCCGCCAGCAGCCCCAGCGGCACGCCGAGGCCCACCGCGACGCCGGTCGCCACCAGCACGATCTGCCAGGCGATCCGGGCGCCGAAGAACACGCGGCTGAGCACGTCCCGCCCCAGGTGGTCCGTGCCGGCGAGGTGATCCCAACTGGGCGGGTTGAAGACGCCCTCGCGCGTGGTCGCGGGCAGGTACGGGTCGGCGGGGGCGACCAGGGGGGCCAAGGCGGCGATCAGCCCGAAGCCGAGCAGCAGCACGGCGCCGACGACGGCCGGGCGGTTGCGCCCGTAGACGCGCCCGATCGCGCGCGCTTCGCGGTACCAGGGGCGCTCGCGCAGTCCCACCCGCGCGAGCGGCGGGGCGGCCGATGCCGGAGGCGTCCGGCCGGCGCTCATGCGGTCCCCCGTCCCGTCCGGATGCGCGGATCGATCAGCGTGTAGGAGAGGTCGACCAGGAGATTCACGAGCAGGGTGGCGATCGCGAAGAACATGACGAGGTTCTGGATCATGGGGTAGTCCTGCTCGATGACGACGCTCTCGACGAACAGGCGGCCCATGCCCGGGATGTTGAAGACGCTCTCGGTGATCACCGCGCCGCTGAAGATCAGCCCGGCCTGGAAGCCGAAGATCGTGATCACCGGGATCAGGGCGTTGCGCAGCGCGTGGCGCACGACGACGGCGCGCTCGCGCAGCCCCTTGGCGCGGGCGGTGCGGATGTAGTCATCGCTGAGCACGGTGATCATCGCCGAGCGGGTCTGGCGCATCAGCAGCGTCGTCGCGGTCAGCGAGATGGCCAGCACCGGCATCGCCATGCGCTTCAGGTTCTCGATCGGATCGTCCGTGAAGGCGACGTAGCCCCCGACCGGCAGGAGGTCGAAGCGCAGCGCGATCACGAGGATCAGCGCGATGCCGGTGACGAACTCCGGGATCGAGTTGCCCACGATCATGGCCGTGCTGGCCGCGACCTCGCGCTTGGACCCGGGCTTCAGCGCCGCCAGCACGCCGATCGGCACCGCCACGGTCACGACCACGAGCAGGCTCAAGATGCCCAACTCCACCGTGGCGGGGATGCGCCGGGAAAAGACGCTGCTGATCGTGATGTTCTCGTTGAACTTGGCCAAGCTGAACCCGAGATCGCCCTGCAACGCGTGGAACAGCCAGTCGCCGTAGCGCTGCGGCAGCGGATCGTTCAGGCCCATGCGTTCGCGGAGGAGCTCACGGTGCTCGGGGGTCGCCTCCAGCCCGCTCAACGTGGGATCGCCGGGCAACACGGTCATGAGCAGGAAGACGAGGATGCTGATGATCCACAGGATGATCAGCGAGGAGACGATCCGCGTGGTGATGTAGCGCGCCATTCGAGTAGGGCCCCGTCAGACGCGGACCCGGTCGTCGTCCGGGTCCAGCGCCCCGATCGACGCCGCCATCTCGGCCGTGCCCTCGGGCGGGGCGGGCAATCCCGCCACTGCCGCCTCGCTGGTCATCGCCGGGCGGGCCGTGGGCGGCAGGGGCGTGTCCCACTGGTAGCCGGGCTCGGTCTGTTGGCGCTTCCAGGCGTAGCGCATCTCGCGCCATGCGCCGAGCACCGAGCGCCGCTCCGGCAGATCGTCCGCGATCTCGTAGCTGAGCCGCTTCAGGTTGTAGCACGGCACGCCCGCGAACATGTGATGCTCGAGGTGCCATTCCATGTGCCAGTACAGGAACGAGGACAGCGGGTCGAGCTTGACCGTGCGGACGCAGAGCCGGAAGTCGGGCACGTTGTCACGCATGCCGTTGTGCTGGGGCATCGCCACG
This sequence comes from Dehalococcoidia bacterium, assembly GCA_965209205.1. GTDB lineage: Bacteria > Chloroflexota > Dehalococcoidia > Bin125 > Bin125 > TK10-74A. Next base: position 993,498 of record CBDBQC010000004.1, read on the forward strand.
AAGTACTTCCAGGCGTTGGCGACGGCGATGCCCCCGCTGAGCAGGAACATGGGCCACCAGAGCCCGGAGACGATCGACCCCACGATCACGGCGCCGTGGAAGAGCAGCAGGAAGCGCGCCCAGCGCACGGCGGCGCGATACGTCTCCGGATGCACCTCGGCGAGCGCCGCGCTCCACTGGTTCGTGCCGACCCCGCCGCCGTTGCCGACCGTGTTCATGTCGAAGCGTCCCAGCGCCATCAGCACGTTCGCGTGCAGGAGCCGGAACATGCCCTGCACGTTGAAGGTGAACATCTGCAGCAGGGTCAGCGGATGCAACGTCGGATTCGCCGGCAGCAGGATTTCGCGGTCGCCGGCGGGGAAGAGCGTGTAGCGATGGTGATACGTGTGGCTCATACGCCATTCGTTGTAGTTGAACCAGGCGACGACGCTGAACAGTCGCAGGAAGCCCTGGTTGAGCGCCGGCGTCCGGAACACGGTGCCGTGCCCCAATTCGTGCGTCGCGAGGCCGGGGAGGAAGGCGATCACGGCCCCGTAGCACCACAGCGCGACGCCGAACACGGCCCACCAGCCCTGCTCGAACGCGACCGCCGTCAGCGCCCCCAGCGCCACGATCAGCCCCAAGTACCCCAGCGTCTGCGTGAACCCCTTGCGGTCGCTGCGCTCCATCAACTCCCAGAGCGTCGGCTTGTCGATCGGCGAGCGGTACCACTTGACGCGCAGGCGCTTGCGCACTTCGCTCAGCGGCTCCCAAGTGCGAGTCGCCGCGGTCGTCGTCATTGTCGGTTCGCCTCTCGGTCTTGGCCCGTCCTCACGGGCCGGCACGATGACGGCCGCCGAATCTGATCCCCTCTCCCCTGGGGAGAGGGTTAGGGTGAGGGGGTCTCAGCCTGCGCCGGACCCTCACCCTAGCCCTCTCCCAGGAGGGAGAGGGGACCGAAGCTAGGCGTTGAACCACAACCCCTTGTAGCCGTGCCCGCCGCTGGACGAGCCCGTCTGGCCATCGACGGGTCTCAGCTGGAACCCTCCGAGGTTCCCCTGGGCGCCATAGGCCACCGAATGCTGAATCCAGTGGTACGTCCAGCGGTGTCCTTGGATGTCGGGGTCGGACCAGGAGTGGCCGTCGCCGGTACTGGCGAAGGCCTTGTCGTAGGGTTCGATGCGATCCTCCTGGCTGGCGAATTTCGTGGCCGCCGTGGTGTACGCTTCGGTCTCCGCGAGGCCCTGCAGCACTTGGTCGTTCGGGTAGTCCGCCAGGCTGGCGCGCCCGGTCCCCGAGCCGCCCTCGGGACTGCCGTACAGCCAGTTCAGCCAGATAAGCTCAATGGACGGGCTCATCGTCGCGTCCGGGTCGAACGGCGAATCCCAGGGGAAGCAGCCGGTGATCCAGTCGATTCCCGAGCGGTAGATGTCCAGGATCGGCCCCTGAGCGCCTTCCTGGAAGTTCAACCCCGACCAGCCGGCTTGCTGCAGTTGGGAGAAGACCGCCGTCGCCCCGCGGAGCGCGCGACTCTCCGTGAAGGACAGCATGGTGCCGGTGACGGGGTTGTCGTCCCCGAAGCCCGCGGCGTCCCGCAGCTGGGCGGCTTTCGCCAGGTCGGGCGGGTCGTAGTAGTTCGCGCCCTCCCGGATGGCCCAACTCTGCGTACTGGTGTTGCACACGGAGGGCTTGCCCTGGCCGTTCTCGGCCAGATCGTTGACGACGTCCCGGTCCACGCTGAGGCCGATCGCCCAGCGCAGGCGGGGGTCGCGGAACATGTTGAAGCCCTCGGACGCCGGATTGATATTGAACCACTGGGCGCTCCAAGCAAAGTCGATCCCCCGGCGCGCCTGGAACCCGTCGGCCTCCAACTCCGCCGCCAGTTCGTCGGTCATTGCACCGGCGACACGTTGATAGGAGACCTCCCCGTCGAGGAATTGGGCCCAGGCGTTGTTGTCGTCGGGAACGATCCGGGTCTCCAGCTGGTCGGCGTAGACGTGCTCGTTATCCCAGTAGCCGTCCCACTTCTCCCCCAGCCAGTACTCCCCGACGCGATACTCCAGGTGGCGCGCCGGTCCGGCGCCGACGGGATGTTCATGGGCGGTTTCGAAGGCGTCCGGCGAGATCAACTCGCCCGAGAGTCCGGGGGTCCAGAACGCCGCGAGGGTGGGCCCGTACGGCTCGCTGTTGACCATCCGCCAGGTGACGTCGTCCACCGCTTCGAAGGATGCCGCGTTGGCGAGACCCGAATTGGTGCGGGGGTTGCGGGAGGCTTCGGCGTCGGTCTGCCGGAACTCCATGTTCGCCTGCATCGCGTTGGCGTCCACCGGCGCGCCGTCCTGGAACAGGGCGCGCCCGGGCGCGAAGTTGAAGAGGTAGGTGACGTCGTCCGGGGTCTCCCAGCTCTCGGCCAGCTCCGCTTTCCCCGAGCCGTTATCGGCGGTGAACCCCAGCACATGACTGTAGATGTACTGGAGGAAATTGTGGTCAGCAATGCCCGAGGTGCTGCGGGCCGGGTTCCAGCCCTCTTCGATGCCGATTTTGGCAACCTTGACGATCTTGCCGCCATACACCGGGCCGCCGGCCGCGGGCATGTCGTCCTCCGCCGCCATGGCCGCGCTCTCGGCGGCCTCCTGCGCCGCGTCGGCCGCCTCTTCGGCCGCCGCGACGGCCGCGGCGGCGGTCTCGGCCGCGGCTTCGGCGGTCTCCTGGGCGGTGGCGGCGGCCGCCCCGGCGGCGGCGGACGCCTCCCCGGCGGCTTCGGCCGCGGCGGCTGCGGCAGCCGCGGCTTCGTCGATGGCGGCCTGGGCGGCGGCGGCGGTGGCCGTGCCGGCCTCGACCGCGGCGGCCGCGTCGCGGGCGGCCTGGGCGGCCGCTTCGGCGGCCTCGGCAGCGGCAGCGGCGACGGCCGCGGCAGCCTGATCGCCGGCCGCGGATGCAGCAGCGGCGGCATCGGCGGCAGCCGCAGCGGCGGCTTCCGCGGCGGCGGCCGCGTTGGCGGCGTCCTCCGATTCGGCCGCTTCGGCGGCCAGGGCGGCGGCGGCATCGGCGGCGTCGGCCGCCTGGGAAGCGGCGGCGGAGGCCTCGCTGGCGGCGGCGGCCGCCTCAGCGGCGGCGTCCGCGGCGGCTTCGGTCTCGGCGGCGCGCGCCTCCCCGGCGGCGATGGCGGCCGCAGCCGCCTCCTCCGCGGCCGACGCGGCCCGTTCCGCGGCGGCGGTCCCGGCGTCGGCCGTGTCGTCATCGCCGCAGCCGACGAGCGCGAGCCCGGCCGCTCCAACGCCGGCTTTGGCGCTGGCTCCCAACATGGTGCGACGCGAGATCTTTCGCTGTCGCAGGGTGGTCCAATACTTCGGCGTGCTCATGATCGGTTCCTTTCCGGGAACTACCGTTGGTCCCCCCGGGGGACCGTCGGGCTGGTGAGCATGCGCAGTATGGCACATCTGATAGAGACGCCCCCCCCCCCCCCCTATGTCAAGTAAGAAGGAAATTATGGGGTTATCCACGGAATTCACCAAGTTATCCACGACATTTTTCGGATTCGGGCGCCGTGGGACGCCCCCCGGTGTCACTCGTGCGGTTCCGGCGTGCGATCGCGCGGCGGCCGGAACCTCCCATTGGGATGGTCGATACGACGCGCGCAGCGGTCTATACTTGCGTCCCTCGACGCGGGGACTGACGCGCGGGGACGTTGGAGGAGGACAGGGCCGTGGAGACCGCTCGGCTCGAGGCCTTCGTGCGGGTGGCGATGAAGCTCTCGTTTTCGCGAGCGGCGGAGTCGCTGTACGTGACGCAGCCCACGGTCACGGCGCGCATCCAGGCGCTGGAGCGTCAGCTGGGCGAGCCGCTATTCGAGCGGATGGGCCGCACGACCCGCCTGACCGACGCCGGCGAGGTGTTCCTGCCCCACGCGCAGCGGGCGCTGCGCTCGCTCGAGGAGGGGTACGACGCGCTGGCCGGCCTGCGCGATGTGAGCAGCGGCCACCTGACGATCGGCACGGCGCCGACCGTGGGCACGTACGTGCTGCCGGGCATCCTGCAGCAGTTCAGCGAGCGCTACCCGGAGGTGGAGGTCTCGATCCGCACGGGGCGGTCGGAGGAAGTGCAGGCGATGGTGCTGGCGGACGAGGTGCAGGTGGGCTTCGAGCGCTACCTGACGCACTCCGACATCGAGACGGTGCCGCTGTACGAGGACGACATCGCGCTGATGGCGGGGGCGGGCCACCCGCTGGCGCAGCACGGCCCCACGACCGTGGCCGACCTGGCGCTGGAGCCGGTGATCTTCTTCGACGTGCACTCCTCGTACCACGCGATCAGCCAGGCGATCTTCCGCGAGCAGGGCATCGCGCTGCGGCAGAGGCTCGACGTCGACAGCCTGGAGATGGCGAAGCACTTGGTGCTGCGCGGGCTGGGGCTGGCCTTCCTGCCGCGGGTGGCCGTGGCGCGGGAACTGGCGGCAGGCACGCTGGTCGCGATCGAGATCGCGGAGACGGAGCCGCTGCGGCGCCGGATCGCGCTGATCTATCGCAAGCGGCGGCTACAGAGCCGGGCGATGATGGCGCTGCTGTCGCTGCTGGACGAGATCTACCGCTTCGAGTATGCCAACCCGGAGGCGCCGGTCGCAGCGGCGTCGCAGCCGGGCGCCGCCGAGCCCGTCTAGGCGGGCGGCGGCGGGGTCCTGCGAGGTCGGGCGTTCGGGATGTGCGTTGCGATGGTGCGGGGGACGGGATTCGAACCCGCGACTTCGGGGTGGGAAGCCACGACGTGCTAGACCACTACACTACCCCCGCCACCGCCGGTGATGCTACACGACCCAGCCCGAACATGTGCTATCGTTACATCGGGTGGGAAGCCCAGGCGTGGCCACTGCATGAATAGGCCGGGCCAGCGCAGGAGAGGGCGCGAAGAGCACCGCAGCGTGTGAGTCCCCTCCACTTCGACCCCCTCAGGCGTGCCTGGGGGGGTCATTGCTTTCGGAGGACTCCCCACACTTCGCCCTCGCGACCGAGGCCTTACCGATCACGGGTCTTCCGGGACCGCGCCTTCTTCGGGGCCGCCTTCTTGGCGGCCTTGGGCTTGCGCGGGATGCGGGGCAGCGGGCCGCCGTCGCGCAGGGCCTTGACGACCCGCACGCTCAGCCGGTCGGGGCCGCCGCCCTTGTAGCCGGGCACCTCCAGCAGCCAGGTCGCGGCGCGGAAGGCGTCGCGGGCGAGGAGGTTGCGGAAGCCGTCGAGGCCGATGTCGCCCCAGCCCAGGTTCTCGTGCCGGTCGCGGCCCGAGCCCAGCGGCATCTTCGAGTCGTTGGCGTGCACGGCGACGAGCGCGTCGAGCCCCACCTCGCGGTCGAACTCGGCCAGGACGGCGTCGAGCGCGGCGGCGTCCGTCAGGTCGTAGCCGGCGGCGAAGGCGTGGCAGGTATCGAAGCAGACGCGCACACGGTCGTCGCCGGCGGCGTCACGGATGGCGCCCAGCTCGGCGAAGCGCGAGCCGATGCTGTCGCCCGCGCCGGCGTTGTTCTCGAGGCAGAGCCAGACCTCGGGCGGCGATTCGGCCAGCACCTCGCGGATCGCCTCGGCGACCTGCGGCAGGACGGCGTCGAAGCCGAGGCCCTTGTGGCTGCCGACGTGGAAGATGACGCCGGCCACGCCCAGCCCGCCCGCCAGCCGCATGTCGGCCGTGAGCGACGCGACGCCGCGGCGCAGGTGCTCGGGGTCGGCCGTGGCCAGGTTGACGAGGTAGATGCCGTGGATGAAGTTGGGGCCCACGCCCGCCTCGCGCATGCGGGTGCGGAAGGCCGCGACGTCGGACTCGGGGTGCTGCTTGCGGCGCCACTGCTGCGGGGCCGCGCCGAAGACCTGCACGGCCTCGGCGCGCAGGGCCTTGGCGTGGTCGGCGGCGACGTCGATATGGCCGGCGCTCGAGACATGCGCGCCGAGGATCGGACGGGCGGCGGGGCTGCTCGACGAGGCGGGGGCGGGCATGGCGACAGCCTAGCGGTCCGGGCGGCGATCTAGTTGCCGGTGGCGGCGCGCCAGTCGAGGTAGCGGCGCAGCGCCACGGCGGCGGCGGAGACGGAGTCGTAGGTGGCGACGCCGGCGCCGCCCAGCTCGGCGTGGATGCGCCGGGCCAGATCGACGCCGGCGGCGCTGCGGGGGGCGCGCAGCACGACGCCCAGCGGCACGGGGATCGCGTCGCGGGCCTCCAGGAGGCGGTCGCGCAGGCCCTCGGCGAAGCCGGCGTCGGCGGCGACGCCGCCCGCGGGCAGGTTGTCGACGTTGGCCTGCAGCAGCACGATGTCGATGCCGGGGTCGGCCCCAACGACGCCGAGGGCGGGGAGGAAGCCGTCGGCGTCCCAGGCAATGTCGGAGTCGACGGGGTTGCGGATGCTGTTGCCGGCCGGCGGCAGGTAGGCGGCGAGGCGCTCGCTGGTGGCGTCGCGGAGGGGCGGGAGTTCGAGGCCGGCGCGGGCGACGGCGTCGGCGGCGAGCACCGAGTAGCCGCCGCCGCGCCCGACGAGGGCGACGCGCGGCCCGCGCACACCGGGCAGCCGCTGGGCCGTGACGGCGACATCGAGGAGTTCGTCGGGCGTGGCGGCGTCGATCAGTCGGGTCTGCCGGACGACGCCGCCCCAGACGGCGCTCGATCCGGCCAGGCTGCCGGTGTGGCTGGCGACGGCGCGCGTGCCGGCCTCGGTCGCGCCGCCCTTGACCACGGCGAAGGGCTTGCGGGCGGCGAGCCGCCGGGCCAGGGGCGGGAAGCGGCGGCCGTCCTTGATGCCCTCCAGGTAGGCGAGCACGATGTCGGTGTCGGGGTCGTCGCAGAGGTAGTCGAGCAGGTCCGACTCGTTGAGGTCGATGGCATTGCCGTAGGAGGCGACGTAGCTGAAGCGCAGGGCGCGGGACTCGGCCCGCATGATGGTCTCGCTGGCGTTGGCGCCGCTCTGGGAGAGCATCGCGATGCGGCCGGGCGTGGGGTCGGCGTCCTCCAGCCAGCTGACGCCGCCGATGGGCGTGTGGATGCCCATGCAGTTCGGCCCCAGCAGGCGGATGCCGTAGGCGCGGGCGCGCCGCAGCAGCTCCGCTTCGAGGTCGGCGCGCTCGGTCAGGCCGGTCTCGCCGAAGCCGGCCGTGACGAGGTGGAACACCTTGACGCCCTTCCCGGCCGCCTGGTCGAGCAGGTCGAGGACGGCGTGGGCGGGGATCACGGAGATGACGAGGTCGATCTGGTCGTCGGGGACGTCGCGCAGGCTGGGATAGAGCGGGACGCCCGAGCGCGTGGCGCCGCCGCGCGGGTTGAGCCCGTACCAGCGCTCGACGACGCCGTAGCGGCGCACGAGCTTGAACCAGCGCATACCGTTGAAGCTGGTCTTGGCACGGGTAGAGACGCCGGCGACGGCCACGGAGCGGGGCCGGAAGGCGAGGGCCATCGCGTCGCGGCCCGAGAGGGCGGTGGTCGGCATTGGGGCAGCCTAGCCCGCCGCCGGCCGACGATCAGCGGCGCACGGCGCGCTGGGGGGCATGGGCGCAAACCATCGGGGCCGCGATGGCGGCGGGGCACTCACTTCATGTAGGATTGCGGCATGGTAGCCCACTCGGCCTCAGACTCCGACCCTGCGACGCATGGCGACCTCGAACGCCTGCGCGTAGAGCTGCGCGGCGACATCGACCGGCTGCGCCTAGAGTTGCGCGCCGACATTGAGCGCGCGATCCACCAGCAGACCTGGCGGATACTCAGCTTGGGTGTCGCCATCGCCGCCATCCTGGCCGCCATCCTCCGCCTCACCTAGCGTCAGCACGCGCCCGAATCACGCCGACCGTCCGCAGACGACCCCGCGGAGGATCAGCCGCGCGCGGCGCGACCGAGCGTGCGCTCGATCTGGCGCACGTGGAACAACTGGTGGTCGGCGGCGGTGAGCAGCATCGTGCGGAACGACAAATCGACCGTCTCGCCGTCGAGGTCCAGGTTGGCGGGCTCGCGCAGTTGGGCGGCGGTCATGCCGTCGAGCAGCGTCTCGGTCTCGGCCCGCACGGCGCCGACGGCCCAGCGCAACTCGTTCTCCTCCGGGCGCTGATCGAGCGTGGGCAGCGCGACGACGTCGGCGGGCGGCAGCGGCAGCCCCGGCGCGACGGCGCGCCGCAGTTCGGTCAGCTGGGGCAGCAGCCAGCGCTCGGCGTGCAGCAGGTGCAGCACGATCTCGCGCACCGACCATTCGCCGTCGCCCAGACGCACGTCGAGGTCGGCGGTGGAGACGCCGTCGAGCAGGGCCGTCAGCTCGGACAGGTTCTCGGCGAGGACGGCGCGCAGGGCGCCGGGGTCGTTGGGGGAAGGGGAGCCGGGAGGGGGCATGGGGTCCGGATGGGCGCCGGGCTAGGCATCGACGAAGCGGATGTCGGCACTCGTCTCATCATAGACGCGGTCTCCGACGCGGACGCGCAGGGCGGAGTGGAGGTCCATCAGCAGTTGCGCGCCCGCCTGCTCCTCGCCGTCGAGGCGGAGCGAGCGGAACCCGCCGGGGCCGCCGCCGAGCGCGACGATCTCGATGCGGGCGCGATGAGACGCGGGGCCTGGCGCCGGGTCGGGCATACCGGGAGTCTGCGCTAGCCTGCGGTCATCGTCAAAGGGCGAGCGCTGGCGAGGGGGCCCGGATGGCGGTCGTCGTGTCGTTCCCGACGCGGGCCGAGCAACTCGCGCTGGAGCCGAGCGTCGGGGAGGCGGCGCGGGCCGGCTTGCGCGAGGGCGCGGCCCTGTTCGACGCGCGCCGCTTCTGGGACGCCCACGAAGCCTGGGAGGAGGTCTGGCAGGTGGAGCCGCAGTCGATCCGCTCGTTCTATCAGGGGCTGATCCAGATCGCCGCGGGGTTCCACCACTGGACGGTGACGCGGCGACCGAAGGGGGTGCAGATCCTGCTGACGTCGGGGGTGGAGAAGCTCGAGTGGTACGCGCCCCACTATCTGGGCGTCGACGTGACCGCGACGATCGATGAGGCGTCGCGGCGGCGGGCGCTGGCGGCGGGCCGCGACGTCGCCTGGCTCGACGCCTACCCGCGCGCGTCGCTGCCGCGCTTCCGCTGGCTGCCGGGCGAGCCGTCGTGCTGACGCCGCCGGCGCTGCGCGTCCTGCGCCTGCGCGAGACCGCCCGCCTGCCCCGCCGCGCGACGCCGCACAGCTCGGGGCTGGACGTGTTCGCCGACTTCGGATCGGCCGGCGTACAGGCGCTGCTCGACGACACGCCCCGGCTGATCCCGACGGGCCTGGCGATCGAGACGCCGCCCGGCTACGAGGTGCAGGTCCGGCCGCGCTCGGGGCTGTCGCGGCGGGGCGTCGTGGTGGCCTTCGGCACGATCGACGCGGACTACCGCGGCGAGGTGCTGGTGAACATGCGCTGGCCGGGCGAGGGGCGCTTCCGGGTGCGGCAGGGCGACCGCATCGCGCAGTTGGTGGTCGCGCCGGTGGCGCTGTCGGAGGTGGAGGAGGTCGAGGCGCTGGGCGAGACGGAGCGTGGTGGGGGCGGCTTCGGGTCGACGGGGCGCTAGCCGGCGGCCGACGCGACCGTCGGACGCAGGCGCCTGGGCCGATCGGCGCCCTGCTAGGGTACGGGGCGAATGGGCGAAACTGCGATGATCCCCGCGCTTGACGAGCGGACCGACGAACTGCGGCGTCTCTGCCTTCGCTACGGCGTCCGCAGACTCGACCTGTTCGGGTCGGCCTCGACCGGCAGGGACGATCCGGCCGCGAGCGACCTGGACTTCCTGGTCGAGTTCCAGCCGGCGGCGCTCGACGGTTACGCGGATGCCTACTTCGGGCTGCTGGACGCGCTCCAGGAACTCTTCGGGCGGTCGGTGGACCTGGTGGTCGATTCGGCCATCCGCAATCCCTACTTCCGCGAGTCGGTGGAACGGACGAGGACTGCCGTCTATGAGGCTTGAGGCGCGCAAGTACCTGTACGACATGCAGCGCGCCGGCAGCCTGCTGCGCCAGATCTCCCGATCGCCCGTGACACCCCCGCGCTCGGATTCAGGGTTCGCTCAGCACCCGGCTAGCGGCGGGGCGGGGAACCGGCCGACGGGGCGGGTCGTCTGGCCGAATGGTGGCGGACGGGTACCCGCTTGGGCCCTTTGACCGCTAGAGTGACCCTGGTGGCTGGGGTCGGCGCTGGAGCCCGCATGCCCAGACGATCGATCCGTGTATTCGTCCTCGCGGCGCTGGTCCTGCCGGGGGTGGCGCTCCTCGTCGCTGCCTGCGGCAGCGACGAGGAGCCGACCGTCACCCAAGCCGTCGCGCCGGCCGACACGCAGACGGCGGCCCCCGCCGCCGACCCCGCGACCACGACCCCCGCCCGGGCCGCCCCGACAGCCGAGGCCACCGCTGCGGCGGCCGCGGCCGCCGCAGCGGTGGATCAGAGCGCCGACGAGGAGCGCCCGTCGGCGGGCGGCGGCGCGACCGTGCAGGTGCAGCGTCCCTCGGCCCCCACACCGGCGCCGGGCGACGGCACCTACGTCGTCCAGGCCGGCGACACGCTGGGCGATATCGCCTTCCGCTTCGGCACGACCGCGGCCGTGCTCCAGGACATCAACCAACTGGAGAACCCGGACCTGCTGCGGGTCGGCGACGTGCTGATCCTGCCGGGCGGGGAGCCGGAGGAGGACGAGGAGGACGCGGCCGCGGAGGAGGCCGACGGCGACGAGGCCGGCACGGACGAGACCGCCGACGACGAGGGCGCCGACGACACCGCCGACGAGGGCGAGGGCGACGATCCGGCCGAAGACGACGCGGCGGAGGACGAACCGGCCGAAGACGAGACCCCGCCGGCCCCGGCCCCCATCACGATCACGGGCCTGTCGCCGAGCGGCATCCCGCAGCCGGGCAGCGACGTGACCCTGGAGGACATCCCGGCCCGGCCCGCCGCGCTGGCGGACTTCGCGACGACGGCGCTGCCCTGGTTCCAGGACCGCACGGAGGTGGACGAGGTCCTGGACCTGTTCCTCGCCTGGGGCATGCCGCCGGTGCCGCGCGGCGACCGCTTCCACCTCGTCGATACGGACGGCGACGGGCTGTTCAGCCTGGTCACGATCTTCACCGACCCCGGACCGGCCCAGCACGGCTCCCTGACCGACGCCACCCTCGCGATCTACGACCCGGTCCCGGAGCAACCGACGCGCTGGCGCCAGGCGTTCGACCACGACCTGGCCTTCGGCGGCGGGCAGGACTTCTTCGTGATGAACGTCGTCGACGTCACGGGCGATGGGCGGCGGGACATCATGTACGGCGAGACGGCCTGCGGGGCCAACACCTGCACGACGATCGTGCGGGTGCTGGTGCGCGACGGCGACGGCTACCGCAACGCGGCGGTCGACATCGCGGTGCCGACGGCGACATCGTTCACCTTCGACGACGTGACCGGCGACGGCGTGCCCGACCTGACGATCGAGGGGGGCACGTTCGGCAGCGTTGGCGCGGGGCCGGCGCGGCCGTTCCGGTTCGTCTACAGCGCCGTGGGGAGCAACTTCGCCGAGATCGCGCGGGTCGGGCTGCCGACGCCGTACCTGGTGTGGATCATCGCCGACGGCAACCGCGCCTTCGACGCGGGCGACTACGTGGGCGCGCTGGCGCTGTACGGCCAGGCCGCCAGCGACGCCGGCCTCGACGAATTCGTGCCCGGGGCCGGGCCCGAGTTGATCGCGCTGGCGCAACTGCGCGCGTCGATCACGCAACTCCACCTCGGCGACGCGACGGCCGCGACGTCGCTGGCGCAATTGGCGTCGGCCGGCGACGGCCTGATCGCGGCGCTGGGCACGGCCTACCTGGGCGCGATCATCGCGCAGCCCGACCCGGCCACCGGCTGCGCCGCGCTGAACGCCGCGCTGACACCGCGCGCCGCGGAGTGGGACGCGTTCTGGCAGCAGTTCGGCTTCGGGCTGCCGCCGTTCCCGTCGCAGCAGCTATGCCCCTTCTAAGCGACCGCCGCCGCGGCGCGGCTTGCCTGCCCGGCCCAGCGCCGCGGCTTGAATGGGGCCGTCCCCGGAAGTAGCGTCGGATCGCGGCTGCGCGCGACCACCCATGAGTCTTCTCTCTCAACCCCGGGGCTCCCTGCCGGCGCTGCCCGCGCCACTCTCCCGGCTGCCCGTGCCGGACAGCCTCGTGCCGTTCCTGCTGGCGCTGCTGGTGGGTCTGATCGCGGGGCTGGGCGCGGTCGCGCTGCGGGAGATGGTCGACGGGTTCGACCGGATCCTGCTGGGCGACCTGGGCGGCGTGCTGACCCGCTTCGGCGGCGACTGGATGATCATCTGGGTGCCGGTGCTGGCCGCGATCCCGGTGGCCTGGATCGTGATCCGCTTCGCGCCCGAGTCGCGCGGCAACGGGGTGCCCGAGGTGATGAGCGCCGTCGAGACGCAGGGCGGCCGCATCCGCCCGCGGGTCGCGCCGGCCAAGGCGCTGGCCTCGGCCGTGACGATGGGGTCGGGCGGGTCGGTGGGGCAGATCGGGCCGGTGGCGCAGGTCTCGGCCTCGCTGGCCTCGAGCCTGGGCCGGGTGATGCGGCAGCCGCCCGAGGTGATGACGCTGCTGGTGGCGGGCGGGGCGGCGGGCGGCGTGTCGGCGTCGTTCAACGCGCCCATCGCGGGGGTGTTCTTCGCGCTCGAGGTGATCCTGCGGCGCTTCAACGTGCGCAACTTCACGCTGGTGGTGGTGAGCTCCGTCATCGCGACGATGGTGGCGATCGCGATCCAGGGCGATCAGCCGGGCATCGCGATCCCCAGCTACGAGCTCGTGTCGAGCATCGAGATCGGCTTCTACGCGCTGCTGGGGCTGGCCGCGGCGCTCGTGGGCATCCTCTTCTTCCGCCTGGTCTACCTGGCCGAGGACCTGATCGCCCTGATCCGCATGCCGGCCCTGGGACGGCCGGCCCTGGCGATGCTGGCCGTGGGGGCGATCGGCTTCTGGCACGACGAGATCTTCGGCATCGGCTTCCACGTGATCGAGGACGCGTCGGAGGGCGAGATCGCCGTCGGGACGCTGGCGCTGCTGCTGGCGCTGAAGGTGCTGGCGACCTCGCTCACAATCGGCGGCGGCTCGTCGGGCGGACTGTTCGCGCCGGCGCTGTTCGTGGGCGCGATGCTGGGCGGGCTGATGGGCGCCGGCTTCGAGGCGATCGCGCCCGAGGGCACGGCGCCGTCGGGCGCATACGCGGTGGTGGGCTCGGCGGCGGTGTTCGCGGCGGCGGCGCGCGCGCCCATCACGTCGCTGTTCATCGTCTTCGAGCTGACCCGCGACTACGACCTGATCCTGCCGCTGATGACGGCGGTCGCGATCGCGACGGGGGTCGCGCAGATCGTCACGCGCGACACCGTGTACTCGATCAAGCTGGCCCGCATCGGCGTGCGCTTCCGCGAGGAGCCGGCCCGCGCCGCCATGGACCAGATCACCGTCGTCGAGGCGATGCGCACCAACGTGCCGCTGGTCGACGCGGACGCCACGCTGGACGAGCTGGCGATGGTGCTGAGCCGGGCCGGGGGCAACGCCGTCGCCGTGACCGACGAGGACAACCGCTTCCAGGGCCTGATCTCGGCGACCGACGTGACGGCGGCGCTGGAGCGCACCCACGAGGATGTCCGCGCGGCCGACATCGTGCGGCGCTACGCGCTGCGCGTGTACCCCGATGATTCGCTCCGCGACGTCGTGGCGATGCTGGCCGACGCCGACGTGCGACAGCTACCGGTCGTGGCGCGCTTCGACGAGTCGCGCCTGCTGGGGATGGTCACGCAGCGCGACGTGCTGACGGCGTTCGCGCGCAGCACGCGGCCGTCGGAGCCGCGCCGCGACCGCGCCCCCATCCGCCGGCTGGTGGGCGCCGTGCAGGTCGACACGCGGGTCGAGGCCGGGTCGGTGCTGGCCGGGGTGTCGCTGCACGACGTGCCCTTGCCGCAGCAGGCGGTGGTCTCGACGATCCGGCGGGAGGGCGTGGTCGTGATCCCGCGCGGCAGCGTGCGCCTGGAGCCCGGCGACGAGCTGACGATCCTCGTCGAGGCGGGCTTCGAGGGGGCCGTGCACCGCCTGCTGGCCGAGGTCGTGCACGCGCCGCTGCTGGAGCCCGACCCGCTGGCGCGGTCGCAGGCGGGCGCGCCGAACCCGCGCGACGGGGAGCGACCCGATGGCTGACGACGCCCACGGCGATCGCCGCTTCCGGCTCAGCGAGGCGCGCGCCATGCTGCCCGAGGTCGACCGGCTGCTGGGCGAGATCCTGGCGGCCCGCGCACGGGCGGCGGAGGCGCGGGCGCTGATCGATGCGGTGCGACGCTCGGCGCGGGGCAACGGCTCCACCACGCACGTCGACACGGAGGCGCTGCAATCGCGCTTCCAGGAGCACGCGGCGCGGCTGCAGGAGCTGGGCGCGGAGCTGCAATCGATGGGGGTGCAACTGAAGGACCTCGACCGCGGCCTCGTCGACTGGCCGGCCGAGCGCGACGGGGAGACGGTGCTGATCTGCTGGCTGCGCGGCGAGGAGGACATCGGCTGGTGGCACGACCTGCGATCGGGCTTCGCGGGGCGGCAGCCCATCATCGAGGAGGAGTGGGACTAGGTGGCGCCCACGCCACCCACCGGCGTACCGGCTCCGGGCGGGACAGGGCCGGCGCGCTACCCCGAGCTGCAGGCGCACCGCGACGCCGTCTACGACCGCCTGGCGGCGGGGCGGCCGCCCCGCGCGGCCGGGCCGCTGCTCGACGTCGGCAGCGGCGACGGCTCGGCGCTGGCGGCGACCGTCGAGGGGACGGGCATCCGCGGCGTGGCGCTCGACCGGTCGGTCGCCGCGGATTGGCGCGGGCCGGCGGGCTTCGCCCGCGTGACGGGCGAGGCGTCGCGGCTACCGTTCGCGACGGGGGCCTTCGGGGCGGCGCTGCTGCAGGAGACGTGGGAGTGGCTGTCGCGGCCCGATGCGGCCGTCGCGGAGCTGGCGCGGGTGTCGCGGGGGCGGGTCGTGATCGTGCAGAGCGACTGGCGCACGCTGTGGCTGGACAGCGGCGCCCCGGAGACGGCGCAGGAGTTCACGCGGCTCTTCGCGGGGCCGGTCGATCCGCGCCTCGACGCGCCGGCGGCGCTGCTGCGCGACGCGGGGCTGCGCATCGTGGAGGACGGCGCCGACACGATCCGCGGGGAGCGGCTCGCGCCCGGCGCCTACGCGACGGAGTTGCTGCGCCTGCTGCGCGAGTTCCTCGTCGTGCAGGGGGCGGGCGTTCGCGCGCGCCGCTTCGATGAGTGGCGCGACGAACTGTCGGATCGGGCCGCGCGGGGGGCCTTCGGCTTCTCGATCGAGCGGCGGGTGGTGGTCGCGGAGGCGGGCTAAAAGGGGTCGCCCTGCAGCGACCCTATGCCAGCTTTATGATCGCCACTCCGATGCCGACCGCCGCGACCGTGGCGCCGATAATCCGGATCTCCATCGCGTGCAGCGCCTGGTGGAACTCGGCCCGCGTCACGAAGTCGTCCAGCCGCGCCATGGGCGCGACGGCCCGCCCGATCACATCCGCGATCGTCTCGGCCACTTCCTGTGACTGGCCAGCTTCATCGCGCAGGCGCCTGGACGCGTGGAGGGTGTCGAAGACTGCCATGCAACGATCCTAACAGACGGCGGGTGGTCGTCGCGGGGGCGCGCTACTGGACGCTGGTCTCCAGATGACTGGGGCCCGAGGGTTCGCGGACGTCCCCGTCGTACTCGTGGCTGATCCAGAGCAGCGCGTCGCTGATGTCGTCGTTGAGGTAGCCGTGCCCGACGCCGTTGCCGAAGCCGTCGACGAAGAAGAAGCAGAGCGGGACGTGGTGCGCGCCGGCGTGCAGCCAGAGCACGTAGCCGCCCTCGATGCCGCCGCGCAGCCCGCTGGCGAGGATGACGAAGTGGCCGTTCTTGGGGTTGACGAGCATGCTGCCCCAGGCGCCGGTCGGGGCGTGGTCGGTGCCGGTGAGGGGCAGCCGCTCGTGATCGTCGCTGCCCATCACGCTGACGATGGCCATCGTGCGGGAGTCGAGGTCGGCAGAGCGGGCCTCCGCCGCCGCCGCGGCCTGGCTCGCATCGGCCAGCGCCTGCTGCGCCAGCGCCTGCTGCTCCTCGACGGTGCGCACGGTGGCGAGCAGGGCCTCATTCTCGTCGTCGAGGCCGGAGACGTCGCCCTGCAGGACCACGTTCCAGCCCAGCAGCAGCCCCACCGCGACCACCGCCGCGGAGGCCGCCATCGACGCGAAGCGGGCCGGCCGCCAGGGCGCGGCGAGCGCGGCCAGGCGCCCCATCGGGGGCGTGCGCCGGTCGGCGGGGGCGGGGAGTGGCAGCGCCCTGCCGCGGTCGGCGAAGCCGGCTTCGGCCTCGCGCAGGACGCGGCGCTTGAGCATGTCGCCCGGGTCGCGCAGGGCCGCGCCCAGGCCGATGCGGTTGGCGACCGCGCGCAGCGCCGCCAGTTCGCTCTCGCAGTCGTCGCAGCCCGCGTCGAGGTGGGCGGCGACGAGCGCCGCCTCATCGGGGTCGAGGGCGTCGAGGGCGTGGGCCTCGAGCAACTCGGCGGCGATGTCGTGCAGGTCGCCGGGGGGGAGGGGGGCGGTCATGCGTCCGCTCCGGGGCCCGGCGCACCGTCGGGCGGGGGGGCCGGCGGGTCCAGCACGCCGACGCGCCCCTCCAGGGCCGCGCGCATCTTGCGCATGCCCAGGCGCATGCGCGTCTTCACGGTGCCCAGCGGCGTCGCCAGCCGCTCGGCGATCTGGGCCTGGGTAAGCCCGCTGTAGTAGGCGAGTTCGATCGCCACGCGTTGCTCCTCCGGCAGGTCCGCGAGCGCGGCGCGGACCATCTCGCGCTGGTCGACCAGGTCGGCGCTGGCCATCTCGCGGCTGGCGGCCGCGCTGGCCGTGCCCTCGGCGAGGGAGCCGGGCTCATCCGGATCCCACACCTGGCTCTCGGTGAGCGGACGCCGGCGCCGTGATCGCACTTCATCGATGGCGCGATTGCGCGTGACGCTGAGCATCCAGCCCAGGAACCGGCCCCGCTCCTCGACGTAGCGCTCGGGGCGGCGCCAGAGCCGCACGAAGACGTCCTGGACGACGTCCTCGGCGGCGTGCGCATCGCCCAGGACGCGATACGCCGTGGAGAAGACGAGGCGCGCGTAGCGGTCGTAGAGGGCCTCGACGGCCTCCACCTCGCGGCGGCCGATGGCTTGCATGAGTTCTGCGTCGGAGCAGTCTTGCCACTTCACCGCCGGAGGATACCCGACCGCGCGGTCGCCGCGATCGCGCCGGTCCTCTGTATCAATACGCGCGGGGCCGCGTCGCGGTTGCATCGCGCGCCGGTATACTCGGCCGGGCCGGACGGCCGGGCCCCCGTCGCCCCCCGGCGCCACCCGAGAGGACCGCAATGCCCAGCGTGGAGGACTGCCGCGGCCTGACCATCAACCTCGCCCGGCGGCCGGAGCGGATCGTCTCGCTGGTGCCGAGCGTGACCGAGAACGTGGGCCGGCTGATGGGCACGAAGCGCCTGGTGGGCATCACCAAGTTCTGCTCGGAGCCCGAGGCCGACGTGCCCGGGATCCGCAAGATCGGTGGCACGAAGGACCCGGACGTCGCGGCGATCGTGGCGCTCGCGCCCGACGTCGTGCTGGCCAACCGCGAGGAGAACCGCGAGGAGGACGTGGCGGCGCTCGAGGCGGCCGGGCTGCCGGTGTACGTGGGCTACCCGCGCACGGCCCGGGAGACGGTGGAGGAGGTGCGGCGCTTGGGGTCGCTGCTCCACCACCCGATGGTGCGGGCGATCACGAACCCCATCACCGAGGAGATCGAGCGGCAGGAGACGCTGAACGCCGACCGCCCGCGCGTGCGGGTGTTCTGTCCCATCTGGTACCGCCCCTTCATGGCGGTGGGCGGCGACACCTACGCCGGCGACCTGATCCGCCTGGCGGGCGGCGAGAACGTCTTCGAGTCGCACATACGGGGCAACCGCTATCCCCAGGTGGAGCTGTCGGAGATCGCGCGGGCGGACCCGGCGGTGATCCTGCTGCCGTCCGAGCCGTACCGCTTCGGGCGGCGGCACCGCCGCGAGCTGACGGCGCTGCAATCGATCACGGCGGCCCGCAACCAGCACGTCTTCCTGCTCGACGGGCGACTGCTGACCTGGTACGGCCCGCGCACCGAGGAGGGCCTGGCCAAGATCGAGGAGCTGCTCGACCGCGCCCGGCCCGAGTGGAAGGCCCCGGCGCGGCCGGTGAAGACGCCGAAGACAACCGGCGCCGGTAAGACAGGGGCCGGTAAGACCGGGGCCGGCACGACCGCGGCCGCCGTCAAGAAGGCGGCGAAGAAGGTGAGCGCCGCGAAGAAGGCCGCCGCCGGCGCCAGGACGCCGCGGACCCCCGCGCAGCGGGAGGCCGCCAAGAAACGGTCGGCGCAGCGGTCGGGGAAGGCGCGCAAGGAGGCGAGCAAGAAACCCGAGCGCAAGCCCAAGACCGATGTCGAGATGCCGCCGGGCCTGCGCCTGCGCATCGAGCAGCAGGAGGTCGTCGAGGAGTAGGGGGGGTCAGGCGGCGCGCGCTCGCAGGCGGGAGGCCGCGCGTAGTGCGCGATAGCAGGCGCTGTCGGTTGCGTGGGGGTGGTCGTGTGAGGCTGGCCGGACGCGGGAACCTCCGCGCCGCGGCGGTCGTTACCGGAGATGACATGCCCGACCGCAGGCGCTTCGCCATCGGTGTGCTGCCGCTCCTCGCGCTGCTCGGCGTGGCCGCGGCGATCCTGCTGCCGTCCGGCGCCGCTCCGGTCGCGGCGCAGAGCACGGAGCCGGCGGCCGTCTGCTTCGAGATCACGGTGGGATGGCGGATCTGCGCAGCGCCTGCCCCGGAGCCGCCCCCACCCTGTCAGGGCATCGCGTGTATTGAGCCCGTCACCGGGGCCTTCGTCCATCGCACCTACCAGCCTGGAGAGCGCATTGATGGCGAGTATCATGAACTCGCCGGCGCCGGCTTCTTCCTGGATGTCGAAACAGGAGTCACGGAAAGCTACCGGGTGCAAGGGTCAGGCCTCATCCGGAACACCTTGCCCGACCACCGTCCCCTGCCCACCGGCTGGGTCACGGCCCACATGTGGACAAACGGCTCCAGCGAGCAGCGGCTGCTCCTGCGCCGCGAGACCGGCCAAACCTGGCGCTGGCCCGAGAGCGCCCTCCAGTTGCTGGACATCTCATCGCAGCACCTGCTCTTTGAGGAACGGGAAAGGGAGGAGCACCGGCCACGCGGGCTCTCCACCGGGCGCTTCCTCCTCCTGAACACCGGCCTGGAGCCGGTGGCCCGCTTTGCCCTCGCACCAGAACCCACCGCGTATCGCGTCCCGCAGGCCTTCTTCTCCCCGGATGGCCAGGCGCTCCTCCTGGTCGTGGACACGCGGGTCTATCGCATCCCCGTCGCGGCTCCCCGCCCTGAACTCCTCTCCGAACTCCTCTCCGCCAGCCAAGCCCCTGTCGGCTGGGAGGACGTGGTTCCCTGGGTGGATGCTTGGTATTGGGGTGATCGCTGGACCGCCCCAGGCATCCGGGTCGATGTCACCTACAGCCGCCGCCTGCCCAACGATCCTGCTTCCGACGAATCACACACGGACAGCCGCGATTTCGCCTGGGATGGCGCCATCGTGCGTGGACCGGCCTGCCCGGGGGAGCTCTCCCCGGATGGCCGCTATGTCGCGCAGCAGCAAGGGGGATCCGTTTGGTTCCACGCGCACATGCAACCGCTCCCCCGCGTGGAGAACCCTTGGCCGTCGGTAATCGTTGCGGACGCCGCGACGTGTGAACCGCTCTTCCGAGTGCGGTCCGCGCATACGTGGCGGCTGCGGACGCTGTGGGGGGATACCGTGTGGCTGTCGAACAGTGAAGGATTCGTGGTCGCCGTCGCCGATGGCTACCGGATCGTCCGCGTGGGGGCCGAGCCGAAGGTGATCGACCTCCCCCGCGTACCGGACGGGGTCGCCGGGAGTGGCGGTTCCCGCCTCGCGCGGCCGGTGCCCGCGCCCACGGGGAATGGCCGCTACTTCGCCTACGACCGCGCCGGTGTCTATGACCGGCAGGACGATCGCTGGATCTTGAGCGGCTTCCCTCCCGTGAACGAAGCCGGCCATACCATCCCCATCTGGGGAACCAACCACCGCGAACTCACCTACCGGTTCCTCGACGAGGTCGTCTCCCGTACCGAGTGGTTGCTGCTTCCCTCGGCGATCGAGTTCCCGCCCTTCCGCGACGACATCACCTTCCGCGTGGGCCGGACCGGCAACTGTCTCCGGCTCCGCGAGAAGCCCGGAATCCACAGCCCGGTGAAGGCTTGCCTTCCCGACGGCACACGGCTTGTGATGGTCGAGCGAGACGCGCCGCGTGACGAGTCCCGGCAACGACATCCCTGGGTTTCCCGGGCAGAATCAGAATCCGGACGCCTCGGATGGTGGGTGTACCTCCGCACGGACGGAGGAGCCGAGGGCTGGGTCTCCGTTGCCTACCTCGACCACGACATCGCCCGCTGCCAGCCGCGCGCGCCAGCGGACCGACGCTCCAACGACGCCGCGGATCTAGCCCTGCCGGACTGCGGCCTGCCCTCGACGACCCTGAGCTACGGCGCGCCGGTGACGTCGGGGAGCGTCACGGACGACGGCGACTACGCCTTCCTCACCGACCCCGACGACCTGACCACGCTGGTCACGACCTACGAGGGGCTGCGCGACGGCAGCACGACCGGCCTGGTGATCCACAAGAACGACAGCGCCGGCACGTCGCAGGCGGACTTCTACGCCCTCGTGGGGGCGGGCGACCTCTTCGAGTGGCGCCAGGCCGACGACTGCTTCGTGCGCTACACGGTCACCGAGGTCAAGGATGACCCGGCCGGCGATCCCCCGCGCAAGCTGCTGGCCGTGGCTTGGATGACCTACGCCTTCACGGGCTGTAGCGGCGCGATCGCCTCGACCACCACGGCCAGCTTGCAGTGGGGCCCGCTGCCCAACCTGGGCGGGACCAGCCTGACCGCGCCCATTCGCCACGCGCTTTGGCAGATTCTGCCGCGGGGATGGACGGGCGAGACCGAGGAACCGTTCATATTGCCCGGTGATTTAGTGACGCCGCGTAACGTGGAGACCATCGCCGAAGCGCGCCTCTTGCCGCGCTGGCGTGATCCCGATCTGCCAAGCGGCTGGGGCTTCTTGCACGCGAGCAGCGGTTTTGGCGAAACGCCGTTCGGCTACCAGTCCTGGTGGGGGACGGATGAGGGCTATCTTGGCATCATCCTTCGGGGCCAGCAGGCGGCGCACATCGGCTATACCAACAGTCCCCTGGGCACCGGGGTGACCGAGACCCGCACGATCGCGGGGCGTCCCGCGGTCGTGAGCTACAGCCCGCAGGGCCTCCACCACTACATCGACTACAGCATCATCGTGAGCGTCTACGACGCGGCAACAGATAGCGAGTACACGATCATCACCTACACCCGAAGCCTCGCGGGCAGCAATCTGGACCCCGTGATCGCCATTGCAGAGAGCCTCTTCGAGCCCCCCAACGCGCCATGAGCCCGCCGGCGCCCCCGTTCGCTGCGACCGGCGGCCCCAGCCGCCACAATCAGCCCACGCCCCACGGGGGAGCTCGCGAGGTGTGAGCGGGGGAACCGGCCGCCCCTAGATCGGGCGGCCCGAGTCGAAGAGCAGGGCGCGGGCGGCGATCTCGCCGGCGAGGACGAGGGCGGTGACGAGGTAGAGCAGGCCCGTCGCGGCCATCATCGAGCGGATGCGCGACGACGACCATGCCATCCAGCCGAAGACCAGCGGCATGATGAGGCCCACCAGGATGCGCAGCCAGAAGGTGACGTCGTCTCGCAGGGGGATGTCGCGGCCGCCCAGCGGCTGCTCGTCGACCGGGAGGACGACGGCGAGCGCGAAGAGCAGCGCTTGCACGAGCAGCAGGCCCAGCAGCAGCCCGGTGACCTCGTTGAGCGGCTGCGGGGGCAGTCGCGGGGTGACGAGGTACCAGTGCCCCAGCGTGAGCCCGACGGCGGCGAAGCCCACCACGAGGCTGCCGGTCAGCAGGCTGAGGAAGACCAGGCCCATGCCCCAGACGGGGATGCGCAGCATGATCGCGGTCAGCAGCAGCACCGCGACGGCGAGCACGCACAGGACGCCGCCCAGGACCTGACCGGCGCGGTCGCGGTCGCGGTAGAGCAGGACGTTGTGCACGACGCTGCCGGCGGTCAGCACGGCCAGCAGCACGACGATGGCGTCGCGGGGGCCGGCGTCGATGCGGTAGCCCTCGGCGACGCCGCCGTGCAGCGTGAAGGCGACCCAGAAGGTGAGGCCCAGCAGCAGGGGCAGCATGATCATCGTGGCCTTGATGAAGCCGCGGGTCGCGCCGCCGCGCAGGTCGACGAACTGCATGGCGAGCAGGCCGCCCAGGGAGAGCTCGGCCAGGATCAGGTAGAGCGTGTAGGGGAGGGTGTCGGTCTCGATGCGCCCGCCTCGATCATCTGCATAGGGGCTATCTGCGTGGGAGCTTGGTGCGCGGGCGCAGCATATCCCGCGGCGGCCCAACGCGCGGGTCGGTCGCGCCGGTCAGCCGCGCCGGTCAGCCGCGGGCGGCGCGGGCGTCGGCGAGGGCGCGGCCGGCGGCGCGGTAGTCGTCGATCTGCTCGGCGCGGGAGCGACGGACCAGCGTCTGGCCCGAGGGGTGGTACAGCGCGACCAGCCGTCGCCCCCGCCAGGCGACGGGCCGTCCGGCGTCGGCGGGCGTCAGGCGCAGGCCGTGCGGCGCGATGCGCCCCAGCGCGTCGAGGGCGACGCGCCCCAGCGCCACGACGACCAGCGGGTCGGTCAGGGCGACGATCTCGGCCAGGAAGTCGTTGCAGGCGGCGACCTCGGAGGCGCGCGGCGTGCGGTTGCGTCCGTCGGGGGCGCGGGGGTGGCAGAGCACCGCGTTGCAGATGAAGGCGGCCTCGGCGTCGATGCCGGCGGCGGCGCAGTAGGCGCGGAAGTTCTTGCCCGAGCGGTCGCTGGTCAGCGGCACGCCGGTGCGGACGGCCCCCAGGTAGCCGGGCGCCTCGGCGACGAAGAGCAGATCGGCCGGGACGGGGCCGTTGCGCGGCCCGATGACGGCGCTGCCCGCGGCGACGGCGGGGCAGCGGCGGCAGGCCTTGGCGCGGCGCTCGAGCGCGGCCAGCCGGGCGGCCGGGCCGGGCACTAGTCGAGGCGCAGCGCGAGGATGGTGCGCCGCAGGCCGTCGTCGTGCAGCTGCACCTGCACGTGGATTACGCGGAAGCGGTCGTGCGCGCCGCCGCGGTTGTCGACGATCACGTCGCCCTTCTGCCAACGGTAGTCGCTGTCCAGCGTGTCGATGCGCGACTGACGCTTCTCGGTGAAGGGGTCGGATTCCCAGAGTTCGGTGCGCACGCGTGGCCTCCTGTCGTCTGCTCGCGAGCGGGATCGTAGCGCGCCGCGGGCACGGGCGAGGCGCGCCTGTGTCAGAATGGGGCCCCGCCGGTCGGCGGCCGGCGGGGCAGGGGGAGGCGCGACGGTGGATCGGGCGAGCTGGCTGCTGAAGGCGCTGCGCGAGGGCGGCGGCGAGGTGCAGGAGGCGCTGTTCGCCGCGGCGCGCGGCGATCGGCCGGCGGGGGCCGAGGCGGAGGTGCGGGAGATCGCGTGGGAGTTGGCGGTGCAGGAACGCGCTGGCGGCTGGCACCTGGAGCAACTGCTGCGCGGCCGCGAGGATCTGACGCTGCACCCCGCCGAGTGGCTGGCGACGGGCGCGGAGCCGGTCGAGGTCGGGCAGTTGGCGCGCATCTACGGGCAGTCGCGCGACGAGACGTGTGAACTGCTGTGGGGGCTGTCGGACCGGTCGCTGGCGCGGCGCGGGCGGCATCCGTTCCGGGGGTCGATCAGCGTCGAGGACGTGCTGGTCTCGCTGCACGAGCGCGACATCGAGACGATGCTGGCGCTGCAGCGCGTCGTCGCGACGAACGCTGCCTCGTCGGCATAGGCTGGCGCCAGGAAAAGGAGCCCGGCCGTCGTGACCACCGACTCTCAGCCGTCCGAGCAGCCCGAATCGACCGCGAAGTTCGGCTACGGGCAGTTCGTGAGGATCGGCCCGGTCCGGCTACTCACCCCCGAGCAACAAGAGGAATGGGATCGCAATCCGCATTCCTTGCCGCCGACCCCCGCCTCTCCGCCATCCGAGCACACCGAATCGACAGCGAAACTCGGCTACGGCCAGTTCGTGAGGATCGGCCCGGTCCGGCTATTCACGCCCGAGGAGCGTGAGGAATGGGATCGCAATCCGCCTTCCCCTGGGGACGAGTCAGATCCGAAGGAGCCGCCGCCGGAGACCGACTGACGCGCGCCGCACCCGACCCCGCTTGGTCGGTGTAGGATGGGATCAGCAAGAGGAGCCCGGCAGCCATGACCACCGACTCTCAGCCGTCCGAGCAGCCCGAATCAACCGCGACATATGGCGGGATCGAGTTCACGACCGTCACTCTCCGGATTCTGAGCCCCGAGGAGCGTGAGGAATGGAATCGCAATTCGCCTTCCTCTGCGCAGCCGTCACGCCGGAGAGCGAAGCCACCGGCGGCCGACTGACGATCGAGGGCTTCCCGATCAGGACCATTCCGGTCACCCGGCTGAACCCGGTGATCCCAAAAATGACCCTTGTCGTCGGGGTCACGTACTCGGTCGACGAGGCGGGGCGGAAGGATGTGGAGTTCCGACTCCTCGGCCCCGATGGGACGTTCGCCGCAAAGCGCACGTGGTCCCAGTTCCCGCAGCCGTCCCCGGGAGACCGCGGGACAGCCGGCTTCATCTGCCGGATCCCGGACCTCCCAATTCATGAGCTTGGTGAGTACGAGTTCGGCCTCCATGTGGGCGACGAACTCGTCGCCACTGTCCCCTTCAGGGTCGTGGCGGAGAGTTGACCGAGGGCGGCAGCGGGCCTCAGACGCAGGAGCGGGCCTGCGACGCGCCGGCGCTGTCGGCGGTGTCGAAGGAGGTACCGCAGGCGCAGCTCTTGGCGGCGTTGGGGTTGGTGATGCTGAAGCCCTGCTTCATGATGTCGTCGACGTAGTCGACGTGGGCGCCGATCAGGAGCGGCGCGCTGTCCTGGTCGACGAGGAAGCGGACGCCGCCCGTCTCGATGACCTGGTCGCCGGGCTCGGCCTCGGTGGCGAGGGCCATGCCGTACTGGTAGCCGCTGCAGCCGCCGCCCACGACGAAGACGCGCAGCGCGCCATCGGCGAAGCCCTTGTCCTGGAGCAGGCCGGCGGCCTTCTCGGCGGCGAGGTCGCTGACGTTCAGCAGGGCGGGGATGTTCATCGTCGTCATGGCGGATCCTTCTCGAATGTGGCGGTTGCGGGCAGTATATCGACCGGCGGCGCGGGGGGTCTATCCGCGGCGACATGGAGGGGCGAACGCCGCGGGGCGACCCGCCGGCGGCGAAGCGGATATCCTGGCAGCGCGGCCCCGGCCAAAGGGGGTAAGGAGGCGCCGATGTCGGAGCGGGTGTACCTCGATCATGCGGCGACGACGCCCGTGGACCCGCGCGTGATCGCGGCGATGCTGCCGATCCTGCGCGAGGGCTGGGGCAACCCGTCGGGCATCTACCGCGAGGCGCAGCGCGCCCGGCAGGCGCTCGACGAGGCGCGCGACCTCATCGCGGGGCGGCTGGAGTGCACGCCGGGCGAGATCGTCTTCACGTCGGGCGGCACCGAGGCCGACAACGCGGCCATCCGCGGTGTGGCGGCGGCGGCGACGGGGCGGCACATGATCACCTCGGCGATCGAGCACCACGCCGTGCTGGAGCCGCTCGAGGCGCTCGAGCGCGACGGCTGGGCGATCACCATCCTGCCCGTCGATGGGGAGGGCTTCGTCGATCCCGAGGCCGCGGCGGACGCCGTCCGCGACGACACGGCGCTGGTCACGATCATGGCGGCGAACAATGAGGTGGGCACGGTGCAGCCGATCGCGGCGATCGCGGCGGCGGTGAAGGCGCGCAACCCGCGCACGCTGGTGCACACCGACGCCGTGCAGGCGGCGGGCGCGGTGGACATCCGGCCCGGCGCGCTGGGCGTCGACCTGTTATCGCTGACGGCGCACAAGATCTACGGGCCGAAGGGCGCCGGAGCGCTGTACGTGCGGCATCGGACGCCGTTCTCGCCGCTGATCATCGGCGGCGGGCAGGAGGGCGAGCGCCGGGCGGGGACGGAGAACGTGGCCGGGGCGGTCGCGCTGGCGACGGCATTCGACCTGGCCTGCGGGGAAATGGAGGCGCGCAACGCCCACGTGGGCGGGCTGCGCGACCGCCTCTGGCGGCACCTGCGCGAGGGGGTCGAGCAGGTGTCGCTGAACGGCCCCGGCGACATGGCGCGGCGGCTGCCCAACAACCTCAGCGTCTGCTTCGCGGGGGTCGAGGGCGAGAGCATCCTGCTGCACCTCGACATGGAGGGCGTCGCGGCCAGTTCGGGATCGGCCTGCACGACGGGGTCGAGCGAGCCCAGCCACGTCCTGACGGCGATGGGCGTCGATTCCGACTTGGCGCACTCGGCGCTGCGGCTGACGCTGGGGCAGGGCACCACGCAGGCGCAGGTCGACCGCGTGGGCCGGGTGCTGCCGGAGGCGATCGAGCGGCTGCGGGCGCTCTCGCCGATTGGCTGATAGGGAGCCCGGGCGGCGGGGCGGTATCGCCCATCGGGGAGCGCTGATATCATCGTGCCCGACTTCACAAGGGGAGGACGCGTGGCCGACCGCGAGACGATCCCGGTGCTGAACGTCGAGCCGCCCGCCGGCGCGGTCGGCGGCGTGACGGACATCGAGTCGGACCTGCGCCAGCAGTTGCTGATCACGAAGGTGGACAGCGTGCTGACCTGGGCGCGGCGGTCATCGCTGTGGCCGGCGATGTTCGGGCTGGCCTGCTGCGCGATCGAGATGATCGCGACCGCCAACGCCCGCTACGACATCGCCCGCTTCGGGGCCGAGGTCTTCCGGGCCTCGCCGCGCCAGGCCGACCTGATGATCGTGGCCGGCACGGTGACCTGGAAGATGGCGCCCGCCGTGCGCCGCATCTACCTGCAGATGGCCGAGCCCAAGTGGGTCATCTCGATGGGCTCGTGCAGCAACATCGGGGGGCCCTTCGCGCACGGCTACAGCACGCTGCCGGGCGTCAACAACGTCGTGCCGGTCGACGTCTACGTGCCGGGCTGCCCGCCGCGACCGGAGTCGCTGCTGTCGGGGCTGATGCTGCTGCAGGACGTGATGAAGGAGGAGGGGCTGCTGGGCGAGCGCCGCCGGCCGGAGCCCGACGGCGACTTCTCAACGATGCTGCCCGCGGGGGATCCAATCCGCCGCGAGCTGGAATCGCTCTTCCCGCCCTACCTGAGCGTCGGCGGACTGGAGCGAGACGCCACGACCGGCGCGCTGCCGCACGACACCAACTATCAGTCGATGCACGGCCCGTCGATGCAGGGGGGGGCGGGCTGATGGCGTACGGGATCGGCATCGCGAAGGGCCTGCTGACGACGGTCAAGCACCTCGTCCGGCAGCCCACGACCTTCGAGTTCCCGGAGACCGAGCGGCCCATCCCGCCGCGCGCCCGCACGAACCTGGTCTGGTTCGTCGAGCGCTGCACGGGCTGTAGCACCTGCGCGCAGGCCTGCCCCGACGGCTGCATCCTGGTGCAGACGCAGCCCCGCGAGGACGGCTCGTACTTGGTGGAACGCTACGAGATCGACTTCCGTCTCTGCATGTACTGCGGGCTCTGCGCCGAGGCCTGCCCCTACGAGGCGATCCAGGTGGGCGGCTCGTACACCAACGTCGTGCGGGACCCGAACGAGTTGTATCACGACAAGCCGACGCTGACGTCGCTGGCCAACGAGTACCTGGACTCGCACGACTGGGTGTACCCCAACGGGCAGCCCGCCGTGCGCCAGGAGATCCACCCGGCCGGCGAGCGGCAGCACCACTAGGCCGGGGAACTGGGAACGCGGACGACGCATGGTCGCCAGCACGACAGTCGAGATCACGATCAACGGCGCGCCCCACGAGGTCGAGGCCGGCCGGCCCTTGGTGGAGGTCATCAAGGACGCCGGCATCTACATCTCGAACCTCTGCTACATCGACGGGCTGCCGGCCTACGCGGGCTGCCGCACCTGCGTCGTGGAGGTCGAAGGGATGCGCGGGCAGGTGCTGGCCTGCAGCACCGCCGTCCGCGAGGGCATGGTCGTGCGCACCGACAGCCCCGCCAGCCTGGAGATGCGCCAGGAGGTGATGGCCTTCATCCTGGCCAACCACAGCGACCGCTGCCTGACCTGTCACCGCGTGGAGCACTGCCGCACCGGCGACATCTGCCTGCGCGACAACGTCGTCACGCATCGCTGCGTGACCTGCTCGAAGAACTACCGCTGCGAGCTGCAGACGGCGTCGGACGTGGCCGACATGGGGCGCTCGAACGTCGAGCCGTACCTCGACGAGGCGCGCACCTACTACCAGTACGAGCAGCCGCCGCCCGATCGCGGCAACCCCTACTTCGAGTTCGACCCGCAGATGTGCATCCTCTGCACGCGCTGCGAGCGGGCCTGCGACGACCTGCGCCACACGACCGCGATCACGCTGGCCGGGCGCGGCTTCTCGACGCGCATGGCCTTCGGGGCCGGCGGCGCGATCGATGAATCGAACTGCGACTTCTGCGGCGCCTGCGTCGACGTCTGCCCCACGGCGACGCTGATGGAGGCGCCCAACAAGTGGCTGGCCCGCCCGGAGCGCTGGGCCGGCACCGTCTGCACCGAGTGCAGCATGGGCTGCACCATCCAGATCGGCGTGCGCGACGGCCGTGGGGTGATCGTGCGGCCGGCGGCGGGCAACGACGTGTCGCGCAACCAGATCTGCGTGCGCGGGCGCTTCGGCTACGACCAGGTGCGCGACCGGCAGCGGCTGCTCGCCGGCCGGCTGGGCCGCGGCGAGGACGCCTTCGACGCCGAGACGCCGGTCGTGCTGCGGGACGCCGGCGCCAAGCTGGCGGCGATCGTCGCCGAGCACGGGGCGGGGTCGGTGGGGCTGCTCGGGTCGGGGCAGGCGACGACCGAAGAGAACTACGCGCTGGCCCGGCTGGCGTCGTGGCTGGGCACGCCGCACCTCGACGCGAGCGTGGGGGCGGTCTGGGGGGCGGCCGAGGCGGCGCTGCGCGCGAGCTTCGGCAGCGTGCACCTGCCCGGCCGGCTGACGTCGGTCGAGGAGGCGGGGACGATCGTCGCGATCGGCGACGACCTCAGCGCCAGCAACAACGTGCTGGGCGTGCGCATCAAGGACGCGGTCGTCAACCGCGGCGCGACGCTCGTCAGCCTGAGCGCGCGGCGCAACCCCATCGACGACTTCGCGGCAGTCGCGCTGCGGCCGCGCGGCGGCGACATCGGCGCGACGGCGCAGGCCATCGCGGCGGCGCTGCTGTCCCGCGGCGGCGAGACGGCCGGCTTCCCCGGCGCGGACGCGGTCGCGGCGCCGGCGTCGCCGGAGACCGACGCCGCCGCCGAGGCGCTGGCGGGCGGCGCGGGCGGGACGGTGGCGGTGGTGGTCGCGCCGTCGCGGCACAACGCGGTCGCGGCCGGGGCGCAGGTGCGCGCGGCGGCGAACCTGGCGATCGCGCTGGCGGGCCCCGAGGCGGCCCCGGCGTCGCTGCACGTGCTGCCGCCCGAGAACAACACCATCGGCCTGCGCGACGCGGGCGTACGTCCCGGCGAGGACGGCCTCGACGTCGACGGGATGCTGGCGGCGGCGCGGGCGGGGTCGCTGAAGGCGCTGATCGTGCTGAAGGACAACCCGCTGCTGACGCTGCCCGACCGGTCGGCGGTGCGGGCGGCACTCGAGGCGCTGGACCTGCTGCTCGTGATCGACGAGGCGGCGACGGACACGGTGTCGCTGGCGACGCACGTGCTGGCCGACGTGTCGGTCTTCGCGAAGGACGGCACGGTCACCAACGCCGACCGTCAGATGCTGCGGCTGCGCGCGGCCTACCGGCCGCAGCGGGGCGCGCAGCCGGCGCTGTCGCACCTGCGCGCGCTGGGGGCGGCGCTGGCGTCGGCGATGGACCGGGACGACCCGGCGCTGCCCGACGGCCCGGCGGCGGCGATGGAGGCCCTGGCCGCGACCGATCCCCGCTACGCCGACGCGACGGTGTCGCGGCTGCTGAGCGCGGCCCGGCAGCCGTCGAACGGCGCGACGAGCCAGGCGTTCGGCGCCGTGCCGGCGCTCGCGACGAGCGGCGACGGCGGGCTGCTCCTGCTGGCGGGCCGCGACCTCTACACCGATCGCACCTCGGCGGCGCTGCGCATGGACGACGCCGACCGGCTGGGCCGCAGCGCGTTCGTCGACCTGCACCCGGCCGACGCCGCCGCGCGCGGCATCGAGGACGGGGCGGCGGTGACGCTGCGGCGCAACGGCGCGGCGCTGCCGATCACCGCGCGGGTCTCCGAGGATGTGGCGGAGGGATCGGTCTTCGCGTCGCTGCTGTGGGACGGCGGAGCGCTGCAGTCGTTGCTGCCAGCCGACGGATCGCTCGGGCGCGTGGAGGTCGAGCGGGCGGAGTCGGATTGACGGGTCATCTCGCGCGCTGATACGATGCCCGCGGCTGGCTAGTCGCGCCACATGTACATGGCCCGCAGCTTCGGCGGCCCGCCACAACGCAGATATTGTTTTCGTCCGCATATGGCCCCAGAAATGGGGCCACTTTTTTTCGACATGTACCTGCTCTACCTCGACGAGTCCGGCACTCATGACGATTCCTCCCATTTGATCGTGGGGGGTGTCGCGCTCTTTGAGCGGTCAACGTTCTGGATGAAGCAGGCGCTAGATGGTGTCGTTCAACGGTACTTCGGAGAAGCGGGGAGGGACGTCCACCTCCACGCGTCATCGCTGTGGATCCCTGACGGTACGCACGTGGATGGTCCTCTCGGGAGTCTGTCCGCCGAGGAGCGGCGCGCCCTGGCGCGAGATGCCTACCGCGTCCTCGCGAAGAACGAGGGCGGACCACTCTTCGCGACAGCCGTCAAGAAGAGCGCCGTCAATCGGGATCCCTACGAGGCTGCCTTCGAAGACCTGATCAGCCGCTTCGATCTATTCCTGGCGCGGCGCCACGCGCAAGGAGACAGCCAGCGGGGCCTGATCGTGGTCGCGAAGTCGAACTACGAAGCAGGGCTACGGCGCTTCGGGCGACAGATCTACCACCAAGGCACCCGCTGGGCCGATCTGCGCAACATGGCCGATCTGCCGCTATTCGCGCCGGCGGCGGAGTTGCGGCTGCTCCAGGCCGCCGACCTGGTGGCGAACGCGGTCTATGGGTTCTACGAGCGGGGCTTGGCCGGCACGTTCATGCAACTCCTCCCACGTTTCGATCGGGAGGGCGACCGGCTGCACGGACTCACGCACATCACCGACGACGCGAGCACGTGCTTCTGTCAGGCTTGCCTGTCGTGGCGCACGCACCGCGAGGGGGCGCGCTAGAGATCGGCGGGGCGGCGGCGCGGGCGTCAGAGATCGACGGGGATGATGGAGCCGATGCCGAAGGTGACGGCGGTCGCGGCCAAGCCGATGAGGATCATGCGTCCCGCCGCGTAGAGCGGGTGCCGCCCGGTGAGCAGCGAGGTGAGCATCCCGGTCACGCCCAGCGTGGCGACGCCGGCGATGATGGCCGCGACCAGCGCCCAGTAGCCGGAGCCGGCCAGGAACGGGATCACCGGCACGATCGCGCCCAGGGAGAAGGCCAGGAACGAGCCGCCGGCGGCCCGCGAGGGCGACCCCAGCGCGGCCGGGTCGAGGCCGAGTTCCTCCCGCGCCAGCGTGTCGAGGGCGACCTCGGGGTCGGCCATCATCTCATCGACGAGCTGCCCGGCGACCTCGGCCGAGACGCCCTTGCGGCGGTAGATGGCGAGCAGCTCGGCGCGCTCCTCCTCGGGCGCGAGGTCGAGTTCCAGCCGCTCGCGGGCGATCTGGTGCTCGAAGAGTTCGCGCTGGCTGCGGACGGAGATGTACTCGCCGGCGCCCATCGAGAAGGCGCCCGCGAGCCAGCCGGCGATGCCGGAGATGAGCACCGCGTCGCTCTCGATGGCGGCGCCGGCGACGCCGGCGATGAGGCTGAGGTTCGAGACGATGCCGTCGTTGAGGCCGAACAGGGCGGCGCGGAAGGTGGTGGCGGTGTCGGCCGAGGCGAAGCCGTGGTCGCCCTCGCCGATGCGGTCGCCGGCGGCCAGGGCGGTGAGCGTCTCGCGGTGCTCGATCTCCTCGGCGGCGAGACCGCCGGCCTCGGGCTCGGCCTGGTAGCGGCGGATGTCGTCGAGTTCGGCGGCGCGCAGACGCGGCAGCACCGCCCCGACGCCGGCGACGCGGGCCATCAGCACGAGCCCGCGGGTGCGCCAGGTGGGACGCACCGGGCCGGCGAGGAGGGAGGGGTCGTCGAGGCGCTCGGCCCAGTGCCGGGCGTGGCGGCGCTCGGCCTCGGCGAGGTCGCGCAGGGTGTCGGCCTCATTCGGGTTGCGGGCGTGATCGGCGAGCGTGTCGTAGAGCCAGGCGGTGTCGAGCTCGTCGGCGAGCATCTCGCGCAAGCGCGCCTCGCGATCCTGGTCCGTGCCCGTAGCGGTCATGGGCCGATCGTACCGGACGGGGGCGCGCCCGTGGTCGGCGCCGGCTGCAGGCCGTCGAGCGCGAGCGCGTCAAGCGGCGTCTCGCCCGCGCACGGGGTGTATGGCACTCTGCGAATGGCGCGACTGGTCGGGCCGCCAGTGGCCCAGCGCCAGTGGCCCGGCGACGGGGCCCGCGAACGACGGAGGACACGACGGTGGCGGATCCGATTCTCAAGCTGGGGTTGCCCAAGGGGTCGCTGCAGGACGCGACGATCGATCTGTTCCGCCACGCCGGCTACGAGATCGACGTGCCCTCGCGGTCGTACGTGCCGACGATCGACGACCCCGAGATCGCCTGCCTGATGTTCCGCGCCCAGGAGATGGCGCGCTACACCGCCGACGGCGTGATCGACTGCGGCATCACGGGGCACGACTGGGTGCGCGAGAACGGCGTCGAGGTGCACGAGGTGAGCGAGCTGCGCTACAGCCGCTCGACGAGCCGGCCGGCGCGCTGGGTGCTGGCCGTCCCGACCGAGAGCGCCGTGCAGCGCCCGGAGGACCTGCAGGGCGGCATCGTGGCGACGGAACTCGTCGGGGTGACGCGGCGCTACTTTGAGGAGCGCGGGCTCGACGTGCGGGTGGAGTTCAGCTGGGGGGCGACGGAGATCAAGGCGCGCCTGCTGGACGGCATCGTCGATATCACCGAGACCGGCTCGAGCCTGCGGGCCAACAACCTGCGCGTGATCGACGAGGTGCTGATCAGCACGACGCGCTTCATCGCCAGCAACGCGGCCTGGGCCGACCCGGCGCGGCGGCGCAAGATCGAGGCGCTGGACATGCTGCTGCAGGGCGCGATCGCGGCGCGCAGCAAGGTGGGCCTGAAGCTGAACGTGCCGCGCAACGAGCTCGACGCCGTGCTGGGCCTGATCGGCCAGTACGGCGAGCACTCGCCGACGGTCAGCCCGCTCAGCGACGAACTGTGGGTCGCGCTGGAGCTGATCCTGGACGAGCGCGTGGAGCGGGAGATCATCCCGGCGCTGCAGGCGGCGGGGGCCAGCGGCTTCGTCTCGTATCCGCTCAACAAGGTGATCTCGTAGGGCCGCGGGGCCACGGCGCCGTCACGCCCGGCGGGGCCTCGCATCGCGGCGGGGGCGGCCCTACCATGCCCGCGCCCGCGCGCGCAGGAGGGCCCCGATGCCGACGGTGCTGCGGATCTTCCCGCTCAACACGGTGGTCTTCCCGGGCCAGCAGCTGCCGCTGCACATCTTCGAGCCGCGCTACCTGCGGCTGGTCGCCGACGTGATGCGCGATCAGGGTGAGTTCGGCATCTCGCTGATCGAGACCGGCGGGGAGGTTGGCGGCGGCGCGGTCCCCCGCGAGGTCGGCTGCGCGGTGCGGATCACCGAGATGCAGGAGGCGCCGGGCGGTCGCTACAACGTGATCTGCTCGGGCACGCGGCGCTACCGGATCGTCGAGTCGCTCGGCGAGGCGCCGTACCTGCGGGCCGAGGTGGAGTTCCTGCCGCCGCCCGACGACGCCGGCGACGAGGAGACGACGGAGCGGGCCGGCGACGTGCGGGAGTTGTTCGCCGACCACCTGGGGCTGGCGCTGGCGATCGAGGGCGGCTGGCAACGGCGGATGCGGACCCCCGCCGACCCGGTGCGCCTGGCCGACGCCGTGGCGGCCGGCATCCCGGCGCCGGCCCCGCAGAAGCAGGCCATTCTGGAAGCGCCGCGGGTCGCGACCCGCCTGGAGATCGGGCAGCGGCTGCTGGAGGCGGCGAATCAGTCGCTGCGGGAGCAGTTGGCGGTCCGGCGGCGGTTCAAACTCGACGGGCTGGGGGCGCGCAACTAGCCGTCGCGGCGGCGGACGGCCCGCGCCGCTCGGCAGGCCCCCGGCGACCTACACTGGCGGCGTGAAGATCTGCCCCGCCTGCCACCAGGAGACATTCGACGGGCGGCGCACGTGCCATCGCTGCGGCGCCGACGTCTCCGACCTGGTCCCAATGGAACTCCCGACCGAGGACGTGGCGACGCTCGTCGCGCGGGGGCCGTTTCGCTCGCAGCACGGCGCGCTGCGGCTGTCGCTGTCGGGGATCCGGTTCGTCGACGGCGATGGCGCGGAGCTGCTGCACGTGCCCCCAACGGCGATCCGGCGGCTGGAGCCGTACGGCAACGCCGACCTCGACGTGCACTACGAAGAGGACGGGCAGGAGCGCCGCGTCCGCCTGCGCGTGCGCTGGGCCCGGATCACCGACCGGACGCCCCTGCCCGACCATTCGTCGCGGATGCGCACCTGGCTGTGGGGGGGCCGGGGGTTGCGCAACAACCGCGGGCAGCGCAGCGCGCGGGCGAAGTCGCTGGTGCGCGACCGCTGGGCCTCGGCGCTGGAGCGGCTGATCTCGGCCGACCGCTACGCGCTGCGGCGGGGCTGACGGGAGGCGGCGCGATGGGGCGCAAGAATCGCAAGGGACGCAGCGCCGGCCAGCATCCGCGCCGCTTCTACCGGCCCAAGGCGGAGCGCCCGGCCAACAATCGCGCGGCGGGGGCCGCGCCGGGGGAGGACGCGATCGCGGCGCGGCCGGAGCCGGGCGCGTCCCCGCTGCGCGAGGGAGCGACGGCGGCGCGGACGTGCGGCCGCTGCGCCGAGTGGGTCCCGGGGGTCGCGCTGTCCGGGGGGGCGGCGGGCGGCACATGCCTGCACCCGGGCAGCGGGATTAGCCATCCGCCGGCCGAGACACGGGCCTGCGACTTCTTCCACTAGCCCGGCGCGGCCCGGCGCCGATCAGCCCAGGATCGCCGACAGGGCGGCGTCGAAGTCGGTGAGGTCGTCGAGCAGGACATCGGGGGCGGCGGCGGCGAGGTCGGCGGGGGCCGAATACCCGCTCGCGACGGCGACGACGCGCGCGCCGATCGATCGGCCCCCGTGGATGTCGAGCGGGGTGTCGCCGATGACGACGACGTCCGCGTCGGGGGCGGCGAGGGGGCGCACCCGAGCCAGCCCGGCGGCGAGGAACTCCGGGCGGTTGACGCCGTCATCGCCGAAGGCGCCGCCGCGGGGGCTGGGGTCGAAGTAGCCGTCGATGCCGAAGTGGGCCAGCTTCACGAACGCCGTGCGGCGGAAGTTGCCGGTGCCCAGCGCCAGTAGCACGGGCTCCGCCCGCAGCCGGTCGAGCAGCGGGACGACGCCGGGCAGCAAGCGCCCCGGCCGCGACGGCAGCTTGGTCCGCAGCGCCTCGGCGAACAGCGCCACGAAGCGCTCCTGCTCCGCCGGACCGCAGGCGCGGCCGTGCGCCTGGAAGATCTCACGCACCACGCGCAGGTCGCTCGCGCCGGCGAAGTCGATGCCGTCCGTGGGACGGACGTCGCCGGGCAGGCCGAAGCAGCGCCGGAAGACCTCGTCCAGGGAGCGGCGGCCGGCGCCCCCGCTGGTGAGCAGCGTGCCGTCGATGTCGAAGAGGAGGATGCGGCCGGGCGGCGGGGGGCCGTCGCTCACGGGTCGAGCTCGAGATCGACCTCGGCGTAGCCGCCCTCGATGCGCAGCCGCAGGCCGTAGGCGTCGTTCGGGATGTCGAAGACGACGACCAACTGCGTGATGATGCCGGGCTGCAGGTCCTGCATGAGGGCGTCGACGTGGGTGGGGTGGGCGATGCCGGCGTTCTCGGTCGCGAGCCGGTTAGGGCTGAAGCGGCGCCCGTTCGCGTCGGACAGGCCCAGCGCGCCGTCGAGCGTGATCGGGCTCGCGCCGGTGTTGCGGGCGGAGAAGTGCACCATCGCGAATCGCTCCAGGGCCTCCGATTCGGATCCCTCCTGGCCAACCATGTCGGTGACCGTGAGGCCCGTGACGATGACGCGCAGGTCGCCGAACTGGAAGGCGCGGTGCATCGGCTGGCGGCCGCTGGCGGGCGGCGCGGCGCCCTCCAGGTCGCCGGCGTCGTCGCCGGCCGCCATCTCCTCCTCCGACGGGATGATGTCGTCGCCGGGGTCGTGGCCGCCGCCGAACTGGAAGGTGCCGTTGACGACCAGGAAGGCGATCACCGCGATCACCACGACGCCCACGACGAGGGCGTACTTCTGCGTGGAGGTGAGTCGTGCCACGCGGTCCTCCGGCGGGGTGTGGGGCCCTGGGTCCTACCGCTCGATGGGCAGGCCGGCCTCGATCCAGGCGTCGGTGCCGCCCTCGACGTTGTAGAGGTCGGAGAAGCCGGCGGCGGCGGCGAATTCCGACGCGACAGCGCTGCGGCCGCCGCTCTTGCAGATGAACATCACGGGCTGGTCCTTGCCGCCGGCGATCTGCTCGACCTCCGCGGCGCGCTGGAAGACGCTCATGTGCGGGATCAGGGGCGCGCCGGCGGCGTGGCCCTCGGCGTACTCGTCGGGCTCGCGGCAGTCGATCAGGGCGGCGCCGTCGGCCTGCCTGCGGCTGGCCTCCTGCACATCGATGCGCTTGAAGGGCTCCTGGGTCGTCACGGTCTGCTCCTATCCCGGCGTCTCTGGTCGCTGGCCGACCGCCGACGCTGCTCCGCCGCTAGCGGCCGGCCGTCTGGTGGCTAGCGTAGTGGAGGACGGCGTTGGCGAGCAGTCCGGAGCGCGACTCGCCCTCGCGGGCGGCGGCCTCGTCGGCGATGGCGAGGATCCGCGCGGGCATCGTGACGTTGATGCGCATGGCCTTGCCCGAGAACTTGGTCATATCCACATCGACGAGCGCCCAGATGCCGTCCGCGAGGCCGGGGTCGGCCTGATGCGCCTGCAGCGACCGCTGCTCGGGGACGGGCAGTCCCTCCATGAGCAGGGTTTCGACGTGGCCGACGATCGCCTCCTGCGCCATGGCGAGCGCTTCGTCCAGCGTCTCGCCGCCCGAGAAGCAGCCGGGCAGATCGGGCACGGTGACTCCGTAGCTGCTCTCCGAGTCCTTATGGATCACGATGGGATATCGCATGCGCTCGCCGGTCCTACTCCGGGGGCTCCCCGCGGTCGCTCCCACCGCCGCGGGCGCCTTGCTCGGCACGATTGGCGGCACAGTCGGTAGCATATGCGCGTTCGCGCAGCCAGGGAGGAACGCCGCCATGACCACCGCCGAGTCCGCGCTGCCCACCGAGGAACGCTACCCCCCGCCGCCCGCCGCCCGCGACGGCGCGCTGGTGACGAGCGCCGAGGCCTACGCCGCGATGTACGCGCGCAGCCTGGAGGATCGCGACGGCTTCTGGCGCGAGCAGGCCGAGTCGCTGCTCGACTGGATGGCGCCGTTCGAGACGGTGGTCGACGAGGACCTCGCGGCCGGCCGCATCGGCTGGTTCCTGGGCGGGCGGCTGAACGTGACCGCCAACTGCCTCGACCGCCACCTGGCGCAGCGCGGCGACAAGACGGCGCTGCTGTGGGAGGGCGACGAGCCGGGCGACAACCGTCGCGTGACCTACGCCGAGTTGCACGAGCAGGTCTGCCGCATGGCCAACGCGCTGCGCAGCCGCGGCATCGGCACGGGCGACCGGGTGGCGATCTACATGGGCATGGTGCCCGAGCTGGCCGTGGCGATGCTGGCCTGCGCGCGCATCGGCGCGGTGCACTCGGTGATCTTCGGCGGCTTCAGCGCGCAGTCGATCGCCGACCGCATCGCCGACTCGGCCTGCGCGGCGGTGATCACCCAGGACGAGGGCCGGCGCGGCGGCCGCGTCGTGCCGCTGAAGGCCAACGTCGACGCGGCGCTCGCGCAGACCGACTCGGTGCGCTTCGTGATCGTGTATCAGCGGGCCGACGGCGCCGTGCCCATGCAGGACGGCCGCGACGTCTGGTGGCACGACGCCCTGGCGTCGGAGAGTTCGGCCTGCGAGCCGGTCTCGATGGACGCCG
This sequence comes from Dehalococcoidia bacterium, assembly GCA_965209205.1. Taxonomy (GTDB): domain Bacteria; phylum Chloroflexota; class Dehalococcoidia; order Bin125; family Bin125; genus TK10-74A. Next base: position 1,031,925 of record CBDBQC010000004.1, read on the forward strand.
AGGACCCGCTGTTCATCCTCTACACGTCGGGCTCGACCGGGAAGCCGAAGGGGGTGCTGCACACGCAGGCGGGCTACCTGCTCTTCGCGACGATGACGCACAAGTACGTCTTCGACCTGCGCGAGGACGATGTCTACTGCTGCGCGGCCGACATCGGCTGGGTGACGGGGCACAGCTACATCGTGTACGGCCCGCTCTCGAACGGCGCGACCAGCGTGATGTTCGAGTCGATCCCCACCTACCCCGACGCCGGGCGCTACTGGGACATGGTCGACCGGCTGGGGATCACCAGCTTCTACACCGCCCCGACGGCGATCCGCGCGATCGCGCGCGAGGGCGACGCCCACGTCACCCGCTACCAGCGCACCAGCCTGCGGGTGCTGGGCTCGGTGGGGGAGCCGATCAACCCCGAGGCCTGGCGCTGGTACTTCAACGTGGTGGGCGAGGGGCGGGCGGCGGTCGTCGATACGTACTGGCAGACCGAAACGGGCGGGCACATGATCACCGGGCTGCCGGGCGCGACCACCATGAAGCCGGGCTCGGCCTCGTTCCCGTTCTTCGGCGTGCAGCCCGTGATCGTCGACCCGGAGGGGCGCGAGATCGCGGGCAACAACGTCAGCGGGCTGCTCTGCATGGCGGCCTCGTGGCCGGGCATGATGCGCACGATCTACGGCGACCACGCGCGCTTCATCCAGACCTACCTCAGCCAGTACCCCGGCAAGTACTTCACCGGCGACGGCGCCTACCGCGACCACGACGGCTACTACTGGCTCACCGGCCGCGTCGACGACGTGCTCAACGTCTCCGGGCACCGCATCGGCACGGCCGAGGTCGAGGGGGCGCTGGTGCAGCACGCGGCCTGCGCCGAGGCGGCCGTCGTGGGCTACCCGCACGACGTCAAGGGCGTGGGCATCTACGCCTACGTGCACCTGACCGAGGGGGCCGAGCCCTCGTCGGAGTTGGCGCGCGCGATGCGTCAGTCGGTGCGTACGGTGATCGGGCCCATCGCGACGCCCGACAAGCTGCAGTTCGTGCAGTTGGGGCTGCCCAAGACGCGGTCGGGCAAGATCATGCGGCGCATCCTGCGCAAGGTCGCCGAGGGCGAGCCGGAGAACGTCGGCGACGTGACGACGCTGGCCGACCCCGCCGTCGTCGAGGACATCATCGCGGGGGCGGCCGACGCGTACTGAACGGGGCCCGCGGCGGGACCCGACTAACGGCCGCGTCGCGTACGATGCCCCACGGGGCCGTCGCCGCGGGGGCGCGGACCACAGCTGGAGAATCGCCGGGAGAGTGCCGTCGTGACCTATCTGGTCGTTGGAATCATCCTGATCGTGCTGCTGGTGGGCGTCAGCCTGCTGCAATGGGCGCTGCGGCGCCGGCAGGCCGCCCGCGAGCGGTCGCTGCCGCACGTCGCCGACTTGGCCGCGCTGGCGCTGGCCCCGGGCGAGTTCCCGGGCGGCTACCACGTCGACTACCGCGGCCCGCTGACGAACGAGCGGCTGGCCTATCAGAGCCCCGACGAGCGCGCCACGCTCGGCGAGCTCGACGAGCAGGGCCGGGTGATCGGCTACCGGCAGGCGTTCCGCGACCCGCGCTCGTACGGGGAGGTGATCGACGTCGCGCTCAACTTCAGCCTGCGCGCGGGCACGCGGCAGCGCCTGCTGACGGTCGACCTGAACCTGTTCGAGGACGCGGAGGGGGCGGCCGATTTCACGGCCGCGCCGGCGCCGGCGGACGACGGCGCGGCGATCCGCGTCAGCGACGTCGCGGGCCATGACCTGGGCTTCGCCGAGTCGGTGCGGCAGTGGTCGCGGATGGCGGCCGGCGACGAGGTGCAGCGCAAGCTGGAAGTACGCTGGCGCAACGGCCGGCTGGGCTGCGTTGTCTCGGGCGACAGCGAGCCGCCGGGCGGCGTCGAGGCGCAGGCCGTCTGCGACCTCGCGGCGCGCATCCAGGAGCGGGTCGCGGCCAGCGGGCTGGCGGCGGAGGCCGCCGCGGCGGGCTAGGGCGGGCCAGCGCGCTGTCGCTCAGGCCTCGCTGAACCAGTAGACGTGAACCGGTAGCGGGTCACGGGTGGGATCCGCGACGTACCAAACCAGATCGATTCCCTCAAGGGTCTTCGACTCGAACACCGCCCGTGGCATGTGGACGGACGCCGTCGGAGTCGCGTTGTTCTCGAGGGCCTCGAACGCTCGCAGCAGACGCCCCTGCAGATCCTCCGGCGCGGCCTCAAACGCCTCTCTCGCTCGGCGCGTGAGGGTGACTCTAGCCCGCATGCGTCTCCACGCCCGGCTTCCGCGCGTGGATCGCCGTCAAATCCTCCAGCGTGGCGCCCGTGATGCCCAGCCGCTGCTCCTCGAGCCCGGCCTCCAGGGCAGCGACCAAGTCGGGAGCGTTCCGCAGCCGCTCCGCGAGCGCGGGATCCCCGGCCCCCGCAGGGCTCACCTGCACTGCTCTCGTAACGCGGCCTTGTTCTGTCGTCATCGCGACCTCCCCGCGGTGGCACACGAAATCCCGACGCGTACCGCCACCGCAGCCAACCCAGGCTAGCACTCTGCGCCGGGGCGCGTTGACCGCCCGGATCGTCGCTTCCTACGATGGTGGGAAACAGCAAAGCGATTCGACGACCCGGGCGGCCTCGGCCGGCGCGGTCCCGCGTAGTCGGCGCTGTCCACCTGGGTGCATAACGGAAGAGACGCGGACGGAGCGCGAATGTCGTTGCGCGCGCACGACCCCGACCCCGGCAACTTGTGGCTGGCGCGCTCCCTGTGGGACTCGGGCGCGGTGCAGTTCGGCACCTTCAACCTGGGCGCGACGCTCGACTCGCCGATCTACGTCAACCCGCGGCGGCTGATCGGCAACCCGCACACGCTGCGGCGCATCGGCGAGCTGCTGGGCGACGAGACACGCACGCTGACGGGCATGCTGCACCCGCACCTGTCGCCGTTCGAGTTGGTGGCGGGGGTGCCGCTCGGCGGCCTGCACCTGGCGACGGCGTTCTCGCTGACGGCGGACGTGCCGCTGATCTACGTCCACCCGCGGGCGCGGGCCGACGATCGCTACGAGGAGATCGAGGGGGCCTACTTCCCGGGCCAGACGGTGCTGCTGGTCGACGACCTGATCACGGGCGGCAGCAGCGTGGTGGACACGGCCGAGACGCTGCGCTCGGCCGGGCTGATGGTGCACGACGCGATCGTGCTGATCGACCGGCAGGCCGGGGGGCACGCGCGGCTGGCCGAGTCGGGCGTCAAGCTGCACCCGCTGCTGACCATCGAGAGCCTGCTGAACTATCTGGTGTCGCGGGATCTGATCACGCAGGCGCAGTACGCGCGGGCGCTGACCTACATCTCGCGCGCCACGGGCCGCGGGCCCTAGGACGGACCGGCGGGCGGGCTCTCGGGTGGGCCGGGGCTAGAGCAGACGGCTGACCGGCTTGCGGCCGGGCCGCGGGTCGTAGTTGGCCTTGAACATCTCGAGCTTGTCGCGCTCGATGAGGTACTTGCCGGCGAACAGCGTGGCCGGGATCTTCTTCTGCTTGATCAGGCGGCGCAGGCTCTGCGGATGGATCTGCAGATCGCGGGCGGCCTCGACGAGGTCGAAGTAGTCGTCGAACGGGGAATCGCTCATCGGGTGCGGCCGGCCTCTCCAGGGCGACGATCGGGCGGGGCGGCGCCGCGATCGCTACGGTTCACGCGCCTATGCAAATATAAGATCGTCCGGGAACGGCGGTCAACGCCGCACTACGGCGGACGCCGGCGCATCAGGGCCCCGCTTTGACACCCGATCGGCGCCGCCGTAGGCTCGGGCGGGTTTCGCGGCGCCCCACCCGGGGCCCGGAATAGCGGCGAGGATCCACCTTGACTGAGCGCGTGAGCGACGCCCCGAACGACAGCGTGGAGACGGTCTTCGCGGCGGCGCGGGGCGCCGGCCGCACCCTGCTGTCGGAGGTCGAGGCGAAGGCGGCGCTGGGCGCGGCGGGCGTACCCGTCACGCCGACCCGTGCCGCGTCGAGCGCGGCCGAGGCCGCGGCGATCGCGGGGGAGCTGGGCTACCCGGTCGTGCTGAAGGTGATCTCGGACACGATCACGCACAAGAGCGACATCGGCGGCGTCGAGCTGGACCTGGCCGACGCCGGCGCCGTGGCCGCGGCGTACGCGCGCATCGAGGCGGCGGTGGCCGCGGCGGCGGGGGCCGAGGCGTTCGCCGGCGTGTCGGTGCAGCCGATGGCGGCGCCCGGCACGGAGGTGATCATGGGCATGACGCAGGACCCGCAGTTCGGGCCGGTGCTGATGTTCGGCCTGGGCGGCGTGCTGGTCGAGGTGCTGAAGGACGTGGCGTTCCGCGTCGTGCCGCTGGAGCCGCACGACGCCGCCGAGATGATCCGCGAGATCCAGGGCTTCCCGGTGCTGGAGGGCTACCGCGGGACGCCGCCGGCCGACCTCCCGGCGCTGGAGTCGATCCTGCTGTCGTTGTCGGACTTCGCGGCGGCGCACCCCGAGGTGCAGGAGCTGGACCTGAACCCGATCCTGGCCCGCCACGACGGCGCGACCGCGGTGGACGCCCGCATCGTGCTGACGCCGGCCTAGCGCCCGATGCCGATCTCCCCCGATCGCCTGGAGCGCGTGCTCAACCCGTCGGCCGTCGCCGTGGTGGGCGACAAGCGGGCGTCGGGCTACATGTGGCTCAACGCGCTCAAGACGTTCGCGGGCAACCTGTACTCAGTGCAGGTCGACCCGCGCGAGGTCGAGGGCATCGCGGCGCTGGGCGTGCCTAACTTCGCCAGCCTGACGGAGATCCCGGAGCCGATCGACTACGTGGTCTGCGCGGTCCCGCGCACGATCGCGCCGATCATCGTGCGCGACTGTATCGCGGCGAAGGTGGGCGGGGTGACGCTGTTCACGTCGGGCTTCGCCGAGACGGGGGAGGCCGAGGGGGTCGCGCTGCAGGAGCAGATCGGCGCGCTGGCGCGCGAGGGCGACCTGGCGCTGATCGGCCCGAACTGCATGGGGCTGCACAACCCGCGGCTGGGCGTGCGCTTCCACCGCGACCAGCCGCACGGGCAGGCGGGCGAGGTGGGCTTCATCTCGCAGAGCGGGACGCACGGGATGCACTTCAGCCTGGTCGGCGCGACCCGCGGCGTCGTGTGCAGCACGCTGATCTCGTTCGGCAACGGCATCGTGCTGGAGGCGGCCGACTACCTCGACTACCTCGCGGCCGACGCACGCACGCGGGTGATCGGCATGTACATCGAAGGCGCGCGCGACGGGCGGCGCTTCGTGCGCTCGCTGCGGGCGGCGGCGGCGCGCAAGCCGGTGGTCGTCTGGAAGGGCGGCCAGACGCGCGCCGGCTCGACGGCGGCGCAGTCGCACACGGCGGCGCTGGCGACGGATCAGGCGGTGTGGGAGGCGATCGTGCGGCAGGCGGGCGCGCTCAGCGTCGGCAGCCTCGACGAGATGGTCGATGTCGTGCACGCGCTGCAGCGCACGAAGCCGGGGCGCGGCCGCCGGGTCGCGCTGATGGCGATGACGGGCGGGCAGTCGGTGGCGCTGGCCGACGCCTTCGCCCGGGAGGGCTGGGAGGTGCCGCGCTTCGCGGAGTCGACCTACGCGCAGTTGGGCGAGTTCTTCAACGTGATCGGCGGGTCGTACCAGAACCCGCTCGACATGGCGGGCACGATCATGCCCGACCGGGCGGCGCTCGACCGGCTGCTCGACCTCATGGCCGACGACCCCAACGTCGACGCGGTGGCGATGGAGGTCTCGGCGACCTTCGCGGCCCGGCGCTGGGAGAGCGACCCGGAGGATCTGGCGGCGCTGATCCGATCGCTGCGGCGCTTCCGGGAGCGGTCGGACAAGCCGTTCGTGACGGCGCTGCATCCGTCCTACGTCGAGGCGGCGGCGCTGAAGGCGCGCGACGCGCTGCAGGAGGCGGGGCTGCCCGTCTTCCCCAGCTTCGAGCGGGCGGCGAACGCGCTGGCCAAGAGCGTCTCGCTCAAGCCGTCGCTGCACCCGGGCGGGGCGGGCTCGCGTCCGGACGGACGGCCCGCGTAACGGACTGTGCGCGCGATCCGCGCGCGATGTGCCAAGATCGGCCCCAGGAACGGCATCGAGCGATTGGGGCGGCCGTGGCGGATCCCAGCGTCTACGTGGACCACGCGGCGACGACGCCCGTCCACCCCACGGTGGCGCGGGCGATGGCGCCCTACCTCTCGGCGCGCTTCGGCAACCCCAGCAGCCTCTACCGCCTGGGCCGCGAGGCGCAGGCCGCGATCGACGACGCCCGCGACCGCGTGGCGGCGGTGCTGGGCTGCCGCCCCGGCGAGGTCGTCTTCACCAGCGGCGGCACGGAGTCGATCAACCTGGCGCTGAAGGGGGTGGCCTTCGCGCAGCAGTTGGCGGGCGTGGGCGATCGCATCGTCTCGACGGCGGTCGAGCATCACGCCGTGCTGCACACGCTGGAGTTCCTGGAGCGCTTCGGCTTCGAGATCGAGCGGCTGGAGGTGGATGGCGAGGGCCGCATCGACCCGGCGGCGGTCGCGGCGGCGGTCGACGAGCGCACGGTGCTGGTCAACGTGATGCTGGCCAACAACGAGGTCGGCACGGTGCAGCCGGTGGCAGCCGTCGCGGCGGCGCTGCGCGATCGGGCGGCGGCGCTGGGGCGGCTCGTGCCGCTGCACAGCGACGCCGTGCAGGCGCCGGGCCAGTTGCCGCTCGACGTGGGAGCGCTGGGCGTCGACCTGTTGTCGATCTCCGCGCATAAGTTCCGCGGGCCGAAGGGCGTGGGCGCGCTCTTCCTGCGACGCGGGACGCCGTTCCTCGCGCAGCAGACCGGCGGCGGGCAGGAACGGGCGAGGCGCGCGGGCACCGAGAATCCGGGCGGCATCGTGGGGATGGCCGTCGCGCTGGAGCTGGCCGAGCAGCAGCGCGAGTTGCACGTGCGCCACGTGCGCGGCCTGCGCGACCACTTCTTCGGGCGGGCGCTGCACGAGATCCCCGGCGCCGTGCGCAACGGCGCCACGCACGACCGCCTGGCCAACAACGCCAACGTCCGCTTCGAGGGCGTCGATGGGCAGTCGCTGCTGGAGGCGCTCGACACCGCCGGCGTCGCGGCCTCGAGCGGCAGCGCCTGCACGGCGCAGTCGTGGGAGCCGAGCCACGTGCTGCTCGCGATGGGCGTCGACCAGGACGCGGCGGCGGGCAGCCTGCGCCTCAGCTTCGGGCTCGAGAACAGCCGCGCCGACGTGGACGCCATCGTCGAGTTGCTGCGCGAGATCGTGCCGGCGCTGCGGGCGGCGGAGACGGTCGTAACCTAGGACGCGACCTGGGCGGGCCCGAGGGAGAGATCGATGCCACGCTTGCGACTCCCCAGCCGGCGCGGCGGACGCTCCGGCGGGGGCCGGCCGCTCTACAACGCGCGCATCGTCGTGGGGCTGGGCAACCCGGGCGGGCGCTACGCGACGCACCGGCACAACGCGGGCGCGCGCGTCGTGGGGCTGCTCAGCGAGCGCCTGGCGCTGCCGCTGACGCAGGAGGCCAAGCTGTTCCTCGGCGGGCAGGGCGCGACGCCGTTCGGGCCGGTGGTGCTGGCGCAGCCGCGCGTCTTCATGAACGAGAGCGGGCGCGCCGTGCAATCGCTGCTGACGCAGCACCGCGCGCATCCGCGGCAGTTGATCCTGATCGTCGATGAGTTGGACATCGAGGTGGGGCGCATCCGCGTGCGCGGTGAGGGCGGCGACGGCGGCCAGAAGGGGATGCGCTCGATCCGGGAGACGATCGGCGCGCTCGACTTCCCGCGCGTGCGCATCGGCGTCGGACGACCGTACGTCAACGACGAGCCGTCGCACCACCCCGACGTCGTGGCCGACCACCTGCTGTCGAGCCCGATCCCGGAGGAGCGGGCGGCGCTGCGCGCGGCCGAGGCGCAGGCGGCGGAGGCGGTCATCGCGATCCTGCGCGACGGCGTGGAGGCGGCGATGAACGCCTTCAACGGCGTCCCCGCCTTGCCCGAGGAGCGGCGGCCGCAGGATCGGGCGCCGGGGCGCGCGAACCGCCCGACCGCGTAGACTGGCGATCGCGGCCGCGCGGGCGGCCGGCTGATGCGATATCGCAGGGGCGGGCCCTCGGGCCGGCCCCTTTGGGGCGTTCGCCCGAGGCGTGGCAGGGGATGACGCTGATCGACCACCCGCTGATCGACGAGACGAGGGCCGGCCTGCTGTCGGGCCTGCTGCCCGCCGTGCGCGACGAGTTGCGCCGCGCCGGGCCGCCGGCCGGGGAGGCGGCCGCCCGCACGCTGGGCGCGCCCGACGGCGCGAAGGCGGCCGTCGTCGCGGCGCTGTACGGGATGGGCGACGGCGACGGGCCGGACGCCGCGCCCATGGTCGTCGTGACGCCGCGGCCCGCGCGGGCCCGGGCCCTGCTGGAGGAGATCCGCGAGTGGCTGCCGGCCGGGGCGTCGGACGCGGTGCTGTCGTTCCCGGCGCGGGAGAGCCTGCCCTACGAGCGCCGCCGCGCGCCGAGCGAGGCGGTGGCCGAGCGGCTGCGCGTGCTGTCGGCGCTGGCGGCGGGGTCGCGCCCGTTGATCGTCACCGACGTGCAGGCGCTGGCCCAGGGCACGCTGCGGCCGGGGGCGGCGGTCGCGCCGCTGCGGCGCGGCGACACGCTCGACGCCGAGGCGCTGCTGCGGGCACTCGACACGGGAGGCTACCGGCGCGAGGCGGTCGTCGATGGGCCGGGCACGCTGACGCGGCGCGGCGGCATCATCGACGTGTTCGCCCCCACCGACGAACTCCCGCTGCGCATCGAGCTGTTCGGGTCGCAGGTCGAGAGCTTGCGCCGCTTCGACCCGGCGACGCAGCGCTCGGTGGGGCGCGTCGAGGCGGCGTCGCTCGGTCCGGCCGGCGAGGCGCGCGTCGAGCCGGAGATGCGGGCGCTGGCGGCCGACCTGCTATCGGCGCTGGCGGCTGGGGAGGACGGGACCAGCGCGCGGCTGCCCTCGGAGGCGGACGTGCCCGGCCTGGCGCCGGACCTGGAGCGGCTGTCGCAGGGGGAGGCGCCGGTCAACACGGGCTTCTGGACGGCATTCCTGGCCGGCGGCGCGCTCTGGGAGCACCTGCCCCCCGACACGCGCTGGGTCTGGGAGGAGGCCGAGGAGTGCCGCCGCCACGCCGAGGAACTCGACGACCTGGCGGAGCGCACGCGGGCCTCGCTCGAGGCGCGGGGCAGCGTGCCACCGGGGCTGCCGCCCCCGCATCGGACGGCGGAGGCGCTGTTCGCGGCCGTGGCGGGTCGCCGGCCGCGCGTCGACCTGCGGCGCTTCGCCGCCGAGGGCGCGCCCGGCGAGCCCGCGCCGGGCGCAGGAGACGCACGGCGGCTGCGCTTCGGGCCGGTGGAGGCGTTCGGGGCGCGGCTGCGGCAGCTGATGGATCGCGTGCAGGGCTGGCGCGGGGAGGGGCGGCGGACGGTCATCGTGTCGTTGCAATCGCCGCGGCTGGCGGAGTTGTTCGAGGGCGAGGGCATCCCGGCCGCCCAGGAGGCGGCGCTGTCGTCGCTGCCGGGGGCGGGCGCCGTGCGGCTGATCCGCGGCTCGATCCCGCACGGCTGGGCGCTGCCCGCCGAGGGCGGCGACGTCGTGCTGCTGTCGGACACCGAGGTGTTCGGCTTCGCCAAGCAGCGGCGACGCCGGGGCCGCCCGCGCCGGCAGCACGAGTCGTTCCTGGAGGACCTGCAGCCCGGCGACTACGTGGTGCACATCGAGCACGGCATCGGCCGGTTCACCGGCATCGCGCGGCAGAGCGTCGGCGAGCGGGAGCGAGAGTACCTGGAATTGCGCTACGCCGACGAGGATCGCCTGCTCGTGCCGACCGACCAGCTGCACCGCCTGCAGCGCTACGTCGGCCCCAGCGATCACGCGCCGGCGCTCACGCGGCTGGGCACGCAGCAGTGGTCGCGGGCGAAGCAGCGGGTGCGGGCGTCGGTGCGGGCGCTGGCCGGGGAGTTGCTGCAACTCTACGCGGCGCGGGAGGTGCTGCCGGGGCTCGCGGCGGGGTCCGACACGCCCTGGCAGATGGAGTTGGAGGCGTCGTTCCCGTACGTCGAGACGCCCGACCAGCTCGACGCCCTGCGCCAGGTCAAGCTCGACATGGAGCGCGACCGGCCGATGGACCGCATCGTCGTCGGCGACGTGGGCTACGGCAAGACCGAGGTCGCGGTGCGGGCGGCCTTCAAGGCGATCGCGTCGGGGCGCCAGGTCGCGATGCTCGTGCCGACCACGGTGCTCGCGCAGCAGCACATCAACACGGTGCACGAGCGCACGGCGGCCTTCCCGATCCGGGTCGAGATGCTCTCGCGCTTCCGCACGCCCGCCGAGCAGCGCGACGTCCTGGCCGGGCTGGCCGACGGATCGGTGGACATGGTGATCGGGACGCACCGGCTGCTGCAGGCCGACGTCGCGTTCAAGGCGTTGGGGCTGGTCGTGATCGACGAGGAGCAACGCTTCGGGGTCGCGCACAAGGAGCGGCTCAAGCGGATGCGCCGCGAGGTCGACGTGCTGACGCTGTCGGCGACGCCGATCCCGCGCACGCTGCACATGGCGCTGAGTTCGATCCGCGACATGTCGACCATCGAGACGCCGCCCGAGGAGCGGCTGCCGATCACGACCTACGTGATGGAGACCGACGACCAGGTCGTGCGGGAGGCGATCCTGCGCGAGATCGAGCGCGGCGGTCAGGTCTACTTCCTGCACAACCGCGTGCGCACCATCGAGACGGTGGCGGCCTGGCTGCGGGAGCTCGTGCCCGAGGGGCGCTTCGTCGTGGGGCACGGGCAGATGCCCGAGGGGCAGTTGGAGGAGGTGATGACGTCGTTCGTGGCGGGCGACGCCGACGTCCTCGTCTGCACGACGATCATCGAGTCGGGGCTGGACATCCCCAACGTCAACACGATCATCATCCATCAGGCGCAGCGGCTGGGGCTGGCGCAGCTCTACCAACTGCGGGGCCGGGTGGGCCGCAGCGCCGCGCAGGCCTACGCCTACCTGCTCTACGACCGCGCGCGCCCGCTGGGCGAGGCGGCGCAGAAGCGCCTGCAGACGATCTTCGACGCGACCGAGCTGGGCGCGGGCTTCCAGATCGCGCTGCGCGACCTGGAGATCCGTGGCACCGGCAACCTGCTGGGGGCCGAGCAGAGCGGGCAGATCGGCGCGGTGGGATTCGAGCTGTACACGCAACTGCTGGGCGAGAGCGTGGAGGCGTTGCGGGCGACGCGGGAGGGCCGGCCGCCCCAGCCGTCGCGGCGGGGGCCCACGGTATCGATCGACCTGCCGCTGGTCGCGCACATCCCGGCGTCGTACATCGGCGACCTCAACAGCCGGCTGGCGGCCTACCAGGAGGTCGCGGCGGTGGAGACGACCGAGGCGGTGGATCACGTGCGGGCCGGGCTGCGCGATCGCTACGGGGAGCCGCCGGCGCCGGTCGAGGCGCTGCTGCGGACGGTGCGGCTGCGCTGCCTGGCGGCGCGGCTGGGGGCGGCGTCGTTGCAATACGACGGCCGGCGCGTCGTGCTGCAACTGGCCGAGGGGATGGCGTTCGACGATGCCGCGCGGCGGGTCGCGCTGCCGCCGGGGGCACGTCTCGGACGCACGCAGTTGCGCGTCGAGACGCGCGGCGACGCGGCGGCCGGCGGGGCCGACTGGCTGGACACCGTTGAGCAGGCGCTGGTCGCGCTGGGCGACGCGCTGGGTGACGCCCGGCCCGATGCACAGGCCGCGCACGCCGCTACGCGAGCCGGTTGCTAGGATGACGGGGCGCCGGCGTCGGTCCGTTGGGGCCGCGACGCCGGCAGCGGTGTCCTCGGGGCGTGGCGCAGTCCGGCAGCGCACTTGACTGGGGGTCAAGAGGTCGTCGGTTCAAATCCGACCGCCCCGACCAGACACACCGCATCGGTGCGGCCAGCGGCGCCGTGGGGACGATCGCCTGCGCCAACACACGAACGCGGCAGGAGGCCACCAGTCGTTGATCCAAAGAGCCAGGAATACTACTGGACGCCGGAGTGGCAGGTCGGTGAGCGCGAAGCGCTCGCGGAAATCGCTGCGGGACGGGTCAAGAGGTTCGAGAGCGCACAGGACGCCATCCGTTGGCTCCTCCGCGCGAAGGACTAACCCGTTGCCCAAGGTGGTGTTCACGACGTACTTCGAGAAGGAGGGCAAGCCCGATGACGCAAATGAAGCTGGGAGTGGCCCGTACGCTTCTCCGCAAGCACGCCGACGAAGTTGACCATCGCGAAGGCCAGCCACTAGAGGCGCACGCTGCTGCTTGCCGGCAGCTAGCCGGCTACTCCAGCAATCAGTTGGAGCTGATGGGGAGGCGTTATCACTGGGTTCTGGAAGAGGCGGACGCGGAACTAGCGAGACTGGAGAACGACGAAGACTATCGAGACGGTCAGGCGATCAAGGCGCTTCGCCGCCTGCTGGAGTACCACGACGCGTACAGGGAGGTCGCCAAGGACGGCCGCGTTCCTTGCAAGTGCGAACCGGGCGCTTCTGGAACCTACCCCAGGGCTGAATTCGACATTTGGACGAACAGATCATGGTGCACAGTCTGCGACCACTTCCGCGTGGAAGAAGAGGTCGGTGGCGTTGCTGAGACTCACTCAAGCTCCTTTCGACTCAGAGAGGCCCGACAGAATCGCATTGAGGAGATTCAAGAGGGCTTTCGGGAACGCCATGACGAGAAGCTGCGGGCTGCCCAGGGCAAACGCAAGGGAGTTCTGCGTCGCCTCATCGGGTTCTAGGATCGGTTCAAATTCGACCGCCCCGACCAGACACACCGCAGCCATGGGGCGAGAGCGAGGCCGTCGCCGTGCCGATGGACGCCTTTCGCGCCGCGAATCGGGCCCGCTGGGACGAGAGCGTCCCCATCCACATGGCGTCGGACAGCTACGGGCTGGACGATCTGCTGGCCGGCCGCCCGAAGCTGCCCCAGCGCGACATCGACGAACTGGGCGACGTGCGCGGCAAAACGCTGCTGCACCTGCAGTGCCACTTCGGCATGGACACGCTCTCGTGGGCGATGCTGGGGGCGCGGGTCACGGGGCTCGACTTCTCCGAAGCCGCGATCACGACGGCCCGGTCGCTGGCGGGCCGCCTGGGCATCGACGCGCGCTTCGTCCTCAGTGAGCTGTACGACGCGCCCAGCGTGCTCGATGAGCGCTTCGACATCGTCTACACGGGCGTGGGGGCGCTGAACTGGCTGCCCGACATCGCCGGCTGGGCGCGGGTCGTGGCGGCCTGCCTGCAGCCGGGCGGGCGCTTCTACGTCGTCGAGGCGCACCCGATGCTGGCCACGCTCGACGACGAGCGGCCGGACGGGGCGCTGGTCGTGCGCTACCCCTACTTCGAGCGGGCGGAGCCGTCGCGCTGGGACGACGCGCGCGACTACGCCGACCCGGGGGCGCGGCTCGAGCACTCGGTGCACTACGAATGGAATCACGGGCTGGGCGAGGTCGTGACCGCGCTGATCGACGCGGGGCTGACCCTCGACTGGGTGCGTGAGCACCGCACGATCTACTGGCGGGCGCTGCCCTGGCTGGTCCCCGCCGCGCGCGACGGCGAGTGGCGTCTGCCCGACGCCGCCGCCGACCTGGCGCCGCTGATGTATTCGATTCGGGCACGGCGGGGAACCTCACCCCCGAACCCCCTTTCCATCTGAAGCGATGGAGAGGGGGGACCAGAGGGGGACGGGAACGGTGTGAGCGGTCAGTCCGGGGTGGGAGCGGCGGGGTCGATCAGGGACTGCGCCTTGAGGTCGGCCCAGAGGGCGGGGGGGATGGAGACGGCCAGCCGCTCGGCGTTCTCGGCCGTCTCGGCGGGCGACTTCGCGCCGGGGATGATCGTCGCGACGGCCGGGTGGGCGAGCGGGAACTGCAGCGCGGCGGCGGCCATCGGCACGCCGTGGGCGTCGCAGGTCGCCTGCAGGTGCCGCGAGCGCTCCACGACCTCGGGCGGGGCGGGCGCGTACATGTAGGGCTCGTCGCCGGGCGCGGCCAGCCAGCCACCGGCGTAAGGCGAGGCGATGACGACGCCGATGCCGCGCCGCTCGCAGAGGGGCATGAGGCGGCGCAGGGCGCGCTGCTCGAGCAGCGTGTAGCCGCCGGCGACGATGATGAAGTCGATCTCGACCATGTCCACGAGGCGCTCGTAGAGGTCCTCGTGGCTGTCGTCGAGCCAGCTCTGGGCGTTCTGCGTCTGCAGGTTGCAGCCGACGCCGATAGCGCGGATGGCGCCGGCCGCGCGCAACTCCTCCAGGGCGCGGGCGCCGCCGCCGCCCGCGCGGGAGAGCTCGCGCAGGTGAACGGCCATCTGGTCGGCGTCGTGGTAGCCCCAGTCGAGGTCGTGGATCGTGAGGCTGTCAACCGCTGCCAAGCCGAGGCGCTGGCGCGAGTCGTAGTGCTGCGCGTGGATGGCGTCGTAGGTGTACTCGAATGCGATGCGGAAGCCGCTGCGGGCGTCGCGCGGGGTGCGGGGCGAGCCGTCGGGCGTGAGCGTCTTGCGGCTCTCGTCGCGCCACGGGCTCGGGCACGAGCCACTTGCCGACCTTGGTGTTGAGCAGGAATTCGTCGCGGGCCTCCAGGGCCCCGAGGGCCAGCCCGAGGCGCCGCTCGGAGCGGCCGATGCCGTACCAGGGCGCGGTGTCGAAGAAGCGCACGCCGCGGTCCCAGGCCTCGCGCACAGTGGCAAGGGCGACCTCGTCGGTCACCGTCGGCCGGGAGATCGTGGCGGCCCCGAAGCCGAGCGGCGTGACGCGGAGGCCGCTGCGGCCGAGGGGGCGGGGCGTCGTGGTGTCCATGCGGGCTCCTCCCGGGCGTCGGGCCGAGTGTAGCGGGGCGTCGCCGCTGGGGAGCGCTGGCGACGGATCATGGGGGCCGGTACCGTGGACCCGCCCCGGCCCGCACCCCCCGAAAGGCAGCACCATGGTCTGGCAACCCGAAGTCGATGAGCTCCGCCGCCGTCACGCGATGGCCGAGGCGATGGGCGGCCCGGAGGGGATCGCGCGGCAGCGCAAACGGGGCAAGCTCCTCGTGCGCGAGCGGCTGGACCTGCTCGTCGATCCCGGCTCCTTCCAGCAGATGGGCAAGCTGGCCGGGCACGCCCAGTACGACGCCGAGGGCAACCTGACCGCGTTCACGCCCGGCAGCCGGCTGCGGGGCGTCGCGAAGGTCAACGGGCGCCGCGTCTGGCTGCAGGCGACGGACTTCTCGGTCCGCGGCGCCAGCGGCCACGATGACGATGGCGGCGTCGATATCGGGCACGGGCACCCCGATGCGGCGCAGTTGCGGCTGCCGGCGGTCTTCCTGATCGACACCGCCGGGGGCAGCGTGAACGAGTACAACGAGTTGGGCCGCACCTACATCCCCGACGGCCCCGAGTACGCCGAGAGCGTCTCGAACCTGCTCAGCCTGGCGCCGGTCGTGTCGGTCGTGTTGGGGCCGGCGGCGGGCGGCGCGGCGCCCCTGCCGCCGCTGGCCCACTTCAGCGTCATGGCCAAGGGCACGGGGCAGGTCTTCCCCGGCGGGCCGCCGGTCGTCAAGGCGGCGCTGGGCATCGAGATCGACAAGGAGGACCTCGGCGGCTGGCGCATCCACACCCGCGGGAGCGGCGTCGTCGACAACGCGGCGGAGAGCGAGGCCGACGCGATCGAGCAGGTCAAGCGCTTCCTCAGCTACCTGCCCGACAACGTCTGGCAGATGCCCCCGCGCGGCGACACCTCGGACGACCCGAACCGCCGCGACGAGCGCCTGCTCTCGCTGGTCCCGCGCGACATCCGCAGGGTCTACGACCCCTACGTGATGATCGAGGGCGTGTTCGACAAGGGATCGTTCTTCGAGATCGCCCCCGACTACGGGCGCTCCCGCGTCATCGGCCTGGCGCGGATCCACGGCTACCCGATCGGCGTGATCACGAGCAACCCCAAGCGCAACGGCGGCTCGATGGACACGGCCGGGGCCGAGAAGTCGACCCGCCTGGTGCAACTCTGCGACACGTTCCACATCCCCCTGGTGATCCTGCTCGACGAACCGGGCTTCCAGGTGGGCGTGGAGTCGGAGAAGCAGGGCGTCGAGCGGGCCGGCGCGCGGCTGATGCACGCCATGCTGCAGAGCCGCATGCCCTGGGTGTCGATCATCCTGCGGCGGACGTTCGGCCTGGCCGGCGGCATCCAGTACCGCGCGGGGCCGCACCTCTACCGCCGCTACGCCTGGGTCTCGGGACGCTGGGGGTCGATGCACATCGAGGGCGGCACCGACGCCGCCTTCCGGCGCGTCATCGCCGAAGCGCCCGACCCCGACGCCAAGCGCGCGGAGATCGAGGACGGGCTGCGCCAATTGACCTCGCCCTTCCGCACCGCCGAGGCCAGCGGCCTGGACCTGATCGACCCGCGCGACACGCGCGCCATCCTCTGCGACTTCGTGGACATGGCGCAGGGCGTGATCAAGACGCAACTCGGGCCCGGCGTCGGGCCCACGTACCGCCCCTAACGGGGCCGGCCGCTGCCGTACGCCGGCGCGCGAGCAGCGCTGAGGAGGTCTCATGTCCCGACGAGTCGCGATCATCGCCGACGCCAATACGCACCTGGGGCCCGACCTGGCGCGCACGCTGGCGGCGCGCGAGCACGACCTGGTGCTCAGCGAGCCGGCCGAGGGCCTGGTCGACGAGGTCGTCGCGGCCGGGGCGGGGGTCGAGGCGCTGACCGGGACGGCCGACCTGACGCGGGCGGAGACGGTGCCGGCGCTGATCGAGGCGGCGCTCGCGCGCTTCGGCCGGCTCGACGCGGCCTGCATCCGCACGGGGCGGATCATCACCGGCGACGTCTTCCAGGCCAGCGTCGAGGATCTGCGCGAGCTGACGGCGCTCAACGTCGAATCGACGCTGCACGCGCTACAGGCGCTGCTGCCGGTGCTGGTCGAGCGGGGCGGGGGGCAGGTGGTGATCGTGACGAGCGCCAGCGGGGCCAGCCCGACGCCGGCGGCGGCGCTCTACAGCGCGACGCGGGCGGCCGCCAACATGCTGGTCCGGAACGCGGCGCTGCGGGTCGCGAAGCAGGGGGTGACGGTCAACGCGATTGGGACGAACTACCTCGACTACCCGGGCTTCCGGGCGGCCACCGGCGCCGACGACCCGGCCATCCGCGCGAAGATCGAGTCGCGCGTGCCCATGCGCCGGCTGGGGCGGCCCGACGAGGTCGCGCACTTCTGCGCGTCGCTGCTCGACGGGGGCAACCGCTTCCAGACGGGGCAGTTCTTCCCGCTCAGCGGCGGCTGGGGGGGATAGGCGCCACGGTGACGACGGGCAGACCCCGGCACGCGCGATGGGCGATACTGCCCCGGTGACCGAACCACCGCCCGGCCGTCCGCCGCTGTTCACCCGCGACTACGTCCTCACGACGGTGGGGACGTTCAGCTTCTTCGCGAGCTTCATGTACCTGCTGTCGGTGCTGCCCGACTACATCGACGAGATCGGCGGCGCGGAGTGGCAGGTGGGGCTGGTGGTGGGGGCCTTCGGGCTGCTGCCGCTGCTGATCCGCCCGCACGTGGGGCGCTGGTGCGACGAGGGCCGGCGCCTGCGCCTGATGCGGCTGGGCACGGTGGTCTTCGCGCTGGCGCTGTTCTTGATGGTGTTCTCGCAGGACGTGTGGTCGCTGCTGGCGCTGCGGATCGTGCAGGGCATCGGCATGGCCCTGTGGCCGACCCCGGCGACGTCGCTGGCGGCGGAGTTGATCCCGCCGTCGCGCCGGGGCGAGGGACTGGGCGTCTACGGGATGGCCGCCTCTGGCGCGCAGATCACGATGCCGGCCCTGGGCGTGCTGATCGCCGGCGCGTGGGGCTTCGACGCGGTGTTCATCGTCTCGGCGGCGACGGCCCTCGCGACACTGCTCTTCACGATCGGCGTGCAGGAGCCGGCGGGCGCGCCGGCCGGCACGGGCCCGCGGCCCACCCTGTTCCCCCGCGGGGCGCTGTTCCCGATGACCGTCTTCCTGACCTTCACCTTCGCCTGGTCGGCGGCGGCGACGTTTCTGCCGCTGCTGGGCAAGGACCGCGATCTGGGCAACGTGGGGCTGTTCTTCCTCATCATGGGTGTCACGACGGTGCTGGCGCGGCCCACAGCGGGGCGCGTCTCGGACCGCGTGGGGCGCGTGCCCATCGCGCTGCTGGGCCTGATCGTGGCGGCCGGCGGGATGCTGATCCTGACGCAGGCGCAGAACACCGCGGAGATGCTGCTGGCCGGGGGAGTCGCCGGTCTGGGCTTCGCGGCGGTGCACCCGACGATGCTGGCGCTGGCGATCGACCGGGTGGGGGCGGGACAGCGCGGCGGCGCGGCGGCCATCTTCCAAGTGGCGTGGGACCTGGGCCAGCTGATCGCGGGCGTGGGGCTGGGCTTCGTCGCCTCGGCGATCGACGTGGAGACGGTGTTCTGGGTGTCGGCGATCCTGCTGCTGGTGGGCGCGGCGGCGCTGCTGGGCGGCCGCGCGCGCGGCTGGACGCGGCCCCACGCCCCCGCGATCGCGGGGGCCTCCGACTAGCGCAGGTTGCGCAGGCGCGGATCGAGGGCGTCGCGCAGCCAGTCGCCCATCAGGTTGCCGGTGAACGAGACGACCATCAGCGCGATGCCCGGTAGCCAGATCGCCCACCAAGCCTGGACCATGTAGTTGCGGGCCTCGGTGATCATCGCGCCCCAGGAGGGCGTGCCGGGCGGCACGCCGACGCCCAGGAAGCTCAGCGCCGCCTCGGCCAGGATCACGATCGCGACCTCCAGCGTCATGATGACCACGACGGTGTTGATCAGGTTGGGGAACAGGTGCTTGCGCATGATCCAGACGCCGCCCCCGCCAACCGCGCGCGAGGCGGTCACGAAGTCGCGCTCGCGCAGCGAGATCGTCTCCGCCCGCACCAGGCGGGCGTAGGGCGACCAGGTCCAAATCAGCAGGATGATGATCACGTTGCGCAGGCTGGGGCCCAGGACGCTGCCCAGGAAGACCGCGAAGAGGATCGACGGCAGCGCCAGTTGGATGTCCGTCAGCCGCATCAACAGGCTCCCGGTGAGGCCGCCCCGCCAGCCCGACACCAGGCCGATCAGCGTGCCGATGATGGCCGCCCCGGGCACCACGGTGACCACGACGATGAGCGAGACCTGGGCGCCGTGCAGGATGCGGCTGAGGATGTCCCGGCCCAGGTCGTCGGTGCCGAGGGCGTGATCCCACGTGCCGCCGCTGAAGACGGGCGGCTGGAACCGCTCGGGGAGCACGATGAAGTTGGGATCGTCGGGGGCGAGGATCCCCGCGAAGGCGCCGCAGACGACGAACACCAGGGCAACGGTGGCGGGCAGGGAGAGCCCGGCGTAGCGCCGCCAGTTGCGGCGCCGGCGGCGTTCGAACACCGGCGGGGCGAGCGCGGCGGTTGCATCCTGCGCCATCAGAGCGACCCCACCCGGATGCGCGGGTCGATGAAGCGGTAGGAGAGGTCGACGAGCACGTTGGCCAGCGAGATCGACGCCGCCAGCACGATGATCGCGGCCTGCACCATCGGGTAATCGGAGCGCACGATGGAGTCGATGATCAGCCGCCCCACGCCGGGCCAGGCGAAGACGACCTCAATGATCACCGAGCCGGCGATCAGCCGGCCCATGCCGATGCCCAGGATCGTGACGACGGGCAGCATGGCGTGGCGCAGCCCGTGCCGCACGATCACCGTGCGCTCGGGCAGGCCCTTGGCGCGGGCCGTGCGGATGAAATCGGTGTCCATGACCTCGATCATCCCCGAGCGCGTGAGCCGCATGATCGCGGCCATCTCCAGCATGCCCAGCGAGATCGCCGGCAGGATCAACGACTGCCAGCCCGCCGCGCCGCCGGTGGGCACCAGGTCCAGCCGCACGGCGAAGAAGAAGATCATCATCAGGCCCAGCCAGAAGCCGGGCACCGCCTGCCCCACGACGGCCAGCGCCCGCGCCAGCCAATCGACGATGCCGCCGCGGCGCAGGGCGGCGGCCACGCCCAGCGGGACCGCCGTCACGATCGCGAAGGCGAGCGCCGCGATGCCCAGCTTGAACGTGTTCCAGGCCCGATCACCGATCGATTCGATCGCCGAGACGCCGCCGCCCATCCAGGAATGCCCGAAGTCGCCCCGGAGGAGATCGGCCAGGAAGTTGCCGTACTGCACGATGATCGGGTCGTTGAGGCCGAAGCGCTCCTCGATGGCGACGAGGTCCTCCTCCGTCGCGTCCGGCCCGGCGAGGAACTGCTCGGGGTTGCCCACCAGCCGCGAGACGAGGAAGACGAGACTGACGACGATGAAGATGACCACGATCGCCTGCAGCAGACGCACGACGAGGAAGTTCCAGAACTGCATCGCGATCCCCGCTACTCGCCGGACGGCGGCTGCGCCCCGCGCCTCCGCGCCGGCCGCCCCAGTCTAGGTCGGCAGGACGTTGATCTGCTACGCCTCGCGCCTGCCGGCGATCCGCGCGGGGCCGGCCGGGGTCGCGCGCAGAGCCGCCGCCTTGCGGCGGCGGCTCCGGTTGCGTCCGATTAGCGCGTTCGCTTGGCCCTCCTAGGTCGCCAGGACGTTGGCCTGGTGGGCGTTGTGCATGTCGGCGATCTGCGCGGGGCCGAGCGGCCACTCCACGTTTGAGGTCGTCGCGTGAAACGCGAAGCGCTCCGTCAGGTAGACGTAGGACGCGATCTTGTAGTGCGCGACGTAGAGGTCCTCGATCGCCTGGGCCCGGTCGTCCGGGTCGAGCGCGGTCCGCGTGCGATCACGCAGCTCGTCGAGCTCCGGGTTCACCTGGATCGCGTAGGTCCCTCCCTCGTCGGGAGCGATCTGTGAGGCGATCATGACGTCCGGCTCATAGATGGCCCCGTTATGGAAGAAGTAGATCCCGGGTTGCTCCTTGGTGCGCATCATGGCGAAGAACTCGCTGGCCGGGTACGAGCGCATGTCGAGCTCCACGCCGACGGCCGCCAGATCCTGCTGAATGACCAGCGCCACCTGGGGCTCGGTCGGAATGTGGCCGATGCCGAAGTGGAACGGCGTCGAGAACCCGTCCGGGTAGCCGGCCTCGGCGAGCAGCGCCCGCGCGAGATCGGGGTCGTACTCGTACGGGCCGATCGCCTCAAGCGCTGCCTGCGGGTAGTAGGCGCTCCCCCGCCAGCCGGTGTACGAGAAGCCCTCCTCGCCGGTCATCAGGTTGTCGATGATCGCCTGCTTGTCGATCGCGTGGTTCAGGGCCTTGCGCAC